>NZ_OZ209244.1:0-2849698 GCF_964642095.1 Fretibacterium fastidiosum
ATGGAGGACGCAGAGCGGGAGCGCGACGGTGGGCTGATCGGTCCGGCGTCGGGGCCCGTGACGGAAGGGCAAATCGAGGCGGACCTGGAGCGGGGAAAAATCTATCGCCTCAACGACCGTTTCTTCAAGTTTTTGTTGGGCCGCGAGGACCGCAAGCCCTTGTTTCTGGACCTCGTGAACGCCCTTGTGTTTCCCGACGGAAGCGCGGGCTTCACCGGTTTGGAGTACGCGAACCGCGAGCTCTCCGCCGTGCGCGTCGAGGGTAAGGACTGCTACCTGGACATCGTGGCCAACATGGCGGACGGGACGCAGGTGGAGGTCGAGGTGCAGGTGAGGAACTGGAACGACTACCTGCAGCGTTCCGCCTACTACCTCAGCACGCTGCACGCCTCTCAGATGAGCCTGGGTGGTTCGTACCTGGATTTGAAGCGGACGGTGTCGATTCACATTCTGGCGTTCAGCCTGTTTGCCGGGGAGCGTTTTCGCCGCGAGTTTTGTCTGTGCGACGTGGAGAGCGGGGAGAAACTGAGCGACGACCTGAAGCTGATCTACCTTGAGGTGCCGAAGTGCGCGCGTTATGGGACTCCACGGAATCGTCTGGAGTATTGGCTGATGTATCTTGCGGGGATGGAGGCGAGGAAGATGCCTGAGGCGATGGTGAAGGACCCGATGATTGGTGAGGCGCTGAACCTGGAGAAGCTGTTTTTGCAGAGCCGTGAGGAACGGCAGCGATACATTGTGAGCTATAAGGCGATGCGGGACGCGATGACGCGCGATGAGACGATCCGCCGAGTTGCCCGCGCCGAGGGCGAAGCGAGGGGCGAGGCCAGGGGCGAGGCGAAGGGCATTGCCACCACGGCGCGGCGGATGCTGGGCATGAGTTTCACGTCGGAGCAGATATCCCAGGCAACGGGGCTATCCCTTGGTGAGGTGGAGGCGCTGAGGGCCGGGACCGGAAACTGAACGTACCACTTCAAAGCGACCCCTCCGGCCCTACGGGCCACCTCCCCTTGCAGGGGAGGCGAAACGAAGAGGCGCGTTTTTCAGGCCCCCCTGCAAGGGGGGCTGGCGAACCCCGCAGGGGCGAGACTGACGGCCCGTGAGCAAGGGCGAACGGCAGCCGGAAGGCTCCCCGAAGGGGGGACTGAAGGTCGGTGAAGAAACTCGCTGAAGGAGGAGGATGTGGGTGCCGGAGCGTGATATGACGGAGAAGCACCTGGAAGGATACAATGACGTCTTTGCAGACGTGGTGAACGTGTTGCTCTTCGACGGAAAGAGGCGGGTGAAGCCGGAGGACCTGAAAGACACGCGGGCCCGCACGTTCTATAAGGCGGACGGGAAACTCCACGAGCAGGAGCGGGACGTCTCCAAGCTGTGGGTCTCCGAGGGGGCCGTGATCTCCCTGATCGGGTTCGAGAACCAGACCGAGGCGGACTGGGACATGCCGCTTCGGGTGCTGGGATACGAGGGGGCGGATTACCGTAACCAGCTGTCTGAAAAAGGTGGCCTCTACCCCGTGGTGACGCTGGTCCTCTACTTTGGCGATTCGCCCTGGACGGCGCCGCGGACGCTGTTCGAGAGGGTTTCGGTGGCTGAGGGGCTGAAGCCGTTTGTGAACGACTACCGGGTCAACGTCTTTGAGATTCCGCGTCTGACGGCGGAGCAGGTGGGGCAGTTTAAGAGCGACTTCAGGATCGTTGCGGATTACTTTGTGCAGATGGGTCGGGACGAGGACTACGAGCCCCCGCGTCAGACGATCGAACACGTGGATGCGGTGTTGAAGCTCATGTCTGCGCTGACGCGGGACCATCGGTTTGAGGAGACGCAGAGCGAGTTCAGGAAGGGGGAGGCGGTCACGATGTTGAGCGTTTTGGACAAGGTTGAGGCCAGGGGTATTCAGTTGGGCGAGGCCAGGGGCATTAAGTTGGGTGAGGCCAGGGGCATTAAGCTGGGACGCAATGAGGGACGCAATGAGGGACGCAATGAGGGTATCACCTCCACGGCGCGGCGGATGCTGGGCATGAGCTTCACGTCGGAGCAGATATCTCAGGCGACGGGGCTATCCCTTAGTGAGGTCGAGGCGCTGCGTCGGGGGATGGACAACTGATCGTTGGCCCCGGTTTTTCAGGCTCCCCTGAAAGGGGGGCTGTCGAGCCCCGGAGGGGCGAGACTGAGGGGTTGTTGCTGAGCGTGAAGAACAACCCCTCCGCCTCACTCCGTTCGGCACCTCCCCTTACAGGGGAGGCAGGCAGGTTTTCGGCCCCCCTGCAAGGGGGGCTGCCCCGTAGGGGTGTAGGGGCGGCGAGTGTTTTTCATAAGACGCACCTGTCTGACATTCCCCGCCAACGCCTCCACAAGGCAATCCATTGCCTTGCTTCGGCACAGCCGACCGACACGACGCCGGCCGCCTGTCGGCGTCCGTAAGTCGTGTCGTCTGGCCGAACCCCTCCGCCTCACTCCGTTCGGCACCTCCCCTTTCAGGGGAGGCTTTGCACCCGAAGGGGCGCCGCGGACGCTGTTCGATAGGGTTTCGGTGGCTGAGGGGCTGAAGCCGTTTGTGAACGACTATCGGGTCAACGTCTTTGAGGTTCCGCGTCTGACGGCGGAGCAGGTGGGGCAGTTCAAGAGCGACTTCAGGATCGTTGCGGACTACTTTGTACAGATGGGTCGGGACGAGGACTACGTGCCCCCGCGTCAGACGATCGAGCACGTGGATGCGGTGCTGAAGCTCATGTCTGCGCTGACGCGGGACCATCGGTTTGAGGAGACGCAGGGCGAGTTCAGGAAGGGGGAGGCGGTCACGATGTTGAGCGTTTTGGACAAGGTTGAGGCCAGAGGTATTCAGTTGGGCGAGGCCAGAGGCGAGGCCAGAGGCATTAAGCTGGGACGCAATGAGGGACGCAATGAGGGTATCACCTCCACGGCGCGGCGGATGCTGGGCATGAGTTTCACGTCGGAGCAGATATCCCAGGCGACGGGGCTATCCCTTAGTGAGGTCGAGGCGCTGCGTCGGGGGATGGACAACTGATCGTTGGCCCCGGTTTTTCAGGCCCCCCTGAAAGGGGGGCTGTCGAGCCCCGGAGGGGCGAGACTGAGGGGTTGTTTCGGCCCCCTGCATGAGGGGTTGTCGTTGGGCGTGAAGACAACCCCTCCGCCTCACTCCGTTCGGCACCTCCCCTTTCAGGGGAGGCTTTGCACCCGAAGGGGCGCCGCGGACGCTGTTCGAGAGGTTTTCTGTGGCCGAGGGGCTGAAGCCGTTTGTGAACGACTATCGGGTCAACGTCTTTGAGGTTCCGCGTCTGACGGCGGAGCAGGTGGGGCAGTTCAAGAGCGACTTCAGGATCATTGCGGACTACTTTGTACAGATGGGTCGGGACGAGGACTACGTGCCCCCGCGTCAGACGATCGAGCACGTGGATGCGGTGCTGAAGCTCATGTCCGCGCTGACGCGGGACCATCGGTTTGAGGAGACGCAGGGCGAGTTCAGGAAGGGGGAGGCGGTCACGATGTTGAGCGTTTTGGACAAGGTTGAGGCCAGAGGTATTCAGTTGGGCGAGGCCAGAGGCGAGGCCAGAGGCATTAAGCTGGGACGCAATGAGGGACGCAATGAGGGTATCACCTCCACGGCGCGGCGGATGCTGGGCATGAGTTTCACGTCGGAGCAGATATCCCAGGCGACGGGGCTATCCCTTAGTGAGGTCGAGGCGCTGCGTCGGGGGATGGACAACTGATCGTTGGCCCCGGTTTTTCAGGCCCCCCTGAAAGGGGGGCTGTCGAGCCCCGGAGGGGTGAGACTGAGGGGTTGTTTCGGCCCCCTGCAAGGGGGGCTGCCCCGTAGGGGTGTAGGGGCGGCGAGTGTTTTTCATAAGACGCACCTGTCTGACATTCCCCGCCAACGCCTCCACAAGGCAATCCATTGCCTTGCTTCGGCACAGCCGACCGACACGACGCCGGCCGCCTGTCGGCGTCCGTAAGTCGTGTCGTCTGGCTGAGCTGCGGAAGTCCCCCGGACTTCCTTCGCCCTCAGCCGACCGACCGGCCGCCGCAATCCTCCCGAAAGATCGGCTTGCGTGAGGCCGGTCGTCTGGCTGAACCCCTCCGCCGCGAGGCGTTGACAACTCCAAAAGCAGAGAAGCGCGAGCGGCGCCCAGTGGGTGCCGCTCGCGCTTCTCTCAGGCTGGAGCCTCAGGAGAGGCCCGCCTCGTCATCCGGTTTCGGACTACGCCTTCCGCTTCAGCAGGAACGCCGCGCCAAGGGCCAGCGCCAGCCCGCCGACACCCGCGTCGCACCCGCCGCCGGAGCCGCCCTTCCTGCCCTCGCCAGGCTTGTTGCCGTCGCCGGGCTTGTTGTCTCCGGGGTTGTTGTCGCCAGGCTTGTTGCCGTCACCAGGTTTGTTGTCGCCACCGGGCTTGTTGTTGTCCGGCTTGTTGGTGTCGGGCTTCATGTCCTTCAGCTTCTTGTTCACGGGGATCTTGTACCTCGTGCCGTTGGCCATCGTCACGATCACCGTCTTGATCTCCGCGCCCGCGGCGATCTCGGCCTTCGTGGTCCTGCACGTCAGCCTCAGCGTGTAGTCTTTGGCGCTCGCGCGGACCGAGGGGATGGAGGACGTCAAGACGACCTTCCCCGCCGCGTCCAGCAGCTCGGCCTTCGGCGCCTTCATCCCGGAGACCTCCACCTTCAGGGACTTCGGCGTGCCAACCAGCTTCAGCTTCGCCCGGAGCGTCACGTCTCCCGACTCCCCGGTGAGGGCCGTCGCGGTCCAGCTCGTGTTGTCGATCTCCACCGGCTTGTCGGCCTCGTCGTTGCCGTTGCCCTCGCCACCCGGCGTGGTGCGCACCAGCGGGACGTCGACAAAGCCCTGGAAATTTCCTCCTTCTTTGTTTGTGGCTTTCACCCTCAGCGTCCCTCTCGTGAAACCGGACGGCAGAATGACCTCAAAAACCGCGCCCCTCTCAGTGTTCGTCCCAGGCTTAAAATTCTTATAAGCGGGATCATTCTCCGGCCTATCTCCCAGGATCATCTCGGCGTTCCAGTTGCTCTCATTCACTTTCACGTCACCCGAGACCTTGACGTTCACGGTACACTTGTTCCCCGAGTAACTCGCCTCCGCCACCAGATCGGGGACGGAGATGGTCTTCAGCGCGGTGAGGACCAGTTTTGTTTTGGTTCCTTCCAGCCGCTCCCACTTCCATTTCAAGTAGCCACTACTATCCACCTCTGGATCACCTAAGATCACTTTACCATCACTCAGGTTCGTCTCATTGACCTCCAGCAGCGTGAGCGTATCGCCTGCTTTCAGGCCGTGTCTCCAGACACCGGTAGCCTTCACTCTCAGGTTAGAATTACTGATCGCGACCTTCCCTACGGTCAGGACCGGGTCGCCCTCGAAGAACTCCGCATCGATCGTCGGCATAACAGAAGGAGACGCCGCCTTCAGGATCAGGTTCGGGTACGCTCCGTGAGGCAGGTACAGGGTGCCGCCGCCGAGCGTCACCTCGACGTTTCCGGAGAGCAGCCCCGCGTTGTGCACCCTGAAATCGGTATTCTCATTCCCCATCTTCACGTTCCAATTCTTGCCCGGCGTTCCGTCCTGGATGATCAGTGCAGTACCCCCCCTCAGCTCGAGGTCAAGGGCAGCGCCATCGGCAAGGATCAGCTTTTCGACCTTGACGTACTTATCGCCATAGGAAACGACAAGGGGGGTCGTCCTCACGAACTCCAGCGTGCCGATGGTGTACTCCTGCTCCCCAGCGAAATCCAAGCGGGCGGGTTCTGTCTCGGAGCCTCTGATATCGAGGTGGTTCACAAAGACGTTGCCCTCAAATTTCAAGGTAGGGGCGCCGGCGGCGCCGTCGGTTTTCCCGTTGAACACGACGTTCGCCACATTTTTACTCAGGGTGGCCGTGTTATTGGCCGCCACATCCAGGCTCAGAGTCCCCTTATCGATCCCTGCGTTGAGCTCAAAATCTACCCCAACACCGGGCTTGACGGTCAGGACATTGCCGTTGGCCGTGATCTTGCTGCCATCGACCGTTTTCAGCTCCTTGAGCGTCAGGTTCCCGTTCAGCACGAGGTGGCCTTTATCCTTCAGGTCCACCGCGCCGTCCAGTGGGGCATTCTTTCCGATCTTGACGCCATCCGCAACCGTCAATGTGCCGTCCCCCATCGTCACCTTATTATCCCTCATCGGCTTGTTCAGCGTCAGGTTGCCCTTCGACAGGGTCATCTCGGAGGTGGCGCCAAAACCGGTCCCATTGACTACGATGCTGCCATTGTCGATCGTCAAAGCACTCGTAAGGGGCAGGGCGTTATCGACGTCTGCGACCAGCGTGCCGCCCTCCGTGATCTTCAGATCCGTGACCGTCGTCACCGGAGCCTTCAAAACCAGCTTCCCCGCACCGGTGAGTCGCAACGCGCCAGCACCACCCGCAATCTTCTTCCCTTCGAGGGTAAGGACCGCGTTGGCTCCGACCTTAATGACGACGTTGGTGGCGGTATCATGGACAGCAAACCTATCATCTTTTTTTACCACGATGTTGACCTCACCCGCCTCAACCTCGAGGGCCTGGGTCCTAAAATAGTAGGTTTCATCGTTGTAGAGCAGTTTGGCCCCGCCCTTAAAGGTGATCTTATCCACCGCATTATTCGGAAAGTTCGCATCACCCACCGTTACCACAGAGCCCTCGGGGATCTCGACAGTATCGTTGGGGGTTGTACCCGGGAAATTGGAATTGAGGTCCCAGCAAGAAGGCGTCTTCCAATCACCTTCCGCGAGGTTACCCCCAGTACCCCTCCACACATAATGCGCCGCCAGCGCGGTTCCGGCGAGGCCCAGGGCGAACACTGCCGCGAGAGCCGCCACAAGCAAAAACCTGCCGATCGAGCCCATCTTTCTCAAAACTATCTTCCTCCTCACCTGAATTTACAAACCGTCGAATTATACAACGAGGGGAGCACATTGCACAACATGACAATCACTCGAACCGCAGGGCGTCGATGGGCCTGAGACGCGACGCCTTCCAGGCCGGATAGAGGCCGAAGAAGCCCATGTTCTCAACCCCCCTTGGATAATACATATCCCATCAACCGAAAAACCACGTGCAAAAAAACACCCTGCCAAAGCAAGCAAGATGGTGATAAAATCGTTGTAAAATATCACGTCTTTGCAAAAAATACAAAGGGTGGAAGGCCTAAAGGTCATTGATCAGTGATCATGTCACCCCTCGCCGCCCAAACACCCCCGGCGGGGCAGCCCCCCCTTGCAGGGGGGCCAACGATCAGTTGTCCATCCCCCGCCGCAGCGCCTCCACCTCGCCGAGGGACAGCCCGGTGAAGTCGACCACCTGCTCCAGCGGGACGCCTCGCACCAGCATCCGCCGCGCCGTGGCGGCGATGCCTTCATTTCGTCCTTCATTTCGTCCCAACTTAATGCCCCTGGCCTCGCCCAACTTAATGCCCCTTGCCTCCCCAAACTGTATGCCCCTTGCCTCCACCTTATCCAAAACGCTCAACATCGTGACCGCCTCCCCCTTCCTGAACTCGCTCTGCGTCTCCTCAAACCGATGGTCCCGCGTCAGCGCAGACATGAGCTTCAACACCGCATCCACGTGTTCGATCGTCTGACGCGGGGGCTCGTAGTCCTCGTCCCGCCCCATCTGCACAAAGTAGTCCGCAACGATCCTGAAGTCGCTCTTAAACTGCCCCACCTGCTCCGCCGTCAGACGCGGAACCTCAAAGACGTTGACCCGATAGTCGTTCACAAACGGCTTGAGCCCCTCAGCCACCGAAACCCTCTCGAACAGCGTCCGCGGCGCCCCTTCGGGTACAAAGCCTCCCCTGAAAGGGGAGGTGCCGAACGCAGTGAGGCGGAGGGGTTCGGCCAGACGACACGACTTACGGACGCCGACAGGCGGCCGGCGTCGTGTCGGTCGGCTGAGGGCGAAGGAAGTCCGGGGGACTTCCGCAGCTCGGCCAGACGACACGACTTACGGACGCCGACAGGCGGCCGGCGTCGTGTCGGTCGGCTGAGGGCGAAGGAAGTCCGGGGGACTTCCGCAGCTCGGCCAGACGACACGACTTACGGACGCCGACAGGCGACCGGCGTCGTGTCGGTCGGCTGTGCCGAAGCAAGGCAATTGATTGCCTTGTGGAGGCGTTGGCGGGGAATGCAGACAGGCGCGTCTTATGAAAAACACTCGTCGCCCCTACACCCCTGCGGAGCAGCCCCCCTTGCAGGGGGGCCAACGATCAGTTGTCCATCCCCCGCTTCAGCGCCTCCACCTCGCCGAGGGACAGCCCGGTGAAGTCGACCACCTGCTCCAGCGGGACGCCTCGCACCAGCATCCGCCGCGCCGTGAAGGCGATGCCTTCATTTCGTCCTTCATTTCGTCCTTCATTTCGTCCCAACTTAATGCCCCTGGCCTCACCCAGCTGAATGCCCCTGGCCTCGCCCAGCTGAATGCCCTCGACTCTGCCCCTGGCCTCAACCTTGTCCAAAACGCTCAACATCGTGACCGCCTCCCCCTTCCTGAACTCGCTCTGCGTCTCCTCAAACCGATGGTCCCGCGTCAGCGCAGACATGAGCTTCAACACCGCATCCACGTGTTCGATCGTCTGACGCGGGGGCACGTAGTCCTCGTCCCGACCCATCTGCACAAAGTAATCCGCAACGATCCTGAAGTCGCTCTTGAACTGCCCCACCTGCTCCGCCGTCAGACGCGGAACCTCAAAGACGTTGACCCGATAGTCGTTCACAAACGGCTTGAGCCCCTCAGCCACCGAAACCCTCTCGAACAGCGTCCGCGGCGCCGTCCAGGGCGAATCGCCAAAGTAGAGGACCAGCGTCACCACGGGGTAGAGGCCACCTTTTTCAGACAGCTGGTTACGGTAATCCGCCCCCTCGTATCCCAGCACCCGAAGCGGCATGTCCCAGTCCGCCTCGGTCTGGTTCTCAAACCCGATCAGGGAGATCACGGCCCTCTCGGAGACCCACAGCTTGGAGACGTCCCGCTCCTGCTCGTGGAGTTTCCCGTCCGCCTTGTAGAACGTGCGGGCCCGCGTGTCCTTCAGGTCCTCCGGCTTCACCCGCCTCTTTCCGTCGAAGAGCAGCACGTTCACCACGTCCGCAAAGACGTCGTTATAGGATTCGAGATGCCTTTCTGTGATGTCCTTCTCCGGCATGACGCCCCCTCCAGTCGTTTATCTTGTCTTCATTATAACAAAACAGCAAAGCCGGATCGTCAATCCAAAAACGCGGCTAAATTGCCGAATCGCCAGGCTGAAAGCGACAGCGGATTGAAAGCGCGGGAAGCGGATCAGCGAGAGGACGATCCCTTCAGCCCAAACAACCCCTCAGTCCCCCCCTTCGGGGAGCCTTCCGGCTGCCGTTCCGTGATGTCCTTCTCCGGCATGACTCTCCCTCCAGTCGTTTATCCTATCTTCAGTTACAGTGACCTACTTAAAGGCATCCACCCAGGCCGTCTCGCGAAAGCCGATCAGCACGATCTCCTCCGTCACCAGCAGGGGGCGTTTCACGAGCATTCCATCGGATGCCAGCAGCCTCAGTGCCTCCTCCTCGCTCATCTCCGGCAGCTTGTCCTTGAGTCCCAGGGCACGATAGTTCATGCCGCTGGTGTTGAAAAAACGCTTCAGGGGCAGAGCGCTTCGTCTCTGCCATTCCTGCAACTCCTGGACCGTCGGGGGCTCCTGAACGATGTCCCGGAACGTATAGCTTAAGTTTTTCGCATCCAGCCAATCCCTGGCCTTTCGGCAGGTGCTGCACCTGGGGTACCACAGAAACAGCATGAGTCGGTTCCTCCTTATGTTCCTGGCAATCACTCGAACCGCAGGGCGTCGATGGGCCTGAGCCGCGACGCCTTCCAGGCCGGATAGAGGCCGAAGAAGACCCCCACGAAGCCGGAGAACCCCGCCGCCAGCGCGATGGCTCCGGACGACACGGAGGTGGGCCACGTGAGGAACTTCGTCACCCCCCAGGACGCCGCCATCCCCAGGAGGATCCCCAGGGCGCCGCCCAGCAGGGAGAGCACCAGCGCCTCCAGCAGGAACTGAAGCCGGATGTCCCTGGCGCGGGCCCCGATGGCCATGCGGATTCCGATCTCGCGAGTCCGCTCCGTGACGGAGACCAACATGATGTTCATGATGCCGATCCCCCCCACCAGCAGGGAGATGGAGGCCACGGCCCCAAGCAGGGCGGACATCACCCAGGTCGACTGCTGCAGGGACTCCACCATCTGAGTCATGTTCCATATCTCGAAGTCGTCGTCCTTCCCCCTGCCGATTCGATGTCGCTGGCGCATCAGGGCCCGGATATCCGCCATCCCCCCCTCCAGCATACTGACGTCCCGAACCTGAATGAGGGCCATGTGGACGGAATCGGCCAACGAGCTGCGCACCAGGCGCCGCTGCGCCGTGGTGATCGGCACCACCACCGTGTCGTCCTGGTCCTGCCCCATCGACCCGCCGCCCTTCGGGGCCAGGACCCCAACGACCTCGAAGGGGATCTTGTTGATCCGGATATTTTTGCCTATCGGGTTCGTCGTGCCGAAGAGCTGGGTCGCGACCGTCTGGCCGATGACGCAGACCTTGGACGCGCTCCGCTCGTCCTCGTCGTCCAGGAGCCGCCCCAGGTAGATGCTGCGGTTGTCGACGTCGAAGTACGACGACGTCGTTCCCGTCACGCGGGACGGCCAGTTCTGGTTCTCGTAGATCAGCTGGCTCGAAAGGTTCACCAGGGGAGCCGCCCGGAGCACCGACCAGCACTCCTCCGTCACGGCCCTCACGTCGGAGAGCGTCAGGCGCGCGCCCCCGCTCTGACGCACGCCGCCCGACCGGGGCGCCCCCGGGCTCAGGATGAGCAGGTTGCTCCCCAGACCGGAGACGAGATCCTGCATCTGAACGGAGGCGCCATTCCCCACGGCGACCATCGCGATGACCGCCCCCACCCCGATGACCACGCCCAGCATCGTCAGAAGCGAGCGCGTCTTGTTCGCCAGGAGCGAGGACAGGGCGGTGCGCAGCGTCTCGAACATCGTTACTCCTCCCTTCCCGAAGCCGTCTCGTCGGAGACCAGGCGACCGTCCTTGAACTTCAAAATGCGCCGCGCGTAAGCGGCGATGTCCGGCTCGTGCGTCACCAGGACCACCGTCTTGCCCTCCCGGTTGACCTCGACGAGAAGGTCCATGATCTCCTCGCTCGTCCGCGTGTCCAGGTTCCCCGTCGGCTCGTCGGCCAGGATCAGGGGCGCCCTGCCGACGAGGGCCCGCGCGATGGCGACGCGCTGCTGCTGCCCACCGCTCATCTGGTTGGGCCTGTGTTCCAGACGGGCACCCAACCCCACGCGCTCCAGGGCCCCGCGGGCCCGCTCGCGGCGCTCCCTGGCGGGGACCCCCGCGTAGACGAGGGGGAGCGCGACGTTATCCACGGCCGACAGGCGCGGCAGCAGGTTGAACCCCTGGAACACGAAACCCAGCTTCCCGTTGCGGACCTTCGCCAGCTCGTCGCCCGACAGGTGCGCCACGTCCCGCCCGTCCAGGAGGTAGCGCCCATCGGTGGGAGAGTCGAGGCAGCCCAGCATGTTCATCGTCGTGGACTTTCCAGAGCCCGACGGCCCCATCACCGCCACGAACTCCCCGTGGGCCACCGAGAAGGAGACGCCATCCAGCGCGCGCAGCTCCACGTCCCCGGTCCGATAGACCTTGACGAGGTCCTCGACCTCGATCAGAGGGCACGCGGCCCTCTCCGAAGCGGCATCCGGGAGGCTCATCGGCCCATCCTCACCACGACGGCCTCACCCTCGGCCGCGACGGCCGCCCCGGCGGTGCTGAAGGCGACGGCCAGCTCCTGCCCCTCCTTGAGCTGCGTGTTCAAGACCTCCACCCACGTACGGTCGCTGATCCCCTGCTCTCCGACGGGAACGCTGCCCACGATCTTCCCGTCCTCTACGACCCACACCACGGGCTCGTCTTCGTCGCCCGAACGGACCCCGTTCCTACGCCGCATCGGGGGCAATCCC
Organism: Fretibacterium fastidiosum; assembly: GCF_964642095.1. Classification (NCBI taxonomy): domain Bacteria; kingdom Thermotogati; phylum Synergistota; class Synergistia; order Synergistales; family Aminobacteriaceae; genus Fretibacterium; species Fretibacterium fastidiosum. Next base: position 12,035 of record NZ_OZ209244.1, read on the forward strand.
ATGATCGACCCTTCGCCCTCCTCCTCCTGCTCCGCACCGGAGGCATCGGAGAGGGCCGCGAGGACGTCGCCCGGCGGCGTGAAGCGGAGCGCCGCGGCCGGAACCTTCAGCGCGTCCTTCTTCTCCTCCGTGACGATGGTCACGTTGGCCGTCATGCTGGGCTTCAGCTTCAGCTCCGAGTTGTCCACCCGAATGATCACCGTGTAGGTGACGACGTTGGAGACGACCGTGGACTTCAGGCGCACCTGCGTCACCGTGCCCTCGAACGTCGTGTCCGGCCATGCGTCAAAGCGGCAGATCGCCCTCTGGCCCTCCGCGATGCGCCCGATGTCCGCCTCGTCAACGCTGGCCTCGATCTGCATCCGGGTCAGGTCGCGGGCGATGGAGAAGAGCGTCGGCGTCTGGAGGCTGGCCGCCACAGTCTGCCCCACGTCCACCTTGCGCGCAATGACCACCCCGTCGACGGGCGAGACGATGCGCGCGTAGCCCAGGCTCGTCTCGGCCTGCTTCAGCGAGGCCTTGGCCTGCACGACCTGGGCGTTGTTTTCGGCCAACGAGGCGCGGGCCAGGGAGAGTTTGGTCTCCGCGGCGTCCAGTTCGCTCCGCGCGATCAGGTCCCGCCCCCAGAGCTCCTTGTTGCGCTTGAAGGTCCGGTCCGCATCCGCAACGGACGCCTTGGCGCTCGTCGTCCGGGCCTGGGCGAGGGCGAGGGCGGCCTTCGCCTCCTCAATCCTCGACTGCAGCATGTCGGTGTCCAACATGGCGATCAGCTGTCCCTTGGTGACCCGGCTGTTGTAGTCCACGTAGATCTCCTTGATCGTCCCGGAGACCTGCGTGCCGACGTCCACCATCTCCACGGGGTTGACGCTTCCGGTGGCGCTGACCGTCGCGGAGATGCTCCCGCGCGTCACGGGCTGGGTTCGGTAGACGTACTCCGTCCCCTCGTCCCTGAAGAACCCATACCAGACGCCCCAGGCGATCCCCGCCGCGATGGCTCCAAACGACAGCATCTTAAAAACCTTCATGAACGACTCCTCCGATATCCGCGTCTGTCGAGAACGTTCCAGTCAGGAACGTATCCGTTGAAACTGAAGACGGCCGTCCCGTCCGGGGAGAAGTATAGGGGATGGGCTTCCGACGGACAACGTAAGGATACGCGGAGGGGGACATCGTAGAAATACGCACGCCGTCGGGGTCGCTTCGCCTCCCCTGCAAGGGGAGGTGGTCCGAAGGGCCGGAGGGGTTGCTTTCGCGCTCGACGACACCCAAACCCAAATCCACAGGTAAAGTTTTTAACGTGCGTCGGGAAGCGGTTTTATGCGTTTTCTGCCTCACCTGACGGGTGAAAGCTCAGAATCGGCTTAACCTGTGCGACGACGGGCTTGAGCCTCGATCAAGTCGTCGCAACCTGCGGATTTGGGCCAAACCCGCAGGATTGACTTTTCGTTAACTAAGACTACACTTTATTACATGATGTTTAACCTGGTTTTATGGTTGATTTCAGCGAAGTTTTCGGAAAGGAGATCGTTTGGACGATGAACGAAAGCAGGAAGGCGTCTGCGGGACTTGGCTTCAAGGTGCCCATCTCGGAGACGGCGCTTCTGACCCTCTACTTCAAGGCACAGGAGACGCAGCGGCCCGACCGTCTCATCGAGGACCCCAGGGCGGTCGAGATCTTGGAGAAGCTCGGCGTGGACATGTCCCGCTTCCGGGACAAGAAGATGTCGCAGGTGGGGACGATCATCCGCACGCGCCGGTTCGACCGCGAGACGCGGCGAATCCTTGCGGATTGGGAGAGGCCGGTGGTCGTACACCTGGCCTGCGGGCTGGACGACCGCTTCCTGCGGACGGATTCGGGCAAGGGCGTTCAGGTGGACCTGGACCTGCCGGACGTCATGGAGGTTCGGAAGCGCTTCCTGCCCCCCTCGGAGCGCAACCCCCAGATCGGCGCCTCGATGTTTGAAACCGGGTGGATGGACGAGCTGCTGGAACGCTACCCGGAGCACCGCTTCGCCTTCATCATGGAGGGCGTGCTGATGTACCTGAACGGGACGGACATCGAGGGCCTCTTTCAGAACCTGGCCCAGCGCTTCCCCGGCGCAGAGCTGCACTTCGACTCGGTCTCGACCTGGATGGTCCGTCATTCCAAGATGCACGACTCGATCCGGGAGTACGGGGACGACGTGCGGTTCACGTGGGGGCTCGATGGGCTCAGGGACATCGAGGGCTGGGACCCTGGGCTGAAGTTCGTCGAGGTCGAATACTACATCAACCAGGAGCTGCGCCGCTGGGGCTGGGCCGTCCTGCTGAACCTCATCCCCGCGATGGCCAAAGGGGCCAAGATGCTGCGCTACGACATACGGCAGGCAAACGAAAGAGCATAAAGGCACGTCAGAAAGGAAAACGATCATGCTCAACGGGTCCGGCATCCTCATCGGATTGGCTTCCTTCCTCCTCATCGGCCTCTTTCACCCCATCGTCATCAAGTGCGAGTACTACTTTTCCGACAGGGTCTGGCCGGTCTTCCTCGTGGGGGGCCTCGCTTTTTGCACCGCATCCCTGTTTGCTGAGGACCCCACGTTTTCCGCCATCCTGGGGGTCGCGGGCTTCACCTCGCTGTGGAGCATCCACGAGCTCAAGCAACAGACAAAGCGCGTCGAAAGGGGATGGTTCCCCAGAAACCCCAAGCGCGCGCCCGAAGAATGACCTCGATTCAGGGCGGCGAGAAGATTAATGCCATACGGCAAAGCCCCACCACGAACAGCAACATGAGCAGCCATTCTGCAACCCGGCAGAGCCACAGCAGAAGCGGCACCAAAAGCCCGCCGTTTCGGTTCATTTTTCACAGGGCCTGACGGAACGAGGGGCGGCCTCCACGGTCGGCCGCCACCGTTCCATCAGGCCAGTCAGCGAACATTTCCAAAGCCCTTTTTTGCCCCTCACCGCTTGTCAAGGACCTCCATGATCTCGCCGATGAACTGATAATGAGGCGGGCGATTCGAGTAGATCTCGCGCATGACCTCCGAGTCGAGATGATCTGGATTGAACTGCTCCCAGTACAGCTTTCGGCAGACAAAGGTCAGGTTCGCCTCACGGAAGACGACGCCCTGCCCGTGTCTCTCCGGCGTCAGCGAGGTCATCGCAAATTTATCGCAATCCCGTTTCGATTTCGTTCCGAGCGTCAACAAATCCCTGCGATAGTTTTCCTCAAAGAAAGAAACGGTGAAACAATCGTTTTTCAACAGGTACTCGCTGGTATATCGCAGAGGGTTGACGTAAATCGTCACGATCAGCCGCCCGTCGCTCCTCGATCCCCAGAGGCTGCCAAGGCTGCCCCAGCCGATGGTGCACCCGTCAAAATCCTCCAGGGTGCCCGCCGTCGCCAGCGCCCATTGCTTGTCGAACATGTTGAAAACTTCGTATTGCCTGTCGCGAAACTCCATAAACAATCCCTCGTTTCTTTTTAGAAAATCCCCGTTTTACATGCGGTAAAGCGGGGTCGCCGTGATCCACGATCTCGCTGCGGCCCAGTTCATCTTCGCGATCGCCACTCCACCGCCTCCTCGATAGTTGACCTCACCCAGGTTTTAGGCCCCGTTGGCCGAGCCGAAACTTGAGTAAATATGACAGCTACTGCGTTGTTTCATAATAGATATTACAAACCGGTTGGTGCAATCGGTCAACTGCGCTTTTACTAAAAACGGGTGAGAGAAGATAGTTGGACACGATGACGCAGGCCTGCAAGGAGGCGGATAAGGATGCTCCCGTGATCATGGGGTCCCCGACGTCTCCGGTCTGGAGCACCACCTGAGCGGGAACGTTTAGAGCCGCCGGGCTTCTCCTCGTCGGTGTTGCCCTTCACGCAACTCGATCCCGTTACGGTACTATTACCTTTCGAATCGTCTGTAGAATGGCTCTGAATGGTTTCTTCTCCATCATTTAACATCTTTGAGTCCCCTAACGGGACGGGATTCATTTTCATGAAGTATCGCTGAAGGAGGTTTTTATCGATGTTCAGAACAAGATTGATGCGTGTTTTTACGGTGTTTCTCCTCTGCCTTTCGGTCGTAACACTGACGAGAGCCGCCTCGGCAATGGACTCGATGGAGTACAAGGGGTACATCAACAAGGTGTTCGGTTACTCCCTCCAGTATCCCGATATCTTTTTCGACGGCACCTTCAAGGAGGACGGCAGTGAGGTCGTCATGGAGTCCATCCACAAAAAATATCTTCTGAAGGCATGGGGCCGCGATCTGAAGGGTAAGGAGAACGCCAAGTCCCTCTTGCAGAGCCTCAAGAAGGATTTTGAGAAGAACGGCAACGTCACCATCAAACATTCGGAGAAGCTGAGGAAGAACGCCTTCTCGATCGGCTATACCGACCCCGACGACCGCGATGTGCTGATGGCGCAGTGCTGCGTCGTCAACGGCCGCAGGGCTGCCTTCTTCGTCTTCAAGTACCCGCACGACGAGCACGAGGTGTTCGGCGATATCCTGAGCCGGATGGCGAAGTCCTTCGAGGTCTTTTAAGGAAGCGCCGATTGAAAACCGGCACTTCCCTGTTGCGTTTCGCTTGACGACCAGGCGCTTATCCCACTGGAGGCGCTGAGCGTAACGGCTCGGCGTCTCTACAACGAGGTGCGCGGGACCAACCACGCGGTACCGGACGTAACTTCCCTCCGCGACGAGCGAGGTGGATTTGCGACGCTGGCAAGAGTCGAGCGGCAACGTTGATTGGTTATTCCAAAAGCAAAGAGCTGGCTGATTGTGAACGTCAGTCAGCTCTTTTTATTTTGCCATTATCAAATAACACCGTCCGATTCCAGCCGTAATCGGTAGAAAGGCTTCAGCCATATGGGCTGCTGTTCGATCTCGGAAATCATTTTATGCAATCGCCTTTTCCCGACTCTTTTGTCCAAAATGGCGAAGAGCCGTACTACAGGGTCAGAAGACTGCAAGCTGTCATTGATGCCACTGTTTTGGTAACGATAAAAAGCATCGTAAAAAGCAAATCGCTCGAAGCCGCCCTTATTTAAGGCTTCAAGCTCCATCTGTTCGCCAGATTCTGCATAATCCGTCGGTCTGCCTTTGCTTGCGTTGATTTCGTTCCATGCTTCACGGCGTTTTATCTCTCCGTCGTAGAAGTTGGACTTGAAAATCTCGTTTCCGTCAAGACGGACGGCAACACGCCCCTCCTGGTCATGGGATTCTCTATACCGAGTGACAAAATACTGTACCCTCCCCTTGAGGGAATCACAAATATTCTCATGTTCCAACACTTTACGCATTGCGCTCCAAGAAAGTCCCATTGGCTGTCCCTCTGTATTAGAACATCTGCGATGAAGCGCGTTCAGCACCTTCACCTGTCCAGAACCGGATCGTGGCTCCCCTCATACAAGAGCACCTGTACCCGTCCTGCAGGACGAACGTACCGTCAGCGAACGGTATCGGAAGGCTCCCCGAAGGGGGGACGAGCCCCATTTTAAAATTTTAGGGAAGCGCTGAAGAACACTCTTCGTGTGATACTCCTTGATCGTTTTCAACAACTTTTGAAGATTGATCAGCGCTTCCCTGCCCGTGACACTCCATTTTGGGATCGCTATATCGGAGGGTCGGACGCCGGTCCAGGGCTTTGCGCGTAAGGTTTATTTCGGCTCGACCTTCTTGTAGAACTTCCGCTCCAGGTTGTCATCCACCCTCAGGATGATGCCGGCCTTGTTCAGGGGATTGTGGGTGGCGGGGTCGATGGTGAGCGTCGCGTGGTTCAACTTGAGGTCCTTTGTCCCCTCCAGAGCCTTAGCGATAGCCGGTCCCTCGTCCACGCCGGCACGTCTGATAGCGTCAAAAACCCAATACATGGCGTCCGCTGCCATGGCGGTGCTGACAAACTCCTTGCATACGTCATTGTAGCGTTTTTGAAACCGTTCGTAAATGGGGACCATTCCGGGGTCCTCAAAATAGGTGTGACTGACCCAGTGTGTCCCCTTCATGGCGTCGCCGGCGATCTCGATCATGACGTCGCTGTATCCATCGCCTCCGACGATGCTGCCGTCAAAGCCCAACTCCCGAGCCTGTTTGATAGCCAGACCCATATCCTTGCCCATGCCAGGAAGGAACAGGATATCCGCGCCGGCGGCTTTGATGGTGGTGAGCTGGGCCCGGAAGTCCACGTCATCGCCACGGAAGCCCTCATCCGCCACGATCTCGCCGCCCAGCTTCTCGTAGTTCTTCACGAAAAATTCCCGGAGCCCGTGAGCGTAGTCGGAACCCACATTGTAGAGGATAGCTGCCTTCTTCTTGCCCAGGTCATTGTAGGCCAGGTCCGCCGCCAGCGCCCCCTGATAGGGGTCAGTGAAGCAGATGCGGAAGGAGTAAGGGCGTACGTTGCCCTTGTTGTCCACCGTAACCAGCGGGTTGGTTCCCAGCGTGGAGATTTGGGGCACCTTGCCCCTGGCCACGATGGGCGCTGTAGCGATGTTGATGCCGCTGGACAAGTCCCCCACAATGACGCACACGCCGTCGTTCACGACCAAGCGCCGGGCCGCGTTGACCGCGTCCTCATTGCGCGACTTCGTGTCGTAAACGATGAGCTCAATGGGGCGCCCTCCAAGGAGCCCACCTGCCTCGTTCTGTTCATCCACGATCATCCTGGCCGTCCTGGCCTCGGTTGTACCGGAGGCCGCGTTATCGCCTGTCAAGGGCGCGAGATAGCCGATCTTGATGGGCCCCTCCGCTGCGAACGCAGTCCCTGTCAACGCCCAAACCAATGCCAGCGCTGCTAGTGTTCTCTTCAAACCGTCCACCTCCATTAAATTTTTGAAGCATAGAATAAAACTTGGCTTTACAACTAAACGCAACAGCAGGGGGTGAGAGGAGAAAAAAGGCACCTAGGTGGCAGTTATTCGTGCTAAATGAGTTTCACAAGCACAAACAGCGAAGGAAGATGACACCCAGAGTCTGTCCTTCCTCTAAAAAATTCTGAATGGGAAGGGATAGGTTCTATCTATCTTACAGCAACAGAGCAAGAAAGTATACTGTGTTTTCGTACACAGGGCTGCGGAATTCTAAAGATTGCCGCTACCTTGAGGCGTATCAGGGACACTGTTCCCATTGAGCTTCGTTGAAGAGAGGCTTTACGTCGGAAACTGGAAGGTGGATACCGTTCTGGGCAAGCCGGGGACAGGGGGTCTGGTTACCGTGGTTGACCGAAGGGCTTGCTTGCTGCCCCCTGCGGGGACTGACGGGACAAGATTGCTGCAACTGTTCAGGTTGCCCTGATCCGTCTGCTTGATGAGCTGGTGTGCCGCAGCCTGACGACGGACAACGGAAAGGGGTTTGCGCGACACAAGGAAGTATCTGCTGCCCTGGGGATCCTGTGTACTTTGCCCATTCGCACAGCCCCTGGGAGCGTGGTACGAATGAAAACACGAACGGACTCATTCGCGAGTATTTGCCCAAGGGGATCGACTTCCGAGAGGTTCGGAACGACGATGTTCTGCGGATTGTAGAACGTCTGAGCAATCGTCCCAAAAGTGTCTCGGCTTCCGTTCCCCTAATGAGGCCTTTTTCAATTTACCTGTTGCTTTTAGCTTGACAGTTTAGCGTCGATATAGCGGTCCGCGATTTTGAGACCACTATGCTACTACTTCAACCTTTTCCGAGACGATTAACGGCAAACTGGTACATGACCCGAATACCAGCGATAATCGCTTCATCTGGCACAAAAAGCTGCGGCGAATGAAGGGATTTATGCGTTGCAGCGTTGTCCTTCAAGGCCGTACCGAGGCGGTAGAAAGCGCCTGGAATTTTTTTAAGATAGAGCGAGAAATCTTCGCTGCCCATAGAAGGCTCCTTTAGTTCGCGGATGTGATCTTCTCCGAGCGCTTGCTGCGCCGCTATCTCAACCTCTCTAAGCACCTTCTCATCTGAGATGACGGGTGGAATCCCTGGCCCAGCGAATTTGACCGTCGCGTTTCCCTTATGAGCAATCGCAGTCTGCCTGGCAATGCGTTCCAGCGCTTCTTTGATATAGCTGCGTGTTTCAAGAGTCATGCAGCGCATCGTGCCCTTCATTACGGCTTCGCCTGCTGTGATATTTGGAGCAAGGCCGCCCACGATGGTACCGATAGTAACGACGGAAGGGTCCGTCGGGGACACCTCGCGCGCTACAATGCCCTGCACAGCAATCAGCACTTGTGCTGCGATATAGAGGGCATCCACGCACACCTCCGGATGTGCACCATGCCCTTGTTTACCGGTCACGGTAATAGTAAAGCTATCCGACGAGGCCATCATTGGGCCATGACAAAAAGCAACGTCTCCACATGGGGTCTGAGGCCAGATATGAAGTCCAACAATAGCCTCGGGGATCGGATCCTCAAGAACCCCAGACCGTATGATGGACTCCGCCCCGCACATGATCTCCTCCCCGGGCTGAAAAATCAGTTTTACGCTACCAGCCAGTTTCGTACGTTCCTGCTGCAATGCTTTTGACAGGCCAAGGAGCACGGCTGTATGTACATCATGCCCGCAAGCGTGACAGACGCCAGGATTCAGCGATGGCCATGGATACCCACTGTCCTCCGCCGTGGGAAGCGCGTCGATGTCCGCTCGAAAAGCGATGCACGGGCCGGCGGACGCCCCATGGATCACGGCCGCGACGCCGGTCTCTTTAAGCGGAATGAAATCAGCAATGCCGAACTCCTCAAGTCGCTCACGGATGTATTTTGTCGTTTCAAATTCCTTGAAGCCAAGCTCTGGATGCTGATGAATATGGCGACGCCACCCAATAGCGTCTTTCTCTAGAGATATAAAATCCATGGTGTTTCCCCTCTCGTTCCAGCTGGCCCAACAGCACGAGCTCCTGGCCAATACTACGACAACAGCCCGAAGGTTCCATTTATCGGCTCTCCGGGCTGTTCATTACCCTACCTCTGGGCCATTTCAGTGATCTTCCGATACCTCTCTTCGCCCCAAACCTTCGTGCCCAGCACGTCCCGAACCTTCCGAGTCGCTTCGATAAATGGCTTCAGATCAGGAGTCGTAACGGTCACGCCGGCATCCTTGATGCTCTTGAGCAACTCCACCTGCTGCTGCTCCATCAAGGCCTGAGTCAACTTCTCCGCCTCTGCCTGCGCCTCAATGAGAATCTCCCGTTGTTCCTCCGTCAAGCCCCCGAAGAATTCCTCGTTGATGACGACAAACGCAGGTTTGTTAATGTGATTTGTCATGGCAATGCACTTCTGGACCTCATGAAACCCGGCTGCAACAATCGTCTCAATAGGATTTTCCTGACCATCAACGACGCCGGTCTGCAGAGACGTATAGACTTCGCCAAAGGACATCGTCGTAGGCTGCGCCCCCATAGCAACGAGCGTATCGACGTAATAATCGCGCTCTGGAGAGCGTATTTTCATCCCCTCCAGGTCATCCATTGTATTGATGATCTTGTTAGCGCTGATAACACGCGGTCCACGCGGAAGAAGGCCAAGGATGCGCACACCATAATCGCTCAAGCATTTCTGGTTCCATTCCTTGCCAATATCGCTGTTCAGGATCAGTTTCCAATTGTCAAGGTTTTTCACGAGGTAAGGGAGGCTCAGGTACTCGATCTCCGTCATAGGCGGTTGGCCGCTCGACATCATGTGAATCGTCCCCATTTGGACCTGCTCAAACTGCTCCGTTGTCTTACCAAGCTGATCCGCGGGATAGAGAAACACCTTAAGCTCTCCATTCGTCCCCTTCTCAACGAGCTCCTTAAACTTCTCCATTCCCGTGTAGGCCGCCTCGCCAGAGCTGGCCCAGGTGCTGTAGTGAATTTCCCTGGCGGCAAAAGCAGACGACGCAAAGGACAGAAGGAGGAACAACACGGCTGCTACAGCAACAAACTTCTTATGCATAAGACTCACTCCTTTGATAAACTTACAGCTCAGAGCAATGACTCAATCATTCTCCACAATATGCCCTTCGCCGGATGGCCAACAGGTATTAACGGTCTTCCATTTTTCAACGAGTTTGCAAGCGTTACGGATCACCTCATCAAACAGTTTTTTTCCGTTCTCCGGACTAGCCAACAAGGCGTTACCCATAATACCGTCCGGAGAAATGTCCTCCATGTTCATAAACACGGAAAAGCCAATCCCATCATAGGTGAGTGTCGTTAAGTTTTCCACGTCCATCCCCTGCACCTGACGGTTGATGCGCGGTCTTTCTGGTAAAAGTTCCATGCGCATGTCCTCTGGGTTGAGATACCAGGTCATTGAAGTCAGTGGTTCGGCACCATGAGCCGAGGTTTTGGGATCGTCAAATACGCTCTTACGAAAAGCCGGCGTCAAAAGACTCCACAGGTTCACGTTGGGGATCATGATGCCGCGCTCGCGCAGGATCATCCTGGAAACGCGGTCTAAGAGCGGATTGTTCCCCGCATGTCCGTTGAAGAACATGATACGCTTAATACCATGATCCAGGAAACAACAGCAGATATCCTCCATCAAACTAATGAACGTTTTTGGCTGAAGTGATACCGACCCTGGGAATCCTCGAAAGTACTCGGAGTAGCCAAAGGGGATGCAAGTCGTCATATAGGCCCCTGTCCTTTTCGATACAGCTTTTGCCACTGCCTCAGCGCAACGGTAATCACCTGTCGGAGTATGGGGGCCCTGCTGTTCTGTAGAGCCTAAAGGGATGAGGATTACGGGGTCTTTCTTGAATGCGTTCTCCACCTCTTTCCACGTCATCCGATATAGTTCGTGCTTTTCCATAACTTCTATCTCCTTTCCTACAACCTTCGTGAGCTTTCACTTCAAAAAATAATCGGGAATAAACGTAGATATCCAAGGAACATAGGCGATTATAAGTGTCGCGATCAACATGGGGATATAAATGGGGATCATCGTTTTTACGAGGTCTTTATAGGACGTGTCAGCAATCTCAGCTGCCAACGACAAGCACACGCCGACAGGTGGAGTGATCGACCCAATTCCTGTGGTGAACACCAAAAGCACGCCAAAGTGAATTGGGTCAATGCCCAGCTTAAGGATAATGGGAACGAGGATAGGCGTGACAACAACTTGAATAGCTGATGGAATCATGAAAAGCCCCATGATGAAAACAAACAACGTGATCAGCCCTAAAAGGACATAACGATTGCTGCTCAGCTGCAGTAACGCGTTAAGCACCGTCGTCGGTACTTGAGCGCGGGTGACAACCCAGCTGAACATGGACGCAAACGCGATGATTAATAACACCTTAATGCTGTTCAGTGCAACGTTTGCAAGAAGGCTCCACGTCGTACGAAGCGAGGCCTCGCGGTAGACAACAGCCCCCATGAAAAAACCGTAGAGGACGGCCACGGCAGCTGCTTCTGTTGGCGTAAACATGCCGCTGAGGATGCCGACAACAACAATAATGGGCATCATCAACGCTGGCGTTCCTCGAAGGATGGCGCGTCTAGCCTGTTTAAATGTAGCTCTGGGGGATGTCGGATAATTTTTCCTGATCGAGTAGTAGTGCGTAAACACCATTTGTGAAATCGCGATGACAAACCCAGGCAGGATGCCTGCGGCCAAAAGTTTACCGACAGGCTGCTGAGCGAGGACCCCATAGAGCACAAGGCCAATACTTGGAGGAATGATGGGACCAATGAGGGAGGAGGCCGCCGTGATGGCAGCGGAAAAATCAGCGTCATAGCCTTCCTTTTTCATCGCTGGAATCAAGATAGAACCCAGAGCTGCTGTGTCTGCCGTCGCCGACCCGGAGATGCCGGCAAAAAAGACGCTGGCAAGAATATTCACTTGCGCTAAGCCGCCGCGCATGTGACCAACCAAGGCCTTGGCCATGTCTATAATGCGGTCTGTTATGCCACTGAAGTTCATCAACTCCCCCGCAAGGTAAAAAAATGGGACGGAGAATATGGTAAACGAGTCGATGCCTGATACGATATTCTGCGAGAGAACATTCAGCGGGATACCTTGGTAGAGTAGGAAGATGAGTGAACTGACTCCTGTTGCAAAGGCAATGGGCATGCCTAAGAGCGTCAAGGCTGCGAGCAGAATAAACATCAGCGCGATCATCGGGCCTCCTCCTTCTTTTCGCACACTCTGCGGATCATGACAGGGAGTCGTATAAGGATGCTACACAACATGAAAAAACAACCAAAGGGTGCGGCTGCCCTCCAGAATGTAAACGGCAGCTTTAAAGCGCCTGATGTGATGTGCCATGAAACCTTCAGCAACTTAGGCGACGTAGCCGTCATTATGGCCAACATAACAGCGACAATGAGGTTTAAAAGGAGGTCAAGCCACCCCTGCGTTTTCTCTGGAAGCGACCGGACAAGCTCCGGTATCGCGAGATGAGCCCTTTGATAAGTCAGGACTGGCCCCCCGAACATCGTCATCCATACAAATAAAAGGCGAGAAAGCTCCTCGCTCCACACCAGAGGAGAATCCAACACAAAGCGGCAAAAGACCTGGGTGATCGTTAAAATAATAATCGCAACAAACAAAATGCCCACTACAACCCGAAATAACGCCATCAGACGCGAGTAAAAGCGTGTCAAAAACATCACCCCCTCATATTCTATGTTTTATAGTAAATAGACGGCATTTTATTGTAAAAACGCTACTTCATATTGCCAAATATTACTATTCACATAATGTTCGTCATACGCCAAAGGCAGCTTGTGTTGATCATAAGAATACCTGCGAATCAACAGCTGAGGTGATCCCTCCTTTACCTTAAGGTACTGAGCGTTTTCCCCATGAATTGCGACTGCTATGAGCTTCTCCTCCGCCAGGGTGACTGCAAGTCCTCGCTGAACAAAAAGACATTCCTTGAGATTAGAAAAATCTCCCAGTTCGCAAAAATTGACAGAGGCAAGTTCCGGTGCAAGGTAATTGTGCATAACAACGACAGGTTTGTTACCCAGGCTGCGCACGCGGATAAGATGCGGGAGCAGCGTGCTTGATGTAACGCCAAAAAAAGCTCGTGCATTTCCCGGGGGCTGACATACCTCAACAAGATGAGTCTTACACGTGAGATGAGTCCAATTTTCGCTGTAGTGTCGCTGTAACCCCGATTGCAGAAGCCAAGGCGTAGAACGCTTCAACTCTCGAACGCGCGTTCGCCGGCCCGGATGTCGTTCAATCAGGCCCTCGTTTTTTAATTTTTCTAGGGCTTGTCGTACCGGAGCCTTGCTTACCCCATACAGTTCCTCCAGTTCGCCGTCGGTGGGCAAGACGCTGCCGGGGGGGTATTCCTCAGAGCCTATCTTGCGAAGGAGATCGTTATATATCTTGTAGTATAGAGGAATATCCATTGCCACCCACCCCAATCGTAACATTAAATTACCATTATCAAACTATGATCCTTAAATGTCATAATATTATGCTATCATGTTAAATGTGTCAAGGAAATTTTTGTCGATGGCAAGGAGGAACAAAAAACGTTATACTTCCTTAAGGTGCCTGGGGCTGGGTGAAGGCTTAATCGAGGTGCAAAACCCTTTGTGGGGCAGAGCCTATCTTCAGCGTCATCACTGGATAAAAGCGGGTATTCGCCGTGCAGCGTCTGTGCGAGACCGCTGCCGGCGGAGTAAAAATCAACTGTCATTCAAGGGAGGTAATGTCGTATGAGTAGTCAACAGAAGGAAGTGCGGAACTTCAACCCGAACCTGGTGTTGGTCGTCATGATCGTGCTCTGCACCATCGCGTCGTACTTCGTGACAGCCGGAGCCTATGATCGCGAGACGATCAACGGAGTGACGCGCGTCGTGGCGACGAGTTATCATGAGACGGCACGGACGCCGGTTTCGGTCTTCAAGATGTTCGAGTCCATCCCCCAGGGACTGACCGGCGCGGCGATGATGATGTTCGCCGTCATGATCATTGGCGGCGTTGTAGCGATCTACAACAAAACGGGCGTTATGGGCGCTGCCATCAACTCCGTCCTCAAGCTCTCAAACAGGGTGGGCAGTCAGCTAATTATCGCCATCATCGCGCTCGTCTTCATGTTCATCGGCGGCATCCTCGGCTGGTCGGAGCAGATCATCCCCTTCGTACCCATCATCATTTCACTGTCCATCTCGCTGGGCTACGACTCGCTGGTTGGCATGGCCATCTCCGGCTTCGCCTGCCTGATCTCCTTCGCAGTAGGGCCCTTCAATATTTATACGGTCGGCATTTCCCATAAAATCGCTGAGTTGCCCATGTTCTCCGGTTGGGGCCTGCGTCTCGCCGTGCTTGGCGTCGTGGCACTATCGAGCCTCTTCTGGATCCTGCGCTACGCAGCGAGTATCAAAAAAGACCCCGCACGGAGCCTGATGACCGACGTCGACACGAGTTCTCTGGTCATCCCTATCGATGAGTCCAACACATTGGACGGAGCCAAAACGGTTTCATTGATTTTCATGGGCATCTGCTTCGGCTTCACGGTGTGGGGACTGCTGACCCAAGGTTGGTCCTTCGGTGAGATGAGCGCCGTCTTCCTGATGGGCGGCGTCGCGACGGGCATCGTCAACCGCATGTCCGCTTCCGACATCTGCGACACCATCGTGAAGGGCGCACTGGCTGCGTTCGGCGGGGCATTGATCATCGGGCTGGCCCGCTCCGTTCAGTGGGTCATGACGCAGGGCGGATTGGTGGACCCCCTCGTTCACGGATTGACGAGCATGATGAGCACCGCTTCCTCCTACCTAACATCCGTATTCATGTTCATCGTCAATTTCTTTATCAACGCGCTGATCCCCTCCGGTTCTGGCCAGGCAATGGCCGTGATGCCCATCATGATTCCCATGGCCGACATGCTGCACATCACGCGCCAGACGGCGACGTTGGCTTTTCAGTTCGGCGACGGCATCTCCAACACGCTGTGGTTCACCAACGGCACGCTCCTGATCTATTGCGGCCTGGCCCGCGTTTCCTTGAAGAAATGGTATCAGTTCATCCTCCCGCTGCAGGTTTTCTTCTTCCTCATGCAGCTCGCGTTCCTGTACCTGGCCGATGCGATCGGCTACGGGCCCATGTAGGGGGTTCCACGTCATGGGGCGTGCTGGTTTGCGACACGCTTGAGTGCGCGCATCCTCTCCTGAATCTCAACACTACGATGCGTTATTCAAAATGGGGACGGAAGGCAGCTTGTGATTCTGCCCTCTGTCCCCACTTTCGGGGAGCCTTCCGGCTACCGCTCGCCTTTGCTCGCGGGCCGTCAGTCCCCTTCTCATGATTTCCTGCCGGTCAGCTCAACTCACGCAGCGGTGCGTGATGATGTCGATGATCGTGTGATCGACGTCCTTCATGCCCTCGCGGTTCAGCCGCGCCGCGTTCTCCGCCGTGCGCGTGAAGCTGTTCACGTCAACGACGCCCTGGGACACCGCCATCCCGCCGCCAGCCAGGGCGATCTGCGCCGCGTAAAAGGCCTCGGTCGCTCCCGTGCCGACCTTGAGCGCGCAGGACTCCTTCGCTCCGTCGCAGAGCATACCCGTGATGTTGCCCAGCACCAGTTCCATGGCCTTCTGCGCCTGCGCGTCCGTGCCCCCCAGGACGTTCACGATGCCTGCGGCCGCGCCTGCTCCTGCTGCCACCGCACAGCCACAGACGGGGCTAAGGCGCCCCATGCGGCTCTTGACGAAGCTCGTCGCCAGGTGGCTGTAGGCCACAGCGCGGGCGATCTCCTCGCGGGATTTTTGATGCGCCGCACCAACCACGTAGACCGGTAGGATCGCGGTGATGCCATGATTGCCGCTGCCCGCGCTGCTCATCACGGGCAGTGCCACACCCGCCATGCGCGCGTCAGAGGCTGCGGCGGAGATCGCCTTCACCTGAGCGGCCAAATCGGTGCTGTAGTTCGCACCAGCCGAGGTCCTGATGGTTCGCCCCAGGCCAAGCCCCACCTCGTGGTCAAAGCCGAAGTCCGAGATGCGCAGGTTCATCTCGATGCCCCTCCAGACGTAGTCCACGTCCTCAGGCGAGAGCCGGTCGGCCAGCGCCACCAACTCTTCAAAGCCCATCGTCTTCACCTGGTCGGGAATAGAAACGGAGGCGTTTTTTTCGGTCGTCTTTGGCGTGGCAGAGTCGCAGGACGGCACGGCCTCAAAGACGACCGTGTCGTTTTTTTTCACGAGCGTGATGTTGCCGTGCGTCTGCTCGATCACGGCCGTCCCCGTCTCCCCGCCAGCGTAAGCCTTCGCCTTGACGTAGACGCCGCCCTGACCGTTGGCCGTCAGCGTCAGTTTGCCGTCGTCGATAAACGCTCTGGCCTTCCGAAGGTCGTCGGGAGTCGCGTCCTTCAGCACCTCAAGGCTGTAGGCGCTGTGGCCACAGAACACCGCCAGTGCCGCGGCGATCTCGTTGCCGCGCGCGCCGTCGGTCCCCGGCACTCCGACGGCGATGCCGTTCTTAAAGATGTTGTCGCTGACGACGACCTCCAATCGCTCCGCCCGCGCGCTCAGCTGCTCGCACGCCCTGGCGACCGCCAGCGCCACAGCCCCCGGCTCAGTACAGCCCAACGCCGGCTTTACCTCTTCATGCAAAAACTCAGTGATGGTGAACATAGGCCCTCCCAAACTCTCCAGTGCCAAAAATCAGCGACAACACGAACGCTCGACGACCGTCTTATGAACCAGCTCCAGGAACTTCTTCGGGGTGTGCGGCTCGATCACGCAACCCGGCCCCAGGATCAGGCCGGGGCGACCGCACATCTCCCGCACCTCGCCGACGACCTGTTCCTCCGTCTTGGTCAGCCAATTCTCACCCCAGCTGAGGCCTCCAACGAACGCCTTTGTGCTGTACTTGCGAACCTCCTCCATGGAGGGGCCTTCATCGCGGTCGTGCCAGCTCAGCCCCTGCACGGGGTAATGCTGAACTTCGTCGATGCGCACCTGGGCGCCGTGCAGGTGCAGAACGTTAAACCAGGTCCTGTCCTTAACGGCATTCAGGATCGCAAGGTCATACTTTTCGACAAACGCCTCGTGCTCGGCTTTTTCCATCGTCTGGCGCCCCGAAAGCTGCGAGGCATAGAAGAATCCGTCCGCGCCCAGGTCGGCGGAAGCGCGGGCAAATCGAATCGTGGTGTCCGTGACCATCTCCAGCACGCGGTGGACGCGAGCGGGGTCCTCGCGCATATGCCTGACCAGCACGGCTGGAGAACACATCTTTGCCAGCGTGGTGGCCGGGCTGAAAAGCGTCTGCAGGAAGGGCACGTGTTCCTCCATCATCTCCATGAGAATGCGCTGCGACTCCAGGACGACGGCGTACTCACCCCGGGTTCCGTCGATAGGACGAATGCGATCCCAGTCCCTGACGTCCCTGATGACGGGCTCATGCTGAGTGGGGGCCTTTTCAAAGCCCTCGTACACGTCAAGGTCAACGCCCATGTCGATGGTGGTGTAAAGTCCAAAGGGCATGTACTTGATAAAGTCCAGATCGTACTCCCTCTGGGCCTTGAGCGCCAGTTCGGCCAGGCGGCGGGGATGACGGTCGCGATTGGGGTAGTGCATCCACATGCTGTAGGGCGTGCGGTCGTTCTCCTTCAGCGCAAGGGCGTTTTCGATCCTCTGCTTGTGCGTCAACATTGATAAAACCTCCCGAAATATAGTACGACATGACAAAACTTACTATCGCGCGCCAGACAGCATTCACCGATCCTCCAGGCGTTACCGCAGCACGCGACGGTTGATCAGCGGCATAAAAAGCGTGGTCGAGCGATTCGAGTCCGGAGCGCGGACTTCCTCCTGCTGCAGGAAGCGGTCGAGGCGGCGAAGCGCCGTCACCATATGTTCGTGAAGCAACACGGTCGCCTCCACCGCATCACCGACCCGGCAGGCCTGAAGGATCGCGTCGTGGGATTTAAAGGCGTTCTCCTGCACGTTCGGCAAAGTAATGTCCATCTGAACGTAGCGATCGATCTTGTTGTACTGTGACTCGATCAGCTCCAGCAGACGGGGCTTTTCTGCAATTTCATAAAGCGCGCGGTGAAATTCCCAGTTCGTCTTGCGGCTTCGCCTTTCCGGCGGCGTCTGCGTCGATTCCAGGAGCAGGTTGTGGACTCGCGCAGCCGATTCTTCCGTGATGTTCTGCACGACGTAACGCAAGATCAAGGACTCGAGCGCGTAACGGATCTCAAAGATCTCGTGCAGCTCCTCGATGGACAAGGAGGCAACGACCGCCCCCTTGTAGGGGATGATCTGCACAAGCCCCTCGCTGGAGAGCTGCATCAGCGCCTCGCGAACGGGGATGCGGCTGACGTGGTATTCCTCCGCCAACTCGGCCTGCAGCAGTTGTTGCCCGTCGTGATATCGTCCGGAGAGGATGTCGCTGCGCAAACTCAAGTACACCTGCTTGTTCATGGTGCGCTTGCCGTCTTTAAGCATGACGCTCGACTTTCCTCCTCGCAAAGGCCAGGGCCTCCCGATAGGTTTTCTCGTCGGGACAGTAGATCTGCGCGAGGCGCCCGTACTTTCCCCTCAGCTGAAACGAGTTCATCCCCGTCAACTCCCTGAGGCTCCGCACGTCGCTCCAGTCCACGTCCCTCGCCACGCTGCCAACGACACCTTCCGGGACGCCAACGGCAAAGGGGCGAACGTGGGCTCCCGACGCACCCGGCACATTCCTCGCGCGAAGCGTCTCGACAAAAACGCCGTTGTCCTCAAAGCGATAACACATCACATAGCCGCGACGGTAGAAGAGCAGGCAGACCACGACGAACAGCACCCCAACCAGCAGCACCAGATAGCTTGCATAAATCGAGGCCGCCGCGAGGTGCGTTCCCGCCAGGGCCCCCCCGCCAAACACGACCTGGGCAAGCGCCATGACCAGCACGGTAACGAACCAAAGGATCACCAGCGCCGAAGCCAGGTCCATCAGGAGCAGCGGGTTGGTGAGCACGGGGACGCCGCAGAACCAACGCAGCGTCCGCTCCGTGCTCCCGTGTCGTTCTGGAGCGTCAGACATGGCGAACAAGCTGATCCTTCAGCCTGTGGCACGCGACGAAATGTCCCGGTTCAATTTCGACCAGCGCGGGCGTTTCGCTGGTGCAGGCGTCCCCGCGACGCGCACAGCGCCCTGCGAAGCGACAGCCGGCAGGAGGATTGACCGGGCTGGGCACGTCTCCCTCAAGGATGATTCGCTGTTTTTTCGGCTCGACGCTGGCGACGGGGACGGCCGAAAGCAGTGCCTGCGTGTAGGGATGCAGCGGCGACTTGAACAGCGTGCTGTTGTCTGCCTTTTCCACCACGTTGCCGAGGTACATGACCGCAACCTCGTCGGAGACGTAGCGGACGACCGACAGGTTGTGCGAGATGAAGAGGTACGTGTAGCCGCGCTGCTCTCGCAGATCGGCAAGCAGGTTGAGGACCTGTGCCTGAATGCAGACGTCCAGCGCCGAAACCGGCTCGTCGAGGACGATAAAGTCCGGGTCCAGCGCAAGGGCACGGGCGATGCCGATCCTTTGACGGCGTCCGCCGTCCAGCTCGTGGGGAAAGGAGGTCGTCAAACGCGAGGCCAGGCCGACCAGGTCCATGAGCTCGCCGATTTTTTCGTTCAGCTCCTTGTGCGAACGGCAGACCTCATTGATGATCAGCGGTTCGGCGATAAGCTGCGACACGGACATGCGAGGATTCAGCGACGAGAAGGGGTCCTGAAAGACGATCTGCGCACGACGGCGAAATTCGCCGCGCTTCGCCCCCTCGAACTTCAGCGCGTCCTCGCCATCGAACAGCACCTCTCCGCCACTCGCTTCGATCAGGCCGATGATCACGCGCCCCAGCGTGGACTTTCCGCAGCCCGACTCCCCCACCAACCCCAGCGTCCTGCCGCGCGGGATGTCGAGCGACACGTCGTCAACGGCGTGAAGCAATCCGCTGGAGACGGTGAAATACTTTTTCAGATGTTTTACTTCGATGAACTTATCCGGTTTATCGCTCATAACCACTCCACCTCACTGCAGGAACGCGTTGCCCGACGCAGGGGTCAGCGGGAAGTAACAATCGACGAAATGTCCCGTTTCCACTTCCTGCATGCCGCAGGCCCTTTCATGACACAGGTCCTTCGCATAAGGACAGCGCGGCGAGAAGGAACAGCCCTTCGGCAGGTTCGTCGGGTCGGGCGGCAAACCGGGGATCACGGCCAGCCGGCTTCCAAGCGGGCTCTCCAGCGTGGGCACCGCGTTGAACAGCCCCTGCGTGTAGGGGTGCTTCGGCGCGGTGTAGAGGCTTTTGAGGTCGGCGTACTCGATGAGATGCCCCGCGTACATGATCGCCACGTTGTCGCAGGTCTCCGCCACGATGCCCAGGTCATGAGTGATGAGGAGCATCGACGTTTTCTCGCTCTGCTGCAGCTTCTTGATCAGCTCCAGCACCTGGGCCTGGATCGTCACGTCGAGCGCCGTGGTCGGCTCATCGGCAATGATCAGCTGAGGGCGACAGGCCAGAGCGATGGCGATCACCACGCGCTGGCGCATTCCGCCCGAAAACTGGTGCGGAAAGTCCCTGGCGCGCTCGGGGCGGATGCCGACCAGGCGAAGCATCTCGATGGCCCGTTCGCGCACCGCTCCTCCTTTTAACTTCAAGTGCAGGGAAACCATCTCCACGATCTGATCCTCGACGGTCATGATCGGGTTCAACGAGGTCATCGGGTCCTGAAAGATCATGGAAATGTCGCCGCCGCGCAGGCGACGCTTCTCGGTCTCCGTCATCTTGCATACGTCGACCCCGTTAAAGAGGATCTCGCCGCCGACGATCTCGCCGGGAGGGGTCTGCACCAGCTGAAGGATGGAGAGGGCCGTCGTCGTCTTGCCCGCCCCCGTCTCGCCCACGAAGCCCAGCGACTTTCCGCGCTCCAGCCTCATGTTCAGGTGGTTGACCGCCTTCACCACCCCCGAATCCGTGTTGAACTGCACGGAAAGGTCTTTGATGTCCAGAAGAACGTCCTTATTTTCGCCCATGGTGTCCACCTAACGCTTCTGCTTGGGGTCAAGCGCGTCGCGCAGACCATCGCCGAGGAAGTTCAGGGAAAGGATCGTGAACATGATGGCCAGCCCGGGGAAGATGCTCATGTGCGCGCTGTTGCGCAGGTACGGGCGTGCCGCAGACAGCATGCCTCCCCATTCGGGATAGGGCGGCTGAATTCCCAGGCCGAGGAAGCTCAGGGTCGCAGCAAACAAAATCGCGTTGGCTACGCTCAGCGTCGATTGCACGATGAGCGGCGCGGCGCAGTTGGGCAGGATGTAAAGACAGATGATGCGCTTGTGAGAAGCGCCCATGGCGCGAGCCGCTTCAATGAACTCCTGATCCTTGATGGAGAGCACGGAGGCGCGCGTCAGACGGGCGAACTTGGGAATATAGGTGATGCCCACGGCGACCATCAAGTTGAACAACCCCGGACCGAGAACGGACGAGATGACGATGGCCATCAGGATCGTGGGGATGGCCATCTGAACGTCCATCAAACGCATGAGGACGTTGTCCAGCCTGCCGCCGAAGTACCCGGAGACCGCACCGATCAGTCCT
This sequence comes from Fretibacterium fastidiosum, assembly GCF_964642095.1. Classification (NCBI taxonomy): domain Bacteria; kingdom Thermotogati; phylum Synergistota; class Synergistia; order Synergistales; family Aminobacteriaceae; genus Fretibacterium; species Fretibacterium fastidiosum. The sequence continues at coordinate 33,533 of NZ_OZ209244.1, forward strand.
CCCACCACCAGCGAGATGGAGACGGCGATCAGGCCGACCTGCAGGGATATCCGAGAGCCGTAGATGAGCCGGCTGAGGATGTCGCGCCCGAACTCGTCGGTCCCCAGCCAATGGAGTGTCGAAGGTGGCTTGCAGATCATCATATAATCCTGCTGGGCGTAGCCGTAAGGCGCCAGCTGATCGGCAAAGACGGCGCAAACGATCAACACGAGCAGGATAAAGAGTCCGAACAGCGCCAGGTAGCTGCGGCGCAGACGGATCATCGTGTACTTGAACATGGAGTTACCCTTCACGACAGTCCCCCCTACTTGACGTGAATGCGCGGATCGACCACCGCATATAGCAGATCGACGGCCAGGTTGATGAAGCAGTAGGCCATGGAGATGAACAAAACGCCTCCCTGAATGATGGGATAATCGCGCAGGTTGATGGCATCGAGCATCAGGCGACCGACGCCGGAGATGGAGAAGATGGCCTCCGTGACGATCGATCCACCCAACAGCGTGCCGAACTGCATGCTGATAATCGTCATGACAGGGATCAGTGCGTTCGGCAGGGCATGGCGCCAGATTACGACGCTCCCCTTCTGCCCCTTGGCACGGGCGGTCCTGATGTAGTCGGATTTGATCACCTCCAGCATGCTCGACCGCGTCATCTTCGCGAAGAGGGCCGTTGATGAGCCGGAAAGGGTGACGACGGGCAACACCATCTCACTCAACGTGTCGAAGCCCATCGAGGGCAGCCAGCCCAGCTTGACCGAAAAAGCCAGAATGAGCAAAAGTCCCGTCCAAAACGTCGGCATCGAAACGCCCAGGAGAATGAAAACGGTCACCACGCTGTCCAGCAGCGAGTATTGTCTGATCGCGCTGAGAATCCCCAGCGGCAACCCCAGGAGCGTGCTGAAGAGCACCGCCGCAAACGCCAGCTTCATCGTCGTCGGGATGCGAATCGCCAGCTCCTGAGAGACGGGACTTTTCATGTTGTAGGAGTACCCCAAATCAAACTTTGTAACGGCATTGAAAACGTACCGCCCAAACTGAACGAAAAAAGGATCGTCCAATCCATGCTCACGGCGAAACGACTCGATGGTTTCAGGCGTAGCTTCCTCGCCAAGGGCGATGCGGGCCGGGTCCCCAGGCGTAAAGTAAAGAATGGTGAAGAGGATGAACATGACGCTCAGGATAACGGGGATCAGCATGAAAATTCTGCGGATAGCGTACTTCAGCACGGGAGCATCACCTTTTTCCTTGAGTTCTGTCGGGAAAAACAAAAAAATTTCATAGGGGAAGTGAGTAAAGGGGCTTTGCAAGGCTCGGGGGCCAACGGCCCCCGAGCCTTGCAAAGGCGGAAGCTACTTCAGACGCTCGGTCTGCTCAGGGTAGTGGATATTGGTCAGCAGGTTGATCTTTCCGTCGTAAAGCTCATCGACGCCGATCAGGTCCTTCTGGGCGCCGTGAAGCTCGTCGGCCTGACACAGGTAAACCCACGGGTGCAGGTCGTTGACGCGATCCCAGATCTTCTGGAAAACCTGACCGCGCTTTTCTTCGTCGATACTGTGATTGGCCTCATCCATCAGGTTGTCGATCTCAGGATCGGAGATGCGGGCCGAGTTGGTGCTCGCGATGGAGGTCGTGGTGATGACCGACTGCCAGTAAACCCCTGCGTCGCGATTGGTCTGCATGCCCCAGGTGGCGGCGTACATGTCGTACTTCTCAGGCTCTTTGCGCACCTTGTCGCTGATGACGGCGTTCTCGAACACGGAGACGTTGACCTTGATGCCGACGGCACCCAGCATGCTCTGCAGTACGGTCGCGCCGTTGACGCGGTCGGCGGCGTTCATCACCCAGAGGTTCAGCTCGAGGTCCTTGACGCCGGCCTCCTCCAGGAGCTTCCTGGCCAGATCGGGGTCGTACCCCCACTTCTCGGGGTTCTCAGGGAACCAGGAGGACGCCGTGGGCAGCGGGCCCTCGCCGGGGATGCCGTTGCCGTTGTAGACGACCTGAACGTAGGCTTCCTTGTTGATCGCCGCGTCGATCGCCTTACGCACACGGGAGTCCTTCAACTTGGGGCTGTCCATGTTCATGGCCAAGTGCAGCAGGACCAGGCCGGGAGCCTTAACGGCCTTGACGCGATCGCTGTTCTGCAGGCGCTCGAAGTCCGAGGGCGGCACGGCGTAGATCATATCGACCTTATCCGTCTCGAGGGCGATGATGCGGGTGCTGTCGTCCGGCAGGACGACAAAGGTCAGCTTCCTGGCGTAGGGTTTCTCGCCCCAATAGTCGTCAAACGCCTCCATTTCGACCCGCTCGCCCTTCGTCCAACTGACGAACTTGTAGGGACCGGTCCCAACCGGCTTGCGGAAGTAGTCGGCTCCAGCCTCCTCAACGGCCTTGCGATTCAGGATCATGGCGTAGGGGTGTTTCATCGAGCCAAGCCAACCGCCGACCGGGCCGTTCGTGCGCACGATCACCGTATGCTTGTCGATCACCTCAAAACCCTTGGGGTCGATCCACACGCCCTTTGATTTTGCAAACACGGAGCTCTTGGGATCGGTCACGCGCGTCAGCGAGAACACGACGTCGTCCGCCGTAAACTCCTCGCCGTTGTGAAACTTGACGCCCTTGCGAAGGTAGAACTTGTAGGTGTGGTCATCAAGCACCTCAACCTTTTCGGCCAGCACCGGCGTCAGTTTGCGCGTCTTGCCGTCAACGGTGAAGAGCGGCTCGTAAATCTGCTTCTGCATGGAGAAAGAATAGGTATCGACCGCGTTCTGCGGGTCGAAGTTCTTCGCGTCGATGGAAACTCCAACGCGAAGGGTTTCACCCCTCGACGCGGCAAAGGCCACCCCGGCATACAACATCGCCAGAGCAAAACAAAGCGCGAACGTCTTCTTCATAGACAAAGGACTCCTTCCTGAATCAAGATGTTACGACAATGACACCAGGCGCTGCTGCACTTCCCCTATCGTAGCCACATTGCGTCGTGGACACATCCATTGGAGGCCAAGCCCCCCACACTCGGTCGTAAAATCCATTATCTCCAAATAATATCCACGGCTTCTTTGATTCTAGCAAATAATATACAAAATGCAAGCCTGCTGAACCCATTCAACGCGACAGTGCGCAATCGCAAAAAAGCGCCCTGTTTTGAGTAAAAAACACGAAAAATACCCCATTCATTCTATTCTTGCCCAGGATAAAATCGGGGCTCCGAATTTAATCAGCGAAACTTAACGCTTCGATCGATTATGCAAAGAAAGCAAACTTGTATACAATATACAGGTCGTTCGTTACGCGCCATCAGGTTGCCCTCAGCCTCCGGAAGTGCAACACTCCTCCAGGCGGGGTGAAAAAAGTCAGGAGGAAGATCATGGCTTCAGAGATCATGGAGAAAGCTCAAAGCATACGGAACTACCTCGTGGAATGCAAACGCCGCATCCACCGCCATCCCGAACTTGGCATGCACGAAATCGAAACCGCGGCCTTCGTTCGCTCCGAACTGAAGAAGCTCGGCATCGAACTTCAGCCCATAGACACACCGGTCGGCGTCGTGGGAATCGTTCGCGGCCAGAAAGACGCCCCCGGCAGGGTGATCGCCCTCAGGGCCGACATGGACGCCCTGCCGATTCAGGAGGAGGCTGCGGTCCCCGACGCCTCGGAAGTTGCAGGCGTGATGCACGCCTGCGGTCACGACGCCCACACCGCAATGCTCCTGGGGGCTGCAAAAATCCTCACGTCGATGCCCGATCGCTTCAGCGGCGTGGTCAAACTCATCTTTCAACCTGCCGAAGAAACCCTTGGAGGATCGGAGCTGATGATTCGTCTCGGCTGCCTCGAGAACCCAACCGTGGACGTCATCCTGGGGCAGCACGGCATCGCTGAATTCGCTACGGGTGACATCGCTTTCCGCGAAGGCCCCAGCATGGCCTCCTCCGACACGTTCTCCGTCACCGTCAAGGGCGTCGGCGGACATGGCGCATACCCCCACAATTCGGGCGCAGACGCCCTGCTCGCCTCGGCAAACTGCGTCATGTCGCTTCAGGGTCTGATCACCCGTCAATTCAACGCCGTCGATCCCGTCGTCCTTTCGATTTGTACTTTCCACGGCGGAACGGCGAAGAACATCATTCCCGCTGAAGTGACCTTCGGCGGCTCCATCCGCTGTCAGTCCCCAGCGAGCCGCAGCAGGATCAGGGATGTGATGGACCACATGATCAGCTCCATCGTTGCCGGCTACAACTGCACTCACGAGCTCGACTACGTTTATGGCGTGCCGCCCCTGGTCAACGATCCCGACGTGGTCCACGCCATGCGTTCCGCCGCCGCGAAGCTGCTCGGTGAAGAACACGTCAAGACGATGAGTCAGGCGCGCATGGGCTCGGAGGATTATGCCTGCTACTGCGAAAAGATTCCAGCCTCTTGTTTCGCACGGCTGGGCATCCGGCAGGAGGGCAAAGAACCGACCCGGTTCCACAGCCCCACCTTCGTCTTTGACGAAGAGGCCCTTCCCGTGGGGGCGGGTTTTTTCGTTCAGGCCGTGCTGGAGCTGAATGGAGCGATCGCTGGTCCGACCCTATAACCCTATAAGAGGTGAGTGCCCGTCAGGGCCCCTTTAGGCGCCTGACGGGCACTCACCTCACAGTCGGTAAAAACGGTGGCCGTTTACGCTTCCCCTCGCCGTCCTTCGTCAACGCAGCGGCGCCCCTGAAGGGCCGAGACAGGACTGCAACGCGCATTGGGCTTGGAATGGAGCATACTCCTCACTTCAGCAGCATCGTCACGCCGGAAACGGCCATGTAGCCGTACACGGCAAAGCGCAGCCTCTTTGCGTCAAGCCGGTAAAATATCTTGTTGCCAAGGAAGACGCCAAGGGCAAGCGCTGCCAGCATGAGCAGCCATAGGTGAAACGTCGTGGACGTGATGACGCCGTTGTGCCACCGCACGAACGTCGAGATGCCGGAGGTGAAGCAAAAACTGGCGTTCAGCGTCGCGCGGTACTCTTCGTTGCTGTCCGTCGCAGCCAGGAGATAGATCGCAACCGGAGGCCCGCCGACGGAAAAAAGCCCCGCGCAGGTGCCCCCAATGGCACCCGCGATGACGCCGTTCAGCGGCGTGCCCTTGATGCGGATCGTTCCGCCCAGGAAGATAAAATAGAGGCAAACGGCGATCAACATCGCGCCCAGTGCGTGAATCATGAACTTTTCCGCGGCCCCCAGGGACAACTGCACCGACGCCGCCGAGCAGCACAGGGCCACGAGCGAACAGGGCAGCAGGATCTTGAAGTTTATGCTGCGATGGTGTGGCACAGCGATCATCAGCGCCGTGCTGAGACCGCATAGCGCTGAGACGGCCACGGCCTGCTGGTAGGGAAGAAAGTACGGCCACGTCGCCATGGCCACTGCCCCAAAGCCGAAGCCGCACACGCTTGCGACGACGCCACCGACGACGGTTACGCCCATCATTGCCGCTGCCACGACCCAATCCATCCGATCATCTCCATTTTCCCCGACATGAGGGCGCCCAACCACAGCAGAGGTTGCCGGCCTCCGGCGTTGCATCACTGCCCCTCCACTAACGGCCCGCCCACATCTCGCATTGACCAGTACTCCTTGTATTGCGTCAACCCCGCCGGACGCCGATGGGCTACCCTAACCCTGGATGGCGGGCGGAAAACCATCCTTTGGCGGCCTGTTCACGCTCCGAAGAGATCGGCGTGCGTGCCCGTTCCCGAGGCGGAGAGAATCAGTCTGTCCTCGAAAATCTGGTAAAGCAACAACCAGTCCCCCTCGATATGGCATTCACGAAAATCTTTCAGTTCACCGTTTAACGGGTGATCCCGATATTGGGAAGGTATCGGTTCACCGCTTGTCAGGAGGGAGAGAACCTTGACAAGCTTAGAGATATCCTTGCCGCGCTTCTTCATCAATTTGACGTCGCGCTTCATTCTGTTGGTGTAGACGATTTCAAGCACCGTCAATCCTCCAACATGGAAGCGACCGCCTCTTCTGCCGTCTTGAAGGGACCATGCAGATTTCGACGTTCCCGAGTGTCCCGAATGGCTTCCATGAGTTCCAGGGTGGGGACGCGATGACTTACGGCAAAAGGAATGCCGTTATGTTCCAGCGCCTTCATAAGAAAAATCCTGACCGCCGTCGAGGTGTCCAGTCCCAGGCTTGAAAACAGGCTGTCCGCAGCCGCTTTGGTGTTGTCATCCACTCGGATTTGTATTGTAGCCATAACGCACCTCCAATAAATCGACCAATCATGACGTTCACAAGAAAATCATAATGAATTGTCATGCTATGTCAATATTTTCAGCGGACAACTCGCCGGACATCATGCGGAGAAGCAAGGAAGCGCGTGCGGCTCGAAGACGACAACTTCGCAAAATTCACTTTCGATGGTTACATCCTGTCGATTCGTTTATCCAAATCTCATACCGCCGATGCCAACGTTCAACGCCAAGGCGGCACGTGATTGCAGGCACGACTTGCATTCATTATAGCATTCGGGCCGCCTCGCATCGCCGCATCCTGCCCGCACCCGGTCCTTATGGCCGTTATGCTTTATAATAGTAGGGACGGCGGGAGCGGCCGGAGGGCCGTTCGCCGCCCCCACGGGTCCCAGCGCGTTCCCTGATCCTGAACTCTAACCCTAATGAGGAGGCGCACTCTCATGACGCATCAGGCACTGCTGACGCTCTTTCCGGTCATCTTTCCCATCCTTGCAGGGATCTTCCTGCTACTTCACCACGTCCATGACGACCGGCAAAGACACGTCTACGTCGAACTGTCCACCATCCTCAGCGGGCTTTTGGCCTGCGCGGTCGCGTTCTGCTCAAACGGGGAGCTCCTCGTGCTGTGGCGCGCCACGGACTCCCTGCGGCTGGCCCTTCGCATGGACGCCCTGGCCAGGGTCTTCATCCTCCTCATCGCCTTCATCTGGCCCCTCGTCACCCTCTACGCATTCGAGTACCTGCACCACCGTCCGCCAGAGGACCGCTTCTTTGCCTTCTTTCTGGCGACCTGCGGCATCCTGAACGGCGTCGCCTGTTCAGCCAACTTCCTGACGCTCTACCTCTTCTTCGAGCTTTTGACCTTCATGACGCTTCCGCTGGTCATGCACTCCCAGCGAACGGAGGCCATCAGCGGGGGCGTGAAGTACCTCTTTTACTCCCTCACCGGAGCGGGGCTGGCCCTCGGCGGCTTCTTCTTCTTTCAGGCCTGCGGCGTTTCCACGGAGTTCACTCCGGGCGGCGTCATGGGAGCGGTGACGGACCCTGCCCAACGGAACACGCTCCTGACCGTCACCTTCGTCACCCTCATAGGCTTTGGGGCGAAGGCGGGCCTGTATCCCCTGCACGCCTGGCTGCCCATCGCGCACCCCGTAGCCCCCACGCCGGCCAGCGCCGTGCTGTCCGGGCTCATCACCAAGGCGGGCATCGTGGCGATGTTCCGCGTCGTCTACTTCCTGGCGGGGGCGAGCTTCCTGCGGGGTACCTGGGTGCAAACGGCCGTCATCTACACGGCGCTCCTCACCATCCTGATCGGCTCTATGCTGGCCTACCTGGAAAAGCACCTGAAAAAGCGCATCGCCTACTCCTCCATCAGCCAGGTCTCCTACGTCGTGTTCGCCATGATGCTCCTGACGCCGTCTGGGGTGGTGGGGGCGCTCCTGCAGGTGCTGGCCCACGCCTTCGCCAAGACCTGCCTCTTTCTCAGCGCGGGCGTCGTCATCTACTTCACCATGCCCACCTCCAACTACCACTTCACGGACCAGCTCAAGGGGGTGGGGCGGGTGCTCCCCATCACCATGTCCTGCTTCACCCTGGCCTCCCTCTCCCTCATCGGCCTCCCCGTCACAGGCGGCTTTACGGCCAAGTGGTACGCCGCCGTAGGGGCCATCGACCCGACGCTGGGCTGGCTGGGCATCGCCGGAATCGTCGTCCTGCTCATCAGCGCCATCCTCACCGCGGGCTACCTCATGCCCATCGTCACGGACGCCTTCTTCCCAGGCGCGAAGTTCGACGACAGCCACCTCCAGCCCGTCCACATGTCCATCAACATGCGCCTGCCCCAGTACCTGCTGAGCGCCGGCTCCCTCCTCACGGGCGTCCTGTCCGGCCCCCTCGTCCGCTGCTTCGACGACATCGCAGAAGCGATCCTCTGAGGCCCGCCATGGACGACAGAGTCCTGCTCCTCCCCATCCTCCTCCCCGCACTGGCCGCCGCGGCGCTGCCGCTCCGACGCTTCAAAGGCCGCACGGGCTTCTGCGCTTTCGCCGGGGGCGCCGTCCTGTCGAACAGCGCCCTCCTCCTGTACCTTGCAGCCCGGCCCCCCGTGGGAACGCTGACGCTGCTCCGTCTCTCGCACGACCTCTCCCTGGCCCTCCGCCTTGACGGGGCGGGAGCGGCCTTCGCCGCACTGTTGGCGTGTCTCTGTCCCTTCGTCGCCCTCTACGGCCTCGGCTACATGAGCCGCACTCCGCATCGGGACAAACCCTTCTTCGTCTGCTTCGCCCTGGCCTACGGCGCGGCCGCGGGCGTGGCCCTGGCGGCGAACCTGACGACGCTCTGCCTGTTCTGCCAGCTCCTGATCCTGGCCGTCCTGCCCATCACGAGGCGCGAAGGGCAGCGCATCGCCGAGGTGGCGTTCTCCCTCCCCCTGGGCTGGGGCGTCTTCTGCACCCTGCTCTCCCTGGCCTTCGCCACGGCCTTCATCGGAAACGTGGACTTCGTGCCCGGAGGCTGCCTTCCTGCCGACGCGCTGAGGAAGCCGGACCTGCTGTACCTCATCTACCTCCTGGGGTTCCTCGGATTCGGACTGGAGACCGCCGTCCTCCCGCTGCGCGGTTGGCCCGTCGCCTCTGCCGAGGCCCCGGCGCCCGCCTCCGCACTCCTCAACGCCGTCGCGGTGGCGAACGCGGGCGTCTTCGCCATCATCCGCCTCACGTGGTACGTCTTCGGCCCCGACGCCCTGAACGGCAGTTGGGCTCACCTGGCGGCCTTCGCCCTGGCCTGCGTTACGACGGTCTACGGGGCGTGCATGGCCCTGTCCTCCCAACGGCTCAAACTGCGCCTGGCCTGGTCCACCATCGGACAACTGGCCTACGTCCTGTTGGGCACGCTGCTTCTGACCCCCTCCGGATTGTCCGCCGGCATGACGCAGATGGCCGCCCACGCCCTGATCAAGGCAAACCTCTACTTCTGCGCCGGCGCCATCCTGTGCCAGTCGGGGCGGAGGTTCCTATTCGACATGCGCGGCTGGGGTTTTGGGATGCCGGCGACGTTTCTGGCCTTTCTCCTGTCGGCCCTGGCGCTCGTCGGCCTGCCCCCCATGGCGGGCTTCATCGCGAAGTGGCGGCTCGGCATCGCCGCCGCCTCTGCAGGAGCCTCCTCCCCGATCGGGTTCTTCGGGCTGGCGGCCATGCTGACCTCTGCCCTCCTCACGACGTTTTACGTCCTGCAGGTCCTCTGCGTCGCCGTCATGCCGGGGAGGGGCTTCAACCTCCGCGCCGCCAACTACGGCATCACGGATCCAGGTCCCGCCATGCTCATCCCCATCGGGCTACTGGCCGCCAGTGCGCTGCTCCTTGGCCTCTGGGCCGACCCCGTCCTCGGCTTCTTTGAACGGGCCGTGCCCGGCACCCTGCCGGAGGCGATCCCATGACGTCCACAAGCGGCAGCTACATGCTTCCCCTCCTCGTGCTGTGGCCCGCAGCAGGAGGTGCGCTCGCCTTCGCCATCGGGCGCTCCGACAGGCGTGTATTGGACTGCGCCGTCTGGGCCGTCACGCTGATCGAGCTGGCCGCCGTCTGCTTCTGCCGCGGCCTTGCGGACGCCTCCTTCACCCTGAAGGGGGTCTGTGGGCTGGGCCTGTCCCTGAAGCTCGACGGCTTTCGCCTGATCTACGCGGTGCTCACTGCGTTCATGTGGGCCGTGGCCTCAATCTTCTCCAGCGAGTACCTGACGCACCACAAAAACTGCAGGCGCTACCACCTCTTCGTCCTCATCACCCAGGGCGCCATGATGGGCGTCTTCCTCTCGGCAGACCTCTTCACCACCTTCGTGTTCTTCGAGATGATGTCCCTCTCCTCCTACGTCATGGTGGCGCAGGATGAGACGCCGGAGGCGGCCCGCGCAGCCCAGACCTACCTGGCCGTCACCATCATCGGCGGCATGGCGACGCTCCTGGGCCTAACCCTGCTCTACCGGGAGCTCGGCACGCTGGCCCTGGACTCGCTGTCCCCCGCCGCCCTGAAGGCTCGGGCGGAGGACCTCCTGGGGCCGGGGCTCCTGATGCTCGTCGGCTTCGCGGCCAAGGCGGCAATCTTCCCGCTGCACGTGTGGCTGCCCACCGCTCACGCCGCAGCCCCCGCGCCCTCCAGCGCGCTGCTCTCCGGCCTCCTGACTAAGACGGGGGTCTTCGGCATCCTGATGCTCAGCGCCACCCTGTTCCGCCACGACCCGACCTGGGCCCTGATCCTGCTGCTGCCAGCCCTCGTGACGATGGTCCTGGGAGCGGTTCTGGGCGTCTTCTCCGTCAACCTCAAGAGGACTCTGGCCTGCTCCTCCATGTCACAGCTCGGCTTCATTCTGACGGGTGTCGCCATGCTGGGCTTCCTGGGGCCGGAGAATGACCTGGCTGCGCGCGGGGTCGCGCTCTACATGGTCGGGCACTCGCTGGTCAAACTGGTGCTCTTCCTGTCCGCCGGCGTCGTCCACATGAACACCGGAGCGCTGGACCTGAACGACGTTCAGGGGTTCGGCCGCGGCAAGCCGCTGTTCTGCTTCGCCTTCTCCATGGGGGCCCTGGGGCTGATGGGCGTCCCCCTCTGGAACGGCTACATCGCCAAGACGCTGCTGCACGAGAGCATCCTGGAGCACCTGCACCTGTTGGAGTCCCACGGCAGCGCGGGCGTCGTCCCCGCCTTCCTGAACGCCCTGGGCCTGACGGAGCCGCAGTTCTTCGGCCTGGTCGAGTGGACCTTCCTCATCAGCGGCGGGCTCACCGTCGCCTACGTCCTCAAGCTCTTCGTTGCCCTGTTCGCCGCACGCCCGCAGCCCCGGATCGTTGCCGTGGCGAAAAAGAGGTACATGAACCCCGTCAGCGCCGCGGCCCTGACCCTGCCGGCCCTCCTTCTGCCCCTGTTGGGAGCCCTGCCCCACCGTCTGACGGATTCCGTCGGCATCATGGCAGCGCCTTTCATGGGTGGCCCCGTGGAGCACCGGGCCGTCCATTACTTCTCGCCGGAGGCCCTGGCTGGGGCCGTAATCCCGCTCGTCATCGGCACGGCAGTCTACGCGCTGCTCATCCGCCGGCTCCTGATGCGGCGCGCGCCGGGCGGGCGCTATCGTTTCCTGAACCGCTGGCCCGACGGACTGGACCTCGAAGGAGCGATCTACCGCCCCCTCCTGCTCCGCGTCCTCCCCCTCCTGGGCGGCGCGTTCGCCACAGCGATGGACCGGGCGGCCTCAGCGCTCCTGACCCTGCCCCTCCGAGTCGGGAGGCTCGCCGCCCCTGCGGTGAACCGCGCCGCGGAGGCGTTCCTGAACGGCCTGCCCCGCATCGGCTTCCCCGCAGCTCGCGCCCTGGACGCCCTGGCCAGCGCCCTCCCTCTGTCGGCGCTGGAGCGTGCGGAGGACGGGTGCCGCGCCCGCCCCAGGGGCGAGGCCGACCCGTGGAAGCCATGGACGGAACCGCCGCCCGACTCCCGCGGCCTGCCCATGGCCTGCGCGCTGGCGGCCTTCGCGATCCTCCTTGCGATCTTCATGGCGAGCCGGAGTTGAAGCCACCGACGCCACGGAGGCGGACTCGTTAAAAAAACCCTTCCCTCGGCGAGGGGGATATGCCATTATGTTGCGGCGCTGTGGCGCATGACGACGGGACGCCCCGTGCGTTCCCGCCAAAAAACGGGATAAGCAGGTGAGACTTATGAATCGTTTTAGGAAGCAGACGGCAGTACTCCTCCTGGCCGCCCTCAGCCTGGCCGCGGTGCCAACCTCGGCAACGGCCCTGGACCTGGGGGACATCCTGAAGAAGGGGGCCCTGATCGTGGGCGGCGGCGCGCTGGTGAAGGCCCTCGCGGAGCCCCTCGACGACTTCATCAACACGGTGACCTTCAATCGGAACGCGAAGTTCCAGGGCTACACGAAGGTGGTCCCCATCGTCTCCATCGGGGACGGCACCCACATCGGAGCGGCGCAGGTCGGCGGACAGGCGAAGTCCGCCGTGGAGCGGACGCAGGCCGCAGCCCAGTTGGAGGCGGAGTTCAAGGGGGTGCGCGTGCGCATCCTCATCCCCATCGACTCCATCAACCCCATCGAGAGGTTCAACCGAGTGCAGGGCGTGGGCGTCACCGCAATGATCGACGCGGACATCTAGCCCTTCGGGAACGTCCTGCTGACGGCCGGCGGCCCGCTCCGCCGGTCGTCCTTTGTCCCACCCCCTCAGAGCCTGCTGGAGCTTGCGAAGCGCCCGTCCCGCAGCCCCGTCCTCCCGGCGCGTTTCGTTGTCTTTCCAACCGACTTTCCGCGGCGGGCGCGCTATCATAACGCCACAAACAGGGGAACCCCCGATCACTTTTGGAGGCTTTGGGATGATTCGGAAGATCATACACATCGACAGGGACAAGTGCAACGGGTGCGGGGCGTGCGCCGAGGCATGCCACGAAGGGGCCATCGCCATGGAGGGCGGCAGGGCGCGCCTCCTGAGGGACGACTATTGCGACGGGCTGGGGGACTGCCTTCCCGCCTGCCCCACCGGCGCCATCACCTTCACGGAACGCGAGGCCGCCGAGTACGACCGGGTGGCGGTGCTGCAGCACATGGCGCGCCGGAGCGCCGCTCAAAAAAACGGGGAGGAGCCGCCAGCGGGCTGCCCGGGACGCCAGGTGCGCAGCCTTCGCCCCAGGCCGGAGCCCGCCGCGCCGGCAGCGCCCCAGGCGTTCGCGTCCCAGCTGGCTCAATGGCCCGTGCAGATCAAGCTGGTCCCCGTGAAGGCGCCGTACTTCGAGGGGGCGAAGCTCCTCGTGGCGGCGGACTGCACGGCCTACGCCTACGCCCGCTTCCATGAGGAGTTCATGCGCGGGCGCGTCACGATCGTCGGCTGCCCCAAGCTGGACAGCGTGGACTACAGCGAGAAGCTGACGGAGATCCTGAAGACAAACGACGTCCGGGACGTGGCCATCGTGCGCATGGAGGTCCCCTGCTGCGGGGGGCTGGAGCAGGCCGCGAAGACCGCGCTCATGAACTGCGGCAAGATGATCCCCTGGCGCGTCGTGACGATCTCCACCGAGGGGAACGTCTTGGACTGAGGGAACGGCAGGGACGGAACACTCCGCAGCGGTGAGCGCCGGCCGCGACACGCCAGACGTTTTCGATTCGGAGGCCTCCAGACCGGGGGCCTCCGCGCTTTTGAATGGCTCCAGGAGAAGGCAAGGAGTTACCGCCCTTCGGAACCTCGCAGGCGGGAGGCCCCGGCACGGCTCGACCACTCCGCCCGTCTCCTGGAGAGACGACCGCGGGATAGCCGGCGTGTCCGCCTTCTTGAGGAATTGACGTTATGGCCCTATAATGATGCGAATACCAAAAGCGCCCCCTCTGTCGGGAGCGCCGGTCCGCCGCATGGCCCCGCGAAGGGAGGGAGGCATTCTCAAAGGCAGAGCTTCCGGGCCTGCGCCCTTGTTCGTCGGCTTTCGTCATCCGGGGAGATCATCGCCCCGGCATTTCTTCAAGGAGGTGCTGTACGTGGACTATGGCTTTTTGTCGCTGGTCCCGCCGGTGCTCGCCATCGCGCTGGCGGTGCTCACGAAGAACATCATCGTGTCCCTTTTCGTCGCCGTGTTCGTCAGCTCTGTGATCCTGGCGGACTGGAACCCCTTTCTCGGACTCACCCGCATGATCCACGATTACATGTTCAACGCCGTCGCGGAGGACATCAACATGCAGGCGCTTTTCATGATGGTGGTGATCGGCGGATTCGTCGCGCTGCTGACAAAGTCCGGCGGCGCCAGTGCTTTCACCTCGGCGGTCACGCGGCGCATCGACACCCGGGCCAAGTGCGAGACCGGCATCTGGCTCGGTGGACTTGCCATCTGGTTTACCGACAACGGAAACTCCCTCATCGTGGGCCCCATCTTCGAGGCTCTGGCGGAGAAGCTGCGGGTGTCCAGGGAAAAGTTTTCCTACATTCTGGACTGCACCACCTCCCCCATCTGTGCCCTGATCCCCATCATCGGCTGGGGCGTCTACACCATGTCCCTGATCCAGCCGGAGCTGGATAAGGCCGGGATCACCGCCTCGACGGACTTCAGCGTGTTCATGGCCGCCATTCCCCTGAACTTCTACGCCGTCCTGACGCTCTTCATGGCCGGGCTGATGGCCGTCACGCAGTGGGACTACGGCCCCATGCTGAGGGCGCAGAACAGGGCGATGCAGTTGGGCGAGACCATTCGCGCCGGCGGTACGCCCATGCGGGCGGAGGCCCAGGCCGACGACCTGCCGTCAGGCGTGACCCCGAAGATATACACCATGGTGGTCCCCCTCGTCGTGCTCCTGACCGTCATGTTCTCGTACCTGACCTACAAAGGGCTCTGGCACACCAAGGTGGCTGGATCGGACATCCGCACGGGCGTCGCGGCAGGATTTATGGTCGGGACCATCGTTCTGATCGTCATCTGCGTCCTGGAGAAGATATTCAGCTTCGACCGGTGCCTCAGCATCATCAGCGGCGGCTGGGCCAACATGATGTTCATGTGCGTGGTGCTGGTCCTGTCCTGGTCCCTGTCCGGCGTCTCCACCGCGATGGGTACGGCGGGCTACCTGCTCCGCGTCACCGAGGGCTGGCTCAACCCGTCCATCCTGCCCCTTCTCCTCTTCCTCATCGGCGCCGTCATGTCCTTCGCCACCGGGACCTCCTGGGGCACCATGGCCGTCCTGTTTCCCATCGGGCTCCCCATGGCCATCAGCCTGAACGTGTCCCTCCCCCTGACGTCAGCAGCCATCATCAGCGGCGGGCTGTACGGCGACCATTGTTCGCCCATCTCCGACACCACCATCCTGGCGTCCATCGGCGCGGCGTCCGACCACATCGACCACTTTGAAACCCAGATGCCCTACGGAAGCACCTGCGCGGCGATCAGCAGCGTCCTGTTCCTCATCGCCGGATGGCTCCCCAGCGCGATCATGCTCGTCCTCGGCGCAGCAGCGCTGACCGCAACGGTCTACGCCCTGCACAAGGCGTCCGTCCGAAGACACGGCCAGGTCAGGGCACCCGGCGGAGAAGCGGAAGAAATCCTCTGAGGGGCGACGCAAGATGCCGAACATAGCGAAGACGATGATCGACCTCGACGCTCAGCTGGAGCACGGTCAGGAGATGGCCAACGTCAAGGCCATCCCCGGCGAACGGTGGTTCTCCCTGGAAACCCGCATCGAGGAGGACTTCAAGGAGTATTGGGGGGGCGATTGGGGCTGTTCCTCGGAGTACGCCAGGCTGAGGGCCGTCCTGCTCCACAGGCCAGGCAAGGAGGTCGAGGGCTTCGACCCCGGGGCGGTCCGCTTTCGAGAGGCGGTGGACCCCGAAAAATTCCGCAGCCAGCACGATGCCCTGGCGCAGTACTACAGGGACCATGGCGTCCAGGTGTTCTACACCCCCGGCGTCCGTGAGGACCGGCCCAACGCCGTGTTTTGCAGGGACAAGCTCTTCATGACGCCGGAGGGCGCCGTCATCTGCCGTCTGGGCATGGCTGAGCGACGCGGCGAGGAGCGCTACGTGGCGCAGGCCTGTGCCGACCTGGGCATCCCCATCGTCAAGACCATCGCCGGAGACGGGATCTTCGAGGGAGCCAACGCCATGTGGGTGGACCGCCGTTGCGTCATCCTCTCCCTGTCGGTGCGGGCCAACCGCAGCGGCTATGACCAGATGGCGTCGGAGCTGACCCGACAGGGAGTGACCGACGTCATCCCCATGCAGATACCATACGGGCACTGCCATATCGACGGTCTGCTGAACATCGCGAGTGAGGACACCGTACTGATCCACGCCATGCAGGTCCCTTACGAGGTGGTGGACCGCCTGAAGAAGAAGGGCTTCAAGGTCCTGGAGACGCCCTCCCTGACGGAGACGAAATATGGGTACGCCACGAACTTCGTAGCCATCGACAACGGTCACGTCGTCACCAGCAACCAGGCACCTCAGGCCGTGGAGCTTCTGGAGAGGAACGGAATCAAGGTCGATGTACTCGACCTTTCGGAGCTGAACAAGGGCCGGGGGAGCGTCCATTGCATGACGGCATTTCTCAAGAGGGACTGACGCCGGACAGCGCAGGCGATCTGAAATCGTGTGACAGTGATGAAGGAGGGCGCTCAATGGCTTTATGGGCTGGAAGGTTTGAGAAGGACATGGACCAACTCGTCAAGGAGTTCAACGCCTCCATCGGCTTCGACGTGAGGGCATACCGCGAGAACATCGAGGGGAGCATCGCTCACGTCGCCATGCTGGCGAAGCAGGGCATCGTGACGGAGGCCGAACGGGATGCGATCGTCGCCGGACTTGAGAGGATTCGGGAGGGGCTGGACGCCGGAACGATCCGTTTCACCGTGGAGGACGAGGACATCGCCATGGGCGTGGAGGCCCGCCTCATCAAGGACATAGGCGACGTTGGCAAGAAGCTTCACACCGCCAGGAGCCGGAACGACCAAAGCCTGCTGGACACGACGATGCTCCTGCGCCGGGAGATGCGCGAGATCGAGAGGGCGTTGGTGGACCTGATGAAGGTTATCCTGGACAGGGCGGAGGCGGGGACGGACGTCCTGATGCCGGGCTTCACCCACATGCAGCACGCCCAACCCATCACCGTCGGCTTCTGGTTCATGGCGTACTTTCAGATGTTTCGGCGGGATATGGACCGCCTTCAGGACTGCCGTGCGCGCACCGACTTCTGTCCCCTTGGAGCCTGTGCCCTTGCGGGAACCACCCTGCCCATCGACCGGCAGGCCACCGCAGAGGCCCTCGACTTCTCCGCACCCACGGAGAACGCCATGGACACGGTAAGCGACCGCGACTTCATGATCGAGTTCCTCAGCGCGGCCTCCATCTCCATGATGCATCTGTCGCGATGGGCCGAGGAATTCGTCTGGTACAACAGCACCGAGTTCTCCTACCTCGCCCTCGACGACAGCTTCTGCACGGGGAGCAGCATCATGCCGCAGAAGAAGAACCCGGACATCGCGGAGCTCCTTCGCGGAAAGGTCGGCCGGGTCTATGGCGACCTGATGGGGCTGCTCACCGTGCTCAAGGGGACTCCCCTCGCGTTCAACAAGGACTTTCAGGAGGACAAGGAGAAGGTCTACGACGCCATCGACACGTGGAAGGCGAGCCTCCGTATCTTTGAGAAGATGATCGAGGCCGCTTCGTTCCGGTCGGACGCACTGAACGCGCAGCTGGAGAAGGGATTTCTCAATGCCACGGATGCGGCGGAGCACCTGGTCGTAAAGGGCATCCCCTTCCGCGAGGCGCACGAGATCGTAGGGCACATGGTGAGGGCCTGCGAGAAAAAACGCTGCCGCCTCGAGGACCTCACTGACACGGACCTGGCCCTCATCGACCCCCGCCTGTCCAGGTCCACGGTGGGCGACATCGGCATCAGGGCCTGTGTGAACGCCAGGAGGTCCTACGGAGGCACGGCTCCCGCGGAGGTGCGGCGGCAGGTTGAGGCCGGCAGAGAGTGGCTTGCGAGGGCGAGGGGGGATTGAAGCCGCCGCGTCGCTCCTCCGCCTCAAAAAGCTGCGTCCGTTTCTGCCTTTCCCGCCGGGATTCGTGTTAAACTGATGGTTCATAAACTCTCCTGCATCGACAGGTGAAATTCACGGGCATGGAAAGGATGGAACATCATGAGCGATGGGCACAACGAGAGGGAGAACTGGGGGAGCCGGATCGGCTTCATCCTGGCGGCGTCGGGGTCGGCGATCGGCCTGGGAAACATCTGGCGCTTCCCCTACATGGTGGGGATGAACGGCGGGGCGGCGTTTCTGGTCGTCTACCTGCTGCTGGTGGCCACCATCGGGGCGACGGTCATGCTGGGCGAGTTTGCGCTGGGACGGCGTATGCGCAAGGCGCCGGTCCCGGCCTTCTGGCAGGCGTCGGGGACCCACACCTGGACCCTCGTGGGCTGGATGGGAACGATAGGGGGGAGCTTCATCATCCTCTCCTACTACGCGGTCATCGGGGGCTGGACGCTGAAGTACATCGTGGCAAGCCTTCAGGACCTGATGCCGCAGGCCGTGGAGGGCCAGTCCCGCGACGTCTTCAACCACTTCGTCGGCAGCCCCACGGAGGTGATCGCCTACTTCCTGGCCTTCATGGCCATGACGGTGGGCATCGTGCTGGGGGGCATCGGCAAGGGCATCGAGCGCGCCTGCAAGGTGATGATGCCGCTGCTCTTCCTCATCATGCTCGTGCTCATCGCGCGGGCCGTCACCCTGCCGGGGGCCCTGCAGGGCCTCGACTTCTACCTGCGGCCCGACTTCAGCAAGCTGACCTGGCCGGCCCTGCTGGACGCCCTGAGCCAGGGCTTCTTCTCCCTCTCCCTGGGGATGGGCATTATGGTCACCTACGCCAGCTACATCAGGGACGAGGAGCACCTGCCCTCCAGCGTCGCCTACGTGGTCTTCTACGACTCGCTGGCGGCCTTCCTGGCGGGGCTCGTCATCTTCCCTGCGGTGTTCTCCATGGGGCTCGAACCCACCCAGGGCGTGGGGCTGACGTTCATCGTCCTGCCGGGGGTCTTCGCCAGGATGCCCCACGGCGAAATCTTTTCCGCCCTGTTCTTCGTCCTACTCTTCTTCGCGGCCATCACCTCCTCCATGTCGCTCTTCGAGGTGACCGTGGCCCACGGCATGGACGACCTGAAGTGGTCCCGCAGAAAGTCCTCCCTCGTCATGGGGGTCATCATCACGCTGCTGGGCCTGCCCTCGGCCGCGTCCCTGAGCGGCTCCCCCAAGCTCTGGGGTATGGACTTCCTGAGCGCCATGGACTTCCTGTCCAACCACATCATACTGCCGCTCTGCGCCATCCTGACCTGCATCTTCGTCGGCTGGCGGTTCCTCGACAGGGCGGAGGACGAGATATCAAACCACGGGACCTATCGCTTCAAATTGCTGAGAGCCTGGGCCTGGATCATCCGCATCGTGGCGCCCGTCGCCATCGGCATCGTGTTCTACAAGGGGCTCTTTTAGGCGACGACGGGGGCTTGCCGTTTTCAAGAGC
This sequence comes from Fretibacterium fastidiosum, assembly GCF_964642095.1. Taxonomy (NCBI): domain Bacteria; kingdom Thermotogati; phylum Synergistota; class Synergistia; order Synergistales; family Aminobacteriaceae; genus Fretibacterium; species Fretibacterium fastidiosum. Next base: position 52,797 of record NZ_OZ209244.1, read on the forward strand.
GCAAAAAAGGGGGCTTCGGCCCCCTTTCGTCGTCCCGCAAACCGGCGCCAAAAGCTCAGTACGCCAGCTTGTAGATTTCGAGGACGTCCTCCTCGCTCAGGCACTTCAGCTTGCCGAAGCTGCCGTGGGACGAGGCGTTCTCCGCCAGGCGGCGGACGTCCTCCTCCTGGACGTTCAGCTCGCGCAGCGTCGTCGGCGCGCCGATGGAGCCGAAGAAGTCCTCCAGCGACTCGATGCCCTCAAGCGCCTTGTCCTCGTCCGTCCCGTCGTAGATGTCAAAGACGTTCTCCGCCAGCCGGGCGAAGGGCACGGGGTATTCCTCGTGCAGGTAGCGCGCCCAGGCGGGCATCATGACCGAGAGCGACGCGCCGTGGGGCACGTCGAACAGCAGGCTGAGAGCATGTCCCAGCTTGTGGGAGGCAAAGTCCCCGCGGCCGTTCCGCCCGCAGGACAAAAAGCCGCTGTGGGCGATGGAAGCCGCCCAGGCGTACTCCGCCCGCGCGTCGTAGTCCTTCGGGTTCTCGATCAGGTCCGGAATCAGGCGCATCATGCTGCGCAGGAGGGCATACCCCTGCTCGTCCATCAGCTCCGCCCCCTCGTCGCCGTCCAGCACGCGCTCCAGCACGTGGGCCATGATGTCCACGCCGCCGTTGACCGTCTGCCGCTCCGGGAGCGTGAACTGCAGCGTCGGGTCGATGACGGACACCTTCGGAAAGAGCAACGGGCTCGATATAGAGGTCTTGAACTCGCTCTCCGGGTTTGACACCACAGCGATGTCGTTCACCTCGCTCGAGGTGGCCGACGCCGTCAGGACGCCGAAGATCGGCAGGGCCTTCTGCACCTCAGCCTTCTTTTCAAAGAAGTCCCACACGTCGCCGTCGTAGCACGCTCCCGCGGCTACGGCCTTCGCCGAGTCGAAGACGCTGCCGCCGCCGATGGGGACGATGGCGTCAACCGGCACGGCCTTGATCCGCGCTATCGCCTCGCGCACCTTGTCCACCCGCGGGTTCGGCAGGACGCCCCCCACCTCCGGAAACTCGATGCCGGCCCGCGTCAGCGCCTCCGTCACCTGCGCGTAGGCCCCATTCTTAAAGATCGCCCCGCCGCCGTAGAGCAGGAGCACGCTCCTGGCGCGGATCGCGGAGAGCTGCTCCGCCAGCTTGGGGATCGTCCCCTCGCCAAAGAAGACGATCGTCGGATTCCACCACGTAAAGTTATGCAATTCAAGCGCCTCCATTCACAGAAAAATTCATGAAAAACAGAGCATTATCAATCGGCGGGATCTCACGGCCCCTTCAGGCGCCTCCCCCCGCCCGCCTCAGTCTGGCGAGGCGCAGGCGCCTGGCCTCACACCGCAGGAGGCCCAGCCTGCGGCACTGACCCCAGAGGAGCAGGATGGACAGCGCGCCGCCCCCCGCGTCCAAAGCGGGGAAGGCGCCCCAGACGCCGATGGCACCCCAGATGCGGGGCATGATGAGGAGCGCCGGGATGAGGAAGACGAACTGGCGGCAGAGGGAGAGGAAGAGAGAGAGTCCGGACAGACCGATCCCCTGAAAGAAACTGTTCGTGACCATGGCCACGCCGGTGAAGATGACGCCCGCATAGGCGACGCGCCCTCCCACGACGGCGATGGTCAGGAGCTCGGGGTCGGTGGAGAACAGGCGCATCATGTCCCACAGGAAGAAGTGCACCACGACGACGCTGCCCATGAAGTACCCCGTGCCGAGGATGAGGGCCAGCTTCAGCGCCTCCAGAACGCGCAGGGGACGCCGCGCGCCCCAGTTGAAGCCGAAGATGGCCTGCACCCCGTCGCATATCCCCACGACGGGAAGGAAGAGCAGGGAGTCCCAGCCCATGAAGGCCCCCAGGGCGGAGACGGCGAGGGGGCCGCTGTACTTCGCCAGGGACTGGTTGAACAACACGTAAAACAAGGAAAACGAAACCTCCGTCAAGGCGGAGGGGAAGCCCAGGGCCGTGAGGCGGCCGAGGAGCCTCGGCTGCAGGCGGCAGTGCTGCAAGCGAAGGCGCAGGTGCCCCAACCGGCGCCAGTAGAAGGAGGCGACCCACAGCAGGCTGGCCAGCTGCGCCAACGCCGTGCCCCACGCTGCCCCCGCGACGCCCCACTTCAGGCCCCAGACGAACAGCGCGTCCAGAACGATGTTCGCGACGGCACCCAACACCTGCGTGGCCATGGCAAAGTTGGGGCGTCCCTCCGCACGGATGGCGAAGTTCATGACGAAGGAGAGCATCCCAAAGGGCGCGCCCAGCAGGATGACGCGCAGGTACTCCCGCGACGGACCAAGGAGCTCCTCGTTCGCGCCGCTCAGTCGCAGCAGCGGGTCCATCCAGATGAAGGCGACGACGCTCACCAGGACGCTGACCAGCGCAGCTGCGGCGAGGGCGCTGCCCAGCACGGCCTCGGCCAGGTCGTCGTTCTTCTCCCCCAGCGCCCCCGATATCATGGGGACGGCCCCGATCCCAAAGAGCAGCGAGAGCGAGAGGAGCAGGAGCATGAAGGGGAAGCAGACGCTGATGGCGGCCAGTCCCATCGTCCCGACGAGGCGGCCGACGAACATGCGGTCCACGATATTGTACAGTGCGTTCGCAAGCATCCCCGCGATGGATGGCAGCGTGAAGCTGAAGATCAGTTTCAGCATGGGCTCACGGCCCATGCGCTGCGGCTGAAGCATAGATATCCCCCCCGTGTCAATGAATTTGCCTCAAAACGTTTCCAGGGCCTATCATAGCACAGCCGGACCTGTATTATAATGATTATAATGTCCTGGGAGAAGCGACGACAGATTGAAGGAACGATGGAGGCACGATGATGAACATGCTGAGCAGGATCAAGGACCTGGCGAGGGAATATGAGCGCGACGCCGTAGCCCTGCGGCGACACTTCCACGCGCATCCGGAGCTCTCCTGGCAGGAGGCTCGGACGACGGACCGCATCGCGGAGGAGCTGGGGAAACTGGGCATTCCGGTCCTCCATCGCGGCTACGGCGGGACGTCGAGCGGCCTGATCGCCGACATCGAGGGCGCCCGTCCCGGCAGGCGCGTGGCCCTGCGCTCGGACATCGACGCTCTGCCCATCCACGAGGAAAACGACGTCGAGTACCGATCCCAAAACGACGGCGTCATGCACGCCTGCGGACACGACGGGCACATGGCGGGGCTGCTCACCGCGGCGCGCATCCTGACGCAGATTCGGGACGAGCTGCCCGGCACGGTGCGCCTGCTGTTTCAGCCCGCCGAGGAGGATGGCCCCCGCGGTGGAGCCAGGGTCATGATCCAGGAGGGGGCGCTTCAGGGTGTGGACGGCATCTTCGGCCTCCACCTCTTCAGCCTCTACCCCACTGGCAAGGTGCTCTATCGGTCCGGCCCCTGCATGGCCTCGGCCGACGGCTGGGACCTGGTCGTCACGGGCAAGGGGGGACACGGCGCCGCCCCGGAGAAGGCCGTGGACCCCGTCGTCGCCGCCTGCACGCTGGGCTGCGCCCTGCAGACCATCGTCTCCCGCGAGGTCGCGCCCACGGACACGGCCGTCATCAGCATCACCAGCGTGGAGAGCTCCACCAAAACCCGCAACATCATCCCTGAGAGCGTCACCCTGATGGGAGCGACCCGCGCCCTGAGCCCGGAGATGCAGGACAGGGTCGAGGCCGCCATGCGCCGCATCGCGGAGGGCGTCGCCCTGACGACGCGCTGCAGGATCGACCTGAACTACATGCGCTTCTACCCCGCGGTCATCAACGACCCGAAGCTGACCCAAATCCTGAAGGAGACGGCGGAGGCGATGTTCGGCGCCGACGCGGAGGAGGCGCCCGTGAACATGGGCTCCGAGGACTTCAGCTTCTACGGCCGTGCCGTGCCGGCGACCTTCGCTCAACTGGGCGTCGGCGACCCCGCCCAGCCGGGCACCCGCTGCCCCCATCACTCGCCGACCTTCAACCTGGACGAGGCGCAGCTCAAGCGCGCGGCCGCCCTCCACGCCGGCTTCGCCTGGAGCTTCCTGAACGGGGATTAAGCCGGCGTGAACATCGCGGCCTTCGACCTCGAGACGAACGGCTACCCGGGGACCTCCGTGCTCTCCGCCTCGTCCATCGTGTTCGACGAGACGGGGTGCCTCCTTGCCTTCTTCAACCGCTTCTACCTTCCTACCGAACCCTTCAACCGCTGGCTCGTCCGCGTCCACGGCCTGACGCCCGAAAGGCTCCTGGCCCTGCGCGCCCGCCGCCCCGGGGGTTCGCCCTACTTCGTCGAGGACTGGCCCGACCTGATGGCGTTCTGGGACCATTGGAACGTCGAGGGGCTCGTCATCCACAACGCGCGCTTCGACATGGCCTTCCTTCCGGAGGCGGCTCAACTCCTCCTCCCGTGCTGGTGCTCCATGCGGGGCCTGACGGAGTTCTGTGCCCTGCCGGGGCGGAACCGCTTCAAGCCACCACGGCTCAGTGAGGCCGTGGACGCGGTGTGCTGCGGTCCCCGCGCGCTGTCCGTCACGGAGGACATTCAGCGCGCGGAGGAGGCCGTCGGGGACGCCGCGGCACACGTTTCCCTGTCGGACTGCTTCCAACTCTACCGCGCCGCTGCGCGCGTCGCGGCGAACCGACCGGATTGGATGGACTTCAGGACGATCTCGCTGCCCTTCCGCACGCCGAAAGGACGACCCCACCCCCCGTCCGCCTCCCCGCGCGAGGACGGCTTCACGATGGGGCTTCTGGACCTCGAGCGGCGCCTGCTCTCGCTTGGCGCGACCGGGCAGGGACTGGTCGACGGTTGACCTGCCCTCTCACGGGCTGTGCGCCCCGCAGGGAGGGCGACGTCCTGTAGGTTCTTGTGGGACGACAAGCACCTCCGAACAACCGTTCGGGAAGCCGTGTGATACCAATTTGCGTCTAAAGGGAAAGAAAGGCCCCCCTGTAAGGGGGGCTGCCCCGAAGTGGGGGACTGACGCCCGTGAGCGTCAGCGAACGGCTGCCGGAAGGCTCCCCGAAGGGGAGGGGTGTTTTTCATAAGACGCGCCTGTCTGACATTCCCCATCAACGCCTCCACAAGGCAATCCATTGCCTTGCTTCGGCACAGCCGACCAACGCAGCGCTGCAATCGCTGACGCGATTGCATAAGCTGCGTCGTCTGGCTGAGCTACGGAAGTCCCCCGGACTTCCTTCGCCCTCAGCCGACCGACCGGCCGCCGCAATCCTCCCCAAAGATCGGCTTGCGTGAGGCCGGTCGTCTGGCTGAACCCCTCCGCCGCCCTTGGCGGCACCTCCCCTTTCAGGGGAGGCAATCCGTATTAAACGCGAATTGGCATGACCTTTCACCCGTCAGGGGCAGCAGAAAACGTGCAAAACCGGCGTCCGACGCACGTTAAAAATTTTGCCTTCGGATTTGGTTTTTTCTCCAGCGATTGACAGCAGGGCCTCAAAGTTTCAGGAGCCGCAGCGCAACCCGCCGCGACAAGGCTCCCGAGCCCTATCGCGCCTTCCTGGCCAGGTTGTCCAGGGCGCCCGTAAGCGGCAGAATCCGCTTGTCCTTCGCCGGCTGCTTCAGGGCGTCGTCCGCGCTGAGCTTCTTCTTCCAGTAGTCCTCGTTGCGCTTGACGCTGACGCTGATCACCGAGCCCTCCAGCGACACCCCGGCGAAGAGGCCCTTCGTCATGGAGTAGCTGTAGATGGAGGCCCTGGCCTGCGCGTCCGTCGCCGCCTCGGCGCGGCGTCCTGTGGGGCCGGCGGCCACGGACACGTCGGCGCCCAGCTTCGTCCGACTGTTCAAAAACGCGCGGACCCCGTCCTCGTTGGTGACCACCAGGACGAGGGATATCTTCTGGGCCCCGATCTGCAGGCCCAGGGACCCGCCGCCCAGGTTGTAGTAGCTGGGGCCGTACCACCGCCCCTTCTCCCGACGCAGGATCAGCCCCTCGCCGTACTCGCCGCCGATGATCAGCCCCGCCTTCACCATCGCCGGGACGATCGCCACCGCATGGGCGTCCTTCAGGACGTCCGCCATGGCGTCCGCGTCCTCCTGCTTCGCCATGTCGTGCAGCACGTCGATAGAGTCGCTGATGATCCCCTGAGCCGATGCCGCCCAGGCCCTGTCCGTGGCAGAGGCGCAGACCGCCGCCGCCAGGACCGCCGCCAGAAAACCGTAAAACCCCTTACGAACCTTCATAGTGCGCATGTGTTTTCCGCCTCCTGTGGGGCTCGCAGGCCCCCGAATTTGTTATTCCCCATCGGAACGCGGCCCCTCGCACATCTCGAGGAGCACGCCGTGGCGCAGACCGTTGATGCTGAGGGTGAAGCACTCCACGTCGAGGGCTCGCATGGCGCCGAGGATGATGCAGGCGCTGCCCAGGACGATGTCCGCGCGGGAGGCCGGCAGGCCCGCGATCCTCCGCCGCTCCGCCAGCGGGAGCGACGCATAGAGCTCCACCTGCTCCGCGACGTCCTTTCGGGTCAGCATCATGCCGTGCAGCCTCGTGGGGATGAAGGTCGCCGAGCCGTCCTTTACGGAGCCTATGGCGACGGCGCCCCCGCCAAGGCCCAGGACCGCCGGGGCCGTCCCAGGGTGGGCGCGGGCGATGCCGTTCGCGCTCAGGGCCTCCCGAACGCAGGCCATGGCCTCGTCCAGGGCGAGCTTCGGAGGCGGGTCCTCCGCGAAGAAGCGCTCCGTCAGGGAGACGGCTCCCACGGGGACGCTCTGAATCCTCTCGACGGCCCCCCGCCGGCCGAAGACGAACTCCGTGCTGCCGCCGCCGGTGTCGAACAGGACCAGGTCCCCGCCGTTTCGGGCGAAGTCCGCCGAGGCCCCCTTCCAGGAGTAGCTCGCCTCTTCCTCGCCGGACAGGATCCGAACCTCAAGCCCCGTCCGCCGGTGGACCAGGGACAAGAACTCGTGGGCGTTGGCCGCGACGCGCAGGGCCATGGTGCCCACCAGACAGGGCTCCGCCCCCATCCTTCGGGCGCGGCCCACCATCTCCGAGACGACCCGCACGGCGTTGCCCATCGTCTCCTCCGGGATCGCCCCGTCCCTGAGGCAGCCCCCGAGGCGCACCACCTCCGTGGTGTCCAGGAGGACCTGCACCCCACCAGCGGCGCAGCACCCCACCCTCAGCTTGATGGAGTTGCTGCCGATGTCCACCGCCGCGCAGACCCTGCCCCCTCCGGTGCTACCCATTCCGGGCCTCCGTCGCGCCCGACCGGCGGCGGTTCCAGCCCTCCTGCACCACGAAGAAGAAGGCCGTCGTCGGGATGGTGCACAGGAGCCCCACGGTTCCGGCCAGGCTCTGCACGATCTGCTGGCCGATGTAGGGGTCGTTCAGGATCCCCAGAAGGTTGGCCCCCGCGCTGCAGATCAGGATCGCCATCGGAAGCGAGCTACCCAGGTAGGCCAGGATCAGGGTGTTGATCATGCTCCCCAGCACCTCGCTGCCCACGCTGATGCCGGCCGTCCAGAGCCGCCGCAGGGGGATGTCCGGCGCGTAGCTCACCAGTTCCGCCATGGAGGCCGTCACCGAGACGGCGACGTCCAGCACAGCGCCGATGGCGCTCACCAGGATCGAGGCCAGGAGGATGCCCTGCATGTCGATCCCCGGAAGGGTGGAGGCCAGGAGGGCCGCCCCCTCCCCCGCGAGCCCCGACAGCTGCCACGCCCACACCATAAACGCCCCCAGCAGAAAGCCGCAGCCGGCCCCGCTGAGGCTCCCCAGGAGGGCCGCGCTGCGGTAGCACGAACGCCGGACGACGCAGAAGATCGTGGCCGACGAGACGAGCAGGATCGCGGCGAAGGCCATGGCCATGGGGCTCCACCCCCTGGTCATGAGGGGGATCATCCCCCAGATGAGCACGACCAGCGAAAGGGCGAGGCCCGCCAGGGCCCAGAAGCCGGCCGCGCCGGTGAGGGCCAGGAGGCAGAGGCACACGCCAGCGACAAAGGCCACGAGCGACGGAACGCGGTAGGCGTCGGCGATGGAGTACTGCACTTCGCCCCCCTCGAAGACGTCCTGGACCAGAAGGTAGCGCCGCCCCTCGATGGGGTCCAACCCGCTCCCATCGAGCCGAACGACCTTGACGTTGGCCGTCACTCCCCTTTGATCCCCCGTGAGGATCAAAAGCGTGAGCTGCCTCTGAAGGGTCGGGAAGCTCTCCTGCTCCCCACGGGCGGGAGGGACGGGAGTCTCCGGACCCATGCCAAGGACGCGGACGATCAGAGACTCCTCGCAGTTCCATATCCGTGTCGTCCAGTAGTCCGTCCCCCAATAGACCGCCGCCGCGGCCGCCAGGGACACGGCCAGGCGCAGCAAGGTCAGGCCCAGGACCTGCCCCCGCCTCCCCAGGAGGCGGCGCATCGAGGGCTCCCTCTCATTCGTCCCCATCTTCGTCCTCACCGGGGCAGCTGATGTCCGCCGGAAGCGTCCATCCCCGGTCCACCGCGATGGCCCGCATGTCCTTCGGAACGGGGGCGCGGAACGACCGGCCGGCCAGCTCCCGAAGGACGGGGCTCAATCCGTCCGGGAAGCTCAGTTCAAGGGCGTGCAGGAGGGGTCGTCGGGCCGCGGCGCGCCAGAGGCGGTTCGCCTCGAAGTCCCCGTACTTCCGGTCCCCAAGGATGGGACAGCCGACGTGGGCCAGGTGGACGCGGGCCTGATGCGTCCGGCCCGTGAGCAGCTCCAGCTCCACCAGGGAGAGCCCCCCGTCCGAGGCCAGGCACCGGCAGCGCGTGCGGGCGCTCTTTCCCTCCGGCGAGACCCGCACCACGTTGGCCTCCGAATCCTTCAAGAGGGGAGCGTCGATCTCCTCCAGCTCGCGGGACGGCCTGCCCACCACGATCGCCAGGTAGCGCTTGCCCGCCAGGCGCTCCCTGAAGGCGTCCTCAAGGGCGCGCAGCGCGTCGCCCCGCAGGGCCACGATCAGCACGCCCGTCGTGTTGCGGTCCAGCCGGTGGACCGCCGTCGGGGCGAAGCCCGGAGAGCCGCCCTCCGCCGCGCCCAACATGCTCCAAACTCGCGTGACGACGCTGTCCCCGTCCTTGACGTCGGGCTGCACCAGGAGGTCCGCCGGCTTGTTGACCACCAGCGCACAGCCCCCCCGCCACAGGATGGGCACGGCGCCGCGGCGTGGGACCGCAGGGCGCTCGCCCGGCGCCTCCCAGGGGACCCAGAGCTCCTGCCCTCCCCGAACGCGGGCCCCCGGTTCCCTGGCGCGGGTCGAGTCGAGGCGTACCTCGCCCTTTCGGATCGCCCGCATGATGGCCGACAGGGGCAGTTCGGGCCAGACGGAGCGCAGCATCCGATCCAGCCTTCTGCCGTCGTGGTCCTGGCTCAGGCGGAGGCTGAAGCTCATTCCGATTTTTCCTCCGCTCCCCCACCTGAAGCGGCCTTCGCCGGCAGGCCACGCCAGAAGCGGCGCTCCAGCAGGGGAATGTAGTCCGTCGTGTCGTGCCCCGCCTCCAGCCCGTCGATCTGCGAGCGCCAGCAGAACATCTTGAAGTCCAGGTCGTCGGAGGCGGCGACGATCAAAGCCTCCTGGGTCGCGGGCAGCACGGGGGAACCGTACTCGCGCCGGCCGTGGTGGCTGACGATGATGTGTCCCAGCGCCAGCGCCACCCCGTCGTCCAGCCCCTCCTGCTCCGCCAGCACCATGAAGCGATGGTACCCCAAAACGATGTGCTCCGCCACGTTGCCCGGAATCGTCATCTGCGGCGCCGGGTTGAGGGAATAGCTGTCCAGCTTGCCCAGGTCGTGAAGCAGGCCACCGGCCGTCGCCAGGTCCACGTCCACCGGGTAGCCCCTGTCCGCGTAGTGCCGGGCCAGCGCCTTCGCCCCCAGGGCGACGGCCAGGGAGTGCTCCAGGAGCCCCCCGACGTAGGCGTGGTGCATGGAGACAGCGGCCGGCCAGGCCATGAACTTCTTCCACAGCCCGTGCTTGAAGAAGACCGCTTCCAAAAACGACTTCAGGGGCTCGCGCATCTCCGCCAGGAGCGCGCGGAATTCGCCCTCCATCCTCTCGTCGGACAGGGGTGAGCGTCGGACGAAGCTGTGGGGCGGGTACTTCTCCTGATCGACGTAGTAGACGTCGTTGAAGTTGTACTGAGTCTGTTCGCGAAACTCCGAGACCTTTCCCTGCAGGCCCACGGCGGCCCCCTCGAACTTCAGATCGCCCAGGTTCAGGGGGTCAAGAGGGTACCGGTCCCCTCCCGACAGGTTCCACCAGTTGGAGCCGCCCCAGATCTTCCCCTCCAGGTCTCCGGTTCCATCGGTAATCGAGATGTCCCAGAAGGGCTTGTCGTTCCTGTCCTTCTTGCGGGTCAGCCGGGATACGACGCCCAGGACGTTGAAGGTGGCGTCCAGCGGAAGCTGCCGAACCTCTCTCACCGTTGAGTTCTTCTTTTCTTTCATCTGCGTCGATGTCCTCTTCCCTTTTTCTCGTGCGGCCCCGGCGATGCGTCCTGCCCGGAACCGTTTCACCTAAGAATTATATATGATTTTTGTGGCATCTCCTCTCCCGTCGCCCTCCGGTCGGGTGAAAACGGGTACAATAGACGAAGGGGCGGCGCGCCGCCCCCGCATCCCTGCGCCAGGGCGCGGAAGGAGTTTTTCGACATGATCCTCTCCGGAAGGGAAATCGTGAGGGAGATGGGCAGCGGCATCGTCATCGACCCCTTCGACGAACGAAGGGTGAACCCCAACAGCTACAACCTGTCCCTCCACGGGGAGCTGCTCGTCTACCGGGACGAGGTCCTCAACATGAAGACGCCGAACGCCACCGAAGCCCTCCACATCCCGCCGGAGGGCCTGACGCTGACGCCGGGCCGGCTCTACCTGGGGCGCACGGCGGAGTACACGAGGACGGAGAAGTACATCCCCATGTTGGAGGGCCGCTCCTCCACGGGGCGCCTGGGCCTCTGCATCCACGTCACGGCGGGCTTCGGCGACATCGGCTTTGCGGGCTACTGGACGCTCGAGATCTTCTGCATCCAGCCGGTGCGCATCTACGCGGGGGTCGAGATCTGCCAGATCTACTACCACACCATCGCGGGGGAATACGACCTCTACAAAAGCGGAAAGTACCAGAACAACCGGGGGATCCAGCCCAGCCTGATGTACCGGGAGTTCCAGCAGGACCGCGGCTGATGTCCCGCCTTTACCCCGATCCCAGCGGACACGGAATGGAGGACCCGGCATGAACGACCTGGGAATGATCGTCAACCTGCATAAGCCGGAGGCCGTGGAGATGGCGCGGCGCCTCCTGAGGTGGGGACAGGCGAACGGATGCAGCTTCCTGCTGCCGCACCTGGAGGCCTCGGCGCTGACCGCGGCGGGGCTGAGCGACGAGGAATGGCTGAACACCGTCAAGCTGGCCGTCGTCATCGGCGGCGACGGGACGTTCCTGCGCGCCGCGCGCTACGTCCTGGACTCGGACATCGTCCTCCACGGCATCAACCTGGGACACCTGGGCTTCCTCGCCTCCAGCAAACCAGAGGAGGCGGAGTGCGACCTGAAGAGCATCCTGGAGGATCGCTTCGACGTGCTGAACCGTCGCGTGCTGCGCTGCGTGCTCTACCGCGACGGCGTCCCCCGCTACACCATCTACGCCCTGAACGACGTGGTGCTCTCGAAGAACGCCATCGCCCGCCTGCTGCACATCGAGGTGCAGTTCAACGGCCGCTTCTTCGGCATCCTCCCCGCCGACGGCGTCATCATCTCCTCCCCCACCGGCTCCACCGCCTACGCCCTCTCCGCCGGCGGGCCCATCATCCCACCGCACCTGGACAGCATGCTGCTGGCCCCCCTCTGCGCCCACACGCTGTACTCCCGCCCCCTGATCGCGGCGGCGACGGACCGGATATCCCTCATCCCCAGAAGCAGCTCACGGGACATCACCCTGACCCAGGACGGACAGCTGGCCTACGAGGTCTTCACCGACGACAGGATCGACGTCGATCTGCCGCCGGACAAGCTGATCCGCACCGTGGTCCTGCCGGGGCGCAACTTCCTGGACCTCCTTCAGGAGAAGCTCGGCTGGGGGCAGAGCAGGCCGGGCGTCAACAGGGAGTAGTCATGCTGGAGAGGCTTACCCTGTGGAACATCGGCGGCATCCGAAGGGCGGACCTCGCCTTCGGGCGGGGCCTCACCGTCATCACCGGCGAGAGCGGAGCGGGCAAGAGCAGCGTCGTGCGGGCCATCGAGTTGGTGGGAGGCAAGAGGGGCGAGGTGCAGCTGCTGCGGGCCGGGGAGGACGAGGGAGGCGCCGAGGCGTGCTTCGGGACCGACGCCCGCTTTCCAGAGCTCTCGGACGCCCTTCAGCCTGAGGAGGGGACCCTCCTCGCCCGGCGGACCCTCCTCAGGGGCGGCCGCGCCCGATCCTCGCTGCAGGGCCTGCAAATCCCCCTCGCCACCTATTCCGTCGCGGCGGCCCGGCTGCTCCGAATCCAGAGCCAGTTCGCGCAGATGGAGCTCCTGGACGATGCGCGCCAGCTGGCCATGCTGGACTCCTGCACCTCCCGGGAGGCGCGCGATACGGCCCGTGAGCTGTGCCGCGTCTTCGACGAGGCGAGGGCCCGCAGCCAGGAGCTGAGGGCGATGTCGCGCCGGCGGGAGGAGATCGAACGCCGCTACGCCAACGCTCAGGAGGTCCTGGCCCTCGTGCGGAAGGTGGCGCCGGAGCCGGGGCTGGAGGCCGGGCTGGAGGCTTCCCTCACGGAGCTGGCCCGCCGCATCGTCCGCCGGGAGCGAGCTCAGGATGCCTTGAACCGGCTCTTCGGGGGGCTCTCTGAGCCGGGGCTCCTGGACGGGGTCAAAAACGCCGTCGAGACGTTTCAGGAGCTCCTGCCGGACGAGGCCCGCCAGCGCGTTCAGCAGCGGCTCCGAGAGGGGCTTCACGCGATAGAGGACGCCGTGGACGAGGCCAGGGATGAGCTCAGCGGACAGGAGGAGGACGCGGGGGAGCGGGACCGTCTTGAGGCTCGGCTTGGGGCTTTGCGCCGGCTGAAGCGCCTGTCCAGCTCCGCGGACGAAGAAGGCCTCCTGACCTACTGCCGGGAGGCCTCGCTCAACCTTGAATGGCTTGAGAAGAGCTACCCAAAGCTTGAGGAGCTCACGGGGGAATCGCTGAAGCTGCGCAAGCGGGCAAACGCGCTGGCCATGGAGTTGAGGCGCAGCCGCCAGGAGGCCGCGGCAGCGCTCTCGCAGCGGGTCAACGCACTTCTGAAGGATTTGGCCATGGAGGGGACCTCCTTTGAGCTGCACCTGCGGGAGCTGGGGAAGCTGCGGCGGGATGGAGCGGATGAGGCGGAGTTCGCTCTGCGCGACGGCACGAGGGTGGGGCGCGTCGACAAGATCGCATCGGGCGGCGAGCTGAGCCGCCTTTTGCTGGCGCTGCAGCTCTCGCTGCCCCAGGAGTGGACGCCGCCGACCCTGGTGTTCGACGAGGTGGAGGCCGGGCTGGGCGGAAGGGCAGCCGTGTTGTCCGGCATGAAGCTGAAGGAGCTGTCCCGAAACGCTCAGGTGATCCTGGTGACCCACGAGGCCTCCATCGCCGCGCTGGGGGACGCCCACGTCCTGATCCAACGCTCCGGGGGCGAGTCTCAGATCGAGGCGATCGAGGGGGAGGCGCGCGTGCGCGAGATCGCCCGTATGCTCTCCGGCTCCCCTGACCTGGCCGAAGCCCAGGAACACGCCCGAAGGCTTCTGACGGAAGGCCTCTGGTGAGCGCGTTGTGATACCAATTCGCGTTTAATACCAATTTGCGTCTAAAGGGCAAGAAAGGCCCCCCTGCAAGGGGGGCTGCCCCGAAGGGGCTGGGGTGTTTTTCATAAGACGCGCCTGTCTGACATTCCCCGTCAACGCCTCCACAAGGCAATCAATTGCCTTGCTTCGGCACAGCCGACCAACGCAGCGCCGCAATCGCTGACGCGATTGCATAAGCTGCGTCGTCTGGCCGAGCTGCGGAAGTCCCCCGGACTTCCTTCGCCCTCAGCCGACCGACACGACGCCGACCGCCTGTCGGCGTCCGTAAGTCGTGTCGTCTGGCCGAACCCCTCCGGTTCGCTGACGCGAACCACCTCCCCTTTCAGGGGAGGCAATCCATATTAAACGCGAATTGGTATAAAGAAGGGCAAGAAAGGCCCTCCTTGCAGGGAGGGTCAATTTGTGGGCATAAAAAAGGGCGGAGGAAGCTGACACACGTCAGCTTCCTCCGCCTTTAAATCAGTTTTCTGGCAGCGACCTACTCTCCCGTGTGTACCCCACACAGTACCATCAGCGCTCGCAGGCTTAACTTCCGGGTTCGACATGGGTCCGGGTGTTCCCCTGCCGCCATGGCCACCAGAAAACAATTCTTTACCCTGCATATACCAACAACCAAAATAGAAAACATCAATGATTTGGAGTGCAAAGTTTCGACGTATTAGTACCGGTCAGCTCAACGCCTCTCAACGCTTACACTTCCGGCCTATCTACCCGCTCGTCTTGCGGACGTCTTATCTCTTATAGAGTCAGGTATCTCATCTTGGAGGGGGCTTCCCACTTAGATGCTTTCAGCGGTTATCCCGGCCGAACATAGCTACCCGGCTTTTGCAGCTGGCGCCACAACCGATACACTAGCGGTTCGTCCATTCCGGTCCTCTCGTACTAGGAACAGCTCTCCTCAAATACCTTACGCCCATGGTGGATAGGGACCGAACTGTCTCACGACGTTCTAAACCCAGCTCACGTACCGCTTTAATGGGCGAACAGACCAACCCTTGGGACCTGCTTCAGCCCCAGGATGCGATGAGCCGACATCGAGGTGCCAAACCACGCCGTCGATTGGAACTCTCGGGCGAGATCAGCCTGTTATCCCCAGGGTAGCTTTTATCCGTTGAGCGATGGCCCTTCCATTCGGCACCACCGGATCACTAGCACCAACTTTCGTTCCTGTTCGACACGTCCGTCTCACAGTCAAGCCACCTTATACGCTTACGCTCTCATAGGGCGGTTTCCATTCGCCCTGAGGTGACCTTTGCGCGCCTCCGTTACTCTTTGGGAGGCGACCGCCCCAGTCAAACTGCCCGCCTAGCAATGTCCCCGCGCGTGTTTCAACGCCTCCGGGTTAGAATTTCATCATACAAAGGGTGGTATCCCAACGGCGGCTCAAATGGAACCAAAATCCCACTCTCAATGCCTCCCACCTATCCTGTGCATCGTAGGACAAAATTCAATACTAAGTTACAGTAAAGCTCCATGGGGTCTTTCCGTCCCACCACGGGTACCTGGCGTCTTTACCAGGACCACAATTTCACCGGGCCTACCGTCGAGACAGCGCACAGATCGTTACACCTTTCGTGCAGGTCGGAACTTACCCGACAAGGAATTTCGCTACCTTAGGACCGTTATAGTTACGGCCGCCGTTTACTGGGGCTTCATTTCAGAGCTTCGCACATCACTGTACTAACCCCTCCATTTAACCTTCCAGCACCGGGCAGGTGTCAGACCCTATACTTCGGCTTGCGCCTTATGCAGAGTCCTGTGTTTTTAGTAAACAGTCGCCTGTGCCTGGTTTCTGCGACCACCCTCAGCTTGCACCAAGCGTGGCACCCCTTCTCCCTAAGTTACGGGGTCAATTTGCAGAGTTCCTTAACGATAGTTCTCCCGCTCACCTTAGCCTCCTCAGCCAGTCCACCTGTGTCGGTTTCGGGTACGGGCGCTATGAGTTCTCCTTAGAAGCTTTTCCTGGCAGCCTGGCTTCAATACCTTCGCTCACCTCGCGGCTCGCTCCCCATCAGGTCTAACCTTTAACAAGGGGGATTTACCTCCCTCGTCAGGCCGCTCCCTTAGACCGGGATCCATCACCCGGCGCACCTAGCCTCCTGCGTCACTCCATCGTCGTAACGAACTCATCGCGGGACAGGATTAGCAACCTGTTGTCCATCAGCTACGCCTTTCGGCCTGACCTTAGGTCCCGCCTTACCCTGGGCGGATCAACCTTCCCCAGGAACCCTTGGACTTCCGGTGAGTGTGATTCTCACACACTTCGCGTTACTCATGCCGGCATTCTCTCTTGTATGCAGTCCACACGTCCTTCCGGGCGTACTTCACCCCGCATACAACGCTCCCCTACCGATTCGACTCCTTAAAGTCAATCTCCAGGCTTCGGTGTCATGCTTAGCCCCCAGTATTTTCGGCGCAACAATCCTCGACCAGTGAGCTATTACGCACTCTTTAAAGGATGGCTGCTTCTGAGCCAACCTCCTGGCTGTCCGGGCATCGTCACATCCTTGCCACACTTAGCATGTCTTTGGGACCTTAGCCGTGGATCTGGGCTCTTTCCCTCTCGACCACGAAACTTCTCTCCCGCAGTCTCACTCCGGAACTCTTAAGTAGCGGTATTCGCAGTTTGATTGAATTTGGTACGGTTACAACCGCCCGCGTCCATTCAGTGCTCTACCCCCGCCACTAAACATTCCGGGCTGCACCCAAATGCATTTCGGGGAGAACCAGCTATCACCCAACTCGATTAGCTTTTCACTCCTATCCACACCTCATCCGAGACTTTTTCAACAGGCTTCGGTTCGGTCCTCCACCCCGCTTCACCGGAGCTTCAACCTGGACATGGATAGATCGTCGGGCTTCGGGTCTATTATGCAAAACTAAGCGCCCTATTCAGACTCGGTTTCCCTCCGGCTCCGGAGCTCCTGCTCCTTAACCTCGCTATGCACAATAACTCGCCGGCTCATTTTACAAAAGGCATACCGTCACACACCCGTACACCCGAAGACGTACGTCATGCTCCGATCGCTTGTAAGCATACGAATTCAGGTCTCTTTCACTCCCCGCCAGGGGTGCTTTTCACCTTTCCCTCTCGGTACTCTTCGCTATCGGTCATCTGACATATTTAGCCTTGGACCATGGTCGGCCCGAATTCAACCGGAATTCCTCGTGCTCCGGCCTACTCAGGGTCCGTGCTCAGACAGGCTCAATCCTTTCGCTTACGGGGCTCTCACCCTCTCAGGCTGGCTTTCCCAACACCATTCAACTAGACTTGAACTTGGTAACTGTCCGAGGGCTCTGCAGTGCCCTCCAGCACGTCCCTATTACACCGCCCTGCGCAACGCCTGCAGGCTTACACGCAGTCGGTTTAGGCTCTTCCCCGTTCGCTCACCACTACTTAGGGTATCTCTTCGATTTCTTCTCTATCCGGCTACTGAGATGTTTCACTTCGCCGACTTCGCCCCCGCTCTTGCGGGTCCCTGGCCTGCGCCAGGGGGGTTCCCCCATTCGGACACCTCCGGATCAACGATCGCTTGCCTCTCCCCGGAGCATTTCGCCGCTAGCCGCGTCCTTCTTCGCTGTCAGATGCCTTGGCATCCTTCGTATGCCCTTAGTCCTTTGCTCTCCAATTCATCTTTGCCTTCTATTTCGTTGTCAATATACACAGGGAAAACTACGGGCAAGATATCGAGGCTCGGCAATCAGCGCCAAACCCTTTAAAAGCACTCCTCGGTTTAAAACCTTAAGACTCGTGTCAGCTGGACTTGTCCAACTCACCTGGTCTCCTTAGAAAGGAGGTGATCCAGCCGCACGTTCCCGTACGGCTACCTTGTTACGACTTCACCCCCCTCACCAGACACACCTTCGACGGCTCCTTCCTTTCGGTTAGGCCACCGGCTTCGGGTACACCCGGCTCGGGTGGTGTGACGGGCGGTGTGTACAAGGCCCGGGAACGGATTCACCGCAGCTTGGCTGATCTGCGATTACTAGCGATTCCAACTTCATGAAGTCGAATTGCAGACTTCAATCCGAACTGAGAGCGGCTTTATGGGATCCGCTTCACCTCGCAGTGTCGCTTCCCTCTGTACCGCCCATTGTAGCACGTGTGTCGCCCTGGACATATGGGCCATGATGACTTGACGTCATCCCCACCTTCCTCCATCTTGTCGATGGCAGTCCTGCCAGAGTGCCCGGCCTAACCGCTGGCAACTGGCCGCAGGGGTTGCGCTCGTTGCGGGACTTAACCCAACATCTCACGACACGAGCTGACGACAGCCATGCAGCACCTGTGTATGCTCGTACCCGAAAGTACGTCGTCGCCCTTTCAGACTCCTACCACATACATGTCAAACCCAGGTAAGGTTCTTCGGTTTGCATCGAATTAAACCACGTGCTCCACCGCTTGTGCGGGCCCCCGTCAATTCCTTTGAGTTTCAATCTTGCGACCGTACTCCCCAGGCGGAATGCTTATCGCGTTAACTGCGGCACACCAACATCTCTGCTCGCACACCTAGCATTCATCGTTTACAGCCAGGACTACCGGGGTATCTAATCCCGTTTGCTACCCTGGCTTTCGCACCTCAGCGTCAGTTACTGGCCAGCAAGTCGCCTTCGCCACCGATGTTCTTCCCAATATCTACGCATTTCACCGCTACACTGGGAATTCCACTTGCCTCTCCAGCACTCCAGTCATCCAGTTTCAACTGCTAAACACGGTTAAGCCGCATCCTTTTACAGCTGACTTGAATCACAGCCTGCGTGCCCTTTACGCCCAGTAATTCCGGACAACGCTCGCCCCCTACGTATTACCGCGGCTGCTGGCACGTAGTTAGCCGGGGCTTATTCATGTGGTACCGTCACTTCCTTCTTCCCACATAAAAGAACTTTACAACCCTAAGGCCTTCATCGTTCACGCGGCGTCGCTGGGTCAGGATTCCTCCCATTGCCCAATATTCCCCACTGCTGCCTCCCGTAGGAGTCTGGACCGTATCTCAGTTCCAGTGTGGCCGTTCACCCTCTCAGGCCGGCTACCCGTCGTCGCCTTGGTGAGCCGTTACCTCACCAACTAGCTGATAGGGCACGAGCACCTCCTCCAGTGCATCTCTGCTTTAACCTCTCGGCCTATGGGGTATTAGCGTCCGCTTCCAGACGTTGTCCCCCACTGAAGGACAGCTTCTCATGTTGTACTCACCCGTCCGCTACTCCGTATGCCATTCCGTGTTACCACTTCATGACACCGTCGTCCAACTTGCATGTGTTACGCACGCCGCCAGCGTTCATCCTGAGCCAGGATCAAACTCTCAGTAGAAATTACTGCGAATCGACCGACTCGTACTTCAAAAAGCTCAGCAAAAGCCTCGGGTCACCCCTCAGCCCTCGCTTCACCTCAATATCTCACCCGTAATTCCGTTGTCAAGATGCAAAAACCTAAACCCTTGCTGTTACCGGTTTTTGGTCTGTCGCGCTGCCCTTCAGCGGCGCAACGGTGAATATTATACCCCCTTTCGCAAAAGTGTCAAGGCCTTTTTCAAACCTGTCGTTGTTCTGTGACCATGTCCCCCCGATGTAGGCATGGACCTCGGTCAGGCAAGAGGACAGAGGAAGCGAAAGGGGCCTCTCCTCAGAGCGGTCCTAAGGAAACACTGATTAAGTCGCTAGGAACTGTCACCCGTATTGGCTCCCTTCAGTGCCAGAAACTTCATCAGGCCGCGCGAAGCGCGTGGGGCTTGGGGCGTAGCCCCATTTTTAAACTTAAGGAAGCGCTGAAGGATAGCCTCCGTTTGATGCTCCTTGATCGCTTTCAACAACTTTTGAAGATTAATCAGCGCTTCCATAAGTTAAACAGGTCGGGCAACACGGAGTGAGGTCGCTTGGCATTGCCCCCTCATTACGATCCTTCACTTTAGTATCCCTTCTCCTTCCCTTTTGCGATGGACTTTTGCGATAGAATAGAGGACGAGGCCGAAGCACTGTTTCGATTGTCACCAGGGGGCGTGCCCTTTGAAAAGGATTGGGGAGGAACAACCATGCTGAACGATACCGAACGGGATTTTCTGTCAAAACTGAATGGGACGGAGATTGAGCGGGACCTCAGGGAGATTACCCGATACGAACGCCCATCGGGCAGCGAAGGAGAGAGGCTGGCTCACGAGTACGTGGCCAGTCGCCTGGAGGAGAATGGAATGCCCCCTTTGAGGACAACGTTTCCTGCATGGACATTTTCCTTTGGGGAGGCGCGGATGCGCTTTTGGCTCCGGGGAAAAGAGGGATCCCTTCCCGTGAAGATCTGGGGATACTCGCCCGACGTTTGGGAAAAGCCCGTTCGGGGGAGGGCGGTCTTCGTTCCCCCAGAAAGCTTTCCGCCAGACTCCATCGCCTGGTTTGCCGACCGCAGCTCCTGGTCTGCAGGGGACCTGGAGGGTAAAATTGTCCTGAGCACCACCCGATCCGCCATTGCGATCCAGGATGCTTTTGAGCGCGGGGCTTTTGCCTATGTCTTCTGCTGGCCGTACGGCGATGAAGATGTCATACACGAGAGCGCCGTGTGTGCGGGCTGGGGAGCGTCCCTTCCCGAGGACGTTGAGCTCTATCCGCAGATTCCCGTCTTCGCCGTCAATCGCACAGGGGGCAATCGGTTGATGGAACTTGCCGCATCAGGAGATCTGGACATCGAGCTCCGCGGCCATTCCAGGTCCGAGGTCAGGAAGCTTCCTCTATTGGAGGCCTGTCTTCCCGGAGACTCCCCCTATTTTATCCTTCTGGGCTCTCACATGGATGCCAAACACCACGGCGCAACGGATAATGGGACAGGCTGCGCCCTGATGCTGGCTCTCGCCTTACGCTTTTCCAGCCTGAAGCGGCGGCCTTTTGGCCTGCGCTTCTGCTGGTGGTCGGGACACGAGTTCTCCAAGTACGCGGGATCCTCCAACTATGCGCTCGAGCGTTTTGGGGAGTTGGACAAATACTGTCTTTGCTATATCAATGCCGATGTCCCCGGAGCAAAGGGGTCCGAAGATTTCTCTCAGGTCGCCGCAACACCGGACTTCATGGCATTGGCGCGCGGCGCGGTTCGGGATGTCACGGGGCAGGACGGGGAGCATTTCGGCCCGGTCAATTCCTACGACCAATCCTTCTATAATATCGGCGTGTCCTCGTGCTTCATATGGTCCTCCCAGACCGCACCAGACTCCCCTCATGCCAGTGGCAAAGGGGGGATGCCCTGGTGGTGGCATACGGAGGAGGACACCTTCGGCAAGCACGATATGGAGGTCCTGATGCAGGACTGCCGTCTCTACGCTCTGGGAACCCGCCGTATTCTGGAACCCGGCTGGCTCCCGGACGACAGAGCCCTGTGGGATCGTCTGATCGGAGAACTCGAAAAAATAGACGACAGGCAGGTTCCCGACCTGCATTCCATCCTGGTTTCTCTGAAGACCAGTCGTGAGCGGCTGGCGGGAAAAAGCGGTTTGAAGGAACGCCTATTCGTGATTCGTAAATTGAATCAAGCTCTTTACTGCCAGCGGGCCCCCTATTTTCAGGACTTCCGCATGGGGGAGGCGTACGTACCTGGCCTGTCCCTGCCGCTGGAAGCCCTGGCCACCCAATCGCTTACGGACAGGGCAAAGTTCGTCCTTGACCGTTATATCCTCGCTCAGCGCAACCGATTGCTGTCGCTGGCGCAGGAACTGGAGAGGCTTTAGGGGCATCGAGAGCTCGATAGAGGGTCCCTCTTCCTCTCCTTTTTATCCCCCTCTCGAGAGAAGGGGATAATGACAGGCGGCAAAATGTCCGCTGCCGACGCCGCTCAAAAGGGGTTCTCTTTCGGAGCACTCCTTCCGGGCATTGGGGCACCTTGGATGGAAACGGCAGCCTGACGGCAGGTGGATGGGGCTCGGCAGTTCTCCTGAGATTGCGGTTTCTGTACTTCTGAGCCTCGGATCGAGCGGGGGCTCCGCCCTCAGCAGGATGTCCGTATAGGGATGTGCCGGGTGCTCGAACAGCGCTTCGGTGTCCGCTAATTCGACAATCCTGCCGAGATACATAACCGCAACGCGATGCGATATGTGTCTCACGACACGAAGGTCGTGAGATATAAACAGGGTGGTGAGGTGCAGTCGCTCCTGAAGCTCCTCCAGTAAGTTGATGATCTGGGCTTGTATGGAAACATCGAGTGCCGAAACCGGTTCGTCCGCGATGATGAAACGGGGGGCCGGCGCAAGGGCTCGTGCGATGCCGATGCGCTGGCGTTGGCCCCCAGAAAACTCTCCTGGTAAACGGTCTGCGGCCTCCGCTCCAATCCCGACCATGGAGAGAAGATCGTAAAATCGTTTCTCCATCTCGGTTTTGTGACAGACTTTGTGGAACGTCAGGGCTTCCATAAGCATCTCGCGCACGGACATGCGTGGATTAAGCGAGGAGTAGGGGTCCTGAAAGATCATCTGGAGGTCCCGTCTTACCTTGCGCAACTCTTGTTTCTCCATTCGAGTGATGTCCTTGCCGTCAAACAGTACGGACCCCTCGTCCGGGGTGTAAAGACGAATGATCGTTCGGGCCAGTGTGCTCTTACCGCATCCGGACTCCCCCACCAAGCCCAGGTTTTCGCCTGTTTGGATATCCAGGTCGATATCGTCCACGGCCTTGAGGACCTCTTGAGGGTTTCCCGATATAAAATCCGTGAGCTGCCGCTTCAAGGGAAAGTATTTTTTTAACCCCCGTACCCGTATCAAGGCCGTATCTTTATCCAACGTGTCCATGTCACCCTCCACCCCTTCCTCACATCCGGGTCGAAAAACGCACCTCGTCCGGCAGCTTTGCGTAAAAATAGCAACGCGTGAAGTGCCCTTCGGCAATCTCCGTTAAAGGAGGCAATCCTGCCCTGCAGCATTCCTCGGCCCAATCACAGCGTGGTTCAAAAGGGCAGCCCGCAGGAAGATTCTCAAGGCTCGGGGGAGCTCCCGCAATAGGCTCAAGCCTGGTCCTCGTTCCTTTCCCGTAAGGAAGGGAACGAAACAGGCCATGCGTGTAGGGGTGTCTGGGATGGAAAAAAAGCGTAACCGTATCGCAGAGCTCCATGACGTGCCCTGCGTACATTACAGCGACGCGGTCACACATCTGCGAGACCACCCCCAGGTCGTGCGTGACCAAAATGACGCTCATGTTCATACGCTTCTTGAGCCCTCCGATGAGTTTCATGATCTGATCCTGTATGGTGACATCCAGTGCCGTCGTGGGCTCATCGGCAAGCAGGAGGTGAGGCTGGGAAGCCAAGGCGATGGCAATCATGACCCTCTGTCGCATTCCGCCCGAGAACTGATGAATATATTCGTCTATTCGCTTCTCCGGGGATGGTATCCCGACCAGGTGCATCAATTCAAGGGCACGAGCTCGCTTCTGAGCCCTGCTCATCTGCGGATCCAGGGACTCGAATA
The DNA here is from genome assembly GCF_964642095.1 of Fretibacterium fastidiosum. Taxonomy (NCBI): domain Bacteria; kingdom Thermotogati; phylum Synergistota; class Synergistia; order Synergistales; family Aminobacteriaceae; genus Fretibacterium; species Fretibacterium fastidiosum. Next base: position 75,972 of record NZ_OZ209244.1, read on the forward strand.
TCTGCGTGCGAATCGGGAGCACGGGATTCAAGGCCGTCATCGGTTCCTGGAAAATCATGCTGATCTCTCGTCCTCGAAGGCGCCTCAGCTTATCCATTGGAAGCTTCAACAGATCCGTCCCCTCGTAGAGAATTTCTCCTCCGATAATTTGCCCCGGCGGGTTGATGAGGCGTGTGATGCTACGGCATGTTGCGCTCTTGCCACAGCCGGACTCTCCAAGCAGGCCGAAGGTCTCCCCACGCCGAACGGAAAAGCTGACGCCGTTCACCGCCTTAACCATATTTTCGCCGGTGATGAAGTGTGTCCTCAGGTCTTTGACCTCCAGCAGGATATCGGACATTGAACGTCTCTCCTATCGGCCCTTGGTACGCAGGAGATCGGAGAGGCCGTCTCCGACCAGGCTGAAACCAGTCCCCACGATCGCCAAACAAAGTCCAGGCAGGGCTGTCAGCCACCACGCTTTTGAAATAAAGGCCCGCCCCCCCGCGATCAGCGCTCCCCATTCAGGGGTCGGGGGTTGAATCCCCAATCCAAGAAAACTCATAGCGGCCCCGGCGAGCATGCACATCACCACATCCGACGCTCCATAGACGATACAGGAGCTGACGACATTGGGCAGAATATGGCGCAGGAGGATGCGTGCGTCGGAGTATCCCAGGACACGCGCAGCCTGTACATATTCTGCGTCCCGAATGACCAAGACCTCGCTCCGAATCAGGCGTGCGTAGGTCCTCCAACCCACGAGCCACATCGCTATGTAAAGGTTGGCCGTTCCCGGTCCAATGATGGCGACGATGACGATGATGACCAGAGTAAAGGGGAAGGCCAGAAAAATATCCAGTATCCGCATGAGCAGGGCGTCGATCCATCTGCCGTAATAGCCTGCAAGAAGGCCGATGAGAGAGCCGACGACGAATGGGACGATCATGGCGACCAGGCCCAGCTGGAGGTCGACCCGAGCCCCCCAGACCACACGGGAATACAGATCGCGCCCAAAGTTATCCGTACCAAAATAATGCTCTGCTGAAGGGGGCTGCAAAATCGCGTCCACGTTGTGATCGTTTGGACTGTGCGTAGCGATGCTTTCAGGAACGAGGGCGACGATGCACATCAAGGCCACAATCGCAAGGCCGATGGTCAGCGAAGAGTTTCCGAGGATGAGCTTATACCCTTTCCGCCAGGCTCCGCGGCGACGGAGGGATGCAAAAATCTGTCCCATGGCCCTAATCCAAGGCGACCCGTGGGTCGAGCAGCGAGTACAGGACGTCCGTTATCAGGTTGACGAACAGGACCATCACGGCAATGACGAAAATGCCTCCTTGAACTACGGCATAATCCCGACCGAATATGGCCTGGATCATCAAAGACCCGAGCCCGGGCAGATTGAAAACCGTCTCCGTGATGACACTGCCCCCCAGCATGTGGGCCAGTTGCAACGAGAGCAGCGTGGCCGTCGAGATGAGGGAATTGCGCAGGATGTGTCGGGCACGGACAATATTCTCGCTCAATCCCTTGCTGCGTGCGAAATCGACATAATCGCTGCGGGAGATATCCACGATGTTGTTTCGAAGATTCCGAACCAGGAGCGCGGCAGTGGAAAGAGACAAGGTGAATGCAGGAAGAATCAGGCCCATGAAATGCTCCAGGGGAGTGCGCCCCCATCCTCCAACGGGCAGCCAGCGCAGTCTCAACGCAAAGAGCATCATGAGCAGGAGCGCGATCCAGAAGATAGGGGTCGACAGGGCAATCAACGCCCCGGTACGTATCAGATGGTCGGCAACTCTATCCTTTCTGGCCGCTGCAATATAGCCCAAGGGAAGACTTATGAGAAGCGCAATGAAGCCGGAGAAAAGCGTAAGGCTCAGGGTAAGGGACAGCCTTCTGAGCAAAAGCTTCGCGACGGGGACGCCAAAGAGCACGGAGTTCCCCAGATCCAGCCGAAAAAGGTGTTTCAGGAAGAGCCAATATTGTATGGGGAGAGGGCGATTCAGGCCCAGTTTGATCTGAAGGGCCTCCACTTGGGCGTAGGTTGCCCGCTCACCCAGGAGCGTTCGGGCGGGGTCGCCCGGAAGCATGTGAATCATGAGGAAGACTACGATGGTTACGACGAAGAGGACAGGAATCATCTGGAGGATGCGTTTCAGGATGTAGTTGAGCTGCTTCAAGATAAAACACTTCCCTCACACGTATTCCGCAGCTCCCGACGTCGGGAGCTGCGGGGACAAGACTGCAGATGAATAGACAAAACAATGGGCCCCGCGCCTATAGAGATTGTGAGAAGCCAGGGCCCATAACTGCTTCAAAACCCGCTTTTACCCAACGGAATCGGGGTACGAACACGGTCTACTCATCCTTGTAAGCGTCGATGAACACATAGCGTGAGAGTCCCGAGAACTTGAAGTTGTAGACTGTATCCTTCCGTGCAACGGGATAGACGTTCTCGTAGAGCGGATACATTGGGCATTCATCAAAGAGAATTTGCTGAATCTCCTCGTACATGCCGCGACGCTTATCCACATCCAGCTCCCTTTCCGCTGCATGGGCCAGCTGTGTGACCCTCTCGTTCTTCCACCCCGTATGGAAGCCGTGGCTGGCATCGTAATCGGCGATGAAACTGGTGAAGCCTACAGGGTCAGCGGTGTCTGTGGACCAACGCAGCATCGTGACCTGGTGCTTCAGGTTCTGGAAGGTGGCGCTGACCGTCGGCCCTTCCAGTGGAACGAGCTGAAGGTCTACACCAACCTTCGCCCACTGCTCCTTGAGCACTGTCGCGATGTTTTCCATGACGCTGTTGCCGGAGCTGTAGATGATCTCTAGCTTAAAGCCCTTTTCCTGACCGGCATCCTTCAGCAGGGCTCTGGCTTTTTCGACGTCGTACCCGGGGTCTTTCAGTTTCTTGTCATAAAAGGTGTCGACGCGCGGAAAGACTCCGAAGACCGGAGAGCCGTGACCAAAGAGCACCATCTTGATGACAGCCCGCTTATCGGTCGCCAGGCGCAGAGCGTTGCGAACCCTCACGTCATCGAGCGGAGGAAAGGTCACGTTGAAATTGACAAAACGCTGCTCCGTGGAAGGCTCCACGTCTACGGCAAGTCCGGGATAGGAGGCGAGTTCGTCAATCCTGTTTTGAGGAAGATCCCTGACGACGTCGACCTGACCGGCCTGAAGCTGCATGATCCGCGTATTGTCGTCCGGGACGACGATAAAACGGAATTCACTGGCGACAGGTTTGCCCTCGACATGGTAATAGGGATTTTTCTTCAGGATATAACGCTGATTCAGCTCCCACTCGGCAAAATAATAAGGGCCGGTTCCCATGGGACTGTCACGGAATGCCTCTGCCCCCACCTTCTCAAAATGCTTTTTGGACTGGACGGAAAGGGCCGGGTTGGTCAAATTGGAGAGAAAGGGGGCGTAGGGCTCGGACAGGGAGATGACTAACGTATTCTCGTCAGGGGCGACAACCTCCTTGACGGCATGGGCCAGGTAGCTCCACGGGCTTTCCGGCCCCGCGTCCCTCAGACGCAGGATCGACCATATCCAGTCCTCAGGGGTGACGGGCGTGCCATCATGAAACTTGACGCCCTTTTTCAGATTGAAGGTATAGGACAAACCATCCTCGCTGATCTTCCAGCTTTCAGCAAGGCAGGGAACGATTCGGATCCCCCCTTGACCATCCTCCTCGGTCGTCACGAGGGACTCCAGGGCAAAGAGGAGCAGGGAGACAATCTGGCCGTCCTCGGTGATGACGTCAAGGTGTGGCGCCGTCGTGATGCAGGCCACGGATATCGGCGCATCGGAAGCAGCGTTCGCAGCAATGGAAAACTCCGGAGCAAAAAACGTAACGAGGCACAACAACGTCAATAAAACCCTACTCCTGGTCAAGATAAAATTCTCCTCCTTATGTTCCTAACCGTGTCAATTTTTCAATAGACCCATCCACTAACCATGAGAAGCGCAAGGGAAATGGCTACACCTATTCCTGTAGCCGGAAGATGACGATACAAAACCTCTTGAGATTCATAATGTATTCTGCGCTTTGAAACAACAGAATAATGCATTTTCGAGGGAAGAGAACCGTCCTCCTCTCTTTGCCTTTATCGGTATCACGCTGTTGGCATGAATTTGAGAGGAGAAATACACCTTACTCTCTTGAAGCATCTTGAAGTTATGTTGACTGCCTTTGCCCATGGAAATGCAAAGAACATTCTGATACTCTTCTTCCTTCAGTTGCCCGCGCCTTTTTAAGTGATTCGTACTTTAAAGAATAACTCTTGTCCACCATTATAACAAGGCTGGTGGACAAGCCTTGTAGTATACAAATGTCTTTTATACTTTAATACGATACTATACAGCGATCTTCCTGTCAAGGACCAAAAAGAGGGGTGTCGTTGATCAGTGATCATGTCACCCTATAATACCAATTCGCGTTTAATACGGATTGCCTCCCCTAAGGGGAGGTGATTCGCGTCAGCGAACCGGAGGGGTTCGGCCAGACGACCGGCCTCACGCAAGCCGATCTTTCGGGAGGATTGCGGCGGCCGGTCGGTCGGCTGAGGGCGAAGGAAGTCCGGGGGACTTCCGCAGCTCGGCCAGACGACACGACTTACGGACGCCGACAGGCGGCCGGCGTCGTGTCGGTCGGCTGTGCCGAAGCAAGGCAATGGATTGCCTTGTGGAGGCGTTGACGGGGAATGTCAGACAGGCGCGTCTTATGAAAAACACCCCTCCCCTTCGGGGAGCCTTCCGGCAGCCGTTCGCTGACGCTCACGGGCCGTCAGTCCCAGCCCCTTCGGGGCAGCCCCCCTTGCAGGGGGGCCTTTCTTGCCCTTTAGACGCAAATTGGTATAAGTCGTCAGAGAAAATGTCACCCCACGCCGCGGCAGGCAGGGGGACACAAGGGTGACTTTTTCACTGGCTATCGACAGACCTTTTTTCAACCCCGCTCATCTAACCGTATCTCCAGTCGTATCCTGGCCTCAGCGCGAAATCCATCAGTCCCCCGCTCCCCGATCCTCCAGCGCCATCAGCTCCGTCCAGACGGCATTGCCCACGCGCATCCCCGACGGGGTGAGGGCCAGGGCCCCCTCTTCCGTCCGCAGGAGGCGCGGCGGAAGCCCCAGCAGCACTCCCTCAACCTCCCTCAGCACCCCAGTCCCCCATCGGCGGGCAAACTCCAGCCGGTCGATGCCCCACCGGGTCCGAAGGGCCAGGATCGCCGCCTCCAGCGCGCGGGCCCGCGGAGACAGGCGCTCCGCCCCCGCAAGGGGATCGGGGAAGCCGCACCGCGCCGCCTCGAGGTAGGCCTCCAGCGTCGGCGGGTTGGACCAGCGCCATCCGTCCAGGTACCCCCAGGCGGCAGGCCCCAGGGGCAGGACGGGCTCCTGGCGCCAGTAGGCCAGGTTGTGTCGGCACTCCGCCCCGGAAGGCGCGAAGCTTGAAATCTCATATTGAAGGAATTTGTTTTTGGCGAGAAACCACTGTGCGTAGCGGTAGAGGGGGTAGCCGTCGGGCAGGGAGAGAGACTGCCGGCTCATGGGGGCGTCCGGCTCCAGGGTCAGTTGATAGGTCGAAAGGTGCCCTACCCCCGCGGCCAGGACGCCCCGAAGTGAGGCGGACCAGGAGCGCAGCGTCTGGCCCGGCAGCCCGAAGATGAGGTCCACGCTGAGGTGCAGGCCGGCCCCCAGGACCATGGCCATCGCCCGAAGTGCCCCCGCGGCGTCGTGAAGCCTTCCGATGCGGCGCAGCTCGCCGTCGTCCAGGCTCTGGACGCCCAGGCTGACGCGGGTGAAGCCCCCGTCCCTCCAGACCGCCAGATGCTCCTTCGTCAGGGAGGAGGGGTTGGCCTCCACGGAGGCCTCCTCGAGGGGGGAGAGGTCCGCCATGACCTCCAGGATGCGGAGGACCCGCCGCCAGTCCCCCGGCGTCAGGAGGCTGGGCGTCCCGCCGCCGACGTAGAGCGTGCGGGGGGGGACGCGCCCTCCAAGTCGGTCACGCCAGGCGCGGGCTTCGGCCTCCAGCGCGTCCAGCCATGCAGCCACCTCGCCGTCGCCCGCGCGCCGACTGTAGAAGGAACAGTAGCCGCACTTCGCCGCGCAGAAGGGTACGTGGAGGTAGAGGGAAGGACGCGCCCCGCGGGGAAGGACCGGCTCGGCCTTCCGCGGGCAGGCGTCCCTATTTTCCATCCCCCTCCACCTGCATGAAGGCCAGGAAGGCCTCCTGGGGGATGGAGACCTTTCCGATCTGCTTCATCCGCTTCTTGCCCTCCTTCTGCTTCTCCAGGAGCTTGCGCTTGCGCGTGATGTCGCCGCCGTAGCACTTGGCCAGCACGTCCTTGCGCAGTGCCTTGACGTTGACCCGCACGATGACGCGCTTGCCGAGCGAGGCCTGGATGGGCACCTCAAAGAGCTGACTGGGGATCAGGGCCTTCAGCTTCGTCACGGCGGCGTGGCCCCGATGGTACGCCTGTTCCCTGTGGCAGATAAAGGAGAAGGCGTCCGCCGCTTCGCCGTTGACCAGGACGTCGACGCGCACCAGGTCGCTGGCCCGCAGGCCGATGAACTCGTAGTCCAGCGAGGCGTAGCCCCGCGTCTGGGACTTCAGCTTGTCGTGAAAGTCGATGATGAACTCGGAGAGGGGCATCTCGTAGATCAGGCGCACCCGCTCCGGCGTCAGGTAATCCATGGACTTGTAGACTCCGCGCCGGTCCTGCACCAGCTGCATGACCTTCCCCACGAACTCGGAGGGCAGGAAGACGGAGAGCTTGATGTAGGGCTCCCGAACCTCCTCGATCTCGCCGGCATCCGGAAAGTCGCTGGGACGATGGGCCTCGATGACCGCGCCCGACGGCGTCACCACCTCGTAGACGACGTTGGGGGCCGTGGCCACCAACTCCACGCCGTACTCCCCACTCAGGCGTTCGCGCACCACCTCCATGTGCAGCATCCCCAGGAAGCCGCAGCGGAAGCCGAAGCCCAACGCCACGGAGGTCTCCGGCTCGAAGGTCACGGCGGCGTCGTTGAGGCAGAGCTTCTCCAGCGCCTCTCGTAGCTGGGGGTAGTTGTCCCGCTCCACCGGGTAGAACCCGCAGAAGACGACGCTCTTCACCTTTCGGTAGCCCGGCAGGGGACGGGCGGCCGGGCGGGCCGCCTCGGTGATCGTGTCCCCCACCGGCGCCTCGGCCAGAGTCTTGATGCTGGCGGCGATGTAGCCCACCTCGCCGGGCCCCAGCTGCTCCACGGGAGTGAAGCCCGGCCGGAACACCCCGACCTCCTCGACGGAGTAGACGCTGCCCGTCTGCATGAACAGGACGTTCTGTCCTTCTCGAATGACGCCGTTCACGACCCGCACATAGGAGATCACGCCGTGGTAGTTGTCGTAGACGGAGTCGAACACCAGGGCCTGAAGCGGGGCTCCGGCGTCCCCCTCCGGGGCCGGAATTCGCTGGACGACGCGCTCCAGGATCTCGTCGATGCCGCGCCCGTCCTTCGCACTGGCCAGGACGGCGTCTGAGGCATCCAGCCCAACGACGTCCTGAATCTCCTGCTTCGCGTTCTCCTCCCGCGCCGAGGGAAGGTCGATCTTGTTGATCACCGGCAGGATCTCAAGCCCCTGCTCCACCGCCTGATAGGCGTTGGCCACCGTCTGGGCCTCCACCCCCTGGCTGGCGTCCACCACCAGGAGCGCCCCCTCGCAGGCCGCAAGGGAGCGGGAAACCTCGTAGGCAAAGTCCACGTGACCCGGCGTGTCGATCAGGTTCAGCACCCACTTTTTGCCGTCCGGAGACGTGTAGTCCATGCGGACCGGCACCAGCTTGATCGTGATGCCCCGCTCCCGCTCCAGCGAGAGCGAGTCCAGAAGCTGATTCTTCATCTCGCGGGACTGCACCGTTCCCGTCCGCTCCAACAGGCGGTCCGCCAGGGTGGACTTGCCGTGATCGATGTGGGCGATAATGCAAAAATTTCGGATGTTCTCCTGTCTCATACGTGCTCCTCTGCAGCGTTAAAAGCGTTCAAAAAATTGAGGAGGGGACTTCGCCCCTCCTCATAAAGCCCTGACCCGCCCGACCTGTCCCAAAGGGGTCAGGGTTCAGGCGAGCCTGGCGATCTGTTCCACCAGGACCTCCGGTTCAAAAGGCTTCACGACGAAGCCGTCGATCTTGAGCTCACGGGCTTTCAAGGCGACGGGGAGCGAGGAGTTCGCGGTCACCAGCAGCACCTTTGCCGTGGGGAAGATCTCACGGAGCCGCCGGACCGTCTCGAAACCGTCCAACTTCGGCATGTGCAGGTCAACGATCACGATATCCACTGCCGTCGGCTTGGGGGCAACAGCCAACTCCCTCAACTGCGACAGCGCGATCACGCTGTCCGTTGAAGCCCCCACGACCCTGTAGTCCGCGTCCTCCAGGATCATGCGTATCATGTCGATCATGAAGTCCGCGTCGTCGATGATGAATACGTTTCGAGGCACCCGTTTACCCTCAAAGTCCCGCCTGGGATGCCGCTATTTTCCGTCCTCAGCGGCACCCAGCTTCTTCAGGGACTCGACGCGCTCCCTCTGCATCGCGAGCTGAGACTCAAGCGACGCAAGCTGAGCCTCCTCCGCCTTCAACAGCTGGCTTGACCGATTCTCGTATGCCTCGGACATCAGCTTGAGGGCATTCAACTCGCTGCGAATGGCCTCAACGTCCGGAAGGGCGTCCTTCTCCAGCTTGGACAGACGGGCCTCGATCTTCGTGAACTCCTCCTTCAAGGCATCAACCCGGGGCGTGAACTTGTTCTGCAGGAGCGTCCACATGACGTTCAGGATGACGAGGACCACCGCGGCCCCAATGAGGATGAGCTTCTTCTTGTTTGCAGGAGCCGAAACCTTCTTCGCAGGCTGATCGCTCATAACATAAAACCTCCGTTTCCTTGATGGAAAAAACACAAGACCTCGTGGTTGCCCCTGAGGCCTTTAATGACAAAAAGACAACACCATTAAGACAATCGAAAGCGCGAGGGAGAAGGGCTCGTCCGGACATCTTATTTTAGACCCCACGGCCTTTACATTGCCCGTCCCCTGCCGCACGGCCTGTCGCCTGAAGGCTCCGCCACAGTTTCGGCCCCCATGCGAAGGGCGGGCCCTTCGCCCTCCCGTCCGCTGAAAATCAAGCTCCCTGAACGAAAGTATTGTACCACAAAAGAAAGTGCCGTTCATCCCCGTTGGCGAAGACGAGCGTGACCGCAGGGAGGTTGGCGAACGTTAAAAAAGCGGCCCGTCGGGGCCGCTTGCTCAATCGTTACTTCAGCTCCACGTCGGCGCCGGCCTCAGCAAGTTTCTTCTTCAGCTCCTCGGCCTCCTCCTTGGAGACGCCCTCCTTGATGGGCTTCGGCGGGTTGTCCACCAGCTCCTTTGCTTCCTTCAGGCCAAGGCCCGTGATCTCGCGGACCACCTTGATGACGGCGATCTTGTTGGAGCCAGGCCCCTTGTAGACCACGTCGAACTCCGTCTTCTCCTCGCCCGCTGCGGCACCGGCGCCCGCTGCGGCACCGGGCATGGCCATCATGGCCACCGGAGCGGCGGAGGCGGACACGCCGAACTTTTCCTCGAGAGCCTTCACCAGCTCGGAAAGCTCGAGAACGGACATCTCCTCAATCGCCTTGATCAGTTCCTCGTGAGTCATAAAACGTTACCTCCTGAAATTTAATGTTCAAAATGACAAAACACGTCAACGCATCAAACAAACGGCTTGGTCGACTTCCTCCGCAGAAGGTCCGTCTAGGCGGCGTCCTTCTTGTCGCGAATCTGGGCAAGGCACGTGACCAGGCCACGCACCGTGCCGGAGAGCACGTTGACCAGGCCGGAGATGGGCGCCGCGATCGTGCGCACCACCTGGCCGATCAGGACGTCCTTCGACGGCAGGTCCGCCAGCGCGTGAAGCTGCTGGAGGTCCAACACCGTGCTTCCCAGCATGCCGCCCTTCAGGACGAAGGCCTTCTGGGTCTTGTCCGTGGCGCACTCCTTCAGCACCTTGGCCACACTCACGGGGTCGCCATAGGAAAGGGTAAAGATGTTCGGCCCCTTGGTGAGGTCCTCCGGAAGCTCCGGAAGCCCCGCCTCTTTGATGGCGATGGAAAAGAGGGTGTTCTTCGCGACCTTCATCTCCCCTCCCGCCGCGCGGACGCGGGCGCGAAGGGCCGTGCTGGCCGCCACCGTCATGCCGCGGTACTCGGCCACGAAGATCGCGTTCGAGCGTTCGAGCTTCTCCTTCAGGTCGGCCACCAACTCGTATTTAACCGATGCAGGCATATTGTTTCACCTCCTCCAACGTTGATCTCTTTTAAAACTTCCGTATCAATTCAGCCTCACCTGCAGAGCTCAAGTCATCGAGGCCATCGAGCAAATCAAGCAAAAAAAGGCTCCCCGGCGGCGGGGAGCCCTCTTAATAGAACAGAATGGGGTCAAGCCCTGCACGGGCTCACGCACCTTCCATTCCCCGGCACCTCGGCAGGCATGGCATTGAGCCCCGAGGGGCGCCTGCGGTCTACAACATCAGGGAGTCTTTATCAATCTTCAGCTGTCGAAGGGACGCGATCAGGCGCTGACCTCCCGCTGGACGTCCAGTGGGTCCACCGCGATCCCCGGTCCCATGGTGGGGGCGATCGTGACGCTCTTCACGTAGGTTCCCTTCACGGAGGCGGGACGGGCCTTATAGATCGCCTGCAGGATGGCCTTCGCGTTTTCAAAGAGCTGATCCACCGTGAACTCCCGCCGCCCGATGGCGTTGTGGGTGATGCCGGCCTTATCGACGCGAAACTCAACGCGGCCCGCCTTGATCTCACTGATGGCGTTCGTCAGGTCAAAGGTCACCGTTCCCGTCTTGGCGCTGGGCATCATGCCGCGGGGGCCAAGGACCTTGCCGAGCCGCCCGACGGACTTCATCATGTCCGGCGTGGCGATAACCGCGTCGAACTCCAGCCATCCGCCCGAAATCTTCTGCACCAGGTCCTCGCCGCCCACGATGTCGGCGCCTGCGTCCTGAGCTTCCTTCTGCTTCTCGCCCGCTGCCAGCACCAGAACCCTCCTAGTGACGCCGGTGCCGTGGGGCAGGCCAACCGTGCTGCGGACCTGCTGATCCGCGTGGCGCGGGTCAACGCCCAGACGGACGTGGACCTCCAGGCTCTCGTTGAACTTCGCCGTGGCGATCTGCTTGTAAAGCTCCACCGCCTCACGCAGCCCATAGAGCTTCCCCAGCTCGACCTTCTCGGCGGCCGCCCGATATCGCTTGCTGTGCTTCATCTCAAAAAACCTCCTGTGGTCGATCGCGAATCCCAAAGGACTCTGCCACAAAGATCAATTCGCTCCCACCTGGGGAGCCTTCCGGCAGCCATTCACTGGCGTTCACGGGCCATCAGTCCCTCACTTCGAGCCCCATGGAGCGGGCCGTGCCTTCGATCATACGCATCGCCGCCTCGACGTCGTTCGCGTTGAGGTCCCTCTGCTTGTACTCCGCGATCTCGCGCACCTTGGCGCGGGATACGGAGCCCACCTTCGTCTTGTTGGGAACGCCCGACCCCGACTCAACGCCGGCGGCCTTCTTCAGGAGGACCGCCGCAGGCGGCGTCTTAAGCTCAAAGGTGAAGCTGCGGTCGGCGTAGACGGTGATCACTGCCGGAATGATCAGGCCCGCCTGATCGGAGGTCTTTGCGTTGAACTGCTTGCAGAACTCCATGATGTTGACGCCGTGCTGTCCCAGCGCGGGGCCCACGGGAGGAGCCGGCGTCGCCTTTCCGGCAGGCAACTGCAACTTGATCTGCCCTACGACCTTCTTAGCCATGAAATAAAAATCCCCTCTCTAAAAACAAAACGTGACGTTTATCTTCACCGCCCGGCTCTCTACCTCACGAGAACTCCAAGCGGCGTTCAGCAAATTTTTTCGAGAAGGCGATAGTCGGCCTCCGTCACCGTCTCCCGACCAAGGATGTTCACGGTGAACTTGACCTTTCCCTTCTCGGAGTTGATCTCAACGACGGGCCCCGTCTGCCCCGCCATGGGGCCGCTCTTGACGGTGACCGTATCTCCAGGCTTCAGGGCGATCTCCACCTTGGGGCGGTCCTTCTCCAGGATCGACATGAGCCGGGTCACCTCGTCCTCCGAGAGGGGGATGGGATGCGTCCCCGCCCCCACGAAGCCCGTCACCCCCGGTGTGTGCCGCACCACGTGCCAGGACTGTTCGTCCAGGATCATCTCGACCAACACGTAGCTGGGGTAGAGCTTTCTCGTGACCTTGCGGCTCTTTCCGTCCTTCACAACGACGCGATCCTCTATGGGCACGAGCACGTTAAAGATGCCCTCCTTCATGCCCATCGTGGCGATACGCTGTTCAAGGTCGGCCTTCACTCGATTCTCATAGCCCGAATAGGTTTGAACAACATACCATCGGCGTTCGCCGCGCTGCGTCATCACAAAGGCCCCCTAGCGCCTGCAAAGAACCTGCAAAAAATAAAAGAAGGCCTCCGGCCACCTATCCCAGCATGCCGGAGAAAGCCCACGTGAGTAAAAAATCGATGAGCCCCAGGTAGAGAGAGACCCCCAAAGTAAAGACAATGACGATCAGCGTCCAATACCAAACCTGTTTTTTGGTGGGCCACGTGACCTTCTTCAGCTCCGCCCGGACCTCGCGCAAAAAAGCGACGCCCGGTATGGAATTCACGGCCTCTTTAGTCATATACGCCCCTCCTGAGGGCATCACAAAAAGACACCCATAATAAAATGGCAGGCCCGGCAAGACTCGAACTTGCAACCCCTGGTTTTGGAGACCAGTGCTCTACCAATTGAGCTACGGACCTACGCTGAAAACAACGCTAGGTATTTTACAACACCCCTGCAAGTTATGCAAGGCGTCAGGCGCGAAGCGCCGCCTCCGTCGCCTACTTCGACTCCTTGTGCAGGACGGAGGCGTTGCACCACTTGCAGAACTTCTTGATCTCAAGCTTCTTCGACTGCTTCTTCTTGTTCACCGTCGTGGTGTAGTTGCGCCTCTTGCACTGCGTGCAGGTCAGTCCGATGATATCCGCCATGGCTAAAACCTCTCCTTAAATTTTAAGATCGCACTCCAACGGCGGCCGGAGCGCACTCCGGCCGCCCGGAAATTCAGTTATTCCAGGATTTTGGTGACGACGCCTGCGCCCACCGTGTGGCCGCCCTCGCGCACCGCGAAGCGCAGCCCCTCCTCCATGGCGATGGGCACGATCAAAGACACCTCAAACGTGGCGTTGTCCCCAGGCATCACCATCTCCACACCATCCGGCAGCTTGATGTCACCCGTCACGTCCGTCGTCCGGAAGTAGAACTGCGGCTTGTAACCCGCAAAGAACGGCGTATGGCGACCGCCCTCCTCCTTCTTCAGAACGTACACCTCGCCCTTGAACTTCGTGTGCGGCGTCACCGTGCCGGGCTTCGCCAACACTTGCCCCCGCTCCACCTGGTCCTTGTCAATGCCACGGAGCAGTATCCCGACGTTGTCTCCAGCCTCCGCGTCGTCCAAGATCTTACGGAACATCTCAAGAGACGTCGCCACCGTCTTCTTCGTGTCACGAGACATCCCGACGATCTCCACTTCCTCGCCGGCCTTCACCTTCCCGCGCTCCACGCGACCCGTCACCACCGTGCCGCGCCCCGTGATCGTGAACACGTCCTCGATCGGCATCAAAAACGGCTTGTCCGTGTCACGAACCGGGTCCGGAATGTAGCTGTCGCACGCGTCCATCAGGTCCCAGATCGGCTTGCAGATCGGGTCCTCGCGCGTCCCGTTCCCCTTCTCCAGCACCTCGAGGGCAGAACCACGCACGATCGGCGTATCGTCGCCAGGGAACTCGTACTTGTTCAGAAGCTCCCGAATCTCCATCTCCACCAGGTCCAGAAGCTCGGGGTCGTCCACCTGGTCCGTCTTGTTCATGAACACCACAAGCGCAGGAACGTTCACCTGGCGCGCCAGCAGCACGTGCTCCCGCGTCTGGGGCATCGGCCCGTCCGCCGCGCTCACCACCAGGATCGCCCCGTCCATCTGCGCCGCTCCCGTGATCATGTTCTTGATGTAGTCCGCGTGTCCCGGGCAGTCGATGTGCGCGTAGTGGCGCCTCTCCGTCTGGTACTCCACGTGCGAAATGTTGATCGTGATCCCGCGCTCACGCTCCTCAGGCGCCTTGTCGATCATGTCGTACGCCGTGAAGTCCGCAAAATTCTGCGTCGCAAGACACTTCGTGATCGCCGCCGTCAGCGTCGTCTTCCCGTGGTCAATGTGCCCGATCGTACCAATGTTCAGGTGCGGCTTCGTCCGCTCAAACTTCTCCTTTGCCATCTCCGATTCCTCCCCAAAAGTGCTCGTCTTCCGTCATCAGGGGGTTCGGCACCGGATGCTACGCTCAAGCGACAGCGACGCGCCCCCAACCGTCCGGACATTGTAGCAAAGAAACGCCACATATCCCACACAAAAACGCCCGAAAGAAGCAAAAAGTCCGAAAGAAAAAACTCTTCCGGACTTCGCTCGCATCATGGAGCCGACTCCCGGACTCGAACCGGGGACCCCATCCTTACCATGGATGTGCTCTACCTGCTGAGCTAAGTCGGCACAGATATGGTGGTGGAAGTTGGATTTGAACCAACGTAGGCTCTCGCCGACAGATTTACAGTCTGTTGCCATTGACCGCTCGGCCATTCCACCACTTCGTACTGGTTTGACTGGAGCCGGAGGCAGGATTCGAACCTGTGACCTGCTGATTACAAGTCAGCCGCTCTACCAACTGAGCTACACCGGCAAAACGGAAGCCCTGATGAAGAAGCCCCTCAATCTCGCACAATACGGTCATGCATTGTACCGTCAGCCCGGCCTTTTGTCAAGCGAGGTGGCCCCGCCCAAATCCACGGGAACGCAAAGCGCGGGCAAAGTAAAGGGCCAGGCAGAGGAAAAGTTTTAAAAAATGGGCTCTGTACCCCTCCGCTGCCTTCAAATACGGAAATATCTTCCCGTCCTCACAATAACCCCGTCAGCGTGGGCTCGCACCCACACCCCCTCTCGGCTATTGGCCCAACGTTCTCCTGCTCATTCCAGCGAGATAGCCAATTTCTCAAGCTTCCGGTACGCTCCCAGAAACCAACTCCCCACAACTCCCCCTTTCACCTGCAGCACCATGCGGCGCGCATGGCGCACCATACGCCCTATGCTCGTGTAAAACAAAAATCGCAGCGTCCTGGGACGGTAACTCCTCAACGCTTCAGGCAGAAGCAGACGCTTTAACAAACTGTGCAGCGACAGAGACAGCACCGACACATTCCACCAGAACGCGTTCGACCCAAATCGGTGCGAGATGACGTGCCCGCCGGCCAGGTCCTCCTTCAGGATGCGGTGCACTTCCTCTGACTTGCCGCACCGCTCACGATACCAACGGATTACCGCTCCTCCCTCCCAATCCAACAGGTTCGTCACGATACCAAACACCTTGTATACGTGGCCCCCAAGCTCCGTCAGATGCAGCTTCTTCACCTTGGCGTTCTCAGACTCCAGGTCGTCGATCAGCTCCGGTATGAACAGCTGCCGTGAGTCCTGCAGCTCCTGAGACAGTCGGAGCTTCTTTCCCGATCCCTCCAACTCGAATGCCTCGCGAATGGCAAGAAAACGGTACGTCGGACCTTTCTTGTCGATACTCAAAGACTGTGACGCATAGACGACCTCCGCCCATTCCTGGCCGTTGCCCAAAGGGCGCCAATCCTTCTCACAAACTGCCTCCACCGCCTCCCTGAAATCCCTGTATACAGGACACGAGATCGCAAACTCGATCACCCCGAAACGCGCATCCTGACCCTCCGCCAGATAGCGCAAAAGACGCGTCTGGTAACCCGCACTGTCCGAACGGTACCTCACCTTCCTCACTCCCGCAGGAAGATGCGCCAATACCCCCTGCAACTGCTCCAGCTGTCCGTGCCCAGGCTTCACATTCCCGTCCCGGTATTCCGTCGCCACAGGCAGGTCGTACTCCGGACAGTACACGTTCAACGCCTCGTAACTCCGTTTCCCCTGGTAGTTGTACAACGCCCCGCTCGTCTCCGTCTCGATGAACGTCGCGTCCTGGTCCAGCGTCAACTCCTCCTGCACGGACGCCTCGAACGCGCACCTCAGAAGATGGCGGTGCACCTCCTCAAACCCCCTCAGCGCCTCATTCGATGCCGGGATAAAGGAACGACCATGACCCCGCTCCCGGTCCTCCGATTCGTTATGAAAACAGCTGGCGTAGTCCCGGGCCGACGTTGGAGATGGAAACGGCAGAGAGACTTTCTTCAGCCCCGCCTGCTCCTTCAAAAACTTCAGGTGTTCCACGGCTCTGCCGCCGCTGAGGTTCAGCAGGACCATCGACAGAAGCTGCTCGGAGTCCCGGTACCCTTTGTCCTTCCTGATTCCTATGAAAGTATCGATGATTTCGTCAAGATGGAGCCGATTCCAAAGTTCGATAACGGGGAAAAGGCCGGCAAAAGGGGTGATGTCCTGCATCTTGTCCGTCGTCTTAACCTCGATTTTTGGTCGTCTGTATGGCATAATGGTCTTCGCACCTCGCAGGTGATGGCTTATTGTTTGGTGACTTAAGCTTAACACTGTTTTTACAAACAGTCCCTGCAAGGTGCTGTTTTTTTGCCCGCGGGTTGGGGCCCCGCCCAAATCCACGGGAACGCAAAGTGCGGGCAAAGTAAAGGGCCAGGCAGAGGAAAAGTTTTAAAAAATGGGCTGTTCACCCCTCCGCTGCCTTTAAATTACGGAAATATCTTCCCGTTCTCACAATAACCCCGTCAGCGTGGGCTCGCACCCACACCCCCTCTCGGCTATTGGCCCGGCGCTCTTCTGCTCGTTCCAGCGGTATGGCCAGTTTATCCATGGTCCAGTAACTTGAGCCCAATCCTGTTGTTACAAAGAGTACCTGCCAGGTATTCTTTTTACTGCGCTTTGAGAAAAGCCGCGAATAACGGCTTTTGGCATGGTAAAATCTGAGGGCTTCAGAAGGAGAAGACAATACGGTTGGCATTTCTCAGGCACCCCATCCGTGATTCCTAAAAGGTCGGCGCCTGAGGGCGGCTGTTTCGTCTGCGATATTTTTTCTTTATGATGGGACGATCTTATTGGGAAACGGCCTGTCGGGCCTGGAGGCGGGGAGATGCAAAATAAAGTTCTGGTTACGGGATTCGAGCCCTTTGGCGGCGAGCCGGTCAACCCTGCGGGCGAGGTTCTGAAGCTTCTCGATGGGAAGAGGCTGGAGGGATGTCAAATCGTTACTCAGGAAATCCCAACGGTGCGCTTCCTCTCGTTGGAGTCGCTTCGATCGGCCGTGACCCGTGAAGACCCGATTGTGGTCATCTCGCTGGGTCAGGCGGGAGGGCGCTCTGAGATCACGCCCGAACGTGTCGCCATCAACGTCGATGACTTTCGCATCCCGGATAACGGAGGGAATCAGCCGGTGGACGAACCCGTGATCGAGGGCGCTCCCGCGGCTTATTGGTCTACCCTGCCCATCAAAAGCATGGTGCGGGCAATGCGGGACGCCGGGGTTCCCGCTTCGGTCTCAAACAGCGCGGGGACCTTCGTGTGCAACCACCTTTTTTACGGTTTGATGCACTTCCTGGCAACGGAGGGAAACGCGCGCCGAGGGGGGTTCGTTCACATCCCCTATATGACGGAGCAGGCCAGGCGCCTGGGAGAAGGAAACGGCCTGCCCGTGGCGACGATGGCCCTGGGAATTGAGACCGCGATTCGAGCGGCGCTTACCGTCCGCGAGGACCTCCGGGAGACCGGGGGCCGGCTCCATTAGGGCTTGATATTTGAAGAACGGCTTGGATTTATGGAGCTTGCCATTCCCTGACCGTGGCGTCGAACTGGCGCTGAACGCAGCGATAGAGTCGGCCCGGGCGGGAGAGGCCGGGAAGGTGAAGACCATCACCCGGTTCAAGTATTAACCGTAAATTCCTCCCCCTCGGAGGCTGGTGTCTCTGCACCGACCTCCGGGGGGGGCTTTTTGTTGCCCTTTGACATGGATGCCCGGAGCTCGCCCGGCCCGATTCGCTGTCCCGCTACGTCGTGGGGGCCACGCAAAACCCCGCGGATTGACGCTCAGCCACAATCCACAAGACACAACGCCCACTCGGACGATAGCGCGCTGCCATTGTGCAAATCAAACGAACTTCCACGTTGTCAAAACTCAATGGACACATCGAAAAAGCGCACCCAGGCTGCCCTTGGTGCGTTTTGATCCAACGCTTCCAGGCTTTTTCATTCCTTGACGCACCTCGATTGCATAGTAAAATAGTTTTCATTAAAAAAATAAGCTTTATCGGTCACAGGCTCCGAAACAGAAATGCGGTTCCCCGAGCGGAGGCTGAGGTCATTTTATCGAACCTCAGGCACTTTGGTTTTGCGTTTCAAAATTCATCTTGAGGAGGGAAAATTGATGAAAGGTTTTGCAATGCTCAAGATCGGCAGCGTGGGGTGGATCGAAAAGGACCGTCCGAAGTGCGGCCCTATGGACGCGATCTGCCGCCCTCTGGCTCTTGCGCCGTGCACCTCGGACGTCCACACCGTTTGGGAGGGCGCCGTCGGAGAGCGTCACAACATGATCCTGGGGCATGAGGGCACCGGTGAGATCGTGGAGGTCGGAGAGCTGGTCAAGGACTTCAAGCCGGGAGACAAGGTCATCGTCCCCGCCATCACTCCGGACTGGAACTCTCTGGAGGCCCAGGGCGGCTACTCCATGCACTCGCACGGTATGCTCAACGGCTGGAAGTTCTCCAACGTCAAGGACGGTCTGTTCGGCGAGTTCTTCCACGTCAACGATCCGGACGGCAACCTGGCGCTCCTCCCGGAAAACATCGACCTCAAGGTGGCCCCCATGCTCTCGGATATGGTGCCCACGGGGTTTCATGGCGCAGAGCTCGCCGACGTTCAATATGGAGATGAGGTCCTGGTCATCGGGATCGGTCCGGTCGGCCTGATGGCCGTGGCGGGAGCGAACCTGCGCGGGGCCTCGCGCATCTATGCCGTTGGGACCCGTCCCGTGTGCATCGAGGCCGCCAAGTTCTACGGGGCCACGGACTTCATCGACTACAAGGGAGGGACGATCAGCGAACAGGCGCTCAGGCTGACCAAGGGCAGAGGCGTGGACAAGGTCATCATCGCAGGCGGGACCGTCGATACCTTCGCGGAAGCGGTCAAGTCGCTGAAGGCGGGCGGCAGGATCGGGAACGTGAACTACCTGGGATCGGGCGCGACGATCGACATCCCGCGCGTGGAGTGGGGCGTCGGCATGGGGCACAAGGCGATCAACGGCGGACTGATGCCGGGAGGCCGGCTTAGAATGGAGAAGCTGTCCCGCCTGGTATCGGTCGGCAAGCTGGACCTCTCCCCGTTGATCACCCACCCCTTCAAGGGCTTCGAGCACATCGAAGAAGCGCTCTATCTGATGAAGGAGAAGCCGAAGGACCTGATCAAGCCGGTCGTCCTGCTCTGACCGGACTCTCACGCCGCACCGGAAGGCTCTTTGCGCTTTTCCATGCGGGGCAGGACGGGTCGGCCATCTTTAATACCAATTTGCGTCTAAAGGGCAAGAAAGGCCCCCCTGCAAGGGGGGCTGCCCCGAAGGGGCTGGGGGGTGTTGAGCCTGAGAAACAACCCCTCCGGTTCGCTAACGCGAACCACCTCCCCTTTCAGGGGAGGCAATCCATATTAAACGCGAATTGGTATTATGATGCGCAAAACTCCCAGGAATTTGACGAAGAGGGGCGGCCGTCCTGCGGCCGCCCCCTTGCGACAAACACCACAGCCACTTCAGGAGGTCGTTTATGAAAGTATTGGTGATATCCGGTTTTCTCGGTGCTGGAAAAACCCGCTTCATCAAGGAGTTGGTGCGTCGCACCCGAAGGAATTTCGTCGTTCTGGAGAACGAATACGCCGACATCGGCGTGGACGGCGGACGGCTGAAGGAGGACGTCTCGGTCTGGGAGCTGACGGAGGGGTGCATCTGCTGTTCCGTCAAGTCCGACTTCGCAGCGTCCGTCCTGACGATCTCCAACACGTTGGCCCCGGAATTTCTAGTCGTCGAGCCGACCGGGGTCGGCCTGCTGAGCGCCGTCCTGGAGAATATCGGCAGGATCGCCTATGAGCGCATCGAGGTCCTGAGCCCCGTCGCCCTGGTGGACATCCACTGCTTCGACGAGTACCTGAAAACGTTCGATGCCTTTTACGCCGACCAGATCCGAAATGCGGGAACGCTCTTGATCTCCAAGGCCGAGAACTCCCCTCCGGAGCGCGTTGCCGCCGTCGCGGCGGAGCTGCGCGGGCTGAACACGGAGGCGGACATCCCTCAGCGGCACTATTCCGAACAGCCCCAGGAGTGGTGGGAGGCGCTTCTCTCAAAACCCCGCGCCGGAGAACGCGCCTTCACCGACCTGGAGGGTCACCCGGAGTTGAGCCAGGTTGGGTATTCCGGGTTCACCGTCAACACCATGAACGAATTTCTGCTGAAGCTCCAGCTTCTGATGCGCGGCAACCTGGGCAGGGTCTATCGGGCCAAGGGCTGTTTCTCCGTCCAGGGACAATGGGCCTCTTTCGACCTCGTCAAGGACCGCTACGCCATCGAGCCATGCGCCCCTTCCGAGGAGTCGAAGATGGTGATCATCGGCGCGGACCTGAACGAAAAATACCTGCACAAACTCTTTGTGCAAAACGAGCGGCTGTTCCAGTAAAGGCAAACTGCCGCCTGATACCAATTTGCGTCTAAAGGGCAACAAAGGCCCCCCTGCAAGGGGGGCTGCCCCGAAGAGGCTGGGACTGACGGCCCGTGAGCGTCAGCGAACGGCTGCCGGAAGGCTCCCCGAAGTGGGGGACTGACGGCCCGTGAGCGTCAGCGAACGGCAGCCGCACTGAAAGTCGATCTTCTTTATCCCGGCACAGGCGGTGGGCGTCCAGCCCCTCGGCCACGATGTCCCCGACGGTCATCCGGGGGTTCAGGGATTAAATCAGTGTTTCCTTAGAAAACACTGATTAAGTCGTTGAGAACTGTCAACCGTATGGGCTCCCTTCAGCGTATGAAACTTCATCAGGCCGCGCGAAGCGCGTGGGGCTTGGGGCGTAGCCCCATTTTAAAATTTTAGGGAAGCGCTGAAGGATACCCTTTATTGATGTTCCTTGATTGCTTTCAACAACTTTTGAAGATTAATCAGCGCTTCCCTTATATTAGCGTTATAGTGGCGTTATCTTGGAGGCGTATTATAATGAAGACGTTCAAGATGTCTCGACCTGCGTCCGTATTGGCGTATTCTTGAACGTGATGTGTTCTTGAATAGTGGTGTATTCTTGGGCTTGAATAGGAGATGGCACGATGAAGACGATGCAGCTGAAGGGATTGCTTTTTTTTGTGCTGGCGTATGGGGTGCTGGCGTCGGCGGGGTGCGGAGGCGGAGACTCTGAGGAGCAGGGGATCTCGGGGCCCGCGCCCAACCCTTACCTCTCAGCTCCGCTCTATGGCACCACGCACTTTGACCCTGCCCAGAGCGACTCCACCCCCTACGGTCCCCCAAAGGGCTCCTTTACCATTGACCCAGTGCGGCAGCCCATCTCCTATGGCGGACCGGTTAACATCATCACCCTGGCCTCCACTTCTCCCCGCTTCATGTGGGGCGTGGGGAGCGACCGCGTCGCCTACATCAACGCCGCCGAAAAGCAGTGGGCAGAGGTGGCTCGGCTCGACGCCCCGGCCTACCTCTCTCCGGACATGGGTCCCGTGGCGCCGGGGGCGCACAAGACCATCGGGGAGATGAGCTTTGAGGGCAAGACCTCCCGGGACATACACCAGGTTTTCGTGACGAACTACGGCGCGAAATACAACGCCCGGCTGGCCAACGGCGTCTACTCTGTGGTGGACAAGGACAATGTCCTCTACGCCACCTACGGTTACGGCGTCTACGCTTTCGCTCTAAAGGACGCCGCAAATCCCGCGGCGGGCATCGAGGTGCGCCACAGCATCGCAGACGCGGCGGACGCCATCCAGGGAGCCGGGGCCAGAGCGGTGCTTTATGGCCTGAATATGACCTACGACGGACACATCATCCTCAACTTCGAGAATGGCGTCTCCGTGCTGAATCGCACCCTGGACGCAGCCTCCGCCCAGACGATCCTCTTCCCCGGAGAGCACACCAGCAACTCCCTGGCCGTGGACGAGAAGGGAGGCATCTACGTGGTGACCAACAAGAGGATGCACAAACTGGTGTGGACCGGAAGCCGGCTCTCGGACGCAGAGGCCGACGGCGCTTGGTCTTCCCCCTACGACGCCCCGGAGGACGCTGTTCCTCCCATCGTAAAGTTTGAGCCCGGTTCCGGCTCCACGCCGACGCTGATGGGGTTCGGCAAGAACGCCGACAGGCTGGTGGTCATCACCGACGGCTCTCGGAGGATGAATCTGGTGGCCTTCTGGCGCGACGAGATACCCCAGGACTTCGTGCAGCAGGACGGCACTCAGTCACGCCGGATCGCCGGTCAGATCCCTGTGACTTGCGGCTACAGCCAGCTCCCTACGTGGATTCAGTCCGAGCAGTCCGTGGTGGTCAGCGGCTACGGCGCCTTTGTGGTCAACAACCTGCCCCTGGAGTCCGACACCATGGCGCGGCTGCCCAAGATTTTGGGCGCAGCCACCCTGGGCCCCGTGTATCCCTCTTCCCGGGGGGTAGAGCGCTTCCGCTGGGACCCGAAGGAACATCGCTGGGCGTCAGTCTGGAGACGATCCGACGTATCCTCCACCAGCATGATCCCCGTCCACTGTCGGAACGGCAACATGGCCTTGGTCAGCGGCTACGGAGCGCAGGGCTGGGAGCTCACGGGCATGGACTGGGACACCGGCGCCACCGTGCACCGCACGATCTTCGGCAAGAGCAACTATGGCAACGGCGCCTACGCCATCCTGCAGTTTCTGCCCAACGGGGACCTGCTCTTCAACAGCCTGGTGGGCCCCTACCGTGTGAGCTACTGACTTTCGAAGGTCCTGAAGACCAGGGAGCGCTGATTTAATCAGTGCTTCCCTAATATCCTGCGAAGGGCTCCTCCCTGTGGCACGCCACGAGGTGGCCCGGCGACACCTCGCGGAGCTCGGGCCGAAACTGCCGGCACCGTTCCTCGGCCTGCGGACAGCGCGGGGCGAAACGGCAGCCGCATTGAAAGTCGATGGGGCTCCCCACCTCTCCCTTCAGGCGCACTCGACGGGCGTTCATGGGGTTGTCCGGGTCCACGTCCGGGATGGAGGACAGCAGGGCCCTTGTGTACGGGTGAAGGGGCTCTCCGTAGAGCCGGTCCGTTTCGGCCAGCTCCACCAGCGCTCCAAGGTACAGGACCCCGACGCGGTCCGAGATGTGGCGCACCACGGCCAGGTCGTGGGCGATGAAGAGGGACGTCAGCCCCAGGTCCTCCCGCAGGTCCACCAGGAGGTTGACGATCTGGGCCTGGATGGAGACGTCCAGCGCCGAGATCGGCTCGTCGCAGACCAGAAACTCCGGCTCTACGGCCAGAGCCCGCGCGATGCCGATGCGCTGGCACTGCCCCCCGGAGAACTCGTGGGGGTAGCGGGAGCGAAACTCCGGCCTCAGCCCCATCCGCGTGAGGAGGCGGCAGACCCGCTCCTCGCGCTCTTCTTTGTCCCGGCACAGGCGGTGGGCGTCCAGCCCCTCGGCCACGATGTCCCCGACGGTCATCCGGGGGTTCAGGGAGGCGTAGGGGTTCTGCAGCACGATCTGCGCCCGCTTCTTGAAGCGCAGCCGATCGGCTCCCCTTGCGGCGTGGACGTCCAGCCCGTCGAAGAGCACGGAGCCGGACGTCGCGGGGTGCAGCCCCAGGACCGTTCGGCCCAGCGTACTCTTGCCGCACCCGGACTCCCCGACGAGCCCCAGGGTCTCCCCGCGGAAGACCTCAAAACTGACGTCGTCCACCGCTTTGAGAGTCCGTCCTCCGGGCAGCCGGAAGTACCGGCAGAGGCGCTCCACGCGCAGCAGCGGGACGCGCCCCCGGGTCGTCTGTGTCATGCCGCCCCCTCCTTCCGTCCGGCCTTGGGACACCGTATCCCCTCCGGCACGGCGACGTGGGGCGCCATGGGATGGCGAAGCCAGCACCGCACCCGGTGCCCCGCCTCCAGAGCGGACCCCGAAGACGGAAGCAGAAACTCAGGCGGCGCAGCGCGGGTGCAGACCTCCATGCAGTAGTCGCAGCGCGGCGCGAAAGGACAGCCCCGCCGCCCGCCCGGCGCCTCCAGCAGGTCGGGCGGCGTCCCGGACAGGGAGTAGAGCGTGGAGCGGCCCGATCCTCCCGGACACGGCACGGAGCGCAGCAGCGCCCAGGTGTAGGGGTGGGCGGGCTTGCGGAGCAGCTCACGCTTGGGAGCGCTCTCCAGTATCTCGCCCGCGTACATCACCTGAATTCGGTCCCCGACCTCCGACGCGACGCCCAGGTCGTGGGTGACCAGCAGGACCGAGAGATCGAATCTCCGCTGCAGCTCCCGGATCAGGTCCAGGATGTCGGCCTGGGTGGTCACGTCGAGGGCCGTCGTGGGCTCGTCCGCGATCAGGACGCGGGGCATCCCGACCAGGGCCGAGGCGATCATGACGCGCTGGCGCATCCCGCCCGACAGCTCGTGAGGGTACTGTCTCACGCGCGTCTCCGGGCTGGATATCCCCACGGCGTGCAGCATCTCGAGCACCCGAAGCCGCCTCTCCGGGCCCCGCAGCTTCGTGTGGAGCAGCAGGGGCTCCTCCACCTGCTCGCCGATCGTCAGGGTCGGGTCCAGCGAGGTCGACGGGTCCTGAAAGACCATCGCCAGGCATCGGCCCCGGACGCGCTGCATCTCCCGCTCCGTCTTTCCCAGGAGGTCCTGCCCCAGGTAGAGGATGCGGGAGCTTTCCGGGACTTCGGCCACGTCGTCCGGCAGAAGGCGCATCAGGGCCCGCGCCGTCATGGACTTTCCGCAGCCCGACTCCCCCACCGTCACCAGCGTCTCACCGGCGCGCAGGTCGAAGGAGACGCCCCGGACGACGTGGAGGCGCCCGTCGCGGACCTTCAGGTACACGTCCAGGTCCCGAACCTCGATGACCTTTCCGTCCACGGCTCGCTCATCCATCTCGACCATCGTTTTTTCGTTTGCGCCGACCACGGCTCAGTCCCTCGCGCGCGGGTCCAGCGCGTCGCGGAGCCCGTCGCCCAGCATCTGGAAGGAGAGCATGGTCAGGCTGATGAAGAGCGTGGGGAAGAAGAGCTGCCAGGGGTAGAAGAGCATCTGCTGCTGCGCGCCCGACGCCAGCGCGCCCCAGCTGGTCATGGGGGGCTGGATGCCCAACCCGATGTAGGACAGGAAGGCCTCACCAAAGATGAAGAGGGGGATGTCGAAGGTGACTGCCACGATCATGACGCCCATGATGTTGGGGATCAGGTGCTTCCAGAGTATCCGCCACGGCGAGGTCCCCAGGGCCCGGGCCGTCAGGACAAACTCCTGCTCCCTGATCTGGAGGACCTGCCCCCGGACCAGGTAGGCCATATTGCACCAGCCCGTCAGGGTCATCGCGATCAGCAGGCTCGCCATCCCGCGGCCCAGGATCAGGGAGACCAGGACCGCCAGGACCAGGTAGGGGATGCTCGACAAGACGTCCGCCAGGCGCATCATCGCGTTGTCGACGGCACCGCCCAGTCCCGCGGCCACCCCGCCGTAGAGCAGGCCCACCAGGATGTCGATCAGCGCGCCGACCAGCGCGACGATCAGCGAGACCCGGCCCCCCACGGCAACGCGGGTGAAGAGGTCGCGCCCCATCTTGTCCGTGCCGAACCAGTGGGCCGCGGAGGGCCCCAGGTTCTTCTCGGCCATGTTCAGCGCCTCGTGCCCGTAGGGCGTCAGCGCCGGCCCCAGGACGCAGAGCGCCGCGACAAAGGCCAGGAGAGCAGCGGACAGGAGGGCTGCCCGGTTCCGCTTCAGCCGGCGCCAGGCGTCCTGCCAATAGTTCACGGAGGGCCTCGAGGCGAAGGGCGCCTCGTCGGGTCGTTCGACGAAGCGAAAGTCCTCCGGGCAGAACCCTTCGCCGTCCCCCGCCTCAGCGGGGCACCAGTTGGGACGCGGCTCCATCACGAGGCCCCTCCGTCGCGCGCGAAGCGGATTCGGGGGTCCAGAAAGCCGTAGAGGAGGTCCACGGCCAGTATCGACAGGATGTAGAGGGCCGACAGAAAGACCGTCTGCCCCATGATCAGGGTGTAGTCCCGGTCCCCCACCGACGAGACGAAGTAGAACCCCAACCCGGGCACGGAGAAGAGGCGCTCCACCACGAAGGCCCCGCCGAACATCAGGGCGATCTGGGGCCCCAGCAGGGTCACGATGGGAAGGACGGCGTTGCGCAGCACGTGCCTGCGGACCAGGTGAAAGCGGCTCATGCCCCTGGCCCGGGCGGCCAAGATGTAGTCCTGGCTCAGGACGTCCAGGCAACTGGCGCGCATGAAGCGGGCGTACTGCGCCGTGGAGTAGAAGGACAGGGCCAGGGCCGGAAGCACCACGTGGGCGAAGCCTCCCCACCCCGTGACGGGGAACCAGCCCAGCCGCACGGCCAGAAAGTACTGGAACAGGGAGGCCAGCACGAAGTTGGGGACGGACACCCCCAGGATCGCCAGGAGCATGACGGCGTAGTCCAGAGCCTTTCCGCGGTGAAGCGCCGCCACGACTCCCAGCGCGACGCCCAGCCCAGCCCCCCACAGGATGGACGTCAGGCCCAGCACCCCGGACACGGGGGCGTAGCGGGCGAGGATGTCCCCGACGCTCCGCCCCCGGTAGCGCAGCGACTCGCCGAGGTCCCCCTCCGTCAGCAGCCGCTTCCAGAAGAGCCCGTACTGCTCCAAGAGCGGCCTGTCGAAGCCGTAGCGCTCGAAGGTCTGCCTGCGCAGGGATTCGGGCAGCTTCTCGGTCATGGCCTCGATGGGGTTGCCCGGCACGGAGTGGATGATGAAAAAGGTGGCGCTCGACGCCACGAACAGGGCGACGAGCGCGTAGATCAGTCGTTTGAGGACGAAGCGAGTCATCTATAAATCCTGTTGTCCCCCGGCGCTACTTCTCGACAGAGACGGTCTTGTAGAGCATCGCGGTGAAGGTGGGCGCGGCGTACCCCTTCACGCGAGGATGGACGCAGTCGAAGCCGGCGCTGCAGGGCTCGCCAAGCCAGTTTACGGTCAGGGCGTTCATGATCCACAGGTAAAGCACGGACGCCAATGCGATGGTCAACCTTTTTTTCATCGTTTTCCGTCTCCTTCCAAGCGGTTCGGCAGACACAGCGGACCGCAGGCAATTGGCTGAAAAGAGGTCAAATCCCGTTATCTCAGCGCTGTTCCGCAGCAAGACAATGAGGAGTCCTGAAGGTGAGGACCTCTATCGAGTCCGGCCTTCTGCACCTCCGCTAAAATTCGTCGCCGCCTTTCCATTAGGTAGGACCACTTCCTAAATATTTCCGTAAAACAGCGGTGCGCCAGGGCCGATCGGCAATTTCAAGACGAACCAGAGGCTCAGCATCAGTATCCAGCCGACCAGCAGGGCAATCGAATAGGGCAACATGGTCGAAAGCACCGAACCAATGCCGGCCTTCTTGTCATATTTTTGGAAGTAGGCCACGATCATCACGAAGAAGGGCATCAGGGGCGTGATAATGTTCGTAGCGGAATCACCGATGCGGAACACCAGCTGAGTCAGCTCCGGCGCATACCCCAGGTGCATGAACATGGGGACGAAGATCGGCGCCATCATCGCCCATTTGGCAGTGTCCACGGGGATGAGCAAATTGATGAAAGCCGTGACGAGGATAAAAACCCAAAGCAACGGCAGACCGACCAGGCCGACGCTTTCCAAAAAGTGGGCACCCTTGACCGAGATAATGATGCCCAGGTTGGATTTGTTGAAGAAGAACGTAAACTGCGCGGCGAAGAAGAGCAGGACCAAAAAGCTCGATATCCCGGCGATGCCCGTTGACATGAGATTCGTGAGGTCCCGGCTGGACTTGATCTTGCCTGAGGCCACGCCATAGGCAACTCCTGGAATGAGGAACAGCAACATCATAAAAAAGATGATCCCGCTCATGAAGGGCGAACCCAGCACCTGGCCGGTTGTCGGATTTCTCAGTAAGCCTCCGGAGGGGACGATCAACAACAGCATGACGACGACATAGATCAGAGCAGCGAAGCCGGCAGCACGCATTCCCTTTTTTTCATCCAGCGTCAAGTCCTGGACGCGCGCGTCCTCCTCCGGCTGGTAAAGAGGGAGGTGGGGTTCTACGATATGGTCCGTGACCCAGGTCCCGATCAGGACGACCAATACCGTCGATGCCACCATGAAGTACCAGTTTCCCGTGGGCTGCACTACGTAGTCGGGGTTCAGGATGTTTGCCGCCTGAGTCGACATGCCCGCGTAAAGCGGGTCGTTGCTCCCCAGGAGCAGATTGGCTGTCCAGCCGCCGGAAACGCCGGCATAGGCTGCAGCCAAGCCCGCAATGGGATGTCGATTGCAAGCGATGAAAGTGACAGCTCCCAGTGGAACGAGCACCACGTATCCCGTAGAGGAAGCCACGTTCGACATGACCCCCAGAAAGACGATCATGGCGGAGATAAGCGCTTTCGGCGTCTTGGAGACGAGTTTGCGGAGCAGGGCGTTGAGCATTCCCGTCCCCTCACACACGCTGACGCCAAGGATGATGGTAAAGACCGTTCCCAGGGGGAAAAAGCCCGTGAAATTTTTGATCACGCTGGTGACCATATAGTGGAACCCCTCGAGAGAGAGCAGATTATAGGCCTGCGCGTGAATGGTTTCGATCGTTCCCGTCGCGCTGTTGACGCCCTCGTAGCTGACCGAGACTCCCGATTTTGCAGTAAAGTACGACGCCGCTATCGTGAGCGCCGTCAGGATAACGAAGAGCAGAGCGGGGTCCGGTAAGGCATTCCCTGCCCTTTCAACAGCGTCCATCGCACGCAAAGTCCACTTTTTTTGCGCCCGTCCCGTCTCTTTCATGCAAAAAACCTCCCTGCGTTCTCCAGCCCCTGTAAAGCGTCATCTCTCGACGGAGACGGTCTTGTAGAGCATCGCGGTGAAGGTGGGGGCGGCGTACCCCTTCACGTAGGGATGGACGTAGTCGAAGCCGGTGGAATAGGCGTAGGGGGCGATCGTCCCCTCCTCCAGCAGGATGCGCTCCGCCTCCGCGTAGTCCTTCGCCCTCAGCGCCTTGTCCGCGCTCTGCCCCGCTTCCCGGACCAGGGCGTCGTACCTCTCGTTCGACCATCCCGTGGGAATGGTCCGGGTGCCCGTGATCCACAGGTCCATCATGGATGAGGGGTCGTTGAAGTCCGCGTAGTAGGACTTGTAGCCCATCTGGTAGTCCAGGTTGCGGTTGCGCTCCTGAAAGACGGGCCACTCCACGGGGTCGAGCTCCAGGTCGACGCCCAGCCTCGTCTTATAGGCCTGCTGGAGGTACTCCGCGAAGTCCCGCGTGGCGTTGTGGCACATGAGGACGATCTTCAGCCCCTCAGGGGCCTCGCTCATCCCCAGCTCCTTCAGGCCTTCGGCCAGAAGCGCCCTGGGGTCGGGATGGGCCGCGGCCAAGTCCTTAATGGGGTCCCCCGCCAGTTTTCGGAAGTTCTCTCCGTCCAGACCCATGGCCGGCGGCAGCCAGCCCCAGGCGGCCGGATCCAACCCCAGGCTGACGTCCCTGTAGATCTCCTCCCGGTCGAGGGCGAGGCTGAACGCCAGGCGCACCTTCGGGCTGGAGAAGGGCGGAACCGTCTGATTGAAGAAGACGTACTTGGTTTCGGGCATGGCGACGACGTTCTTGACGTATCCGCCCTTCTCGTCCAGCTTCTTCGCCCACTCGACGGAGTAGATGGAGACGAGGTCCAGCCCGCCGTTCTCGAAGTCGCCCACCTTGGCCGACTCCTCGGCGACGACCTTCATCTCCAGTCGGTCCAGCTTCACGTTGTCCGCATCCCAGTAGAGAGGGTTCTTGACGAAGGCGATGGAGCTGTTGTGAACCCAGTCCGCAAGGTTGAAGGGGCCGCAGCCCACGACCTTGTCCGCGTCCGTCCCGTAGGCGTCCCCGAACTTCTCCACGACGTCGCGGCGCGCGGGGAACATGGCTGTGCCCGCAGCGCTCTGCAGCAGGTAGGGGACCGGGTGCTCCAGGCGAACCACGAACGTCCGGTCATCAGGGGCCTCCAGCCCTAGCTCGGAGGGCTGTTTTTTGCCCAGTAGGACGTCGCCCGCGTTCTTGATGAACCGGACCTTCCCGGAGATGGGGGACGCGGTCGCGGGGTCGAGGACGCGGGAGATGCCGTAGACGAAGTCCGAAGCCCGAAGCGGCTCGCCGTCGGCCCACTTCATCTCCCGCAGGCGAAACGTCCAGGTCAGGCCGTCCTCGCTCGTCTCCCAGGACTCCGCGCAGGCGGGCACGGCGACCTCGCGTCCGTCCCGGACGACGATGCCGGTCAGCCCCTCAATGACCTGGGAGGCCACCATGGCGGAGTAGTAGTCGGAGACGCGGGCCACGTTGAAGGAGTCCGGCTCCTCGTCGATGGGAATGCGGAGCACCTGAGGCTCCCCGGCCCAGGCCGTGCCGGCAAAGACCGACGACAGGACGAGGCAGAACGACAGCGCCCACGCGGCGCTCGAACTTACGGTCATGCGTTTCACTCTGTATTTCATCATTACAGCTCCCTTCGTTTTTCAGACCTTTCGAAAGCCCCGGGTTACGGGTTGCCCTCAACACATCTTCTCCTGGATAACCCTCAATGGCGTCAATCTCTCGTCGCTCCAGTCAAAAGCCCCCGCCTTGGCCGCCTCTCCAATTTTCATTCCGACATATTTATCCGAAACCGCAAGGCAGGTATGCAGCCGTGTCTTGAACCTGTGGACAAAATCTCTGCCGCGTTCTGTTTTCAGTTGATCCAGAAAACGATCGACGACCTCCAAAAGCTTCGGTGGGGCCGGCTCTTTCAGAATAAAGGCACAGAGGTCTTCCAGGGTTCCTGCCATCGGAGCTTCATCACAACCGGGGAAGAGGAGGAACCCGATGTGGATGCCATTGTTCTCCTCATCCTTCACCCACCGATGTGGCCCGTCTGGAGCCGAGAACCCATTGTTCTCCAAGGCCGTTCTGATCTGCCGGACAGCCGAGCTTGCATCCCTTTCCGCATCCCGGACGATCAACAGGGTTTTGATCTCGTCGAAACCGGGGGTAACCTTCAAGACCTTGAGTTGCTCAAGCAGGTCGCTGTTTCCTCCAAAATCCATAACCTGGATGTCCTCTGAAAATCCGGGCGTTGCCGACAAGTGCGTGGAGTTCAGATAGGCAATCAGAAAAAACAGCTCATCCCTTCCCTCGCATAAAATGAGGTATCTCTTCTCTATCCTGGTATTTTTTCCCCTTGTCTCCGAGAGACCCCGAGCCGCGCCCATCGCCATTAGCGGACCTCCATCTCCATGGCGGTGTTCAACAGATCCCCGGAATACCTGCGGGCGACGATGTCTTTATCGTCCCCGCCACGGTCAATCCTGAAGTAGCAAAAATCGTCCCGTGCCGCATCCCCTGCGGCCACGGCGCCTCGAATGCACTCATAGCTGTGCGTGGTCGCAATGACCTGGCAGCGGTTCTCCCGCGCGGTTTTCATGACCGCCTTCCACAGGCTGTCGTACACGGAGTAATGAAACCCCGTCTCGATCTCGTCGATGAGGAGAACCGCATTCGGGGCAGGATTGCTCATGATCGTCAAAAGAATGGAAAGCAGACGGTTGACGCCGTCGCCGGCCATTTTGAGGGGCAGCAACCGCCCCCTCATTTTTGCGTAGAGCTGGGGCTGCCCACCAATGACCAACGTGGTGATGTCCGAAATGGAGCCGTCAATGACCTTCAGAGCCGAAATCACCTGCTCCTTCCTGCCTTCAAACTCCAGCTTGCCCAGGGCAGTGACGTCGCTGTCGTTGTTGAGCCTCGCGGCTGGGATATAATTCGTAACAGGCAACTGGGCCAACGGCTGAGCTGTCGCCGGGTTATTGCCTGCGCTCGCATCTCTCCATATCCCTGAGGGGCTCAACATAAAGTGGCCGCCATCGGAAAAATCGCCGTAGACGAAATCAAATTTCAGAGTATAAGTTCGCCTGGCAGATGAAATAAACTGGTTCATCAGCTCCTGCGGAATGTTGCTGGGATTGACCGGAATAAAAGCGTTATCCCTGGAATAGAGAAGTTGCAGTCGAGTGCCATCACGTGCCATTTCAATCTTGATCTCGATCTCGCGCTCCGGATCGTGGAACAGCGGCGTCCACAGGATGTCCGGTTCCGGAATCACGGAAGAACCGCGAAGGCTGTTGAGCATCAAAAAGGAATTCGTATCGCGATAATCCAATGCCAGAAAGATGCCCTCGAGGATCGAACTCTTGCCAACGTTATTCTTGCCCGATATCAGAGTGATAGGGCTCAGATCAGAAAGTTGGAAGTCCTCGAACCCTCGAAAATTTTTAAAAGCTGCCGTTCTTATCATCGTCAAGGGCACCTCTCTCAGTTCGAAGCGTTTTCAAAAAAGCACTGATTGACCTCAGGGCTTCATCAGGGAAGCCTCATTGATTGAATCCGTGTTCCCTGGCCTTTCATTATTTCACATCGCCTGCGAGCGGCCAACGGCGAAAGGGCTGGGTTCGGACCCCTGAGGTTCTTCAAAAGTCCTCAGGAGGTAGGCCGCCCCCGCAGCGCCTGCTTGCGGGCCAGGAGCGCCGCGCCCAGGGCTCCGGCGAACTGCGAGTCCGGGCTGACCTGCACGGCGCACCCCAGCCGCTTCTCCAGCAGCCGCACCAGGCTGCGGCTCTGCGAGACTCCGCCGGTGAAGGCCACGGGCTCATGAAGCCCCACGCGCCGCAGCATCCCCTCCGCGCGGGAGGCCACGGCGTCCAGCAGCCCCAGGGACAGGGCCTGCTTGTCCACCCCACGATCTTGTCCGCGTCCGTCCCGTAGGCGTCCCCGAACTTCTCCACGACGTCGCGGCGCGTGGGGAACATGGCCGTGCCCGCTGCGCTCTGCAGCAGGTAGGGGACCGGGTGCTCCAGGTGGATCACGAGCGTCCGGTCGTCAGGGGCCTCCAGCCCCAACTCGGAGAGCGGCTTCTTGCCCAGCAGGACATCACTCGCGTTCTTGATGCACCGGACCTTCCCGGAGATGAGGGACGCGGGCCACGTTGAAGGAATCCGGTTCCTCGTCGATGGGAATGCGGAGCACCTGCGGCTTCCCGGCCCAGGCCGCGACGGCAAACGTCAGTGACAATCCCAAGCAAAATACAAAGAGCTTCGTCTTTTTATTGCGCTTGTCATGATTTTTTCCTCCCCGCTGCACGCCTACGTCTGCTCCGCCTCCAAAAGCGTCAGGATATTTTCCAGCGTCCGCGCATAGACGGCATTGTCCCTTCTCCGAGGGTGGGGCAGGTCCAAGGGCTCCTCCAAGATAATCCGCCCCGGTCGAGCGGACATGACGACGATTCGGTCGGCCAAAAAGACAGCTTCATCCACACTGTGCGTCACAAACAAGATCGTCTTGCGGTGCGCCTGCCATATCTTCAAAAGTTCCTTCTGCAAGATGATCCGCGTGTGGGAGTCAAGGGCGCCGAATGGTTCGTCCATCAGCAGGATCTCCGGGTCGTTCATCAAAGCCCGGGCAATCGCTACGCGCTGCCGCATCCCCCCGGAGAGCTCGTGGGGGAAGGCCCGTTCAAAGCCGCTCAGCTTGACGAGCTCAATGTAGTGCGCCGCCACCGCTTTTCGCTCTTCAGTCGGGCGTCCCAACAGCTCCGGCCCCATCCAGACGTTCTCCTCCACACTACGCCAAGGCATCAACGAATACTCCTGAAAGACCATGCCCCGCTCTCGCCCGGGGCCCTTGATCTCCACCCCTTTCATCAGTGCCCTGCCCCCGGAAGGGAGCTCCAAACCGGCTAATATCCGCAGCAGTGTAGACTTTCCGCACCCAGAGGGCCCTACGATGCAGACGAACTCGTTTTCTTTCACCGAGAGGTTGACATCCGAGAGGGCGACGACATCCCTGCCCTGGTCCGATGTGAAGTGTTTGGCCAAACCCTCGATCCTGAGAAGGTCGCTTTCTTTTATCATAGCATCACCTGTAGAGACTTTGCCACTGAAAAGCTCTGCGCTCGATCAGAATAAAGAGCGAGTCGATCAAAATCCCCATGACGCCAATGGCGATCATCCCCGCGATGACGACATCCGTCTGCGCCACCGTGTAGGCGTGCGTGATGAGGTATCCGACCCCGGAGATGCTGCCGGGCATCATCTCGGCGGAGACCAAGCACATCCACGCAACCCCGAGCCCCACCCTCAGCCCCGTGAAGACCTGCGGGGCGGCATAGGGGAGGATGACGTACCGAACGACCTGCCACGGCGACGCCCCCAGAACCCGGACCGCATCAATCAGCGTCACTCGAACGCTCTGGACGCCCCCGATGGTGTTCACCAAGATAGGGAAGAAAGCCCCGATGAAGATGATGAACAGCATGGATATCTTGATGTTGCTGAAGAAAGGGTACCACGCCCCCTCTTCAATGCCCAGGATCGTCGCCATACTGGCGACGCCAAACCAGGCCAGCACGAGAGGTATCCAGGACAATGGGGGGATGGGGCGAAAGAGCCCCGCCATCAGCCCCAACATCCGGTTCAGCCAATTCCAGTATCCCATCGCAAGCCCCAGCGGAACAGCGACGAACACGGCCAGGAGGTACCCCCCGAACACCCGGACGAAGCTGACGGTCACGTTGCCGACCAGAGACCCCATGTTCAGCAGGTCCTTCGTAGGGTGGAGCAGGATCGCCAACACATCTTCAATCTTGGGCAATACGACGGCGTTATCGATCCTCAGGGACGCATAGTGCCAGAATAGCAGGAAAAGCGCCGGGGCGACTAAAGACAGCGCACCCCGGCTCAGGCAATGCTTCATCGTCTACTTCGCGTTTTGCTTCTCCGCGTAGCGGAAGTCGAAGACCAGTTCCTTGCTTTCCTCGAGGGTCTTGCCCTTCAGAAGGTTCTTGAACTGCCCCATCTTGTTCAGCATCTCCGGGTACAGAGAGGCATTGCGGAACCATTTCGCGTCAGGATTTGTCGAGTACGTCATCTCGGACATGCGCGTCGCTTCAACGGGGACGCCAAACCAGACTGCCGAGAGCTCGTCAGCCTCGTCTTTATGGGCGTTACACCAGGCGCTCGACTTCGTCAGGAGCTCCAGGTAAGCGTCCAAGATGTCCGGGTGCTGCTCAATGACGTTCACGTGAGCGGCGGTCACGCAGCAGGGAAAGTGGTCCCACTTACCCGCAGGGGGGAGAGTCTTGAGATCCAGGATCATCTTGCCCTGCTTCTTCAGCACAGCCACCTGCGGGATAGGTGCAGGAGCAACCCAGAAGTCGACCTGTCCCGAGGTCAACGCGGGGTTAAAGTTGGCGACCCCCTTCAGGTCG
Source organism: Fretibacterium fastidiosum (assembly GCF_964642095.1). Taxonomy (NCBI): domain Bacteria; kingdom Thermotogati; phylum Synergistota; class Synergistia; order Synergistales; family Aminobacteriaceae; genus Fretibacterium; species Fretibacterium fastidiosum. The sequence goes on from NZ_OZ209244.1 coordinate 111,526, forward strand.
ACCAGGAGGACGTCGGCCTCCTGCTTCGTCGCGTTCGCGTCCCCGGTCAAGCGCAGGCCGGCCTCAAAGAGTGCGGCCTCGACAAGGACCTTCGGAGCACTGGTTGGAGAGTGGTAGCCCAGCTTGACGGGCGCCTTGGCTTCCTTGATGAACGCCAGAAGGGAATCCCAGTCGTTGACGGGGGAATCCAGGCGCCCCACCATCGCGATACCGTCCGCCTGGATAGGAGCCAGCACCTTGATCGGCGTGCCATTGTCGATCGCCGACAGCATGGCGGGGAACGAGTTTGTCGTCAGGTCCAGATGGTTCTGGGCGAAGAGCGATGCGGCCTCGGAACCGCTCTTCGTCACGATGACCTCGAATCGGGCCATCTTTTTGTCTCCCCGGTAGAGGTCGTACTTCTCCTTCTCGACGACCGGCTTGAACCAGACACCGAAGTCTTTGAAGGCCTCTCCCTTCTGCAGCGCGATGGTGAAACCCTGTTGGTGCGTCGTCATGGTGTAGGCCATGCGGATCACAGGGACCTTCTCCGCCTCCGCCGCGAACGCGGGCAGGGCAAAGGCCCAGGACAACGCCAGTACCGCAACAAATTTCTTCATTACCCAACACTCCTTCTTAATTATTTTTTTCGGCAAAGCCTCAGGTTAACGCCGTAAAATGCTTCGCAAAATGCCAGACGATCAACGGCGATTGGATTCCCGCCCCCGCAGCGCCTGCTTGCGGGCCAGGAGCGCCGCGCCCAGGGCTCCGGCGAACTGCGAGTCCGGGCTGACCTGCACGGCGCACCCCAGCCGCCTCTCCAGCAGCCGCACCAGGCTGCGGCTCTGCGAGACTCCGCCGGTGAAGGCCACGGGCTCATGAAGCCCCACGCGCCGCAGCATCCCCTCCGCGCGGGAGGCCACGGCGTCCAGCAGCCCCAGGGACAGGGCCTGCTTGTCCACCCCACGGGCCAGGAGCCCCACCACCTCCGTCTCCGCGAACACCGTGCACATGCTGGAGACGGCGTGGGGCTCCAGGTCGTCCGGCAGGCTGCTGAAGTCCGCGAGCGTGCAGCCCAGCATGACGGCCATGTTCTGCAGGAAGCGCCCCGTCCCCGCAGCACACTTGTCGTTCATCAGGAAGTTGACCACGTTCCCGTCCCGGTCCAGGGCGATGACCTTGCTGTCCTGCCCTCCGATGTCCAGGATCGTCCGCACGCTGCGGCCGCCCTCCCCGTCCCGGAAGAGCCGGCCCGCGCCCACGGCGTGACAGGATATCTCCGTAACGCGCGCGTCGGCCTCCACCGCATTTCGTCCGTAGCCGGTCGCCACCGTGCGGACCACGTCGTCCCGCGTCAGGCCGTTCCGCGCCAGAAGCTGCGCGCAGGCCTCGTTCCCCGTCTCGCCGGGGGCCCAGCCCGTGGGGACGACAAGGCGGTCGATCCACTCCGCTCCAAGCACCAGAGCCGCCTTGACCCCCACCGAGCCGATGTCCACCCCGACCGTCCAGAGCGGCGCGTCCGCGCCGTCCGCCACCGTGCCCACGCCCCTACCCCATCATCTCGACGAAGGCGCCCATGCGCGTGGACAGTTGCTCCACGTCGCCCTGATAGTAGTCCGTCTCCACGGTGATGCAGGGGATGCCCATGCTCTCCATGCGCTCATGCACTTGGAAGGACTCCACGTTGTACGTGTGACACGCCTGAAGGATGAGGTCCACCATCCCGTCGGCCGCGTAGTCGCCGGCCAGGCTCTCCAACAGGTCCAGGCGCTTGGTGTTTGGCGTCATGCAGGAACAGGGGATGCCCAGGTACTTCCGGGCCAGCGCCTCGTAGGGCGGCAGCGACTCGTCCACCAGCTCGTAGGCGGGCTTGATGCCCCCGCAGTTCTCGAACGCCACGATCACGCCGCCGTTCTCCTCGATGGCGTTGAACACCTTCTCCACGCTCTTGCCGGTGGGACAGCCCGTGACGATGATTCGCCGCCGGTCCGGCGGCACGCGGCGCTCGCCCGCCTCGTAGTTCTCCCGGACCTTGCGCGTCAGGTCCCGAATCTGGTCCAGCATCTCGGGGTCGCTGAAGCTGATCTTGAAGTACTCGTTCACCATGTGGACCTCGCGGCCCGACAGGGGCGCCGGATTCAGCTCGGAGAGCGCGTAGAGGTCCATCATGACGCGGCGCTCCTCGTTGCGCCAGGCGATCTCGCGCCTCAGCGCCTCCTCCGTGATCATGACGTCCATGAGCTCCTCAAGCCTGCGGGCCAGGCACTCGATCTCCGCCCGCCACTGCCCCACGGCCTCCTCGGAGACGGTCTGGGGCAGCTGCATGACGTGCGTGGGCCGGAGACGGTCCATCAGCTCGTACATCTTCTTCTTGCCGTCGCAGGTCGTCTCCCCCACCACCAGGTCACAGAAGTGGAAGTAGGGGCAGGTGTCGGTCAGGGCGAAGCCGTAGCTGGCCTTGATCAAAGGGCAGAGGTTTCGCGGCAGGCGCTCCTCCGCCGCGGCGATGGGCTTCTCGCTCGTCGCGCACAGGGTGGCCGGAATGGCCCCCGCCGCGCGGATCACCTCGTAGGGCGTGTAGGCGCAGTAGCAGCCCACCACCTTCCGGCCCGCCTCCACGGCCTCCTTGATCCGCACCGGCCCGCTGGGAAGGGCCTCCCTCATTTTCTGTAAGATGGCATCGATATCGTGCACGTTGAACCCCCCTCAGGTTACTCAGCTTCCGACGCCGCCCCCGCGCCGGCGCGCGGTGAGGGCGTAGAAGGACACGGAACACACCAACACGAGGCCGTGCACGAAGCGCGTCCAGAAGCCGGACCACCCCGCGCTGACGACCCCTGCCTCGATCATGCCGATCACCGCGGCCCCTGCCGTCGTCCCCCAGACGCTGCCGCTGCCGCCGTACACGGAAGTCCCCCCGATGAACACGGAGGCGAAGACCAGCAGGAGGTAGCCCTCGCCCTGGGTGGGCCACCAGTTGGCCAGCTCCATGCACGCCAGAATCCCAGAGAACGCGGCTGTCAGCCCCAGCAGGACGAACACCGCGACGCGGGCCCGCGCCACCGGAAGCCCCATCATCCGCGCGACCTCCCGGTCGTCGCCGATGAAGCGCAGGGCGTCCCCCCAGGCGGTGCGGTGCAGGATCGCCGCCGTGACGACGGCCAGCCCCAGAGCCCACAAAAACTGCGCGGGGACCAGCCCGCCGACGCGCCCGACGAACAGGGCGGCAAACGGCAGCCGACGGACAAAGGGCAGGGCGACCGCAAGCCCTCCGGAGAGCAGCATCACGCAGCCCCGCCAGAGAAAATCGAACCCGATCGTCACGACGATCGAGGGGACCCCCGTCCGGACCACGACCAGCCCGTTGATCAGGCCGATGCCCGCCCCTGCGGCAAGCCCCGCCGCAAGGCCCGCCGCCGCGGACCCCGTGGCCTTCGCCACGACCGCGAACAGGAAGCTGGACATCGCCATGTTCGAGGCGAAGGACAGGTCCATCTCCCCGGCCACGACCACCAGGGTCATCCCCATCGCGACGATCGCCACGAAGGGGATGGTCGTCATGAACGAGAGGTAGATGTAGCGGGAGAGGAACGTCGCGGGCGCGGTCAGGACGAAGAAGCCCCAGAGCAGCAGGAGCACCGTGGTGATGGGGAGCTGAGGCCCAAGGGCCGAGCGCAGCGGGGAGACTGCGTTCATAGCGCGACCTCCCTCAGGCGCGCCATCAGCTCCGGCAGCGTCAGCTCTCCGCGCGTCCACTCCCCCGCGTTGCGCCCGTGGGACAGGACGACGAAACGATCCGCCACCGCCCAGACGTGATCGATGCTGTGGGTGATGAACACCACGGACTTCCCCCGTTCCCGCACCCCGCAGATAAACTCCAGCACCTTGTCCACCTCGCTCAGGGCCAGGGCCGTCGTCGGTTCGTCCAGAACGACGAGCTCGGCATCGAAGTACATGGCCCGTCCGATGGCCAGCCCCTGCCGCTCCCCACCCGACAGCACTCCGGCACGGGTGTCCGGGGTCAGGCGACCCCCTCCCAGACCCATGCGAGCCAGGAGTTCCGCGGTGACGCGGCGTTCCTCCGCCACGTCGATCAGCCCCCACGAACCTTTTATGTGCCGGCCCACGAAGACGTTGCGCCACAGGGACTGCTGCAGGCCTAGCGCCCTGTCCTGATAGACGGTCTCGATGCCCAGGCCCCGCGCGCGGGAGACGCAGGAGCGCGTCCAGTCGAGCTTCCGGCCCCGAAAGAGGAACGTCCCCGCATCCGCGCCGTAGAGGCCCGACAACACCTTGATCAGGGTGGACTTCCCCGCCCCGTTGTCGCCCAGGAGGCCCACGATCTCCGCGGCGTTCACACGGAAGTCCACGCCCCGCAGGGCCTCCACGCTCCCAAAGGACTTGCGGATGCCCCGCATCTCAACCAGCGCGGCGTCCGCCCCGTCTTTTCCGCCCTCCACGCTTCAGCGCACGCCCTTCTCCGCCAGGGGGGCGATCTGCTCAATGTTGTCCTTGTCCACGAACCCGCCCGCCGTGTCGATCACCAGCCCGCCGAATCCGCAGAGGCGCGACTGGACGAGGTTCACAACGGCCAGATAGCCGATGAGGTAGGGCTGCCCCTCGCCCACGAGGTCCAGGTAGCCGGAACGGATGGCTTCGGCCGTCGCGGGGGAGAGGCTGAAGCCGGCCACCGCCACGCGGTCGGGGTCCATCCCCGCGGACCGGAGGGCGTTCCCGGACTGCGCCGTCAACGCTCCGTGATCGATGACGACGAGCCTGCAATCCTCATGGGAGGACAGGTAGCCCGTCAGGACCGGACCGCCCAGCGTCGCGTCCTTGTTGATCTCAGGAGAGATCTCGATGTAGTCCGCCGTCAACCCCGCCTTCTCGAACACGTCCAGGATGGCCTGGGCGCGCCGGCCGCGTCCGGGCAGGCTCTTCAACCCCCAGACCATGACCCGGTCCCCCTTCTTGAGGTCGAACTGCGCAACGCAGCGCTCGGCCAGCATCCTGCCCTGATTGTAGTTGTCCGGGCCGATCATTCCGAACCCGCGGGACTGGTACTTTTGGTAGAGGCGGGGCAGCGGCGTGTCAACGCAGGTGACGAGAGCTCCCTGGGCATAGGCCTGATCGATCAGGGGTTCGTAGGCGTCGTCGCCGGGGACCCCGATGACGACCATCCCGTCCGGCTTCGAGGTCAGCCCCTGACGGAAGTTCTCCAGCATCTTCTCCGCGTTCCAGTCGGAGTAGACGAACACGATGTCAAGGTCCAGGTCCCGCGCCGCGGCCGCAGCGCCGTTCTGCAGCACGGTTCCGTAGGACTCGCCGGGGCCACCGCCCGTGTCGAACCAGACCTTGAAGCGTTTCGCCTCCTGGCTGGAGTCGACGCCGAAGGCCATGGACGGGAACAGGACGAGCGCAACCAACAACAGGGCAACTGTTTTTTTCATGAACACACAATCCTCCTCAGGACTCGAAGATAACGATACGACCGCGCGCCCCTCCGAAGCGGATCGGTCGCGCGACGCAGAACGCCTCCCCTGCCGACGGGCAGGGAGCGCTCGTGTCGTTTATGAAAATTAAAGACAAAGATGAAGGGAAGACCCCATCAGGGGGTCAACGAACGGTGCGGAGAGGGGCGGGAAAGCGGGGCCTGTCGAAATCGTCTTTACGACGCAGGACCGATCCACAGAGGACCGCACCGAACGATGCATCCCGTGCACCGCAGCTCAGCGCGTCAGGAAAAACCGAACATAGCGATCCCCCCTCCCGTCTTGACCAAGAGTGCGGGGCCGCGCCGCTCAGTCCAACTCCCCGGCCGGGGCCCCGCGTAAGTATGCGTCAAGGAGGACGGTAAAGTCAAGGGGGACAAAAACGTAATCCTCACTGTTCCGTCAGCGGACAGCGAGGCACCGAAGAGCGGCGGGGCGTCGGCACGGAGCCCCCAAAGTGGAATCGAAAATTCCCTTCGGCCCTTTCTTTTAAAATCCCCGAAAGTATGGTATAACGCTCACGGGACAGCGATCGACAGTCGCATAAACGGGAGGAATCGTCTTTGGATTACACCTATCTCTTGAGCCTTTGCGTCATTCTCTTGTCCACGAAGATATTCAGCCTCATCTCGCGCCGTGCCCAGCTGCCACAGGTGGTGGGCGCGCTGATGGCGGGGCTGATCTTCGGCCCCGCCGTGCTGGGGGAGCTCACGAACGCCCTCTTCGGCATCCGGTTCTGCCTCATGCCCTCGCCGCTCCTCTCCCGCCTGGCGGAGCTGGGGGTCATCGTCCTGATGTTCACCGCCGGCATGGGGACCAGCGTCAAGGACCTGAAGGCATCCGGCAAGGCAGGGTTCCTCGTGGCGCTCCTCGGCGTGCTGACGCCGCTCGGCATGGGGGTGCTGATGCTCTACGCCTTTGAGCCGGGCACGAACCTGGAGTCCGCCCTGTTCCTGGGCTCCGTCCTCACCGCCACCTCCGTCTCCATCACCGTGGAGGCCCTGAAGGAGATCGACATGCTGACCACGAAGGTGGGCAACACAATCCTGGCGGCGGCGCTCATCGACGACATCCTGGGCCTGGTCTGTCTCACGATCGTCAGCGGGATGGGAGGGGAGCGGGTGAGCCTGGCGCTCATCGGCGTGAGGCTCCTGGGCTTCTTCGCCTTCGTGGGCATCGCTGCCGTCGCCTACCATCGGGCCATGGTGTGGATGGACCACCGCAATGCGGAGAGGAACCTACGCCGCTACCCCGTGGCGGGCTTCGCCTTCTGCCTCTTCATGGCCTGGACCGCCGAGGTGGTGTTCGGCATCGCGGACATCACGGGGGCCTTCGCCGCGGGCATGATCATCGCCACGGCGCCCAAGGGACAGTACATCGCCAGCAAGTTCGACACGATGGGCTACCTCCTGCTGACGCCGGTCTTCTTCGCCAACATCGGCCTCGAAGTCTCCATCCCCAAAATGTCCGGCTGGCTCGTCTTCTTCACGCTGGTGCTGGTGCTGGTGGGGGTCGCCTCCAAGCTCATCGGCTGCGGGCTGGGCGCGAAGCTCTGCGGCTTCACCGACCGGCAGTGCGTCCAGACGGGGCTCGGCATGGTGTGCCGCGGCGAGGTCGCGCTGATCGTCGCCAACAAGGGCATCGCCATGCACGCCATCCACGAACAGTACCTTGGCCCGATCATCATCATGATCATCGCCTGCACCATCCTCTCCCCGGCCATGCTGAAGGCGGCCTTCAGGGGCGAGGTTTCCGCGGAGAAGGGGAGCCGCCTGATCGAAAACTACACCCTCGCCGAGAAGACCGAGAGGGTCCTGGGGCGCCTGTTCAACCGTCACCATCGAAGGCAGAGGCTGGAGGACGTCCGCTCGAACCGGCAGCGCGAGGATTGAATCGGGAATTTGGAACGACCTTCCGGCCGGCGGGCCGTCAGATATGACAGGGGGGGCCGGAGACGCCCCGTCAAGGCGTCTCCGGCCCCCGCTCCGCCGCGAAGTGTCCCCTGACGTCAGCGCAGGGACTCCGCGACGGAATGCGTCAGGACGCTGCCCTTCTGCGCCGTGCTCGTCACGGCGTCCATCATGACGCCGCGGACGCCGCGGCGCTCAATCTCCGCAACGCCCTCGATGGTCATGCCGCCGGGGGTGCAGACCGCGTCCCTCAGGTCGGAGGGAGCCCGGCCGGAGTTCGTCACCAGCCGCGCCGCGCCCAGCGCGGCGGCGGCGGCGCCCCGGTAGGCCAGGGCCTTCGGCAGCCCCGCCTGGATGCCCCCCAGGGCGGCCCCCTCCAGGAGCTCCAAAAAGAACGCGGGGCCGGAGCCGATCAGCGCGGTCAGGGCGTCCAGCTTGCCCTCCTCCGTAAACTCCGCGTCCCCCAGCAGGGAGAAGGCCGCGCGAAGCCACTCCACGTCCTCCGGCGCGCACCCCTCCGAGGCCACCACGCCGCTGAAGGCCGCGTTCATCGCCGCGCAGACGTTCGTCATGACGCGGGCCCAACGGGCCTCCGGGGCCGCCTCTTCCAGCATGGGCAGGGACACCGCCGCCGCCAGCGAGACGCAGAGCTTTCCCTTCAAGGCGCCACAGAGCTCCCGCACCGCCCCCAGGGTCAGGTGGGGCTTCAGGGCGAACATCACCACCTCCGCGCCGCGGGCCGCCTCGGCGTTGTCCGCGATCAATCGAACGCCGTCCTGCGCCACCTCCGGCCGACGGTCCGGGTGCGGGCACGAAGCCGTCACCCGGCACCCCGCCCTGGCCAGGCCGCGCGCCACGGCGCCCCCCAGGGCTCCCGCCCCGATCACGGCGATGCCCGTCCTCCCGACGTCCTTCTCCACGACTAATCCCCTCCCTGAGCCGAAGCGGACGCGCGGGTCCGGCTCCACTCGAACATCCCAAGCGCCGCGGCCACGCTGGCGTTGAGGGACCCCACGCCGCCCTGGATGGGGATGCGCAGCAGCTGGTCGCAGCTCTCGCCCACGAGGCGCGACAGCCCCTCCCCCTCGGCGCCGACGACGAGGGCCAGGCGCGCCGGCAGCTCGTCCTCCCACAGGCTGGCCCCCGCGCGCCCCTCAAGGCCCACGGTCCAGAATCCTGCGGCCTGAAGCTGCGCGAGCGTCCGGACGACGTTGACCACCGGGATCATCGGAAGGCGCAGGGAAGCGCCGGCGCTGGTCTTGACCACCGTCCCTCCCGGCAACGCGGAGCGGCGGCGCGAGTAGACCGCCGCCGCGGCTCCGGCGGCCTCGGCGGAGCGCACGATGGCCCCCAGGTTGTGGGGGTCCTCCACGTGGTCCAGCACCACGATCAGGGCCGGCGCCTCCGCGGGCAGGGCCTTCAAAAAGGGCTCCAGGTCCACGGGGACCGTCTCCGTCAGTCGGCAGGCCACCCCCTGATGGCGCTCTCCAGGGCAGAGCTTGTCCAGGGCCTCCGGTGCCACCAGCTGATACACGACGCGCCCGGCCCGGGCCAGGTCCACCAGCTCATCCAGGTAGGGCGGCCGGACGTTGTTGGCGATCAGGAGCCGCGTGCACCGCGAGGGCGTGTTCCGCACCAGGTCCAGCACGGGCTGGCGCCCCCAGCAGACGTCATCCGGTGGCAGGGGCCGCTCCGCGGACCTTCGGGGGGGCTCCCCTCGCGGGGCGCCGCCCCGCCGCGCCTCTGTGGGGCGTCCCGGCCCCCTCAGGTCGGGACGCCTGCGCCCCTCCCCGCCGCTTCGGCGCGGCCCGCCCTTTCCTCCGCTGAATCGTTCCGCCATGTGTCCTACGCTCCTTTGAGGGCCATTGCCCCCTCGATCTCCTGCGCGTACTCCCGCAGGAAACGCGCCGTGTACCCCTTTTTCCTCATCACCTGTTCGGGGGTGCCCTCCGCCACGATGCGGCCGCCGCCCTCCCCGCCCTCCGGCCCCAGGTCGATGATGTGGTCCGCCGACAGCAGGACGTCCAGGTTGTGCTCGATGACCACCACCGTGCTGCCGTTGTCGGCGATGCGGTGGAGGATCTCCATCAGCTTTCTCACGTCCGTGTAGAACAGGCCCGTCGTGGGCTCGTCCAGCAGGTAGAGCGTCCGGCTGCTGAACTTCTTCGACAGTTCCTTCGAGAGCTTCACCCGCTGAGCCTCGCCCCCCGACAGCGTCAGGGCCGACTGCCCAAGACGGATGTAGCCCAGGCCGGCGTCCTGAATCAGCCGCAGGCGGCCCGCGATGCGAGGGATGTCCCCGAAGAACTCCGCGGCGTCGTCCACCGTCATGGCCAGGACGTCCGCGATGGACCGGTCCTTGAAGCGCACCTCCAGCGTTTCGTGATTGTAGCGCGTCCCGCCGCACACCTCGCAGTCCACGTAGATGTCCGGCAGAAAGAGCATGGATATCTTCATGGACCCTGCGCCGCCACAGGCCTCGCAGCGACCGCCCTTCACGTTGAAGCTGAAACGCCCCGCGTTGTAGCCGCGTATCTTCGCTCCGGGCAGCCCCGCGTAGAACTCCCGGATCAGGGAGAAGACCCCCGTGTAGGTGGCGGGGTTCGACCGCGGCGTGCGCCCGATGGGGCTCTGATCCACCAACACGACGTTGTCGAACGCCTCCGCCCCCTCGATGGCCCGAAAGCGGCCCGGACGCTCACGAAAGTCGCGGTCCAACCTGCGCCGGAGGCCGCGGTAGAGCACGTCGTAGAGGAAGCTGCTCTTGCCGGAGCCCGACACGCCGCAGAGACAGGTGAACGCGCCCAGGGGAATCTTGACGTCGATGTTCTTCAGGTTGTGGTGCGCGGCACCCCGTACCGTGAGCCAGCCCTGAGGCCTCCGCCGCTCGCCCCGCCGCACGATGCCCGAAGCCTCGCCCCGAAGGTAGGGCCCCGTGAGTCCGTTTGAGGCCACCACCGTCTCGTAGGACCCGTTCTGCAGCACCTCCCCGCCCAGCTCCCCCGCCGCCGGCCCCATCTCGATGAGCGCGTCCGCCGCCTTCATCGTCTCGCGGTCGTGCTCCACCACCACCACGGTGTTGCCGAGGTCCCGAATGGAGTCCAGGGAGCGCACCAGCCGCTCCGTGTCGCGGGAGTGCAGACCGATGGTGGGCTCGTCCAACACGTAGAGCACGCCGCTGAGGTTGGAGCCTATCTGCGTCGCCAGACGGATGCGCTGGCTCTCGCCGCCAGACAGCGTGTCCGCCCGGCGAAGGAGGGTCAGGTAGCCCACGCCCACGTCCACCAAAAAGTCGAGCCGCCGGCGTATCTCGCTCAGCACCTGCTCCACGATGCTGGTCTCCGTCCGCCCCAGGTCTAGTCGGCGCATCCTCAGGGCCAGCTCGTCGATGGGCATGACCATCAGGTCCCCGATGCCGTAGCCCCCCACCTTCACGTTCAGGGCCTCCGGGCGCAGGCGCAGGCCTCCGCAGGTCCGGCAGACGTCCTCCTCCCGATAGGCCGCCAGTTCCTCCAGGGTCTTCTCGGACTCCGTGTCCCTCAACATGGTCTCAAGCCAGTTGACGACGCCCTCGTAGCGCCCCATGTAGGGCCGCGCGACGCCCCCCTCGTCGAACACCATGGGGACCCGCTCCGCACCGCTGCCGTTCCAGATGAAGCTCCGGACCGCCTCGGGCAGGTCCCCGTACTTCGGCGCCAGATCCCAGCCGTACTTCTCTGCAAAGAGCCGGATCTTCTTAACGTAGTAGGGCTTCGTCTTCCATGGGATGATGGCCCCCTCCAGCACGGACCGGTCCGGGTCGATGACCAGGTCCTCGGAGAAGTGCTCGTGGCTGCCCAGGCCGCTGCAGTCGGGGCAGGCGCCGAAGGGGCTGTTGAAGGAGAAGAGGCGCGGCTCGATCTCCGGCATGGCGATGCCGCACTCCGCGCAGGCGTACTTCTCCGTCATCATGTACTCCTTCTCCCCCTCGACGGCGATGAGCACGTACCCGTCCGACTGCCTCATGGCCGCCTCGACGGACTCCGCGATGCGGCTGCGGCGGTCCTCCGCCACGCGCAGACGGTCGATGACCACCTCGATGCTGTGGCGCTTCCGCTTGTCCAGGTCGATCTCGTCCTCGAGGTACAGGGTGGACCCGTCCACGCGCACGCGGGAGTAGCCTTTCTCGCGGACCTGGGTCAGGAGGTTCCTGAACTCGCCCTTCTTGCCGCGCACCAGCGGCGCGAGGATTTCGATGCGCCGCCCCGCGTCGTTCTTCAGGATGTGCCCCACGATCTCGTCGATGGAGCGGCGCTCCACGGGCCTCCCGCACTTCGGGCAGTAGGGGACGCCGATGCGGCCGTAGAGCAGGCGGAAGTAGTCGTAGATCTCCGTCACGGTGCCCACGGTGGAGCGCGGGTTGTGCCCCGTCCCCTTCTGCTCGATGGATATGGCCGGGGAGAGCCCCGTGATCTCGTCCACGTCCGGCTTCTTCTGAACGCCCAGGAACTGGCGCGCGTAGGCGGACAGGGACTCCACGTAGCGCCGCTGGCCCTCGGCGTAGAGCGTGTCAAAGGCCAGCGAGGACTTGCCGGAGCCGGACGGCCCCGTGATCACCACCAGGCTGCCGCGGGGAATGTCCACGCTCACGTTCTTCAGGTTGTGCTCCCGCGCGCCCCTGATGTGAATGCAATCGGTCAAAAGATGTTTTCTCCTTCGTTCGCTACCGCTGGCGCTTCCCCGGCGCGCCGGGGAGCGGCTGAATGCGATATAATCTTCAATGGGTTTCAACCCCTCGGCGGGGCGCCCCCTCACGTTCACCGCGTATTCTATCATGAAGCGCGGCGCGGGATGAGGGGTCAACGGCGCCTCATCCCGAAATCGAAAGAGGTGAGGACATGACGTCAGGACGCGCTCTCCGCGTCGGCTCGCCGGCCGGGAGGCTCCTCCTCGCGGTCCTCCTGGCACTGACGCCGCTCCTCCGGCCCATGGCGGCCGGCGCAGCGGAGGACTGGACGCCCCCCACGGACGTCGTTCAGGCCCAGGACGAGATCAGCAGGGACATCGCGCAGCGTCAGGCCGCCGTAGAGGCGGAGCTGGGCGACGGAAAGCTCACGAGCATCGACATCGCGGCGCGCATGAGGCAGCTTGACAGGCTCATTGCGACGGCCTCCGAGGACGCGGCGGGCTGGGGCTTCAGCGCGGAGCAGCGCGAGCAGTACGCGCGCCTCCTCTCCGACCTGAGCCTGGACTGGTCCGCCTACAATTCCATGCTCCAGAGCCAGCCGCCCCGCGCCACGGACGCTTCGGGGCTCCCCGCGTCGCAGGACCTCCCCGCCGTCGCCGACATCGACTTCAGCGACGACCTCCTAATGCGGATCCAGAAAGCGGCCAACGAATTGGACGTGCAGATGTTCTACCTGCAGTCCAAGCTTGGCGTGCTCAAGCTGAGCCAGTCGGACATCGAGAGCCTGAAGGGCGGCGCGGGGGCGGACGACGGCTCCCCGACACCGCCGAAGCTTCAGGAGCTGAAGCTGGAGCTGGCCCGCGTGAGGATGGCGGCCTCATGGGCCCAGGTCCTGGCCGCGAAGCGGAGCTGCGACGCGAACGTCGCGCTCATCCGGAGCATGAGGGCGCAACTGGCCTCCGTCAAGGGGCGGCTCACCTTCCCGGAGGCCCTGCTCAACGCCCGCGTCGCCAGCCTGGACCGGGAGATCGACGAGACGGCGGTGCAGCTCGAGAATGGCCGGGCCATGCTGCTGAGCGCGGCCTCCGACCTGACGAAGGCCTACGCCGCCATGAAGTCGGCCGACGTTTTTCCCCTCACCGCCGCCTCCTCGCGCTACCTGGAGCGCAAGACCAACACGAACAAGCTGGAGTACTCCGCCACCTTCCTGGAGGACAAGGTCCGCTGCCTCCGCGAGGCGCAGGACCTGTGGCGCAAGCGCTACAAGCTCTTTCACGACCAGGTCTCCGGCCAGGATATCTGGCAGTACCGCAGCGACGCGAGGAGCAGGATGGCCGAGCTGGAACGCCAGCTCGAGGCCATCCAATTAATGAAGAGCGAGCTTCAGCGCAGCATCGCCACGATGACCGAGCAGGCGGAGGGGACCGACGGGCGGACCCGGCAGAACCTCGGCCAGGCCCTCCAGAACGCGAAGGACACCGTCGCCAACGTCCTGAACCTCTACTCCTCCCTGATCCCGAACCAGATCTTCCTGCTGCAGACGTTCTACGACGAGGCCAGCGAAAAGCTCAACGCCGTGCGCATCGCGGAGAAGGTCGGCAGCTTCGGCAAGGCCACGGTCATGGACTTCCTGAACACGAAGCTGTGGGAGGGCGAGGGCTACGCGGTCACCGTCATCAAGCTGGTCACCGCCCTTCTGGTGTTCATCTCGAGCTTCTTTCTGAGCTCCTGGGGGAGCCGCTGGATCCAGCGCTGGATCCTCTACGGCCTTCCCTCACAGACCACGGCGGCCGGTGCCGCGCAGCGGATCGTCTTCTACGTCCTGTGGTTCGCCTTCGTCCTCATCGCCCTCCAGATCGTCAACATCCCCCTGACGGCCTTCGCGTTCCTGGGCGGCGCGATAGCGGTGGCCATTGGATTTGGAGCCCAAAACCTCTTCAATAACCTCATCAGCGGCTTCATCCTCATCTTCAGTCGGCCCTTCAAGGTGGGAGACATCATCGAGGTTGACGGCACCAATGGGATCGTCGAGGACATCGGCTCCCGCTCCACGTGCATCCGCACCTGGGAGAGCTTCGACGTCATCGTGCCCAACCGCTATCTGCTGGAGAACCGCGTCACGAACTGGACGGGCAGCGACGTGAAGAAGCGCGAGGTGCTGAAGGTCCAGGTGGCTTACGGCACGGACACGCGCCGTGTGGAGGAGCTCCTGACGAAGGTCATCCGGGACCACAGCAAGGCGTTGAAGGACCCATCTCCCTTCGTGCTGTTCCGGAACTTCGGAGAGAGCAGCCTGGAGTTCGAGATGTACTACTGGGTGGACCTGACGGCGGCCTCCACGATGAAGGTGGCGAGCGACATGCGGCATCACATCGCCTCCCTGTTCCGACAGGAGGGCATCGAGATCCCCTTTCCCCGCACGGACGTATACCTCGTCCCCCCCATCGAAGGATCGGAGGCACAGGGCACGCTCGACCCGTAACGCACGAAGGGGGCGACCGTCTCTGGCCGCCCCCTTCATATTCACCGATTCACCGCATCTCTGCCGCGCCCGGCAGCGCCCTACAGCCCCAGCAGCACCGCCGCTGCGATGCCTGCGGCCTGCATCAGGAGCCCAATCCCGAACAGCGGGAGGAAGAACTTATACCACTTGTTTAGGGGGATGTGGGCGATCGCGCAGATGATGGGGATGTCCGCCGTGGGCCACATGACGTTGGAGAGGCCATCGCCGAACTGGAACGCCAGCACGGCCACCTGACGGCTGATGCCCAAGAGGTCCGCCAGCGGCGCCATGATGGGCATGGTGACGACCGCCTGCCCGCTGCCTGAGGGGATGAAGAAGTTGATGAGGTTCTGCACCACCAGCATCCCCTCGGCCGCCAGCCACTTGGGCAGGACGGAGAGCGGGAGGGAGCAGTAGTAGGCCACCGTGTCGATGATGTGCCCCTTCTGCAGGATCACCAGCATCGTGCGCCCGAAGGCGATGAGGAGGCACCCGGCGGCGATGTCGCAGAAGCCGTCCGCAAAGGCCTTCGCCGTGCCGTTGACCCCCAGGCCGCCCACCACCCCTCCCAGGATGCCCATGAGCACGAAGAGCGCGCCCAGCTCGTTGAAGTACCAGCCCTGAGCGATGACGCCCCACATCAGGACGCCCACGGCCCCCAGGCAGATGAGGCACACCAGCTTGTGCCGCAGGCTGAACTTCATGGAGACGAGCTCGTCGTGGTCCATGTGGAGCTCTCCCATGTCCACGCCGTGGAGGAGGCTCTGCGTCGGGTCCGCCTTGACGCGAGCCGCGTAGCGCGCGACGTAGAGCGCCGACACCGCGAAGAACGACAGGCTGAGGACCAGCCGAAAGGGCCAGCCGGAGAGCAGGGGGAGCTCCGCGCACTTCTGGGCAAGGATCACCGTGAAGGGGTTCATGATGGCCGCGGAATAGCCCATCCCGACCCCAACGGCCACCGTGGCCGCGCCGACCATGCCGTCGTAGCCCATGGCGATGGCCATGCCCACGAACAGCGGCAGGAAGCCGAAGCTCTCCTCGAACATGCCGAAGATCGACGCGCAGAACCCGAAGACGAACAGAAAGAAGGGCATGATGTAGCGGCGCTGGCTCTCCCCGAAGACCCGGAGCATGGCCCCCACCGCCGCGTGCAGCGCCTTCGTCCTCAGCACCACGTACCAGGACGTGTAGGCGAAGAACACGAAACCCACCACGTCCGCCCCCTCGATGAACCCCTCCATGTACGCGGTGAAGAGCCCGAAGAAGGACACGGGCGTCTGCTCCACCGCCTTAAAGGTGCCGGGCACGACGACGTTCCGCCCCACCGCCTCGTTGAGCACGCGGTCGAACTCTCCGGCGGGAAGCAGCCAGGTGCCGATGACGGCCAGCACGGCGAGGAAGAAGAGGATCGCGTAGGTGTGGGGCGCCGTGATCCTCTCAAGAAAGGACGGTCCCCGCCCGCCCCGCTCCAGCTCCAGCCTCTCATCCATCATAAAATCTCCCTTCATGTAGATATTGTAGAATGGCCCGGCCTGCCGGACCCCTGCCTCAGCTCACGCTCGACAGCACGCGCCTGAGGTACCGGTGCGTCCTCCGAACGGACGGGACGCTCACCCGCTCGGAGGGCGAATGAAAGCCCCAGGCGTCCGGCCCGATGGCCACGGCGTCGAGGTCCGGCCTCCGCTGAAGCAGACACCCCACCTCGATCCCCGCGTGGGCCGTCAGGACCCGCGGCGCAGCGCCGAAGAGCGCCTCATAGGCGCCGACGCACAGCTCCCGCAGGGGCGACCGGGGACGGAACTCCCACCCCGGATAGAGGTCGTCGCACCGGCAGCTCCCGCCCAGCAGGCCCGCCAGGCGCTCCATCCGCTGATAGAGGTACGTCCTCAGGCTGTCCCGCGCCGAGCGCAGCTCAAGGGTCAGGCGCAGCTCCCGGCCGTCGAAGCGGACCTCCCCCAGGTTGTCCGACGTGTCCACCAGCCCCTCCAGCATCTCGTTCATCTGAAAGATCCCGTCCGGCGTCAGGACCAGGGCGGAGATCACGGGCCCCGGCTCCGCGGCAGCCGCCGGGGCCTCCGGCTCCCGCTCCAGCGTCACGCGCACCTCGTCCCCCGATACGGCCAGCTCTCGGCTCAGGTCCTCCGCTAGTGCGGCCAGGTCCTCCCTGAGCGCGGGCTCCTCCGCGGGGTCCAGGCAGACGACGGCCTCCGCATCCCTGGGGATGGCCAGGCGAAAGCTGCCACCACGGATGGAGGCGAGGCGCGCCCCTCGACGCTCCGCAACCATCAGAAGGCGCGCCAGCAGGACGTTGGCGTTCCCGTGCCCGCGGTGGATGTCCTCGCCAGAGTGGCCGCCGCGCAGCCCGGACACGGCCAGGCGACAGGCTGCAAACCCCGCCGGCAGGGGCTCTGCCGTCACGGGAAGGCAGATGTCCGCCCTCATGCCGCCGCAGCTGCCGCACAGCAGGGAATCGCCCTCCGCGTGGTCCAGGTTGATGAGGAAGTGCGAGCGTATCTTCCCCGCGTCGAAGTTCAGCGCGCCGCTGAAGTCCGTCTCCTCCGCGACGGTGAAGAGCGCCTCAAGGGCCGGGTGCTCCAGCGAGTCGTCCTGGAGCAGCTCCATCGCCATGGCCACGCCGACGCCGTCGTCCGCCCCCAGCGTGGTGCAGCCTCCCGTGGAGAGCAAATCCCTCTCCAGAACCCATCGAATGGGGTCCCGCGCAAAGTCGTGCTCGACGCCCGGCGCCTTCTCGCACACCATGTCGAGATGCGCCTGAAGCAGGACGCCCGGCGCCGCCTCCCGGCCCGGCGCGGCGGCCTTGCGGACGAGGACGTTGTTCACCGCGTCCCGCTCCGCCTCAAGCCCAAGCTCCCGCGCCCAGGCCAGCACGTGGTTGCTGAGCGCCCTCTCGTTTCCGCTGCCGTGCGGAATCTGGCAGATATCGTAAAAGTGCCGGAACACCGGCTCACGCCTCAGCGCGTCCAACGTCATCATCAACAACCCTTCCTCGTAGCTCCTATTTATTAATGCACTATGCTAAATAACAATAGCGATACTTTATAACCGAACAAGCCTTTTGTCAAGGCGTCCGGCGTTCCGTACAAAAGCGAATACGGGAAAGCCGGAACGCCCGGCCCTCCCGTATTCGCAATACGGTTGACAGTTCTCAACAACTTCGCCCCTGTTGCCTAACGCGCACCTCAGAGCCTCCGCTCCGGCGAAGTCCTCCCTAGGTGGAATGAAAGTACTCCTCCTTCAGCATCGAATAGATGATCTGGTCCAGGTAGCCCCGATCGGACTTGTAGTTCTGCCGCAGCACGCCGTCCCTGTGAAGTCTCAGGCTTTCATAAAGTTTTATGCCCACCGCGTTGTCGGGGTAGACGTCCAGCCAGAAGCGGTTGAACTTCAGCGTCTCGAAGGCGTACTTCATCAGGGCCTCCATGGACTCCCTTCCGTATCCCCTTCCCTTTTGGGCGATGACGATCCTCCGAAGCTCGAAGCGCTCGGACATGAAGTCGAGACGGGCCAGGGCGTAACCGACCGTCTCAACGCCGTCCTTCCTCCGGATGACCAGCAGCCGGTGTCCGGGGTCGGCGATCTCCGCCAGGTGCTCTTCGTAGGTGCCGACCCAGATGAACCTCCGGTTCTCCTCGTCGTTCTCCTGCGCAACGATCCAGCCGATGTCCGACTCCGCGGCCTCGACGATCGCAAGGCGCTCCGTCTCCAGCATCGCGCCGACCTCCTCCTCACGTCCTCACGTCCGCAGGGCGCATTCCCCCGCGCAGGCCATGCCACTGTGCGAGGATCATCCCCGAAAACATCAACACACAACCCACGTAGCCCCGCAGCCCCAGGTTCTCGCCCAGGACGACCGCTCCTCCCAGGGTCGCGAAGACCGTCTCCACGCTCAGGATCAGGGCCGCATGGGCGGGAATGACGTCCTTCTGGGCCACCACCTGGAGCGTGTAGGCGATCCCCACGGAGACCACCCCGCAGTAGAGGATCGGGAGCAGGGCGTCCCCCACGTGTGCAAAGCCGCCCGGCTCCAGGGACAGGGCCGTCCCGACGCTGAACAGCGCACAGAACGCGAACTGCCAGAACGAGAACTCCAGGGGGTCCGTCCTCTTCACGTAGGCGTCGATGCACAGGATGTGCAGGGCCCAGAACACCGCGCCCGCGATCTCGAAGACATCGCCCCGCGAGACGGAAAGGTCCTCCCGCACGCTCAGGAGGTAGAGGCCCACGAGGGCCAATATCCCGGCGCACCAGGTCGTCAACGGAACCCTGTGGTGCATGAAGAGCCCCAACAGGGGCACAAAGAGGATGTAGAGCCCCGTCAGAAAGGCGGCCTGCCCGGCCGTCGTCTCCGCGATTCCCGCCTGCTGGAGCCACGCCCCCAGGAACATGACGCCTCCGTTCAGAAGCCCGCCCTGGACCGAGAGCCTGCGGGACGCAGCCCTCGCGCGCCTCCTCGCCGGATCGTGCCATCCGAAGATGACGATCAAAGGGAGCAGCGACGCGCTTCCCAGGGCAAAACGGCAGGCGTTGAAGGAAAAGGGGGGCAGGGCCCTGGAGCCGAACTGCTGTGCAATGAACCCAAAGCCCCAAATGGCTGAGGTGACGAGGAGCAGGAGGTTGCCCCTCAGCGCCCTGGAATCCATGGTTCGTCCCTCACGACGGTTTCTTCATTCCCACTGCCATCATAAAGTATTGTCCTGCCCATACCGGTACCTTCTCGACGTACTTTGACATGAAGATCATCAGGAGCGCCTTGTAGTCCACGTCGAAGTCCAGGGTGCCGCCGACGTGCACGTCGCCCTTCGCGTGGGTCACGTCGAAGATCGTGTGGTCGGAGGAGTAGTGTCCCAGATAGCGCAAGCCTTCCATGCGGGGCGTCAGGCTGAAGGGGAACGTGTCCTGTCCGCCGACGGCGATGATCGCGCGCTGGATCATCCCCCGGTCCTCCATCTCCGCCGGCGGCTCCCCGAAGGCGTTGAGCCCCCGCTCGCCGGACGGCACGGAGTGCTTCAGCTTCTTCTCGATGACCTCGCACCGCAGCGTGAACACGTCGTGCAGCATCCCCGGTATGGAGCTTCCATAAGACGTCTCATGCCCAAGGAGGAAGGCCTCGCCGATGCGGAGGTGGTTGATGCCGGACGGTATCCGATCGTCGAACACCAGCGGCAGGCTGCCGGAGTTGCCGCCCGACACGTACTCGAACTCGTAGCCGCAGCGGTTCTGCGCCTCCTTCGCCAGGTCCGCCAGCTCCTTCAGCTTCGCTGGCGTCGGGATGACGCCGCCGTAGCAGTTGAAGTTCACGCCCAGCCCGGCGAGCTTCACGCCGCGCATCGTCAGGATCTGCTCCACCATCGGCATGACGTCCTCCGGCAGCGCCCCCTCGCGCAGGTCGCCCAGCTCCACCATCAGGATGACCTCGTGCGTCCGCCCCAGCGTCAGCGCGGCGTCCGACAGCGCCTCGATGACGGCGAGCTCCGAGTTCAGGCTGACGTCGCAGAGGCAGACGACGTCGTCCGCCTCGGAGATCATGGGCACGCGCAGGAGCATCGCGCTCCGCGCCCAGCGCTTCAGCACCTCGATGTTCTCGAGGCGCGCGTCCGCGAAGTTGCGGATTCCAGCGTCCGCGAGGGCGTCCACCATCGGCTCCCACGCGCAGAAGCACTTGGTGACGTAGTGAAACTTCAGCTTGTGCGCGCTCAGGAGCCCGGACAACACCCTCGCGTTCTCAAGCAGCTTGTCCAGATCGACCCGTATCTGTGGGTACCTCATGCGTTACCTCCCTCCTCGTTTTCCTCGTTCGGGCTGCTTCCGGCTCACTTTTCTGCGTCCTTTTGCCTGCATTGTTTGACGAGGAAGCTGGCGACGTCGATGCCCTTCGAGCCGCGTCCGAAGCCGGCGTCCAGCCCCGCGGCCACGGCCATCTCGTCCGTGACCTGCGTGCCGCCGCCCGCAAGGATCAGGCGGTCGCGCACCCCCCGCTCCACGCAGATCTGGTTCAGGCGCCGCATGTTCTGGATGTGGATGTCGTCGTGCGAGATGATGGTGGACTGCAGGATCGCGTCCGACCTCGTCTCGATGGCCGCGTCCACAAGCTTCTCCACGGGACACGACGTGCCAAGGTAGTGGTACTTCACGCCGAAACCCTCGATCCCCCCGTGCTTGATGTCCAGAATCTCCTTCAGTCCCACCGAGTGCTCGTCCTCGCCCACCGTCGCCGCCACCACCGTGATGGGGCGCTCGTGGATGTACTCCCGAATCTCCTTCGCGCTCAACACCTCAGGCAGCTTCGGGATGACCAGCTCGTCGGTGTCGATGTCGAACCCCACGACGCCCTTCAGCTCGATCAGCGCCCCCTCGCACGGGTGCATCGCCTGCTTGTGGATCGCCACGCAGTCGGTGAGGCCCATCTTCTCCCCGATCTTCAGCGCCGCAAACTCCGCCGTGCGCACGTCCGTCGGCAGCAGGAGCGTCACCACCACCACCCCGTCCGCCATCCACTCCACCTCGGGGCGGATGAGGTTCGGGTGCTCGTAGTACTTCCGCTTCTCCGCAATCCGCGCGTTCACGTTGTCAAACTCGTCCAGCTCGTCCACCCAGACGATCTTCGACGGGTCCTCGAACGTGTCCCCCCCGATGGCGTCCGAGGGGCGCTCGAACTGCGGAGGGACGTGGTTGTTCCCGTAGTGCACGGAGACCGGCGCGAAGTAGTCCGGCTCCCGAAGGAAGATCATGTCGTTGCCGATGCCTCCCGCCTTCTCGCGGGCGATGCCGTCCCCCTTGCGCTCGGGGTACTTCCCGCTGTCCACGAAGAACCCGCGCTCCACCGCCTCGAAGTAGCCGCCCACCTCCAGAATCTCCTCCAGGAAGAGCACCGCCCGCTCCTTCAGCTCCCGAACCGTGCGCCCAAGCTCGCCCTCGCGGTCCAGCTTCACCTGGTCGCGGATCCCGTCCAGGCCGTCCAGCGCCTGCCGCGCGGTGTTGACCCCCTGGATGTTGTAGTAGTGCCACGGCACGTTGCGCCCCTCGTCCGGCGTGATGGTCGACTGGATGTCCGCGCTCGTCAGACGAGAGATGACGATGTTCAGCGTGTGCGTCACCGTCGCCTCGCGCGTCTCCGACTCCATGAACTTCGTGTTCTGCTGCGCGCGCATCTTGTAGTCTCGGAACAGGTCCCGGAGCGCCACCGCGTAGGGGAGGTCCAGCCTCATGCATGGCGCCGGCGGCGCGGTGGGGGGCACGGTGGAGAGCGCGATGTTCTCCGGACGGATGCCGACCTTCCGCGAGAAGATCGAGTTGATGGCGTGCTGCACCATGAGCTCCGGCATCACCTTCCACGCCTCCATCGCCGTCGCGTTGGCGTTGTGGGCCCCGTCGATCTGAAGCATCCCGCCGTAGGCCAGGACCTTCTTGCTCTCGCACGCGTCGATGAAGCTCCGAAGGCCGTTGATGTTCCGGTAGAGGATGTTGTACTGGGGGTCCTGGTGCACGCCCGACACCCCCTCCTCCACGAACATCACGGCGATGTCCGGACCCGCGACGCCCGACACGTAGGAGTGGAAGTTCAGAGGACGCCCCACCTCCTCCTCGATCAGGTCCAGCGCGCGGCGCGTCGCACGACACTGCTTCCGGGTCACCGGGATGCCGCCGATCCCCTGCGTCGTCCCCTCGATGAGCGAGTCGATGTGCGACTGGCCCGCCGTCCGGATGACCATCAGGTGGTCCGCTCCGTTCCAGGCCGCCATCCTCATGCGGCGGATGTCGTCCTCGAAGCGCCCCGAGGCGATCTCCGTCGTGATGACGCAGTCCGGCTGCGGGTCGATGGACCCGAACCCACGGCTCCCAGGCAGGGGCACGGACTGCTTCAGCGGCTCCGACGTCTCGCGGTAGACGAAGTCCCCAACCTGGCGCTCGACGCCGCGGCCCTCGCGCCAGTGCCACGGGTGACGCCGCGGACGGTAGTCCGCAAGCCCGTTCAGTATCTGGCGGACGTCGATCTTCCTGTCCTTGTCCAGGTGCTCCGGGGGGTTGCCCGCCTCCGGGAACGGAACCTTTCTGTCCTCTCCCACGTCACTCCCCCCCTTCGTACAGGCCCGGAACCAGCTCCCAGTGCTCTCCGGACGCCAGCGCCACGCCCGCCTGACGTACGGAAACCCCAAGCTTCTCCGACAGGCGCCACACCGTGTTGCCCGCGCCGTGCCCCAGCAGGCTGCGCTCCACCAGGCCGTCCACGATGGGCTTCGC
Source organism: Fretibacterium fastidiosum (assembly GCF_964642095.1). Classification (NCBI taxonomy): domain Bacteria; kingdom Thermotogati; phylum Synergistota; class Synergistia; order Synergistales; family Aminobacteriaceae; genus Fretibacterium; species Fretibacterium fastidiosum. The sequence goes on from NZ_OZ209244.1 coordinate 134,335, forward strand.
CTCGATGCTGGAGAAACCCATGCGCAGCAGCACGCTGCGCTCCACCGCTGGCGTCGTGTAGACCTTCCCCGCGTCCAGCATGGGCTGGACCACCCGGCCCGCCAACTCCCAGAAGTAGTCGAACAGCTCCTCGTCGCTCTTGTCCGCCAGGTGCGCGCGACGCTGTTCAAAGTCGTCCGCTCTTGCCATGCTCTCCCCTCTCTCCCACTCGCACCTCTCACGGCGCCCTCGTGAACCCGCGGGGGGAACGGACAGCGCTCCCCCCGCGGAACGGCCGGCGCGCCCCTCAGCAGGTGACGCCCAGCGCCTCGAGCTCCTTCCGGACGAACGCCGTGTCCGCGTTCAGCTCCGCCTTGAAGTACTCCAGGTCCTCGGCGCTCGCGGTCTTCCGGTCCTGTGCCAGGCGCTTCAGCGCGCTGCGGCGCATGGCCTCCAGGCTGTGCTCCCGAACCTTGAAGCGCGACGGGTGGTCGGGCAGCACGATGTTCTTCCCAGGGACCTCCGTCTCCGGGTCCCCGATCAGGACCTCCACACCGTTCCGGCGCGCGAAGCTGAGCTGCGCCATCGGGTGCTTGCCCGCGCCCGTGTACTCCGTCTCCTGCACCACGATGACCTGGTCCGACGGCAGCGTCATGGAGAGGGCGAACGCCGCGGCCAGGGAGGTGTTGCCCGCAGGACCCCGCTCCATCCCCTCCAAGGCGGCCAGGGCCTCCGTCATGTAGAACACCTCGCCCTCCTTCACCAGAAGGTAGCGGTCCATGTAGCGCAGCGGACGCGCGGCGTTGCGCGGTACGTCCGTCCGGTCCGGCTGCACCGTGAAGGGCACGCCGAACCCCGTGTGGCCCGTCGTGAAGGACTTGCGGTTGAAGTCGTGGTCCGAGGCCATGTGCAGCCCCGACAGGTCCACGCTCGCCGCGTAGACCTGGGACTTCGCCCCAGCCTTCCGGAGCCCGCGGGCCGTGCCGGTGATGTTGCCGCCGCCCGCGTTCGTGGCCACGACGACGTCCGGGTCCCGACCCAGCTGGCTGCGGCACTGCTGGGCGATCTCCCAGCCCAGCGTCTCGATGCCCGCGATGGCCGACGGCGTGTAGAGCGAGGCGTTGTAGAACCCCGTGTCCTCCAGCAGCATCAGCGTCTCGTAGAAGAGCTCCGGCCCCACCGTGAGCTGCACCACCTCGGCACCCATCGCCTCGCAGGCCCGCTGCTTCTCCAGGATCTCCGGCTGCCCCACGCGGCGGCTGTCGTAGCACTCCTGGACGACGATGCACTTCAGGCCGAGGCGCGCCGCCATGCAGGCCACCGCCGCTCCATAGTTGCCCGACGTGGCCGCGACCACGCCCTTGTACCCCATCCGGTGCGCCTCGTAGACGGACAGGGCCGCGCGCCGGGCCTTGAAGCTCCCGGAGAGGTTCTGCGCCTCGTCCTTCACCAGGATCTGCGCACCCTTCCCGCCCCCGGCCGTCCTCCGGGCCAGCTCCGTCACGTTGTCGAGGCTCAGGAGCTTCGTGTCGCCAACGCTCATCCCGCTCTGAATCTTGACGATCTCCTCGAGGCTGTGGGGGACCGCCTCCCGCATCATCCGCTCGTAGTCGAAGCGCCCTCCCGGCTCCTCGAACTTCGAGTAGTCGATCCCGACCGCCGCCTTGACGATCTCGCTCTTGCGCGCCATTACGGCCTCATAGCTCCTGCCGCCCATCTCAGCAGGCCCCCTTTCCGCTAAGGATATCCACAACCTGCCGATGCACCTGCGCCAGCTCCGGGACGTAGCTTCCGAAGTCGTGCCGATAGCCCGGGTCGCAGTTGGTGAGCGTGCCCTCCACCTCGCGCCCGATCGCCGTCCGGACCCGCACGGACTCGCCGGTGTGGGCGCTCTCCGCCAGGAGCTCCCCCTTGACCCACATCTCGAGCGGCAGCGCGGCGGTGTCCTCCGGGACGCCCGCGGCCCGCTCCCCTGCAGGGAGCAGCTCAATGTGCAGCACGACGCAGTCCCCCTTGTGGTAGACCCGGCGCTCCTCCCGCAGCTCGTGGACGAACCGGTTCATGTCGCCCAGGATCGCGTGCGGGATCGGGAGCTCCAGAAGGTCGGTCAGCCCCGCGGGCGCGTTCAGCACCTGTGGGATCATGTTCACGACCATCGCGATCGTGCCGATGCCGCCCGGCATCTCCGGCTTGCCGGAAAACTTCAGCGTGTAGCCGCCCGCGTCGATGGTGATGTAGTCCCCCGTCTCGATGCCCTCGGCCTCCGGACGAACCTGCTGCGGGTGGTCCAGGTGGATGAACGCCCGGCCGTCGGCCGTCCTCCCCCAGCCCTGCTGACGGATGCCCGCCAGGTTCCCCGGCTCGACCTTGGCGTAGGGCGTCTCGCGGTGTACCTTCGAGATGATGGGGTCCTTCGTCTGCTCGATCTTGGTGATCTCGACGCCCAGGCCCGCGGCGATGGCCGAGATGGACTCCGGAAAGCCCACGTGCCCCGCCAGGTCGTTGGCCGCAAGGCGCCTCTTGAACTCTTCCGGCGTGATCCCCACGCCCTGCTCGTGCATCACCGCCCCGCCGAAGGGCGAGAGGTCGTTGATGCGCGCCGCCTCGATGGACTTCACGTCCTCGCAGGTCCCCGTGATGGCCAGGATCAGCAGGTCCAGCACAAAACCAGGGTTGATCCCCGTCCCAAAGACCGTCACCCCGTGCTGGCGCGCCAGACGGTCGATCTCGAGCGACAGCTCCGGCTCCTGAGCCCACGGCCAGGCCATCTCCTCCGCCGTCGTGATGACGTTCAGGCCGTGCTCCACGCAGAGCTTGACCTTCTCGAACGCGCTCCTGGTGAAGGAGTCCGTCCCCAACAGCACCACGTCGCACGCGCCGTTTCGGATGAGCTCCGTGCCGCCGAACAAAAGCTCCGGACGGCTCCCCCGCTCCTCCCCCAGGTACTGGTAGACGTCCGTTCCGTGGAGGTGCTTGCGCCCCACCACAACCCCCACAATCTCAACGCCCGTCTTCTTCAGAAGCATTCGCGCGATCCCGCTCCCCATCGCGCCAAATCCCCATATCATCACACGGATATCCCTCATGAAAACGCCTCCTCACTACAAATTTAACTCAAATTGATTATAAAACCACAAACAAAAATACACGCAGCCACACAAAAACCCTATCCGCACAGGGCGCCGGGCTGAGCGAGGCCCGGCTTCACGCGCAGCGGGAAATACGATCCTCTGAACTTCAGTCCCTATCCCGCAGGATGGGGGAAAACGCGCCCTCAGCAGCGCCCCGTTTCCGCCAGCTGAGCCTTCTCCTCCTCCGTCATGTAGCGGACGTTAAACTTCAAGAAGGCGAACACGGCCACGACGAGGGGCATGAACAGGTTGAAGAAGCAGTACTTGAAATAAAGGGCCGTCGGCACGCCCAGGGCATTGCTCATAAAGGCGCCGCAGGTGTTCCACGGGATCAGGGCGCCCGAGACGGTGCCCATGCCCTCCAGAGTGCTGGAGAGCTGGGACGGGTGCAGTCCTCGTTCCCGGTAGGATTGAGCGTACATGCGGCCCGGTATCACGATGGAGATGTACTGCTCCGGCATGGTGATGTTGCTGAACAGGCAGGTCACCTCCGTGGAGACGATGAGGCCCGCATAGCTCTTCAGCCGGAACAGGACGGCGTTCACTATCGTCTCCAGCTGGCCCGTCTCCTCCATGATCCCACCGAACATCATGGCGATGATCGTCAGGGAGATCGAGAAGAGCATCCCCTCCAGCCCGCCCTTGGTGAAGAGCGTGTCGATGACCTCAACGCCGGTCTCGCTGACGTACCCGTAATGCGCGCACTTCAGGATATCTCCAAGGGAAGCCCCCTGATAGATGGGGGCCAGGAACGCGGCGGTCAGAAGCCCGATGACGATACCCGGTATGGCAGGCATCTTCATCGCCACCAGGACGATGACCAGCGCCGGCGGGATCAGGAGGACGGGACTGACCTTGAACTGGGACAGGATTCCGTCCTGAATGAGCTTGATGCTCTCCAGGCTGGTCTCGGTGCCCCCATAGCCCATGCCCATATAGGCGAACAGCCCCAGAGCGGCGAGGTAGGCCACCACCGTGGTGGGGATCATCGCCTTCACGTGAGTGAAGACATCCGTCCCCGCCATCGCGGGGGCCAGGTTCGTGGTGTCGGAGAGCGGGGACATCTTGTCGCCGAAGTACGCCCCGGAGATCACTGCGCCCGCCGCCAGGGGAAGCGGGATCTCGAGCCCGACGGCGATCCCCATGAGCGCGACCCCCATGGTCCCCGCGGTCCCCCACGAGGTCCCCGTCGCCAGGGACGTGATGGAGCAGATCAGGACCGCCGCCGGCAGGAAGAGTTGAGGGGACAGCAGCTTCAGCCCGTAAAGGATCATCGAGGGGACGACGCCCGACACGATCCATACGCCGATGAGCATACCGATGATGGCCAGGATGATGATCGACTGCATGGCCTGAGATATCCCCTTGATCATCGCGTTTTCGAGGGACTCCCACTTGTAGCCCAACCACAGTCCCATAACCGCGGCCGCGATGACGCCGACGAACATGGGGATATGCGGGTCCAGTTTGAACTTGATAATGCTCACCGACATCACGACGATGAGAAAGCCGAAGGTAAACAGCGCCTCGATAAGGTTGGCCTTCCGCGGAGTCCGGCTTCCGGGCTCCTTCTTCCCTCCTCCGGGCTCCCCCAAAAATTCTTCCTCAACGGTCTGAAGGTTATCGAAATTCCCGGCGGCATCAATATTCTTGTCCATAGTCTTCCCTCTTTCCATCTCCAAGCTCAATCGCCCTTACGGGTCCCCTGCCTCAACCGCAGCGCACTTAATCTCTCGGATGCGATACACCTCCTCCCATAAGCCCCCCAGCGTACTGCCCGACATCGCTCGAACTCGAAACGCAAAAAAAGGCTGTCCGTAAAATGGGCACAGACCCATTTTACGGACAGCCTCAGATCCTCGTAAGGCTATCCCTCTCCCCGCGAATGACCGGTCTCCTGACTCGCCTTCATCCTCGAATCGCCCTTCCCGGAAAACGGAACCCAGTGGTTGCGCGACCTCGTCCGGCACACAGTGGCGGGTCCCGCGCCGGATTTTCACCGGGCTTCCCGTCCATCAAACGCAGGTATCGACAATCAAGTGCGAACCCCCTAAGGAGCTCACGAGTGAAACGGTGAAAAAGAACGCACTTCGTGACTTGGCCCCCAGTTTAACTCAACCGGGTGGAGTTTGTCAAATTTTTTAGGCGAACAGACCAAAGAATTTCAGAAACGAAGGACGCTTTTGTATCGATGTTGAACAATCGCCGTTTCTTTTCTTACCCATGGATTGAGGCACTCAAAAAGGGCCGGAACCCTCAGGCCCCGGCCCCTGCATCAACCCGCAGGGCTCCGCCCTACGCGGCTTCGACGGACTTCACCTCGTAGCCCGCGTCCGTGACGGCCTTCGTCAGGACCGCGTCCGCCACGTCCCCGGAAAGGGTCACGAGCGCCGTCCGGTCCTCAAGGCTGACCTCCACGCCGGACACGCCGGACACCTGCGACAGCGCAGTCCTGACGTGCTTCACGCAGTTCTGGCACATCATGCCCTCCACATGCAGCAGCTTCTTCACCTTCATCACCCCCTTACCCTCGTCTCCCTCCGCGGCGCCCGACGCTTCCACGATCGGGTCCGCCGAGGCGTAACTCGGCCTGAAGCGGCGCAGGCGCAGCGCGTTGGACACCACGAACACGGAGCTGAAGCTCATGGCCAGCGCCCCCAGCATGGGGCTGAGCTTCACCTCCCACAGGGGGTAGAGCACGCCCGCCGCGACGGGGATGCAGAGGGCGTTGTAGAACAGCGCCCAGAACAGGTTCTGCTTTATGTTGCGGATGACGGCGTGGCCGAGCTGGATGGCCCCCGCCACGTCCATCAGGCTGCTGCGCATCAGCACCAGGTCCGCGGACTCGATGGCCACGTCCGTGCCCGCCCCGATGGCGATGCCCACGTCGGCCCTGGCCAGGGCCGGAGCGTCGTTGATGCCGTCCCCCACCATGGCCACCTTCCGCCCCGCCTCCTGCAGGCGGCGCACCTCCCCCTCCTTATCCTGGGGCAGCACCTCCGCCGTGACCTCGTCCAGCCCCACCTGACGCTGAATGGCGCAGGCCGTGCGCCGGTTGTCCCCCGTCAGCATCGCGACCCGGAGCCCCATGCGGCGCAGCTCGCCTACGGCCTGACGGCTGGTGGGCTTCACGACGTCCGCCGCCGCGATCACCCCCGCCAGCCGCCCCTCCGTCACGAAGAACATCGGGGTGCTTCCCTCGTCCGCCAGCTTCTGCTCCAGCTCCTTCGCGCGCTCGTCGTAAAGGCCCGCCGCCTCCAGGACCCTGCGGTTCCCCGCGCGCCACTCGCGCCCTCCCACGACACCGCGGACCCCCGCTCCGGCCTCCTGGGCAAAGTCCTCCACGGACAGGAGCTCCAAGCCCTCCGCCTCCGCCCGCGCGGTGACGGCAGCGGCCAGGGGATGCTCCGATCGGCTCTCAAGGGACGCGGCAGCCCTCAGGAACTCCCGCTGATCCATCGCGGGACACAGGACGTCCGTCACGACCGGCGTCCCCTGAGTGATGGTGCCCGTCTTGTCCAGCACCACCGTGTCGATGTCGTGGAGCCGCTCGAGGGCCTCGGCCGACTTGATGAGGATGCCGCTGGCCGCGCCCCGCCCCGTGCCCACCATGACGGCCGTGGGCGTCGCCAGCCCCAGCGCGCAGGGACAGGAGATCACCAGCACGGAGATGGCCATGGAGAGGGCGAACTCCACGCCGCGTCCCGCCAGGAGCCATATCGCGCCCGTCGCAAGGGCGATGGCGATCACGATGGGCACGAAGACGCCGCTGACCCGATCCGCCATCTTGGCGATGGGGGCTTTGGAGCTCGTGGCCTCGTCCACCAGGCGGACGATCTGCGCCAGGGTCGTCTCCTCGCCGACACCCGTGACCCGCATCTTCAGCCAGCCGCCGCGCACCGTCGTCGCGCCGACCAGGCGGTCTCCGGGGACCTTGTCCACAGGGATGCTCTCGCCCGTGATCGCGGACTCGTCCACCGCGGCGGCGCCCTCCGTCAGCACGCCGTCCGCGGGGATGGCCTGTCCGGACTTGACGACGGCGATCTCCCCCCTCTCCAGCTCCTCGATCGGGATCTCCACCTCCGCCCCGTCCCGCTCCACCACCGCCGTCCGGGGAGCCAGGTCCATCAGGCGCGTGATGGCGTCCGACGTTCGGCGTTTGGCCCGCGCTTCGAAGAACTTGCCGAGCGTGATGAGGGTCAGGATCATCCCGGCCGACTCGATGTAGAGGTCCATGGAGAAGCGGGAGACCGTCGCCGCGTCCCCGCGTCCCGCGGCCCAGGCCATGCGATAGATGGCGTACACGCCGTACACCAGGGCCGCGCTGCTGCCGAGGGCGATCAGGGAGTCCATGTTCGGGGAGCCGTGGGCCAGCGCGCCGAAGCCCACTCGAAAGAACTTGAAGTTGATGAAGGCCACCGGCAAAGCCAACAGAAGGAGCGTCAGGGCAAAGACCAGCGCGTTCTCCACGCCCAGGAAACAGGACGGCATGGGCCAGCCCATCATGCGCCCCATGGACAGGTAGGACAGCGGGAGGGCGAAGACGAGCGAGGCCACGAGGCGCGTCCTGAGCCCCAGGTACTCCTGGAGGGCGACGTCCTGCGCTGGCCCGCGCGCCTCTCTCCTCTCCCCCGCGCCGCCGCGGAGGCTGGCCCCGTACCCCGCCTTCACCACCGCGGCCACGACGTCGGCGGAGGAAAGCACCCCCTCGTCGTAGCGGACGGTCATGCCGTTCTTCAACAGGTTGACGGCAACCTCTTCGACGCCCGGCAGCGCCGCCACGCTCTTCTCCACGCGGGCAGAGCAGGCCGCACAGCTCATGCCCGTAACGTCGTACGATTCCCTCTTCATCGGGATCCCTCCTCGAGAACCTATTGCAACTCACCGTCCGGACGCCCGGAGATGAGGCTCAGGACGTCCATAACACCCCCTCCCCGTGGGGGTCTATTGAACGATAGCACGGCCCGTCCCCTTTGTCAAACGGGCTTCAGCGGCCTATGATCTTCGCGAGGAGGTCCGATATCTCGTCCAGCTTCGCGTCGACGTCGCCGTGCTCGACGGCATCCCGCACGCAGTGGTGCATGTGCTGCCGCAGCACCAGGACGTTCGCGCGCCTCAGGAGCGCGGACGAGGCCAGGAGCTGGTTGGATATGTCCACGCAGTAGCGCCCCTCCTCGATCATCCTTATGATGCCCTCCACCTGTCCCCTCACCGTCTTCAGCGCCTTGAGCGCCGCCCGCTTCTCCTCGTTCAACGCCGCCGCACCCGGCGTGCGCTCCGGCATGATCGTCATCTAAAAGCCCCCACTTTCCTCGCTCAGGACCTCCGCATTGGCATGACACCCCCACCCCGTGTCATTATACTACGCTCGGATATCGATGCTCGCCTTAACGTGTCTCCACGCCACCGTCATGATAATATATTGATCGACCTGTCTGGCGTCGCGGACAGCCGGTCCGTGCCGCACACGACGAATCCATCCAAAATTATAAGGAGTGAGCGACGGTGAGCGAAGCGTGGGATGCGCAAAAGGACCGGGGCCGCGTCAGCCTGTGGGGGCTCTGGGCGTGGGGACTTTCGTTCGGCTACGCGCTGAGCGACGCCCTCCTGAGGATCGTCCTGTGGGGCAATGCAAGCCCCACCTCATGGAGGAAGGAAACCTGGCCGGTGCTCGTCCTGGCTGCAGCGGCTGCAATCGCCCTCCTCCTGCACCTCAGGCGGGACCGCCGGGCGGCCCTGGCGCTGAGCGCCGGAGCGGGCCTCTACGGACTCCTGGATCGGGGGCTTTACCTCCACTCGACCTTCCTCGCCAACGCGAACCCCGAAGCTCTGCGGAAGGCGTTTCAGCTGTTGTCCTCGCCGTATTGGTGGATTCATCAGATCCTGTGGCTTCCCCTCCTTGCCGGCGGGTACCTGGCGCTGCGCCGAAGCCGACGCGCCTGGCCCCTCCTCTGCGCCAGCGCGGCGGGGGCCCTGTACCTCCTCTCCGACACCCCCGCCCTGTGGCACATGGGGCACAGGGAGCTGCAGTCCCCCACGATCCTGGCGTTTCAGGTCTGCGATATCATGGGCTACGCCTCCATCATCGCCGCGTTCCTGTTCGCGTGGCTGGACGTGCGTTCACCGCGGCCGGTGCGGTTTGGTGTCGAGAAAATCGAGCCGGATACGAACGACGAACGTTCGGAGGCCTTGAAACTCAGAAAGAGGCTCAGCCGGCTGCTCCTGGCGGGCATGATCCTTTTCTGCCTCAACGAGTTCTTCGGCGCGGGCGGCCTTTTGAGCGCGATCCTGTCGATGACGCTCTACGACAGCCTCGGCCGGACGGGCGTTCGACTTCTGCCCTGCATCCTACCCTGTGCTGCCTTCCTCTACAGTCTGCGCCCTTTGGCTTCGCCAAAAATCCTTATGGCCTACGCCTGCTGGGAGGCCTTCGTGTACGCAGTATTGTCAGCCGGGGCAACGCTTCGCGCGTTTACGGGCAGGTCCATGATGGTGGCCATCGGATTGGGGGAAATCTATTTTCTGGTCACCATGGGAGAAGTGCTCCTGACGGTGCTGTTCCTCGCCGTCCTTCACACGGCCCGCCGCCTGGACGGGTTGTCTTGCCCCGCCGGGGCGAAGGAGTCCTCCCTCGCGTGGTGCGCCTACGCCGTGTCCTTTCTCTATCCGCTGGCAGACTGCGTCTACTGGGTCATGAGGTGGATCGAGTTCAGCCACTATCAAGACAGCCCGGCCCTTTGGGCAACCCTATCGGTCCTCAAGGTCCTGCTGGCCGCGCTCTTCCTGTCCCTTTTCCCCAGGAGGGATCGCCACGCGGCCCTGGCCGCCAGCGCCGCAGCGGGCGCCTCCTTCCTGCTCAACATTGCCTACAATCTCCACTGGGTAACCTCCAGAGGGGAACTCCAGTCGCTGTTGCTCTCCGGGACGTGGTGGGCCGGATGGGCCTTCCCCGCCGCCCTCATCGTCGGCGGGTACCTGGCGCTGCGCCGGGTACGCTGGGCGCCCTTCGTGTTGACCGCCAGCGCCGTGAGCGCCCTGTGGCTGCTGTGGGGCTACGTATCCTCCCTCAGTCCAGACTTCAGGGAGATCGACGTTCGCACCACGCTGACGATCTTTGAATACCTGGCCCCGCTTTTTGCCTGCATTCCGGCATGGCTCGACCGCCGGTAAGGGGTCCGAGTTCCCAAAAGAAAAAGCCCCCGAAGGGGCTAAACGCTTCGGGGGCCGGGGAGGTCCTCTTTGGGACAGGTGATCTCGAACAGGGCGTCCATCATGCGGTGCAGCAGCCCGGCCCTGCGTTCGTCGGAAAGGGTGTAGTGAATCTCCTTTCCGACGCGGCTGCCCACGATGAGGCCGCTGCGCTTCAGAAGCTGAAGGTGGTGCGATACCGCGGCGTCGCTCATGCCCACCGCCGCCGCGATGTCGGAGACGCACTCCCGGCAGTGGCACAGGATCCACAGTATCTTGAGCCGCGTGGGGTCCCCCAGCTGCTGAAAGCTCATGGCCGCCTCCTCGAAGCGCTGCGCCGCCGGCATACGCTCCAGCACGACCTGAACGTCCTGCCCGTGATCGTGCGGCAAATTGTAGTGCGTCATCCCGCCTCACACCACCCGATAAAACCAATCCCGGTTAAAACGCATCCGCAGCAGGAAGGGTCGCCGCTGCCGCTTCAGCCGAGGCTCAATAAGCTTTGGCGAAGATCGTCCTGCGCCCTTCCTTCCCCGTGACGATGCACCGGCCCGTGCTCGCGTCCACCAGAGGGATGCAGCGCGGCGTCACGCCGCCCGTCTCCTCCCGGATGCGGCGCTCGTCCTCAGGCGTCCCTCCAAAGTACGCCTCGACAAACCCGCCCCTTTCCGCCAGGATCGCCTTGAGCTCGTCGTAGCTGGAGGCCTGGGCCGTGTGCGCCTCGCGGAAGGACAGGGCCCTCCTGTAGAGGTTCGACTGGACGTCCTCAAGCAGCTTCTGCACCGCAGGGACCAGCGCGTCGCGGCTGAGGTCCGCCTTCTCCCCGGTGTCGCGCCTCACGACCCGCACCGTCCCGGACTGCACGTCCTTCTCCCCCAGCTCGAGGCGCAGGGGCACCCCCCGCTGCAGGTGAGTGAAGAAGCGGTCGCCGGGCCGCATGTGAAACTGCGTGTCCACAGCCGTATAGAGCCCTCCCAGCGCCTCGTCGAGCTGCCCCGAAAGCTCGCGCGCCATGGGCAGCAGAACGCCCTCCGCCTGGCGCTCGTCCTTCGAGATCGGCAGCAGCACCACCTTCACGGGCGCGATGTGCGGCGGAAGCACCAGGCCGTCGTCGTCGGAGTGGGTCATGATGATGGCCCCGATGAGGCGGGTGGATATCCCCCAGCTGGTCGTCCAACAGGTCGCCAGCTCTCCGTCCCTGTCCTGAAAGCGGATTTCAAAGGCCCTGGCGAAGTTCTGCCCCAGGAAGTGGCTGGTCCCCGCCTGGAGCGCCTTCGCGTCGCTCATCATCGCCTCGCAGGTGTAGGTGGCCACGGCGCCGGGGAAGCGCTCCCCCGCCGTCTTCTCGCCCGTGATCACGGGCAGCGCCAACTCCTCCTCCATGACTTTGCGGTACACCTCCAGCATCCGCAGCGTCTCCTCGCGGGCCTCCTGCTCCGTGGCGTGAGCCGTGTGCCCCTCCTGCCACAGAAACTCGGACGTGCGGAGGAAAAGGCGCGGCCGCTTCTCCCAGCGCATGACGTTGCACCACTGGTTGATGAGCACCGGCAGGTCCCTCCAGGACTGAATCCAGCGGCTGTACATGTGGCCGATGACCGTCTCGGAGGTGGGGCGCACCGCGAAGGGCTCCTCCAGCTCCTCCCCGCCCGCATGGGTGACCATGGCGCACTCCGGCGCAAAGCCCTCCACGTGCTCCGCTTCCTTCTGGAGGAAGGAGTTGGGGATCAGGAGCGGGAAGTAGGCGTTCACGTGCCCCGTCCGCTTGAAGGCGTCGTCGAAATAGCGCTGAACGTTCTCCCAGATGGAGTACCCCGTCGGGCGGATCACCATGCAGCCGCGCACCGGCGCATAGTCCGCCAGCTCGGCCGCCTTGATCACGTCAAGGTACCACTGAGAGTAATCGACGCTTCGTGCTGTGATGTTGCGTGCCATTGTATGACCTCCACAGGGCGGCGGGCCGCCGGGGCCCTGCCCTCACACAGGATGGAGGGCCCCGGCGGGGCCCTGTGATCTTTCGGTTAAGGAAGCGCTGCGGCTACGGCAGCGGGTAGTGGTCCCAGATGGGGACCCCCATGAAGAAGCCCACCTTGAACTCCTCCGAGCCGTACAGGGCCGCCAGCTTGACGTCTATGATGTTGTTGGGGAAGTTCACGGCGACGCCGACCTCCCAGGGGGAGGCGATCTTTCCGTACTCCTTGTCCATCGCGTAGCCGTAGCTGCCGAAGAGCTCCACCGCCACGATGCCCAAAACGCTCCGGCTCAACACCCGGCGGAAGGCCAGGTTCGCCCAGGCCATGCGCTCCGCCTCAACGGGCCGGGCCGCCGCGGTGTAGAGCTCCTCCGCCGCGCCCAGGTAGGCCGCGTGGCTGCAGCGGTCCAGGTCGCCCTCCGCATAGCCCAGGCGGAAGTACGTGCGCAGGTGCCCTGTAACCTCCAGGGGCTTGAAGTAGGTGAATCGGTAGAGGACCTCGTCAAAGTCCGGCCACCATGCGTTGACGCGCCAGGCGTAGCCCTTCGTCGGGTCACCGGGAATGTCCAGCGTGTCGTAGGCCGCGAAGAACGTCGGGCCGATCGAGTTGCGGTCGTCCTCGTCGGAGACGGAATCCCCCCCCACGTGCTCGTAGGCCAGCCCAAGCCCCACGTTCACGTCGCCCCACTGGTAGACGCGGTTCACTCCGAAGGCGAAACGGTCCCAATCCCGCGTGCCCGCGCTGCTGCGGACCTCCCAGTTCTGGGCGGACAGGTTGAAGCGCCAGGCGTTCATGCCCTCCGGCGCCGTCTGATAGGACAGGTCGATCCCCCACTGGTCCCCGATCCGAAGCACCCCGGACATCGTGTCGTACTCCGACAGGAGCCCCCGGCCAGCCCCCTTGACGTAGAGCCAGCGGTTGTTGTGCAGGTTCGTGGTGTACCCCGACAGCCCCACCTCGATCTCCGGCGTCTGCCGCACCTCGAGGCGCACCAGCACGTCGCCCGACTCCGTGCGCCCCATCTGGTAGTCCACGTTGGCGATGCCGGGGGACCCCACCAGCCGCTCGATGGCGCTCTCGATGCGCTTCTGGTCGATGGTCTTCCCCACCCAGACGAGACAGCGCTTTCGCAGGTTCCGCGCCATCTTCTCCGGCAGGCCCACGACCTCCACGTCGCCGACGACGTCGCTCGTGACCTCCACGTTCGCGCTCGTGAACAGCGCGGGGCCGCGGGCCGACAGTCTCTGGATCGCGTCAAGCTTCTCCAGCGCCACGCGCCGTCCCTCCTCGATGATGGCGTCCGCCTCGCTCGAATCCAAAAAGCTGAAGCTGTTCACGCGGGGGGAGAGCAGCAGGTCCGCCGCGCGGCTCTCCTCGCTCGTCGTGCGCCGCATCAGGATGGCCAGCGACTGGTCGATGACGTCGATGAAGGAGTTGATCGGGCGTTCCTTTGAGGGGTAGTCCGAGACGTCCACCGCGACGATGGGGATGCCGGGGAAGACCTCCCTCGCCGTGTAGACGGGAAGGTTCGAGACCACGCCGCCGTCCACCAGGAGGCGGCCGTCGATCTCCCACGGCTCGAAGAGCCCCGGAATGGACATGGAGGCCCGCATGGCCGAGGCCAGCCCTCCCCTTCTCAGGACGACCTTCTCCCCGGTGTGGATGTCCGACGCCACGGCCGCGTAGGGGATGGGGAGGTGATAAAAGTCCTTCGCCGAGACGTGGCGCATCAGCTGCGCAAAGTAGCGGTACAGTTTGTCTCCCGTCAGGATGCCCCGCGGGCCCCGCTGATCTCCCTGCTTCTGGTAGGAGAGCGCGGTGATCGTGCTGCCCTTGGCCCTCCTGTCGTCGCCCGTAAAGACGAACATGGGGCCCGTGTTCTCCGAGAGCAGGGAGGGCAGGTCCAGCTCCGCGACGATGCGCCTCATCGCCTCCGCGTCGTAGCCGCTGGCCTTCAGCGCGCCCATCAGGGACCCCATGCTGGTCCCCACGATGCCCACGATGGGGACGTTGTTCTGCTCCAGCACCTCGATGACGCCGATGTGGGCAAAGCCCCGGGTCCCGCCCCCGGAGAGGACCAGCACGACTCCCGCCTCCGCGGACCGGAAGGACACGAGGCCGAGGAGCAGCGCCCACAAGATTTTCCTGGCTATCCGCACCACCTTCACCTCCCGCAACGAAAAAGGCGGCGAACTCACCCGATGAGCCGCCACCCCAATCCATAAGAGCTGCGGGCAAGGGGTCGCCGTTTCGGCCCTCGCCCATTCCCCGCTATTGCGGACCGCCCTGCCGCCGACTCGCCGGAGGCAGGGCCCTCACCGTCATTTTCCCTGTTCAAAGGACAACACCAGGTAGAGCACGCCGCTCGGCTGCATGGCGAAGGGAAGCGTGAAGCTCTTCATGCCCGGCCCCTCGTTGGGGACGTTCTGGATCTTGTCCCCCACGATCAGCTGCGGCGGCGTCACGTCCACCCCCGCAAGGGCCGCCTGGATCAAGGCGCGCCCGCTGACCATGTTGGACAGCTCGCCCACGACGCTCATGGACATGGAGTCCTCCAGGTTCGGTGCGATCATCCCCCCCGACATCGCCGAGATGACGGAGTCGAAGCCGTCCTTGTCCAGCATGATGACGGCCGTTCCGCGGGCGTCTTCCCCCACGATCCCGATCAGGGCGGCCGCACAGATGTTGGCGACCTTTATCCCCTGGGAGACCTGTGCTTTGTTCAAGGTGACCGAAAGCCCCACCTCTCGTCCCACAGACATGACGGACGAACCGAAGCTGTTGACGAGAGCAGCAAGTTTATCCATATTGGCCATAGCGTTGAATGACTCCCTTCAAAACTGCCCCCTGCGCGCAAAGGGCTGTCCCGCGTGTTCTTTAAATCCCCAGTTTATGCTGAGGACGGAATTGTCGTCGCATCCACCCCGCGAATGGCGATCGCCCACGCTGCCAGGTCGTCCAGCGGCCGCGGAGGCACCCTCATCGAGTGCGGCAGAAGAAGCTGCCAGGGACGGGGACGGTGCAGCCGCCAGTAGAGCTCCCTCGCCTCCAGGGTGGTCCCCCGCTCGTCCACGCAGACGACCCGACAGGGCAGGGAAGCCGCTTTGAGCGCCTTCATCAGGACATGACAACAAGTGCCATCCCCCAGGACGACGGCCCTCGGCGCCCGGCGCGTCCCCTCCTCCAGGCACTCCCGCAGCCACGGCGAAAAGGTGCCCGCCGAACAGCTTTCGCGTCCGACCTTCTCCAGAAACGCCCCCAGCTCCTTCGCCGGGAAGACCCCGGAGAACAGGAGTTCCTTCGTCAGGGCCACCGCCGCGAACCCGATCTTGTCGCGCCCCGGGTCCAGCCCGAGGATCAGCGCATCGTGGATTCCCATCGGTCCAAAAGCCACAGCCATTGATCGGGATAGGTGCGGACCCACTCCTCCAAAACATTATGACACATCCGCAGGGACTTTTCCATATTGAATCCAAACGAATTTCCATCTTCGTCCAGTTCATCGCTCAGGACGTCCTGAAAGACGACGCGGTGGTGAATCCCGTCCGGGGCGCGCACGCAGAGGACGGGGACGACGGGGGCGCCGAACCGGCGGAAGAGCTTCACGATCCCCTCGTGGGCGCTGGCCGGCATCCCCAAAAACGGCACCACCACCCCGTCGGCGCGGGCGTCGAGGTCCTGAAGGATGCAGACGATGCCGTTCTGGCCGAGGGCGCGAAAGACCCCCCGCAGGCCCCCGCCCTCGCTGGGGATCATCGTCATGCCGGCGGCGCGGGTCCGCCGCCGCTGGATCAGGTCGTTCAGGCCGCCGCGGTTGCGCTGGGGCGTGTAGATGGGGACCAGCGGGTAGCCGGCCTGGACCACGCGGGCCCCCCCCATCTCCCAATTCCCCATGTGGGCGACCATGAGGAGCGCTCCATGGCCTCGCGCCAGGGCGCGGTCCAGATTTTCAATGCCCTCGATCGCCACGAGCTCCTGAAGCCTGGGCTTGAGGCGGTCCAGTCGCACGAACTCCGCAGCGGACCGGCCGAGGTTGGCGAAGGAGCGACGGACGATCCCACGCGCAAGCGTCACGCCAACCCCCAGGGCCTGGACGCAGCGCCGCTCGCAACGATCGACCTTCTTCCAGCTCAGGAGCCACAAGAGGCGCCCCAGGAGGCCGCCGAAGGCCACGGCCGCGCGGTGTGGCAGGGCCTCGATCAAGGCGACGAGAAAGCCCACCGCGCGCTCTTCCAACAGGCCGCTTCCCCCTACGCCTGACGCTGGCAGAGCTCCAGCAGGACGCCACCCGTCGCCGCCGGATGGATGAAGGCGATCAGCGCGCCGCCCGCCCCCCTGCGGGGCTTCTCGTCGATCAGGCGCACGCCCTTCGCCTTCAGCTCGGCCAGCGCAGCCTCCAGGTCGTCCACGCGCAGCGCCATGTGGTGCATCCCCTCGCCCTTCTTGGCGATGAACTTCGCCACGGGGCTGTCCTCCGCCGTCGGCTCCAGAAGCTCCACCTCGGAGTCCTTCAGGGGCAGGAAAGCCGTCTTCACCTTCTGCTCCGCAACCTCCTCAACGCCATGGCACGCGACCCCAAGCGTCCCCTCCCAGAACTCAAGCGCCGCGTCGATGCTCTTCACGGCGACGCCAATGTGATCGATGATCGTCGGTTTCATCACGAGTCCCCCCTCTAAAAAATAACGGAACGAGTCCAAAGACCTCGCTCTATTTTAAGGCCAACCCCTCATCCGGCGCAAGGGAAGAACCTGCGTCCCAATCCACCTGTCATCCTGAACATCCCCGCACGCCACCAGCTTACGATATCCGGCCCTCGTGCGCCACCCCCATGCCGGGTGGTTTTGCGGGTAGTTTTTGCCATGCCGACCCCACGGCACACCCGCCACCGAGGGGCATGGGACGAGGCCGCGGCGCACAAAGAACCCCGCAGGATGTTGTACAATAGAAGGGTAATACAGAAGGACAGGATGACTTGAGTTTTTTCGTCAACACAATCGGGCGGGCGGAGTTTCTCCCTGGCGCCCGCCAACGCAGGAGGTAACGGACATGGCTTTGATAACGTGCAGACTGTGCCGCAAGATATTCACCGCAGCGGCCGGAAGGGTGTGCCCTGAGTGCCAGAAGCGCCTCGACGACCTCTACCTCGACGTCCGCAACTACCTGAGGGACAACCCGAAGGTGGCCTTCAACGTCGAGACCCTGGCCGACGCGCTGGGAGCGGACATCCGCGACGTGCAGGGGCTGGTGGACCTGGGCTACCTGGAGCGCGACCTGCCGCGCGGCGGCGAGCTGCAGGAGAACGACAGCCGACAGAAGCTGGCGAAGGAGTTCGAGCAGTCCTTGACCCAGATGCGGGCGGCCGCGGCGGCTGCGGCCCAGCGCAAGCCCGTCTCCTACGGCCAGGAGCTGTACAGCGACAAGGGCAGGAAGAAGTAGAGCCCGTCCATGCCCGAAGAGTCTGCGTTTCCCATCTTCGTCGCGCTGACCGCAGCGCTTGGGGCCTGCATGGGCTCTTTCCTGAACGTCGTGGCGCACCGCAGCATCGAGGGGCGCCCGTGGTGGGGGAAGGAGCGTTCGACCTGCGAAGCCTGCGGCCACGTCCTCACGCCCTGCGAGCTGATCCCGATACTCTCATGGTTTTTCCAGAGGGGGCGCTGCCGATCCTGCGGCGCGTCGCTCTCCCCGCGCTATCTGCTGGTGGAGCTCATCGGAGCGGCCGGAGCCGCCGGAGTCGCCTGGCGGTGGGGCCCCTCCTGGGCCGGCGCCCTCGTCCTGTTCGCGTTCTTCAGCCTCCTTTTGAACGCGCTGACCGACTTCGAGTCCGGCGACGTGTTCGACGCCTTCGCCCTGGCCCCCGGCGCAGTGGGGATGCTCCTGCGCTGTGCCGGCGGACGCGAGGCGCTGTTGGACGGGCTGGCGGGCGCGGCCGTGGGCTGGGGGGCCTTCGCCGCCATCATCCTGATCACCGTCCTCGTCCTCTCCCGCGAGGGCATGGGCTGGGGCGACGCCTTCTTCATGGGCGGCATGGGGGCCGTCATGGGGTGGAAGCTCACCCTCCTGGCCTTCTACCTCGGCATCATGGTTGGAGGGTTCGGCATCGTCCTCCTGATGCTGCTGGGCCGCGTGCGATGGGGGCGGGGGGACGCCGTCCCGCTGGTCCCCTACCTGGCGGTGGGGTGTTACCTGACGCTCCTCTGGGGACCGCAGATCCTGGGCTTCATCGGCCAGCGCTTCCCCAACCCGGCGGCGTTCCTCCCCTCCTGGCCGTTCTGACTTGAGTGCTCGAGTGGGTAACGCGCCAATGACTGCAAGCGCAATGGCATAAAGTGCAACGCATAAAGAAGGGGGCCGTCCCGGCGGACGGCCCCCTTCTTTGTTTCGTTGGTGTCATCCACCTCAGTCGCCCCTCACAGCGGGGAGGACGGGGAGTCATGCATGAGCGGCAATGGTGCCCCTCTCGTGTAGCCCCCGCTAGCGGGCCTCGTGGGAGCGCGGCTCCTCGTCTCGGGCCTCGGGGCGCAGCAGCCAGCGTCCCCAGTCGAAGTGAAGGAGCCCGCTCAGGACATAGGCAAAGAAGAGAAAGAGCGGGGCTGCGTTCCTGAGGAACGCGAAGGAGAGGACCAGGAGCGAGGAGAGCGCGAGGCACTTCCTCCGGTCCGCGCTGCGCTTCGTCAGCCTCTTGAGGTTGGCGTAGGGGATGCTGGAGATCATGAGGAAGCCCGTCAGCGCCAGGACCGCCGCCATCGCCCCTGCGGGCAGGTCCGCGCCCGCCAGCACGAAGGAGGAAACGAAGAGCCCCCCCGCCGGAGCGGGCAGCCCCTGGAAGGGGCCGGGGACGTGGACCACGTTGAACCGCGCGAGCCTCAGCGCGGTGCACAGCGCGAAGAAGCAGGCCGCAGCCGCCCCCAGAAGGCCGCCAAAGCCGCGGAGGGAGGTCTGAAAGATCAGGATAGAGGGCGCGACGCCAAAGCTGACCAGATCGGCCAGGCTGTCGAACTCAAGCCCGAACTGGGAGCCGCCGCCCAGCATGCGGGCCACCTTGCCGTCCATGCCGTCGAAGATCACGGCGAAGAAGACCAGCCACGCCGCCGGGACGAACATCCCCTGCGTCGTCAGCATCAGCGAGAACACCCCGCACAGCAGGTTCCCGCTGGTGACCATATTGGGCGCGATCTGTCGAAACTCCAGCGGCTTGCGCGCCGAACCTCGTTTTCTCCTGAAGAAACTCATCGTTCCACCTCTCCTATGAGGGAGACTCCGGCATACACCTTATCTCCAATCTTGACTGTCAATCTTACCTCCCTGGGAAGGTAGATGTCAACTCTGGACCCCAGGCGAATCATCCCATAGCGCTGCCCCGCCTCCAGGACGTCACCCAGCTTCAGGCGACAGACGATGCGCCGCGCAAGCAGTCCCGCGATCTGCACCATCATGACCGGACCACGGGGCGTCGAGAGGCCGACGAAGTTGCGCTCGTTGACCTCGGAGGCCTTCGCGGCGAAGGCAGCGACCTTCTTTCCCGGAACGTAGTCCAGAAAAGCCACCTGCCCCGCGCAGGGGGCCCGGTTCACGTGGACGCTGAAAACGTTCATGAAGACCCCCACCCGGACGGCGGGCCCCGTGAAGGGGTGCTCGACCTCCAAAATCTCAACGACGCGCCCGTCCGCCGGGGAGAAAAAGGCGTTTTCCCGATCCGGCGTGCTGCGGTCCGGGTCGCGGAAGAACCAAAGGACGAAGAGCGTGAACGCCCCCATCGCCGCCCCCAGGGCGAGGGAGAAAAGGGCGGCAAACGCCGTCAGCAGGACGGAGGCCGCAATCGTGAAGAACCCGTCTCTGGCAAACCTCATGGCAAACTCCTTACGTCGGGTCGGAGCCTTCAAAGGGCAGGCTGCGCGTCTCGCCGTCCTCCGGCTCACCGGACCGGAGCGCGTCCGCGCGCACGACGCTGCAGTCCGCCACCAGGTCCCCTTCGTCGAGGCGCACCGTGATGTCCCCCGTGGCGGCACGACCGAGCAGCCGGATCTCCTGAACCGCCACCCGGATCATGCGCCCGCGGACGGTGACGGCAATCATCTCGTCCTGCTCGTGCACCGCGTGGCAGGCCACGAGGCGCCCCGTCCTCTCCGATATCTTCATCGCCAGCATCCCGCCCGTGGCCCGGTGGTGGGGCGTGAACTCGTCAAAGCGCGTGCGCTTCCCCACCCCCCGCTCGCTCAGCAGCATGACGTCCTCGCCGTCGCCCGCCACGTCGCAGCTGATGATGTGGTCGTCCCCCGCAAGGTTCATGGCGCGGACGCCCCTTGCGCTGCGGCCCATGGGCCGAAACTCCTCCTCCGGGACGCGCAGGGCCTTCGCCCCCGCCGTCATCAGCAGGAGGTCGTCCCTGCCCCGGGTCAGGCGCACCTGGGCAATCTCGTCCCCCTCGTCCAGGGTGATGACGCGGCGGGGCCGGTTGGAGTCCATGAGCTCGGAAAAGGGGACGCGCTTCGCGATGGCGCACCGCGTGAGGAAGAAGGCGTACCGCCACTTCTCCCCTCCCGCCTCCTCGCTGGCCAGCGTCACCACCGTCTCGCCGTCCTCCAGGGGCAGGAGGGAGGCGATCTGCCGGCCCTTTCCTCCCGATCGGGTTTCCGGGATGGCGAAGCCCCGCAGCGACATGACCCTGCCCCGGTTCGTGAAGAAGTAGAGGTCGCGGTGGGTGTGGGTGACGCAGACCATGGCGGCGCTGTCGTCCTCCCGCACCGCCGCGCCCTTGCGCCCCTTGCCGCCGCGCCCCTGCAGCGCGTAGGACTCCAGGTCCTGACGCCTCAGCAGGCCGTCCTTCGAGAGGACCACGACGATGTCACTCTCCGGGATCAACTGCTCGTCCGGCGTCTCCAGGTAGCTGTCCAGGATCTCCGTCCTCCGCTCGTCCCCGAAGCGCTTCCCCAGGTCCGCCAGCTCGTCCCGGATCACCCCGTCCAGCGTCCGGGGATCCCCCAGAATCCTCTCGTAGGACGCGATGTCCGCCTGAAGCTGGCGCATCTCCTCCTCCAGTTTCTCGCGCTGCAAGCCCGTGAGGCGGCGCAGGCGCATGTCCAAAATCGCCTGGGCCTGAAGCTGGGAGAATCCAAACCGGTCGATCAGCCCCCGCTCCGCCACGTCGTCGTTCGCGGCCTCCCGGATGAGGCGGATCACCTCGTCGATCCGGTCCACCGCCCTCAGCAGCCCCTCGACGATGTGGGCCCGCGCCGAGGCCTTGTTCAGCCGGAACTGGGTCCTGCGGCGCACCACATCGCGCCGGTAGCTCAGGAAGAGCCCCAGGATGCTCGCCAGGGGCAGGAGCCTTGGGGTCTGCCGGTCCAGGGCCAGGTTGATGACGCCGAACGTCGCCTGGAGCTGCGTGCGCTTGTAGAGCTGGCGCATCACAAGGTCCGGGTTGGCGTCCCGGCTCAGCTCCAGGACGATCCGCATCCCCTCCCGGTTCGACTCGTCGCGGATGTCCTGAATCCCGTCGATGACCTTGTCCTGGGCCGCCTTCACCATCGTCTCGATCAGCGTGGTCTTGTTCACCGCGTAGGGGATATCGGTGACGATGACGTTCACCTTGCCGCGCCTGCCGTCCTCCACGTGCATCCGGCCGCGGACGATAACCTTGCCGCGGCCCGTCCTGTAGGCGTCGTAGATGCCCTGCCGCCCCAGGATCTGGCCTCCCGTGGGGAAGTCCGGTCCCGGCAGCCGCTCCATGAGGTCCGCCAGGCTGGCCTCCGCCGGGTTGATCCCCTCCTCGAGGAGCCAGCAGAGGACGTCCGTCACCTCCCGCAGGTTGTGGGGCGGGATGTTCGTCGCCATGCCGACGGCGATGCCCGTGCTCCCGTTCACCAGCAGGTTGGGCAGGACGGAGGGAAGGGAGAGGGGCTCCTTGAGGGACTCGTCGAAGTTCGGCCCCCACTCCACGGTGTCCTCGTCGATGTCCGCCAGCATCAGCTCGCCCAGCTCGTGAAGCCGGGCCTCCGTGTAACGCATGGCCGCGGCCCGGTCCCCGTCCACGGACCCGAAGTTGCCCTGCCCGTCCACCAGGCAGTACCGCAGGCTCCAGTCCTGCGCCAAGCGCACCATGGTGTCGTAGATGGAGCTGTCGCCATGAGGATGATACTTACCCATCGTCTCTCCGACGATGCGGGCGGACTTTTTATAGGCGGAATTGTGGCGGAGCCCCAACTCGGACATCGCGTAGAGCACCCTGCGCTGTACCGGCTTCAGTCCGTCGCGCACGTCCGGCAGGGCCCGGCCGACGATGACGCTCATCGCGTAGTTGAGGTAGCTGTCCTTGATCTCCCCCACCAGCGGTAGGGAAAGGATCCGCTCCCCCGCCCGCTGCCCCTCGATCTTCTCTTCCGACATAAAATCAATGACCTCCCAAAAACTCTCCAGCACAACCCGGAGCGTCGGGCCGACGCGCGGCTCGCTCATACGTTCACGATAGCCTTACGTCCTATTTTAACACGAGGGACGGACGAAAAACGGCATTGGACGCCATTCATGCCGCTTTTTGCGCAAAAACACCGCGCCGCTTCTGCTAAAATACAGAGCGCAAGCGATGGCTCAGGCACGCCGGAGAGGGGCCTTTTCCCCGTGCGGCCAAGGGCCTTTTGGACATCGACAAAAGGGGGACCCTTCGACGCTGCGGTCGGGCTCCACGGGTTCTGCATGGCATGGCGGAGCGGCTCGCCTGGGCACAGGCGGACCGCCAACGAAGGGTTCGTTCGCGTCAAATTCGCATGAAATGGGGGTTTGCTCTCAAAATGAAGGATCTGAAGCAGGACGTTCGCGCTCTCCTTGAGTCCTACAGGGCGCGCGGGAGCTTCACCAAGGCCGTCTGCGCCGTCTCGAAAAACGGCAAAACGATCCTAGAGCTCTCCATGGGCTGCGGCCTGGAGACGTTCTTTGACCTGGGCTCCGTCACCGAGGTCTACACGACGACGGCCATCCTGCACCAGGAAGCGCTGGCCCGCCTCGCCCTGGAGGAGCGGCTCGACAGGCTCCTGCCCTTCGCTCCCCTGGGCCCCGCCACGCGCTCGCGCTTTGAGCGGCTCACCGTCCGGGACCTGCTCACCCACGCTTCGGGCATCCCGGCCTGGTACCCCTTCTACGCCCGGCAGGGGAGCTTCTGGGACGTCCTGGAGCACGTCCTGTCCGTGGAGCCCCCAGCTCAGGGCCCCGTCCACAGCGACGTCAACTTCATGATCCTGGGGGAGGTCGTCCGGGCCAAATGCGCGGGGCTCAAGGAGTC
The DNA here is from genome assembly GCF_964642095.1 of Fretibacterium fastidiosum. Taxonomy (NCBI): domain Bacteria; kingdom Thermotogati; phylum Synergistota; class Synergistia; order Synergistales; family Aminobacteriaceae; genus Fretibacterium; species Fretibacterium fastidiosum. Next base: position 157,875 of record NZ_OZ209244.1, read on the forward strand.
CCTGGCGGACCTCAACGCGGCAATCGGCGCCTCATCGACCTACGGGCCGGTGGACCCAGGCATCTGCGCCGAGACGGAGAACGGCAACCGGGCCGAGGCGCAGCGGTGCGCCGACATGGGACTCCCCTTCGAGGGCTTCCGCCCCGCGGACCGTCCCATCGTCGGCACGGCCAACGACGGCAACGCCTTCTACTTCTTCAAGGGCGTCGCAGGACACGCCGGCATCTTCGCCTCCGCCCGCGCCCTGCTGAAGCTGGGACGTATCTACCTGGACGGCGGCTCCTCCGGTGACAGGGAGTGGCTTCGACACAAGGCCGTGGAGGAGGCCTTCAGGGACCATGGCGGCGGCTGGGGCCTCGGCTGGAGCCTCTCCGACGTCTTTCCGAAGGGCGTGGGGCACGCGAGCCTCTCCGGCCCCTCCCTCTGGCTCACCCCGGACTGGAGGATCGCGGCGGCGCTGCTCGTCAACCCCCTGACGGCGGACCCAGCCCCGGACCTGTCGGACCTGCGCCGCCAGCTGCACGCCATGCTGCTGCAGTCCCTGTAGCGGGGCGAACGACCTCGAGGGGGGTGCAGCGCGCACCCCCCTCACGCGATCACGCGATCATCAAACCAGGGCTGCCGGCTGAAGGCCGCGCCTGGCGCGGAACTCCGCGAGGCTGACGACCTTTGCGGGCCGCCGCAGCCACCCCTTGCGCTCCGCCTCCGAGGTCAGAGCCGCAAGGAGGGCGGGGATCTCCCGCCGGGTCTTGATCCCCAGCTTGCGGTTTATGTTGCGAATGTGATATTTCAACGTGTTTTCCGTGATGAAGATCGTCGCACAGATCTCTTTGGCGCTTTTGGACTCCGCCAGCATGACCGCCACGCGGCGCTCCTGCCGCGTCAGGTCCATCCCCTCGAAGTACGCCGTCAACGCCATCAGAAGAAGGTCGTCGCGGCTCCAGCTCATCAGATCCCTCTTGAACGCCGTCATGCAGAAACAGCCTCCTCTCGATCTTCCGGCCGCCCCCTCCGCAGGGGCGGCCCATCCCGAGAACGCCGGGCTTGTGCGCCCTCAAGACTTCAGCACGGCAGAAGGATACCTCAAAGCCGGGAGGGCGTCATCACCCCCCCGCAGGATTCGTCGCGGGAGCCCTGCTGTGGCAGCAGATCAAAAAATCGAACAAAAATTCAGCGTTGACAGGGGTTGACCTCCGGCTCACCCAAAAGGATGAGCCGGAAAATCCAGGCCCCAGGGCCCGGTCGCTGTGAGCCTCGAGTCTGGGTCAAGGGTCAAACGATGGGGGGCGGCGGTCCGGCTCGCCGGCGCGCCTTCAGGATGCCGATGTACAGGGTGAGGAGCTCTCGTTGGGAGGAGACGCCCATCTTGGCGAAGATGTTTCGGTTGTGGGTCTTTACCGTGTTGGGGCTGATGTTGAGGGCGGACGCCACGTCCCCCGCGGAACAGCCCTGGAGGCAGAGGTCGAAGACGGCGCGCTCCGCGGGGGAGAGGGTCCCCGCACGCTCGTTGAAGGCCCGTTCCTCCGCGCCCATCGCCCCGTCCGTCTTCCGGGCGTCGTCCGAGTGGGCGCTCAGGAGCTCGACGAGTTCGTCCAACTGAGCGTTCGCCGCCATCGGGCCATCCGAGGCCCAACCCGACAGGACGGGACGCAGGTACAGCCGGCTGAGGCAGAGCGAGAGGAGGACCCCAACCCCCGCCGCGATGGCGAAGGGCAGGGCCAGCCGGAGGGTTCGGGCGCGGCTCGCCGCGTCGTAGCTCTCCTTCGGCACCAGGAGGGCGAAGGCGAAGTCCCGGGCGCCCTCCGGCGGGTTCGCAGGCTGCACCCTCAAGGTGCGGTGGGCCCCCACCAAGCCGCTGCCGTCCTCGGACTGATACACCGTCAGTCCCTCCCGGCTCCCCGTGCGGAGGATCTTTCCCACCCCCGCGCCGTCCGGCCTCTCGTCAACGAAGTAGCGCCACGACATGAGGCCTCCCGACAGGTTCAGCCCCGTCTCGTCGATGGGGACCAGCGCACAGAAGGCGCCCTCGTAGATGTTGGAAGCGGGGACGTTGGTCCTCTTGAAGTACAGGTCCGTGAGGTCGAAGCCGCAGACGCCGAACGCGCTGCCTCGCGAATCGACGAGGGGCGCCGCGCACAGCATGGCGCGCCGCGCCGTGCCCCGGACGGGCGCCGCCGGAAACCACAGACAGACGCGCTCCGCTTCCTCCGCCCGCGACTGGGGAAGGGAGAAGTAGTCCGCGCCCTGGACGTCGAACTCCATGCCCCACTCCTTCTCCATGGCGAATCCGCGGTCCAGGGCGACCCCCGCGGGGCCCCGCAGCAGCTGGTATTGAAGGGCGGACCCGTTGACGAAGTCCGGGGCCCAGTTGACGAGGTAGAGCCCCGATCGGGAGGTCACGGCCTCCTGAAGGCGCAGGCTGGCCGTGGCGTTCAGGATCACGAAGGCCCCCGTGGCGCGGGAGCGCTGCAGCGAGAGCATCAGGAGGTCGAACTGCGACGCCAGAAGCGGTTCCAGCAGCTCCGGCCGGCGCATCAGCCCGTCCGGAGAGAGGTCCCGCGCGGACAGGAACTGCTCCGCGCCCCGCGAGATCATCCGACTGAGCTGCAGGGCCATGGCCGAGAGCTCCCCCAGCCGGCGCTCCGTTCCGGCGGCCAGGCGGTTCAGCTCGTTGTCGAAGGCCAAGCGTCCCCGCCGGTCCCTCAGGCTGACGCCTCCCGTCAGGAGGAGGGCCATAAAGACGACGGCGGCTACCGTCAACGCGATCGCAGCAAAGAAGGCGTAGAGCTTCAGCCGCAGCGCGCGCCCGAGGGCGTCACCGGGTCCGGTCGAGGAACTGCTCATAGGCACCCGCAGACGCCATGCTCCAGGCGTCCTCCTCGCTCATCCCCGCGTCCAGGGCGTCCCGATAGCGCTGACGGGACTCCGACGCGACGTCCCACAGGGCCCGCTCGTAGCGGATCTCGAGCTCCCCGTAGTTCGGCAGGGGGCTCTGGGGGACGAAGGCGTACTCGTGCTGCATGACCCCGATCGTCTCGATGTAGCTCTTCCAGATCCCGCAGGCGCCCTCGCTCCACTCCGCCTCGGCCCGCTCCGCCGCCTGTCGCGTCACGGGGAGGTAGCCCGTGCCGTAGACGTAGCGGAGGTTCTCGTCCGGGGACGTCAGCCACTTCAGGAACAGGACGGCCGCGGCCTCCCGATCGGGCGTGCTGCGCAGGAGCGTGAACCCTCCGGATCGGAGGATGGCGGCCTTCCGCCCCCCCTCCAGCACGGGGAAGGGCAGGATGTCGAAGCTCACGGGCTCCGAGGTGTTGTCCCGGTAGATCACCCGGTTGGGCACGAAGGTGATGCCCGCCGTAGCGCTGGTCCAGCACAGGAGCAGCCCCGTCTTGGCCAGGTCCGTTCCGTAGCCCTTGTAGATGGCCGCGTAGCCCCGCACCCTCGGCTCAAAGAGCAGCTGGAAGACGCGACGGTAGGTCGGCGACGCGACGTTGAGCCCGTCGTCCACAAAAGGGTCCTCCCCCATCTGGGCGAAGGCGGCCTGAAGCAGGTTGAAGGGGTTGTCCACCATGAAGAACATCGCCCCGTCGCGCTGGACGTTCGGCGTCCTGTCGTCCGTCCAGCGGTAGTAGCGCTCGGCGGTGCGAAGCAGCCCTTCGAGGGTCCCCAGCTCGGACAGCTGCGCACCCGTGTCCTGCGCGAAGCGGTCCCAGAGCGTGCGGTTCAGGATCAGGCCCTCCGACCCGCGGCCTATGGGGAAGGAGTAGAGCTTTCCGTCGTGGATGCGCCCCGCCTCGATGAAGGAGGGGACGTATCGGGCCAGCTCCTCCTGGGAGAAGTAGTCGTCAAAGGGGACCACCCGTCCCTTTTCGATCAGGGGAAGGACGGACTTTGGGTAGGCCACGACGATATCCGGGGGCTCCGGAGCGCCCGGCGCGTCCTCGGCGATGGACGTCAGGTTCTCGTGGATGATCTCAGCCTTGGCGATGTTCGTGACGAGGATGGCGACGTCGTGCTTCCGTCCCGTCGATCGGTTGAAGCGGTCCACGGCCACGGTCAGCGCGTCCTCCACGTGCCCCGTGGGGTTGTGCCATATCGTGAGCACGATGGGGTCACGTCCGGCACTCCGCCAGCACAGGAAGCCCAAGGCCAGAGCCGCCGCAGCACAAAAGGCCGCTATAGCCAGGCCACCACGAGAACGAAACAGGACCACGCGCAAACACCTCCCTCTGCGTCCGTCGCAAGGGGGACGACGGGATTTCATTATAATACAACACAACGCCCGGCGTCCGCACATCAAACGGGCGAAAAGGGTGTAGAATTAGGGAAGTTTTGTACCCGTCAGGCACGGGGGAAGGAGATTCGCACCGATGGGGAAACGCGCCTTTTTCGTCCGCAGGGTCCTTTGTCTTCTCTGTCTTGCAGCTGCGGCGGGGGTCCTGGGCTACCGCGCGGTCCTGCGCTTCGCCCCGGACAAGCTGCGCGAGGAGGTCCGCTCCGAGATCGCGACCCTCATGAACTCCATCCAGATGGAGACGCTGAGGACGGGTGTCCTGCTCAAAAAGGCGGCGCTCGAGGCGGGGCGATGCGGAGCCGCCGGCGACGCCCTCGCCTGCAAGTCCCTTCCGGCCCGCTACCTCGCGTCCTACGACGTGGTCGGCAGCCTGGGGCTCCGCCTGCCGGCCGAGGCCCTTGCAGACGGAAGGCCCCTCGCGGAGTACGCCCTTCGGGAAGCGGGAGAAATCTCGACGATCGACGACTTCCCTGACGGCGCCGAAGCCGTCTCGGAGGACGAGGAGGCGGTCCTGTGGCGGCCGTTCCGAATTCACCCCCTGACGAGGACCCCTTCGGTCTCCGCCGTCTATCCCGTTCGGGCAAGGGGCCAGACGTGGCGGGGCTTCGTGACCTGCGACATGGACGTGTTCGAGCTCCAGAAGCTCGTCACGGACCGCGTCCTCCCCGACTCCCTGACGGCCGACGTCCTAGACTCACAGGGCGTCGTTCTGGCGAGCTCCCGGCCATCGGCCCTGATGCGCCCCGCAGTCCGTGACGCTGGACCGGACTTCGTCCGGGCGATCCGGACCGTCCTCTCGACGGCCTCCGGGGACATCGACTACGAGGACGGGGGAGAACGGTGCCGCCTCATCTTCGACACCATGCCCGAGACGGGCTGGAAGGTCTGCATCAGGTCGCGGACCCGCGACGTCTACAAGAACGTGACCTGGTTCCTGGAGAACAACGTCCGGGTATACTCGTGCTGTGGCTTCCACACCCTGAGGCGGGCACCACAGCAACTGGTCGGCGATCCATCCTCCACCGAACGGAAGGCGCCGGGGGGCAAGCCCCGACGCCTTCGGCGCTTCGACCTGAAGGGTTCCCGATGAACGTGGCAGAGCTCAGAAAGGTTCCCAGCGTGGAGGCGCCGAGCGCCGCAAAACGATAAAAACGCACGACATATCATCCTCAAAATTTTAAAGGGAGTGGGTATTCATGGCGATCAAGAAAATCGATCGGTTATTAATGGCCCTGCAGGCCTCTTTGCTCCTCATCGGCCTCATGCTGCTCTACGCAAGCGGGAAGTCCTACTGGAACATTGAGAGAAGCGGCATTCCGAAGATCGTCGATTTGAAGACCCTTTACGCTACCAGCTCAGAGTACGCGCGCGTTACTGCAAAGCTGAAGGATACCGGCATCCACATCCCAAAGGACGAACACGACAGCGAGTCTTATTTCTACGTGATTGAGCTGGAGGACAAGCTGGTCTTGATCGAGAGCCTGCACAAACAAAAGGAGGGGCGGGCTCACACGTTTTTCGTGCGGCCCCATCCGTATGAGGGGACGCACGTGGAGATGTACTTTTCCGTGCTGGCCGCTGCCAGCAACCGCCCGGTTCGCGACGTGCGGGCGGAGTACGCGGATACGATGCTGCAGTACTTTGAAGACAACCCCAAGACATACAACGTGATCTTGCTGCTCATCGGAGCGCTCCTGTTCGGTTCGGGCGCGCTGTGGACGATCAAGGCAAGGAACGGCAAAGCAATGATCCGCGCGATCTTCACCTTCAAGGACGACGAATAGGAAGAACAATAAGGCTGCCGGAACCTTCGTCCGCATGGCGCTCCATACAAACACAAAGCCCCCTCGGAGGCACAACGGGCGAGGTGTCCCCGAATGACCGTCGTGGCGGCCCCAACAGGGAGCCGCCACGACGGTTCCGGCCAGGGCCAAACAAGACCACAGCTACTCGGAAAACCTCTCGAAGAGATCGTCCAGCTCTGGGCAGTGGTCCATGTCCGCGCAGCCGGAGACCCCGTCCGTGCTGACGAACCTCTCGACCTCCACGGACCCGTCCTCCATGAATTCGACCTCCCAGCGCTCCCCCGGAACGGCGATCTCCGCCATCACCGCCTCCTCCCGAACCTTGTTGAGCCGATAATAAATTTTTTCCTCCTCAAGCCGGTTGAGGAACCTCAAGAATTGTTTCATCGTCTCTTGCCCCCTGTCTCGTTCGATTTCTCGTTCGATTTACCGAAGTTCACGATAGTTCACGATTTGAAAGACCCGCCGTCAGTTTGCGCCTCTCTTTGGCACGCTTCATGGAAACACGAAACCGGCCATCCCGTGAAGGGCCATCCCACCGATTTTTCAAAAGGGGCGTTCACCTGAACCGCGGCCCTGCCGCGCCCTGGCAAAACCTTCAAGTTTACGAAAGTTTACGATAGAATAAGGGACAAAAGGCCGTGACTCGGAGGATCGGTCTTCCGAAAGGGCAACCGTTCCACAAAGCTTCCGGCGGACAAAATCTTGAAGAGGTGTTGAAACGGTGAGGCATCCCAATCTGTGTCTGAACCTCGCAATCGGTGTGGCCCTCGCGGTCCTGACGGCCCTCCCGTCCGCGCCCGCGGAGGGCGCCCGGCGCTACGTCGCCTCGGGACGCATCGTCCCCGTCTTCGAACGGCTGGCGGGCGCGGTGTCGGCGCCCCCCACAGGCTGGGCGGAGGTCCGCGGCGACGCGGGCGCTCTGGTCATGGCCTACGGCGACGTCATCGACGCGGACCCGTCGGAGCGCGCGGACTGGCTGGTCCTCCGGCGAGGGCCGGACGGAAGGGAGACGTCGGGCTTCGTGGAGCGGAAGCTCATGGTCCCCATGCCGGACTACGAACCCTTCCCCGCCCAGTCCTGGCAGGCCCGGCGGGACGTGTCCGACCTCTTCCTCCTGCCTGGGGCCCTCCCCCTCTCCGCCTACGACGGGCTCAGGGTGCCCCGCGGAGCCGTGGCCTCGGTCTCCGGCCGCGCGACGGATTCGGAAGGCCGGGCCTGGCTGCTCTGCGTCTTCGAGACGGACCGGTCCGGGGCGTCGGGGTTGGTCGCGGGGTCGGACCGTCGCTGCGCCTGGGCGCCGGAGGAGGCCCTGGTCTCCCTGGCCGCCGCATCCCCCGACCTGACCCAGGTGGCCCCTGAGGCCCTTCCGCCGGGCCTCAGCCGCGACGAGCGCAAGTTCCTGACCCACAGCGGCTTCTACGTCGATCCCGACCCGATCCTGGGACCCGACGGAGGCGGGGCCGCAGCCCCCCGAAGGGCGCGCTTCATCACGGCCGACATGGCGCTCTGCGCCTTCCGCCTATCAGCAGGCCGCGCGGTGCAGAGGGTCGAGGAGCGGGCGCTCCTGCCCCTGCTCCACGACTTCCTGAGGTCCCTCGCGGACGCCGCCCGGCGCCTGCCCGAGGACCTCTCCGCCTCGGAGCCGGGCCGGACGGCCGCGGCCAACGTCAAGGACTTCATCGCCCTGGCCGCGTACCTCGCCACGGGCGGCGTGACGGAGGTCCCGCCGGAGGTCACGGACCTGGCCTGGGGCACGATGCTGGGCACAGGACACCTCGATCACAACCCCTTCACGGAGCTTTCCCAGGACTTCGCCGCCTTCGCCCCGCGAGGGCGCTACCTGCTGAACAACCAGATGAAGGCCTGGTTCCGCACCTCGCGCCTGCTGGAGATGGCCTGGCCTACCGACACGGAGAGGGGTGCCGCCGCCGTTCTCATCCTGAACCGCCTCATGAGGACGAGGGACGTGCAGGCGCGCTGGCGCGCCCTCGTCGCGCCCCTCCAATACCTGCGGGGCGCCACGACACCAGAGGACGGCGTCGCCGCGGCCCTGGAGCCCTTTGCGCTGGCGGACCTCAAGGCCCCGGACCGCGTGAAGGCCCTGATGTCGGCCCTCGCGGAGCTCGACCAGGGGAGCGGCGGCCCAGGACGCAGGTTCGCCCTCCTGCCCCTTCGCCCCTCCTTCGAGGCGCGGGCATTCGGGCTCCCCATCGCGCCCCCGGAGGGCGCGGCCGAGGACCCTGCTCCGCTGCCGGACCCGCTGGAGGTCATGGCGGCGCTGGGGTCCCAGCCGGCGCGGGACGAGCTGTCGCTGTTCGCGGGGAGTCGGGGCAGCGACCAGGCCCTGCGGGCTGCGGCGGACCTGTGGGCGGGGTACGCGGCGGGCAGGGAGGAGGACAGCCTGCGCACAGACGCCCTGAAGTGCCTCAGCGCCTACCTGACACCCGCTCCGACGGGGAAGGGCCCGGCCCAGTACTTCGCGACGCAGCCGGCCTGGGGCTACAAGAGGCTCGTCACGGCGGAGGCCGCGCTGGCGGAGCTGGGGAGCGCGGCCGAGGCGCCCGCAGGCGGGGGCGTTTCCACAGGACGCGACCCCGAAGGGACCTGGCGTCCGGGCCCCTTCGCCCCGCCCCTCCCCAGGGGGTACGTCGAGCCCGCGCCGGCCCTCTACAGCGCCCTGGCGGAGGCTGCGGACCGGCTGGCGGCCTTCGTGACCCCCCTTCTGGGAGGCAATCCGGACCCTGGCGTCCGGGGCCTGACGGACTTCGCCAGCGAGATGCGCCACCTTGCCGGCATCGCGCAGCGCGCCATTGATGACGCCATGACCTACGACGACTTCTACCGCATCCAGCACCTTCGCCTGCCCGAGGCAGGGGCCCCCGCGGTCGTCCTGGCGGAGGCCGCCGCGTCTCCTGCAGCCGGACAGGCCCTCTACGTCGGCACGGGCGCGCCGCGCAGGCTCCTCGTCTACGTCAACGACCGATCGGGGGGAAGCCGCGTCACGGAGGGGCGTACGCTCTCCTTCTACACCTTCACGCGCCCCCTGGGAGCCGGGATGGCCGAGGGAAAGTGGCAGACCCTGGTTCGGGACGGCGGACGGCAGGATAAGCTGAAGCAGTGCCTCCCCTACTGGGCGGGCCGGCTGTACGAATGACCGCCTTAAAGCGGTGAAATTGACGGCGGCGGAACGGGCTGCCTCAGGTTATAATCGGAGCCGGGCCGGAGGGTTCCGGCCACATTCGACCATTTGTATTTTTGGAGGGATGTACGAGATGAAAGGAAAATGGCTAAGACGTTCGGCAATTTGCCCCTTGTTTGCGCTGCTCCTGGCGGCGCTCTTGACGGGCGCCGCCGAGGCCACTCAGCGCTGGGTGGTCACAAGCCCCGTAGCTCCGGTCTTCGAGGATCTGAAGGACGTAAAGGCCGCCTCCAACGGCCGATGGGAGGCCTACCAGCCGAAGGAAGAGGAGAACACCTTCTGCATCGCCTACGGCGACACCCTTGAGGCGGAGCCCTCGAAGCAGGAGGGCTGGCTCTCCATCAAAGCCGGACCCGACGGGACAGAGCTGCTGGGCTTCGTAGAGCAAAAGCTCCTGGTCCCCATGCCGGAGCACGAGGGCTTCGCCCCGCGTCCCTGGCAGGTCCTGAAGGACGGCGCCATGCCGTACCTCCTGCCGGGGAGCCTGCCCCTCTCGGACTATTCGAAGTTCACGCTTCCCCGGGGCGCCGTGGTGACGGCACTGGGCCAGAAGCAGGGGGAGGACGGCGCCCTGTGGGTCCTCTGCACCTTCTACACGAACTACGATGAGGGGCCCGATCGCGAGGCCCTCTCAGCGCTCCAGGAGAAGGCGGGGTCCTATGGCCCGGCGTTTTCGGGGTCCGACAGCCGCCAGGCCTGGCTGCGCGCGGAGGACCTCAGGGACCTCTCCGCGTCGTCGCCCGACCTGACCCGCGTCGAGGAGGAGAACCTTCCGGCCTCCCTGGAGGAGGAGGCCCGAGCTGCACTCCTGAAGAACGGCTTCTACCTCGACCCCGCCCCCCAGTTCCGCGAGTTCCTCCAGGAGGACGACCTGGTGGACTGCTACGCAGAGATGAACGAGCTGACGGCCAAGTTCATCACGGCGGACCTGCCCATGCACGCCTTCCACCTCTACTTCGACCGCTCCCTTCAGAAGCTGGAGGAGAAGGCCCTGGCGCCCCGCGTCACGGGGCTGCTCAACGCCATGAGGGACGCCGCCGCGAAGCTGCCGAAGCAGCTCTCCGCCTCCGAGCCGGGACGGACGGCCGCAGCCAACGTCAAGGGCTTCATCGCCCTCGGCCTTTACCTGGCGTCGAATGGCAAGGGGGACGTGCCGGCGGAGGTTCGGGAGTTTGCGGAGGGCGCGATGCGCGGCTCCGGCATCCTGGAGGCCAACCCCTTCACGGAGCTGCCTCAGGACCTCTCCCTCTTCGGGCCCAGGGGCCACTACACGCTGAACGACGGGCTCAAGGCCTACTTCCGGGCCTCCTACCTCCTGGGCACCGCCTGGCCGCTGGACAGCGAGAACGGCGCGGCGGCGACGCTCATCCTGAACCACATTCTGAGCGCCCCGGAGGTTCAGAAGCGCTGGCGCGCGGTAGCCGACCCCATCTCCTACCTGGTGGGCAGCTCCAACGTCAACTCGTGGGACGACCTGTCCGCGGCCCTCAAGCCCTTCAAGCTGGAGGACCTCGCCAAGCCGGACCGCGTCAAGGCGCTCGTGGCGGCGCTCGATGCGGCGGGGAAGAAGAGCGTCATCCAGAAGCTCGATGGCAAGAAGTTCGCCGTCCTGCCCCGGCGCGTCACCTTCGACGCGATGGTCTTCGACGCGCTGACCTTCCCCGCTACGAGCACGCGCGAGGATATGAGGCCGCTCCCGGACCCGCTGGACGTCATGGCGGTGCTGGGCTCCCCGACCGCTCAGGCCGAGGTGAAGCCGAACGGGAAGTTCAAGGACTACGAGAAAAACCAGCGGGCCATGGCCGACCTCTGGGAGGCCTACTCGACCGGTAAGGACGGCGACAACGTCTACACGGACATTCTGAAGTTCGTTCGGGCGTACCTCGCAGAGGCGGGATCGAAGCAGTTCTTCGCCAACCGTCCGGCCTGGGGCTACAAGAAGCTCATCACGGCCGAGGCCGCGATGACGGAGCTGAAGCACGACACGATCCTCTACGCGGAGCAGAGCGGCGCGGAGATGGGGGACGGAGGCGGGGACCTCTGGATTCCCGGCCCCTTCAAGCTGCCCATCCCCCGCAGCTACGTTGAGCCCGTTCCGGCGCTCTACAGCGCCCTGGCAGAGGCCGCGGACCGCCTTGTGGAAACCCTGACGAAGCTCCTGCCCAAGGAGAACGAGAAATGGCGGGAGTACTACGCGGCGAACCTGATGTCCTTCGCCAAGGACATGCGTGGGCTGACGGCGATCGCCGAACGCGCCCTGGACGACTCCATGACCTGGGAGGACTTCGAGCAGCTGCTGAGCTTCAGGCTGGCCTCCGTCCTGCCCGAGGACATCGGTGAGATCGTGGGCGAGGAGGCGCAGCGACAGCTTCGCATGGCCCTCGTGGCGGACGTCGCCACCTCCGTGCCGACGGGCGAGGTCCTCTTCATGGGCACGGGAACGCCCAGGAAGCTCCGCGTCTACGTCAACGACAAGTCGGGCGGATTCCGCGTCACGGAGGGTTACATGTTCTCCTACTACACCTTCACGACCCCGATGGGGGAAAAGCGGATGGACGACGATGAGTGGAAGGCCCTCGTCTACGACGAGAAGCGCCAGGACGAGCTGAAGATGGCCCTTCCCTACTGGCAGAACAAGGTCAATGACTAGCTTATCGAATCGATTGAGACGGATTGCGGCGGCCCTGGCGGCCGCCGCCTGTCTTGTCTCCGCGGCGGAGGCCGCTCCCCGCGTCGTCGGGGCCCTGGCTCCGCACCACAGCGTGGCCGGAGCGATGATCGATCGCCTCTACAAGCGGCTGGCCTCGGAGGACGCGGCCCCGGCCCGCGTCGTGATCATCGGCCCGGACCACTTCGGCCGGGCCCGTGCGGGCGTCGTCATGGGCGCGCCGGACTGGAGGACCCCCGCAGGACTTCTCCTGCTGTCCGGCGACGCGGCGGCTGCGCGCGCTCTCTCCTGGGCCGTGCCCCGCCAGGACGACGCCGTGCAGCGGGACCACTGCGTCACGGAGCACATTCCGCACGTCCTGCGCTTTTTCCCCGGCGCGAAGGTGCTGTGCCTCCTGCTGAGGACCAGCGCCAGCGACATGGAGCTCCTGCGCGCGCACCGCGTGCTGGCGCGCCTGCTGCGCCAGGAGGGGGGCGTGGTGCTCCTGAGCATGGACCTGTCCCACTACAAGCCGCGGGCCACGTCCGACGCGGAGGACGAGCGGACCCTGGCGGTCCTGAGGGGCTTCCACACGGGAGAGATCGGCGGGCTGGACGTGGACTGCCGGCGCGGCGCGCGGCTCTTCCTCGCCTTGATGCAGACCCTCGGAAACGGGGAAGCCGTCCTGCTGGAGCGCAGCAACTCCGACGACTACGCCTCGCGCCCCTCACCGCGCACTACGGGCCACGCGACCTGCCTCTACCTCCCTACAGCCCCACCCGCTCCATAAAGAGGGCCAGGGCCAGGAGGTCCGCGGACCCTCCGGGGCTGAGGTTCTGTCGGATCATCACGCGGTCCATGCCCCGCATCGCCCAGGGGTGCATCCCTTGCGGCAGACAGAGGGCGGCCCGCGCCATTGCCCGGACCAGGAGGAGCCCCTTCCGCCCGCCGCGATACAGGAGGTTGGTGTCCGTGCAGCGCGCGAGGAGCCCCAGGAGCGCCGTCAGCGGCCCCTTCGCCTCCAGCACGGCCCGCGCCCGCCAAGCCGTCGGGAACCCGGCCAGGGCCTCTTCCACCGCCCCGCCTGCGCCGTAGCGGGCGCGCACCGACGCGCCGTGGGACCCCTCGCCTCCCCCCCGTCTCTGCCTCGCCAGGGCCGCCGCGCGCTGAAGGACATCCCGCCCGTCCAGGAGCGACGCCCCAAGCGCCCCCAGCAGCAGCCCCAGGGCGAAGATCGCCCCGCGGTGCGCGTTGACGCCCCCCGTGGCCTCCATCATCGCGGCCTCCGCCTCCACGCCAACCTCCTTCAGCGGGAGGAAACGGTCCGGCTCCTCCGTCCCTGCCTCGAAGAATCGCTCGAAGTACGGACGAAGCGCCCTGGCGCTCCGCTCCAGCATGGGGAGGTCCATGTCGCGGTGAGCGCCGTTGTTCGATCGGTCCACCAGGCCAGGCTTCGGCGTGAGGCGCGCCTCCTCCAACAACGCGGCCTCCGCCGCCTCCGCAAAGCGCGGCGCCGCCCAGCCCACCAGGAGCGCCCGCGCAGCCGCCTCGACGGCGGCCAGCCCGTGGGCCCGGCTGCGGGCGCAGTCAAAGGCCGGACCACCGCACACGATGCAGGCGCGGGGCACGGCCCTGGAGAGCTTGCGCCCCTCCCCGTCCAACACGTCCACGTCGAGGAGCCGCCCCACGGGCGCCTCCGCCTCGACCGCCTCCCCCAGGGCCTTGAGCGCGGACGCCTCCATCCGGCACGCAAGGAGGGCCTCCGGCCCGGCGGCGTCCCGCCTCACCTCCATGGACAGGAGCGGGGGCAGACGCGCCTCAAGCTCGTCAAGTCCATGCCGAAAGGCCAGCTCGATCAGGGGCGTGTCCTTGACGGGGCCGGGGACGTTCATGCAGAGGCTGACGAGGGGCGTTCCCCACCGCGCCAGCAGGGCCCGCTGAGCCGCCTGACGCCGCTCCCGCGCCTCCAGCACCTCTTCCAGCCCCACGGCCCTCGGCGCGAAAAACTCGATCTTCCGCACGCCCCGTCTCTCCCCGCCCACCATTCCGATGTCCCCTCTCAAAGGCTCAAAGGGCCTCCCTGCTCCGAAGGCGCGCCCGGCTTTCGGTACGGCTCAGGCATCTCCCTCGCTTCCATCCCTGGACAAGCAGGGAGCCTGAAAAACGCACTTCTTCGCTTTCGCCTGAAAGGGGAGGTGCCGCCAAGGGCGGCGGAGGGGTTTGCTCTTAGCCTACTCAACACCCCCCAGCCCCTTCGGGGCAGCCCCCCTTGCAGGGGGGCCTTTTTTGCCCTTCTTTAAACGCGAATTGGTATCAGGCATCTTCCTCACTCCACCCCTGGACAACCGGGGGGCCTGAAAAACGCGCTTCTTCAATTTTTGCCTCCCCTGTAAGGGGAGGTGGTCCGGAGGGGTTGGCTTCACGCTCAGCAATAGGCATGGCGTAACGGATTGTCAATCCAAAGCCCCTTTTGTAAAAGCAACGCGAATATCGCGGTTTCTATCGGCATCAAGATCTATGGATTCGATATACCACGGATTCCCCAGAGCAGGCGCGATTTCAAATACTTGAATGTCTTTCATAATGCCACTACTATACCACTTCTGACAATTTTGAACCCATCCTTACCCACTTGAGATAGCGAGGAACTTCTTTTTCTCAGCCCATGCCGTTCTCAATCCCGCAGGCAAGATTTTTAACCTGTGGCAAAGACAGATTTCTAACGTTTCCTGTCGCACTCGACGGGTGCAAGATCAAAATCATCTTAACCTATGTTATAACGAGCTTAATCTTCGGTAACTTCCTTGCAACCTGCGGATTTGTGCTATTGCGTTTGACTTGACAAGCTAGCATCGGTGGTCGTTGCGTCAGCGCTTCCCTTTTCGTTTCGACCCTCCCGAATAACTTCCAAAATAAAGCCAAAAATAAAGCCAAAAATAACTCCAGTCCAAAAGTATCCCATGATACCTCCGACGAGGATCGTACCCAAAATAATAAGAAATATCATCTTTACCTTCATCGTTTCACTTGCCCACAACATACCCAAAATAAAGCCAAAAATAACTCCCCTCCAAAAGTATCCCATGATACCTCCGAGGATCGCACCCAAAACAAGAAGAAATACTGCCTTCTTCTCCTGTATCGACGCTTTTCTCAACTCTTCTTCTCTCGCTGTCAACAACTTTTTCATGTCTTCCGAAATTTTTTTGCAATCTTTCAATATCTGATCGAGTTTCTGCTGATATACACCCTTCAGTTCTTCCGGAGCGTATTCGATCGCGCGAAGTGCATTCGTGGTGTTGTTCCCAAAAAGATACTGCAGGTCCGCCCTGTCCAGTGCCGCAACGATGTCTTTCAATTCTTTTTTCGCATTTTCGATAAAGCCTTGCTTTATAAGAGAAATTACTCTATGCTGACAATCAACCAGTCTTATTGGAAGATACCCCCCCTCCAATAAACTCCTGAACTTTCCCCACCAGGCCTCGTGGCAAGTGGGGGCACCCTTCAGTATCTCCTCATACAAGGCCTCGGCCCCCTTCAGGTCCCCGTCGGAAAGCTTCTGCTCCGCGCGGATCAGCATGTTCTTCAGGGTTGGGAGCCCGTCAATCTCCGCCTTGAACTTTTGGATAGCCTCCTGAACCAGAAACTCGCTGCCGCAGTAGACGCAGATCCCCCGCTCCAGGCCGGGGTTGAGCTCCAGCGCGCCCCCGCAGGCGGGGCATTTGGCCTTGGTCAGCATCAATGCAATCCTCTCCTTTACGTTCGTTTTAAAAGGTGGTTCCTCTCCCGTATCAGCCTCTGAATCTCTTCGGCCCGACGGGCGATGTCCTCCCGGTTTTCTCCGCTCGCCCCGACGCGCGGCAGCGCGCGGATCGCGGCCTCCAGGTCGCGCTCGATATCCAAGACAGACGGGTGCGACCTCACGGGGCTGGAGGCCATCAGGTCATAAGTCCTGCGGAGCAGCCGGGCCTCCTCCCCCTCCCCGGCCTCGTCCACCGCCCGGCGCATCTCGTAGAGCAGCCCCTTGAAGGTCCGGAGCTCCGCCTCCCGCACGGTCTCGCCCCCGGCCGTGTGTTGGTCGGCCAGCATGGTGCTCGTCAGCGCGGCGATATGGAAGACGGACAGCACAAGCTGGAGGAAAAAGGCCGTGCGCCACCCCTCGGGACGGACCGCGATCAGCACGGAGCCCAGGGCCAGCTCGGCCAGGAAGAAAAACAGTCCCAGCCCTCCCAGCGTGGTCCCGAAAAGGGCCGCGCTCCGAGACCGCACGGTGAAACGCGGGGTCAGGAGCAGCAGGACATAGGCGCTGTGAACGAAGACGTAAGAAATCCACACCGAGGCGTTTTTCGGCTGGATGTCTGCCAGGAAGAACACGGCGTTGAAGAGCACGGGGAAGAGCGCTTTGAGGATCAGCCAGAGGATGCCATTTTTCATCGTTCTCACGCTCCCTCAGTTCCTGGGGGTTCCGCATTTGTTGCAGAACCGGGATTCGGGGGGCAACACCGCCCCGCAGTTTCCACACGTGGCCTCGGGCGCGTCCAGCCGCGTCCCGCACCGGCCGCAGAATAAGGAGTCCTCCGGGTTATCCGCGCCGCAGTGAGCGCAGCGCTTCGCGCCGCCGGGGCCGTCCCGCTGCACGAAGCGCCCTCCGGACGGCCCCTGAGGGAAGGGGCGCTCCTCCGGCCGGGGCTCCTGCATGGGCGCGAACATCTGCTGGGCCATGCTGTTGAAGACGCCGCCTGCGACCATGCCCATGCCCAGCCCCGCGCCCGTCGCGGCCACGCCGCCCGCCCCGGGGTTGTTCGCCACATCGTGCAGGATCTCCGTCGCCTGCTGCCGGCCCCAGTCGTTGCCCAGGATGCCCATGACGCCCTTGTTGGCGTAGGCCGCCTCCAGCTTCTGGCGGTTGGGGTCCTGCTCCGGGATGTCGATGGCCTCGATGGTGAAGTTGACCAGCCGGACCCCGTAATCGGCAAGCGGCTCGCGGAGGATGGGCGTCAGGTGCTCCGCCAGGAGCGCCTGACGCTCGCATATGCCCAGGATTTCCTCGTTCGACTCGCGGATCGCCCTCGCGATGTTGGACTTGATGTGCTGCATGAACTCGCGCCGAAAGTATCGGGTGAGCTCCTCCTGGGTGAGCTGCTGCACGTTGTTCCCCAGGAGCTTGATCAGAAACAGCTTGGAGTTGTCGACCTGTACCTTGAACGCGCCCCGTGCCGTCACGCTCGTCGCGATCCGCAGCACCGGGTCGCGGACCTGTATCGGGGAGTCCGTGCCCCAGAGGATCTCCATGGAGTGCGCCTTGCGGACGAAGTAGACCTTGCAGTTGAACGTGCTGATGCCCCCGGAGAAAAGGTTCCTCAGACGGCTGATGAACGGGTAGTTCTCGGTGGACAGCACGTATTTGCCGCCGTCGAAGACCTCCTCCACGATGCCGTCCCGGAAGAACAGCGCCTCCTCCGACTCGGCCACGATCAGGGTGGAGTTGGTGTTGAAGTCCTCCTCTCCGTTGAGCCATATCAGCAGGTTGCCCGGCCCCGTGTTCTTGATGACGTCGGTAAAGTGCTTCCTGCCCCCGACGTAGGCGGCCTCGTTGGGGTTGCGTCCGAACATCGCCATGCTAACGTCCTCCTTCGTTCAGGGCTCCGGAGCCCCGAAGCTCCTTTTCCCTGAGCATCCGGGAGAGCAGGTCCCGGCAGGCTTCCGATTCCGAATCATGAAGTTTCAACGAGCTCTTCAGACCATGCTCGCTGAAGTACACGGCCCACCTGCCATCGATACGCCTCATGCAGGTCCGACATTCGGAGATGCCTTCGTCGCCGATCAGATACCAATCGGGCGGTATGCCCTCCTTCCGCAGCGCAGAAAAAAGTTCCTTAAGCCCCACGCTTCAACGCCTCCTTCGACGTCAACGCCCCGGCGTCAACGCTTCAACTTCAGTGCCTCGTCAAAAGAGATTTCCCGCAGGTACGGGGATGCCCCCCGGGTCATCTCGAACTCCCTGAGCTCCGTCCTGTACTGTATCCCTCCGCCCGGCTGGCGGAACCACGGGGCCACCGTACCCCGCGCAACGTCCTCGAGGGGCCTCAGGATCTCGAAGTACCTCGGCTCCGTCTCCTTCCACGGCAGGGAGACCTTCTCATAGGGCGTCCCAAACTCCGTGAAATGGTGACCGGACTCGTTCCCCCACCGCTGCAGCACCACGGACCCCGGCTGCACCGCGACCGTCTCCGGATTTTCCACAAACCCGCCGTTGGGGGCCCAGATCAGGTCCCCGTTCGCGTCGATAAATTCGGGGTCCTCCCTGATGTCGTCCCGCAGCGTCTCCCGGATCGCGTCGTCGGCCCTCCGCTGCTCCTCGAACTCTGCCTCCAGGGAAGGATTTTCCTCCGTGTCCGTATCCCCGTCCTCCGGGATCTCGTCGGGACACGCTTCGGAGGCGTCGGACTCGTTGAGGTTCTCGAAGTCCGCGCTCGTGTCCTCCTCCAGATCGGTCAGGCCATAGCTTCCATCCGGCCCAGCATCCGGGGCATCCGGTAGCTCCGTGTCCTCTGCGATGTCCTGGGGCGGGGCGTCGAGGTCCGCGCTCCTCTCGAGCCCGGCGCCCTCGCTGAGCTCGACGCTTTCAGATAGGGTGTTCTCCGTGCTCTCAATGTTTCCGATATTCTCGGTGCTTTCGATGTTTTTGGTGAAACCGAGGTCGTTTCCGTCGCCCATCCTGTCCCTCCTACTTTTGCAGCGAGTTGCGGATCAGCGCATCGCTGACGTCGATCCGCGTCCCGTACCGGATTCGTCTCCAGAGATGGCACTTCGTGCAGGCCAGCAGTTCCGCGGAGAACGGCTCGTCGTTCAGCTCCGCCCTGACGCGCTGTGAAATGCTCCCGAACACGGACCTCAGGACCTCAAAGTCTCTGGTGTCCCCCTTGAAGTTCTTGGCGAAGATCCGTTTCGCCGCCTCCCGCGCCAGCTCCCTGAGGTCGGGCCGACACGTCTCGGCGCAGTACCGCACGAACCCGCACTCGGGGTAGGGCCTCAGGTCCCGCTGCCGGGTCCTCCAATACGTGGAGCGCTCACGGATGGCCTCGTCCGACAGCGTGACGCCGATCTCCTGCTCGAGGCGATAATCCGGGATACGCACCTCCTCCGGCACGTCGAGCCGGCCGAAGAACAGAAAGGCCTCCCCTGGCCTCAACCTGCCCAGACGCTCCGTCTGTGCCGCGTCCATGTTCGTGCTGTCGCTCACGATCTGCCTGTCGCCCGCCTCGACGATCCTGAAGGCCACCTTGATGTCGGTGAGGGCCACGACGTCCGCGGTCACCTTCCGCGGCGACTGGTCCGCGATCACCATGCCGACCCCATAGGCGCGGATCTCCGCGAGCATCCTCTTGATCAACTCCTGGGCGATCGCGCCCGGGTCCGCCTCTCCCTGTACGGCGTTCGTCCCGCCTCCCAGAAGGACGTGGGCCTCCTCCAGCAGGATGACGTTCTTCAAGCGGCCCTCCCCGACGTAGTTGGCGTTCACATAGGCCAGGATGGACAGCAGCAGCAGCGCAATCAGCAGCGCCTTCTGGTCGTTGTTCTCTATCGCGGCCAACTCGATGACCGTCGGCCTGGACAGAAGGTCCTCGATGGGGATGGAGTGATAATGGTCGAAGAGGTTCGACAGGCTGCCGAGCCGCACCGTCCCCGCCCGGCCGATGTTCAGGGCCTCGCCGACATAGCCGATCGCCTCGAACGTCTCCCGAAAGCAGCGGATGAAGTCCGCAATGTTGAACACGCGCCCCTTGTTGGCGGACGTGTAGGAGTCGAGCCATCGGAACTCCGAATAGCAGTTGTTGACCGCCTCCTCGAATATCTTGTCGAGCGGCGAGGACATGGAGACGGCCGCCGCGAAAGCGGTCTTCAAGGTCGATTTGTAGGCCCCAAGTCTGACGTTCTTCGGGGGCAGGAATGGGTTGAAGATGAAGGGAGAGATGAAATCTTTGCCGGGCGTGAAGACCTGAAGGTCGGGAATGCTCCGCACCAGGGCCCGGTATTCGTTCTTCGCGGGCTCGATGACGAGAAAGGGGATGTTGTATCGCTTCCACAGCCTGTCCAGCAGGCCGACCGCAAAGGTCGTCTTCCCCGATCCGGGAGTCCCGGCGATGAGCGCGTGCTTCGTCAGGTCGTCTACGGAAAACCCGATCGTGTTGCCGCCGGATGAGGATTTGAGCTGCCCCACCTCGATGTCGGCGCCGTCCACCACGTTCTCGGCGTAGGTCTTTTTTCTCCCGCCCGACTCGTTGACCGTCAGCCCCGCGGCGACGGTCCGGCTCCCGATGGGAAGACGGAAGAGCTCCGCGGCCTCTTCGGCGGTGATGATGCCGGGCAGCTGCCCGCAGACCCGGAGGAGGTCGCCACCCTGTCCGACGGCCGCGTCCGCCGGCTGTGTCAGTTCGTGCAGCCGCTGGTTGATCGCCCAGGGCAGGGGATGGTCGTTCCAGGGAAAACCGACGTCGGCCACGGGGATGGAGACGTTCTTTACGGCCACGGCCCCATCCCGTCCGGCGTTCAACTGCCCGAACAGCCTCTGCATGATTTGTTCCGCCGCCCGTTCCGGAGCGAGGACCGCGATGTTGTACCGGAACAGGGCCCTGTCCTTGTTCTCGGAGTAGTACTTGTAGACCTCCGCGGGGCGCTCCGCCAGGGTGAATCCGACGCTGCCGACCCCCTGGGTCATGACGCCCCTCTGGAGCGTCTCCAGGTTCTGGGAGAGCGAGTCGACGACGGCGGCCTCCTGGGGGGAGTACGACACCGGCATCAGCTGCACCGAGAACGCGCAGCCAGGATGACTGGCCAGCTCGTTGGCGATCCTTGCCAGGTCCTGACCACTCTTTCGTATCACGTCGAAGGAAAAGCACCAGGGGAGGATGGCGTTCTGAAGGTTCCGTATCCTGCCCTCCCTCACCAGCAGCCGTATCGCGTCGGTCTGAAGCTCCGAAAGGCTCGTCGCAAATTCGCCGTGCGGCAGGGGGCGGTATTCGTAGCGTTGGAGGTCCAGTGTCGTGGAACAGTCCCGGGCTATCGACCGGACCGCGTCCTCCGCAGCCGCTCGATCCACGGCCAGGGCGCGCGAAACAAGAAACAGACGAATGGAGGCCGCATACGGCTGGTTGGCGACCGACCGCGTCAGCCACATCAACTCGACCGAGACATCACGGCTCCCGGAGCCCCATGCCTTCCACCTCTGGTGTGCCTCCGAAAGCATAACGGCCATGCCGTCCCTGTACGCGGCGATGACGTCGCTCTCGTCCGCGCTTTGTCTTTCGGACAGGACACTGGCGACGTCCGGTATGGACGTCACCTCCAGAATATGCATCGCGGCGTACTCCTCGCCGCGCGTTCCAATCTTTACCGAGGAGATCGACGAATCCATTCGCACACCTCTCCCTCCCGGAGACCACCATCGAGAAAGAGGTCCCGGTCCCTCACGAGCCGAATTTTTCTTAACATACCCCATCTTCATTCACATTGTCAAGAGGTTTCGCACCTCCCCTTGCAGGGGGGCCTAATAAACCGGGGGCCTAACAACGCGCCTCTTCTTTTTGCCTCCCCTGGAAGGGGAGGCGCCGCCGAAGGCGGCGGAGGGGTTGCTTTTGAAGTGGTGCATTCAGTTTCCGGTTCCGGCCCTCAGCGCCGCAACCTCGTCAGGGGACAGACCGGTGAAGTCGGCAACCTGTTCGGGCGAAACGCCCCGATCCAGCATCCGTCGCGCCGTGGCGGCGATGCCCTCATCTCGTCCCAGAGCAATACCCTCATTGCGTCCCAGAGCGATGCCCTCCCTCAGGATCGTCTTCGCCTCGTACTCCAACACCCGGCCTCCCATGATGGACTTCACTCCTTCCCTCACCTTTTCGTGTCGACGGGCAATGTGCTCCAACACCTTACCGGACATCTCCTCAAGCGTCCGCTTCACGTACTCCGTCAACTTCCCGCTCTCCGCCAGCCCCTCAAGCCGTTCCCGTATCCCCTCGTACTCGGACAGAAGCTCCCGCAGCAATCCCTCGTCCCTCTCGTACTTCGCAAACCGTCTCTCGTGCGCAAAAATGTGGAAGGGAATGAGAAACAACAGCCCCCTGGAGAAGATGTCCTCCGGCGTGTACCGCTGGGCCTTCATCGCAGGGATATCGTAGGCCGCAGAACCACCGCCTGGCAGTTCGATGCGCACCGTCAGCACGTCCGGCGTACTCGCGCGACAACGAAGGTACAGGATCGCCGACGCAGGAAAGCGCACCGTCAGCACTCCCTCGCTCACCTCGCCCGCATCCAGCGCAATCTGCGCGTCGTACTCGAACATCCGGACCAGCATCGTGTCGTCCGACGTGCTCTGGCACTCGATGTGGTACTTCTTCAGCGACCTGCCCCGTATCCCGAAGCACGAGTCCGTGACGCGCTCTCGCTCCGTACCGTCCTGACCGTTGATAAAGTGCTCGTTAGGGTAGAACTCCACTGCCTCGTCCCCGGAGTACGACTCGTGAAAGATTTCGTTCACTAGCGGTATGATCAGGCTCGAACAATCGTTCAGCAGCGTTCGGAACACGTCGTCGTAGGGCGTGTTGACCAGCAATCCGCATCCCTCCCCCATCCCTTCGGCTCCTGGCCTCATTATAGCAAACAAGCCCCCTGCAAGGGTAGGCGCCGAACGCAGTGAGCCGGGTCGGTCGCTTATAACACCTTCTCTCACTTCCTGCCGTTGCATTTAGGGCGTAAATCCAGGAAAATAGAATGAAAAGCGCAGATTTTCGGAACGGACTTACAGGGCCGGCGCCCCTGCGCCGCGGCGGAATTCGTGTTATTCGGGAGGTGGTCGTCATGGGAGAGGTCAGCGTGGACACGATCTATCGGCCGGAGAGGGACGCGGCTCTGGCGGCGCTCCTGAAGGCAAACGACCTCACGCTACCAGAGGGGGCGGACGAGGGCGTGGGGCTCTACGAAGACGGGCACCTCGTGGGGTGCGGCTTCCTGAAGGGGAACCTGCTGCAGGGGGTCGCCGTCGATGCGGCGCACCGCGGGGAAGGGCTCTCCGCCACGCTCATCACGGCCCTGATCCAGAGGGCCGTCCAGCGCGGCATCACCTATTGGCAGGTGATCACCAAGCCCGACATGGAGCGTTTTTTCGCCGGCCTCGGATTTCGCCGGGTGGCGGACGCACGGCCCTACGCCGTCCTTCTGGAGGCTGGAAGCGGCAGCGCCTCGGCCTACTCGGAGGGCCTTCGGCGTCAGGCGGAGGGCAGGCCCACACCCCGCGCCTGCGTCGTGATGAACGCCAACCCCTTCACGCTGGGCCATCGGCGCCTCGTGGAGCGGGCCGCCTCGGAGAACCCCTGGGTGTGGGTGCTGGCCGTGCGCGAGGACCGGTCGGAGTTCCCCTTCGACGTCCGATTCCGGCTGATGCGCGAGGGCACGGCGGACCTGACCAACGTCGAGGTTCTGTCGGGGGGCGAGTACGTCATCTCCGCGCGCACCTTCCCCGCCTACTTCACGCGGCAGGAGTCGCTGGCCTCGGCGCAGGGCACGCTGGACGCAGCCGTCTTCTGCGATCTCGTGGCCCCTGCCCTCGGCGTCGCGAGGCGTTACGTGGGGACGGAGCCCTTCAGCCCGTCCACGGCGCGCTACAACGAGGCGCTCCTCGAGCAGCTGCCGAAGCGCGGCATCCAGGTCGTGGTGGTGGAGCGGGCCTCCGTAAACGGGGAGGCCGTCAGCGCGTCGCGGGTGCGGGCCGCGTTGGCCGCCGGGGACTGGGACACCGTTCGGGCCATGACGCCGGACAGCACGTATCGATACCTCCAGGAGCGGCGGGCAGGCTGACCCAGAGACAAAAAAAGGGGCGGGGCGGTGTTTCCGCCCCGCCGGCCGAGGGTCAGGCCCGGAAGCCCACGTCGCCGCGCTACAGGTACTGCGACAGGATGATCGCAGCGACCATCAGCGGAATGTTGAAGTGCAGGAACGTGGGGACACAGGTGTCCCAGATGTGGTCGTGCTGGCCGTCCGCGTTCAGGCCCGCCGTGGGGCCGAGGGTCGTGTCGGAGGCCGGGGAGCCCGCGTCGCCGAGGGCCGCCGCCGCCGCGATCAGGAGGCAGGTCGCCGGAGTGGAGAAGCCCATGTGCTTGCAGAGCGGGACGTAGAGCACCGCCAGCACGGGGATCGTGCCGAAGGAGGTGCCGATGCCCATCGTCACCAGGAGGCCGATGAGGGTGATCATCGTCGCAGCCATGACCTTGTTGCCGCTCATGGCGTTGGCCGCCGCGTGAACCAGCTCGTCGACGCCGCCCGTCTGCTTCATGACGCCGGCATAGCCGCCCGCGATCAGCATCACGAAGGCGATCATGCCCATGATCTTGATGCCGCCCGCAAACTGGTCGTCGATCCTGCTCCATGGGACGGCTCCCAGGGCGAACATCACCACGAGTCCGCTCAGGGCGGAGAGGGGCAGAGAGTCGCTCCAGAGCTGTACCGCAACCACGACGAAGATGGCCAGGACGGTGATCCAGTGCGCCGGCTTCAGTTCCTCGGCGATGGCGTCCGTGGCCGACGTGTCCACGTCCAGCGCCTTGTACTCGCGGGGAGCGGCGTAGGAGATGAAGATGGCGATCAGCAGGCCGATGAACATCGCCACGCCGAGGTGCCACGTGTAGTGCCAGACCACGGCCGTCTCGATGGGCATGCCGTTCTCGCTCATGTTCTTCGCGATGATGCCGTGGAAGATCGTGCCGAAGCCGAAGGGAATGGCGATGTAGGGCGCCTTGAGCCCGAAGGCCAGGGAGCAGGCCGCGCCGCGGCGGTCCAGCTTCATGCGGTTGAACATGGCCAGCATCGGCGGGATCATGATGGGGATGAAGGCGATGTGGATGGGGATGAGGTTCTGGGACAGGCAGCTGACGCCCGCCAGGATCAGCAGCAGCACCGCCCGCCGGTTCCCCATCACGCGGGACATCTTCTTGCCCATGATGTCCGCAAGGCCCGTGGTGGCGATGGCTGTGGCGAAGGTGCCCAGCAGCAGGTAGGCCAGGGCCGTCTCGGCGTTGCTGCTGAACCCCTCCGTGATGATGCCCATCACGTCGCGGAACGGGATGCCGCCCACCAGGGCGCCGGCGTAGCAGGCCACCAGCATGGCCGCCAGGATATTGAGCTTGAAAAGGCACAGCACGCACAGCACGATGACGGAAACCGTTACCGGGTTGGTCAGGATAGACAATCTAACCCCTCCTTTTGTCTGATAAAGTCCGCAAGGTCAAAGATATGGCTCACAATGCGCCTCGGCCTGGGGGGCGGCCCGTCCGCCGGCCGCTTCCGCCCCTCTCGAAAATTATAACATCACCGTATCACCCCGCCGCGTGCAGGTCAAGTTCGACCTCGATGGGCTCGTCCAGGGAGACCGGCCCCTCGATAAAGGCGCTCCGCACCTCCCCAGACCGCCGGACGACCGAGGCGATCAGGGCCCCGGCGGGCTGGACGTACCGCCTGCGGAATTCGCCGTCCCGGACCTCCGCGCTCTCCGCCACCGCCGCGGCCAGGCTGCCGGACCCGCAGCTGCCCTCCTGGAACAGCGTCCCCACGGAGGGGACCTTGACGAGAGGCGTCAGCCGCTCCTCCCCCGCCGCCGCGTCGAGGCGGTTCAGGAAGACGACGCCATAGGCCTCAAGCCCGGCCATCCCCTTAAAGACCGGCTCCGCGCGGTGGAAGAACCCGCGGCTCGGAGCCGTATCACGAACCACAAGGTGAGCGATGCCGCCCAAGTGGACCAGCGTCCCCCCGAACTCTGGGACGGGGCGGACCGCAAGGGGCAGGGGCATCTCCGTCCGCGCCGTGCCTTTCGCCCAGTCCACGTCCACCGCGATGGGGTGGCCGCAGCCGCTGACCTCAATCCGCACCCTCTCAGGCGGGGGGACGCGTCCCGCTTCCCGTGCGGTCCACATGCCCCAGGCGCGGGCCGCGTTGCCGCAGAACTCGCCCCCGGCCATCTCAAGCCGGGCAGCGCCACCCATGAGGGGTGCGGAGGCGAAGCCCACCTGCTCGACCTTCATCTCCGGCAGGGCGGCGATCAGCTTTCCCGCGGCGTCGGCGCGCAGCGCGCGGTCGACGGGCGTCAGCACGAAGAGCGTGACGTTGCCCGCCGGGTCCGCGCGGACGACCTTCAGCCTCACGAGGCTCACGACGGCCTACTCCAGGTCGGGGACGTGCGCTCTCACGATCTCCAGAAGCTCGCCGCTGCGGACCATCTTCTCGACCTCCACGATGTCGGGCCAGATCTCCCGGTCCACCTCGTAGAAGGCCACCCGCTCGCGCACGTGCTTCAAGAGCGCCTCGTGCAGCGGCGTGATCCCCTGGCCGTGGGTGTCGAGGCGACGGCGGACGTCGATGGCCTGGCAGGCCGTCAAGAGCTCGTCCGCCAGCACGGAGAGGGTGTTCTGCACGATCCAGCCCGCCTTGCGCGCGGCGGTGGTTCCCATGGAAACGATGTCCTCCTGATTTGCGGAGGAGGGGATGGAGTCCACGGAGGCCGGGTGCGCCAGCACCTTGTTCTCCGACACCATGGAGGCCGCGGCGTACTGGACGATCATGAAGCCGGAGTTCACGCCAGCCTTCGTCGTCAGGAACGGGGTGAGACCGTTCGAGAGCGCCGCGTTGACCATGCGCTCCGTGCGCCGTTCAGAGATGTTGGCGAGCTCGGAGCAGGCGATGCCCAGGGTGTCGAAGGGGATGGCCATGGGCTCGCCGTGGAAGTTGCCCCCCGAAATGACGGCCTCGTCCTCCAGGAACAGCAGGGGGTTGTCCGTGACAGCGTTCAGCTCGATCTCCACCTTGTCCAGCACGTAGTCCAGCGCGTCGCGCACCGCGCCGTGGTACTGGGGCACGCAGCGCAGGGCGTAGGCGTCCTGCACCCGATCCCCCTGGCAGCGGTCCAGGATCTCGGACCCCTCCATCAGGCGGCGCATGTTGGCGGCCACCCGGATTTGCCCCCTCTGGCCGCGGACCTGGTGGACGCGCGGGTCAAAGGCGTCCTTCAGGGCGGTCAGCCCCTCGAAGGACAGGGAGGCGATGACGTCCGCCAACTGGGCCGCGCAGATCGTGTCGTAGAGGGCCAGGGCCCCGACCGACGTCATGGCGCAGGTGCCGTTCGTCATGCCCAGGCCCTCCTTGCAGGCCAGCGTGCTCAACGTGGGGATATCCGCCTTCTCCATCGCCTCCGCTCCGCTCATCTCCACGCCCCGATACAGCGCCCGTCCGCGCCCCAGGAGGGGCAGCGTCATGTGGGCCAGCGGCGCCAGGTCGCCGGAAGAGCCAAGGGAGCCCTTCTGGGGGACGACGGGCGTCACCCCCCGGTTCAACATCTCGACGAGCATCTGCACCAGGACGGGCCGCACTCCGGAGACCCCTCCGCACAGGGCGTTGGCCCGCAGGAGCATCATGCCGCGCACCACCTCGGCGGCGTAGGGGTCCCCCGTGCCCGTGCAGTGGCTCAGGATCAGGTTCGTGGAGAGCTGGTTCGACATCTCCTCCGGCACCGCCACCTTCTGGAAGTCTCCGAAGCCCGTGGTGATGCCGTAGGCCGCGCGCTTCTCCCCCGCGATCTTCTCCGCCAGCGACCGGGACCGCTCCATGGCGCGGAGGGCGGACCCGGCCAGCTCCACGGAGGCGCCAAACCGTGCAACGGCAACGAAGCCCTCAAGGGAGAGGCTCTTTCCATCCATCACAACGCGCTTCACTGCAGAAGGGTTCATGATCATCGGCCTAACCTCACTTTGCTTTTAAAATTAACATGGGGTTATGCCCCCCACCTCGGGGAGCCTTACGATTGACAGTTCTCAACGACTCAATTTCAGTGTTTCCTCAAATTATCCACCGGCACAGGCTGCTCCAGGGGGCCGGGACGAACGGGGCTGAAAAACCTCAGGAAACTCGATGCAGCCGAGGGCGGTCCGGACGGGTGCGGCGCCTCTTTACTGCACCCTGTTAAACTAGTATTTTTTCAGATCAGTAAATTTAAAATAGTGGCATTTATTTGTTTAATTATAGTTTACTATGGCTCGAAGAAAATGTAAAGGTGGCAGACGAAAAGGCGGCGGGTCAAGGCCCGCCGCCTCGTTCTCTTAGGTTCGCTCCCGCTGCCTGCCCTACTTGCCGACGCAGAAGCGGCTGAAGATGGAGTCCAGGAGGTCGTCGTCCGCTGCGATGCCCAGCGTGCGCTCCAGGGCCTTTCTGGCCGTGCCCAGAAGGGCCGCCGTCACGTCCTGTCCCATGTCGGCCTCCAGGACCCTCTGGGCCTCCGCGATGGCCTCCGCGCAGGCGCGAAGCTCCGACAGCTGCCGCGCCGTGACGTTCAGCCCCACGTCCAGCGCGCCACCCGCCGTAGCGATGGCGGCGATGGCCTCCTTGAGGGCGTCCAGGCCCTCCCCCGTCTTGGCGGAAATGGCAAGCGTCCTCCCCTCCGGGACGATGGCCCGAAGGTCGTCCTCCGTCACCGCGAGGGCCTTGTCCGCCTTGTTCAGGACGATGATCGACTCCCGCGTCCCCAGGCTGCGGATGTAATCCCGATCCGCGTCCTCCAGGGGGGCGGAGCCGTCCAAGAGCCACAGGCAGATGTCCGCCTGCTTCAGGGCCGCCCGCGCCCGCTCGATGCCGCTGGCCTCGACCTCGTCGGAGGGGACGCGCAACCCCGCCGTGTCCACCAGACGGATGGGGATGCCCCGATAGGTGACGGTCTCCTCGATGATGTCCCGCGTCGTGCCCGGCACGGCCGTCACGATGGCGCGGGACTGCTTCAGCAGGGCGTTCAGGAGGGACGATTTGCCCACGTTGGGACGGCCGGAGATGACCACGCGGATGCCCTCCCGCAGCAGGAGCCCCAGGGAGCAGCGATCCTCCAGGTCCCGCAGGGTGATGCGAAGCGTCTCCAGCGCGTCGTACAGGCCGATCGGGTCCACAGCCGGCGCCGCGTCCTCCGGAAAGTCCAGCCCCACCTCGAGGTCCCCCTGAAGGGTCAGGAGCTCGTCGCGGATCTGGCGCACGAACTCGGAGAACTCCCCCGACAGGGTCCGCGCCGCGGCCCGCAGGGCCTCCTCGCTGCGGGAACGGATGATGCCGAGCACGCTCTCCGCCTGGGACAGGTCCATGCGTCCGTTCAGGAAGGCCCGGCGGGTGAACTCCCCCGGCTCCGCCATGCGGGCCCCCCGCCGCAGCAGTCCCTCAAGACACAGCTGAGCCACCAGCGTTCCTCCGTGGGTGTGGACCTCCACCACGTCCTCGCCCGTGAAGCTGTGAGGCCCTGGGAAGTGTACCGCCAGAACCTGATCGATGGCGTTGTCCGCTCCGTCCAGGAGGGCGGCCAGGCGCATCGTCCGGGGCGGGGGAAAGCCCTTCGGCCCGAAGCGCAGGATCGACCGGGCCAGCGGCACGGCACAGGAGCCGGACACCCGCACGACGGCGATGCCCGCCTCGCCCCACGCCGTCGATATCGCAGCGACCGTGTCAGACGGAGCGTGCATGGCTGACGATCCACTCCTCGGCCTGGGCGCGGTTCGTCACCCGCCCCGTGCCGACGGCCACGTCAAGCCCGTCCAGAAGAGCACCGATAATCCGTCCTGGAGCCAACCGAAGGAGGCTCATCACCTCGTCCCCTCCGAGGAAGCGCGAGGCGCCCCCCGTTTGAAGCGCCACGGCCTTGAAGCGGCGCAGCACCTGGGCCAGACGCCATCGGTTTTCGGAGAGCGTCTCCAGGTGCGGCAGGCCCTCCGCCCGCGCGATGCAGCCCGCGAAGTCAAGCCCCGCCGCCATCGCGTCGGCCCCGTGCTCCAGCACGGCCCCGCACAGGTCCTCCTCTGTCCGAAGCTCGTAGAACCTGCGGTAGCCGTCGATGATGGCCTGCGCGGCGCGAATCGTCTCCGCCGGGATGTTCCACTGGCTCAGGAAGGAGGAGGTCAGGGCCTTGTTACGCCTCCGCTCCCCCTCGTCCCCGGCGTTCAGCGACCTGGTGCCGATTCGGCTGAAGAGCCCCGCCAGGATAAAGGCCTCGTCCTGCATGATCTTGTGGGTCGGCAGGCGCCTCTCGATGACGGACAGGGTCGCCATGACGTGGCTGAAGAACGTCCTCCCGCGCCCGTCCGGAACGGACTTCAGGTCCTCCAGGTCCTTCAGGAAGACGGGCAGGAGGCCGTAGTGGTCGCAGAGGCTGATGAAGCGCCAGGGGCGCTCCTTCATGCCGCTGATGATCTCCCGCCCCCAGCGCTCGGCGGGGATGGCGTTCATGCGCTCCGCGTGGCACCTCAGGAACTCGCGCACGTCCATGTCGGTCCGCCAGAAGACGTCCATCCCCAGCTCCGCCGCAAAGCGCAGGATGCGCACGATGCGCAGCGGGTCCCTGTCGATCAGCTCCACGTCGTCGCCCGTCAGGCGGATGACGCGGTTTCGGATGTCGCGGCGCCCGCCGAAGGGGTCCACCACCCCGCCGTCGCTGCGCAGGGCGATGGCCTCGATGCTCAGGTCCCTGCGCGCCAGGTCGTCCGCGATCGTGTCGCCTTGGAGGCTGTAAGCCCGAAAGGGCGCGCCCAGGACCGAACCCCGGAGGACGGGGAACGTGCCCCTGGCGTCAACCGTCGCACCATCCAGCCTGTCGCTCAGGGAGCTCAGGTCCTTCGCGTCCACGGCCAGCGTCATGACCTCCGGCTCGATGCCCATCTCGATCATGCGAGCGGAATCTCCGACCAGCCAGGCCCTCACGCCGGTCCTCTCCACCGTCTTGAGAACGCGCAGATGTCTCATCTCCACCACCTCCAGAAAACCGCACCCAGGAAGTGTGCCGCCGGTCATGGACTCCCCCTCCTACTCCCTTTGTTATTTAGAACCGTTTTATCCTACGATATAAGTTTAACCCAAAAGCGTCCATATATCCAGAAGAATACCACTTATATTGAATTTAATGGCAGAAATTTCCGGCGGCGTGGATGGAACTCCCAAATCCGAAGGCAAAATTTTTAACGCGCAGCAGGGGGAGGTTTTTCGCGTTTTCCGACGCACCGGACGGGTGAAAGGACGGCGTCAGCTTACCTGCACAACGGCGGGCTCGATTTCCGAATAGAGACGTCGCAACCCGTGGATTTGGGGGAATCGAAGCGCCTTTCCACGCTTCTCGATTTATGCTATCATTTTTTACGTGCATTTTTTTAACGCGGTCAAGCAAACCGGACACGACAGGAGGAACGATCATTTTGAAGGAACGGATGAACCGCCTCATCGACTCCCTCAGGCCGGAACTCTCCCGGATGTCCGACGACATCTACGATCATCCGGAGGTTGGCCTGACGGAGCGGCATGCGTCCCGACTGCTCACCGCATGGCTTGAGGGGCGGGGCTTTGCCGTGGAGCGCGGCGTGGGGGGGCTTGAGACGGCGTTTCGCGCCGTCTGGCGCCAGGGGGAGGGTGGCCCTCGCATCGGGCTACTCTGCGAGTACGACGCGCTGCCGGCCCAGGGACACGCCTGCGGACACCAGATGCAGGGCCCCTGCATCCTGGGGGCGGCCGCGGCCCTGAAGGATGGGGGCATCGAGGCGCCCTTCAGCGTCGTCGTCTACGGGACGCCGGCGGAGGAGACGGTGAGCGGAAAGGTCCTCATGCTGAAGCACGGGGACTGCTTCAACGACATCGACGTCGCCCTGATGATGCACGGCAGCGGCGAGACGACGACGGACGTCAAGTCCATGGCCCTGACCAGCTTCACGGTGACGTACCACGGCCGGGCGGCTCACGCGGCCATCCGGCCCGAGGAAGGACGCAGCTCGCTGGACGCCATGATCCTGGCCTTTCAGGGGGTGGAGTTCCTGCGGGAGCACGTGAAGGAGGACGTCCGCATGCACTACAACCTAACGGACGGCGGCGGAACGGGAGCCAACACGGTGCCGGCCCTCACGAGGGCGCAGTTCTACGTCCGCTCCTACAACCGCGCGGTGCTGAGGGCCGTCATCGAGCGCTTCAAAAAGGTGTTGCAGGGCGCGGCCATGATGACGGAGACGGAGCTCGAGCTCGACGAGGGCAAGAGCATCGACAACAAGATCCCCGCGCTGAAGCTCAACGAAGTGATCCTGGAAAACGCCCGCGCGGTGGGGGCGCCGGTCATCCGTCCCCCCCGGCAGAAGACGGGCTCCACGGACCTGGGGAACGTCATGCAGGTCATGCCCGGCTCCTGCATCCGCGTCGCCTTCGTGCCGGAGGGCACGGCCTCCCACTCCCAGGCCTACCTCGACGCAGGCAAGACGGAAAGCGCCCACGACGCCGTCGTCTTCGGGGCCAAGATCCTGGCGGGCACGGCGGAGGACCTGATCGTCACTCCCGGCCTGCTGGACGAGATTCAGGAGGAGTTCCGGTCCAACAAGGCGGCCCTCGATGCCGAGGCGTAGGCCCGCAGATACCGTTTTCCATCGTTAAGGAGGTCTTTGTCGTGTCCGAGGAAAAAAACGCCGCTATCGCCGTAAAGCCCAGGAAAGCGATGAACACGCTCGTGATCATCTTTGCCGTCGTGTGCCTGGCCTGCCTCATGACGTGGGTCATCCCCGCGGGAGAGTTCAGCCGCGTCAAGCTGGAATCGGGGAGGTCCGTGGTGGACGGCGGCTCGTTCCACTGGGTCCAGAACGCTCCGGTGAACTTCCTCCTCATCCCGCTGCACATCGCGAAGGGAGCCAGGAGCGCCGCGGACCTGCTCTTCATGCTCCTGTGCTCCGGCGCGGCCTTCGCCATCGTGATCCAGTCGGGCGCCATGCACTCCTCCATCGGGGAGCTGGCCCTGAAGTACCGCGGACGCAAGACCCTGTTCGTCCTGGGCATGTTCGTCCTGTTCTGCCTCATCATGCTGACGCGCGGCCTGGTGGAGTTCGTGGCCTTCGCCCCCGTGCTCGTGATGATCTGTCTGGCACTGGGGCTGGACTCGATCACCGCCGTCGCCATCATGACGGGAGGCACGGCCTGCGGCTTCGCCACGGGCATGCTGCAGCCCAGCACGACGCTCATCGCCCAGGAGCTGGCCGGCCTGCCGCCCTTCTCCGGCATCGAGTTCCGCGCGCTCTGCTTCGTCCTCTACACGATCCTTACGGGCTTCCTGATCTGGCGCTACGCCGTGAAGATATCCAGGGACCCGACCGCCTCCCCCATGTACGACCTGGACCGCGAGGAGAGCCTGAGGGACCCCGACGCCATCCGGGCCTACGGTCCCATGGACCCTGGCAAGTGGCTGGTCTGCCTGGCCACCGTCGCCTCCATGGCGCTCATGGTCTGGGGCAGCATCCGGTGGAAGTGGCAGTACCAGGAGCTCTCCGCCACATTCATCGGCCTTGCCATCGCTGCGGGGGCCTTCGCCCGGATGAGCCCCTCCGCCATCGCCAAGACCTTCGTCGAGGGCGCGAAGACCATGGTCATGGTGTTCTTCCTGGTCGCCTCGGCCCGGGCCATCTCAAGCATCCTCACGGATGGCCGCGTGCTGGACACCATCGTCTACGGCCTGGGCGAGGGGCTGAAGAGGGTTCCGGCGGTCCTTCAGGGGCCGGCCATGTTCATCGCCAACCTCCTGATCAACACGGTCATCCCGTCGGGGTCGGGCCAGGCCGCCGCGGTGATGCCCATCATGCTGCCCCTGGCGGACCTCATCGGGATGACGCGCCAGACGGCCATCCTGGCCTTCAACTTCGGCGACGGCTTCTGCAACTGGGTGATCCCCACGAGTTCGGCGCTGATGGCGGTTCTGGGCATCGTCAACATGCCCTTCGAGCGCTGGATGAAGTACAGCTGGCGCGTGTTCTGCTGGTGGGTGGCGCTGGGCTGCATCCTGGTGGCCGTCGCTCAGGCGATCCACCTGGGGCCCTTTTAAGCCTGGGAGGGGACGCGATGAAAAGACTGATCCCCGGCGACGCCTTAGGCGCTCTTTCCCGACGCGGCAGACTGACTTCGCGCGAGAGCAGTCCTGGAAATATCCAGGGCCGCTCTCGCGTCCTCCGTCAGACGGCCTTTGGAAGTTACCGAAGCACCTCGAGCTCCTTGCTGTAGCGGTTCAGCCTCTCGCAGCCCTCCTCCGTCACCAGGACCAGGTCCTCGATCCGCACGCCAATGTCGTCCTTCAGGTAGATGCCCGGCTCGATGGAGAAGATCATTCCCGGCTCCGTCATGCGGCAGTCCGCCGGCGACACGTCGCCGTACTCGTGCGTTTCAAGCCCAATGAAGTGTCCGAGGCGGTGAGTGAAGTTCGGCCCATACCCCGCCGCCGTGATGACGTCCCGCGCCAGGGCGTCGATGTCGCAGAGCCTCACCCCCGGCCTCACGCCGGCCTCCGCCGTTTCCTGAGCCCGCCGCACCGTCTCGTAGACCTGACGATGGTGCTCCGACGCCGAGCGCCAGAAGAACGTCCGCGTCATGTCCGAGCAGTAGCCGTCCTTTCGGCAGCCCACGTCGAACAGGACGCAGTCCCCTTCCTTGAGGATCGTTCCGTCCGGCGCGTGGTGCGGGTCCGCCGCGTTGGCGCCGAAGGCCACCAGGGGGCTGAAGGAGAAGCCCTCCGCCCCCAGCTCGAGGTAGATGTCCAGGAGCTGGCGGGCGACCTCCGCCTCCGTGACACCCTCGTGAACGAGGCCTTTGAAGCGCCCCATGGCTTGATCGTTGACGCGGGAGGAGGCGGCCATCCTCTCCCGCTCCTCCGCGTCCTTCACGCCCCGGGCCAGGTCCACGGCCGGCGAGGCGACGATCAGGTCCTCCGGCGCCCAGCGCTCCAGGAGCGACAGCAGGAAGCGCGCCGGCATCCCCTTGTCGACGCCCAGCTTTCCAACGTTCCCGCGGTGGAGGCGCTCCGTCACGAGAGCCATCACCGGGTCCCCGTCCGAGTGGAGGACGACCTCCAGGTCCGGGTCCTCCTTCAGCCCGAACAGCCGGTTTGCGAAGAGGATGGGACGGCCACCCCCGCGCAGGCAGAGCGCGAAGAACCGCTCCATGGGGCGAACGTCCTGCCCCGTCAGGTAGAGGATGGACAGGGGATCCATCAGAAGAAAATCCGTCACCCCAAGCTCCCGCATCCCGCACAGCACCCGCTTCACGCGATCTCCGTTCATCGTCAACGCTCCTCCTTCACATTCAAGGCAGGGCCCCGCCTCGACGGCGCGGGCCCTGCTCTCTCATTATAATACGGAAAGCGTGCGTCCCAGGTTACGACAGCCCGTTCCCCTCCGTCAAGCGTCCGTCGACCATGGTGTACACCCGGTCGGCGAAGTCAAGGGTGTCCAAGTCGTGCGACACGACGAGGAGCGTGGTCCCGTCGTCCTGCAGCGCCGCAAGGCACTCCATCACGCCGCGGCGGGAAACCGCGTCCAGGTCCGAGGTGGGCTCGTCCGCGATCACGATGGAGGGCCGGTTGACGAGGGCGCGGGCGATGAGGGCCCGGCGCAGCTCGCCCCCCGAAAGGTCCTCCGGGTAGGCGTCCGCTAGCCCCTCGATCCCGAAGCGCGAGAGCAGGAGGCGCGCGGCCCCTTCCCCGTCGCCTCCGTGGGGCCACAGAACGAAGGGCAGGAGCACGTTCTCCAGCACCGTCAGGCCCGGCAGCGCGGACGGTCCCTGTGGAATGAAGCCAATCGCGTCGCAGCGCAGGCGCGAGAGCCGGGCGTCCTCCAAGTCCGCCAGGTTCTGCCCCAGCAGCTCGACGGAGCCGGCAGTCGGTGAGAGCATCCCCGCCGCCAGGTTCAGGAGCGTGGATTTGCCGCTTCCAGAGCGTCCGATAATGCTGACGCAGCTACCAGCCTCAACGTCCAGGCTCACGTGGTCCACCGCCAGGAAGCGCCGGCCCCCCCGGCGGTACTCCCGACAGAGGTCGTTCAAGCGAAGCACCGGAGCCATGGTCACGCCTCCCTCATCGCGGCGCTGATGTCGGTCCGCCCCGCCCTCAGGGCCGCCGAGAGCGCCGAAAGGAGGCCCGTCAGCACCGCCGTTGCTAACGAGCCCGTCGCTAAAAGCGACAACACCAGGGGGGACGGCAGCAAAAAGGGCATACGAAGGGCCGAGGCCAGCCCGGAGGCCAGGGTCGCCAGGGCCGCGATCGCCAGCAGCACCCCAAGGGACGCGCCCCAGAGGCTCTCCAGCAGTGCCTCTCCCAGAACGAGGCACACCAGCTTGCCGCGGCTTGCTCCCAGCGCGCGAAGCACGCCCATCTCCCGCCTCCGCTCCGCCAGAGTCACGGCAAAGAGCAGCGCGATAACGCACGCGGCAAGCAACCACACCAGCGCCCCGACACCCTTCAGAACCCAGGACACCGCAGCGAGGTTCGCCCCGATGCTGTTCACGAATTTCTTGCTGAAGAGGGCGTAGATGCCCCTGCCGTTGAAGCGCCGGTTGATCTCCTGAGCCGTGGCCACGGAATCGTGTCCCGACTCGAGTTTGATCATCACGGCGGAGATCAGGCTGTCGTCGCTGGTGAGGGGGTGCTTGAAGATGCGCTCCGCCTCGCGGGCCAGCGCCACGATGGTGGGACGGGTCACGAAGACCGCCGCGTCAAAGCCCATGCCCGTCTGGTGGAGCCGACCGGCGATGCGGAGCTCCTTCCCGAAGAACTTGAGCGTCTCTCCCGTCTCTCCGACGACGCGGCAGCCCACGACAGCCTCTCCGTCCGTCAGAGCGCGCCGAAGCTCCCCGTCCAGCCATGGCTTGATGATGAAGTCCGTGTCGAAGTCCACGCCAATCAACTGCAGAGGGTAGGAGCAGCAGGAAGCCCTGAGCGTCGCCAGAAAGACCTGTGGGGACATGCGGGCGATCCCCTCCACGCCCCCCAGGAGCTCCAGGACATCTCCCGGCAGGTAGAAGCTCGATGGCTCACCCGACAGCAGGATGCTGTCCACGTGGGGGTCGTACCCCTCCGGTACCACCATGACGTCCGCGCCCAGACGGTTTGCCATGCTCTCCGCTCCGGATGAAAGGCCCATGAAGAGGGCGGAGCCGGCGCAGAGGAAGAAGGAGAGCAGGAGCACTGCCGCGATGAGGCAGGCGCTGCGGCCAGGCCTGCGGCGGACGTTCCTCCGCGCGATGCCCAGCGTGGAGAGCGATCGGGTCAACGTACCATACTGCACCTCAGCGTTTCCCCACGAAGCCCGAAACGAGGCCCGCAATCCCGATGAGGACGATCGCCAGGACGATCCAGCCCACGACGGGCATGGTCACGGCGCGGCAGGCGTGGTTCGCCATTCCGCAGAGCCCCACGGCCCAGCCCGTTCCGGCAATGTGGATGATGTCGTTAGGGGCCAGCCAGGCCAGGAGAGCCGCTGCCGCCGCCAGGAGAAAGCTCCAGCTCTTCCACCAGGCCAGAATGGAGAACAGAACGACCAACACTCCAATGGCCGTGATCAGGATGCCGCTGTACCAGCAGAGCATGTGTCCGCCGTCCGGCTTGGGCATGGAACAGACCGGCCAGAGGACGAAGGGCGTCAGAGCCAACAGGACGCCCAGGAACGCTTCAAAGACCGCAAGACGTCGAGTCATCTCCGTGCCTCCTCGAGGGCCTGCTTCACCGCGTTCCGAAAGTCCAGAAGCGACACCGTGGCGCCTGACACGGCATCGATCCCGTCGACGTTCTGGGACTCGATCAACTTTTTCGGGTACTCTCCGATGCCCTGAAGGGCCGTCTGGGCCATGCGGAAGTTCGCCTCAGAGCTCCCCTCGCCGTAGTGGGCGTCCTTGACGTTTCCGTCGTCGTCCAGGGCCTCCATATCGCATTTCGCGATCCTGCCGTCTGCGATCGTCAGCGTGACCTTCGTCTCTCCGAAGGCTCCGGAGGCGCTTCCGCTGTAGACGCCGTCCCGATATCCAACCGGCCGCAGGTTCATGAACCCTGCGGTCCCGGCGACCATCAGGGCCGCTGCCCCGACAAGCAACAACGTGTGTTTCTTCATCGTCTTATCCTTCCTTTCAAACATTCCCCATAGATTAAACTGTACCAATCACCAAAAGCGGACGCTCAGCGATCCGACCGGACGACCTTCAGCTCGAGCGCCTGCCCGAAGGTGCCGCTCTGGTCCACGTCGTCCACGATTTTGCCGTACTCCAGCACGATCTTGCGCTGTGCCACATCCCCCACCTCCGGGTCGTGCGTCACCACGATGATGGTGACCCCCTCCTCGTGGAGCCTGCGGAAGATGTCCACCACGATGCCCTCGTTCTCCTCGTCCAGGTTGCCCGTGGGCTCGTCGCCCAGCAGGATCATGGGGGAGTTGATGAGGGCGCGGGCGATGCAGACGCGCTGCTGCTCTCCGCCCGACAGCTGGCTTGGAAGGTGCCGGGCCCGCTCCGCAAGCCCCACCTTGGCCAGCGCCTCCATGGCCTCCTCCTCGTCGGGCATGCTGTGGTAGTACTGAGCCAGCATGACGTTCTCGACGGCGGTGAGGTAGCTGATGAGGTGAAACTGCTGGAAGATCAGGCCGATCTTGTCCCGCCGGATCCGCGTCAGGCTCGCGGCGTTCTCGCGGCTGATGTCCACCCCGTCCAGGACGACGCTGCCCTCCGACGGCGTGTCCATGCACCCGATGATGTTGATCATCGTGGTCTTACCGCTGCCGGAAGGGCCCATGATGGACAGCCAGTCGCCCCTGTTCACGGACAGGTTGATGTCGGACAGGGCCCGCAGCGTTCCGTAGATCTTCGAGACGTTCTTCAACTCCAAAATCGCTTGCGACACGTTATTCCCCCCTCAGCACGATGGCCGGATGGATGTCCATCACCCTGCGGACCGGCAGAATCGAGGCCAGCACCGTGACGGCAATAAAGACTGCGATGGTGATGGGGATGAGGGACCACTGGAAGTTGATGGCCCTGCCAAAGACGTTCAGGCTGACGCGCTGGGCGAACTCGAACCCCAGCCATACGCCAAGCGCCCCGCCGATGAAGCCCAGGAACACGCCCTCGCCCAGGAGCTCTCCCATCACGAGGCCGTTCTCCGCGCCCAGCGCCTTCTTCAGCGCGATCTCGCGGTAGCGCTCCGCCACCATGGCGGTCATCGTCGTGTAGACGGAGATCATGGTGATGATGAGCACCACGACGGTCACCAGCAGGACCAGCGCCTGCAGCTTGCCCAGCACGATGTCCTGCGACTGCGTCAGGCGGCGGACGGCCCGGGGCAGCGCGCCGGGGACCTCCGCCTCCAGTTTCGCGGAGAGGGACGCCAGCTGCGTCGCGTCGGCCACCACACTGCACTCCACGACGTCGCATCGGAAGGCGTCGCCCACCAGCTCATCCAGCATGTCGACGTCCGCGAAGATGAAGCCCTCCTCCGCACCGCCTGTAGTGACGATGCCGCACACCGAAAAGCGCCGGCTGAAGTTCTGGCTGGCCAGGTCCCGCTTCTGGTTCTCCTCCGCGGTCAGGTTCTGGCCCGACGCCACGGCCTGGTGCCCGTACTTCACGCCCTGAACGGTGAAGGCGTCGCCCAGGCTCAGGTTCAGGGTGTCCGCGATCTCACGTCCCACCATCACGCGGTCCGGCTCCTCCGCAGAGGCCCACTGCCCCTCGACGTACCAGAAGGGGCTGTTCTTCTTCGCCTCGGGCAGGTCCGTCCCGGCGATGATGTAGGGCTGCTCGTTGATCTTCACCGTCTGATAGCGGTAGGGTGCCATCCCCACGATGCGGTCCGACCCCAGGACGTCCCGAACCTTGACCAGCTCCTCGCGCGTGATTCGGGCGTCGCCCTTCGGCAGGATGATGAGGTTCGCCCCGTAGGATCGGAACTCCCGTCCCAGCTGACGGGGGATGTCGTAGTAGATCGTCACAAGCCCCGAAAGGATCGTGGCGCCGATGGCGATCGCCAGCACCGCGATGATGAGCCGAGAGGCGCGGCGGACCAGGGAGCTCGTCACCATCCGCAGGTACATTCGTCGGCGGCTGCCGTGCCGCACGCCGCTATGCATATTTTCGCTGTTTTCCATGAAGAACCTCCGTAGACTTCGCGGAAAAGCCGCTCGCTTTTCCCGAACGCTCACTTTCCATGAAGGACCTCCGTAGGCTTCAGGGCCATCAGGTAGCGGATGGCCGGGACGCTCCCCAGGAGGGTGACGAAGAACAGGATCACCGCCACGATCAGGATGACCATCCGAGCGATCTCGATGGTGGAGCCGAAGACCGTCTGTCCGATGAGCTGAGCGAAGCCGATGCCGACGAAGTAGCCCACGGCACCGCCCAGGACAGAGGTCATCATGACCTCCGTCAGCACCAGGAGGGCGATCTGCCAGTTCTGCGCACCCAGCGCCTTCATCAGCCCCAGCTCCTGGCTACGTTCGATCACGCTCGCTGTGATGAGGTTCGAGATGGCCAGAGCCGAGCCGATGGAGCTCAGGATCGTGATCAGGACCATCAGGAGCGTCGTCTTGTTCAGGATCGTCCCCTCGGACTCCGCGACCTGCCGCACGGGCCGCGCCACCCCGTCGCGCACCACCTCCTGGATCTGGTGGCAGATGGCGCTGACGTAGGCCGTGCAGTACCACGTTTCATACTCGTCGGGGGAGAGGCTCTTGGGGTTTTGAGCCGCCTTGCGGGCCAGGTCGTTGTCCGGCGTCGTCAGAGCAGAGACCTCAATGGTGGACACGCAACCGGGCAGGTCCATTAGCTCCTGCACCATCCGCAGCGTACCGATGACCTCCGTGTCCGCGTTGCTCCCATCGGTGAAGACGCCCTTCACGGTCACCCGCTTCGTCCGTCCTCCGCTGCTCAGGGTCAGGACGTCCCCCGGCTTGATGTCGTTCCGACCCGCCAGGAGGCTCCCCACCATCACGAAGTCGTCGTCGGCCTCGCCGATCCAGTCGCCCTTCAGGTCGCGCGCCCACCAGCTGCGCAGGTCGCGCAGGCCCGTGTCCACCGTCTCGCCCGTATTGAGCTCCGCGTGCTTCCGCATCCACGTGCCCACGACGGTCACGGGGCCAACGCCCTGAAGCTCCACCCTGCCATTCAGCATGGGGGCGAAGCCGATGATGTTGAAGCCCCAGAA
This sequence comes from Fretibacterium fastidiosum, assembly GCF_964642095.1. Classification (NCBI taxonomy): domain Bacteria; kingdom Thermotogati; phylum Synergistota; class Synergistia; order Synergistales; family Aminobacteriaceae; genus Fretibacterium; species Fretibacterium fastidiosum. The sequence goes on from NZ_OZ209244.1 coordinate 198,840, forward strand.
GATGGACTTCAACTTCATCACGTCCTCCTCCCGAAGGAACTTGTCCGTGACGCCCTGCCCCTCGTTCAGGCCGTAGAGGTCGCTCATGAGCGCGGCCTCCTTGTGGCGCACCGTGATGTTGGCGCCGTAGACCTTCAGCTCGCGGTTGACCTTGTCGCCCACCCCCAGCATGACGTTCATCATGGCGGTGGAGAGTGACACGCCCAGCACCACAGTGAAGGCGATCATCAGCATCTTGCCCTTCTGGCGGACCAGCGTCCGCCCTATCATTCTCCAGAACAACGCACGAACCTCCCCCGTGGGGCCCGCTCAGCGCAGGCCCGGTCAAGGTCGAAAACCAGAGGGACCGCCGCGCGGACGGCGCCGTAGGACGGCCCCCCGGAAAACCCGTCACTTAAACCGCTTCTCATGGCGCTCCAGGTCCCGCACGTCGATGAAGATCTTCGACGCCCGAATCTCGTAGGGGAAGGGGATGGGGTTGCACCCGCCATGGAAGCCGATGGTGTTCTTGTTCATCACCACGTCGCACCGGCGGCAGACGACCTCCTCCTCTCCCCGCTCGTAATAGCCCGCGATGCCACAGATCTCGCAGGCGTCCAGCCCGACGCCGTAGGCTCCGCCCACGGGCTTCTTCACCACCAGGAACCGGACGTCGAAGCCGTTTGGCGTGTGGTAGGAGAACTTGTGCAGGTGGCCGTCGTCCACCTGGTTCAGCGGGATCGTGATGATGCCGTCCTCCAGGGCGTACTCCTCCGGCTGCACCTCCGCAGGCGGGCGCGTGTCGTAGTAGCGCAGCACCACCACGATGAAGACCGCGATTGCGCACCAGAGAAGCAGGCTCCAGGACCATCGGCGGCAGTTGCGAAGCCGCGCCTTTTCCTTGCGGAGCAGCGCCCGGTTGGGGTAGGTCCCCAGCGGGCGGCGGTGAGTCGCGACGACCCAGACCAGCATCGCGACAGCCAGGGCCAGCTGGAGGAACAGGAAGACGTCAGGATGGGCGTCCCCGAAGATCATGACCTGGAACACCAGGTCCGTGAGGCGAATGACCTTGAGTCGCTGCAGCGCCGCCACGGCCATCGTGCCGTACCCCAGAAAGAAGACCCCGACAGAGAGGAGCAGGAAGCCCTCGCCCACCTGAGATGGGAGGGCGGAGTGGACCTCATCCGCGCTGAGGCACAGGAGTAGACAGACGATGATGCCGAGCGAGAAGCCGAGGGCGCGCAGCAGGGCGTTGGTGCTGATGCCGCTCTCCCCGAAGTAGACGAACTCGCGGGTGAACTGCAGCACCGAGGGCGTGACGTGCGTCAGCGCCAGGAGCGCCAGGACGGACAGCAGGAGCGTCAGGAACAGCGACGGACCGCCGTCCTGGCGCCGAAAGAGCAGGGCAAGGAGAGCCGACAGCGCGGAGAGGGCCGCCGCGGCGGCGATGGCGACCACGAGCCAGCGGTTGAAGCTGATCAGGATGAGGTTCGTGCCCTTCGGATCCCACAGGCGAACGCCGAAGGCCACACAGCCCAGGAGCAGCCCCGCGACGGCGCCGAACCGGGCCATGCGGCGCCGGACCGGGCCGCCTCCCGAAGCGAAGCTGAGGATGATGCCCAGCAGCACGGCTGGGGAGGCAAGATGATCCACGACGGATACAAGATACTTTAATATGGGGCTGACCTCCAATCTCACTCAGGGGGGGGCCGATCGAGGCCCGGCCAACACAGAAAAATTAAAAGCCGCGATGCCGGGCGGCGTTCGGCATGATCCGCAACGCGCCCGGCAGGCGGCCTTTTGAGGGAAATGGCGAACGTCAGTTACTTATTCTGAAGCTGCTCGCCGGTGTAATTCCAGTCGAACTCCGCAACGTGAGTCTTGAAGTACTCCGCCGCACCTTCCTTGGCGGGGACGCCCGTCTCCGGGTCCGTGTGAAGGAGGTAGTCCGTGGGGGGCTCGATGGTGATGCGGAGCTTATACGCACCCACCTTCAAGCCCTTCGCGATGTTGGCGCCGTAGTGGGGGCCGTCGTCGGCGTTCATGGGCATGAAGCTGCCCTCCATGGCGGTCTTGCCCGCCTTGTCGATAATCTCGTACTTGACGGTCAGATAGGCCGGCCAGATGTTGTCGCCGTTGCCGAAGCCGTACTTCACGGCGTCCTCGGGCTTCAGGTGGATGTCCGCCTCAAGGTGCATGTCCGAGTCCTCTTTCGAGGGGTTCTTGCCGGCGGGGTACATGTCCACGGCCTGGAAGTAGACGGCCGCGACGTTGTAGGGCCCAACCTGCTGCTCCTCCCCGATGGGGATCTCGGCAAAACCGCTCTCACCGGGCTTCTCCGCCGCCGGGGCGGCGAAAGCCACACCGGCCACGAGGGCCATGCACAGGACCATCAACGCAACCAACAACTTCTTCATGACAACTTCCTCCTTAAAAAAACCATCGATGAATGTGTGTATGTGCGCCCTATCACGCCCGCGCCGCAGCGCGGTGATCAAGCTAACGAATTCCCCCTACTCGCCCTCCGCAGGCTTTTTTCGGGAGAACAGGTGCGGGATGGTGATCCACAGCGCCGCGATGACCAGCATGATCTGAGGGATCAGGGTCTCCGCCCGGTCGTAGATGCTCAGGACCTCGATGGTGAAGCCGTTCATGGCGGGGATCACCGTTCGGCCCGTGATGACGTCCGCCTCCGTCAGCTCCTGGACTCCCTTGCCCATGAAGGAGACGCACATCACGAAGAGCAGGATGCTGGTGAAGAGGAAGAACGCCTTGAGGGGAAGCCGGACGCTGAAGTAGCGGAAGGCGATCCACACCGCCACCAACACGGCCACCCCGGCCGCGATGCCGTAAACAATGTAGACGGGGTCGCTCATGCCCCCCGTGAAGGAGGCCTGGTAGAACAGGATGAGCTCCGCCCCCTCCCGCATGACGGCGATGAAGGCCGCAAAGATCAGCGTCCAGTGGCTCCTTCGGTCGATGGACTGCTGGACCTTGCCACTGATGTACCGTTCCCAGGCGATGGTGTCCGCCTTGGACAGCATCCAGTTGCTAACGTAGAAGAGCACGGCCACGGCCAGGAACATCGTCCAGCCCTCCAAGAGCTCCCGTGCCACGCCGCTCTGCTCGCCCATCCACTCCTGCAGGACCCACGCCAGCGCGATGCTGGCCAAGATGGCGGCAAAGGAGCCCACGTAGACCCCCTTCAAGAGGTTCTTGTTGTCCGTCTTGATCAGGTAGGCCACGATGGCGACGATGACCAGAATGGCCTCCAGCCCCTCCCGCACCAAGAGCCCAAAGGCCGTGACGAAAGTGATCCAGTTCGGGTCCGTCCGCTGGCGCTTCTGAGGCGCGGGCATTGCAGCCGCCTCCGAACCCGCCTCGCCTGAAGAAGCACTCGCCACAGCCTCGATCGCCGCGGGAGCCCCAAGGAAGTCCGGCCGCTTCAAGCTCGTGTTGGCGTAGATCGCCGCTCCAGCGCTGTCCGGCTCCGACTCGTCAAGGTCGCCGTCCAACACCATGGCGTCACGATAGACCTTCAGCTTCAGGTCCTCCACCTGGGACAACAGAGCGTTCTTCTCCCCCTGAGTGTTGCCCAAAAGAGCGTGCTTGATGGCAGCGAACTGCCCCTCGATGTGACTGACCCGCGCGGCCGAGATGGCCACCATCACGTTCTTTTCAAACCCCTGGACCTCGTAATAACCGAAGTAGGCGTTGTTGACATGCTTATGTGCGTCCTTCCACTGATCGGCCAGAATGTCCTTCTGGGCCTCCTCAAACTCAACGGCCATGTCCGCCGCGACGGCCTTCCAGTTTTCGTAGCGCTTCTTGGCTGCAGCGGCTGCATCCCTCGTTCCAAGGGACAGCAGCAGGGCAACCAACAGAAGAGCCCCCGCCAGGGGCCGCACCCACGCTTTGCAAAACCCGAACTTCATCTCGTCCGCCCTCCAACCGAGCGTTCCCGCCTGAGCAGAACTCGACGGGGACAAGCAAAATGAATCACAATACCTGTATTCAGTCGCCATTATAACATTTTTTAAAAATAAATGTTAGTTAGATGACTGAAACCACGTGAAAGAGATTCTACTCCACCTCGTGGCCTTTGTCAACAACCCAACAAGGGAGGCAGGGGTCCCCCCTGGAAGGAGGGCTGCCCGGAAGGGGCTGGGACTGACGGCCCGTGAGCGGTAGCGAACGACAACCGGAAGGCTCCCCGAAGGGGAGGGGTGTTTTTCATAAGACGCGCCTGTCTAACATTCCCCGCCAACGCCTCCACAAGGCAATCAATTGCCTTGCTTCGGCACAGCCGACCGACACGACGCCGACCGCCTGTCGGCGTCCGTAAGTCGTGTCGTCTGGCTGAACCCCTCCGGTTCGCTGACGCGAACCACCTCCCCTTAGGGGAGGCAATTCATATTAAACGCGAATTGGTATGAGCTGGATATGAAAAAGGGCCGCTCCATCAAAACGGAGCGGCCCTTCGGTCTGCGGAATTTAAAATTCGCGACGACTACAGACGCCTGATGTCCAGAGGGTGGCCTAGGCCTCGATGACCGTCCCGACCTCGCCCTTCAAAGCCTCAGCAGCAAGGGCGAGGGAGGTGATCACGGCCTTGCGCCCCTTCTTGGCCTCGACGAAAGCCAGGCAGGCCTCGACCTTGGGCAACATGCTGCCCTTGGCGAACTCGCCCTTCTTCATGTACTCCCTGGCCTCTGCAACCGTCAGGTGCGTCAGGTCCTTCTGATCGGGCTTGTTGAAGTTGATGGCCACGCGGTCAACAGCCGTCAGGATCACCAGGGCGTCGGCGTCCAGGTCCGACGCAAGGCGGGCGGAGCTCCTGTCCTTATCGATGACCGCATCGATCCCCACGTAACGATCTCCCTTGCAGATGACCGGAATGCCGCCACCGCCGACTGCGATGACGACCATTCCCATCTCCATCATCTTTTTGATGGCGTCCATCTCGACGATCTTCACCGGGAGAGGAGAGGGAACGACCCTGCGATAGCCGCGTCCGGCGTCCTCGACGAAGGTCCAGCCCTTTTCCGCAGCAATGGCGTCCGCCTCCTCCTTGCTGCAGAAGTTGCCCACCGGCTTGGAGGGGTCCTGGAAGGAGGGGTCCTCCGCGCTGACCTCAACCTGCGTCACGACGCTCACGACGTCCAGCTTCAGGCCCACGTGCTCCGCTTCGGCCTGAAGCGCCTGCTGAAGGTGGTAGCCGATATAGCCCTGACTCATGGCGCCACACTCGACGAGGGGCATATAAGGCGTCTTGCCGTCCCCCTGCGAGGCGAAATCGAAGGCGTTGTTGATCATCCCGACCTGCGGGCCGTTTCCATGCCCGATGACCACCTGATGACCGGCCTTCACCAGCCCCATGATGGACGGAGCCGCCTTGCGGACCGCCTCGATCTGTCCCTCCGGGGTATTGCCAAGGGCATTGCCGCCCAGCGCAACGACAACTTTACTCAAGGTTCGTCCTCCGCTCAGCACATCGTCGCAAAGATGACGGCCTTGATGGTGTGCATCCGGTTCTCCGCCTCCTCAAAGACGAGAGAGCGGTCGGAGGTGAACACCTCGTCCGTGACCTCCATCTCCGGGATGCCGAACTTCTTGTAGATGTCCTCGCCGATGGTGGTATTCCGATCGTGGAAGGACGGCAGGCAGTGGAGGAAAATCGCGTTCGGCGAAGCCAGGTCCATCACGCGGCGGTTGACCTGATAGGGCGAGAGCAGTTTGATCCTCTTCTCCCAGATCTCGTCAGGCTCCCCCATGGAAACCCAGATGTCGGTGTAGAGGACGTCGGCGCCCTTAACCGCGGTATCGACGTTGGAGTCGAGCGACACCGTGCATCCCTGCCTCTTTGCGATCTCCTTGGCCTTCTCGACCAGCTCCGCCTTCGGGAAGAGGTCGCTGGGGCCACAGGCGGTGAAGTTCACGCCGGTCATGGCGCAGGCGATCATCAGCGAATTCGCGACGTTGTTCCTGGCGTCGCCCATAAAGACGCAGCTGAGCCCTTTGAGGTGCCCGAAGTGCTCCTCCATCGTCATCAGGTCCGCAAGCATCTGGGTGGGGTGGAAGTCGTCCGTCAGGCCGTTCCAGACGGGGACGCCGGAGTACAGCGCAAGCTCCTCCACCAGCTTCTGGCTGAAGCCGCGGTACTCGATGCCATCGTACATCCTGCCGAGGACCTTCGCGGTGTCCTCGATGCTCTCCTTTTTGCCCATCTGAGAGCTGCCCGGGTCAAGGTAGGTGACGCCCATCCCCAGGTCCATCCCCGCGACCTCAAAGGAGCAGCGGGTCCGGGTCGAAGTCTTCTCGAACAGCAGGACGATGTTCTTCCCCTCAAGGTAGCGGTGCGGCGTCCTGGTGCGCTTCAGGTCCTTGAAGTTCTTCGCCAGGTCCAGAAGGTACCGGACGTCCGAGGGCTCAAAATCTAAAAGCTTCAGAAAACTTCTTCCTCTCAAGTTCCTTGCCACGATAATTCCTCCCTATCGTTTTTCGATAACGGGGTCCGTTCGGGCTGAAAGCCCAACGAACGGCCCGCTTTAACGCTCAATTTTGCATTGAAAACTCAAGCTCCAAAAGACTGACGTACAATAAACCATCCTACCGAAAAAGGCAAGCCAGACAACGCTGGTTTTTATCTCGTTATTGAAAAGAGAACGGATCCTCGCCTACGGATACAAAAAGAAGGCTGCTCCTGGAGGTTCTTGTAGATGCCACTAAGCGCTAGTCCGGGAAATACTGCAGCGTAAGGTCCCGCTCCCTGCACCACTCCGTCCAGGTCTTTCCCTTGAAGTCGGTGTCCTTGGCGTAGTTATAGAACTGCTGCAGGAAGATGCGCCGCTCGATGGACGCCTTCATTTTATAGTGCTTTTTGCCCGTTGTCGCGACTTCCGTGCGCACATCTACGGGACCGATAAGGCCCTGCCGTGCAGCGATGTCGTCAAAGCTCGCCACTTTATAATTCTTGTAAATGTCGGTCATCACCATGAAGTTCGTGGTTCGTCCCTCGCCGGCATAGCAGTGCATGAACAGCCATTCGTCTGCCGGAAGGTTCGCCATGAAGGCCACAAACAGATCGACCTCATGATCGTCAGGGCGGAAGTGGTTGGTGTCCGCGAAACGCACGTACTTTGCGCCCTTGCTTTTGACGAGGTCTTCCTCGCTCCGGATCACCGGTTTTTTGTACTCCAGCATGGGACTCTCGTGATCTGCGCCCCAATCCTTGGTCTGATACATCTTTACGGTATCCTGCTTTTTCAATTCATCCAGCAGCCCTGCCTCGATCTCAAGCACTTTTTCGGTGGGGGTTCCCTCATTGACGTAGTTGTTGGGAATCCAGTACATGAACACATTGCCGTCGATAAGTCCGTGCGTTTCGCCACGCAAATCCATGACGGTTAGCTTATCCGGCGTTACGCCAACCTTCTCCTTCAGCGTGGACAAAATCCAGTCAAACTGTTTCTCGGTGAAGTCAGCGCCTCCGGCGGTGCGGAGGGTGTCCATTCCGGCACGGCTGACGTCAGTGCTACAGCCAAGCTCCTTCAACTTGGACAGCTTCTCCTCCGGAAAAGGATCGATCGACATGCGCCAGTTCATGTACTTGAAATCGGCAGCCAAGTCCTCGTTGACGAAGTCCACCTTCCATTCCGGTTTCGGCTCGGCTCCCTCCATTTGCGGAGCAATAGCAAAAGACAACAGGACAGCGAACGCCAGTTTCCACGCGATGGATGAACGCCGTAACATAACCATAAATTCCTCCTCAGACAACCATTCGACCTGTCCTGAATAAAGGAGCGAGGGCTATCTTTAACTGGAACTCCCTCAACTCCTCTTCAGGGCCTCGACCTCGTCCAGGGGAAGGCGGGTGAAGCGCGCGACGATCTCCGGGGACATCCCTTCCCGCAGCATGGCGCGCGCCGTCTCCTGCCTGCCCCGCAGCTCGCCTTTAGCCTCACCTTTAGCCTCGCCCTCAGCTCTGCCCTCGGCCCAAGCCTTCTCGCGGACCGCCCTCGTCGCCTCCGCCAGACGGTCCTCACGAATCGCCTTATAATCCAGCTGCGTCATCATCTCCCGCAGCTGATAGTAGCGGTTCTCCGGAGAACTCCAGTACTCCTGCTCCACCTCGCTCACCTCCGAAAAAACGGTATCCCCCGACAAGCTCTCGCGCAGCAGGGCCAACCCCTCGCTCTCGTTGTTGATGTAGCCTCCCCATACCTGCGCGCGCTCCTCGGGGCTCAGAACGTGCCCCGGCCTCGCCTTCAGCTTCGCCCGCAGCTCCCGCAGGGGGCGCGTCGCCTTGTTCAGCTCGACGTAGAACAGCAGAAGGTCGTCCGCCTCCATCAGACGACGCCCCGTCCCGGGGTTCATCAGCGCAAAGTCCCACAGCCCACGCTCTCCCTCGAAAAGGTCGAATCCCAACAGCAAGATGGAGACGATCGGGGACAGGCTCGCGTACCCTTCGCCCCTCTTGAGTGACCTCGTGTAGTTCCGGCACAGGTAGAAGAGGCAGCGCTTTTGAAAGTGGGTGTAGTTCTCCCGCTGCATCTCGATGTGGAGGGTGCGGCCCAGGTCGTCCAGCGCCGTCAGGTCCAGGCGCGTGTACTTCGACCCCAACGCCTCGGGCTCGCGCTCGGTGTCCGTGAGGGTCACCGTCTGCAACAGGGGATAACCCAGGGCGCCGAAGAAGGCGTTCAGCATATCGCGAAGCAGCCGGCCCCGTGCCGGCGTCCCCAGCAGGAAGCGGAAGTACAGGTCGGTGGAGCGGTCGATGTTCTCCGGCAGCTCCCCCTGCTCCTGAAGGTTCAGCATCTCCTGCCGTTCGTGCGTCGTCATCGCCGGAACGACCTTCGCCTTCTCTCCCTTGCCATCATCCATGCTCATCACTCCCCGCAGGCAACGTATTCGTTGGCTTTATTATAGCAACAACGGAACGCACCCCACAAAATTACAACTCATTGGTGGGTGCAGGACCAGGAATTTACATCACCACCGAAGGGGAAGTTCGAGCAAGAAAAACCAATGAGAAAAGTTAGAGCCTCTCCCGAACCACCGGCATGGTCATGCAAGGAGGCTTACTTGTATGTGTGGGTCCTCTGCTTGAGGCCCCACACATTTTAATTATCCAGCAGGAAGAGCGGAAAATCTTACACCTGCTGCTTACCCTCCCCGGGAGCAAGCACCCTATGGTCCTGGCTCATGCCCATAGCCTGCAGTATCTTATCCAGAATAGGATAGGCGATAAAAGCGGCGATGATGCCGTTGATAGGCGGAATCCCCGGGCTAAAGAGAGCTGCTGCAGCTCCAATAATATAAGCGCCGATTCCCGTGAGATTATAGTCCTTGAACTCAGTTTCCGCAATCTTAGAGTAGCGTCTCTTATGCTTAATCAGCCAATCTGCCAGCATAGTGCCACCAATAGGCGGAATGACCGTACCGGAGATGATGATAAAGTCGATCAGGTAATTATAGATTCCCCCCAGTGCCATAATGATAGCGATGACGGCACCTGTAAGCGTGATGCCTTTTCTTGCTTTGATGCGGAAGGCGTTGCAGCAGGCAACAGAGAAACAGTAAATCTCGTTGTCCTGGGTTGTCCACACGTTCAGGATTAACAAAACATATGCAGGAATGGCCATACCCTGCATGGCCATAACCCTTGCGACATCCGGGTCCTGATAAACGTAGCCGCCATAAGCGCCTGCAAAGATCATCAGGCCATTCCCGATAAAAAATCCAACGAAACTGGCTATTACCGCATGCCAGCCTTTGCTCGCAAATCGGGACCAATTTGTGGACTGCGTAGCCCCACTGACAAATGTGCCAAAAACCAGTGTCATCGCTGCAGCCGTTGTCATTGGTTCCTTCGGGAGAATTTTCTGCAGCCCTTCCAATCCTCCAACCTTTACCGTAGAAACATAAATGCTATAGAGGATCAAGCACGTCACGAGCGGCACAGCAACGATGGAAAGCAACTCCATCGCCTTATAGCCACCATACGCCGTCATCACAAAAAAGAATCCAAAGAAAATAATCAAAATCACATAGATATAGGGGTAACTGGCCGTATTTTCTTTTGTGATACCCGCCAGCTGAAGAACAAGGTCAGTGATCAGGGCAGTGCCCCAAGCATACCAACCGATTTGAGTAAATCCGTAAAGGAAGTCACTCCAACGACTGCCCTTATTGCCAAAGCAAAACCGACTCAGCAACCCCGCGTGCAGCCCTGTGGAGAAAGCGATATACCCCAGAACGGCTGCATAAGTACCAAGCAGGAAATCTCCTACAATGACCACGTACATCAAGTCAGGCCAAAATTTGTAGTGGACGCCAAGCTCACCGCCCGCCCACATGACGGACGTAAAAAACGTGAACCCGGCCAGCACCATAGAGAGCGAGAAAAGCCCGGCTCTGGCAGAAGCAGGTACCTCGGTTAAGGGATAATCCTGCCCCCTCCTTTCCTCTGCAGTTTCAGCCATGGTTTCAGTAATTTGAGTCCGATCTTCTACCATTATTAAACCCACCTTTTTGTCAAGGATAAATTACCGCGCCTTATAAATTAAACTCTTTCTTCAGGAAACGCAGGAAGTTTTTTATAACGTCGTCCGTGATGAGTTTTCCCTTTTCTGCAGTACTGGTCATCGACGTATACAGCGCACCTGTCTTCGGGATCAAAGTCTTAGACACAGGGTACCTCTGATACCGTGGAACGTCATCTCCAATGCCATCATCCGAAAGCAACTCCACCTTGACAAGTTCTGGAGCGAAATACAGCATCAAAGAAGTTTCTGTAACCGCAGCATGCTCCAAGTCCCAGCCTCGGAACGGCCTCTCATCGAAGACAGCGGGAATTATATCTTGCGAAACATTATCCCACCAACTGGTCAGGATCACCTTGGGAAACTCCTCTTGCTGTTTGCCAATGGTAAGATCTGCAGCTTCGGCCAAAAATGCCTGATTCTCATAATGACTATTCATCAGGATGATTTTTTTCCATCCGTCGGCAATGAACTCAAGCAATATGTCCTTGGTCAGGGTAACCAGCGTATTCCCCTTAAGGTCGATTGTGCCGGGGAAGAGGGGACCGCCGCCGCTTGTCGGGTTTGATTTGTAGCCATACGCAATACTAGGTGCAACGTAGGCATCAATTTCTTCTGTCAGTATCCTGGCAAAGTTTTCCGAGATAATCACGTCGACAGAGAGGGGCAGGTGCTGGCTGTGTTGCTCCGTGCTACCTACCGGAATGATCAAAACACCGTCTTTCGCAGCCTTTGCGTATTCTGGCCACGTGATGTTCTGAATAAACTTTTTATTGCGCTGCTCCATAAATATTTCACTCCTTCCGGTACCTTGCTTTTCAAAACTTTCAAGCGTTTTCAACTACAGTAGCTTCTCCCGAACCACTGGCATGGTCATGCAACGGGGACCGCCACGCCCGCGCGACAGCTCCGCTGACGGTATGACGTGCAGTTTAACCCCTGCATCCTCAAGAGATTTATTCGTGACCACATTGCGGTCGTAGACGATGATCTCACCTGGCGCGACGGCAAAAGTGTTGGAGCCATCGCTCCACTGTTCGCTGGGTGCGTCAACGGGGTCGCCCCCCCCGCAGGGCAGGAGCCGGACCTTATCCAGGTGCAGGTACTTCTTGAGCACGTCCTCAAGCGCACGCCCCTGATACTCGAACCTGAGCTCTCCATCCTTCATCGTCACAGCGATCACTTCAAGATGCTGCTGTATCTCCGGGTGGATCGTGAAGAGATCCCGGTCCACCATGGTAAACACTGTATCCAGGTGCATGAAAGCCCGCTTCGCGGGAAATTTGAACGCCAGAATCGTTTCAAAGCCATCAGGCCCCTTAAACAGCCTCTCTGCGAAGAGCTCAATGGCCCTAGCCTCCGTGCGCTGAGAGATTCCTATCGCCAAGACCTTATCGCTGAGGACCAGCTGGTCACCGCCCTCAATGTGGTACGGGATGTCCCTGTCGTAGTAGAACGGAATGGCGGAGTCCTTAAATCGTGGGTGATACTTAAAGATATACTTGCCAAAGAGCGTCTCGCGGTTGCGGACGGTGCTCCACATGTGGTTGAGCGACACGCCGGACCCGATCAGGGAAAAGGGGTCCCTTGTGAAATAGAGGTTGGGCATCGGGTTTGTGACGAATGGATACTCCACATCCACGAAGTCGACAAGCGACGTGTGATCACGCTTGGGGAAACTGGAGCGGCGGGTTCCGGCCATGATCTGCAGCACCATATCCCGCGTCTTGGGAATGCCCAGCAGGAAGTCCTTGAGCATCCGAATCTCATCCTTGGAGGTCACGCAGGTTTCGCCGATGAACTCATCCACAAACGCCTCGCGCACCCCGGCGTTCTCAATCGCCTCTGCAGCAAGGTCCTCAAGGTAGATCACCTCGGCACCGCAGCTTTTCAGCATGGCAGCAAAGGCATCGTGCTCCGCCATCGCTCCGCGCAAAAACGGCACTTCATCGAACAGGAAATCCGCCATCAGATCGGGAGAGATGTTGCTCAACTCGTTGCCAGGCCTGTGGAGGATAACCTGTTTCAACCGTCCTATCTCAGAAAAAACATGAATATCCTTCATGAACTGCACTCCTTCCAAAAATGCGGGGAATCCGCTTCAACCCCGCTTCAACCCCGAAGGAAACTCGCCTCCCAAAAAGGATTGCAACCTTGACGACGATATCAAGGCTGCATCCCAACTCAAAACGCATCCCTGCCTATGCATGGCAAAAACTCAAGCGCAGTCAGGGATATGGGGTTGACCGGTCAAATGGCGCGCGTCATCAGGCGGCAGCGGCCTCCTCGCTGTCGAGGGGCCTTGCCCTCATCCCGTTGGTGACGTAGCCGACGATCATGTAGACGAGCGAGCCGGCGATGCCCGCGATGATCGGTGCCTCGACCCAGCCGAACTTGCCGTAGATGAGGACGAGGTAGACGTTGCCGAAGAAACCCGTGATCATCGAGAGCAGACAGGTGAGCAGGTTCCCCTCGATGAACGTCCTGATGATGGTGGGCCCGACCAGCATCGAGATGAGGCCTCCGGTCCCTATGTAGGCGATGCGGTTCAGCATCCCCTGAGGGGCGAAGAAGGTCAGCACGATGCCCAGAACCGTCGTGACGACGACCGTGCCGCGGTCCAGGAGATCAGCGTACCTGGATTCCTTGCCCGCCGCCGACACATAAAGGTCGTGCGAGAGCGCCGCTGCCTGCACCTGAAGCACGGAGCTGATCGTGGAGAGCATCGCGAAGATGATGAAGAGCGATATGATGCTGGCGACAGCCGGCGACAGGTACGTGTTCAGGAAGACCGGCATCGCGTGGTCCGCAATGTGCGCTCCCGCCGGGGCATCGGCCGCCAGGGCCTGAGGCCAGGTAGGATCCTTGTAGAACATGTAGAGGCCCACCAGCGGGACAAAGCTCATGGCAAAGCCCATGGGGGCCATGTAGAGCGCGACGAGCGGAATGTTCATGTCCTTCTTCATGGCGAGGAAACGAACGGACATGTAGGGCAAAACGGTCGTAAAGAGCGTGGCGTAGACGAAGACGAGGAACACGCTGTACTTGGGGTCACCATAGGGGTTGGACGTGGTTGGGTTGATGAACTCCGGCTTGATCTCGCCCACCTTGGCGATGAGCTCCGTCAGCGAGATGTCCTGCGTGATGACGTAGTAGACGATGCACGAGGCGATGACCATGCCGCAGCACATGATCGTATCGGTGATCGCCACCGCCAGGAGCCCGCCCTGCATCGTGAAGATCATGACGACCGCCATGAAGATAATGGCCGACATGTGGGGTGACGTCCCAAGCCACTCCGAGGCCACGCTTGCGACGGCGCGGATCTGTCCGATCATGTAGACCGACAGGAAGACGAACGTGGCGATGGCCGCCAGGAAGTGGACGAGCCGACGCATGCCCTGCGAGCCCCTGTGGGTGTTTGCGAGGTATTCCGGAACCGTCAGCGCCCCGAACCTCTCGCCCTGCTTGCGCATGAAGCCCGCGAAGAAGAGCGCGCCGAAGGTAATGGCCGGCGCAAACAAGAAGTTTGCAAGGATCTCGATCGTGCCGTAAGCGTAGGCCGTCCCGGGCGAGCCGATGAAGCCCCAGCCGCTGTAGCCCGTCGCCATAAGCGTCCCCGCAGCCACAAAGGGCCCCATCTCGTTGCTGCCGAGCAAAAACGCCTTCTCGTCGTCGCCGGACAGGTGGGTCATCGCGGCCTTCTTCTTGAGCCTGACGTTCGTCCACCACCCCACGGCGATCAGTATCGCTGACGCAACCGCAAAGACGCCCCACCTGTACAGTTCGATTCCGGTCGTCATCACTCACACTTCCCCTGCTGGATCTGCCTGTGGATACAGGCGATGATGGGAACGGCAAAAAGAATGACGCTACCTATAATAAAAGAATCCAAGGTCCATGAACCAAGCATGGTGCCCTCCTTAATTAAGTAAGGATGATTTTAAGATACAAAAAAGGAGGTTTGTCGGGCTAAAAAGCTATAGCAGCTCGGCAAACCTCCAAAAACGTTATGCTAGACCGAAGCTCTAAAAATCGACGTCCTTAGCCGTTCTTCATCTTGCCAAACTCGACAAGCGTGACGTCCTTGACCTGCTTCGGGAAGTAGTCCTCACAGCCGCCCTCGCGGTACACGTCCGCCGTGGCGCAGTGCAGGCCGCCGCCGAACGGGTAGGCATCACGGAAGGGGATGGGGATGACGTTCATGCCCAGCTTGTCCATCTGCTCCATCTGGGCGGTTTCGCTGGCCTCCACGAACACCGTCTTGTGGTCGAGGACCAGGCAGTTCATGGACAGCCACACGCTGGAGTAGCAGAGTGCCGGCGGCTCCTTGTGGGCGGGCATGGCGGCCTCTACGATCTGCCAGTCGTTGGCCTCGAAGATCTTGCGCTGCTCCTCGGGGAGCTTGCGCTGCGGGTTGTTGAGGATGAGGCCGGGGCGCAGGGGAACGAACGTCGCGTCGATGTGGATGGGATAGGGGTCGCCGGGGAAGTTGACGGCGTGGATGCGGCACTCGGGGTACATACGGCGAATCCACTCCATGGCCTTCCTGTTGGTCGTGAGGCCGTGCTGGATGAAGAAGTCCTTGCCGACGCGCATCACGTCCGCGGCGTCAAACAGGATCTCGTGCTCCGTGGTGACCATCTCCAGCTTCGCCGTACGCTCAAGGAGGACCTCCTCCGTGATGTGCCCGTCGTAGTAATGCATGTCGTAGCTCGCGTCGCCCAGCTCGGGACGCGGGGCAGCAATCCAGCGGAAGTCCGGATCCTCGTCAAAGTAGCGGCGCAGGACCTTGGAGTAGGCCAGATACTCGAAGAAGCGGGAGCGGAAGGACATGGGCGCGCAGATGATGTCGCTGCCCACCGTCAGCAGGACGTCGCGCGGAGGCATGCAGCCGAACATGCTGCCCGTCATGAAGTGAGGGGTCACGACGGCCTGGTTCCACTGCATGGGCTCCGGACGGTCCACCTTAACGCCGCGCTTCTCCAGCTCCTTGACGAAGTGCTCGATCTGGGCGTTGGCCTTCTCAACCGTATCCAGCGGACGAGGACCGGTCATGCCGCGCATCGGGCTGTCCAGGGGAACCTTGGCCTTGGACGCGGGCTCAGAGGGCGCGATGCAGCAGTTATCGGCGCGACCGACGATAACGTGCTTCAGGGGGTCAAAATCATTCCAAGAGTTAACAACTTTCGGCATAATTCTTACCTTCCTTTACGTATTATTTTTGGGTGGCGGAGTTGCACCACTCCAAAGAAAAAAACGCTGTCGTCCCGAATAGCAGAAGTAAAACCCCTGCACACCAACCGTACATTGCAGAGATGCTCTATCTATGTGCACTATAGTATCATGCTTCGCATTTTTTTCATTGTACAATCCTTCCAAGATTACTTAAGAAACGTTTCCAGGTAATTCATTCACGAAAAACCTAGGATATCAAATGAGCTTGTGTTATAATTCTTAGAATAGATTCTCATAAAACTGGAAGCCACATCATAAGGAGGAGGGGGTGCTGCAGGTCATGTCTCAGAAACCGTCGGAAGCGTCGGAGTCCCTCGATGGCATCGTCCGGGACGTCCTGAGCGGCATGGCGGGGATCGTCCCCTGTCCGTTGGTCGTCTCAAACGCTCAAGGAAGGGTCCTTGGGACGACTGCCTCTGCGGTCAAGGCGGTTTGCCCCCTCTGCCGGAAGGTCGTGGACATGGTTGCCCATCAAAAAAAGATGGCACCGATTGGCGGTGAGGAATGCGAGTGTGACGACGCCTCGGGGGTAGCCCTGCCGCTGCGGAACGCATACCTCGAGGTCATCGGGGCCGTCGCGGCGCTTGGGACGGCCGATGAGGTCCGCCCCTACGCGCTGGCGGTGAAACACCAGATCGAGCTGGTCATCAAGACGCAATACAAGCTCAGATCAGGCTTCCTCAAGGAGAACGCGATCCAGGACATCATTCAGGACTTCGTGAACTACATCCCGGGCGTCAGCGACCTCGAACTGCTTGAGGCCAGGGCGCGCTACCTCGGCTTTTCGCCGGGGCTCCTCTACGTCCCCATCGTGTTCGACATGCATAATTTCAGGCAGTTCATCCGGGACTCGTGGAAGGACGCCTCGTCGTCGGAGGACTGCCGCGAGGCGGAAAACTTCATCCAGTCCGTCAAAAACAGGGTGCTCCTGCGGACCAAGGAGGTCTTCAGCGCTCCCGACGACGTTTCCGTTCCCCTGAACGGGGACAAGTACGCCGTCTTCTGTTCCATCAGCCCCAAGATCCAGCAGGACAAGGACCTGGTGTTCAAGCGGGTGAACGAGAACTCCCATATCCTCCTCAAAAAGTTAGAGGAGGAACATCTCTCCGCCGTCCTGGGGATCGGCTTCTTCTTTAAGGGCGTTCCGGGGCTTTCCTACGCCTACCGCAGTGCTCTGGAGGCGGTCAGCCTTGGAAAGCTGCTCTTCAAGCAGCCCGGCATCTACGACATCCAGAACCTTCGGGTGGAGTCCCTTCTCCTGAGCCTCCCCGCCTCCGCCCGGCAGCGCTTCATCCGGGACCGTTTCACCGAATTCAACCTGGATCCGAACGACGACGAGCTCAAGAACACGATCATCGTCTACGGAATGAACTTCTTCAACCGCCAAAGCACCGCGGACGAACTGCACATCCACCGGAACACCCTCAACTACCGGCTCAAGAAAATAGAGGAGCGCACGCAAAAATCCCTGCGCTCCTTCCGCAACTACATCGAGCTCTACATCGCCTGCCTGCTCTCGAACCTCCCCTCTCCGGAGCTTTAGAAACCGAAGTCCTGAAACGGCCTGGGGAAGCGCGCTTCAGCGCTTCCCCAGGGAGAGGCCATGTTCATCGTCGCACCGGGCTTATACCAATTCGCGTTTAATATGGATTGCCTCCCCTGAAAGGGGAGGTGGTTCGCGTCAGCGAACCGGAGGGGTTGTTTCTCAGGCTCAACACCCCCCAGCCCCTTCGGGGCAGCCCCCCTTGCAGGGGGGCCTTTCTTGCCCTTTAGACGCAAATTGGTATTAGGCACTTTCCACGACACACCGAATGACTCCGGCCAGAGGACGACGGGGCTGAAGAGCGTTGATCTGCATGGGGACGGGGGAGAGACGGGGTCGCCAAGCTCTCAGCTGCCGCATGGCCTCGCAGAGCCGCCGCGCAGCCCCTTCAGGAGCTCTTTCCAGGACAGCGCCTCCTGAATCCCCTCGTCGATCCCGACCGCTGGAATGGAAAGCCCCCGGCTCTGCAGCATCGACGTCAGGCACTCCATGAATACCCCCCTCCCATCGACGCAGGAAAAACTCGGCAGCGAAGGCATCGAGGCGATCTCCCCGCCCTTATATCCGGCGCAGGTCCGATCGACGCCGCAGGAGGGGCTGCCGTCAACGCCAACGATCCCCAGGACCTCATAGCCGTTGCGCAGATAGTCCTCCATCTGGTCCACGACATCCTCCAAAAGGGAACGGCAGTGCTTGCGGTAACAGGGAACGTCGTACTGTTCCCGCGTCATGCCCCATCGGCGGCAACCCCCGAAGGTCTGTTCCGGACAGGGCAACTGCACGATGCCAACGCCATCCTGCAAGAGCCCCTCGAGAACTCCGGGGATCGCCCCCCGAGTCTGGGCGGCGCCGGCGATTTTGGCGTTGGGGTTCAGGATGCAGTGCGCCAGCAGCACCATGGTTCTGCCCCTCTTCACGGTTCTTCTCCCTCCCTTCGCCTAGATTTCAAGGGCCCGTTCCACCGGTCCCCGGCCACAGACCCCACCCGGCTAGTTGAAGCTCTTGCGGCTCTCCTGGATCTCCTTCCAGGCCTGATCCGCCGCCTTGTCCAATGCCTCCTTCACGGGGACGTTCTCGAGGAGAATGGCGTCCAGAGCCTTCGACATGTTGTCGTGAATCGCGTAGCCGTTCAGGATTTTCGGGTCGCTGAACCCGTACTTGAACGAGGGCAGGATCGCCAGCTTCGCAGGGTTTTCCTTCTCCGCGAACTCGTGGAACTCCCTGCTGTTGAGGACCTTCCAGCTCAGCGGCAGGCAGCCCGAACGGGTCCCCCAGAGGCTCTGAATCTCCGGCGTGAGGAAGAACCTGAGGAAGCGGAAGGCGTCACGCCGCTCGATCTCCGGCACGGTGTTGAAGATCGCCACGTTCGTCCCCGTAAACATGCAGGCCTTGCGCACACCCTTCGGCAGCTCGACGGAACCGAACTCGACGCCGTTTGCGGCGCAGAGCTCGATGATGTTCGGGAGCTGCGACATGTAGGTGATGCCCATGGCGGCCTCGCCTCGACCGAAGGGGCCGAACATGTATTTTTCCTCGCGTATGATCTTGGCGTGCCCCTTTCGGATCATGGAAACCAGGAATTCATACGCCTTGACGCCCGGCTCCTCGTTGAAGGTGATCCGGTCCGCCGCCTCGTCGTAGATGTGACCGCCGGCCTGTTCAACCCAGAAACTGCCGTCGATGGCCACGGAGTTGTTCAGGGCCAGCCCAACGACGTCCTTGTCCCCCACCTTCCCGGTCAGCGCCTCGGCGGCTGCGCTCAGCTCCTCCCACGTCGCTGGCGGGGTAATGCCCTTGTCCGCCAACATCTTCTTGTTGTAGAAGAGCAGGAAGCCCTCCTTGTTGAAGGGCAGGGCGTAGTGCTTGCCATCCCAGACGCTCCCGTCGCGGAGAAACGCCGGAATGTCCGCCCAGGCCTCCTCTGAGAAGCCGTTTCCGGCATCGAAGAGCATCGGTTCCATCGGGTCCACGAACCCGTTCTTCACGTAGGAGATCAGGCGGTTGTTGTAGATCATGGCCAAATGAGGAAGGCTCCCCGCCTTGGCTGCGCCCTCCAGCTTGGCGAACAGATCACGGTAATGCCCCTGATAGACCAACTCCACGGCGCAGTCCTCGTTCGCCTGATTGAAACGATTCACGATCTCCTCGAGCGCTTCTGCGTTGGCACCGGTCATGACGTGCCAGAACTGGAGCTTCCTGGCCTCCGCAGAGGCGGGAAGGGCAGAGGCAACAAGCAATCCGGCCAGCACGGAACCGAGAATTCCCCTCAAGAGCGCGCGTGCATGAAACATGACAAAACCTCCCAACATAGTATTTTAATATCAACCAATCGTATGGATAGCGCTGTTTCCAATGGACTTAGCCCTTCAGTCCGGCCCCGGACAGGGTCCGAACGAGGTGTTTCTGCAACAGGAGGTACAGGGCAATCACGGGCAGGATGATGATCGTCGCCGTAGCCATCAGGAGGTGGTAGCGAATCCCCGCCTCGTTGGTGAACACGGAGAGCGCCACGGGAAGGGTGCGCATCTCCGGGCGGTGGGTCACGATCAAGGGCCACAAAAATTCGTTCCAGCTGTTGATGACGCGCAGAAGCCCGATCGTCACCAAGGCAGGCTTCGCGGCGGGGACCATGATCTGGAACAGGAAGCGGAGGTCCGAGCACCCATCTGCACGGGCCGCGTTGTAGAGCGATTCGGGGATCGTGAGGAAGTACTGACGCAGCAAAAAAACGGAAAACGCGCTGACGGTCCAGGGCAGGATCAACGCCGTGTAGCTGTTGACCAGCCCCATGCGGGAGAGGGTGACGTAGTTGGCGATGAGGAGGGCTTCCTCCGGAACGATCATCGTTCCGACGCAGAGGGCAAAGAGGAGGTCGCGCCCCCTGAAGCGGAGGCGGGAGAAGGCGAAAGCTCCCATGATCGTGGTCAGGAGGGTTCCAACCGTCACGCAGACCGTCACGATGACGCTGTTGACGACGTAGCGGACAAGGGGAATCTCGCGCGCCACCTCCGCGTAGTTGCCCCACCGAGGGGCCGCGGGAACGAACGTCATGGGAATGGCAAACGCCTCCGCCCCGGACTTCAGGGACGTGGAGATCATCCACAGGAACGGGAGCAGCGTGGTCCCGCACCCCAGAAGCAGCAGGAGGTAGAGCGCCGATCGTCTCAATCTACTTTCCCCTCCCGTAATGGATTACCCGGCGGGCAAGCCTGAACTGAATCAGGTTGAACAGCGTGATGAAGCCGAACAACAGCAGGACCGCCGCCGAGGCGATGCCGTAGTGATGTTGGTTATAGAACTTCTCATAGATGTAGTAGACCAGCGTCATGCCGCAGTTGGAGGGTCCCGGAGTGCTCCTGAAGAGGATGAAGGGGAGGTCGAAGACCTTGAAGCAGTTGATGGCGCTGATCACGCAGACGAAGAACAGCGTGGGCGACAGGAGGGGCAGGGTGATGAAGAAGGTCCGCCTCCAAAACCCCGCGCCGTCCACGGCAGCCGAACGGTTGTACTGGGCGTCGATGGTCTGCAGCCCCGTCAGGAAGATCAGGACGTTATACCCGGCGCTCTTCCAGACCCCCAAGATCACCAGGGAGACGCGCGCCCACCGGGGGTCCCGAAGCCAGGGGATCGGGTCGAGGCCGACCCCCTGCAGCATGGCGTTCAAAAGGCCGTGGTCGAGGTGGAATATCCAGTTCCACACCAGCGCGATCGCCACCGTAGAGGTGACGAAGGGCAGGAAGTAGATCGTCTGAAACAGCCTTTTGAACGGCCCGATGGCGTTCAGCGCAAGGGCAAGTGCCAGTCCGATTCCGACGGAGAGAGGCAGGGTCCAGGCCGTGTAGAAGAACGTGTTGTCCAGCGACCGCCAGAATTCCGGGTCGTTCCAAAGATAGGCGTAGTTGTCCAGGCCCCGCTCGAAGACCAGGTCGCGAAAGTAGTTGTAGCGGGTGTAAAAGCTCATATCGACCGTGCGAAGCGCAGGCCAGACCGTAAAGAGCCCCAACAGGATCAGAAGGGGCAAGAGCCAGAGCATCCCTGCGGCAAAACGCTTCATCGTGCAGCCTTCTCCACGGAGGGGGCCGGCAGCGCATCGACCCTCAGCCCGGATTCAGCGTCGAAGACGTGGAGCGCGTTCTCATTGAAGCGCAGCGGCGCCCACGACCCCACCTCAGGCAGGGCCTCTCCGGACGTCAGGAGGCGCAGAGGCCGATCCCAGGCGACGACTCGCACCAACCAGTCCCGGCCCAGGAGCTCCCGCCCCACAACCCGAGCTTGAAAATGCGCGTCCGCTCGAGAGGCCAGGCTCAACCCCTCGCAGCGCACCACCGCCTTCACCGCAAGGCCGGCCCCCACCGGACAGGCAACCCGCAGGGCTCCGTCGAAGAGCGCCAGAGCCCCTCCCATTCCCACGCCATCGAGGACGTTGACGGGAGGGTTGCCAAAGAACGAGGCCGTGAAGAAGTTCTCCGGGGACCTGTAGAGCGCCTCGGGGGACCCGATCTGCTGGACCCTCCCGTCGCACAGAAGGATGACGCGGCTGGAGAGGCTCAGGGCTTCCTCCTGGTCGTGGGTCACGAAGATCGTGGTGATCCCGGTCCTGGATTGAATCCTGAGTATCTCCTCCCGCATCTCTATCCGGAGCCCCGCGTCGAGGTTCGACAGAGGCTCGTCCATCAAGAGCAGGGCAGGCTGCTTCACCAGGGCGCGCGAGATCGCCACCCGCTGCTGCTGGCCGCCCGACATCTCCGCCGGCTTTTTGTCCAGGACGTCCTCGATGCGGGTCAGGGCCGCCACGTCGCGGATTTTGGAATCCCTGGCCGCCCGGCCCTCTCCCCTGGCCCTGAGAGGAAAGGCGATGTTGTCATAAGCCGTCATGTGCGGATAGAGGGCGTAGTTCTGAAACACCATCCCGATGTTGCGCTCCTGGGGCTTCAAGTGGGCGACAGGCCGGTCGTCGAAGGCGATCTCGCCGCCCTGAGGGGCAATAAACCCTGCAAGGGCGTTGAGCACTGTGGTCTTGCCACACCCACTGGGGCCCAACAGGCTGACGAACTCACCGGAAGAGGCCTCGAAACTCAGCCGATCGACCACCCGGCGTCCTCCATATCCCAAAGAAAGATCGCGCACCGACAGCTTCAAAAACCCGTCCCCCCTCCAGCAATCAAAACGCATCCACCACGGGAACCCGCAGGGGACCCGGCCCCACCGGCTTCCCGCAGCCCGTTCCGAACCTCCTGAACAAGGCGCCGCCAACGCTCCCCCGCAAAACAGGGGGAACGTCCGCCCGACGCGCACGACGAAAAGGAGGAGGATATCCCCTCCTCCGCCGAAGATGTAGGGCCCAGAGCACGCAACAGGCACGACGACGTTCAGGCCGTTCGGCCCGAACCGTCCTCTGCCAGTAGGTCGTTCAGATCAGCAGGTTAAAAATTCCGAGAACGTCGGGGACGCGCGTTCCAGGCGAACGAAGAACCGGACAGGTCGTTCAGGATGCAACCCGTGCAAGGCATTGCGTCGCGTCACGTGAATGTCGCAGTCATGTCCCGTTCGCCCCTCTCCCCGTTTTCGTATGGAAGGAATAAGGTATCGTTTCAGCGGAGCAACTCCGCCCTTATGGAGCAGTATAACAGAAATTCTTGGAATTGAGAATGGCCAGGAGCTGGCGCGGGGCCACTGGAGAGCCGCATCGGGAACCGGTGCGGCCCCCTCGCCCACGCAGCAGAGCTTTCCCGAGGGGCGCGAGAGCCGGCGCCTCGACGCGCGCCCTTCGGTCGGCGTTCGCTAGACGCTCAGGATCCTGTCCGCGCCCGTAACGGCCTCAAGGATCTCGAACATGTTGGAGACCGTCCCCACGCCGACTTGCTCGGTGATCCCGAAGTGGTTCGTGCAGGTCCCGCACACCAGGACCCGCGTGCCCGCCTTTTCCAGGTCCTTCAGGTGATCGCAGGTGGAGGCCTCAGGCAGGGCCAGTTTGACCCCCTCGTTCATGAGGGCCAGCACCGCGGGCGGCGTGCCCAGCTTCGAGAGCGTGCCCATAAAGCCCTTGATCAGGACCTCGCCCAGCTCCTTGTCCTCGCGCCCCAGGGTCTTGCCCGTGACCAGGACGGCGAGGCGGGCACCGCTCTGCGGGCAGGAAGCCGAAGCGGGGGCTGTGGCAGCGGCCGCACCATCTCTCCGGCCGGTCAGCCTGAACTCGCCAGCATTCTCCCGACGCTCCACCTGGAACCCCTGCCCCTCCAGAAGTCGGGTGACGTTCGAGGCGGCGACGGCGTTGTCCACCAGGACCTCCAGCTCCGTCGCTCCCTTCTCCAGCGCCGCCTTCGTCATAATGACCGGCTCCGGACAGGCCTTCCCCATAGCGTTGATTGTGATCATAAAAGAGTCCCTCCTAAAAAGTCGTGTTTCCTTAATTATACCGCCCACTCCCCGCATCCCTACTTCAGGGGGGCGATCTCGATGCCAGCCTCCTCCAGGCGGGCGCGGAGCGTCCGCGCCATCTGCACGGCCGTTGGGGAGTCGCCATGCAGGCAGATGGACTGGGGTTTCAGCCTGACCACCGTTCCGTCGACGGCCTCCACCACCCCCTCCTTCACCATGCGGATTACGCGCCTGGCCGCGACCTCCACGTCCTTGACGAAGGCCCCCTCCATCCTGCGCGGCACCAGGGAGCCGTCGTTCATGTAGCCCCGGTCCGCGAAGGCCTCCGCCGCGTAGGGGATGCCCAGCTTCTCCGCCGCCTCGTCGAATTTGGACCCCGCCAGCCCCATGAGGATGATGCCGTCCCCAGCGTCCTTCACGGCCTGGGCGATGGCCATGGCCTCTTCCAGCTTCTTGGCCGCGCTGTTGTACATGGCGCCGTGGGGCTTCACGTGCTGGAGCTTCAGCCCACCGGCCTCACAAAAGGCCTTCAGGGCCCCCACCTGATACAGCACGTCCGTGTACAGCTCGTCCGCCGAGCAGACCATGCCGCGTCGGCCAAAGCCCACCACGTCCGGGTAACCTGGGTGGGCCCCCACGGCCACGCCGGCAGCCCTGGCCGCAGCCACCGTGTTCTTCATCACCAGCGGGTCGCCCGCGTGGAACCCGCAGGCCACGTTGGCGGATGAGACGAAGGTCAGCACGTCCTCGTCCATGCCCATCTTCCAGGCGCCAAAGCTCTCGCCCAGGTCGCTGTTCAAATCCACCTTGTAAGGCATCAGGTCATCACTCCTCTACTCAGGAAAGTCTCTCCCAGGTGACGGTGTGTTCCACCCCGTCCACCCGCACCTTCATGGCCCCGGACGCCCTCCTCCCCAGCCCACGGAACGCCTTCGCCGAGGCGCCCGCAGCCGCAGTCACGTGCTCTTGAAGCGCCTTCAGCGCCGCCGCCTCCCGCCTGGATATCTCGATGCCCTCCTCCTGAGATATCTGCGTGAAGCGCACCGCTGCGCCGGGGACGCGCTGGCTCAGGCGGGCCACGTCAAAGGCGTGGACCACGCCAATCTTGACGTACCCCCCCGTGGTCTGGCGGTCCGCCATCATCACGATGGGGAGGCCCTGCCCGGGGATCTGCACCGCCCCCATGGGAATGCCGTCCGAAACGATGTCCGGGCCCTTCACGTGCTCGATGACGGCGTCCCCCTCCATGCGATACCCCATGCGGTCCGCCGAGGCGGCCACCTTGTACTCCGCCTCGAAGAAGGTCTTGACGCCATCGGGTTTGACGTAGGAATCCTGCGGCCCCAGGACCGTCCGCAGCGGGGCCTTTGGCGCGTAGTCGGGGCGCAGGTCCTCCGGACAGCCGACTCCCGCCGTGTAACGCCACAGGACCCAGGGCTCCCCCACCGGCAGCGCGTCCCCCGCCGCCAGCTTACGTCCCTCGAAGCCTCCGGTGCCGGCCTTCATGTAGGTGCTGCGGCTCCCCATCACCAGGGGGACGTCAATCCCGCCGGCCACGCAGAGGTAGGCACGGCACCCCTTGCCGGTCATGCCGCCGAAGGACAGGACGTCGCCCTCCCGGACCGCCACGATCGTCCAGTTGGGAACAGGCACGCCATTCAGCCTGGGAGAAAGGTCTCCGCCCGTGATGGCGACAGCCCCCTCGCCCTCCTCAAAGAGGACCGTAGGCCCCATCAGGGTGACCTCAAGGGCCGCAGCCCCCGCCGGGTTTCCCAGCAGCAGGTTGCCTCGGGCCAGAGCAGGCGCATCCATGGCGCCACTGACGGGCATTCCAAGCGCCTGGTGTCCCCAGCGGCCGAGGTCCTGCACGGTGGTCAGCGTCCCCGGTTTCTGAATCACAAGCCTCATCTCGCCGCCCCCTTCTCACGGTACTCAATTCTGTAGGTGCCGCTTTTGGCCTCCGCCTCAATCTCCCGATAGCGCTCCATGGTCACCGGATAGAAATGGACCCACATTCCAGCCTGGATGGCCACGGCGGGTTCACGACCGGCGTCGTAAAGGTCGTAGGGCACGCGACCGATGATACGCCAGCCACCGGGGCTCGCGATGGAGTAGGCTCCGGCCTGGGCGCCTCCAATGGCCACGCTGTTGGCCGGAATGAGCTCCCGAGGCGTCTTGAGCCGTGGTGTCTCCAGCGAAGGGTCCATGCCCCCCAGGTAGGGGAAGCCAGGGGTGAAGCCGTTCATGAAACAATAGAGGGGCGACTCGCTGTAGCGCCGCACCACCTCGTCCTCGCTGAGGCCTGTGTGCGCTGCCACCTCGCCCAGGTCCGGACCGAACTCGCCGCCGAAGAACACGGGAACGCACACCTCCGTGGTGCTGGCCGAGTCCGCGGGGCCGGCGCCCTCAAGCTCCTGCTCCAGGCGCTTCTTCAGCGCCGGCAGGTCCACGGTAAGCGGGTCAAAGTACACGGAAAGGGAGCGATAGGTGGGCACAAGCTCCTTCATCCCCTTGAAGGGACGATCCAGCAGCGCCCGCTTGATGGCCTGGACGTGCCTGTTGATCTCCATGTCGATCTTCTCGCCGAAGTCCACGAACAGACACGTCTCCCCCGCCGGAAGAATCTTTGCGTCCATGTCAGTCACCTCCAGATGAGGTCACACATGGGGGAGGGTCGGAAACGCGCCCTTCCCCATGCATCAATTAGCTGTTGAAGATCTTCATGATGTTGGGGAGCGCCTGGACGCCCATCCACAGCGTGAAGGCCACCACAGCCCAGCCGGTGAGGGTGAGGAGGATGGAGTGGCGGTAGGGGCCCACAACTTCCTTCTTGTATGCGCCCAGCAGGATGGAGCCCAGGGCCAGAGGCAGGATGAGGCCGTTGATGGTCCCGGCCAGAATAAGAAGCGCCACGGGCCTGGCCACCAGGACGTTGACGGCCGTGGAGACGCAGATGAAGCCGATCATCCACCAGCGGTAGTTCCGGTCAATGACCTTGAAGAGCGTCCGAAGGAAGGAGACGGAGGTGTAGGAGGCGCCGATGACGGAGGTGACGCCAGCCGCCCACAAGACGACGCCAAACATCCGCCGCCCGATCTCGCCGGCGCCTCTGAAGAACGCATCCGCCGCCGGGTTGTTCTTGTCCAGCGCGACGGCATCCTCTCCAGCCACAACGTACACCACGCCTAGGACCGCGAGGAAAAGCAGGACGCGCATGACCGAGGTGACGAGGATCCCATTGACCGCCGCCCTGGTGGCGTCCTTCACGTCTCTGATGCCGGCATCCAGCAGGCGGTGCGCGCCTGAGAAGGAAATGTACCCGCCCACCGTGCCGCCGATGAGGGTCAGGATCACCATCCAGTCGATCGTGCCGGGGGCAAGGGTCTCCTTGACCACCACGTCAAGGGGCGGCGCGGCCTTCACGGCCACGTAGCACATCAGGGCGATCATCAGGACGCCCAGGAACTGAGTGAAGTAGTCCATGGCCTTGCCCAGGTCCTTGTTCAGGTAGATGAAGATGGCGATGGCCGCGCTGATCACTGCGCCGTAATGCAGCGGAAGGCCCAGCACCGTGTTGAGGCCCAGGGCTGCGCCGCCCACGTTGCCCACATTGAAGGCGAGCCCGCCCAGGGCCACCGCAAAGGCCAGGAAGTAGCCCAGCCCCGGCAGGACCCTGTTGGCCACGTCCTGGGCCCGGAGGCCGGAGACGCAGAGGATGCGCCAGATGTTGAGCTGTACGATGGCCGTCACGACGATGGTGGCGAGGATGGCGAAGCCTGCCGCGGCCAGAAGCTGCTGGGTGAACACCGTCGTCTGAGTGAGGAATCCCGGCCCGATGGCCGAGGTGGCCATGAGGAAAGCTGCGCCCAACAGGACCTGCATCGTCCCCTTCTTGCTCTTCTGTTCCATATGCTGACCTCCTAAATATAGGGTATGCGCAAACGACCGGAGCCGTCCCGCTCTCCTAGAACACGGCGTAGTCGCTATCCATGGGGTCGGCGATGAACATGTGCCCCGGTGAATGGGTGATGGCAAACTCCGGACAGGCCGCCATGATGGCCGCCTGGGGCGTCACGCCGCAGGCCCAGAAAACGGGGGTCTCCCCCCTGCGGATATCCACTGCGTCGCCGAAATCCGGCTTCGTAACGTCGGCAATGCCGATGGCTGCGGGGTCACCGATGTGGATGGGAGCGCCGTGGACGGAGGGGAAGCGTCCCGTGCAGAGCACGGCCTTGGGGACCTGAGCGTGGGGGATGGGGCGCATGGAGACCACCATGGGGCCCTTCAACTGCCCCGCCGGGCGGCACTGGAGGTTCGTGATGTACATGGGGACGTTGCAGTCGCACTCAATGTGGCGAACGCCGATCCCCGCCTGGAGCAGCGCCCCCTCAAAGGAGAAGGAGCACCCCACCAGGAAGCCCACCAGGTCCCTCTTCCAGTACTTCGTCACGTCCGTGGGTTCGTCCACGCACTTCCCCTTCTCCCACACGCGGTAGCGCGGGATGTCCGTGGCGATGTTCGCCCCCGGCGCAATGAGGCGCGGCTCCGTCTCTCCGGGCTCCGTCACGTCCAGGATGGGACAGGGCTTTGGGTTTCTCTGGGCGAAGACCAGAAAATCGTAGGCAAGGTCCCTGGGCAGCACCACCAGGTTAGCCTGTACGTGTCCGGCACACATACCGGAGGTGGGCCGATCCCACTTGCCTTCACGGATCATCCGCCGCACCTCGCGGGGGCTGGCGCCCGCATAGTCGCTCATCTTTGCCATTTCCTTCAAGACCTCCGTTCCTGGATTGATCGAGCAGACACCTGGATTCACCATCTAAAAGGCGACAACAGGGGGATGAACGAAGAAAAAAGGCCCCTATTGAGAGACGGCCAACGAGCGCAGTGAGTTGTGCCGGGTCGCTCAGGAGCTTCATCAAGATGGCAGCCATTCGCGGCAGGTGAATTTTTACGAGCGCAAAGAGCGAGGAAGACGACCACCCGGAGTCCGCCCCTTCCTCTAAACATTCTGCCGGGAGGGTATGGGCTGTCATCATTCTATAGCAACAGAGCGGGAAAGTACACCGGGTCTTCACATCGGTCGGAGCATATCGGTCAGGCTGCTTCCATCGAACTTCAATCGAAAGAAGTCGAGCAGAGGCTCTACATCGGAGACCGGGAGGCCGGCGCCATTCCGGGCAAACCGGGGGCCCTGGTCGATCGCAGGCCCTGTCTCCGCCGCACGTTAAAAACCTTGCCCGTGGATTGGGAATCAAAATCCGGCTGGCCCCCCCGAGTAACACTCGAACGCCTGCCGGATTGAGTTATTCACGAAACAAGTTCTTAGTTCGACTTCAAATTACCACCGCGCCAAGGAAACCGGATACGACGAGAACCTTCATTTACGCACCCCACTTTCTTTGACGAAAAAACTCCCGCCCCAGCGGGCCGCACTGCCAAGCCCCAACGACGCCAGGATTCCGGCAAGCCGTAAAGGGGTATATGGGACGAAGCACAACGCCCCCGCAGCGAGGGCCACGATGCGCAGGGGAACGCTCAGGCGCACCCCCCACCACCCCTGCAGGGCCGCGGCAAAGGCGACGATGCCGACGGCCGCTCCCACCGAGACCTCCAGGACGGAGAGCGGAGAGCCCCCCTCCATGAGAATCGCTGGGTTGTAGATGAAGAGGTAGGGGAGCAGGAAGGAGGTGAGCGCGAAGAGCAGCGCACGGATTCCCGTGCCGGCCGCGTTCGCTCCGGCTATCCCCGCCGCCGTGAAGGAGGCCAGGCAGACCGGAGGGCTGATGTCCGCCATGATTCCGAAGTAGAAGACGAACATGTGGGCGGAGAGGGGCGGCACGCCCATCTTGACGAGGGCGGGAACGACCACCGTGCTGGTCACGATGTAGTTGGCCGTCGTGGGGAGCCCCATGCCGAGGAGAAGGCAGGCCCCCATGGCCAGAAAGAGGGTGGGCAGCAGGGCTCCGCCGGCAAGGTCCAGGATGTTGTCGGAGAGCGTCGGGCCCAGGGCAGTCAAGGAGCTTCCCCCGACGACGAACCCGACGACGGCGCAGGCGATGCCCGTTCCGACCGCGCCCCGCGCCCCGTCCGCAAGGGCCTTGACGACGAGCCGCGGCCCCATGCGGGTGTGACGTCTCAGCCCGGCGACGCCGACCATCACGAGGATGCCCCAGAACGCCGCCTTGAGCGGCGTGTAGGCGCGCATCAGCATGACGACGATCAGGAGGAGCGGCAGCAGGAGGTGCCCGTCGTCCCTCAGGACCTCCCGGACTCCGGGGGCATCCCCGCCCAACCCCTTCAGGCCGGCCCTGCGGGCCCTGAGGTGGACGTTCAGGAAGAGGCCCGCATAATAGAGCAGGGCGGGGACGATCGCAGCCGACAGGATTCGGGCGTAGGGGACGTTCAGAAACTCGCTCATCACGAAGGCGCCGGCCCCCATGATCGGGGGCATGAGCTGTCCCCCCGTGGAGGCGCAGGCCTCGATGGCACCGGCCTCCTCGGGCGTGTAGCCGGCCTTCTTCATCAAGGGAATGGTGAAGGCTCCGGTGGTGGCTACGTTGGCGATGGAGGAGCCGTTGATCGTCCCCAGCAGTCCCGAGGCGACGATGGCCACCTTGGCGGGGCCGCCCGGGCTCCTTCCCGTCAGCGAGAGGGCCAGGTTGTTGAAGAACCGGGCCCCTCCGCTGCCGGACAGGAAGGCGCCGAACAGGATGAACAGGAAGATGAACGTGGAGGAGACCCCGACCGCCACGCCGAAGACGCCCTCCGTCGTCAGGTATAGGTGCTGGACGATTCGCTCCAGGGAGTAGCCCCGATGCATGAAGATCGACGGGGCGTAGCGCCCGTAACGGCAGTAGAGCAAAAAGGCCAGGCCCAACAGGGGCAGCGTCCGCCCCAGGACGCGCCGTCCCGCCTCCAGGACGGCGATCAGGGTGAGGGTTCCCAGGACGAGCTCGTACGGCAGGACCTTGCCGCCCCGCAGGGCGATGGCGTCGGAGAAGAGGGCGATGTACCCCGTCCCGGCGATGGAGCAGAGGACCAGGAGCGCATCGATCCAGCGCCATCTCCTCAGCGGGTGCAGCAGAAAGACCAGGACCAGGACGAACCCGACGTGGACCGCACGCTGGACGGGCGTCTGGAGGAGGTCGATCCCTGCGGTGTAGAGGTGGAACAGGGACATGGCGACGCAGAGCGCGAACGCCGCGTTCGTCCTGATTTTGTCGATGAAGGGCACCCTGAGGGGCGAAGGGGGATCCTCAGGCCCCTCTGAGGTAAACAACGCCATTGTTATCGCAGGATCCCGTTCTCTTTGTAGTAGCGCAACGCCCCCGGGTGCACGGGAATGCCGACGTGGGCGATGGACTCGGGATTCATGGCCGACATCCGCGCGCTGACGGCGACGAGGTCCTCCTTGTGCTCGAAAAGGGCCTTGGTCATCCGATAGACGAGCTCGTCGTCCAGCTTCTCGTGCACGGCCAGGATATTGGGGCTGCTGAAGGTCCCGATGGCCTTCGCCTGGTTTTTGTAAGTCCCCTCGGGAATCGTCAGAGGGCTGAAGTAGGGCGTCTCCTTGCAGATATTCTCGACGACGTCCTGTGGGATGGCGACGAGGTAAGCCGTTCCCAGCGTGGTCGTCTCCATGGCGCTGGCGATCCCGATGGCCCCGATGGTGACGGAGGCGTCGATGCGCTTGTCCGCGAACGCGGCGACCACGTCCGCGTGCCCCAGGTTCTCCGGGACGATGTCCTTTTCGGGATCGAGCCCGGCCAGGTGCAGGAGCTGGAAGGCCGTCAGCATGGTGCTGCCGCCCACGGCTCCCACAGCGACGCGCTTGCCCTTGAGGTCCTGAAGGGTTTCGATGCCGCTGTCCCGGGCCGCGAGCAGGTGGATGGCCTCGGGATAGAGGGGCACGGCGGCGCGCAGGAAGGACTGCGGCTTGCCCTCGTAGCTCTTGAGCCCGTTATAGGCGTCGTAGTAGAGGCCGTCGGCGAAGGCGGCTTCGGCCTCTCCATCGGCGAGCAGCTGGATGTTGTTCATGGTCCCCCCGGAGGACTGGGCGCTCGCCTTGAGCCCCTCGATGTTGTCCGTCCAGATTTTGGCCATCGCAGAGCCCACGGGATAGTAGGTGCCGCCGGTCGGCCCCGTTGTGACGTTGACGAACTGGACGGCCGCGGCGCCCGAAGCGCACAGGAACAGGGTAAGGAGCGTCAGGGAAAGGAACGAGATCACAGATTTTTTCATGCAGATTTCCTCCTCATTCATAACTGAGCTGGGACAGATACGTAAAGAATATTCGCTCGAGACAGGCTACCGATGGTACTCGGCAAAAGACTTCTCCATCCGGCCGTAGACCTCGGGTCCTCGTCGTAGTATTCCGCCTTGGCCATCGCCAAAAAGGCGCCGGACGGACCGCAGCGAGGGGAGAAAAAGGCCGGGCTGGCCGCCACGGTGGCCAGCCCGGCCTCGACGAAGTAGCGCAGCATCAGGACCCCGTGCTTTAGGTTCAGGAGGTCGTAGGCCGCACCCATGTTCCAGTCATTTTTCACCAGTCGTCACCCCTGCCCTTATCCGACAAAAAGCACAAGGAGCACAGAACGCCCGTCGGGCGCTCTGCGCAACCTCAAAGACGCCCCATGGACGACGACGTCCGTCGGGCCTCTTGCGTTTATCTCAGTGCAGCAAAAAAGGGAATGTCGTCAGCTAGGCCAACGCAGGAACAGAAAAGATGGAAAGAAGTGTCTCCGAAGTGGGGCAGGCGCCCCAACGAGCCTCAGCCCCGAAGCGGGGTCAAGACCGTCAAGACAAAAGACGGGAGAGCCCGGATCCTTCCATGCGCGGCCGCGTGACGACGTAATGCACCCCGTGCACCGTCCGCAGCGGCTCACGTCATCGCACAACGCATGGCAATCCTCCTCCCCCAACACAACAATCCAGCATAACAATCCTTTAACGTCTGAATCACCGTCATTCTAGCAAAGGGCCTGCGAGGCTGTCAAGGGCAACGCCGCCATGGCCATCGCTCATTAAATTAAGGACAAACCGGTCGCTTTTCAAGCTCCCCTGAAAGGGGAACTGTCGAGTCCCGAAGGGGCTGGGACTGACGGCCCGTGAGCGGTAGCGAACGGCTGCCGGAAGGCTCCCCGAAGGGGAGGGGTAGAGGTGGCGAGTGTTTTTCATAAGACGCGCCTGTCTGACATTCCCCGCCAACGCCTCCACAAGGCAATCCATTGCCTTGCTTCGGCACAGCCGACCGACCGGCCGCCGCAATCGTTGACGCGATTGCATAAGCTGCGTCGTCTGGCCGAGCTATGGAAGTCCCCCGGACTTCCTTCGCCCTCAGCCGACCGACCGGCCGCCGCAATCCTCCCGAAAGATCGGCTTGCGTGAGGCCGGTCGTCTGGCTGAACCCCTCCGGTTCGCTGACGCGAACCACCTCCCCTTTCAGGGGAGGCAAGGCAAGCAGAGCGCGCTTTTGGGCCCCCCTGAAAGGGGGGCTGGCGAGCCCCGAAGGGGCGAGACTGAGGGGTTGTTTTTGAGCCCCTTTCTGATCAAACTCTCCTGAGCTCTGCTATACTGGTACAGGGAAAGCCTGAGTGCGCGGCAAATCACGAAACGAGGTGACGCCATGAGCGGGAAGAAAAAAGACCCATCGGAGAAGGCCGCCAAGGAACCGCGACGCGATGACTTACTCTGGAAAGATATTCTAAACCGATTCTTCGTCCCCATGCTTCATTCCCTGCTGCCCGACCTGGCCAGGGACCTCGACGAGAAACGGGACGTCGTTTTCCTCGATAAGGAATTGCGCCGGCTGGCCCGCTTTACCCAAAGGTCGGAGGGCGGCGAGCCGGACGGGAACCGATTCGTGGACCTCCTGGCGAACGTCCCCCTTCGCACCCAGGAAGACGCCTGGGTCCTCCTTCACGTGGAGGTGCAGGGCCGTGGCGGGAACGAGGACTTCCCCCTGCGGATGCACCGCTACCGCGGCCTCCTGGAGGGACGTTACCGAAGACACGTCAGCGCCCTGGCCCTCCTCATCGAGCCCCTGTCGGAGGCGCAGTCCTGTGGGGTCTATTCCTGGGAGGGCTACGGTACGCGGGTGAAGTACGAGTTTCCCGTGTTCAAGCTCTACGAAGGGGACGAGGAGGCCCTGAAGGCGAGCGACAACCCCTTCGACTGGGCGCACCTGGCTGGCTTGAGGGCGTGGAAGAGCCGGGCCAGCGAGCCGAGGAAGCTGAGCTATCTGAAGGAGATGCTGAAGCTCTTGGACGAGCGGGGTTGGCCCCACTCAGACAAGGCGCAACTTCTGGTGTTTATGGAGGGCGTCATTCACCTGACGGAGGACGAGAGCTCAAGGGAATACGAAGAGTGGGAAAATACTTTGGAAGAGGCGAAGGAGGCGGGACGGATGTACGTCAGCATCATGGAGCGTAAGGGTATTGAGAAGGGCAGGATAGAGGGCATCCAGCTGGGCGAGGCCAGGGGCATTAAGCTGGGAGAGGCAAGGGGCATTCAGCTGGGCAGGACGGAAACGGCGCAGAACCTGCTTCGGATGGGGCTGGACCTGACTAAAATCGCAGAGGCCACCGGACTGCCCCTGGATGAGCTGCAATCCTTAAAAAACGCAGGGCGGGCGTAAGCGCACAACAAACCTCGATGACGATCAACAGGAAGCAGGGTTGCCGAATTGATCCCAATGCGGCAACCCTGCTTATTTTCATCCACAAGCGATCCGCCATGCAGCGTCATTGTCTTTGAACCTCGCAGGCAATGGCTTATCGTCTGACAACTTAGGTTAACACTGTTTTTTCAAACAGTCCCTGACTGGTGCTATTCTTTATAACCGTAGATTGGGGACGCCCTCCTCACCGGTGCGCCCTGCACACGGCCTCCATGGCCTTGAAGGTCATGTAGCAGTCCAGCTTGGCCGCCACCTCAAAGGGCGCGTGCATGGAGAGCAGCGGGACGCCCGCGTCCAGCGTGTCGATGTTGCGGTTGGCCATGAAGAGCGCTACGGTACCGCCGCCCCCCGCGTCCACCTTGCCCATCTCCGACATCTGCCAGGTCACGCCGGCGTCGTCGAACCACCGCCGCACGGCGGCCACCGTCTCGGCCGAGGCGTCGGAGGCGCCGCTCTTGCCCCGCGCCCCGGTGTACTTGTTCAGGGCGATGCCGCGGTTGAAGCGGGCGGCGTTGCGCTTGTCGAACACGTCCGGGAAGTTGGGATCGAAGGCCGCCGTCACGTCCGCGGACAAGCAGAAGGAGCGTTCCAAACACGCCCGCAGCGGCACGTTCTGCGCCTGGCAGAGGTCCTCCATAAAGGTGTCGAAGGCGGCGGTGCGCATTCCACTCACGCCCACGGAGCCGATCTCCTCCTTGTCCGCCAGCACGCAGACGGCACTTCGCTCCGGGGCCGCGTCCAGGTCCAGGACGGCGCGCAGGGCGGCAAAGGCACAGACCCGGTCGTCGTGGCCGTAGGCCCCGATCATGCTGGCGTCCACCCCAACGTCCACGGCGTCAAAGGCGGGGACGGCCTCCAGTTCCGCCGAGATGAAGTCCTCCTCCGTGAAGCCGTACTTCTCGTAGAGCAGCTTCATCACGTTCAGCTTGACACGGTCCTTCGCCCCTTCCTCCCCCTCCTCGCCTCCGTTCCCGGAGAGCGGCTCACTGCCGATCAGCAGGTTCAGTTGTTCGCCCTTGATGCCCTCAGACAGGGGCTTCTTGTTCTGTTCAGCGCCAAGGTGCGGCAAGAGGTCGCTGATGACGAGGCGGGGTTCTCCGCGCTCCCCTCCCAGGGTCACGGAGAGCGTGCGCCCATCCTTCATGGCCACGACGCCGTGCAGCTCGAGGGGGATCGTCACCCACTGGTACTTCCGGATGCCGCCGTAATAGTGGGTCTTGAGGTAGGCCAGCTCGCTGTCCTCGTAGAGCGGGTTGGGCTTCAGGTCCAGCCGCGGGCTGTCGATGTGGGCCGCGGTCATCTGAACCCCTTCCTCAAGCCCAAGGCGGCCGACGACCGCCAGGATCAGCATCTTGCCGCGGTTGTTGAAGAACACCCGGTCCCCGGCCTCGAGCGCCATGCCCCGGACGTAGGGGCGGAAGCCCGCCGCCTCGGCCAGCCGCACGCTCTCCTGCACGCACTCGCGCTCCGTCTTCCCCGCGTCGAGAAAGGCCTTGTACGCCGTGCAGTAGGCGTTCATCCGCTCCCGCTCCTCCGCGCTCAGGCGCTCGTAGCCATTCTTTGGTTCGACGCAGACCTTCTTCTTCCATTCTTTGGCGTTCATGAAAAACCCTCCTTAAGTCGGAATTTCAAAAGGTATCCGGCGGAAGGACGGCGACGCCCTCCCGCCGGCAACTACCGGCAAAACAGGTGGCACTGCACGAAGCGGCCCGGCTCCACCTCCCGCTCCGGCGGCAGCTCGGCGCTGCAGACGGGCATGGCGTAGTCGCAGCGCGTGTGGAAGCAGCAGCCGGACGGCAGGTCCATCGCGCTGGGGATCTCCCCCTGGATGCCCGCGAACCGGTTCATGTTGTGTCCGGAGAGCGTGGGGATCGACGAGAACAGCGCCTTCGTGTAGGGGTGCATGGGGTTGGAGAAGATCTGGTCCCTGCTCCCCTTCTCCACGATGCGCCCCAGGTACATCACCCCCACCTCGTCCGAGATGTGCTTCACCACGGACAGGTTGTGGGCGATGAAGAGGTAGGAGAGGCGAAACTCCTCCTTCAGATCCATGAGCAGGTTGAGGATCTGCGCCTGGATCGACACGTCGAGGGCCGACACGGGCTCGTCCGCGACGATGAACTCCGGGTTCACCGCCAGCGCCCGCGCGATGCCGATCCTCTGGCGCTGCCCGCCGGAGAACTGGTGCGGGTAGCGCGAGGCCTGCTCCGGCCGGATGCCGACGCGCTCCAGGAGGGCAAGCACGCGCTCCCGCGCCTCGCGGCGGCCCGCGACGACGCCGTGGAACAGCATGGGCTCCGACAGGATGTCGAAGACGCTCTGGCGCGGGTCGAGCGACGCATAGGGGTCCTGAAAGATCATCTGGAGCTTCCGGCGCAGCGGCAGCATCCGACGCTCCGGCACGTGGGTGATGTCCTGCCCGCGGTAGGTCACCGTGCCCCCCTTGGGCTCCAGCAGGCGGATGATGCTCCGCGCCGCCGTGGACTTCCCGCAGCCGGACTCCCCCACCAGGCTGAACACGCGCCCCTCCGGCACGTCAAAGCTGATGCCGTTCACGGCGTGCACGACGCGCTTGCGTCGCACCACGCGGCCGCGCTCGAAGCGGATCTGGCTCAGGAACGAACGGTCCAGGTCAAAGCGCTGTTCCAGGCCCCGGACGGAAAGGATGGGGGTCATGATCTCACCTCGCGATGGATTGGAAAGTGACAGGCGACGCAGTGGCCGGGCTCGAGCTCCCGCAGGTCGGGCGCGGAGGTTCGGCACAGGTCCTGCGCCCGCTCACAGCGCGGGCTGAAGCGGCAGCCACGGGGCAGGTCGAACATGTTGGGCACGATGCCGGGGATGGTCTTGAAGCGCCCCTGTTCGCGATTCAGGTCCGGGATGGAGTCGATGAGGCCCAGGGTGTAGGGGTGGAGGCTCCCGTCGATCACGGCGCGGGCCGGCCCGCTCTCCACAATCCTGCCGCAGTACATCACGTTGATGCGGTCCGCGATCTCCGACACCACGGCCAGGTCGTGGGTGATGAGCATGAGGGAGCACCCCTCGGCGTGGATCAGGTCCGTCATGAGGCGCAGGATCTGGGCCTGCACCGTCACGTCCAGCGCCGTCGTGGGCTCGTCCGCGATGATGAGGCGCGGGCGCGCCGCAAGGGCGATGGCGATGACGACCCGCTGACGCATACCGCCCGAAAACTGATGGGGGTAGCTCCCCAGCCGCCCCTCCGGGTTCGAGATGCCGACGGACCGAAGGAGCTCCACACTGGCCCTGCGCCGGTCGGCCCGGCCCATGGAGGTGTGCAGCCGCAGGACCTCGTCGATCTGCTGGCCGATGGTGTACACGGGGTTGAGCGACGTCATGGCGTCCTGAAACACCATGGAGATGTCCTTGCCGCGCACGCGGTTCATCTCCCGCTCGGAGAGCTTCATCAGGTCGCGCCCCGCAAAGAGGACCTCTCCTGACTCGATCCTCCCCGGCTCGTCGATCAGCCGGATCACCGAGAAGCCCGTCACCGACTTGCCACCTCCCGACTCCCCCACCACGGCCAGGACCTCTCCGACGCGGATGTCGAAGGACACGTCGTCCACGGCCTTGACGACGCCTTTGAAGGTGTGGAACCACGTTCTCAGGCCTTTCACCTGCAGAAGCAAACGGTCATCCATGGCGCGCGCCTCACTTCAGCTTGGGGTTCATCTCGTCGCGCAGGAAATCGCCGAGAAGGTTGATGCCGAACACGATGATCATGATGTAGAGCCCCGGCAGGATGGACACCCACCACAGGCCGCTGTAGAGCACGGTGAAGCCGTTGTTGCAGAGCATCCCCAGGGAAGGGCGCGAGATCGGCACCCCCAGGCCCAGGAAGCTCAGCGTCGCCTCCGTCAGGATGAAGCCCCCCACCTGCATCGTGGAGAGGACGACGATGGAGGCGAAAACGTTGGGCAGCACGTGCCGGAACAGGATGCGCCAGTTCGGCAGGCCGATGACGTGGGCCGCCTCGATGTACTCGTTGCGCTTGACCGAGAGCGTCTCCCCCCGCACGGTGCGCGCGTAACGCACCCAGCCCACCAGCATGAGGGACAGGAGGATGTTCGCCACGCTCCGCCCCAGGATCGACATGAGGAAGAGCGCGATGAGCATGGAGGGGAACGACAGCTGAACGTCCGCGATGCGCATGATGAGGGCGTCCACCTTCCCGCCGAAGTAGCCGGAAGCCAGCCCCAGCACGATGCCGATGGCGCTGGCCATCAGGGTGCCCAGGAGGCCGATGACCAGGGACACCTGACTGCCGTAGACGATGGCGCTCACCATGTCACGCCCCTGCTGGTCCGTCCCCAGCAGGAACTTCGGGTCCCCGCCCTCCATCCAGAACGGCGGCTTGTAGGCGTCGGACAGCTGGAGCTCCGCCATGTTGTAGGGATCCTGAACCGTAAAGTACGGGCCGATCAGGGCCACCAGCAGCACGAGGACCACGATCAGCGCGCCGGCGACGGCCGCCGGCGAACGGCGAAAGTTGTAGAAGAACTCCGACTGAAAAAAGGCGCGGAGCCGGCCTTTCCTTGTCTCTGACATGCCCTTCCTCCTATCGCAGGTCGATGCGCGGGTCGATGACCACGTAGAGCAGGTCCACGACGAAGTTGATGGCCACGAACATCACGGCGACGAAGAGGATGTACGCCGCGATGATGGGTCGGTCCGCGCTGGACACCGCGTCGATCAAGAGCTTTCCGATGCCCGGCCAGGCGTAGATGGTCTCCGTGATCGTCGTGAAGGCGATCAGGTTGCCCAGCTGCAGGCCGAACACGGTGACCACGGGGATCAGCGTGTTCTTCAGGGCGTGTCCGAAGAGCACCTTTCCGGTGGAAACCCCCTTGGCC
Source organism: Fretibacterium fastidiosum (assembly GCF_964642095.1). Classification (NCBI taxonomy): domain Bacteria; kingdom Thermotogati; phylum Synergistota; class Synergistia; order Synergistales; family Aminobacteriaceae; genus Fretibacterium; species Fretibacterium fastidiosum. Next base: position 238,074 of record NZ_OZ209244.1, read on the forward strand.
CTCGCGAACTTGACGTAGTCCCGGCGCATGTTCTCCTGCATCCCGGCCCGCGTCAGGCGAATGATCGTCGCCACGTTGCCGAGGGCCAGCGTGATGGACGGCAGGACGACGTGGGCCCAGCCGTCCGCGGTGGCAAGGCTCGTGGACACGCCCAGAATCGTCCCCACCGCGCCGCGTCCGGACACGGGCAGCACGCCGAGGTAAAGCCCGAAGAAGTAGATCATCACCATGCCGATCCAGAAGGAGGGCATGGAGATCCCCGCGATGGAGGCGGCCATGACGCACCGGCTGAACCGGCTCTTCGGGTAGGCCCCCGCCCACACGCCGAGGGGGACGCCCATGACGATGGAGAGGATCATGGCCACCGCCACGATGTCGAGCGTGGCCGGAAGTCGTTCGGCGATCAGCGTGAGCGCCGGCAGGCGGTACATGTAGGACTGGCCGAAACGGCCGTGAAGCGCGTTGTTGAGGAATATCCCGTACTGCACGTAGAGGGGCTCGTCCAACCCGAGCTGGGCCGACACCGCCGCGATCTCCTCCGGCGTGGCGTTCTCGCGCACCATGAGGTACACCGGGTTGCCCAGCACGCTCGTCAGGACGAAGACGATGAGCGACACGGCGAACATCACCAGGACCAGCTGCACCAGCCTCCTGGCAAAAAACTGAAGCACAACGTCACCTCCAAAAATTCATGCGGGGGACGCCGGAAATGCCTGAGCGTCACAAACGGGCACGGTCCAGGGAAAGGACCGTGCCCATTGCCCATACCGGCGTTTTTACGAAAGGGGCCCGAAGCCCCAGGGAAGAAGTCCGAGGTCCGTCAATCCTTAAACGAGATGTCCCAGGCGTAGACGAACTTGTTGTACCTGGGCGCGTAGTCGATGCGGCTGCCGACGGCGTAGAGGTCCATCTGGAAGTGCAGGGGGATGTAGGCCGTATCGTCCGCGGCCAGCTTCCACGCCCGTTTCACCAGGTCGGAGCGCTTCTCCGCGTCCACCGTCTGCATGGCCTCCTCGATGAGCTTATCGACCTCCGGGTTCTGGTAGTAGCCGCGGTTCACGCCGCCCCACCCCTGCTTCACGTACTCGCCGGGCTTCATGGAGTAGATGCAGTCCATCGCGATCAGGGCGCCCTCGCCCCCCGAGTCCGCCCAGCCGGTCTGGCAGAGGTGCGTGTTGTCGCCACTCTTGTTGGTGGCGCCGATGTAGGAGAAGAAGACGTTGCGGGACATCAGGTTCAGGTTGACCTTGATCCCCACCTTCTCAAGGTAGCCGGCTATGGCTCCGGCGATCGCCGCGTCGTTGATGTAGCGGTCGTTCGACGCATCGAGCGTCACCGTGAAGCGCATGCCGTCGGCCTGGCGGGGGTACCCCGCCTCGTCCAGCAGCTTCTCCGCCAGGGCGGGGTCGTAGGCCAGCCGCTTGACGTCCGGGTTGTAGCCGTTGTAGCCCTCAGGGCAGTAGGTGGCGGCGGGCACGGCGTAGCCGTTCATGACCTTGGAGATGATCTCGTCCTCGTTGATGGCGCGGTACATGGCCTCGCGCACCCGCTTGTCCACCATGGGGTTCTTTCCCGTCGGGGAGACGAGGGGGAACTTGGAGTCCTTGCTGGGCGACTCGACGCAGGACGGGTTCAGGTAGATGATGCGAAGGCTCGGCGCCTTCAGGATGGTGATGTCCTTCTGCTTCTCCAGCATGGACACGTCGCGCACCGGCACGTCCACGATCATGTCCACGGCGTTGGTCATCATGTTGGCCGTCCGCGTCCCCGCGTTCGTGATGGGCTTGTAGGTCACGTTCTCCGCCTGCGGCTTCTCGCCCCAGTAGCCCTCGTTGCGCTTAAAGACGATGCGGTCGCCCCGCACGTACTCCGCCAGCTCGTACTTGCCCGTCCCCATAGGGTTGTTGGCGTTGTAGTCCTCGTCGTGGGCCTCGCAGGTCTCCTTGTCCAGCATGTACACGTCCTTCAGGTGGCAGAGCAGGAGCGCGTTCGGCGCCTTGCAGGTCACCCTGACGGTGTGGTCGTCCACCTTCTCGTACTTCTCGACCGTGGCCAACGCATAGACGAAGGCGGACTTGCCCGCCAGCTGTGCCATGCCGAAGGAGTAGACGACGTCGTCCGCGTTGAAGTCGTTTCCGTTCGTGAACTTGACGCCCTTCCTGATGTGGAAGGTCCATACGGAGGCGTCCTCGTTCACGTCCCAGCTCTCGGCCAGGAGGGGCATGAACTTCAGGTCCCGGTCCAGGTCCACGAGCGGCTCAAAGACGTGCTGCATGATGGCGTTGTTGATCGTCTCGTTCAGCGTAAAGGGGTAGAAGGAGTGGGCGTCCGCCGTCAACCCGATGGTGACGTCGCGCGGGCCCGCCGCCCAGGCGCCGGAGGCCGAGAACACCAGCCCTGCCAACAACAAACACAGGATACTTCGCTTCATAATCGCTTCCTCCTCATGGGGTAGATCGCAGGAACGTCCTGCTGCTGTGATAGAGTATACCTCAAAAGCTCAATCTTCGGGGGCGGGGAGCGCCGTCCGGACACGCCCCGCCCCAGCCGGGCTCAGGACGCCATGGGCGCCGTCAAATAGGCGATCAGAAGCCGCAGGGCGGCGTCAATGGAGTCTGCGTGGGTGCGCTCGTAGCTGTGGGTCGCCTCCGCCGCCGGGCCGAAGCACAGGGCCCGGACGTCCTTCCCCGCCTTCAGGCAGGCCGAGGCGTCGGAGCCGTAGTTCTGGTAGGCGTCGATGCGGTAGGGGATGCCGTTCGCCTCCGCCAGGGCCTTCAGCTGACGCACCATGCGGCGGTCGTAGGGCAGGGCTCCGTCGCGGGAGAGGATCGTGACCGCGTGCTCGCTGGACGCCGTCCCCTCCGCCACGACGCCGATGTCAAGCGCCGCCACCTCCTCCGCGCGCGGCGGGATGGCGGGCGTGCCGTGGCCGATCTCCTCGTAGTTGCTGAGGTAGAGGTGCGTCGTGTGAGGCAGCTCCACGCCCCGACGGCGAAGGTCCCGGACGGCCGTCAGCAGGATGGCCACGCTGAGCTTGTCGTCCAGGAAGCGGGACTTGATGAACCCCGTCTCCGTCACCACGCTCCGCGGCTCAAAGGAGACGATGTCCCCCGCGTGGATCCCCAGGGCCTCCGTGGACGCCTTCGAGTTCGTCTCCACGTCCAGGCGGACCTCGACGTTCTCCTCCTTGCGGGGCTCGTCGCGCTTGTCGATGGGCGTCGCGTGCCGCGCCGCCCGATCCGGCAGGAGCGTCCCGTCGCAGGCCGCCCCATCCAGGGTGTGTACAGTGCAGTTCTCGCCCTCAAAGCTGCGCCAGTCGTAGCCCCCAATGGGGTAGAGGCGCAGGCGGCCGTTGTCCTTGATCTCGTGCACCACCGCACCCAGCGTGTCCAGGTGAGCCGCCACCACGCGCTGGCGGTCGTCGTCCCGCCCCCGCAGGACCGCCAGCACGGCGTCCTTCGCCGTCCGGGTCGGGGCCAGCCCCGCGTCCCGCAGCTCGCGTTCCGCCACGCTCATGACCGCGGCGCAGTCCCCGGACACGGAGGGGATGCTCAGCAGCTTCAAGGTCAGGTCAACCACGTCCTCAACCAGCAAATTCTTCTCGTAGCGCAAGGTTCAAACCTCCATCCGCTCGTCCGTCACTCGACCCTGGCAAGCCTCACGGCCGTTCCGCTGCAGGCGGCCATCAACATGCCGCCGTTGGGTCCCAGCACCTCGTAATCGACCCGGACCGCGAGGACCGCATCGGCCCTCAGCGCACGGGCCCGCTGCTGCATCTCCTCGAGGCTCCTCTCCCGCGCATCCTGCAACTCCTCCTCGTAGCCCGCGGAGCGGCCCCCGATGACGTTCCGGATGGCCGCTCCGAAGTCCTTGATGAAGTTGACGCCCAGGATCACCTCACCCGACACGATGCCGAGGTAGTCAACGACCCGCCACCCTTCCAGGTCGTTCGTCGTGGTCACGATCATGCCGATCCCTCCTCGAAAAAATTGACACGACGGCATTGTAGCACGCGAAGCGCCGAAAGGACACGCCAAGGCAAAAGACGGGGCCGCCGGCATGCCGGCGGCCCCGCGAAACGTCCAGTGCATCGCTCTTTTCTCCTTGCGCCCTCCGGGCGCAGGGATGCCTATCAGCGCTCCTTCTTCGGCCTGGCAACCCGGTCCTTCGTCCGCACCAGCCCAACCTGTCTCGATACCTCGTAGGGCTCGGAGAAGTCCATGAGCCTCTCGCGCTCCTCTGTGACGGCAATGCCCGAACAGATCATGTCAACCCATCCCTCTCCCACCACCAAAAAGAGCGCATCGAGAGGGTAGGCGACGACGCTGAGCTCCATGTCGAGCTTCCTGGCGACGGCGGCACAGACCTCGACGTCGAGGCCCATGAAGCCGCCCTCCCTCATGGTGTCGGGCGAAAAACCCGGCCCCATCCCCACCGTCAGCTTTCCGCCGGCGGCCCCCCGATTGAGGTCGATGTCCTCCGGCCTCGTGGAGGCCGGCTCCTGTCGGTGCTTCAGCACGATGGCCTCAAGCGTCCCGTCGGCCTTGAGCTCCGTCAGTGCCCTGTTGACCTTCTCCAACAGGGCCTCATTGCCCTTCCGGAAGCCGATGGCGTACCGTTCGGCGGACAGGGGCCCCGGCAGGATCGACAGGTCACCCGACGAAGCCTTGACGAAGTGCATGGCGGTCGCCTCGTCCATGACGGCCGCCTGGACCTTGCCCAGCTTCAGCGCCTCCGCGACGTCCTCCCCCCGGTCGAAGGCCGTCAGCCGATCCTTCGCCCGGTCGCCAAGGAGCGTTCTCGCGATCCCCTCCGCACTCGTCCCGCGCTGAACGCCGAGCTTCGCCAGCCTCAGGTCCGCCGGCGTCGCGAACGTCAGAGACTTCTCGACCGGACAGGCTCCGACCGCCGATGCCGGGACCGCATGGGCAAGAGCCACCAGCGCAACGCCCCCCAGGAAAACCGCAAACAAAAACCTTCTTATTGAAAAGACCTCCATTCATAATGATGTATCCATATTATAACAACAAAGCATCGACGGGCGACACGCACTCCTGATCCAAAGTATCTCATGACAAAGTTGAGATAAAATAAAGACAGCAGCCTGTGAACCGAAGTTGACCAACGCATACCGACAGGGGAGAAAAAACGCTCACAGGACGCGCCGTCACGCCTTGCGCGACGACCGATGGAAACGCAGCCACGCATTGACCCACGCTCAGGCGACTTTAACAATGATGGGGGGATTTTTATGGTCAAACTTTACGATGAAGGCGTATACCTCGTCCATGGTGCGGAGGTCGTCCCGGAGTCAGAGGCGGATAAAGTCCGGCAGCTGACCGGAAAGGACGCGGACAAGGCGACGGCCTTGCAGGGGACCATCGCCTGGGGCATACTCGAGGCTCACAACACGTCGGATTCCATGGAACGCCTGAAGATCAAGTTCGACGCCATGACCTCCCACGACATCACCTTCGTGGGCATCATCCAGACGGCACGGGCCTCCGGGATGGAGCGCTTCCCGCTGCCCTACGTTCTGACGAACTGCCACAACTCGCTCTGCGCCGTGGGGGGCACCATCAACGACGACGACCACCTCTTCGGCCTCAGCGCCGCAAAGAAATACGGCGGCATCTACGTCCCGCCCCACATCGCCGTCATCCATCAGTACATGCGGGAGAGCTTCGCCGGCTGCGGAAAGATGATCCTGGGCTCCGATTCCCACACCCGCTACGGCGCGCTGGGGACCCTGGCCGTTGGCGAAGGGGGCGGCGAGTTGGTGAAACAGCTCCTGGGTGACACTTACGATATCGCCCGGCCCGGCGTCGTGGCCATTTACCTCAAGGGGAAGCCCGCACCCTTCGTCGGCCCCCACGACGTGGCGCTCGCCATCGTCCGCGCCGTATACAAGAACGGATACGTGAAGAACAAGGTCATGGAGTTCGTGGGGTCTGGCGTCTCCTCGATGACGACGGACTATCGCAACGGCGTGGACGTCATGACGACGGAGACCACGTGCCTGTCCTCCATATGGCGGACGGACGGGGACACGAAAACGTTCCTGGAAAGGCACCACAGGGAGGGCGACTACAAGGAGCTGAACCCGGCGGAGATCGCCTACTACGACGGCTGCGTGGAGGTGGACCTGTCGGCGGTGAGGCCCATGATCGCGCTGCCCTTCCACCCGTCCAACGGCTATACGATCGACGAGCTCTACGGGAACCTGAAGGACATCCTCCAGGAAACCGAGGCCGCGGCGGAAAAGGTGGCCGAGGGCCGGGCGCGTTTCACGTTGCTGGATAAAATCACGCCGGACGGCAAACTTCTGGTGCAGCAGGGCGTCATCGGTGGCTGCGCGGGGGGAAATTACACGAACGTCGTCGAGGCCGCCCACTGTCTCAAGGAAAGGTCCTGCGGCGACGGTGAGTTCTGCCTCTCGATCTACCCGTCGTCCCAGCCGGTGTTCACGGACCTGGACAGGAAGGGCTTCCTTGCAGACCTGATGGACGCCGGGGCGGTGATCCGCACGGCCTTCTGCGGCCCCTGCTTCGGCGCCGGCGACACACCCGCCAACAACGCGCTGTCCATCCGGCACACGACGCGAAACTTCCCCAACCGGGAGGGCTCCAAGCCCGGTCAGGGGCAGATGGCGGCGGTGGCCCTGATGGACGCCCGCTCCATCGCCGCCACGGCGGCCAACGAGGGAAAGCTGACGAGTGCCGAAAATTTCGAGTGCCAATGGGGCGACGTGCCGGAGCACGACTATGACGACAGGGCGTATCGAGCCAGGGTCTACCAGGGCTGGGGGAGGGCGGCGCCGGAGACGGAACTCCGTTCGGGGCCCAACATCAAGCCCTGGCCGGAGATGGAGCCTCTGACGGAGAACGTCCTGCTGCGGGTGGCGTCGAAGATCCTGGACGAGGTGACGACGACGGACGAGCTCATCCCCTCGGGGGAGACTTCCTCCTTCAGGAGCAACCCCCTGGGGCTTGCGGAGTTTACGCTGTCGCGACGGGACCCGGAGTACGTGGGGCGGGCCAAGGCGATCCAGGCGCTCGAGGAGGAGCGCCGCGCCGGCCGCCAACCCGACGACGCCGGCCTGAAGGAGGTCTTCGCCCTCATCAAAAAGATACCCGGCCAGGAGAGCGTCGATCCAATGAAGGTGGAGATCGGCTCCGTCGTGTACGCCAACCGGCCCGGAGACGGCTCCGCCCGCGAACAGGCGGCCTCGTGCCAGCGGGTGCTGGGCGGTCTGGCCAACATCGTTCAGGAGTATGCCACAAAGCGCTACCGCAGCAACTGCATGAATTGGGGCATGATCCCCTTTCACCTCAAGGGCAGGCCGGACGCATTCGACGTGGACGACTACATCTACGTGCCGGATATCCGCAGGGCGCTGGACGACGACCTGAAGGACATTCCAGCATATGTCCTGAAGGACGGCCGCGCGTCGAAGGTTTGCCTTTACGTCCAGGACATGACGGCCGAGGAGCGGGAGATCATCAAGGCCGGGTGCCTCATCAACTTCAACAGGAATCGGCGAAAGCGGGGGAAGTGAACCGCAGGATTGAACCTCGAAGGCGGTCTTGGGCCTCCTTCTACGGAAGGCCCAAAGACCGCTCCCCGATCTTCCCTTAAAGCGAGGCCAGGTAGTCCAGGCAGGTGCGGACGCCGAAGGCGCTGGCCCCCCTCGCGTAGACGCCCCACGCCTTCTCCATGAAGTCCACGCCCGCGATGTCCAGGTGGGCCCAGGGGATCGCCCGATCCACGAAGTTCCCCAGGAAGAGGGCGGCGAAGGTCGCCCCGCCGTAGCGCTGGCCGGAGTTCACCAGGTCCGCAAAGGGAGACTTCAGTTTTTCCGCGATGCGGTCGTCCTCCGCGGGCAGCCGCCAGAAGCGCTCCCCGCGCCTGCGGGCCGAGGCCAGAAGCGCCTCCGACAGGCCATCGCTGCGCGAGAAGAGGCCTGCCCTCCAGTTGCCCAGGGCCACCGCGCAGGCCCCCGTCAGCGTCGCGATATCGACGATGGCGTCAGGGCGCATCTCGCTGGCCAGACAGAGGGCGTCCGCCAGGACCAGCCGGCCCTCCGCGTCCGTGTTGTTGATCTCGATCGTCTTGCCGTTGCGGGCGCGGACGATGTCGTCCGGCCTGAAGGAGGAGCCAGAGGGCATGTTCTCGGCCGAGGCCAGGATGCCGTGGACCTCCACGTCCAGCTTCATCTCCGCCGCACCGCGCAGGATGCCCATGACGCAGCAGGCCCCGGACTTGTCCCCCTTCATGGTGGTCATGGACGAGGCGGGTTTGATGTCGAGCCCGCCACTGTCGAAGGTGATGCCCTTGCCCACGAACACGACCTTACCGCGGGCCTTCCCGCCCCTGGGGACGTAGGAGAGGCGGATTAGCCGCGGAGGCGTCGCGGAGCCGCTGCCCACCGCCAGGAGCGCGCCCATGCGCTCCTCCTTCAACCGCGCCTCGTCCCACACCTCGCAGGCCAGCCCCAGTTCCTCCGCCATCGCCTGAGCGCGGTCGGCCAGCGCCGGCGGGTTGATGACGCAGCCCGGCTCGTTGGCCAGGTCCCGCGCCGCGACCTGAGCGGCAGCGTAGGTCATCCCCCGCCGCGCCGCGGCCTCGTCCAGGCCGGGGACCAGGACCTCCCGCAGAGCGAAGGGTCCCTCCTCGTCGTCCTCCTTCCGCTCCTTGTACTTGTCGAAGGCATAGCCGGAGAGCCCCGCCGCCTCCCCCACGACGACGGACCAGTCGGGCGCCTCCGGACCGAAGGGCCGCCCAGCCCCGACGTTCAGATGCGCCATGGGGACGAGGGCGGACTCGCAGCGATGGCGCCCCGCCTCGCGCAGGGCGGCGGTCAGCGCGTTCCGCACCGCCTCGGCATTGCAGGCCTCGTCCTCCCCATTGCCCAGCCCGACCAGGAACAGGTTCCGCACACCGCCGCTCAGGAGCGGCACCCGCAGAGACGTCCCCGTCTTTCCCGTGAAGTCCTTCCGCGCCGCCAGTTCCTTCACCGCATCCCGACAGGGCACCTCCGGCACCGACCTGCAGTCCTCCTCCCGCAGGAGCAGGACGACGGCTCCGCCGCTCCACCCCGCGGCGTCTCCACCACGCACCTTAAGCTCTACCATACACAAAGACCCCTTTCGCTGCAAATGGCCGTCATCCGCTCCGAAGGCGGAGCCGCCCCAGGGGCGAGAACCGCGATCGAAACCGACCGACGCCCTCTAACCCTACTTCAAAACCTCCGTTTTGTCACCCCGAAAAGTCGGGTGGAGGCACTTTTCTGCACAGGCGCAGAGGAGAGGCCGGGCCGCCCCGCAGCGCGCTTTTTTGATATAATTTGATATAATACGAAAGAGTAGGGGGATGACCTTCAAAAGTTCCCCTGTGAAACCGTTTGTGAATCCGCACGAAAGGACAAGGATGTCGATGGCCCTGAAAACAGCGCAAAAAAAACTGAAAAGGATTTTGACGTGCCTGCTTCCAGCCCTCGCCGCAGCGTTTTTTACAGTGGGGGCGGAGGCGGTGCAGACGTGCCCGCCGCGCGTCGTGATCGACTTCGAGTACGCGGAGGCGAGGGACTTCCACGAGGGGCTGGCCGCCGTGAAGTCCAACGACGCCTGGGGCTACATCGACAGCCTGGGGCGCATGGTCCTGCCCTTCGTCTATCGGGTCCCGGAGGCGGGGCCCTTCAGCGAGGGGGTAGCCTTCGTGGGAGACCGCTACATCGACCCCGACGGAAAGCCCGTCTTCGGGGACGCCACCTTCGAGGGAGGGCTGCCCTTCAGCCAGGGGTTCGCTGCCGTGCAGCACGGCGGCCTCTGGGGCTTCATCGACATGACCGGCCGGTTCGCCATTGCGCCGAGCTTCGAGGCAGCCGGCTCCTTCTCCCAGGGGCTTGCGCCGGTGCGGCGCAACGGACTTTGGGGCTACGTTGACGCAGCGGGGCACATGAAGATTCCGCCCCAGTTCCTGAGTGCCGGTCCCTTCAGCGAGGGCCTGGCCCCCGTGGAGGTCGAGGGGCGGTTCGGCTACATCGACGTGGCGGGACGGGACCGCATCCGGGCCTCCTTCGACGAGGCGGGCCCTTTTAAATACGGCCTCGCCCCCGTGAAACGCCACGCGAGCTACCGCGCCTGGGGCTACATCGACGCGCGGGGACGCCTCGTCATCCCCCACCGCTACAACGGGGCCCTGCCCTTCAGCGAGGGGGTCGCCGGGACGGCGACGGACGCCCGATGGAGCTTCGTCAACGTGCTGGGGGAGAACGTCCTGAACAATCAATACGACGAGGTGCGGCCCTTCAGCGAGGGCCTGGCCGCCGTGCGCCAGGAGGACCTGTGGGGGTACATCAGGGCGCAGTGAGGAACGATCCGGACGCGCCCGCATCGACCTCGCGGGCCGGCAGGCGTTCGGGCGCGGCCGCGCCGCAACCGTACAGATTCAGGAGGACTTCGTCCTCGCGATTTATTTCTATAATTATTTTTAGGAGGAATTCAAAGTGTCAGAGAACCCCAAGCCCCCCGCGAAAAAGCTTCGGGAGCTGCCCCACATCTTCGTGCTCCTCTTCTGCGTGCTCGTCCTGGCGACCGTCGCCACCCACATCGTCCCCGCGGGGCAGTACGCCAGGGTGATGGACGAGGGGCTCAAGAGGACGGTCATCGACCCCACCTCCTTCAAGTACGTGGAGGAGACGCCCGTCGGCCTCTTCGAGATGTTCGTCTCTCTGGAGCTTGGCCTGATCGAGGCGGCCAACATCGTCTTCCTCATCTTCGCGGCGTTCTCGTGCCTCTACCTGATGGAGAAGACCGGAGCCATCGACGCCAGCATCGCCCTGATGGTCCGCCAGGCGAAGAAGAACCCACGGTTCTCCCTGGGCCTGATCGTCGTCCTGATGACGCTCCTCTCCATCTGGGGCTCGACCGGGACGCTGTCCTATGAGGAGATCATCGCCTTCTCGCCGATCTTCGTGTCCCTCAGCATCGCGCTGGGGTACGATGCGCTCACCGGCGTGGCCATCTCCGTGGTCCCGGTGGGGATCGGCTTCGCCTCCGCCACCGTCAACCCCTTCACGATCGGCGTGGCACAGAGCATCGCGGAGCTCCCCGTGTTCTCCGGCATCGGATACCGCTGTCTCATCCTCGCCGTCATGACGGCCTTCAGCATCCTCTACGTCCTGCACTACGCGAACCGGGTGAAGAAGGACCCGTCGAAGAGCCTCGTGAGCGACGTCGATTACTCCGACTTCACCATCGACGACGAGAAGATGAACACGCCGTTCACGCTCCAGCGCAAGCTCTCGATGCTCGCGCTCCTCGTCGGCGTGTGCGTCATGGGCTACGGGCTGATCTTCCTGGGATGGTACATCAACCAGGTCGCCGCGATCTTCATGATCGTCTCCATCGTCGTGGGGATCATCAACCGCTGGGGGCCCAACCGCATCGCGGGCACGCTCTGCGACGGGCTGTCCAGGGGGGTCGTCGCCGCGCTGACCGTCGGCGTGGCCCGCGGCATCCTCGTCGTGCTCACGAAGGGCAACGTCATCGACACGCTGATCCACGGCTGCGTCAGCCTCCTCGAAAGCCTGTCCCTCTACGCAAGCGCCATCGGCATGCTGGTGTTCCAGAACCTGCTCAACTTCCTGATCCCGTCGGGATCGGGGCAGGCCGCCGTCGCCATGCCCATCATCACCCCCATCGCCGACCTCATCCACCTGAACCGGCAGATCGCGGTGCTGGCCTTCCAGTTCGGGGACGGCTTCTCCAACCTGCTGTGGCCCACGGGCTTCATGGTCATCGTCTGCGCCATGGTCAAGATCCCGCTCTCGCGCTACTATCGCTGGATCATCCCGTTCTACGCCCTCTGCTTCCTGCTCCAGGCCGCCTTCATCGTCGGCGCGGTCGCGATCGACTACGGCCCATTTTAAGCCAGGGGGGAGAGGGCCCTGCCGGAGCACATCGGCTCAGGCCCAGGTCCACAGGCAAAGTTTTTAACGTGCAGCGAGGGCAGGCTTTGCACATTCCTTCCGCACCGGACAAGTGCAGGATAATACCAATTCACGTTTTAAAGAAGACAAGAAAAGCCCCCCTGCAAGGGGGGCTGCCCCGCAGGGGCTGGGGGGTGTTGTTGTACCCAGGGAACAACCCCTCCGGTTCGCTGCGCGAACCACCTCCCCTTTCAGGGGAGGCAATCTACATTATTAGACGCGATTGGGTATAAAATCAACTTAACCTGTGCATAGATGCAATCCTCGATAAAGCCGTCGCAGATTGTGGATTTGGGTCAGGGCCCTTTACATTTTCGCGCCGGGCCGGTACAATAATAGTCATCAAATTGCTAAATTGCTGCTACTCAAAATTATTTTCATTGGCTTTCCCGAAATCTGAAATTATCCGGAGGTGGACACCTTGAGAAAGGCTTTAGCGGTACTGGCGATGGTTTTGGCGGTTTCAGGAGCGGCCTGTGCGGCGGAGGGCCCCATCAAGATCGGCTACCTTGCCGCGCTCACGGGCGATTACGCGCAGTACGGCATCACCGAGGTCAACATGGCGAAGATGGTGGTCAGCGAGACCAACGCCGCGGGAGGCGTCCTTGGCCGTCCCATCGAGCTCGTCGTCTACGACACGAAAACGCGCAACGAGGACGCGGTCAACGCGGTGCGCCGCATGATCGAGAGCGACGGCGTCTGCGTCATCGTCGGGGCCAACACCAGCGGCATCAACATCGCCACGGCGCCCATCGTGAACAAGGGGCGCGTCCCCCAGATCTCCACCATCGGGACCAACCCGCTGGTTACGGTGGACAACAAGGGCAAGGTCCGTCCCTACTCGTTCCGCATCTGCTTCACGGACCCCTACCAGGGCGCGCTGGCGGCCGACCTGGCCTACAACGACCTGAAGAAGACGAAGGCCGCCATCCTGTACAACGTCGGCTCCGACTACGCCCACGGGCTCCGGGAGTTCTTCACCAAGGACTTTCAGAAGCTGGGCGGCACGGTCGTGGCGGACGAGGGCTTCCGCGAGACGGACGTGGACTACCGCGCGCAGCTCACCACCATCAAGAACTCCGGCTCGGACGTCCTGTTCCTGCCGGGGATGGGCAAGGACATGGCGCTGGCCATCAAGCAGGCCCAGGAGCTGGGGCTCGACGTCACCGTCATCGGCGGCGACGGGTACGGCGAGTTCATGAACGAGATCGCGGGCGACGCCATGAAGGGGACGTACTGGATCAACCACACCTACCTGGGGGACCCGGTCATGGCCCCGATCTTCGCGCGCTACAAGGAAACCTACCACGACGAGTGCAAGGAGTTCGTGAACGGCACGATGGCCTACGACGCCATGTGGTGGGTCCTGGACGCCATCAAGCGCGCGGGTGCGGCCGAGGGGCCTGCGATCGCAAAGGCCCTCGAGGAGACGAAGGGCCTCAAACTGAACCACGCCACCCTCACCATCGACCCCGAAGACCACAACCCGCTGAACAAGGCGGGCATCATCTTGAAGGTCGGCGACGACCTGAACACGGAGTTCTACAAGAAAATAGAGCCGAAATAAACCGCATTCACGGAGGGGCCCAAGGCTGGCGTTCGTCGGTCCTGGGCCCCGTTTCTATGCGGCCTCACCACCTTTCGGAGCGCGGGCGCGGGACGCGAAAGGACCGACGGTCCGAGTCCCCAGGCGCTTGGGCGCCTCCGTATCCACACCACTCAACGAAATCGAGGTGTTAAATTTTGAATCTCTTCGTCACCCTGATTCAACAGGTGATCAACGGGCTGTCGCTGGGATCGGTCTACGCCCTCATCGCGGTCGGCTACTCGCTGGTCTACTCCGTGTTGCTGTTCTCCAACTTCGCGCACGGCGGCTTCCTCGTCATCGGCGGCTACATTTGCTACTACGCCCTCCTCAAACTCAAGCTGGACATCTGGACGGCCTCCCTGGCCGCCCTCGTCGGCGCGGGCGTTTCGGCCATCGTCGTGGAGCGCCTGGCCTACCGTCCCATCCGCGAGCGCACGCCCGTCACGCTCTACATGCTCATCGCCTCCATGGGGATGAGCATCGTGATCGAAAACCTCTTCGTCGTGACCATCGGCGGCCGCTTCCGCGCTCTGCCGCCCGTGATCCCAACGAACCCCGTCCGCTTCTTCGGGGTGGTCACGACGAGCGCCTTCGACATCCTGTCGCTGATCACGGCCGTGGCGTTCCTCATCGGGCTGCAGGTCTTCCTCGTCAAGACGAAGTGGGGGCTGGCCATACGGGCCGCGTCCTACAACCTCCGAACGGCGGGGCTGATGGGGGTCAACGTCAACCGCCTCATCTCCATCGTGTTCTTCGTCGCGGGGCTCCTTGCGGCCGTGGGGGGAATCTTTCTCTCCGTGCGGTACACGCTCTATCCCCAGCTGGGGAACGCCATCACGACGAAGGCCTTCATCGCGGCCGTCATCGGCGGGCTGGGCTCCCTGCCGGGCGCCGTGCTGGGCAGCATCATCCTGGGGCTGGCCGAGATGCTGACCGCCGGCTTCATCTCAAGCCAGTTCCGCGACCTCGTCGTCTTCGGCATCCTCATCGTGACGCTGATCATACGCCCCACGGGCTTCTTCGGAAAGTCCGTCAGCGAGAAGGTATAGGGGGGATCATCATGGTGGAAGGTTATGCATCCGGAGTCGTCACCCTTCTGGCGATCAACCTCATCGCCGCTCTGGGGGTCTCCCTCTTTACGGGCTTCACCGGCATCTTCACGCTGGGGCACGCGGGGTACATGGCCATCGGGGCCTACACGGCGGCCATCCTGACCGTCGAGTACGAGGTGCACTTCGCCGCTGCGATCCTCGCGGGGGGCGTCCTGTCCATGGTGCTGGCGTACCTCATCGGCCTTCCGACGCTCAAGCTGGTGGGCGACTACTACGCTATCGTCTCCCTGGGGCTGGGTGAGGCCATCCGGCTCATCATCGAGAACTGGAACAGCGTCACGCGCGGCGCGCGCGGCTATCCGGGAATCGACAACTACACGTCCATGACCGTGGCCGTCTCCTTCTTTCTCGTCCTGTGCGTGCTCATGTTCTTCCTGATCAACAGCCGGTACGGGCGCGCCTTCAAGGCCTGTCGGGACGACTACGTGGCGGCGTCCCTCCTGGGCTTCAACACGGCCCACTTCCGCGTCCTGAGCCTCGCCATCTCGGCGTTTTACTGCGGCGTGGCGGGCGCGCTCCTGGCGGGCTACATGTCCTTCATCCAGCCCGTCATGTTCGATCAGGTGAAGTCGACGGAGCTGGTCTCCATCGTCGTCTTCGGCGGGCTGGGCTCCACCAGCGGCTGCCTGATCGGCACGACGATCCTGACGCTGGTCACGGAGCTGTTCCGCCCCATCTCTCAATACAGGATGCTCGTCTACGGGGCCGTGCTGGTGCTGATCATGGTCCTTCGCCCGGAGGGCATCATGGGGACCAACGAGTTGACCCCGGCCTACGCCCGACGGGTCCTGAAGCGCTGGAGGAAGTCCCCGGCCGCCGGGCCGGACGAGAAGGGAGGGAGCCGCTGATGAACCCGACATCGAAGAGCGCGGTGCTGGAGTTGAAGGGCGTCAACAAGTTCTTCGGCGGGGTCCAGGCCGTCAGCGACATGAGCTTCGTCATCCGGCGGGGGGAGCTCGCAGGGCTCATCGGGCCCAACGGTGCGGGAAAGACCACCATCTTCAACCTGGTGACCGGCGTCTACGACACAAACGGCGGCGACATCAAGTTCATGGGCAAAAACGTCAACGCCCTGCGGTCCTATCAGGTCATCCGCCTGGGGATAGCCCGCACCTTCCAAAACCTCAGGCTCTTTCCGGGTTCGACCGTCCTTGAGAACGTCATGACCGCGGCGCAGCAGCACCACGGCTACTCGTTCTTCGAGGCCATCACGCACCTCGGCCGCTGGCGCGGACGCGAGGCCGCGATCCGCGGGGAGAGCATGGAGCTCCTGGAGCAGGTCGACCTGGCGGACCGCGCGGAACAGGCCGCCGGGACCCTGCCCTACGGCCTGCAGCGCCGGCTTGAGATCGCCCGCGCCATTGCGCTTCAGCCGCAGCTCCTGCTCCTGGACGAACCCGCCGCGGGCATGAACGCCGATGAGGTGCACGACCTCAACGAGTTGATCACCCAACTGCATCAAAAACTCGGCCTCACCATCCTCCTGATCGAGCACCACATGGACATGGTCATGGCCATCTGCCCGCACATCATCTGCATGAACTTCGGCGCAAAGATCGCCGAGGGCAGTCCGCAGGACATCCGCCAGCACCCCGAAGTGCTCAAGGCCTACCTTGGGGAGGAGGAATGACAAATGGCTGACGAGAGAACCCCCATCCTTTCCGTTCAGGACCTCTCGGTGAACTACGGCGCCATCCAGGCCCTGAGGGGCATCTCGCTCGACGTCTTCCCCGGTGAGATCGTGGCGGTGATCGGGGCCAACGGCGCGGGAAAATCGACCATGATGAACGCCATCATGGGCGACGTCCCGCGCGCATCGGGCAGGGTCCTGCTGGAGGGCCGGGACCTGCCCCGAAGGAGCCATCAGGTGGTGACCAGCGGCGTCTCCCTCGCGCCGGAGGGGCGCAGGGTCTTCGCCCCGCTCACCGTCCTGGAGAACCTCAGGATGGGGGCCTTCCCCCTCTCCGACCGCAGCGCCATCGAAGAGCAGGAGCGGAAGGTCTTTGAGCTTTTCCCCCGGCTCCTGGAGCGCAGGGAGCAGTACGCGGGCACGCTGTCGGGCGGCGAGCAGCAGATGCTGGCCGTCGGCCGCGCCCTCATGGCCCGGCCCAAGGTGCTGCTCCTGGACGAGCCATCCCTGGGCCTCGCCCCCATCATCATCAACGAGATATTCAAGGAACTGACCGTCATCAACCGGAAGCTGGGCACGACGATCCTCATCGTCGAGCAGAACGCGAAGAAGGCGCTCCAGCTCTCCCACCGGGCCTACGTCATTCAGACGGGATCCATCGTCAAGGAGGGGGCGTCGAAGGACCTGCTGGTTGATCCGGAGATCGAAGCGGTCTACCTGGGCGGCAGGAAGTGACGGATAGGGCGGCATGAAGAGAGCCCGCCCCAATTGAGGCGGACGCTTTTATACCGCTGTCGAAAAAGTGCAATCGTTATGACATGAGATTCTAAGATCGACAAAGACAGCCGACCGAAGTCAGTCTTATGTCTTCTCCCTTAAGACTGGAAAGTTCGCCCCGCTTTGTGGGCACGGCTGAAGCCGAGGGCTTTCCCATTGCACTGTCGTAAGGGGTGATGGTATGGAACTCAACACAAAACGATTCCATGAATTAACCAATGAAGAACTGTACGCCATTCTGAAATTTCGTGTGGATGTTTTCGTGGTCGAGCAGAACTGCCCGTACCCAGAACTCGACAACTGCGATCAAGCTGCCATTCACGTGTATCTGAAGGACGAAAACGGCATTCAGGCTTATCTGCGGGTAATGGATAAAGAGATCGAAAGCGAGTACGTTTCCATCGGTCGCGTCATCGCGGCAAAACGGCGATGTGGCTTAGGCAGCCAAATTTTGAAGGAAGGCTTACTGGTAGCGCAGAAGCAGTTTGGGGCAAAACAGATTTATCTGGAAGCACAGACCTACGCGAGGCGTTTTTACGAAAAGCTGGGCTTCCAGCAGATATCCGAGGAATTTCTGCTGGACGGGATACCTCACATAAAAATGCTATTGCAGATCTGAAGGAAACCTGCCGGCGCACACGCTCCCTTTGAGGCTCCATCAGTCACCGTGAACTTCTTCTATCACGACGATTGGTTGCATAAAGCGTCCGCCCCGACAGGGACGGACGCTTTTTCTATCCAGTGGAGCTTTTGCGAAACCGCTGGGCCGTCTCTCAGGACCGACGGCACCCCACGGCCCCGTTGCCGCTGGCAGTCCAAAAGCAAGCTTCCGTTTGGGGTCCGTTGAGCGTTCACCCCCGCTCCCCTACTCCGCCTTGGGCTCGATCTTCTTGTAGAACTCCGTCTTCAGGTCGTCGTCGACCCGCAGGACCACGCCCGCCTTGTTCATGGGGTCGTGGGTGGCGGGGTCGATGGTGATGGTGGCGTGGTGCAGCTTCAGGCCCTTCGTCTCCTCGAGGGCCTTCGCGATCGCGGGCCCCTCGTCCACGCCCGCGCGGGTGATGGCGTCGAAGACCCAGTACACCGCATCCGCCGCCATGGCGCCGTCCAGGAACTCCTTGCAGACGTCGTTGTAGCGCTTCTGGTAGCGCTCGTAGATGGGGGCCATCTCCGGGTCCTCCATGTAGGTGTGGTTGATCCAGTACGTCCCCTTCATGGCGTCGCCCGCGATCTCGAACATGATGTCGCTGAAGCCGTCGCCGCCGACGATGGTCCCGTCGAAGCCCAGCTCCCGCGCCTGCTTGATGGCCAGCGCCATGTCCTTGCCCATGCCAGGGAGGAACAGGAACTCCGCGCCCGACGCCTTGATGGTGGTGAGCTGTGCGCGGTAGTCCACGTCCTCGCCGCGGAAGCCCTCGTCCGCCACGATCGTGCCGCCCAGCCGCTTGAAGTTCTCGGTGAAAAACTCGCGGAGCCCGTGAGCATAGTCGGAGCCGACGTTGTACAGGATGGCGGCCTTCGTCTTCTTCAGGTCGTTGTAGGCCAGGTCCGCCGCGATGGCGCCCTGGTACGGGTCCGTGAAGCAGATTCGGAAGGAGTAGGGCCTCACCCTGCCCTTCTCGTCAACCGTCACCAGCGGGTTCGTGCCGATGGTCGAGATCTGGGGAACGTGTCCCCGGTTGACGATGGGGGCCGTCGCGATGTTGATGCCGCTCGCCAGGTCCCCGATGATCACGCACACGCGGTCGCTCTCGATCATGCGGCGGGCCGCGTTGACCGCGTCCTCGTTGCGCGTCTTCGTGTCGTAGACGATGAGCTCGATGGGACGGCCGCCCAGAAGGCCGCCCGCCTCGTTCTGCTCGTCCACGATCATCCGGGCCATGTTGGCCTCCGTGATGCCGAAGGGGGCGTTGTCGCCGGTCAGCGCGACGAGGTAGCCGATCCGGATCGGGTCCGCAGCCAGCCCACTCCCAGCCAACAGGAGCACCAACGCCAGTGACGCAAGGATTTTCTTCAACATAATACAACTTCACCTCCTGAAAATGATTCACACACTCTCACAAAAACGGGCAACCGACAACGACTTTAACACTTTACCATCAGACGAGAGGGTTTGTAAAGCTCTCTTTCAGATAAACCATCGATTCATTCAAAATTCAACAGCGAAATTCAATACCCAATCGCGTTTAGCACGTGGATCGCCTGCCCCAGCGGACGGAGGGGTTCTCTTTTCATCCGCTTTATGCTATTCTAAATCCGTATTCAACGCATACAATTTTCTTCTTTTGCAGGGCCTCCGCGGGCAGCACGGGGTGTCAGGAGCCGCCCCAGCACAGACCTTGCCGCAGCGCCGTGGGGGATGGACGCGCTTCGCGGTTTTTTGGTTTTTCTTTGTGTATTTAATAGTTTTGTAATCAATTTGAG
This sequence comes from Fretibacterium fastidiosum, assembly GCF_964642095.1. Taxonomy (NCBI): domain Bacteria; kingdom Thermotogati; phylum Synergistota; class Synergistia; order Synergistales; family Aminobacteriaceae; genus Fretibacterium; species Fretibacterium fastidiosum. Next base: position 257,597 of record NZ_OZ209244.1, read on the forward strand.
TTAAATTTGTAGTGAGGAGGCGTTTTCATGAGGGATATCCGTGTGATGATATGGGGATTTGGCGCGATGGGGAGCGGGATCGCGCGAATGCTTCTGAAGAAGACGGGCGTTGAGATTGTGGGGGTTGTGGTGGGGCGCAAGCACCTCCACGGAACGGACGTCTACCAGTACCTGGGGGAGGAGCGGGGGAGCCGTCCGGAGCTTTTGTTCGGCGGCACGGAGCTCATCCGAAACGGCGCGTGCGACGTGGTGCTGTTGGGGACGGACTCCTTCACCAGGAGCGCGTTCGAGAAGGTCAAGCTCTGCGTGGAGCACGGCCTGAACGTCATCACGACGGCGGAGGAGATGGCCTGGCCGTGGGCTCAGGAGCCGGAGCTGTCGCTCGAGATCGACCGTCTGGCGCGCCAGCACGGGGTGACGGTCTTTGGGACGGGGATCAACCCTGGTTTTGTGCTGGACCTGCTGATCCTGGCCATCACGGGGACCTGCGAGGACGTGAAGTCCATCGAGGCGGCGCGCATCAACGACCTCTCGCCCTTCGGCGGGGCGGTGATGCACGAGCAGGGCGTGGGGATCACGCCGGAAGAGTTCAAGAGGCGCCTTGCGGCCAACGACCTGGCGGGGCACGTGGGCTTTCCGGAGTCCATCTCGGCCATCGCCGCGGGCCTGGGCGTCGAGATCACCAAGATCGAGCAGACGAAGGACCCCATCATCTCGAAGGTACACCGCGAGACGCCCTACGCCAAGGTCGAGCCGGGGAACCTGGCGGGCATCCGTCAGCAGGGCTGGGGGAGGACGGCCGACGGCCGGGCGTTCATCCACCTGGACCACCCGCAGCAGGTCCGTCCGGAGGCCGAGGGGATCGACACGGGGGACTACATCACCATCGACGCGGGCGGCTACACGCTGAAGTTTTCGGGCAAGCCGGAGATGCCGGGCGGCATCGGCACGATCGCGATGGTCGTGAACATGATCCCGCAGGTGCTGAACGCACCCGCTGGGCTGACCGACCTTCTGGAGCTCCCGATCCCGCACGCGATCCTGGGCGACATGAACCGGTTCGTCCACGAGCTGCGGGAGGAGCGCCGCGTCTACCACAAGGGGGACTGCGTCGTGCTGCACATTGAGCTGCTCCCTGCAGGGGAGCGGGCCGCGGGTGTTCCGGAGGACACCGCCGCGCTGCCGCTTGAGATGTGGGTCAAGGGGGAGCTGTTGGCGGAGAGCGCCCACACCGGCGAGTCCGTGCGGGTCCGGACGGCGATCGGGCGCGAGGTGGAGGGCACGCTCACCAACTGCGACCCGGGGTATCGGCACGACTTCGGAAGCTACGTCCCGGAGCTGGCGCAGGTGCATCGGCAGGTTGTGGATATCCTTAGCGGAAAGGGGGCCTGCTGAGATGGGCGGCAGGAGCTATGAGGCCGTAATGGCGCGCAAGAGCGAGATCGTCAAGGCGGCGGTCGGGATCGACTACTCGAAGTTCGAGGAGCCGGGGGGGCGCTTCGACTACGAGCGGATGATGCGGGAGGCGGTCCCCCACAGCCTCGAGGAGATCGTCAAGATTCAGAGCGGGATGAGCGTTGGCGACACGAAGCTCCTGAGCCTCGACAACGTGACGGAGCTGGCCCGGAGGACGGCCGGAGGCGGGAAGGGTGCGCAGATCCTGGTGAAGGACGAGGCGCAGAACCTCTCCGGGAGCTTCAAGGCCCGGCGCGCGGCCCTGTCCGTCTACGAGGCGCACCGGATGGGGTACAAGGGCGTGGTTGCGGCCACGTCGGGCAACTACGGGGCGGCGGTGGCCTGCATGGCGGCGCGCCTCGGCCTGAAGTGCATCGTCGTCCAGGAGTGTTACGACAGCCGCCGCGTGGGGCAGCCGGAGATTCTGGAGAAGCAGCGGGCCTGCGAGGCGATGGGTGCCGAGGTGGTGCAGCTCACGGTGGGGCCGGAGCTCTTCTACGAGACGCTGATGCTGCTGGAGGACACGGGGTTCTACAACGCATCGCTCTACACGCCGTCGGCGATCGCGGGCATCGAGACGCTGGGCTGGGAGATCGCCCAGCAGTGCCGCAGCCAGCTTGGTCGGGACCCGGACGTCGTCGTGGCCACGAACGCGGGGGGCGGCAACATCACCGGCACGGCCCGCGGGCTCCGGAAGGCTGGGGCGAAGTCCCAGGTCTACGCGGCGAGCGTGGACCTGTCGGGGCTGCACATGGCCTCGGACCACGACTTCAACCGCAAGTCCTTCACGACGGGCCACACGGGGTTCGGCGTGCCCTTCACGGTGCAGCCGGACCGGACGGACGTGCCGCGCAACGCCGCGCGTCCGCTGCGCTACATGGACCGCTACCTTCTGGTGAAGGAGGGCGAGGTGTTCTACATGACGGAGGCCCTGGCCGCGCTGGAAGGGATGGAGCGAGGTCCTGCGGGCAACACCTCCCTGGCCGCGGCGTTCGCCCTCTCCATGACGCTGCCGTCGGACCAGGTCATCGTCGTGCAGGAGACGGAGTACACGGGCGCGGGTAAGCACCCGATGGCGCAGCTGAGCTTTGCACGCCGGAACGGTGTGGAGGTCCTGATCGGGGACCCGGAGACGGAGGTGCCCGGGAAGAACATCGTGCTGCCCGACCACCCGTCACGCTTCAAGGTTCGGGAGCACAGCCTGGAGGCCATGCGCCGCAGCGCGCTGAAGCGCCTGGCGCAGGACCGGAAGACCGCGAGCGCCGAGGACCTGGAGTACTTCAAGGCGGAGCTGAACGCGGACGCGGAGTTCGTCCGGAAGGAGCTCGAGGCGCTGGGCGTCACCTGCTGAGGGGCGCGCCGGCCGTTCCGCGGGGGGAGCGCTGTCCGTTCCCCCCGCGGGTTCACGAGGGCGCCGTGAGAGGTGCGAGTGGGAGAGAGGGGAGAGCATGGCAAGAGCGGACGACTTTGAACAGCGGCGCACGCACCTGGCGGACAAGAGCGACGAGGAGCTGTTCGACTACTTCTGGGAGCTGGCGGGCAGGGTGGTCCAGCCCATGCTGGACGCGGGGAAGGTCTACACGACGCCAGCGGTGGAGCGCAGCGTGCTGCTGCGCATGGGTTTCTCCAGCATCGAGGCGAAGCCCATCGTGGACGGCCTGGTGGAGCGCAGCCTGCTGGGGCACGGCGCGGGCAACACGGTGTGGCGCCTGTCGGAGAAGCTTGGGGTTTCCGTGCGTCAGGCGGGCGTGGCGCTGGCGTCCGGAGAGCACTGGGAGCTGGTTCCAGGCCTGTACGAAGGGGGGAAGTGACGTGGTGGAGGACAGAAAGGTTCCGTTCCCGGAGGCGGGGGACCCCCCGGAGCACCTGGACAAGGACCGTAAGATCGACGTCCGCCAGATACTGAACGGCCTCGAGGACTACCGGCCGCGGCGTCACCCGTGGCACTGGCGCGAGGGCCGCGGCGTCGAGCGCCAGGTGGGGGACTTCGTCTACCGCGAGACGTCGGAGCCCCTGAAGCAGTCCGTGCCCCTGCCAGGGAGCCGTGGCTTCGGGTCCATCGACCCGCAGCCGGACTGCGTCATCACGACGGAGATCGCCTCTGGGCGCTTCGAGGATGACATCCGCCGCATGAGGATGGCGGCCTGGAACGGAGCGGACCACCTGATGGTCATCCGGACGGCGGGCCAGTCGCACATCGACTCGCTCATCGAGGGGACGACGCAGGGGATCGGCGGCATCCCGGTGACCCGGAAGCAGTGTCGTGCGACGCGCCGTGCGCTGGACCTGATCGAGGAGGAGGTGGGGCGTCCTCTGAACTTCCACTCCTACGTGTCGGGCGTCGCGGGGCCGGACATCGCCGTGATGTTCGTGGAGGAGGGGGTGTCGGGCGTGCACCAGGACCCTCAGTACAACATCCTTTACCGGAACATCAACGGCCTTCGGAGCTTCATCGACGCCTGCGAGAGCAAGAAAGTCCTGGCCTACGGTGGGATGCTTCAGATCGACGGGGCCCACAACGCCAACGCGACGGCGATGGAGGCGTGGAAGGTGATGCCGGAGCTGATGGTGCAGCACGCCATCAACTCCATTTTCTCGCGGAAGGTCGGCATCCGTCCTGAGAACATCGCGCTCTCCACCGTGCCCCCCACCGCGCCGCCGGCGCCGTGCATGAGGCTGGACCTCCCCTACGCGGTGGCGCTCCGCGACCTGTTCCGCGACTACAAGATGCGCGCGCAGCAGAACACGAAGTTCATGGAGTCTGAGACGCGGGAGGCGACGGTGACGCACACGTTGAACATCGTCATCTCGCGTCTGACGAGCGCGGACATCCAGTCGACCATCACGCCGGACGAGGGGCGCAACGTGCCGTGGCACTACTACAACATCCAGGGGGTCAACACCGCGCGTCAGGCGCTGGACGGTCTGGACGGGATCCGGGACCAGGTGAAGCTGGACCGCGAGGGCGAGCTGGGGCGCACGGTTCGGGAGCTGAAGGAGCGGGCGGTGCTCTTCCTGGAGGAGATTCTGGAGGTCGGTGGCTACTTCGAGGCGGTGGAGCGCGGGTTCTTCGTGGACAGCGGGAAGTACCCCGAGCGCAAGGGGGACGGCATCGCCCGCGAGAAGGCGGGAGGCATCGGCAACGACATGATCTTCCTTCGGGAGCCGGACTACTTCGCGCCGGTCTCCGTGCACTACGGGAACAACCACGTCCCGCCGCAGTTCGAGCGCCCCTCGGACGCCATCGGTGGGGACACGTTCGAGGACCCGTCGAAGATCGTCTGGGTGGACGAGCTGGACGAGTTTGACAACGTGAACGCGCGGATTGCGGAGAAGCGGAAGTACTACGAGCACCCGAACCTCATCCGCCCCGAGGTGGAGTGGATGGCGGACGGGGTGGTGGTGGTGACGCTCCTGCTGCCGACGGACGTGCGCACGGCGGAGTTTGCGGCGCTGAAGATCGGGGAGAAGATGGGCCTCACCGACTGCGTGGCGATCCACAAGCAGGCGATGCACCCGTGCGAGGGTGCGCTGATCGAGCTGAAGGGCGTCGTGGGGTTCGACATCGACACCGACGAGCTGGTCATCCCGAAGCTTCCTGAGGTTTTGAGCGCGAAGGAGATTCGGGACTACATCCACGAGCGTCCCATCACGGTGGTGGCGGCGACGGTGGGCGAGGACGAGCACTCGGTGGGGTTGAAGGAGATCCTGGACATCAAGCACGGGGGGATCGAGGGCTTCGGGGTCAAGTACCACTACCTGGGCACGTCGTGTCCCGTGGAGAAGCTTGTGGACGCGGCCATCGAGACGAGGTCGGACGCGATCCTGCAGTCCACCATCATCTCGCACGACGACATCCACATCCAGAACATGCGGCGCCTGAACCAGATCTGCGTGGAGCGGGGGGTGCGCGACCGTCTGATCCTGGCGGGTGGCGGCACGCAGGTCACGGACGAGATGGCCGTGGCCGCGGGGCTGGACGCCGGCTTCGGCCGCGGCTCGAAGGGCATTGACGTCGCCAGCTTCCTCGTCAAACGATGCAGGCAAAAGGACGCAGAAAAGTGAGAAGGAAGCAGCCCGACGAGATCGTAAAGGAGGCCGTCATGTCCCAAAGGAAATCCATCGACGTCCTGGTGGCCGAGATCGGCAGCACGACGACGGTGATCAATGCGTTCGACGGCGTGGAGGGCTCCGACCCCGTCTTTATCGGACAGGGTCAGGCCCGCACCACCGTCGAGGAGGGGGACGTGGGCGTCGGACTGGATCTGGCGCTGACGGACCTCAAGGAACGGCTTGGCTGCGCGGACCTCGAGTGGCGCGATATGCTGGCCACGAGCTCCGCGGCGGGAGGGCTTCGCATGACCGTCCACGGCCTGGTGTACGACATGACCGTGCGCGCGGCGCGGGAGGCGGCCCTGGGGTCCGGCGGCGTCATCAAGGCGGTGACGGCCGGACGGCTGCGCCGAACGGACCTGGCGAAGGTCCGGGAGATCAACCCAAACATCATCCTCGTCGCGGGCGGCACGGACTACGGCGAGCGGGACACGGCCCTGGCGAACTTCGAGGCGCTGTCCCGCACCGTCCCGTCGATCCCCTTCATCTACGCGGGGAACGTCGAGAACCGCGACGAGATCGCGCTCATGGCGGAGGAGGCGGGCGTCCGGGTCTACTTCACCGAGAACGTCTACCCAAAGCTGGACCAGCTCAACATCGAGCCCACGCGCACCCTCATCCACCAGGTCTTTGAGGAGCACATCACCCACTCCCCCGGCATGGCGCGCATCCGCGAGAGGGTCAACGGCGCGATCCTGCCGACGCCCGGAGCCGTCATGCAGTGCGCCATCATGGCGCAGGAGATTCTGGGACCCCTCATCGTCATCGACGTCGGCGGAGCGACGACGGACGTCCACTCCGTCTGCGAGGACAGCCCCGCCGTCGCGGACGTGATGATGGAGGCGGAGCCCTTCGCGAAGCGCACCGTCGAGGGCGACCTCGGCGTGTTCGTGAACCGCGTACACCTCGTCGAGAAGTTCAGCGAGGAGGAGGCCGCGCGCCTCATCCCGCAGGCCGCCTATTTCCTGGAGCACGCCTCGAAGATTCCGACGACTCCGGAGGAGGTCGAGTTCGTCGAGCGCCTGACCCAGAAGGCCTGCGACGTGGCGCTCGACCGACACGCGGGGCAGTTCATCGACCTCTACGGCCCGACGGGCAGGACCACCCTGGCGAAGGGGAAGGACCTCTCCCTGGTGCGCACCGTCATCGGCACGGGCGGCGCCCTGACGCGCCTGCCGGGCGGGCGGGACATCCTGGCGCACGCGCTCTGTGCGGGCGGACGGCGCAAGCTCTTTCCGCCAAAGGACGCAAAGATCCTGCTGGACGGGGACTACATCATGGCCTCCCTCGGCGCCCTGCACCGGCGCCACCCGACGGCAGCGCGCAGGCTCCTCTTGAAGAGCCTGGAGGTGGAGGATCGGGCGTAGGGGGCGCACGCCAGGGACGCGCGGGAAACGTCCCCGTTCCGCGTGGCGGGCCCGCGCTGCCTGGGACACCAGGCCTCCGCCCCCACGGCCTTCGACGCAACCCTTCGCAAAGTACGGAGTGGGGCCGAACCCCGACGGGCTCGGCCCCACTCCGGCGTCCTGCGCCTCCCCTGCGGCCCGACCGCGGTTACTCGCCGCTCCTCTCGAGCTCCTGCCACAACTCGCGCTGGCGGTCCGTGATGTGGCGGGGGATTTCAATGCGCACCCTCACGTAGAGGTCGCCATTGCCGCTGCCGCGCTTCGGCAACCCCTTGCCCCGCAGGCGCAGGCGCTGCCCGTCCTGAATGCCGGGCGGCATCTTCATCGTGACGGAGCCCGTGAGGGTCTCCACCTGCACGTCGCCCCCAAGGACGGCCCGCCACGGCGCCACCTTCACCTCGCGCGTCAAGTCGCAGCCGCTGACGCTGAAGACGGGGTGCGGCGCAAGGTGCAGGTTCACGTAGACGTCCCCGCCCCCCGCAGCCTTGCCCGGAAGGCGGATTTGCGCCCCCTCCGTGACGCCCTTCGGCAGGCGCACGTTGAGCTCGCGGCGCTCGCCCCCCGGCGCGGTCATCACCATCGTGTGCGTGCCGCCGCGGACGACCTCCTCCAGCGGGAGCTCCAGGTCCACCTCGCTGTCGCGCCGGACCGGCGAATAGCCCCCGGCGGAGCTGAAGTTCCCTCCCCCGGCTCCGCCGAAGAGGTCCGAGAGGCCGCCGCCGAAGAGCGTCTTGAAGAAGTCACTGAAGCCGCCGGCGTCGCCGCCGAAATCCACGCGGAACCCGCCGCCCGCGCCGCCGCCCTGCCAGCCCGGAGGCGGCGTGAAGTCCTGCCCCGCCTGCCAGTTCATGCCCAGCGTGTCGTACTTCTGCCGCTTGTCCGGGTCCTTCAGCACCTCGTAGGCCTCGTTGACCTCCTTGTAGCGCTGCTCGGCGTCCTTTTCCTTCGAGACGTCCGGGTGGTACTTCTTCGCCAGCTTCCGGTACGCCTTGCGGATCTCGTCCACAGACGCGCTGCGAGGCACACCCAGGATCTCGTAATAGTCTTTATACTGAACGGCCATAGCCCATCAGCCCCTTTGACCAATATTAACCTTACCGAGAGAGTATAGCATCGCGCTTCGGCGCCGTAAATCACGAAAACTACGGACGTCGGGCGGTCTGAGCGAAGAAGGGGCCCGGCCCGCGGCCGCGCCGGAAGCGACGAAAAGGGCGAACGGGGGAGCGGGTGAACCCGTCCCTCCGTTCGCCGCACCGAACTGCCGCGATCGGCCTGCGGATCAGTTGAAGAGCTTTTTGACCTTCTCGAAGAAGCCCGGCTCCCCCGTGCCGACGGGGGCCTTCATCTCATCCGCCAGCTGCGTGATGAGCTCCCTCTGGCGGTCGGTGAGCTTCGCGGGGACGTCGATGAACACGTGGGCGTAGAGGTCGCCCCGCGACTTGGGTCGGTTCAGCCGCGGCATCCCCTTGCCCCGCACCTTCAGCACCTGGCCGTGGGCCGTGCCCGGCGGGACGGCGATCTTCTCCGGCCCGTCGGTCAGGGTCTCGATCTCCGCCTCCGCGCCCAGCACGGCCTGGGGGTAGGTCAGGACGAGGCGCGCGTGCAGGTCTGCGCCGTCGCGCTCGAACCGCTCGCTAGGCGCGACGTCCACGACCAGATAGAGGTCCCCCGCCGCCCCCCCCTTCGTGCCGGCATCCCCCGCACCGGGGATGCGAAGGCGTGTGCCCCGCTCCACTCCGGCCGGAATCTTGACCTCCAGCTTGCGCTTCTTCCGCACCTGTCCGTGGCCGCCGCAGTCGGCACACTTGTCCCGGATGACCTTGCCCGCGCCGCCGCAGTTGGGGCAGGCGGCGATGGTCATGAACTCTCCGAAAATCGAGCGCTGCACCTGCTGCACCTGCCCTCGGCCCCCGCAGACCGGGCAGGGTTCGGGCTTCGTGCCGGGCTTCGCCCCCGTGCCGCTGCACGTCTCGCACCGCTCCCAGCGGGGGACCTCGACCTCCCTCGCCACGCCCTGCGCCGCCTCAAGCAGCGTGACGCGCAGCACCATCTCCAGGTCGCCGCCCCGGCGCGGGGCCTCCGGGTCGCTGGCGCGCCGCCCCATGCCGCCGCCGAACACCTGGGAGAAGAGGTCCCCGAAGAGGTCGCCAAAGTCCATGCCGTTCATGCCGCCGAAGGGGCCGGAGCCGTCGGCGGTGCCGAACTGGTCGTAGCGCGCCCGCTTCTCCTCGTCGCCCAGCACGGAGTAGGCCGCGTTGATCTTCTTGAACTTCTCCTCCGCCTCCCTGTCGCCAGGGTGCGTGTCCGGATGGTACTTCCGCACGAGCTGACGGTAGGCCTTCTTTATGTCCGCCTGAGTCGCGTCCCTGGGGACTTCGAGGATCCGGTACAAATCTTCCACTTGAACAGACACCCCACTGCCGGGGAAAACGTCCCCCAAAAGAATTTAAAAGGGGCGGCGGGGCTTCTGCCGTCCGCCGTCCCTCAAAGATTATAGCCTATTCAGTGTGCGCTATCCGCTTCGCGCTCGGAGCGACGTCCCCGCAGCCTTCGGGCTAAGCGTTGCCCTTGTCGCTGAACTCGGCGTCCACCGTCTCGCCGTCGCCGCCCCCTGCACCAGCGCCGCCCGCATCGTTCTCGGCCGCCGCACCCTCCGCGCCGGCGCCCGCGGCCTGGTAGAGGCGCGTGGAGAACGCCTGCACCGTCCCCTCCAGGGCCTCCTTGGCGCGCCTCATGGCCGCCTCGTCCTTCTTATCGATCGCCTGCTTCAGGTCGTCGATCTGGGAGTTCAGCTTGCCCTTTTCCTCGGCGGTCATCTTGTCGCCGTAGTCGTTGATGAGCTTTTCCGCCCCGAAGACCGCGGAGTCCGCCTCGTTGCGAACCTCGGCGGCGCTGCGCTTCTTCGCGTCCTCGTCCGCGTGGGTCTCGGCGTCGTTCTTCATGCGCTCGATCTCATCCTTGGACAGGTTGGAGGACTGGATCGTGATCTTCTGGGACTTACCGGTCCCCTTGTCCTTCGCGGAGACGTTCAGGATGCCGTTGACGTCAATGTTGAACGTGACCTCGATCTGAGGGATGCCCCTGGGTGCAGGGGGGATGCCGTCCAGCACGAACTGGCCCAGCTTCACGTTGTCCGCCGCCATGGAGCGCTCGCCCTGAAGCACCATGATCTCCACCTGGGCCTGATTGTTGGCCGCCGTCGTGAAGACCTGGCTCTTGGAGACGGGGATGGCCGTGTTGCGCTCGATGACCTTCGTGAAGACGCCGCCCAGCGTCTCCAGCCCCAGGGACAGGGGCGTCACGTCCACCAGGACGATGTCCTTGTGGTCCCCCGTCAGGATGGAACCCTGGATGGCCGCGCCGGCCGCGACGCACTCGTCGGGGTTGATGCCCTTCGTGGGCTCCTTGCCCATGATCTCCACGATCTTCTTCTGCACCATGGGCATACGGGTGGAGCCGCCCACCAGGAGGACCTTGTCGACCTTCGACGGGTCGAGGCCGGAGTCGCTGAGGGCGCGCTGCGTGGGGACGGCCGTGCGGTCCAGGAGGTCCGCCGTCATCTCCTCGAACTTCGCGCGGGTCAGCTTCATCTCCATGTGCTTGGGGCCCGCCTGGGTGGCCGTGATGAACGGCAGGGAGATCGTGGTCTCCGTCATGTTGGAGAGCTCGATCTTCGCCTTCTCGGCCGCCTCGCGCAGGCGCTGCATGGCCATGCTGTCGTTCTTCAGGTCGACGCCCTCCGTCTTCTTGAACTCGCTCACCATCCAGTCCACGATGCGGTTGTCCCAGTCGTCTCCGCCAAGGCGGTTATCCCCCGCCGTGGCCAGCACCTCGAACACCCCCTCGCCGACGTCCAGGATGGAGACGTCGAAGGTGCCGCCGCCCAGGTCGAACACCAGTATCTTGTGCTCCTCCTTGCGGTTCTCGCCGTAGGCCAGGCAGGCCGCCGTGGGCTCGTTGATGATGCGGAGCACCTCGAGGCCCGCGATGGTCCCCGCGTCCTTCGTCGCCTGGCGCTGCGCGTCCGTGAAGTAGGCCGGCACCGTGATGACGGCCTGAGTCACCTTCTCCCCCAGGTAGTCCTCGGCGTCCCTCTTCAGCTTCTGAAGGATCATCGCGGAAATCTCCTGCGGCGTGTACTTCTTTCCGTCGATCTCCACGTGGTAGTCGTGCCCCATCTCGCGCTTGATCGACATGATGGTGCGGTCCGCGTTCACGATGGCCTGTCGCTTGGCCAGCTGCCCCACCAGGCGCTCGCCGTCCTTCGTGAAGGCCACCACGGAGGGCGTCGTCCGCGCCCCTTCGTTGTTGGGGATGATCGTCGTCTGATCCCCCTCCTGAACCGCAATGCAGCTGTTCGTCGTTCCAAGGTCAATTCCAACCACTTTCGACATAACGTTTTCCTCCTGTATGCAAACTTGTATCGTCTCTAAAGATAAGGAACCCCGATAACCGCGATCCCCTTGAACCCATTGAAAAAACGGCCGTTCCTCCGGCGGTCCTATTCCGCCTTGCCCACCAGGACCCGCGCGGGCCGCAGGACCCGATCCTTCGTCCGATACCCCCGGAGCTGCTCATCGACGACCGCGCCGTCCTCCTCCGCGTCCTCCACGGGGACGGCCCCGATCGCCTCGTGGAGCGCCGGGTCAAAGCGCTCGCCCTTCGCGGGGATGGCGCTGACGCCCATCTCGTCCAGGACGGACAGGAACTGGCGGCTCACCATCTTCACCCCCGCCAGGATGTCCTTCGCGCTGCCGTCCTCAGGGACGGAGAGCGCCCGGTCCAGGTTGTCCAGCACGGGCAGGAGGGAAACGATCAGGTCCTCCATCGCGCGCCGGCGCAGGTCCTGGCGCTCGCGCATCGCGCGCTGACGATAGTTGTAGAAGTCCGCCCTGGCCACCGCCAGCTGCCGCTCCAGCTCCGCGACGCGCTCTTCCGCGCCCTCGTCCGGCTCCTTCGCCGGCGGGTGGGCCGCGCCTTCCTCTTTTTCCTTCCCTTTCGCCTTCTCTTCGGGCTCCGGCGTCTCCTCAATGAGGACGCCGTCCTCGCCGATGGAGTACTCCTTAACGGGCCGGCTCATGGCCTCCGCCTCGGAATCCCCCAGGGCGTCCTCCGCTTCGGGTATCAGGTAGTCCTCCTTCAATCGTTCCTCCGTCATAGCACTCATCTCCCGCTCGGCCGTCCGGTCGTCCCCGGCGTTCCGGCTCATTCTCGTCGGCAGGCCCTTACGTCCCGCGCGCTTATTTTTTTTCCTGTGCATTCAGTGCCTCTTCTTTCCGCAGCCTTCCAGGCTCTCCCGCCTCGTCGTCCAGCGCGTCCGCGACGGCCTCCAAAACGCTGATGGAGCGTTCGTAGTCCATCCGCAGCGGGCCGATCAGGCCCAGGACCGCCTTCTGCTGACAGGCCCGCGCCGGGATCAGGATCATGGCGCTCTCCTGCATCCCGTCCGTCTCGTTCTCGTCGCCGAGGGATACCCGCAGGTCCGAGGCCTGGCGGCACTGTTCCACCATGCTCGCCAGCGGCTTCTCCTGCTCCAGGAGCGTCAGCACGGCTTGCAGCCGCGACAGCGCCTGAAAGTGGGGCAGGCTCAGGATGTGCTTCGCGCCGCTGCTGAAGAAGCGGTAGTTCTGTTCCGTCAGAAACCGGTCCACGTCGCTGATGGCCGCTCGGCAGGCCGTCTCGGCCTCCTCAAGCCCCCCCAGCACGTACTGATACAGCACGTCGTGGACCTCGCTCCAGGAGTGCTCGCAGGCGATGGTGTTGATCCGGCGGCTGAGCTCCTCCAGGAGCCCCGGCTCCACCTCGCAGGGAAGCGTGAACTCCGTGTGGTGCACCAGCCCGCCCTTCAGCACGATCAAGGCCAGGACGTTCTTCCCTCCCAGCGGCATCAGGTCGATGTGCCAGATCTCCATGCTGTCCAGCCCGGAGACCGCTGCCACCGCAACGCAGTTCGTGAGGCGCGAGAGAAGGTTCGTGACGTAGTTCAGGAGGTCTTCGATGCCGCTCCGCCGGCCCATGAGCTCCCGCCGCCAGGCCTCGGCCCCGCGGGAAGAACGGCTGCGGGCCCTGGCGGTGACGGAATCCACGTAGACGCGATAGGCTTTGGCCGTGGGCAGCCGTCCGGAGGACGTGTGGGGCTGATAGAAATACCCCATCTCCTCGAGGTCGGCCATCTCGTTGCGAATCGTGGCAGGGCTCAACCCCTTGATGTACTTCTTCGTGATGGTGCGCGATCCGGCGGGCTCCCCCGTCTTGATGTACTCGTACACCACCGCCAGGATAATGCTGAGCTGCCTCTCCGTCATCGGCATCGCCTCCGTTTCGTCCCCTTGATTAGCACTCTTGATCGGTGAGTGCCAACAGGTCGATAACATGGATAAGATTAGCAACTGGACCTCTAAATGTCAATACAAGTCAGACCCTGTAAATTACGGATTTTGCACGCCTGATGCGCGCTGCTGTAACGTTGAGCCTCGCCACATACCGGTTCACGCTAAAAGAAATGCTCAGTGCTCCTGGTCCCCCTGCAAGGGGCCCTGCCCCATTCCAGTATAATGGAGCGGTCACTGGGAGGAGGTCATGCGAACCATGGACTCGACACTGAAGGCGGCGCTCCTGATGAACGCCGCGCACGCGCCGCTCCCGGCGTTCCGGAAGCTGTGCGAGAATTATGCCCCGGAGGACCTGAAGCGGGAGGAGTTGTGGGATGCGCTCAACCTGACGCCGTCCGTCCGGAAGAACCTGTCGCGCCTCCTGCGAGAGGGGGACTGGCCCGAACGGGAAGAGGAACGCGCGGCGCGGTTCGGCGCGCGCTTTCTGACCGTGGACGACCCGGATTGTCCGGCGCGGCTTCAGGACCTGAGCCAGCCGCCCATCGGGCTCTACGTCAAGGGGAAGCTGGACGTCGCGCTGCCCTCCGCCGCCGTCGTGGGGACGCGGCGGTGCAGCGCCTATGGTAAGACCGTGGCGGAGGCCCTTGGCCGCGCTCTGGCCAGAGGGGGGCTCATGGTGGTGAGCGGCGGCGCCCGCGGCATCGACGCTGCGGGTCACAGAGGGTGTCTGGCCGAGGGCGGCGTCACGGTCGCGGTGCTGGGCACGGGCATCGACCGGGTCTACCCGATGGAGCACAGGGAGCTCTTCGCGCAGATCGCGGAGACGGGGGCGCTGGTCTCCGAGTACCCCATGGGGACGGACGGCGCGGCCTGGCACTTCCCGGAGCGCAACCGCCTCATCGTGGGGATGACGGGTCGCACGGTGGTCGTGGAGTCGCCGGAGGACGGCGGCGCGATGATCAGCGCCCGCCTGGCGCTGGACCTGGGGCGCGAGGTCTGGTGCGTGCCGGGGCGCATCACGGAGGGCGTGTGCCGGGGAACCAACCGTCTCCTGCGCGACGGCGCCGAGCCCCTGGTGGACGTGGACGAGTTCATCCACTGCGCGACGGGGCGCTACGGGCAGCTGGTGTTGGACCTGGACGAGCCCGCCGCCAGGCCGCAGCCGCCCCTCTCCACGGACGAGAAGGTCGTGCTGGCCCTGTTGCAACGCCAGGGCGGCCGAACGATGGACGAGCTCCTGGCCGAGAGCGGTCTGGACCTCGTGACGCTCCAGACCTGCATGATGACCCTCTCCGCCAGCGGGCTGGCCGTCGTCAGCGGGCCGGGGCGGTTCTCTGCCGGCGTCTGACCTGACCGGACGGCACCATCGAGAAACTCCGCAGGGCGCATTTCGAGTGCAAAACCATCGCCAACGGCGAGAGGCAAGGGGCCCCGGCAAAGCGACCGGGACCCCTCTTATCTTTTGCGGCGCCTGGGCTTCGCGTCGGGCCCCCGTTTCGGTTCAGGGTTCGGCGCGGCCTGCCAATCGAAGTGATCGCCGAGGTAGAACTTGCGGGCCATGGGGTTCTCCGCCACCTCGGACGGCGTCCCCTCGAGGAAGATCTTTCCCTCGTGGATCAGGTAGGTCCGGTCCGTGATGGAGAGGGTCTCGCGCACGTTGTGGTCCGTGATGAGGACGCCGTAGCCGCCCTCCTTCAGACGATGGATCATCCCCTGGATGTCGTTCACGGCGATGGGGTCGATGCCGCTGAAGGGCTCGTCCAGCAGGATGAAGCGCGGCGAGAGCGTCAGGGCCCTGGCGATCTCCACGCGCCTCCGCTCCCCCCCCGACAGGGCGTAGCCCTTCGTGTCCGCGATGTGCGCGATGCCGAACCGCTCCAGAAGCCCATCCGTCCCCGCCCTGGACTGCCGCGTCTCCTCCCACACCAGGTCGATGTTCTCCCGCACCGTGAGGCTACGAAACACCGAAGGCTCCTGGGGCAGGTAGC
Organism: Fretibacterium fastidiosum; assembly: GCF_964642095.1. Lineage (NCBI taxonomy): Bacteria > Thermotogati > Synergistota > Synergistia > Synergistales > Aminobacteriaceae > Fretibacterium > Fretibacterium fastidiosum. Next base: position 272,891 of record NZ_OZ209244.1, read on the forward strand.
CGATGCCGGCACGCGCCCTGGCGTAGACCGGCAGGCCGGTCACGTCGCGCTTTCCGATAAAGACGTGCCCCGCGTCGGGGCGGACCAGCCCGACGATCATGTAGAAGGACGTGGTCTTGCCCGCGCCGTTGGGGCCGAGAAGCCCAACCACCTCGCCGGGGCGCACCCGGACGCTGACGTCCGAGACCACGAGCCGGCCGCCGTATCCCTTGCGAATCCCCGTGGCGGTCAGCTCCTCCGCTGCGCCGCCCCGCTCCTTCCCCGCCTTGTCGAGATTCACTTTCTGCGCTCCCGCTTGAGGTCGATGGTGATCTCCGCACGGTCCGCGCTCACCGTGCCCGACTCGTTCCGGGTGATGCCGCCCAGGGCCTCCACGCGGTTCTGGTCCGGAAAGTAGACGATGGAGTCGGACCTCAGGGTGCGCCCTCCCTGCACGGCCACGACCCGGCCGCTCAGCACGACGCTGCCGCGCTGGAGGGAGTAGAGCGCGTGGTCGCCGTTGATGCTTACGGGCTCCCCCGACTGCTTCGGTCGGCCCCTGACCCACACCCGATCCTTCGCCGTCATGGAGGCCAGAGCCCCCTCCCGCAGGACGCCCTCGATGGAGTCCGCGCCGAACGTCAGGCCCCTGGAGCGGTCCTCCAGCCTGTGGGCCCCCACGATCCAGAACTTCGTCTGCTGGTCCTCCTCCGTCGGGCTCCCGACGCCCCCTGCCCCGATGAGGGTCAGCCGGTCCGCGTCGAGGCCCATCGTGCCCACAGCCCCCTTGACGCCATCCTGAAGGCGGCAGGCCGGGGCTTCTGCGAAGTTGAGGGTCAGCCTTCCCGCCCTGAGGTCCACGGCATCGCCCATCCACGTTCCGGAGGCCGTCACCCCGCTGTCGAAGGCCGCCTCGCGACGCGGGACGTTACCCGAGCCTCGAGGCGCTCTGACCGTGAGTCCGTCCGCCGTGATGAGGACCTCCCCCTCCGCCAAAAAGTCCCCCGTCGTCGAGTCGAAGCGCATCCGGTTCGCCGAGAGCTTCGCCTTGTCCGGCAACCCCTGCTCGTCTACCGCAAAAGCAGCTCCCGCCAGCCACAGCGCCAGAAGCGCTGCCAACCCCATCGCCCCCGCCGTCCTTCTCATCCGCATCCGCTCCCCTCCGTGCAGGACGACGCAAAGCCCCTCTCCGCTCGACGTCGCCCGATATTTTCATTCCTAAATTATATCAGGGGGCGTCCCAGGGAGGACAACCGGCAGGGCACTGAAGTTTATGCCGTTTATGCCGGAACATCAGGCCGTCACCCCGACCTTACCCCTTCATCCCACTATTCGGGGGCTTGAGGTATATAATCGATACGCAGGTTATGCCACCATTTTGTGGAAAATTTTCTCCTGGAGGGAAAGATATGTCGATTCGCGGCAAGTTGAAGCTCATGGTGACCGTGGTGTTCCTCATTATTGTGACGATGACGCTGGTGACGCACTTTCGTTCCACCTCCATCGTCAGCGATCTGCAGGAACGAACGGGGAACGAGATCGTGACGGGAAGCGCGGGCGTCATCCGCGAGTACCTGGACAAGTACGCCAGCGTGACGCGGATGGCGGCTGCGGAGGTCCGCCACGCTATCCTGGAAAATCCCGACGTCCAAAGGAAGGACCTCGAGGCGCTGATGGCCTCCCTGGCCGGCTCCGTGGAGTCGCTCGGCCTCGTCGGCCTCTACCTGGGGACGAGTTCCGACGGACAGCTCTATTCGAGCGACGGATGGAATCCGGAGGGCTACGACTCCCGAACCCGACCCTGGTATCAGGCCGCCCTGAAGGCTCAGGGCGGTGAGCCCATCTTCACCACGCCCTACGTGGACGCCACGACGGGGACCTCCATCCTGAGCGTCGTCCAGCCGATCTCGGACAGGTCGGGCGGCCTGATCGGCGTCGTCGGCGTCGATATCAAGATGGAGGCCCTGGAGCAGTTCGTCGTCTCCCAGAAGATGTTTGGCCACGGCTCGGGCGCCATGATCCTGGAGGACGGCCTGCTCGTCGCCCATACCAACCAGAGCTTCGTGCTGAAGGCCAACCTGCTGAACCCCGCCGACTTCAGCGATTCGGTCAGCGCCTTCGCCCGCCGCATGGTCGCCGGGGAGACGGGCTTTGCAAGATACGAGTTTCAGGGAGAGCCCCACCACGCCTTCTTCACCCCCGTTGGAAACGGGTTCTTCTTCTACATCTTTCTGCCGACGAAGGTCATGGAGGCCCGGACCCACGCCCTGACGGTCCTGAACGTGACGATGGCGCTCATCGCCATCGCGTTCTCGACGATCTTCATCCTCTTCATCATCCGCGGGCTGTCGAGGGCCATCCGCGGCATGACCTCCGTCACGGACGTCCTGAGCGGGGGCGACCTGACCGCGCGCTTCGAGGCCTCGGGCCGCGACGAGCTGGCCCGCATCGCAGGCCTCCTGAACTCCATGCTCGACTCCATCTCAGGGGCCCTGAGTAGGGTCCGGGGCGAGGCGGAGGAGAGCTCCAGGCAAGCCAGCACCCTGGCCGCCCTCTCCCAGGAGACTCTGGCCTCCATGGAGGAGGTCTCCGCCTCGGTCGCTCAGGTCAACGGGCTGATGGAGGCGGCCTCGGCCTCCACCGAGGCGACCGGCGTCTCCGTCTCGGAGATCGCCGCCAGCGCCCAGTCCAGCGCTCAGGCCTCCACGGACGGCGCTCAGCAGGCCGCCCAGGTCGCCGAGGCCGCACGGAACGCCGCGGAGGAGGTCACCAAGGTCCTGAAGAGCATGAGCAGCGTCGGGGACGCCGCACGCCAGAGCCTCCAGGGAATCCGCGAGCTGGGGCAGTCCGTGGACTCGATATCCGGCTTCGTCGCCACCATCACCTCCATCGCCGACCAGACCAACCTGCTGGCCCTGAACGCGGCGATCGAGGCGGCGCGGGCGGGCGAGGCGGGACGGGGCTTCGCCGTCGTGGCCGAGGAGGTCCGCAAGCTGGCGGAGGAGTCGGGGCGGGCCGCTCAGGAGGTCTCGAAGCTGATCGCGAACCTGCAGAAGGAGTCCGAGAGCTCCACCGTCATGACGGAGTCCGCAGGGCCCCTGCTCCAGAGGGCGATGGAGGACGCGGAGTCGGCCCAGAGGAGGCTGGACGCCGCGCAGGAGGCCATCGAGAGCCTGAACCAGGGGATCCAGAGCATCGCTGCGGCGGCGGAGAAGCAGGCCGCGTCGTCCGAGGAGATCGCCGAGGCCATGAAGAACCTGAGCGATTCCAACGCGAAGATCATGGACTCCACCGCCGCGATCCGCGACTCGAGCCACGAGACGACGACGGCTGCGGAGTCGATCGCCACGGCGGCCCAGTCCATGGCGGAGACGTCGGAGCGGCTGAACGGGCTGGTCGACGCCTTCGTGCTGGACGAGAAGAGGGACCACCCCGCGTTCCTGAAGGGTTAGAGCAGCGGACGGAAACGCTGACGAAGGACGACCGGCGGACGCGATCGCGTCCGCCGGTCGTCCTTATTGCCCACTCCCCCGTTCGCCCCGCTCCAGGCCGGACGCCGCGGCCCCTCAGGCCGGCTGCGTAAAAGACCGAACCAGGCCATCCATTGACAAGCGTTCTGCCTTATGGATATAATTGTTCCAACGGTTTTGATGTTATCGGCCTTGAGAACGCCGTTGAGGACGGCCTGAATTCATTCGCCCCCCAGGCGCTCGAACGTAAGAGCGATCGAAAAATAGAGGGGCGAATTTTGCTGCGCTGCGGGGCAGCGCACTACCAGAAGGAGGTCCGCTCGTTCTTCAGGAAACGCTGTTCGGCACCCGGCTCGAAAGGCCCTGCCCTTGAGTGCACTGAACCCGCTTACAAAACGCCAGATACCCGCCCGAACCTCGTCGTCTGGTATCCCTGGGCGCGCTGAAACAGCGTATGAAACCCTTTCAAAACATCCCCTGGGGCCGCGCCTACCGCGCGGCCCTGTGGGTGTCCGGCGGGCTTTCCGCCAATTTCTATTCAAGGAGTGGTTTTTATGCAGGACGGACAGAGCTACTTGGACATCGCGAACTCGAGCATCATCTGGATGCTCTGCGCGATCACGGTGGGCATCGCGTTTCTACAGGCCATACTGTTCATGTGCATGGCCCGCCGCACCAGGCTTCGCGCAGGCATTCCGGCGGAGATCAGCAGCAAGGCCCTGCGCGTCGGACTCATCACCTCCATCGGCCCCGCACTCGGCGTCTTCATCGTCATGGTGGGGCTGATGGCGGCAATCGGGGGCCCCATGGCCTGGATGCGCCTCTCCATCATCGGCGCCGCCCCCACGGAGCTGACGGCCGCCACCTACGGCGCTCAGGCCTCCGGCGTCGAGCTGGGAGGAACGGGATACGACCTCACCGTCATGTCCGTCTCCTGGTTCGCCATGGCGCTGAACGGAGCGGGCTGGCTGGTGTTTACGGGACTCTTCACGCCGGCCGTCGAAAAGCTCCGCGAGAAGGCGAGCGGTGGCGACTCCAGGTGGCTGGTGGTCCTGTCCGGCGCCTGCTCCCTCGGCATCTTCGGCTACCTGGTCCACGGCGAGCTGCGCAAGAGCTCCGGACACGCGACGGCCGCCATCGCCGGGGCGCTCTGCATGTTGTTCCTGGTCAAGTTCGTCGTGCCGAAGTGCCCCAAGCTGATGGAGTACTCGCTGGGCATCGCCATGCTGTTCGGGATGGCCTGCGCGCTGGTCTACGACATGTATTTTGCCGTCATGCCGCAGTAGGGCTTGGACGCACACACTTCAGGAGGAATCACTATGTCAGAACACGATCACATGGCTGAATGGAAAAAGGGCAGCATCCTCATCGGCGCGCCCACCAACCTCATCGCCGCCGCGACGGCCTTTATCCCCGTCCTCTGGCTCTGCAGCACGCACCACTGCTGGCCGGACTGGAACGTCGTCCTTACCGCCTGGGGCATGACCGCCGCCTCCTTCGGCGCCTTCTACCTCGTCGAGCCCATCTCCTACTACGCGGCTTTGGGCATGGCAGGCACCTACCTCGGATTCTTGTCCGGCAACATCGGCAACATGCGCGTTCCCGTGGCGGCCCTGGCTCTTGAAGCCACGGACAGTCAGCCCGGAACGATCCAGGCGGAGATTGCGTCCACCATGGCCATCTGCGGGTCCATCATCATGAACCTGTTCTTCACCACCCTGGCGGCCGTCGTCGGCACAGCCGTCGTCGCCGTCCTCCCCAAGTTTATCGTGACGGGCCTCACGAAGTATTCGGCGGCAGCCATCTTCGGAGGCACCCTGGGCAACTTCGCCATCAAGTATCCCCTGGTGGGCGTCTTCGCCCTGGGGCTTCCGCTGCTCCTCCACTGGGCCATCCCGTCGATCGCCGCGTGGCTGCTCATCGTTATCTCGGTCTTTGGAAGCATCACCTTCGCCCGCGTGCTGTACGGCATGGGCATGGGGAAGTAACGCTTTCTTTTTTTAAGTAACGTTTTTCTTCGAAAAGTAAGGAGGAAGATCATCAATGAACCTGTGGAAGGAATGCGAGGGCCTGCAGGACTACATCGTGGGCATCCGCCGCGCCCTGCACCAGATCCCGGAGCTGGGGACGGACCTCCCCAAGACTCAGGCCGCGGTCTGCGCCGAGCTGGACAAGCTGGGCATCTCCTACAAGAAGAACCAGGGCGATTCAGGCCTCATCGGCACGATCCAGGGCGGAAAGCCGGGAAAGACGATCCTGCTCCGCGCGGACATCGACGCCCTGCCCATCAAGGAGGACACGGGCCTGCCCTTCGCCTCGAAGCACGAGGGACGCATGCACGCCTGCGGACACGACAACCACGCGGCCATGCTCCTCGGGGCCCTGCGCGTCCTGAACGAACATAAGGCGGAGCTGGCCGGCAACGTCAAGTTCGTCTTTCAGACGGGCGAGGAGATCAGCCGGGGTGCGAAGGTCGCGATCAAGGAGGGCGTCATGGACGGGGTGGACGCCGTCTTCGGCACGCACATCGGCTCCATCCTCGACCCCAACATCCCCTCCGGAACGCTCATCGTCGTCCCCGGCTGCGCCATGGCGTCGTTCGACCGCTTCGTCCTGACGGTGAAGGGCACCGGCTGCCACGGCTCGACGCCGGAGAAGGGCGTCGACCCCATCACCATCGCCGCAAACATCGTCCTGTCGCTTCAGGAGGTCATCGCGCGGGAGATCGCTGCGCCCAAGGCCGCCGTCCTGACCATAGGGAAGATCGCGGGCGGCTTCGCCTACAACGTCATCCCCAACGAGGTCGTGATCGAGGGCACGATCCGCGCCTTCGAGGACCCCGTGCGGCAGCACCTGGCCAAACGCATCGGGGAGATCGGTAAGGGGGTCGCGGCCACCTTCCGCGGCGGCTGTGACTTCGAGATGGACTGGGGCGCTCCTCCCGTCGTCAACGACGACGCCATGGCGAAGCTCGCGGGCGACACGGCGAAGAAGGTCCTCGGCGCCGAAAACGTCATTACGTCGATGCCCGCCCCCAACATGGCGGGCGAGGACTTCGCCTACTACCTGGAGAAGGCGCCCGGCGCCTTCATGTTCCTGAGCTCCTCGAATCACGAAAAGCACACGGACATCCCGCACCACAACCCGAAGTTCGACGTCGACGAGGACGTCCTGTACCGGGGCAGCGCCATGTTCGTCGGCCTCGTGGAGGAGTTCCTGGGCTGCTGACGCCGGCAGTCGGCCCCACAGCCCACAGCGGCATCTCCGGAAGGGAGAACCCCTGACCGCGGACGAGCGGTTTGACGAAACGCCTCAAGGGGGATCCGAAGACAGGGTCCCCCTTCTTTCTCGCTCTAGGAAAACACTGAATTAAATCGTTGAGAACTGTCAACCGTATGGGCTCCCTTCAGTGGCTGAAACTTTATCAGGCCGCGCGAAGCGCGTGGGGATTGGGGCGTAGCCCCATTTTAAAATTATAGGGAAGCGCTGAAGGATACCCTTTGTTTGATGATCCTTGATTGCTTTCAACAACTTTTGAAGGTAATACCAATTTGCGTCTAAAGGGAAAGAAAGGTCCCCCTGCAAGGGGGGCTGCCCCGAAGGGGCTGGGGGGTGTTGGGCCTGAGAAACAACCCCTCCGGTTCGCTGACGCGAACCACCTCCCCTTTCAGGGGAGGCAATCCGTATTAAACGCGAATTGGTACTAATCAGCGCTTCCCTATAATTTGCCATTATAATGATATTATAATGATGATGAAAAGGAGTGGATTCCATGAACTTGTGGGAAGAGTGTAAGGGGCTTCAGGACTACATCGTGGGGATCCGCCGCACCCTGCACCAGATCCCGGAGCTGGGGACGGACCTCCCCAAGACTCAGGCCGCGATCTGCGCCGAGCTGGACAAGCTGGGCATCCCCTACAAGAAAAACGTGGGCGATTCGGGCCTCATCGGCACGATCCAGGGCGGAAAGCCGGGAAAGACGATCCTGCTCCGCGCGGACATCGACGCCCTGCCCATCCAGGAGGACACGGGCCTGCCCTTCGCCTCGAAGCATGAGGGACGCATGCACGCCTGCGGACACGACACACACGCGGCCATGCTCCTTGGGGCCCTGCGCGTCCTGAACGAACACAGGGCGGAGCTGGCCGGCAACGTCAAGTTCGTCTTTCAGACGGGCGAGGAGGTCTGCAAGGGCGCTAAGGTCGCGGTCAAGGAGGGCGTCATGGACGGGGTGGATGCCGTCTTCGGAATGCACATCGGCTCCATCTTCGAAGGGATGCCGCTGGGGTCCTTCGCCATCGCGCCGGGGTGCATCATGGCGTCGTTCGACCGCTTCGTCTTGACGGTGAAGGGCACTGGCTGCCACGGCTCGACGCCGGAGAAGGGCGTCGACCCCATCACCATCGCCTCAAACATCGTCCTGTCGCTTCAGGAGGTCATCGCGAGGGAGATCGCTGCACCCAAGGCCGCCGTCCTGACCATAGGGAAGATCGCGGGCGGCTTCGCTTACAACGTCATCCCCAACGAGGTCGTGATCGAGGGCACGATCCGCGCCTTCGAGGACCCCGTGCGGCAGCACCTGGCCAAACGCATCGGGGAGATCGGTAAGGGGGTCGCGGCCACCTTCCGCGGCGGCTGCGACTTCGAGATGGACTGGGGCGCTCCCCCCGTCGTCAACGACGACGCCATGGCGAAGCTCGCGGCCGAGGCGGCGGCGAAGGCGTTGGGCAGGGAGAACGTCGTCACGGCCTTCAATCCCGTCATGGGCGGCGAGGACTTCGCCTACTATCTGGAGAAGGCGCCCGGAGCCTTCATGGCCCTGTGCTCCGTGAACCCCGAGAAGCACGCGGACGCGCCGCACCACAACCCGAAGTTCGACGTCGACGAGGACGTCCTGTACCGGGGCAGCGTCGTGTTCGTCAGCATCGTGGAGGAGTTCCTGGGCCGTTGAGCCGGCCCTCCCCGACTGCCCCCACAGGGGGAAAATTCGGAGCGGTTTTGTCTATGGAGGGGTTCGACCATGAATGATCTGTTGTCCCTCGGCATCCTTTACGTGCTGGGGATATTCGTCCTGATCTACTTCTTCACCGTGCTGCCGGCCCGAAAAAAGCACAAGCGGGTGCAGGCCATGCACGCCGCGGTCAAGGAGGGCGACGAGATCGTCACGATAGGCGGCGTCATCGCGCAGGTCCTGTCCCGCGACGGCATGGAGCTCGTGTTGAAGCTCAACGACGCGGGAACGACCATGAAGATCGTCGTCTACGCCGTGCAGTCCATCCGCAAGACCGGGACAAGATAGACGCCAAGCGCGTCAAGCCGCGCAAAATTCAGGCACACACATAAAATCCGAGGAGGTTGTTTCATGCGTTCTTTGGTTGGAAAAGCGCTTTGCATCGCATCGGTCCTCTGCGCCGCGGCCCTCGCGGCACTCCCCGCCCGGGGCACCGACGGATCGGGAGACCTGTGGGCGGTCGTCACCGCGCCGATGGCCCCCACCCTCTACGACGGGGAGCGGGACGACGAAGTCCTCTACGGGATGATCGGCGAGGTCCTGGCGGACAGGGACGACCAGGGGCTGTACGGCGTGCGGATGCAGTACGGCTACAAGACGTCCATCGAGGGCCAGCACGTTGCGCTCGTCTCCAGGGACGAGGCCGAGGCCTGGCGGGCCTCCGTCACCCACCAGGTGATCGCCCCCTTTGCGGACGTGCTGCCCGAGGCGCGGACGGAATCCTATCCACCGCTCATCACCCTGCCCCGCGGAGCGTACCTCAAGGTGGGGGAACCGGACTCCGAGGACGCCCGCTGGCTTCGCGCCGAACTTTTCGGCGGGCAAACCGGCTGGGTCAACAAGAACCTGGTGCGGGAACTTCGCGCGTGGGGGCAGGAAGAGGCCGTGCGCGCGGCGCTGACGGCCGACGCGGAGCTCTACCTCGGCGTCGGCTATCGCTGGGGCGGGAAGACCCCCTGCGGCCTGGACTGCTCCGGCTTCACCAGCATGGTCTACATGCTGAACGGCCTCGACATCTACCGCAACTCCCGCCCCGAGGCGGGCTACCCCATCGCCCTGATGCACGTGGAGGGGACGCCGGAGGACGCCCACACGGCGGAGACGCTGGCCGCCGCAAAGCCGGGGGACCTGGTCTTCTGGGGCGGACACGTCGGGTTCTACGTTGGAAACGGGAAGTACATCCACTCCAACGGCTCCTCCTTCAACACGAGGGTCAACTCCCTGATCTCGGGGGACGAGGACTTCCGCGCGGACCTGGCGAAGCCGTCAGCCATCTACACCTGGGGGACGGCGTTCCCAGCGGAGCCCAATCGGCTCGTCGTCCGGCGGTTCTACGCCCTGCCCTTCACGTCCGGCGACCAGACGGGCTACCGCTTCTACGCCCGCGCGGACGGGTACGCGCCGAACCGCGCGATCCTGTACCCCGAGGGGAAGGACGGCCCCGCCATCGAGGTGGGCAGGACGCGCCGCATGCTCTACGACAACCCCGCGTCGGAGCATAAGGACGTCCCCGTCTACTTCTACCCGAAACCCGGCTCCTACAGGCCCGCGCTAGTCCTGGTGAACGACGGGGGCTACCGCCCGGAGGGAAAGACCATCAGCAGCGATCTCGCGGAGATGACCGAGCCCATCGCCGTCCGGTGAGGCGCGCCGTTCGGGAGTGACCGGGGCCTGCCCATGAGGCAGGCCCTTTTTCGCTTGCCTAAACGCCCCAGATGGGGGACAATGGCCCCCAGGAGGTGTTGTCTATGGCAAGCGCAGCGGTATTTTTGATCGATGGCTTTGAGGAGACCGAGGCCCTGACCACCGTGGACATCCTGCGGCGGGGCGATGTGGAGGTCACGACCGTCTCCCTGACGGGACGGGGCGACGCGGTGAGCAGCCGCGGGGTTTCCGTGCGGGCGGACGCGCTCTTCGACGACGCGAAGGACAAGGACTTCGACATGCTGGTCGTTCCGGGCGGCACGGTGGAGTACGCCAGGCATGAGGGCCTCCGAACGCTGGTGCAGAAGTACGACGCGGCGAAGAAGCGCCTGGCCGCCATCTGTGCGGCACCGCTGGCGCTGGAGCGCGCCGGGGTGCTGAAGGACCGCCGGGCCGTCTGCTATCCGGGGATGGAGCCCCAGATCCCCAGCGCGATCCTCGGCACCGAGAACGTCGTGACGGACGGACACGTCACCACGGCGAAGGGGCCGGCCATCACGCCCTTCTTCGCGCTGAAGCTGCTCGAACTCCTCTGCGGCAAGGAGAGGGCCGACGAGGTTGCGAAGGACTTTCTGATCCCACTGATCGGCGGGGGTCAGCGATAGGCCCGTTAAAAACGGGGACGACTTGATCATCGAGGTGGATGAAATGACCAACGAGGAGTTTGCGCGCTGCGTTCAGGAGGCTGGGGAGAAGGACCTGGAGAACTTCCAGATGGGGATCGTGATGCTGAAGAACCTTCGCCCCATCATGGCGAAGTACGGCCTCGCCGGCAAGGCGGACCAGGACGCCAAGCTGAAGGAGGAGAACGCAGCAGCCCGGACCGCCACGCTGATGCAGTTCTGCCCCGCGGCCGAGTCCGCGGACGTGCTCTACGTGGACGAGAGCGGCGGCAAGTACGACGCGCTGATGTCAAAGCACAGCGGGTACTAGCGGGTACTGATGAGACGCCGGGCGTCCGTCCATAACGGAGTCACCGCGACGGCGGCACTTTCCATGGGGCCGCGCGACAGGGCGCGGACGGACCCCTTCATCCCGCGGAGGTGTCGGCGCCTCCGCGGGCACTTTTTTCCCCTCTTTCCAAATTGTTATGATATAATGCCATGGTGTCTGTTTCAGACGCCTTGAGCCGTTAGCTCAGTCGGTAGAGCACCGGACTTTTAATCCGGGTGTCGTGGGTTCAAGTCCCACACGGCTCACCATCGCGCGGTCCCATCGTCCAGAGGCCCAGGACACAGCCCTTTCAAGGCTGCGACGCGGGTTCGAACCCCGCTGGGACCGCCATTCTAACCATTCAACGATCATCATAACGGCCATATAATTCACTCTCGACGTTTTGCTCATCCAGGAGCCGTTGCGTTGATGTTGGGGCTCAAATGATACCAATTCGCGTTTAATATGGATTGCCTCCCCTGAAAGGGGAGGTGGTTCGCGTCAGCGAACCGGAGGGGTTCAGCCAGACGACACGACTTACGGACGCCGACAGGCGGCCGGCGTCGTGTCGGTCGGCTGAGGGCGAAGGAAGTCCGGGGGACTTCCGCAGCTCGGCCAGACGACACAGCTTATGCAATCGCGTCAGCGATTGCGGCGTTGCGTTGGTCGGCTGTGCCTCCACAAGGCAATGGATTGCCTTGTGGAGGCGTTGACGGGGAATGTCAGGCAGGCGCGTCTTATGAAAAACACCCCTCCCCTAAGGGGGGCGTAGCCCCATGTTATTTTAGGGAAGCGCTGAAGGATACCCTTCGTTTGATGCTCCTTACAGGCCACAGAAGGTGCTATAGGGGTTACAAAACGACCTCAAAAAGCCCCTGTTTGCCGCGAACCGGCGGGGTGTCCGGCACCACTACAGGGTTCTCCAGCACCCAGGAAAATCCCTGCACAGAGGGCAGAGCGTCTTCCTCCATCATCGCTGCCTCGGCATCCTTTTTGGGCTCAAACGGGCGAACCTCGACCAGTTCGACCGTTGCGACCGCGACACCAAGAGGCCAATTTTGCCTCGCCTCATCAGGGTCAAATTCAAAATAGATATCGTCTGGAGTTTTTCCCGAACAAATCAGCAACGGCCCTCGATAGTGCGTTCTCCATGAACGCCACTCGATCGTCTTATACCCGCCGGCGATCAAACTCGCCCAGGGTTGTTTTATCGACAGTGCTTTCATCTCGTCGCGTCCTCCCCGCCAGCCTCCGCCCGGAGGCAAACAGATGGGCATTCTTCGCGGCATATCGCTCCATGGATGCCCTCAACACGGTCGCCATCGTCGCACCGTTGGGAAACAGCAGAGCGGTAAGCGCCGGAACGACCGATTTTCGACACAAAACGTTATCGCTCTCTCCTGCCCATGCCACCACTCCCCTATCCGATACAGAGTATACAGTAAAATAATGTAAGAAGTAAGCCATACAAAAACTCACAGGGATTCCTTTTCTACTTTTCTACGCCCGCGATTCCGACGCAAAGGGCCCCTCCAGCCGCGGCAAGCGCCCTGTCGGGGACACGTCGCACACGCCTCGGCGGAGGCCGGCATCCTCCGAGCCCCCTGACGAAGCACAGACGGCTGTCTATTCTCAAAACTCTCCCGATCCGTGCTCTTGTTCGTGGTATCTTTATTCACGGCATATCCTCCTGTTTTCAGGAACAGGCACTGTCGGGAATATAACGATTCTACCCGGATACGCCATTCTTTAACCCCTTCCGGAACCCATACACCAGATTTGACAACAACTCGAAGGGAAGCTATGCTGGAGTTGCGGGAAGCGAACGGATTTTCAACATCTTTGAGGAGGTCGGTTCGATATGGGCTCAATCGCCGAAGCACGGGCAGAGGGAGACTGGTACGCCCGAAACATGAACGCAGCAAACCTGGAGGAGGTCTATCGGACGCGGCTGCCAAGGGTCCGTCAGTATCTTGAGGCGGAGATCGGCTTTGTGCGCAGTTTTTTGAGCGGCCGTGAGCGGGTGCTGGAGCTGGGGGCCGGATACGGCCGCATCGTGAAGGAGCTTGCGCCCTTTACGGCGTCGATCGTGGGGATAGAGCTCTCGGAGGCATCCGTGGCCTTCGGCAAAGAGTACCTGAAGGACGTTCCGAACGCAGAACTGAAGGTGATGGACGCGCATCACCTTCACCTCGCCGCGGAGTTCGATGTCGTACTTTGCCTGCAGAACGGACTGTCTGCCATGAAGGGAGACCCTTTGAACCTGGTGCGACAGGCAGTCTCCGTTCTGCTGCCCGGCGGCAGAGCTCTTTTCAGCAGCTACAGCCCAAAGTTCTGGGAGCACCGTCTGGCCTGGTTCCAGGAACAGGCAGAGAAAGGGCTTCTTGGTGCAATCGATCCTGACAGGACGAAAGATGGCATCATCGTCTGTCGGGACGGTTTCGAGGCCAGGACCTTTTCCCTTGAGGATTTGGAGGCCCTGGGGAACGCCATCGGCTGTGACCATTTTCTGGAGGAGGTCGACGCATCAAGCGTTTTTCTCGTCGTCACGAAGCCGTGAGTTCCTGAGCGTTCCCCTCCAAAAGAAACAACGCCCTAATCGGGCACATCATACTCGAAACGAAGGGTAATTCACGGAGGTATCCTCTTCGGCTGCCTCGTGCCGAAGGCGTTTGTATAGCTCGTCCGGGATTCGTAGGTAAGTCTGTTTCACTATGCACCTTCTAAACTTCCCGTGAGGGGAGTATTCCCAACAATCAATATCAGGACGGTGTTGGTCTTGCAGGATAATCGTAACGACCTTGCTTCCGCCTCCATCCGCATCACTTATGAAGGGGCCGCTTTAGAATCTCATTCCATCGACGCCGAAGCATTTGGTAAAAGCATTATGGCCGCTTCGCACATTCTTAAAGAAACATCTAGAGTCCTTTACGGCTTTGAATTCACTGTTCGCCTTGAACTTAAGGTCGTGGAGGCAAACTGTATCAGTGCCGATCTTCTCGTCTATCTATCAAGAGCAGCGGAAGCTATCCATTTTTTAGCCAACAATCCCCTGACTGCTGTTTTGGACGATATTCTGAAGCTGGCCGGCTATGCTCCTTTAGGCATTGGCATTTACGCTCTATTTCGTTGGCTCAGAAATCGTAAAATCAGCAAAACCGAAAAGCACCAGGATATAATCACGCTTTACTTGGAGGATGGCACACAAGAAACCATCTCGTTAAAGCTATACGAGGCCATCTGTAACTCGGTTTTACGTAAATACATCAAACAACATACCCAAATTCTTCAAACACCAGGTATTGAGCGTATCTGCTATTTCCGTAAAGACGATGAAGGCTTGCAGGAAGCAACGATCCTCACCAAGGATGACCTGGGACTTTTCGATTTGGACTTGGACGAAGCCCCCATCGAAAGAGAGTTGGATGTCATCGCAGAATTGGATAGACCGTCTTTCCACAAATCCAAGCGAGGCTGGAAATTGGTGTGGGAGGGGAAAGTCGTCCCCGTCGCACTTACCATCACCGACGATGCTTTCCTTGAAGATGTGGCCTCAGGTAAAATCTTTGTCGCCAAAGGGCAAAAATTCAACATCCACTTGGTTGAAGAACGCAAGCCCAATCAGACTAAGCCAAAATACAAAGCCACCATCATAACGCCTCGCTCTTTAACGTAAAGAAGCAGCTTGGTATAGCAAAAGAAAAGAGCCGAAAACTACTACCAAGGCAAAAAAACTCCAAACCACACATTCAGCCACCAAGCAAATTCCTTTGGTGTAAAATTTTGGGCTGCCCTCCAAAAGAAACAAGCCGGAAAAAATACATCAGCCCTACAACAATCAAGCAAAATACGTCTGCGTTGTTTTGGACCTGTTCTCTCGGAAGGTGATCGCCTGGCGTGTAAGCGACAAAATAGACACACAATTGGTGATGGAGACGGCAGAAGAAGCGTACCTCAAACGAGGACGCCCTCAATCGGTGTTGTTTCACTCCGACCGCGGGTGTCAGTATACGTCGGAACTGTTCCGACGCTTTTCGGACCAGAGGAATATCGTGCAGTCGTTCTCTGCGCCTGGCTACCCCTACGACAATGCGGTTGTGGAATCTTTCTTTAAATTCTTCAAGAAAGAGGAACTGAATTCGGAGGCATTTTCGAGACCAGGAGGAATTGAAGCGTTTCGCTTTTGTGTATATTGAGGGTTTTTATAATCCAAAGCGGCCTCACTCCGCCAATAACAACCTCTCGCCCGACGAAAAGGAGGACGTGTTTAAAAAACAGACTACGCCCATATCATGATTCCTTCGCTTAGCCTGTCCTTTTTCTTGACTATGGTCCAGGTTGGGCAAAGACCTGCCTTCCGCGGCGGGAGGTGACATTTTCTCTCACTACTTATAGGGTGACATGATCACTGATCAACGACACCTCACCCCCCAACCCGCGGGCAAAAAAACAGCACCTTGCAGGGACTGTTTGCAAAAACAGTGTTAAGCTTAAGTCACCAAACAATAAGCCATCACCTGCGAGGTGCGAAGACCATTATGCCATACAAACGACCAAAAATCGAGGTTACGACGACGGACAAGATGCAGGACATCACCCCTTTTGCCGGCCTTTTCCCCGTTATCGAACTTTGGAACCGGCTCCATCTTGACGAAATCATCGATACTTCCATAGGAATCCGGAAGCACAAAGGGTACCGGGACTCCGAGCAGCTTCTGTCGATGGTCCTGCTGAACCTCAGCGGCGGCAGAGCCGTGGAACACCTGAAGTTTTTGAAGGAGCAGGCGGGGCTGAAGAAAGTCTCTCTGCCGTTTCCATCTCCGACGTCGGCCCGGGACTACGCCAGCTGTTTTCATAACGAATCGAAGGACCGGGAGCGGGGTCATGGCCGTTCCTTTGTCCCGGCATCGAATGAGGCGCTGAGGGGGTTTGAGGAGGTGCACCGCCATCTTCTGAGGTGCGCGTTCGAGGCGTCCGTGCAGGAGGAGTTGACGCTGGACCAGGACGCGACGTTCATCGAGACGAAGACGAGCGGGGCGTTGTACAACTACCAGGGGAAACGGAGTTACGAGGCGTTGAACGTGTACTGTCCGGAGTACGACCTGCCTGTGGCGACGGAATACCGGGACGGGAATGTGAAGCCTGGGCACGGACAGCTGGAGCAGTTGCAGGGGGTACTGGCGCATCTTCCTGCGGGAGTGAGGAAGGTGAGGTACCGTTCGGACAGTGCGGGTTACCAGACGCATCTTTTGCGCTATCTGGCAGAGGGTCAGGATGCGCGTTTCGGGGTGATCGAGTTTGCGATATCGTGTCCTGTATACAGGGATTTCAGGGAGGCGGTGGAGGCAGTTTGTGAGAAGGATTGGCGCCCTTTGGGCAACGGCCAGGAATGGGCGGAGGTCATCTATGCGCCACAGTCTTTGAGTCTCGACAAGAAAGGTCCGACGTACCGTTTTCTTGCCATTCGCGAGGCATTCGAGTTGGAGGGATCGGGAAAGAAGCTTCGACTGTCTCAGGAGCTGCAGGACTCACGGCAGCTGTTCATACCGGAGCTGATCGACGACCTGGAGTCTGAGAACGCCAAGGTGAAGAAGCTGCATCTGACGGAGCTTGGCGGCCACGTATACAAGGTGTTTGGTATCGTGACGAACCTGTTGGATTGGGAGGGAGGAGCGGTAATCCGTTGGTATCGTGAGCGGTGCGGCAAGTCAGAGGAAGTGCACCGCATCCTGAAGGAGGACCTGGCCGGCGGGCACGTCATCTCGCACCGATTTGGGTCGAACGCGTTCTGGTGGAATGTGTCGGTGCTGTCTCTGTCGCTGCACAGTTTGTTAAAGCGTCTGCTTCTGCCTGAAGCGTTGAGGAGTTACCGTCCCAGGACGCTGCGATTTTTGTTTTACACGAGCATAGGGCGTATGGTGCGCCATGCGCGCCGCATTGTGCTGCAGGTGAAAGGGGGAGTTGTGGGGAGTTGGTTTCTGGGAGCGTACCGGAAGCTCAAGAAATTGGCTATCTCGCTGGAATGAGCGGGAGAACGCCGGGCCAATAGGCGAGAGGGGGTGTGGGTGCGAGCTCACGCTGACGGGGTTATTGTGAGAACGGGAAGATATTTCCGTATTTAAAGGCAGCGGAGGGGTGAACAGCCCATTTTTTAAAACTTTTCCTCTGCCTGCCTCCTTACCTTGCCCGCACTTTGCGTTCCCGTGGATTTGGGGCCTCTATCATCTCTTCCAGGATGATCTGATCTTCCCGTGCCACGTCCTCCGTTTCGGCCAACAAACGCTCTTTGCGTTCTTTATCCGTCAAAAGCGTGCGCTTCTCGATGTTCCGGGCCTCCACCTCTCCTGCAAGGCGGTGATATCGCTCGCCCCCCTTCTCCAGGTTCCCCCCGCTGGCGAACCCTTCGATGTTCTGTATCGCGTGTTGAATTTCGTGGATCAGTGCTGTCCTCGCATCCTCACCACGAACCCAAGCGTTGAGGGTGATCACGTTTTTAGCCGGGCTGTAAGCACCTTTTTTCTTCCCTCCCATACCCTGAAATTTGACACGAACATCCGCCAACTCCGGGTATGCTGCATAGAGCTCCGGTGCGTTGTAGAAATCGGAGAGCCGGGAAGGCTTCCTCATCTGCCGCACAGCAGGCTTCAGCTCCTCAAGCCTGGCCTGTTCCTCGTCCGTGAGATTCCCCTCAATATAGCGGTCGTTATCGCTTTGGAGAAGCTGTACCCCACGTAGTCGGCGCCCTTCTTCCCGGTCCCTGATGCCCTCTCCTTGTAGAACATCCTGACCAGGCTCTTCATGGTGCTGGACGAGAGCCGTCCACCCCAGCGGTAGATCAGCTCCTCGTCCGTCTTAATCTGCCCGTTCGTGACCTCCTTGAACGCCTGTGCCCAATCCCGGACGTCTTCCTTGAACTTCTCCGGGCGGTGTATCTGTGCGGCCCATCTCTCCATCTGCACGCGCTGTTTCCCGTCCGCCCCGCTGTCCTGGATGAGCTGCTGCGCCTCCTCCAGGCTCGAGCTGTCGGCGATCTTGTCCATCCAGCCGCTCATGTAGTCGCGGTCCCGCTGCGCCTCCCAGCGCTCCCGGTCGGAGAGGCGCGCCTTGTATTTACCCCAGATGCGCTCGCGCGTCTCGGGGTCCAGCGAGGGGTCGTTCTCCATCGCATTCCACGCGGCCCGCTCGTCCGTCCCAAACCGGTCCATGAGCGCATCCGTGGCGGCGTAGGCCGCCGCCTTCTCCGCCTCCGCCGCAGCCTGCCGCTCCAGGCGCTCCACCTCTCCGGAGAGCTTTTTCCTGAGCCCCGCCGCCGTGTCGGGGAGCAGGTACTCCGACCCTTCCGTCATCGCCAGGGCCGCGACGGGGTCCTCGGACACGACGACCGCGATGCGCGCTGCCTCGAGGTCGGAGTCCGCCTCCTCGACAGCGCGGGAAATCCCCTCGGGCGCCGCCCAGTCCTCACCGTTGTGCTTGCCGTTCCTGTACCCCCGCCAGTCGTCGAACTTTCCCGTCCGGCGCGCCTTCACGTCGGGGAGCATCCGGCCCCCCAGAGCCCGGCTGTCCCCTCCCTGCTCTCCCTGCAAGGAGGGGACAGCCGAAGCCCCACTCTTTTGCCCCCCCTGCAAGGGGGGGTGCCCCGAAGGGGCAGGGGGGTCATACGGTGTCCCGTCCGGTATCATCTTGGAGCGCTTCTGTCTGGGTGCGGCGGGGGCCTGCACCCCCTGCCCTCGCCGATCGGGGAGAGGCTGGAGCGGTTCCGGCTGTCCGGGGGGGTCTTCGCCCTCGTACTCGCTCGCCTGCTTCCAATACGGGAGCTTCGCGCGCTCGGCGATCCGCAGAAACGCGGCCTTCTGGTTCTCGTTCTCCAGGCCTCCGGCGATCTTTTCCGCCAGCTCGTCGGCATACTGGAAGGTCTCGTCGGTCAGTCCCCGCGCGGCCCCCAGCTTCAGGGTCTGGAGCTTCCCCGTCTCGGGGTCGTCCATCCACTCGGCCATCTGCCGTGCGTACTCGGTCTGAGCGTTCATGACCGTCGCGGCGTCCCACTCGTCCTGCTGGCGCTTGCGGACCTCCGCGAACCGGCGGAGCTCGTCGCCCGCTCCCGCGATGGCCCCGGCGACGTTCACGCCCGTCGCGGCGCCGTCGACGTAATTCCGCCCGAACGCCGCCGGTGTCGCCGCCTCGTTTATCTGATTCCGATACCGCTGCACCATCCCGCCTCCTTTCATGATGGGCAGTCTCGCTGTTGTACTGTATTGCCTTGTCGATATCCCCTGCCTGCGATAAAATGTAGCTACATTGTGCAAAGGAGGGGTATCATGAAGACAGATTCCGTCATCCGGGCCCGCATCGATTCGGACGTCAAGCACAAGGCGGATGCCGTATTCGCCCGTCGCGGTGTATCGGCCAGCACGGTCATCCGTGCGTTCTTCTCGACGGTTGCCGAGACCGGAGCACTCCCGATCGAGCTGAACGTCCCCAACGAGGAGACGGCCGCGGCGATTCGGGACGGCCGAGCCGGGCTTGGAGTCCGCCGTTTCGACAACGCGGCCTCGATGTTCGCCACGCTTGACGAGGAGGATGGGGAGTGACCCGATCCATCCTCACGACGAAGGCTTTCAGAAAGGACTACAAGCGTTCTTCCCGTTCCGGCTCCTGCGATATGGAGCTTCTTCAGTCCGTTATCGATCTTCTGTCCCAGGACGCCCCCCTGCCGGATTCTTATAGAGAGCACTCCCTGGTCGGGGAGTGGGTGGGCTGCCTGGAGTGTCATGTCGCTCCGGACTGGCTGCTTATCTATGAGCGGGACGAGGAGACCTTGACCCTCTATCGCCTCGGCAGTCACGCCGAGCTCTTCGGCTAGAACGCATACCCCCCGCGCCCCATCTGCTTGTTTCTGCGCCAGTCCTCATAGGGCCGGGACGCCAGGGTGATGCTCCCGCCCCGGACGCGTGTTCCGGTCGGCAGCCAAAAAACGCAGTTTGCGGTGCGTTCAAAGGGGAGTCTCGCCGTAAACTGCACTGTCTCTTTTCCCCTCACATTCCCCACGCCCCTTTTGTTATAATCTCTCCGAAAGGAGAGGATGATCATGACCGTTGCCCAAGTTGCTGAACGGAAAGCCCTGTACCGCCGTTTCCGCAATCTCTCGGACCAGGACGCCGCGCGGGTGCTCCAACTCATCGACGAACTGGAGGACCCTGAGCCTAACGAGGAAACCCTGGCCGCGCTTAAGGAATCAGAACGTATCGCTCATGACCCGTCGGTAAAAGGCTATTCAAGCGCTGCCGCGATGATGGCGGACATTCTCGCCGATGTATGAAATCAAGCCATCGTCCCGTTTCAGAAAAGACGTGAAGCTTCTTGCTAAAAGAGGCTTCGATATTTCTCTTCTGACTGAAACCATTGATCTGCTGGCTTCAGGCGAACCATTGCCCGCGCGCTGCTGCGATCATGCCTTGAGAGGGAAATGGCTGGGTCATCGAGAGTGCCACGTCACCCCAGATTGGCTTCTGATTTACAGAAAGTACGAAGATGTCCTCGTCCTCGCTCTTTCTTGTACCGGAACCCACGCCGATCTGTTCAAAAAATAGCCCCCCTCGTGGGGCTATTTCTCTTACGCCCTCGCCTCCTTCCACTTCTCCTGCTGCGCCCAGGCCTCGTCGAACCGCTCGGCCATTTCGTCCAGCATCAATTTTTTCGCCTCCTCGCGATTCAGGTTCGCGGTCTTGATGTTGACCATCGCGGCGATGCGCCGCGGCGAGACGGACATCACGCGCTGCTCCGGCGCGTTTGCTGCCATGTTCAGGACCTCCATTCTCAAATCCCCCTCTCTGTCGTAAATCAAGGTGAACTCTCGTGACTCCTCCGCCGGCCCGTTCAAAAGCTCTGATGTTTCGACACTCAAAATATTGGCGATACGCTCAGCAATACCTACTGATGGAGTAGATTTTTTATTTTCCCATCGCCATAAGGTATTCTCCTGAACTCCCACCTTGCCTACAAGGGCTCTTTGAGAATATCCTCGTTTTTCTCGAAAATATTTTAGCCATTTCACAAAGTTTCCCCTTAATAAAACAACTTTTATGTAGGTGAAAATCATCTGATATGGCAATAGACTTTCCGTCTACGAAATTGTAGAGTGTGTGCGGTGGTTGACAATGAATGTGGGAGAGAGGATTAAGCGGGCTCGCGAAGCCCTTAGATTGAGCCAAGCTGCTTTAGCGGAGGCTGTTGGTGTTCAAACTAACACGGTCTGGCGCTGGGAAAACCAACGTGCAACCCCTGATGTTGAAGTGATCTCCCAAATTGCTCAGACCCTGGGGGTTCCTGTCGCTTATTTTTTTTGTGAAACTGGTAAAACTGAGAAGTCTGAGGGGAAAAATGTTGTGCCACCTGTGGCTGGGAGTGACGCCCCTGTGGTGTTTCAGATAGGGGAGATGCGCTTGGAGCTTCCACCCACCCCTGAAACTTACGCATTTTTGGAGCGTCAGTTAAGGGGAATTCTGCCAACCGCTGAGAGGTTGCCTGCGCCGTCGCAAGAGGACGCTGGGGGACGGTCCGTATGATTAAGGGAGGGAGGAACATGCCTGAAGGTTACGACAGGGTGGCACACCTCGGTTTCATCCAGGGTGCAATCAATCGCATGGCGGGTAATTCATTCCTCTGTAAGGGCTGGGCGGTGACGCTTTTCTCCGCTCTTTCTGCGTTTGTTGTCTCGGCGGAGGGCTCTCATGTATTGTGCGTCCCCTGGCTTCTTGCTGCGGCGGTGCTTGTTTTTTGGTGGATGGATTCCTGGTATCTCCGTATGGAGCGTCTTTTTCGCCGCCTTTATGACCGAGTTCGTCTTGGGGATGAGGCAGGGAATCCCTACGACATGTCCTTCAAACCCTTCATGGGAGAAGAACAATGCGTCTTTCGTATCATGTTCTCCCGCAGCACGCTTCCCGTTTATTCTGTCATGCTGGTCGCTGCGCTGGTCTTGTTCTTCGTGAGGAGGGGTTGTTGATGACCAAGGTAAAAGAAAAGGTGTTCTACAGTTTTTATTACAAACAGGACGTCATGCGTGTGCAGAATATCCGACAGATGGGCGTTCTGGAGGGTAACGAGCCGGTTGAGCCCAACAAGTGGGAAGAGATCAAGAAAAAGGGTGACGATGCCGTCAGAAAGTGGATTGACGAGGAGATAGCGCGTTGTTCTTGCGTCATCGTCCTCATCGGCGCGGAGACGGCAAGTCGAAAATGGGTCAAGTACGAGATTAAAAGAGCCTGGAATGCCAACAGGGGGCTCATGGCCATTTATATTCACAATCTGTCCCCGGTCAATGACTCTTTGGCGAGCAAGGGACTGCAGGGGCAAAACCCCTTGTGCTCTTTTTGGCTGAGATCAGATGAGCAAGTCTTGGAGTTGTACACGGTTGCACCTGTTAAGAACCCGTCGGAATGGGACGCTTACGACGAAATACACGAGAATCTGAATTGCTGGGTTCAAGAGGCAATCGATGTGCGTAAAAAGTATGCCCGATACACATGCGTTCCCACCACGGTGAAAAGAATTTTCGGAAAAAGTTTGGAGCATTGACCACGATCTGATGGCATTGCCTGGCCTGCGTGATAGGGGGGAACGTAGATGAAAGGAGGAAAGCTTGGTATCAAACAGGATGGTCACATAATGAAGTTGAAGTGTTGCAGTAAGTATTGAATAGGAGGGTGTATCTATGACTACAGTGGGAACGAGAAAGGCCGCCATACATAACGTGGAAGGTTTTTTGATTGGAGTTTTTGATAAGGCAACATCGAAGGAGATAAGCGATACTGAAAATGGAAAAATGAAAGCATATCCACGTGAACGCGCGACAAAAGGTAATTCTACTGTTTCAGAATTTATCAAGAAATTTGAAAACTCTTACTCCGATTCTAATCTAACTTGTAAGGTTTATAAGGAAGACGGAACAGAAGCGACTGGGCAAACCAAGTTGTCTACTGTGAGAGAAAGCTACGAGGCTGATTAGCTCGGAGTGCTTTTAGCTGTGTGCTTAGGGAGAGAAGGGAGAAATAGCCTCTCTATTGTCTGACGAATCTAGGATCATGTTTCTTTCTCTGCGTTAGTGGATCTGTGCGCACGTATGGCTTGGACGCAGCTTTGCGACAGTATGCGGGCAAAGGATTCTTTCCTGGTCTTTGGCGCCTCCGAAATATTTGACCGCAATGCTCAGAACCTGCCCTCGGGTATCTTGGGGCGCTATCTCAGGAATAATGCAGAAGTCTTATCCTAATACCAATTCGCGTTTAATATGGATTGCCTCCCCTGAAAGGGGAGGTGGTTCGCGTCAGCGAACCGGAGGGGTTCAGCCAGACGACACGACTTACGGACGCCGACAGGCGGTCGGCGTCGTGTCGGTCGGCTGTGCCGAAGCAAGGCAATTGATTGCCTTGTGGAGGCGTTGACGGGGAATGTCAGACAGGCGCGTCTTATGAAAAACACCCCCCAGCCCCTTCGGGGCAGCCCCCCTTGCAGGGGGGCCTTTCTTGCCCTTTAGACGCAAATTGGTATAAGTAGGCAGCTCGCACCAGACTTTTATCGTCCGCCGCATGTCGAAAGTGATGGAGAAATGAATCAGGGGGTGTTTGGGTTTGTATTTGCCATGGAGTTTTTATTGCATAATCCCGTTTTTTTATTTTATATTAATGTTAAGTATTCACGTTTTATATGATGTTTTTCAATCATTTTTCTTGTTCTGTATCCCAGAAGACCTTACACTTTGGTTAAAACGTATTTTTCAAGCAACTTCTAGCCTCTTGTTCATTAGCAGTAGCACAATTCTTTTTTTTGAACGGAGCTTTTCACTTGATATTTTTCTGAGGTTGTTGTGGTTCATCTTTCTCTGCTTGGGATATTCTGTTTGCGTTTTAGTCGTTTTTGATCGTTTCTGTTGTTTTTTTTGTGTAAATCCTAATATTGTACATAGGTTAACATATCATTTTGGGATTGCCTTTAAACAGGGCAAAAAGGCTTGTGAAAATCGACTGTCTCAATGGTTTGAGTGTATTAAAAGAGGAAGAGAAGTATTCGGGGAAGTAGAAAAAAGTCCTTTAGAACATATACTTCAGCCTATTTCTGATTTTGGGGAGGATGCTGATCACCCCCAAAAATTTAAGACGATGACCTTGCGTTGGGAAAATCATTGTGTGTATGAAGGAACTCCTAAGAATTCGGTAAAACTTGCATCGGAGCATGGTTGCGCTCTCGTTTTCTCTTTAGATCCCACAGGGCGCGTTGTATGTATACTCTCCCCGTTTAGGTCTGATTGGCATTCATTCCCTGAATCATATCTTATAGCGAAAATCTATAAAACTCCTGCGCAACTTACAAAAAGAGAATTTTACAAGATGCTCCGTTATTTTTTTGCGTATTCCCTTTCTACTTCTCTTTGGGGAGCTCCTCGGATATCAGATCAAATTATCGTGCGATGGATAAAAATAATGAATTGTTTTCATTCCCGAAAGTGGCGCAAATATATCTTATCAGTTTTGACGGCCGTTGTAGAACACGCTTTCTAGTCTTCACTAAATAAACAAGGCTGTAGTTCATTGTGATTTTCTTCATAGGAGGATCTTTGCCATGCCTCGAGAAAAAATTCTCATCCTTGTCAAAGCCTGCCCAGAGCCAAGCAAGGGCTACATAGAGACCACCTGCGTCGCTGGAATAACGGAGGTGGGGGAGATGCGCAGGCTTCTCCCCGTTCCGTTTTCTCGATGAAGGGCAGCAATTCATACCAATTCGCGTTTAATATGGATTGCCTCCCCTTTCAGGGGAGGCGAAAAGAAGAGGCGTGTTTTTCGGGGGCAAAGACAAAGCGAGCGGGAGGCTTTTGCCTCCCGCTCGCTTTATAATTCAAGATCGTTCGTGATTTTCTTGACTAGAACACAACCTGCGTACGGAAACGAAGAACGTGGTCGTCATTCTTCTTATCGTCGTCCCAGTCAATCTTCACGTAGTTAAGACCGAACTTCACGCTGGGGTTGTAGGTGTACTGAACGCCAAGGCCCCACTCCGTCAGGTCAACATCCGTGTCGAAGTTGTAGCCGTTGTAGAACAGGTGGGTGGCCCACTTGTCGTTCCACTCCTGGCCCAGCGCCACGCGCCAGTACTTCAGGTCGTCGGGAAGCACGTAGCTAAACGCGTCGGTGGTGAACAGTGCTCCGTTCCCACCAAGCTCCGCCGGGACGATGAAGTTCTTGTCCATCTGGCCGTACTCCAGCCACAGGCTGGTGAACTTCAGAGCCTCCTGATTGACGTCCACGATCAGCTTCCAGTGGTTTGCGCTGTCGAGGTCCGCATCCTTCCAGACTCCACCTGCAGCGCCGGGCACCCAGACATCGCCGTTCAGCTGCTGGTGGTAGAAGATACCCTTCAGCGCGATGTCGTCGTTGAAGTTGAAGCGAAGGCCCGCGAAGATCGTCCACAGGTTGTCAAAGCTCCACCCGCTGCTGCTCGCCGTATCGATGTACTCCGCGTTGTCGCCCAGGAAGGCCTGCAGCCCCAGGTCGAAGCCGAAGCGCTCCGTGAACTGGAGCTTGCCCATCGCGAAGAGCTCCCACGCGCCCAGCGTCTTGGGAGCCTTCCCACCACGGTCGTAGTACTCGTTGCTGGGGTGAGCCACGTAGGCGATGAACTTGCCCATGCCCCACTGCTTCTCGAGGCCGAGAGCGTCCATCGTCCGGTCCGTCAGGATGCTGTCGTAGGCCGCGAAACTCCCCGTCTCCGGAAGGCTCGTCGCGCCACCCAGGTAGTACTCGTCCTCAAGGTCCCACACGAAACGGCCCGCGGTCAGCGTCGTCTCGAAGAAGAACGGGATCTCGGCGTAGAAACGGCTCCAGTTTTTGGTCCCCTCGTCCAGACGGATCACGGCGTGCATGGGGTTCTCCTCGTCGCCGAACCACCGCTCGATCCACAGGCGTCCCTGCTTCAGATAGACCTTGTTCTCCGACTCAGGAGCGTCCCTATCCTCGTAGTTTTCGATGTCGAGGCGCAAACGAGCGTGGATGTGCCATCCGCCCAGGCGCTCCTCAAGCAGGCTGACCCTCTCGTCCAGGTTCTCGACCTTGACGCCCAGAGCCTCCAGCTCGTCCTTGAACTCGACGACGAGCTTCTTCAGCATCTCCACGTCCTGTTTGCTGGCCTTCGTCATGTCGACGACCGCCAGCGCGCGGGCGAGGGCAGAGGCCATCTCGTAGCGCGTCGTGGGCTGCTTGCCCTTGTAGGTGCCGTCCGGATAGCCGGAGAGGATGCCGTGGGCGGCAAGCTGGCCGATGGCGTCATAGGCCCAGTGGTTCATCGGAACGTCCATGAACGGGTTGGTGGCCGCGAACACGGGCGCCGCGAAAGCAAAAAGCACCGCAACTGCAATTGCTGCTGCAAACTTCTTCATGATCTTGTGAAACCCCCTTATTTGGTTGTCAAAAATACCTTTTGACATACACCGTCCTCGTCCCTGGGGCACTACCCTGCGATTCGGGGGGTCCGGGAGAAGTTGCCTTGTTCCCTTTTCCCATTCCCCTGTCGAGAGAAACACCCTGCCGGACCAGCGCCCTGGCTTCCCGTCCCTTGTGGCATCCTGGGGGTTTTGCACCTCCTCCCCTGCCGTCAGAATCGAAAAACTCCGCCTTGGCCGACGATGCCCACCGTCCTCACGTGTCCCCACCTGAAGATCGGCTTGGCTATATCTTACAGGATAAGGTGTTTTTGCGCATGGGTCTTAAGGTTTATTTTTCCTTAGGCTCAGGGTCCGCCGCCCTGCGGAGGCGCACCTCCGGCTCCGTCGGAAGGGCGAAGAGGGGGACGAAGCGGTCCCACCCCGTCCACGTCAGGATCAGCATGGAGCCGACGGCGATCCACGCGAAGTAGTTGTGCAGGATGATGTCGCCCAGCGAGACGGTCCCCGCCGCCAGCGGGTACACAGCCCAGGCGATCCCCGCGAAGAAGGCCATGTAGGCGTGCCACGGGATGAGCTCCGCGCCCAGCACGGCCATCGCGTCCGCAAAGGTGGCGTTGCGCAGCGCCAGCCGGTACAGGGCCTTCGGGTCGCCCTCCACGTTCTGCTCCGTCAGGTTGCGGATGATGGGGCTGAGGGTGACGATCTGCGCCATCTCGTCCGCCAGGGCCGCGTTGCCCAGGAGGCACAGCGCCGCGTTGGCGAACATCAGCTGCCGCACCCTGGACACGCACTTCAACACGGCAGCCGCGATGGGGTCAAAGGCGTTCATCTTGCGCATGACGCCCCCAAAGGCCCCCACCCACAGCATCATGGCGATGGACCAGCCCCCCGCGTCGGAGAAGCCCGCGTAGACGCGCTCCCCGAAGGCGGCGAGGCTCGTCACCGTCCCCGCGGCGAAGCCGAAGACCAGGGAGCTCAGGATGCCCGCAGCCAGGCAGATCAGCGTGCTGGTGCCCCGCGCCGCCAGGATCAGTACCAGCACCAGCGGGATCACCATGTAGTACGGCACGCCGGCCTGCACCTGATGCAGCAGCGTGACGGCCGCCGGGCGCTTCTCCTCTAGGGCGGCCCACACCGTGTCCGGAATCTGACGGATGGCCTCCTCCGCGCTGCCCGCCACGTCCGAGAGGCCCATGCTGACCGAGGCGAAGTAGAACGCGGCCACCCCAAGCAGCAGGCACAGCCCGGACCAGACGCCCTGATGGCGCACGCGGTCGATGACGGAGACGTTCTGCATCCCGGAGCTGACCACCGTCGTGTCGGAGATCAGGCCGATGTTGTCCCCAAAGCAGCTGCCGCCCACCGCCGCCGCGATCACCAGCACCGTGCTGCCGCCCACGATGTGGTTCAGCCAGAGGAAGATCGGCGCGCAGGCGGCGAAGGTGCCCCAGGACGTGCCCGTCGCCACGGACAGGATCGCCGTCACGACCAGGCAGGCCGGCGCCACGAGCTTGGCCGTCATCCCCATGGAGAGCGCCATGTTGATGATGGCGGCCGCCACCCCGGTGGACATGAAGCACTCCGCCACGGCGTAGGCCGCCTGGAGGATCAGGAACACGATCAGGAAGTGCCGCAGGTTGTCCAGCGCGGCGTCCTGGAGCTCACCGAAGCTGTAGTGCTCCGTCGCCATGGCGACGAGCACGGCGCAGACGAAGGCGACGGGCGCGGAGAGCAGGATGTCGATGCCGCCGATCATCATCCCCGCCAGGACGGCGATAGGGCTCAGTTTCAACAGTGCGATCATTAAAAGCTCACTCCTTAACTTAGGGTAGCGCTGATTATACCAAATCGCGTTTTATAGGACTGCCTCCCCTGAAAGGGGAGGTGCCGAACGGAGTGAGGCGGAGGGGTTTGCTTTTAACCTGCTCAACACCCCCCAGCCCCTGCGGGGCAGCCCCCCTTGCAGGGGGGCCTTCTAAGAATTATCCCATCGGACCCGCCGTGGTTCAAGCGCGTCGCGGCGTCAGTACAGCCCCGCGGTCTCGCCGCCGTCGATGCGGACATCCGCACCCGTGATGTACCGGGCATCGTCGGACGCCAGGAAGGCGTAGAGCGAGGCGATCTCCTCCGGCTCCGCGTGGCGCTTCATGGGGATGCCCTCGTTGACCTTCGCCAGCATCTCGTCCGTGTACTCCGCGCGCTGCATGGGCGTCAGGACGTAGCCGGGGCAGACGCAGTTGACGCGCACGACGGGCGCCAGCTCAAGCGCCATCGTCTTGGTCAGGAGGATGACGCCGGCCTTCGAGGCGTTGTAGTCCGCGTACCAGCGGTGCCCCTCCGTGCCGTTGGTGGAAGCCGTCATCAGGATGACGCCGCCGCCCTGCTCCTTCATGCGACGCCCCGCCTCCCGAGCGCACAGGAACATGCCTCCCAGGTTGATGCCCATCGTGCGGTTCCACTGGCTGTAGGACACGTCCAGGACGCCGTTCCGCACGCTGATCCCGGCGTTGGAGATCAGGACGTCGATGCCGCCGAGCTCCCGGTCCATCTGCCGAAAGGCCGCGGCCACGTCCTCCTCCCTCGAAACGTCGGCGGGGGAGAAGCCGGCGAACTCCGGATGCGCTTTCCGCGTCTCCTCCAGGGCCTCCGCGTTGTAGTCCACGACGAAGACCCGCGCACCCTCCTCCGCAAACCGACAGGCCGTCGCCAGCCCGATGCCGCTGGCAGCGCCCGTCACCATCACGCGCCGCCCCTCGAGCTCCTCATAACGCGCCATATCCTAACACCTCCGTGCCGTTCTCAGTTCAAAATGCCCCCTCGTCCCCTGCTGAGGGCGCCGTCAACCTCCCGGCCGCGTTCACGGCTTCCCTGGGCCCACAAGGTGCGGCCCCGCTCACCGCGACAGCCGGCACATCTGCCGGCGGGCCCAGCCCGTGACCACCGGAACGTAGCCCGACAGCGCCCGGTCCAGGTCCGCGTCGCCCGTATCGACCAGGAGCGGGCGCGGAAACAGGGCGTTCAGCTTCGCCGGCGTGGCGGCGACGACGACGTTCTCGCGCCCCGCGGTGCGGATCACCTCCGGGCTGAGCTGCTGGTTCCCGCGGCCGAACACGTGCCCCTGACCGCCAATGACCGTCACGATGAGGGTCGTGTCCCCCGGCCTCGCCATCTCAAGGATCGCGCGCTCCGTCAGGTCGCGCCCCACCAGGCGCCGGTCCCTCACCGCGTCCACGCCCAGGAGCGTGTCCGGCAGGCCCAGGGCGTCCATCACGGCCTGGGTCGTCGTGCCGGACCCGACCAGGTACAGCCGCCCCGGCCGCATCTGGTCCGCCAGCCAGGCGCCGATGGCCGTGCGGTCGTACTCGTCCCGCGCCATGCCCCCCGACTTTCGGTCCTGAAGGCAGCTCCGGTCCAAAGGCACCGTCAGGCAGCCGTAGAACCGGGCGTTGACGTGCCCCTGACGAAAGGCCTCTTCGTCGATGTCCATCACGTCGGCGCGGGTGAAGTCCCGCACCTGGCCGTTCATGAACTTCGCCAAAAGCTGCCCCGATCGGACGGGCGTGACGCCGTAGACGGCGGAGTGGATCTTGACCCCCGCCGGAACGCCGATCACGGGGACGGCGCGGCCCTCGAGCGCCGCGCACAGGTCGCGGGCCGTGCCGTCTCCCCCGGCGAAGACGATGAGGTCCGCCCCGGCCTCCGCCATGGCGCGGGCCGCCCGCCGGGTGTCCTCGCCGCTCGTCCTCCCCTCCGGCGCGTAGACGACGCCGCAGGGGATGCCCAGGGACGCCAGGATCGCCTCCCCCATCTCCCCGCCGCAGGACAGGAAGCGGACCCCGTCGGGAACGGGAAGGGCCGCGGAGAGGGCCGCCCCCGCGCGAAGGTGGGCGCGGGGGACGGCGCCCAGCGCAAGCGCCCTGCGCAGCGTCTCCGCGCCGTCCGTCCCCTTCAGGGCCACGGCGCCCCCCATCCCGGCCACGGGGTTGACGAGGAAGGCGATTTTCATCTATTTCTTTCGAGGCTGAAAGTAGCCCGTGTACTTCTGCCTGTAGTTCCGCCACGACAGGGCCCAGCGCTCTGGGTCGTCGAAGTAATCGTGGCTCGTGTGGTGCACGGTGCTGTTCAGCGGGGCCGCGCGGATGACCTCCGGCTCCTCGTAGCACTCCCGCGCGATCTCCTTCAGAACGTCGCAGTAGGCGTCGAGGTCCTCCCTGGAGTAAGACTCGCTGGGCTCGATGGTGAACGGCTCCGGGACGACCCAGGGCTCGTGGCTGGACCAGTAGTGCGTCCCGAAGTCCGGGATGCGGCGTGAGACGTCCGCCGTGCCGAAGCCCGTGTCCTCCTTCAGCTTCTGCCAGCTGTAGCGCACCTGCTCCACGCGCGGCGCGTGGGCCGGGAAGCTGATGGAGGCCCCCTTGATGTCGAGGATTCGCTTCATGCAGTAGTTGTTGTTCAAGATAGCGACGCGGGACGCCTCCTTCAGGCCCTCCGCTCCCAGGCTCATGATCCAGGCATAGGCGCGCACCACCACCGGAGCCACGCCCCAGAAGGACTTGACCTTTCCACAGGTGTGGGGCAGGTCGAAGTCCAGGTAGTACCCCCGCTCCGGGCTGTGCTCCACCAGCGGGACGGGCATACAGTCGCGAAACTCCTTCCGGCAGGTGATCATGCCCACGGCGGGGCCGCCGCAGCCGTGGGGGGACGAGAAGGTCTTGTGCAGGTTGAAGAAGGACATGTCGAAGTCCGCCTCCACCGTGCGGGTGATCCCCAAAAGGCCGTTGGCGTTGGCCTGGTCGTAGCAGCAGAGGGCTCCAACCTCGTGGGCCAGCCGCGTGAACTCCCGAATCCGGCGGTTGAAGATGCCCGTGTCCTCCGGGTTCGTCATGAAGAGGGCGGCCGTGTGCTCGTCCAGGGCGGCCTTGAACGCCTCCAGGTCCGGCAGCCCCTCCTCGTCCGGAGGCAGCACGATGACCTTGTACCCCTTGACGATGGGGCAGGCGGCGTCGGAGGGATGGGAGAAGAACGTGGTGATGACGGTGTCCCGCCCTTCCTCTCCCCTCTTTTGCCAGTAGGCCCGGACGATGGAGGCCAGGGCCAGGACGCCGTGGGTGCCGCCGCCCGGCTGGACGCTGAAGCACTCCAGCCCCGAAATCTCGCCGAAGAGACGCCCCAGCCGCCAGACGATCTCCAGGATGCCCTGGGCCGTTCCATCGGGCTGCAGCGGGTGCATGTCCGCCACCTTGGGGCCGGAGGCCAGCCGGTCGTTGACCTTGGGGCTGTACTTCATCGTGCAGGTGCCCTGGCCGATATCGATGTTGCTGTCCACCCCCAGGTTCTCCTGGGACAGGTGGTTGTAGTGCCGCGCCAGCTGAGGCTGGCCGATCTCCGGCAGGTCCGGCGGCGTCTCGCGCCTCATGCAGGCCGGAAGGCTCGACACGCCGTCCCCAACCTCCAGAGCCACCTTCTCCGACACCTGCGGGACCAGCACGCCGCGCTGCCCCTTCACGCTCAGCTCGTAGATGATGGGCTCGTTCCAACTGGCCTGGTGAAACTTCGTCAGGCTCGTATCCCTCTTGTCCGCGATCTTGTCCATGAAAAACGCCTCCCCCTCAGCCCAGGATCTCCGTCAGGGCCGCGGTCAGCCCGTCGATGTCCTCCTCCGTCGTGCGCTCCGTCACGCAGAGAAGCGCGCACTGCCCCAGCTCCGGGAACTTCGCGCCGAGGTCGTACCCGCCCAGGATGCCGCGCGCGAGAAGCGCTTCGTTCACCTCGGCCACGCTCCGCCCCTCGAACCGGACGACGAACTCCGCGAAGGGCGTTCCGGACAGGGGGCAGACCGTCAGGCCGGGCACGGAGGCCAGGCGCCTGCGGGCCAGGAGGCTGCGCTGCAGGATCGTCTGCCCCAGCTCGCGCATCCCCTCCGGCCCCATGCTCGCCAGGTAGACGGCCGCGGCGATGCTCCACAGGGCGGCGTGGGTGCCGACGAACTCCTTGGCGTGGTCGCGGTTCGCGAAGGACGTGCGCTCCCACATGACGTCCCCGAAGCCCCACTCCCCGTGGGTGGTCGGAGCTAGGCCGAACAGGCGCGAGGGGTACTCCCGAACGATTTCGGGCCGGTCCTCCGAGGCGATGTAGCCCGCCACGCCGCCGCCGTAGTTCATGTGGATGCCAAGGCCCTGGATGTCGCCGCAGGCGATGTCCGCGCCGTACTGGAAGGGGGGCTTCATCACGCCCAGCAGCGAGGGCTCCGCGTAGACCAGGAAGAGCGCGCCCGCCCCGTGGGCCATTCGGGCGGCTTCCTCCGCCTCCTCCTCGACGATGCCGAAGAAGTTCGGGTTCATCACCAGGACGGCCGCGGCCTTGTGGCTCAGCTTCTTTTCAAGGTCGGCCAGGTCCACCCGGCCCGTCCTCCGGTCGTAGTCCACGAGGGTCAGCGCGACGTCCGGATCGAGGTAGGTCCTCACGGCCTGCAGCACGTCCGGGTTCAGGGCGGCCGTGACCAGCACCTCGTCGCGCTTCGTCACGCGCGTCGCCATGCGAAGCGACGTGCCCGCCGCCTGAGAGCCGTCGTAGTTCGGAACGTTGACGACGTCGCAGTCCAGGAGCTCCGCCATCATGCTCTCGTACTCGAAACAGGCCTGAAAGCGGCCGTGGTCCTCATAGGGCTCTCCGGCGTAGGCGGACAGGAACTCCGAGCGACCGATCACCTCGTCCACCAGCGCGGGGACGTAGCGGTTCCAGCAGCCCGCGCCCAGGAAACACGTCAGCTCCTGCGCCGTGCGGTTCTTGTCCAGGATGGCCGACACGTGGCGCACCAAGTCGCCCTCCGCAGTGAAGGGCGCCGGGAGCTTCAGCGGCTCCTTCATCAGGAGCTCCTTCGGGATGTTCCGCTCGATCAGCTCATCGATGGACCGCGCCCCGATGGCCTTCAGCATTCCGGCCTGGATGGCGGGGTCCGAGTTCGGTATGTAGGGGACGTTGCGTTTTGACATCGATAAGACCTCCCCGGTCCGTCCGTTAAGCAATGCCGCCGCCGTCCACGACGAGGGCGGCGCCCGTTACCCACGACGACAGGTCGCTGGCCAGGAACAGCACGGCGCGGCCGATGTCCTCCGGCGTGCCGAGGCGCGCCAGCGGCCGACCCCTGGCGGAATCCCTCAGGAACGCGCCCTCCTCCTCCCCCAGCTGACGGCCTTCGTCGCGCAGCATGTCCGTGTCCGTGTCGCCGGGGTTGACGGAGTTCACGCGGATGTTCTGCGGGCCGTGGTCGATGGCCATGGCCCGGGTGAGGTTCACGATGCCGCCCTTCACGGCGCAGTAGGCCGCGGCCTTGTCCCCGCCCTTCAGGCCCCAGCCGGACCCGGTGTTGATGATGCTGCCGCCGCCGCCCTTCGCCATGACGGGGATGACGTGCTTCGAGAGCAGAAAGGTCCCCTTCAGGCCCACCCCCAGCACGAAGTCCCACTCCGCCTCCGTCAGGTCCACCACCGTCTTGCGCACCGTGACGCCCGCGTTGTTGAACAGAACGTCGATCCTGCCGTACCTCCCGACCACGGCGTCCACGGCCGCCGTCACCTCGGCCTCCGACGTGACGCTGCATCGGACGAACATGGCGTCGATGCCCATGCCGGCGAGTTCGGCGCGGGCTGCCTCTCCCGCCTCCGCCTTCAGGTCCAGCAGCGCCACGGACGCGCCGTGCCGTCCAAGCACCCGCGCCGTCCCAAGCCCGATGCCTCCGGCACCGCCCGATATCACGGCGACCTTGCCCTCGAGAGAGATTCGGTCCTCCATCGCGACTCCTCCTCCCCGCGCGTCGCTCTGCGCGTTTTTGGAAAATTGATGCCCCTGTGCTGTTGTATTGATGCAGTGCGTTTGCGTCAAATGTATACAAAGTATACACGCAGGGCGGAGAGGTTGTCAATTCATCGCTTTTTTCAATTTCATACCAATTTGCGTCTAAAGGGCAAGAAAGGCCCCCCTGCAAGGGGAGGCAATCCATATTAAACGCGAATTGGTATGAGAACGTCGTCGTTCGCCAAGCACAGACAGGACAGTTGAAGGGGGGAAGGAGTTTTCAAAAAGGCTGACAAGAGCCAGGCGTAACGCGCCCGGCTCTTACTCCTGGTAGTGACCGCGGCAAGACAGGATTTTGAGACGATCCTCATCGAGGCGGTAGATCAAACGGTGTTCGGTCGTAATGCGTCGGCTGTATTCGCCCGATTGCCCCAGAAGCTTCTCCGGCTTCCCGATACCGCTCATCAAGCCATTTCGATGAATATCGGCAATGAGAGCTTTGATCTTCGCCAACGTTTTCCGGTCGTTTTGCGCCCAGTAAGAAAAGTCCTCGAGTGCTGTGGGCGAAAAGGTGGTATCTTCGTGCATCAAAATGCATCGAGCTCCTCTGGGGTCATGGTCTGCCCCTCTCCGTTATCGAGCTCTTCACGGCTGCGGCGCAATTTCGCCAGGTAACGTTCGTTGTTGAGCTGCCGGTTGTATTCCGCGAAAGAAACCACCACAACCTGTGGCTTGTCGCGGCGGGTGACAATCAGAGCTTTGTTCGTTCGTTCCACGTCATCGCAGTAGTCTTTGAATCGTTCCCGAACCTGGGTCGCAGGCGCCGTATCAATGGTGAACATGGAAAATTGCCTCCTTAACTGAATACGTACCGTACAAAGTACCTTATACAGTACATATTGCCATTATAGCAGGAGACGCAAATCGGTTTCAGCTCCTTACGTGAGCGGTCTGTGCTGCGGTTCAGGATTTTTTGCCCTTCACGCCCAACGCCACCTCCCCTTCGGGGAGCCTAATAAACCGGGGGCCTAAAGCGCACCCCTTCGTTTTGCCTCCCCTGAAAGGGGAGGTGGCCCGAAGGGCCGGAGGGGTTCGGCCAGACGAGCGGCCTCACGCAAGCCGATCTTTCGGGAGGATTGCGGCGGCCGGTCGGTCGGCTGAGGGCGAAGGAAGTCCGGGGGACTTCCGTAGCTCGGCCAGACGAGCGGCCTCACGCAAGCCGATCTTTCGGGAGGATTGCGGCGGCCGGTCGGTCGGCTGAGGGCGAAGGAAGTCCGGGGGACTTCCGTAGCTCGGCCAGACGAGCGGCCTCACGCAAGCCGATCTTTCGGGAGGATTGCGGCGGCCGGTCGGTCGGCTGAGGGCGAAGGAAGTCCGGGGGACTTCCGTAGCTCGGCCAGACGAGCAGCCTCACGCAAGCCGATCTTTCGGGAGGATTGCGGCGGCCGGTCGGTCGGCTGAGGGCTAAGGAAGTCCGGGGGACTTCCGTAGCTCGGCCAGACGAGCAGCCTCACGCAAGCCGATCTTTCGGGAGGATTGCGGCGGCCGGTCGGTCGGCTGAGGGCTAAGGAAGTCCGGGGGACTTCCTTAGCTCGGCCAGACGACACGACTTACGGACGCCAGCAGGCGGTCGGCGTCGTGTCGGTCGGCTGTGCCGAAGCAAGGCAATGGATTGCCTTGTGGAGGCGTTGACGGGGAATGTCAGACAGACGCGTCTTATGAAAAACACTCGCCGCCCCCTTAGGGGGCCAACGATCAGTTGTCCATCCCCCGCCTCAGCGCCTCCACCTCGCCGAGGGACAGCCCGGTGAAGTCAACGACCTGCTCCAGCGGGACGCCCCGCACCAGCATCCGCCGCGCCGTAGAGGCGATGCCCTCATTTCGTCCCTCATTGCGTCCCAGAGCGATGCCCTCCCTCAGGATCGTCTTCGCCTCGTACTCCAACACCTGGCCTCCCATGATGGACTTCACTCCTTCCCTCACCTTTTCGTGCCGACAGGCAATGTGCTCCAACACCTTACCGGACATCTCCTCGAGCGTCCGCTTCACGTACTCCGTCAACTTCCCGCTCTCCGCCAGCCCCTCGAGCCGTTCTTTTATCCCCTCGTACTCGGACAGAAGCTCCCGCAGCAGCCCCTCGTCCCTCTCATACCTCGCAAACCGTCTCTCGTGCGCAAAAATGCGGAAGGGAATGAGAAACAAAAGCCCCCTGGAGAAGATGTCCTCCGGCGTGTACCGCTGGGCCTTCATCGCAGGGATATCGTACGCCGCAGAACCGCCGCCTGGCAGCTCGATGCGCACCGTCAACACGTCAGGCGTACTCGCCCGGCAACGCAGGTACAGGATCGCCGACGCAGGAAAGCGCACCGTCAGAACTCCCCCGCTCACCTCGCCCGCGTCCAGCGCAATCTGCGCGTCGTACTCGAACATCCGGACCAGCATCGTGTCGTCCGACATGCTCTGACACTCGATGTGGTACTTCTTCAGCGACTTGCCCCGTATCCCGAAGCATGAGTCCGTGACGCGCTCTCGCTCCGCGCCGTCCTGACCATTGATAAAGTGCTCGTTAGAGTAGAACTCCACCGCCTCGTCCCCGGAGTACGACTCGTGAAAGATTTCGTTCACTAATGGTATGATCAGGCTTGAACAATCGGTCAGCAGCGTTCGGAACACGTCGTCGTAGGGCGTGTTGACCAGCAATCCGCATCCCTCCCCCATCCCTTCGGCTCCTGGCCTCATTATAGCAAACAAGCCCATCGCTCAAAACCGATCAAAACAGGGAAACTGAAACGGGGTAATACCAATTTGTGTCTAAAGGGAAAGAAAGGCCCCCCTGCAAGGGGGGCCTGAAAAAACGGGGGCCTAACAACGCGCCTCTTCTTTTTGCCTCCCCTGAAAGGGGAGGTGGCCCGAAGGGCCGGAGGGGTTGGTCCTCTGAAGTGGCGCATTCAGTTTCCGGTCCCGGCCCTCAGTGCCGCAACCTCGTCGGGGGAGAGGCCGGTCGCCTGGGATATCTGCTCGGGCGTGAAGCTCATGCCCAGCATCCGCCGCGCCGTGGAGGCGATACCATCCGCCCGTCCTTCGTTCAGGCCCCTGGCCAGCCCTCTGGCCTCGCCCAAGGCGATGCCCTCATCGCGCCCCAGAGCGATGCCCTCCCTCAGGATCGTCTTCGCCTCGTACTCCAACACCTGGCCTCCCATGATGGACTTCACTCCTTCCCTCACCTTTTCGTGCCGACAGGCAATGTGCTCCAACACCTTACCGGACATCTCCTCGAGCGTCCGCTTCACGTACTCCGTCAACTTCCCGCTCTCCGCCAGCCCCTCGAGCCGTTCCCGTATCCCCTCGTACTCGGACAGAAGCTCCCGCAGCAGTCCCTCATCCCTCTCGTACTTCGCAAATCGTTTCTCGTGCGCAAAAATGCGGAAGGGAATGAGAAACAACAGCCCCCTGGAGAAGATGTCCTCCGGCGTGTACCGCTGGGCCTTCATCGCGGGAATATCGTACACCGCAGAACCGCCGCCTGGCAGCTCGATGCGCACCGTCAACACGTCAGGCGTACTCGCGCGGCAACGCAGGTACAGGATCGCCGACGCAGGAAAGCGCACCGTCAGCACTCCCCCGCTCACCTGGCCCGCATCCAGCGCAATCTGCGCGTCGTACTCGAACATCCGGACCAACATCGTGTCGTCCGACGTGCTCTGGCACTCGATGTGGTACTTCTTCAGCGACTTGCCCCGTATCCCGAAGCACGAGTCCGTGACGCGCTCACGCTCCGTGCCGTCCTGACCGTTGATAAAGTGCTCGTTAGGGTAGAACTCCACCGCCTCGTCCCCGGAGTACGACTCGTGAAAGATTTCGTTCACCACCGGGATAATGAGGCTTGAACAATCGTTCAGCAGCGTTCGGAACACGTCGTCGTAGGGCGTGTTGACCAGCAATCCGCATCCCTCCCCCATCCCTTCGGCTCCTGGCCTCATTATAGCAAACAAGCCCCTCGCTCAAAACCGATCAAATACAGGGAAACTGAAACGGGGTAATACCAATTTGTGTCTAAAGGGAAAGAAAGGCCCCCCCTGCAAGGGGGGCTGCCCCGAAGGGGCTGGGGGTGTTTTTCATAAGACGCGCCTGTCTGACATTCCCCGTCAACGCCTCCACAAGGCAATCAATTGCCTTGCTTCGGCACAGCCGACCAACGCAGCGCCGCAATCGCTGACGCGATTGCATAAGCTGCGTCGTCTGGCTGAACCCCTCCGGTTCGCTGACGCGAACCACCTCCCCTTTCAGGGGAGGCAAACCATATTAAACGCGAATTGGTATGAAAAACACTTGCCAGCCCTCCTTCCAGGGCAGCCTGAAAAACAACCAGCCGGAGGGACGCCCCTCCGGCTGAATCGGCAAATCAATGCGAAACGGACGAAGCGCCCGCTACGCCACCACGTCCAGGCGCTCGCTGAGCGCCTTGTGGATCTGCTTCACCATCTCGATGATCTCGTCCGCGGGAATCCGGCGCACCACCTGGCCGTCCTCGTTGTTGACGACCTGGATCTGCACCATGTCCGCCTCCTCGATCACCTCGTACTTCAGGTGCCGGTCCGGCGCCAGGAGGTTCACCACCTCCAGTACCTTCTCCAGCACGTCCTTCTGCGCGTCACGGTCCGGCTCGCGCTCCGGGGACGCCGCGGGGTCCTCCCGCAGGACGTCCGGCGCAGCCTGCGCGGCCTCCGGGGGACGCACCCCCTCCGGGACGCCGCCTCCCGCCGCCGGCAGGCCCTCAGGGGCGGCAGGCAGGACAGCCTTCGCGCTCAGGTTCACCTGCATAGCCTCACCCTGCTTTCCGTCTGCTCTCGATGCGCTCTCAAGGGAACGTTTTCAGAACACGCCGTCCTTGTAAAAGGGGGGAGGGGGACAGATCCCCCGCCCCCCCACGCCTGACGCTTCACGCCTCAGGCCGCTTCCCTTCCCTCAGGCGTACGAAAAACTACCGGATCAGGGTCAGGACGCTCTGCGGCAGCTGGTTGGCCTGCGCCAACATCGACGTGCCGGCCTGCAGCATGATCTGCAGCTTGGTGAAGTTCATCATTTCCTTTGCCATGTCCGTGTCGCGGATACGGCTCTCGGCAGACGTCAGGTTCTCCGCCGCCGTGTTCAGGTTGTTGATGGTGTGCTCCAGGCGGTTCTGGTACGCGCCCAGCTTCGCCCGCTGCGTGGACACCTTGTCGATGGCGTTGTCGATGATCGTGATGCTCCGCGCCGCGCTCTCGCGGTCCGTCACCAGCACCGCGTTCAGGCCCAGGGCGTGGGCGCGCATGTCGCCGATGTTGATGCCCATGTCCTCGCCCTCGTTCGCGCCGATCTGGAACACCGTCGTGTTGTCCGCCAGGTGCAGCGTCGTGCTGTAGTCCTTCGCAGCGTAGACGAAGCCCTTGCGCGCGCTGTCCCACTTCGCCGACACGCCCGCCATGGCGTCAAACTCCACGTCCACGTTGGGGTTCACCACGCCGTACAGCCGGTTGCCCGTGATCTGGACGTTGCTGGCCACGATGTCGCCGCTGTGGGCGTCCTTCACGGACACGGTGTAGCTGCTCTCCGTCGCGTCCTGAATGACGTTCAGGGAAAGCGCGTTGATGATGTTCTCGTCGCCGGAGAAGCTGATCGTCCCCGCCGAGCCGGACACGACGGAGCGGATGACGAACGTCCCCGCCACGGACTCGGAGTTGCCGGAGGCCGTATCGACGAAGTCCACGAAGTGCTTGCCGCCCTCGCCGTCAACGTACTTCGCCTGCCCCAATCCCACGCCGATGGCGGCGTTCAGCTTGTCCTGCACGTCCTTGAGCGTGTCGTTGGCGTAGAGCGTCACGGACGTCTGCTTGCCGTCACCCTGCGTGATGGTCAGCGTCTTGGCGTCCTTCTGGGAGAACACGCCCTGGCTGTCCCAGAACTTGTCCAGGTCCCGCAGCTTGACGTCGCCGCGGGCCACCTCGCCCACGTAGGTCGCGTGGAACTTGGCCAGCTCACCGGTCGGGGTGGCCGCGAAGTCGTCGTTTAGTGTCAGCTTCACGGTGCCCTCCATGACCTCGCCCGTCTTCTCGTTCAGGTAGTAGTTCTTGAAGCTGATATCCTTTCCTTTAACAAGGTCCGACTTCAGACCGTAAGACGCCGAATTGCGCGTCACATCGGTGCCCCACTTGCCATCCCATTCCTGGTTCTGCTTGCCGGAAACCGTGAGTTTGACGTCGGCCTTGGGGTCGGCTCCATCATTGCCCTTGGACACGTTGTAGACGAGCTTCGAGCCCTTCTCGAAACCGTAGGAGCCGTACCCTTCAAGTTTTAGCGTGAATGCCGCCGCCGCACCAAGGCCCAGCTTGTCGCCAAGGTTCGTCGGCGCCTCCCCGCCCTTCAGCACGATACCCTCATACGTCACCGTGCTCGTCTTGCCGTCCACTCCAAGCTTGGAGACCGTGGCCTTCAGCGTGACGGAGTCCGAGTCGTGATTGACGTTCGTCACCTCGAACAGGATGTTGGCGTTCGTGTTAATGGCGTTGGTATTCGTCGCCGTCAGCGTCTTTTTCGCGGGGTCGTCGATGGAAACTAAGGTATTGTCGAGACCACTGGTTCCATCGCCAACGTCAATAGCGTCGGCCGGGGTCACAGCGCCCGGCGTATACTGAATCAGACCAGCGCCCTTCCCTAACGCATCAGTCCCATCGGTCTTGACCGCTACGATATCCAGCTTATCCGTACCACTCTCCTTCAGCTTGATCGCGTACCCGGCCTTGGCGAACTCCTGCTTGGCTTCCTTGGTGGTGAGCGCTGCCACTACCTTATCACGTACCTTCCCGGGCTCATCGTCCTTTACAAGATTGGTGAGGTTTATTTTAACGCCGGCAACGGTAATGCTGGCATCCGATGCACCCGCAACTGGAGCCGTAATCTTCTTGAAAGTTAGTTGCGCACCAGAGGCATGAAAACTCTTCGCGTTATACGCGCCCTGGAGCGCTGGGGCAGTGTCCGTCACGGCGGCAGCGGCTTTGTTAATTGTGTAGTCGCCTGCAGGGACGTTGTTGACGGACACGCCCTTTGCGCCGGCCACGGCGTTCAGCGTGACGTCCGTGATGACGTCCTTGTGCTTGATCTTGAAGATGTCGCTC
This sequence comes from Fretibacterium fastidiosum, assembly GCF_964642095.1. Classification (NCBI taxonomy): domain Bacteria; kingdom Thermotogati; phylum Synergistota; class Synergistia; order Synergistales; family Aminobacteriaceae; genus Fretibacterium; species Fretibacterium fastidiosum. The sequence continues at coordinate 314,363 of NZ_OZ209244.1, forward strand.
TTCTTCACCTCGGCCTGCCCCGGCTCCGCCCTGACGTCGATCTTGTAGTTGCCCTCAGAGGCCTTCTTCTGGCCGAACTGGTCGATCTGGCGCAGGCCGCCGTTGATGATGGCCTTCGTGTTCAGGTTGTCGCTGCTCCACAGCACCGCCGCGTCGCCGTTCAGGAGCTTCTTCTTGTTGAACTGCGTGGTGTTGCCGATGCGCGTGATCTCCTCGCGGAGCTGGTCGATCTCCAGCTGGATGTAGCCGCGGTCCTGCTGCGTCAGCGTGTCGTTGGCACTCTGGACGGACAGCTCGCGCATGCGCTGAAGGATGCTGTGCGTCTCGTTCAGCGCGCCCTCGGCCGTCTGGATCATGCTGATGCCGTCCTGGCTGTTGGACACCGCGCGGTCCAAGCCGCGGATCTGGGCGCGCATCTTCTCGCTGATCGCGAGGCCCGCGGCGTCGTCCGCCGCGCTGTTGATGCGGAGGCCCGTGGAGAGCTTCTGAATGGACTTCTGGAGCGAACTGCTGGTGCGGTTGACGGTGTTGTAGGCGGAAAGAGCGGGGATGTTGTGCATAACTACCATAGACATACGAATGACCTCCCTGTCCGGGCCAGATGGCCCGGTTTGTACATGTCCGCTTCTTCCATGGATACGGACATTGGCCCATGCCGGCACGGCTCCCTGCCTCCGGCTGAGCTTCCTGATGTTCCCGCCCTGGAGCGCCTCTTGCGCTCCGGGCCTGCGCTCTTACAACGCGGCCTCCGTCCCTCCGGGCGCCCGAACGGCTCGAAGACCTGCGCAGAGTTATTATAGCACGCGGAGGCGGAAAAAAGTCAACCGGCAGGGGGGAACCCCAACCCACAGGCAAAGTTTTTAACGTGCGTCAGAAAGCGGTTTTATGCGTTTTTTGCTGCACCTGACGGGTGAGAGGTCAGAGTCAGGTTAACCTGTGCTATGACGGGCTTGATCCTTGATAAAACTGCTGCAACCTGTGGATTTGGGGGGAAACGTAAAAGCCTCCCCTGAAAGGGGAGGTGCTGAACGGAGTGAGGCGGAGGGGTCGCTTTGAAGTGGTGCGTTCATACCAATTCGCGTCTAAAGGGCAAGAAAGGCCCCCCTGCAAGGGGGGCTGCCCCGAAGGGGCTGGGGGGTGTTGAGCCTGAGAAACAACCCCTCCGGTTCGCTGGCGCGAACCACCTCCCCTTTCAGGGGAGGCAATCCGTATTAAACGCGAATTGGTATCAGTTGTCCATCCCCCGCTGCAGCGCCGCAACCTCGTCAGGGGAAAGGCCGGTGAAGTCAACGACCTGCTCCAGCGGGACACCCCGCACCAACATCCGTCGCGCCGTGGCGGCGATGCCTTTGGCCTCACCCTCGGCGATGCCTTCAGCCTTACCCCTGGCCTCTCCTTCAGCGATGCCTTCAGCCTTACCCCTGGCCTCACCCTCGGCAATCCCTTCGGCCCTGGCGGCCCGGCGGATCGTCTCCTCGATCGTCAGATCGTCCACCATCGCCTTGTAACTCAAAATGTAGCGCAGACGTTCCTCGTGGTTCTGCAAAAACAGCCTCTCCAAATCCAGCGCCTCGCCGATCATCGGGTCCTGCACCATCGCCTCAGGCATCTTCTTCGCCTCCATTCCCGCAAGATACATCAGCCAGTACTCCAGACGGTTCCGTGGCGTCCCCTGACGGACGTACTTCGGCACCTCCAGGTAGACCAGTCTCAAATCCTCGCACAGCCTCTCCCCCGTCTCCTCGTCGCACAGGCTGAACGCCCGGCGGAAACGATCTCCCGCAAACAGGTTGAACGCCAGAATGTGGATCGAGATCGTCTTTTTCAGGTCCAGGTACGAGTCTCCGGCCCTCAACTGAGAGGCGTGCAGCGCGCTCAGGTAATAGGTGGAGCGCTGGGGGTAGTCGTTTCGGTTCCTCACCTGCACCTCGACCTCCACCTGCGTGCCGTCCGCCATGCAGGCCACGATATCGAGGTAGACACTCTTTCCAGCCTCCCGAGTGGCGGAGAGCTCTCGATCGGCGTACTCCAGGCCCGTGAAGCCCGCACTCTCGTCCGGGAACACGAGGGAGTTCACGAGGTCCAGAAACAGGTGCTTGCGCTCCTCACGGCCAAACAAAAACTTGAAGAATCGGTCGTTGAGGCGGTAGATTTTTCCCCTCGCCAGGTCCGCCTCGATTTGCCCTTCCGTCACAGGCCCCGACGCCGGACCGATCAGCCCACCGTCGCGCTCCCGCTCTGCGTCCTTCATGTCTCCGCCTCCTCGCTAAACGTCCCCTCACTGCCTGACTTTATTATACAATTTGCCCGTTGTGTTTTTTCGCCTCCCCTGCAAGGGGAGGTGCCGAACGGAGTGAGGCGGAGGGGTTGTTCTTCACGCTCAACAACAACCCCCCAGCCCCTACGGGGCAGCCCCCCTTGCAGGGGGGCCAACGATCAGTTGTCCATCCCCCTTCGCAGCGCCTCCACCTCGTCAGGGGACAGCCCGGTGAAGTCGGCAACCTGCTCGGGCAAAACGCCCCGGTCCAGCATCCGCCGCGCCGTGGCGGCGATACCCTCATTTCGTCCCTCATTGCGTCCCAGCTTAATGCCCCTGGCCTCACCCAGCTGAATGCCCCTGGCCTCAACCTTGTCCAAAACGCTCAACATCGTGACCGCCTCCCCCTTCCTGAACTCGCTCTGCGTCTCCTCAAACCGATGGTCCCGCGTCAGCGCAGACATGAGCTTCAGCACCGCATCCACGTGCTCGATCGTCTGACGCGGGGGCACGTAGTCCTCGTCTCGCCCCATCTGCACAAAGTAGTCCGCAACGATCCTGAAGTCGCTCTTGAACTGCCCCACCTGCTCCGCCGTCAGACGCGGAACCTCAAAGACGTTGACCCGATAGTCGTTCACAAACGGCTTTAGTCCTTCGGCCACAGAAACCCTATCGAACAGCGTCCGCGGCGCCGTCCAGGGCGAATCACCAAAGTAGAGGACCAGCGTCACCACCGGATACAGTCCCTGACCCGCGGACAGCTGACCCCGGTAGTCCGCCCCCTCGTACCCCAGCACCCGAAGCGCCATGTCCCAGTCCGCCTCGGTCTGGTTCTCGAACCCGATCAGGGAGATCACCGCCCCCTCGGAGACCCACAGCTTGGAGATGTCCCGCTCCTGCTCGTGGAGTTTCCCGTCCGTCTTGTAGAACGTGCGGGCCCGCGTGTCTTTCAGGTCCTCCGGCTTCACCCGCCTCTTTCCGTCGAAGAGCAACACGTTCACCACGTCCGCAAAGACGTCGTTGTATCCTTCCAGGTGCTTCTCCGTCATATCACGCTCCGGCACCCGCATCCCCCTCCTTCAGCGAGTTTCTTCACCAGAGGGCCGAACCACCCCCTCCCCTTCGGGGAGCCTTCCGGCTGCCGTTCGCCCTTGTTCACGGGCCGTCAGTCTCGCCCCGCCGGGGCCAACGATCAGTCCATCCCCCGCCTCAGTACCGCAACCTCGTCAGGAGACAGACCCGTCGCCTGGGATATCTGCTCCGACGTGAAACCCATGCCCAGCATCCGCTGCGCCGTGGCAGCGATGCCTTCAGCCTTACCTTCAGCCTTACCCCTGGCCTCACCCTCGGCAATCCCTTCGGCCCTGGCGGCCCGGCGGATCGTCTCCTCGATCGTCAAATCGTCCACCATCGCCTTGTAACTCAAAATGTAGCGCAGACGTTCCTCCCGGTTCTGCAAAAACAGCCTCTCCAAATCCAGCGCCTCGCCGATCATCGGATCCTGCACCATCGCCTCAGGCATCTTCTTCGCCTCCATTCCCGCAAGATACATCAGCCAGTACTCCAGACGGTTCCGTGGCGTCCCCTGACGGACGTACTTCGGCACCTCCAGGTAGACCAGCCTTAAATCCTCGCACAGCCTCTCCCCCGTCTCCTCGTCGCACAGGCTGAACGCCCGGCAGAAGCGATCTCCCACAAACAGGTTGAACGCCAGAATGTGAATAGAGATCGTCTTTTTCAGGTCCAGGTACGAGTCTCCGGCCCTCAACTGAGAGGCGTGCAGCGCGCTCAGGTAATAAGTGGAGCGCTGGGGGTAGTCGTTCCGGTTCCTCACCTGCACCTCGACCTCCACCTGCGTGCCGTCCGCCATGTTGGCCACGATGTCGAGGTAGACGCTTTTACCGGCCTCCCGCGTGGCGGAGAGCTCTCGATCGGCGTACTCCAGGTCCGTGAAGCCCGCACTCCCGTCCGGGAACACGAGGGAGTTCACGAGGTCCAAAAACAGGTACTTACGCTCCTCACGGCCAAACAAAAACTTGAAGAATCGGTCGTTGAGGCGGTAGATTTTTCCCCGCGCCAGGTCCGCCTCGATTTGCCCCTCCGTCACAGGCCCCGACGCCGGACCGATCAGCCCACCGTCGCGCTCCCGCTCTGCGTCCTTCATGTCTCCGCCTCCTCGCTAAACGTCCCCTCACTGCCTGACTTTATTATACAATTTGCCCGTTGCGTTCTTTGCCTCCCCTGCAAGGGGAGGTGGTTCGCGCCAGCGAACCGGAGGGGTTCGGCCAGACGACACGACTTACGGACGCCGACAGGCGGCCGGCGTCGTGTCGGTCGGCTGAGGGCGAAGGAAGTCCGGGGGACTTCCGCAGCTCGGCCAGACGACCGGCCTCACGCAAGCCGATCTTTCGGGAGGATTGCGGCGGCCGGTCGGTCGGCTGTGCCGAAGCAAGGCAATGGATTGCCTTGTGGAGGCGTTGGCGGGGAATGTCAGACAGGCGCGTCTTATGAAAAACACTCGCTGCTCCTACACCCCCCTTCGGGGAGCCTTCCGGCTGCCGTTCACTACCGCTCACGGGCCGTCAGTCCCCTCCCCTCCGCGGCCAAAACAACCCCCCAGCCCCTTACGGGGCAGCCCCCCTTGCAGGGGGGCCTAACAACGCGCTTCTTCTTTTCGCCTCCCCTGAAAGGGGAGGTGGTTCGCGCCAGCGAACCGGAGGGGTTGGTCCTCAGGTTCGCACTCCCAAAACAACCCCTCAGTCTCGCCCCTGCGGGGCTCGACAGCTCCCCTTCCAGGGGAGCCTAATAAACTGGGGCTTAACAACACGCCTCTTCTTTTCGCCTCCCCTAAGGGGAGGCAGGCCCAGCGGGGTTGCCGGGGGAGCCAAATAAAACCGCTCCGGGTCGGGTTTTGCGTCAGGGAAGGATATCCGTCAGGTCCTCGTCCGGCGGGTTGTCCGCATCCCGCTCCGGCTCGTCCGTTGAGGCTTCGTCTTCGGGTTCATCCACGCTGATCGCCTCCGCGATCGGTTCGTCCGCCGAGGCGGGCGCTATCGTCTCCGGGGCGAGGGAACACAACTGCGGACCCGCTGCGTCGGGGTTGGGTTCGAGGGGAGGGTTGCCCCGCAGGTCGTCGATGAAGTGCTCCAGGGATTGCCTGACCTGCTGAAAGGCTTCCATGCCCATCAGCTTCTCCGTCCATGGAAGCCGCCGCAGCGTCTCCTCTGGCAGGGCCAGAAGGACCCCGGCTGCCGCGACGATCAGGAGGAGCAGGAGCGCCAGAAGACAGCCGCACCCTGTGCCCTGACGCTTCCGGACCGGCATCACAGCCTGTGGCTCCCGTCGCGCCGCGCCCTCAAGGCGCGGAACGATGTCGAACCCCATGTCCAGCAGAAGGTTTTCCCGTGCCGTTGCGTACTCCTCCCCGGTGATGTACTCCTCGTGCAGCAACTCCTCCAGGTCGTCCAGCCTTTGCCTGATGCCGTCTTTCATGCGTCAACCCGCTCCTCGTTCTCATAAGCCAGGAGGGACGGGCGATCCCGCCCGTCCCTTTGTTTTATCCAGGGGTTCCCCTGTGCCTTAAACCGTTTGGACGCTCAGTTGAACAAACCCTCCAACCCCTTCTTCAGCTCTTTACCCAGTTCCTCTTTCAACTGGTCCTTGATCCGGTCGCCCTGGCTCTTTTGAGCCTCGCCGTCTGGCGAGGCAGGGTGCTGGCCCTGGCCTTCGTTCCCCGATGGAATGATGGCGTCCAGAACCCGGTCCGCTATCCGGTCCACGGCGTCCTTGGTCTCCGGCGCCTCGGGCTGAGGCGTTGGCGTTTCTACACTGGGCTGCGGCGCTGGTGTCTCTACGCTGGGTTGAGGTGCCGGGGTGCCCTGATCCACGCTCGTCGCCGTGACCGCCGCGCTCTGCGACTCGTCCTTCAGCGTGGAGGCCCCGATCTTGAGGTCCTTCACGGAGGGCGCGTCCACCTTGCCCTTCAGCGTCAGGGTGACGGTACGGAAGTCCGCCCGTGCGCCGCCCTTCTGAGCCCCTTCAAGCCCCCCGCCGAGCGCCTGTTTCAGGGTGTCGGCAACGTTTGCGCCGCCCTCCAGCAGTCCGCCCAGGGCGCCCGTGCCACCGCCCGTCAGCGCGTTGACGAGCTGGTAGTTCACCATGAGCTCAATGGGGACGTTGAGCGTCTTGTCGAAGTTGACCACGCCGTCGGAGGCGATCCTCGCGTAGCGGTACAACGGGTCGCGCTCCGGGGCCGTCGCCTCTGCGCCGGCGTGAAGGATCAGCTTGCCCGTCTTGACGGTGAAGGGCGCCTTGACGCTGACGTAGCGGATGCCTTGCGTGCCGTAGAGGCGCGTCACGATGTCCAGACCGCTGAAGCCCGTAACGGCTCCCTCGCCCATGGTGAACTGGCCCGTGCCGGCGTAGCTCAGGCCCTTCGCCGCGCTTCCGTTGAGCTTCAGGCTGAGCTGCCCTCTGCCCGAAACCTTGCCGCTCAGGCCGCCCGTCACGTCTTGAAGCAGCGCGTTCACGTCCACTTCGTCGGCGGAGAGCTCGTCGCTGAACTTCAGGGACCCCGTATCGAAGCTCAGGCTGTTCCTGGCGCTGCCTCCGTAGAGCTTTGCCGTGCCTCCGGATGAGGCGAAGGTGGCCCCGCTGTAGGAGAGGGGCAGGTTGACCTCCGTCAGGTTCAGGCCAAAGGCCTTCAGGGCGGGAGAGGTGAGGGCCCCCTTGCCGGAGAATCCGCCCGAACCGCCCGTCACGTTGAAGGTCAGGTCCGCCTTGCCGCTGATCTGCCCTGCGGCGTCCGGGTAGTCCTTCGTCAGGGCCGCCAGGTCCAGAGCCGTGCCTTGAATGGAGAGGTTGGCGGACAAGGGGGCGAACTGCACCGTGCCGGAGGCGCTGAGGGGCGCGCCACCCGCCTCCGCCTTGAAGGCGTTGATCTTCAGTTCCTTTTGCGTCCCCGAGGCGTCGGCCGTCAGGTTCGTCAGGGTGAGCCCCTGGGCCGTGACGGAGGGCGCGCTGCCGTTGAAGCTGAAGGTCGGCGCTCCCACCGTCCCGCCGATGCCGACGCTGCCCGTCAGGACGCCCTTCAGGCCCAGCCCCGACGCCTGGGCCAGAGGCTTCAGGTCCAGGCGGTCCAGGTTGAAGGTCAGGTTCAGCCTGGAATCGGGCGAGGACCCCGCCGTTCCGCTGCCCGTGATGGAGCCGCCGCCGCTTCGGGCGCCGAAGCCGGCCAGGCTGATGGCGTCCCCGGCCTTGCTCACCTTCGCCGTCACGTCCGTGAGGGTCGTCCCCGACGCCTCCACGCTGGCCGCGCGGGCGCTCAGCTCCAGCCGGTTCAACGCCGCAATTCCGCCGTCGAGGGCCGTGGAGAGCTCCAGGCCGCGAACCGTCAGAAGGTTCATGGCGGAGAGGTTGGCGCTGGAGGCCACCAGGTCGACGTGGGGAGCCGGCAGGCGCCCCGTCAGCTTGATGCCCGCGCTCACGTTCCCCTTCAGGGAGTAATCGCGCACCTGAGGCGCCAGGACCTCCAGCGCCGCCGGCGCGATGGTGAGCGTCGCGCTCATGTCGATGGGCGGCCTGGCGGAGGTCAGGGGGCCCAGTCGGCCCGCGAGGTTCACGGGCATTCCGTTCAGCGTGCCGGAGCTCTTCTGGATGGTCAGCGTCCCTCCGGCGTAGGCGAAGCTCACGGAGGGCTTGTCCAGCGCATAGGGCTGGCCCGAAAGCTTCGCGGAGACCGCAGGGCTCTCGATCGTTCCGCTGATGGAGGGGCTGGAGGTGCCGCCGCGGATGACGAGCCGCGTCGTGACCTGCCCCGCCAGGTCGTACTGCGACGCGCCGGGGATCATTGCGGCGACGCGGGCCAGGTCCAGGCCCTGAAGCGTGGCCTTGAGGTCCATCCTGGGGCCCGTCAGGAGCGAGGCGACCTTGCCGTTCAGGAAGCCCTTCGCCCCCTCGAAGTTGAACTTGCCGTCCAGGGTGGCGCTGTCGCTGTTGGCGAGCTTCAGCTGGGCCCTGACGTCCGTCGCCGTCCGGCCCCGCCAGCTCACCCTGGGGGCCGTCAGGTTCACGGCGCCGCTCAGGGCCTTCAGGGGGCCCTGGATGTTGGCTCTGAAGGATGAAACGCGCCCGCCCAGCCCCGCGAGGGCCGGGAAGGTCTTCTCCAGCCCCTCCAGCGCGGCGTCCGTCCCCTCCAGCTTGATCATGACGGAGGGTCCTTTCCCCTCCTGAACGTTGACGGCCGCGGCGCCCGTGATGGGGACGTTCAGGGCCGAGGCGTCGATGTTGCTGATGGAGATGCGCCCTCCGCTGTAGTCCACGTTGGCCGCCACCCGCTCCACGGGGTAGCCTCCCAGCCGGGTGCCTCGGTAGTTCACGGTACTCGTGACCTTGAGCGCCGCGATCGTGCCGCTGGCCTCGACGCTGAGGTTTGCCGTCCCGCTGTAATCGTTCGAGTCCAGCGCGGGCAGGAGCGCCATGAGTTCCTGGAGGTCCAGGCCCTGTACGGCGCCCTGCAGGTCGAGCGTCGTGGCCGTGTTCTGCTCCGAGAGGGGGTGGATGCCGCCCGTCACGCTGATCTTCCCCCGGCCGAAGCTCACGTTGGAGCGGTTGATGCCGATCGTCGTGCCGCCCGACACGTCCAGGTTCGCATCCCCCCGCACCGGGACGCCGTTTACCGTGCCGTCCGCATCGACGTCCAGGTTCCCGCCGTGGACGTTCGCCCCGACCTCCTTCACCTGGACGACGCCCCACTTCGACGTGAAGCGGCTGTCCGTCAGGCTGATGCGGTCCAGGGGGACCTCGCCGCCGCCGCTCCCGCCCTGGGGAAGCTCAAGCTTCCGGACCTCATCGAGGAGCTGGTCGAGGTCCATGTCCACCCCGCCGACCGACAGGTTCGCCAGCCGCAGTGACCCCCTCAGGAGCGCCGAGAAGTTCAGGCTGGCGGAGAGGGACCGCGCGGAGAGGAGCCGATCCCCGCTCTCGGTGGCGACGGAGAAGTCGGAGATTCGGTAGCCCTTCAGGGGGTTCCCGCTGACGCCCTCGGCCGTCAGCTCCAGCCGGGCCTGCTTCTTCAACTGCTCCTTTGCGACGCCGAGGATCAGGTCGCCCCCGATGTCAACGAAGGACAGGATGCCTCCTATGACGGCAAGCAGGGCGACGAGGCCAAGGAGAAATTTGACGACGCCGTGCCCTCCTCCCCTCGCTGTCCTCCGGCCGGGCCTTGCGCGTGCTCCGTCTCCCATGAAACGCACTCCCCTTCGTGAAATAATCATGGATCGCGCCGCGCCGTGAACGCGGCGTTCGATTGCTTAACCATTCAATAATAGGACGAAATGCCGTAAATGCCATCCGTGAAAAACATCAGGCGGGAGCGTCGGGGCCGCCGGGCGGCTCATCCGGGGGCGGAGGAGGCCGTTTCGGCGCGAGGCCCGGCAGGAGTTTCACCAGAGGCCCGCCCGTTGAACGGCATCAACGTTAACTGCATAAGCAATTATCTCGTTGTCACCATGTTATTATATAGGGGCGTGACGGGGGGACACTCCTGAGACACTTTCTGAGAAAATGCAGTGCCGCCGGATGCTGCTGAATTTTGAGGAGGGGGATTTTAGGATGGCTTCGATCGGCGCCAACATCAAGGCGCGCCGCCGGGCGCTGGGCATGAACCAGGAGGAGCTGGCCAGGAAGCTGGGGGTGACGCAGGCGAACATCAGCCGCATCGAGTCGAGCGTCAAGGGGCTCAGCTCGGACATGCTGCTGCCCATCGCCTCGGCGCTCTCCTGCGACGTGCGGGAGCTCCTGGGGCTGAAGTGCGACGACAGGACGGAGCTCTCGGCGCTGGGCGAGGACGCCCGCACCTTCGTGACCCGAACGCTCGAGAACGACCCGCAGCTGGCCCTGTACCTTCGCAGCTTCGTGAAGGACCAGGACTCCTTCACGGAGGAGGACTGGAAGTTCCTGGCCTCGAGCCTGAGGCTGGCCCTGGGCTATGCCGTGGACGCCATCAAGACGCGTCGCGTCCGGGACGGGTTTTGAAGGCGATGTTCCAGGATGGGCTTTTGGGCCCTGCGCGGGAGGCTGCGGCGTCCCTCCTGCGATCGACGATGCCGCGGATGTCCGCGCCACCGGTGAGCTTGAGCGTCATCTGCGACCACCTGGACATCGAGGTTTACGCCCAGCCCTGCGACGCCTTCGGGGCGCTTTTGGCGGAGGTTCGGGGACGGCGGGTCCTGATGGTCAACACCTCGATCCCCCTCGTCCGGGCGCGCTTCTCCATCGCCCACGAGCTGGGACACGCCCTCCTGGGGCACCGCTCCGCCCTGGAGCGGCCCTCCCTGTCGGACGAGCGGCAGGACGCCAGGCCGACCTCTTCGCGGCGGAGCTCCTGATGCCCCTTGCGATGGTCGCCGCCGAGGCCGGAGCCGGCCCGGAGGCGCTTGCCCGGCGCTATCGGGTGTCCCGTCAGGCCATGGCGCTGCGGCTTCGCTCCATCTCCGCCCTCGTGAGGGCCGAACGCCCCGATCCGCTCACGGCGGCGCTCTCCTGCGGCGGAACGTTTTGTCCGTCGGCCTGAACGGGGCCTGTCCGTTTTGACGATTTGGTGCGATAATAAACAATTCACCCATATCTTTGGAGGTGGCCCGCGAGGTCGGGCGCCTCTGCCGAGGAGGTCCGTTTGGATGTTTCTGTTGATGACAGCGGCGGTTTTCGGTGCGCTCGTGCTGGCGCTCCTTTGGGGGCGGCCCGCGCACGCCTGCATGACGGTGTTGGTGGGGCGCAGAGCCTCCGAGAACGGCGTGGTCCTGGTGGGGCACAACGAGGACAGCCGCGGACGCTACGTGATGCTGACCCACATGACGGCCCCCGTCGTCCGGACCGCTCCGGAGACCGTCCGTTTTGAGCCGTGCTGTGCGGAGCTGCCCCTGCCGGAGGCCAGCGCGGGCCTCCTGTGGTCCGAGGCGCGCCGGGGAGGAAAGGGCGGGGGCGAGTCCTACTGCGACCTGTTCATCAACCGGAACGGGGTCGTCGTTTGCAGCGACAACTGCTCGGAGTCCCGCGAGGACGCCCCGGACCTGACGGACGGCGGCATCGGCTACGGCCTGCGCCGCCTCGTGGCCGAGGGGGCCAGGAGCGCCGCTCACGCCGTGGAGATCGCCGCGGACCTCATTCAGCGCTACGGCTATGCAGACAGCGGACGGTCCTACCACTTCGCGGACAGCGAGGAGTGCTGGGTGGTACAGGTGATGAAGGGCAGGCACTTCGCCGTCAAGCGGGTGCCGGACGACGAGGTCTTCATCATCCCGAACCACTACACGATCCACGAGCCGGACCCGGACACGCCGGGCCTTCAGGCCCTCGTGGACTACGCGACGAAGCGCGGGTGGTACAGCCCCGCGGACGGCCCCTTCGACTTCGCCAGGGCCTGTCAGGCCCCGGCGTCGCGGGGGGCGATCTACAACATGCACCGGCACGTTCGGGGGCTGGAGGTCCTGTTGGAGCGCGACCTGAGCGGTCTTCTCGACCGGCCGGAGGACCTTCCCTTCTCCGTGAAGCCGGCGCGGCCGGTGGGGATCGACACGCTGAAGAAGATCCTGCGGACGCACTTCGAGGGCACGGCGTCCGACATCTCGAAGGGGGGCTCCCACCACTTCATGAGCACCCGCCCGATCTGCGCCGTCACGACCCTTGAGAGCAACATCGTGGAGGTGCGCCACGATCCGGAGCGTATCCTCGCGCGGCGCGCTCTGGGCCGGCCCTGCCTCTCTCCCTACATGCCCTGGTACCTTGGCATCGCCGAGGTGCCGGAGGGGTACGGCTATGCGGCGGGGGCGAAGAAGGCCCTGGCGACGCACTTCTCCGTGCCCGCAACCGACCTGGACTGGCGGGAGGACAGCGCCTGGTTCCGTACCACGGCGGTTCAGGCGGCTGCGGAGCTCCTGAGCGGGGCCGCGGAGGAGGCCGTGCGCTCCAGGGTCTGCCTGATGGAGGACCACATGGAGGACGAGCTCCGCATGATGGACGCCCAGATCGAGATGCACATGCACTCGGACCCCAACGTCGCCAGGGCCATGATGGAAGGGCTGGTCCGCGCCTGGGGCGTGACGGTCCGGGAGGGGATGCGTGCGCTCTTCGGCGACCTGAAGGTCCTGGTGGGGACGCCCGACGGGGAGCTGGATGCGTCGCAGGCGGACGCCCGCTTCACCGTGCGCTGGGACGCGCAGGGACTGCCCCCTGCCGCCCTGGACCCGGCGCGATGCCTCGCCGGGCCGCACTACCTGCCGCAGGAGAAGTGGTCCGTCGGGTCCGCACTGGAGGTCGCGCCGGACGGCGCTTCCTTCAAACTGACCTTCGGCGGCGGCGCGTGGATGGAGGACGCGGACCCCTGCCTTACGGACCTCGCCGTCCTGTTGACGGAGGGGGACGGGACGCGCCGGGCAGCCTGCGTGCGGCTGAGGGTGCGTCGGGACGTTCCCCTGAAGGGGTGAGGCCGTGGCCTCTCTCGTGGAGGAGCTGGGACTTGGCGTCGGCACGCTGCCCAGGGGGCCGGGGAACGCCCTGACGGACGTGCCGGGCGTGCGCGTCGGCCACGCCACGGTGGATGACGGCGGCGTCCAGACGGGCGTCACAGCCGTGATTCCGGCGCCCGGAAGCCTGTTTCGCCGGAAGGTCCCGGCGGGGTGCGCCGTGTTCAACGGCTTCGGCAAGAGCATGGGGCTCCTGCAGGTAGAGGAGAAGGGGACCATCGAGACGCCCGTCGTCCTGACGGGGGTCTCGAGCGCCGGGGCGCTGTACGAGGCGCTGTTCCGCCGCTTCATGGACGAGCACCCTGAGATCTGCACGACGGCGGGCAGCGTGAACCCCGTGGTGTGCGAGTGTAACGACAGCTACCTGAACGACGCACGGGCCGCGCGCCTGGGCCGGCCCCACTTGGACGCGGCGCTGGCGTCGGCCGCGGAGGACTTTCAGCAGGGCGCGGTGGGCGCGGGGCGGGGCATGAGCTGCTTTGGGCTGAAGGGTGGCATCGGCAGCGCCTCGCGGCTGGCGACGACGGGGAAGGAGACGTACACCGTCGGCGTCCTGGTCAACGCGAACTTTGGCGTCATGACGAACCTCGTTCTGGCAGGGCGTCCTGTCGGGGCGGCACTTTCGGCCCTCGTGGAGGCGCGCCGGACCGAGGAGGAGCGGGAGTCCGGCTCCATCATCCTGGTGCTGGGCACGGACGCGCCCCTCACGGCGCGGCAGCTGACGCGGATGGCGCGCCGGTGCTTCGTGGGCGTAGGCCGGACGGGCTCCTTCGTGGGGGACGGCAGCGGCGACGTTGCCGTGGCCTTCTCGAACGCCTTCCGCATCCCCCACGAGGCACCGGAGGACCCCGTCCTCCGTGTCCCCTCCCTCCACGAAGGCGGCATCGACCCCCTGTTTCAGGCCGCTGCCGAGGCTGCGGAGGAGGCCATCCTGAGCGCGCTCCTGTGGGCGGAACCCGTTCGGGGGCGTGGGGAGCACGTCCGCCGTGCCCTGCGGGACTTCCTGCCGGAGCTTGACGCTGCCGGCCTGCTGCCCCCGACGCGCTGAGCGATGGCTGGACGACGTCGAAGCGCTTCGTTTTGGAGCGGCCCCCGGAGCCGCTTTCGAGGGGGCGCGAACCGCGTCATGGAGCGGATGCTGAAGCGCCTCGTCCTCGCCTTTCTGGCCCTTCTGGCCGGGTGGCTGGGACTTGAACACTGGCAGGGGCAGACGGGGGACGTCCTCTCCGCTCCGGTGGTGCGCGTCGTGGATGGGGATACGATCGTCGTGAGCGTGGAGGGCTCGAACCGGAAGGTGCGGCTCATCGGGGTGGACACCCCGGAGACCGTGAAGCCCAACACACCGGTGCAGTACTACGGAAAGGCGGCCAGCGACTTCACGAAGCGGGAGCTGACGGGGCGGCGCGTGTGGCTGGAGTACGACGCCGAGCCGACGGACCGCTACGGACGCCACCTGGCCTACGTGTGGCTGACGTCCCCGCCCGAAAGCGCAGACGAGGCGTCGGTGCGGCGGGACATGTTCAACGCTCAGCTCCTGACGGGAGGGTATGCGCGGGTGCTGTCCATCAAGCCGAACACCCGCTACAGGGAGCTCTTCGCCCGGCTGGAGCAGGAGGCCCGCCGGACGGGGATCGGGCTGTGGGGGCAGGAGGGCCGATCGACGGGGCGGAGCGGGGCGCGATCGCGTCATTGACATTATCCCCCGTCTGGCTCATAATCAGACGCGAGGAAGCTTAATGCGGGAAGGCCCGACGCGGCCTTCCCCTTTTTTGCCTATTTGCCTATGGGGGTATGCAGGTTTCAATGAACGAAGTGCAGGGAATGAACGAAGTGAGTGCAACGAGTGAAGTGACTGAAGTGACTGAAGTGACTGAAGTGAGGAGCGGGAACGCAGCCGGGGAGAGGGGGACGCCCTTCAGCGCGCCCTCGAACCTGGACCTGAGCGAAATATCGAGGGACGAGTACCGCGAGCTTGAGAGCTACGGACGGGAGCCCGTCGACGAGGGGTTTGACGTCTACGGCCTTCGGGACGAGCTCCTGCGCGCGCTGGAGGAGAAGGGTTTCGAGCGCCCAACGCCCGTGCAGCGGCGCGTGCTGGGCGCGGAGTGGCAGGGACGGGATCTGATCGTCCGGGCGCGGACGGGCAGCGGCAAGACGCTGGCCTTTCTCCTGCCCCTGCTCCAGGAGGTTTCGGCGGGGGAGAGGCAGCCCCGCATTCTCGTGCTGTCCCCCACCCGCGAGCTGGCGCAGCAGACGGCCAGGGAGGCGGATTGGCTGACGCGCCACCTGAGGTTGGGCGTCGTGGCGCTGGTGGGCGGCATGGAGATGGGTCCCCAACTGCGCGCCCTGCGCGGGGGCGCGGCCGTCGTCGTGGGGACTCCCGGTCGGGTGCGGGACCACATCGAGCGCGGAACCCTGCAGACGGAGGACATCCGGCACGTGGTCCTGGACGAGGGGGACCTGATGCTGGACATGGGCTTCCGCGACGAGCTGGAGGCCATCCTGGGGGCCCTGCCGGAGGAGCGCAGAACCTGGCTCTTCTCCGCCACGATGCCGGACGAGATGCGGGAGCTGGCGGACCGCTACCTGGAGGACCCCCTGATCCTCTCCCTCGTGGAGGAGGGGGCGCAGCACGCGGACATTCTGCACCGGGTCTACATGATCCCCTCCCGCCGCCGCTTCGAGGGGCTGGTGAACATCCTGCTGTGGGAGCACCCGAAGCGGTGCCTCGTGTTCTGCCACACGAAGATGGAGTCCATCGAGATCGCCCAGAAGCTGCAGGACGAGGGCTTCACCGCGGCGGCCCTTCAGGGCGACATGACGCAGAACGAGCGCATGGCGGTGCTTGCCTCCTTCAAGTCCGGCTCCATCCCCTGCCTCGTGGCGACCAACGTCGCTGCGCGGGGGCTGGACGTGGAGGGCGTGACGCACGTCATCCAACTCGGACTGCCGGACGACCAGGAGACCTTCGTCCACCGCAGCGGCCGCACGGGAAGGGCGGGCAACGAGGGGACGAACCTGATCCTGCTCTCGCCGCCCGAGGCGGGGCGCTTCCGCGACATGCTGCGGTCCACCCGGATGAAGGTGGAGTGGGAGGACATCCCGGACCTGGACCGCATCCACGCGACGCAGCGCGAGGTGATGGAGCGCGAGCTGCTCTCCGCGCCCCTCGACGGGGACTACGAGGAGTGCCTGAGCTGGGCGGAGGACCTCCTGTCCCGCGCGGAGCCGAGGGTGCTGACCGCGAAGCTCCTGGCCTTCCTCTCCTCCCGCACGGCCAAGGGGTACAGCCTCAGCGCGGAGCTGGATCGGGAGCGGGAGCGCCGTCGGGGAGGGCGCTCCTCGATTCGGTCGCGGGAGGGCGCTGCGGCGGGCCGCAGGCAGCGCGGCGTCATGACGCGGATGCGCAGCAGCCGCGGGCCGGTGACGGACGTGGGCCGCATCTTGAACGCGCTCTGCACGGCGCTGAAGGTGGAGCGCTGCGAGGTGGGCGCCATCCGCCTGAAGGACGATCACATCCTGGTGGAGCTCCAGCCGCTGGCCATGTCCCGTCTGGAGCAGGGCCGGGCGGGGCTGGCGCGCTGGGGGCTCTTCCCGGAGGACGAGGCCCCTCGCCGCGGGCGGCGCAGCCCCCGCGGCGAGGTCCGGAGCCGGCGCGTGGGATCGAGACTTCGCAGGAGCCGGGAGGGGTATTAGGAAGGTCAGGGGCAAAACGGGCGAGGACCCTCGCCCGTCCCTTTGGCGAGGCGGCGCTGCAGCGCCGCCTCGTGCTTCTGGAGATTGATGACGACGGCGGAGGGGGGGCGGTGCGCCGGTCCACCCTACCTCATCGCGGCGATGACCGCCTCGAGGGCCTCCCTGGCGTCCGGGGGCAGCCTGTCCACGCCGCCGCGCTCCGTCTCGCGGGCGATCACGAAGTTCAGCCGATCCTGGAAGCGGGCCTTGAGCTGCTCTCGGTAGGCGGCATCGTTCAGATCGACCTTGAAGTCCGGCATGTCCAGCGTCTTGAGCCCCGGCAGGTCGCCGAAGGGAACCCAGCGGGCCCTGCCCTCCACGATGGCCTCGATGATACCCAGCGTGTGCTCCTTCTTCACCTTGGCGCCCATGAAGTCGGCGGTGTTCAGGATGTAGCAATCCACGCCGTCGGCCAGGAGCGTCTTGAAACGCTCGTAGTCCATGGAGAGCGGGTAGGTGCGGAAGGGGTTGGCGTAGGGCTCGCACACCAGGGCGTTGGGGTCCACGCCGGGGGCCAGGCGCTCCGCGCTGGTGCGCTTGGTGGCCAGGGTGGCGCCCAGCACCGCGCCGAGGGACGGGCCCTCCAGCTTCAGGACGGGCGGGATCGTCGGGTCGCGCATGAGCCAGAAGATGGCGTTCAGCGGCTCGTCGATGCGGTCCACGCGGTTGGGGGACCAGAGGCGGGACTTGATGGAACGGCCGTTGCCGTTGCGCATGTCCTCCGTCACGGCGACCTTCCGGCCGTCCCCGGTGACGGTGGCGCCGCAGTTCTGGATCGTCAGGAGGTACTTGTTGTCCTCGCAGCCGATGGGGTAGTCCGCCAGCTTGTCGAAGTAGGTGGGCTCCATGGCGATGGCGTACTTGTCCTTGATGTTGACGATGAAGGCGTCGTCGTGCAGGACCATGATGTCGTACCTGCCGTCGTGTTTGGCGTGGGTGATGGTGGACTTGCCGGAGCCCGACAGGCCGAAGGCCGCCATGACGAACTTCCTTCCGTCCTTCATCGTGTAGCGCTTCAGGCCGCCGTGGCAGGCCGCGTAGCCGTTGCGGGCGGCGATGCCCCAGGCCAGGGTCAGGGTCCCCTTCTTCAGCTCGCCGAAGTAGCGCAGGCCCAGCACCGCGGCGCAGTTCTCCTCCGGGGAGAAGAACGCGAGGCCCAGCGGGAAGTCGGGGTGCGACCAGTCGGGGTCGGCGAAGAAGAAGATGTCGCCGTCGGTGTCCGATATCCTTCGGGAGGCCGCGTAGCGCGGCCTGTACCTCTCGTTGTCGTACTGAAAGTTGATCATCCAGTTGTAGAGGTTGTTCTCGTAGCCCTCCGGCAGGAGCAGGTGGGCCTTCACCATGAAGTCCTCGTCCAGCCCCACGTAGGCGTCCGCCTGGTACATCCTGCGATGGCGCGTGTTGAAGATGGCCTCGCGCACCACGGTGCAGAGGGCGTTGGCGTCCACGCCGGGCCAGCCCACGATGCGGCGCGCCGCCGCCGTGCGGCCGAAGATCGCGCCGTCGTTGAACAGCAGGACGTTCGCGTCCTGGGGCAGCTCCTGCTCCGTGGGGTGGTAGACGGGCATCCCCGTCAGCTCGACCGTGCCCGGACTGTTCTTCGCCAGGTTGTAGGCCTCCTTCAGGTCCAGCACCCGGTGGACGTTGTTGCCGTAGAACACGGCCTCCACCGTCGGGCGGACCTGAGTCTTGTTCACCTTTTTGAAGTTTTCCTCATCATAAGCGCCGATCGTTGCCATCGTTAACCCCCACTCCTTTTTCGCGTCCTGGCCGCCCCGCCCTCGCGCGGCGGCCCTTTTTTGAAGCCCGAAAGCTCTCCTGCCATTATAGCCCGATTGCCCCGCACATTCCAGCGCCGGCCAGGGCCGGGGCGCGGGGAGCGGTTGAACGGCAAAACGAAAACGCCCCTTGTGCTTCCCCCGGTCTTTGTGTATAATAATTCCCCGTTGAGGGCGATTAGCTCAGCGGTAGTAGCGCTTCCTTCACACGGAAGAGGTCACTGGTTCGAACCCAGTATCGCCCACCATTGATAGCAAGGGTTCAGGGGAGTTTCTCCTGAACCTTTTTTGTTCTCCTTAGAAGCGCCCTTGAAGCAAAAAACAGCGGGGCCCCGAAGGGCCCCGTTCTACATCAGCGTCGCGATCCCTGCCTTGAAAACCTTCGGCAGGATATCCCAACCCGGCACACCGGTCAGGACGGCCAAGGCTCCCAGCAGGACCAGAAACCCCAGCGCAATCTGTCGCAGCCGGTGCGAGGCGTCGTTCACCGGCGGCGCGAACCCTTCGCCCTGCACGGCGTCCTCGCCGCGCCGGAACGTCCGCTTCATGGCGTCGGATGGGGAGATGTTGGCACGCCGCGCCAGCATCCCGGCGGCAGAAGAGGCAGTCGGGCTCCGTCGCCGCAGGATTACCGGACCTCACGGTCTGCGCAACGACGTTGATCTCCGTAACGTAGCGATGGCCGCGCATGGGCACGATCCTTTCCACCTGGGTCGTGTACTTTTTCCTGAGCCTGATGATCTGCCTCCGACAGAGGCTCATAAGCAGACGGCCAGCTCTGATAAAGCCCCTAAGCGATTCTCACAGCTCGTTCCTCGCTGGCTCTCTGCTTATCTGCGGCTGTAAGCCGCAGATGCTGCGCCGGTCGCTTATGTCGAGACGCGGCATCGTTGCCGCGTCTCGACGCAGGTGGTTTATCGCTTCGGTTGTAGACCATGACCTCGATGCGCTCGACCTCTTTTTGTGTCCATGCCACTCACTCCCGCTTCATACCCAGGTATCACCGAAAGACCTGCCTGCCGCGGCGTGGGATGACATTTTCTCTGACGACCTATAGGGTGACATGATCACTGATCAACGACACCTCACCCCAAACCATATTGACAAAACGACGTCGTGGTGATAAATTTTTCATGTAGTTAGATATAACTAATTTTATTCAGGCAGACGTTTAGTTTGCGGGGCAGAACGGCCCTGGGAAGGGTTTGTCTTTTGCTGAAGGAGGCACGTTCGCGAGGAACGGTCGTTCTCCGGCAGTTCGTGGATTCATGGAGCGTTTTTGGTTAAGGAGGAACGTTTATGAAAGGATATCGTTTGTTGGGAGTGCTTGCCGCCGCGCTTCTGTGCACCCCGGCGCAGGCGGCGAAGGTGGAGGTCGAGACGGGAGCGCGGCTCCTGCCGACGACGGCCTGCCTCGTGGGGACCTACGACGCGGAGGGGCGCCCGGACGCCGCCATCATTGACCGCGTCGGCATCGCCGAGACGCCGTCGAAGCAGAGGATGATCTTCTACGTGGCGGTGAACCCGAAGCGCCAGACCGCAAAGAACATCGAAGCCACGGGCGCCTTCACCGTGAACGTGATGAACGCGGCCCTCGTGCCGCAGGGCGACTTCTGCGGAACGGTCTCCGCAGCGTCGGGGGACGAGTACTTCGACAAGTTCTCCGTCACCGGGCTGAAGCTGGAGAAGGGCAGCGACGTGAACGCTCCCGTCCTGACGGAGTGCCCCGTGACGTTGGAGTGCAAACTCGTCAAGACGCTCGAGTTCCCGGACGGGCAGCACCGGGTGTTCCTGGGCGAGGTCGCGAGTTACCACGTGGCGGCGGAGGCCCTGGACGGCGACAAGACCGCCCCCGTCAGCCAGTTCGACCCGCAGAAGTCCGGCATGGCCGTCTACTTCGCGGGCAGCGCGGAGGGGAGCGGCTACTACGCCCTCAGTGCACCCCTTGGAAGCGGGATGAGCGCGGAGAAATTCCCCTGGCCCAATGGGCTCGAGCCCAAGCCCGCGGGGCATTAGGCACAAAAAGGAGCGTTATCATGAAGGAAAGAATCTATCGCGCCATCCTGACGCTGGCGTTCACGCTGTCCCTGCTGAGCCTGCGCGCCGGTATGGCCTCCGCGGAGTCCCTGAAGTTCACGGGATCGCCCCACTTCCTGCCTGCGCCGCTGATGGTGGTGGGCGTCTACACCCCGGAGGGGCAGGCCAACTTCGCCCCCTTCCATCGGGGAGGGGTCCTCGCCTCCGGAAAGGACGGCGGCCCCATGCGCATCGGCTTCGGCATCAAGGGCGACGCGGAGAAGAGCTGGACGTACCAGTGCCTGAAGAAGATGAAGGCCTGCACCGTCAACCTGCCCTCCGTCAAGTACCTGGCGGAGGCGGAGCTCCTGGGCCGCTACTCCGGACGGCCGCTCTCCGGCGATGCGCCGCTGCTGTCCGAGAACGGCGGCTTTCAGGACAAGCTGGCGGTCACGAAGCTCACGGCGGTGAAGGGTTCGGCCGTGAACGCCCCCATGATCGAGGAATTCCCCATCTCGCTGGAGTGCGAGCTCGAGGAAGACATGCCGATCGCCGAGGGCAGCAAGAGCCGCCTGATGATCCTCGTCGTGCGCAAGGTGTGGGCGGACGAGGCCTACTTGGACGCGGGGGGTAAGATCAACCCCAAGACCGCCGATCCGGATTCCTCCATCGTCTTCTTCTCCCACTCCCACGCGGCAAACGGCGGATTCTACGGCTACGGCGAGATGCTTGGCAAGTCCGGCCCCATCTCCGACGCCTATCGCCAGAAGAAGTAACGCAACCGTCGCTGCGGGGGGCCGCTGAGACGGACGAACGGCTCCCCGTGCACACAACCCTGCCTCCCTTACCGGAGGGCGTCTTTGGCGCGCTCTATTCCTGACTTGAGGTCCTGCCTGTCGCGAGGCAGGACCTCGCTTTTTTCCGGTGGGGGCTACGGGCTGGACGACGTTTCCGCTGCACCGATCGAAGAACGTGCAGGAGAGGGGCTTCCTCTTTATACCATTTTGCCTCTAAAGGGGGGCTGCCCCGAAGGGGCTGAGACTGACGGCCCGTGAGCGGTAGCGAACGGCAGCCGGAAGGCTCCCCGAAGGGGAGGGGTGTTTTTCATAAGACGCGCCTGTCTGACATTCCCCGCCAACGCCTCCACAAGGCAATCCATTGCCTTCCTTCGGCACAGCCGACCAACGCAGCGCTGCAATCGCTGACGCGATTGCATAAGCTGCGTCGTCTGGCTGAGCTGCGGAAGTCCCCCGGACTTCCTTCGCCCTCAGCCGACCGACCGGCCGCCGCAATCCTCCCCAAAGATCGGCTTGCGTGAGGCCGGTCGTCTGGCCGAACCCCTCCGGTTCGCTGACGCGAACCACCTCCCCTTTCAGGGGAGGCAAAAGAAGAAGCGCGTCGTTAGGCCCCCGGTTTATTAGGCCCCCCTGGAAGGGGGGCTGGCGAGCCCTGGGGCGAGACTGAGGGGTTGTGAGCGGTAGCGAACGGCTGCCGGAAGGCTCCCCGAAGGGGAGGGGCGTTTTTCATAAGACGCGCCTGTCTGACATTCCCCGCCAACGCCTCCATAAGGCAATCAATTGCCTTCCTTCGCCGACAGCCGACCGACACGACGCCGACCGCCTGTCGGCGTCCGTAAGTCGTGTCGTCTGGCTGAGCTAAGGAAGTCCCCCGGACTTCCTTCACCCTCAGCCGACCGACCGGCCGCCGCAATCCTCCCGAAAGATCGGCTTGCGTGAGGCCGGTCGTCTGGCCGAACCCCTCCACCGCTCCTGGCGGCACCTCCCCTTAGGGGAGGCAATCCATATTAGACGTGAATTGGTATCAGGGTGCGCGTGGGGGCCTTCCGATCAGCGGCTGAGATACGTCCACGCGAAGGCGGCATGGATGGCCGCGGCGCGTTTCAGCTGAGCCTCGTCCAGGTCGAACTTTGCCGAGTGGTGGGGCCTGTGGGTCCCCGGTCGGTCCGGGGCCGCCGTCCCCAGCTGCAGGTACGTCGAAGGGACGGCCTCCGCGAAGCAGCTGAAGTCCTCGGACCCCATGTTGAGCGGCGCCTCCACCATGGCCTCCGGTCCGAAGAGGTCCGTCCCGGCCCGGATCAACAGGTCCGTCATGGCGGGGTCGTTGAAGGTCGCCGCCGTGGATCTCTGATAGTCCAGCTCCGCGCGGCAGCGGAAGGCCGAAGCGATGTCCGAGGACAGGCGCCTCATGCCCGACTCGACCGCGTCCTGGACGCTGCGCTCGAAGGTGCGCACGGTCCCCACCATCTTCACGCGCTCCGGAATGATGTTGAAGGCCCTGGAGGAGGTCTCAAGACAGCCGACGCTCAGCACCGCGGTATCCCTGGGCGATACCTCGCGCGAGATGACGGTCTGGAACGCACTGCCGATCTGGAACGCAGCGGGCGTCGGATCGACGGCCAGCTCCGGGGCCGAACCGTGTCCCCCCTTGCCCTCGATGGTGAGGTTCCAGACGTCGCAGGCGGCATAGCAGGGGCCGCGTCGGTACAGCAGCTCGCCTGAGGGGAAGATGGAGGCCACGTGCAGGCCGAAGGCGGCGTCCACGCCGTGAAGGGCCCCTTCCTCGACCATGGCCCTGGCTCCGGACCGGTCACCCGCCTCCTCCGCCGGCTGAAAGAGCAGGCGCACCGTGCCCCGCAGCTCGCTCCGGATCTGCATCAGGATCTTCGCCGCCCCCAAAAGACCCGCCGTGTGGGCGTCGTGCCCGCAGGCGTGCATGACGCCCTCGTTCTGGGAGCGGTACTCCACGTCGTTCTCCTCCGTCACCGGCAGCGCGTCCAAGTCGGCGCGCAGGGCGACGCACTTGCCCGGCGCCCCTCCCTGGATGTCCGCGATGAGGCCGCTCGAGGTGCCGTCGTAGCCCCGATGCACCGTCTCGATACCCAGCTTCCGAAGCTCCTCCTGAACGCGGTCCGTGGTCCGTTCCTCCTGCCAGGACAGCTCAGGATGGCTGTGAAAGTGCCGCCGCAAGGCGATAACCTCCGGCTCGAACTCCCCGGCGAGCTCCCTGATCCTCTCGATGACGTCGTTCATGACCCCAACTTCCTTTCATTCCTCTACAAAACGATCCAATCGCATCTCCGTCGTCCTCCGGTCGGTCAGCCGGGCTGCTGCGCGCCCTCGCCCGCCACCCAGCCCGTGCTCCAGCAGATCTGGAGGTTGAAGCCACCCGATGGCCCGTTGAGGTCCAGCACCTCGCCCGCGAAGTAGAGGTTCTCGCACCGCTTGGAGCGCATCGTGGCGGGGTCCACCTCCTTCAGGCTGACGCCCCCCCGGGTGACCACCGCGTTGTTGAAGCTCCACAGCCCGTTGACCGTCAGGCGGATGTCCTTCAGCAGGTCCGCCGTCGCCTCCGCCTCCTCGCTCGAGACGTAGGCTGCGGGCTTGTCCTCCGGCACGTCCGACAGCTCCAGGATCATGGGGATGAGGGGGCCGGGCACCAGCCCCTTCAGGGCACCGGCGAAGCGGCGGGCGCTGAACTTCTCCAGGTCGCGGCGCACCCGTTCCGTCAGCTTCTCGCGCGTCAGGGCCGGCTTCAGGTCGATAGAGAGGGAGAGGGGCCCCTGGGCCATCCAGTCGGGCACGGAGGAGCTCATGTCCATGATGACGGGCCCGCTGACACCGAAGTTCGTGAACTCCATCTCGCCGAAGCGCTCGTCCACCCGCTTTCCGTCCACCAGTGCCGTCACCCGAACGTTTCGCAGGTTGCATCCGTGGGCCAGCTTCACCCACGTCTCATGGGTCTTGAGGGGGACCAACGCCGGCATCGGCGTGACGATCGCGTGCCCTGCCTGCTCCGCAAAGCGGTAGCCGTCCCCCGTGGAGCCCGTGCGGGGGTAGGACTTGCCGCCCGTCGCCACGATGAAGCGATTCGCCTCCAGCTCCTCGACCTCCGTGATGAGCCGCTCCACGCGCCCGTCCCGAACCTTCAGGGACCGCACGGGGGAGCTCCTCAGGATGCGCACTCCGAACTTCCTGCAGAGCATCAGGAGCGCGTTCAGCACGCGCTGGCCGCCGCCCTCCGCGGGGAAGACGCGGCCCCCCCGCTCCGTCACGGTCTCGACGCCGTGCTTCTGAAAGAAGGCGAGGGTCTCTGCCGGACCGAAGCGGCTGAAGGCGGACCACAGGAAGCGGCCCTTCTCCCCGTAGCGTGCGATGAAGGCGGCCGGGTCCGGCTCCGCGTTCGTGAAGTTACAGCGCCCCCGCCCCGCCAGCAGGAGCTTGGTCCCCAGGGAGGCGTTCTTCTCCGTCAGGAGGACGCGCTCCCCCAGCTCCGCCGCCCGCAGGGCCGCCATGAGACCCGCCGGCCCGCCGCCGATCACGATGGCGTCGAAGCGTTCCATCAGCGCCGCCGCTTTCCGCCCTCAGCCAGCTGTTCCCTGAAGAGCGATCCCATGGTCATGTCCGGCTTCTCAGGCCTCTCGCGCCGCCCGCCGGCCCGGTGCGCCCCCTCGCCGCGGGGCCTGCCCTCCGGGGTCCTTTCGCCCAGGTCGGACTTTCGCGCCGAGAGGGCGATGCGGCTTCGCTCCAGGTCCACCTCCAGCACGGCCACGCGGATGTGCTGCCCCGGCTTCAGGTGCGCGTGGGGGTTCTCCACGAACACGTCCGCGATGCGGCTGATGTGGACCAGCCCGTCCTGGTGGACGCCGACGTCCACGAAGGCGCCGAAGTCCGTCACGTTGGTCACGATGCCGTTCAGGATCATGCCCGGAGCCAGGTCCGTCATCGTGCGGACGTTGGGGTCGAAGGCGAAGGGCTCGAACTTCCGCCGCGGGTCGCGCCCCGGCTTCTCCAGCTCCGACAGGATGTCCTTCAGCGTGGGGAGACCCGCCGTCTCAGAGACGAAGTCCGGGAGGCGGATGCGGGCGCGCAGCGCGGGGTCGGAGAGGAGGTCGGCCACCGTGCAGGAGAGGGCCGCGGCCATGCGGGCCACGGTGGCGTAGTTCTCCGGGTGGACGGCGCTGGCGTCCAGCGGGTTCGCACCTCCCAGGATGCGGAGGAAGCCGGCGGACTGCTCGAAGGCCTTGGGGCCGAAGCGAGGCACCTTCTTGAGGGCCTCGCGGTCGCCGAAGGGGCCGTTGGCCTCGCGGTACTTCACGATCTGGGAGGCCGTCTGGCGGTTGAGGCCCGAAACGTAGGACAAAAGCTCCGGGCTCGCCGTGTTGACGTTGACGCCCACGGCATTCACGCAGTGGGTCACGACGTCGTCCAGCGCCTGCTTCAGCTCCTTCTGGTCCACGTCGTGCTGATACTGGCCCACGCCGATGGACTTGGGGTCGATCTTGACGAGTTCGGCCATGGGGTCCATGAGGCGGCGGCCGATGGAGACGGCCCCCCGGACGGTGACGTCCTGGTCCGGAAACTCGCGCCGGGCCACCTCGGAGGCGGAGTAGATGGAGGCGCCGCTCTCGTTGACGGAGACGACGGCCACGTCGGGCAGGTCCAGGCCCCGCACGAAGACCTCCGTCTCGCGCCCCGCCGTGCCGTTGCCGACGGCCACGGCCTCAAGATGGTACTTCCGCACCAGCTCCCGCAGGACCCTGCCGGCGTCCTCCCGCTCGCGCTCGGACCGCTGGAGGAAGACGACGGTGTGAAAGAGCAGCGCCCCCTGCGCATCCAGGCACACGACCTTGCAGCCGGTGCGCACGCCGGGGTCGATGGCCAGCGTGGCCCGCTGCCCCATGGGCGCGGACATCAGCACCTCCCGCACGTTCTCCGCAAAGACGCGGATCGCGTCGGCGTCGGCCCGCTTCTTCATCGCCCCCCGCAGCTCCGTCTCGATGGACTTCCGCAGGAGCCGCTTGTACCCGTCCTCCACGGCGGCGGCCACCATGCGCGACGCCGCGCCCGCGCCGTGCACGAAGCGGCGCTTCAGCAGGGAGATCGCCTCCTCCTCCGGAGGCGCGGCGCTCGTGGTGAGGAACCCCTCCCGCTCGCCCCGCAGGATGGCCAGCACGCGGTGCGACGGCATGGAAGCGGCGCTCTCCTCAAGCTCGAAGTAGTCCCGGTACTTCGCGCCCTCCTCCTCCTTGCCCCTGGCGCAGGCGCTGGTCAGCACGGCCTTGCGGGCGAAGAGCCGCCGCGTCTCCTGGCGGGAGTCCGGGTCCTCGCTGACGCGCTCGGCCAGGATGTCCATGGCGCCGGCCAGGGCCTCCTCGGCGCTGGCAACGCCTCGGTCCCCGTTCACGAAAGCCTGGGCGGCAGCGGCAGGGTCCATGGCGTCGTCCTGCGCCATCAGGAGGTCCGCCAGGGGGGTCAGGCCCTTCTCGGCGGCGATGGAGGCGCGGGTGCGGCGCTTGGGGCGCCACGGCAGGTAGACGTCCTCCAGGGCGGTCATCGTCGGGGCGGCCGCGACGGCAGCCCTCAGCTCATCCGTCAGAAGGTTGCGCTCGGCCAGCGAGTCCAGGATGGCGGCGCGGCGCTTGTCCAGCTCCGCCATCCGCGCGGCGCGGTCCCGGATTGCGGTGATGACGGTCTCGTCCAGCGATCCCGTCGCCTCCTTGCGGTAGCGCGCGATGAAGGGGACGGTGCAGCCGTCGTCGAAGAGGGAAAGCACGGCCTTGACCTGAGCCGGGGTGAGCTTGAGCTCCTTTGAGATGGCGTCCGGAATGTCGAGGGCGGGGTGAGGGGCGCAAGCCTCGGAGTTGGGGGTAGAGCGTACCGTCGTCGTTTCCATCAGAATCATCTCCTCCCTGGCGGAGCTGCGGGTCAACTGCGTCCCAGGCCGCCTGAATGGAATTGAGCGGAACGGAAAGATTATACCAAAAGGGGAAGAGGGACGTCGCCTCAGCCCCTTGAAAATGTCAATGACCAGATAAAAACCCAAATCCACGGTCTGCGGCGGCCTTATCGGGGCTCAAGCCCGTCATGGTGCAGGTCAAGCTGGCTCTGGCCTTGCACCCATCAGGTGCAGCAGAAAACGCACAAAACCTGTTTCTGCTAAAAATTTGTCTATAACTTTAAGTGAAATGAGTCTACGAAAAGAAAAACAAAACGAGGTTATCTTGCTACAGAAACGGCGCGAAACCTGTTTCGGATGGGACTGGACCTGACTAAAATCGCGGAGGCCACCGGACTGCCCCTGGATGAGCTGCAATCCTTAAAAAACGCGGGGCGGGCGTAAGCGCACAACAAGCCTCGACGACGATCAACAGAAAGAAGGGTTGCCGGATCGATCCCAATGCGGCAACCCTTCTTGTTTTTGTTTGCGAGCGACCGGCGTACGGCGGAGTCCGGCCCCTCGGAGTATTTCAGAAAAGCGGAGAGCTTCCGGGGGCGTGTTGTATAGTGGAAGTGGCCGTCATGCCCTTCCATTGCATCCAGATTTTTGAAGTGCGCTCCTGTGAAACCAAGATCGTCAGTATAGCTGGGAACATACCCTCCATGACCCCCCTCACCCTTCAGGCAGGTGCTCGTCATCTCGTACGAAAGTTTGATGAGCTGCAGCATCTCAAGCTGCTTGTCGTGGCTCCACGTCGTCATTTATCCTCGCCCTCCTTCAGGTCGATAAATGTCAATGTCCCTCCATACTCGCTCTTCATTGCAACCGCAAAAAGCCGCGGCTTCAACCAAATAAAGCGCCAGGAGTCTCCCTGGTCTCTTTGTACAACTTTATAAAGAAGCTGCTTTTCAGCCAAAGTGTCCAGGTTCAAAAAGTTCAGGGCAATCAACACGACACCCGAAACCTGATTGTTTCCGGCAAGCATAACGACCTGCTCTCCATCCGCGGACAGGGCCAGACGCCACCCCCGGCTCTTCAGTTCCCTGGTTCGACCGGTTTGCAGGTCCAGTTCCAGCAAGACTCCCTCATACCCTCCTTCTTTCAACTCTTTTTCGCAAAGGAGATACGCCCTCGTTCCGTTTGCGTTGAGTCTCCATTCATACCAGGGTTTAATACCCCATAAAATTAGTTGATACCCACTTAAATGAAACAATTGCTCCTGCCATTTTTCTGTATCCATTAGGCAAAATCGATTAAATTCCTTTTGCATCCCTTCTATTGAATATACAAAACAAGATGCATCTGAGGCAAAATACGCACTCCCTTCAACACATAAATCAAAATCAACAGAGAGTCCTTTACGTATCCTTCGAAAAGAACTTAAAGCATTCTTTTTTATATTTCCTTCTGTACAAAAAAGGTCCACTGTATCAAGATCATGCCCAAGATCCTTCTCCCTTTCCCTCACCGCATCGGCCTCATCGCCGTACCAACCCTGAGGCATCCGATTCCATATCCAGCTCCGGTGCCACAACACCAGCAGCGTTTCCTCGTCCGGGCGGAATACCATGTCGTGGAACACCTTCTCCTTGTGCTCCTCGTGCTCCGGCCAGTCGAAACCAGGCAGACGCCTGAACCCCTCCACCTCGTACACCGCCAGGTCGCTGGTCCCCTCAACCCGCCCACGACCCGCCGCGGCCAGGTATCGCCCCCCAGGACTGAAGCGCACCCGCTGCACCGCAAGGCAGTCGTCGCTCCAAACGCACTCCCGCCCCCCCGTATCCCACACGTAAAGCCCCTTCTCCGTCCCCAATGCCAGCAGACTCCCGTCTGGAGAACCTGCCATGCAGTTGATTACTTCCTTCACTCGATAAATTTTGACCTCAGGCGCCTGATTCAGCTCTTCCCTCAAGTTCCTCGAAGACTGCACCGAGTCCCACGCCGGAAGGGCCGGCGCCAGATAGCAGACGATGGCCACCACAACCATCACCGCGTCCAGGCAGGCCGCACGAAAATTGCCACTTGCCCCGCCAACAGCAGCCATCAGCTGGCCCAGCCGGCTGGCCGACCGGAAAAGTTTGACAAACAACACCAACAGGCCACCGACAACTCCAAAAACAAGCAACACCACAAACGGCAGCATCGCAACGCTGGACGGGCCGTCGAACCCGAAAAAAAATGACCCCACAGACACTACAGCCAACAAAATAGCGGCCTGTATCCCTTCAACGACCGCATAGAACATCAGGACACCGCCGGTGGAAGAAGGCCTTTGGCTGTAGAACCACATGAGCAGCGGCAGTGCTGCAAAAAGGGCTTTTCCGAGGATGCTCATGCCCCCCGCAGTCCCCAGAAAGAGGAGGAGAAGGTTGCCCGCCCCAGATACTACCTGAAGGAGAACCACCATAAAGTAGATCATCAACAGCGTTCCGATTTTCTGGCGGCACTTCTTGATCTCCTCCAGCACACTCTCCCGCGTCGGTTCCAACGTCGCCTCGTCCATTTGTTCCGCCTCCTGAACTTCTGAACTGGACGTCCCATTTTTGCTTTGAATCGTCAACGTGATGATGAAGAGAATATCAATATAAAACTATCAAATACCGTTGCGGCTGTCAATAGGAACAGGAATGAGGGAGCAGGACACTTCTCGCAGGGGAGGCAAGGCAAGCAGGGCGCGCTTTTGGGCCCCTCTGCAAGGGGGGCTGGCGAGCCCCGCAGGGGCTGGGGGGTTGTTTTGGGGCGTGAAAGACAACCCCTCCGGTTCGCTAGCGCGAACCACCTCCCCTTGCAGGGGAGGCAAAGCAAGCGGCGCGTTTTTAGGACCCCGGACTTCCTTCGCCCTCAGCCGACCGACACGACGCCGGCCGCCTGTTGGCGTCCGTAAGTCGTGTCGTCTGGCCGAACCCCTCCGCCGCCCTTGGCAGCAGCTCCATGACCTCGATGCGCTTGATCTCTTTTTGTGACAAGGCCACTCGCTCCTGCTTCATAACCCAAGTATCACCGAAAGACCTGCCCGCTGTGTCGGAGGGTGAGATTTTCTTTGACTACTTATAGGGTGACATTATCACTGATCAACGACAACAACCAGCCCCTTGAAAATTGACGCGGCTGGAGCGCGGGTATAGAATATATCGATAAAACATGGCGTCAACATGGATTCTGCGACGGTTTCGTCCGTGGGCTCTCAGGGAACCCGATCCGATGGTTCTTAGAAATGATGATACCGAGGTGGTCGCGTTGAAGCGTATTCTCAAGTTGTTCCTGTTGTTTCTGTGCCTGACCGGCGTCCTTGCCGGCGAGGCCGCTGCGCTGGTGCAGATGAGCTTTCGGGATTACCTGAAGGAAATCCTGCTGAACAACCACGCCCTGCGGTCCGGCGTCAAGGCCGTCGAGGCGAACTACTACGCCGTGCTGGCGGCCATGGGCACGCAGCGCCCCAGCCTGGGTCTCAGCGCGAAGGGGGCCTGGCTCTCCGAGATGAACGGCGAGGACAACTACACCATGGGCAGTGCGGGCCTCGCCCTGACGCACCGCATCGACCTGTCGGGGAAGTACTCGCTGGAAGAGCGCCAGAACGTCCTGGGCTACGAGATCGCACGGGCGCAGTTCGACGCGAACGTGAACGCCCTCGTGGCCACGGCGGAAGAGACATGGTGGTCGGCGGTCCTGGCCCGCGAGAACGTGCGGCTTCAGCGGGAGATACTGCGCCAGCGGGCGGAGAACCATCGCGTGACGCTGGAAAAGTACCGCCAGCAGCTGGTCCCGAAGCTGGACGTGGTGCGCAGCGACGCTCAGGTGGTGGAGGCGGAGACGCTGGTGAAGAGCGCGGAGACGACCTACAGCAACCTGCTGGCCAACCTCTCCTACCTGGCCGGAGGGCTGGACGTGGAGCCGCGGAACGAGCCCCTGCACGTCCCGGCCTTTGACATGACGCTGAGCTACGACGAGGCGCTGAAGAACCGTCCGGACATGCGTGCGGCGCAGCTGACGCTGGATCGGGCGAAGGTGGTGAAGAAGCTGACGGCCCGCGGGCTCTCCCCGACGCTGGACGTCAACCTCCAGTGGACGGCCTGGGCCGACCCCGACGTGTCCGCCACGCCCCAGAGCCATGAGGCCCAGGCGGGGCTCTCCCTGAACGTCCCGATCTTCGACGGGCACCGAACGAAGTACGGCGTCCTGAACGCAGACCGCATGGTGCAGTCCGCGGAGGCGGCCCTGGACTCCCTGAAGGAGGAGACCCGACAGGACCTCACCGTGGCGATGAACAACTGGAAGAACGCCGAGGCGCTCGAGGTGGACAAGAAACGCCAGATGGCCCGTTCCGAGGAGGAGCTGCGCATCACGGAGCTGATGTACGCGGAGGGCATGGGCGCCCAGATCGACCTCATCAATGCCCAGACGGCCTACCGCACCGTGCGGACGGAGTACCTGGACGCCGTGAAGAGCATGTACGTGGCGCTGGTCGCCATGCGCAAGGCCATCGGGGACTACGCGCCCAACGAGGACGGGGCATGGAAGGAGGCCATCGTCCGTTACGGCAGGGGATGCGAGGTGGCGGGCGAGGTCGGGCTGGCCGGCCTGCGCGGGGAGCGCCGTCAGGGCGAGGAAACGTCTGCGAAGTCCTCGGAGGGGGCAGAATCTCCGAAGAAGAAACGATAGCTGGGGCGATCTCGGCCCTGCTGTGCAGGCCCCGTGCGGGGCCTGCGCCCGTGAGGAGGATTCAGGGGAAAAGGACAGTTCCTTTTCCCTTTTTTTTCGGATTTTTAGCTTTGAGCCCTGTGTTAGTATCTCTACCATAAATTTTTCTGTGCGGGGTTTCAGCGTCTCGGACTTCTTTGGCGAAACGGGGCGGGAGAGGCGAGAGGATCGCCCACGCCCTTTGAGAGAGGATGCGTTTACATTCAGGTAAAGAAGCTGTGATGTGCTGTCTGGCGTCTGTTGGTCTGCGGGCTTGAGCGTTTGTGGAAACGGCGTTCTCTTTTTCGTCCGTCATCCAGTCAGGCAGGACCCCAAAATCTGTTCAGGGGGGACGCCCAGTGAAATTTCGGAATGTCGCGCGCGGGCGCGGCGCAATTTGGTGTCTGTTGGCGGTGGGGTTCTTCGCCCTTCCGGGCGCGGCGGGAGCGAACGACGAGAAGGTCGAGCGCCTGTTCGGAAAGTCCGAGCCGTTGATCACGGCGAACCTCCTTCCCAGGGAGCCCGTGACCGTCACGGCGGCCCGTAACAAGGAGAAGGCCCCGAAGAAGGCCGTCGCGGGCCAGCGGGACCGCGAGGCGGAACTGAAGAGCATCGAAGCCCTTCTCTTTCGCTACAACAAGAGGCTATCGCCGCAGAAGGCGCGACTTTACGCGGAGTTCATCGTCGAGGCGGGGCAGCAGTTCCATCAGGACCCCTTCGTCATCGCGGCCATGATCGTCAACGAGTCCAGCGCGCGGCACGACGCCCTTTCCCGCGGCGGGGACTACGGCCTGATGCAGGTGCGGTGGCGTGTCCACAAGCGCAACATCACGAAGAAGTATCCCCACATTAAGCAGGCGAAGGACATGTTCGACCCGAAGTACAACGTCCTGGTGGGCACGGAGATATTCTCCCGCTGCTGTGCGGCCTCCGCGGACCTGCAGAGCGGACTTCTGCGCTACAGCGCCGGCAATCGGCGGCTGGCCCGCAAGATCGTTGCGGAGGTCAAAAGGTTGGAGGACGCCTATCAGCACCACCTGAAGAACAGCTGATACCAAATCGCGTCCAATGTGGATTGCCTCCCCTGAAAGGGGAGGTGGTTCGCGTCAGCGAACCGGAGGGGTTCAGCCAGACGACCGGCCTCACGCAAGCCGATCTTTCGGGAGGATTGCGGCGGCCGGTCGGTCGGCTGAGGGCGAAGGGAGTCCGGGGGACTTCCGCAGCTCAGCCAGACGACCGGCCTCACGCAAGCCGATCTTTCGGGAGGATTGCGGCGGCCGGTCGGTCGGCTGAGGGCGAAGGAAGTCCGGGGGACTTCCGCAGCTCGGCCAGACGACGCAGCTTATGCAATCGCGTCAGCGATTGCAGCGCTGCGTTGGTCGGCTGTGCCGAAGCAAGGCAATTGATTGCCTTGTGGAGGCGTTGGCGGGGAATGTCAGACAGGCGCGTCTTATGAAAAACACCCCTCCCCTTCGGGGAGCCTTCCGGCTGCCGTTCGCTACCGCTCACAACCCCTCAGTCTCGCCCTTGCAGGGCTCGCCAGCCCCCCTTCCAGGGGGGCCTAATAAACCGGGGGCCTAACGACGTGCTTCTTCTTTTGCCTCCCCTGAAAGGGGAGGTGGTTCGCGTCAGCGAACCGGAGGGGTTGTTTCTCAGGCTCAACACCCCCCAGCCCCTTCGGGGCAGCCCCCCTTGCAGGGGGGCCTTTCTTGCCCTTCTTTAAACACGAATTGGTATGACGGCACACCAAAACCGGAGGGCCTCAAGGCCCTCCGGACGTTTTCGGAGCAGCGCTCCAAACTCTTTTCGCTATTTTTCGCTACTGTCCCAGCGCCTTGTTCAGCAGGTCGACGGCGATCTTGGCGGTCTCCATGGTCCCCTCCCGCCAGCGGCGCATCCAGAAGGAGTAGAGCCAGCCCTCTGCGGACGCATCCCACTCGGAGAGGTACATCGTATCGTCCTTCAGCTCGATGTCCATAGCCGCCGTGTAGTAGGGCTTGTCCCCGATCTCCGGGAAGCCCGCGATGTGAAATATCTTTCCCCTCTGAATGGAAGGATACTCCCCCTCGCCCATTATTTTGCCGAACTTCTTCTGCCAGTCCGCCGTAGCCACGATGGCCTCGTAGTAGCGGGGCAGCTCCTTGAGGGTCGCCTCAAGCTGGAGCGGCTTGACGACCTGCTCCACGGCGCCCTGGACGAGCCTGTCCAGCGTTGGGGCTCCCCCCTGGCACAGAAAGGCGACGATGGGACCGGCCTCTACGTGCAGGGCGTAAGTTCCCTCTCCCCCTTCCGCATCGCTGGCGGCCTTGAGCAGGCGGGCGATGCGGAGCCTGCCGCGGAGCAGCGCCATAAAGTGGTCGTCCTTCAGTATCTCCTCGGCCGACTCCGATCCGATCTTCAGGTTGTCCCCGTTCAGGTTCAGGGCCTTGGCCGCATCGACGTAGCTTTTAACGTCCTCGGCCGTCAGGCACTCCGCAGGGACCGCCTGCGTCAAGAGAAATATCGCCGCGGCAAGAAGCGGCAGGGACAGGGAGAACATCGTCTTTCTCATTCGTTAAACGCCTTCCTTAAATATTATGATGGTGAAGCAATGCACTTCATTATATATTTCATCGCCCAGGCAGGGCAAGGGTGGTTTTTTTCGCCCCTTCGCCGTGGCAGCTCAAGGGCCTTCCCAGCTCATCAGATTATACCGAATTGCGTTTAATGTGGATTGCCTCCCCTGAAAGGGGAGGTGCCGCCAAGGGCGGCGGAGGGGTTCGGCCAGACGATCGGCGAGGTACGAGCCGTATCGGTTGCTTGGGGGCTTATCAGGGAGGCTTTTTTTACACGCGAATTGGTATTAGACGAATGAGGGGTTGGCGTTTTCTTCGTCGAGCGTCGTCCGAACGAAGTGGCGGAGGCGTGTGGGGATCGAACCCACCAGAGACGGCGAAAACCGCCCCTCACCGGGTTTGAAGCCCGGGCCCGTCACCAGACGAATCTCACCTCCGAAACTGATTTATTATACTTGCTGGCAACGGAAAAGTCCACCGCCTCGAAAAAAGATATATTCCGCCCTCCGAAACCCCTCCAGCCCTCAATTTTCGCCCTTTTAAGGTATACTGACAACAGAAGGTATCCAGCAGCTTTTTTCATGGCAGCGGATGCCGTGGCGTTCCCACGCTGTGGAGCCCACGGCGGGTTCTGCCGTCGAAGACGAAAGGGGAACGGAAGAGATGGACAAGGACGCGGATCGATACCTGCGCGACGTGGACCCGGAGATCGCGGACGTCATCGTGGAGGAGTACCGGCGCCAGAACGATCAGATCGAGCTCATCGCATCGGAGAACTTCACCTCCCGCGCGGTGATGGCGGCCATGGGCTCCGTGCTCACGAACAAGTACGCCGAGGGCTACCCGGCGCACCGGTACTACGGCGGCTGCGAGGTCGTGGACAAGGCGGAGGACCTGGCGCGCGATCGCGCGAAGAAGCTCTTCGGAGGCGATCACGTCAACGTTCAGCCCCACGCCGGCAGCCAGGCCAACATGGCCGCCTACTTCGCCTGCCTCGAGCCGGGGGACACGATCCTGGCCATGAACCTGACGGACGGCGGGCACCTCACCCACGGCTCCCCCGTCAACTTCTCCGGCAAGCTCTACAACGTCGTCCCCTACGGCGTGCGGAAGGACACGGAGACCATCGACTTCGACCAGGTCCGGGAGCTCGCGAAGAAGCACCACCCCAAACTGATCGTCTGCGGGGCCAGCGCCTACCCGCGCATCATCGACGCCTCGAAGTTTCGGGAGATCGCGGACGAGACGGGGGCTCTCGTGATGTTCGACATCGCCCACATCGCGGGGCTGGTGGCGGCGGGGGCCCATCCCAACCCGGTGCCCTACTGCGACTTCGTCACGACGACGACGCACAAGACGCTGCGGGGGCCCCGTGGCGGCATGGTCCTGTGCAAGGAGTGCTTCGCCAAAAAGGTGGATTCCGCCATCTTTCCGGGGATGCAGGGCGGGCCCCTGATGCACGTCATCGCGGCGAAGGCCGTGGCCTTTGCCGAAGCGCTGAAGCCGGATTTCAAGGACTACCAGCATCGGATCGTGGCGAACTGCAAGCGCCTGGCGGAGAAGGTCATGGAGCGCGGGTTCCGCCTCGTGTCCGGCGGAACGGACAACCACCTGATCCTGGTGGACCTGACGAGCAAGGGCGTGACGGGCAAGGACGTCCAGATCGCGCTGGACCGCGCCGGCATCACCGTGAACAAGAACACGATCCCCTTTGAGACGCTGAGCCCCTTCGTGACGAGCGGCGTCCGCATCGGCACGGCTGCGGTGACGACCCGCGGCTTCGGCGCGGAGGAGATGGACCGGATCGCGGGCTGGATCGACCGCGTCGTGACCCACATCGCGGACGAGGCGGAGATCGGGAAGGTCCGCGCGGAGATCTCGGAGCTCTGTGCGGCGAAGCCCCTCTATCCGGGGCTGTATTGATCGCATTCATACCAAATCGCGTCTAATGTGGATTGCCTCCCCTGAAAGGGGAGGTGGTCCGAAGGACCGGAGGGGTTGGTTCTCACGCTTGACAACACCCCCCAGCTTCGCTACCGCTCAGCAGCCCCCCCTTGCAGGGGGGCTTTTCTTGTCCTTCCGCGAATTGGTATGAGATCACCGCGCCATCGCCGCCTCCCGGCGCTTCCCCCTGTCCGGCCTTTGGACGCGCCCGGCAGCTCCCAAAGTTCTGCTACAATAGAGGCGGGTCCTCAGGCCTCCGCCGGCAGAGCGCCCCCGGAGGCGTACCCGGACCCGTTCGCCGTATCTCCTGTGCCGTCTTTCATAAAACTTTAGGGGAGGTCGTTTTGAATGTCGCTTTTCGCTGATGACAAGAACCTGGCTCTGGAACTGGTCCGTGCCACGGAGGCCGCCGTTATGGCGAGCGGCCGCTGGTTTGGGCGCGGCAGCAAGAACGATGTGGATCGGTCTGCCGTGGAGGCCATGCGCTACATGCTGAGGGGCGTGGCCATGAAGGGGGTCGTCGTGATCGGCGAGGGGGAGAAGGACGAAGCGCCCATGCTCTTCAACGGCGAGGAGGTGGGGGCCGGCGAGGGGCCGGAGATGGACATCGCGGTGGACCCCATCGACGGGACGCGACTGCTGGCCCAGGGCCTCGGCGGCTCGATCAGCGTCGTGGCGGCCGCGGACCGCGGCAGCATGTTCAGCCCTCAGGACCTGTTCTACCTGGACAAGATCGTGACCGGCGTGGAGGCGGCGGACTGCATCGACATCCAGGCTCCCGTCCACGTGAACGTCAAGGCCGTGGCCCGCGCCAAGGGCAAGGCGGTGGAGGACATCACCGTGGTCATGCTGGACCGTCCGCGCAACGAGAAGATCCGCGACGAGGTGCGGGCGATGGGAGCGCGGTTGCGGATGATCCCGGACGGGGACGTCAGCGGCGCCCTGACCACCTGCCTGCTGGGCAACGAGACCGCGGACCTGCTGCTGGGCTCAGGGGGTTCGCCGGAGGCCGTCATCACCGCCTGTGCCGTGAAGTGCCTTGGGGGCAACATGCAGTGCCGCCCCTTCTTCCGCGACAAGAAGGACGAGGAGAAGGCGAACGCCCGCGGCCTGACCCGCGACACCGTGCTCACCCTCAACGACCTCGTGAAGAGCGACAACGTCTTCTTCGCAGCCACGGGGGCCTCGGACGGCGACCTCCTGAAGGGGGTCCACTACCAGGGCAGCCACATCCAGACCTCGTCCCTCTGCATGAGGGGCATCAGCGGCACGGTGCGCTACATCTCGGCCGTCCACTCCCCCAAGAAGCTTTCCGAGATGGGCAGCGCCATCGACTACAGCCCCAACAAGAACAACCGTTAATACCAATTTACGTCTAAAGGGAAAGAAAGGCCCCCCTGCAAGGGGGGCTGCCCCGAAGGGGCTGGGGGGTGTTGAGCCTGAGAAACAACCCCTCCGGTTCGCTGACGCGAACCACCTCCCCTTTCAGGGGAGGCATCCATATTAAACGCGAATTGGTATAAAAGACGCCCCTCGCGCCGGATAGCTTCAAAAAAAGCGGGCCCGCCTGAATGGCGGGCCCGCTTTCGTTTCACAGGCCGAGGGGATCGGTTTCGTCGTCCTGCGTCGTGTTGTCGGTGTCGTCGGTAAACCCCTTCTGATAGTAGATGCGCGGGATCCCCAGGACCACGAGGCCGGACTTCGGGTCCACGTAGTAGCTGCGGGCGTCCTCCTCCGGGTCCTCCCCTATGACCGTGTTGTCCGGGATGTTGTTGTGGGCGTCGATGATGGCGCGCTTGATGCGGCAGTTTCGCCCGATGATGACGTCGTGCCCGATGATGCTCTTTTCGATCACGCTCCCCGTCTCGATGAGGCAGTTGCGCGACAGGACGCTGTCCGTGACGGAGGAGCCCAGGATGCGGCTGCCCTCCGCCAGCATGACGCGGTTGACGGTGCAGTTGTAGCCGTCCGCGGGGTAGGAGTAGGAGGGCGGGTCGGCGAAGGAGACGGTGCGCACGGGCCACTGGGGGTTGTAGAGCGTCATCTCGGAGTCCGGGTTCAGGAGCTCCATGTGCGCCTGCCAGTAGGCCTTCAGCGTGCCGACGTCACGCCAGTAGGGCCTGTCGTCCCGCCATTCGTAGGAGTAGCGGGGGCGGGTCTTCGGCCCCGGAAGGACGTTGGTGGAGAAGTCGTAGGCGAAGACGCGCGCGCGCTGGTGGACCAGTTTGGGGAGGATGTCCCGACCGAAGTCGTGGCTGGTGGACTGCATGGAGTCCTCCACGAGGGCGTCCACCAGCACCTTGCGCTCGAAGATGTAGTTTCCCATCGAGACGTAGCAGAAGCCCGGCTTGTCCGGAATCTCCGGCGGGACGGTGGGCTTCTCCATGAACTCCAGGATCCGTCCGTTGCCGTCGGTCTTGATGCAGCCGAACTGGCTGGCCTCGTTGACGGGGACGACGTTGGCCGCCAAGGTGATGTCCGCCTGCTGGTCCAGGTGCCAGCGGAGCATCTGGCTGACGTCCATCTTGTAGATGTGGTCGGCCGCGAAGATGCACACCCGGTCCGCCCGGAACATGTTGATCAGGTGCATGTTCTGAAACACCGCGTCCGCGGTGCCCTGGAACCAGTGCTCGCCGCGCCACATCTGCGCCGGCACGAGAGTGACGAAGAAGTCGCGCCCCCGCAGCGCGCCGCCGAACTGCCAGCCCCGCTCGATGTGCTCGTTGAGGGACTGGCTCTTGAACTGAACGAGGACGTACACGGCAAAGACGCCGCTGTTGACGAGGTTTGAAAGCGCAAAATCGATGATGCGGTATTTCGCGGCAAAGTAGACCGCAGGCTTGGCCCGATACCGCGTCAGCGGCATCAGCCTCTCGCCCTTGCCTCCCGCCAGGACGATTCCAAGCACCCTTCCGTTGGATCCTCCGTACATACCCCATCTCCCCTTTCCGATTTCGTTGAAAAACCGGGGAAAACCTCTGTATTCACTGTTCATACCAATTCGCGTTTAATATGGATTGCCTCCCCTGAAAGGGGAGGTGGTTCGCGTCAGCGAACCGGAGGGGTTGTTTCTCAGGCTCAACACCCCCCAGCCCCTTCGGGGCAGTCCCCCTTGCAGGGGGGCCTTTCTTTCCCTTTAGACGCAAATTGGTATGAAAACGCGCTGCTTCACTTTCGCCTCCCCTGAAAGGGGAGGTGGTTCGCGTCAGCGAACCGGAGGGGTTGTTTCTCAGGCTCAACACCCCCCAGCCCCTTCGGGGCAGCCCCCCTTGCAGGGGGGCTTTTCTTGCCCTTTAGACGCAAATTGGTATCAGTTAAAACCCAGGCAGGCCTTCGCCTCCCCCTGCGGCTAGCAGCGGGCCGTCTCCCGGTACAGTGCCTTGTAGAGCTCCGCCGAACGGGTCCAGGTGAAGTCCCGCTTCATCGCCCGCTCGACGATGATCTGCCACGAGGGCTGGTCCCGAAAGCGCGCCACGGCCCGGCGCAGCGCCCAGAGCATCCCCTTCGCGTCGCAGGTCAGGAACGTGAACCCGTCCCCGCCCTCCGGAGAGTCCGCGTCGGTCACGGTGTCCCTCAGGCCGCCCACCTCCCGCACCACCGGGATCGTGCCGTAGCGCATGGCGATCATCTGAGAGAGCCCGCAGGGCTCGAAGACGGACGGCATCAAAAAGATGCTGCCGCCCGCATAGAGGAGGTGGGAGAGCGGCTCGTCGTACCCCTTGAAGAAGCGGATGTAGTCCGGGTGGGCAGCGGCGGCGCGCTCGAGGGCTCCCTCGATCCAGCCCTGACCGCTCCCCAGGAAGACGAACTTCGCGCCCAGCGCGGGCAGCTCGTCCAGCGCCTCCAGGATGAGGTTGAACCCCTTCTGTTCGACGAGGCGGCTGACGCAGACCACGACGGGCGCCTCCGTCTCGACGTCAAAGCCTGTCCGCCTGAGGAGCTCCCTGCGGCAGGCCTGCTTGCCCCCCAGGTCCCGCGCCGTGAACCGTGCCGGGAGCGCGCGGTCATGCTCCGGGTTCCAGTACCTCGTGTCGATGCCGTTCAGGATGCCCCGCAGCTTGCCGCGCTGCTGATAGAGGACGTCCGCCAGCTCGCGGGTGGACTCGTGGGTCTGAATCTCGCCCGCGTAGGTCGGCGAAACCGTCGTGACGGCGGTCGTCGCGACGATGCCGCCCTTCAGCAGGTTGACCCGGCCGTAGAACTCCAGGGCGGACAGGTTGAAGCTCCATGGCTCCAGCCCGGAGGCCTCCATGAAGGGGTGGGGGTCGAACACCCCCTGATACTCCACGTTGTGCAGGGTGAGGACGCTCCGCTCGCCCGCGTATCGGTAGTGGCGGTGCCACGCCAGCGCGCAGGGAAGGAAGGCCGTCGTCCAGTCGTGGCAGTGGTAGAGGTCCGGCCGCCAACCCGTGGCCCGGTGCAGCTCGAGCGCCTGCATACAGAAGACGGCGAAGGGGGAGACGGTCCAGAAGTCGAGCTGCCGGGGGTACATGTCCCCCGTGTAGTCCTCCGCGCTCAGGAAGTAGACGGTCACGCCGTCCACCTCCGCCCGGACGACCTTCGCCTCGCGCACCTGCCAGTTGTAGGCGGCGCAGGCGGGGCGGGACATTGCGGTGGTCTTGATGCCGGCGGCGGCCACCTTTTCCAGCACGCCGGGCCAGGCGGGAGTGACCACCCGAACGTCCATCCCCGCCTGACACAGGGCCTTCGGCAGCGAGCCCGCGACATCCCCAAGCCCGCCCACCTTCGAGAAGGGAGCCAGCTCCGTCGTCACAAAGAGGACCTTCACCGCCTCACCTCCGGCCCCGCTCATGGCGATCACATCCCCCGGAAGCTGATGGAGTACGCCTTCGACGCGTATTCGCGCACCACCCGATGCGTGTTGAAGAAGCTTGCGTCAAGCGCGATGGTGTGCTGCATCATGCTCACCCATCGGTCGTGGTCGTCGTAGTAGGTGGGGATGATCTTCTTCTCCAGCTTGTCGTAGAGGTCCACCGCGTCCAGCGACTCGTCGTAGCTCGCCCCCATGTCCTTCTCGTCCGGCACCGGCCCGATGGACCAGCCCGTCACGTCCTCGATCCAGCCCTCGATCCACCAGCCGTCCAGGATGGAGAAGTTCATGATGCCGTTCATGGCGCACTTCATGCCGCTCGTGCCGCTGGCCTCGCGCGGGCGGATGGGCGTGTTCAGCCACACGTCGACGCCCTGGGTCAGGAGGGAGGCGATCTCCATGTTGTAGTTGTCGATGAAGACGATGGGGATCTCGGACTCCAGCTCCCTGGCCACGCGGCGGATCTTCTGCAGCAGCGCCTTGCCGCCGTTGTCGTTGGGGTGGGACTTTCCGGCGAAGACGAACTGGACCTTGCGGTTGCCCGCCACCTTCCGGAAGCGCGCCATGTCGGAGAAGAGCAGGTCCGCCCGCTTGTAGGTCGCGGCCCGCCGGGCGAAGCCCAGCGTCAGGACGTCCGGGTCGAGCTGCACGCCGTTGGTCTCCATGATCCGCGCGAAGAGCCTCAGCTTGGACGCCTGGTGCGCTGCCCACAGGTCCTCCTTGGGGATCGTCAGGGCCTGGACGAGGCGCCCGGGGTCCTCCTCCCAGCCGGGAATGTTCTTGTTGTAGAGCTTCCTCATGCCGGAACTGATCCACGTGGCGGGGTGGATGCCGTTCGTGATCCAGTCCACCGTCTCCATCTTGAACATGGCGTTGCTGACCTCGGCGTGCTTCTTGGCCACGCCGTTGACGTAGCGGCTGTAGCGCAGGCCCAGCTCCGTCATGGAGACGCCCGGAACGTCGGGCAGCATACGGTGGAGGGTGCTCCTGGCCTCGTCGGGGAACACCTGGTCGATGAGGCTGTACTCAAAGTAGTCGTGGCCCGCGGGGACGGGGGTGTGGGTGGTGAACACCACCTGCTCCCGAATCTTGTCCGGGTCGTAGTAGCCCATCTCGCGCATCAGCTCCAGCGTGAGGAAGCCGGCGTGTCCCTCGTTCAGGTGGAACGTGTCGATGTTCTTGTAGCCCAGGTCCCGCAGGACGCGCAGTCCCCCCACGCCCAGGACGAACTCCTGACAGAGGCGATAGCGGTTGTCCCCGCCGTACAGGTACCAGGACAGCTTGCGGTCGTCCGGGTGGTTGGGCTCAAAGTCCGTATCGAGGAAGTAGACGGGCAGCGGGTATCCGCTCTCACCGATGATCTCGTAGACCCACACGCCGACCTGAATCTCGCGCCCCTGAAGCCGGATCGAGATGCGGTTGGGGAGCAGCGTCAGCTCCTGCGCGGGGTCCCAGACGGCGGGCTTCTCCTGCTGCCAGTCGTCGGCGTTGAAGCCCTGGACGAAGTAGCCCTTGCGGTAGAGGAGCGTCACGCCCGCCATGGGGACCCCAAGGTCCGCAGCGCTCTTCAGGATGTCCCCCGCCAGGACGCCCAAGCCGCCCGAATAGGTGGGGATGGACTCCCTCAGGCCCACCTCCATGGAAAAATACGCGATGGGCCTGAACGCGGGGTCGTTCTCCATCAACGTCCTCAGGGAACTGCCGAGGTCACTGCGGTGCAGTCTTTGAATCATCGTCTTGAAACTCCTTTCAACAACCGACCGACGGCGGGCTTCCCGCCCGGACCGCCGCGGTGGGGTTCACGTCGCCGCCTTCAGCGCCGCTGCCGGAAGGGCAGCGATATCGCCGGCGTGACGGCCTGAGGCCTGACGGAGGCACCTTCAAAAGTTAGGCGTCAGCACTGCATTGATATTGATTGTGCTTAAATTATCTCACAAATTTTCTTTTTGTGCGCGTTCGTTTGGGGAGAGATGAAGGAGTTGCCTTGCCTCCCCTGCAAGGGGAGGTGGTTCGCGTCAGCGAACCGGAGGGGTTGTTTCTCAGGCTCAACACCCCCCAGCCCCTTCGGGGCAGCCCCCCTTGCAGGGGGGCCTTTCTTGCCCTTTAGACGCAAATTGGTATGATTGCCTTGTGGAGGCGTTGGCGGGGAATGTCAGACAGGCGCGTCTTATGAAAAACACTCGCCGCCCCTACCCCCCACTTCGGGGAGCCTTCCGGCTGCCATTCGCTACCGCTCACGGGCCGTCAGTCCCCCACTTCGGGGAGCCTTCCGGCTGCCATTCGCTACCGCTCACGGGCCGTCAGTCCCCCACTTCGGGGAGCCTTCCGGCTGCCGTTCGCTGCCGCTCACGGGCCGTCAGTCCCAGCCCCTGAGGGGCAGCCTCCCTTGCATAAGCAGACTGCCAGATTTCTCTATAAACGCGAATTGGTATGAGTTCCTCAATGGCAGGAAAGGAAAAAAGACGCAGCTAAAACAACGTCAACAACACCAACGTACACCCACCCTACACGAATACTTTTCCCTGTAAGTTGCCCGATAAAATACATCAACATAAACAATATATTGGCTAACACAAATCCACATGGGGGAACAACCGCAACAAGGGGTTTTAAAGAAACGGTATTGATGCTGGATAAAGCACTTGATAGATAATTGCTCCCTGTAGAAAAGGCAATAACCACAGCAGCAAAAATAGCGAGAATCGCGACAAAATCCACCTGAAGCCTGGAAAAGCGATCCTCGGCTCCCTTGGCGCGCTCCTCGACTTCTTTGGATAACGCATCGATTTTATTGAGCCGATCCTCCATAGAGGTCAGTCTACCTGCTTTGCCAAATAAAAACTCCCATCTGGATATTTCAAGCCAAAGGTGATCGTAAAGTTTAACAATTTTTTTCTGAAACGGGTTTTCTCGGTCGTTACAAACAAATTTCCTGATAGAGCTGAGATTCTCTCGAAAGGTTTCAATGTCTTTCCCCTCCGTTTTTTCAAAAATTTCTTTGAGAACCTCATCAAAAAACAACGAGTATTGATGACGGAAATCATCGTCATAAATGGAGCTCAAACGTACAATGTATGCAAGAAGTGGTTTTGAGTTCTCTTCCAACATCCCCACTGAGGGAGATGCCAACTCTAACAGGACTTTATGCAGATATTCCTGCTTTTTTCCACGTTTTTCCTCTAACACGACACACCCTCGCATTCTTTATCCACAATCAGCTCAAAATCAATAACACGATCCCTTCCTTCTCCGCCTTGATAT
Source organism: Fretibacterium fastidiosum (assembly GCF_964642095.1). Classification (NCBI taxonomy): domain Bacteria; kingdom Thermotogati; phylum Synergistota; class Synergistia; order Synergistales; family Aminobacteriaceae; genus Fretibacterium; species Fretibacterium fastidiosum. The sequence goes on from NZ_OZ209244.1 coordinate 358,678, forward strand.
ACAGAATCCCACGCTCCACCTTTACGATGGGATTTGTTTACCAATTCATACGCCGTCCATCCTTTAAAACTCGCCAAACAAGTATTAAGGGTTTTTGTGTCGAGCCCTGACAAACTTACAGGCCGATACCGAAAAACAGGCTCAGCTCCATAGGCACAAAAGTCATAATATGCACTGAGAACAACTGGGCCCAAAGGCCATGCCACAAAGCTCTCATCAAAAAGATAAGCACCCTTCTTTTTTTGGTAATAGTCAATCCATGAAAAATAAAGCAACTTCTGCAGCTGTAAATTGCTGACAGGGGCATCAGCGTTGATGAAATAATTGACAATATACTGCGCAATGCTTTTAGCATCGGATACCATCACGCATCAACCTCCTCTTTGCTGTATTCGGTCTTATGATACCAAACTTGGGGTTCATTGTCTTCGGTAATCATCTATGGTTTTTAAGGACTACAAGACTCGAGTGCCAGGACAGGGGGCCGAGGCACAGGGCGAGGAGGAGGAGCCTTATCCCCCACAAAAGATCGTTAAGCTGGGGCGGTGGCTCGAAGGGCCGGAGGGGTTTGCCTTGCCTCCCCTGCAAGGGGAGGTGGTTCGCGTCAGCGAACCGGAGGGGTTGTTTCTCAGGCTCAACACCCCCCAGCCCCCTTGCAGGGGGGCCTTTCTTTCCCTTTAGACGCAAATTGGTATGATTGCCTTGTGGAGGCGTCGGCGGGGAATGTCAGACAGGCGCGTCTTATGAAAAACACTCGCCGCACCCACATCCTCCTCCATTCAACTCATCCAACTCTGGCCCCATCATAACAAAACGAGGATCGCACCTCATGGGTACGATCCTCACTCTCCTTCAATCATGGAGCCGGCGAACAGACTCGAACTGTTGACCTGCGCATTACGAGTGCGCTGCTCTACCAACTGAGCTACGCCGGCCTTACAAGGGTTTATTTTATCAGGCCATGGCCATTTTGGCAATAGCAAACTCAACGTTGCCTCATTCAAACGCGGTCGCCGGGGGCTGCCCGCGGCGCCTCAGGACGCCACCCCCACCTCCCCTCCCGACCACAGCCGCGCGGCCTCCCGCCGCGGGACCCCGACGTGAACGAATGTCCCGTAGAAACGCAGCTCCCAGCCCGGCAGGCTGCCCAGCCTCCGCACGAGGCAGCTGAAGTCCTCCATCGAGCCCTCCGCGGGCCGGACGTCCGCGGCGCAGCCGATCAGGTGACGGGAGTTGGACACCCCGCCAACCTCCGCGTTGTGCCGCCCACAGCGAAAGCCGCTGTTCACGACGACGGGGCCACCCCACGCCCTCCGCAGTCCCTCCAGCCACAGCACCAGGAGGGCCGCGGGCCGTCCCGTGCCGCAGCAGGGACACCGAAATTCATCGATCCGGAAAAACTCAGGACCGCACTTCACCACGGGCCTCCGCAACAAAATTTTGCAGGTCCCCGATCCCCGGCGACAGCCTGCACGTCTGGCAGTGGCGCAACAGGACGATGGCCTCCCGCAGGGCCCGCAGCTCCCGCTCCATCCGAAGCAGCAGAAACGCGGCGACCACCACGGAAAAACCGCCCTGAAGTGCCGCGCCGACGAACGCCTCCAAACGATCCATCAAGTCCTCCTCTCGACTTTTCCCCGCATCGCGGGGTTAAAAAAGACCGGGGCGTCCCCCGGTCCGTCATTTCAGATGCGCATCCTTCCACCTCACGGCCGCTCTGCGCCGCTACAGGCTCACCGGGGTGCTGCTGACGGTCACGAACTCCGCGCCCACGATGGCCACAGGCTCCGGCGAGTAGATGGCCTTGTTCGCGATCATCCCCTCCATGAGGGCCTTCACCGCCGATGCCTCCGCGTCGGGCTTCGCGTGGTTGAGGGTGCTGGAAATGCTCCGGGCATCGGCATCCTTGAACTTCAACTTCAGGCTGACAGACAAACGATCACCTCCCTTCTCTCACCAATTGACAACGATCGGGTCCCCTTCCTACTGCCTCTCCAGGGTTCGGACCTCGGTCCGCTCCACCCGCGTCACGGGATGGGCCAGAACAGGGGCCACGAGCTCCGCCACGTTCACGATCGCCTCAGGGTCCGCCCCGCCGCGGATGCCCGCAAGGGAACAGCTCTTCACCATCGTGCTGCCCGTCTTCGGATTCTTACCCGCGTTGAGCTTCAGGGCCACCGTGCTCCGCCTCAGCGTGCTGCTCACCGGCATACTCTCACCTCCTCTCCTGTGGATTTCACCACGTCACCCCCTTTCGTAAATATAAGTATATAACATATTCTATTATTGTCAAGGGGTGATTCGCAATAAATTTGGGGACGACCTCAAAGGCCGTCCCCATCGGGACATTTTCGGCTGCCCCCTCCAACAGGCCTCCCCTTAGGGGAGGCAGGACAAAAAGACGGCCCCCGAAGGGGCCGTCCCATGTGCCGTGCCTTTTGGACTAGCGGGCCACCATCCACACAACCTTGTGGGTGGTATTGATCGACGGGGTCGTGTTCGCAGGAGCACTCGTAGCATCCGTGGTGCTGATAAGGGCCAGGGTATCCTTCTTGCCCTCCAGCTTCTTCATGACCTCGTCCATCGTGCTGCTCATCTTCAACTTTTCCAGGTCAACGCCCACAAACCAGTTCTTGTTCGTATTGGACTTGAACAGATAACCCTTACCGTCCGCAAATCTCTCGGATTGTCCGTATAGCCCTTCAGAGCATCGACGGTCACCGTACCAGGAAGAAGGCCGTTCACGGCAGCGATCGCATCCATGCTGTCCGCATAGAACATCATCGTTGCAGCTTTCAGGCTGCGAAGGTTGCTGACGATGTTGGACGCCTCGGCAGAAGCCGTCGCGGAACCGCTGGAGAGCAGCATGGCCGCCGCAAGGATACCGATAATGACGATGACGATCAGGAGCTCGACGAGAGTGAAACCTTTGCGCATTTTCATGATAAATTCCTCCTTAAATTTTTGTCCCACCCACTGTGGAACTTAATGATGAAATTATAAAGCTTTCAGGACTATAATCAATAGGTCTAAAGGCTCATATTTACATCTGAGACATGGCCGCCGTGATGGGGCCGAAGATGGCCAAGGCGATCACCGCCACGAGCCCACCCACGAACATGATCATTATCGGTTCCATCAGGGAGGTCATGGCCTTGATCTGCTCGTCCAGCTCCTGGTCGTACCACCTGGCCACGCGCTCCAGCATGTCGTCCAGGTGGCCCGTCTCCTCGCCGATGCGCATCATCTGGCACACCAGGATGGGGAACACCTTCGCCCGCTTCGCGGCGTCCCCCAGGTGGACGCCCTGCTTGGCGGAGGCCTGGAGGTCCGCAAAGCCCTGCCGGATCACCTCGTTGCCCGCAGCGTTTTCTGCCATCTCGAGGCCCCTCAGGATGGGGACCCCTGCGGTGACCAGGGCCGCCAGCGTCTGGGTGGCCCGGGCCATGCCGGACTTGAACACCAGGCTCTTGATGACCGGCAGCTTCAGCTTCACCCGATCCATCATGGGCTTCGTGGCCTTGCTCCTCAGGAGGAAGCCCAGCACCCCGACGACGGCCAGCGTCCAGATCACGATGCTCAGCCAGTTTTCGGTGCAGTACTCGCCCAGGCTGAAGAGCATCTCGGTCAGCGCGGGGAGCTCGATGTTCATCCCCCTGAAGACCTGCTGGAACTTCGGCAGGATGAAGGCGATGAACACCACCACCACGGCCACGGCGAAGAAGATGACGAAGCTGGGGTAGAACATGGCGGAACGGATCTTGCTCTTCAGCGCCGCCTGCTTCTCCAAGAGCCCCGCCACGCGCTCCAGCGAGTTGTCCAGGAGACCCCCCTCCTCGCCCGCCTGGACGAGGGAGATCATCATGTTGTTGAAGACCGACGGGTGCGCCCTCATGGCCTGGCTCATGGGGATGCCGCGGTCCAGCCGCCCCTTCACGTCGAGCAGCACGTCCTTGAAGACCATGCTCCGCTCCTGCTCCGCGATGATGTCGATGGCCATGGAGAGGGTCAGGCCCGCCTGGACCATCGTCGCCATCTGGCGAAAGAACACCATCTTCGCCTTGGCGGGCACCGCGCCGATGCGCTGCAGCTTCTCGAAGAACGACAGCCCGGCTCCGCTGCTCCCCACCTCCCGGCCTCCCGCCGTCGCGGCGTTCATGGAGAGCACCAAAAGCCCCTTCTCCCGCAGGGCCTGAAGCGCAAGTCCCTGGCTCTCCGCCTCCAGCTGCCCCTCCTGGATGTTGCCGTCCGAGGCGCGCACGCGATACTTGAAATTCATCGTTTACCTCCCAAAGTCTTCAGAAAGGCCTGCCGGGGCCCGATGGGCCAGGTTTGCAGGGGCCTCACAACGTTCCCTGCGACAGGATGCGCTGGAGCTCCTTGGGGTCGTAGGCGTAGGCCATCGCGGCGTCGCGGCTCAGGATGCCTTCGCCCACCAGGTCCGCCAGGCACTGCTCCATCGTGTGCATACCCGTGGCGGCCCCCGTCTGGATCGCCGTCCGGATCTGGCTCGTCTTGCCCTCGCGGATGCAGTTGCGGATGCCGGGGTTCGCGATGAGGAGCTCCGTGGAGCAGACGCGGCCGCTGCTCCCCCTGGGGATCAGCTGCTGGGAGCAGATGCCCACCAGGACCGACGCCAGCTGGATGCGGATCTGCGCCTGCTGGTGCGGGGGAAAGACGTCGATCAGGCGGTCCACGGACTGGGAGGCGTCCTGGGTGTGCAGCGTGCCCAGCACGAGGTGTCCCGTCTCCGCGGCGGTGATGGCCGCCTGGATCGTCTCGAGGTCACGCAGCTCTCCGATGAGGATCACGTCGGGGTCCTGGCGCAGGACGTGCTTTAGGGCCTCGGCGAAGCTGGAGGTGTCGGAGCCCACCTCCCGCTGGTGGACCACGCAGTTCTGCGGCCGATGGACGTACTCGATGGGGTCCTCGATCGTGACGATGTGGTCGGATCGCGTTCGGTTGATCTCGTCCACCAGGGCGGCCAGCGTGGTGCTCTTTCCGTGTCCCGTCGGCCCCGTCACCAGGAACAGCCCCCGGCGCCGGTGGGCGACCTCCTCCAGCTCCCGCGGCAACTCCAGCTCCCGGAGCGTCCGAATCCTCATGGGGATCAGCCGGAACGCCGCAGCGATGCCCCGCATATCGCGGTAGCAGTTGCCTCGGAAACGCGCCTCCATGCCGTTCCCCACGTGGGAAAAGCTGAAGTCCAGCTCGTGGGTCTCCATGAACTTCTTGTACTGTTCGGGCGAGATGACCTCCAGGAGGGCGCGCTCCACCTCCTCGAAGGTCATGGGCGCCGTGCCCCCCACGGGGTTCAGAATGCCGTCAACACGAATCGCGGGCGCAATGCCGACCCCCAGATGAAGGTCGCTCGCGTCCTTCTCTATGACCAGATCCAGCAGGGATCTCAAGGTTATTTCCACTAGATACCGCCTCCTGAGGCAACAGCCTTTATAGCGTGCTGGTCAAGACCTCTTCCAGCGAGGTGAACCCGGCCAGCGCGGCGTTGATGCCGGACTGGCGCAGCGTCTTCATGCCCTTCTCGATGGCCGCATTGCGGAGGTCCAGGTTGCTGGCCCCCTCCAGGACCATGCGGCGAAGGTCGTCGTCCAACACCATGATCTCATAGATACCGCGCCGCCCCTTGTAGCCGTTGCGGCACTCGTTGCACCCCCGTGCCCTGAACGCACGGGTCCCCACCGGAACGCGCAGCTCCTCGCACGTCTTGGGCGCCAGCTCGTACTCCTCGCGGCACAGGGGGCACAGCCGGCGCACCAGGCGCTGGGCGATGACCCCCGACAGCGACGCGGAGACCAGGAACGCCGCCACCCCCATGTCCACCATACGGGTGGCGGCGCTGGGGGCGTCGTTGGTGTGCAGCGTCGAGAGCACGAAGTGTCCCGTCAGCGCCGCACGGATGGCGATCTGCGCCGTCTTCTGGTCGCGAATCTCTCCCACCATGACCTTGTCGGGGTCCTGGCGCAGGATGGACCGGAGGGCGGACTCGAAGGTCAGCCCCGCCTTCTCGTTGACGAAAACCTGGTTGATGCCGGCGACGGAGAACTCCACGGGGTCCTCCACCGTGATGATGTTGACGTCCGGCTGGTTGATCCTCTGGAGCATGGAGTAGAGCGTCGTGGACTTTCCGCTTCCCGTGGGGCCCGTCACCAGCATGATGCCCCAGGGCATCTCGCAGAACATCTGAATCTTCTCCATGTCGTCCGGCTCCAGGCCCAGGCGGTCCAACCCCACGTTGGAGCTCTCCTGATCCAGGATACGAAGGACGGCCTTCTCCCCGTTCATCGTCGGCAGGATGCTGGCGCGAAGGTCGATGCGCCGCCCGTCGACGCGGATGAGGATGCGGCCGTCCTGGGGCTTGCGCCTCTCCGCGATGTCCATGCCGCTCATGATCTTGATGCGGGACGCCACAGAGGGGTGCAGGGACACGGGGTACTCGAAGGCGGTGTAGAGCTGCCCGTCGACGCGGAACCTGACGCGGGCGCTCTTCTCGTAGGCCTCCACGTGGATGTCCGACGCCCCCTCGCGCACCGCCTGCTGAAGCAGGTTGCCGACCAGCTGGATGACGGGGGCGTCCTCCGTGCTCGCCGTCACGTCCAGCTCCTTGTTGATCTCGGTGTCCGGGTCGATCTCGACGATGGCCTCCTCCAGGTTGTTCTGGAGGTTGTAGAGGCGATCCAGGTTCTTGGCGATCTCCTCGTGGGTGGAGATGCCGATCTTGAGGTTGCGGCCCGTCAGCATGCGGATCTCGTCCTGGGCCAGGAGGTCCAGGGGGTTCGACATGGTGATGAGGAGGAGACCATCGTCAACGATGGTCAGGGGTATCAGGCTCAGGCGCTCCGCCACGGCGCGGGGCACCATCTTGATGGCCTCCGGCATCGGGTGGTAGCGCGTCAGCGAGAAGAGCGGCAGGCGCAGCTGGGTGGACAGGGCCTCCGCCAGGCGCGTGTCCGAGATGATCCCTTCGGAGATGAATATCTCCCCCAGCCTCTTTCCTGTAGTTTTCTGCAGCTGCAGCGCCTGGGCCAGCTGCTCCTTCGTGATGGCCCCGGCCTGGATCAGGACGTCGCCCAACCGGGGCTGCTTCATCTGGAGTGCCGCGACGCTCGGCACGATGGCGGAGTTCATGCTCTGCCCCACCTCAGGTTCTCCCTGCGGCGCAGGGCCGACGCCCTGCTGGCCTGGGATCGGCCCCAGGGGAGCCTGTACGCCGCCCAGGGGCACCCCGACAGCCGGGCCCCGCTGCATCCCGGGCACCGCCGCAGCGCCGGGCATCCTGCCCTCCATCAGGGCCTCGCGAATCTCCTGCGCCGGCGCCAGGGCAAAGCGCAGAGGGATAGGCAGCTTCGTCCTCAGCATGTCCTGGGTGGCGACGTCCAGAGGGTCCGCGATCGCGATCAGGAGGACGGAGCCCCGCTCCTGGAACTCCAGGGGGAAGACGTTGAACTTCTCCATCAGCTCCCGCGGGCACTCGTTCTGGGCGGCGATATTCGCCATGTAGTCCGACACCTTCACCACGGGCAGCATGAACTGCAGGCCCAAAGCTTCCGTCAGCTGCCGGTCCGTCAGGAACCCCAGCTCGACCAGGATCGCGCCGATGCGCTTCTGAGGATTTTTCGCCTGCTCCTCCAGCGCGCGCTGCAGGGCTTCCGGCGCCACCCTGCGCGACCGCAGCAGTATCTCACCAATTTTCTTCCGAGTTGCCCCCATTGCGACGCTCCTTCTGTATCACCGTTCAAACACGCCCGACCGGCGCCCTCCGCCAGGGGACGTTACGCAAAATGTTTCAGCGTCCAACGTCATCCGCACACAGCAGAAGACGGCAAAAGCACCCGACGTTTCACCTCCTTTTATTCTATCACGAATCGACGTGCATTCCGCACAACCTGCCCGCATCGACTCCCGTCAGGATTATCGGCACTCCGGACGGCCCGGAACAGGGGGCTCGTCCACGCCCCTTCGGGATGAAAAAAGGCGCGCCGTGAGGTATACTCTCAAGGACGCCATGCGCCGCGCCCGCAGATTCGGAGGGCGCGCGGGCGAGATCGCTGCCGAACGGGAGATGAACGCTATGGAGATCAAAGCGCCGCGGGGAGTACGGGACATCCTGCCCGAGGAATCGTGGAAGTGGGCTTACGTCGTGAACACGGCGGCCAGGACGATGGCCGATTTTGGATTTTCCGAGGTGCATCTGCCCCTCTTCGAGCAGACGGAGCTCTTCGCCCGTGGCGTCGGGGACACCACGGATATCGTGGAGAAGGAGATGTACACCTTCACCGACCGCGGCGGCAGGAGCCTCACCCTGCGCCCGGAGGGCACGGCCAGCATGGTGAGGGCCGCGGTGGAGAACGGGCTGTGCGCCCAGGGCACTGCGGCGAAGCTGTGGTGCTGGGGCCCCATGTTCCGGTACGAACGGCCCCAGAAGGGGCGTTACCGCCAGTTCTATCAGATCGACGCCGAGTACCTGGGGGTGGCGGGCCCCATGGCCGACGTGGAGACCATCGACCTCTCCGCGGAACTCTTCCGCCGTCTGGGCATGAAGAACCTGGAGGTCGTCATCAACTCCGTGGGGTGCCCCAGGTGCCGCCCCGTCTACCGGGAGGCCCTGCTCCAGCACTTCCAGGCCCGGCGGGGCGAGCTGTGCGAAACGTGCCTCGAGCGCATGGACCGGAACCCCCTGCGGATACTGGACTGCAAGGAGCCGGGGTGCGGCACCGTGGCCGACGCGGCCCCCGCCATCTACGAGTCGCTGTGCGACGAGTGTCGCAGCCACTTCGAGGAGGTCCGATCGGGCCTCGAACGCCTGAGCTTCCGCTACCGCCTGGACAAGCGGCTGGTGCGGGGCCTGGACTACTACACGAAGACGGCCTACGAGATCCTCTCGGGGGACCTGGGGGCTCAGAACGCCGTGTGCGGCGGCGGGCGCTACGACAACCTCTCCGAGGCCATCGGCGGCCCCCGCCTGCCCGGCGTCGGCTTCGCCTGCGGCCTCGACCGCATCGTCCTGGTGATGGAGCAGCAGGGCTGCACCTTCGGGCGCAGACCGCAGGCCAGGGCCTACGTGGCGGCGCTTGACGGCGCTTCGCGGGGGGCGGCCCAGGTCCTGGCCCACGAGCTGCGGCGCGCGGGCGTCGCAGCGGAACAGGACACGGCGGACCGAAGCTTCAAGGCGCAGATGAAGAACGCCGGCGCCTCCGGCGCGCGCTGGGCCTGCATCCTGGGGCCGGAGGAGCTGGCGAAGGGTTGCGCGGCGGTCAGGGACCTGGAGGAGGGCAGTCAGACGGAGGTGCCCCTGGCTCAGGTGCCCGATTACATCCAGAACCACGAATAAACCTCCGGGGAACCGGGGGCGTCGACACGACGAGGGGGAGAGGACGCGCGTCCTCTCCCCCTCGCCTCCTGTCCTGCCTCTAGCGGTTGTAGAAGCGGGGCAGGTTCTGATAGATCGACTCCTGGGTGGCGACCCCGATCCGGATCCCGCCGCTCACCATCATCTGCACCTCGTCCTGAGCCAGGATGTCCAGCGGGTCGGCCATGGCGATCAAGAGCCGTCCGTCCGCCTCGATCCTCAGGGGCAGCAGGTTCAGCCGTGCGGCGATGTTCCGGGGCACCAGCCGGATCGCCTCGGGCTCCGGTTCCTCCTCCGCCAGGGAAAGCAGGGGCAGCTTGAGCTGCTCCGACAGCGCCTCCGCCAGGCGGCTGCTCGTGATGATGCCCTCCGAGAGCAGGATCTCGCCCAGCCTCTTTCGCGCCCTCTCCTGGATCACGAGCACCATGCTCAGCTGCTGCTGCGTGATGACCCCCGCCCGCAGCAGCATCTCCCCCAGCAGGGGGTGTTTGGCCCTCAGCGTTTTGATGCTCAGGGGGGTTGCAGCGCCGAAAGACGCGGGGGCCGGGGCGGGCGCAGGGGGAGGGGGAGGCGGATCGGACACGGCCTCCCTCAGCGCCTCCAGGATATCCTCTTCCGGGGCCAGGGCAAAGCGGATCGGGAAGGATATCTTCGCCCGCAGGATGTTCCGGGTCACGACGTCCAGGGGGTCCGAGATCGCCACCAGGAGGACGGTGCCGTGCTCCTGAAACTCGAGAGGAAAGGCCTTCAAGCTCTCCATGAGCTCCCGCGGGACCGCGTGACGCGCGGCGACGTCCCCGTAGTTCGCCACCTTCACCACCGGCAGCATGAATTGACGCCCAAGGGCGCTGGTCAGCGCCTGACTCGTGGTCCCGCCCCTCTCGATGAGGATCGCGCCGAGGCGCTTCCCAGGACTCCTGGCCTGATCCTCCAGAGCGAGCCTCAGCTCCTCCGGCGACACCAGCTTCATCTGCAGCAGAATCTCGCCAAGTTTCCTTCGCTTAACCTCCATCGCTCAGATATCCCCTCACGCCCCCTGTCGGGCCTCCGCCGCGGCGACGTCGCGCAGGTACTCGACGACCGTCGTCAGGGAATAGGCCGAAGCGCCCTTCGCGTAGACGCCGAACTCCCGGTCGTACCACCCCGTCGCGCCGATATCGAGGTGCGCCCAGGGCACCTCCGGCTTCACGAACTCTCGAAGGAACATGCCGCCCGCGATGGGGCCGCCGCCGTCGGGAGAGTAGGGGCGAAGGTCGGCAAAGGTCCCCCTCAGCCCCCCGCACAGGCGCTCGTCGTCCATCGTGAAGCGATGGAAGCGCTCCCCCGCCCGACCCGCTGCCCGCAGCAGCGCCGCGGACAGGTCGTCGTCGTCGCTCACCAGGGCCGCCGTGTACTTCCCCAGGGCGTCCCTGACCGATCCGGTCAGCGTCGCGACGTCGATCAGGGCGTCCGGTTCGAGGCGCGAGGCGAACGTCAGCACGTCCGCCAGCACGAGGCGCCCCTCGCAGTCGGTGTCCTGCACCTCCACCGTCTTTCCGCTCATGGTCCGGACGACGTCGCCGGGCCGACAGGCCGCCCCGTCCGGCATGTTCTCCACCAGAGCCGCTATGCCGTGGACCTCGATCGGCAGCCCGAGCTCCGCCGCGGCCTGCAGGACGCCCATCATGACGCAGGCGCCGCTCTTGTCGTACTTCATGCACTGCATCTCGTCCGGCCCCTTGACGCAGAGGCCGCCGCTGTCGAAGGTCACTCCCTTGCCCACGACGGCGACGCGCCGAACGGGGAGCCCCCCCGGCCGGTACACCATGTGGATGAGCCGCGGCGGGTTGGCCGAACCCCGGCCGACGGCCATCAGGCCGTTCATCCCAAAGCCCGATATCTCCCACTCGTCATAGAACTCGCAGGACAGCGTGGCCCGTCCCGCAAGGCGGCGGGCCACGCTCACAAAGGCCTCCGGGGTCAGGACGTTGGGCGGCTCGTTGGCGAGGCTGCGGGCGAAGATCAGGGCCGTGCCCACGACGCGCCCCCGTTCCAGCCCCGCCTCGTCCCCTCCGATCAGCGCAAAGGAGGCCAGTTTCGCCCGCGCCGCACCCTGCGTCCTGTACTTGGTGAAGGCGCAGGCGCCGGCAAGGGCACCCTCCGCAGCGGCCTCGCTGGCCTGGGGGGACAGGGCGTCCACGCCCTCCACCTCAAGCGCAAGGCAGGACAGGTCCGAGTCCAGCGCGAACCGGACGAACTCCGCCGTCAGGGTGCGCAGGCCCGCGTCGTCAAAAGCCTCCCTGGGGCCGCCGTTCACCGTGTAGCGAAGACGCTCTCCATCGCCCACCGCCGCGACGATCTTTCCCCTCCGGTCCGCCGCGCCGAACGCGATGCGCCCGACGGCCTGCACCTCGTCCGTCATCCTGTTCAGGAGCTTCGTCATCCTTAAGAAACGCCTCCTCGCGATCCGCTTCTTCGCCGGGGTTAGCCCCCGCACCGCATCGACCGACCGCTGTCCAAAAATCGTCCGTAAAATACGCCTGCTGTGCAATTCGGCGTATCCTTTGCCTTTATATATCGTATAGGAATCAGTGGGGTTGTCAAGATACTTAAGGCGTTCATCCTTCGTCTCATAAGACTCAGGGCCTCAAGCACAGGGGCCCAGGGCCCCGCAGGGCATGGGCAGCATGAAGGGGATCCGACGAAAAAGAACCTGCGGAACCGGCCCTGCCCTTTTTCCGCATAACAGCGCATGGCGCGGAGGGCGTTTTGCGCTTAAATGTTTCGTGGCAGCAACGCCGCGCCGGCGCCGCCACCCTGCAGCGCACCCGTCGCGCCTCTTCGCCTTTATCTTACACCTTGGGAGGTTTTCATCACCATGAACGTGAAGTACCTTGGCGACCTTCTGACCCTTGGGGCGGCCCTGGGCCTTCTCCTGCCGTTCGCCGGAGCGGCGGAGGCCGGGACAAAACCGGCCCCGCTCCTGCCCATGGAGGACTTCTTCCGCAACCCGGAGTCCGCGGCCTACGCCATCTCGCCCGACGGACGGCGCCTGGCCTACGCGAAGCCCTGGAAGAGCCGCATGAACGTCTTCGTCCGCGACCTCGACAGCGAGGAGGAAAGGCGCGTCACCTCCGCCGAGGAGCGGGACGTGGGGGGCTTCTTCTGGAAGGGGAACGACCGCATCGTCTACGTGCAGGACCGGGGCGGCGACGAAAACTTCCACGTGTACATCACGAACCTCGAAGGGACCGCCTCCCGTGACCTCACGCCGTTCGAGAAGGTCCGCGCCGGGGTGCTGGACGACCTGGAGGACGACCCGCGCCACATGCTCATCAGCATGAACCGGCGGGACCCGGAGGTCTTCGACGTCTACCGCTGCGACCTGGACAGCGGCGAGCTCACGAAGCTGGCGGAGAACCCGGGCAGCGTGGTGGGCTGGATGACGGACCACGAGGGACGCCTCCGCGTCGCCATCGAGACGGACGGCGTCAACACGAACCTGCTCTACCGGACCTCGGAGGACCAGGAGTTCCGCAAACTCCTCACCACGAGCTTCAAGGACAGCTTCGACCCCATCCTGTTCAGCTACGACAACCGGCTGCTCTACGTCGCCTCGAACCTCAGCCGCGACAAGGAGGCCATCTACACCTTCGACCCCGAAGCCAACAAGCTCCTGGACCTGGTCTACGAGAACGACGAGGTGGACGTCGGCGGGCTGATGCACTCCAAGAAGCGCAAGATCGTCACGGGCGTCCACTACACGACGGACAAGACGCGGTACCACTACTTCGACGAGGAGAGCCGAAAGCTCCGCACGGCGCTGGAGGCCTTCTTCCCCGACCACGAGGTCTCCGTCACGGACATGGACGACGAGGAACAGCGCTGCATCGTGCGCGTCTGGGGGGACCGCACGCGGGGCGCCTACTACTTCTACGACCGCACCAATAACGCCCTGAAGAAGCTGGCGGACGTCTCCCCCTGGCTGAAGGAGGAGGACATGTCCCCCATGACGCCCATCACCTACCGCTCCCGGGACGGGCTGACCATCCACGGCTACCTGACGATCCCCACGGGAGCCGTCTCCCGCGACCTGCCCCTCGTGGTCATCCCCCACGGAGGGCCCAGCGCCAGGGAATACTGGGGCTTTGACGCCGAGGCGCAGTTCCTGGCCAACCGCGGGGCGGCCGTGCTTCAGGTCAACTTCCGGGGCTCCACGGGCTACGGCAAGAAGTTCTGGACCGCCGGCTTCAAGCAGTGGGGACGCGCCATGCAGGACGACGTGACGGACGGGGTGAAGTGGGCCGTGGACCAGGGCATCGCGGACCCGAAGCGCCTGGCCATCTACGGCGGAAGCTACGGCGGCTACGCCGCCCTGGCGGGCGCGACCTTCACGCCGGACCTCTACGCCTGCGCCGTGAGCTACGTCGGCCCCTCCAACCTCTTCACCCTCCTGGCGAGCATCCCCCCCTACTGGGAGCCCCTGCGCGAGATGGAGTACGAGGAGATCGGCGACCCCTCGAAGGACAAGGCGCTCCTCGAAGAGGTCTCCCCCCTCTTCCACGCGGACCGGATTCATATTCCGCTCATGGTCGCCCAGGGGGCCAACGACCCCAGGGTCAACAAGGCGGAGTCCGACCAGATCGTCGAGGCCGTCCGCAAAAACGGTCGGGACGTCCTCTACATGGTGAAGGAGAACGAGGGGCACGGCTTCCACAACGAGGAGAACCGCTTCGACTTCTACCGGGCGATGGAGGACTTCTTCCGAAAGCACCTGGGCCTGCGCTGATACCAATTTGCGTCTAAAGGGAAAGAAAGGCCCCCCTGCAAGGGGGGCTGCCCCGAAGGGGCTGGGGGGTGTGAGCCTGAGAAACAACCCCTCCGGTTCGCTAACGCGAACCACCTCTCCTTTCAGGGGAGGCAATCCATATTAAACGCGAATTGGTATGACTTCGACTGGTGCGCCTCTTCGCCGATCCTGCGCAGCCGCAGGCGACCGGACAGGCGATCCGGACGATAGCCGGGGGGCCCGTCCGCACGACAATCAAGCGTAGCCCGCGCGCGGCGCGCGGGTCAGGACCTCGAAGGAGTGCGCACCCTCCTTCGAGACGTTCCGCCGGCGGGGGGAAGGTCCCTTGCCGCCGGCGATGACTCGGGGAGTGAAGGTCTATGCGGCCACTTTTATCATCTTTAACGGAGAGGATACCTCCGATCGACGCCATGGTGCCAGCCCGACTCGAGACGGCCCTGTTCGCCGCGGGCAGCTTTCAGGACACGGAGGCGCGGTTCGGGTTCATCGGCGGGGTCTGGCGCACCAGCGTGGGCTACGCCGGGGGGACCTTCCCCACCCCCTGCCGCGGGAACGAGGGGGACCACCTGGAGGCCGTGACGGTGGAGTACTCGCCGAGCACGATCAGCTACGGTCAACTGTTGGAGCTCTTCATGTGCTGGTACTGCACCGCACCGTCGGACCAGTGCGCGGCCATCTTCGTCCGGACGCCGCAGGAACGGCGCCTGGCCCAGGCGGCCGTCGAGCGGGGAAGCCTCTGCCGCAGGGACCGCCCGGCGCCCCGCGTCCTTCCCTTCAAGACCTTCATCCGCGCGGAGAACGCCTGCCAGAAACACTACCTCCGCCTCGCCGCGCGGTTCTACGACGACCTGGTGGCGCTCTACGGCGGGGAGGAGGCGCTGCTCCGCTCCACGCTGGCCGCGCGCCTGAACGGCTTCCTGCTGAACCCCTCCGCTTCCGCCCTGCACTGTATGCCGGAGAGCCCGGACCTCTACGGGCTGAGCCCCCTCGACCTCCAGGCGCTGCAGGGGCTGGCCGTCTGATGCGTATCGCCGTCGTCGGCGCAGGGGGCGCGGGGGGCCTGGTGGGGGCGAGGCTGTCCGCCCTCCTGCGCCACAGCCCGGACCATCAGGTCGTCCTCTGGTGCCGCGGCGCCGTCCTCGACAACGTCCGCAAAAACGGCCTGAGGCTTCAGTCCGACAGCGGGGACCTGACGGTGCACCCCGCCACGGTCACCCACGACGCATCGGAGGCGGGCCCGTGCGACGTCGTCATCTACGCCACCAAGGGCTACGACCTGGAGGCGGCCGCGGCCGAGACGGTCCCGCTGGTGCGGCCCGACACGCGGGTCATCCCCATCCTGAACGGCATCTCCGCCCCCGAAACCCTGGCTCGGCTCCTGCCGCCCTGCGACGTCCTGAGCGGGTGCGTCTACCTCTCCGCCCATGCGGAGGCTCCGGGGGTCATCCGGCAGACGGGGGCCGTCCAGCGCTTCCTCTTCGGCCATCCGGGCCTTGGGGAGGCGGAGAACCGGATGCGCTACGCGGACCTCGAGCGCCTGCTGAAACGGGCCGGCCTGCAGGTGACGCTGACGGAGCTCATCGACGTGGAGGTCTGGGCCAAGTTCCTGTTCCTGTCCCCCCTGGCCGCGCTGACGGCGCTCCACGGCAGGAGCATGGGCGAAATCCTGGGGGACGACGAGGCCCGCGGGCAGCTCACCGCCATGATCTGCGAGGCGGAGGATCTGGCCCGCGCATCGGGCGTCCGCCTGCCGGAGAACGTCGTCAACATCACCCTCGAGAGGTGTCGCCTGTTCCCCGGCGAGGCGCGGACCTCCATGCAGCTGGACCGGGAACGGGGGCGGCCCATGGAGCTGGAGACCCTCGTCGGCTGCGTCTGCCGGCAGGGACGAAAGCTGAAGGTCCCCACGCCGACCTATGACCGGGTCTATTCAGAGCTGAAACCCCAATGAAACCTGAACCCCGGCTCAGCCGGAGGTTTTCTAAAAGACTAAAAAGACAGAGGGGCCTTCCAAAAAAGGCCCCTCTGCAAATTCCAGGGAGAGGAACGCTGCCTGAGCGTTTTCCCAAATCGGCCGCGGGGGGGCACCCCCGCGGCCTCAGCCTGCGTAGTCCCCCTCCGTCTCGTCCAGAAGGGCCTCCACCTCGTGGCGCCAGGGCAGAGAAGGGTGCGCCCCGATGCGCGTGCAGGCCAGGGCCCCGGCCGCGGAGGCGAAGCGGGCGGCGCGCTCCATGGTCATCCCCTCCGCCAGCGCCACGCATAGGGCCGCGCAGAAGGCGTCCCTGGCCCCCGTGTTGTCCACCACGTGCACCTTGAAGGGGTCGAAGGCGAAGGGCTGTGCGCTCCGGCTAAACACCTGCCCGCCGCGGGCGCTCCGGGTCACCACGACGTCCTGCACGCCCCGGTCCAGCATCCGGTTCGCCATTCCACGGACCTCCTCGTCGGACTGCAGGTCCGAGGGGGACGCATTTCCCGTCACATAGACATCGAGGGCCTTCTGGTTCAGGACGAGGCAGTCGGCGTACTCCCAGGCCTCCGTCGGTAACGGAAAGGGCGGCTCCGCGGAGAGGAAGGTTCGACAGCCCGCGTCGTGGGCCAGGCGCAGTCCCGCCGCCACGGTCTCCGGCGGGACCTCCATTTGAAAGAGGGCCGCGTCCGAGCGCCGAAAGAGCTCCGACGCCCGCTCCATGGCCTCCACACTCAGTGCGGCGTTGGCCCCGCGGGAGAGCACGATGGAGCTCTCCCCGTCGTCGGTCACGGTGATGACGGCGACGCCCGTCACGGCATCTTCATGGACCTCCACGCGGTCGCAGTTGACCCCGCTCTGGTCCAGGACGGCCCGCAGTCGCCTGCCGAAGTCGTCGTCCCCGACGGCCCCCACCATGAACGCCTCCGCGTCCAGCCTGGCCGCCGCCAGCGCCTGATTGGACCCCTTCCCTCCGCCCGTCATGCCGAAAGCCCCGCCCAGGATCGTCTCGCCCCTCCGGGGGCGGCGCGGCGCGCGGATGACCAGGTCCATATTCAAAGAGCCAACGACTGTTACAGCAGCCACAGGGCCCACTTCCTTATCCTGTAAAATTTTTATAGCGGCCTTGCCCATGAGGCCCGTCCCCTTCATGGAGCCTTCCGGCTGCCGTTCGCTGACGCTCACGGGCCGTCGTCCCGATCCCTCAAGAACCCTGCCGATCACCGGTCCGATTGGGAAATGGGGTAGCGAAGAAGACAAAACGATGCTTTCTTAATTTGGGGAAGCGCTGATTCATCGTTAAAATGTTGTTGAAAGCTATCAAAAATCGCCAAATTAAGGATATTCTTCAGCGCTTCCCTGAATTTTTAACATGGGGCTACGCCCCAATCCCCACGCGCTTCGCGCGGCCTAATGAAGTTTCAGGCACTAAAGGGAGACAATACGGTTGACAGTTCTCAACAATTTAGCCAGTGTTGCCTTTATTATGATACCATATCCATAAAGAGGAAACGCGCGGGGAAGCGGAGGCCCTCCTCCGTCAATCTGCGGGGAGCTTTCGTCCTGGAGGATCGCTCGCCGACGGCCTGCAGCTATCTTCTTATAAAAGAGCACGAGGTGAACGTTATGACCTTTCAGCTTCCCAAACAGTGCGCGCCGGAGCGGCGCTGCGGCCTCCCCGCCGCGCCCGGCATGACGGAAGGGCCCTGCGGCACGGAGGCCCGATCGTGATCCTCCCCCGCCTGATCCTCGCGGACGAGATGACAACCGGGCGGATCCCCGCCTCGCTGCTCCTGATTCAGGCCATGCGCAGCAAGCTGGGGCAGGTCAACGTCTTCTTCTGCAACCGCAGTGAGGAGGACGTCCGCCTCATGCAGCTCCTGAGCGACGCCCCGGTGGCCTGCCTCGACCTCTACACCATGGGGAGCCCCCGCGCCCTGAAGACCCTCTTTCAACGGCGCTCCGCCGGGGACGCCCTGAACGTGGTCTCCATGCCCCTGGGCGCTGCACTGGACGAGAAGACCTTCCAGCTCTACCCGGACGTCACAGACCTCATGAAGGTCCTGGACTGCGGGGATGTGCCCGTCATGGCGGCGTCCATGGCGTCCGCCGTGAGCGCCGCGCTGGCGGCCGACGCCATGGACGCCCTCAATGAGGCCGCCCCGGGCAGGACGGCGGGCATCCTCTTCAGCTCCGTCAGCCACCCGCGGGAGTTTCAGATGCTGGAGAAAAACCTGTACCGCAGGACGCCGGCCCTGACCCTGGGGTTCATGCCCCACGCCCTGGACTGCACCATGCCCTCCATGCAGGCGATGAGCGTCGGGAACCCGTCACTGAAGCTCATCTCCCCCAAGAGCGCGGCGCTGCAGTTGGCCGGGCCGCACCGCCAGGTCGAGTGGAACATCCTGAAGGGGCTGGCCAGCCTGGACGCGGAGTGGTCGCCTTCCGAACCCTACTCCTTTCAGGCAAAGCACCTGAACGTCGCCGTCATGGGTCGTCACGCCTCCCTGGAGGGCGACGGCAACCTGGAGGTCTTCCGCATGATGGGCTGCAACGTCCACGACTGGGACCACGGGAAGGACGAGTTCCCCATCGGCTCGGACGTCCTCTACTTCCCCCACACGATCAACGAGCCCTACATCGAGGAGCTCCTGTCCGACAGCAAGTTCCGGGCCGGCGTCGCCGCAAGCTACAAGAGCAACAAGCTGATCCTGGCGATGGGGGCCTCCTCGCTGCTCTTCGGCGAGTTCTACTGCACCGCCGGCCAGAAGAAGATCGAGGCGCTGCAGATCTTCCCCTACGGAGGCCTGTCGAGCCGCGGCGCCCACGGCCGCCCCCGGAAAAGACTCCGCGTCGAGGCCCGCGGCATCCAGGACACCTGCTTCATCAGAACGAACGAGAAGGTGCGCGGCACCGTCGCTTCGGGCTTCACCATCGCCAACCCGGGTAACCTGGCGACCCCGGCCCTCTCCTTCCGCGACATGAAGAGCGACGTCGACATGGGGCTCTCCGGCTGGACGAACAGCTCCTGTTTCGTCACGGACCTGAAGCTGGACCTCTGGAGCGCGCTGGAGACGGTGAACCACTGGCTGGGTCTGAGGCGCAGGGCGGGCTGAGACGGTCGACCCAAACGCTGAACGCGCGGGGCGCCACGGGACGACAGGCACGGTCGGAGGATGGGAAAAACCGTCCTTCCCGCTTCCCCTCGTGCGTTATAGAATGAGGGCATCGCGGGCGTTGACTCGATCACTCAAAACTGCCCGCACGAAGGAGGAAGACACATCATGATGAGAAAAATTTTTCCCGCCCTGGCTGCGCTTCTCCTTTTTGCGGCCCTCACGGCCGTCGCCGGTGCGGAGGCCGTCGAGCAGAGGGCCTTTGCCCTCAAGGACCCCGTAACGCTCTACGCGAAGCCCGATGAGAGCGCGAAGTCCTGGGAGGTCAGCCTCCCCGACGAGGGCGTCAAGGTTCCGAGCGCCATTCGGGACAAGGACGACGCGCTGTGGTACAAGGTCACGGTGGACGGACGGACCGGCTGGCTCTTCAACGAGGGCATCCGCCTCCTGATGGGGGGAAAGAGCCGCGTTGCGGAGAGCGTCTACAAGCGCTGCGCCGGCGTGCGCAGCCGCGTCATGAAGAAGCCGGGCAGCGCGTGGCAGGAGGGCACGACCACCGACGAAACCGATGGGACCCTCGTCACCTACACGACGGAGGGCGGCGCCTTCCAGGCGCTCAAGACCGGGGATGGGGTCGAGGACGTCTACTTCTGCGCAAACGGCTCCGAGGCCTGCAAGACCTTCCTGGGCTTCGACCCCATCGACATGCACAAGGACAAGCTCCGCGCCAAGGTCGGGACCCCGACGGTGCGGGAGACGCCGGACGGCGAGCGCGACGTCAGCATCCTCTCCTACGAGTTGGGGAACCGCAGGATGACCATGGCGTTCCACCTGCGCAACGACCGCGTGGAGTGGTTCGAGCTCTACCGGGGGCGCACGGGAGAAGCCGCCGAGGGCTGGAGCCTCGAAGCGATCCGGGCCCGCGAGGAGGCCAGGGAAGACTAGAACCCGAAAGCGCCTCAAGAGGCCGGGGCCGGCCTTTATATAGGGCCGGCCCCGTCCTTCGCTTTCTCAGTCTGCGGGGGCAGCCTCCCTCGCGTCCCAGTAGCGCGCCACCTGCACCCGCGCGTCGTCCTCCGGGATGCCAAACATCTCGGCGAGCTTCACGACCGTCTCGTCGTAGGAGAGGCCGAAACTGCGGCAGGTATTGACGGAGCCCTGCACCTTGCCTTCAGCCTCGCCCTCAGCCCTGCCCCGCACCTTGCCTTCAGCCTCGCCCTCAGCCATAGCCTCCCGATACAGCCTCTCCTCACGTATCCTCGTGACCGTCTCCTGATCGAAAAGCAACGACATAATCTTCGTGACCTCCCTCTCTCTCCGCTCAAGGTATTCCTTCAGCACGTCCCGATCTCTGCACAGGCGAATCGTCTCCCTCAACGCCTTCTCCGTCAGGCCGTAGAGCCTCGCCTGTTCGTTGAAAATCCTGCAGAACGCCACGTATTGGCTGACGATGTCGCCCCCGCCCTCGCCGTACAGCATTCGGATGCGCACCTCGACCGCACTCCGCTCTCCGCCGAAGAACTCCCCCGACAGGGAAAGCTCGCCGGGGCGCGAGGCCCTCTCTCCCGTGTAGATGACGTAAAGCTCCGGCTTCGGCAGTTTTACCTTGCCGCTGTTGTAAAGGTCCGCCCTCGTCCTGGCGAAGTAGTCCTTCCAGACCTGCGCCAGATACAGCAGCGCACGGACGACGATGTTCGCCGTCCAGGTGCTCTGCGCCTCCACGAGGACCATCAGTCGATCCCCCACCATAAAGCTCAGGTCGTTGTAGAGGTCGTCCGTCAACACGTTATCGATCGTGACGTCCACCAGATCGTCCTCAGCCGTCGTCTCGTCCTCCGGGTGCAGCGTCCGATAGAGCTGCAACAGATACTTCTTGATACCGAACAGGTCGGAGAAGACGCTGTCCTTGACCTCACGCTTAACAAACCCTCCCGACGGACCCCTCTGCGCTGCCGCCTTGTCCATGCCCTCGCCTCCGACCTTCAGGATGTCATCATTATACCGGCTTGTCAACGTCAGCCCCACTGGTTCTCCGCCGCGTCATCGTGCTGAAACAGGGAGGACAAAGCGACAGCGTGATATAATAGCAAAGGTCTGACGGCGGGGGCCGAAGCGCTCCGCCGGGAAGCGACAAGGCAGGCCGCATCCGGCTTGAGCAGTCCCCATGCGGCGCGCCCTAACCCTCATCTTAAGGAGTGTTTCTTCACCATGAGCAAGTACTTATTAGCGGTTCTTGCGGTCGTCCTGGCCGGGACGGTCGGAGGGGGATTTCCCGCCCTCGCCGCGCCCCTCGACGCGGAGAGGACGGCGGGGCTGGACGCCGCGCTGGACGCCATGATCGGCTCGGAGGGGACCTGCGTCCCCGGCCTCGGCGTGATCGTCTACAAGGACGGGACCAGGGCCTACAGCAAGTTCCTCGGACGCCGCCACATCGACGCGCAGGACCCCTCGCTGGACCGCCCGTTTACGGAGGACTCCCGCTTCCGGGTCGCGTCGGTCTCCAAACAGTTCACGGCCCTGGCCGTCCTGCAGTTGACGGAGCAGGGGAAGCTGGACCTGGACGCGGACGTCAGCCAGTACCTGGGCTTCAGCCTGAGGAATCCCCACTTCCCGGACACGCCCATCACCCTTCGGATGCTCCTCTCCCACACCTCCTCCATCCGCGACGGGAGGGCCTACGCCATCCCGCCGCAGTACGGCGTGAAGGAGTTCTTCGTCGCCGACGGAAAGTTCTACGAGGAGGGCACGCACTTCGCCCCCGCCGAGGAGGCGCCCGGCAAGTACTTCAGGTACTCCAACCTGAACTACGGCCTTCTGGGGACGATCGTCGAGGCCGTCACGGGAGAGCGCTTCGACCGATACATGAGGGCCCACCTCCTAGCGCAGCTCGACATCAAGGGCAGCTTCAACCCTGGAGACTTCACGAAGGAGGAGCTCGCCCTGCTGGGCAGCATCTACCAGAAGCAGAAGGACGGCCAATGGGACGAGAAGGGGCCGTGGGTGGCGCAGATCGACGACTACGGAGACGAGGCGCCGGACCGGGACACGGTCGCCGTCAACAACCCGGACATCCGCGAGACCGACTCCTGGTACGGGCTCGCGGACTACAAGCCCGGCACGAACGCCACGGTCTTCTCCCCTCAGGGCGGACTGCGGGTCTCCTGCGCCGAGCTGGAGCACCTGCTGCAACTGTACCTGAACGACGGCGTCTACAACGGCGTGCAGGTCGTGAGGAAGGACCTGCTGGACGAGATGTTCCGGGTCCAATGGCAGTTCGATCCGGACCATCCCAACGGAAACACCTACGGCGGGTCCATCGAGGCCTACTGCCTCGGCGTCTACCCCCTGCTCGGCACGGGGCGGTCCCGTCCTGCAAAGGACCTCGACGTCAACCTCAAGGGGCACCTGGGGGAGGCCTATGGCCTGCTCTCCGGCGTCATGGTCCGGACGGGGACCAGGGACGGATTCATCTACATCATGAACGGCGAGGCCGTGGCCGAGGACGACGATCCTCGCTCCGAGGGCACGTTCAGCGGTAACTACATCTGGGAGGAGACGATGATGAACGCCATCTGCTCCAACGCCTTTGCCGATTAGGGCCAACGCAGGGAGGAAAAGTCATGCGCATCACGAGGATTCGGTTGGGACGGATATCCGTCCCCCTGCGGGTTCCGTTCAAGACGGCGCTCCGCAGCGTGGACAGCGTCGAGGACGTCGTGGTGGAGGTCCACACCGACGCGGGCACGATCGGCTACGGTGAGGCGCCCCCCACGGGCGTCATCACGGGCGACACGACGGGAGCCATCGTCGGAGCCGTTCAGGACCACATCGGAAGAGCCATCCTGGACCGCGACGTGGACGACCTGGAGGACCTGCTGCAACGGGTTCAGCGGAGCATCGTCCACAACACGAGCGCCAAGGCGGCCGTCGACATGGCGCTGTGGGACCTGTACGGGCAGCTCCACCATATCCCCGTCTACAAGCTCCTGGGCGGCGCGAGAAAGTGCATCGTCACCGACATCACCATCAGCGTCAACCCGCCGGAGGAGATGGCGCGGGACGCGCGGGACGCCATCGGGCGCGGGTACGACTGCCTCAAGGTGAAGGTGGGCGCGAACCCGGCCCTCGACGTGGAGCGGCTGTCCGCCGTACGGCGCGCGGTTGGGGACGATGTGTGCATCCGCATCGACGCAAACCAGGCCTGGCGCCCCAGAGAGGCCGTCCGCATCCTCAACGCGATGCAGGAGAAGGGGCTCGCCATCGAGTTCGTGGAGCAGCCGGTGAAGGCTCAGGACATCGACGGCCTGAGGTACGTCACGGAGCACAGCGACGTGCCCGTGCTGGCGGACGAGAGCGTCTTCTCTCCCGAGGACGCGATGCGGATCATGCAGACGCGGGCGGCCGACCTGATCAACATCAAGCTGATGAAGTGCGGCGGGCTGACGAACGCCCTGAAGATCGCCTCCGCGGCCGAGGTCTATGGCGTGGAGTGCATGATCGGCTGTATGCTGGAGGCGAAGATCTCCGTCAACGCGGCTGTGGAGCTGGCCTGTGCCAAAAGGATCATCACGAAGGTGGACCTGGACGGCCCCGTGCTCTGCAGCGAGGACCCCATCCTGGGCGGCGCCGTCTTCCGCGAGAAGGAGATCACCGTCTCCGACGAACCCGGCCTCGGAATCAGGGGCGTCGAGCCCGGGCGCATCGCCTACATCGACTGATCGACCCATTCTGAACCCACATACCGAAAGGAGAAGGAAATATGGTCATCACAAACGGTTTCACCTACATCGCGTTCCTGATGTTCGTCGCGGGCAGCCTGCTGGCACTCGAGAAGTACGCCAGGTGGAAGGTCTTCAACGTGGTTCCTCCGCTGGTCTGGATCTACGTGCTGAACATGATCTTCTGCACGATGGGGCTCTTCAACTCGGAGGCGTGCAAGACGGCCTACAGCGCCCTGAAGAACAACCTGCTGTACGCCATGATCTTCGTCATGCTGCTGCGCTGCGACTTCAGGAAACTGGCGCGACTGAGCGGGCGGCTGATCGCCATCTTCCTGGGGTGCTCCGTGACGCTGGCCGCGGGCTTCATCGTCCTCTATCCGGTCTTCAAGGGCTTCCTGGGGGCGGACACCTGGGGCGCGGTGGCAGCCCTCTACGCCTCGTGGGTCGGCGGCTCGGCCAACATGGCGGCGATGCAGGCGGCTCTGCCCGTGGACGCCGGAGCCTACTCCTGCGCCCTGGCGCTCGACACGGTCTGCTACTCCCTGTGGATCGCCCTCCTGCTCCTGGCCGTCCGTTACTCGTCCAAGTGGAACGCGGCCACCAAAGCGGACACCTCCAAGCTGGACGCCCTGGCCGACACCGCCAACGCGCAGGTGGCCGCAGAGAAGAAGCTGGCGACGGGATCGGATTGGATCTTCCTCGTCGGACTCTCCCTCGCCGTCTCCGCGGCCTCTCAGTGGATCGGCGCCGAGGCAAACGCCGCGCTTAAGGGCGCCGGGTTCGCCATGTTCGACAAGGGCACCTGCACCACGCTGTTCGTCACCGTCCTGGGCCTCGTCTGCGCTATGACGCCGCTCGGCAAGCTGCCCGCCGTGGAGGAGCTCTCCAACATCTACCTCTACGCCGTGGTCTCCCTGCTGGCCTCCACCGCCACCATCGTGGACCTGGTGGCCGCGCCCATGTGGGTCGTCTACGGCCTCCTGATCCTGGCGATCCACGTCGCCCTCATGTTCTTCCTCTCCAAGCTCTTCCACTGGGACCTCTGCATGGTCTCCACGGCCTCCCTGGCCAACATCGGCGGCGCGGCCTCCGCGCCCATCGTGGCCACGGCCTACGACCAGAACTACGCGGGCATCGGCGTCCTCATGGGCGTCTTGGGCGCTGCCATCGGCAACTTCGCGGGGCTCGCCATGGGGGCACTCCTGAAAACCTTCTGAGCCCGAAGGGTGCCCGCGGTTCCGCTCAACCCGCGGACCTTCCCAATCCCAAAGGCGACGCCCGGCCCCTCTCAGGGGGCCGGGCGTCGCTTTCACTGCCGAACGGAGCGATCCACGCCCCTTCGAGATCAGCGCGGACTTGCAGGGCGGCCACTGCCAGCGCCGCAAAGCGGCACCTACGGGGCAACGGCCTGAACGACGTCGGAGAACCCCAACAGCATGGCGATGGGGATCGTGATGAGGATACTCAGGACGACCCGCTCAAACCAGATGACGACGATCTCCCACAGTTTGATGGGAATGTCCGTCCCCAGGATGCAGGGAATGCTTGCCGAGAAGAAGAGTATCTCGGAGATGCTCACCACCGCGATCACGAACTTCAAAAGCGGGGTCCCCGTCTTCGCGATCAGGATGGCCGGAAGGAACATCTCCGGAAGGGAGACGGCGGCAGCCGTCCCGCCCAGAGAGGCCTGGGACACTCCGAAGAGCTCGAAGATGGGAACGAACATCAGGCCCATCCACTCGAAGAGCGGGGTGTACCTGGCCAGGACAAGCCCCAAAAGGCCGATCGACATGATGGAGGGGATGACGGAAAAGGCCATATCGAGACCCGCCGTAAAGTTCTTCCAAACCATCTGCGGCAGGGGCGGCACGTTCTCGGCGACCTCGACGCCGGCGTCCCAGGCTCTGCGCATGAGGCTTCCCTCCCGAACCGGGTCCTCGCTCCTGACCCCCGTCGCATAGGTTTCCGGCATCCAGCTGAGGGGCCAGAGGCGTGCCGTGACGGCCGTGACGGCGAACGTGACGAACATGGCAACCCAGAAGTAGAGGGTCCAGTGGTCCATGATGCCCAAAGTCTTGGCGACGATCAAGAGGAAGGTCGCCGAGACCGTGGAAAAGCCCGTGGCCACGATGGCGGCCTCACGCGCCGAATACTTGTCCTGGCGGTAAACCCCGTTGGTGATCAGGAGGGCGATCGAATAGCTCCCCACGAACGAGGCAACGGCATCGATGGCGCTGCGTCCCGGGGTCTTGAAGAGGGGACGCATGACGGGGGTCATGAAAACGCCGGTGAACTCCATGAGGCCGAAGCTGGACAGAAAGGCCAGGAACACGGAGCCGATGGGAATCACCAAGCCTACGGGCAGGGACAGCTTTTCAAAGAGGAAGGGGCCGAAGTCCTTTTGAGCGAGCCAGGCGGGAGCCACGTTGAAGTAGATCACCGTACCGGCCACAGCGCCGACGACCTTGGCGAACGAGAAAAACAGGGTGAGCCCGTCCTTGTTCCACGTCCTCCGAATAAAGGGAAGGGCCGCCCCGACGTACATCACGATGAGGATATAGACCTTCGCCCCCGGCAGAAGAT
The DNA here is from genome assembly GCF_964642095.1 of Fretibacterium fastidiosum. Taxonomy (NCBI): domain Bacteria; kingdom Thermotogati; phylum Synergistota; class Synergistia; order Synergistales; family Aminobacteriaceae; genus Fretibacterium; species Fretibacterium fastidiosum. The sequence continues at coordinate 385,220 of NZ_OZ209244.1, forward strand.
CCTGAAGGATGAAGTTGATGATATGATCTACAGGGATCGTCATCTTTCCACCCAACGTCAAAGGGCAAAAGAACATAAAAAGGCCAAAAAGGCTGTAGACAAGAAACTTCCAAACGCCTTTCCCACTTTGATTTTCCTGCATAAGTCAGCACCCCCGTCAAAAACAGACAACGACACGACGCAAAATCGTCAAGCCAGAGCGACGGGACCAGAGGGGCGAACGTTCGTAACAGTCGATGACCCACCAGGGTCGGCTGGTGCGCCCTCCTCCAGCTCCCGGATAACGCTTTCCGAACTTTAACCGTGTCGCTTCCAAATTTCACCGTTCTCATCGCAGAGAAATCGAACTCAGCGCATAATAATCCACTCCCAGACAAGCAGCGGTCCAGTCTCTGTGATAAAAAAGTCAAATCTTAATCTACTATATTTTTCTGGACTGTCAAGCAAAACTGCCGTCCCCAAATGGGGAATAAGGGAGCGGAGCGGAGCTTTTCCGCCCTGCTCCCGCGCCTTTTATACGAACCACACGGGTATCTGAAGAACGTTTTCCCTCAGCATTCCGGGCTGCGGACAGTTGCATATCACGGCGCCCGCTCCACGTCTCTTTTCGTTCACTTTATCGAGTACCAGGAAAGCAGAGGTTTCATCGGCAGCGACGGAGGAGCTCTGCTTAATCTCAATGGGATGGAGGACCCCGTTTTCTTCGATGATCAGGTCAATTTCACCTTCGATTTCGATCATGGCCCCATTCTTTTTGACCTTCTTCCTGTCTCGCCCTCTGTAGTAGGAGACGCAGTAGCGATAATCGATCGCTCTGTTTGAGTAGGACTTTAAGATTTCCGAAATGACGAAGGTCTCGAAAAAAGCCCCGCTCATTGCACCGTTCGCTAAAGTTTCCGGCGTCAGCCAGCGCGTAAGGTACGCAGCGAGGCCGGTGTCGCGGAAATATGCCTTGGGCGTTTTGATCGCCCGTCTTAAGACGCCGGGCGTGTATGGTTCCAACAGATAAACGATCCCGGACGCCTCCAGAATGGACATCCACGATTTCACCGTGGTCTGATCTTTGCCGATCTCATCGGCAATGTTGCTGTAGTTGACCCTCTGTCCGGTCCTTGCCGCAACGGCCACCATGAAGCGCCTGAAGTCATTCAGGTCCTGAACGGCGGACAGCTTTCGGACGTCCCTTTCCAGATAAGTCTTGACATAGCTGGAAAAGAAAACTCCCCAATCGATCTCCGGGTCCTGCAACGCCGGGTAGCCGCCACGGTGGATTCTTTCCCAAAGGTTATTCGGAGCCTTCGCGGTCTTGTTTCGTTCCCGCACGTACTCCATCGTAGGGAGAAAGGGCGCGTTGAAGGCGTCGCCATCGATCTCGCGTTGAGATAGGGGGGACATCTCGATAATCCCTATTCTGCCGGAAAGCGATTCCGACGCCTTTTCCATCAGCTCCAGAGGCTGTGAACCGGACAGGCAGAACAACCCTTTGTCGTCCGTTCCGTCGCAGGCGATCTTAATATACCGGAACAGCCCCGGCGCACGCTGCACCTCGTCATAAACAACGGGCGGCTGGTTCAGCATCATGAACAGGTTTGGATTGTTGTTCGCCTGATCCTCGACGAAAGGATCGTCTATAAGCACGTATTTCTTGTCCGGAAAGAGCTTCCTGATCATTTCGGTCTTTCCGGTCTGTCTTGCACCCGTGACGAGGAGGCTCTTAAACGTCTTATCCGAATGCAGGGCGATATCCTCTACCGCTCTTTTGATATATTCCATTATGCGACACCCCTGATGGCAAATCTGGGATTCAATCCTGAATCTGCCATCATTATACCGGAATACCGGAATTGCGACGAGATGAGGGTATCGACAAATCCGGGATCGGAACCCGGATTTGTCATCATCGTATCGCTGACGCCCGTTCGGGCAGAAATCGGCGGCAATGCCCGGCCCCGCTCAGGGGACCGGGCGTCGCCTGCGCTTCAGCGCGGCGGGAGGGGGCAAAACATCCCCTCCACGTCAAAGGGAAGGGCCGTCCGCGTGCGCCGGAACTTCCCCCGGCAGAGCGACGCCGGCAACACGTCGTCCCGCGCCAGCTCGATCTCAAAGCGTCCCCGGCCCCCGTAGACGTCCTGAAGCGCATCGTGCACCGCCCCTCTGGCCCCCCGCACGTCCCCCGGAGCAAAGAGCGCCCGGATGTGGTAGGCGTCGCGCGCCGTCTGCGTCAGGCGGTAGTCCCGCAGGCGCGGGATGAGGGCGAGTCGCGCATCCAGCGTCCCGGTCGTCACCAGCCGGCCGCCCAGCGTGAAGGTCACGTCAGCGAGGCGCCCCTCCACGGCCTCGGCAACCATGCCCTCGCCGCTCCCTTCGCCGGCCCCCAGCCGCAGGAGGTCCCCCATGTCGAAGCGCAGGACGCAGTTCCACGAGTTGCCGAACGTCGTGACGAACGCCCGCCCCAGCTCCGGCCCGCCAAAGGGCTCCTTCAGGGGCTGAAAGTCGATGCGGCAGAACTCCGCGTTCTGGTGCAGAAATCCGTCCCGCCCCTGCATCATCACGAGGCCCGCCTCCAGGCTCCCGTAGGCGCTGAAGACGGGACAGTCGAAGACACGGCGGATCGCATCGAGGTAAAAGGGGGCGGGCAGCTCATGGACGAGGATCACGGCGCCGGGCGACGTCAGGAGAACGTCCGCATCCGCCGCCCACCACGCGAGGCGCGCCAGAAACGCGGGGTCGGCCTCCAGGACGGCGGGGCGGAAGTCGTTCAGCTCCCTCGCCATGCGCCGCAGAAGGCGCGGCGTCCACTGCGCCGTGCTGGGCTTTTCGTTCAGGTGGAGGACGCCGCCCAGGAGGCGCCCTTCCAGGGGGAGGTCCTCCTGAGAGGCGAGGCCCGCGCTTCGGGCGCCGGCCAGCACGGCCCGCCGCCCATCCCCGTTCAGCCCTACGAGCGCCCACCCCGCAGCCCTGGAGCGCTCCTGCCAATCCCGATCCACGACGTGCGCCGTCTCCCCCTCCGGGCCAGGGTCCACCCTGAGGGCGATGGCGCCGCTCTCAAGGCCGTCCTTCAGCTGCCGGTCCATGGGCATCAGGGGCATCCGCCCCCTCTCGAGGGCCGGGCCGGCACGGAGGTCCGCCCCTCGCAACGCGGGGAGCGCGTCGAACCGCTCGTCCAGGGGCGCACTGTCGTCGGGCCTCAGACCGCGCTCCCCCCACTCCATGTAGAGGGGCACGCGGTCGAAGGCCTCAAAGAGCCTCGCCTCGCACCGTCTGAGGAACTCCACAGAATAGCAAAAACGATTCGTCAGGATCACGTTTCATCACCTCCCGGAATGAAACCAGTGTACCACAAAGGCGGGCGCCGTCCATCCGCTGGCGGAACGGCAAGTGCAGCGTCAGCCCTCTGGCAGGGCGCGAACGCTTCATCCCCTCGTTGCACTTCGTCCCGGGTTCGCCGCACCTGCCGCACAAACGGGCGCGAAAATCATATATAATAGGGACCTGAGAGGGGTGCGAGAGCCCCAGCCTGAGGTCATTCGCGACAGAATCGAGAGGAAGATCATGGACGACATCAACGTTGAAATTCAATCCTTTTTTGAGAACATGGGCGAGATCATGTACATCTCCGATCCCAACACCTACGACCTCGTCTACCTGAACCGGGCGGGGCGCGAGGCGCTGGGCGTGTCTTCGCTGGACGACATCAGGGGAAAGAAGTGCTACGAGATCCTCCACAGGGTGAAATCCCCCTGCCCCATGTGCACCAACGCCCTCCTCAGACGGGGACGGTTCTTCGAGTGGACGTACTTCAACTCCAACCTGGGCAGGCACTATTCGCTGAAGGACACGCTGATTCAGCACGGAGGCAGGCTCCTGCGCGCCGAGCTGGCCGTGAACATCGAGGTCGAGGAGAAGCAGCGTGAGGCCCTCTCGAAGATGATGTCCAACGAGACGGTCATCAATCAGGCCCTCGAGCTGGCGCTGAACGAGGACAACCCGGAGCGATCCATCAACGTCATGCTGCAGTACCTGGGAGAACACCTCGATGCGGATCGCATCTACATCTTCGAGACCCTTCCGGACGGCGCATCCAGCAACACCTACGAGTGGTGCGCGGACCGCGTGCCCCCTCAGATACAGCACCTCCAGTGCATCCCAGGCGACGTCCTCAAACCATGGTACGAGGAGTTCGACCGACACAACAACATCCTGATCTACGACATGGAGGACTACAGGGGGGTCTGCCCCACGATGTACGCGCTCCTTCAGCCCCAAGGAATCCAGACCCTGGCGGTCGCTCCCATCTTCCTCAACAACCGGCGCATCGGCTTCTACGGCGTGGACAACCCGCCCTACAGGAACATCGAGAACATCTCCACCATGTACACGATCCTGGGGCGCTTCATCGCCTCGCTCCTGCGCCATCGAGACAACATGAAGCAGATCGAGGCCTGCATCCGCGCCAGCGGGAAGCCCAGCGACGCCAAAGGGCAGGGGTAGCGGGGCCGATTCGGCTCACCCGTCAAAGGTCAAACGTCAAAAAGAAGAAGGGGGCGAAACCCGAAATCCGGGACGCCCCCTTTTTGTTTCGATTCACTGCCGTCAAACAGCCCCCGGCAGCCCAGTGGGCCGAGGCGGAAGCTACTGCGCCGAGCGGTAGACGACCACTGCGTCCGGGCTCTTGATGCGCGGGCAGGCCGTCTCCAGGATGCGGAAGCGGTGGTTGAGGTCCAGCTGCTCCGCGTAGGCCGTGCGGATGTCCTGCCCCACCACGAGGTCCATGTACTGCGGCTGCGGGCAGAGCAGGAGGGCCGTGCCCGGCTGGAGCACCGGGGTCTGGAACAGGCGCCCCTCCAGCAGGCTGCGGATCCTTTCGATCTCCGTCAGCCCCGTGCCCGGCTGGATGCGATGGAGCTGCACGAACAGGTCCTGACTGAGGACCAGCGTGATGCGGCCGATCCGTCCCTTCTGCTGCAGCACGGCCATGCCGGCCGCGATGTCCGTGAAGGCCGATTCGCCGGCGCTCCAATCCCCCCGGTCGAGGACGTTGGTCCCGCCGACCGAGAGCAGGCCTTCAACGCCCAACCGCTTGACGCCGTAGAAGACCATCCGGTCCTCCCGCCGGCACAGGGCCTGAGCCGCCATGTGCGCGGCATGGAGATCGAGGGGCAACCCCTCGCGCTTCGCGGCCTCCACGTCCCTCCACAGGATCCAGAAGTCCTCCGTCAGCTGGGGAAGCTCCACGTACGTGCGCCCCTCCGCAAAGGTAAAGCCGTCCTCCGTCCTCTCCGTGCGGACGGGACGGTCCACGGGCACCACCTGAACCCCCGCGCCCAGCGGGCCGCACAGCGGCAGGAAACGACGGGCCGTCAGAAGCCCTTTGGCCGTCTCCACCACCGTCCTATCCAACGCGCTCCAAAACTCCTCGTCAAGGGGGGACGCGCTGCGCCCCAGAAAATCGTCCATCAACGGCGCCTCCTTCACTTCGAGATCAGGCTGCCGACGGTGGATTGCCCGTCGGAGGCCCCTTCAGCCGGCGCGATGCCCAACTCCTGCATCGTCTCCAGGACCTCGCCCTCGCCGCCAGCGAGGGACTCCGACCAGTTGGGGTCCAGGCGGCTCAGCAGGGTCGTCAACTCGCCGACGTGGGCCTTCTCCTCGTCGCGAATCTCCATCAGCACCTTGCGCGCCAGGGGCTCGTCCGTGGCCTGGGCGTGGGCGTCGTAGAGGAAGATCGCCTCAAGCTCGCCCGCAATGTCGATGCGCAGGGCCTGGACCAGCTCCTCCCTGCTCATTTTGCGCTCGACGTTTCCGGCAAAGGGATCGGGAAAATTTGGCATCAGTTCAACACTCCATTTCCAATAAAATTTATCCTCACCACTCCAGCAGGCTCCCCCCCACGCAGGAGGAAACGGCCATCGCAGAACAACGCCTGCCTCCTTATATCGACGGAATCAGTGCGCCATTCTTTCGCTTTCTCTTCCGCGGTTACTTATAGACATCTCCGCGCGGGCCGACCCGGTTGATGTAAATAGCCAGATTCTCGTCATCAACGTCCATCAGAACACGCCATTTTCCCACACGCAACCGATAGTCCCTCCCGCCCGCCAGAGGGCGGACATCCCGCCCCTCAATGCCATCCTCCAGCGCCACGATTGCGGCCAGAATCCGCCCCTTGTCCGGGTTGGGGATCCGGGCAAGCTGCTTCTCCGCAGTGGGCATCACCGTCACAGTCCACATCATAGAAGGTCTCGAATGACCTCCGCAATCGGACGCCCCAGCCCTGCGGCACGCTCTGCCCGCGCCTGCTCCACGCCGGCAATCTCCTCCGGCGTCAGCGGCGGCTCCGTCGGGTCGGGCACCCGCCACAGCGCCACACGCTCCTGCACCTCAACGCTCATCCTCTCCCCCCCCATCATGCGGAATCTTCCCCACCGGTCCTTTGCGACACATCTCGTCCGCGCCGAACTTCCGCAGCCTCGCCTCTGTGGTCGGCGCGGCGCTTCCAGAAACGGCCATCGCACCAAAACGCCACCGCGCGGGGAAGCCAAGGCAGGGAACGCCTCGAAAGGCCGGCGCTCCCCGCGAAGGAAGCGCTCACCCCACGAAAGAGGCCCCCGGTTCACCCGATCCGGGACAGCGGCGTTTGGCAAAACGGTTGCAAACGATTGCGCTTGAGTTTAAATGCTACTCCACTCCCGCTCGAAGGGCAAGGGCGGAAATACATACAGGTTATGGTGGATTGCCCCCCCGCCAAGGCGATCGCCTGCGCCTCCCGGACGCGGAGCGCCGCGTTCACCGGCCGGCGAGGCCAGAGGATGGACCGAAAAAAAACTGAGGAAAAATCTTACGACACGTTGACAGGCCCCGTCTCCTCTAAGGGGAGGCGGGGCCTGCGGATTGAATTTCTTTGCAGGGGTAACGGCCCTCAGCGCTCCTTGAGGCGCCGGTTGATCTCCTCGAACTCAAGCCTCATGGCCTCGCTCTCGAAGGGCTGAAGCTGGGGCATGGAGAGCGCGTCGATGGAGTCGAAGACCGCCAGGCCGGAGTGGATGAGGTCCTTCAGGTCGCCGGAGCTCCTCACGGTGCGGTAGGTGTTCTCTGCCAGGTCGCGGCTGCGCCTGAGGTCCTTCAGGTTTTCCAGGACGCTCCGGCGCTGGGCAGCCAGGAGGTCCGCGTAGAGCTTCCCCACCCGAACGGTCATGGCGTTGGCCTCCGCGTTGCGCCTGAACGACGCCCGCTGGGCCTCGTTGTAGGCCTCCTGCCCCGCATTCTTCCGCGCCGTGCCCTCGAGGATCAAGGCCTCCTTGACGATGCCCTCCAGCCGCGGGCCGTAGTCTTCGTCGATGCGGCGCACCAGTTCCTCCTGGGTGTGGATCAGGAGGTCGTTCAGCACCAGGTACAGGCCCGTGTAGCGGCGGTTGATCTCCAGGTCGTTCTGGTCGTTCCCCGCCAGGGAGGCCAGCTTCTCCACCACGGCCCTCACGTTGGAGAACACCACGGCGTTCTGGAGCATGTCGTCGCCCGTCGCGGAACTCAACAGGACGTCAACCTGCCCCTGGTCCAGTTCAAGCCCCATCTCGCGCAGGGCGTCCGCCAGGCGCCCGTTGACGCCGGCGAGGGCCGCCTCCCGCGCCCGAATCTCCCCGTCGATCTCCTTCAGGCGCTCGTCGATCCGCGCCTGCGTCGTCCGCCAGGGCACCTTCGAGTCCACGGGAGCCGTGATGCGGTCGTTGCGGAGCCTGTCCGCCTCATGGCGAAGGTCCGCTATCGACGCGCGCAGGTTCGAGGCCTCGCGGCGGACGTCCCCCGCCCTCCCCTGGGTCAGGACCTCGAGGGCGGCGTCCAGGAGCTTGTTGACCTTCCTCGCGTTGGAGGACTTGTCCTCCCCGAACCAGGCGGAGTCCGGCAGCTTCTCGCGCTCGTCCCTCAGCCTCAGCGCCTCCGTGAGGGAGTTCGTCAGGCGGCCCCATCCATCGGCCAGGCAATCCGGCAGGGAGGTGTCCAGCGAGGAGAGGGCGAGGTCGGGGTCTACGCTCTCGGCCTCGTCGTCCCGAAAGAGCCCCGTCACCTTCTGCCATCCGGCCTGAATCCCGGAGGCCACGTACCCCGTCCAGGAGGTGCCCTCGGAGGCTGCGGGGTCTGCACTGGCCCGGCCCGCCGACAGGCAGAGCACAAAGATCGCAAAAACGGCAAAGCGCCAACGTCCGTTCCTCAAAGCAAACCTCTCCTTTCCTCGTCAACCGCTCCGCCCACTCGACAGCGGCGGCCCCCTCCCCAAACCGCACAAAGGATACCACAATCCACCCTCAAATTATCCGTCATTGGCCGTATCTTTCGGCTCCATCCCCGTGCGCCCGCCTCCACGCCCTGATCTGCTCGAGCCTCGCCTTGCACCGCGCCTCGTAGCCCTGTTCCGTGGGGCGGTAGTACTCGCGGCCCCGCAGGGAGTCCGGGAGACACTGCATGTCCGTCAGCCTGTCCGGGGCGTCGTGGGCGTACTGGTATCCCCTGCCGTAGTCCAGCTCCTTCATCAGGCGCGTGGGGGCGTTGCGGATGACGAGGGGAACGGGCTCCGCCAGCTGCTCCATCGCGTCCGACCGGGCCGCTGCGTAGGCCGTGTACATGGCGTTGGACCGCGGCGCCAGGGACAGGTACACCACGGCCTCCGTCAGGTGCACGCTGCACTCCGGCATCCCGATGAAGTGGCAGGCCTGATAGGCGGCCACGGCGATCTCGAGCGCCTTGGGGTCCGCCAGCCCCACGTCCTCGCCGGCGAAGCGCAGGACGCGCCGGGCCACGTACAGCGGGTCCTCTCCGGCCTCCAGCATCCGCGCCAGCCAGTAGACGGCCGCGTCCGGGTCCGAGTTTCGCATGGACTTGTGCAGGGCCGAGATGAGGTTGTAGTGCTCCTCGCCCCCCTTGTCGTAGAGCAGGGAGCGGCGCGAGGTACACTGGGCCAGCATCTCCTCCGTCACCCGAATTCCGTTCCCGCAGGGCTCCCCGTTCAGGACCGCCATCTCCAGCGTCGAGAGGGCTGCGCGGGCGTCGCCGTTGGCGAAGGTGGCGATGGCGTTCAGCATGTCCGGCGCGACCTCCGCCCGATACCGCCCAAGGCCTCGCGGGTCGGACAGGGCGCGGGACAAGAGGCCGGCCAGCTCCTCCGCAGTCAGGGCCTTCAGCACGAAGACCCGGCAGCGCGACAGGAGCGCGCCGTTCACCTCGAAGGACGGGTTCTCCGTCGTCGCGCCGATCAGGACGATGCTGCCCCTCTCCACGAAGGGCAGGAAGGCGTCCTGCTGAGCCTTGTTGAAGCGATGGATCTCGTCCACGAAGACGATGGTCCGCCCCCCGAGGCGGCGCCCCTCCTCCGCCCTCTGCATCACGGCGCGGATCTCCTTGATGCCGCTGGTGACGGCGGAGAAGTTGATGAAGGCCGCGCGCGTCCGCTGCGCGATGACGCCGGCCAGCGTCGTCTTGCCCACGCCGGGCGGGCCCCAGAAGATCATGGAGGAGACGTGGTCCTCCTCGATCAGGCGCCGCAGCACGCACCCCGGCCCCAGGAGGTGCGTTTGCCCCACGAACTCGTCCAGCGTCCTGGGGCGCATCCGTGCCGCCAGCGGCTGGCTGGCCTCATCCTCAAAGAGCGACCGTTCCTCCATGCCTCATCCCTCCCAACGTCTGATTTCACTTTCGCATTATATAGGGAAACGGTGATTTAATCCACGGAAGCTCAAGGACCCTGCCCTTGACAGGGGCGGACGCGCGCGGGTATGATTCAAGGGACTATTCAGAAGAACAGCTGGTGGGTTCAGTGATCGACAGAGAATCTCAGAACAGGAAGTACCTGCTCATGACGACGGGTTCCGTGGAGCGGCTCATCGCCGGCATGGCCCTGCCCAGCGTCCTGAGCATCCTCACCACCGCGCTCTACAACACGGCGGACACCTTTTTCGTCTCGCGCATCGACACCCAAGCCACGGCCGCGGTGGGGATCGTCTTTCCCTACATGGCGCTGATTCAGTCCCTGGCCTTCTTCTTCGGGCAGGGAAGCGCCATGTACATGGCCAGGGCGCTGGGCCAAAAGGACGTCCGGAGCGCCGCCGTCGTGGGGGCCGCGGGATTCTTCTCCGCGCTGATCCTGGGGACGGCCATCCTGGCCGCCGGACTCACGTTCATGGACCCCCTGCTGCGCCTCCTGGGCTCCACGGAGACGATCCTGCCCCAGGCCCGCGCCTACCTCCGCTGGATATTGGCGGGCACCCCCTTCATCATGGCGTCGCTCGTGATGAACAACCAGATGCGGTTGCAGGGCAACGCGGCCACGGCCATGATCGGCATCATCTCTGGCGCGGTGCTGAACATCGCGCTGGACCCGCTCCTGATCTTCACCCTGGGCATGGGCACGGAGGGGGCGTCGCTGGCCACGATGCTCTCGCAGTGCGTGGGCTTCACCCTCCTGCTTCGCATGACGGCCCGGCGCGACGGCATCCCCCCGCGGCTCTCGAACTTCCGCCCGACCTGGAGCCAGTACCGCGAGATCATCGCAAGCGGCCTGCCCTCCCTGGGGCGTCAGGGGCTGGGCAGCGTCAGCATCGCCTGCCTGAACCACGCGGCCGGCCCCTACGGGGACGCGGCCATCGCCGCCTTCTCCGTGGTCAACCGCCTCACCATGCTCTCCACGTCCATCGTCATCGGGTTCGGGCACGGCTTTCAACCGGTCTGCGGCTTCAACTTCGGCGCGGGAAAGTTCGACCGCGTGCGGCGTGCCGTCCGCTTCTGCGCCCTGGCCACGACGGGCTACTGTGTCCTGATCGCTGCCCTGGGCCTGGCCTTCGCGCCGGCCGTCGTCGCGCTGTTCCGCCCGGAGGCGGAGCTGGTCCGCATCGGCGCAGGGGCCCTTCGCTTTCAGTGTCTGGCCTACCCGCTGGTGGGCTGCATCGTCACCGCCAACATGTACCTTCAGAACATCCGCAGGACGGCCAGCGCCAGCGTCGTCGCCGCGTCGAGGCAGGGCATCCTGTTCCTGCCCGCCATCCTCATCGGACACCGCTTCTTCGGCCTCACGGGCCTCATGGCCGCCCAGGCCGTCGCGGACGCCCTCACCTTCGCCCTCGCCCTGCCCCTCATGCTCCACGCCCTCAACTCGATGGACCGCTCCGACACACAAAGCCTGGATATCGACTGAAGCCCGCCGCCGCTTCGGGAAGCGCCCCGCGCTTCCCGCGCCCTCAGCCGACCCGCTGTACGCCGCCCGCCTCATAAAAGATCGGCGTGCGTGGGTTCAGCGGTCTGGCCGACCGCCAGCGTCGTCGCTGCGTCGCGGCAGGGCATCCTGTTCCTGCCCGCCATCCTCATCGGACACCGCTTCTTCGGCCTCAGGGGCCTCATGGCCGCTCAGGCCGTCGCGGACGCCCTCACCTTCGCCCTCGCCCTGCCCCTCATGCTCCACGCCCTCAACACGATGGACCGCTCCAACGCACACAGCCTGGACCTCAACTGAAACCCGACGCCGCTTCGGGAAGCGCCCCGCGCTTCCCGCGCCCTCAGCCGACCCGCTGTACGCCGCCCGCCTCATAAAAGATCGGCGTGCGTGGGTTCAGCGGTCTGGCCGACCGCCAGCGTCGTCGCCGCGTCGAGGCAGGGCATCCTGTTCCTGCCCGCCATCCTCATCGGACACCATTTCTTCGGCCTCATGGGCCTCATGGCCGCTCAGGCCGTCGCGGACGCCCTCACCTTCGCCCTCGCCCTGCCCCTCATGCTCCACGCCCTCAACTCGATGGACCGCTCCGACACACAAAGCCTGGATATCGACTGAAGCCCGCCGCCGCTTCGGGAAGCGCCCCGCGCTTCCCGCGCCCTCAGCCGACCCGCTGTACGCCGCCCGCCTCACAAAAGATCGGCGTGCGTGAGTTCAGCGGTCTGGCCGACCGCCAGCGTCGTCGCCGCGTCGAGGCAGGGCATCCTGTTCCTGCCCGCCATCCTCATCGGACACCATTTCTTCGGCCTCATGGGCCTCATGGCCGCTCAGGCCGTCGCGGACGCCCTCACCTTCGCCCTCGCCCTGCCCCTCATGCTCCACGCCCTCAACTCGATGGACCGCTCCGACACACAAAGCCTGGATATCGACTGAAGCCCGCCGCCGCTTCGGGAAGCGCGGGGCGCCTGTTCTCGACGGCAAAACCCTTCGGGACATGGAGCGGCGCAGCCAAAAACTCCGGCAGGGGTCACCTCGATTGAGACGAAGCTCCATCGCCATTTTCAGCCATGGCGTACCTCTCCTCCGCCTTGCCCACAATGACGGTTCCCACCAGGTCGCCCAGGCAATTATTGGTGGTGGTTCCCATGTCAAAAAGACGATAGAACGCTGCGATCACTCCCACAACCTCCAGGGGAAGCCCGGCGGACTGTACCACGACCATCAGCTTCACGATGCCACTTCCAGGGATTCCACCGCCCCCCATCGACAGAATCGTGGAGATGAAGATCACGTTGATCAGCTGAAGCAAGGTCATCTGCTGGCCAATCATCTGACTAATGAACAGAATAACGCAGGCATAGAGCAGCACGGAGCCGTCCGTGTTCATCTGGGAGCCCAGAGGAATCGTGAAGCCGGATATCCGTTCGGGAATGCCGAATTTCTCCTCGGCAACCTTGATGTTCACGGGAATCGTGGCGATGGAGCTGCAGGTTGAGATTGTATACACCCACACCTCGGCACTGTCCCGGATGAAGCGGAGGGGGTTGATGTGGGGCTTGAAGGCCATAAGGAAGCCGCCGTAGACGATGATGACATGCGCCAGACAAGCGGCGTAGTATGTGCCTACCAGCACCGCCATGGAGGTAAAGATGCCCGCGCCGTACTTGCCAAAAGAACTGCCCATCAGGAAGAACACGCCGATGGGGGACACGCTCATGATCATGCCGATCAACGAGAAGATCATGCTGTTGAAGCCGTTGAAGAACTTTCTCATGACCTCCTTGTGCTCCTGATTTGCGATGCGGAGGATGGCGATCCCCAACAGGATGGCGATCACCAGCGTCTGAACGATATTGCCATCGGCGAAGGTCTTGACCATGTTGGTGGAGAACAGCCCCTTGAGGAAGTCCGCCAGGGTGATATCCACGCCGCCCTTGACCTCCTGGGTGGCCAGACCGGCAAAGTCCGCAAACTTTCCAGGTTGCAGGAGCATCGCAACGACAATACCAACAATACAGGCCAGCACCGTGGTAACAACGTAATAGGCGATGATGCGCACGCTGACGCGCCGGAGCGAGGTCAGGCTGTCCTGGGAGACGATGCCCGTCACAATCGTGCAAAGCACCATGGGAACGACGATCATCTTGATGCAATTCAGCCATATATCGCCGAGGAAGCCCAGCTGCACCATCGTTTTACCGTCCACGAGCCCCGCGATGGAGCCCAGGATCATCGCCAGAAAAACCTGAGTTGTCAAGGAAACTTTTTTGCCGCCAACCCTCATAAGAAAAACCTCCCTTGTCCCTTAAAGCTCTCCATCTATTTCCCGAACAATTGCCGCCGCCCGCTCCGCGTCGCTCCGCGTGATGCCCTTATAGAACACAAGTCTCACGAAACTCCCTATGATCGGGCGAATCAGGAGCCCCCTTTCCTTTGCGCGGGCGCAGAATTCCTGAGGCGTAATCCCAGCCCCTTCCATGTCCAGCATCATGATGTTGGTCTGCACGTTCTGCTGTGCTTTGACCTTTTTCAGGTCCTTCAACAGTGAGGCGCAGAACTGCGCGTTCTCGTTATCCTCCCTGAGACGCTCCACATTATGCTTGAGGGCGTAGATCGCCGGGGCCGCGATAATACCCGCCTGACGCATGGCTCCGCCCAGCAGTTTGCGCATCTCCTTCGCCTCGGAGATAAACTTCCTTGTGCCACACAACAGGGAACCCACCGGCGCCCCAAGGCCCTTGGATACGCAGAACATCAGGGAATCGACGTACCGTGCGATCTCCTTCACCGTCGTCCCCAGGAAGGCCGCTGCATTGAACACCCGCGCCCCGTCCATGTGTACGGGGACCCCGTACCGATCCGCCAGACTGCGAATCTCCGCCATGCGTTTCAGGTCGATGCAGGCGCCCCCCGTGTAGTTGTGGGTGTTCTCAATGCAGATCAACTTCACCGGACCGTTCTTCAGTTCCTCCTCCATGCTCGCCGTATTCGGCATCAGCGACGCATCGGAGCGATACGTCACCTTCTTCAGCTGGCCGAACCGCGGAGTGAAGGCCGTCTTCTCGCTGCGGTCGAGGTGTTGCAGTTCGTCAATCAACACCGTGTCACCGGGGCGGCACCACGTCAACAACGCCGCCTGGTTTCCCATCGTCCCGGACGCGCAGAGCAGCCCAGCCTCCTTGCCCGACACTTCGGCCGCCATGTCCTCCAGCTCGTTGACGGCAAGGTCCTCGCCACGCCCCTCTGCGTCGAGGCGCCCATCGTCCCCAAGCCGCGCCGTGAGGATCGTCCGAAGCATCGGTTCATCTGGAAGGGTGAGGGTATCGCTTCTCAAATCGATCATGCGTCAACCGCTCCTTTACTGTGTCTGTGTGTATGCCACGTTGTCTATCAAAGAGAACTTGTACAGAGCGAAAGGGCTCTCACAACACATTAAACCGCATTTCCGCGATATAATCTAATATAGATTTAAAAATATCTATATTTACTTTTGTAAATGACAAGACATTAGCGGAGGCAGGTCAGGCATGTTTCACTACGCGAATTACATCTACGCCGTATACCGCGAGCGAAGCTTCAGCAAGGCTGCGGACAAGCTCTTCATCACGCAGCCTGCACTGAGCATCATGATCCGGAAGGCGGAGGAAGAGCTTGGGCTTCCGATCTTCGACCGCTCTCACAACCCTATAGGCTTGACGCCCTTTGGCGTGGAGTACGTTCAAGCACTGAAGGAGATTCATGCCATCGAGCAACGCCTCAGGGAATTGATCGAGCAGACGCGCACGTTGCAACGAGGTCACCTGTCCATCGGCAGCAGCAACCTTTGCGTGGATTACTTCGTCACCCGGCATTTGGTTCAGTTTCATCGGCAGTACCCAAACGTTGACCTCACTGTACGGAACCTCAACACTCTGGATGCAAAGCATCTGCTGGACTTGGGCGAGCTGGATTTCGTCATCACAAACCGTCCCTATGACGATAAAAAGTACGTGCAGAAGGTCTGCTTTCGAGAGTGTCTGATCCTTGTCGTCCCCTCGGATTTTGAAGTAAACAAGGGCCTTGAAGCCCATTGTCTCGCACCAGAGGAGCTGGGCGACACCGTGTTCTCTTTGCCGGGGAGGCGCACCGTGAGTTTGAGCCTCTTCGCTCAGGTGCCCTTCATCCTCCTCAGCAGCCAGAATTACCTGCGGCAGTACACGGATTTTCTATTCCGTGAGAGAAATATCTCCCCAACCATTCTCCTCGAACTGGAGCAATCGGCCACATCCTACAACTTCGCGAACCTCGGCATGGGGGCAACCATCCTGAGCAATCGTCTGATTCAGAACAATGCAGATACAACAAAACTTTGTTTTTACAAGATCGACAGCGATCACGCTGACCGCGACACCTTCCTCAGTTTCCGGCGCGGCGTATACTTCTCGGATGCGATGCGGCGATTCGCGGAGTTGTTTCTGGAGGCCCATTCAGTTGTCGACGACGAATCCATGGAGAATTTGTCCTCAACAGACCGTTGAGTGGATTGCGCAAGACGACGTCTTCCAGAGAACGCGTTTTTTTTGAAGGAGGACTATAACGCCCTCCAGCTCGCCCAGTTCCGAGGTCTTAACGTCATCCCCTGCGCCTTATATTTTTGAAGGGGGATTGAACGATATAAAAAATTTACTTTCATTTTTCCATAAAATATGGTAATATATTTTCACACATCGTACTGAGACTGATAAAAGAGACTGGTGAAGCGCCATGAATGAAATGAAGGATGTAGCTTCGAAGATACGCGGTCTGTACGACACGTTTTCCAAAGGGCATCAAAGTCTGGCTGAGTTCATACTAAACAACCCACAGGAGAGCGCTTTCCTCTCCATAAGCGCATTGAGCGACAAGACGGGAATAAGCGCGCCCACGATCACGCGCTTTGTACACAAGCTGGGCTTCGACGGATACGCTACGTTTCAGCGCGAACTGTACGAGGCTCAGGCACAGATAATGCCCTTCAGCCAACTGAAGTCGCTGCTTCGCAACTCCGCGGGGTCTTCCCCTGAGACAGCGACCGGGAAGGGGGCGCTCTTTCTTGGAATTGAAGCGAACCTGCGACTGATGGAGGCGCTGTATACGCCACAACTTCAGGAGGCCTTTACGCGTACTCTAGGCATCATACAAAACGCCCATAAAATTTACATCGCGGGGCAGAGGTCGTCCTTCTCCATCGCGCACTACTTGTCGTTCATGCTTCAACGTATATACAGCAACGTCGTCCCACTCAATGCAACGGCGAGCGCACTCCCGTCGGAACTAAGCGACGTGCGTGAGGACGACTGTCTCGTCGCAATATCATACTCGCGTTACACAAAAGCCACATACAACGTTGTTTCATATTTTCACCGACTTGGATGCAAAATCGCCGCGATAACCGATTCTCCGACCTCGCCGATCGCTTTGAAGGCCTCCGAAGTCATGATCGCTCCAAACGGTGAGTATTTTTCGCCCGTGTGCGCCATGACGTTGTGCAACTGCCTGATAGCCGCGTTGGGATCCCTCGACGTTCAAAGAACGCTTGAACGCATGGAACTTCAGGACAACATTGCCATAGAGCACGATATCTATCTTTAAGGGAACGCTGGTTAAATTTGGTATTCACTTAAAAGGTTTGGGCTTCACCCCCGCGGGATGGGCCGGCCGCCCGTTGGGGAAATGCGGTAAGGTAAATGGATTCAACATTACGGTGCAGGTCTTGCAAAGGGGGAAACGACATGATTTTCAACCTGAATCCACTGTGGGGGTTCCTTCCGCTGTTGCTCTACATTATTCTGATGCTCATGGGCAAGGACATGAACGTATCCGTCCTGTTGTGCGTTATCCTCGGTGCAGTGCTCAATGGAGAATCCATCATGGGATTCGCCAACACAATCAAGAACTCGCTGGGATCTTTTTGTGCCATGATAGGCTTCATCATCGTGCTTGGTTCGGGCCTGGCTGAGGTCCTGTCACGCACCAGGGTAGCGCACAACCTCGTGTATACCGTTGTGAGCCGCTTCAAGCTCAAGAACAAAAAGATGGCCATCCTCATCTCCATGGCGACCTCGACGCTCATGGTGTCGCTTCTGGGAACGCTTGCCGGTTCCAACGCCATCATCGCCCCCATACTTATTCCCATTGTCGCCAGCGTTGGCCTGACGCCATCCACCCTCGGCGTCATCCTTCATGGCGCCGGCGCCACAGGCCTTTACATCGGGCCATTCGTTCCCCCGGTCGTCACCATCATGGGGTTGACGAAGATAACGTACGGTTCGTTTATGATGAACGCCGGTATTCCGCTCGCGATCATCGTCTGGGGTTCGACGTTTTTCATGGCCTGTTGGACACAGAGAAGGACCGAGGGCAAAGAGACATACGCCGAGACGGATAAGGAGGCTACAAGTTTCGTTCCCGACGAGAGGTGCAAGCGTGCCACGTGGGTGTTCCTCATCGTCATGGCCATCATGATCGTTTATGGCCTGTACATAGGCGCGGGCGCCAGCTACGCGATCCTGGTCATGATGGCAGCGTCCATCATCGTCGGCATGGTGGGCGGGCTGTCGCTCAAGGACTCCCTCACCACCATGATAACGGGCGGCTCAAAGATGTTCTGGATGTTCTTCATGTTCGTGCTGTTCGATCCATTTCTCAACTACGTCAGCGCTTCCGGCGCTTTCAACGCAGTGGCAGAGCTTATGAAGCCGCTCATTGACGTCGGCGGGAAGGTTGCTTTCTTAATGCTCAGCGCAGCCGTCGGCGTGTTCGGAATCTCCGGAACCGGAGTTGCCCAGGCACAGATCACACACGAACTGTTTCTGCCGATGGTCAACTCCATGAATATCGAAATGGCCATATGGTCTCTTATTGTGCTTGTTGCCTGCCAGATCACCTTCTTCGTAACGCCGACGGTCGATATGGTCGGACAGATGGGACTTGCGCGCTCAAAGAACATCAAGGCGATGCTCGCCAACGGATGGGTGCTCACAATCATCACGTTCGGATACGTTCTCGTTCGCGCCATCCTTTACACGATGTAATCAATAAGCCGACATGCCCTTACCAGGAGGTGTACTCCATGACAAATTTTGCGCTGCTCCAAACGGACATAGAGTTCTGTAATCCAGAGGCCAACTTCAGTCATGTTCGCTCAATGTTCGCTGAAGCCATGAAGAAGACGCCGCGTCCTGACGTCGTAGTGCTGCCGGAGGACTGGGCCAGCGGCTTCTCCGACGAGATGTTTCGCCACATGGAGAAGTACGCAGAACCGGAAGATGGCCCTACTGTCACAATGTGCAAGGGGTTGGCCAGGGAATACAAGGTCTGGCTCGTTGCCGGCTCGGCAAGCATCCTGCACAGGGATGGCAAGATGCGCAACACCACGTACCTCATCGACCGCGAAGGCGAGATCGTCGGCGATTACAGCAAGATGCACCTTTACAGCGACATGGATGAGGACGTCCCCTTCGAGCACGGAGACAAGATCGAGGTTTACGACACAGAACTTGGCCGCCTTGGAATGATGATATGCTATGACATACGCTTCTGCGAATTGTCGCGCACATACGCGCTCAAGAAAGCCGATGTGCTTGTCGTGGCGTCCGATTTTCCCAATCCACGCGTCAACCACTGGCGCACGCTTCTCATGGCTCGTGCCATTGAGAATCAAATGTTCGTCGTGGCGTGCAACCGCGTAGGGTCGAGCCCGATGGGGACGTACTGCGGACACTCCATCATCATCGACCCATGGGGAGACGTCATCGCTGAGGGCAGCGACGGAGAAGAGATCGTCACAGGGTCCATCGACTACACGAAGACGCGTGAGGTGCGCGACCTCATCCACATGTTCCGCGACCGCCAGCCCCACCTGTACGGCGACACCCTGTTAAGGCCACAGGCTCAACTTCCGTAGAAGAAGGGGCAAAACTTCCATAGTCAACGGCCGTTATGGTGCGGATGGCTGTTCCTTCAGGTCACGGCAGCCATCCGCTTATCTCAAAGCCACGTAAGGGGCGGACTGAACATGAAAACCGACGTCTCCAAGTACCTTACCCTGCGACGCGACATCCATCGCCACCCGGAGCTCAGCAATCATGAGGTGGAGACAACGCGCCGTATCAGGGAATTTCTGGCTCTCGACGGGCTGGAACTTCGTCCGATAGGCGGCCTGAACGGTGGGTTTGTGAACGTCAACACGGGCATGGAAAAAACGCTCTGCATGAGGGCCGATATTGACGCACTGCCGCTACACGAGGAGACGGGCGTATCCTTCGCCTCCGAGAACAACGGCGTAATGCATGCGTGCGGACACGACATGCACACAGCCATAGCCGCTGCCATCGCGTGCGAACTCCACAAGGTCAGGGAGCTGCTGAAGTGCAATATCGTCGTCCTGTTTCAACCGGCAGAGGAGAACAACCCGGATGGTGGCGCAAAACCGGTCGTCGAAGCGGGGTTCCTTGAAGATCAACACGTCGATGAGGTCTACGGACTTCACATGTGGCCACAGCTACCCGTCGGCGACATAGAGGTGTGCCCTGGCCCCATCATGGCAGCCTCCGACAGATTCAGCGTCAGAATAACAGGTCGTACAGCCCACGCCGCCGAGCCGCACCTCGGAGTGGACGCGATCGCAATAGGCATGGACATCTACTGCGCACTCGTGCAGAAACTTCGTCGGGAGGTAAGCCCCTGCGACTCTATGACGATCTCGATCGGATCGTTCAAAACCAGCGGCCGCTACAACATTATATGCCCTGAAGCCGTGCTCGAAGGGACGATACGTACCACGTCGGACGGCACGCGCGCCTTTCTCCCAAAAAGAATCGCCGAGCTTTCGTCCACCATAGCCTCATCTTACGGCGGTAGTGCCGATACAAATGTAAATAGAGGCTATGGTATCGTAGTCAACGACGTCGATTTGTTCAGGCGTTTCTCCACTTGCGCAGTGAAGACGCTCGGGCCGGAACACGTCCACACCAATATACGCCCAAGCCTTATCGCCGAGGACTTTTACTATTACGGCAAACGTGTCCCGTCGCTTTACTTTCACCTCGGCTGTCAGTCCGAGTATTCGCTCCACAGCAATCGCTTCCTCCCGAAAGAAGAAGCGCTGACGGTTGCCGTCGATCTCATGACGGACTATTTCCTATCTCAGTAAGAATGTTACTTCTAGAAGAATTTTGAAAGGAGGCTATCCCGCATGGCGGACAATACCGTCAGAAAAATTCCGTGTCGAGAAATTTACGAACGCATCGCAAAACTGGACGCATTCACGGGACTGTACGTCGAAGCCATAGAATCCGGGGAGGTTGTGGAGATCAATCCCAACCGCGCACTGTGCTCGGCCAGCATCATCAAACTGCCCATCCTGGCGCTTGCGCTTAAAGACGTCGGGGAAGGCAGGCTGGATTGGAAGAAGACGTATCAAATTGCCTCCGCAAACAGGGTCGGGGGCACAGGCGTCCTGCGGGAGCTCGACGAAATTCGGGAGGCCTCGCTTGAAAAGCTGGCTTTCCTGATGATTGCGTTAAGCGATAATATCGCAGCAAATCAGGTCATTGACCTCATCAGCATGGACAGGATAACGCCGTTCTGCCGCAGCCTTGGCTACACGAACACGCGCTGCGAACGCAAACAGCTGGATATGCAGGCCATCAGAGAAGGTCGCAACAATTACACAAGCGCAGGGGATGCCGGCAGGATGCTTTCGGCCGTGGCGCGAGGGGAGCTGGTCAATCCGGTCGCTTCAAGGCTCATCCACAGCATCATGTCAAGGCAGATGTGCCGCAACAAACTCCCAGCCAAGATACCGGCTATCGCATACTGGGCGGTGCAAGATGGCATGACTCTCCCCGCCGGTTCCGTGCTGGCTGCGAACAAGACTGGCGAACTTTTGGACGTCCAGCACGACGCCGGCATCTTCACGCTGCCGGACGGTCGGCGCTACGTCATCGCCATGCTCACCGGCGAGGTCAAAGACGCGAATGACGCCGTTAACGCGATTGCCGACGTATCCAGAATAGTCTACGACGCCATGAAATAGAAAGCCGCCGACTTCCATTGCAAGGGAACAACATGCCCCTCTTTGACATAACTCATTCTGCGAGGAGATGGAAAACATGAGCAAAATCAAGAACGTCAAGGTGAAGGTCGTCAAAGTGCCTCTCAAAACGACTTGGCAGACGTCCCTTTATGCGACCAGCACACGCGCGCACTGCGTTGTCAAAATAGAGACCGAGGACGGCATCGATGGATACGGCGAGGCATCGCCAGCCGCAGCCTTCATGGGTGAAACGGCCTACACAATGGAGGTCATTATCGCAAAGTACTTCAAGCCGATGCTCATAGGCAAGAGCGTGCTGGATATCTCCGGCATAAACGATACGATGGATCGAATTTTCTCCGGCAACACGTCCGCGAAAGCAGCGATCGATATCGCGTTGCACGACGCAGCCGGAAAGGCTCTGAAAGTCCCAGTTTACGTGCTATTAGGCGGCAAGTGCAGGGATAGTTTTGATCTTGCATGGTCCATGGGTTTTAAAGAATTTGACAAGTCAGTTGACGAGGCACGGGAGTACGTAAAAAAGGGCTTCAAGGTGATGAAACTGAAGGTGGGGAAGGGCGTGGAAGAAGATGCCAAACTCGTCGGCAGACTCCGCGAAACGTTCGGCCCCAATGTGCCGATCCGCCTTGACGCCAATCAGGGATTCACGCCAGGCGATGCGATTGCGTTGATGCACCGCGTGGTTGAATTCAATCCGGAATGTTTTGAGCAACCCGTGCCGAAGTGGAATTACGAGGGAATGCGCCACGTACGCGAGCACTCGTGCGGCGTGAGAATCATGGCCGACGAATCCATTTCGTCACTTCATGACGTGATGAACGTCATCAAGAACGGTTGTGCGGATTTTTTCAACATCAAGGTCGGTAAGGTCGGTGGATTGTATCGCGCGTGCCAAGTCGCCGCAGCAGTGGAGGCAGCGGGATTTCAGGCGGCGGCGGGGAGCAATCTTGAACTCGGCATCGGCGAGGCGGCCAGCGCCCACTTCATCACCAGCCAACCCGCGGTGTGCCTGCCCAGCGACGCGTTCTGCGGAACGGGACTCCATACCGAAAACCTCATAAAAACCCCGCTTGCCATGACGCCACAGGGTACGTTCTCATGCAATAACGCACCAGGATTGGGCGTCGAGGTTGATGAGAACATCTTTGAAAAATAAACGACATGGCTTTGCCAATCGAAGGGCTGGATACTGTCACCCCGTGGCAGGCAGGTCTTTTGGTGATACCTGGGTATGAAGCAGGAGCGAGTGGCATTGTCCCAAAATCCACGGGAAAAGTTTTTAATACCAATTCGCGTTTAATATGGATTGCCTCCCCTGAAAGGGGAGGTGCCGCCAAGGGCGGCGGAGGGGTTCAGCCAGACGACACGACTTACGGACGCCGACAGGCGGCCGGCGTCGTGTCGGTCGGCTGAGGGCGAAGGAAGTCCGGGGGACTTCCGCAGCTCGGCCAGACGACGCAACTTACGGACGCCGACAGGCGGCCGGCGTCGTGTCGGTCGGCTGAGGGCGAAGGAAGTCCGGGGGACTTCCGCAGCTCGGCCAGACGACGCAACTTACGGACGCCGACAGGCGGCCGGCGTCGTGTCGGTCGGCTGAGGGCGAAGGAAGTCCGGGGGACTTCCGCAGCTCGGCCAGACGACGCAACTTATGCAATCGCGTCAGCGATTGCAGCGCTGCGTTGGTCGGCTGTGCCGAAGCAAGGCAATGGATTGCCTTGTGGAGGCGTTGGCGGGGAATGTCAGACAGGCGCGTCTTAGGAAAAACACTCGCCGCCCCTCCCCCACTTCGGGGCAGCCCCCCTTGCAGGAGGGCCTTTCTTTCCCTTCTTTAAACGCGAATTGGCCTCAGCGCTTCACAGCCCCGTCCCGGCGTTCCACGCAGAATTAAACTCCCCCCTGAGCCAGGAGGACGCGGCACCACACCCGCACCGCAGGGGCCGGGTGTTCCAGAAGCTCCTCCAATCGCCCCCTGAAGTGGGGCACGGCATGAGGGAAACGCTGCTTCATGGCGGAGAGGAGCGGCACCAGCACCTGCGCGTCCTCCGAGCCCAGCAGGCGGCGCAGCGCCGCATCCGAGGGGGCGCTGTCGTCGGGCCAATAGCGCAGGATCGCGGCGACGCAGTCGGGCCGGACCGAGACGAGGTAACGCTCCATCAAGATCGGGTCCGGCGAGACGTCCCGGCTGCGCAGTGCCAGCAGGCTCATGACCAGCGAGTTTGGGAACTGGTCCGCGCGGGAGGCGACGTCCGCGGCAAGGCGGCGCAGGACCCCGGCCTCCATGGGCAGGGCGCCCACCAACCGGGCCGTCTTCTCGTCCACATCCCACCGACACAAGAGGTCCGACACCGCCTGACGAACCTCGGCACGGTTGATCAACGTCCCCACGCGCCCCAGCGCGAGGCGCCGCACCTCGGCAACGGAGGAGCCGAGGCGCGACAGGACGTCGTTCAGCTGCGCGGCGTCGGCGCTCTTCGACATCCGCTCAAGCCGCCGGCTCAGGCTGCGGTCGTACTGTTCCAGCACGCGATCCACCCGCTCGCTGCGCTCCTCCGCCTGGCGCCGCTCCTCCTCCCGCTCGGCCCGGCGGGCCTCCTCGGCCTCCTGCCGCGCCCGGTCACGGCGGCGGCGATACCAGTCCAGGAACGTGGAGGTGCGGCGCTTGACAAGAGAACGCTGCTGTCGCCAGCCCGCACCGGACAGCTGCCTCAGCTCGTCCGGCGCAAGGCCCTTCAGGAGGGAGTAGGCGCCCGCAATCTGCTGAAAGCGCAGCGCCCCTCCCTGCCCCACCACGTCGGGATGACAGGTCAGAGCAAGGCGGCGGAACGCGGAACGCACGTCCGCCTCCGTCGCCCCCGGCTCCAGCCCAAGGGCCCTCAGGCTGGCCTTGACCTCCCCGAAAAGGTTCATCTCCATCGCAACCAACGACCTCGCTCCGTCAGAAGCTCGACACAACGTGAAACAGGACGCCGCAGCGTCCTACGGGTCAGGATACCGCCCGCTTCAGGTCCTTCACCAGGCCCTCCAGAAGCCCCATCACCTCGGGGTCGGAGGGCGCCCCCTCGGCGCGCCGAAACAAGAGGTGCAGCCGGGCCCGCTGGCTGTCCGACAGCAGCGTCTCGAGGCTGACCAGGGAGAGCTTGAGCTCGCGCAGGCGGCGGTCGTTCTCCGCCTCCGGGCTGCGGCCGGCCTGCGTTCCCTCCAGGACCAGCGGTATGGGCACGCACTCCCCCGTCCCGCGCGTCAGGGATGCCGTGAAGCGGCCCGACGCCGAGAGGAGGCAGGCAAGGCGAAGCTCCTCCCCCGCATCGACCTCCAGGTCCAGTGAGCCCAGGCGAACGCTCTCGTCCCGCAGCTCGTTTCGGGACTGGCGGATCTCGAGCGTCGCGCGCCCCGTCCGCGCCGCCTCCAGGACGACCTCCGCGTGGGCCGGCAGCACCGACTCCGATGGGATGAGCGTCAGCGTCTGCCCGCACCAGAGCGCGTTCAGGTCCCCGGAGAGCGCGTCCAGCAGAAGCCGCTCCCGCCCCGACGCCGTGTAGAGCGCCGCGCCGCGCGCCACCGCGTCCTCCGCGCTGAGGCTGAGCCGCTCCGGCAGCGCCACCTCCCGCTCCAGGATCTCCTGCAGGAGGGGAATGCGGCTCGACCCCCCCACCAGCAGCAGGTGCTCCGGCCCATAGCGGTCCCACAGGCGGCGCACCGTGTGGATCAGGCGCCGGATGGAGAAGCGCATCAGGCGCTCCATATCCTCGCGATAGACGGTGAGCTCAGGCGGCGCCCATCCCCCCAGGGCGAGGGGCGTCCAGTGGACGGACCAGCAGTCGGACAGGGCGATCTTGATCCTCTCCGCCTCCTGGAGCAGCAGCTGCCAGCGCACGTCCCCGGCGTCGAACTTGTCCAGCAGGAGGCTTTCGCGCAGCCACTCCGCCAGGGCCACGTCAAACTCATAGCCCCCGACGGTGTCCGTGCCGACGCTCTCCAGCACCTGCCACACGCCCCCCTCGCTCTCCACCGCGGAGATGTCCGTCGTGCCGGCCCCGAAGTCCAGCACCAGAAACCGCCCCTGGCGCCCAAAGGCGAGGGCCGCGGCCGTCGGCTCCGACACGATGCGCGCGTCAAGCCCCGCGGCGCTTGCCGCACGGATCACGGCCTCTCGCTGGGGCAGGGTGAAGCAGGCGGGCACGGTCAACACGCAGGAGGACACGAAGGACTTGAGGCACACCTCCGCGTCCTCGCGCAGCGCCTCCAGCAGGGGGACCAGGAGGTCCTGAGCCGCGCGCGGGCGTCCGTCGGGGAAGGCCCGGAAGGAGGTCCCCACCTTACGCTTCAGGTCCCACCAGACGCTGCCGCCCCGAAGCCCCAGGCGCACCGCGTCCTCGCCCACGACCCACGCCCCGTCCTCCCAGCCGACGACGGAGTGGGTCGTCGTCGTCCCCCAGCGGTTGGGGATGAGCCTGACGGCGCCGTCCTCGTCCAGGAACGCAACCAGAGCGTTGCGCGTCCCCAGGTCGATTCCGATCGCGGGCGAACTCATGCGAGACATCCCTCGAGCTTTCCCCCCTCCTCAAAGCGCACCGCCACGCGCACCGTCCGGCCTGGCAGGGCACCGCCCTCCCAGGCCGCCTCCAGAAACTGCGGGGTGTAGCCCGCTCCATCCCCCTCCGCCAGGACCTCCAGCGTCCGGCCGACGAAACGCCGTGCGTATCGGCTCAGAAGCTCCATCCCCACCGCAGCGGCCTCCGCGGCACGCTCCGCCCGCACGGAGGGCTCCACCCTTCCGGGCAGGGAGGCCGCCAGCGTGCCGCGCCGCTCGGAGTAGGGGAACACGTGGACCCGCCCCATCCCCACGCGGCGCATCAGGGCCGTCGTTCCGTGGAAGGCCGCGTCGTCCTCCCCAGGGAACCCCACCAGAACGTCGCTTGAGATGTGCAGGTCCGTTCCCAGCCGGCTGCGGGCCGCCTCACAGACGCGGGCGAAATCGTCCGCCGTGTAGCCCCGGCGCATCAGGGACAACACCCCGTCGTCCCCGCTCTGGAGCGGCAGGTGCAGGTGCGGACAGAAGATGGGGCTGTCCGCCAGCGCGTCCAGCAGGGCGCCGTCCAGCGAAAAGGGCTCGAGGGACCCCAGCCGAAGCCGGTCCAGGGCCCCGCACTCCGACACGGCGCGCACCAGCTCAGCCAGGGAGGACCCCCTGTCCCGGCCGTACATGCCGAGGTGGATTCCCGTCAGTACCGCCTCGCGACACCCCCCCTCGGAGACGCGGCGCACCTCCGCCAGGACGTCCGCCAGAGGACGGCTCACCGACCGGCCCCGCAGAAAGGGGATGACGCAGTAGGTGCAGAAGTGGTCGCAGCCCTCCTGGACCTTGATGAAGGCGCGGGAGTGCAGCCGGGGAGCCCCCATGGGGAGCTCCTCCCAGGAACGGTCCGCGCCGAGGTCCGCCCGCAGGTCGCAAAAGGCGCGGCCCTGCCGGAGCGCGGCGTCGAGGGCCTCGGCCAGCAGGGACTTTCGGCGGTTCCCCACCAGAAGGTCAACCCCCAGCCCCCGCGCTGCCTCCGCCTCGACGCCCTGGGCCCAGCAGCCGCACACGGCCACGACGCCCTCCTCCCCCACCGCGCGGCGGGCGCGGCGCACCAGCTGACGGCACTTGCGGTCCGCCTCCGCCGTCACGGAACAGCTGACGAGGACGGCCGCCCGCGCCCCCTCCGGCTCGCGGCGCACCAAGGCGCCCCTGGCCTCCAGGTCCCCGGCCAGAAAGTCGCCCTCGCACAGGTTGGACCGGCACCCCAGCACGTGAAGCCACACCGGGACGCCCCGCAGCCCAAGGGACCCAGGCCCCTCCTTTTCAGTCACGAAGCCTAGCCCCAGGCGAGACGGGCCCGGCAGCCCCACCAGTCGCCGAAGTGAAGCTCCCGTTCCAGCGCAAGCCCGGAGGAGGAGAGGACGGACAGGAACGCCCCGCGCTCATGGTTCGTCATGCCGGAGAAGATGGCGTAGCCCTTTGGCTTCAGGGCGTACTTCACGTCCGGCAGAAGGGCCAGGTTGGGCGCCAGGAGGATGTTGGCCAGGAGGACGTTCCCCTTGTCCTGCACGCCGGAGAGCAGGTCCCCCACAGCCAGGTCGCAGAGGTCCGGGCTCAGGTCGTTCAGCTCCATGTTGCGGCGCACCTCCTCGATCGTCGTCGGGTCCAGGTCGCGGGCGACGGTCCACGACGCGCCGAGCTTCAGGGCCGCGATGAACAGGATGCCCGTGCCCGTGCCGATGTCCAACACCACGTCCCCCCGGTGCACCACATCCTCCATGAGCTCAAGCGCGATGCGGGTGCTCTCGTGGTACCCCGTTCCGAAGGCCATGGCGGGATAGATGTACAGGGGGATGCGCCCCTGCCTCTCCTCGTCCCTGTGCCACGGGGCCATGACCACGAAGGTATGCCCCACGTTGAGGGGCGGGAACGCCTCGAGGTGCTGCGTGCTCCAGGCGCGCTTTTCCGTCTTGCGGCACCCGCCGGCGGACACCCCCGGAAAGGACGGCAGGAGGTCGCTCACCGACCGGCTCAGCTCGTCCGGGTCCCTGGAGCTCAGGTAATCGGCGCGGAGGATCATCCTGTCCCCGTCCTCGACAAGCTCAGAGCCGATAGCACCGGTCATCGAGGCCAGGGTCCAGAGGCGCTCCGCGTCCCACTCCCTGTTCTCGCCAGGGATGAGCTCGTACTCAACGGTCCACCAAAAACCTCCGTCGCCTTCCGCCGTCTGCTCCGGCAAAGGCGCGTTCAACGTATCAGGACACACAAGGAACACCCCCAGATCGATCGTGCCGGGAGCGTGGTCCGCTGCGGCCCAATCTGCCTAATTCTTTTTACCTTATAATTGTACTACGGGAGGAAAGCCGTGAGAGCGCCTTTTTCAGGATGCCTGAAAAAGTCCGTCACGACGGCTCACAGGCGACGCGTACGATTTTGCAGAAAATCAAGGACCCGCTCCGCGGAGAGGTTCAGCACCAGCTCCTCCGGAAAGCCCATCTCCGTGAGCATCTCCGCGGCCTTGGACGTACACCCCACGTCCCACTCGCTGTGGGCGTCCGAGTCCACCGCCACGGTCACCCCCCACCTGGCGCAGGCCTCCGCCAGACGCAGCGCGTTCCGCCTGTTTTTCTGACTCCCTGTGAAGATATGGGCCTCGTTGAACTCCACGACCTTCCCCCGCTCCGCCCAGAGGGGAAGGACGCGGTCCATGTCGAAGGCATACTCCGGCGACTCCGGATGCCCCATCATGTCGACGAAGGGGTCTTCCGCGAGGGCCAGGTAGACGGGGGTGTAGTCCGTTTCCTGACCGGACGGCAGGACGTGTTCGTGGAGGCTCGCGATGATCCAGTCCAGGCGCCTCAGCACCCGCTCCGGCAGGTCCGTCTCCCCCTCCATGTTGCGGACGTTGAGCTCCACCCCCCTCAGGACGGTGACCCCACACACCTCCCGCGGCAGGGTGTGCAGGTTGGCAAAGTGCATCCACCCGCAGGTCTGCGGCATGGACGGGGCATGGTCCGTTATGGCGATCAGGTCAAGGCCCTTCGCCGCGGCGGAGCGCGCCATCTCGCCAACCGTGGAATAGGCGTGCCCGGAGGCTATCGTGTGCGTGTGCAGGTCCGCGCGCAGCATCATCAGAAGATCAACCCTTCACATCGAGATTTATCCGTCCGCAAAAACGCAGCAGACGAAACAGCCTATTATTATAAATGAAACGTCGGTTAAATCAAATCGTTGCCGGGCGATCCACACGGTTCTTCATACCGGTTAAAAAAACGATCCCGGACAAGTTTCCGTCCCAAAAATTTTAAAAGGTGATAAAATAATGACCGGTATAAAAATCATGGGAGCCTCACGAGCGAGGGGCTCAGGCGGAGGAACGCGACATGGCGGATGCGGCACAGGCGGAGAGGGCAACGAAGGAGAAGGCAAAGAGGACGCGAAGCAGGCGGAAGGCCGTCGAGAAGCCGGCGGAACCCTCCGGCAAGGGCTCTGCCCCGTCGGAGCAGGAGCCCGACCGGAAGCCCAAGCCGGCCTCCGCGAAGCGGGAACCCGCCAAGGCCTCCGAAAAGGCCCCCGCAAAGGCCACCTCAACGCGCCCCCGAAAGCCCCGCACGGCCTCGGACGGAACGAAGAGGGCCACGGAGAGCCCCAAGACCGCCCCCCAAAAAACGGAGAAGCCACCCCTAAACCATACCGGTAACAAACAATCAACCACTTCCCCGCATCAGCCCGAAGCCCCGGAGGAGCCATCGGGGGGAGAAAAGCGGAGGAGGGGACGACGCGCCGCCGCCGGCAAGGGCCCGGCTCCCGTTGCGGCGACCGAATTGACGGCGATCGCCGCCGAAAAACGGCAGACGGCGAAGGAGACGCCCTCGGCAGGAGGGCGCGTCGCCATAGAGGCCTCGACGGAGAGCGCGAAGCGCTCAACGGCCCCCGATCGTCAAAAAGACGGAATCAATAACGATACCGGAAATGAAAAGATGACCCTGCACAGCGCCCCCGCGCCCAGAGGAAGGCGCAGGACGGCGAAAACGCGCCCCGAAGAGGCGCCGGACCGCGGCACTGCCCCCGAGGAAGAAAGGTCGCGGCGGAAAAGAGCCAGTGAAAACGTTACCGATATCAAAAACGCTCCCGCCTCAGCGCCTGAGGCCCCGGAGGGCCATCCGGCCAGGGCAGCCCGCACAGCGGAGCCCGGCGAGGGCGGTTCCACCCCCGTGGAGGCGGAACTCGCGGACGCCTCGAAGCGGAAGAGCTCCTCCGCAAAGCCGACGGGGAGGGGGAGAGGACGGCGCGGACGCGGGAAAAATAACGCCGATAACCATACCGGTCCTAAAAACACTTCCGAAGTTGGCGACAAAAAAGCCGAGGGGACGGTCCATAAAGGTAACGTTTCGACTATCGATAACGAAAACATTTCCGTAAAAACCCCTACCGACCATCCAACGGAGGGAGAAGTCGGCGTCGATTCAGAAAATGGGGTCAAAAAAAGTAACAATAACGTTACTGATAACGAAAAAGCTCCTTATGACATCACCATCGTGTCCTCTCCCCTTCGCGAGCTTTCCGTCCCGGAGCGGGCGACCCCGGAGGCCCCGTTTCCTCTGGACGAGCCAGAGGCAGCGGAGCCCCTTACGGGCGTGGCGCCTCTCGAGGAGCTGGACCGCGAGGTGCTGGACGATGGCGAGATCCCCTTCAGCGTGGGGGAGGCCATCGAGTCCGCCGTCTCCGCCTCCGGCCCCGCCAGGAGCGGAGCCTCCCGCCACAGCCGAAACCGCAGAGGCGGCAGGCGGCACAAGCGCACCGCCCCCCAGCCGGAGACCCCGGCGAAGAGCGCCAGGCCGGCGACGCCCCAGGCGCCGCATCCGGTGGAGCGGTCCGACGCGGCGTCGGCTCCAAAGCGGAAGGACGAGAAGGCGCCGGCTCGAAGGAACCCCTACTCCCCGACGGAGTTCAGCAGCGTGGAGATGATGTCCTCCCTGAGGGGCTTCACCCCTTTGGGGACGCTCTTCGTCCTGATGGACGTCCTGAAGGGGCATGAGGAAGGCCTGCTTCACGTCAACCAGCTGGCGCAGGCGCTGGGCATCGGGAAGCCCTCGCTCCTGGCGCAGCTGGACAACCTGGAGGCGGCGGGGTTGATGAGGACCATCTCCAGCTCCCGCGCGGGCCGCCACATCGAGCTCCTGACGCCCAACCTGCTGCCCCACCCGGACCTCTCCGTCTTTCCGGTGGGGGCGTCGGGCGACCTCCTGGCGCCGACGGCAAACGCCCCGGAGCGCGGCGGGCAGTTCTCCCAGAAGCGCCTCGACCTCCTCTACAAGTACCTGAAGGACCACCGGGTGGAGGTCACCTCCATCCCCGACGAGGGGCACCTGCCCAGGGAGGTGCCTCAAATCGCCACGTTCCTCGGCAAGTACCTCGTCTACGTCCGCCCCTTCTATGAGATGATGAAGGCCACCCTGAACGACTGCCGCGAGTTCCGCTACTCTTTGGCGAAGCTGCCGAGCCGGGACATCACCCACACGCTGAACTTCTGCCACATGCTGAGCGCGGCGAAGTTCCTTTCCTCCTTCACCTACCGGCGCGCTCCCCAGTACAGCATCGTGGCCCAGGTGAACCGGACGCCGGCGGCCATCAACTTCCTGACCGGAGGCTGGCTGGAGCACTACATCCGCGACAAGGTGATCTCCATCCTGACGACGCACCCCGCCACGGTCAGCCTGCCCTACGCCTTCATGAAGAACCCCAACATCATCCTCCCCACGGGGGAGAACTTCGAGCTGGACTTCCTGCTCTCCGTGGGGGACAAGATCTTCTGGATCGAGGCCAAGACGGGCGAGTACGAGAACTACCTCGCCAAGTACTCCCGCGTCTCCAGGGTGCTGGGCCTGACCCGCAGCACCTCCATGCTGGTGAGCGTGGAGCCCCTGCCGGCGGAGGACAACCTCACCGTCCGCTACAGCCTCAGTTGCTGCAACCTGGATGAGTTTCCGGACGTGTTTCGCATCAACCTGGTGCGAGAGCTCCAGCAGGAGGCCGTCCAGCGGGCCGCCATGATGGCTTGAGGGCGGGGGGAGACAAAACGCCGTCCGCCGGGGCACCTCAGGGGCCCTAGGGGCAGACGAACGAGGGGCCGCAGACGCGGCCCCTCGTTTCATGCGCTTCATGGCGCTTCGTAGCATTTTATACCAATTCGCGTTTAAAGAAGGGCAAGAAAGGCCCCCCTGCAAGGGGGGCTGCCCCGAAGGGGCTGGGACTGACGGCCCGTGAGCGTCAGCGAACGGCTGCCGGAAGGCTCCCCGAAGGGGAGGGGTGTTTTTCATAAGACGCGCCTGTCTGACATTCCCCGTCAACGCCTCCACAAGGCAATCAATTGCCTTGCTTCGGCACAGCCGACCAACGCAGCGCTGCAATCGCTGACGCGATTGCATAAGTCGTGTCGTCTGGCCGAGCTGCGAAAGTCCCCCGGACTTCCTTCGCCCTCAGCCGACCAACCGGCCGCCGCAATCCTCCCGAAAGATCGGCTTGCGTGAGGCCGGTCGTCTGGCCGAGCTGCGGAAGTCCCCCGGACTTCCTTCGCCCTCAGCCGACCAACCGGCCGCCGCAATCCTCCCGAAAGATCGGCTTGCGTGAGGCCGGTCGTCTGGCCGAACCCCTCCGGTTCGCTGACGCGAACCACCTCCCCTTTCAGGGGAGGCAATCCACATTAGACGCGATTTGGTATTATGGCGCAACCCCCTCAAGGGGGATGGGAGTGTAGATCGCCCCGCGGGGGGTCAGGCGGCTTCGCATCAGCTCGATGCCGCAGCAGGTCCACGAGACGGGAGGCACCTGCTCCAGCGCCCTCAGGAGCGCCGGCGACAGGGGCTCCCCGCTGCAACGGGCCAGCGTCAGGTGGGGAACGAAGGGTCGCCGCTCCCGCGGGATGCCCGCCTCCGCCAGCGCATCCTCCAGGCGGGCGGCGAGGGCTGTCAGCTCCGCCGCGCCCCTCGTGCCGCTGAGCCAGAGCGTGCGGGGACGCTCCAGGCTGGGGAACGCTCCCGCGCGGGAGAGCTCCACCTCGAAGGGCGGGAAGGCGATCGGCGCCAGCGCGCGCCTCACCCTCTCGATCGCGTCGGGCGTCCGCTCCCCCAGAAAGCGCAGCGTGACGTGCAGCTGGGCCCGCGTCACCCACCGCAGCCGGCCCAACGGCACGAGGCGCGTCAGGAGGAGCTCCAGCGTCCGCGCCGCTCCATCGGGGACCGTCACGGCGACGAAGGCGCGGATGAGGGACGCCGTGTCCCGGTCCTCAGCGCTCCGGCCTTCGCTCATCGGCCAGCGCCTCCAGGACGGGGATGACGTCGTTCAGGCTCCCCACCACGCGATAGGTCAGGGCCGCGATCTCAGGCGTCGGCGACAGGAGGTCTGGCACCATCACGGGCATCATGCCGGCGGCGTGGGCGGCCCGAATGCCGTTGTAGGAATCCTCCAGGACGACGCAGCCTGCGGGGTCCGCCCCCAGCTCCAGAGCGGCCTTCAGGAAGATGTCCGGCGCGGGCTTGCCCTGCTCGACGCGATCCCCCGTGAGGATCAGGTCGAAGCACTCGCCCACGTCCGTGTGCTTCAGGTAGAACCCCACGATCCCTCGGTCGCTCGAGGTCGCCATGGCCCGCGGGACCCGCCTCTCGATGAGCCACGCCAGGACCCGGCGGAGGCCAGGCTTCTCCGGCAGGCCGTGCTCCTCGATCCAGCGCTCCGTCCAGCGAATGCGGTCCCCCCGCACCAAGTCGAAGTCGAAAGCCGGGCCGAACCGCTCCTGCATCATGCTGCGCGTCTTCGGCAGGCTCAGGCCGATCTGATCGTGCATGACCTCCGGCGTGATCGCGTACCCGTGTCCTTCCCCCGCCGCCGCCCAGGCCCTCAGGTTCAGCGCCTCCGTGTCGAACATCAGCCCATCCATGTCAAAGAGAACCGCGCTCAGCATCATAAGCTCCCTCCATCTCTGTCCTCTCGCGCCGCGCCTCCGAAACGCGCTCGGCAGCGCCGCGTTCTCCGGCGCTCCCTACGACTCCATGTCCGCCGCGAAGCCCGTCGGCCCGCTCTCCTTGAAAAACCCCGCAGGCCGCGCGGTGGCGGGGACCTCCATGGGGTAGTTCCCGTCGAAGCAGGCCCGACAGTAGAGGTCCTGGTGCCCGCAGGCCTCCGACAGGCAGGCGTCGCTGAGGTAGGTCAGGGAGTCGGCGCCGACGTACTCCAGTATCTCCTGCTGCGTCTTCTGCACGGCGATCAGCTTCTCCCTGTAGGGCGTGTCGATGCCGAAGTAGCAGGAGTAGCACACGGGGGGAGAGGAGACGACCAGGTGGACCTCGCTGGCTCCGGCCGCCCGCAGCAGGCGCACGATGCGGCGGCTGGTCGTCCCCCGCACGATGGAGTCGTCCACCACGATCAGGCGCTTGCCCTCGATGTTGCTGCGGATGGGCGACAGCTTGATGTGGACGGCGGTTTCCCGCATCTCCTGGGTCGGCTGGATGAAGGTGCGCCCGATGTACTTGTTCTTGATCAGTCCCTCGCCGTAGTTGATGCCGGACGCCTCGGCGTAGCCGATGGCCGCCGGGATGCCGGAGTCCGGCACCGCCATCACCAGGTCCGCCTCGATCCGCCGCTGGCGCGCCAGAAGCCGCCCGCACCGGCGGCGGAAGTCGTAGACGCTGATGCCGTCCAGCACGCTGTCCGGCCGCGCGAAGTAGATGAGCTCGAACACGCAGAGGCTCTTGCGGCACCACTGAGCCGGGGGGAGGCTGCGCACCCCCTCCTGGTCGATGAACACGACCTCGCCCGGCTCCACGTCGCGGACGAACTCCGCGTCGATAGCGTCCAGCGCGCAGCTCTCGGAGGCCAATGCCCAGCCGTCCGCAAGCCTGCCCAGGCACAGCGGGTGCAGGCCGTAGGG
Source organism: Fretibacterium fastidiosum (assembly GCF_964642095.1). Classification (NCBI taxonomy): domain Bacteria; kingdom Thermotogati; phylum Synergistota; class Synergistia; order Synergistales; family Aminobacteriaceae; genus Fretibacterium; species Fretibacterium fastidiosum. Next base: position 419,934 of record NZ_OZ209244.1, read on the forward strand.
GTCGCGCACGCCGATCAGCTGGTCCCCCAGCGTGATGACCAGGACGTAGGCCCCCTTGATCAGGCTCATCGCGGTGCGGATGCCCGCCTCCACGCCGCGCTTGTTGCCGTGCTGGCAGATCAGGTTGAGGATGGACTCGCTGTCCGTCGTCGTCTGGAAGATCACGCCCGCGTCCGTCAGCATCTCCTGAATGCTGTCCGCGTTCACCAGGTTGCCGTTGTGCGCCAGGGCGATGTCCCCCATCCCGCAGCGGGCCACCAGGGGCTGGGCGCTGCGGGGGTCCGACCCTCCGGCCGTCGGGTAGCGCACGTGGCCCACGGCGATGTTGCCCTTCAGGCCCGCCAGGGTCTCCCCGCGGAACACCTCCCCCACCAGTCCGGGCCCCTTGACCTGCATGACGGTGCCCCCCCGGTTCGCGGCGATGCCGGCGCTCTCCTGACCGCGGTGCTGAAGGGCGTAAAGCCCGTAATACACAAGGCTCGCGGCGTCCTTTTCCTTCCGATAAACCCCCATGACGCCGCACTCCTCGTGCAGGGCGTCCTCCTCATACCATTCCATCTCCGCCTCCGCGCTCCATTCCAAAGTTCGAGCTTCGGGGGACGTCCGCCCCCCGTCCTCCCCCTGCACCTACTGCGTCACCCTCTTGAACATCTCCTGATACGCGTCCTCCACGTGCCCCAGGTCGCGGCGGAAGCGGTCCTTGTCCAGCTTCTCGTTCGTCCTGGCGTCCCAGAAACGGCAGGTGTCCGGCGAGATCTCGTCCGCCAGAACGATCCGGCCGTCGCAACGGCCCAGCTCGATCTTGAAGTCGATGAGCTTCACGCCGATCTTGAGGAAGTAGTCCTTCAGGAGGTCGTTGACCTTGAAGGCCATCTCGTGCATGGTCCTGAGCTCCTCTTCCGTGGCCAACCCAAGCGCCAGGATGTGAGAATCGTTGATCAGGGGGTCGCCCAGGCTGTCGTCCTTCAGGGAGAACTCCAGCGTGGGGTTCCTCAGCACCCGCCCCTCCTCCACGCCGTAGCGTTTGGAGAAGGAGCCCGCGGCCACGTTGCGGACGATGACCTCGAGGGGCACGATCTCCACGGCCCGCACCAGCGTCTCCCGGTCGCTCAGTTCCTCCACGAAGTGAGTCGGCACGCCGTTCGCCTCGAGCATCCGGAACAGGATGTTGCTCATCCGGTTGTTGACGACGCCCTTGCCGGCAATGGTGCCGCGCTTCTCGCCGTTGAACGCCGTGGCGTCGTCCTTGTACTCGACGACGTAGCGCTTCGGGTCGTCCGTCGCGAATACCTTCTTTGCCTTGCCCTCATAAAGCTGCTCCCGCTTTTCCATCGCATTTGACCTCCCGGCCTCAAAATCAAAAGGCCCCCGCAGGCGGCAGGGGCCTCAGGAAACAAAGAGAAGTATAGAGCATCCGCGCGGTTTGTGCAGGGGGAATTTTCAGTTTTCCCGCGCTACCCCATCAGGAAGTCCATGGCCGACTCGAACATCATCGTGCCCCCCGTGCGCCCCGCGTTCTGGTAGAGGCCATGCCCCACCCGCTCCGCGTGCCCCATGCGGCCGAAGATGCGCCCGTCCGGCGAGAGCAGGCCCTCGACGGCGGCCAGGGAGCCGTTCGGGTTGTACTGGACGTCCATCGTGGGGATCCCCTGCAGATCGACGTACTGCGTCGCGACCTGCCCGGCCTCCGCCAGGCGGCGCAGCAGGGGCACCCCGCAGACGAAGCGGCCTTCGCCGTGGGAGACGGGCATGGCGAACACGTCGCCCACCCGCGTGCGGCTCAGCCACGGAGAGCGGTTCGAGAGGACGCGGGAGTGGACGATCTTCGACTGGTGGCGGCCGATGGCGTTGAAGGTCAGCACGGCTGATCCCTCCCCCAGCTCGTCCGGGTCCACGACGCGTCCGAAGGGCAGGAGCCCCGTGCGCACCAGGGCCTGGAAGCCGTTGCACACCCCCAAAATCAGACCGCCCCGCACCTCCAGGAGCCCCTCCACCGCGGATCGGGCCGCCGGACTCCTCAGGAAGATGGCGATGAACTTGCCGGACCCGTCGGGCTCATCGCCATTGGAGAACCCGCCGGGCAGGAAGAGCGCCTGCGACGCGCTCAGCCGTGCGGCGAACCGGTCCACGGACTCCTTCATGGCCTCCGGCGTCAGCGTCCGGACCACCAGGACCTCCGCCTCCCCTCCCGCTCGCTCCACGGCGCGTGCGGACTCGTACTCGCAGTTCGTCCCCGGGAACACGGGGATGAGGAACCGCGGGCGAGCGGCGCCGTGGAGCGGGCGGGGGACGGCCCGCTCCGCCGGAGCCGGCCATGCGTCGGGCAGCGAGACCAGCTCCCCCGCGTCGCACCTCACGGGGAAGACGTCCTCCAGCGCGCCCTCGTAGAGTTCCTCCAGCTCGTCCATGCCGACGGACTCGCCGCCCAGGGTCGCCCTGCGCGCCTCCAGCACCCAGCCCAGGGCGGTGCAGTCGAACTCCGCACTCTCCAGGTCCGAGACGCCCTCCGCCAGCTCCACCACGAAGGAGCCACGGGCCGGGCCGAAGAGTTCCGCCAGGGCGAGCCCGTCGTCGAACGCGAAGCCGAACCCGTTGCCCATGGCCATCCTCAGGACGAGGGCCGCCGGCCCGCCGAAGGCGGGCGTCCCCACGGCCAGGGCCTCGCCCCTGACGCGCAGGTCCTGAACGCGCGCCAGGAGGGCCAGCAGAGACTTCGGCTCAGGCAACAGGCCCCGGCGCCCTGGGCGCAGCCAGACGACGCGGGACCCTGCGCGCTTGAACTCCGGCGACAGGACGCGGGAGACGTCGGTCATGCCCTGGGCGAAGGAGACGAGGGTCGGGGGGACGTCCAGCCCCTCGAAGGAACCGCTCATGGAGTCCTTGCCACCAATGGCGGCGACGCCGAAGTCCATCTGGGCGTCCAGGGCGCCCAGGAGCGCGGCGGCGGGCAGCCCCCACCGCCGCGGGTCCGCGCCCGGACGGCCGAAGTACTCCTGAAGGCTCAGGTGGCAGGACTCCAGGGGGACGCCCACCGCGGCCAGGCGGCACAGAGACTCCACCACCGCCATGTAGGCGCCGTCGTAGGGCGAGGCCGAGGACAGGAAGGGGTCGAACCCCCAGGCCATGGCGGAGCAGGCGTTCGTGTCGTTTTGGCCACCCGTCAGGGGATCTTCGCCACCATCGTCTGGGCGGGGGTCCGCTGACGCCGGCCGCCGAAGGGGGACAGCACGGAGTTGGCCCCCACGGAGGAGTCGAACCGCTCGCAGAGCCCGCGCCGGGAGCAGGCGTTGAGGTCCGTCGCCACGGCCCGCATCCCGCGGACGAAGCCGTCCGGCGCCTCCGGGGCGTAGGGCCGGGGGGAGGCACAGAGCACCTTCGCATGGCGCTCCGCGCCGTTGCTTTGGATGAAGCTGCGGGGCAGGTCCAGGATGCGCTTCCCGCGCCAGCGCATCGTCACCCGCCCATCCGCCGTGACCTGGGCCACCACGGCGGCCCGCACGTCCTCCGCCTCCGCCAGCTCCCGGACCCGCGCCGCGTCTTTCGCGTCCACCACGATGGCCATGCGCTCCTGGGACTCGCTGATGGCGATCTCCGTGCCGTCCAGGCCCGCATACTTCAGCGGAACGGCATCCAGGTCGATGTCCAGCCCGTCCGCCAGCTCCCCCACGGCCACGGACACGCCGCCCGCGCCAAAGTCGTTGCAGCGCTTGATCATGCGCGTGAACTCCGGGTTTCGGAACAGCCGCTGCAACCTGCGCTCCTCCGGCGCGTTGCCCTTCTGCACCTCCGCGCCGCAGGTCTCGAGGGACCGGGCCGTGTGGGCCCTGGAGGACCCGGAGGCCCCGCCGCACCCGTCACGCCCCGTGCGGCCCCCCAGCAGAAAGACGACGTCCCCCGGCCGGGGCTCCTCGCGCCTCACGTTGGCTTCGGGGACCGCGGCGATCACCGCGCCGATCTCCATGCGCTTGGCCACGTAGCCCTCGTGGTAAATCTCGTCCACGATCCCCGCGGGGATGCCGATCTGGTTGCCGTAGGAGCTGTAGCCCGCCGCCGCCGCGGTGACGATCGTGCGCTGGGGCAGCTTGCCCGGCATCGTCCCGGCGACGGGGCGGCGGGGGTCCCCCGCGCCCGTCACGCGCATGGACTGGTACACGTACCCGCGGCCGGACAACGGGTCGCGGATCGCGCCGCCCACGCAGGTGGCCGCCCCGCCAAAGGGCTCGATCTCCGTGGGGTGGTTGTGCGTCTCGTTCTTGAACAGCAGGAGCCACGGCTCGCCGTTCACCCGGATGCGGACCGTACAGGCGTTGACCTCCGCGGACTCCGACAGGTCCGTCAGCTTTCCCCGCCCCTTGAGCGCCCGCGCGCCGATCGTCGCCATGTCCATCAGCGTGACGGGCCGGTCGCTCCGCCCCGTCTCCTCCCGCAGCTTCAGGTAGCGGCCGTAGGCCTCCCGAACGCGCTCGTCCTCGAACTCGACGGAGTCCAGCGACGTCAGAAAGGTCGAGTGGCGGCAGTGGTCCGACCAGTAGGTATCCAGCACCTTGAGCTCCGTCAGCGTCGGGTCCCGGCCCTCCTCCCTGAAGTGCGCCGCGCAGCAGGCCAGGTCCGCCGCGCTCATGGCGAGGCCGTGGGACTCGATCAGGGCCCTCGCGGCCCCCTCGTCCATCTCCCGAAATCCCGTCAGCACCGGCACGTCGGGGGGCGTCGGGTAGAGGGCCTCCAGGGCGTCGCACTCCGCCAGCTGCGCCTCGCGGCTCTCCACCGGGTTGATGAGGTGCCTCCTCACCGCCGCCAGGTCCGCGTCGCTCAGGACGCCCCAGAGCAGGTAGACACGGGCCGTGCGCACCGTGGGCCGCCTGCGCCCCAGCAGGAGCTCGATGCACTGCTCCGCCGCGTCGGCCCGCTGGTCGTACTGCCCCGGCAGGTACTCCACCGCCAGGACGTGAGGCGCCTCCGGCAGGGCCTCCAGCACGTCGTCCGTGCAGGGGTCCGCGAACACCGCGCCGACGCACGCGGAAAGCGCCTCCGCCTCCAGCCCCTCCACGTCGTAGCGGTTCAGGACGCGAACCCTCTCCAGCCCCGCGATGCCCAGGACGCCGCGGAACTCCGCGCAGAGCGCCTCCGCCTCCCGCGCAAACAGCGGCTTCTTCTCAACGTAAAGCCTGTGAACCCGACCCATCCAGACCGCCTCCCGTCATGGGGCTGCCTCCGCCCCGCAGGGCCGCCCTCGTCAAAAGACCTTCTCGCGCTCCCCGTCCACGCCGCCGATGTCCCCGCGGAACCGCACGCCCTCGAAGCGAATTCGCTTCGCCGCCTCATAGGCCCGCGCGCGCGCCTCTCCGGGCGTCGGCGCCACGGCCGTCACGTCCAGCACGCGACCCCCCGCCGTCAGCAGCCTGTCCCCCTCACGGCGCGTCCCCGCGTGGAACACCTCGACGCCCGGCAGGTCCTCCGCGCCTCCCAGGTCGATCTCGAACCCCGTCCTGCAGGAGCCGGGGTACTCCCGTGAGGCCAGCACGACGCAGCAGGAGGCGTCCTGAGAGAAGCGGACGTCCGCCTCGTCCAGGCGCTCCTCCCGCACGGCCACCATAATCTCCAGGAGGTCCGACCGCAGGAGGGGCAGCACGGCCTGGGCCTCCGGGTCCCCGAAGCGGCAGTTGTACTCGATCACCTGCGGCCCGTCCTCCGTTAGCATCAGCCCGAAGTAGAGGCAGCCCTTGAAGGGGCGCCCCTCCGCCCTCATGGCCTCCACCGTGGGGCGCAGGATGGTCCTCGTGCAGACCTCCATGAGCTCCGGCGTGAGGTGAGGGTTCGGCGCGACGACCCCCATGCCGCCCGTGTTGGGCCCTGCGTCGCCGTCGAAGGCCCGCTTGTGGTCCATGGAGGAGACCATGGGCACGATCGTGCGGCCGTCGGTGAAGGCCAGAAGGGTGACCTCCAGACCGCGGAGTCGCTCCTCGATCAGGACGCGGTCGCCGCTCCGTCCGAAGACGCGGTCCTTCATGATGGAGACGACGGCCGCGGCGGCCTCGTCGGCGTCCTCCGCGACCACCACGCCCTTGCCCCGCGCCAGGCCGTCCGCCTTCACCACCAGCGGGCGATTCGCCGCCGCGATGTAGGCCATGGCACGTTCCGCGTCCTCGAAGACCTCGAAGGGCGCTGTGGGAATGCCGTACTTCCTCATCAGCCCCTTGGCAAAGGCCTTGCTTCCCTCGATGGCCGCCGCAGCCGCGTTGGGGCCGAAGCAGGGAATTCCCCGCTCCTCGAGTCGGTCCACGGCCCCCATCACCAGCGGGTCGTCCGGCGCCACCACCGCAAAGTCGACGCCGCGCTCCACGGCGAACCCCACGATGGCCTCCAGGTCCTCCGACCCGATGGGGACGCACTCGGCGCAGCGCCCGATGCCCCCGTTCCCCGGCAGCACGTAGAGGCGCCCCGCCCTGGGGCTGCGCGCCAGGCGGCTCACGATGGCGTGCTCGCGCCCGCCCCCACCGATCACCATGACGTCCATTCGTCCTCGACCTCCAAAGGATAATGCCTCACAACGGCCAGCCGAAAAGGAGCGCGTTTAATGGTGGAACAGCCGCCGGCCGGTCATCACCATGGCGATGCCGCAGCGGTCACAGGCCTGGACGACGAGGTCGTCCCGGATGGAGCCGCCGGGCTGGGCGATGTAGCTCACGCCACTTCGGCGGGCGCGCTCCACATTGTCCGGAAAGGGGAAGAAGGCGTCGCTGCCCAACGAGACGCCCTCGACGCCCTCCAGCCACTCCCGACGCTCGGCAGGCGTCAGGGGGTCCGGGCGGCGCGTGAAGCAGAGCCGCCAGTCCTCGTCCCGAAGGGGTTCGCCGGGCAGGAGCGACAGCGCCACGTACCGGTCCACGGCGTTGTCCCGAATCGGGCGGGGCAGGTCCTCCCTGAAGGGCAGGGCCAGCACCCTGGGGTGCGCGCGCAGCAGGCGCACGTCCGCCTTGTCCCCCGCCAGGCGGGTACAGTGCAGGCGGGACTGCTGTCCCGCGCCCACACCCAGGGTCTGGCCGCCGGAGGCGAGGCACACGGAGTTCGACTGCGTGTACTTCAGCACGATGAGGGCCAGCGTCAGGTCCCGCCGCGCGGGCTCCGGGACGTCCTTCCGCTTCGTCACCGGCGCGTCGAAGAGGGCGGGGTCGATGACGGGGGCGACGTTTCGGCCCTGCTCGAAGGTGATGCCGAACACCTCCCGCCGCTCCACCTCCGGCGGCTCGTAGTCCGGGTCCACGCGCACGACGGCGTAGCCGCCCTTCCGCTTCGCCCGCAGCAGGGCCAGAGCCTCGTCCGAATAGCCCGGCGCGATGATGCCGTCCGACACCTCGTGCCGGATCACGCGCGCCGTCGCGGCGTCGCAGGGGTCGCTCAGCGCGATCCAGTCCCCGAAGGAGGACAGGCGGTCCGTCCCCCGCGCCCGGGCGTAGGCGCAGGCCAGGGGGGAGTCGTTCACGTCCGGGGCGTCGACGAAGAACAGCCGTCGCTCGTCCTCGCTGAGGGAGAGGCCCAGCGCGGCCCCGGCGGGGCTCACGTGCTTGAAGGACGCCGCCGCAGGGAGCTTCAGCTCCCTTCTGAGCTCGCGGACCAGCTGCCAGCCGTTCAGCGCGTCCAGAAAGTTGATGTAGCCCGGCTGCCCGTTGAGCACCTCAACGGGCAGCCGTCCCTCCGGCACAAAGAGGCGCGCCGGCCTTTGATTGGGGTTGCAGCCGTACTTCAGCCCCAGCTCCTTCAACGCAACTTTGCCTCCTCGCCGTAGCGGTTGACGACCCTGTCCTCGTAGCGGCTCCCGTCGAGGGGGGTGTAGCGGACGTAGAGGGCCACGCGGTTCTCCTCGTCCAGGGCCTCCCAGAGCCCGTTGGTGAAGGCGTCGATGCTCGAAGGGACGTTCACCGTCAGGGGCTCGCCGGCGAAGGACGGCAACACGGCTCCGTCCCCTGCGTAGGTGTGGATGAGGTGCCCCATCCCGGGGATGGGCTCGTACTCGAAGAACTGGCGCTGGCAGCGGCGTCCGGCTCCGGACGCCTTCAGGATGCTGAGCCGGTAGCTGAAGCCCGACTCCGGCAGGGAGATCATGCCGCTGATCCTGGGCGTGAAGTGGGGCGCGTCCGGCTCGTACTCCATCGTGCGCAGAGCCTCCTCAAACCCCTTGCCCCCCTTCAGGGAAGTGCAGATCGTGTCCGTCTGGTCCCCGTTCGCCACCACGATGTGCCGCCCGCACATCCGCAGGGGCGCGTAGAGGATCAATGACGGGTCCTTGACCCCGGACTGGTCCAGCAGGCGGATGACGACGTCGTCCTTCTCCCGTCTGAAGGCGCGGGCCCGGCTCCCCGCGCTTCGCCCCATGATGAAGTACGCCAGGACGGCGCGGCCGTTGGGCCCGCAGCCCAGAATGATGCCCCGGCCGGGATAGCGGTTCCCCCGCAGGCAGAAGTCGGAGGGCGAGGGCGCCAGGCTGTGGCAGAGGTCCTCCACGGCCTGGGGCAGGATGCGCCACTCCGCCTGCTCCATCACGCGGTGCTGCAGGAGCTCCGGGGAGTCGTCCGGCAGCACGTCGACGGCGCGCTGCATCAGGATCGTGCCCTTGTCCGGCTCGGCGGTCACGAGGTGTACCGTGGCCCCCGTCACCTTCAGGCCCGCCTCCAGGACGGCTTCGTGTACCCGAAGGCCGTAGAAGCCCTTCCCGCAGAAGGCCGGAAGCAGGGACGGGTGGACGTTCACGATCCGCCCTTCCCAGCGCGAGACGAAGTCCGCGCTCAGGATCTGCAGGAAGCCGGCCAGGACGATGACGTCCGGCTTCGACTGGGTCAGAAGCTCCATCAGGCGCCGTTCAAAGGCCTCGCGGTTGGGAAACTCGCGATACTCGGCCACGTCGGTGCGGATGCCGGCCTCGTGCGCCCGCTCGATCGCCCGGACGCCCGCCCGGCTTGAGATCACCTGGACCACCTTGCCGCTCCGAAGGACCCCGTTCACCTGGGCGTCCAGCAGGGCCTGAAGGTTCGTCCCACCACCAGAAACCAATATGGAAATACGTGCGTTCAGCACAGCACAACCCCCTCCTCGTCCACGACGCTGCCGATCGGCCGCGCCTCAACGCCGTTCTCGCGCAGAACGCGAAGCGCCACCTCGGCGTCGTCCTCCGCGACCGTCGCGGTCATCCCCACGCCCATGTTGAAGACGTGGAACATCTGCTCCTCGTCAATGCCGCCCTCGCGCATCAAGAACCCGAAGATGGGCGGAACCCAAAGCTCTGCGCGCCGAATGCGCACCCCCATCCCCTCCGGGACGCTGCGCGGGATGTTCTCGTGAAACCCGCCGCCCGTGATGTGGGCGAGGGAGTGGACGTCCACAGCCTCCAGAAGCGCCATTACAGGCTTCACGTAGATGCGCGTGGGCGTCAGGAGCGCCTCTCCGAGGGGGCACCCCAGCTCGTCGACGTGCCGTCGCAGGTCCCGCCGCTCCACGTCCAGAGCCCGGCGGACCAGCGAGAACCCGTTGGAGTGCAGGCCGGAAGACGGCAGGGCGATGAGGACGTCGCCGCTCCGGACGTTCCTCCGATCCAGCATCTTCGCCCGCTCCACAATCCCCACGGCAAAGCCCGCCAGGTCGTACTCCTCCGCCGGGTAGAAGCCCGGCATCTCCGCCGTCTCGCCGCCGATGAGGGCGCAGCCCGCCTGGACGCAGCCCTCCGCCACGCCGGAGACGATGGCCGCCACGCGCTCCGGCACGTTCCTGCCCACCGCCACGTAGTCCAGGAAGAACAGCGGGCGCGCCCCGCAGCAGAGCACGTCGTTGACGCACATGGCCACGCAGTCGATGCCCACCGTGTCGTGGCGGTCCATCAGGAAGGCCAGCTTCAGCTTCGTTCCCACGCCGTCCGTCCCGCTGACCAGGACCGGGTCCCGAAGCCCCCTGGGCAGCTCAAAGGCGCCGCCGAACCCGCCCAGGTCCGTCAGCACGCCCGGCACGCGGGTGCGCGCCACGGAGCTCGCCATGAGCCGCACCGCCTCGTATCCGGCCTCCACGTTCACGCCGCTCCTGGCGTAGGCCTCCCGGTGCGTCACCGCGCTTCCCCCGATCCTTCCTGCAGGGTCCGATCCTTGCGCTCGACGCCCTCGGCCATGCTCGCCGCCTCCTTATCGAGGGCAGCGGCAAGCCCCTCGTCGGCGACGGCCAGGATGCGCGCCGCAAGCCAGGCCGCGTTGGCCCCACCGTCGATGGCCACCGTCGCGACGGGCACGCCGGAGGGCATCTGCACGGTCGCCAACAGCGCGTCCAGCCCCCCCAGGTCGGCGGACCGCACCGGCACACCGATCACGGGGAGCCGCGTCTGCGCCGCGATGAAGCCCGCCAGGTGCGCCGCCTTCCCCGCGATGGCGATGACGGCGCCAAAGCCAGCCTCCCGCGCACCGCGAGAGAAGGCGGCCACGGCCTCAGGCGTCCGGTGCGCGGACATCACCCGGACGGCAAAGGGGACGGCAAGCTTCCTCAGGACCTCCGCCGCCCTCTCCGCGATGGGGAGATCACTGTCGCTCCCCATGACAATGGCAATCCTCTTCATCGTTTTCTCTCCTCCGCTCAGAAAGAATAAGGCCCACGACCTCACGCCCATTATAACCTGAAAGGCCGCCGCAAGACGAGAAAAGTTGAAGATGGGATGGAGAAGTCCCGCGCGGCAGGCGACCCGAGGAAGGCGACGCGCGGACGGCCCTTCATCCCTTCATGAACGAAAGGTGCGGACGCAGGCGTCCACGCCCTGCACGGCCACGACGGACGGCGCTCCTTGACAAATCGACGCGCGTGGCTGAAGATTGACCCGAACGTTCCGAGACGGCAGAACGGCCCTCGGAGGAGAAACGGAGGACGATGATGATGGCGATCAACTTTACGGAGCTCCTGGGCGCGATGACGCAGGGAGGGATGGCCCCCTCCGCGGGCAGCAGGGTGCAGCAGGCGGCCTCGTCCATGGGCGACGGGGTACAGGGCGCCCTCGGCAAATTGCTGAGCGGCGGCCAGGCGGCGGTCAACCGCGCGGGTCAGGCGGTGGGCGGCAAGGACAACCTGGCGGCGGCGGGGGTCGGAGCGCTCCTGGGCGCGCTGTCCTCGGAGCGGGGCACCGTCGCGGGCGGAATCGGAGGAGGCGTGCTGGGGCTCCTCGGCATGATGGCCTTCAAGGCCCTGAAGGGCGCCGGGCAGAATGGGCAGAACGAGCCGGTCGTCAGCGCGGCCCCCTCGGAGGACGACGCAAAGCTCTTGCTCACCGCCATGCTGAACGCGGCCAAGGCGGACGGGCAGGTGGACCAGGAGGAGCTGAACCGCATCACGGCGCGCATCAAGGAGACGGGCGTCGGACCGGAAGGCCTCAGCTACGTCATCACCCAGCTGCAGACCCCCATGTCCACGGACGCCATCGTGCAGGCGGTGCGCGGACAGCCCGACATGGCCGCACAGGTCTACTCCGCCTCCCTGATGGCCATCGAGGTGGACACGGACGCGGAGCGCAGCTACCTGGACGGCCTTGCCAGGGCCATGGGCCTGTCTCCCCAGACCGCGCAAAACATCGAGCAGCTCATGGGCATGGCTCAAGCCCGCTAGAAAGAAAGGCCCCCCTGCAAGGGGGGCTGCCCCGAAGGGGCTGGGGGGTGTTGAGCCTGAGAAACAACCCCTCCGGTTCGCTAACGCGAACCACCTCCCCTTTCAGGGGAGGCAATCCGTATTAAACGCGAATTGGTGTAAGAATTTTGCCTTGCACTGTGCCCTCCAACCTGGATAATGACTCAGGAAACGCTTAAATATCCCTTACCTGGAGCTATTCTTGACTTTCCATGTCACTAAAATTTTAACAGGCCATTTTCATCATATTGAAAATTCGGCCCCCATGCTACTTCCCAATAGTATCCATCCAAATCCGAAAAATACGCATGGTAGCCACCCCAAAACACTTCTTGTGGTTCTTTAACAACGGTGCCACCGGCTTTTCTTACCAGCTCAATAGTGCGATCCACATCTTCTTTATTTTCCACATTATATGCCAATGTAATTCCTGAAAATCCATTTCCTGTTGGCGGGTTGTCTTCATCAATATCCTTCGCCAGTAAATCTAAAGGGAAAAGTTCAAACTTTGTTCCCGGCGTATTAAAAAAACATACGGATGGATTATCTTCTCTGCAATCTGTTTCAAACCCTAGCCCATCCCTGTAGAATTTTAACGCTCTTTCCATGTTTTTAACGCCTAAGCAAATACACGTTATTTTATTCATTCATTTTCCTCCCACAAGTCTATGTGATTGTATTTTATTATTTTTCATCAAAAATTTGTCAACTAACGCCGCGCCCATCATAATAAAGCACATAAAGCACTTGAAGGCGCTTCTGGAGGCCCCCTCGATTGCTGGTTGACTTCATTCGCTCAAAGTCTGCAAGCTACTGTGCTCGTAAGTCGTGACGGTCCTTAGAGGCCGTCCCTCACTCCCCTCCTGATGGTCACGTTGTCACGCTATGCCCCTTCGCTCGATCACGCGGGATGGGCAGGCCGCGGCACAGCGGCCGCAGTGCAGACAGCGCTTCTGGTCGATCAGGGCGCGCCCGCTTGAGAGGTCGATGCACCGTTGAGGGCAGGCGCGCAGGCACCGGCCGCAGCCGATGCAGCCAGAACCCACGAAGTACCCCGTCTCGACGGCCCCTGCCCCACCGATCGTGAAGGAATCCCGTCGGACGCGGGACGGCACGCTGATGTCGAAGTACTCGCCCACGGCCTTGCAGAGGTGGAACACCGCAAGCGCCTCCCGCGTGCGGCCGGGGTAGATCTCCTTCATGTAGGGATTTTTTTCGAAGATCTCGTCCAACCGCTCTCCGCCGATGTCCTGCACCTCACCCCGCAGCGAGATGGAAACCTTGCCCTTGATCCCCGTCAGCGCAACGAACCCCTGCTCCACGAGCTCCGCGTAGAAGGACTTTCCCCGCGCCGTGAGAAAATAAACCCCGTCCTCGTCCCAGAGCATGATGTCGATGGCCCTCAACCTGGGTCGTCCATCCGTCCCCACCGTCGCGACGGCCACCGTGTGGATATCCTCCGCCAAGAGCCGCAGATAATCGCTGCACTCCATCAACAATCCCCCCGGACCTTGTCGTCGCCCTGCCGTCAAAGAATGACGTTAATTTTGTTTCATCCGTGCCTTATAGGCGCTCCCCCATTCGTGCATTGCCGTAAGGACGGGACGCATACTCTCACCAAGCTCTGACAAGGCATACTCAACCCTTGGCGGCACCTCGGGATAAACCGTCCTGGTGAGGATTCCGTCTGCTTCCATCTGGCGGAGGCTGTCGGTCAGCACCTTCTGGCTGAGCCCGTCCAGGTCCTTACGCAACTCGTTGAAACGCCACGAACGCATCAACAGATTCCTTAAAATCAAAAGCTTCCACTTGCTCCCAATCAACCGTACCGTTGTGGCAACCGGACAATCCGGCAGTTCATCCTTTGTTTTCATGGGACACCTCCATTGCTTCATTTTTTCATGTTACATTCAATCATAATGCAACACGCAGCAAAGGTCAATAAGGACGCTTTTGTGCACGGAAGTTCCAGCAGGAGGGGCCACACAACGAACGGGCCAAGTTCACCGGTAGGCCTCGCGGGTCAAAATAAACGCTTTCCAAGCTGCCTTGAATCAAAACTCGGACGCTACGGTTCGCCAGTTACAAAAAAGTGAGTACTTGTAAAAGCTCCCGCCGTTTCATACAATGCAAACGAGGCGCAGAAAGCGCCCCGGCTATCCCGACTATTTTGAAGGAGGAGATACTGATGGCACTTTCCGATCTGTCCGGATGGGGAAAGACGGATAAGGAAGCTTCAACGTCTGCCTGTGGAGCAGCAGACAAACCGGAGAAAAAGCCGGCTGCCTGCGGCTCTGCCTGTGGGGCAGCAGACAAGCCGACTGCCTGCGGGGCAGCAGACAAGCCGGAAGAAAAGCCGACTGCCTGCGGTTCCGCCTGCGGCGCAGCGGACAAGAAGTAATCCCGCTCCAGTTCGAACCGTTCCCGGCGGGGAATATCTTGCCGGGAACATCTTTCATTGCTCAATTTATGCGTTTTCATACAGACAAAACACTGCTCTCAAAGGACGAACATGAAAGAATATTTTTCTTTCCAATGGCATATTACTGACGAGTGCGATCAGCGATGCAGGCATTGCTATATCTTTTCGGGCGATCCCCGTCGAAAACTCGACTCCATGACGTGGAAGCAGTTGCAGGAAACGTTCTATAACTGTCTTGACTTCTGCGATGTCCACGACAGGCTCCCGTATTTTTACCTTACGGGTGGCGATCCCATTTTACATCCCGATTTCTGGCGGCTTTTAAAGCTGTTTCACAAGCACGCCATCCCCTTTACGATCATGGGGAACCCCTTTCATCTGACCGATCGGGTATGCAGGGAGTTGAAGTCCTTAGGCTGTCAGAAGTATCAGCTCTCGCTGGATGGTCTGAGGGAAACTCATGACTGGTTCCGCAAGCGGGGGTCCTTTGACTGCACATTGGAGAAAATAGGCTGTATCAACCAGGCCGGCATTCGCAGCGTCGTTATGACCACCGTTCCCAAGGCAAATCATACGGAGGTCCCCGACATCATCGATGCCGTTGTAAAAGCCAGGGCAAGTGTGTTTGCCTTTTCCCGTTACGTCCCCTCCGGAGGTGAGCTCGACGCAGGCATTACAGCACAGGAATATCGAAGGCTGCTTGCCATCTGCGACCGAAAGTTCACGGAACACGAAACGGAGGGTTGCGAGACTTATTTCAACAAGAAAGACCACCTCTGGACGCTTTACGAGTACGAAACAGGAAAATTCAAGATTCCGTCCTATGCCTGCGATGGAATGATCTACGGTGGATGCAACTGTGGAAACTGTCATCTGACGATTTTGCCCACCGGAGAGATTTACGCCTGTCGCAGGGTGGCGGACAGCAAGGTGGGCAGCGTGTTTGAGGACCGACTTGCTGACGTCTGGGTAACGGGCATGGAGGCCTTCAGAAATTATGACGATTTTTCAAAATGTTCTCGTTGTAAATTAAAGCAATTCTGCCGTGGTTGTCCCGCAGTCGCCAGGGGCACGAACGGCGATTTCTACGGAGACGATCCGCAGTGCTGGGCCAGCGTGGAAAACGGGTTGCTGACGCCTGAAATGTCAAAGGGGGAAAGAGGTTAAATCATGGATATCGAAACCTGTATCAAAAAATTAGGCTACGTCGGTGTACTTGATTTTGCCACCGTTGACGAAAGCGGCGCTCCACAGGTGCGAAACGTCAGCGCTATTCACTATGAGGGAACGAGCCTGTACTTTCTGACGGCCAGGGGGAAATACTTTGCCTCGCAGCTGAAAAACGACGGAAGAGTTCAGATACTCAGCTACACGAAGTACAAAGAGATGATCCGACTTTCCGGCAGAGCCGAAGAAGTCCCGGAGGAGGCTCAGGTCAAGTGGCGGAACGTTCTTTATCAAGAACAGCCCTACCTCGAAAACGTCTACCCCGGGGAGACGAAGAACATTGACACGATCTTCCTGCTGAAGGACTACACGATAGAGTACTTTTGCCTCTCCACCCGCCCGATCACACGGGAGTATTTTGTGGTAGGAAACGCCGAATCGCTAAAAAAGGGATACCACATCATGGAAAACTGTATCGGGTGCGGCACCTGTCAGGCGGTATGTCCACAGGACGCCATCAGCTCAGGAACCCCTTTTGCGATCGATGAAAGCCATTGCCTGCAATGCGGTAACTGCGCTGAAAACTGTCCCGTGAAAGCGATAGAAAGGTATTGAAGCGATCCGGATGAAAACCATGAAAGCAGTCCTCTTGAACGGCGTTACGGAGTCAGGGGATATCGGCCTGTCGGAGGTTCCAATTCCAGAGGTGAGGCCCGGCTGGGTCCTGATAAAGGTCCGGGCTTTCGGCATGAACCATTCGGAACAGATACTTCGCCTGAGCGAGATACGCGCGGAGTACATTCAAAAGCCGATCGTTCCCGGCATCGAGTGCGTGGGAGAGGTTGCCGCCCCCTCCGACAGCGGACTTGCAACAGGCCAAAAGGTCGTTGCCATGATGGGCGGCATGGGCCGCAGCTTCAACGGCAGTTACGCTGAATACGCTCTTTTGCCCGTTCAGCACGTCTTTGCCATCGAAAGCGATTTCGACTGGACGACGCTCGCGGCCGTGCCGGAAACCTATTTTACCGCATGGGGCAGCCTCCTTGAATGTCTCAAGCTGCAACCCGACGACACGCTCCTGATCCGTGGGGCGACCTGCGCGCTGGGCTATGCGGCGATACAGATGGCAAAGGCGATGGGATGCCGTGTGATCGCCACCACCCATAGAGAAAACAAGTTAAAGCTGATCCTCGACGCGGACGAGCAGATCCTGGACCAGGGGAAGCTCACGGGCGTCGTTCAGGGAGTCAGCAAAGCTCTTGAACTTGTCGGTGCAAAAACTGTAAAAGATACGCTGACCGCCGTGGAAAGGGGCGGCATTGTCTGCAATACCGGCGTTCTCGGCGGCGTGTACGCGCTCAACGGATTTGATCCCATCAAGGACGTTCCAAACGGCGTGTACCTTACCGGGTTCCACAGCAACTGGCCCACACAGCAAGTCGTTGACGACATCTTCCGCTTTATTGAGGATAAAAATCTCGTCCCCGTTTACGGAAAAGCGTTCAGCTTCGACGACATACAGGACGCTGTTGCCGCACAGGATGAGGGAAGCGTAAATGGCAAGATCGTTGTAAAGCTCTAAGCAAGAGTGCAGGTTGCGCTCGGACGAGTCGATACACTTGCGCCGGTCCGCTCCACCTCCCTGATGGCCTCAAAGCGGACGGGGGATTCCACGGCACCTGAGCCATAAAATCCCCCGTTCCCAGGTCAAGATGACCTGACGCCGCAAAACTGCACGCCGCTACTTGGAAAACGCGGCGCGATACACCTCGTCCTGTTCCGGGAAATGGACGATATACCCGACCGGGAGCTCGTTTCCCGTCGCTTCAATGACCTCCCTCGCCCCATCTTCTTTAAAAGCGCCGCAGAGCTCTATACAGTCAACCCCTTCACGCTGCAGCCGGCGCGCTTCTTCCTTCGCTTCCTTCAGGTTCGCAACGCCGACGATCTGAGCGTCGCCATCGTGAATCGACGCCCTGTCCGCCTCCACATTGAAATCATCGCCCATGATCAAAAACGCAAACCGCATAGCATCCATCCTCCTGACTTTAGACGAAGCTCGTTTCAAGGCCCGCTTCCACTCGATGAACTCTGATAATAAGGTACAATAAGTTGCGCAAAATGAAAAGAGGATAAAAAGTGACCAGTTATAGTGGTCCCCATCTATAGGACCAGGGGAAGAGTTAGAGTTAATATAGATCAGACCCCAGAAGGGGGGCTTAAAGATGTGTTAGAATGACCGAAAGACTCACTTACAGGAGGCGCAAACCATGTCGAACTTTAAGTCCTCCTTCGTCTCTATACGATGTCCGATGAGCGCCGGAAGGAGATCACGAAACAGGTCATTGCCGCAATGCGGGCTGGTGACGAGGAATTGGCAACCAGGCTGACGAAACAGGTTCCTTTGTCTCCGCCCATGGCTAGAGTTTTGAAAGCGGATTGGGGCATTGAGTTGAGAGATGCTGGGTTTAATCTTGATGATGCGGTGAAAGCTTATGGAAAAGAATGGCTTGAAGCTTGAACGGCAGTGCAGCCCAGTCCAGGCGTCCTTCGAAACATAATAACCTTGATTCTGTTCACAAGGAGGCGGATTTATGTTGCCGTCTATAACATTGGAATCTGAACAAGGGCAACTCACAAAAGAGCATATTGCTGCATTGATTCAGCCTGTTGCCAAGAAGTATGGGATTAAGGCGGTATGGATTTTCGGTTCACGAGCCCGTGGTGATCATCGACCTGATTCTGATGTTGACCTGTTGATTCGTTTAGATGGTGAGACAGTTAATGGGTTCGCTATTGGGGGTATCTATAACGACTTGAATAAGGCTATTCCAAATATCGATGTAGATATGATTGAGGAATCCGCTTTAGAGGACAGATTAAAAAATCTCAGTCGGTCCCACGTAAACTTCAAAAAGAACGTCCTGCGTGAGAGGGTGTTGCTGTATGCTGAAAACTGACCAAGCTCTCCTGGAGGATATCATGGAGCAATGTCGCTGGATCATTAGATATAGTGAGCTTGCAGACGCCCAGTCACCTGGTGAACGGAGCAGAATTGTCAATTCAGGATTCAATGCAGGTGACATCTTTGATATGCTGCATTTCAATGCTGTGGTGATGAATATACAGCAGATCGGCGAATTGGCGAAAAGGTTGAGCCCAGAGTTTGTCTTGCGTACAAAAAATGAAGTTTCATGGTCTGATATCAGAGGAATGCGTAACATCATCGCCCATGATTATGGAAAATTATCGGAGAAGACAGTTCGGGAGATCGAAATTATCGACATACCCAAACTGGCGGCATTTTGTGAAAAGGAGCTCGCAGCGACTCAAGCTCAAGATGACGCTATCCCCGTAGTCGAGGCGGAAGCCCGGAAGCTGGTTGGAGAAGATGGGCAGATATTCCGTCCCAACCCGAAAGGCGACCACTGCTACAGGGGAGAGGTTCTGAAAGTCACAGACACGCACGCCATCCAGAGGTCCTCCGCCCACGCCGTTTACCTTCATGATCTCAGAGATTTTCCAGGCGACAGGAAACCCTCTGTTGGTGACGTCCTTGCAATACGATACAGCAACGCCAGGATCGAGTTCGTTGAGCCCATCCCAGACAAGACACAGGCAAAGGCCAGGCAGCAGGATCTGGGAAGGTGACGCCTTGCTGCTGGCGTCGCAAAGGGACAAAATTTTAACCTCCGCCGCTTTCCTGATCGGCTTCCTCCCCCCGCTCCTGCCTGTGCAATATTTTGCCCTTTGGGGCCTCATGCCCCTCCTCGTCCTTGAGGTAAACAGCCACCCCAGTTCTTTTCTTGTGTCATTCGTCTTCTATCTCGCTCTGTCCCGTGGCATCGTACCCGGTACCTACGCCTTTTTCCGCAGCGGCATGGCGACACGTCGTTTTGCGGAAGAATGTGGGCTGAAGCCGGTCGTTCCGCCCAAGAGCAACACGAAGAAACCCTGGCCGCACAAGGTCCACTGCCTGAAGCGAGATAAGTAAAAAAAAGCCGCCCGGCTTCAAACGAAGTCAGACGGCTCTGCGCTAGCGTTAAGAACGACGTTTCCCAATCGTTTCGACGAGGGGCTGCAATTTAAGCCAACAACTCGATGCTCTCAATGCTCGAAGAGCCCCGCGTTTAAAGGATTCTTCGACCTCTGCGGTCACTCCCACTCGATCGTCGCCGGCGGCTTGGAGGTCACGTCCAACACGACGCGGTTCACGCCGCGCACCTCGTTGCAGATGCGCCTGGCCGTCACGTCCAGGACCTCCGGAGGGATGCGCACCCAGTCGGCCGTCATGGCGTCCTGCGAGTTGACGGCGCGCAGCGCCACCACCTCGCTGTAGGTGCGGCTGTCCCCCATCACGCCCACGGTGCGCACCGGAAGCAGCACGCAGAAGGACTGCCATATCCCGTCGTAGAGCTTCGCGCGCCTGAGCTCCTCCCGGAAGATGGCGTCCGCCTCCCGCAGCGCATCCAGCCGCTCCCGCGTGATCTCCCCCAGACAGCGCACGGCGAGCCCCGGCCCCGGAAAGGGCTGCCGGTCCACAATGTCCTCCGGCACGCCGATGAGGCGCCCTATGGCCCGCACCTCGTCCTTGAAGAGGTCCCGCAGGGGCTCCAGGAGGCGCAACTTCATGTGCTCCGGCAGCCCCCCCACGTTGTGATGGGACTTGATGAGCACCGCACCCTTCCGGCGGCCGCTCTCAATGACGTCCGGGTAGATCGTCCCCTGAAGGAGCCAGTCCACCGCCCCGATCTTCGCCGCCTCCGCGTCGAACACGTCGATGAAGAGCCCCCCGATGATGCGGCGCTTCCTCTCCGGGTCCGTCACGCCGGCCAGCCGATCCAGAAACAGGGCGGAGGCGTCCACGTGGCGCACGGAGAGCCCCATGCCGCTGTAGGAGGCCACGACGTGCTTTGCCTCGTTCAACCGCATCAGGCCGTGGTCCACGAAGATGCAGGTCAGCCTCGACCCGATGGCCCGGTTCACCAGGGCGGCGGCGACGCTCGAGTCCACGCCCCCCGATAGCCCGCACACGACGCGGCCCTCCCCGACCTGGCGCCGTATATCCGCCACGGCGCCCTCCACCCAGTCCTCGAGCCGCCAGTCCCCCGCGCAGCCGCAGATGTCGAACAGAAACCGGCGCAGGACGTCGCGCCCGTGCTCCGTGTGTACGACCTCCGGGTGAAACTGCAGCCCAAAGAAGTGCCCCGCCCGGTCCTCCGTGGCGGCCGTGACGCCTCCCTCCGTGGAGGCCGTGGCCCGAAAGCCTTCGGGCAGGGAGGTCACCCGGTCGCCGTGGCTCATCAACACCTCGAGCTCCTCGGGCAGCCCCTCCAGGAGGCGGGAGTCGCCGCTGCGCCGCACCCGCGTCACGCCGTACTCCGACCGCTCGCCGGAGGCCACCGCCCCTCCCAGGGTCTTCGCCAGAAGCTGCATCCCGTAGCAGATGCCCAGCACCGGCGCCCCCATGTCCAGCACGCGCCGGTCCACGGCGATAGCGTCCGGATCGTTGACGCTGTCCGGCCCGCCCGATATGATGATCCCCTTCGGGTTGAACTCCGCTACGCGCTCCCGCCGCGCGTCCCACGACAGGACGACGCTGTGGATGTTCATCTCACGCACGCGCCGCGCGATCAACTGCGTAAACTGTGAGCCGCAATCAATGATGACCACATTCTCCAACTTTTGCGCTCCCCCTCCCCTGTCCCCAGGACGCGCCGCCCGACCTCCGGGCGAACGCCCGCACCCAAAAACTTGGGAATATTATAACCGCAAGCGCCCCTCCTGGGGGAAGCGCGATCGAAACCGGCAGCCCGCAGATGAATTGACGGTTGCTTGTTGCCGATTCGCACTTCACGATACAACGCAGAATATATTTCGCAGGAGGCGTTCCGGCTGCCCCGTGACGAGACGGGGCGTTTTCCGTCGGGGGCGGGCCACCGCAGGGGGAAGCCCCGCCCGCGAGGGTGTCCGTTTAAGTTTTTTTCCATATTGACGTTTCCGTCGAGTCCGCTATAATCCAGTATAGAGCTGAGTTGATATGGTTCAGCTGTGGCAGCTTCCCGAATGAAGGATGCGAGAGAGATCCCGCCGTGGCGGGACGCCGAAGGGGCAACGCGCCCACGTGACGCTGAAACTCTCAGGCAAAGAGAATCGCATCCGGACGGGAGTCTGGAACCGAGCATAGCTCACACACTCATCGTTCTTTTTGAATGTGCTCAGGTGACAGAACACGGGAGGTCCGGAGGGCGGCAATGAACAAGACCGTGCTCATCACCAACAACAGGGATCTGTGCGCAAGCGTGCGGTGCGGACGCTTCGTCGACGGGTCCTCTTTGGACGTGCTCGTTGCCGTTCGCAACTCCATCCACCTGGGGTCCATCCTCCTCACCCACCCGCTCTGCGGCAACCTGCGTCCCTACCATCAGCCCTTTCGCTCCATCCTGCTCGAAGAACGTCCGGGGGCCCTCGTGGACCTGGAGTCCCTCTCCATGATCGAAAAGGCCGTGGGCGTCTACGAGGCGTGCCGGGAGCGGATGATCGTCCCCTCGGCCCTAGATGAGGGCAGACGTGCGGATTATGCCTTCATCGACTCCGAGTTGATGAAGGAAAGTCTGGAGCGGTACGGGCAGCTCCGCCGGGAGGCGGCGCTGCACCCCGCGTCCCTTTTGCTTCACGGGGAACCCAGCGGAAGGAGGTGAATCAAGATGAGCGCAATTGTTGAACTGACGAAGGAGAACTACGAGGCCGAAATCAAGGAGAGCCCCATCCCTGTGGTGGTGGACTTCTGGGGGCCCAAGTGCGGTCCCTGCATGGCGTTGATGCCGAAGTACCACGAGTTGGCCGACAACCCGAAGTATGAGGGCAAGGTCAAGTTCTGCTCGGTGGATACCTCCAAGAATCGCCGCGTGGCCATCGGCCTGAAGGTCATGGCTCAGCCCACCTTCCTCTTCTGGAAGGGCGGTGCGGAGGTGGCCCGCCTCAGCGGCGACGGCACGTCGATCGAGGGCATCACGGCCGAGGTCGACAAGATGCTCTAAACCGGAGCGTGCGTTCGGGTGAGGCGTCCAGGCCGGCACGGCGGAGTCCGTGGCTGGCGCGGCCCTCACCCATGGTATCGGTTTTCAGGAAGCGCGGGGTCGCCCGAAAGGCGTTCTCGGCTTTCCTGAGAACGACAGGAGCTGGAAAGGAGGAGTACTTTTTATGAGACTGGAACTTCACAAGCTTTTTGTCAAGCAGCTTAAGTTCGGCGACAAGACCGGCTTCTCCGGCGGCACTCTGACCGTGAACAAGAAGGAGTTGCTGGACCTCATCGCCGAGGACCCGCTCCTTGGGAAGAACCTCGACGTCGATCTGGCGATGCCGGGCGAGAGCGTCCGCATCATGCCGGTGAAGGACGTCGTTGAGCCCCGCTGGAAGATCGAGGGCAAGGGGCAGGTGTTCCCCGGCATTCTGGGCGACGTCGAGACCGTCGGCGAGGGCAAGACGCTCGTTCTCTCCGGCGCGGCCGTCGTCACCGCCGGCAAGCTGGTGCGCTTCCAGGAGGGCATCATCGACATGACGGGCCCCGGCGCGGAGTACACGCCCTATTCCGAGACGTGCAACGTCGTCCTGGTCCTGGAGCCGTCGGACCCGGAGATGGACAAGCACGACTACGAGAAGGCCTGCCGCGTGGCTGGGATCAAGGCCGCTGCCTATCTGGCGAAGGCCTGTGCCGACGTCAAGGCGGAGAAGGTGGAGATCTACAACCAGGCTAACATCAAGGAGGCCATGTGGGCCCATCCCGGCCTGCCGAAGGTGGGCTACCTCTACATGCTCCAGACCCAGGGTCTGCTCCACGACACCTACCTCTACGGCGTGGACGTGAAGAAGATCCTGCCGACGGTCCTCTCCCCGCTCGAGGTCATGGACGGCGCCATCGCCTCCGGAAACTGCGTCTCCGCCTGTGACAAGAACAGCACCTACTCCCACCAGAACAACCCCATCATCGCGGACATGCTGAAGCGCCACGGGCGGGATTTCAACTTCGTGACCTGCATCGTCACGAACGAGAACGTCACCCTGGCCGACAAGCGCCGCAGCAGCACCTACGCCACGAAGCTGGCCGCCATGCTGGGTCTGGATGGCGTGGTCATCAGCGAGGAAGGCTTCGGCAACCCGGACGCCGACCTGGTGATGAACTGCTGGAAGGCGGAGCGCCTGGGCATCAAGACCACGCTCATGACGGACGAGTACGCCGGACAGGACGGCGCGAGCCAGTCCCTGGCGGACTCCTGCCCCGAGGGCGACGCCTGCGTCACCGCCGGCAACGCCAACGAGGTCATCGTTCTGCCCCCGATGCAGAAGGTCATCGGCTACGCCGAGGAGGCCAACGTCATCGCGGGTGGCTGGCAGGGCTCCCTGGCCGAGGACGGCACGATCACCGTCGAGCTCCAGGCCATCACGGGCGCCACGAGCGAGCTGGGCTACACGAAGCTGGGCGCCTACACGCTGTAGCCGGACCCGGCCCGATTTTTCAGGAAAATCCTAAGTTAAGGAACTTTAGAAAGGAAGGTGTCAAACATGGGGAAACTGGCAGGCAAGAAGCTTTTGCTTCTCGGTGAGCGCGATGGCGTTCCCGGACCGGCCATGGAAGCATGTTTGAAGGACAGCGGCGCTGAGATACTCTTCTCCGCCACCGAGTGCTTCGTCTGAACCGCCGCAGGAGCGATGGACCTGCAGAACCAGCAGCGCGTCAAGGATGCTGGTGAGAAGTACGGAACCGATTGCATCGTGATTCTGGGTTCCTCCGACGCCGAGGGCGCGGAGATCTACGCAGAGACCGTCAGCAACGGGGACCCGACTTTCGCAGGCCCGCTCGCCGGAGTTTCGTTGAAACTCCCCGTCTATCACGTTTTTGATCCCGTCATTCGTGCCGAGTGCGATCCCCAGGCCTGGGAGGAGCAGATCAGCATGATGGAGATGGTGCTTGATCCGGAGGCATTGGCCGCCGCTGTCAAAGGCATGCGCGACCAGTACAGCGAGGGTGCGATCGACTAGTCGGGCATACGACGCCTCTCAATCACAGCACCAGCCCCCTTGAAGGAAGCCTTCGAGGTTGTCCTTCGCCAAGAGGGCATCGGTTTTTGAAGTTTTTATATCTCAGAAAGGAAGGTGTCAAACATGGGGAAACTGGCAGGCAAGAAGCTTTTGCTTCTCGGTGAGCGCGATGGCGTTCCCGGACCGGCCATGGAAGCATGTTTGAAGGACAGCGGCGCTGAGATCCTCTTCTCCGCCACCGAGTGCTTCGTCTGAACCGCCGCAGGGGCGATGGACCTGCAGAACCAGCAGCGCGTCAAGGATGCTGGTGAGAAGTACGGAACCGATTGCATCGTGATTCTGGGTTCCTCCGACGCCGAGGGCGCGGAGATCTACGCAGAGACCGTCAGCAACGGGGACCCGACTTTCGCAGGCCCGCTCGCCGGAGTTTCGTTGAAACTCCCCGTCTATCACATTTTCGATCCCGTCATTCGTGCCGAGTGTGATCCCAAGGCCTGGGAGGAGCAGATCAGCATGATGGAGATGGTGCTTGATCCGGAGGCATTGGCCGCCGCTGTCAAGGGCATGCGCGACCAGTACAGCGAGGGTGCGATCGATTAATCGACCCGGTGACTGAACTTGCCCGTCTGCGATCAACGCAGACCAGCATATCATCTGATTGGATGCAACTCAGGAAAGGTGGGATTGACATGGCATTTCGCATCGTTCACTACATCAACCAGTTCTACGCTGGCATCGGTGGAGAGGAAAAGGCCGACTACAAGCCCGAAATTCGCGAGGGCGTCGTGGGGCCGGGCACGGCCCTGAAGGGCGCCCTGGGCTCCGAGGCCGAGGTGGTCGCCACGGTCATCTGCGGCGACTCCTACTTCGCCTCCAACATGGAGAAGGCCAGCGCGGACATCATCGAGATGATCAAGAAGTACAAGCCGGATGCCTTCATCGCCGGGCCTGCGTTCAACGCGGGCCGCTACGGCACGGCCTGCGGCGCAATGTGCGCGGCCGTCGCGAAGGAGCTGGGCATCCCCGTGGTCAGCGGCATGTACCCGGAGAACCCCGGCGTGGAGATGTACAAGAAGGCCCTCTACATCGTGGAGACGCCGGACAGCGCCGTCGGCATGAAGAAGGCCGTCCCCGCCATGGCGAAGCTGCTCATGAAGCTCCTGAAGAAGGAGCCCCTGGGCAAGCCGGCGGAGGAGGGTTACATCGAGCGCGGCATCCGCAAGAACAAGTTCTACGAAAAACTCGCCGCCGAGCGCTGCGTCGACATGTTCGTCGCCAAGATGAAGGGGCTTCCCTTCGAGACCGAGTACAAGATGCCGGTCTTCGACCGCGTTCCCCCTCAGCCCCCGGTGAAGGACATGAAGCACGCCACGATCGCCCTGGTGACCTCGGGCGGCATCGTCCCGAAGGGGAACCCGGACCACATCGAGGCCTCGAGCGCCAGCCATTACGGCACCTACGACATCACGGGCGTGATGGACCTGACCACCGACAAGTACCGCACGGCCCACGGCGGCTACGACGCCACCTACGCCGACCAGGACGCGGACCGCGTCCTGCCCGTGGACGTGCTGCGCGATATGGAAAAGGAAGGCGTCATCGGCAAGCTGTACAACAAGTTCTCCACCACCGTTGGAAACGGAACCGCCGTGGCCAACGCCAAGCGCTTCGGCGCGGAGATCGCCAACAAGCTGGTGGCGGACGGGGTTACCGCCGTCATCCTGACCTCCACCTGAGGCACCTGCACTCGTTGCGGTGCAACGATGGTCAAGGAAATTGAGCGCAAGCTGCCGGTCGTTCACATGTGCACGATCGTCCCCATCTCCCTCACGGTCGGTGCGAACCGAATCGTCCCCACGATCGCGATCCCGCACCCGCTTGGCGATCCCACGAGGACGCCGGAGGAGGAAAAGGCTCTGCGCCGTCGCCTCGTCGAGAGGGCCCTGAAGGCGCTTCAGACGGATATCTCAGAGCAGACGGTGTTCACGGAATAGCAGAACGCCATCCTCAAGGGGCCCAGGAGCTGTTCCCGGGCCCCTGCTTTGTACCCACCCACTGCGGCAGCGACGCTACGCCCCTCGCCCGGAAGAATTTTGAGGTATGATATAAGGACCCCCATGGGGGTGATCCGCAAGCTCTTTTTAAGGAGGACTCTGGATGTCCACAGTCGGTATCAAAAGTTACGCTTATTGTTTGAACCACGCGCCCGAGACGGGGAGCTACTACGGCGGCACCCCCTACGAAGCCCGTCACAGCGGCAAGGAGAAGGAGTACGTCGATGCCCTGCCCAAGCACCTGCAGACCTACGAGGAAGCCCTGCAGTATGCGCCCAACCAGGCCTACATCGGCGGCCTGAGCTACGAGGAGTTCGAGGCGGCCAAGGCGCCCTGGATCGACAACCGCCTGAGCGACGCAAAGCGCTACGGCAAGTTCGGCGAGATCATGCCGGAGGACGAGTTCCTGGCGCTGATCTCCGCCTGCGACGAGTTTGAGCTGGTGTGGCTGGAGAAGGGCTTTGCGGCGGCGGCGGCCGAGAAGCTGGGCAAGGACCCCATCATCACGGAGGCCATCGTGAAGCGCGTGCTGCGCACGAAGAACATGCAGGAGCTCTCCGCCATCGAGGAGGAGGTCAAGGACCGCGCCGCGCTGCCCCTCTACTTCGACCATAAGGTCGTGGGCTGCGTCCGCAGCGGGCACCCCACGGACGCCTGCCTCACCGCCCACGTCCTGATGGAGAACCTGGCGGGCAAGGCGTCGGGCGTCCTCGCCCTGCTGCACCTGCTGAAGAACAGCGGCATGGCCCCGACGGACCTCGACTTCGTCATCGAGTGCTCCGAGGAGGGCGCAGGGGACGTTGGGCAGAGGGCGGGCGGCAACTTCGCCAAGGCCATCGCCGAGGTCGCGGGCTGCACCAACGCCTCCGGCTGCGACGTGCGCGGCTTCTGCGCCGGCCCCGTCAACGCGATGATCGCAGCGGCCTCGCAGGTGGCCGCAGGCGCGCGCAGGAACATCGCGGTGGTCGCGGGCGGGTCCATCCCCAAGCTCTACATGAACAGCCGCGACCACGTCAAAAAGGGCCTCAAGGCCTTGGAGGACTGCGTGGGCAGCTTCGCCGTGCTGCTGGTCCCCGACGACGGCACCAACCCCGTCATGCGACTGGACGTCCTGGGCAAGCACACCGTCGGCGCAGGGGGCGCCCCTCAGGCCGTCACCTCCGCCCTGACCTTCGAGCCGCTCCAGGCCGCGGGACTGACCTTCGCGGACGTCGATCGCTTCGCCCCCGAACTGCAGAACCACGAGATCACGATGCCGGCCGGCGCGGGCGACGTGCCCCTGGCCAACATCAAGATGATCGCGGCCCTCGCCGTCATGAAGAAGGCCATCGAGAAGGCCGACATGGAGTCCTTCATCAAAGAGCACGGGACGGTGGGCTACGCCCCCACGCAGGGGCACATCCCCGCAGGAGCGCCCTTCATCGGCCCGGCCTGCGAGGGCATCCGGGCGGGCAAGATGAAGCGCGTCATGATCATCGGCAAGGGCAGCCTCTTCCTGGCGCGCCTGACCAACCTGGCGGACGGCGCCTCCTTCCTCATCGAGGCCCCCACCGGCGGCGGGGCATCGGGAGCGGCCGTCAGCAAGGAGGACGTGAAGGCCCTGATCCTGGAGGCGCTCTCCGAAGTCGCGGAGAAGCTGAATTAGGGGGGCACGGGCTATGTCTGATGCGATCAAAAAATTAGTCGGCACGGCCCTGGCAGAGCTCGTGGAATCCGCCAGGAGCGGAGGCCCCAAGGTCCGCGTCGGCCTGATGGCCGCCGGCAGCGAGCATGGGCCGGAGGAGATCGCGCGCGGCGCGCGCCTCGCCATGCAGAACTACCACAACGTCAAGCCCGTCATGATCGGGCCGCGCCTGCCCGGCTACGAGGACCTGGAGTACATCGAGTGCGCGGCGGAGGACGTCCCCGAAACGCTCGAGGCCGCCGTGAAGGAGGGGCGCGTGGAGGGCGCGGTGGCGATGCACTTCCCCTTCCCCCTGGGCGTCACCACCATCGGCCGGGTCCTGACCCCCGGCAGGGGCACCCCCATGATCCTGGCCTCCACCACCGGCACCTCCTCCACCGTGCGCGGCGAGGCCATGCTGCGCAACGCGATCTACGGCATCGCCACGGCGAAGGCACTGGGCCTGAAGAACCCGACGGTGGGCATCCTGAACGTGGACACGGCGCAGCCGGTCTTCCGCTCCCTGTCCCACATGAAGGAAAAGGGCTACGACATCACCTTCGGCCAGTCCACCCGGGCGGACGGCGGCAGCGTGCTTCGGGGCAACGACATCCTGAGCGGTGCCGTGGACGTCTGCGTGACGGACACCCTGACCGGCAACGTGCTGTGCAAGATGTTCAGCTCCTTCACCACGGGCGGCTCCTTCGAGGCCACGGGCTGGGGCTACGGTCCTTCCTGCGGCGAGGGCTGGAAGAACGTCGTCTCCATCGTCTCCCGCGCGTCGGGCGCGCCGGTCATCGCGAACGCCATGGGCTTCACGGCGGCCGTCGTGGCGGCAGGCCTTCCGGCCCTGGTGGCGGAGGAACTGGCCGCGGCCCGCAAGGCCGGGCTGGACGATGAGATCGCGGCCCTGACGCCCAGGGCCGCGGCAGCGGAGGAGGACGTGAAGGCCCCCGCCGCGGAGCCCACGGACGACGAGCTGCACGGCATCGACGTCCTGGAGATCGACAACGCCGTCAAGGTCCTCTGGAAGGCGAACATCTACGCCGAATCCGCCATGGGCTGCACCGGCCCCGTCATCAAGATGCCGGCCCGCCACATGGACAAGGCCAGAGAGCTCTTGAAGCAGAACGGATACCTGTAGGCAGAACGCCGGAACGTCGGGCGGGCTCTCCCCCTGGGGAGGGCCCGCCCTTTGTCGTCAAGACCCCTCGGATGCTGCACGCGAGGGCGAAAAACGCTATAATGCGTTGGGAGGTGTCGAACGTGTCCGTCATACGAAAGGAAAGCTTAAAGGGTGTCCTGTGGGCCGCTGCCCTGGCGCTCCTGCTGGGGCTTGTCGCGCTTTGGCCTCAGGAGCGCCCTGTGGGGGCACGGCGCGACGGCCTGGCCATGAACACGGTGATCCGGCTCCGCGTCGCAGGACTTCCCAGGGCGGAGGCCGAGGCCGCGCTGGACTGGGCCTTCGCCCTCCTGACAAGCCTGGACCACGAGCTCTCGATCTACGACGAGGGCTCCGACCTGTCGCGGGTCAACCGCAGCGCCGGAGGAAGCCCCGTGGCCGTTCCTCCGGACGTCTTCGCCGCCGTCTCGCGGGCCGCCGAGGCCTGCCGCACGACGGAGGGCGTCTTCAACCCGCTGATCGGCCCCGTCACGAAGCTCTGGCGGATCAACCGGCGTCAGGCAGACCCCGGAAGCCAGGCCTTTGTCCTGCCTCAGCAGGCAAGCCTGGACGCCCTGCTGCCCCTCACGGATCCGGAGGGGCTTGAGCTCCTCCCCGGCCCCCCGCCCGCCATCCGCTTGAAGCGGGCCGGCGCGGTGCTGGACCTCAGCGGCATCGCCAAGGGCTACGCCTCGGCACGGATCGCGGAGGGGCTGAGCCGGCGCGGCGTCCCCGCGGCCCTGATCGACCTGGGGGGCAACGTCCAGCTCCTGGGGGGCAGGAACGGCAGCCCATGGAACATCGGCATCCGCGACCCCCTGTCGGACGGGGGCGGGCCGCTTTTGGCCCTGGCGGTGAGGGACACGGCGGTCATCACCTCCGGCGCCTACGAGCGTTACAAGGTCATCGACGGCGTGCGCTACTCCCACTTCTTCGACCCGCGCACGGGCCATCCCGTGCGGAACGACATGCTCTCGGCCACCCTGGTCACCCCGGACGGGGCCCTGGGGGACGCCCTGGCCACCAGCTTCATGATCATGGGCTCAGCCCGCTCCATGGAGTTCCTGAGGGCGCACCCGGAGCTGGGCGCCGTGCTGGTCCGGCGCAGGGGCGGCCTCGCGGTGGAGGAGGGGCTGACCCTCCGGGACGTGGAGGTCCTGGTCACGGAGAACCTGCGGCGCTGCGTGAGCGAAAGCCGGGTCGTGGTCGAATACTTTTAGTGGCGACGCCCCGAAGGGCGTTTCGCCCGGTCGCGAAAGGACGGTCTTGATGAACAAGAGCCTGCTGGCATTGGCGCTGGGGACCTTCGAATTCGGCATAACGGAGTACGTGATGATGAGCATCCTGGAGCCCGCTGCGGCGGCGCTTGGAGTCAGCGTGCCCACCGCCGGGATCCTGATCTCGGCCTACGCCCTGGGCGTGTGCGCCGGCGCGCCCCTGGTGGTGCTCGTAGCGCGGCGGCAGCCGCTGAAGCGCATCATGCTGGCCCTGGCGTGCCTCTGCACGGCGGGAGGCCTGACGGCGTCGCTGGCTCCCTCCTTTTACGTGCTGCTGGCCGCCCGATTCATCTCAGGGCTGCCCCACGGGGCGTGGTTCGGCGTGGGGTCCATCATCGCCCAGCGCACGGCCCGGGCGGGGCGCGAGGCCTCCGCGGTGTCCGCGATGGTCGCGGGGATGACCGTGGCCAACATGGCGGGGGTCCCCCTGTGCACGCTGGCGGCAAACTTCGTCTCCTGGCGCGCGCCCTTCATCGCCACCGTCGTCCTGGGCGCCCTCATGATCCTTGCCGTCCGCTTCTGGATCCCCTATCAGGAGCCGCTCCCGGATCGGGGGTTCAGGGGACAGTTCCGGTTCCTGAAGGACGCGAAGCCCTGGCTGCTGCTGCTTG
This sequence comes from Fretibacterium fastidiosum, assembly GCF_964642095.1. Classification (NCBI taxonomy): domain Bacteria; kingdom Thermotogati; phylum Synergistota; class Synergistia; order Synergistales; family Aminobacteriaceae; genus Fretibacterium; species Fretibacterium fastidiosum. Next base: position 450,966 of record NZ_OZ209244.1, read on the forward strand.
GGATCGCGCTGAGCAACGGCGGGGTGTTCTGCTGGTACAGCTACATCAATCCCCTGATAACCCAAACGGCGGGCTTCTCCCCCCACTCGATGACGCTCATCGCGGCCTGGGCCGGGCTGGGCATGGTGATGGGCAACCTGCTGGGCGGCCGCCTGTCGGACCGCTTCGCCCCGACCAAGGTCATCTTCGCCCTCCAGGGCTCGATCCTGTTCCTGCTGACGGGAATCTTCTTCCTCTTCGCCAACCGCTGGGCCGCCCTGGGGCTGACGTTCCTGGGGACGGGGGTGCTCTTCGCCCTCTCCGCGCCGCAGCAACTCCTGGCCATCCGGTTTTCGCCGGGCGGCGAGATGCTGGGGGCAGCCTGCGCGCAGGTGGGCTTCAACCTGGGCAACGCCATCGGCGCCTGGGCCGGCGCTCTGCCCGTGCGAGAGCTGGGCCTGAGCTATCCCTACACGGCTCTGATGGGGGTGCCCTTCGCCCTGGCGGGCTTCCTCGTGATGCTGTCGCTGCACCGAAGGGCGACGAGAACGGCGGCGTAGGGCTCGAAGGAACAAAGGACTGCGGCCCTGCGGGGCGGTCCGCAAAGGACCGTTCCGCAGGGCCGCAGCCGATTCAGCGGGCCACTACACGCGCAGCGCCTTGATGGCGTCCAGCGCCCGAAGGACCTCCTTTGAAAGGCTGATGATGCCGGGGACCATGGCGCTGGCCTTCTCCTTTTTGCCGCTGCTGTAGGCGCGGATGGCGTCGGCGCAGGCGCGGTGGAACCTCTCGTGGCAGCCGCCCAGGTCGCGATAGGGCTGAGTGCTACCGTACCTCTTCCTGCCCTCGCCGGCGTACCACTTGCCGAGGCGGCAGTTCGCGTAGTCCGCCGCTGCGTCGGGGTCCGGGTCCAGGTTGCCCCACATCATCTGATTGACGCGGGCCAGCCACAGCATGTGGTCCGTCTTGGCCAGGTCGATGATGTCGTTGGACTGAAGGGGCAGGTCGTACTTCAGGAGTCCGGCGCGCATGTCGTTGATCTTGCGCAGGCTGTTGAAGATCGCGTCGTTGCATCCCCTGGTGTCCTCGTTGACGGCCTGGATGTTCTCCACTGTATCGTGCAGGGAGGCGCTGATCCCCTCAAAGGAGGCGGCCTGCTTCTCCGCGACGGGGGCAAGGCCGTTCATGGCCTCTCCGATATCCCCGAACACGCCGGTGAGGCCGTCCGCGTCCTCCGTCGTCTTGTCGATACTCTCCGTGTTCTTCGCGTAGCCGTCGGACAGCTGGGCAAACTTCTCGCCCAACGTCATGACGTCCGTGCGGATGCCGTTGAGGTGGTCGCCGATCTGGGCGACGGAGCGCTTGGACTCCTCGGCCAGCTGGCGGACGTTTTCCGCCACGACGGCGAACCCCCTGCCGGCGTCGCCGGCCCGCGCGGCCTCGATGGATGCGTTGAGGGACAGCAGATTCGTCTGCACCGCGATGCCGTTGATGATGTTGACCAGGTTGTCGATGTCGGCCATGGAGTCGCTCAGGTGCCTCATGCTCTCCGTCATGGCCTGAAGGTTCTCGCCGGCCGCCTGGTTGCCCGCGGCGAGGGCGTGGATGTCCGTCTTGGCCTGCTCCATGGTCGCGCCGCCCTGCGTCGTCTGCTCCGCGGTCCTCGATATCATGCTCGACATGCCGCTCACGTCGGAGGTCAGTTCGTCCACGGTCCTCAGGTCCTCCCGGACGCCCGCCGATATCTTCTGGTACTTCTCCGCCAGGCCGGCCAGGACCTCCGAGGCCTTCGTCGCGCTCAACAGCACGTCGTTGATGTCCTGCGTCATCTTCAGGTACTCGTCCGCGTGGGCACAGAGCAGGCCCCCCAGCGCGGCGCTGAGGTTCCTCAGCCGCGGGTCCTCGAACTCCGGGGCCTCGCTCTCGAAGTCCCCCCGACGCAGCGCGGCGATGAACGCCTCCAGCTCCCGCAGCTCGTCCGGCGTCATACGGACGCCCTCGTCCTTCTTTTTCCCATTGCTCCCTCCAAAAAACATAAAAAACCGAACCTCCCTCAGGATCGTCTCAAATGCCACACCACGGTACTCAATGTTGAACTATTATAGTGCATTTGAAACGTCCCTGCACGTCCGTTCACAACTTACAGGGGTCAGCCTCCGCCGCGGAGGACGCCGGACGAAGGGAGAGGTCCCTGCCCGCGGTGCCTCTAATTCAGCCAGCCCCTCAGGCCGTCGCGCTGGACCTCACCCCGCGTCGGCAGCCCCTCGACCACAATCTTTCGCTCGGAGCGGTCGTTGTACGCCGCGCACAGCGCGCGGAATACCTCGACGGCGATCCCCACGCGCTCCGCGATGGGGTACCCCCGCAGCCCCAGCGGATCAGGGCTGGCGCTCCACTCGTTCATGCCGGGGTTGGGCGTCTCCGACAGGAACGCCAGACAGTCCGTGTTCTCCCCGATCTCGTAGTGGCAGATGCCTCGGTAGCCCGGCGCGGACTGTTCCAGCTTCATCGACGTCCCCCGCTCCTCCAGCAGGAACAGCGCCTCCGCCGCAAGGTCCAGCGCCCTGGGGTGGGCGATGAGCGAGTTCGCCAGCAGGCTGTTCTTGCCCACCTTGCCGGTCTTGGGGTTCATCGCGTCCTCAAAGGTCCGCGCCTCGTGCATGTCCAGGCTGAAGGCCACGCCCTCCCGCCGGATCAGCTCCATGACGGCGAAGGTCACCCGCTCCGCCGGCGTGCCATCGGCCCTGCCGGGGTAGTTCCGGTTGATGTTGCGCCACTCCGCGCCGTTCTTCAGCACGAAGCCCGACGGGTGACGAAACGCTTCAGGGTCCTTCTCTCCGGGGCGCAGCGGAATGTACCGGTCGCCCCATGGCAGGAAGCGCGCCCCGCTCCGGCCCGCCACTTCGAGCACGCGGGGGCGGTTCCCCAGGCTGTCCGGCACGGACATGCCCGCGGCGTTGACGCACGGCACGACGAAGAGCCGCCCCTCCCGGACGCGGGCGTTCTCCACCATCAGGGTCGCCGCCGCGACGCCCGCGATCTCCCTCGCATGGACCCCGCCCATCACCAGCGCCGTGGCGCCCGGCCTGTCCCCGCTCAGGAGGTAGACCGGCGTGTCGTAGTCGCTCCCCCGCAGGTTCGCGTTGTAGTCGGAGAGCCACAGCATCCGCGTAAGCCCGTAGCCCGGCCGCACGTCCAGGCGGAACGCGGCCTGTGAGGAGGACGCGCAGGACAGGGCAAGCGCCAGCAGAAGACAGGCCGCCCGCCTCAGCGCCGTCGCCATGTCAGTTCAGCCACGCGCCGACGTCCTGTTCCATCAGCGTCCTGTAGTCCGGCAGACCCTCGATCACGAGGTGCCTGTCGTGGCCGGCGTTGTAGACGTTGACGAGCTCCTGAAACACCTGCTGCTGAAGGCCCACCCGGTGCTTCAGCGGGAAGCGGACGTCGCGGATGATGTCGGGCGCCTCGCGCCAGTCGTCCTGCCCCGGGTTCGGCGTCTCGAAGAGGAAGGAGAGGCAGGGCGTCGCGTCGCCGATCTCGAGGTGGCTCAGGCCGCGGAACTTCCGGTTCGACTGCTCGATCTTCAGGGGGAAGCCCACGGCGTCGCCGACGTTCACCACGACCTCGGCGCCGATCTCCATGGCCTCCGGCCTGGGGTTGCAGATCAGCATGTAGGCCAGCCGCCCGCCCTGCCGCGTCTCGCCCGTCCTGGGGTCCAGGCACCAGCTGGGGGTGTCCGCCTCGTGCATGTCCACCTCCAGGACCACGTCCTCGCTTCGCACCAGCTGCACGACGGCGTAAGCCACCTGCTGGGTGGGCGTCCCGTCCGGAAGGCCGGGGTAGGCGCGGTTGATGTTGCGCGTCTCGGCCCCGTCGCCGCCCTTCGAGCCGGGGATGACCTCGCCGGACTGATGGCGGTACTGGTCCGGGTCCGGCTGACCCTGGTCCACCACGTCGACGCGCCGATCCCCCAGCGGGAGCAGGCGCGCGCCGCTCCGCGTCTCGATCCTGTGGCTTCGTGGGAGGTTCGTCGCCTTGTCGTGCAGGCCGTAGCCGCTGGCGTTGAGCGCTGGGACGACGATGAGGCGGCCCTCCAGGACGCGCGCGTTCTCGACGGCGACGAGGGCCGCCGTGTGCCCCGCGATCTCACGGGGGTGCGTGCCGCCGAGGATCAGCATCGTCGCGCCGGGCTTCGCCCCCTCCATGAAGTAGACGGGCGCGTCCAGGTTCGTCCCCTTCAGAGGGGCACAGTAGTCGGAGAGCCAGCCGATCTTCGTCACGCCGTATCCGGGTCGGACGTCGGGGCGAAAGAAGGCCGCCTCCGCACCGGCGGGGGCACGGACGAGGCACAGCGCCATGAGCGCAGCGAGAGCGGCTGCACGCCGCAGTTTCGCATAAGACATGAAAGACATGAAAAGACCTCCCAAGACAAAAAATGGAGGACGGCCTCTCTCAAAGAGGCCGTCGCCTACCGGTCCGGCGCGGCGGCTGCGCCCCCGCGGCGCACGGAGCCCACGCCGGTCAGGCGGCCGTCGAACAGGCCGCGCTCAACGGCGTTGGGACCGCCGAAGTACAGGTCAGGAAACTTCTTGATCTCGACCTTGTGGCCAAAGCCCTGCTCCAGGGCCCTGATGGTCCCCTCGGAGTAGCCGCTCTCCATCTCCATCAGGGAGACTCCCTCCCCGGAGTTGAAGGAGCTCATGATCTTCGGGCTGTTGATGCTCTCCTCCAGCGACATGTTGAAGTCGATCAGGTCGATCAGCATCTGGCACAGCGTCGGGACGATGCGTCCCGCGCCCGGCGTGCCCAGCACCCAGCGCACCTTGCCGGCGCGGTCCACGATCATGGGGGAGATCGTGGTGCGCACGCGCTTGCCGGGCTGGATGTCGCTGACGCCGTTCCCTTCGGGGCTCGGCCTGCTCCAGAAGTTGCCCATCTCGTTGTTCATGAAGAAGCCGTCCAGCCAGTACCCCGTTCCGAAGAAGCCGGAGATGGTCTGAGTCCAGGCCACCGCGTTGCCCCAGCGGTCCACAACGGAGAAGTGCGTCGTGGAGACGGACTCGAACTGCTCCTGCGCGGGCAGGGCCGCAGCCGCAGGCAGGGTCAGGTAATCGCTCAGGCCCATCCCCTCCTCGAACGCGGGGGCATCCCCGGCTCTGCTCTTGCCCGCTGCCCAGTCCTCGGAGGTCGTGGCGCCGCTCAATTTGACGCTCATCAGGCGCAGCTTTGCGTACTCCTTGTTCGCCATGCCGCGCTCAGCCGTCCTGCTGAACGCCGGATCGCCGACGTAGGCGCTCAGGTCCGAAGCCGTCAGCAGGAACACCTCCTGCATGATGTGCAGCCTCAGCGGGTCATCCCAACCCATGGCGGCAAAGTTGAAGTTCTCGAAGAGGTTCATGTTCTCGATCAGGCGCGGGCCGCCGACGGGAAGCCCCGCCACGGTGATGGTGTAGCCCTTGTACCGGCCCTGCAGCGGGGTGCGCTCGACGGCGCGGTAGGCCTGCAGGTCCTCCTTGCGGACCCAGCCGCCCCTCTCCTTCATGAAGGCGTCGATGTCGTCGGCGACGCCGCCCCGATAGAAGTCGTCCAGGCCCTTCTCCGCCAGGCGGCGCAGCGTCGCAGCCAGCTTCGGGTTCTTGAATGTCTCCCCCGACTCCCAGGCAAGGCCCTCGTTCAAAAAGTCGGGCGCGTTCTCGCTGAGCGTCTTGAAGTTGTCCTTGCAGATCTGCGAAAACGTTCGGTTGACCTCGAAGCCGTCCTCGGCGTATCGAATGGCAGGGGCCGCCAGGTCCGTCAGGGGTTTTGTCGCCCCCCTGCTCATGACCTCCCGGATGCCCGCCGGAAGTCCGGGGACGCAGGCGCCCTGCAGTTTCAGCTTCATGTCGCCCGTCGTCTTAAAGCCCTCCTGGGCCATCTGCTCGTAACTGGCCATAGCGGGCGCACAACTGCGGAAGTCGATGGACCAGGTGCGCCCGTCCGCCATGCGCGCCACCATGTAACCCTCCCCGAAGAGGCTGGAGGCGTAGGGCTCCACCACCCCCAGCGCAAGGCTCGTCGCGACGGCCGCGTCGATGGCGTTGCCGCCCGCCTCCAGGACCTCCGCTCCGGCCTCGGCGGCCAGGGGGTGCGCGGCGGCCACGATGCCCTTGTCGGAGCTCAGCACCTTTCCGACGGTGACGGCCGACGCCGGCGCAGCCGCGGTCAGGGCGACGACGAGGCTCAGCCCCAACAGCCTTTTGAACCTTCCGTTCATGAGAATACCTCCTCCTTACCACGCAATCACTTCATAGACGAAGTGGGCAAAAACAACGAGGGAGCCGTGCTGACCGGCATTGGAATCAACCTCTGGAACCCCTGTCACAGGCCGGGTAGAGGGTTCAGCCAATGTCCGACGTCGTGCGACACGACCTCCTCAAACCCCGGAATGCCGGACACGGCGACCGCCCTGTCCGGATACAGCTCCTCCATCGCGCTCAACACGGCCTGGATAGCGGCCAGATGACGGCCCACGCGCAGCTGGATGGGCTGGCTGCCGTCGTAGGGGACGAAGAGGCGGCCCAGGGCGGCGGCGCGCACGTAGGCCTTGTCCGCGCCCGTCAGGAACAGGGCTTCGTCCGTACGCCCCCTCAGACGTCCCTGCCCCGGGTTCGCCGCCTCCATCAGGATGGGCAGCAGCGTCGGGATGCTGTCGCCCCACTCGCGGTGACTGAGCCCGTGCAGGTTCTTCGGCGACGGCTCAAGGCGCATGGGGAGGCCCATCATCTCAAGCTCCATCGCCGCCACGGCCGCAAGCTCCATCGAGTTCTCGTGGGCCACCATGGCGTTGACGACGGGATACTCCGGAGCGGCCTCGTGCAGGTCGAAGGCCAGGTCCACCCTCTCCGCCCGCAGCATCTCCGTGATGGCGTACCCGACCCGCTGCGTCAGCCCCTCGTTCAGCGTGCCGGGAAACGCGCGGTTCTGGTTTGCCCGCGAGGTGCCGTCCAGCTCCTGCCCCGACGGAAAGTGAACGTAGGTGTTCGGGTTGGGCCACTGGTGGATGGGGTTCGTGGCCCGCGAACCGCACCGGAAGCTCCGCACCGTGCCATCGTCCCGCGTGAAGCGGAGGCGCTGCGGCGCGGCGTCCTGGGGCGAGTTGTGCGTCAACGCGGACAGGTTGGAGAAGGGCATCACGATCAGCCGCCCACGCTCCACCTGCGCTCGCTCAAGGCACACGACGGCCGCCATGTACCCCGCCGGCTCGTTGGCATGGATGCCGCCCATGATGAAGATCGTCCCTCCCGGCTCTCTCCCCTGCTGGATGAAGACGGGGGTGTCGCCCGGCGACCCCGAAAGCGACGGCTCCCACTCCGAGAGCCTGTGCCGCTCAAACCCCGGCGCGGGGGCCAGAGCGTCCAGCTCCCACATCGACATGAACGATCGTGCCGCGGCCCAGGAGGTCAGGCCAACCCCGACGCAGAGGAGGAGCGCCGTCAGCGCGCTGCCGCGTTCCTTTGCGAAAAACCCCTTCATCCGGACGCCCTCCCCCCTCACTTGATCATCAGGATGCGCAGGATCATGGGGATCAGGACCAGCGCATCGGCGAACTGCCGCCAGAAGGAACGCTCCCGAAACATGGAGCGAAGGACGAGGATCGTCATCAAGGCCAGGATTCCCCTGTAGAAAAGCGTCATCGTATTCCCTCCTCTACCGGATGTGGCGCGCAATGGCGTCGCTCATCAGGATGACGGCGAGGCACCACAGCGCCACGGTCACGCCCGGCCACAGGCAGCGGCGCGCGATCCTGAAGCGGTCCTCCACGCCCAGCGCACGGGCCGCGAAGAACGGCGACAGCGTTCCGGGCGGCATGAGGTCTCCCAGCGACGCGAGCATCCCCAGCGCGGAGGCAACGATCACGACGTCGTGCCCTGAAAGCGCCAAAAGGAACGGCACCCCCAGCACGGAGGCCGATCCGTAGGCGGAGATCGCGCCGAAGAGCGGCATGGCGATCAGAACGCTTGCCAAGAGCCCCCAGGACGGCAGCGACAGCGCCGAGACGACGACGAAGCCCTCCGCGCCGACCAGGGTCATGACCTGAATGAACATGCCCACGCCCATCAGGACGCTCATGATGGGGAGGGAGTCATCGATGGCCTCGGCTGCGGCCTCCATGGGGTTCCACCGAACCCCCGTCAGGAGGGCCGATGCGGCGGCGATCAGGAAGATGGCGGGCATCCCCAGGAAGTGCCAGTATCGGGACCCGCTCAGGAACTGCTCGGCGGCGATCAGTGCGGCGAGGACCAGGACGGGCAGCGACAGCCGAAGCGTCAGCGGCCGCGCGTTCATCCTTTCGAGTTGGGCCTCCAGCGCCCCCTCGTCCTCGAAGCGTCGTATGGCGGGATAGACCATCGCCAGGGCGAAGAGCGCCGCCAGCGGCAGGGTGCAGATCAGGAGCGGGACGGTGAAGCCGACGTAGGGGATATCGACGCCGGCGCAGATGATCATGGCGGGGATGCTGACCGGCGGCGCGACCATGCCCAGAAGCGCCCCCATGGAGATGACGGCCCCCGCGCGCTCCGGCTCCAGGCCAAGCGTGACGAGCACCGGCGCCACAAGCGCTCCGGTCGTCAGGACGGAGGCGATGGACGACCCCGTGATCATCCCCGGCGCCATGATGAGCAGCAGGATGCCGAGGCTCAAGAACGCCGGCATACGGCGGAACCTGCGGATGATCCAGACCGCGAAAGCGTCCAGGAAGCCCGTCCTCTGCGCGGCCTTCATGAAGATCATGGCCGAGGCGATGACCATGATCGTGTCGAGGTAGCCGAATTCCCCCTCCACGAGGTGCCTCAGGGGAATCCCCTCGCCTGCTGCCGCCGCGCCGGCGAGGGAGGCGAAGACCATGGCGACCGCGATGGGAAGTTCGAGCCAGAACGTCACCGCGAAGAAGACGGCGACCATCAGGAGGGCGTAGAAGCCCTCCGGCCAGAACCAGGACATCCCCCGTCGGGCTTACAGGACGCCCCAGCCCTTCAACAGGGTCGAAAGCGGCTCCTTCGTGCCCTTGACGTTGGGGGCGGAGAGGAGCTCCACCTTGCGGGACTCGGCCAACTTCGTGAAGATGCCGTCGTCGTTCCCGCCCTCCACGACGATGAAGCCGTCCGCGTAGGCCCCCGCCGTCTCGATGAATTTGTTGGAGAGGTCGCCCCGGCGCCCATCGCCGCCCACGTGCATCACGAGGACCTTCATCCCCCTGCCCGCGGCGGCCTCACAGAGCGCCTTCGCACGCGCCAGCTCGTCGTCCTGATTGATGCCCGCCGCCCCCATCCCCTTGGAGCTTGCTCCCACGACAGCGATGAGCACCTTCTGGTCGGACAGCGCCTCCGGCTTCATCAAGGCGTCATAGTCCGTCTCGACCGCGAGGGACTTCAGCACCACGCGAACCATCATGCCGTCCGGACTCTGCCCCATGGGCGTCAGAGCGACCGGCGCAGCGAAAGCGACCCCCGTCAGACACGACAAGAGGACCAGCGCAACAGCAAGGTTCTTCAGTTTCACAATGACCAGCCTCCCACGATTTTTTTACGGCGTGCTCGCAGCGCGAACCCGATCAAACGACCAGGCGAACGCATTAAACTGGCGCCGCGTTGAATGTCATCATTCTAGAGCACTTCGCCCGTTTGTCAAACGATCGGCGCGGCTTCTGGAAGAGTGCCGACTAAAAGGAACCTTATCCGTAATTTTAAATCACAGGGGGATGGCACAATTTACTGTGCCATCCCCCTACAATTCTTCTTTCACCGCCGAAACACTGGCTGCGCTACGAACGCTTGCGCGCCACGTCAGCCCAAACCGCGGAAACGTCCGGCACGTTAAACTTCTTCGGGTCAAACAATGGCTTGACGCCACTGCGTTTCTGCTCCTCGTAGTCCTTCAGGATCGCGCAGGCCTTCGAGGAGAGGAGCAGGATAGCGATAATGTTGAACCACGCCATCAAGCCACACCCCGTATCGCCCATGCTCCAAACCACCTTGTTCTCAATCAGCACGCCCGCAAAGCAGGAGATGAGGAAAGCGATGCGAAAAGCCCAAATGGCCTTGGGGTTGCCGCTGGAAAGATAGGTCACATTGCTTTCAGCCTGATAGTAATAGCCCATCAAACTGGTGAAGACAAAGAGCACGATAATAATGGCCAAAAACTGACCGGACCAGGATCCCACGGCACGCACCAGCGCCGTCTGTGCCCACAGGATGCCGTAAGCGACGCCTGGAATGTGCTCCACGATCGCCTTTTCCTGAAGGTCCACAACGTTGTAGCTGTTCGTGAGGATGATGATGAGAGCGGAGGCCGTACAGATGACGAGCGTGTCGACGAAGACCGAAAAGGCCTGTACAAGCCCCTGCTCCGCAGGGTGATCGCACTCGGCTGCAGCGGCAACGATAGCACCCGACCCCTGCCCGGCCTCGTTGGAGTAGACACCCCGCTTGACGCCCCACGATATCGCCGCCCCGACGATTCCTGCGAACGCTTGCTCCATGCCGAAAGCGGAGCGGAAGATCAGCGCGAAAGCGCCAGGGACCTTGTCGATATTGACGGCGAAAATGTAAAGGGTGATCAGGATATACGCAACGCACATGACGGGTGCAAGGAGTTCGGCCACGACGCTGATTCTTTTAATTCCACCGCAGATGACCATTGCGACAAGAACCGTACACAGAACGCCGACGACAATGTCGTTGACCTGGAACGCCATGTCAAAGCTCAGGGCGATGGATTGTACCTGAACGCCAGGCATCAGAATCCCCGGCCCCAGAATCGTCGCAATCGCAAAGAGGATGCTCAGCGGCTTAAAGTGAAGCCCCTGCTCCGAGAAGTAAGCCGCGCCGCCTGCGTACTGGTTGTTGACCTTGACCTTATAAGCCTGAGCCAAGGCTGATTCTGCAAAAGCAGCGGCCGCGCCCAAAATGGAGATGAGCCACATCCAGAAGATAGCCCCCGGTCCGCCGAAGTAGATGGCTGTGCTCACGCCCGCAATGTTCCCCATGCCGACACGAGAACCTACCGTCGTTGCAAACGCCTGAAAGGAACTGATGCCGGACTGCGACCCCTTGCCGATCAGGAGGCGAACCATATCCTTGATCAACCTGATCTGAGGAAATTTCATCCGAACCGTAAAATAGACCCCCGTGATGAGACAGAGATAGACGAGCGCATCGCTCCAGACCAGATCATTGAACGCATTAACGTAGCTGCCGAAGCTTTCCATGAAAAACGACACCTCCCAAGCGTGATTGAATGAGTGTTGATCAGTTAATCATCAAAGCTGCCGGCGGGATAGAGCGGAAAATTAGCAATCAGTTTTTCCGCCTGTTCCCTGCAAGCCTTGAGGTTGGCTTCATCCTCCGGGGCACTGGAAACTTTGTCCATGATCTTCGCGATCGCCTCGATTTCCTTCTCCTTCAGCCCGCGCTGCGTGACCGAGGTCAGGCCAATGCGCACGCCGCTCGCGATCGTTGGCTTCTCAGGATCAAAGGGTATCTGGTTTTTGTTGACGGTAATGCCCACAGAATCCAGCGCATCCTGGAACACCTTGCCCGTAATCCCCTTGGGGCGAAGGTCGGCAAGGATTAAATGGTTATCCGTACCACCGCTGACGATTCGGAATCCGTACTTCGCCAACTCCTCGGCCAGCTTTTTTGCGTTCTTCACAACCTGCGTCATGGCCACCTTATACTCGGCGCCCGCCATTTGCTTAAAGCACCAGGCTTTCGCCGCCATCGTGTGCAGGTGCATCGAACCGAGTGCACCCGGAAAAACGCCGCGATCCAACTGTTTCGCAAACTCTTTTTTGCAGAGGACCATGCCGCTTCTCGGACCGCAGAACGTTTTTGTCGTCGATGACGAGACGAAGTCGGTGTGGGGAACCGGGCTGGGGATCACCTTCGCAGCAATCAATCCGCTCACGTGAGCCATGTCAACCATGGAAAACGCGCCAACGGACTTGGCAATAGCCCCAATCCGTTCGTAGTCGATCAGCCTCGGATAAGAGCTGCCACCCTCAATAATGAGCTTCGGCTGGAATTCTTTAGCCTTCTTTTCCAACGCCTCATAATCGATGGTTTCTGTCTCCTGATTTACACCATAGAAATCAAATTGGTAAACTTTTGAGAGGAAATTTGCAGGTGAGCCGTGCGTCAGGTGGCCTCCCTGGTCCAAGCGCATACCAAGCACCCTGTCGCCTGGCTTTAGCACAGCGGAATAGACAGCGTAGTTCGCCGTAGAACCCGAATAAGGCTGAAGGTTGACATGATCTGCACCGTAGAGGTCCATAGCGCGCTGATTGGCTAACGTTTCAAGCTTATCGGCGACGTGTGATCCCGCCTGGAAACGGGCCCCTGGATACCCCTCAAGCGTCTTGTTCGTCCAAATCGATCCGGTGAGTTCCATCACCTCAAGGGCAGCCGTGCTCTCTGAGGCGATCATTTCAATGTTGTGCTCCTGGCGCGTCAGTTCCTCTAAAGTCAACTTATAAACCTCGGGATCTGAAACGCGCGCGTGTTTCAACATGATTGATCACTCCTTGGATTTTTTAAATTTTCAGAAAGCGTTAGGGGAACGTCATGAAAAACCCCTCCGTTAGTGTTTAGTCTATCATCAGTATTTTATCACGTCAACTATTCATCACAATAGATTAAGCTCGAAATAAAATCCAAAAGTGCAATCTATTTCGGTGAGTAAGTGCGCTAAAAATTCAGAAAAAGCCATAAGCACTTCAACATCAACGACCGTATTCTAAAAGTGAGAGCAGGCTGAATTCAACACGGTCTGTCAAAACCATTACGTTGTTTTTTACAAGCCTGTTGCCACCATCGCGTCAGGCAAAACAAAGGGCGGCACCCGAATCCCCCGGTGCGCCGCCCGACCAACTCGCTTCAATGAACGCCTGACGTCTCCTCACTCTGCCGGCGCGGCTCCCTTCGCCTCCCAGCAACGCTCCACCTCGGACCTGGCATCCTCGGCGGTGAGGTTGAACCTCCTGGCCACCCGCGCCAAAGCCTCGTTCCTGGAGACGCCAAAGTCCCGGCAGGCGTTCACAAAGCCCTGAACGTTGCCCTTAGCAAGGCCTTTGGCGAGGCCTTCAGCGTTGCCCCTGGCAAGGCCTTCAGCGAGGCCCTCAGCGTTGCCCCTGGCAAGGCCTTCAGCGAGGCCCTCAGCGTTGCCCCTGGCAAGGCCTTCAGCGAGGCCCTCAGCGTTGCCCCTAGCGAAGCTTCGTTCCGCTGCCTCACGGCGCACCCTGTCAACGTAATTCCGCGTCGCCGTCTCCTGGTCAAACAGCATCGTCATGATGTCCATCACCTCCGCCTCCCTGTCCTCCAGATATTCCTTCAGCACGTCGCGCTCCTTGCAGATGCGTATCGTCTCACGGATCGTCCGCCTCGTCCGACCGTAAAGCTTCACCTGACCGCCGAGAACCCTGCAGAACGACGCATACTGGCTGATCACGTCCCCAGTCCCCTCGCCGTAGAGCATCCTGGCCCGCACCTCGATCGCAAACGGCTCCCCGCAGAAAAACTCCTCCGAAAGGGAGAGAACTTCAGGGCGCGCAACCCTCTCGCCCGTGTAGAGAACGTAGAACTCCGGTCGGGGGAGCGCAGCCCTGGGGGCGTGGTAAAGGTCCGCACCCGTCCTCGCAAAGTGGTTCCGCCACGTCTGCACAAGGTACATCGCACCGCGAATCAAAACGTTCTCCGTCCACGTGCTCTGCGCCTCCACGAGAACCACCAGACGGTCCGACACCATAAAACCCAGGTCGTTATAGATGTCGTCAACCAGCACGTTGTTGATGCTGACGTCCGTCAGGTCGTCCTCCACGGTCGTCGTATCCTCGGGGTGCAGCGTCCGGTAGAGCTGAAACAGGTACTTCTTGATCTTGAAGAGGTCGGAGAACACCGTGGCCTTGACCTCGCGGTTCATGCTCCCCGCCTCATCCCGCTCCGCCCTGTCCATGCCCTCGCCTCCCTCACTCTGCCGACGCGGCTCCCTTCGCCCCCCAGCAGCGCTCCACCTCGGACCTGGCATCCTCGTCGGTGAGGTTGAACCTCCTGGCCACCCGCGTCAAAGCTTCGCTCCTGGGGATACCAAAGTTCCGGCAGGCGTTCACAAATCCCTGCACGTTGCCCCTGGCAAGGCCTTTGGCGAGACCTTCAGCGAGGCTCTGTTCCGCCGCCTCGCGGCGCACCCTGTCAACGTAATTCCTCGTCGCCGTCTCCTGGTCAAACAGCATCGTCATGATGTCCATCACCTCCGTCTCCCTGTCCTCATTATACGCCTCGCGGATGCCCTGTCTTCCGTCCTGTTTCCGGAAAGTGCGCACGAATCGCAAAATCGGAGACGCCCACCTGAGGACCATCCGGCCCAGGGGACAACACAATTCGACGTTTCAGGGGAAGAGGTGGGGGGATAATGGATTATAATTAGGGAAGCGCTGATTAATTTTCAAAAGTTGTTGAAAGCAATCAAGGAACATCAATAAAGGGTATCCTTCAGCGCTTCCCTAAAATTTTAAAATGGGGCTACGCCCCAAGCCCCACGCGCTTCGCGCGGCCTGGTGAAGTTTCAGGCACTGAAGGGAGTCTATGCGGTTGACAGTTCTCAACGACTTAATCAGTGTTTCCTTAGGTGATTTGCCACCGGGAACACAGGCGGACGCGACGAGGTTCAGGCCTCAGGCGAAAGCCCTCGCGAGCGCCCGAGGGGACCGGCAGGGCAGGACGCCGGCCCGCCCTGTAGGCTGGGCCATGGAGGGACAGAGGGCAGGCAGGGCGAGCACGGGAGCTTGAACGCAAATTCCCCCGACAGGGCGCGACGGGGTACGAAAGGCGAGGTAAGGTTCATGAATCTTCAAGTGTTTCAGGGAATCCTGATCCCCTTTTTGGGGACGTCCCTCGGCGCAGCCTGCGTGTTCTTCATGAAGGGGGAGCTCAACGACACCATTCGGCGGGCGCTGACCGGCTTTGCCGCGGGGGTCATGACCGCCGCGTCGATCTGGAGCCTGTTGATCCCCGCCATAGAGCAGAGCGAGCCCCTTGGGGCCTTCGCCTTTTTCCCTGCGGCGGTCGGCTATTGGGCAGGGACCTTGTTCCTCCTCCTGCTGGACCGGGTCGTCCCGCACCTGCACATGGACGCTCAGGAGGCGGAGGGGCCCAAAACCCGCCTCCCGCGAACGACGATGCTCTCCCTCGCCGTCACGCTGCACAACGTCCCCGAGGGTATGGCCGTGGGGATCGTCTACGCGGGACTCCTGTCCGGCGTGGAGGAGATCACTGCGGGCGGCGCCATGGCCCTGGCGCTCGGCATCGCCATTCAGAACTTCCCGGAGGGCGCCATCATCTCCATGCCGCTCCACGCGGAGGGGGAGAGCCGGCGCCGCGCCTGCGTCGAGGGCATCTTGTCCGGCGCGGTGGAACCCATCGCCGCCGTCCTGATGCTCTGGGCCGCGGAGGTCTTCACGCCCCTCATGCCCTACTTTCTGAGCTTCGCGGCCGGGGCGATGTTCTACGTCGTGGTGGAGGAGCTGATCCCGGAGTTCTCGTCGGGCAAGCACTCCGACGTCGGCGGCCTGATGTTCGCCGCCGGGTTCACCCTGATGATGGCCCTGGATGTGGCCCTTGGGTAATCGAATGGGGCCTGCGGAGCCGCGTTTTTCAATTTTTATCGACTGGAGGGATTTCTCATGAAACCGAACTACAAGAACTGGGTGCCGAAGGGCCTGCTCGTCGCCCTCGCCGTCGTGACCGCCGTCGTCCTGCTGTTCTTCCTTGCCCTGGGAGTCCTGGGGACCGGCGTTTCCGACACGGCGCGGGGCGTCCTGGCCGTCGTGCTGGGGCTCGCAAGCGCCGCCTGCCTCGTCTTCCTGGCGCTCGGCACCGCGCTGTACCGGGCCTTCGACTACAACGGCAAAAGGCAGCTGGCGCGGGCCATCGTCGAGGGGGTCGCGCAGTACGTCCGTCTGCCCGACGGCGGATGCGGGCTCGACGTGGGCTGCGGCAGCGGTGCGCTGACCATCGCCTGCGCGAAGAGGAACCCTGAGGGAAGCATGACGGGGATTGACCTGTGGGGGATCACCTACGCCTCGTACAACAAGAAGCTCTGCGAGGACAACGCCCTGGCGGAGGGCGTGGGCAACGTCCGCTTCCTTCAGGGCAACGCGGTGAAGCTCGACTTCCCGGACGAGAGCTTTGACGCGGTCACCAGCAACTACTGCTACCACAACATCGTTGGGGTAAATCGACAGGACGTCCTCCTGGAGACACTGCGGGTCCTGAAGAAGGGCGGGACCTTCGCCCTGCACGACCTCATGTCCCGCGCCAGGTACGGGGACATGCAGGCGTTCGTCGAGAGGCTGCGGGGCATGGGGTATCAGGAAGTGCAGATCATCGACACGACGCAGGGCCTGTTCATGAGCCCCAGAGAAGCAAAATTCCTCTTCCTTGGAGGGTCCACGCTGCTGGTGGGACGAAAGTAGCCCGTCCAGCGCCGCCCCCTCAGGGGACGGAAACGCCATCCTCTCTCAGGGCCGGCCCTTGTCCGCAAAGGCCGGCCCTTCGCCCGCCCCCCTTACAACAGCGACTGCACGAGCGCCGGGGACGGACGGGGGATCACCGTGGAGGCGACCATGAGCTCCACCTTCGCGGCGGCTGCGGCCACGGCCGTCCTGACCGCCGACACCTGGCCCGTCAGCGTGACGAACCCCTTGCCGCCGACGGCCAGTCCCATGCGGACCTCGATCAGCGACACGTCCGCGGCCTTCGCCGCGACGTCGGCCGCCTTGACGGCGCTCGCGATGGAGAAGAACTCAAGCACCCCGACGGCTCCGAACGTCCGCACCTGAGAGGTCATCGCGATGGCCGGGGCCACCTGCGGATGGACGTTCGGGAGCAGAAGACAGTCCACAAGCGCCGGTCCGGCATTGGCGCGGCCCGTTTTCATGGAGGACTGCACGGCGCTGACCTCTCCGCCGACGATGACGATGTACTTTCCCGGACAGATGGTGGACGCCCTCAGGAGGTCCACCTGAGCGGCCTTCACCATAAAATCACACGTCTCTATGCCGATCGCAATGCTGTTCAGCTCCACCATGCCGATCGCGTTGTTCAACGTCCTCTCCCCCCTCTTGATTGTCCTTCCCCGATGCAGCCATCCTCACAGCGGGATGGGGCCGTCAACCGGCGACGATGAGCGCGCCGCTCTCGTCGATGGACTGCACCAGACCGGCAAGGCCCGTGTGGACGTTTGCCGACACGCCCTCCTGAGCGGAGGCGATGAGCGCGCCGCGCTCCACCCGGTCCCCGACGTGGACGATCGGGGCGGCGGGCTTGCCTATGTGCTGTCGGAAGGGGACGTAAACGCACTGAGGGGCAAGGGAGCGATGAGGCTCCCGGACGTGGACTCCGTGCCAGTCTCCCAGGCCAAGGCGGGCGTAGAGGCGGGACGTGGGCACGCGCCGCAGGTCGAGGAAACGCTGCGCCAGCGGCTCCATGTTGCGCTCCTTGTTCAGCCCCTTCTCCCGAAACCTCTGTTTGAACCAGCCGTTGATTCGCCTCGGAGAGAGCCCCATGGGGCACGAGAACATCTCGCACAGGCCGCAGTCGCAGCAGTTGAGGGCGCTGCCGAAGCAGCGGACGTACTCTTCGTCGGGAAGCGTCTCCTCGCGCCACACGTTTCGCATCACCTGGTGCGGCGCCACCTCGTGCCCGATGAGGTGGCGCGGGCACATGTCCGTACACATGCGGCACTGCACGCAGGCGCTGCGGGCCTGGTGCTTCATGTTCTCGATGGACAGGACCGACCGCGTGACGAGGTAGTGGTCCATCGGAAGGATCGCCAGGTTCCCCGTCGTCTTGGTGACGACGGTCCCGTCGATCGCCTTCGGGTCCGTCAGCACCCTGCCCATCATGGGGCCGCCCACCAGCACGGCGTAATCCCCTCCGACGGCGAGGTCCGCCGCGGCGATGCACTCGCGGACGTTCGTGCCCAGCGGCACGCGAAGGACGATGGCTTTTCTCGGAGAAGATGAGAGAAAGTTCCTTTGAGGGCGATTCTGGAAGTTGGCTGGTGGGGCGGGTTTGCGGGAATTGGAAATGAGAATTTGAAAACGGCGGTGGCGGAGATTTTGCCGGTTTTTCCGATTTTCGCTCGGATTTCGGCTTTTTGAAACCCTGACCATTTTAGAGCCTTCAAAAGCCCTTCAAATGTTTCAGACCCGGTTTAAAACTGAGGTTTACGAGGATGGCCCTGCCCCGTTGGCGGGGCTCTTTTTGTGCCCTTTGGTCAAATTTTAGGCTCGACTAAGCAACCTGGAGTAAGCAACTAAAAACACAGGTTGCTTAGTCTTTCTGTGGATAACTGGGGGCGAAAGTGTTACGATTCGCCCCTCTTGTCGTCCGGCCAGAACCACCAGTGAGACCGGGGGATGAGGCGACCAAACTCCTCCTCCATTCGTTCCCGATACTTCTTCCAGGTGAAACGGCTTCCTTTGGTTTCCCGGTAGCGCTGGAAGAAGATGCCCTGCTCGCGCCACCCCGCATACTTCTCAATCCAGCCGTCCAGGATGCCCCGCTCCTCCTCCGACAGTTCCGGGCGCAGGAAGTCGAACGCCGACAGCAGCTCCAGCTCCGGCCAGTCGTTCATGCGCTCCCACGGCTCCCAACCATCTTCTATCCAGAACGTCCCCGACACGGCAGCGATGTGCTCCAGGAGCTCGCGGCGGCTCATGTTGTTGTAGGATTCACGCTCTTCATCTATATAGGCATGAACCTTATCCATTTCATCACGCCCCTCGCGTTTTCCAGTTTCAGGGAGATGTCGTAGCCCCTCAGCAATGTCTCAAAACGCTTGTTGTTCGGCCTGAAGAACGTTGCGAACTGCTGCCCCTTGAGGTTGATGACCGCCGTTTCCTGAGTGCGTTCATCGCGGAAGATCAGGACCGGATATGGATGCTCCTTCTTCCGGATCACCAGATACACGTCCCGACCGGCTCGGCGCACCAGTGAAACAAGTCTTTGATTATACTCCTCCAGTGTCCGAAAGCCCATCTCCCTTTCCCCATGAGTTTTGAAGTGGACAAAAGCAGTTGGATGCTGGCGTCCATCGCCTCCGCGGGAGCGCTCCCAAACTCTCGGATGCGTACCCCACCGGGCGTTGCGGGCATAGTCGAGGAGCCTGGGTATCTCCCTTTTGGGGGCCTCCCCGTCAATGACCCAGTGACTGGCCTTCTGCCAGGTGTCGGCGGGCTCGAAGTGTGCCACCGTCGTGGTGCGGCACCGGAAGTGATACGGCGGCATCCCCACGCCCTGAGCGACGATCTTCGAGGTCTTCGGCTCCAGCAGCACCGCCGCCTCGCTGGCGCCGGACAGCATCGGCTGCGCCTTCCTGGCGGCCTTCATGTCCAGCTTTTTCGCCGCTTCCAGCAGGCGCTCCTTCTGGCTCGATAAGGCTGACGTCGGGATGATGCGGCCGTGCAGGTGGCGGCATATCGGGCTGGTGCGCTCGTCCAGCACCGCGACGATCTCTACGTACTCCACGCCGGCGCGCTCGTAACCCGTGACGTGCCCTATCTCCGCAATCCGCGTGGCGTTGTGGTCGGCCAGCAGGTCGAAGTACCCCTGCATGGTGGGTTCCTTCGACGTCAGGAAACGCTCCAGCCTCGCGGCCAGCTCGATGCGGGTCTTCCCCTCGGTGAAGTACTCGTTCAGCGCCTCCACCATCTCGTCCTGAAGCCAACGGGTGTAAGAGTTTTGCACCCAGAAGAGCGTCTGCCCCCGCAGGACGTCCAACGCCTCCATGTCCGGTAGCGTGAAGGAAAAATCGGCCGAGACGGCCTGAAGTCCTACGCGGTACGCGGCCACGTCCGCCTGCCAGACGGGGCGGCGGGCCGCCTCCGCCAGCCCCATGCCGAGGTATCCCTCCGCCCTGCCGACGAGCCGGCCCAGTTCCGCCTTGCTGGGCGACTCCTGGAGGCCCAGCGTCCGCCCATCCTCCAGCACGTCGAACAGGAGCGCCCGCCTCTGTTCCGTCCAGGTCTTGGATAGCGCCGTCTTGAGCGCCAGGATGATGGCGTTCAGAGGCAGCGCCGTCTTACGAACGGTATGGGGCGTCAACGCGCCTTACCTCCTCCTCCAACGTCCTGAACCAGGCGCGGCAGGCCTTGCACTGGCGAATCCGCTCGACGCTGTCGCCGAGGTCGTTCGTCACGCGCACGCCGGTCTTGTCCGCGCCGCACTTCGGGCATCGCATCTATCCCACCACCTTGAAGTTTCTTGCCGTCAACACGCGCCTCCGTCCCCCGAACTCCTTCACGGCCAGGGCCAGCGCCCAGAAGAGATCCGCGTGCTTGATCTGCTCGTTCCTGTCCGCGTCGTAGGTGAAGCCCTTTTCCGTGGGCTTGCGCTTGATGGCATGGAGCTGCATCACCAGGTCGCGGTCGTTCGGGATGCGGATGCGCTGCGTCTCGAACAGCTTTTTGACCGACAATGCCATCTCCTCCTTCTTCTCCCGTGTGAAGTGGACGCGCTCGACCTTTCCGGGATAGAGGCGCTGCATGTCCTCGGAGAGCTGCATCCCGATGCCGGTAGCGTCCATTGCCAGGCGCCGTATCTTCCAGCCCTCGACCAGGCCGGCCATGTGGGAACGCTGGCCGTCAAAGGCCATGCGCGCCAGCGTCTCCATGTGCCGGACGAACACCAGCTTCTCTGCCTCCACCTGGAGCTGTTCGGCCAGGACGATGGCCGTCACGTCCTTGGTGCGGCCGATGTCGACGCCGCCGTTCACCCAGGCCGAGACGTGGCGTAGGCAGTCGTCGTCGAGCACCGCGCGGACCTCGTCCGGCTGCAGCAGACAGAGTTCGTCGGCGAAGAACCGGCACTCGTAGGCTTGCGCGAAGGTTATGGCGTCGAACAGACCGCGCAACTCCTCGATGTCCACCTGATGACCGTCCTTCACTGCATCGTAGATCGTCACTGTGTGGCGGGAGAAGCGCGGGTATTTGTCCGGGTTCGTGACGATTTCCCCGAACATGTCCGTCTCGGTGTAGGGCGTGCTGGTGACGGTGAGGCGCTTTCCTTTCGTCGTTGCAGCGGGCACGGCAGCCTGCCACATAAGGCGGCCGCGCATGTGCCACGCGAACTCGTCCAGGTAGACGTCCCCGGTGTAGCCCTGCACGGTGCGCGGGTTGCAGGGCAGGAAATACGCAATGGCTCCACCGGGGAAAATGATATTGCCTCCATCCTCCAGGTAATCCACGTCCAAGTCTTTGCACCACTTGACGGCGTAGTTCCGCACGATGTCGGACTGATCCTGAGAGGCCGAGATGACAATCTGGTTATCACCTCGTTCAATCGCGCCCAGCAGGACCTCGAGCCCCAGCAGGAAGGAAAAGCCGATCTGGCGGCTCTTCAGGCAGACGCGAAAACGCGAGTCGTCCAGTAGGAACGAGCGCTGGTAAGCATAGAGCTTATCCAGCGCTTTCTCCTTGATATCCCCGATGACCTGGGCGTCCAGACCGGGCGGCGGGTCCCCTTTTTTTCGTTTCCGTCCCTTTTTCTCCCTGGCCTCCCTGGCTGCCGACCGTTCCATCCGCTCGACGGCCCTGGTGAGCTTGTCCAACTTCCGGGCCTGAGCCTCAGAGAGGGGCTCGTCGGATGCGCCGATGGCGGCAATCTGGCGCTTCACGCCCTCGATGCTCTCGTCCGCCGTCTCCTCGTCCCATTGGTACCGGGCGCGCCAGCGAAACACCGTATCCGGGTTGAGGTTCAGCTTCTCCGCCACCTCGTTGCAGCTCCAGCCGGAGCAGTACAGGCGTTTTGCCTCGCGCTTGATGGCTTCGCTGTAGGCCATTTACACCTCCGCATGTTCTTCGTTGTACTTCAGGATGCGCTCCAGGCCGGTGATGACGTTTCGTGCCTGCTCCACCGTCAGCCAGCGGACCTCGTCGACGCCCGTCACCCTGCGCAGCCACGCACTCAGGTTCTCCGGCTTCCATCCGAAACTGCGCGTCATGGCCATGATCTTTCGGTACTGCGGCTCGGTGAGCCTGTCGGGCCCCAGTCCGGCCGCTCGGCGGCGGAGCTCGCCGATGAACAGCTCCGCCTGGGCATAGGTGAGCGCGGACATCCGCTCGGCCTCGAACATCCCGAAGATGGCCGCGTACAGCTCGTCCCTCTGGATGCCGAGCTGTTTCCGGGCTATCGACCAGATGATCTTCTTCTGTGCTGCCGTTATGGTCTTGACCTGCACCATGCACACCTCCTTCGGCTGCTCATCAGACCCCGGACGCCGCTCCGGGATGACGCCCTCAACCGCCTTGGTCGAGGGCGTTTCGCAATGGGAAGGATACGGCCTAATTCTCCGCCAGCTTCTCCTGGGATATCTCGTAATAGAACTCGTCCTTCTCGACACGCTGGACGCCCACCAGTTCCAGGCGCTCCTTTGGCCACTCGGACATCGCTTCCTTGTCCGGCTCCTCCTTCACGCGGATGGCGTCCCTGAAGCCGTACTCCTTGAGCTTGCCCAGGACCTCCTTCCACGTGGAGCAGATTTTCTTGAGTGTTGCCAGCGACGTGCTCTTGCGGAACCCGATGGTTCCGAAGCCCAGGTCGCGGCTCTTGCGCTCCAAAAGCGGCGCGATCTCGTCCTGAGTGTTCTTCTTGAGGGCGTCGATGTCCTCGTTGAGCTGCTGGTTCGCCGCCGCAACCGCTCGGTCGATCTCCGCGATCTCCGCCAGGGCGTTGTCGGCCTCGGTCAGGTCCCGAATGGGGGCGATGATCTGCTTCGGTTTCTCTCGCGCCATTACCAATCCCGTCCTTTCAATGCGGTGTATTTTGTTCTGACGTAGGGGCCATCGACGTAATCCAGCCAGCGGGGCGGCTCCTGCTCCGTCGCCGCCAGAAGAAGCTCCAGAACGCAGAGCAGCGCGACCGCGGAAAATCCGGTACACAACGAAATGGCCAACATTTTTATCCGACTCCTTTCATAATCTCGATTTCCTTTATGTTTGTGAGATACATATCCTGATAGTCATCAAATTCGATGGACGCTTTCTGGCCGATGTGCCCGTTCAAGATGGCCTGGGCTTCCCACTCATGGCGGGCCACATCCAATAAAGGGTCTTCGTCTCGCGTCTCCATAAAGTCTCGGATAAGCTTTTTTGCCTGTTCTTCAGCCGTCTTTTCATCCTCCGCTTCTATCTCGATCGCGAAGGGGCTAAGCACTGTGAAGGTGGCCTCGCAGGCAACTTTCATTCTGAATTTCTTCATGTCAGGCTCCCTTTACATGGCCGCTGGCGGCGAAGAGGAACCGCAGGGCCTCCACCATGTTGTCGCCCAGCTGCCGGGCGATGTGCGCCGCCTTCTCCACGAAGCGCATGGAGCCGTTCTTCGGGGCCAGGGACAGGGCCCGCCGCGCCCCCTCCGTCTCCGGATCGACGCCCAGGTTTGCCATGTAGTGCCCCAACTCCCGCGCCGACGGGGCGCTCGCGCGTCGGAACATATCGATGCGGCTGGTCACGTAGGTCTCACCTACCGTTCGGAGCGCGGTGTCGAAGCTCTCCAGCCCGATGAGGGAGACGCCGATTCCGGCCTCCTTCACCTCCCGAAAGACGGATATCTTCTTGAGTATCTTTGGCCGGCTGCCGTCCGTCACCAGCAGGTCGGCCTCGTCCACCAGCAGCATCCGCACGCCGCCCTCAAGAAGCGCCCGGATGGCCCTTCGGAGCCTCTGGCTGTTGCTACCATAGCAGGGCGTTCCGGTCAGTTCCAGCAGGGCGTCGATGACGTCGCCCATACACATGCCGTCGGCGCAGCGCAGGTACAGGACGTCGGAGTATCCCTCTTTGAAGTTCAGGGCCGTGTAGGTCTTCCCTATTCCGGACGGGCCGACCACGACGGAGAACCCCCGCGTCGCGTAGGTGAGGCCCAGCATGGACTGAATGAGCTTCTGCCCGTCCGTGAACCACGCCTCACGAACCTCCTGCCGTTCCCTCTGGGCCTTGCGGTAAGCGACGAGCGACGCCTCAATCTCCCCAATCACCTCCGGACGGCCTTTGTACTTGCCGCCAAGGGCCTGCGAAACGGTCCCGGTGGACTTCCCGGAGATTCGGGCGACGTCCGCGTTGCTCAGCCCAAGGGCCTGTATAACTTCCTGAAGCTGGTTTATCTCGTTGCTTTGCATATCTTCCCCTCCTTGTGGTACCCTTGGAGCGTCGCCACGGTTTTCTAAACGAGGTGGTTCCCGTGGGGGTACTCGATAAAGAAAAAATTGATCTTCCATGTCCTGAGTGCGGGCGAGATATTGCCGTTACCTTCGGCGATATCCAAAAGAAGAAGTCTTTGCGGTGTAATCGTTGTGGCGCAACGGTTACAATCGATTCCAGCTCTGCCCGGAAAGCCTTGAAAGCTCTGGAGTCCATGTTCTCTAAGCTTTAGACTTTCCCCTCTTTACCGTGGCGACAATCGTGAATTCAGGCTGACAGTCCATGAGTGCGTTTAAAGCCTCAAGCCATCTCCTGTATTTCTTGAATCCTCTTGCAGAAAGGTGTATCCTTGCGACAGCTTTCCCCCTTTTCATCTTCCGGCACCTCCTTTCTCCGCTATTTAGCCTGTGCCGTCGGGCCGACGCCCATGCTTTCGGCCAGAGCGATGATCTTCCGGTCCAGCTCCGCGTCGTTCACGACCAACTCCTCCCGCACCGCCGCAAGCTCCTGCACCTCCGCGGCAGCCTTCGCGTAGGGCGTGAGGCGATGGACCTTCGTCTCCGGCCTGACAAGCTGCTTCGTCAGCTCCAGCCAGTGTTTGATCAGCTCGTTTTGGCGGCGTATCTTGCCGACCACGGCGTCCATGTCGTGCGGGTCCTCCTTGCCCCATTCCTCGGCAGTACAGATGAGCCCGTGGCTTTCCAAATCCAGACAATGGACGACGCTCCGGTCGTAGGGGTTGAAGCGAACCTCCACCTTCTTCCCCGTGCCTCGTCCGCAGTAGGAGGAAAGCTCCGGCGCGTACCAACGGCATTTCCCGAACCCCGGCAGAGTCATCTCGACCTGGCTGTTCCGGGCCTGCCGGACGACGGCGGGCCAAAAGAGGAAGTCGAGCGTCCGGTCATCTATACGGGTCAGCGGGCGCTGGATGCCCTCCAGGAAGCACCGTCCTGGCTCGATCTTCTCCTCGACCATCGTGTGCCGGTGCCACTCCTGTATGGTCTGGAGGACGATCTCGAAGAAGTCCCGTGCGTGGAGCAGTTTCCCGTCCTTGATCTCCTCGCGAAGCGTCGCCTGGATGAACTCGTTCCGCTTCTCGTCCTTCTTGTCCTGGCGGCTGTAGCCGGGAAGGTTCTTCTGCATCAATGGGTTTTCCAAGGCATGGAAGAACCAGCTCTCGATGGGCTTGGCCTGCGCGTTGCGCGGCTTCGCCTTCTTGTGGCCGATCTGTTCCTCGTCGCCGTCCATTGCCCTGAAAGCCGCATAGCCGGAGAGCTGCTTGCGGAGGTAGGCCACGTAGTCGCTGCGCTCCGGCCGTCCCCAGTCCGTGTACAGGTTCTCCGGAATGCCCCACCGGCAGGCCTCGCGGAGCGCGAACCCGACGGCGTATTTGTCGTAGTTGCCCATCACGGGCCAGATGCCGGAGAAGTAACGGCTTCGGAAATCCGCCCAGGCGAACATCTGCGGTCGAATTGGCGTGCCGTCGTCGTCAAAGACGGTGTAGTCAAAGATGTGCTGGTCGCCCACCAGGACCTCGTAGACCTTGTAGCAGCTGAAGTCGCGAAGCACGGCCGGCTTGACCATCAGCTCCAGGCCCCGGTGTCCGGTCCGGGTGAGAACGCGAACGGCGTCCGGCATCTCGTTCCACTTCCTGTAAAAGGAAGCCAGCGACCCCACCTCCCAGCCCTGTTTCTCCGCTTCCTCCGCGGTCTCAAGGTAGGCGCGCTTGACGTCCATGCGGGGGTTATTGGCTAGCAAGGACAGGCCGTACTCCAGTGCCTGGGGCGCAAAGGTGCGGCTCTTCACCGCCACCTCAAGCGGCCCCGACGAGAAGGAGAGTGCCACGGCAAGGGGCGCGCGGTCCGAGACGACCTTGCCCCTCTTCCGCTCCGTGAGCCAGCGGTAGATGGTGGGGACGGAGACGTGCTCGTCGGCCGCGATGCGGGCATACCACTCGCCGACGGGGATGCCTGCGGGGCACTCCGCCGCGCGCTTCAGGACGCGCAGGCGCTTTGCGGTCTTCTTGTCCAGTCGTTCCGGTGCTATGCCCACTTTCTCCGCCTCCTTCGCTGCCCGCACCCTCTCCCAGCGATCTCCCTTCAGCCCCAACGCCTCCCGCACTTCGTCCGGCACCGCCGGGTCCAGGGCCGAGACTTGCCAGACCTTGCCGCCTTGACCACATCCATGCCCGTCAATCTGCTGAATGTGCTGGTAACGACCTTCCTGCAGTGCTTTGCGCACGGCTTGAGGCGTTATATTCAGGAGTCCGGCAAGTTGGGAGACGGTCAGCCACATGTGCGCGCTTCCTTTCATGGTGTTCTGATGGAAACTGGCCTCATCAGCGTGGGGTTGACCCACGGACGCCCCCGGCCTTTCGACCGGGTGCAGAGGCTATGCCCCTGCGGGCGTTTCGGCCTGCCAATGCTCACGTGCTCCTGGGCGTCACGGCCATTTCCTTGAACTCCCTGCACAGTCGGTAAAGGGAATGGACGCTGCCGATCTTCCAGCCGTTCTCCTCCGCAAGGTCCTTCAACCGGTCGTAGGTTCCCTTGACCTCAAGGTCGGGGTTTTCGGCAAACTCGTTCAAGAACCACTGAACCGCTTCCTCATCCGCAGATTTTGATGCCTGTGTCCCGTTCAAGAGCTTCGATTACCCTCAAGGAAACACCACTCTTAGGGCGCTTTTCTTTCCCTGCAAAACGACTGACAAGCCCAGTCACAAGATTGGCAGTGTAGCCGTTTTCTCTTGCCCAAGCAGATAAAGTCAGTCCCTTCAACAGCAAAAGTCCCCTCAAAGATTTTTTTGTTGCGGTAGTTTGCAACATGGGGTATCATCTCCTCAAAAAGTGTCGTTTTAGGCAACTTTATTGAGTAGGATAATAAGACAAAATGGGCATATAGTCAAGGGGAAGATGTCATTTTGGACAACATTTATACTCGCCTCATTGAAATCCGTAAGGCTTTAGGCTTGACACAGAAGCAGGTGTCTGAAGGCGCGGGCGTAGCTCTTAGGACTTATTGTCGCTATGAATCAGGGGAAGGAAGTAGGGATATACCTTCGTCCCTTCTTAAGTTTATTGCCCAAAATGACGTCAATGTTAACTGGCTCCTAACCGGCGAGGGAGAGATGATGCGGGGCAAGGGCGAAGCTGAGAGCGTGGCCGCGGAGGCAATCGAGGCGTTGAGCGAGGACCGAATGCTGGAGAAGATCGTGCTGATGCTCGCGGAGATGTCCGACGATGAGCGGCGGGAGGTGTTTGACCATGTTTCAAAAGCGAAACACCTGAGCGACTTGGAGCGTCGGGTGCGGGAGTTGGAGCGGGCGGAGTAAGCTGGGCTGGAGTACCTTGTCGGAGGATGGGGTGTAGGAAGAAGTAAAGGAGGAGTCGTGATGTTACCACTGTTAATCTTGGTTTCTGGGTTACTTCTTGCCTTATATGTCGGACGCTTTATCTTTCGTCGTCTGCGTTTGAAGGGCCGCGGGAAATTTTTAAGCGGGTTCATTGCTGTCATCGTTGGGCCTTTTGTCTTTTTCGTGTATGTCGGCAGTCTCGCGAATGTGGCAATGCTTAAAGAGCAGGGGCCTTCTCTCTCAAAAGATGCCGTTCTCGATTCTCAGAAAGTATCTTCAGAAACAAAGCCAGCCGACGTTACTATCCTCGATCTTCCTGAAGAACCTCAGGAGGAGGTGCAGGATGAATCTGTGGTCCCTTTGCTTGGCTGCGATTCTAAAACATTCCAGAAAAAATTCAATCAAGCTGCAAAAACCTTTAAGTCAAACCTGCGCTGTGAGACTCTGAAACTTGAAACAGGAGCCGTCAACGATTCGTTTATTGCTTCGGTGACGGAGAATATTGCTTTGATTGGCAGCATTGATAAAAAGACGCAACAACTTCAATCCGTCACCATGATTGCCCAAGGAGATGGCACCATGCACAGCGGGGCTAACATCATGCTTGGGATCGGCCAGTTGATCATGGCAACAGCACCAGAATTGGACGCAAAAGGGCGCGGTCAACTGTTGAAGGATATGGGGCTCACGCCAGAAAATTTGGAGGACGGCAAAGAAGGCAGACACGTTATAGGGAACAAAAAATTCTTTTTCTCGATGTCTGACCTGATCGGCCTTTGGTTTGGAGTGGAGGCTGTCGAGCCTAAAGGCAAGCCATGAAACGTGTTCTTTCGCTTGGCATTCTCGCGGCGTTCCTGTTGTCTCTTGGGGCCACGCTTGTCTTTCAGGTGAGCGCGGAAGGCGAGGAGTACATGGTCTGGATCGCCACCTCCGGCAAGGGTAAGAAGTATCACGAGGAAGACTGCCGCACGCTGAAGAAAGGCAAACGCTCTATCCCGCTCTCCAAGGCGAAGGCTATGGGGTACGAGCCATGTGAGGTGTGCAATCCGGGCGATGGCGAAGACTGGTGAGCGCGAGGTGCGGGCGTTGAGGGTGGGGAAAGCAGAGTAGAGGTTCAGGATGATGACGGTCATCGCCCCGCCGGAGGATGGGGTGGAGGAGATAATCGCTTTTTATTTTGAGGGGGTATCCTATGAAATTCGAGTTCATTCACAACGACCTCGGTCAGCGTAACAAAGGGGAAATCGTAGAAGTCACTCTGACAATGGCTGCTAATGTCCAACTCATGGACAGTTCCAACTTTGCAAATTATAGAAATGGGAGAGACTACCGTTATATTGGCGGCTTAGCAAAACAATCCCCATTTTACCTTAGTATCCCCAGTCCAGGTCGTTGGCATGTCGCTATTGATACTCGTGGCCTTGCTAATGGCACGCGTGCATCTGTACGGATATTGCCTGCCCCTCTGCCAGAAGCGAAAGGGATTTCTCTATCTTCAATCCCCTCGTTGGTCAGGCAAGATGTGTCTCCTCCTTACACCACAAATCGAGATACCTACGATGTTTTTATCTCTCATGCTTCCGAGGATAAAGACGGCATTGTTCGGGAACTGGCGGAAGCTTTGCGAGAAGAGAGATTGAGGGTTTGGTATGACGAGTTCACACTTCAGATCGGAGATAGCCTTCGGCGAAAAATAGATCAAGGCTTGGCAAATAGCCGTGTCGGCATTGTTATCTTGTCTCCGGCCTTCATGAAAAAAGGCTGGACGAACTATGAGTTGGATGGGCTTGTAACCCGTTCCGTTTCCGGTGAGCAAATTCTATTGCCCATCTGGCATAACGTCACCAAGCAACAGGTGATAGATTACAGTCCATCTTTAGCCGACAAAGTGGCGCGTAGCACAGCAACGCATACACCAGCCGAGATAGCGAGGGAAATAGCCGATTTACTGCGTTCTTTTGTGAGATAAGGCACCGACGAAAGTAAGCTTTTGCCTCCTTATGAGGGATATTTCCCTTGCGATGCAAAGTGGGCATACGGACAGGAATTCTCCAGTGTAAACATCTTGAAAGACTAGAAAAAACTCTCCTTTATGAAGGACGGTTTTTCGGTAGGGAGCTTCTATTGCGCATAAACAGCAGTTTTTATCGATATGGGTATCCATCTTGGCGCCTTTTACCTCTTATATGATCCTGCACGCTATCCTTACTCCCAGTGTGGCGGCAAAAGCAAGGCCCCCCAGCGCCACCCATATTCCAAGCATGAGATTGGCCCACCAGATCAGGTGTTTGAGACACCCTATGATGACGTAATGAAAGCACTCTGCTGGGACAATAACAAGGGAGCACAGGATCAATATGGGGAGCAGTGCAAGCGTTATTTTCGTTGAGGGCAAATACGTGAGCATGAGCATGGTCACCATCAGTAACCATTTAGCTGCACTCAACAGGCTTGTTTTACAGATTTTCATTTTTTCTCCTCCTTGGAGGGCGTTTGCATAAAAACGGCGAAAGTGCAAAACGTTGGCATGCGATAGATGTCAACACTTTGCACTTTTTGCGCGTTTATGCAGGGACGCGGTTAAAACCCAAATACTACCCGCCAGCTTCGTCATAGGATTTAGGCTTACGCCTGAAAATACGAAACGCACAACTTGAGTTAGCCCTCAAGTTATGCGTCAGTCGAAGCTTAAGAGGCGCTTCGTCGGTTGCAATGCTACTAAGCATCAGTAATTATACCTACTGAAATAGTTTTGTAATCGGTAAAATCCCTGCCTCTTGGAAGGGATGTTCGTTCATGACAAGGGGGAATTTGCCGGAAAATGATGATTATGAGATCATTTACCGGTCGTGGATCACTCGCAACGGGGTGCGGATATATCCTCCGCGAGGACTGAAGGCATGGCCCTTGAGGGTTCCCAAAAGGGTGGTAGATTAGGTGAAGAAGGGGCCGGCTCGGCCCCTTCCTCATTTTCTAAAACCCAAACACGCCCCGGCGTGGTTTCTCGTCCACGCCGACGTGGACGCGGGTGGTGGTGCGTCCCCGGATGAGGTAGCAATACCGCAGGTATGGCAGCAGCTTGCGCCGGTGCAGGTCCTTGATGACCACTCCCAGGTCCCGGTTGCTCAGTCCCTCCACCCAGATGTCCGCGGCCTCTCCGGTCAGGTGCCCAGAGTCGGGTTTGCCGCCTATGTCGGCGTTCTTCTCCGCACAGCGGCAGCCGCTCTCGATGTGCACCGACTTCCCCACGGCCTTGCGGATGGCCTCAAGCGTGGCCAGGAGGCGCCCTCTGGCGTTGAACAGTCCGCACCCGCAGCGACACGCCAGCTCGTGCCTCGAAAAATGTTCCGTCAGGTCTCCCATGAAAAAATCCCCTCCAATTCAGCTATAGACTGCACCGGATCATTTCGTTGACGTCAACGAAATGATCCCCCCGTTCTCACAAGGCGATAGAAGCGCCTACTGTACCTTTACGTCAATTCCCTGCTTTCGGAGGTTGGCCGCCAGGTGCTCGGCCAGCTCGTCGTCCAGGGCAATACCGGCTATTTCCTTGTCAAGGTTCTGCTCGAAGAGGTCCGCGGCGCTGCGGAAGAACGGGCGGCCCTTCCGCGCCGGCTGAAAGACCTTCTTCGCAAAGAGATACTTCCCCTCCCCGCCCTTCCAGCGCAG
This sequence comes from Fretibacterium fastidiosum, assembly GCF_964642095.1. Classification (NCBI taxonomy): domain Bacteria; kingdom Thermotogati; phylum Synergistota; class Synergistia; order Synergistales; family Aminobacteriaceae; genus Fretibacterium; species Fretibacterium fastidiosum. The sequence goes on from NZ_OZ209244.1 coordinate 482,192, forward strand.
GGCCTTCCTCCGCCTGGGCCGGATGATCAGGGCCTGGCGTCCCTCGTGGACGGCGCGGGCGTAGACCTTGTTGGTCCCTACCATGGCGCCGCCGGGGACAGAGGAAACGTGGATGGACTTGCGCAGCTCGCCGCCCGTGCGCTTTCCGCTATCCGGGTCGGGCTTTCCAACCGGCACCAGCTTTTCCCTTATAGCTATAGCCCGTATCCGGTGCGCTATACGGAGAGCGACCTTTTGGAGGTCAACCTCGCCGGCCATCAGAGCCCGCCCAAAAGATCGAGCCCCTTCAGGATTTCCGCCTCCACCACGGCCTTATCGGTGTCCCCTGTTTTTGCGTCGGCCTGCTCCTTCGGGATGGACGGCGTGATGCCCTTCAAGCGGAACTCCTCCGGCAGGCCTGCATCCCGCAGCAGCAGGTTGATTCGATTCTCCAGGTACTTCATTCGGGGCCGGACCTTCATCTCGATGAAGCTGAGCATCTGCCCCTCCATCTCGGAACCGCCGCCCAGCTGCCCGGCGGTGACGATGCCGACGAGTCGCGGAGGTACGCCGTGCGCCGCCAGAATCTCCTCCCGCGTAGCCTGGCTGAGCTTGTCGAAGGGCATATCCTTCAGTTCCGCCGTCAGGCGCTGGAACTCTATCTTGCTGTTCTCGAAGGGAACAGAGAGCAGCATGGTCTTGTGTGCGTTGTCCACGCCCTTAACCTGCTTGAAGCCTTCGCGTATGGTCTTCTCCGTTTCCTCGTCGAACTCGGCCCCCGTGAGCACCACGGCCAGGGACGGCACGGCGTAGTTGCGGAAGAAGGCGGCATAGAAGCTCTTCTTCTCCTGGTCGAGCCGCAGGGCCTCCAAGGCGGCCACCCATTCGGGCAGGCCGTACCAGGTGGAAAGGGGCGTGTAGCGCCGGAAGGCGAAGAGCTCGTTTCTCCCGTCCCGCGCGCCAAAGGCCGCGAACTCCACGGTTCCGTCCGTTTCCTGGACGTACCCGACCAGCCGGTTCTCGCGAACCCTGGAGAAAACGGTCTGGGCGTGGACGTGGTAGAGCTCGCCAATCTGCCCTTTGCGGGAACGCGCCACCTCCAGATAGGCGTTGCCGGTACACTCCCAGTCGAAGGCGACGCGGTGCAGGAGCTCCAGGAAGGGCTCAGGTCCGGAGATGGACTCCAGGAACGCCTCCGCCGGCTTCGGGGCCTCGTACTCAAGGCCCACGGCCATGTCGGCCTTGAGCGCGATGCACTGGGTATGGAAGGCATTGGAATAGGTCAGGGAAAGGATCTGTGAGAGGGGCAATGGTGGATAGACAAGGCCGTCCGCGAATCCCATCCCCTCCGCGGGGCGGGAGATTCGCGCCTTCAGTATGGGCTCCAGCCGTTCTCCTGCAACAGTTTGAAAGACAGGTACGGACACGTTTTCGCCTCCTCTCCGTTTTGCCGTTAGTTTAAGGGTCACGGTGGCTCATAACAATATAAATATATAGATTTATATTGTTTTAACAATAAAATTTTAATAATATCACACCGGGCAAGAGCCATGCGACAGGAGGCGATGAGCAGGATGCCTGTGGAACTGCGGGATATGAAGGTGGATTTTATATCGCTCGTGTCGAAGGGGGCGAACGGCAAGCGGATCATCTGGAAGGCTGGGGATGAGAGGCCCGAAGGGGCCGACGCCTTCGAGACGCCGCTCCGCAAGCTCGTGAAGAGCGACGAGAAGCGTGTGGTCTACGGGATCGTGTACGGGCCGGGCCAGGTGGACAGCCAGGGCGAGTACGCGGAGAAGGGCGAGATCGAGAAGGCGGCGTATGGGTTCATGAAGGGCCTGCGCCTGTTGAACGTCGACGCGCAGCACGACTTCGACCCCAAGGCGGCGTTTGTAGCCGAGAGCTGGATCACGAAGGGAGCGGACCCCCTCTTCCCGGACGAGCCGGAGGGCAGTTGGGCGGTGGGGATCCGTGTGGAGGACGAGGCGCTCTGGGCGAGCGTGAAGAAGGGCGAGCTGGCGGGCCTGTCGATGGCCGGGTACGCCGCGAAGGTGCGGAAGGGGGAGGACGGGGTATTGGCAAAGATGGAGCAGTTCTTTACCAGCCTATTGAAGGCGGTCGAAGGGGCGGAGGCAAAAAATGCCCAGCCTGGACAGCCTGCTGAGACAAAGCCTGGCGCGGGAGCGCCGGCTGGCGAAGCGGCGGCTGAGGCCGAAGCCGTGGCGAAGATCGCAAAGGCGCTCGAGGGCATTCCCGCATTGACCGAGAGCATCGCCAAGCTGGATGAGCGCATCAAGGCGCTGGAGACCGCCACGCCGGGGCAGATGTCCAAGGGCGTGGACGGCAACGGCGCGGACGACGGCAGTTATGGGTTTCTGTAGGGGGTGGGACGATGCCTGACAAAAGCTTCAAGGCAATGATGGAGGAGTTCCGAAAGGCCGGGGAGTTCACGCCGGAGATGGTGAACATCGGCGGCGTGGTACGCCCGGAAGAGACTGACAGGTTTATTGACCTGGTGGTCAAGGGCAATCCCATCCTGTCGCGGGTGACGGTGGACCGCGCCCGAAAGCTGACCAAGGACGTGAACGTCTGGGAACTGCTGCGCGGCGTGCTGCAGCGCGTGCCGCAGGGCACGAAGCCGGATAAGTTCACCAGCTTCAAGAACGTGGGCAAAAAGCTGGAGATGAAGGATGCGCAGCTCTTCGCCCATATCCCGATGGACTATCTCCGCGACAACCAGCACCGGCCGGGGCTCGAGAGCATGGTCGGGAGCCGCCTGGCGGAGACCTACGGCAACGACGTGACGCTGCTGGCCTTCACGGGCACAGCGGACGACTTTGCCGGGAAGGCCTTCGACAAGCTGAACAAGGGCTGGCCGCAGCTCCTGAAGGACGCTTCCGACAGCCACAAGGTGGATGTATCGGACCACACGGGCGGCACCCCTGCGGCCGTGAACTGGGAGGGGCTCTTCAGCGCGATGGTGGAGCAGCTGCCGGACGTCTACAAGGGCGAAAAGACCGTCTTCCTGATGAGCCGCGGCGACGCGGAGCTGTACCAGCGCCAGATTGGCCAGATGGTCGGCGGTCTCGGGCACCTGCTTGCCAAGCAGAACCTGACCTACCTCGGCTACGAGATCGTGTCCCTGAACGAGATGCCGCGGGGACACGTCATCTTCACGCCCCTGCCGAACCTGGTCTACGGCGTGAACACGAGCATGGAGCGGTACCGCGAGTACAGCGGCGAGGAGCGCTGCATCAAGTACACGTTCGACAGCTCCTTTGACTTTCAGGTTGCGGTGGACGACGCGGCCGTCATCGCCTGGGACAAGCCCTAGTAGAAGCGAGGTGAGTGAATGAGCGCGGAGAAGCAGCGGCTGACCGTCCTGAACCGCCTGAGCGCCGAATACCCCGCCTCCGTGTCTCTCGAAGAACTGAGGAAGGACACGGCCCTCCACGAGGCGGACTTTCGCCGGACCGTGGCGTACCTGGAGGAGAAGGCGCTAATTGACGTAGAGGACCTCAAGGAGGGGGTGGGCGGGGTCTTTGGCATGGCGCGCATCACAGCGTCCGGACTGGACTTCGTGGAGTGCAGCGCCAGGCGCGTGCGGGCGTCGTGGATTCGGTAGCCCATGCCGGAGATCGAGATCGACGTCGCCTATCTGCGCCGCCTGGGGAACCTGCCCGGCCCCGTCCAACTGGGGAATTCGGTGCTGGAGCCGCACGTCGAGAGCGCGGTGTCCGAGGTCCTGGCGATTCTGGGAGCGCGTGTTCCCCAGGGCGCGGTTGAAGAGGGACGCGTTCGTCTGGCGATGGGGTGCTTCGCGATGGCGAACGCTCTTCCCGTGCTGAACACGTTCTACCTCTCCCAGGCGGAGAAAGTGCCGCGCCAGGTGGCCCTGACGGATTACGTCTTTCATGACGCAGGCGAGCTCCTGAAGCTGGCGGCGTACTGGAAGAACCGGGGTTACGAGGCGTTGCGCGATGTGGGACGCACCGGCGGAACGGTCGGCGTGTCCGTGATCTGAACGAGGAGGTAAGGAATGAACTGGCTTTTGGAGAACGCGGCCCTTCTGAGCCTTATTGTTTCGACGGCCAGGGGCGCGCAGGTGCCGCCCGAAGTGGCGCTGGGGATCATCAAGATAGAGAGCGGCGGGGACCGGTATGCGGCGAAGATCAACCCGACGTATCCCTACATGATGATGCAGGCGAAGCGTCCGGCCGGATGCTCCGTGGACGTGGAGCGGTTGTTCCAGAAGACGGCCTGGGGCTTGATGCAGGTCATGGGTGCGACGGCCCGTGAGCTGGGCTTTGACGGCTGGCTGTCGGAGCTGGTCGTTCCGGAGACGAACGTCCGGCTCGGCATCGAGTTTCTGGGTCGGAAGATGTCGCAGCACCTTGAACGGGACGGCATCGAGGGCGTCGTAGCCGCCTACAACGGCGGCGCTCCGAGGCGCAGACCCGACGGGAAGTTCGTCAACCAGACCTACGTCGACAGGGTGATGGAGGCCGCGAAGCGTTTTGAAGCGGTCGTTTCAAAATTTGAAACCCTTGAAACACAGCCTGCCGCAAAGGTTGAGCGCAAAAAGAAGCGGGGCGGCCAGCTCGAGGAAGCAGCGCCCTCCGAAGAGGCTGAAACGCGAGACCCCGTAGAAGGGGCGTAGAGGCCCCCAGCAGGATTTCGGGGCGTGAGGCAACCTGCCCTACCTTAAAATTCTTAAAGCACGCCTCAAACGCTTTTTTAATCAATTCTAACGGGGGTATCGAATAGGGGATGGCAGCCAGGACACAAGAGACGGAAATGGAGCGACTCATTGAGACGATGCGGGGCATCGTCGGGGCGCTGAATGCCCACGGGCTGGGGTTGGGCGACGGGGTTTCCCTCGTCGACCGCCTGGCCCGTCTGGAGACGCGGCTGGATCATCTGGAGAAAACGCTGAACAACACGCAGAAGATTCTGGTGGGGCTGGCAATAAGCGTCCTGACCCTGCTCATCAAGATGGCGATCGAGGGGCTGTTGAAACGATGATCCCCCGCGTCGAAGAGGCCCTTATCGCCGAGCTGGAACGCCGTATCGTGGCGGCCATGCCGGAGACGGCTCCCGGCGATGGGAACATGCCGGAGACGTTCATAACCACCATTGAAAGCCGGACGGTGGTACCGAACGTGCAGGAGGAAAACGACCTGACGGTCTTCTGCATGGTGACGGCCGAGGTTTCCGTGATCTTCTACAGTCAGAAGACCCGCTGCGACTACTCCCCGTTGCTGGCGGACTTTTGCCGTCATCCCTGGATCGACCTGGGCGGGGTATATGCGAAGGTGCGGATTGAGGGGAGTGAGGCCGCGGAGGGGCCATACCTCTCCAACGACGCCTGGCTGTTCCGGGCGGAGTATCCGGTGTTCGAGGTCGAACCCGGCCACGCCTGGCAGACCCCGGCAATAGGGCACGTGTCGGTGGGCGTGCAGGATATCTACCCCAGAGCGCTACCGGACACGACGAACGAGCCGGAAGGAGGCGGACGATTTGTCCGGCGGTAGCGAGTTAGAGCGGCGGATTTCCGAGGTGCTGCGGGTCGGGGTGGTCTCCGAGGTGCAGCCGGAGAAGGGACTCTGCCGGGTGAGTTTTGGCGAGCGAGTGTCCCCTCTGTCGCCCTGGTTCGCCCCACGGGCCGGGAAGGACAGGGAGTTCTGGCATCCGGACGTCGGGGAACAGGCGGTCTACTTCTCGCCCTACGGCGACGGGTCCGAGGGGTTTGTCCTGCCGGGCATCTTCTCGAACAAGATGCCGCTGCCCAATGGAGCCCGCGAGGGGCTGCATATTATCGAGTACGAGGATGGCACGCGGATCGAGGTGGACCGGAAGGAGCACGTCGTGGAGATCAAGGACAGTTACGGGAGTTATATCCGCATGGAGGACGGCGACATCCTCATCCAGGCGACACGAGAGCTTCTTTTGAACGATGCGACTTAGGAGGCGAATATGCCCAGAGCGGCGAGAATCGGGGATATTGGGGCTTGCGCCGTACATGGTCCGAATTCTTTGGCAACCGGCAGCCCCAACGTTAAGATCAACGGCATACCGGCGCACAGGATTTCGGACTCGTGGAGCTGTGGAGCGGCACAGGCGGAGGGGAGCCCGAACGTGCGCGTCAACGGGTTGCCCCTGGGGCGCATCGGAGACCAGGGGGATCACGGCGGCCCTGTCGCTACGGGCAGCCCAAATGTATACGTTAACGACGGCCGCAGGGTGAGAGCATGAACCTTCTGGATGCCATCCCGGAGATAGGGAAAATTCTGGACGACCTGATCTCCACCCCCGAGGAGAAGCGTGAGGCGCAGCTCCGGTTGCGGGAGATCGACGTGCGCGAGGTCGAGGCTCGCCTGGGCGTACAAAAAGCATGGCTCTCGAACCAGTCCGTCTTCGTGGCCGGGGCCATCCCGACGGTGCTCTGGATGGTGAGCCTCGTCATCTTCTTCAATCACATCCTTGCACCGCTCCTGGCGCACTGGGTGCAAATTCCGACGCTGGATCTCCCGGCGTGGTACTCGCAGCTTGCGGGGACCATCGTCCTGGGGCTCTTCGGAAAGAAGGCGTGGGACTCCTCCGAGATCCACTGGGGCGGGCAGGTCGTGAAGCCGGCGAAGGAGAAGGTCGCAGCGGAGATCGAGGAGCCGAAGCCACAGGGAAAACCATCCAGACCTAAACCAACCCCTCGCAAGGCTGCTGCAAAGCCGGCAGAAAGCAAGGAAGAGGGAAGCCCCGAACCCAAGGCGGTCTCCGAGATGAGCGCTGAAGAAGTGGACGCCCGGCTGCGGCAGATGTGCGAAGAGCGCGGCATCGAATGGTGATGCAGACTGGGATGTCCCGTGCGCCGTCGGACGGGCGTTTCACCGTCCTGGAGCCGCTGGACCACATCAGGCAGTCCATTCTGGACATTGTTTCCACTCCTGTCGGCACGCGCGTGATGCGTCCTGAATACGGCTCCAGGGTGCCGAGGTTGGTGGACCAGCCCGTGACGAAGGGCTGGAAGCTCTCGGTCTACACGGCGGTTGCGGAGGCGTTGCACCGCTGGGAGCCGCGGGTCCGGGTGGACCGCGTGCGCATCGATGCCGTCGGCCCCGGCGTGGTCGAACTGGCCATCCTCTACAGGCTCCAGGATGGCACGACAAACGAAGCGAACGTAAAGGTGGGACGCCCAAAATGAGACACCTCATCGACCTCTCGAAGCTCCCGGCCCCGCAGCTCATCGAGGAGCTGGATTATGAAGCGATTTTGAACGAGATGAGAAAAAAGCTGCGCGAGCTCCTGCCGGAGTGGACGGGATACGAACTGGAATCCGACCCGGCGAACAAGGTTTTGGAGGTTGCGGCGTATCGGGAGATGCTGCTGCGCCAGCGCGTGAACGAGGCTGCGCGCGGCGTCCTGGTTGCCTTCGCCCAAGGCAGCGATCTGGACCATCTGGCGGCGTTCTACCCCGATAAGCGCCTGGAGGGGGCGTTGGCTACCTTTGCGGGCAAGTTGACCCTTGCGGCGCCCCTCGGCATGGATGTGATGATCCCAGCGGATTACCGCATCGTTGCTAAGAACGGAGCCGTCGAGGCCCGATTGATGAGAGCCGTAACGATTCCCAAAGGGGAGACGGTCGGTGCGGCCCACTTCGAGGTTGTGCGCCCCGCCGGATTGGACGCGAACGGCCTGAATTACGCCCGGAGCTGGGAGGCGATCAATCCGCTTCCGTTCGTCGTGCTGGTCGAGCAGACGGAGGTCTCCAGCGGTGGCAGCGACCCGGAAAGCGACGAGGCGTTCCGGAACCGTGCCCGCGAGTCGCTCCACCAGCACAGTACCGCCGGGGCCTACGGAGCGTATCGCTACCACGCTCAGTCGGCGGACGTGCGCATTCGCGACACGGAGGCCTGGAGCCCCGAACGGGGGCACGTGAGCGTCGCCGTGCTCTCGTCCGAAGGGGACGGCTCCGCGGACTCGATCATGCTCCGGCGCGTGGAGGAGCGGCTCTCCGGCGAGGACGTCCGTCCTGGCACGGACTTGGTGGCGGTCGTCAGTGCAGAGATCGTTCCCTACGAGATACAGGCCGTCCTGGAGCTCTACCCCGGCGTGGCAGGGTCGCCGCCGCTTGATGAGGCGAAGAAAAGACTGGAACGCAAGGTTGAGGAGCTGCACCGACTTGGCTGCGATGTCCCGCGAAGCGCCCTGATCGCCGCAGCGCACGTCTCCGGGATCAAGAAGGTCGAGCTGATCAAGCCCGAGGCGGATATCCCTATCGGACGTCATCAAGCCGCGCACTGTACCAGGATTGAGGTCGGGAGCCGGGTCGCCGATGAGCCGTAACCTGGACCTCCTCCCCTCGAACGCCCTACCGTCCGAGCGTGCCCTGTCCCTCGCGGCACGGTTCAGCGACGACATCCTGCCTGAGGACATCAAAAAGCTGTGGCGGCCGCAAGAGGCCCCAGCTGCCTTCCTTCCCTTCCTGGCCTGGGGGCTACACGTGGATTTCTGGCGCGACGAGTTGGCCAGCCAGGCGAAGCGCAATCTCATCGCTGGGGCGTTTGAGTGGCATCGCCTGGAGGGGACATTTGGGGCCATCCGCCGCATCTGCACGGCCGTGTTCGGCGAAACGCGGGTCCTGCCCTGGTATGAATACAGCGGCGAACCCTACGGCTTCAGGGTCACCACCGAGGGGCGTATGGGAACGATAGAAGACTGGGAATCGCTGCGCAAGGCCATCTGGTTCGCTCAGGCCCTGCGCGACTGGCTGGACGGCATAGAGATTCATCGCAACCTCAGGCTGGACCTCTCCCACGGCACGGCGACGTTCCGGAGCGGCCTGCATGAAATACGTCCGGAGTATCCGGAGCTGAACGAAACACGCCTCACGGTCGGTATCGCGACGGTTCAGGGCGGGTACGCGAGCGTGGGGCTCTCCAGGCCGAAAGGGACCCGGACGGCGGTGTTCTCCGGTATTGCGATGGTCCAGGTGCATTACGTTACCATCGGCCCCGCCGGGGCCTGACAGGAGGAATAGACAATGGCGAAATTCGGGGGCATGACCCTCACCAAGGAAGGACGGAACCTGCTCGCCAAGGCATTGACGGGCAAGGACCTGAAATTCGTCCGCGTGGCGGCCGGAGACGGTCGCCTACCGGGCGGACAAAGCATCTACGATATGACGGCGATGGCGCATCCGGTCCAAGACCTCCCCATCGCATCCTGCACAGTCACGGGTGTGGGCACAGCCACCATCCAGGCCGTGATGACGAATCAGGGGCTCGCCATGGGGTTCTTCGTACGGGAGATAGGGCTTTTCGCAACCGATCCGGACTCCGGGGCCGAGACGCTGTACGGGTACTGCAACGCCGGCAACGAGGCGGACTACATGCCCGGACAGAACGGGCCGGACGCGGTGCAGTATCTGTTCTCGCTCGTGACCGTCATCGACCAGGCGCAGAGCGTCACGGCCGTGATATCGAGCGACCTGGTCTTCGTGACCCATCCGGAACTGAACGCCCGCATCGACGAGCTGTTCACCGCCTCAGCGCCCATCTTCGAATTCTGGACGCGCGCGCAGGGCGACGACAAGAAACTGCGTCCGGCATCGCTGGACAAGGTTAAGCTGTCCATTCTCGGCACGCACGACATCGAGAACCTGGACGGCCGCATACGGGTCCTCGAGGACGTCGTCGCCCAAACGCTCCTCGAACTGGAGGTTTCTAACATCTACCCCAACTACACGCACTTCATCATCGAGGACTTCCGCAAGCCAGACCAGGCGGACATGTTCTCCTGCAAGGTGGTTCACGTCGTTGCGGGGTCGAGCGCCATCGACTGCGAGCGCATACAGGGGCTCGTCCCAGGCTGCACCTACACGCTGACGGACGGGGCGAGCCGGGAGCTGGTGCAGGTCCGCAGCGTAAATGTCGAGAACGGTCTGAACCGCATCGTGACGTCCGAGCCGGTCAAGAACACCTACCGAGGCGGCAAGACCCTCCTGTACCGCACCTCGGCAATAATAATGCCAGATAGCGCGGAGGGCGTTTCTGCCCCAATGATTGCTGCCTGGCGACCGATGGAGACCTGGAAGGGCGTAACTGGCAACACGGTGTTCGACGTTGTCGCGCCGACCAACCTGGCGTCGGCCGGTGCGTTCGAGCTAGAGGGAGATATCTCCTGGTCGGGGTCGACCGTAACTTTGGAGGTGAGCGCATGAGCATTCGGATGAGAAAATTCGGGGGCTACGGGATGGGCTCGCGCGGAACGGCAACCCTCTCCTCCGGACAGATAAACAGCTACGCCCCGATCTCGGCCATGACGGACAGAACCGTGACGATCGGCCTGAAGAACGTGGGGACGCTCGACGACTTTGCGCCTGACGTCGAGGTCCTGCTGCACGTCTCTGCGACGAAGGGCTCCGAGACGGCGAAGCTGGGAGAGTACGCCTTCGCCAGGATTCGGAGCATCGAGGGCTCGGTCCTGACGCTGGACAGGATGCCGGTCTGGTCCGTCTCGGATTCCGACCTGCCGAACTATTGGATTCAGGCGGTGACGGTCCCTAACTTTGAAACCCTGACGCTGAAGGGGGCGCTCCAAGCTGCCACCTATAGCGCAAGCACGCACTGCGGCGGCATCCTGGCATTGAAGTGCTCAAAAGAGCTGGTTTTCAACGGCGGACGCATGGACGTATTGAACAAGGGCATCCCTACGGGGGCGGCTGCGCTGCGTCCCGCCATTCCGGAAGAGGCTACCGAGGAGGGCAGGCTTTTTATCCATTCCGCCCTGCCTGTGATGAACAGGGGCAATGGCGTGGTGATGGTCTGCGCCAGGCGCACCACGTTCGACACCGTGGCCGTGATCGGGGCGTCGGAGTTCGGGAACCCCGATAAAGGCGCCGGAGAAGGCGGGGCTTCCATCCTGTTCGTCTCGGACGAGCTCGTTAACTTCAGGGCGGAGGCCATTTCCACGGGTGGCATCAGTGGCGGGGTCGGCCGGGGACGCTGCCGCATTGCCACCCGGTCGGAACCGGCGCTGCAGATCCCGTCACGCGAGCTCCTCTACGGGCACGACCTGATCCACGACCCGGATGCGCTGCGCAGACTGGGGTTCCGGAGCTTTGGGGACGGCCGACACAAGAGCGTGACGAACCCGACGGAGGTTCTGTGCGGCTACGCTCCCATCAGCCGCATCGGGGCGGACCTGAAGACCGCCGAGACGCAGTACCTCCAGAATGCATTCTACGCTCCGCTGGAGGAGGGCGCCCTGGCTCTGTTCCACGTCTCAGCTACGAAGTCAGCGCACATTCAGGATTACGGCCGGTATGCGATACGCCGGATAGTGCACCGAACGGCGAGTGGCAGCAATGCCGTCTTCTTGCTGGATGAACCGCTGCCCGTGCCGCAGAACATCACGGACAACTACTGGTGCCAGCTGATAGGCATCCCGCAGTTCGAGACCCTGACACTCCGGGACTTCACGCTGAACGTTCCCGCGTGGAACGACTCTGTGAAATGCGGGGCAATCCTGCCCCTGGCATGCAGTAACCTGCTGAGTCTGACGAACGCGAAGGTTTTGACGGAGCCGGGGAAATTCCCCGTCGGCAGGAGATGGGGCGATGATGATAACAAACGCTTCATCAATCAGACTAACGCGGTCGGAGCAACCCGCATGATGCTGGGTGAGAAGAACGGAGCGGTCCTGCTGTTGGCGAAGCAAATCGCGGCGGACGGGGCAAGCCGTGTCGGAGGCGAGCAAAGTCCCCTTCTGTTGGGTGGCAAGGGCGGAGAACCGTTCCTGTTTTCCGATTGCAAGTATCGGGATGAAGATGTTTGGGATGCTCCGTCCAAAGCAAGGGGAAAATCCGGGGGCTCCGGCTTCGGAGGCGGGCAGGGGGCCCACAGTGGCCAGGGTGCGTCGATCAATGTGTTTGGTGTGGCGGTCGTCAAGGGAACGACCCCTTGCCCCGCTGGAAACGATGCCGTTGACGGCTGGGGGGCTCCAAAAACGTCACAATATAGCGGCTTTCGCTACAGTATGCCCGGATACACAGGGGGTGGAGTCACCCAAGGCACTTGGAGTGGCCACGCGGAAGGCACAACTACTTATAGTGGTGCATCCGGGGCCTGCATCCTCGTCGTTTCGGAGACTTCCCCGGACGAATTGCATGCGGTGATGAGTAGCGGCGGACACGGTGGGAGGCCGGATATTGGGGTGGGCACCAAAAAAGACGGAATACGATTTTACCCCGGCTTCTGCGGCGGTGGTTCCGGACAGCTGATGTATTTCCACGTGGGAGGTGATGCGTGATGGTGACGACAAACATCCTGCGGTACGGTCTGGACGAGGCAGTTCTGGACCGTCGCGGTATGATCCGCACCCGAGATGGCTCCGAGTTGGACTGTTCAGGCGCGACCTCAGTCGAGGGTATTGAGGTTGGTGGTTCCGAGCCTCATGGAACGAAGCGCCGCGTCGCGTTCCGTGTCGGTGGAGCCTGGGGTGTCCTGGAGCCGTCCGGCACGCCCGGAACGGCTTTATTCGTCCCCTTCCTGGAACAGGGCATCTCGGCAAACTCCGTGATCGACGAGGGGAATACGGCGGACGAGCTCCAGGCGTTCTCGTCCGTCCCCGACTTCGCGGGGAAGAAGGTCGGCCTGGCCGTTGCCCTGTGTGCCAAGCTCGACGCGTCCGAGATGCCGACCCTGTCCCTGGCGCTGAAATGCAGGAACGTAAATGACACCTTCGTGAAGGTGCTCACCTCCCCGGAGCTGGACTTCGGCACCGCTTCCGAGATATCTTCCGCGCGGGTCGATCAGGCGTCCTCGAACGGTGGTTCCGTGTCCGTGAAGGCACGGCTGACCTTGCAGGACGGGACGGTCACCGACTGGCTGAACGTTTCGGAGATCGAGGGCCGGGCGGCGCGAAAGGTGCAGTACCAGGCCACCCTCCAGGCGGAGACGATCGGGACCTCCGTCGCTGTCCTAAACTCGGTCCTGACGGAGTACACCCGCGGCGTGGGCGTCATCTCCGGTAAGGGCACCGTCGAGATCGTCTCCGTGACGCGCAACTGGAACATTCCGCTGCGATCGCTTCGGATGCGGGTCCGGCACGCCAGGCTGAAAGACTCCGTTCTCTCCTGCCACGTCGCGTTCAGGGACCTCCCGAAGACCGTCGTCGGCGAGAACGTTGGCGTCGGGACCGGCGAAACGGCGACACACCAGTTGGCGCACGTAGGGGGCCTGCATCACGATTCGCTGCGTGTGTATTTCGACGGTGTGCGGCAGTACGCCGGATACGAGTTCAACGCCGAGGTGGGCCGCGTGACCTGCGCCGCGCCGGTGGGAGCGGTCGTGACCGTGGACTACGAGTACGGCTGGGGCATGGAGGAGTGGCAGGTCATGCGGAACAACGGGACTGTGCCCGGATTGGATTTCGACGCGACGGAGTTTGTCTACGCGCTGCCGCCTAGCAGTACGCCGAAATCCATCTGCGCGGTGAAAATCGCCCTGGAGACGACGGGCGGGACCGAACGGGGCGAGGCCCTGGGAGAGGGCGCGGGGGCGCTGAGGTCCTATCCCCTGGCACACGTCGCGAAACAGGGCAGCCCCGTGGTGTACTCGGATGGCGTGCGGCTCCCCGACACGGCGTGGAGCCTGTCATTGGACGGGACGACGCTCCGTGTGTTCGCAAGCTCCGGTGCGGCGCTGACGGCAGACTACGAATGGCTCTCCGAGACCCCGAAGGTCCGGCAGTTCGTGGCTGTGTTCGCGGAGTAGGGAGGAGGAAGGGATATGGGAATGTGCAGATGCCCGGCCCCGAAGACGATGTCCGGGATCGACCTCGATACGCTGAAGACGCTGAAACTGGATGAGCTCAGGGAAGCCCGGATTCGGGAGATAGAGACCGGCCGGGCGGAGATAGAGACGCGGGTCGGCAAAGTGCTTTTCTGGACGGCCCGGGACGCTGCGGCGGACCTGGGGTTTTACGTCCAGGAGATAGCCTTGGCGATGGCTTCCGGGCAGCAGCCGCAGAGCATCGTCCGGAAGTGGAAGACCGCCGGGGGCGTGATGGACCTGCCCGGCGACGTGGCAATCCACATCGGGAAATCCCTCGCGGATTGGAACCAGGTGCGATTCGATCGGGAGGCAGCGTTGGCCGCTAAGGTTGCAGCCGCCAAGACCCCCGAAGCCGTGCAGGCGATTACGTGGAACACGGAGGTGAATTGAATTGCCAGAGCAGTTTTTGCACGGAATTGAAGTAGTCGAGCTCGACGACGGCCCTCGCCCCATTCGGACGGTGAAGAGTTCCGTCATCGGGCTCATCGGCACGGCCCCGGAGGCGGACGCGAAGAAGTTTCCACTGGATACGCCCATCCTCATCGCAGGACGCCGCACCGAGGCAGCGGGGCTGGGGAAGACGGGAACGCTCCCGACGGCTATCGACGGCATCTTCGACCAATGCGGCGCGATGGTCGCCATGGTGCGTGTGGCAGAGGGAAGCGCCGAAGAGACGAAGAGCGCGGTCATCGGCGGGGTGGACAATGACACAGGGAAGCGCACCGGCCTGCAGGCGTTCCTGGACGCGCGGAACGCCATCAAGGTCACACCGCGCATCCTCGCCGCACCCGGCTTCAGCCACGAGCTGGCTGTGGGTACGGAGATGAACAGCCTGGCCCAGCGCCTCAAGGCCGTGGCCATCGTCGACGGCCCCAACACCACGGACGCAGCGGCCATCTCGGCACGCGAGAACTACGGGAGCGACCGCGTCTATGTGGTCGACCCCTGGGTGAAGGTCTGGGACGTGGCCCAGAAGAAGGAGGTCGTTCAGCCCGCCTCGGCCCGCGTCGCCGGGCTCATCTCCAAGATGGACAACGCCAGGGGCTGGTGGTGGTCACCATCCAACCAGGTCATCGACGGCATCGTGGGAACCGCGCGTGGCATCGACTTCGAGATATCCGACGTGAACTGCCGTGCCAATCACCTCAACGAGCACGAGGTCACGACCATCGTCCACGAGAGCGGCTATCGCCTCTGGGGCAACCGCTCCTGCTCGAAGGACCCAAAGACGGCGTTCCTCTGCGTCCGCCGCAGCGCCGACATGATCGCCGAGTCCATCCTCTACGCCCACCTCTGGGCCGTGGACCGGGGCATCACGAAGACGTATCTGGAGGACGTCCGCGACGGGGTGCGCGCCTACATCCGGCACCTCAAGAAGGTCGGGGCACTCATCGGCGGCGACTGCTGGGTGGACCCGGAGATCAACACGCCCGACCAGATTTCGCAGGGCATCGTCTACTGGGACTACGACTTCACGCCCGTCTACCCCGCCGAACATTTGGTCTTTCGTGCCCACATCACGGACCGCTACCTGACCGACCTGTTCCCGCTGTCCGCATAGGAGGGAAATAGAATGGACATAAAAACGCCAAGGGTTCTCAGGGGCTTCGACGTCTTCGTCGACGGCCGCGGCTATGCGGGCAAGGTCGAGGAGCTGGAGCTTCCCAAGCTCAGCATCAAGACGGAGGAGTTCCGCGCCGGTGGCATGGATGTCCCCGTCGAGCTGGACATGGGCATGGAGAAGCTGGAGTGCTCCTTCACTCTGGCAGACCTCCAGGCGGACGTCATGCGGCTGTTCGGCATCGGGCACAACCAGCCGGTGTCGCTCACCTTCCGGGGCAGCTTCGGCCTGGGCGACGGACGCACCGTGCCCATCGCCATCAAGGCCCAGGGCATGATCCGTGAGCTCGACCACGGCACGTGGAAGCCTGGAGAAAAGCTCCAGCAAAAGGTGACCGTCGCCCTCAAGTACTACAGCTACAGCGAGAGCGGCGACATGATCCACGAGATCGACGTCGAGAACATGGTCCGAATCATCAACGGCGTGGATATGCTGGCCGAGACCCGCGCCGCCATCGGCGCGTGAGTTAGGAGGATTTGATATGCAGATTAAATTGTCGCATCCGGTCGTGTCGGACGGGACGGAGCTGCGGGTTCTGAACCTGCGCCGCCCCAAGGTGCGGGACGTCCTCCTCGCCGCGAAGATCGGCGGGACGGACGAGGAGAAGGAAATCCGCGTCTTGGCCAATCTCTGCGAAGTCGCCCCCGACGTTGTGGAAGAGCTGGATATGGCCGACTACAAGAAGCTGCAGGATGGTTATCGCAGTTTTTTCGAGGAGGATGGCCGGGCCTAGCGGAACTGCGCAGGGCATGCGCTCTAATCGCCCACGCCCTGCATTTCTCGTTGTCTGAAATTCTGGAGTTGGATTTCGAGGAGTTTTACGACTGGCTTCAGGAGGCCTTATGGGTCTTGAAACACGTCGCCAGGTGGTAGAAGGGCATCAGGAGGAACAGGACCAGGATATAGAGAAGCCCCAGCGCCAGGCCCCACAGAGGCGCAGTCAGGGCGACTAGGACGCCGAACGCGCAGAAGGCCAGAGCCCCCAGCAGCACGGCGGCCAGAAGACCAAAGCCCAGGGCAACGAACCACCACGCGGCGGCGACAAACAGGGCCACGGCAAGAACGGCGACAAACGCCGCAAGCGCATCAATACAGGAACAGGAGCGGAGCATGAAGAATCTCGGCATCGGTCTCGTCATCGGGGCATCCCTCGCTTCCTCGGTTGGGGGCACGTTCAAGAGCCTCGACAAGAGTATAGGACAGCTCCAGGCAAAAGCCAAGGACGTCAAGCTGGGGATTGCCGCGGGGGAGAAGTGGAAGGACCTCCGCGGCGAGGCCCTGAAGTTGTCCTCTGCGCTTCAGGCCGGGAAACTGGACACTGCCGGAATCGCTCGCTTTAACCAGCTCAAGGCCGCGACGAAGGAGGCCGAGGCGGAGGCGAAGAAGTACGGCTTCACCCTGGGCGGGTTGAACAAACAGCTCGGGACGATGCAGCGCTTCTCCGCCGTCCAGAACGGCTTCCTGCGCCGCGCTGAAGCGCGGGATGCGCGCAAGCAGGAACGTGGTGAACTGCGCGGCCGGCTCGCGGGAACGGTGGCCGTCGGTACCGCGATGTTTGCTTATCCGCTGAAGGCCGCGATGGATTTCGAGCAGGGCATGGCCGAGGTTGGGGCCATCACCCGCGCTGACGATGCGGATATGGCGCGTCTCACCGAGAACGCCCGCGAGATGGGGCGGACGACGAAATTCTCCGCCACTCAGGCAGCACAGGGACAAAAATTCCTCGCGATGGCTGGGTTCAAGACGAATCAGATCATCAGCTCCATGCCGGGGATGCTGGACCTCGCGGCCGCGTCCGGTATGGACCTGGGCCGAACGGCGGACATCGCCAGCAACATCCTGACGGGTTTCGGTATGGAGGCCTCGGATATGACGCGGGTCGCCAACGTCATGGCCCTGGCCTTCTCCAGCTCCAACACAGACGTCGAGCAGTTGGGCTACGCCATGAAGTATGCGGCCCCGCAGGCGAAAGCCCTGGGCTTCTCCATCGAGCAGACGGCTGCCATCGTGTCGAAGCTGAGCGACGCCGGCATCCAGGGGCAGATGGCTGGGACCACTCTGCGCGGGATGATCGACAGCCTGACGGATAAGGGCAATGCTAAGAAGCTGAAGGCCCTTAAGGTCGATGTCGTCGACAAAAAGGGCAATCTCCGGGACCTCGGCACGATCATCAAGGAAATGGACAAGAGGATGTCCGCAAAGGGCTGGGGTAGTGCAAAGCGCGCCAGCTTCATCAAGGACGTCTTCGGAGCCCGAGCGGGGACCGGTGCAAATGCTATCTGGGACGCCGTCCTGTCGGGGTCGCTCGAGGAGCTGACTCAGAAGTACATCAACGAGCAGGATGGGGCCGTCCGGCGAATGGCCGACAAGATAAACGCAACGGCCAAGGGCTCTTTGACGCAGTTGGGTTCGGCGCTGGAGTCGGTGGGGATCGACTTGGGGAATGTGCTGCTCCCGCCCCTTGCGGAGACGGCGAAAGGTCTGGCGTCCATCGTGAGCAGCGTATCCCAATTCATGCAGAAGTGCCCGGTGTTGACCAAGTGGGTTGTCGGCCTTGGAGCTGGGTTTTTAGGTCTTAAGGCGGCGACGCTGGCCACGCGTATCGGCTGGTCGCATCTCCGTGACGGCGGCAGCATCGCCCTCGACATCCTCCAGCGCGTCCGCCCCTCCGTCATCGCCAACAGCCTGGCAATGGCTAGAATGCGCGGCGAGGGCTCCGCGCTCAAGGGCATGTTCACCGTCCTGAAGGGCGGCATCGGGAGCTTTGTGTCCGGGGCGTCCGCAGACCTCAAGGCCCTCGGCGGGGCGGTCAAATGGCTATGGGGCCTGTGCGCGGCTCACCCCTTCATCGCTATCGGGACGGCCGTCGCAGCGGTTGCTATCGCAGTTTATACCTATTGGGAACCACTCAAGGAGTGGTTGGGGGCGTTTTGGGAAGGGATTAAGGGGTACTGGGGCAAGTCCGTGGAATGGATTAAAACCTCGGTCTCCGGCCTCGGTGACGCCATAAAGTACCCTTTTGAAGTTGCGTTTGGCTGGATAGAGTCCACTATCGGGAAAATCCAAGGAGCATGGAACAGCTTTATGTCCCTCTTTGGGATGGGGGTGGAGGAGATCAATACAACCCCTATTTCCATCACAACCGACCTGGGCTCGGCTGCCGCCCCCGGCATCTCGCTGGGAGGACTGCAGGGTGGCGATATCGTGGGACACGCCTCCGGCGGCCTCATCAACCGTCCCGTCGTCTCCTGGGTCGGCGAGGACGGCCCGGAGGTTGTCGTTCCTGTCGGCTCCAAGCACCGCCAGCAGGGGCTCTTCTGGCTCGGCAAGGCCGCGTCTGCCCTGGGTATGTCACTCTCTGAAAAGGGCGATGGCGCGTCCGCAAGCTGGGCGGATCGCCTCCGGGAGTTCTCCGCCGCCGTGATGGCCGCTCCTCAGCCCGCCTTGGCGGGGGCTGGGGGAATGACCAATAATTTCACCATCAACCCGGCGCCGGGCATGGATGAACAGGGAGTGGCAGATTTGATCATCCGCAAGCTCGAGGACTGGCAGCGGGGGCAGGCAACCAAACAAAGGAGCTCATACCGTGATGATGCTTTCCTTGGGTGACTTTCAGTTCGGCGTCGACGCAGCTGCCTACGCCGAGCTGTCTCTGAAGGCGGAGTACCCCTGGGCGAAGGTCGACCGCCTCCAAAACACCCCGCAGCATCAGGCGATGGGGCTGGAGGTTCGGAGCGTCAGCCTGCGGGGCACGGTCTATCCTTCCTATCGCGAAGCGGGGCTGTCCCAGATAGAGGCCCTGCGGGAGGCCGCCGCCGAGATGAAGCCCCAGCCCCTCATGGCCGGAAACGGACGCTACCTTGGCAGCTGGGTCGTGAAGAGTATTTCGCAGACCGACTCCGTCTTCTTCAAGGACGGAGCGGCGCAGAAACAGGAATTTACGATGGAAATGGAACGCTTCGACCTTTAGAGAGGAGAAGAACGCAAAGGCCCCGCCGAAGCGGAGCCCTTGCGCCTGTCAGGATCGCACCCTGAACAGACGCCCGCTACACGATTCACAAGCAATCGCGCAGCCTCCTCATTTTACAGGAGGATACGCAATTTGCAACAAGTGCCATTTTTTACGACAAAGAACGGTATGCTCTACAGGGAGGACTGTTTCGACATATTCCCTGATATCCCGGACGGCAGCGTCGACATGATCCTGTGCGACCTGCCTTACGGTACGACGAACTTCACATGGGACAAGAAACTGCCCTTCGGTCGGTTGTGGACGGAGTATTCGAGGCTGATCCGGGAGCATGGGGCCATCGCCCTCACGGCGCAGCAGCCGTTTGCCACCGATCTCATCGTGGCGGGACGCAAACTGTTTCGATACGAGCTGATTTGGGAGAAGACCCTGGCCTGCGGCTTCCTCAACGCGAATCGGATGCCCCTTCGGGCGCATGAGAACATCCTGATCTTCTACAAAAAGCTCCCCATCTACCATCCCCAAATGGCGCTGGGAACGTCCTACTATAAAAAAGGCGGAGGAGACGGCAGCGTCTACGGTCGGAAATACCGCATCCAGGAACACCGCAATACCGGGCAGCGCTACCCGCACCTACACGAACAAGGGAGACCTCGTCCTGGACAACTGTCTGGGAAGCGGCACCACGGCAGTCGCCGCCGAAAGGCTCTCACGGCGCTGGTTGGGTATGGAGAAAGAACACGTGTATTGTGAGATAGCGAAGAGGAGGCTGGAGGAACTTGGAAACACGAACGGCAGTTGACGGGGACCGTCTCGACCTGATCTGCTGGAAGCACTATGGCTCTCTGGATGGGCGCATCGTGGAGACCGTCCTCAACGCCAACCCCGGCCTGGCCATGCATCAGCTTCTGAGTGCCGGCCGGGAGATTCAACTTCCTGCCATCGCCCCCAAGCCGAGGGAGCAGTCGCTATGGTAGAGCGCTATACCCCAACCGCCCGGATCGAGATAGATGGCGAGGACAGAACCCGCCCGATCTGGGAACACTTGGAATCTCTCACCTACTCCGACGCGGAGCAGGGTGAGGCGGACTCCCTGGAGATATCGGTCGCGAACGACCCGCCCTTCACCATGCCCCCCAAGGGCGCGAAGGTGCGTCTCTGGATGGGCTATAAAGAGGAGAGCCAAAGGCTCATGGGAACGTTCGAGGTGGACGAAGCCTCGGTAGAGCTGAAGCCCGCCGTCATGCGGATACGGGCGCGCTCGGCCTCGTTCTCGAAGGGGAAAGACAAGCAGAAGGAGGATATCGAGTGGGAGGGCATCACCCTGGCCGAGCTGGCCGAGAAGATCGCGGCCAGGCACGGCTATAAAGCTAAGGTGTCGATGGATATCCGTTACGATGCCATTGCCCAGACGCAGGAGTCCGACCTGCACTTCCTACAGCGTCTGGCGGAGGAAGCGAACGGCAGCTTCGCCATCCGGGACAACACAATCCTGATCTTCCCCCCGAACCTGAACAGCCGGCCGAAGACGACGCTGGTCTATACCGAAAGCTGCACAGGGTCCTTCACATTGGCGGATCGGGGGAAGTACGGCAGTGTCGAGGCGAAGTGGTGGGATGCCGCAGAGGCGGAAGAGAAGAGCATCGAGGTCGAGCGCGATGAGGGAGAGGCGGTCTACACCATTAAGAAGCGCTTCAGGAACGCCTCCGAGGCGAAGGTCGCGGCGGAGAACAAGGCGGAGCTGCTCCGACGGGGAACGATTCAAGGCTCGCTTACGGTACCGGGAGATGCCTCTATCGTTGCGGGAGCGGAGATTACGCTGGAAGGGTTTAAGCCAGATGAGCTGAATGGGGCCTATCTGGGGACGAACGTCCAGCAGACGATATCAAAATCCGGCTGGACCACTCGAGTAACACTCGAACGCCTGCCGGATTGAGTTATCCACAAAATAGGTTCTTAGTATGTGAGAAAACGGTTCTTATTTCGATTTCAAATTACCAACGACGGGCTTCACCACCGCACCCGTCACCGACAGGAACTTGTCCGTCACGGGCTTCCCCTCCAGGGCATCCGCGACGTTGAGCATCGTCCCCACGTTGTCCACCACCGCCCCGACGTTCAGGGGCAGGCCGCGCTCAGGGATGCTGCGGCCCGTCACGAGCTGGACCATGACCTGCTCGTCACCCGCAGGGTAGAAGGAGGGCATCTCGCAGAAGGTCACGCCGGCGCCCTGGGCCCGCACGGCCTCCTTCAGGGCCGCGATCTCCGCTTCGTACTCCGCCTTGATGGCGATGACGGCACGGCTCGCGCCGACCTGAGCGGCGGTCGCGGACACGGCCCGAACGATGCGGTCCGGGAAGGTGCGGCACAGGTACTTGTCCGTCTCGATCAGGGGCTCGCACTCCGCCGCGTTGACGATGAAGTACTCCGCCTTCGCGTCGAGCTTCACGTGGGTGGGGAACCCCGCGCCCCCCGCCCCCACGACGCCGGCGGATTTTACGCACTCAAGAAAGTCCATGAAACATCCCCCCAGATTCCCTCCGCCGCGGACGCCCCGCGGGCGGCGTCAGAACGCTTCCTCGTACAGCGCGATGACGTCGGCCCGGTCGAAGGGCCGCGGGTTCGTCGCCCCCACCGTCTCCAGAAGCGCCCTGTCCGCCAGCAGGGGGAAGTCCTCGCGCTTCACGCCGTGGGCCCTCAGGGACTCCTTCAGCCCCGCCTCGCGCTTCACGTCGTCGATCGCCTCAAGGCAGGCCTCCGCGTTCTCGCGATCCGGACGCCAGTCGTGGGCGACGCCGAAGGCCCTGGCGAGGGCTGCGAAGCGCGGGACCGTGTCGAAGGTCAGGTTGAAGCGGCACACCGCGGGCAGGAGCAGCGCATTGCACAGCCCGTGGGGCAGGTTGTAATGTCCTCCCAACGGGTGCGCCATGGCGTGGACCAGGCCCAATCCCGCGTTGTTGAAGGCGATGCCCGCCAGGAAGCTGCCGTAGCACATGCGCTCCCGCACCTCTACGTTCGTCCCCTCCTGAACGGCCCGCGGGAGGTTCTGAGCGATGAGGTTCGTCGCCGCCCAGGCCCGACCGTCCGTCAGGGGCGAGGACTCCGTCGAGATGTAGGCCTCAATGGCATGGGTCAGCGCGTCCATGCCCGTGGCGGCCGTGAGGGCGGGGGGCATGGAGAGCATCATCTCCGGGTCGTTGACGGAGATGGTCGGCAGCATGTCCCGGTCGTTCAGGGTCATCTTGTTGTGGTTCGCGTCGGAGATCACCGCGAACTGCGTCACCTCGCTGCCCGTCCCGGCCGTCGTCGCCACGGCGATCAGGGGCGGGATGGGGGTCCTGACCTTATCCACCCCCGCGTAGTCCTCGATGCGGCCGCCGTTCGTCGCCAGGATGCCGATGCCCTTGGCCGCGTCCATGGCACTCCCGCCGCCCACGGCCACCAAAAACCCACAACCCCTTTCCCCGTACAGGGCAAGGCCCTCCATCACCGTCTCCTCGAGGGGGTTGGGCGTCACCTTGCAGAAGAGCTCCGCGTCGATTCCGGAGCCCTTCAGGACGTCCGCAATGAGCTGCGCCTGAGCCAGTCCCACGTCCCCCGTCGAGGCCACCACCAAGGCCGTCTTTGAGCCGAAGCGCGCGGCCATGGAGCCGATCTCCTTCACGCTGCCGCGCCCCACCACGTTGACCGTGGGGATGGTGAACACCTTCATGAAACTTCCCTCCATAGACAACGGTTTTTCGGATGAAATCAAATGATTCGGAAGGCTCCGTGCAGCACGCAGCGCCGCGTTCGGCAGAACGAGGCCGGGGTCGTTGGCCCCTCGCCCGTGGCCGTCGCGATGGTGAAGGCGGTCGGGCAGTCCCCGCCCACTCCGATGGCGGCCAGGGTCGGCGCGTTCTTGACGAACACCGTGGTCTGCATCTCGCGCGCCATGCGGCTCATGTGGTTGACGTTGCTGCTGTGGATGCAGGCGGAGTGACGGAAGCCGTGTTCCAGGCGCTTCGCCATGGCCAGGGCCTCCTCGAAGTCCGCTGCGCGGATGAGGGGCAGGATGGGCATCAGCATCTCCTCCTGCGCGAAGGGATGGTCCTCCCCCGTCTCCACCAGGATGATGCGCGTCTTGGGCTCCACCTTGTACCCCAACTGCTCCAGGAGCAGCGAGGCCGGACGCCCCACCCACTTTCGGCTGGGCTTACCCTTCTCAAGGGTCATCTTCAGGAGCTCGTCGACCTTCGCCGGGTCCTTCAGCTCGAAGGCGCCGTTCCTCAGCATGGCGGCCCTCAGGTCGTCCGCGATGCAGTTGACGGCGATGATCTCCTTCTCCGCGATGCACTGCAGGTTGTTGTCAAAGCTCGCGCCCGTGATGATGTCGATGGCCGCCTGCTCAACGTCCGCCGTCTCGTCCACGACGACCGGCGGGTTGCCGGGGCCCGCTCCGATGGCGGGCTTTCCAGACTGCAGCGCCGCCCGCACCACGCCCGGCCCTCCCGTAGCGGAGATCAGGTTCACGTTCGGGCTCGTCATGAGCTCGTTCATGGCGTCCAGCGAGACGTGCTGGAGCGAGGAGATCAATCCGTCCGGCGCACCGCTCTCGCGGAGCGACTTCATGACGATCTCCACCGTCCGGTGCGTACACTTCGCCGCGCCGGGGTGCGGAGCGAACACCACCGCGTTGCCGCCCGCGATCATGCAGATCGTGTTGTTGATGACGGATGCGACGGGGTTCGTCGAGGGGCAGATCGAGGCGATGACGCCAAAGGGCGCCAGCTCCTCCAGCACCAGGCCGTTGTCCCCGGACACGGCGTGCGTCGTGAAGAACTCCGGCCCCGGCGTCTTCTCGATCGCCACCCTTTTCTTCAGGACCTTGTCCTCGAAGCGGCCCATCCCCGTCTCCTCGCAGGCCATCTTCGCTAACTCCTCGACGTGCGGGCGAAGGTCCTGGCGCAGCCTGGTGATGACGGCCGTCTTGGCCGCAATGTTGAAATCGCCGTGCCATATCGCCTGAGCGGCCCGCGCACGCTCCGTCAGGACCGCGACCTCGCTCCCGTTCCCCTCGCCCCGCTCCTCCTGCATCCTGAGGATGACATCGCGGACGATCTTCTCCATCTGCCGGGTGTCCATTGCCTGGCGCCTCCTCCCGGGGCCTCCGCCCCGCCCTCAAAAATTCAGACGTTCAAGCCCTAAAAGTACCGAACCTCACGGCACCTGCGCGCCCGCCCGCCGAAGCCCCTCGAAACAGCGCACCGCCGCGTCCGCCACGCCCGTGTCCTGCTCCACCGTCCCGCCGCTGACCCCCACCGCGCCCACGATGACGCCCTTGTCCATCAGGAGCCGGCCGCCGCCGAAGGCCACGATGTCCGGGTCGTTGTTCAGGCCGTAGAGCGGCGCGCCCGGCTGGACCAGGGGGGCCAGTCGGTCCGTGTCCATCTTCATCTTCAGCGCCGTCGCCGCCTTGCTGGCGGCCAGGCGGACGCTCACCGGAAGGGAGTCCTTCATCCGCTGAAAGGCGACGGGCACGGCGTCCGGCGAGCAAACGGCGACGACCACGGGAAGCCCGATCGCCTCCGCCGCGGTCCGGGCACACTCGATCACCTCGAGCGCCTCGTCCAGCGTGACCTCCTGCGCCGGGGCCTCCGGTCCGCGGGACGGCCCCGCCTCCCCTTCGCTGATGGTCCGGACGATGCGCGCCACCTGCGTCTCGACGTCCGCCTTGTGCGCCAGGACGTACAGGAGGTCCGACAGTCGGTTGATGAGGCGGTAGGCCTCCTCCTCGATCACCCCTCCGCCGTCCCACAGCGGCAGAGCCACTCGCTCCGCCCTCCGCGCGACGGCCCGCGCCGCGTGCAGCGCGCCGCCCGCGGGCGAATCGCCCGGAAGGACGAACTCGGGCCGCATCGGGTAGCCCTCCAGGAGCTCGTCGATCCACGCCTCAAGGGAGGAGGCCGCCGGGACCTTTGCCTCCCGACGCCCCCGCGCAACGTACGCCATCAGGTCCTGCAGCAGCCTCTGGACCCTCAGCAGGTCGTCCTGCATCGCCGCGGGCCCCAGGCCCCGCGCCAGCCCGATGAGGGCGCCGGCCTCGTCCAGCGTCCCGTTCAGCTCGATGCGCGGGTCCCGCTTCGACACCCTCTGTCCGTCCCACAGCCGGGTCTCGCCGCGGTCGCCCCCGCCCGTGTAGATTCGTGCGCTCATCGTCAAGCCCCCCTCAGGACAGGTCCACCTCGTCCACGATGCCGATGATGCAGGCATCGATGGGGGAATCCGGAAGGGACACGGCCGCGCGCGCCGTGGACCCGCTGACGAGGAGGACCGTCTCGCCGCGCCCCGCGCCCACCACGTCCACGCTCACCAGCATTCGGTCGCGGTCCCCGTCCAGGGCCCCGTCGCCGCGGCGGACCAGCGGCTCCACCAGGAGCAGCTTCTGCCCCACAAGGCGCTCGTCCTTGCGGGTGGCGACGATGGAGCCGACCACCTTTCCCAGCATCATGAGATCTTTCCTCCGTTTCGCAGGGCGTTCAACACCTGATCGATCTGCGAGGGCGTGCCGATGAAGGCGACGGAGTTGATGTGCTGCGGGCAGTTGCCCAGAAGCTCGGTCACAGCCACGTCCGCAGCCTTCGCGCCGATATCCGCCGCGGCCAGAACCTCGATGACCATGCCCTGCACCAGCAGCACCGCGCCCCAGTTCGGCGAACCCAGGTTCGCGTCCCCCCGCGCCCGACGCCGGATCATCTCCTGCGTCCCGCGCGACGGGGCCCGAATCAGCTCATACTTCATCGACACGTCCTCTCCCCCCGACCCTTTGGACCCGCCTCAGGGCCTCAGCCCCGCGGCGGCTTTCGTTAATCGCGCAGCGCGATCCGAAGCCGCGCCAGCCGGTCCCGCGCCTCCGGCGTCAGCCGCGCCCCGGCCTCCAGGCGCACGGCGGCGACGCCCCTCAGGTCGTGCCGCGCCGTCAACTCGCCCCAGGTTGTCCACCCCGGCTCCTTCAGGACCAGCGTCCCCCCCGGAGCTGCGGCGTCGGCTCCGACAACCGAGGGTCCAAGGACCTGGACGCCCCATTCGCCGAGGCGGGCGAGACGCCCTTCAAGCCAGGCGCTCCAGGGCGACGCGCCCCCGCGCCAGCGCTCGATCCAGGTTCCGTCCAACAGCACCGGCAGGCCGCGCGCGAGGCACCCGAAGATCAGGGCCCCCTCCGCCGTGCAGGGGATGCCGTCCAGGAGCTCCTTCAGCAGCGGAAGGGGCGGCTCCAGGACGGCCAGCAGGCGAAGGCCCGCTCCCTCTGCCTCCGGGCGCCGAACGCCCTCCAAGGCGCCGTCTGCGCCGCGGGCGTAGGCGATCCACTCGAAGCGGTCCGTCTCGGGCAGCGGGGGAAGGGGCGCACAGGCCACCAGACCGACGCGCGGTCGCCGGAGCCGCTCCAGCACCCTCTCGACCAGGAACTCCAGGTCATCCTTTCCCAACGTCCCCACCTCGCTCTCCCGCCTTCCGTCCTCCTTCGCGAACGTCGCGCCAAAGGCTCAGGGCGATCCCCGACGGCGTGACCAAGAGAGGGTGGGGGGCCATGGACACCGGCGTCTCCACGGCTGCCGTCAGGACGGCCGCTGCGCCGGGCAGGTCCGCGCCGCCGCCGCAGACGATCGTCGGGACCAGGCCCCAGTAGCCGCTCGCCTCGAGGTGGCGCCTCACGATCGAGCCCATCTTCTCCAGCACCGGCCTCAGGACGGGGAGTAGCTCCCTCTGGCGCGCTGGGTCCCGCTTCACGTCCTCCGCGGCCTCAAAGCTGACGTCCATGTTCCCCGCCAGCACTAGGGTCATGTGCGTGCCTCCCGTGGGCTCGTCCGCCGTGTAGACGGACTTTCCGCCCTGAAGGATCGTGATGCCCGTCGTGCCGCCGCCAATGTCCACGATCGCCGCGTCCTCCAGCCCAAGCGCGGCCGCGGCCGCCGTCGGCTCCTCGTACAGCCCCGCGCAGTCGAAGCCCAGGGCCTCCACGACGTTGGCACACACCTTCGCCGTCTTCGCGCTGACGCCGGGCGGGAAGGCCGCGGCCCCCAGGGCGTTGAGGTCTGCCCTCCCCAGACGGCGCTTCAGGCGCTCAAGGCATTTCCGCATCCCCTCGACCGAGGCCATGTAATCGACGATCACGCCGTCCCGGACGGAGGATCGGGAGCTCTCCATCACGGCGGACACGGGACGCCCTTCCTCGTTCAGCGCCACCAGCACCAGGTTCGTCGTCCCCAGGTCGAAACCGAGAAAGAGCTCCTTGAAATCGTTCAGCGGCTCATCCCGGTCGAGAGCGCCCTCGAGGGCGCCGAGGAGCTCCACGGCCTTCGGGTCAAAGGACGGCGCCGCCGTCCCCCCACGCCCCGCCGCGCCCTGGCCCCTCGCGCCGGGCTCCTTCTCCTTCGCGTTCCTCCCGCCGCTCATCGCAAGAGCCAGCCCCCTCGCCGCCTAGTCCTCCTCGACGCGGAAGTCCCTGCGCCGAATCCCTCGTTCGCCGTCCTCCGGGGCGGGCTCCTCCGGACACAGGAACAGCCGCTCCGTCTGCTCGTCCGGCCGCGCGATCACCGCCGCGCTCACCTCGGCTTCCTCCGGGTCGTAGAACGCCGCTTGCGTGGCTTCTTCGCCTCATCCTCCGCAGGCTCCGGGGCGGCCTCGACAGCCTCCGCTCCGCCGGCGACTTCAACGGTCGTTGAATCCTCCGCTTCAGCGGGCGCAGCGGGCTGGACCTTCATCAGCGCCCTCGGACCCGCCACGGCAAGCCCGGCCTCGCCCGACCGAGGCGCCCGATCCTCCTTCGGGAGTTCAGCGTCCCGCTCGGCCTCGGATTCCGGTCCCTCGCCCGCGGCGTCCGGCGCCTCTTTCGCCCCGCAGGGCGCCGGCGCAGGCGGCGCGGGCTTCAGGAGCTCCACCCCCATCGTGTTCTCGTTCCGGACGAGGCAGTCCCCAATCCCCTCCGCAGGGCGCGGGATGGCGAGCACGGAGTGAACGCCCCGCACGCCCTCCGCGGCGACGCGGGCCGCCGCCAGCGCGGCCTGCACCGCGGCGACGTCGCCGGCTATCTTCACCGTCATGAAGCCGCCGCCGCGGGAGTTCTCGCGCCCGACCAGGACGACGTTGGCCGCCTTCAGCGCGGCGTCCGCCGCGGCGATCGCCGCAGGAAGCCCCTCCGTCTCGATGAGGCCGACGGCGCCTCGGACCCTCTCCCTATCGTTCACCTCTCGTGCCCCCTCCCGAATCCGATTCGGCCTTGGCGTTTTCCGTTGCCGCCCCAGGCTCCCGAAGGCGCCTCATGACCTCCTGCGTCACCCTGGCGACCAACGCATCCACGGCCCTCTCGCGCTCCTCCTCGTAGGGCGCGCGCATGGGAAGGAGCCCCACCTCCGGCTCCGGCAAGGGCGAGGGCGCAGCGGGCGGCGCAACGGGGTCGGGCTCCGGATCGCAATCGGGGACCTCGCCCGGCCGCGGCGGCATGGGCTGCCCCTTCACGATCCGGGCTGCCGCCTGCCCCACCCAGCGCCAGTCCGCCGGCCCGGCCGCTCCGACGTCCAGCCACGGGCGGTCCGGGATCTGTGCGACGCCGACGGCCGCCCTGGCTTCCATGACCAGGACCCCCACGTCCAAGCGGGACCTCAGCGAGGCCGCGTGGGCCGTGTCCTCCGGCGTCAGGGCCCTCGCCCAGGCGGCGGGGATTCCCTCCTCCTCGCACCCGGTGCCGATGGCCTCCGCGACGCGCTCATCCACGCCGGACGCCAGCAGGAGGACGATGCACGGCCGCTCCGGCGGCACGTCGGCCAGGCGCTCGCACCAGCCCTTCATGCCCCGGCCTCGTCCAGGTAGGAGAGCACCAGGCCCGTGGCCACCGCGTTGCGCGGCCCTTCCGTCCCGCGGATGTTGCCGCGTCCCGCCACGACGCCGTACTGGGACAGGACCTGCGTCACCATGGGGGAGATCTCAAAGTCCATCGAGGACCCCCCGACCAGCACGACGAAGTCGATCAGGCGGACGTTGCCCGCCGGCGCGACGCGCTCCAGGGCGCGAACCGCGTTCGCCGCGAAGACCTGCTGCTTTGCGCTGCGCCGGATGCTTCGGATGCGGTCCATCGGGACGTTGTTCAGAGGGAGGGGCTCCAGGTCCGTCTCGCTGTGCAGGAGGCAGACCCTGCCGAAGACGTGAGGGGGCAGCGGCTTGTCAAAGAAGCGCACCGTCCCGTCCTCGAGCCGGATGTTGTAGACGCTCTCCGCCTTGCAGAGGGGCGTCCGCTTGATGGACTCCGCCAGGTCCATGCTGTCGATGCCCAACTCGCTCGCGATGATCGTGTTCACCATCTGGCCCGCTCCGGCCAGGTGGATCAGGCTCTCCGAACCGTCCTCGCGCATGAAGGAGGCGTCCGTGCTGCCCGCCCCCATGTCCAGGATGGCCATGGGCTGCCGGGTCCCCGGCGTGGTGAGGGCGCCCTTGATCGCCATCTCCGCCTCGATGCCGCCGATCTCCACCTTCACGCGCAGGTCCGCCTCGATGGCGGCCGCGAGGCGCTGCATGGGCAGGTCCACCGTCTGCACCATCACCGCCAGGGCCACGCCGTTCTCCAGCGAGAACTCCTCCGCCAGGCCCCCCACCACCTTCTGCGGCACCTGGGTGTCCACGGCCAGGAGGTCGCGGATGTGTACGTCCGCCAGGGGGATCTCCGTCAGGTTGGACATGGTGCGGCGCACGCGCTCCATCATGCCGCCGACGTTCGTCCCCGGCTCGCCGAAGACGTCCGAGATGGGCTGCGAGGCGGAGACGAGTTTCATGATCTTCTCCGCCCCCTCGTCCACGGCGATGCCGCGCTTGCCGTTGGGGCCCGCGATGGTCAGCTCCCCCGCGGGGATGCGGCGCTCCTTCACCTCGCCGAGGGGCGTCCGGATCACCACGGCCGACCGGTTGCCGACCAGGGCGCGCGCCACCGGCACCACCTGGCGCGTCTCGTCCGGCGAGAGCCCGAAGATCGTCGCGATGTCGTAGGGGTTGGCCAGGAGCTCCACCACCCTGCCCGGCGGGGCCACCTCCACGCAGGCCTGCATCCCCAGCGGCACGCGGTCGATGGCCCGCACCTCGTCCACGATGGGGATGGCGCGCGGAAGCCGGTTTGCGATGAGGACGCCGTCGTCGTTCCGGCAGATGGCGCAGGTAACGTCAACGCCGTGCTCCATGGCGGCGGCGATGCCCGCGGCCGCCCGCTCGTAGTCCACGGAGCCGGGGACCACGACGGTGCAGGCCCTGCCCGGAGCGCAGTTCGAGAGCCCGTCGAACGCCACCGTCTCCCCCTGGCCGACGCCGACGCCGCCCGGAGTGGAGGGGTTGTGCCCGATCATGGTGGACTCCGTGATGATCGTCTCCGTCACGGTCTCCATGGCGACCTCCCCGATGACGGGGGCCGCCCGGTTGATGCGGATGAGGTCCACCCTGGAAAAGTCGTCGCGCCCCCACCCCGCCCTCTCCAGGGCCTCGGAGAGGGCGTTGCGGACGCCCAGGACGTTCTGCGTCGTCCCCTTGATGCCGGAGGTGTAGGCGATGGAGGAGGACAGGAAGCTCACCCGTCCGTCCTCCACGCGCCCAAGGGCGACTTCGGTCGTCGAGTTGCCGATATCGATACCCGCTATAACCGCCATGGAACAGCCTCCTTCACCGGCAAACGTCCCCGCCGGCGCGGCCCGGTGGCCGCGCCGGCCCGGTCCGTGCGCGCGGACTTCGATCAGGACTCCGGACGATCGCCGCGAAGGAGCTTGCGGCGCCTGTACACGTCGGCCGCCTCGCGGACGTGCGCCGCGCAGGTGTGCGCCTGATACTTGTCGTCCAGCTCGTCCGCGATGGCGATCAGCTCGTCGAACGTGGAGCGGTGGGGCCTGAGCGCGTTGTAGATCTCAAGCACCCGCTCGTCGGCAATGCGCGTCAGCTCGGCAGCGCGCCGCATGTTGCGTCCGATCTGGGGCCTCCCTGCGGACTCGGCCACCTGCGCCTGAAGCTCAAGGGCCTCCGGCGTGATGGTGAAGTCCTTGAACGTGGCCACGTCCTTCACCACGGCGTCCAGCGTCAGCTCGTCAAGCTTCTTGCCGGTGGGGGACCGGATCAGGTCCGGCCTGTTGGTCCCAAGGGGATAGTCCTTCGCCGTAACCCTGCCGTCCGACGTCTCTGGCCGCTGCGGCGCGGGCGCGCTCTCCGCAGGCGCGGAGCCGGAGGCCATGCCCTTCAGCACCTGCCGCACCATCTCAGCGATAACCTGTTCGTTCATCTCAGCCATCATCAGTCACCTTCCCTCATCTACGCGATCTCGACCTTGAACTCCACGGGGGCCTTGGTGCGGTCGAGGAAGCTGGCCTCCTTGTTGTGGAGCAGGGCCGCGATGCCCTGGTAGCGCGGGCGGGCCATGGGGTCGTTGCGCGTCGGCACCGGCATGGGGTTCTCGCCCTTGGCGTACTTCGCCGCGTTCCGCCCGATCTGGCGGAAGACCTCCGCGTCCAGGAGCGGGCTCTGGGGGAAGAGCTCCAGGTTGGCCAGGGGGGCCAGCTCTCGCTGGTGGATGACGGCCGTGCCTCGCGAGAGGATGCCGATGCCGATCCCGGACCCGGAGAGCCGGGCGCCGGCGTGGGCGATGAACGCGACGTCCGCCGTATGGTAGACCTTGACGACGCGGTGGTTGCAGCCCTCCTCCTCGATCCCCGCGAACACCTGACGCAGCACCTCGGCGTGAGGGACGTCGATGATCGTGGCCTGAAACTCCGTGCCGAAAGCCGGCGGCAGCGCCACCACAACCTCCTTGGGGTCCGTGCCGCGTTTGGCGGGCCCCACCTCCGTGAAGCGGAGCCTCGCGCCGGCGGGCAGGGCTCCTCCGGCCGGCGACGCCGGAGCCGGCTCAGGCGTCGCCGGCGCGCCCTGAGCCGCGAACTCCGCGATGACCTCCTCTATGACCTTGCGGACAAGCTCTTCATTGACCTGCATCGTCTGTCCCTCCCCTTATACGTCCTCAGGACGAATGGCCCACGGAATGTTCTTGATCTCCTCCCAGCGTTCGGGGGAGAGCTGGTAGCCGGTGCCCGGTCCCGTGTACGTGTTGGGATCGTTGACGGCGCTCCAGACGTAGCCGTCCTTCGCGACCCAGGAAGAAGTCTGCAGGTAGTCCCCGGAGATGCGCTGCTTCAGCATCATCAGGACGTTCTTCGCGATGTCCTCAAAGCCGCCCTTCGCAAGCGCCTTCACGACGCTCGCGCCGTTGATGCCCTCCTTCAGCAGCCGCTCAGCCGCCTTGAGGTCCTCGGGGATGTTGCGCGGCGTGATGTCCTTGCTGCCGTTGGCGTAGGTCGCCAGCTCGACCTCTTCGTCCGTGATGGGCGGGAAGCCCAACTCCCTGTAGACGGCCTGAAGGGCGCGGGCGGCCTTGTTTCGGACCGCGACGACGTCCGCCTCCAGCACCGGACGGTTGCCGCCGTCCACCTTGAAGTCGCGCTGCAGCGCCAGGTAGTCGTCCTCGTCCTCGATGTCCCAGTTCGAGCCCGCGAACATGTTGTCGTAGTTCGGCACGCCGGAGTAGCCGGAGAACACGAAGTCCGTCCCGGCAAAGAACTGAGGCATGGTGCGGGCCGTGCGGCGCAGGTCGGAGTGGGAGAAGGTCTGGTCGTTCCCGGAGGCCACCTCGAGGTCCAGGGCGGTGGTCACCAGGTTCTCCGCGGCGACCGCGCGCAGCCCGGAGGGGACGGCGCCCGGAACGCCGATGCAGGAGATGGAGCCGTTCTGCAGCCCCTGCACGCCCGCGCCCTTCGTCAGCATGATGCAGAGGACCTCGAGGTACAACATGGACTTGCCCTCGGCGGCGCCCATCTGCACCTCGCTCCCCGTCCCGGAGGTGAAGCGCATCTTGAGGCCGCGGGAGGCGTAGCAGGAGGCCAGGAAGGCCTTGGACCACGGGGTGTCGTCGCCGTCGATGAACACGTTCTCCGTACCGTAGACGGAGATCGTCTCCGCGTAGGCCGTCAGGCCCCTCATGCCGATCTGAAGCTCGAAGGCCTCCTCGAGGGAGCACTGCGTCAGCGTGCCGGGCCGGCCCGTCTGAGAGCCGATGAGCAGGGAAAGGGCGTTCAGGGGCGCATAGCGCACGACGGCTACCGTCGTCTCCACCTCGAGGAAGCCGCGCAGGGCGCCCTCGGCCGCGTCCGCCACCAGGAGCACGGGGTTGTCCGTCGCGCTCGTGATGTGCGCCTGGTTTCCGGGCTTCCCGCGGGTGCGCATCTTGTGCATGGCCAGGATGATCTCCGCGATGTCCAGCTTGTCCATCACGCCGGCGATCTTGGCAGGCGTCAGGCCCTGCATGACCTTCGTGCACTCCGTGCGCGGGACGTTGATGTCCACCAGCATGTGGGCGATCTCCTGCTCGCTCATGGCCATGGCCTTGGGGGCCATGGCGAGGTCGATCGCGTAGTCCGCCACGAACTGCTCGTTCATGTTGAAGTCCTCGCGGCGCACCCCGTCCATCTCCACGACCTTGCCGTTCTCGATCTTGATGGAGGGCTTGGGGTCGTTGGGGCTGCCCATGGCGTAGAGGCCGACGTCAACCCACTCGCCGATGAATCCATCCTTGTGGACCGGCCGGTTTTCGAGGACTTCAAACCGCTTGTTGCGTTTTGTCTTCGGCAAAACAGTTCACCTCCACGTACTCGCGCCCTGACGCGCTAAATGTAGGAGACCGAAGCGGACTTCGGCTCCGACCCCATGGCGCCCAGGAGCTTCAGCCCCACGTCGCGCGCGGCGCGGATGGCCTGGCGCACGGCGCCGGAGTCGCCCGTGATCGAGATGAACGCCTCGTTCGTGTAGGACGTCTTGGACGGGGAGGCGTAGGAGAGGACCTCCACCTCGGCCGCCTTCACCGCCGTATCGCAGATGACGACGCCGATGCCCGCCGGAGCGCCCAGCACAAGCCCGTAGGCCTTGCCGAGGGGGCCGCCCAGGCCCTTGTTCACGGCGTAGCTGGCGCGCGCGGTGTACTGCAGCTCGAGGTACCCCACCTCGTTGCCCCACACGTCGCCGAAGTAGTTCTGGACGTTGGAGAGCGCCACCTCGACGGCCCTGCGGGCGTCCGAAACGTCCTCTGCGCCCAGCAGGATGAGGCAGCCGTGGCCCGCGCCGCCCTCGGTGTCACGCGGCAGCTCGATGGAGAGCACCTCGGTATTCGTGGCCTTGACCGCCTCGTCCGTCGCCATGATCTGAGGGCCGGCGCCGACGCGGTCGGAGATGATGCCGATGGAGCGGTACTTCGGGTCGAGCCCCATGACCTGGTGCAGGATGGGGTCCACGTTGGCGATGACCGCGCCCATGGTGTGGCCCTGGGCCGTGCCGACGAACTCCGTCACCCCGATGTTGGCGAAGCAGGGCTCCACGCCGGCCGACGCCTTCTCAGCTCCAGGGGCCGCGGGAGCGGGGGTGTCGCCCAGCCTCTTCATCACTGCATCCATAACCTGATTTACCATGTCCTTATCCATAACTCACCCCTCCTTAAAATCGAGAACCGTGCATTATCCCGCTCGAGAGGGGACTACTCCCCGGACTTGGGAAGAAGCTTTTCCGTGTCGGAGTGGGGTCTTGGGATCACGTGGACCGACACGACCTCGCCAACGCGCTTCGCCGCAGCCGCGCCGGCGTCGACGGCGGCCTTCACCGCGCCCACGTCGCCGCGGACCATGACGGTCACGTAGGCGGAGCCGATCTTCTCGTACCCGATCAGGTGGACGTTCGCCGCCTTCACCATGGCGTCTGCGGCCTCGATGGCCCCAACCAAACCGCGGGTTTCGATCATTCCAAGAGCTTCACCGTTCATAAACTACCGCACCTCCTCAAAGTATTTGTTGATGCAATCCCTGAGAGCCTCCACGCCCTCCCCCGTCACGGAGGAGACCATAAATACCTCCCTGGCGCCAGCCTGAATCAGCATCCGCCTGGCATGGTCCAGGCTTTTGGGGTCCGCGATGTCCGCCTTCGTCACGACGCCGATGGCGTGGGCCCTGAGGACCGCGGCGATCTGCGGCGGGAACGACGAATGCTTCAGCGGGTCCATCAGCAGCAGGACCACCTCCGCCTTGGCGGAAAGCGACATGAACGTGTTCTTGAAGATCGGGGACTCCAGGAACTCCCCCGGCGTGTCGATGCACTCCGGCGTGAAGCACACCGCCTCCGTCTTCGTGACGGGGCCGCTCAGGTACCCCATGGCCGTCATGAGCGTCGTCTTGCCGGCGCCGCTGCGGCCGATGACCATGATGCGGCGGGGGCGGCTCATGAGTGGGTGATGGGGGCCGGGAAGAAGCCGAGGATGTCCTTCAGCGACTGGACGGTGGCCCGCAGCGCCGTCTCGACCGCGGACACCTCCCCCGTGAACAGGAGGCACCCCGTGAAGCGGTCCACGAACTCGATGTTGACCGTCGCGGACTTGGACGCGATGTCCGCCGCGATGATGGACCCCTCGCCCGGCGTGATGGTCATGAGCCCCAGCGCCCCAGGATGGTCCACGCCGACGGAGGAGCACAGGGACTTCCTGGGGTTGCGGATCACGTGGGCCAGCGTCACCTGCTTGCCCGGAACGTACTCCAGGGTCCCGCGAAAGTTTCCGGAGGAGCCGCGTTCCTCCACCGCGTCCTCCCTCTGAAACGGCGAATCCGGCATCGCTATCCCCTCTCCTTCCTCAACGCCCCGACATATAAAAAAGGGCACTGCCGAAGTCATCGGCGCACAAACGCACGCCATGACACTCAGCAGCGCCCCGAACTCCTCGCGGGAGGCTGCACTATGCCGCATGGATCGGTCTCCTGGCTCGTCTTCACCCTCGGCTGCCCCTTCCCGAAACGCTCAGTGGCACGGCAGCTTCGTCAGACTTACAGTGGCGGGCCCGCCCCGGAATCTCACCGGACTTCCCATAACATCGATGCGGCACAACTCTGACCCCGGCGCGCACTCGCGCGCCGAATCCCAACCCGGTCCTTCTTTGCTGTAACGATTCAAAGTTAGTATACAAAGTTTCCTTTTGTGTGTCAACCTCGCCGAGGCGCTTTGCGGGGCCCGGCCCGAACGAGGGCGGCTGCGCGATAATCAAAACGTCGAAGGAGGGGTAATACCAATCCCTCGATCATCCCCTGCACTCAGAGGCAGCTCGAAGGGGGCGCCTTAGACTCCACACGCCCCCCGATCTCGTCCCTCCGAACCTCACGCCCCTTCCCGTCAGCGACGATTCCGTCCGACGGCCGGCGTCCTGAGGGCGCACAATCAGCGTTTTCCCCTTGTCCGGAAGTCGGGTTTCCGATACACTGAAAACCACAGGCTCCGCGGGCGGAATGCCGCCCTGCGGGTCCGATCACGATGGGGGGAATATGTCATGGAACTGCTGAACGTCTGCAAGTGCGCGAAGTGCGGCAACATGGTGGAGGTGCTTCACGTGGGCGGCGGCACGCTGTCGTGCTGCGGAAAGCCCATGAAGGTCATGGCGGAGAACTCCACGGACGCGGCCCAGGAGAAGCACGTGCCCGTCCGGGAAGGCGTGAACATCAAGGTGGGCAGCGCGGTCCATCCCATGGAGGCGGACCACTACATCGAGTGGATCGAGGTCATCAACGGTGAGCGCGTCTGCCGCTGCTTCCTTAAGCCAGGCGAGAAGCCCGAAGCCGCCTTCGACAGCGCGGAGCCGGGCGCCACAGCACGCGAGTACTGCAACAAGCACGGGCTCTGGAAGGCGCAGATCTAAGCGCTTCAAGACGGCCCATTCAAACAGCAAATTACGTAAGGGGGACGGCCGTCGCCGTTCCCCTTCCTTCAATTTTGGGAGGCGATCACGATGTCCAACACGGAGGGGCGAGATCGGCGGCTCAGGGCGTTCCTGGATGGGCTCTACTTCGCCTACAGCCGGCGCGAGCTCATCAGCCCGGACCCCCTTGAGTTCCTGAAGCCCTACGACCTGCCCGACCGGGAGGTCGTGGCCCTCGTGGCGTCGTCGCTGGCCTACGGCCGCGTGGCGCAGATCCTGCGGAGCGTCCGCCGCGTCCTGAACGCGCTGGGCCCCCACCCCCGCCAGTTCCTCCTGGAACGTTCCGAGCGCCTTCCGGAGGCCCTCTCCGGCTTCAAGCACCGGTTCACCACGCCGGAGGACGTGGTGACGCTGCTCTCCCGCACGGCGCTGGCTCTGCGGGAGCACGGCAGCCTCGAGGGCCTCCTGCGCGCCTGCCTGGCGGAGGGCGGAGGGCGGGACCTCCTGCCGGCTCTGGACCGCTTTGCGGACACTCTGTGGCCGGCGGATCGAAGGGGCTTTCCCCTGATCGCGGCCCCCAGGGACGGCAGCGCCTGCAAGCGCCTCTTCCTCTTCTTGAAGTGGATGGTTCGGTGCGACGACGTGGACCCCGGCGGCTGGACGGTCCTCGGTCCGGAGGACCTCATCATGCCGGTGGACACCCACGTCCACGCCATCGCCGTAAGGCTTGGCCTGACCGGACGGAAGCAGGCGGACCTGCGCTCCGCCATCGAGATCACGGACGCCTTTCGGCGGATCTGCCCCAGGGACCCCACGCGCTACGACTTCGTCCTGACGCGCTTCGGCATCCGCAGCGGGATGAGCGAGGAGGACCTGACGGCCGAAGCGCCCCGCTGAAGCGCCCCCCGCCGTCACGCGGAGGCAAAGGCCGCGACGCCGCCCCGTGCGGTTGGCTGTTTTGGACGATAGCAATCCACGCCGCCTCCTGTATAATGAAAAGTCGAAAAAGTCTTTTGCCCCGCTCTGCCGTGCGGCCCCGCGGGCAAAAAATACAGATTCCGGAGGCCTCCCATGACCTTTTTATCGCCTGAGTTCAAACACGAGGACCTTTTGAAGATCGCGCCGAAGGACCTTCCCGCCCTGGCCAGCGAGGTGCGGCAGGAGATCATCAGGACCGTCAGCGAAAACGGCGGACACATCGGCTCCTCCCTGGGGGTGGTGGAGCTGACCATCGCCATGCTTCGCTGCTTCAACCCCGTCCAGGACCGCATCATCTTCGACGTCGGGCACCAGTCCTACCCCTACAAGCTCCTCACCGACCGGGCGGGCCGCTTCAGCACGCTGCGCCTGAAGGACGGCCTCTCCGGCTTTCCCCGCCGATCCGAGAGCCCCTGCGACCACTTCAACACGGGGCACAGCAGCACCTCCATCTCCGCCGCGCTGGGCTACGCCAAGGCCCGAGACCTGCTGGGCGAGGACCGGCACGTCGTCGCCTTCATCGGGGACGCCTCCCTCATCAACGGGCTGGCGCTCGAAGCCCTGAACTACGTTCAGGAGACGAAGACGAAGGTCATCATCGTTTTGAACGACAACAAGCACTCCATCAGCAACTGCGTGGGGGGGTTCTCCACGATGCTGGCGCACCTCTCCGCCAGCACGTCCTACAACAAGATCAAGTCCGCCATCAAGGACGCCTGCCGCGTGCTGCCCGCGGGCGGCGTCCTGCAGCGGAGCCTGGAGGGCATCCACGACCAGATCAAGAGCCTCGTGAAGCCGAACAACATGTTTGACGACCTGGACATCAACTACTGGGGGCCCTTCGACGGCCACGACGTCGAGGCCTGCCAGGTGGTCTTCGAGCTGGCGAAGCGCTACGACCGCCCCGTGCTGCTGCACTTCAACACCGTGAAGGGCAGGGGGATGCCGGAGGCGGAGGCGGACCCCACGAAGTACCACCAGATGTCCCCCCGCTCTAGCGCCAGGGGACCCAAGCGGCGCAGCTGGAGCGAGGCGGCGTCCGAGGCGACGGAGGCGATGGCGGAGACGGATCCGCGCGTCGTCTGCTTCACCGCCGCTATGTCCACCGGCGTCAAGCTGGAGCGCTTTCGGACGCGCTTCCCGGAGCGGTTCTTCGACGTGGGCATCGCCGAGAGCCACATGCTGACCATGGCCGCGGGCCTGGCGGCGGGGGGGATGCGGCCGTGGGTCTTCATCTACTCCACGTTCCTGCAGCGCGCGATGGACCAGCTGATGCACGACGTCGCCCTGCAGAACCTGCCCGTCGTCCTGATGGTGGACCGCGCGGGGCTGGTGGGCTCGGACGGGGACACCCACCAGGGGCTGCTGGACGTCCCCTGGTCCCGCCCCATCCCCAACCTGGAGGTCTACACGCCCTCCGACGAGCCCTCTCTGCGGCAGATGATGGCCTGCGCGGCGCGGCGCGAGGGCCCCACCCTGATCCGCTACCCCCGCGGCTCGCTGCCCGCCCACAACGACCTCTTCGCCGGCACGGAGCCGCTGCGCGCGTTCCAGCTCCGGGACGGCACGGAGTGGGCCCTCATCGGGCACGGGGTGACGGTACACACGATGCTCGCGGCGCGCGAGGCCGCGGACGCCGCCGGGCTGCCCCTCCCCGCCGTCTACGACCTGCGCCGGCTCAAGCCCCTGGACGTGGAGACGCTGGACGACGTCCTGCACCGCTTCCCTCTAGTGGCCGTCGCAGAGGAGAACTACATGGAGGCAGGCGTCGGGGAGGCCGTCGCCGCCCGCATCGCGGAGACGGGGGCCCCCACCCTGCTGCGGCGCTTCGGCGTGCCGGACGTCTGCGTCCCCCACGCGACGCCGGAGGAGCAACGGGCGCTCTACGGCATGACGCCTGAGAACGTCGTCGAGGTCTGCCGGCCCTGTCTGGGCCTCTCGCAGGCCGTCTGACCCGTCCCGCGGCGCCGTTTCCATTTTCCATTGGAAGGCTGAACCATGAAGGCCAGGGAGAGGCTGGACCGGCTCATGGTGGACCGCGGGCTGGCGGAGACGAGGAACAGGGCGCAGGCCCTCATTATGGCGGGGCGGGTGCGCGTTGAGGGGCGGCCCGTCACGAAGGCGGGGACGGCCATCCCCCTGGACCTCCCCATCGAGGTGGACGAGGGCACGCGCTGGGCCAGCCGCGGCGCCCACAAGCTCCTGCAGGCCTTTGAGGCCTTCCCCGACCTCTCGGCGGAGGGGCGCACCTGCGCGGACCTGGGCGCATCGACCGGCGGCTTCACGGACGTGCTGCTGGCCCACGGGGCCCGGAGGGTCTTCGCCGTGGACGTCGGCTACGGACAGCTCCTGTGGCGCCTCGCCTCCGACCCGCGCGTCGCCGTCATGGACCGCACGAACGCCCGCAGCCTGACGGCGGCGGACTTTCCGGAGGCGATCGACCTCGCGGTCTGCGACGCCTCCTTCATCTCCCTGAGGCTCATCCTGCCGGCCATCGACGCCCTTCTCTCCCCGGCCGGGGAGGCGGTCGCACTCATCAAGCCGCAGTTCGAGGCGGGGCGCGAACGGCTGGGCGCCCACGGCGTGGTGCGGGACCCGGCGGTGCACGCGGCCATCCTGCGCGAGGTGACGGGCTTCGCCGAGGCGGAAACGGACCTCTTCGTGTCGGACATCACCTGGTCCCCCATCCTGGGGCCGGAGGGGAACATGGAGTTCCTCTGCCGGCTGACCCGCGAGGACCACGGCTTCCTGCCCGGCCTCGACCCGGAGGCGCTGGTCCATGAGGCCCACGCGGCGCTGGACGGGAAACGGAGCCTTTGATCCTTCGATTTGACCCTTCGACCGGAGTGTGATTGAACGTGATAACGCGGACGTTCCTTGAGCGCATCTTCTCGGCGGCCAGCA
The DNA here is from genome assembly GCF_964642095.1 of Fretibacterium fastidiosum. Taxonomy (NCBI): domain Bacteria; kingdom Thermotogati; phylum Synergistota; class Synergistia; order Synergistales; family Aminobacteriaceae; genus Fretibacterium; species Fretibacterium fastidiosum. The sequence continues at coordinate 523,243 of NZ_OZ209244.1, forward strand.
TGAAACGCTGGAACGACCACCCGCACCCCGCCGTGTTCACGGAGCTGGGCAAGCAGGCGCACAAGATGGTCACAGCGTGGGTGCTGGGCAAGTGCGAGGAGGACCGCGGGGAGAGCGTGGACTGGGGGGCGCTGATCCGGGGCGGGATATTCGAGTTCCTCTACCGCGTCGTGGTGACGGACATCCGTCCGCCGGTGTTCCACAAGCTGATCCAGGACCCGGAGACGAAGGCGGAGCTCGACGCGTGGGTCGCGGAGCGCCTCGCGCCGGACCTCGCGGCCTTTTCGTCCGACATGGACCGGGCCTTCCGGGACTACCACCGCCGCGCGGGAGAGCGGACGCTCGAGCGGCGCATCCTGGGCGCGGCGCACTACATGGCCACGAGCTGGGAGTTCGCGTTCATCCTGCACTGGAGCGCGGACATGTACGGCATCGAACGGACGCGGCGCGAGGTGGAGGCCAACGTCGCCGCCATCGACCTGCCCTCCGCGCGGGCCATGCTGGACGCGCGGGACGGCTCCCCCCTGTGGGGGTTCATCTCCATGGTGGGACAGCTGACCTTTCAAAAACGCTGGGCTCAGACCGACCGAGTGCCGCAGACCTCCGTCCTGGAGCACCTCCTGTTCGTTGCCGTCGTCTCGTGGCTTTTGTCGCACGAGATCGGCGCGTGTCCGCGGCGGCTCTACAACAACTTCTTCTGCGGCCTGTTCCACGACCTGCCGGAGGTCCTGACGCGCGACATCATCTCTCCCGTCAAGGCCTCCGTCGAGGGGCTGGACAAGATGATCCGCCGCTACGAGCACGAGGCGATGAACGAGCGCATCCTGCCCCTGCTCCCGGACGGGTGGCACGACGAGCTGCGCTGGTACACGGAGGAGGAGTTCACCAACAAGACGTGGCAGAGCGGGCAGATCGATCCCATCCAGCGGCACGGGGGCGACATCCCGGCCGAGCTGAACCGCGACGACTGCAACCCGATGGACGGCCAGCTCATCGGGGTGTGCGACAAGCTGGCCGCCTACATCGAGGCGTCGGCCTCCATCCGCACCGGCATCCGTCCCACGGAGCTGGAGGACGGCAAGCGCGCCCTCTACCGGCGCTTCCGGAACGCGAAGGTCGCCGGCCTGCAGCTGGGGTACCTCTTCGAGTACTTCAGGTAGGGCGTCAACGCAGGCGGGCCCGCGCTCACACGGTTCTCTGCGATATCCCCCTGATGCGGCACACGGCCCAGTTTTTGCTGGAGGCTATCACCGTGCCGCCGCAGTAGGAACAGCGGGCCGATGCGTTGATGTCGAGGGGCGCGCCGCAGTGGGGGCAGTAGACCGCCTTCACGCCGCCCTTGGCCCGGTCCGTCCTCTCGCCACTCCTTCGCGTGAGCTCCCACTCGTACTCCATGAACTTCTCCCGATTCCTGCTGCCGGAGACGACCCGCCCCGTTCGGTCGTCCAGCGTGTACACCGTGATGCGCGTCCGAATCGCGGCCACGAGGAAATCCATGCCGCCCGCCTGGTAGTAGCCCTTCAGGCTCGCCTCCAGCACGGCGATGCGCTCGATGTAGTCCGTCTCGCGCTTACTGCGCATCGGGGCCAGCAGGCCCTCCATCTGATTGTAGAACGCATCCGTCAGCCACGGCCGCACGGGCTCGATGTTTTTGTTGTGCCAGCAGTTCTGCATCTGCACGTAGAGGTTGGCCATGTGCTCCTGGACCCCCGTCGCGCTGAAGTCCGGGTCCAGCTTCAGGTAATCGCTCATCGGCAGGAGGACTCTGGAGAGAACGACGACCTCGGGCATGTCCATCCGCTCCCTTTGGCGTTTTCCGACGAAGAACCCCCTGTCCCCGAAGAACCGGACGACGAAGTACAGGAACAACAGCATCGTGAAGACGTCGATGGAACCGCCGACCCAGCCCAGGTTTATGAAGCCGCCGCCGCTCCACCCGTCGCCCCAGCTGCTGCCGCCACTCCATCCGCCGCCCCAACTTCCGCCGTAGTCGCTGTTCCCCGCGAAGTTGCCGAAGTCGGAGCTCTCCCCGACGCTCAGGGGCAGGGCGCTGCCCAGACAGGCCAGCAGCAGGAGCAGTGCAAGATACGGCAACGCCTTTTTGAAAACGTCCTTCATGGTTCCTCCCTCCGCAGGCACACCCCGATGGCACCGCTGTCGGAAAACGCGCGGCAGCGCACTTCGCTTTGGCGCTTCCCTAAGGAAACACTGATTAAGTCGTTGAGAACTGTCAACCGCATAGACTCCCTTCAGTGCCTGAAACTTCACCAGGCCGCGCGAAGCGCGTGGGGCTTGGGGCGTAGCCCCATTTTAAAATTTTAGGGAAGCACTGAAGGATATCCTTCGTTTTGATGCTCCTTGATTGCTTTCAACAACTTTTGAATATTAATCAGCGCTTCCCTAAGTATAGCATTGCCGCGTTGAACCCGTCCGCGGTTTTGTTCTATAATACTTCCGTCCGAATGAATCCATGCCAAAGGCTTTGAGCCGCCTCGCAGGGCGGCCCTGCGAAATTCGTTTCCCGAACGGGAGGAGAGACTGAGATGACGAATCTGGAAATTGCGATGACCCGAACGTGGGCGGAGATCGACCTCGACGCGCTGGAGGGCAACGTCAGGTCGTTGAAGGGGCTGCTGAAGCCGGGGGTCAAGTCCCTCGCCGTGGTCAAGGCGGACGCCTACGGCCACGGCATCGTGGAGGTCGCGAGGAAGCTCGAAACGTGCGGGGTCGACATGCTGGCGGTGGCCTACGTCATGGCGGCCGTGACGCTGCGGAAGAACGGCATCAAGCTGCCCATCCTGTGTCTGGGACAGTCGGCACCGTCTCTGGCCCCCCTGATGTGGGAGTACGACGTCACCCAGGCGGTGGGGGACCTCGAAAACGGCCTCGCGCTCTCCAGGGCGGCCAGCGCCGCGGGGCGGACCATCAAGATCCACGTCAAGGTGGACACCGGAATGGGGCGCATTGGCTTCTACTGGCCGGAGAGCGGCTGGGAGGCCGTGGCCGACGAGATGGCGACGCTGTGCCGCCTGCCGGGGCTCGAGGCCGAGGGGCTGTTCAGTCACTTCGCCAACGCGGACGGCGACCCCGAATACACCCGCATGCAGATGGCGAAGTTCGCCGCGGCCCGTCAGGCGCTGGCGGATCGCGGCGTCACGTTCCGGCTGGGGCACATCGCGGCCAGCCTCGGCGTGCTGAGGTACCCTGAGGCGCATTTGGACATGGGCCGTTTCGGGCTGGTGCTCTACGGCTACGCCTCTTCGGACGAGGAGGTGGAGTCCCCCGCGGAGCTGAAGCCCGTCATGACGCTCAAGGCCCGGATCGCTGCCGTCCGAGAGCTGCCGAAGGGGGCGAAGATCGGCTACGGCGGCACGGCGGTCCTGAAGCGCGACTCCGTCCTGGCCGTCCTGCCCACGGGATACGCCGACGGGTACCCGCGCGCCCTCTCCAACCGGATGAGCGTCTACATCCACGACCGGCTCTGCCCGGTGGTGGGGCGCGTTTGCATGGACATGTTCATGGCGGACGTCACGGACGTTCCGGGGGTCAGGGCGGGGGACGAGGCCGTGCTCCTCGACGGGCGCCTGATGCTGAAGGCGGCCCTCGCGGGACACACGATCATCCACGAGCTCCTGAGCTGCATCATGCCGCGGGTGCCCCGCGTCTTCATCGAGAAAGGCGAAAAGAGGCTTTAGGAAGCCAGACCCGAATCCACCAAAATCAAAACGAAGGGCACGGGGCGGAAGAGCGTCAATTCCGCCTCTTCAGCGCCGAGGCCAGGGCGTGAGCCTCCGCCAGCTCCTCGGCGGTGGCCGCGCCCTGTTTCATCCTCGCGTTCAGCGCGGCAAGGCGGGCCTCGCCCCTGCGCCGCCTCAGCGCCGCGCAGACGACGCCCCAGGGGTCCGCGCCGTCGGGGGAGGCGGCAAGCTCGTCGCAGAAGGCGTCGCCCCGCGCCAGCAGGGCCAGGGGGTATCGGTCGTTCAACGACAGCCAGCGCGCCTCCAACGCCGCGGGGGACTCCATCAGGATGGCCAGGGCCACCTCCTTCACCCGCTCGTCGGAGAGAAGCGCCAGCACCTCCTCCGCAGGCGTCCGGCGGCGGGTCCCGTCGCGCCAGAGGAGGGAGCACAGCGCGGACTCGAGCGGGTCCAGCACCAGCTTCCGTTGAGGCTCCCGTTCCTCCGGCGCGGCGGGGGGCTCCTCGCGGCGGGACGAGGGGCGCGGAGCGCGGCGGCGAAAGTCCTCGAGCTCCCTCCAGAACTCGTGGGGGTAGAGGTTCAGCGCCCCGGCCAGCGTGGGGACGTGAGGGGCTATGCTGGAGGGGTCCAGCTGCAGGAGGCCGTTCATGAGGGACTCCACGCCGGCCCGGCGACCGTCCGGAGACTCCAGGGCCCCCCGGACGGCCGCCAGGTGCTGAAGGATCAGGGGCCGCGCGTTCGCGATCGCCTCCTCGAAGCGATCGGGGCCTCCGGACGCCAGCAGGAACTCGTCCGGGTCCTTCCCCAACGGCAGCGAGACGACGCGCACGTCGAGCCCCAGCTCCTGCAGGACGTACATGCCGCGCAGCGTCGCCTCCTGACCCGCCGCATCGCTGTCGTAACAGATGTAGCAGGTGTCGCTGAAGCGCTTGAGCAGCCGCGCCTGGTCCTCCGTCAGGGAGGTCCCCAGGGAGGCCACGGCCTCCGGAAAGCCGCACAAGTGCAGCCGCAGGGCGTCCATGTAGCCCTCCACCAGGATGGAGCGCTTTCGCTCCCGAATGGCGCTCCGGGCCTCGTGCAGCAGGTAGAGGTTCCTGCGCTTGCTGTAGATCTCCCCCTCCGGGCTGTTGATGTACTTCGCGCCCTCGCCGTCCACGAGGCGTCCTCCAAAGGCGATGACGCGCCCCGCGACGTTCCGGATGGGGAACATCAGCCGCCCTCGGAATCGGTCGTAGACGCCGCCCCGCTGCCCCTCCAGCGCCAGCCCGCAGGCGACGGCCTGACGCTCCGTGACGCCCTGGCCCCGAAGGTGTCGGGTCAAGGCGTCCCAGGAGCTGCCGCTCCAGCCGAGGCCGAAGCGGTCCGCGTCCGCCGGGGCAAGGCTGCGCCGCTCCAGGTAGGCCCGCGCCGCCGCGCCCTCCGGCCCCCGGAGCTGCGCGCCGAAGAACCGGGCCGCCTCCCCCATGACCTCGTACAGGTCGCCGAGCGCACGCTTCCCGTCGCCGCGGCGCGTCAGCGTCACCCCCGCCCGCGCCGCCAGAAGCTCAAGGCACGCGCGGAAGTCCAGCCCCTCCGTCTCCATGACGAAGGTGAAGACGTCGCCCCCCTTACCGCAGCCAAAGCAGTGGTAGTTCTGCCGCTCCTGGGACACGTGGAAGGACGGCGTCTTCTCGTTGTGGAAGGGGCACAGGCCCACGAAGTCCCGCCCGGCGCGGCGCAGCCGCACCCGGTCCCCAACGATGTCCACGATGTCCAGTTTTTCCTTGACGAGCTGCACGTCGTCGTTTGCCATAGCGGAAGGCTCCTTTCGCGAGCGGCTCGAGAGCGGGGGGTTGAGGCGTTCGAGACAGAAAAATTCGGGAGGGCGGACGCCCCCCCGAACTTCAGTCGATATCCCGCCGGCCGTCCGGTTTATTCCATCTCCAAAATCAAGTTCGTGGACGAGGCGGCTTTTGTGAGCGGAAAGCGGAATTTAGAACAGCGGGGCCAGCACCAGGGACACCACGGTCATCAGCTTGATCAGGATGTTCAGGCTGGGGCCGGCCGTGTCCTTGAAGGGGTCGCCCACCGTGTCGCCCACGACGGCCGCGGCGTGGTTCCTGGAGCCCTTGCCGCCGAAGTTGCCCTCCTCGATGTACTTCTTGGCGTTGTCCCAGGCGCCGCCCGCGTTGGACATGAAGATGGCCATCATGACGCCCGTGACGATGGCGCCGCCCAGCAGGCCGCCCAGCGCCTCCTTGCCCAGCAGCCAGCCCACCAGGATGGGCGAGACGATGGCGATGCAGCCGGGGAGGATCATCTGGGTGAGGGCCGCGTGGGTGGAGATGGCCACGCAGTTTTCGTACTCCGGCTTGCCCGTCCCCTCCATGATGCCGGTGATCTCGCGGAACTGACGGCGCACCTCCTCGATCATCGCCTGAGCCGCCTTGCTGACGGCCTCGATGGACAGGGCGCAGAAGATGAAGGGCAGCATACCGCCCAGGAACATGCCCACGATGACCTTCGGGTCCATGATGTCGATCTTGCTGATGCCCGCGGCCTGGGAGTAGGCAACGAACAGGGCCAGCGCGGTGAGGGCCGCGGAGCCGATGGCGAGGCCCTTGCCCATGGCGGCGGTGGTGTTGCCGATGGCGTCCAGGTGGTCCGTGATCTCGCGGACCTCTTCGGGCAGGTCGCTCATCTCGGCGATGCCGCCCGCGTTGTCGGAGATGGGGCCGTAGGCGTCCACGCTGAGGGAGATCCCCGTGATGGAGAGCATCCCCACGGCCGCGACGGCCACGCCGAACATGCCGGCCAGCCAGTAGCTGAGCAGCGTGGAGGCGCAGATCAGGAGGACGGGGATGCCCGTGGAGATCATGCCCAGGGAGAGGCCGGAGAGGATCACCGTGGCGGCCCCCGTCTCGGAGGAGGCGGCGACGCCGCGGACGAAGCGGTAGTCCCCCGAGGTGTAGATCTCGGTGACGTAGCCGATCAGGATGCCCGCCAGGATGCCGGAGGTGACGGAGAGGAACACGCTGATGGAGTTCGTGAAGAAGAAGAGGAGGCTGAAGATGAGCGTCCCCAGGATCATCAGGATGCCCGCCGCGAAGGTTCCGGTGCGCAGGGCAAAGGCGGCATCGCCCTGATCGATCCGGTCCATGACCCGCTCCATGCCGGGGAGCAGCCGGATGAAGCTCACGACGATGTCGGAGAAGGGCGCCTTGCGTGAGATCATCATGCAGCCTACGATGGAGGACAGGACGCCCCAGGAGGAAAGGATCAGCGGGAAGCCCACGCCCCACAGGCCCAGCGTGTCGCCGTCCTTCGTGAAGGAAAACGCGAAGCCGATGGCCATGGCGGCGATGATGGCGTTGACGTAGGACTCGAAGAGGTCCGCGCCCATGCCGGCGATGTCGCCCACGTTGTCGCCCACGTTGTCCGCGATGACGGCCGGGTTGCGGGGGTCGTCCTCAGGGATGCCGGCCTCCACCTTGCCCACCAGGTCGGCGCCCACGTCGGCCGCCTTGGTGTAGATGCCGCCGCCCACGCGGGCGAAGAGGGCGATGCTGCTGGCCCCCATGCCGAAGGCCGTCAGGACGTTCACGTCGTTCAGGAAGAGGTAGGCAGCGGCCAGTCCGATCAGGCCCAGGCCCACGACCACCATGCCCACGATGCTGCCACCCGAAAAGGCGACCTCGAGGGCGCCGCCCGCCGCGTTGTCCTTCGAGTTGTCCGACGCGGCATAGGCGGTGCGCCCGTTGGCCTGAGTGGCCACGTGCATTCCGATGTAGCCCGCCCCCGCGCTGCAGAGGGCCCCCAAGACGAAGGCAAAGGCCTGCCCCACACCGAGGAGAATCCCCAGGAGCACCGCGACGACCCCTACGAAGGGAGCCAGCCAGGAGTACTCCTTCTTGAGGAACGCCATCGCTCCCCCGTGAATGATGCCCGAGAGCTCTGAAATCCTGTCGTTTTTGATGGAGCTCTCCGAGAGCTTTTGAAAGACCGTCCAGGCGTAAGCGCCGCCAAGGAGACCAAAGACCAGAGTGATAAACACAAGAACCAGCCACACAGCGAAAAACCTCCCACCTTGATTTTTTGGACGATTCCGGACGCCAACACGAAGGACGGCGCCCCTTCCTCCCGGTGCGTCGGTCCCTTCGCGGCGTCCAAAACTTCCTACTGTAGAAGATTATAGCGTATTCAGAGGGAAATCGAGGGAAAAAATCGATTGACATACTCCCACGAACAATTCCGTGCCCAGGCGCCCAAAAGGCGGGGCGTACTATGGCCTTTCCCGCCGCACTGTCGTAAACCGACGGCCCCGCGGACTCCCCGCGGGGCCGGAAAATGTGTGCGGGCTCTATCCGAATGGGACCGTTCCGCTCCGCATCAGGGGGCCTGCGATCCGGAGACGATCGAGGAATCCACCTTCTGGACGGCCTTCAGGACGTCGGTCGGAACGGGGAGCTCCAGCTCCGCCTCGTCGGCCTGGATCAGGAGATAATCGCCGCCCTGGAGCGTTCCGAAAGCGGGGAGAACGAACAGGGCATGTCGCCGTTCGTCCACTGGGCCGTGTTTTCTGACTGACCAGGGGGTCTTTTTCAATGCGGCGATATCCATGAAAAACAGGACGTTGTGCAGCTGCAGGGGCTCCGTGTGGGTGAACAGAACCGCTCCTCCGCCGCCTTTAAACTCCATTTTCAAATCGGTCCTGCCAAGGGAGCGTCCGTCCAGCATTCCCTGCCGGTCGGGGCGGAACAGGCTCTCCGCCAATCGGGAGAACGCTTCCGGGGCGACGCGGTAGGCGTTGAAATAATAGTTTCGGGTCAGCACATAGATGTTGGCGAATCCCCCGCCATCGGGAAGATCGATGTAGAAGTTTCCGTCCCGCAGGTCCATGAGCTCCCGATAGCGGGGGAGGGAGTCCACGGAGACCGGGGGCGTGATCGAGACGGGGTCCCCGCCCGACAGGGGAAACAGGAAGGGGACGTCTTTGGCGCTGGACTCGGAGACGTAGTCGAGAACGGAGACCAGCTGCGGCACGGCTTGAGAAAAAAACAGTTCGCGGTCGAACGTAAAGTGGATGCCGAGCTTCAGCTTTTCGGAGCCGGACTGGAACGAGGTCCCCTCCGTGGAACAGCGGATAAAATTCGACAACGGCATCGAGCGGAACACGTCGACCAGAATATCTCCGGCCTCCTGAACCTGCTGCTCCCGTGTCGCGGCGCGCGTCACCAGGCTCACGCCGTCCAGCACCGAGCGGCTGGGGTCCTTCTGAAGCAGTCCGGCGAGCAGGTTTTCCTTTCTTATCCAGGCCCGGATGGACACGGTATGGCGCCCCTTCTCCTCCCTTTTGGCCGTGACCTCGTATTTTTCGATGAACGCCCGGCTGAGACGGACGATGTTCTCCTCCGTTTGCCCGTCCTGCGTTCGGGTCAGCCCCTGGGAGAGAAAGCCGATGGCCTGCTGGACGGCGCGCCGGCGCGCGTCGGCCAGGGCCTGCTCCTCCGAAGTCCCCGTCCCCTCCGCGTCCGCGACGATGAACGCGTCCGCCTCCCGCGCGGCGAGCGCGGCGAAGGCGGCGGCGCAGGAGAGCGCCAGCGCGCAGAGTGCGGAGAAAAACCAAGCCAACAGGATTTTTCGTGTCATAACTCCCGCCCTACCTTTCCAGCTCCAGGGAGACCGTGATATCGGAGACGCGCGTCAGCTGGGACTGAGGCAGCCGGAACTCGAAGGGCTGGCGGTGTTCTCGGAAGAAGGCATATCCCCTGCCCGAGGCCGCCCCGAAAAGGGGGGCCGCGATCAGCGAGAGCTGATTCCTGTCCTTCCGCTCCTCGATTCCGGCGAAGAACCACGGGTTTCCCGTCTCGCTCCGCCGGTCGGAGAAGAGGAGCACGTTGGAGAGGTTCAGGGGAACGGGGAGCCGCTCCAGTTCCGATCCCGAGGCGTCGCGCAGGGAAAAGTGCAGCCACGCGCGACGGTGCGTGCGCAGCGTCGCCCTGCCGAAGTCGTTCAGCCGTGCCCCCCGCCTCGCGGCGTCCAGGAAAGCGGCGGGCAGCGTCCAGGCGCGAAACGATAGATTGGGCCCCAACAGGTAGAACACCGCGGCGCTTCGCTCCGAAGGGGTCTTGTACTCCTCAGCGAGCTCCGAGGCCAACCCGGCGGAGTTCGCGACTCTGTCCATGAGGCGGGCCAGAGGCTCGGAGAAATCCCGCTCGAAGCGCGCCTCGTTCAGGGAAAGGGCGACGCCGGCCGTCAGAAGACCCTTGCGGACGTCGAGCGTGCGATCCTCGATGCGGACATCCAGAAAACGCGCCAGATCCAGGGATTGGAAGAAGGTGTGCAGGCCGTCCTGCCCTGCGTCCAGCAGGGGCGTGCTCCTGCGGGCGAGGCCCCCGGAGGTTCCGCCCTTTCGGATCGTGCGGGCGGCCTCGCGCACCGCCTGCGGGTCCACCGTCACCTTTACGATCAGGACGACGCCGTTCTCGTCCTGACCGGACTCCAGAACCTCGTACCGCGTCGCCGTGCCTCGGGAGAACTGCACCAGCCGCTCCTTCAGGCGATCCCCCGCAAGCTCCTCGGCGCCGGACAAAAGCGTCCCCAGGTTCTTGCGGATGGCCTCGTCGAGGGCGTTGGCCACGGCCGCCTCCTTCGTCGCGCCGGAGGCGCGCACCACCGTCTCGAAGAGCCCTTCCGCCGCCGCGGCGCTCCACGCCAGCGCCAGTGTGAGCGCACAGGAAAAAATCGTCTTCTTCATTAGTCGTCACCTTTCAGGGCCAGCCTCCATCGGACCCGCTCTACAGGCTACTCCTTCTTCGACTTGTCCTGGACCTGCACGTTGCGGAACACCAGTTCATTGCCGTTGAAGTAAAAGGTCATGCGGGCGAGGAAGGGGTTCCCGTAGCTGGCGTCCATATGATATAGGAATACGACAGGCGTCTTGATTCCGCCGATAATCTCCCGTTCTCTGGTGCTCGCGTTCCCTATGTATGCATCGTAGTTCCAGTTAAACTCATTGCCGTTATCGTCAAAAAATGAATTTCCATCGACCTTAAGCGTCGTGTCCTGCTGAGGTTCTACGATGAACCTGAAGAAAATATAATTTTTGTTGTCGTCATTGGCACCACGGAACGCGCCCAAAAAGGTTACATGGATACCCCCCTCCAGCTCGCGCTCCATGGCCTCGTCCCCGCCCTTGTCCCCGCCGCCGACCAGAGGGGATGCCATCGCGGCCGCCGCGGTCAGGAGCAGCGCCGCCATCGCCAGGCAAATCGTCTTGCACGCCGTCCTCATCGTCCTTTTCATTTCCAAAAGCCTCCCTGTGATTTGTGAAAAAGGTTTGTGTTCCTTACCGGATTGCCGCGTCAAAAGCAAGGTGCTTTCTATTCTTTCTTCGGCTCGTCCTGGACCTGCACGTTGCGGAACACCAGTTCCTTGCCGTTGAATTCGAATGTCATGCGGGTGAGGAAGGGATTCCCGTAGCTGGCGTCCACAGAATACCGAAATCTAACACGTGTCTTGACATCTCCGATGATCTCTCGTTTGTAGGTGTTCTCATTTCCTATGTATGGAGAGTCGTCGTACGATCTTTTAAATTTGTTGCCCTTATTGTCAAAAATCAAACCTTGAGAAACCTCAAGAATTGAGTCCTGCTGGGGCTCTACGATGAAATCAAAGAAAATACGGTTATCTCTACGGAACGCGCCCAAAAAGGTTACATGGATACCCCCATCCAGCTCGCGCTCCATGGCCTCGTCCCCTCCCTTGTCCCCGCCGCCGACCAGAGGGGACGCCATCGCCGCCGTCGCGGTCAGGAGCAGCGCTGCCATCGCCAGGCAAATCGTCTTGCACACCATCTTCATCGTCGCCTTCATTGCTCAAACCTCCCTAAGGATATTGTGCCCTGTTTTGCACGGCGGGGTACTTAAGGCCCCAGAACCGTTCAATCCTCGATGATTTCCGCTTTCAACGCCTCGACCTCGTCCACGGGCAGCCCGGTCGCCTGGGCGATCTTATCGAGGTCCAACCCCATCCGAATCAGGTTTTGGGCGGTTTCGGCCCTGCCCTTCGCCTCGCCCCTGGCCTCACCCCTGGCCTCACCCTTGGCCTCACCCCTGGCCTCCCGGCTTCTCACATAGTTCTCCCAATCGGACTGCTCCCTCTCCCGTATCAGATAATTTACCCACAGCTCGGGCGTCTTTACGAACGCCTCCTCCATTTTCAGAATTCTCCTGATGTCGGAGTCGTACGCCGCGATCTCGTTCAAAGCCTCGGTCTCTCCCACCGTCCCCATGTACATCAACATCCTCTCCAGTCCTGTCATCCTATCGGGGGATTTTCCCCTCCCAAACTTCCTCATCTTCGGGAGCTCGAGAAAGTGCATCTCAACTCCGTTGCAGTAGCACTTATGGTTCTCCACGTCCAGCATACGCTGAACGGAGTGGTAGGCGTCCGGCTTGTCGGGAAACGCATTGAAGTCCAGCACGGCGATGAATACGACCTCTCCCAGCTTCCCGTAGGGCTCGCCGACGACGATCTGCGAGGTGTAATTCGCGCAGGTGTAGAAGAGGCAGCGTTTGAGGAAATCGTCTTCGTCCCGAATCTGGACCTCGACCTGGAAAAGGCGTCCGTCGGACGTCTTCGCCCTTACGTCGAAGCGCGTTCCCCTTCCCCGAAGGATGGGCGGGTCCGCTTCCCTGTCGAGGTACTCGATGTCGGCGATAACCCTGTCGGAGTCGTCCAGGACGTCGTTCAGGAAGCGTATCAGGTTCGCCTTGTGCTGCCTCGAGGCGAAAATGTACTTGAACAGCCTGTCGTTCAGCCTGTTGAGGCCGTGTTTTTCTTTCGCCGACGCATTGTCCTTCATGGTCTCCGCTCCCCGTGGGTTTCAGATGGCTTTATTATAACGTACCTTCCGTTGCTCTCGGGTCCAAATTACCCTGTCCTGCGGGCATTCTATCTTACGGCGGGAACGCCGGCAAATGCGTCTGATCCGTATTCTCATCAAACGCATTTGTGCTGGAGGCGTTTTCGGGGTAAAGTATTCGCGTGGATGGCAGGGGCCGTCCCAGCGCCGTTTATTGTGAGCATCAGAACAAATCAGAACAAAGGAGTGGTTGATGATGAAGGGAAGCAAGTGGATTTTGTCCGCGGGGTTGTTTTGCGTGGGGCTGGCGGGGCTGCCGTCGCCGGGGGAGGCTGCGGCGACGCTGTCCGCCGACGATTTTCTGCCGATCGTGCAGGCGCCGGAGGAACAGCGCGGCGAGCTGAGCGCCGTCCGGCAGCCGGATGCCGTCAAAACGGAGGCCGACGCCGTTCTGGAGCAACCCGTCACCTCCGCGGCGACGGTGCAGGACGCCATCAACGCCGTCGTCGCCGAGCGCAAGCAGGGGTGCACCATGATCGCCGTTCCCTCCGGCGGCTATGGATTCGTCGCCACGGGCATCGGCACCTACAGAAAGAATATGGATAACATCACGGCGGAACGCATCGCCCAGCGCAACGCCTACGTCGAGGCGTATATGCAGGCCAAGAGCCAGATGGCCTCGCTGCTCGGGGAGATGGCGGTCAAGGGGGTCACGACCTTCGACAGGAAGACGGAGACCCTGGACACGGACAGCAAGGCCCTGCGCAACCAGACCAGGGACCTGAACGAACACCAGAAGGCCGTCGTGTACGGCGTCCTGAAGGGTTACGTGACCTACGAGGTCCACGATGACATCGACAAGGGGATCGTCTACGTGACGCTGGTCAGCACGCCGAGGACGCGCGGGCAGTACGCGCGGCCCGACTCCGACACCCTGATTGCGGCGACCCTCAACGAGGGGCTCAACACGATGCTCTCGGAGATCCAGAACAACCTGGTGCCCCCTGTCGGCGGCCGTATCATCGACGTTCCCACCACGGGCGAGGTTGCCTTTGTGGGGTTCGGCAGCGCCGTCGTTCGTAAAGACAAGGACCCTGCCCTTCAGAAGGACCTGACCCTTTCGGCGGAGAGGACGGCGGAGCTGCGGGCCTCCGACGCGCTCTGCGGCATCATAACGGGGGAGAAGGTCTCCGCGGCGAGCGCTCTTGACGAGAGCACGCAGACGGCGGTCAGGGATTTCGAGACGATCGCGCAGAGGGACCCCACAACCGGCGTCGTCTCCCAGGTGGACGTGGCCAACGCGGAGGGACGCAAAAAGGAATTCCGCAGCAGACAGACGTTCCAGCAGACGATCGAGAGCGCCCGACAGGGCCTCCTGCCTCCGGGGGTACAGCGCCGCACCTGGACGGACAAGGACGAGGCTTTCGCCTGGGGCATTGCCGTCTACGCGCCGTCTTTGACCGATGCCGCTGCCGCGGGTGCCCGTGACATGGAGAACGCTCAGATCGTCCAGCCCGTCCAGCCGAAGCAGGCGCCCCAGCCCGAGAGCTCGGATAAGTTGGAACAGGGCGTCTCCGGAACGGTGAAACAGGAGCTTTAGATGATGAGGGGTTCACGCGGCGCTTTGTTCCTTTGGGCCCTGATCCTGGCGCTTTGGGGCGCTTCGGGGGCCGAGGCCGCTGTGGGCAGGGAAGGGGAGGCTTTGGCATGGCTCCGCTCCCTGACGATCTCGGACGCGGTGAAGAACGAGTTGGGGGACAGGCTGGCCACGATGTCCCCCGAGAAATCCCAGGGGTGGGTTGTCTCCGGGCCTCAGGCCGTTTACGTGTTTGGCCTTGTGCCCGTTCCGCAGGACGACGATCCGGAGCTCCAGGTTTCCCTCGATGCGGAGGCTCAGAACCGCTCGGCCCTCAAGGCGCTGACGCTTCTGGCCCGGCGCATGACCGAGGGGCGGCTGGATCGGAAAAAATTCGAGGACGAGGATGCCGCCGACTACGCTTTGGGAAGCTACTACCAAGAGGCCCTGAAGGGTGGCGTGCAATCCCGGTCGGCGGTGTTCGGAAGGACGGCGTATACGCTGCTCTGGGTCGCGGAACCGATGGCGGGCAGGCTCCTGACGGAGGAGCTGCCGGAGAAGCGCCTCACGGTCAGTTATTGTGAGCGGCTCTACCAGAGAGGGTCGGAACTGATGAAATCCGGAGACTACGAAGGGGCCCTGAGCGTCTTTCACAAAATACACTATCTGGAGTGGGCCAACGTCGGGGCCTACCTCGATGCGGCCGAATGTTTCCTCAGGGTGAAAAAGAACGAAGACGCCGTGCTGCTGGCGCAGGAGCTGCTGAAGACGCTCGAGGCGAAAATGAGTCCGGGGGAGATGGCCCGCGCGGGCAGGATCCTTTTCCGCGGGGGGAGGACGGACGAGGGCTTTGCAGTTTTGGAGAAGGCCTGCGTCATGGCGGGCGTTTTGGCCCCGTAATCCCATGGCCCGCGACTTTAGTCGCGGGCTTTCCCGTCACACTGCCGTAAGAGGCGGCAGGCCGGCAAAAGAAAGGGGGCCGTCCTCACGGACGGCCCCCGCTCATCTGCGCTCTACGCGGCCCGCCTGCGCCCGCGGACAAAGGTCAGGACGAGGAAGACGGCGGCAGCCACCAGGAGGGAGCCGGACAGGAGCGGGCGGAAGCGCACCCACGCCACGGCGATGACGACGAAGGACCAGGCGAGCCCCAGCAGAAGGGACACCAGGCCGATCCCGGCGCCCACGAGGCTCTCCAGGATGGGAAGGACCCCCACCAGGACGGCCAGGGGGCTCAGCACGGTGCGCAGGCCCACGATGACGATGAAGATTCCAAGGACGCGAAGGATCCAGGCCATGGTGTTGTTCTCGCTCTTGGCGTCCTCAAACATCTTCTCCATGCTGACCTTCCCCATGGCCAGACGGCTGAAGGTGTAGCCGTTCGAGGAGACGTACTCCTCAAAGGTGTCGGACATCACCTTCGCGATGATGGAGACGTCCGCGGGGGGCGTGCGCCGGAACGTGACGCGCACGTCGCCGATCCTGGGCGTGCCGGGGTTCTGCCCGATGTAGACCGTGCTGCCCGCCACGTGGACCAGGGCGTCCGCGGAGACGGGAGTTTCGAGATAACGCCTCGCGTAGAGGTCCGATACGTGGATGGCTCCCGCGATGGCCTGCAGGTCCACGCTCTCCGGCGAGAGCGTCATGGCCACGGCCCCGCCGATCCTGTGCACGAGGAAGGGCGGCAGCTTGTAGGCTCCGAAGGAGACGTTCTGCGCGTAGACTTCCTCGTCCTCGAAGTCGGCCAGCGTGTCGTTGGGGCCCATGTCGTTCCTGCTGAGGGGCTGCTCCGTGCTGTACAGAGGGTCGTGGAAGGCCGAGGAGTCAATGGGGCTCGCGACCCACTCCCGGCTGTAGGTGTAGGTGGTGACGGTCTCCTCGCCGCCCCCCAGCTTCTTGCGCGTCTCACTCTTCGAGTGCTCCTCCCACTGATAGTACTCCACCTCGCGCGAGAGGGCGATGGCCGTCGTCGACACGCCAAACGCCGGGTCCGTCAACACGTCCGTCGTGTCCGCCCTGCCCATGGCGTGGACAACCCTGCCCTCCAGCGCCGGGTCCGCCGTGCCGATGTCCGCCACGTCCTGCGTCTGCACCATGGCCTCGCCGATCGCCCCGGCCTGCTTGTAGGTGCGCCCCTCGTTCCACCAGAGCAGCCACGACCCCAAGAAGATCAGGACAAGCCCCACCACAACCCCCTTAAACGCCCCGCCGAGGCGCTCGCCCCAGCTCGTGTTCTTCGTCTCCGTGTACGCCATGCCGCAAAGTCCTCCTTAACCGTTTATTTGGCTTCCAGGACAGCCCCTTGAAATATAGCACAGAAAAATGCGGGGCGAAAGCGTCCGGACCGGCGCAAAGGGGCGGTCTTTGGGATGGTTTTTTTAATCCGCATGCGCCCGCGCCTTTTGAAATTTCCGGCCGGAATGTTAGAATGTGCAGATACGTTCCCGCCCCCCCACACGACGCCGGGAACCTCTGAGAACGCCGCCCCCCTGGGGGCGATATTTTTATATACAATCCGAATATATAAGGAGAGCTGAGAATGGCATTTTTTTATGAGGAGCCGTCGCACACCTTTTCCGAGTACCTTCTGGTCCCCTCCTACTCCTCTGCGGAGTGCATCCCCTCGAACGTGTCCCTGAGGACGCCCCTGTGCCGCTTCCGCAGGGGGGAGGAACCGCCCGTTTCGCTGAACGTTCCCCTGACCTCCGCGGTGATGCAGTCGGTCTCCGACGACCGCATGGCCGTCGCGCTGGCCCGGGAGGGGGGGCTGTCCTTCATCTTCTGCTCACAGCCCATCGAGAGCGAGGCGGAGATGGTGCGGCGTGTCAAGCGCTACAAGGCCGGCTTCGTGGCGAACGATTCCTCCATCGGGCCGGACGAGACGCTGGCCGACATCCTGGCGCTGAAGGACCGGACGGGGCACACCACCGTGGCGGTGACCCACGACGGCAGCCTGACGGGCAGGCTCCTGGGCATCGTCACCAGCCGCGACTACCGCGTCAGCCGCATGGACGCCTCCGCCCCCGTGCGCGACTTCATGACGCCCATCGACAAGATCGTCTTTGCGCGGGACGGCCTGACGCTCAGCGAGGCGAACGACATCCTGTGGGAACACAAGCTGAACGCCCTGCCCGTGGTGGACAACGAGGGCAACATGGTGGCCTTCGTGTTCCGCAAGGACTACGACATGCACAAGGAGAACCCTCTCGAGCTCCTGGACGCCCAGAAGCGCTACGCCGTGGGGGCGGGCATCAACACGCGGGACTACGAGGATCGCGTGCCGGCCCTGGTGGACGCCGGGGCGGATGTGCTGTGCATCGACTCCTCCGAGGGCTTCACGGAGTGGCAGCGCCGGACGCTGGCCTGGATTCGAGGCCGGTACGGGGACGCCGTCAAGGTGGGCGGCGGCAACGTGGTGGACGAGGAGGGCTTTCGCTTCCTGGCCGAGGCCGGAGCGGACTTCGTGAAGGTGGGCATCGGCGGCGGGTCCATCTGCATCACGCGGGAGGCCAAGGGCATCGGGCGCGGTCAGGCCACGGCCGTCATCGAGGTGGCCCGCGCCAGGGACCGGTACTTCGAGGAGACGGGGGTCTACGTGCCCATCTGCTCCGACGGCGGGATCGTGCTGGACTACCACATCACGCTGGCGCTGGCCATGGGCGCGGACTTCTGTATGCTGGGGCGCTACTTCGCCCGCTTCGACGAGAGCCCCACGAACCGCGTGATGGTGAACGGCAACTACGTCAAGGAGTACTGGGGCGAGGGCTCGTCCCGCGCGCGCAACTGGCAGCGCTACGACTCCGGGGACTCGGCGTCCATAAAGCTGTCCTTCGAGGAGGGCGTGGACTCCTACGTGCCCTACGCGGGCACGCTGCGCGAGAACGTGACGGAGACGCTCAGCAAGATCCGCTCCACGTTCTGCAACTGCGGCGCCCTCTCCATGGCGGAGATGCGGCGCAAGGCGAAGCTGACGCTGGTGTCGCCGGTGACGCTGGTGGAGGGCGGCGCCCACGACGTCATCCTCAAGGAAGCCGTCAAGAGGGCGAAGTAGTCCCTGAAGGAGCGCGGGGCTCCGCGGCGTCCGGCCGCGAAGCCCCGTCCCCCCGCCCCTAGAGGCTCCTGGACAGGAAGCTCTCGAACCCGCAGCCCAGGTGGCTGACGTCCCCCAGGAGGCTCAGCTGCGGGCCGTCGCCGTTAAAATCCAGACAGGACACGCCGCAGTTGGGGATTCGGATCCGCCAATAGCTCGTGAGCGGCAGGCCGATATAGTGGCAAATCAGCACCTTCCCCACGGCGTCGTGCGTCGCCAGCAACACGTCGCCCTCGTACTTCCCCAACGCGACGCGCTCCAGCGCCTCCACGGCACGGCGCCCGACGTCGGCCAGCGACTCCCCTCCCGGCCCCGGCATCGTGACCCGCTGCGGATCGGTGCGCCAGAGCCTCAAAAGCTCCCCGTCCCTTCGAGCCACCTCGTCCGTCGTCACGCCCTCCCACGCGCCGTGGTTGATCTCCTGAAAGCCGTCATCGACGACGAAGGCGTCGCAGTCCGCCGCGTCGAAGATCCGCTCCCCCGTCACGCGGGCGCGGGACAGCGGACTGGCGAGGACGGCGGCCAGGGGGTAGCCCCGGAAGCGCTCCGCCACCCGGTCCGCCTGAAGCATCCCCGCCTCGTTCAGGGGGACGTCGAGCTGCCCCTGAAACCGTCCCTCCCGGTTCCACGCCGTCTCACCATGCCGCACGATGAAAAGCCTCATCGCTTCCGTCACCCTTCCCCCGTCTCTCCATTTTTCCGTCCGGCGTCCGGCGTCTGTCCCCCAACGCCCCCTCCAGGGGAGCGCCGTCGTCCCGACGCACAAAATCATAAACAACGCAGGGGCTCGGCACAACGAGGACAAGGGGGGCCGTGTCACCCGTGAACGCCCCCCCTTCACAGCGCCAGGCCCACCGCGCAGAGCGCCAGCAGTCCGGCCATCGCGATGTTGACCGCGAGCCTGTGGTCGGCGAAGATGCGGCGCAGCGCGACGCCGGCGAATATCCACGCCAGATTGCAGACCGGGCCGGTGAAGGGAAGGAAGAGCCCAACGGCGAGGAGCGCCTTGAACGAGCGCGTGTGCGGCAGCACGTAAGCGGAGAGCGCGGTGACGCAGAAGACGATGACCTTCACGTTGGTGAGCTGGATGAGAAGCCCCGTCGTGAAGGTGCAGGACTCCCTGAACTCCCCACGCGAGTCGTCGTCGTTCCTCAACATCTGGAACGCCAGCCACAGGATGTACGCTGCGCCGACGTAGGACAGGACCTTGACGTATCGATGCAGGACCTCACCGAGG
This sequence comes from Fretibacterium fastidiosum, assembly GCF_964642095.1. Taxonomy (NCBI): domain Bacteria; kingdom Thermotogati; phylum Synergistota; class Synergistia; order Synergistales; family Aminobacteriaceae; genus Fretibacterium; species Fretibacterium fastidiosum. The sequence continues at coordinate 542,686 of NZ_OZ209244.1, forward strand.
AAAAACGTCACGAACACCGCCCCCATGGCGTCCAGGAAGAAGCCCGTGAGGAGCCCGCGCCACTGTCGCAGGGCGCACTCCCGTCCATACTTCAGCGCGGCGGCCAGCGAACAGAGGTTGGCCGGCCCCGGCGTGATGCCCGTGATGAAACAGTAAAAAAGGAAAGACGGAACAAGCGACAAAGGCATTCTGCACACTCCTTCGCGGCGTCTTGAGGGGCTGCACGATCCCGTGAGGTTCAGGCACGAACTGCCCACAGCCGAGCGAAGGGCGCGGACTCCGCGTCCTTCGCTCATGCCGTTTCAGGATATCATAGCGTAATTCTCAATGTCTTAATAAAAAGCCTCAGAGGGCCGTTCTACTTCACTTCGCCCCGTTTCTTCTTCGCGTCGTAGTCCTTCACGACCCGGCGCAGCGTGAGGGAGAGGATGAGCAGCCCCACGAGGTTGGGCAGCGCCATGAGCCCGTTCAGGGTGTCCGAGATGTCCCAGATCTGGTTCAGGAAGACGTTGCCCGCGGAGCCGAACAGCTGCGCGCCGGACGCGCCCAGCAGGATCATGGCGATCCACAGCACCTTCATGACGGGCTTGAACCAGACGCCAAACAGGTAGGTGACGGCCGTCTCCGCGTACCAGTACCAGCCCAGGATCGTGGTGAAGGCGAAGAGCAGGAGGGCGACCGACAGGACGTAGCGGCCCACCCCCATGCCCAGAGCGTTCTCGAAGGCCTGCAGCGTCAGCTGGGAGCCCGTGAGCTCCGGATGCCCCGTCAGCGTACCGGTCGTCATGATGACCAGGGAGGTCATGGTGCAGATCACGATCGTGTCCACGAAGACCTCGAAGATCCCGTAGAAGCCCTGCTGAACGGGGTGTTCCACGTTCGCCGTGGCGTGGACCATGGGGGCGGAGCCCATGCCCGCCTCGTTGGAGAAGACGCCCCGCGCGATCCCCTTCTGGACGGCCTCCTTGACGCACCAGCCGGCCAGCGCTCCGGGCACCGTCTCGCCGGGGTTCTCGAACGCCAGCTTGAAGACGGTGGCGATGGCCTCCGGGATGTGGGCGGCGTTCATCACCAGGACGACGATCGACGTGATGATGTAGAAGACGGCCATGATGGGAACCAGGTACGTCGTGACCATGGAGAGGCTCTTCAGCCCACCGACGATGACCAGCCCCACCAGCGCGGCGATCGCGATGCCGCTGTACAGGTGGTTGACGCCGAAGCCCATCGACAGGCCCTCCGCCGCGGAGTTGGACTGCGTGGCCGCGCCGATGCCGAAGGAGGCCAGGAAGGCGAAGATGGCGAAGATCACCGCCAGCCACTTCTGCCCCGCGCCGTGCTCCAGGATGTACATGGTGCCCCCGCGCCAGTCGCCGTGGGCGTCCTTCTGCCGGAAGTGGACGGCCAGGGTGACCTCGGCGAACTTGGTGCACATGCCGAAGAAGGCGGAGATCAGCATCCAGACGAGCGCGCCGGGGCCACCGAGGTGCAGGGCCGTCGACACGCCGGCGATGTTGCCCGTGCCCACCGTCGCGGCCATGGCCGTCGCCATCGCGGCGAAGGAGGAGATCGACTTGTCGGCCTCGTTGGCGCCCCGCGCGGACGTGAACACCTCCTTCATGGCCGCCACGAAGTAGCGGATCTGCGGAAGCCCCAGCAGGACGGTGAGGTAGATGCCCGTACCCACCAGGAGGATCAGCACGGGGGCACCCCAGACGAACCGGTTGACCACGTCGTTCACCTTCATGATGGCGTCCATCACAGACATGCTAGCAGTGACGTCGGCAGAAATCGGGTTCATGATTCCATCTCCTTTTTCAAAATTGACCGCTGTTTTTGAATATTTAGCCACATCGAAGGCCGAAAAATGCCCCCCTCCTCTCATGGGTTCGGCCTCTTCCCCAAATAAAAATGGCGAAGCGCCCGGCCAGAGGGCGCGTCCTCGCCTTGAACGTTCACGTCCGTGTTCGTGTATCTATCATATCACATTCCTCCCCGTTCAAGCACGAATCTTCCAAAAACATCGCCGCCTCCGCCTTGAGACGTTTCCGGTTTCGGCGTTCGGGTATATAATCAACCTCAAGAGCAAGAGACGAGACTTTCGGTTGATTCGTCCCCGGCGAAGGCGAGTGGCAGGCTCAACGGGCCGCGCGCCGACGCTCAGGCCGGGCGGAACTCCACTCAATATTTCAGGAAGCGACGACGAGCGTCCGCCGGACACCATGCCCTGCGGCGCGGGTCGGCGTCTTCTTTCAGAACACGGCGCGTCAGCGCGCCGAAAGGTCCGCCGCGGCATCGGGCGACCGATTCTTTGGGGGGAAAACATCATGAACGCGTCAAAGGTATTCTTCACGGACATGCACACGACGCCCGACGAGAACCTGCTTCAGAAGCTGAAGCGCCTGATGAGGGCCACAGGGTTCGAGGCCCTGCCCTTCAAGGGCGGCAGGTTCGCCGCGGTGAAGGTGCACTTCGGCGAGCCGGGGAACCTGGCCTTTCTGCGGCCGAACTACGCCCGCGTCGTCTGCGACTACGTCGTTCAGCTGGGCGGTCGGCCCTTCGTGACGGACTGCAACACGCTCTACGTCGGAGGACGCCGAAACGCGCTGGACCACCTGGACAGCGCCTACGCCAACGGCTACAACCCCTTCGCCACAGGCGTCCACACCATCATCGCGGACGGCCTGCGGGGGCTGGACGAGCGGCTGGTCCCCCTCGAGGGCTGCACCTACGTCAAGGAGGCCAAGATAGGCTCGGCCATCATGGACGCGGACGTCATCATCTCCCTCTCCCACTTCAAGGGGCACGAGCTGACGGGCTTCGGCGGAGCGCTGAAGAACCTGGGCATGGGCTGCGGCTCCCGCGCCGGCAAGATGGAGATGCACAGCGCGGGCAAGCCCCACGTGGAGCAGGAGAAGTGCATCTGCTGCGGCCGGTGCGTGCGCATCTGCGCCCACGACGCGCCCCACGTGACGCCGGGCAGGGGCGCCACCATCGACCACGACCGGTGCGTGGGCTGCGGCCGCTGCATCGGAGCCTGCCCCGTGGACGCCGTCGCCCCGGACTACGACGAGGCCTTCGACATCACCAACTGCAAGATGGCGGAGTACACCAAGGCCGTCATCCAGGGACGGCCCCACTTCCACATCAGCCTGGTCGTCGACGTGTCCCCCTTCTGCGACTGCCACGCGGAGAACGACATCCCCATCGTGCCGGACGTAGGCCTGTTCGCCTCCCTCGACCCCGTGGCGCTGGACCGCGCCTGCGCCGACGCGGTGAACCGCCAGCCCGCCGTCGAGGGGAGCCTGCTGGCCAAAAACGGCCACGCCCACCACGACCACTTCACCGACGTGTCGCCCGACACGCACTGGATATCCGCCCTGGAGCACGGCGAAAAGATCGGCATCGGCACGATGAACTACGAGCTGATACAGATCTAAAGTCTAAATCGGCTCCGGCCGTGAAGGGACTTTCCGAAACCATGAACCATGCGAGGGGGGCGTCGCGGGAGCGCCTGATCTTCCACGTGGACGTCAACAGCGCCTTTCTGTCCTGGGAGGCGGCCCGCCGCGTCCGGGAGGGAGGAGCCGACCTGCGCCTCGTCCCCTCCGCCGTGGGGGGAGCCCCGGAGGACCGGACCTGCGTCGTCCTGGCGAAGTCCATCCCCGCGAAGAGGTTCGGCGTCCGGACGGGGGAGCCCGTCGCCATGGCGCTGCGCAAGTGCCCAGGGCTCGTCCTGGCCCCGCCGGACTTCAGGCTTTACGACCGGTGCTCCTGCGCCCTCATGGACGTCTGTCACCAGTTCTCCCCCGCCGTCGAGAGGTTCTCCATCGACGAGTGCTTCCTCGACATGACGGGCACGGGCCTTCTGTACCCGGACCCGCTGGACGCGGCCTACGCCCTGAAGGACCGGATACGGGACGAGCTGGGCTTCACGGTGAACGTCGGCGTCAGCTCCAACAAGTTCCTCGCCAAGGCGGCCAGCGACTTCGAGAAGCCGGACCGCGTCCACGCGCTGTGGCCCGGCGACCTGGAGGACCAGCTGTGGCCCCTCTCCGTGGGAGAGCTCTTCTCCGTGGGACAGGCCACGGCCGCGCGCCTCACGGGCGCGGGGATCCGCACGATCGGCGATCTGGCCCGCGCGGACCCGAAGCGCCTTCAGGCCGTCGTCGGCGCGGGCATGGGGCGCCGCCTCCACCGCTATGCGAACGGCGAGGACGATTCGCCGGTGCTGGCGGACCCCGCGGAGGCGAAGGGATACAGCATCTCCACGACCTTTCGGGAGGACCTGACGGAGATGAGCGCGGCGCGTCTCGTGCTCCTGGACCTGGCCGACTCCGTCACCGCCCGCATGAGGGCCGACGCGAAGCGGGCGGGCGGCGTCTCCGTGACGTTGCGTTCCAGCGACTTCCGCGACCGCTCGCACCAGACGCGCCTGAGCGAACCCACGGACGTGACGGACGAGGTCTGCGAGACCGCCCGCCGCCTCCTGGCGGAGGCGTGGAACGGACGGACGCCCCTGAGGCTCCTGGGGATCGCGCTGACCCACCTGACGAGCGAGGACGCCCTGCAGCTCTCGCTCTTCAGCGACGAGCGCAGGGAGAGGGCGCGCCGCATGGATAAGGCCGTGGACGCGTTGCGCCGGGACCTGGGCTTCGACATCATCCGGCGCGGCGGCGGCGCGGACGTGGGGCGCAAGTATCGGGCACAGCTGGAGAACCGGCGGGAACGCCGTCCCTGACGCCACGTCGATCCTTCAGCACCTCCTCAGCGCGGCGGAGGGGGCGGCTTGACACCGCCTCGCCAAAATGATTAAAATGTTCTATAATTTTTGCGGAAGGTTGAAAACAGCGTTTCCGCCCTGCGCTTCGGGCAGCGGCGGATCGGCGTCCCTCACCCGGCAGAGTCGGACGAAGGGACAAGAGCGACATTCATTTTATGGAGGGATGAGAGATGAGGAAGCTGGCTTTGGTAATGGTCCTGGCGTTGCTCTCCGCCGGCGCAGCGGTCGCCGCGGAGAAGGGCGGTATGCCGGGAGGCGGGACGCTGACCTTCACCACGGGAGGCGCCCAGGGGACGTACTACGGCTTCGGCGGCGTCCTGGCGGGCAAGGTGGGCGAGACCACCAGCACCACGGTCACGGCCATCACGTCCGGCGGCTCCCAGGCCAACGTCGAGGCCATGGACGCGGGGGACGCCCAGCTGGGCTTCGTGCAGACGGACGTCGGCGCCTACGCCTACAACGGCACGCGCCTCTTCGAGAAGCAGGGCAAGGTCGAGGGCTTCTCCACCGTCGCGAACCTCTACATGGAGCAGGTGCAGATCGTCACGCTGAACCCGGACATCAAGACCGTGGCCGACCTGAAGGGGAAGAACGTCTCCGTCGGCGCGGCGGGCAGCGGCGTGTTCTTCAACGCCGTGGACGTGCTGACCGCTTACGGCCTCGACGTCGAAAAGGACATCAAGCCGACGTACCAGTCCTTCGGGGACAGCGTCGACGCGCTGCAGGACGGCAAGATCGACGCCGCGTTCATCGTGGCCGGCGCCCCCACGACGGCCGTCACCTCCCTGGCGGCCACGAAGAAGGTCAGCCTCGTCAGCCTTGACGAGGAGCACGTCGAGGCGCTCCTGAAGGCCTCCCCCTACTACAGCAGGAACGTCATCAAGAAGGACGTCTACAACACGGACGGCGACATCGCCACCGTGGCCGTGGGAGCCGTGGTCATCGCCCGCGACGACGTGTCCGAGGCGGACGTCTACAACTTCCTGTACGGCGTGTTCGAGAACCTGGACGCCATCAAGGCCGCCCACGCGAAGGGCGCGGAGTTGAACCTCGATTTCGCCGCGTCCTACGGCGCCGTGCCCTACCACCCCGGCGCGGTGAAGTACTTTGCGGAGAAGGGGATCACGGTCCAGGGCAAGTAGCCTTCCGGACCGCAACCTGAAAACTGCAGCGGCTGTGGCTGACGGTACGCGCCACAGCCGCTTTTATGGGCCCGGCCCGATCCATTGCCACATCCATTTTAGAAGGGGGATCGTCTCTTATGGACTCCGATAGAAGGGACAGCGCACCGCAGGCCGACGTCGGCACGATACAGGATGTCGAGGCGGTGATGAAGAAGTACGACAGGGAGTCCAACGTCCGCATCTGGGAGGGCGCGCCGAAGCAGGCCGTCCGCCTGCTGACCGCGGCGTTCTCGCTCTACTGCGTCTGGGTGACTCTCTACAGCACGGCCATGCCGGAGATACGGCTGAACGTCTTTCTGGGGCTCATCCTCACCATCGGCTACCTGAACTACCCCATCAAGAAGGGGCTCTCGCGGGTCAATCACTTTCCGTGGTACGACGCGCTCATCCTGCTGGCGGGCATCGTCCCGCTCTTCTACTTCGCGTGGAACGCCAAGAGCATCATCGAGATGGCGCTGCGCGTCACCAACCCCCGGAACCCGGACTACCCGTTCTACACGACCATGGCCGTCCTGGCCGTCCTCTCCACCATGGAGCTCTGCCGCCGCTGCGTGGGCATCCCCATCCTGTGCGTGGTGGGAGGCCTCATGGCCTACGCCTTCAGCACCGTCCGCTTCGGCAAGGTGCTCTACGACCTCTACTACTCCACGGGCGACGGCCTGCGCAGCACGCCGATCGTGGTCTGCGCGCAGTACATCGTCGTGTTCATCCTCTTCGGGGCCTTCCTGGAGCGCACGGGCATCTCCGCGTTCTTCATCGACCTGGCCAACGCCGTGGCGGGGGCCTCCGCCGGAGGACCGGCGAAGGTGGCCGTCATCTCCTCCGCGCTCTGCGGCATGGTGTCCGGCTCCTCCGTGGGCAACACGGTCACGACGGGCTCCGTCACCATCCCCATGATGAAGCGGACGGGCTACAGGTCGGAGTTCGCGGGCGCCGTGGAGGCCGCCGCGTCCACGGGCGGGCAGATCATGCCCCCCATCATGGGCGCGGCGGCGTTCCTGATGGCCGAGTACATGGGCATCCCCTACGCGCAGGTGGCGCTGAAGGCCATCCTGCCCGCGGCGCTGTACTTCGCAGGCATCTACATCGCCGTACACCTCGAGGCCAGGAAGCTGGGCCTGAAGGGCATCCCGCGGGAGGAGCTGCCGCGGCTCCTGTCCCTGCTGCCCAAGGTGTACCTGCTCCTGCCCCTCGTCGTCCTGGTGGTCATGGTGTCCCTCAACCTGAAGACCATGCAGTTCTCCGCGACGGTGGCCATCGGCATCGCCATCCTGGTGGGGATCGTCAACCCGGACGATCGGCTGACCCCGACGAAGTTTCTGGACGCCCTCGAAGCGGGCGGCAAGGGCACCATCACCGTGGCCGTGGCCTGCGCCATGGCGGGCCTCGTGGCGGGCTGCATCACCTCCACGGGCCTGGCCTCCCGGCTCATCACCATGGTGGTCAGCATATCGGGCGGGCACACCTTCATCGCGCTGGTCCTCACCATGGTCTGCTGCATCATCCTGGGCATGGGCGTTCCCACCACGGCCAACTACTGCATCATGGCGGCCACCTGCGCCCCCATCCTGATGTCCCCTGAGATCGGCATCCCCAAGATATGCGCCCACTTCTTCGTCTTCTACTTCGGCATCGTCGCGGACATCACGCCCCCCGTCGCGCTGGCGGCCTACGCGGGCTCGGCCATCGCCAAGGCGCCCCCCATGAGGACGGCCGTCAACGCCACCAAGCTGGCCATCGCGGCCTTCATCGTGCCCTACATCTTCGCCTTCAGCCCCTCCATGCTCTTCGAGGACCTCCATCCCCTCCTCCAGATCGCGGGCGCGGGGGCGTTCCTCAACCACGCCCTGACCTTCGCCGAGGTGGCCGTCATCTGCGTCACCGCGCTCCTCGGCATCTTCGGCGTGGCCGCGGCCCTGAACGGCTACCTGTTCCGCCCGCTCAACCCGGCCTTCCGGGTCCTCATGGCCGCAGGGGGGCTCTCCATGATGGTCCCCGGCACGACGTCGGACGCCGTCGGCCTGGCGGTCCTGAGCGCCGTGTGCGCGATCCAGTGGAGCCGAAGCCGGGGGCGTGCCGCAGCCTAGTCTTGCCCCACGCCGTCCGGCGGCGTAGAGAGTGGTACAATTCAGGCGAGGCCCCGGAGGCCTCGCCTGAATTGTACCGGAACGCGCCGGGCTGAAGAGGCGAAAGCCCGATGCGCCGGGAGCATGGAACGGTGGAAGGAGTGTCGGCGATGGGTCCCTTTGCGCTGGAGCCCGTGTGCAAGGATTACCTTTGGGGGGGGACGCGGCTGAGGGACGAGTGGGGGCTGGGGGGCGGGATGCCCCGCGTGGCCGAGAGCTGGTCCCTCTCGGCACACCCGGACGGGGACGGCAGGATATTGAACGGCCCCTGCGCCGGGATGACCCTGTCCTCGGCCCTGCGGCGCCTTCCGCAGCTCGCGCCGCAGGACGCGCCCCTCCCCCTGATGGTGAAGCTCATCGACGCGGCCCTGCCCCTCTCCATTCAGGTCCACCCGGACGACGCCTACGCCGCGCAGCACCACGGGGAAGAGAGGGGCAAGACCGAGATGTGGTACGTCCTGGACCGGACGCCGGGGGCCTTCGTCTACCTGGGCTTTCGGCACAGGGTGTCTCGCAGAGAGGCCGGGCTCCGCGCCCGCGACGGGACCCTGCCGGAGGTCCTCAGACGGGTCGAGGTCCGGCCCGGAGAGGCCCTCTTCATTCCGTCGGGGACCGTCCACGCCATCGGGGGCGGCATCCTGCTGGCGGAAGTGCAGCAGAGCTCAAACCTCACCTACCGCCTCTTCGACTACGGGCGCCTCGGCGCCGACGGCAGGCCGCGCCCCCTCCACGTGGAGAGGGCCCTGGACGTCGCGCGCCTGGCCCCCGCCGACCCCACGCCTCCGGGCGCCCTCCCCTGGCAGGCCCTCACGGGCGGGCAGCTTCGCGTCCTGGCGAACTGCCCGGCGTTCCGGAGCGGGGTCCTGAAACTCGAGGGCGCCTGCACGATCCCAGCTCAGAGGCGTTTCCTCTCCCTCCTGTGCCTGGCGGGGGAAGCGGCGCTGTCGGGGGAAGGGGCTTCCCTTGCCATGAGCAGGGGGACCAGCCTCCTGATCCCGGCCGGGGGGGGCGCCTGCCGCCTCGAGGGAGACGCCAAACTCCTCCTCACGTCGACGGGCGGAGGCGGGTCTGACAACTTCGCATTCACAATTGGCGGCATTAATGTATAATAGTCTAGCATCAATCTTTTGGACGCTTAAGAGGCGCTCTGCGTCTCGACGGGCCCGCCTGCTGAGACAAGGGGCATCTTAAAAAAGAACCGCGTCAGGCCACCCGCGGGGTGGCGGCAACAAGGGGTTGCACAGCTTCGAGGGAGGAAACGACATGCGGCTGCAAAAAAGGCTTTTTGCGATGGTCATGGGTATCCAGCTCCTCTTCATCCTCCTCATGAGCATCACGACGAATTACAGGACCATGCAGGCCTTTACCTCCATAGAGCAGCGTTTCTTCACCCTGCAGATGTCGGGCGCGCAGAAAGCCGTCAACAACGAGTCTCATGCCCTTCAGAACTCGATCTCCGACTGGGGCGCGTGGGACCGCATGTACGCCTTCATGGAGACGAAGGACGTCACGCGCTTCGAGGAGCTTCTGAACGGCAGCATTCTGCGGGCCCTGAACATCGACTTCATCGCCGTGCTGGACACGGACCTGAAGCCCATCGTCGCCTATCGGGTGGACGACATCGGAAACGAGCTTCCCCTCGACGACGAGATGCTGGACACCCTCCACCGATCGGCGGAGAAGATGCGCGCCGCCCAGAACATCGACGCCATGACGCCGGACGTCTTCGGCCCCGAAGAACCCGCCTCCCCAGGCCCGGACCTCCTGAAGCTGGGGGACGACATCTTTCTGTTCAAGAGCGCTCAGATTCTGACCACGGAGTGGAACGGGCCGACGCGCGGCATGGTGGTGGCGGGCCGAAACTTCAACCGGGTCCTGGAGGACGTCTCATCCTCCCTGGGGGCGCCCTGCCAGTTCCTTCCCGTCTCCTTCGACGTCGCCAGCTCCAACTCGGCGGCGTGCGTCAGCGAGGACCGGGCCCTCGTCATCATCACGCGTGAGGATAACACGGCCTTCGTTCAGCAGCCGGGGCGCCCCATCCTGGGGACGGACACGCCCTACGCCCTGGCCTTCGTCATGCCCCGCGACATCTACGCCGAGGGGCAGAGGTCCATGTACAACTCCTACGTGTGGCTCTTCTACAGCGGCATCAGCCTCGCCGTCCTGATGGTCTACTTCCTGTCCCGGGTCATCCTGAGACGGCTGAACATCATGCGGGGCGTCTTCACCCGCATCATCCACGAGGTCAACTTCGACCTGCGCTTCACGGCCACCCGCCAGGACGAGATCGGCGACTTCGCGGTGTCCGTCAACGTGCTGCTGGACACCCTGGAGCACGTCATCATGCAGATCCCCGACGCGCTGATCATCAACGACGCCTCGGGACGGGTGGTGTTCCTGAACCTCGAGGCACGGAGGCTTTTGAACCGGATGAACTTCTCCCGTGAGACGGACACGATCTTCGTCAAGGACATCCTGAGCCGAACGGAGAGCAAGGTGCTGGGGCCCACGAGCGACCAGTTCGTCTACGAGGGGGTGTTCCGCCGGGAGGACGGCTCCACCGTCCCCGTCGAACTCCACAAGAACACGCTGTCCCTGGGGCCGCAGAGGGTGGTCCTCTACCTGGCGCGGGACCTGACGGAGCGGCACAACCTGGCCGCCCGCATCGACTGGAACGACCACCACGACGCCTACACGGGCCTGCCGAACCGCAAGTCCTTCGTCGATACGCTGAACGGGCTGCTGAAGGCGGACAATACCATCTTTGGCAAGAGCGGCACACGGCCGGCTCCGGAGCCCCTCACGCTGGTGGTCATCAACATGGACCACTTCAAGAGCATCAACGCCGAGGTCACCAACACGGGAGGGGACATCCTCCTCGCCGTCATCGCCGAGCGCATCAAGAACGCGCTGGAGGAGCGCGGCGCCCTCTTCCGCACCAGCGGCGACGAGTTCTCCATCCTCTTCACGAAGGACGAGGACGGAAAGATGATCTCCCAGGAGGAGCTGATAGCCCTCCTGGGCAAGATCCGGGATGACATTTCCCTGCCTTGTCAGATGGGCGAGAGGATGGTGCATCCCTCCGCCAGCATGGGCGTCCTGTTCGACGCGCTGAGCTACGAGAACTCCTCCCTCATCATCGAAAAGGCCACCACGGCGCTGAAGGCCTCCAAGAGCGCCGGCCTGGGCCTCATCACGATCTACAAGGAGAAGGAGGACGGCGGCGAGGTGGACGCCTCCTTCGCCGCGAACATCCTGCGGATGCGCTACGAGATCCAGGAGGGCATCGAGCAGGAGCAGTTCATCCCCTACTTCCAACCCGTCTACGACATCAAGGAGCGGCGGCTCAGCGGGTTCGAGACCCTGGTGCGTTGGCAGCACCCGACCCGCGGCTTCCTCACCCCCTACCACTTCGTGCCCTACGCGGAGCGCATCGGCGTCATCGGCGAGATCGACCAGCACATGATGCAGTGCGCCATGAAGGCCATCGCGGACTCCCCGGCCCCCTACTACTTCTCCGCGAACGGCTCCTCGAACCTGATGCAGAAAACTGACGCCGCGGACCTGATCTGCCAGATGCTGGACAGGGCCAAGATCGACTCCTCCCGCTTCGTGACGGAGGTGACGGAGAGCGTCCTCATCGACAACCTGTCGGGCGTGCAAAAGGCCCTGGAAAAGCTGGGGACGCGGAACGTCAGGATTTTCCTGGACGACTTCGGCACGGGCTACTCCTCCCTCGAATATCTCCATGCCCTGCCCTTCAACTGCATCAAGCTGGACCAGTCCTTCGTCCGACGCGTCTTCGACTCCGAGCAGGACGCCAAGATGCTGCGAGCCATCATCAACCTGGCCAACGTGCTGGAGATGGACACCATCGCGGAGGGCGTCGAGACGGAGGAGCAGCTCGTGTGGCTGGGAGAGGCCGGGTGTCGAAAGGCACAGGGCTACTTCTTCGCCAAGCCCCTCCCATGGTCGGAGGCCGACGTGCTCATCAAGAGGGAGTACGCGCGGCTTCGGACGGACGAGGCCGCAGCCGGAGGAAAGAGCGCAGGGTAAAGAGCGAAGGACGGCTGCCTTCTCGCCAACGTCCTCCTCTTCTTTAGCGCCTTTTGGACTACAGCGAATCGGAATCTTTTAAAGGGGCGGTGCTGCGTCATGAAACGCGTTCTGTGTTTGTGTCTGTGCCTGGCTGTCCTTTGCCCCGGCGTCTTCCCTGCGTCCCGAGCCTGCGCAAAGGACGGACGGGTGACGATCCTGACCATCAACCACCTGCTGGGTCAGCTCCTTCCCGTCGTGGAGAAGGTCAATCGGGACACCCTGTTCCGAGGCGGGCTGGCCAAGGCGGCCACCGTGATCCAGCAGATCCGAAAGAAGGACCCGAACGCGATCCTGGCCGTGACCGGTCAGTCCGTGTTCGGGCCGATCTGGCACTACTTCGGGGGACAGCCGGAGTTCACCTCCCTCAGCCTGCTCGGCGTGCAGGTGGGGATGATCAGCAAGCACGAGCTGGACTACGGCTGGAGCCACCTGGAGTCGGCCCTGCAGTATGTCACCTATCCCATGCTGCTCTCGAACGCCACCGTTCCGCAGAGCGTCGCCGACAAACTGCGGAAGACCATTATCGTGACCTACAAGAACTTGAACGTGGGCATCTTCGCCTTGATCTCCCCCACGCTCTTCGCCGCGACGACCCGCTGGGGCGCGAAGGACAGCGACGACGTGGAGTTCACGATCGTGCCGGACATCGTCGGCGCGGCCCGCGCGATGACGGAATCCCTGAAGGAACAGGGGGCGGACGTCGTCGTCATGTTCGGTGACCTTACCGAGGAGGAGAACGATGAGGTGGCGAGGGCCGTGTCGGGCATCCACCTCATCTTCGGGCGCGGCTCCAACGGAGATAGCCCCTCAAAGCCCGTCTTCGTCACCAACGAGGCGGGCTGGACCACCATGCTGGCCTGGGGAGGGGATCGGGGCCGGCTCATCGGAAAGGTCAATATCGAGCTCAAGGACGGCAGGGTCGCGGAGGCCGGCTCCACGTGGGAGGTCGTCCTCGTCACGCAGAAGACGCCGTTCGACCCCAACATCTACAACCTTGCCTCCGACTTCGAGGCGAAGCTCAACGCCCAGAGGGAGAAGGTCATCGGGTCCTTCGAGACGGAGGTCAACACCCAGAAACCCCTCGTCCGCAGCCGGGAGATGCCCATCGGAAACTTCCTGGCGGACGCCCTGCGCAACGTGTTCAAGACGGATGTGGGCCTCGTCAACGGCGGTTCCATCCGTGCGGACAAGACGTTTTCGATGGGTAACTTCTCGGAGAGAACGTTCCTCGATATCTTCCCCTACGGGAACGACGTCAGCCTCGTCACGGTTCCGGGCAGGGTCCTGCGCCAGGCGATGGAGTGTTCCGCCTCCGCCCTCATCGCAGGGCCGGGGGACGACTACGACACCTCCCGCCGCACCCCGACGGGCGGATTTCTTCAAGTTTCGGGCATTCGCGTCGTCTACGATTTGAAAAAACAGCCCATGACCTTCAACAAGGAGACCAACCAGGTCGACCGGCAGGGCGAGCGCCTCGTGACCCTCGCGATTCAGAGGGGGGACGGCCACTGGACCGAGGTGGACGACGACGCAAAGTACACCGTCGCCCTCAGTGCCTACCTGGCGAACGGCGGGGACCGCTACTTCATGTTCAAGGACGCGCCGAAAACCGACACCGACGCCAGCGACCTGGACACCACGCTCAAGTACATCCAGACCTTCTCCGAAGGCAAGCTGAACCTCACGAAGGACGGGCGCATCACGATCCTTACGCAGGAGGCGCCACAGCGCAAGAGCAACTGACGGGGTCCGGCACAGACGGGACGCCATCATCCACGCTGTCCAAGCACTAAAGAGAAAGCCGAACCCAACCTTTTGAACCATGGAGGAATCCAAATGAGGCAAAAGTTTTTTGCGGCGCTGTGTGCGCTGTGTGTCTGCCTGCTCTCCGGGACTCTGGCGCAGGCAAAGGACGGAACCATGACGCTCCTCACCCTCAACCGCCTGTCGGGGCAGCTCCTGCCCATCGTCACCAGGGTCAACAAGGGGACCGTCGCCATCGGCGGGCTGGCCCACGCGGCGGGCGTGGTGCAGAAAGTGCGGGAAACCGAGCCCAACGCGATCCTGGTCGTCAACGGAGGGTCCGTGTACGGTCCCATGTGGCGCTACTTTGGCGGCCTGCCGGAATTCACCTCCCTGAACCTCGCGGGCGTTCAGGTGGGCACCATCGGCATGCGCGAGCTGGACTTCGGCTGGGAGCACCTGAAGGGGGCCCTCCAGTACATCCGGTTCCCCCTGGTCCTCTCCAACGTGGACGTCCTCGACCCGGAGGCCGCCCCATTCTTCAAAAAGAACGTCATCGTCCAGGCGGGGGACCTGAAGGTGGGCTTCTTCTCGATGCTCTCCCCCCAAATCCTTACCGCCACGACCCAGAAGGTCGATGAGCTTCAGCTCTCCAAGGCGGGTCTCGTGGAGACGGCAAAGGCGATGGTGGCCGACCTGAGGGCACAGGAGGCGGACATCATCGTCATGCTCAGCAACCTGACGGACCTCGAGAACCAGCACACGTTGGAACAGGTCAGCGGCATCCACGCGGTGTACGGTCGCACGCTCGGCCTCACAGAGGACCCGCTGCCGGGTTTCGTGCGCGGCCCGGACGACTGGCTGACGACGATGCTCTGGAGCGGGACCGTGGCTCGATTCGTCGGCAGGCTGGACCTGACAACGAGGGACGGGCGGATCACCGAGGACAGCGTCAAATGGCAGCTCCTCAGCGTGACGCCAAAGGTGGAGCCCAACGCGGCCATCCTGAATCTGGCCACTCAGTACGAGGAGAAGCTGAACAAAAAACTGGAGACCATCATGGGGTCTTTCAACGTTCCAGTGGACGCCCGTAAGGAGGTCCTGCGCAGCGGAGAATCCCCTATCGGAAACTTCCTGGCGGATGCGATGAGAACCCGTTTCAGGACGGACGTCAGCCTCGCCAATGCGGGGAACATCCGGGGCAACAAGATCTTCCGTGAAGGGAAGTTCTCCGAGAAGACACTGCAGGAGCTCTTCCCCTACCAGAGCCGGGTTGACATCCTCACCGTCAGCGGCGACGTGCTGCGCAAGGCGATGGAGATATCGGCCTCCGCCCTTGCGGCTCACGGCGACGGCTACGACACGTCGTTCCGGACCCCTACGGGAGGCTTTCTCCAGGTGTCGGGCCTCAGGGTGGTCTACGACCTGAAAAACCCTCCAACGACCTTCAACGAGGACGGCCTCGTGGCCCAGTGGGGCAGCAGACTCGCAGACCTTCGGGTGGAGAAGGACGGCGCGTGGGAGCCCGTGGAGGACAGCGCGTACTACACCGTAGCGATCAGCTCATGGCTGTCGGAGGGTGGCGACCGCTACTACCTCTTCAAGGGCCTCCCCAGCCAGGATTCGGGCCTACTGGACTACGAGGTCCTGGTCGGCTACATCAAGACCTTCCCGGACGGGGCGCTGAAGCTGGCCCCGGACCAGCGCATCACGGTCCGGAAATAGCGCGATCGGGAAGACGAGGCGGGACTGCCCTGCGGCAGCCCCGTTTTTTATGGCATCGCGATCAAGTTTTGATTTTCCATCGTTAAAGGAAGCGTGCCGCTTCCGACGCGGATCATCAACTTGAAGGACAAGGCGCTTTGGGAGCGGTACAGAAAAGACGTCATACCAATTTGCGTCTAAAGGGAAAGAAAGGCCCCCCTGCAAGGGGGGCTGCCCCGAAGGGGCTGGGACTGACGGCCCGTGAGCGGTAGCGAACGGCAGCCGGAAGGCTCCCCGAAGGGGAGGGGTGTTTTTCATAAGGCGGGCCTGTCTGACATTCCCCGCCAACGCCTCCACAAGGCAATCAATTGCCTTGCTTCGGCACAGCCGACCGACCGACCGCCGCAATCCTCCCGAAAGATCGGCTTGCGTGAGGCCGGTCGTCTGGCCGAACCCCTCCGGTTCGCTGACGCGAACCACCTCCCCTTTCAGGGGAGGCAATCCGTATTAAACGCGAATTGGTATCAAGAGGATAAAGGGGGAGAGCGAGATGATGTCCTTTTGGGATGAGGAAATGGAGCAAAGTCGTGCAAAAGGCCGCGCCGAGGGCCGTGCCGAAGTGGTGCATCGGATGCTCGCCGTACCGCTTCCCGTGAATCAGATCTCAGAGCTCACGGGGTTGACCTTCTCCGAGATCGATGCTCTGAGAAAGAACGAGTTGGTTCATTTGGCTAAACCTTGAGGCCATCGGTTTATTGAACATGGGGTACAAGGCGGCTCAATCCAACCGTTGGACGTGTGGTGGTGTACGCCTTCTCCAACGAAGGGCATCTCTCAGTGCCACAATTTTAACACAGGGCTCAGTCCTTCTTCGGGGAGCCTTCCGCCTTGCGTAAGCTGACCTCTGCCACGCCTGTGCGGAGGGAACTTCAAGCGGCCCCGACCGTCGTTCAAGGCGTGTCGGGGCCATGGGCAAGGCGCGTTCTACAAACTCGGATTCACGACCCACGCGCAGCCCTTGAGGGCGGGCTACGCCGTCTGCGCCGCGCGGCGGTCGCCGCTGCAGTCGAACACGAAGGCCGGGGGGACGTTGAGAGGCACGAACTTGCGGCGGACCTGCGAGAAGCGCGCGTTCAGCATCGGGCGCATGATGTTGGAGTACTGATAGGCCACGAAGCGCCCCTCCGGGCGCAGCGCATCCTGCACGGCGTTCAGGATGTTCGTCCCCACCTCCCGTGGAAGGACGGTGAAGGGCAGGCTTGAGATGACGAAGTCCAGCTTCTCGATGCCCTCGTCCTTCATGATGGAGAGCAGGGCCTGCGCGTCGCCGTACAGCCTCAGGCCGGGGTACTCGCGGCGGATCATCGCCTGAAGCGCCGGGTCCACCTCGAACACCAGCACCCTGGCGTCGGGCCTGGCACGCTTCACCACCTCCCGCGTGAACACACCCGTCCCGGCCCCCAGCTCCGCGACACTCAGGGCGTTCTCCCAATCCACGCAATCCAGCATCGCGCGGGTCAGAAAGCGCGAGCTTGGGGCGACGCTCCCCACCTGGCGCGGCGCGCGGAAAAAACGCTTCAAGAAGACCATGCCCTCCCCAAGGCGGGAACGGGGCCTTCGCCGCGAATCCGACCTTTCATCCTTTTTTTCTTTCTTCGACACGATACCACCTCCGGAACAGCGCCGTCGTGCGGCGCGCTAACGCTGTTATTTTACTCAAAGTGTGCGATAATAAACCTGTTTTCATTGTAAATCGCGAGGAGGGATTTGTCCATGAGCGAAAAGACCGCCGGGAGTGGGGCGAAGAAGCGCCTGGTTGCCCTGACCGGTGCCGGCATGAGCGCGGAGAGCGGCTTCAAGACCTTTCGCGACGAGGGCGGGCTCTGGGAGAACTACGGGGTTGAGGACGTGGCCAGCACCGAGGGGTGGCGCCGCAATCCCAACCTGATGGTGGACTTCTACAACAACCTGCGCACCCAGCTGGAGCATGCGGAGCCCAACGAGGGGCACCGAATCCTTGCCGGCCTCGAGGAACACTTCGACGTGGGGGTCATCACGCAGAACGTGGACAATCTGCACGAGCGGGCGGGCAGCACCCATGTGCTGCACCTTCACGGGGAGCTGACGAAAGCCCGGAGCGTGGACGACGACTCCCACCCCATCGACATCGGCTACCGCAGGATGGAGTACGGCGAACGGGGCCCCGATGGCGCCCTGCTGCGGCCCTTCGTCGTGTGGTTCGGCGAGGCCGTCCCCATGATCCCGGAGGCTGCCCGCTGGGTCCGGGAGGCGGATATCTTCGTCGTCATCGGTTCGTCCCTCGTCGTCTACCCCGCGGCAGGCCTGGTTCACGACCTGCGGGGCAGCACCCTGGCCTACCTCATCGACCCCAAGGAGGTCAGCACCCCCTCGAGCCACCCCTTCACCGTCATCCGCGAGGGCGCGTCGCGCGGCATGGCCATCCTGCGGGACGAGCTCCTGGCCACCCTTCCGAGGCTGTCATGAGTGCCCCCCTTTTCCCGCGCTGGAAGGATGTGCCCGAGGTGGCGTCGACGTCGTCTACGTTGACGGACCTCAGCCAAAAGTACACGACGCTTGCGAACTCCGGAAAGTCGGAGAACCGCAGCGAGGCGCTGAAGCTCTGGACGAAGGCCGCTGGCGCCTGGTGGGACGCGCTGTTCGCCCTCCTCCGCGCCTGCACCGAGGACATGCCGGAACAGCTCTCCTTCGACGAGCCGGAGCGCCTGTTCATCGACTTCGGCTGTCCGGGCGCGCCGGGGTCGCTCCTGCCCGCCCACCAGGACTTCAAGGCGGACCGCGCCCTGAACGCGCACTGCGGCGCGGGCATCTTCCCAACCTTCGCCCTGTCGGACTACATCGCCTCCTGTTGGGCCATGATCACGGGCGCCGAGTGCCCGGCTCCCTCCATCGGCCTGCCGCCGGCGGACCGCGCGAAACGCCTCGAGGAGGAACTTCAAAAGCTCCAGGACAGGCGGGGCGCGGAGCTCTCCCGCATCGCCGCCGAGCACCGCGACGCAGCCGCCGAAGCCGACAGGCTGATCCAGGACCTGAACGCTTTCGAGCTGACGGCGACGAAGGTGGAGATGCGCGTTCCGGAGTACCGCGAGGCGAAGGAGGACCTGCGGGCCTCCCTCTCGCAGGATCGCTTTCGCTACGCGGAGGCGGAAAGCGCCATGCGCCTCATGATCTCGAGCGCGCAGAAGGACGCCGAAAAACCCCTTCCCCTGCCGGACATGGAGGCGTTTCTGGCGCTGCACGAGGAGACGCGCACCACGGCGCGAAAGATCCTCTACTGCCAGATGGACGTGCGGAAGGTCGAGCGCCGTTTCAAAAAGGTCACGGACGCCTGCTCCCAGTTCTCCGACGCCATGAAACGCAGCGAGCTCAAGGAGATGGTCCAGCGCAAGAGGGAGTACATGGCCGTCCCCGGCAAGATCGCGCGCTGCGACACGACGCCGCTCTGCCCCTCGGACGCGGCCCCCATCGACCGCGCGGCCAACCTCGCCCGGCTCGAGGCGATGTGCAGCATGGACATGGACATGTTCGCCGTGCCGCGCATCCGCATGTACGGCATCCCCAGCGTCATCTTCATCCCCGGCCAGGGGCTTGGCGCCTACGACTGGCAGGACCACGCGCTGCTCCTTCCGGTCTTTCCCAACGGCGGCGAGGACAAGTCCCTCAGCTACGCCCTCGGCGCCTTCCGCTGGGACAGCGACGAGGAACGCCGGCTGAAGAACCCCTACGAGCACCTGAAGGACAACCGCAACAAGTCCATCCTCGCCATGGCGGCCTCCTTCTACAAGGACTACTTCCTCTGGATGACCAAGGAGAAGAAGGGCTACCGCATCCTGCCGCGGGAGACGCACAAGGCTTTCGAGCTGATGTTCGCTCCCCGCAAGGAAGAGCTCTAGAGCCCTGTAGTTTCCGGACGTCCACTCGATACGAAAGACAAAGGCCCGAAGCCCGTTCCCGCTTCGGGCCCGACCATGAGGTTTTCCCCGCAAACTTCCTTGGAAAAGGAGGCGTTCTGCCATGACATGATGCGCAAGGTGAAACCGCTCACGGCGGGAAGCGTGCTTCCCGTTCGCGTCCTCTGCGTCCTCATGTTGCGGGGGAACGTCCCCGGCCTCATCGCGCTCCATGGGCCCCCCCGCAGGCGTCCGCTCTGACCGACACTCAGGCGGACCTGTCCCTGTGCCCCAGACTATGGAGGTCTTGTATCATGGATAAGTTATTGACGTCCCGCAACGGTCCCTGGATCGCGGGCGGGATCATCGGGCTCATCGCCGTGCTGCTCGTCAAGTTCGGCAACCCCGGCAACATGGGCTTCTGCGTGGCCTGCTTCACGCGGGACATCGCGGGAGCGCTGGGCCTGCACCGCGCGGCGGTGGTGCAGTACATCCGGCCGGAGATTCCGGGCTTCATCCTGGGCGCCTTCCTGTCGTCGCTCCTGTTCCGCGAGTACGCGCCCCGCGGAGGCTCCTCCCCCGCCGTGCGATTCGTCCTCGGCATCTGCGCCATGTTCGGCGCGCTGGTGTTTCTGGGCTGCCCCTGGAGGGCGTACCTCCGCCTGGCGGGCGGTGACTGGAGCGCGGTCTATGGGATCGGCGGCCTGATCGTCGGCGTGCTGATCGGCATCGGGTTCCTGTGGAACGGCTTCAGCCTCGGCGCCGCCGAGCGCACCCCAAAGGGCGCGGGCCTCGCGATGCCCGTCCTGGCTCTCGGTATCCTGGCGCTTCTGTTCCTGAAGCCGACCATCGAATCCGTCGGGGCCGACGGCGCGAAGGCCGTGACGTCCCTCATCTTCTTCTCCGAGAAGGGACCGGGGGCCACGCACGCAGCGCCCCTGATCTCCCTGGCCGCCGGCCTCATCGTTGGATGGCTGGCCCAGCGCAGCCGGTTCTGCACGGTGGGAGCCCTGCGCGACCTCTTCATGATGGGCGACGCCCACCTCTTCAAGGGCATCGTGGCCTTCACCGTCGTGGCCTTCGCCGCGAACTACGGCTTCGGCTTCTTCAAGCCGGGCTTCGGCAACCAGCCCATCGCCCACACCAACGAGACCTGGAACTTCCTGGGCATGGTGCTCTCCGGCCTGGCCTTCACCCTCGCGGGCGGGTGCCCCGGACGCCAGCTCATCATGACGGGGGAGGGCGACAACGACGCCGCCGTCTTCGTCCTGGGCATGCTGGTGGGCGCCGCGATGGCGCACAACTTCTCCGCAGCCTCCAGCGGCGCAGGCCTTGGCCCCATGGGCATCCCCGTGACGATCGCCGGCCTCGTCTTCTGCCTGGCCGTCGGCGTCCTGTTCCGTCCGGCGCGGGCCTGACGCGGTCAGGCTCCGCAGCCTACCCAATTCAAGGAGGTCTTGGTCATGAGCGAAACGATCACGGTGGATGCGAGGGGGCTCTCCTGTCCTCAGCCCGTCATGGCGGCGAAGAAGGCCCTCTCCGGCCTGATGTCCGGTCGGGTCGAGGTGCTCGTCGATACGGGCACCTCGCGGGACAACGTCGCGCGCTTCGGCGAGAACAAGGGCTGGCGCGCCGCGAAGGAAGAACGCGAGGGCGGCTGGAAGGTCGTCCTGGAAAAGTAAGCGCAGCGCGGCCTCCGCGGCCGACGTGCGTTTTGAGGCCGGTCGGTTTTCCCGACCGGCCTTTTTTGGAAGACGAGTGATGGCGGCCCCTTGGGGCCGCCATCATCTGCCATGTCCATCCTCAGGTCCGCAGGGCGACTACATACCCGCAGGCGGGACCAGGAGGCTCGAGTAGATCCCCGCCAGGATGACGGAGGTGATCGTCACGGTGATGAACCCGCCCGTCAGCATCCTGGGCAGCATGTGGCTCATCAGGAAGTTGTACGTGTCCTCGTCGCCGCCCGCCAGGGCCTTCGACGCCTCGTCCGTGAGGACGTAGTTCGGCGGGAAGCCGTAGAGGGCCGTCAGCGAGAGCGCCATGGACATGGGCAGGGTGTAGCCCAAAACCGCGCCCACGATGCAGGAGGCGACCAGAAGCCCGGCGACGCCCACCACCACCACCACCGCGATGGGGCGCACAAGCTGCGGCAGCATCTCGGGCGTTGCGCTGTTCAGCATCCCCATGATGAAGACCATCAGGATCGTGATGAGGTAGCCCATGGCGCCGGCCTTGTTCATGGGCCTGCGCTCCACGATGCCGAGCTCCGCGGCGATGGCGCCGAAGATGAGGCAGATCACCAGCGGGTGCAGCGCGTAGCGCACCCACTCCGGGTTGAGGTAGGCCAGAAAGGATTTCAACCCGATCGATGAAAGGTCGGCCAGGGAGGCCACCAGCGCGACGCAGGCGATGTGCGTGTAGGTGGTCTGGTACTTCAGGGGAACGAGGTGGAAGCCCGAACCCGTCGCCGCATCCACGTCGGACCGCGCGGCCTCGGCCCTGCCGTCGGCCCGGAGCTTCAGCAGGCGCTTGCCCTCGCTCTTCAGGCAGAGCGCCGTCAGCGGGTAGCCCACGAAACCCTGCACGATGTAGATGAGCATGGCCATCACGGCCATGTCCTTCATTCCCAGGTCACCTGCGGCCTTGCCCATGATGATGGCCGCCACGACGCCGCCCGAAAGCGGGGGCGTGCCCGTGACGATCGCGTTGCGGTCCGTGAACAGGGGGCCGACGTACCACAGGAGGAGGGCCATTCCCGCAAGCCCCGCCACGGCAATGACGACCGTCTTCCACTCCCGGCACAGCTCGCGGACGCTCATCATGGTGCCCATGTGGGTGATGAGCAGGTACATGGAGAGCGTAGCGATCGGCGCGCCCATCTGGGCCCGATCCACGACGTCCTTCGGCAGCCAGCCGCCCCAGTAGCCGGCCAGGAACAGGACCGCCGCGACGAACACGGACGGCACGAACGCCTTCGTCTTCATGGAGACGATGTCGCCAATCGACATGAACACCAGGACGACGAGGAGACACATGATCGGCGTCAATGTGACTTCCAACGAAAAGACCTCCCTGACACAAAAAATTTTCCCCCCGCTGCAAGGCGGCAGACGGAATTCAAAAAATTATAGCGCATTTTTCCCCTGGAGCTCTCATTCTGTCTTGAAAACAACGTATTCAAGAATCAGATAGTTGATTCAACGTCGTCAAAAAGGAGCGCAGCGGCGCCGCGCCGGGGAGCAAAACGCCCCGATGGGAAATCCCACCCCCTTCGCCCGGCGCTGACGCGGAGCTCCCACGCCGGGCCGATTCGGACTGCCCGATCCTCGCCTCAGCGGACATCAAACGCATTTTACAAAGCACGCCCGGTCGTATAGAATGACAGCGTGGAGAAAGGGATTTCTTCGCCACTTCTCCGCAGCGCGTTTCTTCAGTCCACACGAACTTTTAGATTTTTATCATGATTCTGCTGGGAGGGATTGACGTTGTTTATGACGTCGCTGAAGGTGGTCATGGTTTCGCTGGCGTTTGCGGGCCTCGCCCCGAACGTCCCCGACGCGGGGGGGGAGGCAATATTCACGGAAGAGGGCACCCCGACAGTGGAGGCCACCGTCTCCGCCGAGGCCGAGGGCGATACGGAAGCCGAAAAGGTTGCGGAGGCCAAGGCGACCTTTGACGAGCAGGACCATGCCGTGCAGTCTCTGAAGCTCGCGGAGCGCGAGGCCGAGTTGGCGCGGCGCGAGGCGGAACTGAGCAGGCGGGAGGCCGATCTGGTGAAACAGGACGAGGCCTCTTCCGCGTCGTCCATCGAGCTTGCGGAGCGGGAGGCGGAGCTGTCCAGACGGGAGGCCGACCTGGCGGGGCGTGAGGCCGAGTTGGCGAGTCAGGGCAAGGCGTCTTCCGAGTCGTCCGCGGAGCTTGCGGCGCGCGAGGCAGCGCTGGCCGAGCGGGAGACCGACCTGGCGAAGCGCGAGGACGCGCTGGCCAATCAGGACAAGGTCGTCGTCGCGTCGTCCGCGGAGCTTATGGCCCGCGAGACGGCGCTGAGGGAGAAGGAAGTGGCCCTCGCCGCGCGGGAGGCCGACCTGCAGAAGAAGGATCAGGCCTCATCCGAGTCGTCCGCGGAGCTGGCGGCACGCGAAGCGGAGCTGAAGCGGAAGGAAGCGGCCATGGCGGACAAGCGCGAGGCGGAGCTTGCGGCCCGCGAAGCCGAGCTTCAGAAGAAGGAGGCCCTGCTGGCGGAAAAGCATCAGGCGGACCTCGAGGCACGGGAGGCGGAGCTGAAGAAGAAGGAAGCCGCTCTGACCGAAAAGGAGTCGGCCCTTCAGACCAAGGAGATCGCCCTGATGGACAAGTCCCCCGTCGTCGCGCAGGCGGAGGTCGCCGTGCCCGACGTCAACGGGCCTGGGGCGGTCGTCGTCAAGACGGAAAACGGCCTGATGAACTGGACGGAGAACTACATCGAGGCCACGGGCATGGCGGTGGCGCCCACGGGAAAGAAGGGCGGCCAGGGCAAGGCGCTGGCGCGCAGGGGCGCGACCCTGGACCTTCAGCGCAACCTGCTGGAGTTCATGAAGGGCGTCCGGATCGACGGACAGACCACGATGAACGACTTCATGGCGGAGGACCGCGTGCGCTCCGAGATCTCCGGCATCATCAAGAACGTGGAGGTCATGCGCGGCGAGTGGGACGGCGAGACCTACACGGTCACCGGCCGGATCAAGCTGCCCCCGGTCCGGGCCGTCGTCGCACCGAAGATCCCGGTGGACAAGTCCCATAAGGAGGCCAAGCCCAAGAAGTCCGCGGGGCGCTACACGGGCCTCATCATCGACGCCCGCCACCTTCCGCTGGTCCCCTCGATGAGCTTCCGCGTCCTGGACGAGTCGGGCAAGCCGGTGTACGGCATGGAGTTCGTGGATCAGGACCGCTTCCTCCAGTCGGGGCTCTGCGCCTACTACAACAACATCAACTACGCGAAGGGCGAGGTTCACGTCGCCAGCAACCCGATCGTCACCAAGGCGGTCAAGCTGAAGAACGGAAACGTGGACATCGTCATCCCCAACTCGGCTGCGGCCAAGGTCCGCGGCAGCTCCTACGACTTCCGCAAGGACTGCAAAGTGATCGTGGTCTCCAAGTAGGCGGCACCCCATGCGAGAGCGATCGGCACGAAATGCGTTTCAGCCCCTCCCCTTCGGAGGGGCTTTCAGGATGGCGGCGCTCGTGGCGCTGTGCCTCGCCCTGATGCTGGGCGCGGCCATGGACGCCTGGGCCGCGAAGAAGACAGCTCCCAAACCTCCGATCGGAAAGCTCATCACGGTGGAGGCGGAGGGGTACGCCCCCATCGTCGATGGGGCGAAGAATAAGGCCCGCGAGGAGGCCAGGCGCTCCCTCATGCGCGACGCGCTGGAGAAGGCCCTAGGCGCCTACGTCACTGGCATCACGGAGATGAAGGACTTCGAGGTGGTGAAGGACAAGGTCTTCTCCCAGTCCCAGGGCCTCGTCAAGCGGATGGATATCTTGAAGGAGTGGGAGGACGCCGACGGCCTGCTCCACCTGTCCGCCTCCTGCGACGTAGCGGAGGCCGCGCTGGACGGGGTGCTGGGCCCGGTGGTCATCGACGCGCTGGGGAACCCCCGGATCATGGTCCTGCTGGACGAGCGGATCGGCGACAAGCCCTCCTTCCTCTCCACCGCGGAGGGCGAGGTGCTGCGGGTCTTCGAGAAGGCGGGGTACCTGCTGGTCGATCCGACCCAGGCCGGGGCGCTGAAGGAGATCGACCTGGCCGCGGCGCGGAGCGCGGGGGACCCGGAAAAGCTGCGGGACATCGCCCGCAACTTCCAGGCGGACGTCCTGATCTACGGCAAGGCCTACGCCAGCGCCTACGCGAACCAACAGGTGAGCGGCGTCCGCATCTATGGGGTTCGCAGCACGGTGCAGCTCAAGGCGGTGCTGTCCGCTTCGGCCTATCAGCTGGGCTCCGACACCTACGAGGAAAAGCAGAAGGGCACCTCCGTCGAGGACGGCGCGATCAGGGGCCTGAAGCCGACGGCGAGCCGCGCGGGCAAGAGCCTGGTGAACAAGATCGCCTACGCGCTGATCTCCGGCTCCGCGGGAGGCATCCCCGGGCGGACGGTCAAGCTCAAGCTGACCGACGTCGCCTTCAAGGAGGCGAAGGCCCTCAAGGAGGAGCTGTCCGGGCTCGAGGGCGTGACGGGGGTCTACCAGCGGCAGTTCCGCAAGGGCGAGTTGGAGCTGGACGTCGTCTCGGACAAGACGGCGGAGGACCTGGCCTCGATCCTCTCGGACCGGGGCTGCGAGATCGAGGGCGTCTCGGAGGCCCTCGTCGAGGGCCGCGGGATGGAGGCCACCGCGCCATGAAGGGCCTGAAGCGCCGGGTTGAACGAGGGGCCCTCGCGGCCGTCCTGGCCCTTTGCCTCGCGGGGAGGGCGGCGGCCCAGCTTGCCGAGCCCGTCCAGGCCTCGACGGAGGACCTGCTGCAGATGACGGAGGAGAGCCTCTACGCCGACTGGGAGGAGAACCGCGCGTTCGTTCGCGGCGTGGGGCGCGTGGTCCAGAACACGGCCCAGGGCAGGCTTCTGGCCCGTCGGGCGGCCCTGACGGACGCACGCCGGGGGCTTTTGCTGCTGCGCGGGCACATCCTCGAGGACCCCGCCCTGAGGGAGCGGACGCTGTGGCTCTCCGGCCCCGTTCCCCCGGTGCGCATCCTCTCCGAGAGGATCGAGGGCGGGCTTTATTTCATCGAGGTGGAGACGGCGCTCTCCCGCCTGCTGAACAAGAACGGCGGCATCTACGTGGCGGGCGAGATGCAGCGGCTGAAGCGCAACAACGCCCCTGCGCGCTAAAGCCCAATAAGCCCGTCAAGCGCGATTTTGTAACCAAACACTCTTACACTCTTTCAAGGAGGAGAGGTCAATGGCATTGAAACATTGGAGGAGCGCGCTCGCCCTCGTCCTGGGGTTGGTTTTCTGTCTGACGGCGGGGACCGCCCACGCGGTTCTGCCCAAGGGCTCGATCGCGGTGCTCTCCAAGAGCGCCTCCGCCCAGGAGGCGGCGCAGGTGGCTTCGGTCTTCACGCGCCAGCTGCTGGCCAAGGGCTACAAGGTGGTGGACCCCAAGAAGCTGGACGCCATACGGCGCAGCAAGGCCGCAGCTCTGGCCCTGGACGGCAACGTGGACGCGATCATGAAGCTGAGCAGACAGTACGGGTTCAGCACCCTGATCACGGCCCAGTCGGAGGCCGGACGCCCCGTTCTAAACGAGTTCCAGCTCTACACGGGCACATCCTCCATCGCCGTCATGGTCACGGCCTCCAACGGAAGCCAGATCTACGCCGATACCGTGGCGGGGAAGCAGGTGGGCTACACCCCGTCGGAGGCCCAGCAGAAGTCGCTTGAGGCCGCTGCAGCCCTGGCCGTCAAACGCATGACGGAATAGCTCCGGCTCGAAGGGAAGGGAGAGGTTGACCATGAGACGAAATCGGAACCTGCGCCCGCTCATCCTGACGGGGCTCCTCGTCGGAGCGCTGGCCGCCGGGGCGGAGGCCAGGCCGACCCTGGCGGTCCGGGAGTTCACGAACAAGGCGGGGGGCAGCGTCCCCGCCTCCGCCATCACCGAGATGATGACCACCGAGCTCTTCGAGGCGGGCCTCTTCACCCTGGTGGAGCGAGAAAAGCTAAACTACGTCGGGGAGGAAATCCGGCTGGGACAGTCGGGCCTGATGGACGAATCCACCGCCCCGGAGCTGGGGAAGATCAAGGGGGCCCGCTACTCCATGACGGGGGCCGTCACGGAGTACCACTACAAGGCCGCGGGCGGGGCCGTCCCCATCCCCGGCGTCGGCGGGGTCGGGGGCGCCTCCAACACGGCCTACGTGACGCTCGACATCCGCCTCATCGACAACCAGACGAGCGAGGTGGTCTACGCCGCCGCGGAGCGCGGGGCCTCCAACCAGACGCTGGGGGGGCTCGTCACGAAATACGGCGGGTTCGGAGCGGGGAAGATCAACGGCATCCTGGCCGCGGCCACGCGCAAGGCCGTGGTGAAGCACGTGGAGGCCATGAGGAGCCTGAAGCTCGACTGAACGGCGACCGGGGACGATAGACAGACTTTGAGCCCGCGTTCCGGCGGAGTTTTCGCGCGGGCGCGGGTTTGGGGATGGAGCGTCTGGACGAAAAGCGGAGGTGCTTTAAATCATGAGAATGCGTAAGAGCGTTGTGACGGCGTTGTTTGCCCTGGCCCTGTTTGCCGTTCCCTGCCGGGCGCAGGAGGAGAAGGTGCGAATCGGCGTCCTCCAGTTCGAGAGCAAGACGTCGGGCGTGACGCAGCAGCAGGCCAACGCCGTGATGGACCTGATGACCCGCGCCCTGGCCAGTTCCAGGTCGATCTCGGTGATCGAGAGGGATCAGCTGGACAAGGTGGGCAAGGAGATCCGGCTGGGGCAGTCGGGGCTGGTGGACGCCAGCACGGCGGCCGAGTTGGGCCGCGTCGCCGGCGTGCAGTACATCCTCCTGGGTGCGGTGACGGAGCTGAACAAGAAGGCGTCGGGAGGGGCGATCCCGCTCTTCGGCAGCATCGGCATCGCGACCGGCTCGGAGGAGGCGCAGGCCACCATCGACGTCCGCATCGTGGACACCTCGACGGCCGAGGTCAGGCTGGCGCTCTCCGAGACGGGCTACTCGTCCAACGAGACCTCCGGCCTGTACGTGGGCGGCGCGGTCCTGGCGGAGGGCACCTTCGACGGGCTGGAGAGCCGCGCCATCTCGGACTCGGTGACGCGCCTGGCAGCCCGGATCCGAGGGACGCTGGCTGGAGAGAGCTCGCATGTCCTTTCGGTGGCCGACAAGGAGGCCACGATCGACATCGGCTCCTCCATGGGCGCCAAGGAAGGGTCCCTGTACCTGGTCTATGCCGACGGCAAGGCGATCCTTGACATGAACGGCGAGACCATCGGCCAGGAGCGCCTGGCCCTCGCTGTGCTGAAGGTCCGGGAGGTCGCCCCCGCGTACAGCAATTGCACGTTCGTCAAGGGTGGCAAGGCAGCCTTGGTCCGCCGCGGGGACAAGGTCGAGCCGATCAGCAACCGGATGATCAAATCCCTCAAGTACGCCAGCTCCCGCCCCTCCGCCTCCAGCGGGACCTTCGACCAGATCTTTGGGAACGCCCCCCAGGACGGCGCGGTCCCCGCGGACGAACCGGCGCCGACCGGGGAGGGGAAGACGCCGGCCCCGACCGCTCCGGAACAGCCCAAGCCGGCCGACGAGCCGGCGAAGGGAGAGCCCAGGGCGATCCCCGGCTTCGACCCCAACCAGTCCACGGACTCCAAGGTCATCGAAACCTACGCCCTTTCGGGCGGAGACAAGAACCTCCTGGGGATCATGCAGCGCAACGCCTACAACAAGTTCAAGAACGGCAAATACAAGGACGCCTATGCGGAGTTCTGTCGGGCGGCGGACGCTCACCCCACCGTCAACTACCTCTCGGCCTACTGGGCGGGGGTGTCCGCCCACAAGCTGAAGAAGGCGGACGAGGCCCTCGAGTGGATCGACAAGGCCCTCGCGATCAACCCGGACTACACGCCGGCCCAGGACTTCAAGGCGAAGACGCTGAAAAAATGAGCCCCCCCGTTTCCGCCCCTGCCGGACCCCGAAGGGCAGGGGCGGAAACGGGGACGCACCACGGCGTCGCAGGACCGTCATTAAATTTCGTTGCCTTTTAAGGAATGAATTAAGGAAGTGGACCGTATGAACTCGATGAAGACGTTGCGTTGGACCCTCTATTTGACGGGCGTTATCCTGATCCTCCTCGGCCTCTGGAGCCTGTTCTACCCCTTAGAGGCGCTGCTCTCCCTGGCGATCTACCTGGGGATCGGCCTCTGCCTGTCCGGGCTCAATTACCTCCTGCCGTGCTTCTCCCTGCGCGGCGAGGCGCTGTACCCCCGCTGGTTCCTGTTCCTCGGCATCATGGACCTCATCGTGGGCGTCCTCATGCTGACGCGCATCGGGCTGACGGCCTTCATGATCCCCATGGTCGTAGCGGCGTGGCTGTGCTGGATCGGCCTCGTGCGCCTTGTCACCTGCATCCGCCTGCGCTCCCTCCACCTCCGCGGATGGTGGATCATGCTCCTCAGCAGCCTGGCCCTCATCGCCTGCTCATGCGCGATGTTCCTCTCACCCCTCGTCGGCTGGCTCTCCGTCGTGGCGATCCTGTCGTCCACGCTCATCGCAGCGGGCGCGCTGAACATCCTGGAGGGGCGCATGATCTTTCGGTGAAGGCGCTCCACCCCGGACGATCTCCGCTAAAAGGACGTGACGTAACGCGCGGAATGTGATATCTTCTTAAGCAGACCGAACGGCAAGTTGAACGTTCATCCCCTTTATTCGCCCGGAGGCCTGTCCCCGGACGCTCGATACGGTTTGACGGACTCTCGACAACTCAAGGAGGCAAAAGCGCTATGAGCAAGGACATTGAAAAGATCGAAAAACTTCTCGGCGACGAGGCGAAGGACCTTCTGGAGCACAAGTGCAAGGCGATCCCGGCGGACATGCTGCACCTTCCGGGTCCGGACTTCGTGGATGAGGTCGTGGCGCCCTCGGACCGGCCCAACCGCGTGCTGAACTCGCTGACGACGCTCTTCAACCACGGCCGCCTGGCCGGGACGGGCTACCTCTCCATCCTTCCCGTGGACCAGGGCGTGGAGCACTCCGGCGGCGCCTCCTTCGCCCCGAACCCGATCTACTTCGACCCGGAGAACATCATCAAGCTCGCCATGGAGGCGGGCTGCAACGCCGTGGCCAGCACCCTGGGCGTGTTGGGGGCCGTGTCCCGCCGTTACGCGCACAGGATTCCCTTCCTCCTGAAGCTGAACCACAACGAGCTGCTCTCCTACCCCAACAAGGCCGACCAAATCCTCTTCGCCTCCGTGGAGCAGGCCTGTGAGCTGGGAGCGGTCGCCGTCGGCGCGACGATCTACTACGGCAGCGACGAGTCCACGCGCCAGATCCAGGAGATCGCGAAGGCCTTCCACCACGCCCACCAGCTGGGCATGGCGACGGTGCTGTGGTGCTACCTCCGAAACTCCGCCTTCAAGGTGAAGGTCGACGGCAAGACGACGGACTACCACGTCTCCGCGGACCTGACGGGCCAGGCCAACCACCTCGGCGTGACCATCGAGGCGGACATCGTCAAGCAGAAGCAGGCGGAAAACAACGGCGGCTACACCGCGCTGAACTTCGGCAAGACCTCGAAGTTCGTCTACGACAAGCTGACGACGGACAACCCCATCGACCTCACCCGTTACCAGGTGCTGAATTGCTACGCAGGCCGCGCGGGCCTGATCAACTCGGGCGGTGCTTCGGGCGGCGAGTCCGACCTGGCGCAGGCGGTACGCACGGCGGTCGTCAACAAGCGCGCCGGAGGCATGGGCCTGATCCTCGGCCGCAAGGCGTTCCAGCGTCCCATGAAGGAGGGCGTCGAGATCATCCACGCGGTGCAGGACGTCTACCTTTGCAAGGACGTCACCATCGCCTGAGGCGAACGGCGGAAGCGAACTTCGGCGGGGCTCCCATCGGGGCCCCGCTTTTTGCGCCCTTTAAGCGCAAAAATTTCAGCAAGGAGGCTGTATCGAAAGCTCGCCCCTTACGGTTTAATCTTAAGCCATCGTTATATCGCTATATCGCTATGGGGACTTTCGCTTTGGCACGCCCCGGACGCGCAGGGTGCAGTGGGGCCCGCAGGGAGCGGGCGTGCGATCCAAGGGCAGAGGAGGAATTGTAATGAGGGTAAATCGCATTCTTTTCGCGGCGGCGCTGGCGTTTCTCGCCGCACTTCCGGCGGGGCCTGCCGCCGCCTGGCGCGGCGAGGTGGGCTGGACCTTCCGGGCGGACGACGGCATCTCGAGCGGCGTGGCCGTGGCGGGCAACCTGGTCATCGCGGGGGACCGCCTGGGGAAGCTCTACGCCGTTCAAAAGGCCTCCGGCGTGCCCGCCTGGGTCTACACCGGGACGAACACCGTCGTCGGGACCCCCTCCGTCATGGGGGACAAGGTGATCTTCGCACAGGGCAACGGGGCCGTCACGTGCCTCGCCCTCTCGACCGGCGCGGTCGTGTGGCAGTACCTTCCGCCGGAGGAGGGATACGCCGCGGAGACCCTCGCGGACGGCACGGCCGTCGGCGACGGCAAGGTGTACCTGGCGAAGGGGGACGGCAAGCTCTACGCCATCAGCGCATCCAACGGCCGCCTCGTCTGGACCCACACGGCCGACCAGGAGCTGCGCAACGCTCCGGCCTTTGAGGCCGGCCTCGTCCTCCTTGGCGAGCAGAACGGCAGGTTCAGCGCCATCGACCCCAAGACGGGCAAACGCATCTGGGGCGGCGGCGCGGGCGGCGCCATCAACACCCCGGTCATGAGCGGTGGGTCCGTGTTCTACTCGAGCTGGGACGGCACCGTGCAGCGCGTGAGGGTCAAGGGCGTCATCCCCCTCTGGAAGGACAGCAAGCCGAACGTCGGCGAGCCCGTCACCACGCCCCCTACCGTCGGCGGAGGGCGCGTCTTCGTGGGGACGGCCAACGGCAAGATCGTCGCGCTGAGCGAGGAGAACGGAGCCATCCTGTGGCAGTTCGAGACGAACGGCGGCAACGTCGCGGCGCGCCCCGTCCTCGCTGAGGGGCTGGTCTTCGCCGGGGGCGGCGACGGCGTCCTCCACGTCCTGGACGCATCCTCCGGCGCGGAACGCGCCACCCTCACGACTGGCGAGGGCATCAACGGCACGCCCGCCTTCGACGGAGGCGTCCTCTACCTCGGCAGCGGCGACGGCACGCTCTGCGCCATCTACTGACGGACTCTGGTCCGAACCTGTTCCACGAAGGACGGCCGCGCGATCCACTTGGCGCGGCCGTCCTTCACACTTTGATTCAGCCCCCTGACAGGCAATAAAACGCCCTACAATAAAGAGAATTGGCGAAAAAGCGCGCAAAACCGTTATAATAGGATAAGGAGAGTATGCGAAATTCACTTCCGTTCACAGCCGATGGACGCCACGCGGGCATGAACGGCTTTTCGCTTGCCAGCACGGTGATGGAGGGATCGTACAATGAACAAAAAAAACGCCCGGAAGAAGACGAACCAACCGCTCGAAGAGACAGCGCCGGCGTCCTCCATGCCCCTGCGCCGCAAGCGCGGACGCCCAAGGAAGAACCCCCTGCCGGAGACCCCCGCAGCGGAGGCGGCCCTTGCCGCAGAGCCCGACGCTCCAGAGCCCACGACCACGGTGGAACCGGGCCCGGAGGCGGCCGTGCCGGGGCGTCCGCGCAAAAAGCGCGGACGCCCAAGAAAGAACCCCCTGACGGAAACCCCCGCGATTGAAGCGGCCGTTGCCGCAGAGCCCGACGCTCCAGAGCCCACAACCACGGTGGAACCGGGCCCGGAGGCGGTCGTGCTGGAGCCTCCGCGTAAAAAGCGCGGACGCCCAAGGAAGAACCCCCTGCCGGAGGCCCCCGCGACGGAGGCGGCCGTT
The DNA here is from genome assembly GCF_964642095.1 of Fretibacterium fastidiosum. Lineage (NCBI taxonomy): Bacteria > Thermotogati > Synergistota > Synergistia > Synergistales > Aminobacteriaceae > Fretibacterium > Fretibacterium fastidiosum. The sequence goes on from NZ_OZ209244.1 coordinate 575,785, forward strand.
GCCGCAGAGCCCGACGCTCCAGAGCCCACGACCACGGTGGAGCCGGGCCCGGAGGCGGTCGTGCCGGAGCCTCCGCGTAAAAAGCGCGGACGCCCAAGAAAGAACCCCCTGCCGGAGACCCTCGCAACCGAGGCGGTCGTCGTCGCAGAACCCGTCGCTCCAGAACCCACGACCACGGTGGAACCGGAGGCGGCTGCAGCGGAGCCTCCGCGCAAAAAGCGCGGACGCCCAAGAAAGAACCCCCTGACGGAAACCCCCGCGATTGAAGCGGCCGTTGCCACAGAGCCCGACGCTCCAGAGCCCACGACCACGGCAGAGCCGGGCCCGGAGGCGGTCGTGCCGGAGCCTCCGCGCAAAAAGCGCGGACGCCCAAGGAAGAACCCCCTGCCGGAGGCCCCCGCGACGGAGGCGGCCATTGCCGCAGAGCCCGACGCTCCAGAGCCCACGACCACGGCGGAGCCGGGCCCAGAGGCGGCCGTGCCGGAGCCTCCGCGCAAAAAGCGCGGACGCCCAAGGAAACACCCCATGCCGGAGACTCCAACGCCGGCAGAGCTCGTTCCGGAACTTCCCGCTGAGGTTGAACTAGAAGCACCAGCCGCAGAACCTGAGCCTGCCGCCGAAGCGTTGGTCGTGGATGCAGAGCCCCCGCGCCGCAAGCGCGGACGTCCAAGGAAACACCCCATGCCGGAAGTTCCTGCGCCTGAGGCAACCGCTGCCACAGAGCCGGAGACGACGGCAGAGCCAGGCCCGGAAACGGCCACGGTAGAGTCCCCGCGCCGCAAGCGCGGACGCCCAAGGAAGAACCCCCTGCCGGAGGCTCCTGAGGCAACCGCTGCCACGGAACCTGCTGTTACGGCAGAACCCGTCCCGGAACTCCCTGCCGAGGTGGAGTTGGAAACCCCAGCCGCAGAAACGACAGAACCTGAGCCTGTCGCCGAGGCGTTAAACGTGGAGCCAGAGCCTCCCGCACCCCTCGCCGACGTCGTGCTGGACGTCACCCCGGAGGACGAGGCGCCGGAAGAGCCCGCCCCGGAGCTCCCCGCCGAGGCGGAACCTGCCGAGGCGTTGGACGTGGAGGCCCTCGCCCCCCGTGCTGACGTCGTGCTGAACGTCGTCCCGGAGGTCGAGGCGCCGGAAGAGCCCACCCCGGAACTCCCCGCCGACGTGGAACTGGAGGCGCCGGCCGCAGAGGCGAAGCCCGCCGAGGCGTCGAACGTGGAGGTCCCCGCCCCGCTCGCCGACGTCGTGCTGAACGTCGCCCCGGAGGACGAGACGCCGGAAGGCCCCGCCCCGGAGCTCCCCGCCGAGGCGGAGCCCACCGAGGCGTCGGACGTGGAGGCCGTCGCCCTGGAGGACCAGGCGCCGGAAGGGCCCGCCCCGGAACTCCCCGCCGACGTGGAACTGGAGGCGCCGGCCGCAGAGGCGGAGCCCGCCGAGGCCTTGGACGTGGAGGCCCCCGCGCCCCTCGTCGACGCCGTGCTGGACGTCGCCCCGGAGGACGAGGCGCCGGCAGAACCCGCCCCGGAACTCCCCGCCGACGTGGAACTGGAGGCGCCGGCCGCAGAGGCGGAGCCCGCCGAGGCCTTGGACGTGGAGGCCCCCGCGCCCCTCGTCGACGCCGTGCTGGACGTCGCCCCGGAGGACGAGGCGCCGGAAGAGCCCGCACCGGAACTGCCCTCCGAGGTGGTGCTGGAGGCGTCAGAGCCTGAGCCTGCCGCCGAGGCATTGGACGTGAAAGCAGAGGCCCCTGCACCCTTCGCCGACATCGTGCTGAACGTCGCGCCGGAGGACGAGACGCTGGAAGAACCCGAACCGGAACTGCCCTCCGAGGTAGAGTTGGGAACGACAGAACCGGAGCCTGCCGCCGAGGCGTCGGACGTAGAGGCCGTCGCCCCGGAGGACCAGGCGCCGGAAGGGCCCGCCCCGGAACTCCCCGCCGAGGCGGAACTGGAAGCGCCAGCCGCAGAGGCAGAACCTGCCGAGGCGTTGGACGTGGAGGCTCCTGCCCCGCTCGCTGACGTCGTGCTGGACGTCACCCCGGAGGACGAGGCGCCGGCAGAGCCCGTCCTGGAACTCCCCGCCGAGGTGGAACTGGAGGCGCCAGCCGAGGAGACGGAGCCCGCCGAGGCGTCGGACGTGGAGGTCCCCGCCCCCTTCGCCGACGTCGTGCTGAACATCGCCCCGGAGGCCGAGGCGTCGGCAGAGCCCGTCCCGGAGCTACCCGCCAACGTGGAACTGGAAGCGCCAGCCCCGGAGGCGGAGCCCGCCGAGACGTTGGACGTGGAGGCCCCTGCGCCCCGTGCCGACGTCGTGCTGGGCGTCGTCCCGGAGGTCGAGGCGTCGGAAGAGTCCGCCCCAGAACTCCCCGCCGAGGCGGAACTGGAGGCGCCGGCCGCAGAGGCGGAGCCCGCCGAGGCGTCGGACGTGGAGGCTCCCGCCCCTCGTGCTGACGTCGTGCTGAACGTCGCCCCGGAGGTCGAGGCGCCGGCAGAGCCCGTCCCGGAACTCGTTTCTGACGTGGAACTGGAAACCCCAGCCGCGGAAACGGCAGAACCGGAACCCGGCGCTGAGACGTTGGACGTGGAGGCCCTCGCCCCCCGTGCCGACGTCGTGCTGGACGTCACCCCGGAGGACGAGGCGCCGGCAGAGCCCGTCCTGGAACTCCCCGCCGAGGTGGAACTGGAAGCGCCAGCCGCGGAGGCGGAGCCCGTCGAGGCGTCGGACGCAGAGGCCCCTGCGCCCCGTGCCGACGTCGTGCTGAACGTCGCCCCGGAGGACGAGGCGCCGGAAGGCCCCGCCCCGGAGCTACCCGCCGAGGTGGAACTGGAAGCGCCAGCCGAGGAGACGGAGCCCGCCGAGGCGTCGGACGTAGAGGCCCCCGCCCCTCGTGCCGACGTCGTGCTGGGCGTCGCCCCGGAGGACCAGGCGCCGGAAGGGCCCGCCCCGGAACTCCCCGCCGAGGCGGAACTGGAAGCGCCAGCCGCAGAGGCAGAACCTGCCGAGGCGTTCGACGTGGAGGCTCCTGCCCCGCTCGCTGACGTCGTGCTGAACGTCGTCCCGGAGGACCAGGCGCCGGAAGGGCCCGCCCCGGAACTCCCCGCCGAGGCGGAACTGGAAGCGCCAGCCGCAGAGGCAGAACCTGCCGAGGCGTTGGACGTGGAGGCTCCCGCCCCATTCGCCGACATCTTCGCCGACGTCGTGCTGAACGTCGCCCCGGAGGCCGAGGCGCCGGAAGAGCCCGCCCCGGAACTCCCCGCCGACGTGGAACTGGAGGCGCCGGCCGCAGAGGCGGAGCCTGCCGAGGCGTCGGACGTGGAGGCCCCTGCACCCCTCGCTGACGTCGTGCTGGACGTCGCCCCAGAGGACGAGGCGCCGGAAGAACCCGCACCGGAACTGCCCTCCGAGGTGGTGCTGGAGGCGTCAGAGCCTGAGCCTGCCGCCGAGGCATTGGACGTGAAAGCAGAGGCCCCTGCACCCTTCGCCGACGTCGCGCTGAACGTCGCGCCGGCGGATGAGACGCCGGAAGAACCCGCACCGGAACTGCCCTCCGAGGTGGTGCTGGAGGCACCGACAACAGAACCTGAACCTGTCGCTGAGGCATTGGATGTGGAAGCTGAAGCCCCTGCGCCTGTCGCCGACGTCGTGTTGAACGTCGCCCCAGAGGACGAGGCGCCGGAAGAACCCGCACCGGAGCTACCCGCCGAGGTGGAACTGGAAGCGCCAGCCCCGGAGGCGGAAGTGCCTTGGACGGCCGAGGAAAAGCTGATGGAGGACATCGCTGCCGCCATGACGGAGCCTCACCCGCCGGCGGGGGTTGACGAGCCGGAGGCGGAGCTCCCTGAGGACGAGGCCCCACAGGAGCCTCTGCTGGTGGCGGAGGCCGCTCCTCCGGCCGAACCAGCGGAGGAGCCCGCGACGGGCGCAACGGAGATGGACGTCAGCTCCCTGCTCGTCGCGGAGCCGGCGGCCCCGACGCCGACGGTCGAGGAGCCTGAGCCGTTCGACGAACCGACCGCCGTCGTCCCGGAGCCGGTGGCGACGCTGGAATCCGAGGTCGGGACGCTTCAGGCCGAGGAAGAAGGCCACGACGAGACCGATGTCCCCGCTCCGGAGGAACCGGCCCCTGAGGCAGAGCCTGCGTCGGAGGCACCTCAGGCAGAGGAAGAAGAGAACGGCGAGGCCGACGTTCCCGCTCCGGAGGAACCCGCCCCTGAGGCAGAGCCGGAGTCAGAGCCTGAGCCGGAGGCACCCCAGGCGGAGGAAGAAGAGAACGGCGAGGCCGACGTTCCCGCTCCGGAGGAACACTCCACAAACGAAACAGGGCCGGAGGCTGAGGAAATCCACGAGTTCCCGCAGGACGCGGGGTCCGCTGAGGCAACGGAGGAGGATAAAGCAATGGGTCTGAAGGATAAGCTTTTGGCGCGCAAGGAGGCGCCCGTCGCTCAGGAGGGGGCTGCAAGGCCGCGCGGTGGGGTCCTGCTGCCGCTCTTGACGCTCCTGCTGCTTGCCGCAGTGGTCCTGTGCTGGCTGCAGCTGCGGGGCCTGACGGCGGTCCTCCGCGCGGACCGAACCCTGGAGGCGAAGGCCGCAACGTCCGCAGGGACGCCCCAGCAGGACGAGCGGTACGAGTACGCCATCGACTTTCTGCTGGACGACCGCATCACGGCGGGCATGGACGAGCGCGGCAGGGCGGGCTGGAAGGTCGTCGGCTCCCGCCGCACTCAGGACAGCACCACGGGCCAGTACGGCTACGAGTTCATCTTCATGCGCTCCGCGCAGAAGGAATAGCCCGCCCGGAGGGGCGGCGGGAGGGCCGTGCAATCGGGCCGGCCCCCTTTGTTTGACGCACCGGCAGCGCGGCCTTCGGGCCGGAGCGCAGCAGGGTTTCAAAAGACGACGAAGGGACGTCCGGATGAATCATTATCTTTGTTTCGACGCGGGGACGCAGAGCGTCAAGGTGGCGGTGTACAGCGCGGAGGGCGAGTGCGTCGCGAAGGCCGTCAACCCCACGACGCTCCTCTACCCGCATCCCGGCTGGGTGGAGATGGACGTCGAGGAGTACTTTCAGCTAACCCTCACCGGCATGAAGGACTGCGCGGAGCAGATGGGCCGAAAGGGGCTCGACCCTGCGTCCGTGAGGGCCGTGATGGGCGACGGCATCATCTGCGGCGTGGCCGGTGTGGACGAGGCGGGCCGCGCCGTCACGCCCTACATCAACTACCTGGACTCCCGCACGCGGGAGGACGCGGCGGCCCTGGCGGCGTTGGGGACGGACCTCTGGGCCCGCGAGACGGGCAACCCGGACCCTCTGTGCCTCTTCCCCGCCCTGCACGCACGATGGCTGCTGAAGAACGCCCCGTCCCGCGGCCGCGTGCGGAAGCTCATGCACAACGCTCCCTACATCCTGCTGAACCTGGCGGGCCTCGGCGCCTCGGACGCCTTCATCGACTGGGGCACCCTCTCAGGCTGGGGCCTCGGCTACGACGTCATGGAAAAGCGCTGGTCGCCGGAGCAGCTTGAGATTCTGGGCATCTCTCCCTCCCTTCTGCCCCACATCGTGCGCCCATGGGACGTCGTGGGGGGGCTCTCGGAGGAGGCCGCAGCGCAGACGGGGTTCCCTCCGGGGCTCCCCGTGTGCGCCGGAGCGGGCGACACCATGCAGTCGCTCCTGGGCTGCGGCGTGTTCGCGCCGGGGCACGCCGTGGACGTGGCGGGCACCTGCTCCATGTTCTGCATCTCCACGGCCGGCATCGTGCCGGACCTCAGCCGAAGCGGCAACAACCTCATCTTCAACAGCGCTACCCTGCCGGACACGTACTTCTATTGGGGATTCGTGCGGACGGGGGGGCTGGCGCTGCGCTGGTTTCGGGACAACGTCTGCGGGCAACCCGGCGACGACGGCTGCTACGACCGTCTGAGCCAGGGGGCGGCAACGGTGCCCGCAGGGGCCAACGGCGTGCGCTTCCTGCCGTGGCTGACGGGGGGGCCGAAGGGCTGCGAGGAGGTCCACGGGTGCTTCCTCAACATGACGATGGACACGGATCAATTCGTGCTGTGGCGCGCGGTGCTGGAGGCCATCGCGGGAGAGTACGGCGAGATCGCGGACCGCTGCCGCGCTGCGGGCACGCCGGTGGAGCGTATCATCGTCACGGAGGGCGGCAGCCGCTCGGCCCTGTGGAACCAGATCAAGGCGGACCTCATCCGCGCCGAGACCGTGACCCTCGATACGGGGGGCGCGCTCGCGACGAACGCCCTCCTCGCCGCCTACGCGGCGGGCGACGTCTCCGGCGGAGAGGAGGGCCTCGAGGCGGCCCTGCAGCAGGGGCTGAGGGAGACGGGGCGCTTCGCCCCAGGCCCTGCGTTCGCCCTGCCTCCGCTGCCCAACGGGATATTCCGCCCCTGAACGCGCAAGAGCCCCCTCGAGGGGGCTCTTACTGCGATTTCATACCAAAGATTGCCTCCCCTGAAAGGGGAGGTGCCGCCAAGGGCGGCGGAGGGGTTTGCTCTTAGCCTACTCAACACCTCCCAGCCCCTTCAGGGCAGCCTCCCTTGCAGGGGGGCCTTTCTTTCCCTTTAGACGCAAATTGGTATCACTTAAAGCTCTGGGTCCCCATGAAGAGGATCGCTCCCGTCGTGTCGTCCAGGATGAAGAACAGGAAGGGCCGGTCGGCGTGGAACTCCGCGCGCGGCGGGTCCTGCGGGGGCAGGGCCGTGGCGTAGACCATCGTCATGCCCGTGGCCGCCGCGGCCTCGGCCCCCTCCTCATCCACCTCTAGGAATGTCTTGTGCACGACGCTGTCGATGCAGATCGGCTCTTTATCCTCCGTCATGGCGGAGAAGTCCGCGGCGTCCGAGAAGGCCTGTCCCATCCCCAACGTCGTCAGGAGCTCCTTCAGCTCGTACCGTTCCTCCATCTTGAACTTGGGCAGCCACACGTCCACCTGGTGCCTGGTCATGGAAGCCTGCCAGCGTCGGATGAGGTCAAGCCCGTCGCGATGGGCGAGGTCCTTCAGCAGCTCGTCCATCGCGCCCTGCTTCGGCAGGGCCAGCAACATGCTGGCGGACCCGCCATAGGACAGTTTCAGGAGCTTCACACCCTCCACATCCGCATAGAGGGACTCCCTGTCCTCCTTCATCATGGGGACGTCCTTCGACTCCGCCTCCGTGACGTGGAAGGGCTCCGGAACCGTGAGCTCCGCACTGAAGGGCTGAAGCCACCGTCCCTTGAAGTACACGGCGTTCGTCAGGATCATGCGCGTCTCCTTCGGCACGTCGAGGATCAGGTCCGTGATGCGGCCCTTCGTCCTGTCGGACACCCAGCCGTTGATCCTCTGCCGGGCCTCCTCCGGCGCGTCCTTAAAGTCCAGTTCCTCCGCCGCTCCGCCGTAGTCCCGGCTCAGCACGTCACCGAACCCGCTTCGAGGCGCCAGTCCCTTCATCAGCCACACGCGGTTGGCGTCGTTCAGGACCGGCTGATCGTCCTGGCCGTCCATCCGCTCCCGCAGCCCGGTGGACAGCGCCCCAAGGGACGCATGAAAGCCGTCGTCCAGAGAGAGGGCCTTCGCCATCGCCTCGCGGGTTACGCCCGCGGAGCCCTCGTAGGCCATGCCCAGCACGGACAGGATGCTGTAGGGGGAGAAGAAGAAGTCCCCGTTCGACTTCCGAAACTCCGCCGCCGCGCGGAGGGCAAACCCGTCAACGGCGCGGACGGCCGGGAGGGTGGGGGGCGTTTTTTCGGCCTCGCCGGTCCCCGCCGCGGCCGCGTTCTCCGCCGCCGTCAGGCACGCTAGGGAGAACAGGCAGAACGCAGCGACCTTCGCCGCCCCGAAAAAGTACATCGCAAACTGCAGCATACGCAAGCGCCTCCATTCATAATTTACCAGTGCTTTTGCCAGTGTTTATGTTGAACCCGCCGCTTCTCCCCATCGTTCCACTTCCAGGTCATTCTCGCAGGCAGGGCGGGAAAAAAGGACGGCGAGGCGGGCCATATCGGTCCGCCTCGATCGCCGCCTCAGGAGCCGAAGCCCCAACGACGCGCCATCAATCCTCGCTGCTCAGGGAGACGATGAACGTCTGTCCGTCCCGCCCCACCATCAGGACGACGGACTTGCCGTCGCCGGTCACCGCGCCCCTCAGGTCGCTGAGGTCCGCGACGTTGCGCCCGTTCACCTGGATCAGCAGGTCGCCCTCGCGGATACCAGCGTTCTGCGCCACGGAGTTCTGGGCCACGCTCACGATCAGCAGCCCCTCCGCGTCCTTGTCGAGTCGGTACTCCCTGCGGAGCGCGTTCGTCAGGGGCGCCACCTCGAGGCCCACTTCCTTCAGAACGTCACTCGACCGCTGGGAGTTTCCGTGGCCGCCGGAGCGGCCGTCCGCCGAGTCGGGGCGCTGGTCCAGCGTCACCTTCAGGGTGAGGGTTCTGCCGCCGCGGACGATCCTCAGCTCCGCCGTCGCGCCGGGGGCCAGGGCCCGAACGCTCTGCACGAAGGCGTTGGCGTCCTCCACGTCCCTGCCGTTCAGCTTCACCACCACGTCGCCGCGCTTCACGCCGGCCTTCGCCGCGGCGGAGTCCGGGAACACGTCGCTGATGATCGCGCCGTTCTCCGCATCGACGCCGTAGGCCCTGGCGATCTCAGGCGTCAGCTTCTGCACCGCCACGCCCAGCCAGCCGCGTTTCACCTTGCCGTAGGACACCAGGTCGTCCATGACGGCCTTCGCCATGTTGACGGGGATGGCGAAGCCCATGCCCTGAGCGTAGGGCACGATGGCCGCGTTGATGCCCACCACGCGCCCGTCCATGTTCAGCAGGGGGCCACCGCTGTTGCCGGGGTTGATGGCCGCGTCCGTCTGGAGCAGTCCGTCGAAGTTGACGTCCTCGGCGTGGATGCTCCTGTTCTTGGCGGAGATGACCCCTGCCGTGACGGAGTGCTCGAAGCCGTAGGGGTTGCCGATGGCCACGACCCACTCCCCGACCTCCACGGCGTCGGAGTCTCCAAGGTCGAGAACGGGCAGGTCGCCCTTCGGCTCGATCTTGATGACCGCCAAGTCAAAGGTGGGGTCCTTGCCCAGCACCCTGGCCTTGTAGGTCTTGCCGTCGGCCAGCGTCACGGTGATCTTGTCCGCGCCCTCCACGACGTGGTTGTTCGTCAGGATCTGGCCGTCCTTCGTGACGATGAAGCCGGACCCGCGCCCCTTCATGGGCACGGAGCGAGTGTACTCCTTAAAGGCATCGCCGAAGAACTGGCGGAAGATAGGGTCGTCCCCGAAGGGGAAGGGGGACACCCTGCGCTGGCTCACGGCCTCGACGTCGATGTTCACCACGGCGGGGGACGTGTCCTTGACGATGGTGACGATGGGATTCGCGGCCTGGGAGGACATGGCCAGAGCCGGGACGGCACCCGCCGCCCCAAGGGCCAGCGCGCAGGCCAGCAGGAGCGCCATGGACTTCTTAAACCTGAAACCATTCTTCATGATCAAAAGAGCACCTCCAGAAATTGCGAGGCGAGGGGAAGTAAAAGGGACCGCAACGCCTCGATCGATGATGAGGCCATTGTAGTCCCGTGGGACCAATCCTTCATGGAGTTTTCTACGGACGGGGCCATCCGAAAAAGGCGTTAAAAGCGCCTGATACAGCGATTTTACGGAGCTTCGTCCGCACCAATCCGCCACCCCCTCACGCCCGGCGGTCCTCCCGCTTCAACGTCCGGAGCGACCGCCACAGCCAAAGAAGCTCCAGGGGCAGCGCCCCCAGGAGGATCCAGTGCGAGGGGGACAGGCCGTCGACCGGCGCGTCGGCCCGCACGACGTCCACGGAGAGCCGCATCGCGGCGTAGAGCATCAGGCCGATGGAGGTGACGGCACCGCCCCGGGCCCCCGCGCTCTCCTGGAGGTCCTCTCCCTGCCGGAGGGCGCGCCGGATGAGGGCGCGTTCGACGAGGTAGAGCACCAGGAGCATCGCGGCGGCGGCGGCCGAGTAATAGAGCTGCGTGGGGTGCCGCGCTACGCCGATCGGGTCCCTGGGGAAGTGCAGAGCCAGGGCACACTTCGACGCGATGCCGACGCAGCAGCCGTTGAAGAAGCACCCCCACCGCCCCACCAGCATGGTCAGCGCCGCGGGCAGGGCGACCACGCCGCACAGCGACTGAAAGGGGGCCTTCGGGTTGCGCCGGCAGAGCGCCATGGCGGCGAGGAACGCGCCGAGGAACGCGCCGACCTCCGAGAGCTCGCCGTGCTTCAAATCCAAAAAGAGGGAGGGGTCGGCGATGTAATCCGGGGCGTTCCGCAGGTACTCCATGGCGCGGGCCCCGAAGAGCATCCACAGGAACGACCACCCGATGACGTGCCGCCCGACCCCGTCGTCCACGCCGTAGAGGGGGAAGCGCCGGACGCTCCATAGGATCGCGAGGGACAGGGCCAGGAACCAGAGCACGCTGTAGGTGTCGACCTGAAGGCTCCCCAGCCGAAAGAGGACCGGATGCATGTCAATACGGCCTGCGGCGCGGCGGGCGGGGACGGCTGGCGTACCGGCGGCCCATGCTCTCCGAGGCGTCGAAGCGGGGCAGCACGACGACCTTCCGCATCGGCGGCTCGCCGACGGACTCCGTGCGCACGTCCTGGTTGTCTTGCAGCGTCGTGTGGATGACCCAGCGCTCCCAGCTCAACATGGGGTCCAGCCGGACGGGGCGGCCGTACTCCGCCACCTGCCGGGCCGTGGCCTCCGCCAGACGCTCCAGGCTGCGGGTGCGCCTCTCGCGGTATCCGCAGCTGTCCACCCGGACGCGCGGCTCCGAGGCGGGGTCGCGCAGGGCGAGGTTCAGGAGGTACTCCATGGCCTTCAGTGCATCGCCGTACCGACCCACGACGCAGTCCATCGCGTCCGGCCCCTCGATGTCGATCGTGCCGTCCTCCGTCAGGGAGGCCTGGGCGTCGAGGTCCATCCGCTCCATGACCTCGTTCAGGAAGGCGGCTCCCTTCAGCCCCAGCAGGTCCCCCGTCGGGGTCACCTCGACCTTCAGCCTGCTCCCAAAGAGGCCCAGAAAGCCGCGCTCGGAACCCACCACCTCGGCCCGCAGCAGCTCGCGGGGCAGGCCCCACTCCCGCGACGCGGCGTCCAGCGCCTCCTCGACGGCGTTCACGTCAAACCGAAGCTTCCTCTCCTCAGGCTCCGGGCGCTCCTTCCCGTCCCCTCTCAACTCAAATGCCATGAGACACACCCCTCTCTCTCGCGTCCCGCACGTCCATGGGACCTTCGTGGCAAAAGGCAAAAGCACCCGCCCGACAGCGGGCGAAGGTTCGCCAAAAATGCGCTCAGGACAGGGGCTTCTCCTTCGCCGGCTTCTCCTGAAGCAGGACGGGCTTCTGCCGCATCTCCTCGTCCGTCTTGCGCATGACGCGCAGCTGGTGCACCACGCCCATCAGGGAGGACACGCCCCAATAGAGCAGGACGCCGCCCTGCAGGCCGATGCAGATGAACGTCAGGAGCAGCGGCATGAACCAGCTCATCATGGCCATCTGCGGATTCCCCGCTGAGCTCAGGTGCTGTTGATACCACGTCAGAAAGGCGATCAGGATCAGCAGGATCATGTTGGGCAGCCACATGCCGACGTTCGAGAAGAGGAGGGGAAGGTTGGTGAAGGAGGAGAAAAAGACCATGACAACCCCCAGCTGATCGCGAGGGATCGGGACGCCCGCCTTGTCCACCAGGTTCAGCGCGTCGGCCATCGTTGTGAGGACCGATCCGTCGAGGTGGACCGTCAGGAACGTGGCCCCCGCAAAATCGTTGTTGTAGAGCACGCGGTAGAGCAGGATGAAGATGGGGAGCTGAATCAGGAGGGGCAGACACCCCGCGGCAGGGCTGATCTTTTCTTCCTTGTAGAGGGCCATCATCTCCCGGTTCAACGTCTCCTTGTCATCGCCGTATTTATTCTGAAGCACCTTGATCCTGGGCTGGAGCTTCTGCATCCGCTGCATGCTGACCATCTGCTTCTGCGTCAGCGGGTGCATGGCGATGCGCACGATGACCGTCAGGAGGATGATCGCCAGCCCCCAGGAATTCGTCACCCCGTACAGGGTTTCCAGCAGCCACATCATAAGCCACGTCATAAAGGCCTGAGTTTGATCCCACAGATAACCCAATAAGTCCACCATCCCTAGTCACAAAAATTGTCGTCCGCGCCCTCGCCACGGGGCCGCCTTGGGGGCGGGTCGTAGCCGCCCTCGCTCCAGGGGCCGCACCTCAGGAGGCGCCTCAGCGTCAGCCACCCGCCCCGAAAGAGCCCCCAGTCCCTCAGCGCGATGAGCGCGTACTGCGAGCAGGTGGGGCAGAAGCGGCAGTTCCTGCCCAGCAGGGGGGAGATGAGGACCTGGTAGCCCCGCACCAGCAGCATGGCGAGCGCCGCCGCCGGCGTGGGACGCCGCCCCTCAGGCGCCTCTTTCGATCGGGGCGTTCCAGTCCGCGTCATCCGGCGCCTCCCACGCATCCGTCAAAAGGCCGCGCCTCCTGAAGAGGGCGGCCATGTCCTTGAACACCCGTCGGGCGTCGGAGGCCAGCCCCCTCTCCCTCAGGGAGAGGACGAGCGCCACGTCCGGCACGACCCACGGGCTCAACCGGCGAAAGGCCTCCCGCAGGATGCGGCGCCCGCGGACCCGAACGTGGGCCCTTCCCTGACGCTTGCCGACGGCGTAGCCGACGCGCAGCCCCCCGCCTGGCGTCCTCAGAAACAACAACCGCACCAGCTCTCCCTGAACGCGAAGACCGGTGCGGAAAACGAGGTCAAACTCCCACCCCTTTTTGAGAGTTACGCCATGGTCAGGCACTTGCGGCCCTTGCGCCTTCTGTTGCGCAGGATCTTGCGCCCCGACGGCGAGGCCGAACGGGCAAGAAAGCCGATCTTCCTCTTGCGCGGTTTCACATGCGGCTGAAAGGTTCCCTTTTTCACGAAAAAACGCCTCCTCCAATAGACAAACCGTTATCCACGGTGGTTTAACCACAATAGCTTTGAAATTATAACACAGCCATTGGAGGAACGCCACAACGACGCGCTCGCCCCTGCGGGGCAGCCCCCTTTCAGTGGGGGCCAAAACAACCGGGGGCCGACGATCAGTCCATCCCCCGCCTCAGCGCCGCAACCTCGTCAGGGGACAGACCCGTCGCCTGGGATATCTGCTCGGAGGTAAATCTCATGCCCAGCATCCGCCGCGCCGTGGTGGTGATACCCTCGTTCAGGCCCTTAGCCAGCCCTCTGGCCTCGCCCCTTGCTTCCCCCAGAGCGATGCCCTCCCTCAGGATCGTCTTCGCCTCGTACTCCAACACCTGGCCTCCCATGATGGACTTCACTCCTTCCCTCACCTTTTCGTGCCCACAGGCAATGTGCTCCAACACCTTACCGGACATCTCCTCGAGTGTCCGCTTCACGTACTCCGTCAACTTCCCGCTCTCCGCCAGCCCCTCGAGCCGACCCCGTATCCCCTCGTACTCGGACAGAAGCTCCCGCAGCAGCCCCTCGTCCCTCTCGTACTTCGCAAACCGTCTCTCGTGCGCAAAAATGCGGAAGGGAATGAGAAACAACAGCCCCCTGGAGAAGATGTCCTCCGGCGTGTACCGCTGGGCCTTCATCGCAGGGATATCGTAGGCCGCAGAACCACCGCCTGGCAGCTCGATGCGGACCGTCAATACATCCGGCGTACTCGCGCGGCAACGAAGGTACAGGATCGCCGACGCAGGAAAGCGCACCGTCAGCACTCCCTCGCTCACCTCGCCCGCGTCCAGCGCAATCTGCGCGTCGTACTCGAACATCCGGACCAGCATCGTGTCGTCCGACGTGCTCTGGCACTCGATGTGGTACTTCTTCAGCGACCTGCCCCGTATCCCGAAGCACGAGTCCGTGACGCGCTCTCGCTCCGCGCCGTCCTGACCGTTGATAAAGTGCCCGTTAGGGTAGAACTCCACCGCCTCGTCCCCGGAGTACGACTCGTGAAAGATTTCGTTCACTAATGGTATGATCAGGCTCGAACAATCGTTCAACAGCGTTCGGAACACGTCGTCGTAGGGCGTGTTGACCAGCAATCCGCATCCCTCCCCCATCCCTTCGGCTCCTGGCTTCATTATAGCAAACAAGCCCTCTCACTCAAAACCGATCAAAACAGGAAAACTGAAACGGGGTAATACCAATTTGTGTCTAAAGGGAAAGAAAGGCCCCCCTGCAAGGGGGGCTGCCCCGAAGGGGCTGGGGGGTGTTGAGCCTGAGAAACAACCCCTCCCAGCCGGCGCAGTTCCTTATCGAGGAACATGACGTCTCGTTTCTCGTCGAGTTCTCTGGCCAGGTCGGGCAGCAGGGAGTGGACACGGGCGCGTCGATAAGACCTTATCGAACATTCCCCATGGTCTGCCGAAATAAGACGATCAATTGTCTTATTTCGGCACAGCCAGACTGCTGAACTCCTCAAGCCTCCCGATAGATCGGCTTGCGTAGGTTCAGCAGTCTGGCCGCAGGTCATCGCGTCGCGGTTCCCTGGCGGCCTTTTCTGAGGGGTCTTTGTCCTTTCCGCTCATGGCGTCACCTCGTTTCGTGATTTGCCGCACACTCAAGCCTTTCTTTCTATCAGCATAGCAGAGGTCAGGGGCGTTGGAGCAGGAAGGTGCTCAGGAATCCAGCTTTGCCTGCGCTTCTCGTTTCTGTGAATTGGGTGCAGCGGACGCTTGTTGACAGGCCCCGTGCGGAGGAGTATAATTCTTCTTGCTGAAATTCCACGATAGCTCAATCGGCAGAGCGGGTGGCTGTTAACCACTAGGTTCCAGGTTCGAGTCCTGGTCGTGGAGCCATTTTTGTATACGATGAACGTTGAGATCATAGAGGGGAGCCGGCGAGGACCGGCTCCTTTGTTGTACGGGGCTGAGGTGCGGAAGTGCATAGACGCGCTGTAAAGCGCAAAAATCTGACGGGACCTTTAGGAGGGGTGCTTTTCGATGAATCTGTTGTTGGAGGGGCTCATGGCCGTCACGGCGAAGCAGGCCGCGATGTACGCGGTGGGCGGCGCGCTGATCTGGCTCGCCATCAAGAAGGAGTATGAGCCGACCCTGCTGCTTCCGCTGGGCTTTGGGGCCATCCTGGTGAACCTGCCGCTGTCCGGCGTGGTGAATCAGTCCATGGCGGGCATCGGGGAGACGGCGGGGATCATCCAATGGCTGTTCGAGACGACGATCAGCGCCTCCGAGGCGCTGCCGATCCTGCTCTTTATCGGCATCGGGGCCATGATCGACTTCGGGCCTCTGTTGGCGCAGCCCGTGCTGTTCCTGTTCGGCGCCGCGGCACAGTTCGGCATCTTCGTCGCCATCAGCCTCGCGACGCTCCTGGGCTTCGACCTGAAGGACGCCGCCTCCATCGGGATCATCGGCGCGGCGGACGGCCCGACCTCCATCCTCGTGGCGCAGATCATGCGCTCCAACTACATAGGTGCCATCGCGGTGGCCGCCTACTCCTACATGGCGCTGGTGCCCATCATCCAGCCGCTGGCCATCCGGCTGGTCACCACGAAGAAGGAGCGGCGCATCCGCATGGCCTACACGCCGGGCAGCGTGACCCGGCGCACGCGCATCCTGTTCCCCATCTTCGTGACGTTCATCGTCGGGCTCATTGCCCCTGCGTCGGTGGCGCTGGTTGGCTTTTTGATGTTCGGCAACCTGGTGCGCGAGTGCGGCGTGCTGAACACGCTGTCCCGCACGGCGCAGGACGAGTTCTCCAACCTCATCACGCTGCTCCTGGGCATCACGATCTCCTTCAGCATGAAGGCGGAGGCCTTCGTGCGGACGGACACGCTCCTCATCCTGCTCATCGGGCTTGCGGCCTTCGTGTTCGACACGATCGGCGGCGTGGTCTTCGCCAAGGTGCTGAACCTCTTCCTCAAGGAGAAGGTCAATCCCATGATCGGCGCGGCCGGAATCTCCGCCTTTCCCATGTCCTCCCGCGTGGTGCAGAGGATGGCCGCGGAGGAGGAGAAGGGCAACATCCTGCTGATGCACGCGGTGGGCGCCAACGTGTCCGGTCAGATCGCCTCGGTGGTGGCGGGTGGCCTGGTCATCAGCCTGGTCACCCAGTACCTGTAAGGAGGCGAAGCGTCATGAGTCCAGAGGTCGTGCAGAACTTCATCGTCTCCCTGAAGATCATGGGGCAGGGGATGGAGGGCATCTTCGTCGTCATCGTCCTCATCAGCCTCGTGGTGTGGGCCATGGGCCGGATCCGATAGAGGCGGAGGGGACGAAAGAGCGGGCAGGGGAGCCGATCCCCCGCCCGCTCTTTTTTTGCGTTCCGACGGTGGCCCGTTACCGGGTTTCACCGCCCACCGGCTTGTAGTCCTTGAGCGCCTGCCGGCCGATGGCGTCCGCGGCGAAGATGGCGGCCGACACCTTCTCCGGCGTGACCTCGAAGGGCATGTTGTGCAGCGTGTCGTTGGGAGCGCAGGCGGCCTTGGCGACGCTCATGATCTTCTCCGGCGTCGGGTCCTCGATGCCCAGCTGCTTCATCGTCACGGGCAGGCCGACGGCCACGCAGAAACGCAGGACGGCCTGAAGCTCTTCCTGTGGGATGTCCTCCAGCACCAGCTGCGTCAGCGTGCCGAAGGCGACCTTTTCGCCGTGGTACATGTGGTGGCACTCCGGCAGGATGGTGAAGCCGTTGTGGATGGCGTGGGCGCCGGCGAGGCCGCCGCTCTCAAACCCGATGCCGGACAGCAGAGTGTTGGCCTCAATGATCTTCTCCACGGCTTCCGTGCAGGCGTGGGCCTCCAGGGCCAGCTTGGCCTTAACGCCCTCCGCCATCAGCGTGTCGAAGCACAGCTTCGCGACGGCCATGGCCGCACCGCCCGTCTTGCCGCCGGCGCAGGTGACGGCGCCGGACCTCATGCAGGCGCGGGCCTCAAAGTAGGTGGCCAGGGCGTCTCCGATGCCGGAGACCGTCAGGCGCACGGGAGACTTCGAGATGATGTCCGTGTCCATGATGACGACGTTGGGGTTGGCCTTGAAGAACTCGTACTCCTCGAACTTGCCGTCGTCGGTGTAGATGACGGAGAGGGCGCTGCAGGGTGCGTCCGTGGCAGCGATGGTGGGGCAGATGACCACGGGAGTTCCCGCCTGGTTGGCCACGGACTTGGCCGTGTCAAATATCTTGCCGCCTCCGACGCCCACCACGATGTCGCAGCCGGCCCCCTTCACGACGGCCGCGATGCGGTCGATCTCCTTTCGGGAGCACTCGCCGTTGAAGATCTCAAACTGACAGCTGGCCTTTGAGGCTTTGAAACTCGCCTCGATCTCGGCACCGCTCCGCTTCTTCCCGCCCTGGCTGACGAGCACCAGAGCCTTCGAGCCCAGGTTTGCCGTATACTCGCCGACCTTCTTCATCTCTCCCGCTCCCTGAATGTAGCGGTTCGGGCTGATAAAAATTCGTGCCATGTCGATACCCCCCTGAATAAAAACTGAACGATAATTCACCTCGATGACGCTTTACCGAGCCGGCAGTTTCATTATAGCATGGACCGGGGAAGGCGGCGTTCCGACGGTCAATTCAAGCGAATCCAATACTGTATCCTTTCGCCTTTTGACCTTTTTGCATTATAGCATCCGCCCCGCGACGGAGACAGCCGCATCCGGCGGCGGCGTCCGGCACGGCCCGGGTCGGAAGACGAAGCTGCCCCCCGCCTACGGGCGGGGGGCAGCTGGCATTGTGTTTTACGTTCCGGGGCCCGGGACGTCTTCCTCAGGCGTCGGTCTTGACCCGACAGACGTAGATTAAGCCCTCAGCCTCACTCAGCTCCGCGGTCACATAGCGCTTCATATAGCGCCGCAGAAACTCCTCTTTGGGGATAAGCGTTCCGCGCTCATCCAGGAAATGGCAGTCGGAAAAGAGAGGCCCGGAGGCCTCCTTGCCGTCCACCTTCAGGACAAGGAGTTCACCGCCCTCCACGGGCTCCACGCGCTCCAGCGTCCCGGTAACCTCCAGCATGGGGATCTCGGTCACGGCCTCTGCACGGAGTGCAAAGGCTCCCGCCGCCACCAAAGCCACCAGCAAAACCGTCCCTACCCGACGCAGCGACACGTCGCCCATCCTCATCATCACACACTCCTCTCCCTTTCGCCCATTATAAATCAATAGGCAGTAGCATCTCCGGAAACGGTCTCACGCCAGTAACGGATATAGGAGCCCAGTTTATACGGCAGCTTTATATTATTGCCCTTCATTTTTTTCTTAAAACTCAGGAGCGTGCCGTCCTGGCTGGAGTTCGCGTCCACTCCCGAACTCCGCAAGGTATCCGCTGCGCCCTTCGTAGCACCGGATTCCAGCTGTCGGGCCCCAAGATACACCCGGTCCCCCACCGCCGTGATGCCCGTAAAACGCACGTTGTGGAACGTCAGCGAATGTCCCTTGTTCGTCGTCCCGTATTCCTTTCCATCAAAATCGCTCTTGCCCGTCTCAGGGTCGAACATGTAGAGTTTCGAGTCCCCCATCCCGATGTCGCAGCTCGTCGATGCCAATCTGGGGATAAATGTCGTAACGATCACCGAGCCGCCGAAAAGATAGGGCGACGTCGTCATGAACTCCGCTCCCCACCCCCTGGAGCTGTCCCCCGATTCGGTCACGGCGGGCCTCAGACGAAGATACCAGCCCTTGTCGCCAGTCTGAACGAGGTGTTTCTTCTCCTCCTCCACGCTGAACTCCACTCCGGAGTAGGCCGGCGTCAGCTTATCCTTGAAGTAGGTCCACTCTCTCAGGTCCTTCGTCTTCAGACCGGGCTTTCCAGGCTCCAGTTTCAGCCCGAAGAGAAACTGCTGCGGATTGACGCGCGTCCTGTAGTTCCCTCCGTTCAGGTCCGGTGCCTCCAGGTCCGCGGTCCCCCCGAAGAGCCAGCGCCCCGTCTTCGTCGTCACGACGCAGAACGCCTTGGGGATCGCGACCCCCAGGTCCTCGGAGACGTTCGCATCCGCCGCGGCTGCCACGTCCTGCTTCGGCCTCACCGTGACGAGGCGGAACGGGCTCTTGAGCCCCCAGCTCGTCACCTGACCCGCCGTCTCGCAGTGCAGCACACGCCCCTCGCTGTCCGCCGTAAAGAACTCATCGAGCCCACCCCCGCGCTCCACGTAGGTGATGGGGGCCACGACCATCCCAAGGTTTTCCCCGGAGGACAGCGTATCCCACTTTTTCTTTATCTTGCCCGTCTCGGGATCCAGGGCGAAGAGCGCCTTGCCCTGCTTGTCCTCCCCCAGGGAGAGCCCGACTCCCGCCGGGAGCAGGCAGACGAAAGAGCCGTCCTTCAGCTTCGTGAAGGCGGCAGCCTGGAAGGTGAGCCCCAGGTCCGCATAATCTACGGCATCCGCAGCGCTCAAGCCACCCCATGCCGTCAGTTTTCTCTGAAACGTTCCGCCATCATAGGAGGAGTTGTCCACGGCCCAGAGCATCCTGGGACCCGTGTCCGAGCTCGTGACGTCCATGGCGTAGAGCCCACAGCCGCCACGCCCCAGGGTGCCGATCATGACGCGGTGCTCCGAGCTGTCCTGGAAGTTCACGCTCCTGGAGGTCATCAGGCCATCCAGCAGGTCCAGGGCAATGGCACGCGGCGTCGTCTTTCCGTCGCCGCCATACCACGGCCAATTCAGCAAGGGATTGAACTTCATGCTGCGCAGGCGGCTCAGGACGTTGGGCGGGACGAATCCCCACCGCTCCTGTCCCGTCTCCATGTCCAGGGCATGCAGGAAGCCCCGGTTGGTCTGAATGTAGACCGCCTTGTCCTTCGGGACGGAGACGAAGTTGGAGTGCTGCATATCCCCCAGGGGAATCTGTGGCTTCTCCCCACTGGAGTAGCCGAGCGTCAGCCAACGCTTGAACTCCTCTGCATGGTCTTTGGCGTCTCCGATCAGGGAGAGGTCGGCTGCGCTCAAGGCGCTCAGCTGCGCCAGGGAGGATCCTCTCCAGGCCCACAGGTTCCTGCCCGAGCCCTTGGCCGCCATGAGCCTCCCGGCCTCCCAAAGCGGTCCCACCGTTTTCCCCGTCTTGATGTCCAGGGACGAGCACTGGAACTTGGCCTCCCAGACATCATAGCGCCGGGGCTCGTAGGAGGCGCCGAAGATCAAACCGTGCTCCCCTCCCATCGGGTCTCCCTGGATGAGGGGGGCCCCCGAAGCCTTGGCGTCGGAGTCGACCTGGCGGAACGCATTCGTCAGGGCCTTCAGGAGCTCCGAAGCGTTGTTGGCGAAGAAGGGCTGGATGCTGGGGTCCCCCGTGCTGGGCGCCCAATTTCCAGAGGCGTCCTTCCTGGGCTGCCCGGCCGCCGCCACCTTTTTCAGGTCCTCGCGCAGGGCCTCCGCCTTCGAGGCCGTGGGGTCCACGAACCCCACCACCAGGGTCCGGACCCCCTGCTTCATTTCGTGCTCCTTCTCCAACCACCTGCCCTGGCTCTTGTCCCATCTGCGCCCCCGCATCTTCAGGGTGTCCACATAGAGCTTCAGCGTGGCGTCCGCCGCCGTGTACCCCGCGTCCGTCGCGTCGTTGCCCGCCGTGAAGACGATCAGCCAGTTGGGCTGGCAGGGCCCCGTGACGGGGAAGAACCCCTCGGTCGCCGTCTCGAACTTCAGCCCATTCGTCCTCCCCGAGCCGGGAAGCGGGGAGAAGAAGTCGATGATGCTGCCCGCGGCCTGCCCTTTGCGAAGCTTCAAGTATGAACCCTCATAATCGACAGTGTCAGCACCATAGTAGCGGATTAAATCTTGATTATTTGGGTCCTTCTTGTTTTGATGGTGGCGCCGCGCCTCGATGGAGGTGGCCAGGGGCGTCTTGCCGTCGGCAAAGAGCTCCGGGTTCGGGTTGCTGCCTTGGGGGTTCTCGATGCCATCGATGTAGCGGCGGAAGGCCGTCAGATGGGACGTGGCCTTCTGGGCGTCGTCGTAGAAGCGGCCAAAGGGGACCTTCAGGACCGCGCGGTTCACCTGACGCCATCTCCTGGCATCGTTGGAACTGTAAAAATTTCGATTGATCCCACACCAGGCAGTCTGGGAAGCGCTATAATTGTTTTGCAAACCGGTAGCCCAGCCAGGGGCTCCACCATAAGGGAAACCCGCCTTGATACCCCAATCGGGGGCCTTATAAAAATCGGCATACATTCTATGAGGGTAATTATCCTCCTGATAGCTCGTGGCCATGGCGACGCTCATGCGGGAGAACAGGTCCGCGTTCTCCGGGGAGGTCAGACGCCAGAGCACCAGCTTCATGATGTACAGGCGGCTGTCGTTGGGGACGAGCTGTTCATAGACCCTCTTGCTGGGTTTGAAAGCCTTCGGGTCATAGGGAGAACCCGGATATCCCGTTACAACGTCCCCCACTCTGACTCCAGAAGGTAGATTCACGTGATACCCACTGTCCCTGAACGTCAGGAAATACGGTTTGTTCGGCTTGCTACTCCCCTCGCCGTTCTCCGGGTAGGTGCCGTCGTAGGGCGTGTAGTAGCAGTCCGGGTCGCCGATCTTGTTGTTGCTGTTGTCCAGGTCCCGACCGTACCGGAGCCCTCCACTCGTTTCTTCCCTGCCGTTACTGCCGATATGGGGTCGGGCGCCGGAGCCGTAGGTGCAGTCCTTCAGCATCCGGACACGCTGACTCGGAGAATTGCTGTCCGTATCCTGCGGCATCGTCCCCTCGGGCGTGAAGGTCATCGGGGACCCGACGTCCAGCAACAGCAGCACGTTGGGGGGCAACCCCTCGGGGCTGTCCTCCGGCGGATACATCGACTTCTCGTAGGCCCGGGGCTCGGCGGCCCACACGCCCGTCCCCGTGCCCAACAACAGCAGCACAACCAGGAACCCCGGCAAAAAGCGCGCCACGCGACCGCACGGCGCCTGGATCATCCTGTTTTCGTTCACCGTAAGCCCTCCCTTGGAAATAACCCTTGAAATAACCCTTATGAAATAACCCACGGCGGCGTCCTTCATCCCGCTCAAAAGGGCAGAGCCGCACTAGGAGATATCGGAGGAGGCGACGGCAAAGAACCCCTCCTCCGCGCTGCGCTGAAAGCGCCACGGAGCGCTCCCGTCCTTCCGCGTATAGAGCTGCACCCGAAGGAGGTAAGCTCCAAATACCCCATAAATTTTCTCCTGGCTGACCGAGACCTGCACCGAACCGCCGCCGCCGCTCACCGACGGATCGGTCGTCGAACCATCCGGGCTCGAAGAACTTCCCGTGCCCGAGAACGAAGGAGGCAGGAGCGAAGGGGGAAAGGATCTCAGCTTCGCGGGGTGCTCCATAAGGTCCTTCGTGAGGTCCTCGATCCGGTAGTTGGCGTCATAGACCTGGACCACCAATCGCTGATTCCCCTCGGTACGATCCGTGCTCAGCACGTCGGGATGCTCCGTTACCTGAAGGTCCTCCAGGCGTTTGATGGGATTTCCATAATCGGCCGCAGTGTACCCCTGTCCATGCAGGACACGCCCTCCTCCCTCGTACCGATCCTGATTCGTCTTGATGAGGAAGGCCTCGATCCGCTTCACCTCGTTCGCAACGTCGATATGCTGCTCGTAGGCCATGCGCTGGAAGATCGATCCCCTGGAAAACCCTTCGGTCAACACGAGCATCCCCACGGTAAGCGCCGCACCCACCAAAATGACGATCAGCGCCATGACCAAAATAAACCCGCGCCTGCGTCTGGCCCAGCCCCCCGACCTCCTCCGTCCGGTGTTCATCCGTTTCTCCATACTCAATCCCACCTCTCACCTGACGTCATCAATTCCGTATCCTCCAGGTCATGCTTTCCACCAAAAGGCGGAGATTTCGATCCCTCGCGCTGAAATAGTCCTCCACCGGCGCTTCACGCTTCGGCCAGGACTCGGGGACGCCCGGACTCACCTTGGGGTTGTTGATCCCCCGCGCTGCCAGGGTCATCGTCAGAAGGTGGGAAGCAGGATCAAAACGGAAACAGGCCGCCGCGATGTTCTCCGCCACGACCTCCTCGACCGGGGCCTTTTTGTGCTCCTCGTAAATGAAGCGGATCAGCCGCCCGTTCCGGACCTGCAAGCGCACCACCTGCAGCAGGTGCACCTCCTCGAGGCCGCGGAGCTGCCCTCCCAGAAGGATCTTCTTGTCCGGCGTCGTAAAGGCAGAACTCGCGAAGGCAAACGGCGCGACCCTGGCCTCCAGGTGATCCGCATTGACGCCATTGACCTGCAACGGCACCCCGAAGCTCGGCAGGACAATCCACGACCGATGATTCTTTATCTCGGTCAGAACCCCAATCTCCCGTCCGCTGTTCGTCTTGAAATTCTTGAGACGTCCTATCCCGGAGGCTCCATTGATAGGATACAGCTTCAGGGTCGGGTTTTCAGCGTCATTCCAATAGGCGGCTATCTCCTTGTTCTTTTCGTAATTCACGCAGTTCTTGGAGGTATCCCGAGGCATGGCCGGAGACACGCCAAAATCCGGGCTGAGCAACACCCCCGTGGGGACGGCCCACACGCAATAGAGCGAATTTCCAACGTAGCAGCCGGAGGAGGTCTTGGCCTTGACGGCCTTATCCGGAAGGTCGCCGTTAGCCACCGTCATGGCGCCGCCCCACGCCATATCCCCCCGCTGGATATCCCCCATGTGGGCCATGAGAGGAGGCTCACCACCTCCTGCATAAAAGGCCGCAGCAAATTGACCGCCGTCCAGCGAGAGCCCCAGGCCCGCGTTGCTGAAATCCTCTGCGACCGCCCGAAACGCCCTTTCGAGCTCCTCACGCCCCAACGTGTAATCCTCCGTACTGGAATAGGAATTGTAAAAAGACATCAGGGCACTTACCAGCGCACCGCCGACGATAGCCACGACAACGATGGCAATCATCAGCTCCACAAACGTCAATCCGCGTCTTCTCATGCCTGCATCCTCTCCCGGCCGGAGGCGCGCCAGCCCCCGACGCCTCAAAACCGGCAGCTATCGGCCGGCACTCCGCTCCTCATAGGCGCTCACAAACCCGGCAAACGTCAGTTTTCCACCATCGGAACGGGCCACATCCAGCTTGATAGGATACGATCCACCCACGGCCGGCGTCATCGACGGCGTAACGATCATCCCACCCCAACGGTACGCAGATTCCTCATGCACCCAGCCCAACCGATCGGCCACAGCATCGAAAAACATCGTGGAAGACGACTTGAGCATGGACTTGTCCGTCGTCCCCATCGCCTCGAACCAGCTCTGCGCCACAAGACGCGCGTCCAGATCCACCTGAGTAAAAGCACGCATCCTCATCGTCATCGCCATGCTGCCGAAGATACCACCGAAGACGATGAGCACCACGATAATCAGGATCAATGCCTCCCCCAGGGCAAAAGCACCGCGTCGCCGCAGCCCTCCAGCCGAGATGGACAAAACTTTTCTCCTCATCCGATCCTCTCTCATCCGAATTTGCCTCATCCGCAATCCTCTCACTCGAATCCCTCCGGTCCTCCGAGAGAAAACAGCATTTGAAATCGCCCAAGAGCTCAGGCCAACAGGGCCCAAAAGTTTTCTCCCCAGACATGAGCCCCCGGTCCACCGGCGTTTGACCCTCCGCCCCCTTGCCGAAATTGGGCACAAATCCTCCCTTATAAGATTATGGATAAAAAGCCTCAAAGTCAATAGGCATATAGAACTATATTTATTCCCTATGGCTACAGCCGGCTCCCCTCCAGGCGTTTTTTTCGCCTTTTCAGGGCGGTCCTGCGCTCGGCCAGGCACTCCTTTCCCGCCGCAATCTGGGGGCTGCCTGCTCAAATTCCGTGCCGCCATAGGGGTTCCGACGTCTCACGCTGGCCTCCGGGGAGAGCGGCTCCAGGGCATCCGCCCCCACCGACGGGATCTACTCCTTCCACTTCTCATTGGCTCGCCGTCGTCCTGCGATCGTGCACGGTCGCGCCCTCCGCCGTCCCGCTCAGGATGAGGGCGCGGGCGGAGAGGCCGTGCCGGGCGAAGGCGGCGCGCATGGCCGAGGCCACGGGCTCCGTCGGCCCGCGGGTCAGTGCGATCATCGTGGGCCCCGATCCGCTGATGAAGGCCGCGGCGCATTCCGACCGGCGGCGCGCTTCCTCCAGGACCTCAGCGCCGCCGGGGATCAGCCCCGTGCGGTAGGGCTGATGCAGCCGGTCCTCCGAGACAAAGGGCAGGACGTCCCAGCGCCCCGTGGCCCACGCGGCGGCGAGGAGGGCCGCCCGGCTGACGTTGAGGATCGCGTCCCGAAAGGGCACCTCGCCGGGTAGGATCGCGCGCGCCGACTCCGTGCTGACCTCGCAGTCCGGGACGACGGCCACCGCCTGCAGGTCCTGCGGCAGGGGCGGCAGCCGGACGCAGCACAGGCGCTCTCCGTCCCAGCAGGAGATCGTCATGCCGCCCACGGCGCAGGGCACGACGTTGTCCGGGTGCCCCTCGATGGCCGTCATGAGGCGCAGGGCTTCGTCCTCTGGTGCGCGGGCGTCCGTCAGGAGGTTGGCCAGCATCACGCCCGCCACCACGGCCGTCGAGGAGCTGCCCAGCCCCCGGCGGAGAGGGATGGCGTTGTGGCTTTCTAGGGCGAAGCCCCGGCGCGGGACGCCCCACTCGTCGCAGGCGCGGCAGTAGCTTTTGACGAGCAGGTTCTTTTCCACGTCGCCCAGCTCCTGCGCGCCCTCCCCCGTCACGCGGACCGTGAAGCGCCCCTCCGGCAGGACATCCGTCACGCTGAAGCGGTTGTGGAGGGACAGGGCCATGCCGAAGGTGTCGAAGCCCGGTCCCATGTTCGCCGTCGTCGCCGGGACCTTGAGGGCGACGACGGGTTCCGCGTCCCGCCTCATGAGCGGCCCGCCAGGACCTTCAACAGCTCTTCGGGCGAGTCGCCGATCTCGATGGGGCGCCCCACCTGTCCCATGGCGGTGTCCGGGTCCTTCAGGCCGTTGCCCGTCAGGACCATCGTCACGGTGATGCCCTCCGGCAGACGGCCCTGCCCCTTGAGCTTGACGAGGCCCGCCAGCGGGGCGCAGGACGCGGGCTCCGCGAAGACGCCGCCCTCGCTGGCCAGGAGCCGCTGGGCGCTCAGGATCTCCTCGTCGGACACGGCGTTGAACTCGCCGCCCGACTCCTGAACGGCGGCCCGCGCCAGGTGTGCGCTGACTGGGTTCCCGATGCGGATGGCCGTGGCGACCGTCTCCGGTTCGGGGCAGGGCTTGCCCGTCACGAGCGGCGCGGCCCCCTCGGCCTGGAAGCCCATCATTCGGGGAAGGCGCGGTATCTTTCCCAGCTTGTGGTACTCCGAGTAGCCTGCCCAGTAGGCGCTGATGTTGCCCGCATTCCCCACCGGTATGGCGTGCCAGTCCGGCGCGCGGCCTCCCAGCGCCTCGCAGACCTCCCAGGCCCCCGACCGCTGCCCGATGAGTCGATAGGGGTTCACGGAGTTCACCATGGCGCAGCCGCTCTCCTCCGCGCCCCGGCGGGCCAGCTCGAGGGCCCGGTCGAAGTTGCCACGCACGGCGATGACCGTGGCCCCGTACATCAGTGCCTGCGCCAGCTTCCCCATCGCCACCTTGCCGGCGGGCAGCAGGACGTAGCAGGGGATGCCCACGGAGGCCGCGTAGGCGGCGGCCGAGGCCGAGGTGTTTCCCGTCGAGGCGCAGATCAGGGCCCGCCGCCCCTCCTCCAGCGCCTTGGCCACGGCCAGCACCATGCCGCGGTCCTTGAAGGACCCCGAGGGGTTGCAGCCCTCAAACTTTCCGTAGAGCTTCACTCCGAGCCGGTCCCCGATGCGGGGCAGCGGGATCAGGGGCGTGCTGCCCTCCTCCAGGTTGACCTGTGGCGTGGACGGCGTGATGGGGAGAAGTTCCCCGTATCGCTTTAGAACACCCATGAACGATCAATCCTCCTCTTGAGCCAGAGCGGCCCTTCGGGCCCACGCTCTTTTCAGGAATTATACGCGATGATGGGCACCTTGGGGGAATGATTGAGGGATCGTTGGCGCAATCTCAGGGGGATGGCGGGGGTGCGTGCCCAAACCGCAGTAGTGAAAGGGGGCTGGCTGAATCGCCGACACACCTTGTGTTGTGTTGGTGTCGGCCGATCTGCCATGACGCAGGCCCTCTCCAGAGTTACAACCCCTCCGCCGCCTTCGGCGGCACCTCCCCTTAGGGGAAGCGAAAAATGCAGCGGGCAAATTGTATAATATAGTCAGGCAGTGAGAGGACGTTTAGCGAGGAGGCGGGGACATGGAGGACGCAGAGCGGGAGCGCGACGGTGGGCTGATCGGTCCGGCGTCGGGGCCCGTGACGGAAGGGCAAATCGAGGCGGACCTGGAGCGGGGAAAAATCTATCGCCTCAACGACCGTTTCTTCAAATTTTTGTTGGGCCGCGAGGACCGCAAGCCCCTGTTTTTGGACCTCGTGAACGCCCTTGTGTTTCCCGACGGAAGCGCGGGCTTCACCGGTTTGGAGTACGCGAACCGCGAGCTCTCCGCCGTGCGCGTCGAGGGTAAGGACTGCTACCTGGACATCGTGGCCAACATGGCGGACGGGACGCAGGTGGAGGTCGAGGTGCAGGTGAGGAACTGGAACGACTACCTGCAGCGTTCCGCCTACTACCTCAGCACGCTGCACGCCTCTCAGATGAGCCTGGGTGGTTCGTACCTGGACTTGAAGCGGACGGTGTCGATTCACATTCTGGCGTTCAGCCTGTTTGCCGGGGAGCGTTTTCGCCGCGAGTTTTGTCTGTGCGACGTGGAGAGCGGGGAGAAACTGAGCGACGACCTGAAGCTGATCTACCTTGAGGTGCCGAAGTGCGCGCGTTATGGGACGCCACGGAATCGTCTGGAGTATTGGCTGATGTATCTTGCGGGGATGGAGGCGAGGAAGATGCCTGAGGCGATGGTGAAGGACCCGATGATTGGTGAGGCGCTGAACCTGGAGAAGCTGTTTTTGCAGAGCCGTGAGGAACGGCAACGATACATTGTGAGCTATAAGGCGATGCGGGACGCGATGACGCGCGATGAGACGATCCGCCGAGTTGCCCGCGCCGAGGGCGAAGCGAGGGGCGAGGCGAAGGGCATTGCCACCACGGCGCGGCGGATGCTGGCGCGGGGCGTCCCGTCCGAGCAGGTTGCTGACTTCACCGGCCTGTCCCTCGGCGAGGTGGAGGCGCTGAAGCGGGGGATGGACTGATCGTTGGCCCCCCCTGCAAGGGGGGGGTGGCGAGTGTTTTTCATAAGACGCGCCTGTCTGACATTCCCCGCCAACGCCTCCACAAGGCAATCCATTGCCTTGCTTCGGCACAGCCGACCGACCGGCCTCACGCAATCCTCCCGAAAGATCGGCTTGCGTGAGGCCGGTCGTCTGGCTGAACCCCTCCGCCGCCCTTGGCGGCACCTCCCCTTTCAGGGGAGGCAATCCACATTAGACGCGAATTGGTATAACACTGTTTTTCCAAACAGTCCCTGCCTGGTGCCATTCTTTATAACCGTAGGTTGGGTCTGCAACCCGTCAGGGTCGGGGGGCCGGCCCGCGCCCAGCCTCATTCAGAAACCCCATGAAGCCCTGCACGCTGTTGGCCATGAAGTGCCGTTCCCGGACCATCAGGTCCTCGTCCAGCCGGGCCTGAAGCAGGGGGTCGCGCCTCAGCAGGCACTCCACGACCTCCTCCGGCCTCCGGTCCAACATCGTCCCGATGAGCTCCAGCCAGCGCTCCGTCTGCTCCCGCGCCAGGGACAGGCGTCCGGCGGGGTCCTCCGACAGCCCCCAATGCGCGTAGCAGAGGCGCTCGTCCCCGCGCAGGGCCACTGCGGCGTGGTCCAGCGACGACAGCGCGGCGGCGGCGTCAAAGCGCGGCGGGGTGGTGGGCCGCAGCCAAAGCGCGCCGTCCAAGGACGGCAGCGTCAATCCCGCGGCCTCGCCAATAAAGAGAAGGGGGCCGCCCTCCCTGGGCCGCGTTCGCAGGGCCACGTGGTGAGGGGCGTGACCAGGGGTCGGGAAGACCTCGATCAGGCCGTCGGGGTCCTCCGAAAGGAGGGGGGCCGTCAGCGGCTCCGGCTCGCCGTAGGCCAGGGCCACGTTCCCCAGCGTCCTCACCGAGGCGCTCCACAGCCGCTCCGGCCTCCGCAGGTGGGAGAAGGCGCGAGGATGGGCCAGCACGGCGGCCCGGGGCCACCGTCGGCAGAAGGCGCCGACGCCCCCCGCGTGGTCCAGGTGGATGTGGGTCAGCAGCACGAGGTCCACGTCCTCCGTCAGGCGCTCCAGCGCCCCGTTCAGGAGGGGGATCGTGTTCGCCGGGCCGGGGTCCACGACGACGCGCCGCCCCAGGGCGTCCACGAAGAACCAGGAGGCGATGAACCGCCGGAAGCCCGGCATCCTCTGAGGCAGGTCGATCAGGAACAGCCCCTCCCCGAAGTCGTGGGGCGAACCCGCTGCCGCGGTCATTTCTCTATCCTGACGATCATGTTGCGGTAGGCGTAGTTTTTGAGGTCGCGAATCTCGTCGTTGTTCATGCGGATGCAACCCTCGGAGGCCATGGTCCCCAGGGAGTCCGGAGCGTGGGTGCCGTGGATGCCGATGCCCTTCCAGCCCCCCGTGTCCAGCCGGATGAACCAGGGCCCGTAGGCCCCCGCGATCTCGCCCTTGCCGTCGCCGAAGTCGTGCTTCCAGCCCGAGGCGTTTTCGATGGACAGGACGCGGAACTGCCCCTCCGGCGTGCGATTGTCCCCAACGCGGCGCTTGTTTCCGGGGTTCTTGCCAATCGCGACGTTGTAGGTCTTCACCAGGTCCCGCCCCCGATAGAGGGACAGCCGGTACTGCCCCTTGTTAATGAGTATCCAGTACTTCCCCGCGTCGCGGGGCGGCCGCAGGGCGCTGGGGGTCGGTGTCGGCTCCGTCATTTGGGGAGTTTCGTCCTCTGGCTCCTCCACCTCCGGCAGGACGGCACCCGGCTCCGAGCTTGCCGCGTCGAGCGCCTCGTCCGCAAGGAGGGCCGGGACGTCCGGAGAATCGAGAGGACCGCTCAGGGGGACCTCTGCCTCAGGGGCGGGCACGGGCCCGCTGCGGAGGAGCTCTACCCCCAGGACAGTCACCGCCGCCGCCGCGCCGCAGAACACGATGAGCCGCATCAGCGGATGCATCCGCCGCCGCGCCACCCAGCGGCCCTGCCCCTTGTCGATCCACGTGGTCCGCAGCGTCAAGAGGTCCTTTATAAACTCCAGAAAAGCGTTCATTTCCATCCCCTGATCGTTTGAAATTTCAGCGCCCAAAAGCGGCTGCCTGCCACCGGTCAGACCTTCAGAAGTATACCGCATCCGTCCCCGAAGTCCACGGGCAAAAAGCGGGCCGGATCGGTCACTCGAAGGAGTCCGAGTGGAGGTCCTGGGGGGCGTCGCCCCTCTCGGTCAGGGCCTGTTCCACCGAGGACAGGCGGGCCCGTTCGCCGAAGATCAGGAGCGTGTCTCCCGCTTCGAGCTGCGTGCCGCCCTTGGGGATGAGGAAGCGGGAGCCGCGGTTGATCAGGAGGATCGTCACGCCCTCCGGGAACTTCAACTCGCTCACCGTGCTGCCGATGACCGCCGCGCCCGGCAGGATGTCCACCTCCCGCGTTTCGTCGCTGCCGCTGCCGGGGGTGCGGTCGAAGGAGAGGGGGTAGGAGGGGGCGACCCGCACCGTCGCGTCCAGCCCCAGCCACCGGGCGACCGTCGCCAGAGTCTTGCCCTGCAGGATGACGGAGGTCAGCACGACGAAGAAGATCAGGTTGAACATGAAGCGCGCCTGGGGGTGCCCCTCCGTCAGGGGGTACGTGGCCAGGATGATGGGCACGGCGCCCCGCAGGCCCGTCCAACTGACGAAGAGCTTCTCCCGAAGGCTGCTGTCGCTGAGGGCAGAGCACAGGAACACCGCCGCCGGCCGGGCGGCGAACATCAGGAAGGCCGACACCAGGAGCCCCAGCCCGATGACGGACCGGTTGATCAGCTCCACGGGGTTGACCAGGAGCCCCAGCACCAGGAACATCACGATCTGCATCAGCCAGGCGAAGCCCTCGTGGAAGCGCTGCAGGCTGTACTTGTAGAGGAAGTCCTGCCCTCCCATCACGATGCCGCAGACGTAGACGGCCAGGTAGCCGTTGCCGTTCACGCTGTTGGCCAGGCCGAAGGTGAAGAGCACGATGCTGATGCCCCACACGGGATAGAGGGCCTCGTTCTCCACCCGCAGCCGCTCGATCATCGCGCAGGACAGACGGCCCATCATCCAGCCCACGGCGCCGCCCGCCACCATCTGAACCACGAAGTTCGCGGCCAGTTGGGCGACGGGGACGCTGTCGCTGCTCAGCCACTTCAGGGCGGTGATGGTGAGGAACACGGCCATGGGGTCGTTGCTGCCGGACTCGAACTCCAAAAGCGGCTTGAGCTTTCCCTTCACCCCGACCTTCTGGGTCCTCAGGATGGAGAACACCGCGGCCGCATCCGTCGAGGAGATGATCGCCCCCAGCAGGAAGGCGTCCTTGAAGGAGAAGCGGGGCAGGCAGGCCAGCGGCAGGGCCATGAAGAGCGCCGTCAGGAACACGCCGAGCGTCGAGAGCACCAGCCCCTGCCGCACGATGGGGCGCACGTCGTCCCACCGCGTGTCGAATCCGCCGGAGAACAGGATGAAGGCCAAGGCGAAGGTGCCGATGGAGTTCGTCGTCACCGCGTCGTCAAACTGCAGCCCCCCCGGCCCGTTCTCCCCCGCCAGCATTCCGATGGCCAGGAACAGGATGAGCCCCGGCACCTTGATGCGCTCCGAGAGCGTGCCCGCCACGAGGCTCAGGAAGAAGAGAAGCCCCGCCACGAGGAAGGGGTCCACGTACTCCAGCAATCAAAACACTCCTTTCGTCCCAACCGCTCCCGCCGTCCCGGCAGGGGCCTGAACGTCCTTCGCCGCGCCCTGGTCCAGCGCCTCGTTCAGGCTCCCCACGCGGTAGCCCACGAGGTCCAGCGTCACGTAGCGGAACCCGACCGCCCTCAGACCCTCCGCCACGGCCTCCCTCCGCGCCAGGACGCGGGGAAGGTCCCGGCACTCCGCCTCGACGCGCGCCAGGTCGCCGTGAGCCCGCACGCGAAACTGCGCCGCGGGAGGCAGGATGCCCGCCAGGAAGCGCTCCGCGGCCTCCACGCGCCTCAGCGCCTCCGCCGTCACCGGCTCCCCGTAGGGGATTCGGGAGGCCAGGCAGGCGCGCGCGGGCTTGTTCCACGTGAAGAGCCCCATCGCCCTCGCGGCGGCGCGGACCTCCGCCTTCGTCATCCCCGCCTCCAACAGGGGGCTCCGCACGGAGCCAAACTCCATGAGCGCCTTCATTCCCGGACGATAGTCCCCCCGATCGTCCGCGTTCGCCCCGTCCAACACCCAGGGGATGCCGCGCTCCGCGGCCCAGCGGACGACGGCCTCGAGGCGCATCCTCTTGCAGAGGTGGCACCGGTCCCGCGGGTTGGCGACGAAACCCGCGTCCTCCAGCTCGTCCATTGGAAGCACCTTGTGTCGGATGCCCACCTGCGCGGCCAACCGTCCGGCGTCGGCCCGCTCGTCGGCGGACAGGAGCGGGGACTCGATCGTCACGGCCACGGCGTGCCGGCCCAGTGCCTCGTGGGCCAGCGCCGCCAGCAACGCGCTGTCCACGCCGCCCGACAGCATCACGGCGACGTCGCCCATCGCCTCCAGAAGCCGGCGAACTCCCCGCAGCCTCTCCTCCACCTCGGATTCCAGGTCCGCTCCCTCCATTCGTCGTTTGAGACATGGTCCTTACCGCTGGCTCGTCAGGCCAAACGCAACAGACAAATTGAAAAAAACTCATCAGGGGGACGAAAGCCGAGGCATTTTCCGGAACGATTGTTCAAACGTTCTGCAATCCGCAGAATATCTGTACAGCTCACTGCGTTCGCCGATGAAGCCCCTGAGCGCCCCACTCAACTCGTTACACCCGTTGGTGGTCTGCGCGTGCTCTGGACTCCGCTATAAGTGCCTCATCTCATCATAACGGTCAAACCCCAACCAAGTAGACATCCCCAGAATGAGAAAGCTCCCCAACATGCAGGTGAGTCTATTCCTGTACCTACCGATGAGTCGGTTGATGCTACTACCAGGAGAGAGAGAACTATACCCACAACCATAATTCTCCCAATTCCTTTCATCGTGTTCTCTTTCTCCTTCTCTTTCTCTTCATCCTCCTTCCTTTGCTCCGCCCTCCTCCGGGCCAAGGCCGCCTCCCTCGCCTCGTGCGGGGCCAAGTCCGCCTCCCACTTCCTCTTTATCCGTTCGATCTCCCCTGAATAGAAAACCTTCACGTCGTCCGGGGCGTATTCGATTGCGCGCAGCGCTTCACGCGAGCTCCCCAGATTTTCAATCATAGCTCTGGTTCTTCCTATCGTCCCTTCATAGAATGTGAAGTCATTACGAAGAAATTTCACCTTGAACATTCCCCACCAGGCCTCGTGGCAGGTGGGCGCACCCTCCAGGATCTTCTCGTACAAGGCCTCGGCGCCTTCCTGGTCCCCATCGAAGAGCTTCTGCTCCGCGCGGATCAGCATGTTCTGCAGGGTCGGGAGCCCGTCGACCTCCGCCTTGAACTTCTGAATCGCCTCCCGAACCAGAAACTCGCTGCCGCAGTAGACGCAGATCCCCCGCTCCAGGCCGGGGTTGAGCTCCAGCGCGCCCCCGCAGGCGGGGCATTTGGCCTTGGTCAGCATCAATGCAATCCTCTCCTTAGTTATTTGTATATTGGACGGCGCCCGATGAACCGCCGCCTCATTCACGATTTTAAAAAGCGTTCCGCATTCTCCGCCATCTCGCACTCCCCGGCGCTCGTTCCAAATCCTTACCGAATCCTCACCGGGGAGATCGACGAATCCATTCGCCCAACCTCTTTAAAACGTCGTTTTGTCCTACGATAATATCACAACGAAGCCGCAACCGCAGGGGGGCCGAAACAGCCCCTCCGCCCCGCGCCTCCCTAAACGCCGTCAGGCTTGATATAATGTTGAGATCATTTCGAGCGGCCCGGCGCCGCACGTCAGGAAAGAGGTTTTTTTGAATGCAGCATCGAACTGGACGCGAGCTTCGAGAGATGTTTCTGAAGTTCTGGGAGGAGAAGGGCTCGCACCGCTGCCCCAGCTTCTCCCTGATCCCGGACGATCCCTCCCTGCTCTTCACCATCGCGGGCATGGTGCCCCTGAAGCCCTACTACCTGGGCATCCGTCAGCCGCCGTACCCCCGCATCGTCACCAGCCAGAAGTGCGTGCGCACGAACGACATCGAGAACGTGGGGCGCACCGCGCGGCACCACACCTTCTTCGAGATGCTGGGAAACTTCTCCTGGGGGAGCTACTTCAAGAAGGAGGCTATCACCTGGGCCTGGGAGTTCCTGACGGATCGAATCGGCCTCGACCCCAACCGGCTCTACGCCACCATCTACCAGGACGACGAGGAGTCCCGGGAGGTGTGGCACCGCCAGGCGGGCCTGCCGGAGGACCGCATCCTGCGCTTCGGCCAGGACAACAACTACTGGTTCATGGGGGACACGGGGCCGTGCGGCCCCTGCTCCGAGATCTACTACGACCGGGGTCCGGACTACGGCTGCGGCAAGCCGAGCTGTGGCGTGGGCTGCGACTGCGACCGCTACCTGGAGATCTGGAACCTGGTGTTCACCCAGTTCGACCGGCAGAAGGACGGCAGCCTGCCGAACCTGCCCCACAAGAACATCGACACCGGCATGGGGCTGGAACGGCTGGCCTCCGTGGTGCAGGGCGTGGACACGGACTACGAGACGGACCTCTTCACGCCGCTGATCCGGCACACCTGCGCGCGCGCCGGCATCCAGTACGGCCAGGGCGGCCGCAACGACATGGCCGTGCGCGTCATTGCGGACCACGTCCGGTCCGTGGCCTTCATGCTGGCGGACGGCGTGCTGCCCGCGAACGACGGGCCGGGCTACGTGCTGCGCCGGCTGCTGCGCCGGGCCGTGCGCTTCGGACGGCTCCTGGGGTTCGAGGGGGCCTTCCTGTGCGAGTACATGCCCATCCTGATCGACCTGATGGGCGACCCCTACCGCGAGCTCATCGATCAGCGTCCCACCATCGAACAGATCATTACCGTGGAGGAGGAGCGCTTTCAGAGGACCCTCCAGCAGGGCACCGACCTCTTCGAGGCCGAGACGGCCCGACTGGCCGCAGCGGGGCGCAGGGAGGTGCCGGGGGAGGTGGTCTTCACGCTCTACGACACCTACGGCTTCCCGCCGGAGCTGACGCGGGAGATGGCGGACGAGCAGGGCTTCGCCGTGGACGAAGCGGGCTTCAAGGCCGCCATGCAGCAGCAGCGGGACCGGGCCAGGGCCTCAAGCAAGCAGAAGAAGAGCGCCCTCGCCGGCGACGTCTACACGGAGCTGGAGAACGAGGGGGGCGCGACGCGCTTCACAGGCTACGCCTCCGCCATGGGCGCGGGGAAGGTGACGGCCATCCTGACGAAGGAGGGCCGAAGGGACCACGTCGAGGGCAATGGGGAGTTTGAGCTCGTGCTGGACGAGACGCCCTTCTACGCGGAGCGCGGCGGCGAGGTGGGCGACACGGGGACCATCCGGGACGGGGAGACGACCCTGGAGGTCCTGAACACCGTGCCCCACGGCGGGGTCATCGTCCACCGCGTGAGGATGACGGAGGGCTCCGTCCGCGTCGGGGACAGCATGACGGCCGAGGCGGACGATGCGCGCCGCCAGGCCATCCGCCGCAACCACACCGGGACGCACCTGCTGCACGAGGCGCTGGGCCGCGTGCTGGGCCGCCACGTCCGCCAGGCGGGCTCCCTGGTGACGGACCGCTTCCTGCGCTTCGACTTCACGCACCACACGCCCCTGACGGACGGACAGATCGAGGAGGTCGAGCGCATCGTCAACGGGGAGATCCTGCGGAACGTCCCCGTCTCCACGGCGGAGCACACGCTGGAGGAGGCGCGGGAGCTGGGGGCGAAGGCGCTGTTCGACGAGAAGTACGGCGACGTCGTGCGCGTGGTGACGGTGCCGGACTTCTCCATGGAGCTCTGCGGCGGCCTGCACGTGCGGGCGACGGGCGACATCGGCAGCTTCAAGGTCCTGCGCGAGGAGAGCATCGGCTCCGGGACGCGCCGCATCCTGGCGATGACGGGGATGGAGGTCGTGGAGCTGATGCAGGTGCTCTTCGGCCTGCGGCGCCGCCTGATGGGCATCCTCTCCGCGGACGAGGAGGGGCTGGAGGCAAAGGCTAAAGACCTGGCAGAGGAGCTGCGTGCCCTCCAGAAGCGGGCCCAGGAGCGGGCGCGCCACGAGTTGACGGACAACGTGGATCGGTTCGTGGAGCGGCGCCGCGTGGGCGGTGCAGTGCTGCACATCGGCAGGTTCCCGGACGTCAAGTCAGACGTCCTGCGCGACGTCGGGGACCGGGTGAAGGCGGGGCCGGACCCGTCGGTGGCCCTCCTGGCCTCCGTGGACGAAAACGGGGCCTGCACGCTCATCGTGATGGCGGACGACCGGGCCGTGAAGCTGGGGGCCAACGCGGGCGCCATCGTGCGCGAGGCCTCGGCCGTCCTGGGCGGCAAGGGCGGCGGCAGGCCGTCCACGGCCCAGGGCGGCGGACGCGATGGGGAAAAGCTCGACGAGGCCCTGGAGCGCGCGGCGGAGGTCCTGAAGGGGCAGTTGGGGGCATGACGGAGGCTCAGCCCGGGCGCGTGCTGGCGCTGGACGTAGGCAGCGCCCGCGTCGGCGCGGCCATCAGCGATCCCATGCGCCTCATCGCCCAGGGGCTGGCCGTCTGGCCCGTGGTGGACAGGGACGGAGGCTGGCGGCGAAAGTTCGAGGCCTGCCTCGTGCAGTACGCCCCGACGCTGGTCCTGGTAGGGATGCCCACGCGCACGGACGGCACGAGGGGGCCGGAGGCGGAGAGGGTGGCGAAGCTCGTCGACCTCCTCCGCGCCGGCCACCCGGACCTGGCGTTCGACACGTGGGACGAGCGCTTCACCACCGTCATGGCCCATCGGGCGATGATTGAGGGCGGCGTCTCCCGCAGCGGACGGCGTCAGCGGGTGGACAAGATCGCCGCCGTCCTGATCCTGGAGAGCTGGCTTGCGCGGCAGGGCGCCCCGTGACGCCCCGTCCCGTCGGGTGTAAGATAGTGGCGAGGCCCCGCCGCGCGGCGGCCGGACTTCGCGTTCTGCGTTCAGAAAAAATTTCAGGGCGTCCTCGATCGACGCCCCACGGGAGGTTTTATCGATGAGCAAGACGGTGCGCCTGGTGTCGGGGGCCCTCGTCCTCCTCGCCGCGCTGGCCGCCGGCGGTGCGGCCTGGGGCGCGGTGGCGGACCCCATCCACGACTACCCCAGCTTCAACGACTACGACGACGCGGACCGCTACTACACCTTCGGGGACCACACCACGGAGTACGGCTACCACTACCAGCTTCGGGACGTGAGCGGCGCGCGCGACGGACACACCGTCGCCGGCGCTCAGTGGTTCGCCACCAGCTACGAGAACTACCTGTGGCGCTACGTCAACGAGGACCTCAACGGGCGCCTGCTCTACCGACGGACCCTCGGCGGCGAGACGCCGGAGGTGCCCCTGACCACCTCGGCGGACCTGCTCTACGATTTCGAGGCCGTCTACATCGACGAGCCGCAGCCCTACCCCGCCTACCCCGACACGCGCTACCGCGACGCCTGCATGGACCCCATCGAATCCATCGCCCTGGTCCTCCCCGAAGGGCGGGGGCAGTTCAAGGTCT
This sequence comes from Fretibacterium fastidiosum, assembly GCF_964642095.1. Taxonomy (NCBI): domain Bacteria; kingdom Thermotogati; phylum Synergistota; class Synergistia; order Synergistales; family Aminobacteriaceae; genus Fretibacterium; species Fretibacterium fastidiosum. Next base: position 613,528 of record NZ_OZ209244.1, read on the forward strand.
CCCTGGCCAACCACTACGCGCGCCACTTCCCCTATTGGTGGCGCGAGTCCGGGAGCGGCCGAACCCCGATCAACCCGTCGCCCGTCCTGTCCGGCGACATCGTCTCCCATGACGTCATCTCTCGCGACGTGATGGAGGACGTGCTCCTGAGCGCGGAGGGGTACGCCGTCTCCGTGCAGCCCAACAGGCCCCAGCGCGTCATGCCGGGCGAATCCATGACCGCGAACGTCAGCCTGACGGCCGAGAACCCGGAGGCCTACGGCAGCAGGCTGGGCTACATCGCGTTCCGCCAGTCCGCCAGCTTCGACACGGGCTACGTCGGCTGGCGCGAGTCCCTCCACGTCCCCGTGGTGGTGGCCAACGTCCACGACGGCCCGGCCTCCGACCCCGGCAACGAGCTCTACTTCGACATGATGATCTTCAACAGGACGCTCAGCGGCGACACCGTCGTCGGCATGGGGGACATCGAGAAGCGCATCCAGTTTCGCTGGGGCGTGGACCGCGAGATGACCCAGGACCTGGGCGCGCTCTATATGATGCGCCACTCCCTGAACAGCGGCCTGCCCAGCTACCACCTGGAGACGCGGATCACGAACCGCACCGGCACGCGCTACCGCCTCCAGCGCTACGACATGATCGGAGGACCGAGGGACAACACCGGCTCCGGCGACGTGGGCGGCGGCTCCTGGGACATGACGGCGCGCTACACCTTCCGGGACATCCGGCCCGACCACTGGAAGTACGACCTGACCCCGGACCTCTACGGCAGCCTGCCGGACCACTTCCAGCTGGACGCCCACAGCCAGATCGCGCCGGGGCTCGTCACGGTTTACAAGAACCGCGTCGGCACGGGCTACAACACCCTGAACACTTCCTACGGCACGAGCGAGTCCTTCCGCCTCTATCCCTTCTCCGAGGCCCGGCACCACGACCTGCGCCTCAGCTACCGGCGGGTCGGGGGCATGGCCCTGACGGGAGGCGCCTCCGAGGCCACCGGACGCTGGCGCGTACAGGGCTTCCGTTGGGACCAGTTCGCCGACGTGGTGCAGAACGACGAGCAGACAACTTATGAGCTGGAGAAGCTGATGGGCAAGCCCGCCTCCCTGGGGAGCAGCGCCGTCGGCGCCTCGGACGCCTACGTCCGTTCGAGCGCCCTGAACGCCTTCGAGATCAAGACCGACGTCCCCGCCGGGCTGGTCTCCATGGACGTCTCGATGGACGTCGTCGTGTCGAAGGACGTCTCCGGAGACGTGGTCCAGATGGTGTCGCGGGACGTGCCGGCGACCATCGCCGTTCAGCCGATGCGGGTGCGCCTCCGCATCCCGCGCAGGGAGCAGATACTGGTGGGCCGCTGGGAGCAGCTGAGCGAGGCGGCGGACGGCAAGGCCCTGCTGAAGCAGTTCATGCGCTTCGGCACGGTCTGGCTGCGCTCCGGCAGGGCGGACGAGCGGGACACGAACCTGTTCACCGCCATCTCGCAGCGCGGCGTGGACCCTGCGGAGTGCGTCAGCGCGTTCCTCTACAACGATGAGCTCTACCTGGACTTCATCCTCCTCCTGGCGGACGCCAAAAGCCCGCGGGAGGGCTACACGGCCTACCTGCGAACGTTCCGGGACGACGGCATCCCCTACATCCTGATCGGCGACGGGGCGGCGGACGGCGTGTGGAACCTGGGCCTCTACGTAGACGCCGCAGGGGCCAACCCGGAGTCGGGGCGCTCGTCGGACGACGTCAACCCCAGGCCCCAGGAGAAGGAGAAGGAGGAGGGCGGGGGCTGCAACGCGGCCTCAGGCCTGGGCCTCATCCTGTCGGCGTTCGTCGGCGCGCTGTTCCTGGAGCGCCGCATCCGCTGAGGCGCGGTCCGCTCATCGCACGGAGGTTCGCACTAGGGAAACACTGATTAAGTCGTTGAGAACTGTCAACCGCATAGACTCCCTTCAGTGCCTGAAACTTCACCAGGCCGCGCGAAGCGCGTGGGGATTGGGACTGACGGCCCGTGAGCAAGGGCGAACGGCAGCCGGAAGGCTCCCCGAAGTGGGGGGCGTAGCCCCATTTTAAAATCTTAGGGAAGCGCTGAAGGATACCCTTTATTTGATGCTCCTTGAGTACTTTCAACAACTTTTAAAGATTAATCAGCGCTTCCCTAGAGAAGGAGGGATGCATCTTGAGTCTCTGGGAGAAGTGGGAACGGGACAAGCGGCGGGCGCAGGGCCTTGAGGTGAAGAGCGACGTTCAGATTCAAAGCTCGTACAGGAAGCCCAACCTGCGCCGCCAGCTCACGATCGTCGCGGCGGTGCTGCTCGGATGCCTCGCCATCGCTTTCGCCTCCATTCTCGTGGAGGCCGGCATGGGCCGAAAGTGGTCGGACACCCTGGTCGTCCGCCTCCTCATCCAGAGGCAGCTTCAGCGCGAGGAGATCGCAAGACGTCAAAATCCATAGCACGACAGACGGCGCGGAGCGGGAAACTCCGCGCCGTCGTCTCTGCCGGGGCAGGCCCAGTCCGTCCTTGCCATCCGTGGTATGATAGAGGCGAGCTCGAAAGGGCTCACACAGGCCCCGCCGAAGCGTGGGGCCATTTTATCATGGGGGGAATTTTGAGATGACGGACATGTTGAGGAGCAGGGCGGAAGAGCTGAAGGGCAAGAAGACCCGCGAGAACCTGTGCACGGCCTTTGCGGGAGAGTCCCAGGCGCGCAACAAGTACACGTTCTTCGCGGCCAAAGCCCGCGCCGAGGGCTACAATCAGATCGCGGACCTCTTCGAGGAGACGGCGCACAACGAGAGAGCGCACGCCAAGATGTGGTTCCAGATCCTCGGCGGGATCAGCGACAGCACGGCGGAGAACCTGAAGGCCGCCGCAGCCGGCGAGCACGACGAGTGGACGGACATGTACCCCACCTTCGCCAAGGTGGCGCGCGAGGAAGGCTTCAACGACATCGCCCGCCTGTTCGAGGGCGTCGCGGCCATCGAAAAGGCGCACGAGGAGCGCTACAAGAAACTGCTGAACGACGTCGAGAAGGGGCTGGTCTTCTCCTCCGACGGCGACGCCATCTGGCAGTGCGCCAACTGCGGGCACATCGTGGTGGGCAGGAGGGCGCCCGAGATGTGTCCCATCTGCGGGCACCCGAAGGCCTACTTCATGAAGAAGGGTGAGGGCGGCCAGGCCGGAGATTAGGTCAGGATTTCGCAAGGGAAGGGGAGAACGGCGGAGGCGAAGCCCCTCGAAGGACGATTATAATAGCGGTCACGAAATCAATTTCGAGGAGGTCAATCATGTTTGCTGCTTTCAGGAAATTCTGCGCCTTCCTTTTGGCGGTTGCGGTTCTTCTCCCCACCGGAGCGGCGTCTGCCGACGTCCCGCTCCCGGCCCCGCAGAGGACGGGCGGACCGGGCGTCTTTGACGCCATCGGAAGCCGCGCCTCGGCCCTGGGGGCCGACTTCGCCTCCATGGGGGAGGTGTCGTCGGAGAAGCTCTCGACGATCCTGTGGGCGGCGACGGGCCTGAACCGCGGGGAGAAGGGGTGGACAGTGCCGATGGCCATGGGGATGGAGCCCTACGTCAAAGTCTACGTGGCGCGGGCCGACGGAGTCTTCCTGTACGACTGGAAAGCCCACGCGCTGAAGGAGGTCTCCGGTGAGGACGTTCGGGGACGGATCGGCAAGCAGGACTTCGTCGCGAAGGCCCCCTGCACCCTGATCCTCGTCTCGGATTCCGAAGCCCTTTCCCGAAAGTTCAAGGACGAGGACGCCGAGGAGCAGTTCGCGGCCGTCGCCGCGGGGGCCATGGCTCAGGACGTCTACCTGGCGGCCGGGGCCGTGGGCGTCGGTACGCGCTACATCCGCTCCGTCCAGAAGGACGCCGTCGAAGACGTCCTGGGGTTGCGTGACGACGACGACGTCCTCTGCATCATGCCGATGGGGACGAAGCCGGGGGCCTGAGCCCGCCCCGCCGCACGAAGGGAAACACGAACGATCGAGAGGGAAGGGGGGAGTCGGTTGGCTCCCCCCTTCATCGTCTCGCAGCGGCCCCGCGCTTCAGGGCCGCCGCCACGCGACCGCGCCGTCGACGTAGGTCGTCACCGCATGGGTCCGGGCGTCCAGGGGGTCCCCGTCCCAGACGGTCAGGTCCGCGTCCTTCCCCGGCTCGATGGAGCCCATTCGCCCCTCAAGGCCCAGGTGCTCCGCCGCGTAGAGCGTGACCCCCCGCAGCGCCTCGTCCGGCGGCAGGCCCGCACGCACGGCCAGGGCAACGCAGGTGACGGCGTTTGAGATGGGGATCACGGGGTGATCCGTGATGAGGCAGAAGTGGACGCCGGCCCGCCACAGGGCGACGGGGTTCTGCCAGGACTGGTTCCTCAGCTCGATCTTGGAGCGCGAGGTCAGCATGGGCCCCACGGCCGCAAAGGCCTTCTTCGCCCCCAGCCACGCGGCGATCTGCCGGCCCTCCGTGCAGTGTTCGAGGCTGTACTTCAGGCCGAACTCCTCCGCGATGCGGACGGCGGTCTGAATGTCATCCAGCCGATGACAGTGGACGCTGAGGGTCATCTCCCGCCGCAGCACAGCGGCCAACGCCTCCATGCCCAGGTCGCGCTCCGCCGGCTCGTCCTTTCTCCTGGCGGCCTCCCGGCGGGCCAGGTAGTTCTGAGTTTTCACCAGCGCGCCGCGCAGGACGGCCGCGTTTCCCATGCGGGTCGTGGGCAGCTTGTCCTTCGGCTTGTAGACGCTCACGGGGTTCTCGCCCAGCGCGGCCTTCATGACGGAGCAGGGCACGACGGTCATGCGCTCCACCACGTCCGGCCGCGTCTTGACCACGACGCCCTGTCCGCCGATGACGTTGCCGCTTCCCGGCAGCGCCTGAACGCAGGTCACGCCTCCCGACAGGGCGTCCTCAAAGGCTTCGTCCCCGGGGTAGAGCGCGTCCAGGGCCCGCAGCTGCGGCGTCACGGGGTCCACCATGTCGTTGTCGTCCGCCATCGTCGCCTGGGGGAAGCCCTCCGGGCAGACGCCGATGTGCGTGTGGGCGTCGATCAGGCCCGGCGTCACGCGAAAGCCCTTCAGGTCCTCCACCTCCGCGCCCTCGTCGGGCGACAGCCCCCTCCCCACCGCCACGATCCGGCCACTCCGGACGGCGACGTCCAGCTCATGGAACCCATCGTCGCGCCCCGTCCAGACCAGGGCGCCCCTCAGCAGGAGCGCGCGCGCCTTTGTCCTATCCTGCAACCCGTTCCGCTTCCCTTCCAAAAAATTTCGATGGCTGCGACCACGCCCACAACCAGGCCAAGCCCGCGACCATCGGCCTTTTCCAGGATATCACAGTTTTCAGAAAAAATACGTGTCAAAATCGCGGGCTCAGGAAAGCGCTGAAGGCCCTCCTTAAGCTGTATGCTCGATGGCCCTCAAAGCGCATCCGACGCTCCTCCAACAATGGTACAATTTATAGCGAAAACAAGCGCCACATCGTGCACGATCCCCGATCCGCTCCAGAGAAAGGTGATGGGTCTTTTGCTCCATGGTTCCGCGCTGATCGTCATTCTGTTGCTCACCATCCTCATCATGGTCTTTATGGTGTCGAGGTTCAAGCTGCACCCCTTCATCTCGCTGTTTACCGCCGCGCTCCTGATGGGGCTGGCGGTCGGCATGCCACCCTTTGAAGTGCTCAGGACGATCCTCGACGGGTTCAGCAACACCTGCCGCGGCATCGGCATCGTGATCCTGCTGGGCACGATCATCGGGGCCATGCTGGAGAGCAGCGGCGCGGCCCTCACGATGGCGGACAGCGTGCTGCGCACCGTCGGCAAGAAGCGCCCCGGCATCGCCATGAGCCTCATCGGCTGGATCGTCTCCATCCCCGTGTTCTGCGACTCGGGCTTCGTCATCCTCTCCTCCCTCAACAAATCCCTGTCCATGCGCAGCAACATCAATCTGCCAACGATGGCCATCGCCCTGTCCACCGGCCTCTACGCCACCCACACGCTGGTCCCGCCGACGCCCGGCCCCATCGCCGCAGCAGGCAACCTGGGCGCGGACCTGGGCCTCGTCATCCTGTGGGGCTTCATCACCTCCATCCCGGCCGTCATCGCGGGCTACATCTACGCCACCGTCGTGGGCCCCAGGCTGTGCGTGGAGGCAACGGAGGGGGCTTCCTACGAGGAACTGCTCGCCCGGTTCAACGAGCTGCCCTCCCCGGAAAAGTCCTTCGCGCCCATCGTCGTCCCGCTGATCCTGATCGGACTGAAGTCCCTCGTCAACTACCCCCCAGTACTGGCGCGGATCGGCGAAGAATCCCCGCTCAACGTCGTGTCCTCCTTCCTGGGTGACCCCGTCATCGCCCTCTCCGTCGGGGTGACGCTGTGTTTCCTCCTGCCGCCCCGGATCACGGAAGAGGTCACCAACCGGTGGATCGGGCGCGGCATCAAAGAGGGCGCCAACATCGTCGTGATCACCGCCGCCGGCGGCAGCCTGGGCGCCGTCATCACCGCCAGCCACGTGGGCGACTACATCGGAAGCGCCCTGTCCTCCTACCACTTCGGCATCTTTCTCCCCTTCATCATCGCCGCGGCCGTCAAGACGGCGCAGGGTTCCTCCACCGTGGCCCTGGTCACCACGTCCACCATCGTTGCCCCCATGCTGGGCTCCCTGGGGCTCGCCTCCCCCATGGGAGCGGTCCTGGCCACCCTGGCCGTGGGGAGCGGTTCCATGGTGGTCTCCCACGCCAACGACTCTTACTTCTGGGTCGTGACGCAGTTCTCCGACATGGACCTCAGCACGGGCTACAAGGCCCAGACCGGCGCCACGCTCGTCGAGGGCATCGTGGGGATCCTGGCCGTCTACGTCATCTCCCTCTTCACCCTCCCCACTTGACGCAGGGCAAAAGGCTGAGCATCCTGGTCACAAGGGGAACGGCTGCGCCGTGCCCCTCTTTTCCCTCAAAATTTTACTGAAAATTCTGTAGATTCTGCGGCCCATGGGCCGCGCTCCACAAAAACACGGCAGGCGATCTGCCACAAGGAGGTTTCGGAAGGTCGTGGGCGGGTATTCCCTTCGGGGGAAGGTGTGGAGTTTCCATCCCTTTAAGGAAGTTTCGGAAGGCACAGAAGACAAAAAAGCTTGTGCTGGGCGAAGAGTTTCCACCCCTCTAAGGAAGTTTCGGAAGACCACACCAAAAGGGCTCCTCGCCTTTTTGCCGCTCTTTCGCCGCCTTTCGCCGGCGTCAACCCCTTCCCGCCCTCCACTCGGAGACGGCGAGCCCCCCCAGGATCAACCCCGTCCCCAGGAGGGACAAAGGCGTCACGGGCTCTCCCAGGGCCAGGGCGCCTGCCGCCACGGCCACGACGGGGATCAAATAGGCGGAGACGCTGGTCCGCACCGGCCCCAGCGCCTCGACGGCAAAGTTCCACGCGAAGAAGCACAGGGCCGACGCCCCCAGCCCGAGGTAGAGGAAGGGTAGGAAAAATTTCGGTTGCACCAGGTGGGCGAGGTTCGGTCTGAGGCCCAGGAACGGCGACAGGATCGCCAGGAACAGGACGCCGTAGAGGAAGATGCGCTGCGTCGCCTGAAGGGTGCTGAGGCCGAAGCCGCCGGCCCGCCGCACCAGCACGGAGTAGAGGCCCCAACTGGCGGCCGCTCCCAGGGCCAGCAGGTCCCCCAGAGGCGAGATCTGCATCCGGACCCCATTGAAGCTGATGAGGCCGATGCCCGTCATCGCGAGGGCAAAGCCGACGAAGAAGCGCACCTGAAGCCGGTCCGACCGGTAGAAGAGGCGGTTCAGGGTCGCCGTGAAGAAGGGGGCGGCGGAGATGATGACCCCCACGTTGGAGGCCAGGCCGTGCGTCAGGGCCGTGTTCTCCAGCAGGAAGTAGAGCACGATGCCGCAGAATCCCGCGACGGCGTAGGAGAGCTCCTCCGGCACCGTCCGGACCCGCGGGAGGCGGGGGGACACCAGGAAGAGCGCCACCAGGCCCAGGACCATGCGGATCAGGATGACCTCCACCGGCCTGAAGTCCTCCAGGATGACCTTTGACACGATGAAGGTCGTGCCCCAGATCAGGATGCTGGTCAGCGCGGCGGCGTAGCCCGCGATGGCGCTGCGCTTCATCTTCCCGCACCCCCGGCAGCCGTTGCCCTCCTGCGCTCCACCCTTCCAAACGTCATTGCGCTCCGTCCCCCTTCAAAAAATAAGGCCCGCGTTCGGCCGGAGCGGAGCGCGAGCCGCATCAGCGTACGGGGGTATTATACGACGAATCCTCCCCTCAGCGGCGCGGGAACGCGGGGGGCAGGGAGGCCAGCAGCTCCTCGATGATGGGGTGTCCCATCGCCGCCAGTTCCTCGACGGAGCGCCCCCGCGCGGCGATCACGCCGTCCGCCATCAGCGCCACCTCGCGACAGAGCCCGGCCACCACCCTCAGGTCGTGGGAGATGAAGAGGAACGCCAGCCCCTGCTCGTCGCGGATGCGCTCGATCAGTTTCAGCACCCGCGCCTGCACCAGCATGTCCAGGCTGCTGACCGCCTCGTCAAAGACCACCACGCGCGGGTTCGGCGCCAGGGCGCGGGCGATGCAGACCCGCTGGAGCTCGCCCCCGCTGAACTGCGAGGGGTACTTGTCCGCGTCCACAGCCTTCAGCCCCACCTGCTCCAGCAGGGGGCAGGACCGCTCCACGGCCTCTCCCTTCGTCAGGCTGAAGAAGTTGCGCAACGGCTCCGCGACGATCTCCCCGGCGGTCATCCGGGGGTTCACGGAGTCACGCACGTTCTGAAACACCGCCTGCACGCTGCGCCGAAACTCGGCGCGCCGCGCGGGAGAAGCCACGTCCTCTCCGAGGAACCGCACGGTCCCGGCGTTTGGGCGCTCCAGGCCCAGGATCACCCGTCCCAGAGTGCTCTTGCCGCACCCGCTGCGCCCCACAAGCCCCAGGGAAGCCCCCTCCGAAAGGTCCAGGTCCACGCCGCGCAGCACGTGCAGAGCCTCCGCCCGGGTGAAGAGCCCCCCGCGCCGGTAGGTTCGGCAAACGCCCTCTAAAGACAGAAGCGCGCTCATCGTTCGTCCCCTCCCTCCTGCAACAGGCCGAGGCGCGCGCAGAGCGCACGGTGCGCCTCCACCAAGGCGACCGTCACCGGGTGCCGCGGGGAGCTGAAGATCTCCCCGACGGGGCGGTCCTCCACCACGGCGCCCTCCTCCAGCACCACCACGTCGTCGGCCACGCGGGCCACGACGCCGAAGTCGTGCGTCACCAGGAGGACCCCCATGTCCCGACGACGCCGTGCGGCGTCGATCAGGTCCAGCACCCGTCTCTGGGCCACGGTGTCCAGGTCCGTCGTCGGCTCGTCCGCGATCAGCAGGCTGGGGTCGTTCAACAGGGCCAGGGCCAGCATCACCCGCTGGAGCATCCCCCCGCTGAGCTGAAAGGGGTAGGCGCGGCATATTTTGCCGGCGTCCTCAAGCCCGACCTCCCTCAGGGCGGCCTCGGCCCGCCCGCGCCAACCGAAGTCCCCTCCGTGGGCCGCCAGGGTCTCCCTGAAGTGGGAGCCGATGGAGAACAGGGGGTCGAAGCAACTGATGGGGTCCTGCAGGACCATGGCGATGCGCGTCCCGCGAAGCTCGCGGAGCTCCCTGGCGGGAAGGGCGTCGATCGGGCGCCCCTCGAAGCGGATCGCCCCCCCCGTGCGCCTCACGCCCTGTGGAAGCAGGCCCGGAACTGCCGTGCAGGAGAGCGACTTGCCCGATCCGCTGGCCCCCACCAGACAGGTGACGCGCCCGCGGCGGACCGCAAAGGAGACGTCTCGGACCAGGGGCCTTGCGGCCCGCTCCGACGTCTCGATCCGGAGGCCACGCACCTCCAACAGCGGCGCGCTCATGACTCCGCCTCCACGAAGTCGAAGTCGGACGCATCGCGCATGGCGTCGCCCAGCAGGTTAAAGGCCATGACGCTGACGAAGATGGCCAGCCCCGGATAGAGCAGCAGCTGCGGCTGGGTCCAGAGGTACTGGCGCGCGTCGTTGATCATGCTGCCCCATTCGGGCATCGGGGGCTGGACGCCAAGCCCAAGGAAGGAGAGGCCCGCCACGTGCAGCATCATGTGTCCGATGTCGAGGGTGGAGAGCACCAGCAGTTGCGGGGCCAGGGCCGGCAGGATGTGGCGCGCCACGATGCGCCACCGGCTGGTCCCAGCGACCCGCGCGGCCAGCACGAACTCGCGGTTCTTCAGGGAGATGACGATCCCCCTCACGATGCGGGCGTACCAGGCCCAGTGCGTGAAGAAGATCGCGACGATGACGTTCGTCAGCCCCGTGCCCAGCACCGCGACGAAGAACATGGCCAAGATGATCGTGGGGAAGGTCAGAAACACGTCACAGGTGCGCATGATGGCGGAGTCCAGCACCCCGCCGAAGAAGCCCGCGACGCTCCCGGCAAAGGTGCTGAAGGTCACGATGAGCAACAGGATGAGGAAGACGGACCCCAGCGAGACGCGGGAGCCAAAGATCAGGCGGGACAGCACGTCGCGCCCCAGGTGGTCGGTCCCCAGCAGGTGCCCCGCACCCGGCGGCAGCAGCTTGGCCGCCAGGTTCACCTCCTGCGGGTCCGGCAGCCCCATCCAGGGGCCCAGGAGCGCCGCCAGACCGATCAGGAGGAGCAGAGCCGCGGCCACCCAGAAGACCTTGTTGCGCAACAGTCGGGCAGTCATCGGGCCTCTCCTTCCAGTCGGACGCGCGGGTCCACCAGCGCGTAGAGGATGTCAACGCAGAGGTTGCAGGCGACGAAGATCACGGTCATCAGGAGGATGAAGCACTGGAGCACGGGGTAGTCCCGGTTCAGGACCGACTGGACCGCGTAGCGCCCCAGTCCCGGCCAGGCGAAGATGTTCTCCGCGATGACGGCCCCTCCCAGCATCTCCCCCAGGTGCATGCCCGTAGCGGTGACGATGGGGATCATGGAGTTCTTCATGACGTGCGCCCACACCACCCGCCGCTCCGTCAGGCCGCGCGCGCGGGCGTAGAAGACGGAACGGGAACGCATGTGCTCCAGCAGGTTCGCCCGCAGGAAGCGGATGTTGACGGCGATCGACATGGCCGACAGCGTGACGACCGGCATGACCAGGTGCGCCGCGCCGCCACGCCCCATGGGGGGCAGCCACCCCAGCTTGACGGAGAAGAGGTACAGGAGCAGGTAGCCCAGCCAGAAGCTCGGCATGGAGACCCCGACGAAGGCCAGCGCCCGCGTGAAGTGGTCGGCCAGCCGATCCTTGTAGAGCGCTGCGGCCACCCCCAGGGGAACGCTGACCAGGAGAGTAAAGAGAAGCCCCCACCCGGCCAGCGTCAACGTGGCAGGAAGGTAGTAGAGCACCTCCTGGAGCACCGGCTTGCCCGTCACGTAGGAGCGGCCGAAGTCCAGCCGGACGGCCTTCGCAGCCCACGCAGCGTACTGCTCCGCGATCGGCCGGTCCAGTCCCAGCTCGCGCCTCGCCTCGGCCAGGGCCTGCTCGGTGGGAGGAATGTTCGCCATCCGCAGGTAGGCCATGGCCGGATCTCCCTTAGCCAGCCTCAGGACGAGGAACACCAGGATCGAAACGCAGATCAGGATGGGGATCAGGACGAGGAAGCGCCTGACGATGAACCGGACCATCGCGTGCCGCCTACTCCCAGGACATCGTGTCGAAGGGCACCGAGTCCACGAAGGCGGGGAATCCGACGCCCACCAACCCCTTCCTGTGGACCTTCACCAGCGTCTTGTAGGAGATGGGGAAGTAGACGGCCTGGTCGTGCAGGGTGGTCAGAATGTCCCTGTACAGTGCGGACCGTTCCGCGTCCGTCGTGGCCCGAAGCACCAGACCAATCTTCTCGTCGAGCTCCTTCTTCATCGGCAGGCCGGACTGGGCCTGATAGTCCGCGTGGGAAGGAACCCGCATGGAGGCGCACATCGCGTGGGGATCGTAGGGGGCGCCCCAGGTGTCGTTGAAGATCATGCCGAACTCCCCGTCCCGCTGGCGCTTGAAGTAGGCGTCGCTCTCCTCCCCGATCAGGTTGACCCGAATCCCGGCCTTCCTGAGGTCGGACTGCACCACCTCGGCGATCGTCTTCTGCTCGGCGTCGTTGCCGACGAAACAGAGGTCGAACGCCAGCTCCTGGCCGTCCTTTGAGCGGTAGTCCCCCTCCTGCTTCCAGCCGGCTTCCTCCAGGAGCGCCTTCGCCTTTTCCAAATCGTGCTCGTAGGGAGCGAGGCCCGCGTCGCAGTAGGGCATGGCCGTACTGAAGAGGAAGGGCGCGGGGGGCTCCACCTCCAGGAACACGCCCCTGATGATGGCGTCGCGGTCGATGGCGTGCTGAACGGCCCTGCGCACCGCCAGGTCCCTGCCCGCCCCCCTTGCGGAGTTGATGGCCAGGGCGCGGGTGGCCCTGGGGTTGGAGACGCCCGTCTCGAAGCGCCCCGTCGCCTCCAGACGCTTGAAGGCCTCGAGGCTGATCTGGGCAGCCCCATGACCGCTGGTCCCGAAGATCAGGTCCAGGTCCCCCGTCTCCAAAGCCGCCACGCGCGAATCCCCCTCCGGGACCACCTTGACCAGCACCTCCTCAAGCTCAGGCTTTTTGCCCCAGTAGGACTCGTTGCGCTTGAACAGGTCGTACTCCCCCTTTCGGGCCTCGGCGTGGACCCATGGCCCCGTTCCGACGGGGGCCTTGATCCCTTTGGCCGTGCCCCCGTCCGCACCGAACTGCGCGGGGCTCAGGAAGCGGAGGGGACGGATGAGGGAGAGGTCCGCCAGGGTCGGCCCGTAGGCATCCTTCAGGATGAGGCGCAGCGTGTGTTCGTCCGCCGCCTCCGTCCCCTCGAGTTCTCCAATCAGGCCCAGCCATTCATGGCGCCCCGCGTTGGCCATCACGGCGTCGAAGTTCGCCTTCGCGGCCCGTGCGTTCCACGGCGTCCCGTCGGAGAAGGTCACGCCCCTGCGGAGGTGAAAGGTGTAGACCTTGCCGTCCGGGGAGACCTCCCAGCTCTCGGCCAAGCAAGGCTCGATCTCGCCGGACACGGCATAGCGGACCAACGGCTCGTAGATCATGTCCTGAGCGTACATCTGGTTTGAAGAGTACTGGTGCGGACTCAGGTCCCCTCCTGCGTTGCTGCCACACGAGTAGACCAGCCTTGACGTCTCCGCCGCGCCGGACGCCCCGCAGAGCGACAACAGCCACAGCGCACAGAGCCACCTCGCAAATCGCCTCATAAAAAATCCCTCCATAACGATTTAAGCTATCAGAATTCCCCTGTCGTCACCCTCAGCGAAATCTTTGTCTAAGAGAACGCAGGGGACATGGTAACATATTTTATAATAAAAATAATACTCAGCGTTCACCATAGACGAAGGGCCGGTCCCCAGGGGGCCGGCCCTTCGTGCCGCGCACGAGGCAGCGTCGCTTACTTGAGCGTGCCCATCGCCGCGTGGGCCGCAGCCACGCGCGCCACGGGCACGCGGAAGGGCGAGCAACTGACGTAGCTCATGTGGATCGAGTGGCAGAAGGCGATGGAGGACGGGTTGCCGCCGTGCTCGCCGCAGATCCCCACCGAAAGCTTGGGGGCGACGCTCCGGCCCTTCTCCACCGCGATCCGCATCAGAGCGCCCACCCCGTCCCGGTCCAGCTCGCTGAAGGGGTTCTCCTTGAACACGCCCTTGTCGATGTACTGGAACAGGAACTTGCCCTCGGCGTCGTCCCGCGAGTAGCCGAAGGTCGTCTGGGTCAGGTCGTTGGTTCCGAAGCTGAAGAACTGCGCGTACTCGGCCAACTGGTCGGCCACGAGGGCCGCGCGCGGCACCTCGATCATCGTCCCGACGAGGTAGGTGAAGTCCGTCCCGGAGGCCTTCATGACCTCACCGGCGATGCGGTCGGCCATCTCGCGGAAGAACTTCATCTCCGCCCGCGTCCCCACCAGCGGGATCATGACCTCCGGCCTCACCTTGACGCCCGCCTTCGTCAGCTCCGCCACGGCCTCGAAGATGGCGTTGATCTGCATCTCGTAGATCTCAGGGTAGACCATCCCCAGGCGGCAGCCCCGGAAGCCCAACATCGGGTTGGCCTCGTGAAGCTGATGGGCCTTGTTCAGGGTCCTTCGCAGTTTCTCGGCCTCCGGCGAGGTCCCGCGGCCCTTCTTCTCCAGCTCGCCCAGCTCCTCCAGGAGGGCCGGCTCCTTGGGAAGAAACTCGTGCAGGGGCGGGTCAAGCAGGCGAACGATGACCGGGTATCCCTCCATCGCCTTGAAGATCCCCACGAAGTCGTCCTTCTGCATGACCTTCAGCTTGTTCAGCGCCTCGACGCGCTCCTCAAGGGAGTCGGCCACGACCAGCCGCTGCATCACCGGCAGCCGGTCGGTCGCCATGAACATGTGCTCCGTGCGGCAGAGGCCGATGCCCCTGGCCCCGAACTCGCGGGCGCGGCGAGCGTCCTCCGGCGTGTCCGCGTTGGCCCAGACCTCCTGCTCGGCCGCCTCGTCCGCCCAACCCAGCAGCTTTTTGAAGTCCTCGGAGAAGGTCGCCTCGATCAACGGCGCCTCACCCAGGAGGACGCGGCCCGATGAGCCGTCCACCGTCACGGTGTCCCCCTTCTTCAGGGTCCTGCCCCGGCTGGTCAGGGTCTCGGCCGCGAGGTCGATCTCCACCTCCTCGCAGCCGCAGACCGCCGGCTTGCCCATGCCGCGGGCGACGACCGCCGCGTGGCTGGTCATGCCGCCCCGGCTCGTCACCACAGCGGCCGATGCAAAGAGGCCGTGGATGTCGTCCGGGCAGGTCTCAGGGCGCGCCAGGACGACGGACTTGTCCTGATGGGCCCACGCCTCGGCCTCGTCGGCGGAGAAGACCAGTATCCCGACCCCGGCGCCCGGCGAGGCGGGGAGGCCGACCGCCAGCACCTCCTGCGGCGCGCTCTTGTCCACCTGGCGGTGCAGCAGTTGTTCCACCTGTTCGGGCGACACGCGGGCCACGGCCGTTTTGGTGTCGATCAGGCCCTCGCCCACCATGTCCATGGCAACCTTCACCGCCGCGGCAGCCGTCCTCTTGCCCGTCCGGGTCTGGAGCAGGAAGAGCTTGCCGCGCTCGATGGTGAACTCGATGTCCTGCATGTCCCTGTAGGACTTCTCCAACTGGCCGGTCAGCCTGCAAAGCTCCCTGTAGATATCCGGCATGGCCCCCTCCAACTGGCCGATGGGCATGGGGGTGCGGATGCCTGCCACCACGTCCTCGCCCTGAGCGTTGATGAGGAACTCGCCGTACAGCTTGTTCTCGCCGGTGGAGGGGTTGCGCGTGAAGCAGACGCCCGTGCCGCAGTCGTCGCCCAGGTTGCCGAAGACCATGGAGATGACGTTCACCGCCGTCCCCAGGTCGTCCGCGATCTTGTTGATCTTGCGGTAGGTCACGGCGCGCGGAATGTTCCAGCTCCTGAACACGGCCTCGATGGCCCTGCGGAGCTGATCCCACGGGTCGGTGGGGAAGTCCCGGCCCGTGGCGGCCTTGTAGATCGCCTTGAACTCAGCCACCAGCTTCTCCAGCGCCTCGGCGGGGATCTCGAAGTCCTGGGCGACGCCAAGCGCTTTCTTGCAGGCCGAGAGGGCCTGCTCGAACCGGTCGGAACTCACCTCGTCCACGACGCTCCCGAACATCTGGATGAAGCGGCGGTAGCTGTCGAACGCGAAGCGGCGGTTGCCGGAGACGGAGGCCAGCCCCTCGACGGTCTCGTCGTTCAGGCCCAGGTTCAGGATCGTCTCCATCATGCCCGGCATGGAGATGGGGGCGCCGGACCGCACCGAGACCAAAAGCGGGTTCTTCCCGTCGTTGAAGCCCTTGCCGGCCTCCTTTTCAAGCTCCTTGACGTAGCGCTTGACCTCGTCCCAGATCGCGTCCATGATCTTCGGGTCCTGCATGTACCTGCGGCAGACCTCGGTGGTCAGGATGAAGCCGGGCGGCACGGGAAGACCGCTCTGCACCATCTGGCACAGGTTGGCCCCCTTGCCCCCCAGGAGCAGCTTCTGATCGCCCTTGCCTTCCTTCAAACTGTAGATGAACTTCTCCGCCATACCACTCACTCCTCGTTCGACAAAAACGTTTTGCGGAAGCATGCCACACTTCGCAATCCAAAGCGACGCGAACCCGCTTCCAACTCCAACCCTCCGGCGCGCTCAGACCTCGCAGCATCAACAAACCGCATCGAAAGCATCACTATCTTTTATACTATAGCGTTTTCCGTGGCTCCCTTCAATGGGGATTTCAAAGGATTTCATCCGTTGGAGGACACGCTCCGGCGGTCGGACGAGTCCGTCTTGCAGCGGCGGAGGCTTCGCCGGAACGGTATAATGCAGGGGCGGCTATATGACGAACGACGAAACGGGGGTGTCCATTGTGCAGACGACGGCCGACACGGTGTTTCAGCGCGTGAACGACACGGAGAAGGAGTATTGGAGCTCCTTTGCGGTGAGGTATCGCCAGCTTCAGGAGCAGATAGCGGAGTGGGATCGACGGGCTTTCCTCAAGGATGCCCGCAATCAAGGCCTTGCCGAAGGCCACAAACAGGGGCTTGAGGAGGGGCGCAAAGAAGGGCTTGAGCAGGGACTTGAACGGGGGCGCGCGCTGGGCGAGGCAAAGGGTCGGGCCGACGTAGTACGGCAACTCGCCGCCTCCGGTCTTCTGACGCTGGAGCAGGTCGCGCAGGCGACGGGAATGTCCACGGAGGAGGTCAAGGCCATAACTTCGGAATAAAAAGCGCAGGAGGCCCTCATGCGGGCACGTTCATGGCTTGCCCGCCTGGAGGCCTCCCGGCTTTCACCGCTCCTTCACGAACACCTGGCGCCGCGAGATGGAATTGATGTAGCGATCCTCCGTCAGGCTCAGGCCCCGTTCGCGGCAGATTGCGGGATAGGCGTTGTTCCAGTTGTCCCGGTTCCGCTCGCCCCAGCGGCAGAAGGGGTACCAGACGATCCCCCAGAGGCCGAAGCGTGGCCGGCTCCAATCCACCAGCAGAAAGGTCCCGCCCGGCCGCAGCAGCCGCGCCGTCTCCGCGATGGCGGCCCGCCGAACCGCAGGGGGTGTCTCGTGCAGCGCCATCGAGGTCATGACCAGGTCGAAGTGCCCGTCGGGAAAGGGAAGCTCATCCATGGACGCCTTCAAAAACTCCACCTTGCAGGCGAAGGCCCCCGCTCCCCGACGCGCGCACTCCAGCTGGTCATCCGAGATGTCCGCCCCGACGATCGACGCGCTGGCTGGGCTCGTTTCAGCCAAAGCGTAGCTCAGCCCTCCGGGGCCGCAGCCCAGGTCGAGCGCCCTGCCGCCCTCCCCAAGCCGCAGGTCCCCCACGGCCTGACGATAAAACCGCTCCTGAAAGCCGAACAGTGCGGCAAACCTCCGGTAGTTCTCCCCTCCGAACGCGCCCTTGAAGGCCCTGCCCTTACCCCGAAAATCCCGTGCTTCCTCAGTCATCGTGCCAACCTCCCCGATCTCTTTCCAATACGTATAGTTGCTATACAATTAAGAACGCGCAAACCCCCGCCTAAAAACCCTAACCAACTCACCGGTGGGCGCAGGACTGAAATTTTCCTTCCAGCGCGGCATCCAATGCGCCCAGAAAGTCCAGCAGAAAAAGCCTCTCTCCCTCCGCCGCGCCCGAGAGGAGGCCCTCCACCAGGCGGTCGAAATCCGCGTGAAGGCGCTCGTGGAAGCGGTAAGCCCGCTCGCCGTCGGGCGTCACCCTCAGGATGCGGCGGAGGCTGCTGCCCTCGTCCTTTTCCTTGACGAGCATCCCCTTCTCCTCCAGCTTCATCGCAATCTGGGACACGGCCCCCCGCGTCACTCCCAGCACCTCCGCCAGAGCCGTCATGTGCCGGTTCGGGTTCTCCTTGACGCACTTGATCAGGTGAATCTCCGCCGCGAAGAGGGGCGTGTCGGTGCCGTAACGGTGCAGCCGCTCCTGCGCTTCCTGCAGCTTCAGCATAACGTTCAGCAGGCGATAGCTGACTTTGCTCTCGTTGGCCTCGTTGATGATCTTCATGATGCCTATTGTATAGTATCTATACAATTAAGGCAAGAGGGTGCGGCCCTTGCACAAGCGCCTCGAAAGGCTATAATCGTCTGTACTTAATTAAGGCCTGCTCAGGCGGCCGAGGGAGGATTCTGCAATGCCGTACGATTTTCAGGCGATAGAGTCGAAGTGGCAGAGGAAGTGGACCGAGACCCGCTGCTTCGAGGCGAAGCCGGACCCGTCAAAGGAGAAGTTCTTCTGCCTCGAGATGTTCCCCTACCCCAGCGGAGCGCTTCACATGGGACACATCCGCAACTACTCCATGGGCGACATGCTGGCGCGCTTTCTGCGCAAGAAGGGCCGGAACGTGCTCTACACCATGGGCTTCGACTCCTTCGGAATGCCCGCGGAGAACGCCGCCATCAAGTACAGGACGAAACCCCACGACTGGACGCTCAACAACATCGACTACATGACAAAGCAGCTGAAGCGCATGGGCTACAGCTACGACTGGAACCGTGAGGCCATCACGTGCCTTCCGGAGTACTACCGCTGGAACCAGTGGATCTTCCTTCAAATGTACAGGAAGGGCCTCGTGTTCCGCAAGGAGGCGCCCGTCAACTGGTGCGACACCTGCGGCACCGTGCTGGCCAACGAGCAGGTGGAGGACGGCCGCTGCTGGCGGTGCCACAACCCCGTCTCCAAGAAGAACCTGAAGCAGTGGTTCATCAAGATCACGGACTACGCTCAGGAGCTCCTGGACAACATCGAGAAGGACCTGCAGGGCTGGCCCAAGCGGGTGCGCATCATGCAGACGAACTGGCTTGGCCGCTCCGAGGGCGCCGATCTGACCTTCCGGGTCCCTGAGCTGGACTGCGGCATCGAGGTCTACACCACGCGCTTCGACACGGTGTTCGGCGTCACCTTCATCGCCCTGGCCCCGGAACACGAGCTGGTGCGGCGCATGATGGAGCACATGCCCCAGGACGAGGCCGAGGCCATGGGGGACTTCGTTCGGAAGGCCGCGGCCCAGAGCTCCATCGAGCGCTCCGACGCCGGCGCGGAAAAGCTGGGCTTCAAGACGCCCTTCAGCGGCATCAACCCCGTCACGGGCAAGCCCGTTCCCATCTGGCTGGCCAACTACATCCTGACGGACTACGGCACGGGGGCCATCATGGGCGTGCCGGCGGGGGACCAGCGTGACTTCGAGTTCTGCCGCAAGTACGGCATCCCCGTCGTTCCCGTGGTCCAGCCGAAGGACGGCACGGTCCTGGACGGCGACACCATGACGGAGGCCTTCACGGAGCACGGGATCGTCGCCAACTCCGGCCGCTTCGACGGGATGACCACCGAGGAGGCCATCCCCGCCATGATCGAGTGGGGCGAGGAAAACGGCTACTGCAAGAGGACCGTCACCTTCCGCCTGCGCGACTGGCTGATCTCCCGCCAGCGCTACTGGGGCACGCCCATCCCCTTCGTACACTGCCCGCAGTGCGGCGACGTGCCCGTGCCGGAGGACCAACTGCCCGTGCGCCTGCCGGAGGACGTGACGGTCAAGGAAGTGGGGCACTCCCCGCTGCTGGACCTGCCGGACTGGCTGGCGACGACCTGTCCCCGGTGCGGCGGCCCCGCCAAGCGTGAGGCCGACACCATGGACACCTTCTTCTGCTCCTCCTGGTACTTCGACCGCTACTGCTCCCCCGGCGACGCGGAACGCCCCTTCGAGAGGGCCGACGTGGACTACTGGATGCCGGTGGACCAGTACATCGGCGGCATCGAACACGCCTGCCTGCACCTGATCTACGCCCGGTTCTTCACGAAGTTCCTGGCGGACATCGGCCTGATCCGCGTCCGGGAGCCCTTCACCAACCTGCTGACGCAGGGCATGGTCATCAAGGACGGCGCCAAGATGTCGAAGTCCCTGGGCAACGTGGTGGACCCCACGGAGATCGTGAACCGGTTCGGCGCGGACACCGTGAGGCTCTTCATCCTGTTCGCCGCGCCGCCCCAGAACGACCTGGACTGGTCGGAGAAGGGCGTGGAGGGGTCCAGCCGCTTCCTGGGCCGCGTGTGGCGCTGCGTGGAGGAGAACCTGGCGACGCTCAAGGCCCACAGGGGGCGCATCGTCCCCATGGGAGAGCTCGATGAGGACGCCCTGCGGGACTTCAAGCGGAAGATCCACACCACCATCCGCGACGTGACGTGTGACATCGAGACGGAGAAGCAGTTCAACACGGCCATCGCCCGCCTGATGGAGCTGACGAACAGCCTGACCGCCCTGAAGGAGACGGGGGAGACGGCGGATTCCCTGCGCGCCGAGGCCGTGGAGGCCCTCCTGCACTGCCTCTCACCCTTCTGCCCCCACATCGCGGAGGAGCTTTGGGAGATGCTGGGGCACCAGGAGGTGATCAGCACGGCCCCCTGGCCGGAGGCCGACCCGGCGGCGCTGGTCCGGGACGTGGCGACCATCGTCGTTCAGGTGAACGGCAAGGTCCGCGCCAGGCTGGAGCGCCCTGCCGGGCTCTCCAGGGAGGAGCTCGAGAGGAGCGTCGTCTCGGACCCGGCCGTGCAGGAGAAGCTCGCGGGCAAGGCCGTCCTCAAGGTCATCGCGGTGCCCGACCGCCTGGTCAACATCGTGGTGAAGGGCTAGTCCTTCCGCGATTGCAAGGGGGCCTCCCGCGGAGGCCCCCTTTTTGCGTTCTTTGCCGTTCTTTGCCGTTCTTTGCCGTTCTCCGCGGCCCGCCCTCCGGCGTCAAAGGGGACGGATCATGCGCCAGAGCGTGGTGCGGCTGATGCCCAGCCGTTCGGCCGCGGCGGTGCGGTTGCCCCCCGCCTCCTCCAGCACCCGAAGGGCGACGTCCCGATTGATCTCCTCCAGGGTTCGGTTCAGGTCCAGGGGGGCGGAGGCGTTCTCCGCGTTGGGCGAGAGCGTCCCCACGTGGCGCTCGCGCCCCAGCGTCCGCCGCACGTCCTCCGCACTGATGCGCCCCTGAGCCGTCACCACCAGCTCCCCCACCACCCTTCGGAACTGAGTGGCGTTGTGGGGCCAGGGGAACTCCTGGAGGAGGCGCAGCGCTTCGGGAGACGCCCCCAGGATCGGGCGCGGCAGGTCCGCGTTCAGACGATTCAGCAGAAGGCTCAGCAGGAGGGGGATGCGGGACGCGGTCTCCCTCAGAGGCCTCAGACAGAGGGAAAGGCAGCACAGCCTGTCCAGGAACAGGGACCCGACCTCGGAGGCGTACTCCCCCTGGCGGCACGCGCAGGAGAGGAGGACGCGGTTCTGTCGGCACACCTCCATGTCGGAGAGGATGGCCAGGAGCTGCCGGCGGCGCTCCGGGCTCAGCGCGTCCAGGTTCGAGAAGTAGAGCGTGCAGGCCTCTCCGTAGAGGGGCGAGGAGTGGCGCTCCGTCAGGAAACTCCAGCTCCTCTCCGTCAGCAGGCTGCAGTTGACGGCGACGAAGGGGTTTCGGCTCAGGGCGCCCTGCACGTGGAGCGCGCAGGCCATGGGCTCCTTGCCCGTGCCGTCCTCCCCCGTGATCATGACGGGGGCTTCGCTCCGATTGATGCGGTCCAGGTCCCGCCGATAGTCCGCGATGCCGTCGGCCAGGCTCAGCAGGCTGCCGTCGTAGATGCGCTCCGCCTCCTCCCGCGTCAGGAAGCGGATGCCCATCTGGCGGGGCGACAGGGGCGACCGGTGGGCCGTGAAGAAGAACGCCGTGCAGGAGAGCCCCCCGGCCTCGACGCGCCGGCTGCGGATGGAGTAGAGCATCCCGTCCGCGTTGCGCAGGATCCGACGCTCCTGCGCCGCACCGGCCCTCTCGATCTCGCCCCTCAACAGCGCCAGGAGCCTGGGGGAGGGGTTCTCGATGGAGGAGAGAAAGAGCCGTCCCCGGTCGTCGAAGACGACGGTCTGCCCCACCTGCCCCTGGATGACCTCCTTGAAAAAACGGTTCTCCGCCCACAGCTGCGCCTGGCTGTCGTAGAGCCGGACCGCCTGGTCAAAGGCCCGACGGACGCTGTCGGCGCCCGATGCGATGAGGAAGGAGTTCATCCCCAGCCGCCTGGCCGCGGCGTGGGAGATCGCGTCGCACAGGACGACCTCGAAACGCCTCTCCCGCAGTCGCAGCAGGGCGGGCTCCACCTCCTCCGGGGATTCGATGGTCACGATCTCGATCGGACGGCCCATGAGCTCGCAGAGCTGCCGCGCGCTGTTCGTGATGTTGGCGAAGGCCACCATGGCCGTCGGGGCCGCCACGTCGTCCGACAGCTTCAGGGCGCAGAGGACGTCGTAGGCGGACACTTCGATCTCGATGACCGGAAGCGTCAGGTGCTCCTGAAGCATCCGTGCCGTGCCGCCCCTGGAGACGAGGGCGTCGTAGTTCCCGTGAAAGCTGCTCCGCACCGCCTCCAACCCCTGCTCCATGTCCCCAACGAACGACGTCAGGTCAACCTGCGGGTATTCCCCCGCCAGCCTCTGCATCAGGGCCCCCATGCCCTCGTAGGGAGCGACGCCCAAAAGCCTGATCCGCCGTTCCACCCTCACGTCCCCCTCCTTCCCCTCCAATTCCAGACCTTGTTTCAAAACGAAACAAAATCATTCGCTTAAAATTCTTGCAAATCCAAAATCCCCCGGTATAATGAGGCCATTCGAGGAAGCCCCACGACAAAATTATAGCGGATCGAAGTAGCCGAACCAACAGGCGTTGAATTTGTTTCATTATTTAACAATCGAGACGGAGTTTGAGGGGCGTGGACGATGGTATCCCTTTTGATCGTAGCCGATGACTTTACGGGAGCGTTGGACACGGGCGTGCAGTTCGTGGCCCGTGGGGCCTCCACGCGGGTCGTGACGGACCTCGATCGGGACTTCAGCCGGGACGAAGCGCAGGTGCTGGTGCTGGACACCGAGACGCGGCACCTCGCGCCGGAGGCCGCCTACGCGGCGGTCCACCGTGCCGTGTCGGCGGCACTTCGCGCGGGCGTCCCCTACATCTACAAGAAGACGGACTCCGGGCTTCGAGGGAACGTCGGCAGCGAGCTGGCGGCCGCCATGGACGCAGCGGGCGTTCAGAGCCTGCCCTTCGTCCCCGCCTTCCCCTCCATGGGCCGGATCACGCGGGACGGCGTCCAGTACGTGGACGGCCTGCCCCTGGACCAGAGCGTCTTCGGTCGGGACCCCTTCGAGCCCGTGCGCTTCTCCCGGATCGGCGACGTCATCGCCCAGCAGACGTCAAAGGCGGTCTTCGTCCGCAGGCCGGGGGAGCCGGGGATGGGCCAGGGCATCCAGGTCTACGACGCCACGACGGACGAGGACCTGAAGCTCACCGCACGCGCCCTCGGCCCGGAGGGCCTGCGCCTGTCGGCGGGCTGCGCCGGATTCGCCTCGGTCCTGGCAGACCTCCTGATGCCGGCCGCGCGCCCCGCCGCGGTCCCCTCCCTGCCCCCGGCACTCCTCATGGCCTGCGGCAGCGTCAACCCCGTGACGCGGCGCCAGACGGCCGCCGCCGAGGGCTGCGGCTTCCAGCACGTCCATCTCAGCGTGCGGCAGAAGCTCGATGAGGCCTGGCCGTCGGAGAACGAGAGCTCCGCCCTGATCGAGGACTGCCTGGCGAGGGCCCGTCGGTACGGCCGGGTGATCCTGGACACGAACGACCCGGAGGGAAGCGCAGAGACGCAGGAGCGGGCCGCGGCCATGGGACTGAGCCTGCCCCAGACCCGGGTTCGGGTGTCCAAAGCGCTGGCTGAGTTGACCAAGGGACTTCTGGACCGAGGGCTCGAGGCCACGCTGCTGTGCGTCGGCGGGGACACGCTGCTGGCCCTGATGCAGGCCGTGGGGACGCACGAGTTGACGCCCGTCTGCGAGATGGCTCCGGGCGTCGTCCTGACGAGTTTCGTCTACGGGGGAAGGGCCCGTTACATCCTTGCCAAGTCCGGAGGGTTTGGCAAACCGGACCTTTTGTGCTGCCTGGCCGACCGGATTGGCGCCGGGAGAGAGGAGAAAGCCTGATGCTGACGAAGTACGATCTGAAGATGCCGAGCGCGGTCTACAGCGGCGAGGACGCGCTGACGAACGTGGGCAACGTCTTGGCCGAAAACGGCGTGAAGAAGCTGGCCGTCTTCACCGACAAGGGGATCGAGGGCGCAGGGCTCCTGGAGCCCCCCATGGCGGAGGTGCGCAGGACGGGCGTCGAGTTCACCGTCCTGGACGACCTGCCGGCCGAGCCCTCCTACGCTCAGGCTCAGAAGCTGGTGGACCAGTGCCGCGAGAGCGGAGCGGACTTCATCATGGCCGTGGGCGGCGGCAGCGTCATGGACACGGCGAAGCTGTCGAGCGTCCTGATGACCGACGAGTACGGGATCAAGGAGCTTCTGGAGGACCCCGGCCGCGCCCGCAAGCACGTCAAGACCCTCATGATTCCCACCACGGCGGGGACGGGGGCCGAGGCCACGCCCAACGCCATCGTGGCCGTGCCCGAAAAGGAGCTGAAGGTGGGCATCGTCAACCCGCGCATGATCGCGGACTACGTCGTCCTGGACGCCGTGATGGTCAAGAAGCTCCCCCGCAAGATCGCGGCGGCCACGGGGCTGGACGCCCTGGCCCACGCCATCGAGTGCTACACCAGCAACAAGGCCAACCCCTTCAGCGACATCTTCGCCCTTCAGGCCCTCGACATGATCCTGAACAACATCGAGCGGGCCTGTGACGACCCGAAGGCCATGGAGGCCAAGCGCATGATGCAGATCGCGAGCTTCTACGGCGGCATCGCCATCACGGCCTCCGGCACCACGGCAGTCCATGCGCTGAGCTACCCCCTCGGAGGCAGGTATCACATCGCCCACGGCGTCTCCAACGCCATCCTGCTGGCGCCCGTGATGCGCTTCAACGAGCCCGCCTGTCGAGAGCTGCTGGCCCACGCCTACGACCGCTGCATCCACGGCGACGCCTCCTCGACGGAGGCCAAGAGCGCAGCCGTCATCACCCGCATCGAGGAGATCGTTAGACACCTCGACATCCCCGTCAGCCTGCAGGAGTTCAACGTGCCCAAGGAAGACCTGGAATCGCTGGTACAGTCTGGAATGCAGGTCACGCGCCTCCTGGTGAACAACCGTCGCCCCGTCACGGAGGAGGACGCCCGCCGGATCTATCAGGAGATCCTGTAGCATTTTACGAGCCGAACAGGAAGGACAGAGGAGGAGAACGACCTTGAAGAAGATCGACATGAGGGGCATCATCGTCCCCATCCTGACCCCCATGAACGAGGACGAGAGCGTCAACGAGGGGGAGCTTCGCAGCCAGGTCCGCCGCATGATCGACGCGGGCATCCACGGCATCTTCGCCTTTGGGACCAACGGAGAGGGCTACGCCCTGAGCGACGCGGAGAAGGAGCGCGTGCTGACGGCTGTTGTCGACGAGGTGCGGGGGCGGGTCCCCGTCTACGCCGGGACAGGCTTCATCACCACGGCGGACACCGTCCGGCTGAGCCGTCGGGCTCAGGAGCTGGGCGCCGACGCCCTCTCCATCGTGGCTCCCTTCTACGCCGCGGCCTCTCAGGACGAGCTCTACGACCACTACATGGCGGTGGCCGAGGCCGTCGACCTGCCCATCGTGCTCTACAACATCCCGCCCCGCACGGGCAACGCCCTGGCGCCCGCCACGGTGGCCCGCCTGGCCAGGGACGCCCCCAACATCGCAGGGGCCAAGGACTCGAGCGGGAACTTCGACAACCTCAAGCAGTACATCGAGCTGACGAGCGCCCTGGACAAGGACTTCAGCGTCCTCTCCGGCAACGACGCCCTGATCCTGCCCGGGCTGGTCTTCGGAGGCAGGGGCGGCATCGCGGGCTGCGCCAACGTCTTCCCTCACACCATGGCGGAGATCTACGAGGCCTTCGCCGCCGGGGACCTCAAACGGGCTATGAGGGTCCAGGACAGCATCCGCACCTTCCGAAACTGCTTCAAGTACGGCAACCCCAACACGATCATCAAGATCGCCACGGGGCTTCTGGGCTATCCCGTCGGGGCCTGCCGCAGGCCCTTCTGTCGCCTGTCCGACGAAGGCATGAAGGCGCTGAAGGAGGCCCTGGAGCACTGCAGGGAGAACGGGCTCCATTAGGCCCGCAGCCTGTCTTTCTTAAGGAGGCATGTTCCATGGACAAACCCATCCTCGGCATCACCATGGGGGACCCCTTCGGCAACGGGCCGGAGATCACCGTCAAGGCCCTGGCCGACGCGGCGGTCTACGATCGCTGCCGTCCCCTCGTGGTGGGCGATGCATCCAGCATCCGATACGCCGCGGCGGCGGCCCGGACGCTCTCCGGAGCGGACCTGGAGGTCCGGCCCGTCAAGGCCGTGAGCGAGGCCGCCTTCACCCCCGGCGTCATTGACGTCCTCGACCTGGGCCTCGTGAAGGCCTCCGACATCCCCGGCGACCCGGCGGCCCCGAAACCCTTTGGACTGGGGGTCACGAAGCTGGGCGGCGAGGCCGCGTTTCAGTACGTGGTGAGGGTCATCCAGATGGCGATGGCGGGCACGGTGGACGCCACGGTCACGAACGCCCTCAGCAAGGAGGCCATCAACCTGGCGGGGCACCACTATTCGGGACACACGGAGATCTACGCCGACTACACGCACACGCAGAAGTACACCATGATGCTGGCCCACGAGAACCTGCGCGTCGTCCACGTCTCCACCCACGTCTCCCTCCGCGAGGCCTGCGATCGGGTGAAGAAGGAACGGGTGCTGGACTGCATCCGAATTGCAAACGACGCCTGTCTGGCTCTGGGCATCCGGGACCCGAAGGTCGGGGTGGCGGGCCTGAACCCCCACTGCGGCGAGAACGGCATGTTCGGCACGGAGGATATTCAGGAGATTCAGCCGGCCATCGACACGGCGCTGGCTCAGGGGATCAACGTCCCCGACCGCAAGCCCACGCCACCCGACACGATCTTCAGCAAGGCCATCGGCGGCTGGTACGACATCGTGGTGGCCATGTACCACGACCAGGGGCACATCCCCCTGAAGGTGAAAGGATTCGTCTACAACAAGGCCGAAAAGCGCTGGGAGGCCGTGGCGGGGGTCAACGTGACGCTCGGCCTGCCGATCATTCGCGCCAGCGTGGACCACGGCACGGGGTACGGCCACGCCGGCAGCGGCGGCGCCAACGCCCTGAGCCTGGTCAACGCGATGGACTACGGCATCCGGCTGGCGGAGCACCGGGGGTAAAACTGAGCCGGTAACCGAGCTCAACTTTAAGAAGGAGTTCATTGTTATGAAGAAAACGCTTGCTCTTTTGCTGACTCTGGGACTGGCTTTGAGCGTAATCAGCGGGAGCGCTTCCATGGCTTCCGCCACCGAGGCGAAGTTCGTATTGAAGCTCTGCACTGAGCAGACGGATGGCGACCCCATCGACGACGGCTGCGACCGATGGGCGGAGCTCGTGAGCAAGGCCACGGACGGTGCCGTCAAGATTCAAGTGTACCCCTCCAGCCAACTGGGAGCCAAGGCCGACCTCATCGAAATGATGCTCATGGGGCAGAACGTATGTACAATCGCCGACGGCTCCTACCTCATGGACTACGTACCGGACTTCGGCGTGGTCATGGGCCCCTTCCTGTTCTCCGAATGGTCCGCTATGTATCAGATCACCGACAGCGACTGGTGGGGGGAGGTCGCCGCTCAGCTTGAGGAGCAGGGCCTGAAGATCATCTCCACCAACTGGGTGTATGGCGAGCGTCAACTGATGACCCGCAGCCCCGTCAAGAGCCTGGCGGACATGAAGGGACTGAAGATTCGCGTCCCCAACAACGACATCTCCGTCACCATGTTCAACGACCTGGGCGCAGCCTCCACCCCCATGGCGCTCAGCGAGGTGTATACCGCCCTGAGCCAGGGCGTGGTGGACGGCGTTGAGAACCCCCTGACTACCCTCTACAACAACAAATTCCAGGAGGTTTGCAAGAACGTCACCATGACAAACCACCAGATGACCTTCTCCAACTTCATCGTGGGGAAGACTTTCTGGGACAAGCTACCCCCGAAGTACCAGGAGGCCATTGTTTCCTGCGGCAAGGAGGCGGCCCTCTACAACAACGACCTCTACCAGCAGGTCAGCCAGAAGATGCAACAAGCCCTCACCGACGAGGGTTGCACCATCATCACCCTGGACGAGGCCGCCCAGGCGGAGTTCAAGGATGCCTGTGTGAAGCTCTACAAGGAATACGAGGAGAAAGGTACCTGGTCTAAGGGGCTTTACGACAAAATCCAGGCCATTATCAATCATTAGGGATCGGTCAGGAGGGGCGGCGGCACGCCCGCTCCTCCTGATGACAGAGGAGTCGACATGAAAAAGACACTGAACGCACTTTTGAACCTGGACACGTTGGTCGCCGGCGTGGGACTGGTGCTCATCGTGGTGATGACGGTGGCCGGTGTCTTCATGCGGAAGGTGATGGGACGACCCTTCGCTTGGATGGAGGAGATGCAGATATTCTTCTTCATTTGGACGATCTTCTTCGGTGGCAGCGTCGCCTTCCGCACGGGCAGTCAGGTCAGCATCGACCTGATCGCCGTGCGCCTCAGCCCCAGGGCCCGGTGTATCCTGGACATCGTGGACTATCTCATCACGGTCCTGGTCCTGGCCTACCTTACAAAGGGAGGCTATCAGCTGATGATGTCCGTAACGAAGAAGGTTACACCCTATTTCAAGATCAGCTACAGCCTCATTGATTTGGCGGTTCCCATCGGGTGCGTGCTGATGATCATCCAGTACAGCCTTATAGCCTGGGACAAATTCCTCCGGAACAGGGAAGCTGCGCAAGAGGAAGGAGCTGAGGCATAATGTCACCTATCGCCCTATCGGCAGCCATTATGCTCGTGCTGCTCTTCGCCAACGTCCCCGTTTTTGCCTCCGTGGTGGGCGCCTGCATCGCCTACTTCGTCTCCGCCCCAGACACCGGCTTCACGGCCATGATGGCCACCCAACGCATCATCAGCGGCATGCAGTCCGTGACCATGCTGGCCATCCCATTCTTCGTGGCCACAGGGGTTTTGATGAACTACTGCGGCATCACCGGGCGTATGCTCCAGTTCTGCAAGGTCCTGACCCAGCACATGTACGGCGGACTGGGCCAGGTGAACATCACCCTCTCCACCCTCATGGGAGGTATGTCCGGCTCTTCCCTGGCAGACGCCGCCATGGAAGCACAGCTCTTGGTTCCAGAGATGCGCAAAGCAGGCTACTCCAATGGCTTCGCCTCCGCCATCACTGCGGCATCCTCCATGATCACGCCCCTGATCCCGCCGGGAATCGCCGCCATTATCTACGGGTCCATCACAGGCACCTCCATCGGCCGCCTGTTCGTGGCCGGTATTCTACCTGCGGCGGTGTTATGCGCTGCCATGATGATCATCGTATCCCGCTTCTCCAGGAAGAACGGCATCCCCCGCCTCTCCGAGAGGCGCGCCACCATCTACGAGCTCTGGGAGGCCTTCAAGCCCGCGTTCCTGCCCCTGTGCCTCCCCATCATCATCATCGGCGGCATTCGCATGGGCATCTTCACCCCCACTGAGGCCGGGTCCATCGCCATCTTCTACGCCCTCCTGCTGGGCATCCTCTACCAGGAAATCCGCCTGGACAACATTTTGACCTGCATCAAGGAAACTGTAGCCACCACCGCCTCCATCATGTTGATCGTAGGGGCAGCCACCTGCTTCAGCTGGATTCTAACCTGGGAGAACATCCCCCAGACCATGACGGCGGAGCTCATCGCGCTCTGCCACAACAAGTACGTGTTTCTCCTCGCCGTGAACGTTTTCCTGCTGGCGGTGGGGATGTTCGTGGAAGCCACGGCGGCGCAGATCGTGCTGGCTCCTATGCTAGCCCCGGTGGCGGTAGCCTTCGGCATTGACCCCGTGCATTTTGGCATGATATTCATCTTTAACATGGCTATCGGCTCCATCACGCCTCCCATGGGGAACCTCATGTTCGTCACCTGCGGCGTGACCCGTTGCACCACCGGTGATTTCATCAGGGAGTGCCGCGTGTTCTACGCTCTCTTAATTATCATCTTAATGCTGATGACCTACGTTCCCTTCCTCTCCACCTGGCTACCCAACCTGCTTTACGGGGTGCGCTGAGGTCAGGAGGAGCTTCCCCCTCCGAGGGAGGCGGTAAAGCCTAAATATTGAATTAAGCGCAAAAGCAGAATCGAGGGATCTGGTATGAAATTCGTACTCACTCAGGCTCTTTGTCCTGAGGGGATGGAACTCCTCAAGATGGGGGCAATCGACGTCCACGTGGCGGACGATCCGGACCCCAACCGCTACCTCGACGTCCTTCAGGACGCGGACGCCTTGATCGTCCGCATCGCCAGGTGCGACGCGAACGCCATTGAGCACAGCCCGCGGCTGAAGGTCATCGGGCGGACCGGCGTCGGCTACGACACCGTGGACGTGAAGAAGGCCAGCGAGCGCGGCATCCCGGTGGTGCTCACGCCGGGCGCCAACAATCGGAGCGTAGCCGAACACGCGGTCGCCATGATGTTCGCCCTCTCAAAAAACCTGGTGGAGGCACAGAACGAGATGTGCGCCGGGAACTGGGAGATTCGAGGGGCTGGCAAGGCCTTTGAGCTGGAGGGCAAGACGGTGGGCATCGTCGGCATGGGCGCCATTGGTCGCGAGGTGGCGACGATCTGTCGGGGCTGCGGCATGAAGCTGATCGGCTACGACCCCTTCCTGAGCCGTGACAAAATCGAGGCGCTGGGGGCCCTGTACTGCGCCGACTACGAAGACCTGCTGAAGCGGGCGGACGTCGTGACGATCCACGTGCCCCTGACCAACGAGACCCGCGGGATGATCGGAGCGAGGCAGCTCGCCTCGATGAAGAGGACGGCCCTCATCATCAACTGCAGTCGCGGCGGTATCATCGATGAGGGCGACCTGGTCCGCGCACTGAAGGACGGCGTCATCGCCGGAGCCGGTACGGACGTCTACTGCCACGAGCCGCCGAAGCCGGACGACCCCCTGCTGCACTGTCCCAACCTCATCCTGAGCCCCCACTCCGCTGCACAGACGCGCGAGGCCGTCGTCAAGATGGCGCAGATGTGCGTCCGGGGATGCCTCGCCGTCTGCAGCGGCAAAAAGTGGCCCCACGTGGCGGACCGATCAGTGTACGACCACCCGATCTGGGCGGGCAGGGACTGGGCCGAGGCCGACTAGGCCGTCGCACCGACAAAACCGGCGCAAAAGGAGGCGGCAGCGTGAAAATTCAGGAACAATCTGCGTTGCGCGAGGTGCTGAGGACGGTGAACCTCCCGAAAATGCTGACGGTTCGGCAGAGGTTCAAGAGGGACGGGATTTCGGACGTTTCCTCCTGCCTCCGGGGAAAACTGATGCGCGAGGACCTGATGCGCCGTATCCAGCCTGGGATGAAGGTGGTCCTGACGGGCAGCAGCCGCCAGGTTTCCAACATGCCTGTCGTCCTCCGGGAGCTGGCCGCGTTCGTCAGAGGGTGCGGCGCGACGCCTTGGATCATCCCGGCGATGGGCAGCCACGGAGGGGCCACCGCCGAGGGGCAGATGGCGATCCTGGAGGGCTACGGCATCACCGAGGCAGCCTGTGGGTGCCGGATCTTCTCCAGCATGGAGACCGTCCGGGTGGGACAGCTGGACAACGGTGACGAGGTGTGCGTGGACCGGTTTGCCCACGACGCCGACGCCGTCATCGTGGTGGGACGAATCAAGCCCCACACGGCCTTCCGCGGCCCCTACGAGTCCGGCCTCGTCAAGATGATGGCAATCGGCATGGGCAAGCGGGAGGGGGCGGACTCGCTCCATCGGTCGGGCTTCGGCGCGATGGGCAAGCGTCTTCCACAGTACGCCCGGGTCGTCTTTGACCACTGTAACGTCGTCTTCGGGGTTGGGCTAATCGAGAACGAGTTTGACGAAACGTGCCGGATCGAAGTCCTCCCCGCGGAGAATATCTTCGCGAGGGAGCCGGAACTTCTGGAGTACGCGCGGGGGCGGATGCCCCGCATCCTCCTTCCGGAGACGGACGTCCTGGTGGTTCGGGAGATCGGCAAGAACTTTTCCGGAAGCGGCATGGACCCCAACGTGACGGGGACGTTCGGCACCCCCTACGCCTCGGGCGGCATCAAAAAACAGCGCGTCGTGGTGCTGGACATCTCCCAGGAGAGCCACGGCAGCTTTATCGGCCTGGGGAAGGCGGACGTGACCACGCTCCGAGCCTTCGAAAAACTCGCGACGAACGCGACCTATCTCAACATGCTCACCTCCACGGTGCTGGAGGTCGGCAAGATCCCGATGGTGCTGGAGGACGACCGGCTCGCTATCCAGGCAGCCATCAAAACCCTGACCGGGGTGGACAGGGCACGGGTCCGGGTCGTCTACATCAAGAACACGCTGTCGCTCGCCTCCGTCATGATCTCCGAGGCGCTCATGGACGAAGCGAGGGCGACGGAGGGCATGGAGGTCCTTGGAGACCCCCAACCCCTTCGATTTGACGGGATAGGGAACCTGCTGGACCTTGCGTGAGCACCTATGCTGGCATGCTGATTTCAACATAAAAATTTACAGTAGAAACTTGAGGAGGGGACTCTCATGATAAGATGGAAATTTAGCACGGTAATTTTGGCGATTGCTTTCATGACTGCTGTATGTCCTGCAACTGAGGCTGCTGACGCGATACACCTTACGTTGGCCCATGCAGATACACCGGAGGGGAGCCTCTTCGGGACTTGCATGACTGAATTCAAGAATGTGCTTGAGCAGAGGTCCAATGGTTCAATTATCGTAGATATCTTTCCTAATGGGCAATTGGGGACCGTGTCAGAATACGTCGTTGGCGTCCAAAGTGGTACGATCGATCTGGCCCCCGCAGCCAGTACCTTTATAGCAAACTTCTGCCATACGGTTTCCATTTTTGACCTGCCTTTCTTGTTCGAGGATTATGAGCACGTATGGCAAACGCTAGACGGGGAGGTCGGAACCCAATTGACCAGCGCCTTGGCAGACAATGGCATAGAGGCTCTAGCATGGTGGGGGCTTGGATTCCGCAACGTCACGACCTCAAAAAAACACCCGATTAACAGTATCGGGGATCTAAAAGGCTTTCGTATTCGCACCATGCAGTCTGCGATCCACCAAGCCCTATTTCAGGCCTTAGGTGCTGATGCCGTTCCTATGGATTGGGGCGAACTGTACACTGCCCTGCAACAGGGGACCGTCGATGGCGAGGAAAATCCTTTTACCCAGGTGCTAAGCTCCAACATCTGGGAGGTTAATCCCATTATCGTCAAGACAGAACATGCCTTTACTCCAGCTGTATTCATGATGTCCCCTCAAGTTGCCTCAAAAGTCAGCTCGGAGCAACTCGAATTGATCCGCAACTGTGCCAAGGAATGCACACCTATCTTCCGTAAGGCGACTGTAGATATTAACGCTGATGCATTGAAAACGCTGATTCAAGAAAAAGAGTGTTCCTTCATTGAAACAATCAGTAAGGCGGATCTCCAGGCTGCCACCGCTTCTGTATACAACAGCTATCCGGAGTATGCCGATCTAGTGCAGAGCATCCGTAACATTCGGTAATCTCGTCCATATACAGCGTCCTTTCATGTTCATATCCCTGATGCGGTGTACCTCATCAGGGATTCAAAACAGAGGAAGCGAAGGGGGGCTATTTTAGAATGCTCAAGCTACTTGTTAGACTGAAAAAAGCAGACAATTTTTTGTACTCTATTCAGAAAATATTGATCCTTTTTGGCGTCATAGCCATGGTGATTATTAACGGCGCCCAGGTTTTTTGCCGATATGTCCTGCACTCAAGCCTTGCATGGTCTGAACAAGTCAGCGTTCTTCTCTTCTTCATCTTGATTATGCTTGGCGCAAATCTGGCTGTCAAAACAGACAGCGAAACAAAAGTCGACATCCTGAAATTTAAGAATAAGAGGACTAACTCCGCCCTCCATATCCTAACCGATGCGCTGTCCATAGTAGCCCTGGTAGTTTTTATCGTTTCTGGATTCGCATTGCTGAAACATGCCCGTAAATTCCCACAGTTTCTTTCCTCTATTCGTCTAAATTATTTTTACATTTATTTATGGCTTCCCATGGGCTTTGGGCTGGTACTGTTTGATAAAGTTATCAACGTTCTTGAAAATACGTGCGTATTGATGGGAATCGACACTTCAACTTCTTGTAATTCCGAGAAAGAAATGGAGCAAGCGCAATCATGACCATTTCCATGTTTTTCCTTGCTCTTTGCTTCGCTGTTACTCTAGCGATTGGCGTCCCCGTAGTGTGGTCCTTGGCCCTCTCCAGCATGGTTGCATGTCTGTCAATACCGGGCATTTCTCTCTCTTTTCTCGCTCAGAAGATGGAACTTGGCAGCGAGAAATATGCCTTGCTGGCCATATTCTTCTTTCTGCTGGCTGGTTCTATCATGCAACATGGCGGTATTGCCAAACGACTGATAGCCTTTGCAAAATCTATCACCAGCTTTATCCGTGGTGGCATGTCCATCGTTGCAATCATTACCTGTATGTTTTTTGCGGCCTTGTCTGGCTCGTCCGTTGCTACAACAGCAGCGATCGGCACCATCTTCTATCCGGAACTGGTTAAAGATGGCTATAAAAAAGGTTATGCTGCAACGTTACCTGTCGTCGGTGGTACGCTGGGCATTGTTATTCCTCCCAGCATCGTGTTCGTTGTCTACGGTACAACGACAAACACGTCTGTGGCTCGCCTTCTTATGTCCGGCGTGCTGCCCGGCCTCCTTGGTGGTTTAGCCATGTGTCTATATGCCTATTTCTATGCATTGCGGCATAAAATGCCAAAAGGAGCTCCCTTTCGCTTCAATGCATTTCTTGATGCGACGAAGGACGCCATGTGGGCCTTGATGATGCCCATTATTGTCCTTGGAGGCATTTACGCTGGCATCTTCACACCAACAGAGTCAGCTGCCATAGCGTGCATTTACGGCCTTTTCGTCTCATGTGGGGTCTATCGTGAGCTAAAACTGAAGCGATTGATTCAAATCGCGATTGAAAGCGTAAAATCGACGGCTAACGTTATGTTGATCATCATGGCGGCGACTTTGTTCTCTTACGTATTAACACGTAATAACATTCCCGTTATGTTGTCTAACGCCATAACAAGTGCTATCACTACAAAGACGGAATTTCTTCTGGCACTCAACATACTCCTGCTTATCCTTGGCATGGTTATGGATGCGGGCCCCATCATTTTAATTATCGCACCAATCGTCTATCCTATAGCTTTAAAGTTTGGCATTGACCCCGTACACTTGGGGTGCATTATCGTGTTTAACCTATCCGTCGGGCAGGCAACACCGCCCTTCGGTCTATGCCTTTTCGCGGCACAGCCCGTTACAGGGCAGAGCATCGCAACCCTAAGTCGAAACGCCATGCCTTTCGTTATCATTTTGTACCTTATGGTTTTGGCAACGTCTTTCATACCAGAGATCGCGCTAACGATTCCGCGCCTTATGATGGCGCGCTAGAAGCAGAAAAGAGGCGTTGAGTTTTGTACGACCACATTATCAAGAACGGGATAGTCATTGATTTTCAAACAATGCAAACCAGCCAGAGGAACATATGCATCAAAGATGGCTTCATTGCACCACCAGATGAAGGGAGTGAGGCAAGGTTTATTATCGACGCTTCTGGCAAATACGTCCTCCCCGGATTAGTTGACGAGCACGTTCACCTGAATTACAATAACAGCAACATTGGTGCTAATGCTGACTTATTGTGCATTCCCATGGGTGTTACAACGGCGGTGGACGCAGGCACCAGCGGCTGGACAAATTTTGAGGGATTTTATCGTTACAATATTGTACGGTATACCACAAATGTACTGGCCTATATACACGTTTCTCCTTATGGCGTTCATAATGGTGGCCTTCAGCGTGATGAGGATCACAACCCGGCGGACTTCAACGAAACCGAAATTATAAAGCTGGCTGTAAAATACCCAGAGGTCATTCGGGGATTGAAGGTCCGTATGTGTCGTGCGACCCTAGGTGACTTTGGCATTAAACCACTGTTGCGCACTATTGAAATCGCGAAAAACGTTGAAGCGGCAAGAGGTTTTCCCTGTATCGTAGACGTGCATTATGACGATTTGCCAGATAATGTCACGTTACAAGCCATCTTGGATGCGCTGCGCACAGGGGATATCCTTTCGCATGTCATGCAAACGCACCGAGAAACTATTTTTAACAAAGATAATAAGGTTCGCAGCATACTAAGGCAGGCACGCGATCGAGGTATTTGGATGGATAACTGCCATGGGCGCGTTCACTGGTCGTTTAAAAATCTGAGAAACGCATATAGTGATGACTTCTTTCCTGATATTATCAGCTCAGATATCGTGAGGAACAGCATGTACGTCAAACCAGGATGTTCTCTGATACATGCTCTGTGCGTAAACTCTGCGGCAGGAATGAAGGACTTGGACATCCTCAAAGCTGTTACCTACACTCCTGCAAAAGCGCTAGGTATTTTGGACCGTGCCGGCACCTTGGAGGTTGGGAAACCAGCGGATATCTGTTTAATGGACGTTCAAAAAACAAGCGAGGTGTATTATGATTGGTGGGGTGGGTCCTGCCAAGGCAATAAAGTATTTGTACCACTTATGACGCTTAAAGACGGTAATATCGTCTATCGTCAGTCGTTTTTTTAGATAGAGCTAAACAAGAGGAAGTATTCCAAGTCGAATCACTAGTTTATTAATTTTGTAACTTTAATAGAATCAAAAACGGGAGGAGAATATCTTGAAAAAAGACGGCCAATATAAGCTGGATATCGTTCCCGGCGTGATCCTGGCCCTGTTCTCCGCGTTCTACATGGGCAACGTTCCGGGCATTCAGGCGTTCAAGGGGCTGGGATCGACGCCCATCAACAATCGCTTCGTTCCCTGGCTCTGGGGTGGATCGCTCATGCTCCTGAGCCTGTGGCTGATCGTCAGAGGGGTGTTGAAGTACCGGCGCTTCACGGCGGCGAACGCCCGCCCGGCGCGGACATCCCTGTGGCGCGCCCTTCTGGAGAAGCGTGAGGTGATCGCGAGTTTCGTCGCCCTGACGCTTTACGTCATCTTCATGGAGTCTGCGGGGTTTATCCTGGCGACCGTCGCCTACACGTTCGTGCAGATCCTGATCCTCACCCCTGTGGAGCGGTGGGGAAGAAACCTTCTGCCCGCCGCCGTGACGGCGATCATCACGGGCTTTCTTTTGTTTTACGTCTTTCGGCGGACGCTGGGCGTGTTGCTTCCCGCGGGCGCGTTCGGCGAGTTCATGCTGTAGGGGGGATAGAGGATGATCATGGAAGGACTGCTGGCCGTCTGCCAGCCGCTCACCCTCCTGTTCATCGCCATCGGCGTGGCGGTGGGCATCGTCTTCGGCGCAATCCCAGGCCTGACCGCCACGATGGCCGTCGTCATGTTCCTGCCCCTCACCTACTCCATGGCCGCCTCCGAGGGGATCGCGATGTTGATGGCCCTCTACATCGGGGGCATCTCCGGTGGACTGATCTCTGCCATCCTGTTGAATATTCCCGGAACCCCGTCCTCCGTCGCCACCTGCCTCGACGGCAAGCCCATGGCGAACAGGGGAGAGGCCGGGAAGGCGTTGGGCGTCGGGGTGGTGTTCTCCTTCATCGGGACGCTCATCGGCATCGCCATCCTGGTCGTCCTGGCCCCGGTGCTCTGTGCCTTTGCCCTCAAGTTTCAGTCCTACGAGTACTGCGCGCTGGCCCTGTTCTCCCTCAGCATGGTCGTCGCCCTGACGGGAACCGACATGACCAAGGGGCTGATCAGCGCCATCCTGGGAGCCCTGCTGGCAACCGTGGGGCTGGCCCCCATCGACTCGCGCCCTCGCTTCACGTTTGGCCTGTTTCAACTGAACAACGGCTTCGCGCTGGTGGTGCTCCTCATCGGCCTGTTCGCCATCTCCGAGGTCATGGCCTTTGCGGAAACGGTGCGCCGGAGACAGGACTACACGGTTGAGGCAAGCGTCAGGATCCGGGGAGCGGGCTTCAGCCTCGCCGAGTTCTTCGGCCAGATCCGGAACGCCATCGTCTCCGCGCTGATCGGCGTGGGCATCGGCATCCTGCCGGGCATCGGCGGAGGCGTGTCCTGCATGATCTCCTACACCGTGTCCAAGAACACGTCGAAGCATCGGGAGCTGTACGGCACGGGAATCATCGACGGCGTCGTCGCCTCCGAGACGGCAAACAACGCCACCATCGGCGGCGCCATGATCCCGCTCCTGTCCCTGGGCATTCCGGGGGACGCCGTCACGGCCATGCTGCTGGGAGGGCTTCAGATCCACAACGTCGCCCCCGGACCGCTGATCTACGAGAAGAACGGCGTCGTCGTCCACGCCATCTTCTTCGCCATGTTGATCGCGGCCGTGATGATGCTGTTCTTCATGCTGTGGGGCATGAGGTTCTTCATCTCGGTGCTGAAGGTGCCGAAGAACTACCTTTTGCCCCTGGTGCTGGTGCTGTGCGGCATCGGCGCCATCGGCAACGCAAATCAGATCTTCGACACCTACACGATGGTGGCCTTCGGGCTGATGGCGTACCTGATGATCAAGGCAAGGATACCCACGGTCCCCATGATCCTGGGCTTCATCCTCGGCCCGACCTTTGAACAGAACCTGCGTCGGGCCTCTCAGCTCACCTCGAGCGACCCGTTTTGGAATCACCCGATCTTCTGCGTGCTGATCGTCGCCACGCTCCTGGTCGTCGTCTTCTCCGCGCGCGCCAACATGAGGGACGCGGCCCGCGAGGAAGCGGCGCAGGGTGACGATTGATGAAAACAGGCGATTGTAGGACAGGAAAGGAAGGTTTTTGAAGATGAAGAAAGCGTTTTCAGCGCTCCTCACCGCCCTCTTGCTCACGGGCATGGCCTCCGCCTCGTTTGCGGCCGACTGGCCCACGAAGCCCATCAACGTTTACGTGACCCATGCGCCCGGCGGCGACACCGACTACATGGCCCGTCAGCTCTCCGCTCAACTGGAGAAGGTCCTGGGGGTTTCCGTGGTCGTCAGCAACGTCACCGGCGCCAACGGCGCGACCTGTATGCAGCAGTACAAGGACGGCAGCAAGGACGGCTACACCTTCATCGCCACCAACACGGCCGCGCTGAACGGCAACGAGGCCACTCAGATGGTGGACTTCGGCTACTCCGCCTTTGAACCCGTCGCCGTCTACGGCATCCAGTCCGGAGAGAACATCGTAGTCCCGGCCGACTCCCCTTACAAGGACCTCAAGGAGCTCATCGACGCCTCCATCGCGAACCCCGGCCAGATCCGGTTCGGGATATCGACGGGCGGCGGCGTGTACATCATGGCCTGCGTCCTGACGAACTTAGGGCACGCCCAGTTCAACATCATCGACGCCGGAGACGGCGCCAACCGCCTGACGGCGCTCCTGGGGAAGGCGATCGACGCCACGTCGCTGCCCTACTCCACCGCCGCCGACTACATCGAGAAGGGCCAGCTCCGAAGCCTCTGCACCGTCCTGTCGAAGGCCCCGACGCTGCTCCCGGACCAGCCCTCCGCCTCCGCCGTGATCCCGGAGCTGAAGCTGGACACGGAGTACGTGATCCTGGCGCCCAAGGGGACGCCGGCCGACCTGGTGAAGTCCATGAACGACGCCATCCTGAAGGTCTGTGGCTCTGAGCAGTGGAAGAAACTCGTCAACGACTACTGCTATCAGGACCCCTTCTTCTTCAACGTCGAGGACACGGTCCAGAACCTCAAGGAACAGCGCGACCTCTTCCAGAGCTTTCTCCCCTTCCTGTAACCCCCGCAGGAGGCCTGAAGGTTTGGTCCGGATTTTCGCCGCCGACTGAGGCGGCGTGCAGCAAAAAACGTCTTACTTTTTGAAGGAGGAAGAACCATGAAGAAGATCCTTGCGTTGTCGTTGATCCTCGCGTTTGCCGCCGCTGCGTCGGCCGAGTTGACGCAGCCCGTCAACCTGACCTTTGCGGCCCAGGAGGTGGGGACCGGAGCCTACTCGGTGGCGGCCGCCATCCAGTCGGTGCTGGTGAAGGGCCTGCCCCAGGGCTCGACCATCGACCTCACCACCAACTCCCCCGGCGGCGTGGGCGCCCCCATGCTGATCCAGAACGAGGACTGCGACCTGATCGTCTCCAACGCCGGCCCCTCCCTCTGGAGCTACGAGCGCACGCCCGATCAGTATCAGTTTGGCGGCTGTAAGGACGTCCGCAGCATCGGCGGCGGCCTTGGGCACACCTTCACGAACGTCATGTTCACGAAGAAGTTCGTGGACGAGACGGGCATCACGACCCTGGAGGAGCTCATCGCAAAAAAGCACCCCGTCAAGATCGTCACGAAGAAGAACGGGTCCCTTGGGGAGCTGACGGCTGAGCGCGTCATCGAGGCCTGCGGCATCTCCGTCGAGGAGTTCAACTCCTTTGCCAAATGGGAAAAGACCGGCACCGACGCCATCAAGAGCGGCCTGCAGGACGACCTGTACGAGATGACCATCGATCACATCGACGCGGGACAGGCCACCACCACCGAGATCGCCCTCACCCACGACATGTTCTTCGTTCAGCTCTCCGACGCGACGCTCGCCAACATGCAGAAGATGGGCTACGCCCCCATCGTCATGCCGGCCGGCACCTGGAACAAGCAGGACAAGGACATCAAGACCATGGGGTCACAGCAGAACGTCCTGGTCCCCGCGGCGATGGACGAGGAGCTCGCCTACGCGCTGACCAAGGCCATCTGCGAGAACAAGGACGAGATGGCCAAGTTCGTCGCCTCCCTAGGCTGGTTCGACCTCAAGACCGCCGCCAGAAAAGAGCTCAACGGCGCCCCCCTGCACCCCGGCGCGATCCGATACTACAAGGAGATCGGCGTCCAGGTGGACGAATAGCTCCGGCGCCATGCAAAGCCTCCTGAAGGGGAAGGCCGCGATCGTCACGGGCTCGTCCCGCGGCATCGGCAGGGACATCGCCCTCGCCTTCGCGGAGAACGGCGCCGACGTGGTGATCCACGGCACGCGAGAACAACCCGACCTGCGGGACCGCATCCGCGCAACGGGTGTTCGCTGTGAGTGTGCAGCAGGCGACATCGGCGACTACTCCACGGCGGAGCGCCTGACGGCGGCCTGCCTGGACGCCTTCGGCCGGATCGACGTTCTGGTGAACAACGCCGGCGTCAACAGCCGGACCCCCTTCGCGGACCTCTCCCTTGAGGAGTGGGAGCGCGTGCTGCGAACGAACCTGACGGGCGCCTTTTGCACGTGCAAGTGCGTGGTGCCTCACATGCTGAGGCAGCGCAGCGGCTGCATCATCAACCTGTCCTCCTCCGCCGGAAAGACGGCACACCCGAACGCCGCCCTTCCCTATGGCGTCTCCAAGGCCGGAATCAACTCCCTGACGCAGAAGCTGGCGTGGGACCTGGCGCCCTTCGGAATCCGCGTCAACGCGATCTGCCCCGGCCCCATCGAGACGGATATGACGAGGCAGTGGATCCCGGAGTACCGTGAGGAGGTCCTGAAGTCCATCCCCGTCCGGCGGCTGGGCTGTGGGGCGGACGTCGCGAACGTGGCCGTCTTCCTGGCGTCGGACATGTCCACGTTCATCGTGGGCGAATCCATCAACGTCAACGGCGGGAAGTACATGAACTGACCCTGCGCTCCATGCCGGCGCAGTGCGGGGAGCCGGGCTCACCCCGGCTCCCCATTATTAAGGAAGCGCTGATTAATCTTCAAAAGTTGTTGAAACAATCAAGGAGTATCAAGCGAAGGGTATCCTTCAGCGCTTCCTTAAAATTTTAACATGGGGCTACGCCCCAATCCCCACGCGCTTCGCGCGGCCTGATGAAGTTTCAGACACTAAATATAGAGAACATACGGTTGACAGTTCTCAACGACTTAATCAGTGTTTCCCTAAAATCCTTACAAGTAAGGAAGTGAGCGACTTGAGTACCGATAAGAAGATCGCCCCGCGGACCGTCGCCGCCGTCGTCGTCACCACGGCGTTCTTTGCGTTTCAGCTCTACATCGCCCTCGTGAAACAGTTTCCCCCCATGCTGCAGAGCCCGCTGCACCTGGTGTTCGCCCTGACGTTGGTCTTCATCTACTTCCCTGCGGACCACAACCACCGCAAAAAGGTGCGGAAGGCCGCGGAATCCCAGGGCCACGCGCCGGACCCGACGGAGCTCAACCGCTACGCCTGGACCAACTGGCTGGACCTCCCGGCCTTCGCGGGGATCGCCTACCTCCTGTGGTACGCCCTGACCCAGAACGCCCGACTGACCGACTACGTGGTCAGCATCTCCCCCGTCTACGGCATCGACTACGCCTGCATGATCGTCACCGTGGGGCTGCTCCTCGTGGCGGTGTACAGGACGCTTGGGATGACTCTGGCCGCCTTCATCGCCGTCTTCATCCTCTACGCCTGGACGTCCCCCCACCTGCCCGGCATCCTCTACACGAAGCCGAAGAGCTTTCTCAAGTTCCTGAACCAGTTCACCGCGGGCATGACCATGACGGAGAGCGGCGTGTTCGGCACACCCCTCTATACGAGCGCCAGCACGTTGTTCTACTTCATCGTGTTCGGAGCGTTCTTCTCCACCATAGGCGGCGGCCAGCTCCTGATCGACATGGGGATGAACGTGTCCAACAAATCCGCAGGGGGGCCGGCCAAGGCCGCGGTGCTCTCCTCAGGCCTCATGGGCATGATCTCCGGCTCCGCCGTGGCCAACGTCGCCACCACAGGGGTCATGACCATCCCCATGATGAAGAAGA
The DNA here is from genome assembly GCF_964642095.1 of Fretibacterium fastidiosum. Classification (NCBI taxonomy): domain Bacteria; kingdom Thermotogati; phylum Synergistota; class Synergistia; order Synergistales; family Aminobacteriaceae; genus Fretibacterium; species Fretibacterium fastidiosum. The sequence goes on from NZ_OZ209244.1 coordinate 656,335, forward strand.
TCGGCTACGCCCCGGAGGAGGCCGGAGCCGTCGAGGCCGTGGCCTCCACCGGCGGGCAGATCATGCCGCCCATCATGGGCGTCGGCGCCTTCATCATGGCCGAGATGCTGGGGGTCAACTACATGAGCGTCGCGGCGTCGGCTATCATCCCCGCGCTGGCCTACTACTTCGCGGTGTTCGTCCTGGTGGACCGCCTCGCCGCCAGGCGCGCCTCCCACCTCAACGCCAACGTGGACGCGACCATCCAGATAAAGCGGGCCATCCTGCCCCGCCTCTACCTGCTGATACCGGCCATCCTCCTGGTGGTCTGGATCATCCGCGGCGCCTCGCTGATGCGGTCCGGCATGGTAGGCATCTTCGCCTGCATCGCCTGCAACGTCCTCAACCGCTTCTTCAACCGGGACGACTACATCAACCTCAGAGGTCTCGCCGCCTGCTGCATGGACGGCGCGCGTCAGGCCGCCAGCATCGCCATCCCAACGGCGGCGTGCGGGATCATCATCAACGTCGTCACGGGGCAGACCTCCCTGGCCACCAACCTCTCCAACCTGATCAGCGCCCTGGGGACCAGCAACCTGTTCCTCGCCCTGAGCATCGCCATGATCGGCTGCATGATCCTGGGCATGGCACTGCCCACCGTAGCCGCCTACCTGGTGGGCGCCATCCTGTTCGTGCCCTGCATCCAGCCCATCCTGCTGGCCAGCGGCATGAGCGGCCCCGTCGCGAGGCTCTGCGCCAACATGTTCGTGTTCTACTACGGCATCATGGCTCAGATCACCCCGCCCGTCTGCGTGGCGTCCTACACCGCAGCGGGCATCGCGGAGGCCAACGCCATGAAGACGGGCATGAAGGGCTTCACCTTCGCGATGGTCGGCTTCATGGTCCCCTTCGTGTTCGTGTACAACCCCGCCATCCTGCTTCAGGGCTCCGTGGCGGAGATCGCCATCTCGACGCTTCAGTTGGGAGCCGGAACCTTCTTCCTGGCCGTCGTCGTGGCCGGTTACTTCAAGGGCGAGCTGAACGTGATCGAGCGCGCGCTGCTGTTCGTGGCAACCCTGTGCCTGATCGCCCCGGAGTACGTCAGCTCCGTCGTGGGGGCCGTCCTCGGCGTCACGGTCCTGGCCGTCAACTCCCTGAAGCGGAAGCGCGCCCTCACGGAAGGGGGGACTTCCGAATGAGCCGGCACAGCGTGGCCATCGCGGGCAGCGGCCTGGCCGCCCTCGCCACAGCAGCCCGCCTCCACGAGCTGGGCGTGCGCGACATCGCCCTCTACGCAAACGGCTTCGGAGGGACGCCCTTCATCGCGGCCATCAACTTCGTCCTGCCGGACAACCCCTACGGCGACACCCCGGAGCTGTACTGCACGGACATGCTGCACGCGGGTTACGACATCGCCGATCGGGAAACGGTACGTCGGATGACGAGCCGGACGGCGGACGGCTACGAGCTCCTGTGCCGTTGGGGCGTGACCTTCGCCCGCAACGAGGACGGGACGCTCAAGCGCCGCCACGTCTCCGGTCACACGCACCCCCGCTCCCTCTGCCAAACCACCCGGCTCATCGGGGCCGAGATCCTGGAGGCCATGCTGACGCGCCTCGAGGCGGCGGGCATCGAGGTCCATCGCAGGTGTCCGGTGGCGGGCCTCCTGACGCGGGGCGGGCGCATCGAGGGGTTCACGGTCCTGCAGGACGGCGAACCGCACAACGTCTACGCCCCAGCGACGGTCGCAGCCTGGGGCGGCGTGGGCGGCCTTCTTGGCCCCACCACCTATCCGGGCGACGTCCAGGGCAACACCCTGGGGATGGCCAAAGAGGCCGGAGCCACGATGATCGACATGGAGTTTCTGGAGTTTGAGCCCATGGTCATGATGGACCCGCCGGGCACGGTGGGCGAGCCGGCCCCCACCGCCATGCTGGGGGAGGGCGGACACCTTCTGAACTCCCGGGGTGAGCGCTTCCTTCTGTCCGTCCGGCCCCAGGGAGAGGGCGGCGCGCCCAAGTCCCTCATCAACCGCGAGGCCTGGAAGCAGGTCCAAAGCGGCAAGGGCAGTCCCAGGGGCGGCGTCTTTCTGGACCTGCGCCACATCGACCGCGCGGTGTTGCAATCCTATCCCTGGTTCTACGACCGCCTCATGAAGAACGGCTGCGACCCCAACCGACAGTTGTTGGAGGTAGGGCCCATGGCCCACAGCTTCTCCGGAGGCATTCGGGTCGACGCCGACTATCGCTCCGACGTCCAGGGGCTCTACGCCGTGGGCGAGGCCTGCGGCGGGCTGCACGGCGCCTGCCGCTGCGCTGGAAACGCCGCGAGCCAGGCCGTGCTCTCGGGGCTCCTCTGCGCGGAGGGCATCGCAAAGGAAGGCGGCCTGGACCGCGCGATCTCCCCTCACCCTCTGCGATGTACTCAGGACGCAACCCTGCGCGGGAAGGTCCTGCCGAAGCTGCGAGGCATCGCCGCCCACGCCCTGGGAATCTACCGGAACGGCCCCGACCTGGAGGCGGCCCGCTCCGCCGTGAAGGCCATCCTGGACGAGCCGGTGACGGCACGGGACGACCTGACGCGCCAGTCCGCGCTGGCCATCCTGACGATCGCCGAAGCGGCGCTGAACCGCAAGGAGAGCCGCGGGACCCACAGCCGCCTGGACTTTCCGGAGACCGATCCGGCGTTTCAGCGGGAGTTCACCCTTTGAGAGAGGCGCCCCTGCGGCACAGACGGCAGCCCGACGTCGCCTGTGCCGCGGGATCGCGGCTCCGCCAAAGAAGCCCCTTACGATATTCTCCAGTATTCTGTAATTATCAATTACATGTTTCTTCTTCCTTTCCTCATATAGTGCTCCCCAAATAGAGGACCACTATACAATGACTGTTTTGCCATCCGCAAAAATGCGAACATCTCCATCGGCTTTTTCAATCTCTTCCATTTTAGCCGCAGTAATTGGAGTGCCCCTTAGCCTTTGATATACCTCTTGGATCGGCTTGAACTCCACCCCTTCGGGGCAGTATTCCTGAATCAATTCATCCAGTCTGCTCATTCGCTCTCACCGTCTTTTTCGGTTTCCGTTTCGGTAGCTGCCGGCAAACCTGGCGCTGCTTCCTCAAGAAGCATTCGGTCAAAGTCGCTTTGATACAGCCGGTCCTGCCGGACGCGGTATTTTTCAAACTCGGTCAGGGCGTGCCGTTCGGCAATTTTTGCGGAAATGCTCCCCGCATGAACCAGGATTTCCTTTCTGCTCAGCCGGAGGGGACCCCCTCGAACTGTTCCGCCCAATCCTCCATGGTCATGGGGACTTCTTCCTCGGCCCGCAATTCCGCCAAGTCCAGATAGGCGTTGACGATTCTCGCCATTGCGGAAAGCTCTTCCTGCGTCAGATAATTCTTTGCCATCACCACGTCGAATTTCTGTATTTTGCCGCCTGGCGCATCCTTCCAGGTGGTCAGCCCCATGTGCTCTTTGCTGCTGTCGGCACGGCGATAGATGGTCTCCGCCGCCGTTTCGCCGTGAATGGCCCAATGAAGCTGATTCTGCACCCGTGCGAAAAACAGCCTTGTCGTTTCCGCTTTGGCGTCATAATCAATGCTGGTGGCATAGATGTCTGTAATTTTTTGATAAAACCGACGCTCCGAAAGACGAATCTCACGGATACGCTCCAACTGTTCCCTGAAATAGTCCTTCGTCAGGACGGTGCCGCCGTTTTTCAGGCGCTCATCATCCATCGCGAAGCCCTTCACGGTAAACTCCTCAATAATACGGTTCGCCCATTTTCTAAACTGCACCGCACGGGGTGAGTCCACTTTATTGCCCACGGCAATGATGGCGCTCAAATTGTAGTGATTGGTATTGTAGCTCTTGCCGTCTGCGGCAGTTACTCGAAATTTTCGAATAACTGAGCTTTCGTCGATCTCGCCATCGGCAAATATTTTTTTCAGGTGATAGTTGATCGTGTGGGTTTCCACATGATACAAAAGCCCCATCATCTTTTGCGTCAGCCACACATTTTCATCAAAGTACACCGCGTTTACGTCGCTTTCTCCGGTAGCGGTAATAAAAGTGAGGTATTCCGCAGCGGAGGAACGGACGATGCTGATTTCGCGCTCGTCTTTTTTCATCTGTCCACCTCGATTTCCGCGATAATCTTCTCAATTTCGTCACGGAGGACCTGTTCGCGCGCAACAATTTTCTCAATCTCTGCATTGAGCTTCACAATGTCGATCTTCTCTCTTGCGTCGTTCCCCGTTGCCCGCCGGCCCTCCTGCGTCAACAATTGAGACGGCCCCCATCAAGGGGGCCGTCAGGTTATCGAGGAAAGAGCTCAGCTTCTGAGAAAGGGCTCAGCCCCTCCGACGGCCCAGGAAGGGCCGGGTCACTTGCTGGCGTCTATCCGCGGTTATGCCTTCCTCCTCAGAAGGAACGCCGCGCCAAGGGCCAGCGCCAGTCCACCGAACCCAGCGTCGCATCCGCCACCGGAGCTCTTCTTGGAGTCTCCGGGGTTACCAGGCTGCCCGGGATTACCGGGCTGTCCAGGATTACCAGGATTACCAGGGGTACCAGGCTGCCCGGGGTTTCCGCCCGGCTTGGCGATATCCTTCAGCTTCCTGCCCACCTTGATCGGATGGACCTTGCCGTCGTCCGTCGCCACCAGCACCTTCTCGATCGCCGCCTTGCCCGAGTCGATGTCGGCCTTCGTGGTCTTGCACGTCAGCCTCAGCTTGTAGCTCTTCGCGCTCGCCTTGACCACCGGCATGGAGCTCACGACGACCTTGCCACTGCCATCCAGCAGCTCGGCCTTCGGCTTCTCCTTCATCCCGGAGGCGACCACATCCAGGGACTTCGGCGTCCCCTCGAGCTTCAGCGTCGCCGCGAGCTGGACGGTCACGTTCCCCTGAGCGTCCGGGGCGCTGGTGCTCGTCGTCTCCCAGCTGCTCGGCTCGATGCTCGGGGCCGCGGGCGTACCCGGCGTACCGCCGCCGCCGCCACCGCCACCGCCGCCGCCGCCGGGAACGGCATTCAGGTCGGCGTCGACAAAGCCCTCAAAATTTGGCACGACCTGGTTCTTGGCGTACACCCTCAGGGTCCCGCTCGTGAAACCGGCGCCCACCTCCACCTTAAAGGACGCGGCCTTCGCGGTGGCCCCAGGCTGTAAAGTAAACGTGACGGGGCCCGGAGCGACAACGCTCAAAAGCTCAGCGCGCCAAGAAGCGGCATCCACATCAACGTCATTCGAGACCGTGACGTCTACAACGCGCTCGTTCCCCGAGCCCGTCACCTTCGCCACCAGCTCGGGGACCTTAATAAGATCGCCCTTCGCCGTGAGGAGCAGCGCCTTCGCGCCATCCCACGCGATCGTCGCCACAGCGTCGTCAGCAGGATCGCCCTCGATCTTGCTATTGGCATTCAGAGTCACATCCTCGGCCTTCAATAACTCGACCGTATCGCCCGCCGCCAGGCTCTTCCACCAGGTCTTGGGACGGTTCATCTTCAGCAGTTTATTAGCAACGACGTCGATCTTCTTCACCTTCAGGACCGGGTTCTGCGTCGCCGCGTCGACCTCGATCGTCGCGGGGTTGGCGGGGTTGACGGCACTCAACTCCAGATTCGGGAACTCCCCGCTGGGCAGGGTCAGGATGCTGAAATTCGCGAGCGTCACCTTGACCGTCCCGGAGAGCAGGTTCCTGCCCTTCACCCTGAACGTCTCGGTTCCGCCCACCTTCACGTTCCAGTTCGCGTCCTTCGTTCCGTCCCGGACCACCAGAGCTCGAGTGCCACCCGCAAGCTCCAGCGTGGCGTCAGCGGCAGGCTGAAGGAAGTGGATTGTGTTCTCCGTATCCGCAGCTCCACCGCTCTTGACCACCAGGCCGTTGTTCGTCTTCGCGAAGCTCAGGGTTCCAATCTCGTTCTTGTTAAGCTCCAGTTTAAAGGTATCGCCCTCGGCCGCTGCCGTAAAATCGACCGAGCTCACCGTCACGTCCGCAGCGAGGGCCAGGGTCGCAGTTCCGCCGCCGGCGGGAGCCACGAACTCGACCTTTCCCTGGACGTTCTTGTTCAGGGTGCCTGTCTTGGTATCCGCAAGTGTCAGCTTCAGGTTCCCGGTCACCTCGGCGTTGAGGTTATCACCAGTAAGTTCTTTGATGATCAGGGTCTTGCCGCTCGCGACCGTGATCGTGTTTGCGGTGTCCTCCGTCGCCAGCTTCGCGAGGGTCATGTCCCCGTTGAGCTTAAGATGTCCGACCTTGTCGGCGGCAGATCCCAGCTTCAGCTCACCGGTCGGAGTGAGCGGGTTGCCGATCTCGACGCCCTCCGCAACAACCAGGTCGCCGCTCCAGACCTCCACGGTCTTGAGGGCCTCCTTCATCGGATTGTTCAGCGTCAGGTTGCCATCCTTCAGGGTCAGAACCGTGGCGGCGCTGCCGAAGTCCTCCGCATTGACCACGAGATTGCCCTTGGCGATGTTATTCAGACCCGTTGCCGCAAGGGCCGGCAGGGCGTCATCGACGTCCACGACCAGCGTGCCGCCGTTCTCGATCTTCAGGGCATTGACCGTCGCCACCGGAGCCTTCAGAGTCAGCGTGCCCGCGCCGGAGAGGGTCAGGGGGCCGGCTACGCCTGTGACTTTATGGGGAGCAGCAGCTTGAAGGATGAGCTTCGAACCTTCTAGAATTTTAACGGGAGAACTGCCTGCATCGCCCCAGACGAAGTTACCGGGGTTACCCGCAACACGCAACGTGGCCTCTGGGGCCTCCGCGACCTGGATTCCTTTGACCGTCAATTTATTAGCAGCAATATTAACGGTCAGTTTACCCCCCTCCACGAACCCCAGAATAGCAACTGAGGCATCAGCATCAAGCGTTGTGATCGTGGCGTCCGTACTGATGATCGCCGTGTCGGTGTCCCCCGGCTTATTGGGGGTCCAGTTATCATCAGCATCCCACTTATGAGGATCAGTCCCTCCACCCGTCCACGTCTTAATCGCCGCCAGCGCGGTCCCGGCGAAGGCCAGGGCAAGGATCGCCCCCAGCGCCGCCGTGCGCAAAAACTTCCTGTTCAAATTCATCTTCTCATCCTCCTCACAAACTCACAAAAAAGCAGATCCAAACCCTGACTCCCTGAAACAAAACTCCCGACCCCCTTGTCACCTTCCCCTTCACGAACGTCTCAAGACGCCTCGCTCACCTCCCCAGGGCCCCGACGTTCCCACAGCGCGAACGGGCACCAGCCAAACGAACCACGACGCAGACAAAACGCCCGCCACACACAGGGTCAAACGTAAAGTACCAGAAGTCCACAAAAAATGCAAGCAATGCAAGCATTTTAAGGAATCGCTGTCTTTCTAAACCGTCCCTGCCTGGCGCTCTCCTTATTTACTGCGGTTTTGGGGCCCGCGCCCGCCGTCCCCCCAAGGTTGCGTCAACGATCCCTTAAATTGTCTGACGTTCAACGTTACCTGAATGGGATCGGACGGATGCTTTCCCGTTGATCCGGTCCATAGGGCACACGCCGCAGGATCGCAGCCTGAAACTCCGACGCGACGCGCCAAACGAACGCCTGATCCATCCGCATCCGGCCCCTCCGAAACGGTATAATAATCACGAGCGTCCCGCCGGGGGACGACGGCCGGCGAACGAGGCGATGCGGGCCGTCTTTTTGATGTAGGGATGCAGGATAAAAAGAAAGCGTCCGCAGGACCGGGCGCACGATGAGGGAGACGACACTATGGAGAAAAACGAGCTCAATCGCGTTCAGTTTCACGACCTCATGAAGTACCGCTTCATCTCCTCGCCGCGCATCTCGCCGAATGGGGCCAAGGCGGCCTTCGCCGTACACCAGGGGGACCTTGAGGGCAACCGCTACCTCTCCTGCCTCTGGCTCTGCGACCTGACGTCCGCCCAAACCTCCCAGCTGACCTTCTCCGGGACGGAGCGGGCCTTCTGCTGGTCGCAGGACGGGCGGGACCTGATCTTCGTCAGCGGCCGCAGCCCTCAGCCCGGAGAGCCCGAACCCGCCCCGGACGCGCCCAGGGACTCCCGGCTCTACCGCATGAACGTTGCCGGAGGCGAGGCCCGCTTCCTGGCCGCCCTGCCTCGCACGGTCACGGCCCTGTGGGACCTGGGGGACGGCAGGCTCCTCCTGAAGACCACGGACCCCCGCAAGGGCGAGCGCTTCGAGGACGCGGACTACATGGTCTTTCAGCAGATACCCTTCAACTCCAACGGCAAGGGCTTCACGGCCCAGCAGAGGTCCCGCCTCTCGCTCCTCACCCTGGAGGGCTCTAAGCTGGAGGACCTGACCCCGGAGACGATGGACGTCCGACAGGTGCGCCCGTCGCCGGACGGAACGCGCGTCCTCCTTACGGGGGTGGACTACGAGGACGTCATGCCGCTGACCACGGGGGTCTGGGAGATCGACCTGAGCTCGAAGACCCTGAAGGAGCGCCTGCCGCAGGGGCAGTACGCCTGGGGCTGCGCCGCGTTCTTCGAGGGGGAGGTCCTGCTGGCGGGCACGGACATGAAGCGCCACGGCCTCAACGAGAACAAGCGGTTCTTCATGGCGCGGGAGGGCGCCGCCCCCCGCTGCCTGACCCCGGACTGGGATCGCAGCCTGCACAACTCCATCATCTGCGACTGCCGGTACGGCATCGGCCCCATCGGGGAGAGCTTCCTCGTGGACGGGGACAAGGCATGGTTCATCTCCACGGAGGGCTGGCGCTCCCGCCTCTCGACCGTGGACGCGCAGGGCGCGGTCGTGCAGGTCACGCGGATGCTCCGCAGCGTGGACGACTTCGACGTGAAGGACGGACGCGCGGTCGTCGTGGGCCTCGAAGGGCTCTCCCTGCAGGAGCTCTACCTGATCGAGGACGGCGCGGAGCGGCGCCTGACGGGCCTGAACACGGCGGCCCTCGAGGGGACGGACCTGAGCGTCCCGGAGTACGTCCGACTGGAGAACGGGACGCCCGATGGGCTGGACTGCTGGTACATGCGCCCCATCGGCTTCGAGGTGGGGAAGAAGTACCCCGCCATCCTGCACATACACGGCGGCCCCAAGGCGACCTTCAGCGACGTGTTCGTCCACGAGATGCAGTGCTGGGCAGCGGAGGGGTTCGCCGTCCTCTTCTGCAACCCACGGGGCAGCGACGGCAAGGGCGGCGGCTTTGACGACATCCGGGGCAAGTACGGGACCGTGGACTACGAAGACCTGATGGCCTTCGTGGATTGGGCCGTTCAGACCCTGCCCTTTGTGGACGGCGACCGCCTGGGCGTGACGGGCGGCAGTTACGGGGGCTTCATGACCAACTGGATCATCGGGCACACCAACCGCTTCCGCGCTGCAGCGACCCAGCGCAGCATCTGCAACTGGGTCTCCATGACCGGCATGACCGACATCGGCTACTACTTCGACCCGGACCAGCACGGAGCGGACGTTGGGGACAGCGTGGAGACCCTGTGGGACCGTTCGCCCCTGAAGTACGCCAACCAGATGAGGACGCCGACGCTCGTCATCCACTCCGACGAGGACCACCGCTGCGACCTGGGGCAGGGGTTGCAACTCTTCACGGCACTGAAGCGTGGAGGTGTGGAGTCCCGCATGTGCGTCTTCAAGGGCGAGAACCACGAACTATCCCGCTCAGGCCGACCCCAGCCGCGCCTGGCCCGGCTGCAGGAGATCGCGAGGTGGCTGAAGGAGAGGGTGTGAGCGCTTTAAGAGCGCTTTAAGAAAGAAGGGCGGGTGCTTCGGCGCCCGCCCCTTCGATTTTCGCCCTACTTCAGCTTCAGCAGGCGCTTGGTGCTATACTGAGGTGTGTCATCAATTGACAAAATTTGGATAGAGCCAGTAAAGTAGATCCCAGGTTGAAGATAGGTTAACTTAGGGCGTGTCACAAATAAGCCATACCACAATAATAGCGGCGAGATAAACAGCGCTCTGGAAATGAACAGCTCTCTTGTCGTAACGTATTGCTATTGCTATTGCTCGATATTGTTTCAAGCGTGCAAAAAGTCCTCAATCAATCTCAATCAAATTGAAGGGCTCCGTAAAGGTCTTTATCCCGCTCATCGAAAATACGCGGTTCTTTTGCATTGCTCTTAGACGGGATAATAGCTTTCTTCCCGGACTTCTCCAAGAGGCCGATAACCCGTTCTTGAGCATCGTAACCCTTGTCCGCGATTACCGTTTTCGCCCTTACTTCGGGCAAAAGCTGATCCGCTCCTGCAAGATCGTGAGCCTGGCCAGGCGTCAGTAAAAAGCTTGTGGGGTTTCCCAGCGCATCAACCGTCGCATGAATTTTGGTGCTGAGACCTCCACGGCTGCGACCAATGGCTTCCTCATCCGGGCTGCTTTTTTTGCCCCCGCGCTATGCTGGTGAGCGCGGACAATGGTCGAATCAATCATGGCATATTCGTTGTCGGCGTCTTCCGCCAACGTCTCGAAGATACGTTTCCAGACTCCGCTCTTGCACCACCGGGAGAAGCGAGTGTGGACGACGCGAAAATCTCCGAAACGTTCAGGAAGGTCTCGCCATGGGATTCCGGCCCGATAACGGAATAAGACCGTTTCAACGAAAAGGCGGTTATCCTTGCCGTTGGCACCAACATAGCCGGGTTGTCCCGGCAGAAAATCCTTGATGCGTTCCCATTGGTCATCCCGCAAAGCGTAACGGCGTGTCATCTGAGTGCTTTTCTCCCCTGACAATTATAAGTTCACCTAACTTCAACCTAGAGGCTACTTTCTTTACTGTCGCTGTCCATATTTCGTCAATCGATGACACACCCTAAACTCTTCTTCCTTTTTGGGGTTCTTGACATGGGGACCACTATTGGGGTACCATTGGGATACTTCATAGATTCAATCAGCGTTTTCTTTGCATAACTGACGCTACGAGGTATGTCAGGAGGTGGGATACGCATGATCCGGAAATTGGAGATCCACAATTATAAGTTGTTTCGTAACTTTGCTCTTGAACTGGACGGTGGGGTCAATCTGTTGTGCGGCCCAAACGGCAGCGGGAAAACGTCTGTCATTGAAATCGTCTACGCCCTGACGCGATTTCTCGCCATACCCGATCACTCGGACACCATCGCATGCTCGGTGGAGGACGCCTTTCCTTTCCGCACGTTTTGTAGGTGGTGCACCGAGGAGAACGGCTGGGGAGAAATGTCTGTCAAGCTTGAGATTGAATCTGATGAACAGCCGCTTTACATCTATGATTTGACGGTTCGGTACAATTTCCTGGAAAAAATCTCCAGGGTTCAACACGAGTCGCTTCGGCTGGGTGAGGCGTTGTTGTTGCGATTTCAGGAAGGCAGAATAGAAATGTTCACGGACGACGAGAAAAAGCTAGCCTTCAGAAGTGACTGGAAGCGCTCCGGCTTGGTCGTCGGTTCGAGCAACAACAGCCGAATCCGGAGATTTGGCAAGCAGGTTGCGTCGCTGTATGCGTTTCACCTCGTTCCCGCGCTGATGAAGCAGGATGTGGAAAAACCGATGGAAACTCTTGCCTTGTACGGAGAAAACTTTGCCGCGTGGCGTTTCCTGCGTGCAACTCAGCAGCTCATGAGACAAGCTAGGGTCGTTGAGCAGTCGAAATATTTCATCCCCGGCCTTGTCGATATCCGCTACATCAAAAAAGGCGATTGGCACGCGCTTGCCGTGAAGGTTGAGTTCAACGGAAGGGAAAACGATATCGAATTCAATGAGCTGTCGGACGGTCAGAAAACCCTTCTCGCGCTCTACTCGATCCTCGCCAATATCCCCAACGGAAGCACCGTGCTTATCGACGAACCGGAGAACTTTTTGGCTCTTAGCGAGCTACAGCCTTGGCTGGAGGCGATGAACGACGCCTGGGAGGAGCGGGACATACAATTTATTATCATCTCGCATAATCCCCGGACGTTGAATTGGCACAATAAAAACGCAATGATTCTCTCTCTGGAGGGGACTCCGCCGAAAGTGGTCGTCGAGCGGCGTACCGATGACGATGACGACCCCCTCGTCGACAAGCTCCGCCTGATGGAGTGGGAGGAGTGCGACAATGCTTGACCTTTCTAGATATCGAGTGTTCATACTCTGTGAGGATCAGGAGCACAACTATTTCGTACGCACATTTTTTAAGTCTTTAGGGATCGGCGATAGGAAATTCGACACCTATCCGTTGGTCGACGGAGCCCGCTCCGCTGAGGGACATGTGAGAGAACGTTTGCCCGAGGCATTGGACAAGATTCGTAAAAACCGTGAGAATGTTTTTCTTGTGCTCGTAAGCGACGCGGACAAAAACGATCCCAATCTGTCGGATCGCGTAAAACAGTGGAATGAGGAGCTGCACTCCAGGGGACTACCGAAAATCTGCAAAGAGGATCGGGTTTTGTGTCTTGTTCCCAAAAGGAATATCGAAACGTGGTTTGCCTGGATCGATGGAGAAGAAGCAGTCGACGAGATCAAGGACTACAAGCAAAGATACAAGAAAGCCAAAGCGGGCCATTATGGCAAAAGGTTTTTTGAAAAGTATACCGAGTGCCGTAGCCGAGACGCGAGATGCGATGACGCACCGCAATCGGTTCGGGACGCGTGTACGGAATTTGGTCGATTTTGTGACTCGCTCGATAAGCATGAGAGACAGAGGAAATCGAGCGCATGACAAACTTGAGAAAAGCCGGTCCTCCGTTCGAGCGGGCCGGCTTTTTCTGCAAAGAAACCGCCGCTACTTCCCGTAGCGTGCCATCAGGTACTCGTCGGCGTGGACGCCGTTCTTGACGGCGGCATACCGCTTCGTCCCCTCGACGACAAACCCCAGCGACTCGTACAGGCGGACGGCCCGTCCGTTGTCCGTGAAGACCGATATCTCCACGCGCTTCAGCATCAGCCAGTTGTCTATAGTGGTCCCCATGTCAAGGACCAAAAAGAGGGGAACCTAGGGTGTGTTCACTCAAAAACATTGTCAAAAGGGTGAAGGTATGTCAAAATAGTTGCATGATGGAGATCAGCCAGGTGCAATACGAGCGTATAGCAGATTGTTTCCCTGTCCACCGAGGTAATGTCGCTTACGACAACCTTAGAGTGCTCAATGCCATTCTGTATGTCATGGAAAACGGGTGCAAATGGAGGAGGCTCCCGGAAAAGTTTGGAAACTGGCATACAATCTACATGCGCATGAGCCGCTGGTACAAGTCCGGTGTTCTGGATAAGGTTTTTGAACGCCTGTAGCACGAGCGTCTTCTCCGCATGAGGCTTGAAGCGGTGTGTTTAGACAGTTCCTGCGTCAAAGTTCATCCTGATGGGACGGGAGCTTTAAAAAAGGGGGTCCTCAATCTATCGGCAAGTCCCGTGGAGGATGGACCACCAAGATTCATCTGGTTGCCGCGGGTCCCGCTTGTCCGTTGATTTTTCATCTCTCGCCCGGCAATGCTCATGACGGTCCGGAAGGCCGCAAGTTGATAGAGCGGCTGAAGGAGTTGCTGACGCCGGGATGCAAATTGTTGATGGATAAGGCCTATTGTGGAGTGGCGACACGTCGTCTTGCGGAAGAATATGTGTTGGAGCCGGTCGTTCCGCCCAAGAGTAACGCGAAGAAGCCCTGGCCGTATGATGTAGAGCTTTACAAGAGACGGAACGAGATCGAACGTCTTTTCTGCAGGGTCAAAAGGTTTCGTCGTATTGCTACGCGGTACGATAAGTTGGATGTCATTTTCCTGGGCTTCCTGCTTTTTGCTTTTGTTGTCGACTTCTTGCTCTTGTGTTAACACAACCTAGACAATATTTGCCATCCTTTCCATCTTTCATCTCCAATCTCATCCACTATTTTCATAAGCTCCTTTCCACTATGTTCCTCAAATGGATACTTTTTTGCTGCCTCACAAGCCATTTCCTCCATCAAGTTCCTCGGCTCAGTACGGCCGGTCAAACCTCTTCCTTCTACGCATACATTATGCACCAGCACGCCGCCGGCGACGAAGTAGGAGTGGAAGTCCTCGACGTCGAGGTTGTAGACGGGGATCGGGGACTCCAGCTTCTCAAGCCTCAGTCCCGTTACAACCCCTGCATCCCCGGAGAGCGCCTGGATCGCGTCCCCAACCACCAGGTCCCCCGCCGCTACCCAGCCCTTGCCCACGACGTAGAACGGGTGGTTGGTCGTCGCATCGATGGCGCCCCGGCTCGTCTCGATGTGCAGAAGCTCGTCGTTCTCCCGGACGAGGACCTCCTTGACCGCCTTCAGCGCCCTCTCGCCGGTCTCGACGTTGTACGACCACACCCGGTCCCCGGCCTGAACCTCGTCGATGCGCTTGAACCCCGCCTCCGTCGCCACCAACGTGTCGCCGTCAAAGCAGGTTTCATGCAGCACGGCAAGGTTCAACGAAAGCTGCAGAGCGGATAACAACATTTGGGGAACGTCGTCATCCCGAACGGCTTTCAGAAAAGCCTCCAAGCTCTCGTTTGCTCCATACGCTGCAAGAGCTTTCGTAAGTATCTGCATTGCAAGATGCGATTCACAGATCCTGGAAAAGCTTGCAATTGAGACAAGCCCATTCGCTATTGCAAGCAGGACCCCTTCGGTTTTTCCCGTCAGAGCAGCCGTGACCAGTGCCGTTATTGAATACGAGACGTTGGCAACGTGGGCTGCGTTCATCAACATCTGGAATGCCAGTGCGTAGTTCAGCGTAACCGTGCCATTCAAAATGTCCAGAACAAACAGCGAACCCGTCATTTCTCCCAGCGAGAACAGCCCTGTCGGGTCGGTGTTGTTGACGGGGTTCGCGTTGGCGTACAGGTACTTGTGCAGGCTCAGCGGATCTTGCCGGTTCCCCTGGTGCGGATCCAGGCTCAGGAACGTCCCCGTCTTCGGGTCCATGTACCGCGCCCGCAGCTGATACAGCTCCGTCGTCCGGTCAAAGCGCTCGCCCGCGATTTCCGGATGCGGTTACCGCGCCAGTCGTAGCCGTACTCCTCTACCGCCACGTTCGCGCCCTCCTGCCCCGTGGCGCAATACCTTTATTTCGATTATCAAGGTGCCAGACTTTAAGATTGACATTCGTTTAATGGCAGCAAAGAAAAACAGTTGACCGTTCTGCTACGTCATTGAAATGCCTGCTTCATGAGCTTCTCTTCAATTCTTTCAGGTACTTTATCAAGAAATTAAAAGCTTTATTGTGAGACCAATATAAGTTCCCTTACAGCTAAAGCGGGGGGATACTCAATCGGTCACAACAGATCATGAATATTCTTAGCATGCTCCAGGTTTTTCCACCATTCTTTCAGCATACTTTTCTTCTCGTTTGAGATGCGATCATCCATAAGATATTCCTCGATAGGAACCACTTCTTTGACCATTTTCTTACTGTTGTTAAGTAAATGTTCCAAATCTGTAATGGTAAAATTACTGTCTGTATTTATGATGTTAGCCAATTGGCAAAATGCCTCGGTGCAAATTTGCTTGCTGCAGATATATTCAAGCTGATAGATCGCAATTTGACTATGCGCCAGTGAAATCATAAGCGATCGACGTGTGCTGCGGGACGGATACTTGATGATCTTCTGAAATACATCATCAGTAACTGCCTTGCTGCTTACATAGCATAAAAGGTTGTCAAGGAAACCAACAACTCCACATAATGAATAGCTCTTTTCTATCAGCGCTAAGAGCGTCTCTCTGTTGCTTTCCCGCCCTGCTTGCTCAAACCACTCGTCATTGTAATCATCATTAAAGAGTGCATCGCACACAACATTCATTTCCGCATCACTTAGCTTCATGATCTCTTTCAACGTTATCGATTTTACTGATCCAAGAGTTACTTTACCGAGCATAATACCACTCCTTTATCCCATCTTTAATCTGCTGTGAGTATTTATCGACAAATCTTTTTGCTTTTACGCTCAGCTTTCCAACTACTACTTCGCCTAGTTCGTCAATAGATGCAATTCGCTTTCCGCCTTCCTGAATATGAGCATGTCCCCTAGGATGATCAGGCACTCTATTCCATTGTCAAGTTGCCGATGCTTTTTTACGGCGTTTACCTTACCGGCTCGCGTTCTCCAGGCGTTTGAGCGTATCCGTCCCTTTTAACCTCTCATTCACCCTCGCATGATCAATGACCCGCTTGCCCTCATGGTCCTTCATGCTAACTTCTGCTCCAGCATCAAGTAATGTACCGATGGTCTCAACATTGGGGGTATCCCCCCACACGGAGTACATCAATGCCGTCATGCCGTTTTCGTCCTTTGCATTCACGTCCGCTCCGGCATCGAGCAATGTACGGATGACTCCGACATTGGAGGCCTCCCCCCACACGGAGTACATCAGCGCCGTCATGCCGTCCTCATCCCTCACATTCACGTCCGCTCCAGCATCGAGCAAGCTACCGATAACTTCAGCATTGGGTGCCTCTCCCCACACGGAGTACATCAGCGCCGTCATGCCGCCCTCATCCTTCACATTCACGTCCGCTCCAGCATCGAGCAATGCGCTGACAACCTCTATGCTGGGGACATCCCGCCACGCGGCATACATCAAAGCCGTCATACCATATACATTCTTTTCGTTGACATCCATGCCAGTTGCAAGCAACTCGTTGAGGAGCTGAAAGTCGGTGTCCTGCCATACGGTACGCATCAGCAGTGTCATGCATTCCACAGCCATTTTAGGGTCCTGGTATGCCTTATTGGTAGTGATCTGAGGAGTTCCTTCATGGGAATCCAGGTACTTTTTGATCGAGAGCGTCTTTCGGGCATTGCTCCTTATACACGACGCATTTTCAATGTCGGACGCGTTTCCCAATGACTCCAACATGTCTCTAGTGGCAAACATATTCCTCGACAAAGCAAGGAAACAGAGGGGGTCGTTTCTCTCATAGGCCGATTGAATCATCACGGGATCGTTTGTTATCTCAAGACACCTCAACTCAATCAGTTTTTCAACATCCGGGCGATGCTTATTGGAATAGAAATAAAACAGTATTATTTCCTTTTCCGGATCGTCCGGTTTAAGCGAGCCCAGCTGCTCCAATAACGCGTCGTAATAATATTCGCAAAGAAAACCAGCAAAGTCCTCGGCGGAATATTTGCTCTCGCCGTTAAAATCCGAAGGATAATATTCGCTTTGTCCATAATATCGCTTTGCTAATGTAAACAGCGCTTCTTCCGCATACGGAATCAGCTTCTTCAATCTCTCATCGTCAGAGCGCCTGTGCGCCAGGGAGACCAATGCAATTTTATTTTCTAAAAGATAAGCGAATACATTTTGAGTTAAAGATTTTTCTGGCAAATAATCAAGCAGGTCATTCCAAAAGGACTCCCTTTCCTTTTGTTTGTGTAACTTGGATGCAACCTTCAAGAGCAGCTCCTCGTCAACGATATCTGGCGTTATACCACAAGCATAGAGGTCGCAGTCCTCTTTATAAACCCATTGCTCGTCGTTTACAACTTGCTTCAAGTACTCCGTTAATTTCATCTCTACCGCCTTATATCTCCGGGGATCTTGGATTTACAATCCAAGGGCAACAGTAGAGGGGAAAATCATACGTCATCCTCTTCTCCCCATAAAATTAAGTCGAACCCACAATCAAGTTTCAGCGCCGACAAATTATTCATTGTTTCAGCATCTAGAGCATAGCCAATCTGATTATCTCCTGCACGTATATAAAACGTAATACGCACCTCATAATCCTTATTTTTCTGCAGTTCTGCAATGACTTCCTTTCTGGCCTTTAATGATTCTGAAAAGTCTCGAGCTTTAGTCGTAAAATCGTCGCATCCGCAAAAAGACATTTCATAGCGCCACGAGTTTATTGATATCGGGAGATTGGGGTTTCCCATAAAGAAGTCTCCCTTTTTACCAATTTTTGTATGAATTAGCCCAAGTTTTGCATCCATTTCCTCTCCAAATTCCATGTTGTTGCTATAGATTCCAAAGACTATTTCTCCCCGCAATCCGCCTTCCCTCCAAACTGATTGCGGAGAGTAGTTTTTTCCATGTGCACCGAACAAAAAAACTACTCTCCAACCTATTTATGATACCGGACCGTGACGCCCTCCCGCGACTTCCGGATGCGGTTGCCGCGCCAGTCGTAACCGTACTCCTCCACCGCCACGTTCGCGCCCTCCTGCACCGTGGCACAATACCTTTTATTCGATTGTCAAGGTACCAGGGGCCTTTCCAAGCCGCAGGCAAAGTTTTTAACGTGTCGCCGAGGCAGATTTTGTGCACTTTTCTTCCGAACCGAACGAGAGCAAGGCCAGAGTTCGCTTAACCCACACAACAACGGGTTTGAGCCTCAATAAGGCTTCACTGAAACTTAAGCTCTGCCTTGATTTACCAGCATATGCCCCACAGCCGTCTAAGCGTGTCCGTGCTCTGCAATTTTTTGTTCTCTTGCGCGTAATCAGCAGCTTGTTTCTCCTCGTCATCTTTGATGGCGATATCCGCACCGGAATCAAGCAATGTGTTCACGACCCCGTCCGAATTCCATTTCGCTGCCAGCATCAATGCCGTTAATCCCTTGTTATCCTTTATGTTAGCATCTGTTCCAGCCTCAAGCAATACTCTGACCACTTCCGGGTTCGTGTTGTCCCGCGCGGCCCACATCAGAGCCGTCCTGCCCTTCTCGTCCTTCGCCCGTATGTCCGCACCGGCATCGAGTAACCGCTTGAGGACCTCCGGGTTCGTGTTGTCCCGTGCTGCCCACATCAGAGCCGTCCTGCCCTTCTCGTCCTTCGCCCGTATGTCCGCACCGGCATCGAGTAACCGCTTGAGGACCTCCGGGTTCGTGTTGTCCCGTGCTGCCCACGTCAGAGCCGTCCTGCCCTCTTCGTCCTTCGCCCGTACGTCCGCACCGTTCTCAAGCAACAGCTTGAGAACCTCCGGGTTCGTGTTGTCCCGTGCTGCCCACATCAGAGCTGTCCTGCCCTCTTCGTCCTTCGCCCGTACGTCCGCACCGGCATCGAGCAACAGCTTGAGGACCTCCGGGTTCGTGTTGTCCCGCGCTGCCCACGTCAGAGCCGTCCTGCCCTCTTCGTCCTTCGCCCGTATGTCCGCACCGGCATCGAGCAACAGCTTGAGGACCTCCGGATTCGTGTTGTCCCGCGCTGCCCACGTCAGAGCCGTCCTGCCGAACTCGTTCTTTGCGTTAATATCCGTTCCGGCATGAAGCGCATTTTGAACTTGCTGCACCGAACCGCCTTTACAAAGACAGGCAAAATGCTCTGATTCCTTTGTAATGGCTCTTACTGGTGAGGTTGTTTGAAAGGTTCCTTCGTCTTTGTCCGCCTTATTTGTTTTACCTGATATCGTTGAGATTATTTTGTCCGCCAGACATAAAAAGTCATCTTTTTTATATCTGATTTGCGGAAAGTATTTGTGCCAGATTTCCTGCAGCCTATCTGTAAGGGCTTTCGGGTTTCTTTCTTGACACGAAAGACTATAGACATCGTTAAGCAGCGGCGAGTTATAAACATCCTCGAACAACGTATATCGTCCCTCGGTCCATTCGGTAAAACATTGCGCCAGATTGTCTAAATCAGAGTAGATATCGTCTACGTTACAAAAACCACCCCGCCATTCCGCATTCGCATCCACTCTGTATGAGTCGATGACGAAACAGGACAGCGGATATTTTGAAAAGCCACTCAGATCTTTATAGTATTGTATAGCCGCTTTGGCTTTTGCCTCGCTTGAATATATCCCCAGGGTTTTGAGCTCCTCATGCTCGTTCTCGTCACCATACTCATAGATGTGGTATAACAGATATACAATAGACAAATGGGCTCCTCCTTATCCAAACAATAACAGCCAGTGAAGGACATTCTAAGCCTTCCTCCAAAAGATAGAGGACAAGACGGCGGCTGCTGTTCAGGCCGCCCTGATCCGTCTGCTCGAGGGGGTGGAGTGCCGCAGCCTGACGACAGACAACGGAAAGGAGTTTGCGCGACACAAGGAAGTATCCGCTGCCTTGGGGGTCCCTGTGTACTTCGCCCATCCCCACAGCCCCTGGGAGCGTGGTACGAATGAAAACACGAACGGACTCATTTGCGAGTATTTGCCCAAGGGAATCGACTTCCGAGAGGTTCGGAACGACGATGTTCTGCGGATTGTAGAACAGCTGAACAACCGTCCCAGAAAGTGTCTCGGCTTTCGTACCCCTAATGAGGCCTTTTTCAATTTACCTGTTGCTTTTGGCTTGACAATCTAGCATCTTTATCTCCCCATCGCTCTCCTACCATGCTCGGCCAGCACAGCCACAACTTTATCGGAAACCGATGGATTTAAACTTGACGTTAGAAATTAAATTTCAACTATATCGTTTAAAAGCATCTTGGCTTTCTTGTAAGATGGATTTACTTTCAATATGGACTGAAGGATCTCCTTCGCTTTAGCAGTATTGCCATTACGTTTTAGTTGCTCTGCAAAGATATACGCAGTTTTGTTGTTTCTAGAATTTGCGTCAAAGGCTAATTCAATATACTTGAGAGCCATATTAATCGATCCAAGTTTTTGATAGCAAAGCGATATTTTCTCTAATGTTTTGAAGTGCTTGTCTAGCATAAGCGATTTCTGAAACAATTTAAGCGCTTCGCTGACATTTTTACATTCAAGCAGTGTGCAAGCTGCCAAATAATAACTATAAGCGCGGTCCATACCATTATCATTCATATATTTTTACCTGAAGACGAAAAACTTCAATGTATTAAGTAATTATGAGGCCTGTGATTTTGCAATAAGCCGTTATACTTAAAACTCGCAATGTGAAAAACTCCCAGGATTTGATGAAGAGGGGCGGGCGCTTCAGCGCCCGCCCCTCTCGATTTTCGTCCTACTTCAGCTTCAGCAGGCGCTCCGGTATGTGGCAGTAGCCACCCGGATTCTTGTCCAGGTACTTCTGATGGAATTCCTCCGCCCGCGAGAAGTTGTCGATGGGCAGCACCTCCACCGCGAGCGCCTTCCCCTCCTTCTCCTCAACTGCGGCGCAGGCCTCGCGGATGGCCTCCTGTTGCGCGGGGTCCGTGTAGTAGATTCCCGTCCGGTACTGCCGGCCGTAGTCCCCTCCCTGATGGTCCCTGGAGAAGGGATCGATCGCCATGAAGTAGTGCTCCAGAAGGCGCCGCAGCGGGAGCTTCGCCTCGTCATAGAGGACTTTCACCGTCTCCGCGTGCCCCGTATTCTCCCTGCAGACCTGCTGGTAGGTTGGCTCCACGCCGTTTCCGTTGGCGTAACCCACCTCCGTCTCCACCACCCCGTCGAACTGGTCCAGGAACTTCTGCATCCCCCAGAAGCAGCCGCCCGCCAGGTAGACGATCCGGACGTCCTTCCCGTGTCCCGCAGCCTCCTCCGCCGCTGTCTCCGCCGGCCACAGCTCCCGCTTCAGGCGGCCCAGCCCCGCGGCCTCCATCCCGTCAAAGGGGATGAAGCGAAGCGCCGCGGAGTTGATGCAGAACCTCTTTCCGCCCCGCTCCGCCGGGCCGTCCTCGAAGACGTGCCCGAGGTGGGAGTCCGCGCCCGCGCTCCGAACCTCGACGCGCGTCATCCCGTGGGACGAGTCGCCCCGCAGGGACACCGCCTCCGGCGCGATGCTCTTGGAAAAGGCGGGCCAGCCGCACCCGGAGTCGAACTTGTCCTTGGAGGAGAACAGGGGCTTCCCGCTCACGACGTCCACGTAGACGCCCTTCTCGAAGAAATGGTCGTACTCCCCGCTGAAGGCCATCTCCGTCGCGGAGTTCTGGGTGACGTTCCAGGCCAGGTCCCCGATCCGCTGCCTCAGCTCCTCCTTGCTCTCTCCATTCGTCCTGCTCTCCACGGATTCCATCTCCCCGTTTCCTCGCTGCTTTTCAGGCGCTCCGTTCGCTCCCCGCACGGCCAGGACGGCAACGCAGGACAGACAGAACAGGAACAACGCAAAACCCTTACGACTCAACAGAACACAACACCTCCAAAAAACTGTTTGAAACGCCCTGAGTCGGCCGGACCGGACGGCCCACCGGCTCAGGGAATTCCCACGTAGGCCACGACGACGTCGCCGGCGTACTGCGGCGCCAGGTCAAGGCAGGGCTTCACCCGATGGAAGGTGACGGTCTTGTGCGCGCACACCGCCGCGCCCAGGACCTCTCCCGTGTCGGCGTCAACGCCCGACGGGACATCCACGGACACGATGTGGAGGGCGTACCGGTTCATCGCCTCGATGGCACGCCGAGGAAGGCCCTCCACGGGGCGGTTCAGGCCGATGCCGAACATCGCGTCAATGCAGGTTTCGCAGCCCTTCAGGGCGTACTCGAAGTCCTTGAAGCTCTCGTCCGTCAGCGCGTAGATCGACTCCGGGGACATCCTTCTCATGATCTCCAGGTTCGTCCTGAAGTCCGCGGACCCGCCCTCGGGGTCGCCGACCAGGTAGACGCGGACGTCGCGCCCCAGAAGGCACAGGTGCCGCGCCACGGCCAGGCCATCGCCTCCGTTGCCCCCCGGCGCGCAGACCACAGCGAACGCGCTGTAGTCCTCCACCTCGTGCACCACCGCCAGGGCGGCGTTCTCCATCAGGAGGAGGCTGGGAATGCCGAACTTCTTGACGGCGCGCTCCTCCATCCGGCGCATCTTCTCGCGCCCGACCGTCTCCGGAGAGCTCACGCCGCGGTAGACCACCTCACGGATCAAACTCTCGCCCGCCAGCTCCTCCACTCCAAAACCCTCTACGATCATCGTGTCATTTCTCCCATCTCAGGGGGCCAGGCCGCCGGGCCCCGCCCCTGCGCCGCATCCACCGTACAAACCCATGCGCCGCGCCTCGTGGGGCCTATTATATCAAAAGGGGTCGGGCAGACCCCGACCCCTCCTCAATTTAGGCGTTCCTGCGGACGAGCCTCTAGTCCTTTGCCACGAGGTCCTTCAGGTAGTCCATGTCCGCCAAGTACGGCAGGGTGATGTGCTCCCCCGTGCGCTTTTTGTTGAACTCGGCCGACGTCTCGAGCGCCGCCTCGTTCCGGGCCCAGGCCCGACGCGCCACGCCGCCCATGACGTCCCAGCTCATCGCGCTTCGGATGACGTCGTCCACGCGGAAGGAGCCGTCCAGCACCAGGCCGAAGCCGCCGTTGATCGCCCGGCCGATGCCCACGCCGCCGCCGTTGTGCAGCGCCACGAGGCTCATGCCGCGCGCCGCGTTGCCCGCAAAGCACTGCACCGCCATGTCCGCCATGACGTTGCTGCCGTCCTTGATGTTGGCCGTCTCCCGGAAGGGCGAGTCCGTCCCCGACACGTCGTGGTGGTCGCGGCCCAGCATCACCGGCCCGATCTCCCCGTTGCGCACCATCTCGTTGAACTTCAGCGCGATGCGCACGCGCCCCTCCGCATCCTGATACAGGATGCGGCATTGGGTCCCCACCACGAGAGCGTTCTTCTCCGCGTCCCGGATCCAGACCCAGTTGTCCTTGTCCTGCTGACGGCGCTCCGGGTCGATGCAGTCCATGGCCGCTCGATCCGTCCTCCGCAGGTCCTCCGGGTCGCGGGACAGACAGCACCAGCGGAAGGGTCCGTAGCCGTAGTCGAACAGCATGGGCCCCATGATGTCCTCCACGTAGCTCGGGAAGATGAAGCCGTCGTAGGTGTCCTTGCCGTTCTTCGCGATCTCGGTGACGCCCGCGTCGAACACCGTGCGCAGGAAGGCGTTGCCGTAGTCGAAGAAGTACGTTCCGCGGTCCACCAGCGTCTTGATCAAATGGAAATGGCGCTTCAGCGTCTCGTCCACCAGCGTGCGGTACCGCGCCGGGTCCTCCTTCAGGAGGCGCGTGCGCTCCTCGAACGTGATGCCCGCCGGGCAGTAGCCCCCGTCGTAGGCCGCGTGGCAGCTGGTCTGATCGGAGAGCAGGTCGATGCCGATGCCCTGGTCCACGGCGTACTGAAGCAGGTCCACCACGTTGCCGTGGAAGGCGATGGAGTGGACATCGTCCTTCTTCATCTGCTCCCGGGCCCGGTCAAAGGCCTCCTTCGGCGTCCGGCAGACCTCCTGCACCCAGCCCTGATCGTGGCGCGTCCGGATGCGGGACTCGTCCACCTCCGCCGTGATGGAGACGCAGCCCGCGATGTCCGCGGCCTTGGGCTGTGCGCCGCTCATGCCGCCCAGGCCCGACGTGACGAAGAGCCGCCCCTTCAGCACGTCCGGCTTGTTGCCGAACTTCTTTCGCCCGGCGTTGAGCACCGTGTTGAACGTGCCGTGCACGATGCCCTGAGGGCCGATGTACATCCAGCCGCCCGCGGTCATCTGGCCGTAGTTCGCCACGCCGAGCTGCATGGCGCGGTGCCACTCCTCCTGATTGTCGAAGAGCCCCACCATCAGGGCGTTGGTGACGACTACCCGCGGCGCCTCCGGCCTGGAGCGGAAGAGCCCCAGGGGGTGCCCCGACTCCACCACCAGCGTCTGGTCCTGGGTCAGGTTTTCCAGGTACCTTTTGATGAGGAGGTACTGCATCCAGTTCTGACACACCTGCCCCGTCTCGCCGTAGGTGACCAGCTCGTAGGGGTAGAGCGCCACGTCGAAGTCCAGGTTGTTGTCGATCATCACCTGGAAGGCGCGCCCCTCCGCAGAGCGCCCCCGGTACTCGCCGATGGGTTTGCCCCACAGTTTGCCCTCGGGGCGGAAGCGGTAGCCGTAGATGCGGCCCCGGGTGCGCAGCTCCTCCAGAAACTCCGGCGCAAGCTCCCGATGAAAGCGCTCCGGGATGTAGCGCAGCGCGTTGGCCAGGGCCAGCACCGTCTCCTTCTCGTTCAGGGTGTACCCCCGGTCCGGCGCGCGGCGGTACTGCGGGTCGAACTTCGGGAGCGCAGGAAGCCCGTCGGGAAAGTCCAGCGACAACGTTACCCTCTCGTCCACAGCCATACAAAAGCATCTCCTCTCGATTGGATCGGGTCGGTTGAACGGCAGCCCAGCGACCCGAAAGATCACTTTAGCTTATTAACAAAGCGCTTTCAAGGGTTCAGGCGTTTTTACCGGTTTTTATAACTATAGCATGTCATATAAAAAAACGGACATGCGAAAGCGCCAAAATACGTCAAACGCATGACGTTTCAAATCTTGATGGGCTTAATACGATATGTTATGCTTTGCGGAAGAAGGGAGATGACGCAATGAAGCTGTCAACCACGACCCGATACGGACTGAGAGCGCTGACGGACCTCTGCGTTCAGCAGCAGGACGCGCCGGTTTCCGTCAGCGATATCGCGCGGCGTCAAAGCATCCCGGTAAACTACCTCGAACAGCTCTTCGCAAAGCTGCGCCGCAGCAACATCCTGAAGAGCGTTCGAGGGGCTCAGGGCGGCTATCTCCTTGCACGTCCGGCGAAGGAGATCACGCTGTCGGAGGTCATCGCCGCGCTGGGCGAGGAGATCCTCTTCGGCTCCTGTCAGAGCGAAAAG
Organism: Fretibacterium fastidiosum; assembly: GCF_964642095.1. Classification (NCBI taxonomy): domain Bacteria; kingdom Thermotogati; phylum Synergistota; class Synergistia; order Synergistales; family Aminobacteriaceae; genus Fretibacterium; species Fretibacterium fastidiosum. The sequence continues at coordinate 681,698 of NZ_OZ209244.1, forward strand.
GGCTGTGCGAACGCCGCCACCTGCTCGACCTTCGACCTGTGGAACAGGCTGCGTATCTCCATCGACGGCATTCTGGACGGCACGACCCTGGAGGACCTCGCCAAAAAGGACAGGACGCTCCGGGCAAGAAAGACGGTGGACCCGCTGCGGCGCGCCGCCGTGGCGCGCGCGTTGAAGCATCAGGAGATCCGCCCATAGGCGCGCGGGACGGGAGTGGTCCCGCCCCTTGCAGCGGGTGGAGACGGTCGAAAAACCAGGATGGACTGCGGGGCGCACCAGTGGACCTGCGGAAGGGAGGCTCTGCGCTATGAAGAGCGTTTACATGGATCACGCGGCGACGACGCCCACGGACCCCCAGGTCCTGGAGGCGATGACGCCCTATTTCACGGAAGTCTACGGCAACCCGTCCTCCGTCTACTCCCTCTCCCGTGGGAGCCGGGCAGCCATCGAAAAGGCCAGGGAACAGGTGGCGGCCGCGCTCTCCGCGGACCCGTCGGAGGTCTACTTCACCGCCAGCGGCACCGAGGCGGACAACTGGGCCTTGAAGGGCACGATGGAGCGGATGCGCGCCCAGGGCAAGGACCACCTGATCACGACCCAAATCGAACACCACGCCGTCCTCCACACGGCGGCCTACCTGGAGAAGGTGGAGGGCCTCACGGTCACCTACCTGCCCGTGGACCCCGATGGGCGGGTGAGCGCCTCGGACCTGAAGGACGCCCTGACGGACCGGACGGGACTGGTTTCCGTGATGTTCGCCAACAACGAGGTGGGGACCATCCAGCCCATCGGGGAGATCGGCGCCCTGTGCCGCGAGCGCGGCATCCCGTTCCACACGGACGCCGTGCAGGCGGCGGCCCAGCTGGACATCGACGTCCGGGCGCTGAACATCGACATGCTCTCCCTGTCCGCGCACAAGATGTACGGCCCTAAGGGGACGGGGGCCTTTTACCTGAGAAAGGGCCTGCGCCTGGAGAACTTCATGCACGGCGGCGCCCAGGAGCACGGGCGGCGCGCCAGCACGGAGAACACCGCGGGCATCGTGGGGCTGGGGGCGGCCATTCTCCTCATGAAGTCCCGGCTCTCTCAGGACAGGCCCCGCATCGTCTCCCTGAGGGACCGACTGATCGACGGCGTCCTGACGAAGGTCCCCCACGCGAAGCTGAACGGCGCCCGGGGCGGGCTTCGCCTGCCCAACAACGCGAACTTCAGCTTCATCGGCGTCGAGGGCGAGACGCTCCTGCTGGACCTGGACGCGAAGGGCATCTACGCCTCCACGGGCAGCGCCTGTTCCTCCGAGTCCCTGGACCCGTCCCACGTGCTGCTGGCCCTGGGCCTGTCCCACGAGATGGCCCACGGCTCCCTGCGCCTGACGCTTGGGCGGGAGACGACGGACGAGGACATCGACTACGTGTTGGACGTGCTGCCGAAGATCGTGGCCCGGCGCCGCGAGATGTCCCCCCTGTGGGAGGACTACCTCAAGGGGGTCGGCGAGCCGTAGACCGAGGCGAGGGCGCCTCCCCGTCATGGGAAACTCAAGCCCCGTTTCGTTCCATGTCTTTAACGTTTGCCGGAAATTCTTTCGTTCCCGGAGAGAATGAGATACAATAAGAGCACCCTTTCTGGAGGGGATAGCATGGCACTGGATTACAGTCAGAAGGTGATGGATCACTTCACCAATCCGCGCAACGTGGGCGAGCTCAAGGACGCGGATGGGGTGGGTGAGGCGGGGAACCCCAGGTGCGGGGACATCATGAAGATCTACCTGAAGGTGAACGACCGGAACGTCATCGAGGACGTGAAGTTCAAGACGTTCGGGTGCGCGTCGGCCATCGCCTCGTCGAGCATGGCGACCGAGCTCATCAAGGGCAAGACCATCGACGAGGCCTGGGACATGACCAATCAGGCCGTAGCCGAGGCGCTTGACGGACTTCCACCCGTCAAGATGCACTGTTCGGTCCTGGCGGAGGAGGCCATTCACGCCGCGCTGAACGACTACCGAACGAAGCACGGAATGGCGGCCATTCCGATGGAAAAGCACGACGACTAGCCGCCTCGGGGGACCGCGGGCGCCGCTGACAAGGAGGTACCGGATGAAAAACATCTCGAGCGTCATCGTGGAGTACCTTGAGAGGACCATGCTGAACAAGGGGCTGGTGTTGTACGTGTCCGACGAGGGCAAGTACATGGCCATGGACGAGAGCTTCAACATCCGATTCAAGTTCGATCTCGAATTTTCGGACAGAGCCTTCGTCTGCCACACCCTGATCCACAACGAGGGGGAGCTACAGCTCTGCCATTCCGTCAACATCGCATGGACCAACGGCAAGGCCATTCGAGATTTCTTTCAATACCTTCAGGAGTTGTAGCATGTTTCGCGTCGCCTCCTTTGAGCGACACGAAAGCCCTACGCACAAGGCAGCGCCCGGCGTTAAGCCGGGCGCTGCCTTGTGCTTTCACAGGCGCCTCCTTGAACGAGAAGGCGTTTTTCCGGCGGCTACGCGCCCCGGTAGACCTCGCGGAACACGTCCACCGCCGTCTCGAGGATGCGGTCGTTGAAGTCGTACTCCGGCGTGTGCAGCGCGGGCCAGTTCGCGCCGTTTCCGACGTAGAAGATGGCGCCGGGACACCGCTTCGTGTAGTGGCCGAAGTCCTCCGACGCGCGCCAGGGGGCCTCCATCCAAACGACCGGACATCCCAGCCGCCCGGCCGCCGCCTCGACCCTGGCAACGCAGCCGGCGTCGCTCACCGTCGCCGGGAAGGGGTCCGAGACGTCGAATCCCACCTCCAGGCCCTCCGCCGCAGCCAGGGCGATGGCCCGACCCCGCACCTCCGCCTCGAAGGCCTCCATCTCCGCCTCGTCGTCAGCCCTCAGCGTCATGGACGCCGTGCCCTCGCCCGGCGAGATGCCGAAGTCCCGCCGGCCCACCGACAGGTTGACGACCGTGGCCAGCACCATCCCCCGATGGGGGCGCGCCAACAGGGTTCTCACCTCCGTCACCAGGGCCGCCAGGGCGAAGGCCGGGTTGTTCCCCTTCTCCGGCTCGCTGGCGTGGGACCGACGGCCCGTCATGCGAACGGTGAGCCCCCTGGACGCGCACTGGCACAGGCCGTTCCGCAGGATGACGCTGCCCTCCGGATAGCCGCTCAGGTTGTGGAAGGCGTAGACCTCCGAGACGTGCCGCTCCGGCAGCAGGGCTGCCGCAGCGGCCCCTCCCTGTCCCGTCTCCTCCGCCTGCTGGAAGATCAGGTAGACGGACCGGGGGCACTCCATGGCCTCCAGCTCCAGGGCCAGGCCACAGAGGGCGGCGCTGTGCCCGTCGTGGCCGCACTTGTGCGAGACGCCCGGACTCTGCGACGCATGGGGGAGCGAGATGGTCTCCGGGATCGGCAGGGCGTCCATGTCCGCGCGGAAGGCGACGGCAGGCGTCCCCTCCCGGTATCGGGAGGCGTAGAACCACCCGCCGCAGTCCACCACCGCAAGCGTCGTGTTCGCCCCGATGAAGTCCATCAGGCGCCGCTTCGTCCAGCCCTCGTGCATCGAGAGCTCCGGGTGCGCGTGCAGCTCGTGGCGCAGCTCCACAATCTTCTTCAGGTTCTTCCCGTCCATTTCGTCGCATCCCTCCCTGGGGCGTGTTCCGGCCCCGCAACAGGGCACGCCGCTATTATACGCGAAACTGCCCGGGGACGGCTCACGCCTCCTTGCGGCCCACGCTGAGGTCGATCTTCGAGAACTCTTCGATAAAGCGGACCGTGTAGTCCACCACGGCGTCGACGATGGCCTGTCCCGTCTCCCGGCTGGCGCGGCTTGGACTGTCGTCGTAGCCCGCGTCGCCCGACGGGATCGAGTCCTTGGCGTTGCGGATCATCTTCACCGTAGCGCCCTCGAAGAGGACGTTGTGGATGTGGACGTTACGGAGCGCGTCGCTGAAGTGGACGACCTCGCTCGCAAAACAGTCTTCGGGGTGCACCCAGTCCGGCCTCACCGCCATGGCCGCGGAGGCCTCGATGCCGCCGCCGTGGCCGCACTTCCACTCCGCCTTCATCTCCGCGCAGGTCACCCACCAGTCGATCTGGGCCGCCTGACCTCCGCGCTGGTACAGGTAGAGCGCCGCCGTGCTCAGCGCGGGCCAGTTGCCGCCGTGGCCGTTGAAGAACAGCACGCGCCGCACGCCGCAACTCAGCACGGCGTCCACGATGCCCTTGAGCACGCCCGTGAGGGCCTCCTCGCCGATGTCCACCGTGCCGGGGAAGGCCTTCAACGCCGGGCTGACGCCGTAGGGCATCGTGGGGAGGACGAGCACCTTGTCCGGCAGCCTGGCCTCGATCGTGGACGCCATGGACTCCGGAATAATGTAGTCCGTCCCAAGGGGGCCGATGGGGCCGTGTTCCTCCAGGTTGCCGATGGGCAGCAGGGCGACGATCCCCTCCCCGTGCTTCGCCGTGAGCTCGCTGGCCTTTTTCCACGAATAGGACGCTAAATACATGAAGTCGCTTCCTTTCTCGATACAGACAGGTTAAAACGGATTCGCCTCTCAGCCGAAATGACGCTTCAGCGTCGCCTCCGAAACCGGCTTCGTCACAAGGCTGACGAGCACCGTGACGATCATCGCCACGACCCACGTGGGGATCAGGGCGTTGAAGCCGAAGGTGTAGCCCTTCAGGGTCGAGGATATCTCCACCAGGCCGCCCAGCCCGATCTTCTCCAGGATCTGGGGTGAGGCCGAGAGCGGGATGTAGAGCAGCACGCCGGTCAGGATGCCCAGGACGGCCCCCGCACTCGTCGTCCGCTTCCAGTAGAGCCCCAGGAGGACGGGTGTCGCCCAGATCGTCAGGCCGCCAAAGGAGAAGATGATGATGTCGAAGATGGCGCTGGGGCGCCAGATTCCGAACAGGATGGCGACGACCCCGAACACGCAGGTCACGACGCGGGAGAGCCTCAGGATCTCCGCGTCCGAGGCGTTTCGGTTCATCAGGTTCTGATAGATGTCCCTCGAGATGCCGCCCGAGGACACGACCAGCAGGCTGTCGATCGTGGACATGCCCGCCGCCATGATCCCAGCGATCATCAGGGACGCGAAGACGGGGGACACGCCCTTCTGAAGGATCAGGGGCACGATGAAGTCCATCTGCTTCCCTTCGAGGCCGGGGACCGAGACGATGCCCAGGACGCCGACCCACTCGATGAGCGTGGCGGACACCCACATGCCGAGCGTCCCCAGGATGACCGCCTTGAACATGACCTTGTAGTTCTTCATCGTAAAGAACTTCGTCGCAAGCGTCGGGCTTCCGATGTTGAAGAAGCTCCACATGACCACCATCGAGACGAGAGCGGGCCAGGGGTAGGCGCCCGTTGCGCCGGGGTGGGCCATGTAGGCGGGGTTCAGCTCAAACAGCTTTGCGTTGATGGCCTCGAGGCCGCCGCCCATGTCGAGAGCCACGAAGAACGTCACGACCGCCGTGACGACCATCAGAAGTCCCTGGATGACGTCCGTCAGCATGGCTCCGCGGATGCCGCCGCTCATGCAGTAGACGATGACGATGAGCCCCGTCGCGACGACGCCGACCCACTCCGGGTATCCCGTAAACGTGTTGAAGATGATGCCCGCGCCGATGATCTGCGCCCCCATCATCGGGACCATGAAGAACACCATCAGGACCGCCTGAAGGCCGCGGAGCAGGTTGGACTCGTAACGGTCACCCAGGTAGTCCGCCATCGTCATGAACCCCTGCTCGTGCCCCAGCTTGATCAGCTTCCTGCCCACGACCAGAGCGGGGATGATCATGCTGAACACCAGGCCGGGGACGGAGACCGTCAATCCGGGGTACCCTTGCCGGTAGCACGCGGCGGGAACCCCCATAAACGTGCTCATGCTGTATTGCGTCGCAAAGTAGGCGATGCCGCTGACGATCGCGCCGGCCTTGCCGCCCATGACGAAGAACTCCTTCAGCGATTTCGTCTCACGCGCCGAATAGAAGCCGATCAGGGCCATGATCAGAAAGTACCCGCCCAGGACGAGAAAGAACGTCCCCGTGGCAGGCACCAACATCGTGCTGACGTCCATTTGCAAAATCCTCCTTAGCTTTGAAGGAAACGCGGACCCCTAGTCCTCCGTTCCAAACGCCCGATACTCTTCGCGTCCCATCGCCTGCCAGTAGAACAGCAGGATCAGGACCATGACGGCCACCGTGAGCCAGAACCAGCCCACCATGAAGAGCGGCAGCCCCTTCCACGACGGAACGTACTCCGTGGAGTAGAAGCACTTGACCGGCAGCATCACGACGACGTACGCCGCCAGAAAAACACAGGACCACCTTGTCTCAAATGCGTTATCCCACATTCCCATACCTCATGCGCCTGCCTTTCAAAGTCAAAACGATTCCGTGTCCCGCACGCGCCCCTCTGCCTGGAGGGGCAAAGCGTTCAGGGCGTCGGCCAACAGGAGAAGACGGTTCCGCTGCGACGCCGCGTAGTTGAGGATGACGGCCTGGGCGCGGTCCGACCCTGGGCCGCGCCGCAGGAGGCGGGCCGCCTCCGAAAGGCCGGGGACGAAGCCCGCCCCCCCGCTCCAGTCCTGAAGGTGAGGCCCGCGGGCGGCGTAGTACATCCGGTTCAGCAATCTGACGGCGCTCAGCGCCGTCGCAAGGTCCGCGTCGCCGCGCCGCCGCCAGGCGTCTTGAAACCCGTCGAGCGCCGCGCACAAAGCCCCCAGGTCCAGCCAGGGATGCAGGGCCCCCCGCAGCTCCTTAAGCCGCTCCCGCAGGGCGCCGCACAACGCCGCGACGTCGAAGGGCACGCCCTCCGCTTCCATCAGGCCAGACAGGCCCGACGCATAGACCTCGGCGTCCGTCTCCAGCACCCGGCGATCGCAGAAGTCCGCCGTATCCGCCTCGGTGTGCCACCACCAGGGCATGAGGGTGTCCCCCGTCCTGTTGGGGTCGCCCTGGGGCAGCGCGGAGGTCCAGATGAAGAAGGGGGACACGCCGATGTTCTGGAAGGACTGATCCCAGGAGCGCACGCGCCCCACCGGGGCCCCCCGCTGTCCCGTGACGCCGTACACCGCATCGGCCGCCAGGGAGAACAGGTCCGGTCCGGCGGTGACGGAGCTGAAGTCCGACGCGCCCCTCATGCCCGGCATGTCGATGTTCGTGTAGCAGAGGCAGTGCTTCAGGACCTCCTCAAAGCGCTCCCGCGCGTAGTTGGAGGAGCCCGCGTACTTGCCGAACTCGTGTCCGGACCACCAGCAAACCCTCAGGCCGAAGCGCCGCCTCTCCATGCGGGCCGCCGCCAGGGCCAGAGCCAGCGCCAGTGCAGCGCCGGTGGCGTTGTCCGTAGCCCCGTAGTGCTTGCTGTCCAGGTGAGCTCCCACCAGCAGGAAGTACGGCTGCCCCTCCGTAGAGGGGAGGCACGCCTCGAGGCGGACGACATCCGAAACCCGGACCTCGCTGGAGCAGGACAAGGAGAGCTCCGCGCCGTCCCGCCCCATCAGCTCACGGCCGTCCGCCCCGTTCACGGCCAACACGGGGATGCCCGGCAGCCACCCCGTCTCCTCCGGAAGGGGGGTCCCCCACATCATCGCGACGCCGCTCTGGTGGATTTCCCGCTCGCCCTCCGTGGGCCAGCAGATGACGAAGCCCGCCGCCCCGCGATCCTGGGCGGAGAGCACGGCCTCCGGGGAGAAGGAGCGCGACAGCACGACGCGCCCCGCAAGGTCCTGTTTTGCGCCGTGCGGGACGCGGGAGGAAAGGTAGTCCAGGGGCGAGACGGGGAAGTCCTCCGCGCCCATCCTGTGGCCGACGCCGCGCACGCCGTCCGCCGGCGCGGAGAAGTTCCACGCCTTGGCCGGGAAGCTCCTGTCGGACGCCCCATCGGCGAGCGTCACAACGCCCGGCCCACCAAAGGCCAGAAGGCCCTTCTCCGCGCTTCGAGAGCAGGAGACGCCAGCCCCTTCAAGCCGGGATTGGACGTACTGCCTGGCCGCCTCCTCCCCCTCGCCGTCCGAGCGCCTCACGAAGGAGGCGATCCGCAGGAAATCCTGGTAGAGTTCGTCGCGGTCCAGGAGGGAAGCCAGGTCCGCGGTGCGATCGTTCAGCATGTCATATCAAACCGCCTGTCTGCCTGTTCTAAGAAGAAGTGCCAGTAAACCCGCAACGAAAAGCGGGGCTGCCGACCGGAACGACAGCCCCGCCTCCTAGAGGCGTCCCGGCAAAGCCCTATTTCTCGACCGTGACGTTCTCCAGCTTGTGATATCCCGCGGGGTCCAGGACGAAGCCGTGGACCTTCTTGGACGTTCCGGAGTTCAGCGTGCTGTAGACCAGGGGTGCGTTGTTGGAGAGGTCCTGCAGGATCTGCTCCAGGTCGGCGTAGGCCTTGCGGCGGATCGTCTCGTCCGTGTTGCCGCGGCCCAGGTCCACCAGCTCATCGACCCTGGGGTCCTGGATGAAGCTGCGGTTCCCCGGCGCGCCGGTCTGCGTGGAGTACACCAGGGAATAGTAGGTGTAATCGGCGTCCGCCGTCGAGGTGGTCCAGCCGAAGTACGCCATGTCGTGCTCGCCCTTGGAGGTGCGCTCGATGAAGCTGCCGAACTCCATGACCTCCACCTCGCACTTGATGCCGACCTCCAGCAGCATGGCCTGAACGGCCTGGCAGACCTCGATGCGGGTCTGACTGTCGTTCACCCACAGCTTGCAGGAGAAGCCGTCCGGATACCCCGCCTCGGCCAGCAGCTTCCTGGCCAGCTCGACGTCGTACGCATAGGGCTTGTCGCCGGCGTAGCCGAACACGCCCGGCGCGATGAGGTCGCCCGCCGGCTCGCCTCCGCCGTACATGATGGAGTCAATGATCGTGTTCACGTCGATGGCGTGCCGGATCGCCTGGCGCACCAGCTTGTTGTCAAAGGGCTTCTTCTTCATGTTGAACGAGAGGTACCAGCAGCTCAGGCCCGCCTTCTCGTTCAGGGTCAGGTCGGGGTTGTCGCGGACCTTCTGCTGGTCGTTGGCCTGGATGTCGTTTGCGATGTCCACCTCGCCCGTCTCGAGAGCGATGGTGCGCTGCGCGGCCTCCGGGACGACCTTCATCACGAGGTTCTTCGTCTTTGGGGCGCCCGCGTAGTACTCGTCGAAGGCCTCCAGCTTCAGGGAGTCCCCCTGTTTCCAGCTCACGAACCGGTAGGGACCGGACCCGATGGGGTTCAGGCGAAACCGCGCCTCGTCGGCCTTCACGTAGGCCTCCGGAACGATGGCCGAGGAGGGGTGCGCCAGGTTCCGCAGCGCCGCCGCGTAGGGCTTGGCCGTCTCGATGACGACGGTGTGATCGTCCACGACGCGGACCTCCTTGATGAAGTTCACGATGTAGGAGACCGCGGTGGAGGCGATCGCCCGATCCAGGGAGAACTTCACGTCCGAGGCCGAGAGGGGAGAGCCGTCGTGAAACTTGATCCCGCTGCGGACGTGGACCTCGAGCTCCGTGTCGCTGAGGTACTTCCACGACTCCGCGATCTGACCCACGATCTTTCCCTCGTCGTCCGTCGTGAACAGCGTGTCGAAGATCTGGTTCGTCGCCATGATGGCAGGGGTCTCCTTGCCGATGTGGGGGTCCAGAGACGTGACGTCAGCCCCTTGAGCCCAGGTCAACGTGTCCTTGTTCTCCGCCGCCGACAGCGCGACCGGCTGGGAGAGCGAGAGGACGAGCGCCGCGATGAGCAATGCCGAATGGAACCGCTTCATAAAACAGACCTCCTGTAAAAGAATTTAAACACCATAACCGGGGCCTCCCGGGTTATGTTCGAGTGGCGCCCGCCTCAGCACAGCGCGCAGGCGCAGAGGTGGCCGGGAGCGACCTCACGCAGCGGCACGTCCGCCTCCGAGCAGGCCGGCACGGCATCGACGCACCGCCCGGCGAAGCGACAGCCCGGCTTCGGGTCGATCGGCGAGGAGATCTCGCCACGCAGGATGATGCGCTCCGTCTCAAAGTCCGGGTCCGGCGTCGGGATCGCCGAGAGCAGCGCCCTCGTGTAGGGGTGCAGCGGGTTGGCGAAGACCTCGTCGGCGGACGCCAGCTCCACGACCTGCCCCAGGTACATCACGGCGATCTCGTCCGAGAGGTGCTTGACGACGGAGAGGTCGTGCGTGATGAACATGTAGGTCAGGCCCAGGTCGCGCTGCAGGTCCTGCATCAGGTTCAGGATCTGCGCCTGGATCGAGACGTCGAGGGCCGACACCGGCTCGTCGCAGACGATGAACTGCGGGCTGAGGGCCAGGGCGCGGGCGATCCCGATCCTCTGCCGCCGTCCGCCGTCCAGCTCGTGGGGGTAGGCGTTGATCAGGCGCTCGGACAGCCCGACGAGGGACATGATCTCGCGCACCTTCTGCCGGAGCTCCGGCTGCTTTCGGCTGGCGTAGACGCCCTGGATCAGCAGGGGCTCCGTGATCGTCTCGAAGACGGTCATCCGCGGATTCAGGGAGGCGAAGGGGTCCTGAAAGACGATCTGCATCTCGCGCCGGAGCGCCTTCAGCCGCGCCGCGTCGAACCCCAGGATGTCCTCTCCGTTGAACTGCACCGTGCCCGACGTCGGCTCCTGAAGCCGCAGGATGCTGCGGCCCAGCGTCGATTTTCCGCAGCCCGACTCCCCCACCACCCCCAGCGTCCTACGCCGGCGGATGCTGAAGGACACGTCATCCACCGCGTGAAGCGTCCCGCCCTTCGTGCTGAAGTACTTCTTCAGGTGCTCCACCCTCAGGATTTCATCGGTCATGCGACACCCTCCCTCTGGCCAGGACGCAGCGCACCACGTGTTCGCCGCCAAGCTGTACGAGCGCGGGAACTTCCCTGCTGCAGACCTCCGCGCTGTGGGGACACCGCTCCGAGAAGGGACAGCCCGGAGGCAGGTTCGTCGGGTCCGGCATCAGGCCGGGGATGGGGCGCAGGCGGTCCGCCTTCCTCTCGAGGCTTGGGATGGAGCCAAAGAGCCCGATCGTGTAGGGGTGCTGGGGGGACTTGAAGATCTCGCGCAGGGCCCCGTACTCCATCAGCGTTCCCGCGTAGATGATCGCCACGTAGTCGCAGTTGTGGGCAACGACGCCCAGGTCGTGGGTGATGAGGATGACGGAGGTGCCCAACGCCTTCTTGAGGTCTCGAATCATCTCCAGCACCTGAGCCTGAATGGTGACGTCCAGCGCCGTCGTGGGCTCGTCGGCGATGAGGAGCGTGGGCGCGCAGGCCAGGGCGATGGCGATGCCGACCCGCTGCCGCATCCCGCCGGAGAACTGATGGGGATACTCCCTGCCCCTCTGCCCGGGGATCCCCACCATCTCCAGGATGCGGCAGGCCTCCTGCCAGGCCTCCTGACGACGGAGGTTCTTGTGCGCCTGGATGACCTCCATGATCTGATCCCCGACGGTCATGACGGGGTTGAGGCTCGTCATGGGGTCCTGAAAGATCATGGAGATGCTGCGCCCCCGAATCTTGCGCATCTCCGCCTCCGACAGCTTCAGCAGGTCCTGTCCCTCGAACAGCACCGAACCCGACACGATCCGTCCGGGCGGAGAGGGGATGAGCCGCAGGACGCCCTTGCCGAGCGTCGTCTTCCCCGCGCCCGTCTCCCCGACCACGCCCAGCGTCCGCCCCTTGACGAGGCTCAGCGAGACGGAGTTCAGCGCCTTGACGACGCCGTCGTCGGTCTCGTAGTGGATGGCAAGGTCCTTGATCTCGATCAGCTTTTCCATGTCGGCCGCCTCAGCTCTTCAACTTCGGGTCCAGCGCGTCGCGCAGGCCGTCGCCCACGAGGTTGAGCGCCAGGATGGTGAGCATGATCCCCGCGCCGGGGATCATGGTGATGTGCCACGCATCGCGGATGTACGTTCGGGCGTTGGAGAGCATGGAGCCCCACTCCGGGGTCGGTGGCTGGATGCCCAGCCCAAGGAAGCTCAGCCCCGCGATGGAGAGGATGGCGCCCGCGACCCCCAGGGTGGACTGCACGATCAGCGGGGCAAGCGAGTTGGGGACGATGTAGCGCATGATGATGCGCCCGTTGTCCGCGCCGACGGATCGCGCCGCCTCGATGAACTCCTGCTCCTTGACCGTCAGCACGGAGGCGCGGAGCGTGCGGGCGAACGTCGGGACGTAGGCGATGCTGATGGCGATCAGGACGTTGACCAGCCCCGGACCCAGAGCCGCCACGATGGCCGTCGCCAGGAGCATGGAAGGGATCGCCAGCAGGACGTCCATGGCGCGCATCAGGACGTTGTCCAGCCTCTTGTAGTACCCTGCTACGGCCCCGATGAGCCCTCCCAGGAGCGTCGAAAAGGCGATGCCCGCCATCCCCATGAAGAGGGAGTAGCGTATTCCCCAGAGCATCCTGAGGAACATGTCGCGCCCGAACTCGTCCAGGCCGAAGATGTGCTCCGCGCTGGGGCCCTTCAGCCTCAGGCGAAGGTTCTGCTTGATGACGTGCGCGTTGTAGAACGCCCGGCCGTCGGCAAAATCCCAGAGTATGGTCGCCGCCGCGACGGCGGCCAGCAGGAGCAGGAAGACCAAAGAAAGGATGGCCAGCCGGTTCTTGCGGAACCGGCGCCACGCCTCCTCCCAGAGGGACCTCTGCTCTCGCTGCTCGTTGTCCTGCGAAATCCGATCGTTCATGGCGGCACCTCACGCCTTCTGGTACTGAGATTTGATCCGGGGGTCCACGAAGGCGTAGATGATGTCGACCACCAGGTTGACGACGGAGAACATGACGGCCAGGAAGATGACGGAACCCAGCACCAGCGGCATGTCCTTGGACTTGATGGAGTCCACCATGAGCCTCCCCAGCCCCGGCCACGAGAAGATGGTCTCCGTCAGCATGGCGCCGCCCAAAAGGTGCCCAAATTGAAGCCCCACCGCCGTGACGATGGGGATGAGCGCGTTGCGCATCATGTGCCGCATGGTGACGGCGCCCTCCGAAATGCCCTTGGAGCGCGCGGTACTGATGTAGTCCTGCCGGATCACCTCGAGCATACTGGAGCGCGTCATCCTGACGATCGTCGCCGCACAGCCCGTGCCCAGCGTCAGGGCGGGGAGGACGAGGCTCTTCACGAGGGGAACGAACCCCTCGCCCATCCCCTGCGACGGCAGCCATCCGAGCCCCAGCGAGAAGACGAGGACCACCAGGAGCCCGAACCAGAAGTTGGGCATGGCGACCCCGATGAGCGACAGGACGGTCGTCGTGTAGTCGAGCAGGGTGTACTGGTGCTTCGCCGAGATGATGCCGGTGGGGAGCCCGATGAGGAGCGCCACAAAAATTCCGGCCAGGGCCAGGACGCAGGTCGCGGGGAAGCGCTCCAGCACCATGTCCATGACGTCGATCTTGTTGCGGTAGGAAACTCCCAGGTCCCCGTGCAGGGCGTCCTTCATGTAGATCAGGTAGCGCACGACGATGGGCCGATTGAGGCCGAGCTCCTCCCGCGTCCGCTGCAGGAGCTCCGGCGTCGCGCCGTCGCCCAGGATGATGGCGGCCGGGTCCCCAGGCGTCAGGGCCAGGATGAAAAAGACGATGAACGTGACGCCAATCAGCACGGGGATCATCATCAGGAGCCTACGTAGGATATAGCGCAGCATCAGCTATCAGCCTCACCTTGCAAGGAATACTGAAGTTTTCAAAAAGTGCTCTCCTATTATATCACTTCACAAAAGAACCCTATCACCACAGGTGAGAAAAGACGTGAAACGGACTTAGCGCGCCCCTGGCCTCTGCAACCAAGGCCTTACGAGGTCCTTGAAGATCATTGCCCCGCACCACGGGCTCCGTGAAGCGGTCCCTCTCAGGTTACCCGCTGCGTCCGACGGCAGGGTCTCTGTCCCACAGCCGCATCCAGCCGTGTGAACTCCTCAAGGACGTCCTTGTTAATTTTCCATAAATTAAACATAACAAAATTTAGAAAAAAAGTGTTATCATAAATTATAAACAGAACTCTTGTTCGTCGGGGGAAGTCGGGTGCAACGCCCGCGCGGTCCCGCCGCCGTGAGAGGAGGACAAGCCAGGTTCGGGGAGGGCGCGAAGGCGCGGCTCCATCGAACTATGTCTTGGATCCCAAGCCGGAATACCTGACGTTCAAGCGGACACAAGACGTTTTGCCACGAGCGATGGCGCAGGAGCGTGTCGTCTGTGACGCCCCCGCCCGCGCCCATCGCGAGGCGGGGGTTTTTGCAGCGTTTTATTCTCTGGACGACGTACCCCGGCAACGGGGTTTTGCCGTAATTCTGTAAGTATTGAGGAGGATGATTTTTTCATGAAACGCGGAAACAAAGTAGTGTTGGCGGCTGGTTTGCTCCTTGGGGTCGCCTCGGCGGCCTTTGCGCACGAGCTGGTGATGAAGCCGCAGAAGATGAACGCGGCGAAGGGCGAGACTCTGGCGGTTGAGATCCACTCGGGACACAAGTTCATCGTACCCGAGGAGGTGGAGAGCGTCGAGCGCATCAAGGCGGGAGTCTTCAAGGACGGCAAGCTCCAGGAGGCCGGGCTGAAGCCGAACGAGAAAAACCTGTGCATCGACTTCTCCCTGCCCGTCGAGGATGCCTCTCAGTCCATGGTGATCCTCGCCAACAAGGACGGCGGTGTCTGGTGCGTCACGAATGAGGGCGGCAAGTCCGGCCTTCGCAAGGACCTGGAGGCCCAGGGCCTGAAGGTCACGAAGGCGACCAAGAACGACAAGTTCGTCAAGGTTATCGTCAACGCCTCCAGGGACGACAAGAACTTCGCCGTTCAGACGGGGCAGGCCCTTGAGATCATCCCCGTGACCAACCCTGCGGACGCCAAGGTTGGAGAGTTCTTCGAGGTGAAGATACTGGTCGACGGAAAACCCTACTCAGGGGCGGTGTGGGCGAGCTACGACGGTTTTGCGCCTGAGTACGAGGACACCTATGCCTACTATACCCAGGCGGTCCAGGGCGTGGCCCATATCAAGATCACAGCCCCCGGTCTCTGGGGTGTGCGCGCCATGAAGACGGACCTGCCCGGCAAGGAGGGCGAGTACGACTCCGTTGCTCGCAGGACCTTCCTGCTCTTTGAAGTGAAGTAGCAAAGTCCATCAAAGATGAACGCCTCTTTCAAAAAGACGGCGCTGCTCGGGCTGGCGGTGATCGCCGGCCTGAGCGGCCTTTTAGCGCAGCAGGCGGACGCACACGGCGTGGGCTATTCGGAGTCCACGCTGAAGCCGGTATCGCTCGAATTCTTCTACTCGACGGGAGAGCTTATGAACTACCTTGAGGCCAAGGTCTTCTCCCCTGCCGACGAGAAGATCGCCTACCAGTCAGGACGGACCGACGAGGGGGGGCGTTTCGCCTTCACCCCCAATAAGCCCGGGACGTGGCGGGTCATCGTCAGCGATGAGGACGGGCACAGGGCCGAGGCGACAGTGAACGTGACGGAGGACTTCCTGAAGGCCGGGGCCACAGGAGGCGGTTCGGGCATCGACATTCAGGAGAAGAAGGCCGCCCCTGAGGGACTGGATCTTCTCCTGAGGGCGGGGCTCGGCGTCAGCCTGATCTTCAACATCGCCGCGTTCGTCCTGCTGCTGCGGTGCAGGAAGGCGGTGTAGTCCCATGCATATCAGCGAGGGAATCCTCTCCACTCAGGCCTTGGCCGCCGGATGGGCCGTCGCGGGCGTCGGGACGGCGGTCGGGCTCAAAAAGCTCAACCCCGATAAGATCGTCCGCGTCGCGTTCTCCTCGTCGGTGTTCTTTCTGGCCTCCCTGATCAACGTGCGGCTCGGCCCCAGTTCGACCCACCTCTCCCTTATCGCGCCCATGGGGCTGATCTTGGGGTGGTCGGCCTTTCCCGCCGTGATGGTCGCCCTGATTCTGCAGGCCCTCCTGTTTCAGTTCGGCGGCCTCATCGTTCTGGGGGTGAATACGGTGGATGTCGCCGTTCCTGCGCTCGCCGCCTACTTCCTGTTCGCGGGCCCGATCTGCAGGAGCAGAGGCCCCATCGCCTCCGTACTGGGCTTCATCGCAGGTGCCCTGGCCGTGCTCCTCTGTGCCGTGGGGGTGGAGATCTTCCTGAGGGGGACGGACGCCAATCTATCCGACATCGCCGACACCGTCTTTATCGCCCATATCCCCCTGGCCCTGATTGAGGGGGCGATCACGGCCTTCATGGTGGCCTACATGAAACGTGCGGCCCCGGAGCTCCTGATGGGTGTGGACCACTAGGGCAGGACCGGCATGGAGCTTGAGACGCGCGGCCTTCGGTCCGAGGCCGCACCGACGCGGCTCAGCGTCTTCGATCCACGCGCGCGCGTGCTGTGCGCTCTGGCCATGGCCTGTATCCTGGCCTCCGTTCGGTCGTTTCCGGCCCTGCTCTGCGGTCTCCCGATCCCCATCGCCTTGCTGTTCCTCGACAGTGCGATGATGCTCCGGGAGCTGTTCCACTGGAACGCCGCCGGCCTCTTCATCGCACTGCTCCTGACGCTGACCTATCCCGGCGACCGCTTCTGGGGCGTCTTCTCCACAGCGGGGCTGAGGCTCTCCGGGCTCATCCTCCTGAAGCTCAACCTGATCTCGATCCTGCTGACCCGAATGGTCCTCTCGCTTGGAGTGGAGAAAGTCGATCACGTCCTGACCTGTCTCGGAGTCTCCGAGAAACTCCGGGTCCTCCTGCTGCTCTCCGCGCGCTGTATTTTCATCCTTGCGGAGCGCGTGGAGACGATGGTCCGGGCGGTACACCTCAGGGCTCCTGAGCTGAGGGGGCTCGCGATGTGCCGGACGTTCGCATGTGTGTTGGGGACGACGCTGCTGCACAGCTCCGACCGGGCGGAGCAGATGATGCGGGCTATCCGATGCCGCGGAGGGATGGCGGGCTTCTCTCAGTGCCGTCCGCTGCTCTGGCGCGGCATCGATACTGTGCTGTGCCTTGCGTTCGCGTTGAATATCGGGGTGATCCTGGCTTGTGCTCTGCTCTGGAGGTCTTAGACAGATGAGTTCAGCAAACGGCGTTATGGAAGGCCTGAGGGATATCCCGGTCGGAGGGGTGCGGAAGAGGTATCTCATGGAGGTGCAGGATCTCCGTTACGCCTACCCCGATGGGCATGAGGCCCTGAACGGGGTTTTCTTCGTGCTGCGAGATGGAGAGAAGCTCGCGCTGGTAGGCCCCAACGGATCGGGGAAATCCACATTGATGCTGCATCTGTCCGGATGTCTTGCGGCCCAATCTGGCGTGGTATGTCTGAACGGAGAGCCCGTCGGAGAGGACCTGAAGCGTCTTCGGAGCGCCGTCGGCCTGATCTTTCAGGAGCCAGACAACCAGCTCTTCATGCCGGAGGTCGTCGAGGACGTCGCCTTCGGTCTGGTGGCGCATGGAACGCCCGTTCAGGAGGCCCAAGAGAGGGCTTTGAGCGTCATGGAGACCCTAGGCATCGCGCACCTCGCCGAGCGGGCGCCCCATCGTCTCTCCGGCGGGGAGAAACGCATGGCCGCCCTGGCAGGGATACTAGTCATGCAGCCGGACATCGTGGTCCTGGACGAGCCCTCCGCGGCCCTGGACCCCAGGGCACGCCGTCGGGTCATCGAGAGGCTAAACACCCTGGAGAAGCCGATGATCCTGGCGACCCACGACTTGGACATGGCCCTCGACGTGTGCGACCGGGCGATCATCCTGTACGAGGGGCGCATCGCGGCGGACGGAGCGCTGCAGGACGTCCTGAGAAATGAGGCGCTGCTTCAGCAAAACGGCTTGGAGCTGCCCCTGCGCTACACAAAATCCACGGAGGCCCTCTGACTTCTCATGAGGCGGAGGGGCGACTGCCCCTCCGAAGCACGACTCGCCCCGTGAGGCTGTCCTTAACGTTTCGGGACGACCTCGCGGGGCGCACGCTGGGCGCAGGGCACTTCGCCGTCATCTTTCAGGACATCTTGCTCAACATCTTCGGACAGCTCGTCACCATGTCCATGTTCTCCATCCCCAACGCCATCTTCTCCGAGGCGTTCCTGTCTTTCATGGGGCTTGGGGTCCACGCGCCGGTGGCGTCGCTGGGGGCCCTGATCAACGACGGCTACAAGTCCTTTCTGATGCACCCCTACATGCTGGTGTTCCCGGCCATGGTGACGGCGCTCTCTGGAATGCCCTTGGAGCGCGCGGTGCTGATGTAGTCCTGCCGGATCACCTCGAGCATACTGGAGCGCGTCATCCTGACGATCGTCGCCGCACAGCCTGTGCCGAGAGTCAGGGCGGGGAGGACGAGGCTCTTCACGAGGGGGACGAACCCCTCGCCCATCCCCTGCGACGGCAGCCATCCGAGCCCCAGCGAGAAGACGAGGACCACCAGGAGCCCGAACCAGAAGTTGGGCATGGCGACCCCGATGAGCGACAGGACGGTCGTCGTGTAGTCGAGCAGGGTGTACTGGTGCTTCGCCGAGATGATGCCGGTGGGGATTCCGATGAGGAGCGCCACAAAAATTCCGGCCAGGGCCAGGACGCAGGTCGCGGGGAAGCGCTCCAGCACCATGTCCATGACGTCGATCTTGTTGCGGTAGGAAACTCCCAGGTCCCCGTGCAGGGCGTCCTTCATGTAGATCAGGTAGCGCACGGCGATGGGCCGATCGAGGCCGAGCTCCTCCCGCGTCCGCTGCAGGAGCTCCGGCGTCGCGCCGTCGCCCAGGATGATGGCGGCCGGGTCGCCCGGCGTCAAGGCCAGGATGAAGAAGACGATGAACGTGACGCCAATCAGCACGGGGATCATCATCAGGAGCCTACGTAGGATATAGCGCAGCATCAGCTATCAGCCTCACCTTGCAAGAAATAGTGAAGTTTTCAAAAAGTGCTCTCCCATTATATCACTTCACAAAGAAGCTCTGTCACCGCAGGTGAGAAAAGACGTGAAACGGACCCGGGCGCCCCTGGCCCCTACTGCCAGGCCGTATTGAAGTCCCCCTCCAGCATACGCCGATAGGCGGTCACGAGGCGCGCGAACATTCGTTCGTAGGGCGCGCGGGACTCCGCGCTCAGGCCGATGGACCAGATGCGGCCGGACGCGATGTTGTAGGGGATCAGGCGGTTGAGGGGCAGGCTGGCCGCCGCGGGATAGCCCTTGCCGGCGATGACCTCCTCCGCCATTTGAGCGAGGCGCGTGGCGTCATACCCCACCTTGATCAGCGGCAGTTGGCTCCTGTCCTTGCCGCACTCCCGCGCAACGGAGTAGAGCACGCCCAGGTTGGAGAGCGAGAAGAGGTCCGGCCGCACGGGGACCAGCGCGATATCGGAAAAGTTCAGGGCGACCCTGGAGATCGACCCCAGCGACGGCGGGCAGTCCAGGACGATCCAGTCCTCCGGGGCCCCGGCGTCCTCGGGGGCAAGGGCCCCCTTCACCCTCAGGCTCTCCTTGAAGTAGCCCCGGATGAAGGAGAGGGCGTCCGTGAAGTTGCGCTGGGGGTCCAGGTCCACGGCCAGGACCCTGTTCCGCTTCATGAGCGCCATCTGGGTCAGGATGAGGGACAGCGTGGTCTTCCCAACGCCCCCCTTATGGTTGATGACCGCCACCGCAAATTTCTCCAAGTCCGCGTTCCTCCGTTCGTTCCCAAACTGTCGGCCCAAAGCAGGGCCTCCATAGCTTAACATAACCTTCTCCGCACACAAAAACAAGCTTGTGCAGCCCGCCACAGGCTGCCTGAGCCCAAGCTCTGTTTTTATTTAACGCGCCTTACAGGCAGCGCTATAAGCGTATGCTATAATGAAATCCGCTCGCAGGGAAGTCCGATCGGGTTCAAATCCCCATCGTCTGCGGGCGCGAGGAGGGCCGCAAGACGGGCGGCCCATTGTCTTATCGCGGTCGTTCACAGGGTGTTCACAATGATTTACGAAGGGGAGATTCAAGTTGAGACGATGGTTTGCAGCGTTGCTTGCGTTGGCGTTGACCTGGGCCCCGCGCCCCGCGGCGCTCGCGGCGGAAAAGGTGATCGTCAATTACGGCGTTGAAACGGAGCTCACGACGATGGACGCTCAGATCGTGTCGGACGGGACGTCCTACACGATCATCGAGAACACCATGGAGGGCCTGACGCAGTTCGACAAGGACAGCAACGTCATCCCCGCCATTGCGGAGTCCTGGGACGTCAGCCCCGACGGCCTCTCCTACACCTTCCACATCCGGGAGGACGCAAAGTGGTCCAACGGCGAGCCCGTCAGGGCGCAGGACTTCGTCTTTGCGTGGCGGCGCCTCGCGGACCCCAGGACGGGGAGCGAGACGCAGTTCCTCATGGCGGACACGTCGGGCATCAAGAACGCCGAGGCCATCGCCTACAGGGGGGCGGACCCGGAGACGCTCGGCGTGAAGGCCCTGGACGACCGGACCCTTGCGGTCGAGCTGGACCACCCCGTGCCCTTTTTCCTCTCGCTCCTCCTGTTCCCCTCCTTCTACCCGGCCAACGAGGCCTTCTTCAAGGCCCAGGGCGACCGGTACGGTCAGGGCGTGGAGAACGTCCTCGCCAACGGCGCGTTCCAGCTGACCTACTGGGATCAGGGCGGCTCCCTCTCCACCGTGGAGCGCAACCCCTACTACTACGCCAGGGATGAGGTCAAGGTGGACGGCGTCTCCTTCGTGGTGATCAAGGACGCGCAGAGCGCCCTCCTGGCCTACCAGAACGGAGACGTAGACAAGATCGCGCTCACCGGCGAGCTGGTGGAGCAGTTCAAGGACGACCCCGAGTGCCGCATCATCGACGGCAGCTTTTTGTGGTACGTGCTGTGCAACCACAAGAACAAGTTTCTCGCCAACCCGGATTTCCGCCTGGCCCTGGCCATGGGCTTCGACAAGCAGGAGCTGTGCAGCGGTGTGTTGAAGGACGGCTCCCACCCGGCCGACTACTTCGTCCCCTCCATGCTCGCCACCGGCCCGGACGGCAAGGACTTCCGCGACGGCGCGCCGACCTACCTGCACTACGACAAGGACAAGGCGCTGGAGCACTGGAACGCCGCCAAGAAGGCCCTGGGCTTCGAGAGCGTGTCGCTGTCGCTCCTCGTCGAGGACACGGAATCCGCCATCGGCGTGGCGACGTACCTTCAGGACGCGCTTCAGAAGAACCTGCCCGGTCTTACGATCAACCTCGAGAGCATGGCCAAGAAGGCGCGCCTGCAGAGGGAGCGGGACCGGGAGTACGAGCTGTCCCTCACCCGCTGGGGCCCCGATTATGCGGACCCGATGACCTACCTGGACCAGTTCGTGAGCAACAAGACGAAGATCGGCTGGACCAACGCGCACTACGACGAGATGATCAAGGAGGCCAGCTCGGGCAAGACGGCCCTCGACCCGGCGGCGCGCTGGCAACTCATGAAGGACATCGAGGCCGAGCTTCTGAAGGAGGCGGCGGTCCTCCCCGTGTACCAAAAGAACAGCGCCCTGCTGCAGAAGGCCTACCTCACGGGCATCGAGGAGCACGCCAGCATCGGCAACCTCTTCAAGCACGCGACGAAGGCCGTCAATCCATAAAGGCCTCCGTTGCCGAAGACAGGGAGGCCGTCGGACGCCGTCCGCCGGCCTTCGTCTTTTTCGGGGATGAGATCATGAAAACATACATTGTCAAACGGGTGTTGACCGCCGCGGCCACGCTCTTCGCCATCGTTCTGGCGCTCTTTCTCATGCTGGAGCTGATGCCGGGCTCGCCCTTCAACGACGAAAAGCTGAGTCCGGAACAGGTGGCGGTCCTCAGGGAAAAGTACGGGCTGGACGGCCCGGTGCTGATTCGCTTCGCCCGATACGTCGGGCGGATGATGACCGGCGACCTGGGCGTCTCCTACAACATCCAGAAGAACGTCCCGGTGACCGAGATGATCCGGGCGCGCCTGCCCATCTCCATCCGCATCGGCCTTCAGGCCGTGTTCGTGGGGGCCGTCCTTGGCCTGCTGCTGGGGGTGCTGGCCGCGCTGCGCCACAACTCCATCGCGGACACGTTCAGCACCGTCGTCTCCGTGCTGGGCGTGAGCGTCCCCTCCTTCGTGTTCGCCTTCGTCCTGCTCTACTACCTCGGCTTCAAGGCGGGGTGGTTCCCCACCCTGTACAAGGTCAACCGCCCCGCCGCCTCCACCGTCCTGCCCACGCTGGCCCTCAGCATGTTCACCCTGGCCCAGATCGCCCGCTTCGCCCGGTCGGAGATGCTGGAGGCTCTGGGGAGCGAATACATGCTCTTCGCCCAAAGCAAGGGCCTCTCTCCGTTCCGAACGAACTTCGTCCACGCCCTGCGAAACGTCCTCATTCCCATCATCACGGTGCTCGCGCCCCTCATCGTCAACCTCATGACGGGCAGTATGGTGGTGGAGAAGATATTTTCCATTCCGGGCGTCGGCAGCCTTCTGGTGACAGCGATACAGTCCAACGACTACAACGTCGTCATCAGCCTGACCTTCGTCTACTGCGTGCTGTACATCGGGCTGATGCTGGTGGTAGACCTGCTCTACGGCGTCATCGACCCCAGGATTCGGCTTGCGGGAGGGAAGCGCCATGACTGAACCCATCATCGAACCGGGACACGAGTTTGAGCGCATCGACGTCACCGGCGCCGCCCATATCGACAGGGACTGCGCCAGTCAGCCGTTCTGGCGGGACGTCCTGTCCCGCTTCGCCAGGAACCGCGGCGCGGTCTTCGGGGCCGTGACGATCCTCGTCATCGCCGTCCTCGCCGCCTTCGGCCCCGGCATGAACGAACACGCCTACAACGACGTCAACATCCTCCACCAGAACCTGGCCCCCCGCATCCCCGTCATCGAGAGGCTGGGGGTCTTCGACGGAGGCGAGAGGCGCGTCAACCGATACAGGCAAAAAGGGCTGGACGACGTCTACTACTGGTTCGGAACGGACACCTTCGGCCGCGATCAGTGGACGCGAACCTGGATGGGGACGCGCATCTCCCTCTACATCGCCTTCGTCGCGGTGCTCATCGACATGCTGATCGGCATGAGCTACGGGCTGACCTCCGGCTACTTCGGCGGGGCGACGGACATGATCATGCAGCGCGTCCTCGAGGTCGTCAACGGCATCCCCACGCTCATCATCGTGACGCTCCTGATGCTCGTCATGCCGCCCGGGCTGAACTCCATCATCCTGGCCCTGCTCATCACGGGATGGGTCGGCATGAGCCGCGTCGCGCGGGCGCAGATGCTCAAGCTTCGGGAGCAGGAGTTCGTCCTCGCGTCCCGCACGCTGGGCGCAGGGCACTTCGCCATCATCTTTCGGGACGTCCTGCCCAACATCTTCGGGCAGCTCGTCACCATGTCCATGTTCTCCATCCCCAACGCCATCTTCTCCGAGGCGTTCCTGTCCTTCGTGGGGCTTGGGGTCCCCGCGCCGATGGCGTCGCTGGGGTCCCTGATCAACGACGGTTACAAGTCCTTTCTGATGCACCCCCACATGCTGGTGTTCCCGGCCATGGTACTGGCGCTCCTGATGCTGAGCTTCAACCTGCTGGCCGACGGCCTGCGCGACGCCTTCGACCCAAGGATGCAGGAGGTGTGATCATGGAGAATCGGGAACGCCCTTCGATGCTTCGCATTCGCGGCCTGCACATCAGCTTCCGCACGACGGCGGGGCGCGTGAACGCGATTCGCGGCGTGGACCTCGACCTGCGCCGCGGAGAGACGCTGGCCATCGTCGGGGAGTCCGGCTCCGGAAAGTCGGTCACCATGAAGGCCGTCATGGGCATCCTGAGCAGCAACGGCAAGTTGGAGAGCGGGACGATCGACTTCACGCCTCCCGACGGAGGCGTCTGGCACATCATGGACATGTCCCAGGCCGAAATCCGCCGGGAGCTGGCGGGGAAACGAATCGCCATGGTCTTTCAGGACCCCATGACGTCGCTCGACCCGACGATGTCCATCGGGGCACAGCTCACGGAGGGGATGCGCCACCACTTCGGCACGCCGCGGCGCGAGGCGGAGGAAAGGGCGGCGGCGCTCCTGCGCCGGGTGGGGATCGCGGAGGCGGAAGCCTACATGAAGAGCTACCCGCACCAGCTCTCCGGCGGGATGAGGCAGAGGGTCGTCATCGCCATCGCCCTCTCCTGCAGCCCGGACGTCCTCATCTGCGACGAGCCGACGACGGCGCTGGACGTCACGATCCAGGCGAAGATCCTGGAGATGATCCAGGACGTCCAGCGCGAGCGTGGCCTGTCCGTGATCTACATCACCCACGACCTGGGCGTCGTCGCCAAGATCGCGGACTGCGTCGATGTGATGTACGCCGGAAAGATCGTCGAGAGCGGGACCGTGAACGACATCTTCTACGACCCGCGCCACCCCTACACCTGGGGCCTGCTCTCCTCCATTCCGGATCCCGACGGCCGGGACCGAAAGCTGTTCGCCATCCCCGGCTCCCCGCCCAACCTGCTCCACCCCATTCGAGGCGACGCCTTTGCCCCGCGCAACCCCTACGCCCTCGGCATGGACTTTCTGGAGGAGCCGCCGGTGTTCCAGGTCAGCTCCACCCACAGCGCCGCGACATGGCTCCTGGACCCACGGGCCCCCAGGGTGGAGATGCCGGAGGAACTGCGCCGCCGCATTAAGGCCATGCAGCGGGAAAACGAGGCGGAGGTGAGGGCATGAGCGCGCTCCTGGAGGTAGAAGACCTGCGTCAGCACTTCAGGGTGTCGCGTCATTTCGTCGTGCGGGCGGTGGACGGCGTGAGCTTCCACATCGACCGGGGAGAGACCTTCGGCCTGGTGGGCGAGTCCGGATCGGGCAAATCCACCATCGGGAGGACCATCATCCGCCTCTATGCGCCGACCTCAGGGCGCGTCGTCCTGGATGGAACGGACATATCGGGCCGCCTCTCCGCGGCAGCGCTCAGGCGCCTGCGCACGCAGGTGCAGATGATCTTTCAGGACCCCATGGCGTGTCTGAACCCGCGCAAAAAGGTCATCAACATCGTGGCCGAGGGGCTGGACATCCATCGCCTCTACGGCAGCTCAAGGGAGCGCCGGGAGAAGGTGTACGACGCCCTGGAGACGGTGGGATTGTCCGCCGAGCACGCCAACCGCTACCCCCACCAATTTTCAGGAGGCCAACGCCAGCGCATCGGCATCGCCCGCGCGCTGGTGATGGAGCCCTCCCTCATCATCGCCGACGAGCCCATCACAGCCCTCGACGTGTCGATCCAGGCGCAGGTGGTGAACCTTCTGAAGGAGGTACAGCAGCGAACCGGCGTCTCCTACCTCTTTATCGCACACGACCTGTCCATGGTGAAGTACATCTCGAACCGGATCGGGGTGATGCACCAGGGGCGCCTCCTGGAGACGGGGACTCCGACGGAGATATTCTCTCGCCCCATCCACCCCTACACGCGCTCGCTCCTGTCGGCGATCCCTCTGCCGAACCCCGTCAAGGAGAAGAAGCGTCACGCCGTGGACTACGACCGCAGAGCCGAGGGAATCGAGTACGCTCAGGGCACGCTCCACGACGCCGGCGGCGCGCACCGCGTGCTGGCCACCGACGCGGAATTTGAGCGCTGGCGCGCCCTTTCCCCCAACGCATCGTAACCGCACCTTGCAGACAAAGGGGCCGCGCTGCAGGCGCCGCCGGCCGCCCTCCCCCGGCCCTTCACATTCACTGCGCGCTATACGCTATACTATATAATACGGACGTTCGCGCGGCCGCAAAGGGCGAGCGGAGGCGGAAAAGGGAGGGGCGTGGAGGCACATGGCAGGAGCGGTGTCTTTGGGGATGACGAGTCGGGAGGTGCGCCGCTTCGGGGACGGGCCGGCCTTTTGCCGCGTGACGTGCGCCATGCGGCCGATGAGGTGCGCACGCCGCGCTTTTTCGCTAGCAGAGGTCCTGATCGTCCTCACGATCCTGGCCGCCCTGAGCGGCTCCGTGCTCTCGGTGGGGGCGATCTGGGGAAGGCCGACGGCGGCCCAAGAGGCGGACCGCGCCATGCGGTGGCTCTACGGCGTCGTCGCCAGGGCGGACCTTTCGGGACGGCCCTTCGGCCTGGGGGTTGACGAGGACGCACAATGCCTTCAGGTGCGCTGGGAAAAGCCGCGGAGCGTGGAGCGGCTCCCGGCGCGCAGCGGCTGCACCTTTCAGTGGCTTGGGGTCGGCAGCGCGACGGTGGACTCCCACTACGCCCCCCAATGGGGGACCTTCAGCTCCGCCATGACCACCCTGATCCGCGACGCGGAGGGGAAGCGCCACTTCCTGATCCTGTCGGGACAGGGGCAGATTCGGACCGCCGACCACCCTCCGGTCGCGAGGTAGAACGGCCCTGCCGCGACGGGATCGATCGGCGCGCCCCCGTCGGGCGCGCATCCTAAACAAGGGGGGAGCCGCATGATCTCGGTCCTGAGGACGAACACCAACCAGAAGAACCCCGGACACGAGGACCTCAGCCTCGACACGCTGCGCCACGGAAGCTGGATCAACCTGGTGGCGCCCACGCGCCAGGAGCTGGAGGACGTGGCGCGCATCGCCGCGGTGCCCCTCGACTTCCTCACGGCGGCCATGGACGTCGAGGAGTCGAGCCGCATCGACGTGGAGGAGGCGGACGAGGACAGCGGGTGCGACACCTCGCTGCTGATGGTCCTCAACATCCCGAAGCACCCGGAGAGCTTCAGCTTTGACACGCTGCCCCTGGGCATCGTCATCACGGAGTCCGCCTTCATCACCGTCTGCCTCGAGGAGAACGTGATCCTGCCGGGAGCCGCCGGCGGGGTCAGGGGCTTCTGCACCTGGAAGCACACGCGGTTTCTGCTGCAGATCCTCTACAGGACGGCGGGCGCCTACCTTCAATACCTGAGCGAGATCAACCGCATGTCCAACAGCATCGAACACACCATGCGCCAGTCCCTGCAGAACGAGGAGCTGTTCCGGCTGATGGACCTGGAGAAGGGGCTGACGTACTTCACGGGGTCCATCCGCAGCAACCGCGTGGCCATCGACAAGCTGCTGCGCGTGCTGAAGAACCCGCAGTATCAGGAACTGGTGAAGATGCGGGAGGAGGACGAGGACCTGCTGGAAGACGTGATCGTGGAGCACGACCAGGCCTACGACATGGTGCGCGTGTACAGCGACGTGCTGGGCGACACGATGGACGCCTTCGCCTCCATCATCTCCAACAACCTGAACATCGTCATGAAGTTTCTGGCCTCCGTGACGATCATCCTGGCCATCCCCGCCGCCGTCTCCAGCTTCTGGGGGATGAACGTGCGGCTGCCGCTGATGGACAGCCCCAACGGCTTCTTCTGGGTCTCCCTGATCGCCCTGGCCCTCAGCGCCGTGGCGACCCTGTGGCTCTGGATGCGAAGGATGCTGTGAGGCGCGGCATGCTTTCGGCCCCCCGAAGGGGGGGTGTTGTTGAGTGTGGGAAGCAACCCCTCCGGTTCGCTAGTGCGAACCACCTCCCCTTGCAGGGGAGGCAAAAAGAAGAGGCGCGTTTTTCAAGCCCCCGGTTTATTAGGCTCCCCTGGAAGGGGAGCTGGCGAGCCCTGCAAGGGCGAGACTGAGGGGTTGTTGGCCCTTTGCACGATGGGTTGTCGTTGGGTATGAAGCTAACCCCTCCACCTCACTCCGTTCGGCGCCTCCCCTTACAGGGGAGGCGAAAGCCTTTCGGGCCACTTCCCCTTTCATACCTTTCATCAGCGAGGCGGCAAATGCCGTTTCGTTAAACGCGCTTTGTTATCGGTGCGCCCTTCGGGTGAAGAGCCAGACGGCGGCCAGCAGGGCCAGCCCCACCGCCGTGACGGCGGGCCACACGGAGAGGACCAGCACCCCCGCGACGCAGAGGACGAGGCGCGTCAGGAGGTTCAGTGGTCCGTTCATGTAGCCCATCCACATGCTGGCGAAGGCGACGACGGCGGAGACGCCGCTCAGGAGCCCCCAGCCGACGGCGGCCGGGCCGCCCTGCATGAGGAGCCCCGGATCGTAGCAGAAGGCAAAGGGCACGACGTAGGCCATAAAGCCGAGCTGCATGGCGTGGAAGCCGGTCCTGTTCGGGTCTGCGCCGGCGATGGAGCTGGCCGCGTAGGCCGCCAGAGCGACGGGGGGCGTGATGTTGGAGATGATGGCGTAGTAGAAGACGAACATGTGCGCGGCGATGGGCAGGAACCCCAGCTTCACCAGGATGGGCGCGCCCAGGGCCGCCGCCAGGATGTAGGCGCCCGTGGTGGGCAGGCCCATGCCCAGAAAGGTGGCGATGAGCATCACGAGCACCAGCGCCAGGAAGGGCGCGTCCCCCGCCAGGGAGATGATGAAGCCCACCAGCTTGCCGCCGATCCCCGTCAGGGACACGGCCCCCAGCACGATGCCCGCCGAGGCGCAGGCCACGCACACCAGCGGGATGCCCCGCGCGCCCCTCTCCACCGCGTCGATGACGTCGCGCACGTTCATGCCGGGGTTGAACCTGGAGGCGACGAGGAGGAAGGCGCAGATCAGGACGAAGAGCAGGTTGGCGTTCACCCTCTCGGTGAGCTCAGGCCGCAGGGCCAAAAGCGCCGCGAGGGCCGCGGAGATCGCCGCCGCGACGCAGGCGGAGTGCTTTTCCGAAGGCGAGCTGTCCGGCCTGAAGTTGAAGAACGCCACGAACCAGGCCAGCCCGATGCCGATCAGGGCCGCCCTCATGGGGGTGTAGCCGGCGAGGAGGAACGCCACGAGGCCCACCAGGGGCGCGATCATGTAAAAGCGCTTCAAGACCTCGATCTTTGAGGGCAACTCGTCGGGGGGAAGCCCCTTGAGGCCCTTCTTCAGCGCGCGCAGGCGCACCATGACGAAGAGCGCGCCGTAGTAGAGCAGGGCCGGAAAGAGGGCCGCGATCATGACGTCGCGGTACGGCACGCCGAGGAAGGACGCCATCAGGAACGCGCCCGCCCCCATGATGGGCGGCATGATCTGGCCCCCCGAACTGGCCACGGCCTCCACCGCCCCGGCGAAGTCGGGGGCGTAGCCGATCTTCTTCATCAGCGGGATGGTGAAGGTCCCCGTGCCGTAGACGTTGGCCACGGCCGAGCCGCTAATGGAGCCGAAGAGGCAGGAGCTCACGACGGCGATCTGCGCCGGTCCCCCCGGCGTGGCGCCGGTGAAGGCCTGCGCCACGCTCATGAACCAGTCCCCTGCGCCGCTCTTCTCGAGGAAGGCGCCAAAGATCAGGAAGATCATGACGAAGGTGGCGGAGACGCCCAGCGGCATGGAGAAGATTCCCTCGTCCGTCAGGAACAGCCCCTCGACGACCTCCGAGCAGGAGAACTGAAAGCCGCGCATCAGGCCCGGCAGCTTGTAGCCGTAGAGCATGTAGACGGCGAACAGGCCCGCGATGAGCGCCAGGGGCAGTCCCACGATGCGCCGCGTGCCCTCCAGGAGCAGGACGACGAGCAGCGCCCCCAGCACGAGCTGCGTCGTCGTCAGCGGGTCGATCTGCTGGATGCGCTCCGTGATGGCGGTGTAGTTGATCGTGGAGTAGAGCCCCGGCGCGGCGGCCAGGGCTGCGAGGGCCCAGTCCCAGAGCGGCACGCGGTCCATCGGCGAGCGCTTCGTCATGGGGTAGAGCACGAAGGCCAGCGGCAGCACCCAGGCCAGGTGGATGCTGCGCTGAAGGTAGGCCTCGAAGTTTCCCGCCGCCGCCGTGTAGAGGTGGAACAACCCCATCAGCAGCACGTAGAGGTAGACGAACGTCCTCGTCCTTCCGCTTAATTTCCTCAAGGTATCATCCCCGTTCGGCGGGCGGCGCCCCCAGCAGGGCAGGCCCGCAGAAAATTTCGGGAGAGGGGAAGAACACGGCTCTCTCCCCCTCTCCCCTTCGGCCCCGACTCGGACGCGGGCCGCGCTATTTCGCCACGGTCTTCCAGAAGGCCTCGGAACCAGCGTGCGACGGCACCCTGGCCGGGACGGTCGCTGCCGGGTCCAGCTCCTCCATGTCCTTCACGGCCGCGACGAGGGAGTCCCTGTGCTCCCACAGGGCGCGGTTGAGCTCGAACACCAGGGATTCCGGAAGGTCCCTGCGGATGACGATGCAGGTGTAGTCTCCAACGGTCTTGACGGGCTCAGCTCCCTCCGGGACGGCCTTGTAGATGCCGGGGTCGATGGTGAAGGTCTCCGTACCGTAGGCGGCGGAAAGCCTGTCCAGCGCCTCCTGCCCCACGGGCAGCAGCACGACGTCCAGCTTGCTCTCGATGTTCATGACGATCGAGGCGACCTTGCCCACGGAAAACGCGAAGCAGTCCAGATGGTTGTCCGCCAGGAGGTCCGCGCCGCCCTCGTAGGACGCATACTCCACCGTGCCGCCCCACTCCTCGAAGGTCTTCTTGTAGTCGAACCCATAGCCCTTGTCGAACAGGGCCTTGACGACGAACTCCGACGACGTGCCGGGCTTCAGCGTGGCAAAGCGCATCTTGAGCTTCTTGTCGATCACGTCCCCCAGGGATTTGACGCCGTTCTTCTCGGCGAAGTCCCGGCGCATGATGAAGTAGGTGTACTGGGTGTAGAGGTTCGCCATGATGACGGCGTTTTCCATCTTCTGGCCTTTGGTGAAGTCCACGCCCCCCTCCTGGGTGGCCGCACCGACCATGGAGGTCACGGAGAAGCCCAGGTCCCCCTTGGCGTTGTTGGCGTTCACGATGTTGGCGACGCCGCCGCCCGAGCTGCTGGTGGTCTGGGGCAGGCCCGCGCCCGTCCACATGTCCGCCAGGGCCGTGCCCAGCGCAAACCAGTTGCCGCCGGGAGGTCCGGCCATGAAGCGCAGCTGGTCGGGCCATCCGGCCTTATCGACGCCGGCCGCCGGCCCTGCGGCAAGGGCCAGGGTGGCCAGGATCAGGAAAGCGAAACGAAAGGACCTTTTCATCGTGCGATCTCCCCTCTCTCGCGCGGCGATGCGCGCGCCTTCGCCGAAGCGGCCTTCCTTCCTCCCGCGGGAACCGTCGCCCGCCGAGGAAGGGGACCGCACGGCATCGATTTGTGGCGTAGCGGTATTGGTGACATCAGGCTAAAGCGTCTCTATTTTATCACAGTACGCTCCCGCGCCAGCCCTGCGGACCGTTCCGGTTGATCCACTCAAATGCAGCAAAAGGCGGGAGCGCCTGTCGAAACAGACATCCCCGCCCTGTAATATCCCGTCCTGTCAGCGTCCTGACGGCAAACGTCACAGCCCGTTGACGACGTTCACCGGCCTGCCCTCCAAATAGGCCTTGACGTTCGAGAGCGTACACTCCATGATGCGCCGCCTGCTCTCAAGGGAGGCCCATGAGATGTGGGGCGTTATCACGCAGTTTTTCGCTGACAACAGGGGGTTGTCGCCGCGGATGGGCTCGCTTGACACGACGTCCAGGGCCGCGCCGCCGACCTTGCCGCTGTTCAGCGCGTCGGCAAGGTCGCGTTCGTTGACGAGTTGTCCGCGCGCGTTGTTGACGATCAGCACGCCATCCTTCATCTTTGCGATCGTATTTTTGCAGATGAGGCCCGCGTTCTCGGACGTCAGGTTGCAGTGCAGCGTGATTGCGTCCGACCGGGCGAGAAGCGCGTCCAGATCGACGTACTCCGCTATCTGCCTGCCTGAGTCGTTGGGATAGAGGTCGTAAGCGAGGACGTTCATGCCCATCGCCCTCGCGATCGCGCCCTCACGCTGGCCGATTCTGCCGAAGCCGATGATCCCGATCGTCTTGCCGTCGAGCTCTATCTGCGGGGTCTCCCAGTAGCAGAAGTCGGCGCAGCGCTCCCACCGGCCCTCGTGGACGGTCTGGTCGTGGAGCCCGATCCTGTGGCATAGCTCAAGCAAGAGCGCTATCGAAAACTGGCTGACCGAGGCCGTCCCATAGGCGGGGACGTTCGACAGCGGGATGCCGCGCTCCTTCGCATAAGCCGCATCGACGACGTTGTACCCGGTCGCCAGCATGGCGATGAACTTCACGTTCGGACAGGCATCGATGACCCTCTTCGTTATCGGCGTCTTGTTGGTCAGCACGATCTCCGCTCCGCCAATGCGCGCGATGGCCTCGTCTTCATCGGTCAGGCTCGTGCGGTCATAGACCTTCAGCGCACCAAGCTTCTCCAACTCTCCCCAGCTCAGGTCACCGGGGTTTTCCGTGTATCCGTCGAGGACGACGATTTCAGGGGACATGGGATTGGAACCTCCGTTCTTTACATTTTTCATATCGCTCAGCATTGGAAATTGCAGACCGCTATTCCCTCGCGCTCAAAGGCTTTGCGGATTTTTCTGACGAAATCGAGGGCCTTCGGACCGTCGCCGTGTACGCAAAGCGTGTCGCCCTTGATCTCGAGCTCGCGGCCGCTCAACGCCGTCACCCTGCCCTCCTTGACCATGCGGACGCACCTCGCGATCGCGACGTCCTCGTCGGTGATCATCGCGCCCGGCGTCTTGCGCGGGACGAGGCTCAGGTCGTCCTGGTAAGCCCTGTCCACAAATATCTCGGCCTTTGCGTCGAGCCCCGCGCTCGCCGCCTCCTCTCCAAGGACCGCGCCGGCGCAGTAGTAGACGATCAGTGAATCGTCCACCTCTCGAACGGCCTCGCAGATCGCACGCGACGCGTCGCGGTCGTACTGGCAGAGATTGCCGAGCGCACCATGCGGGGCGACGTGCTGGAGCCTCATCCCTTCGGCCTCAACAAAGGCCTTCAAAGCGCCGATCTGATACTTCACATCGTTCTTTATCTCGAGGGGGGTGAGCGCCATCTTCCTGCGTCCAAAGCCCTGAAGGTCGGGATAGCCGGGGTGCGCGCCGACTGCAACGCCCCGCTCCCTTGCCATTTTGACCGTGCGGTCCATCACCATCGGGTCGCCGGCATGGAAGCCGCAGGCGACGTTCGCCGAGGTGACAAATTTTATCACCTCCTCGTCGCCGCCGATGGTGTACGCTCCGAAGCTTTCACCCATGTCGCTGTTCAAGTCTATCCGAAACATCGCTTCAATCCTCCTCTCTTTCGATGCTGACGCTGTACGCCCTCCCGTCCACGGTGACCTTGAAAGAACGACGCGCCGGACGTTCAAAGCCCCGCCCGATCCTTGCGGCCAGTGCATCAAGCTCACGGCGGCTCGCCTCGGCCAGGCGCTCCGCCTCCTCGACGCTCGTCCTCACGAAGCGAACCGCGTCGCCCGCCTTGCACTGTCCGAGGACCGGCAGGTCCACGGTGATGACGGTCGCTATCTTCGCGTAGCCGCCGACGGTCTGGTGTTCGGCCATCATGACGATCGGGTCTCCGGAGGTCGGCACCTGAACGGAGCCGAACACGATGCCGTCCGAGATGATGTTGCCGTCGGTGACGTGCCGAATCTTCGGCCCCTCCAACCGGTAGCCCTGCCTGTCGAAGTCCGCGCCAATCGTGTAGCGCGAGTTCAGGAACGTCGCGATCCCCTCTTCGGTGAACCTGTCGTCCTGCGGCCCCAAGATCACCCTCAGCGCGCGCTCACCGGATGGGATCGGTTCCGGCTCGGCGACCCGGCCGGCCAGGTTGGGCAAGCCGGAGACGTCCTTCAGCAGGCGGACCTCGTCGCCCTGCCTCAGCCTGCGGCCTCTGTATCCGCCAAAGCCCTTGCCGACCATCGTGCTCCTGCTGTTCATCAGGAGGGGAACGTCCACCCCGCCCGCAAACGCCAGGTAAGCGCGACATCCGATCCTG
The DNA here is from genome assembly GCF_964642095.1 of Fretibacterium fastidiosum. Classification (NCBI taxonomy): domain Bacteria; kingdom Thermotogati; phylum Synergistota; class Synergistia; order Synergistales; family Aminobacteriaceae; genus Fretibacterium; species Fretibacterium fastidiosum. The sequence goes on from NZ_OZ209244.1 coordinate 715,263, forward strand.
GCGGCGCCCAACCTCAACCTGTCACCGGGGCGCACGGCGAAGGCGCGGCAATTGGGAACCGGAGCACCGTTCAGGACCGGGCTCATATCAGCCCCGACAATGACCATGACCGCGTTCTCGGCGAATGAGATCGAAGGCCCGATCACGGTTGCCTCGAGGCACGCCTCACTTCGATCGTTGCCGACTAGAAGGTTGGCAATCTCAAACGATCGCCTGTCCATCGGACCAGACGACGAAACGCCGAACGATTCGTACCCGAACCGCCCGCCGTCCTGGACCGTGGTCAAAATCCCTCCATTCTCGATGATCATGGGGTCCCCTCCTTTTCGTACGTCCTGCAGACGTACTCGGAGAGCTCGACCCGACGTTTGATGTCGAAGTACTCGTCGCGGTCGATCGGGATATGGCGGATCCATTGCCCCGCCTTCAGCAGAAAAGGGTTTTCCCTGCGATAGTCGCAGACAAGGACCGGCGTTGTCCCGATGATGTTCCAGCCGCACGGCTGGTCGAAGGGGATTATGTTGCTCAACGCGAGTTGAACGACAACGCTGCCCCCGTCGATGCGCACGCGCGGACTCTCGCGGCGCTTGAACGAGAACGGGTTCTCGAAACGCGCCGTGTACGGGTGTCCGGGCGCGAAGCCCAGCATGTAGACGAAGTAATCGCTGCCGCTGTGTATCCTTATGACCTCCTCGACCGTCTTGTCCTCAATCCTCGCTATCTCCTCTATGTCGGGCGCAAACTCCGGGTCATAGATCACCGGGATCTCCGTGATCACCGGTTTCGGAAGCGTCACGCTCCGGAGGTTCGCAAGGCTTTGACCTACGAACTCCCTCACCGCACCGCTCTTTACAGCGCAGGGATCGTACTGAATCAGCAGAGAGCGATAGGCCGGAGTCAACTCGCGCATCCCGGCGAAAGGGCGCCGTTCGAGCGAGAACATCAGCGAGCGGACCTTGGCGTTGGTCTCGATCCCAATCTCGTTCTCGAACTCAACGAGGACTGCGGAATCCCCTGCCTGTTTTATCGCAACGTCCTGCATCTTTCACTCAGTCCACGAACTCGAAGCCGACTTCCCTGAGTTTTTCGTCAACCCACGGGCGCGGCCATCCGCCTCCGGAACGGATCCCCTCGAGCTGGCGAGCCTCCCCGGCATGGTACTCGCGCGCCCTTCCAGCGATCTCCCTCGCAATCTCCGGGGGCACGACGATCACGCCATCTCCGTCGCCGATGACGATATCGCCGGGATGGATGACGACACCGGCAAAGGAGACGGGAAAGTTCATCTCGCCCGGACCGTTCTTGTAGGGGCCGTTGGGCGTCACCCCCTTCGCGTATACCGGAAAGTCGAGTCTCGCGAGGGCTCGGCTGTCCCGGACGCAGCCGTCGATGATGATCCCCGCAAGCCCGCGGCTCCTGGCGTAGCTGCTCATGATCTCGCCGCACAGCGAGCGGCTCATGCTGCCCTTGTTCGCGAGGACGATCACATCGCCCGGCTCCGCCATGTCGAGAGCCTTGTGAAACAGCAGGTTGTCGCCGGCCGGAGCGTTGACGGTAAACGCCACGCCAAGCAGACTGACGTTTGGGTTCAACGGATAAACGCCCGCGTCCACGGCCGCGATCCGCCCCATGTTGTCGTCGATGTTCGCCACCGGTATGCCGCGAAACGCCTCGACCAACTCCCTGGAAGGCCTCACAAAATTTCTCCTGATCCTGCAACCTGCTGGCATAACCCGTCCCCCCGTGCAATAGAATTGGCGGCGGCAAGAAGCCTGCCGCGGTATCGATGCAGATATAATATAGTGAAAGTTTTTGATTGAAAAATGAATAAATTTTACTATGATAATAAATGAAATTTATGTTTGGGATGGGGAGGCGGATCGAATGAACCTTGCGGACATAGAGACCTTTCTCACGGTCGTCAACACAAAAAGCGTTACGCAAACCGCAAAGATGCTGTTTTTGACCCAGCCGACGGTCACGCACAGGCTGAACTCCCTCGAGGCGGAGCTGGGCTTTCCCCTTATGATTCGCAAAAAAGGATGCAAGCAAGTCGAGCTGACCGAGCGAGGGCTGGACTTCATCCCGGTCGCCGAGCGATGGGTCTCGCTGTGGAAGGAGACGCAAAACCTCAGCGGTGCCGAGGACAGGGTTCCCCTGTCGATCGGCTGCACGGACAGCATGAACGTCGTCCTCCTCGCGCCCCTGTACGAGGGGTTTCTCAAGACGAAACCGCAGGTGAACCTGACCGTCCATACCCATCAGTCCAGGGAACTGTACGGGCTCCTGGCCAATCACGACATCGACCTGGCGTTCGTCTATCACAACCTGCCGTACAAGAACATCCGGTCCGACAAGATATTTGAGGAAAGGCTCTACCTCGCGCAAACGGACGAGCCGGCCGTCTCGAAGCCGGTCGTTCGCATGAACGAACTCGATACCTCAAAGGAGATCTTCATGAGCTGGGACGACAATTACCAGATTTGGCGCGGGATCTGCGCAGGAGGCGTGTACCGCCCAAGGGTTTCGGTGGATACGGTGGCGATGCTCGACAGGTTGTGGAGCCAGCCCGACCATTGGGTGATCGCCCCGGAATCCGTCATTGCCGAGCTCTCCAGGAGGCGACGCCTCTACGTCAGCGAGATAGAAAGCGCCCCTCCCAACCGCAGCGTTTACAAAATAAAGCGGCAGGCTCCAAAACTGGCGAGCCACAGGGTCGTAGCCCTCTTTGAGAGCGCCGTCGAGGAATACCTGGGGGACCTGAAATTCCCGATAAAGATCGGGGAGGTCTTTGGCGGGAGGGACTGACGGCCCGTGAGCGAGAGCGAACGGCTGCCGGAAGGCTCTCCCAAAGGGGGCACGCGGCCCCACCGCCGCACGTCGCTCTCCCCTGGATGGCCAAACGATTAAAATCAGAACCACTATATACCGCAGTTACGCAGGTGGTTCTCCTGTTTTCCTGAAAATATCCCCCACTTTTCCCCCACGTTATCCCCCACATGTGGTAGGATAAGCGGCAGGGGGTCAACAGGACAACCCAGGAGCGTGAACATGAAAGATTACAGGGAAATTGTCAGGGAGCTGACGGCTCATCCATCCGAGGAAGAATGGTTTGAGTTCAAGGAGAACTGGTACGATGCCCATGGGATTGGGGAATACATCTCTTCCTTGTCAAATTCCGCAGCCATGAATGGGAAGGGAAACGCCTATCTCATCTGGGGCATTGATAATGTTACGCACGACGTTGTTGGCACCCGTTTTGCTCACCGGCAGGACGTGAAAAACGAGCCCCTGGAACACTACCTGGCAAGGCAGCTCACTCCGGATCTGAACTTTTCCTTCCACGATGTGACGCTGAATCGCAGGCGGGTCGTTGTCCTCGAGATTCCCGCGGCAAAACAGTCTCCCGTTGCTTTTGACAACGTGAGGTATATCCGCATAGGCTCCAGCAAGGTCAACCTGAGTAAACATCCTGAGCGGGAGGCGGCCCTCTTCTCGGTTCTTAAAAACGGGCTGCCGACAACGGAGAATACCGAGGCGGACATACAGGAACTATCCTTTCGGAAGCTGTTCTTTTACTACGAGGACAGAGGCATCGTCCTTAACCGGAGAAATTTCAAGAAGAACCTGGGTCTGCTGACGAAGGACGGGACGTATAATCTGCTCGCGCAACTGCTGTCCGATGACAGTAAAATCCCCATCAGAGTGTCGATCTTCATGGGGAGAACCAAGGCAGATCCGTTGTATTCCGTGCGGGAATTTGGGAATACCTGCCTGCTGATCTCCCTGGAAAAAATTTTGGAGTATGGTGACGTGCTGAACATCATGCAGGCAGACGAGAAGGATCGCATCGTCGAGCGCCGGGAGGTTCCGCTGTTCGATCAGGATGCCTTCCGTGAAGCCGTGATCAACGCATTCGTCCACAATCTCTGGGTGACTGGGAATGCCCCGATGTTCACGGTGTTCAATGACAGGATAGAGATACTGTCGCGCGGAACGCTGGCCCCTGCGCAAACCCTGGAGGGGTTTTACACCGGTGATTCCGTTCCGGTCAACAAACGCCTGTCCGACATCTTTCTTCAGTTGCACATCAGCGAGAGGTCCGGCCGCGGAGTTCCCAAAATTACACAGGTTTACGGCAGAGAAGCCTTTGAATTCAGGGAGAACTCCATTATCGTGACCATTCCTCTGAACAGAATGCTGCCTGCTGCAGGTGACAGGAGCGGGGGGAAAATGGGGGATAATGTGGGGGATAACACGCTGAATCCGACTCGGCAGCGCATACTGGCCGAGATGAGGAACAACCCCAACATCACACATCCGCAGTTGATGAGGATAACGGGACTTGGCAAAACCGCGATTCAAAACAATGTATCCTATCTACGGAAAAACGGATACGTTGAGCGGGTAGGCTCCAACAGGAATGGATATTGGAAGGTCTGTGAACGTTGACATACCTGTTTCGGCGGCGGCAATCGGCGGGGCCATTGCCGCATATTGGAAGGTCTGTGAACGTTGACATACTCCCACGAATAAATTCGTGCCCAAGAAGCGGGGCATACTATGGGATTCTAAGATCGACAAAGACAGCCGGACACGTCCGGTCTTACGTCTTCTCCCTTAAGAGTGGATGCCCCCACTCTTTGATCCCAGTTTTCTGAGTTTGTTCTTTGGCGTTGGATATTTTACGTTTGGGACTCCCCAAACAACCCGATATATCCAGTTTTCAAGATACGTTGTGCCCCAAAAAGGGGACAGGTTGGCACGGGATTTCACCCCACGTTGCCAAATACAGTATACCAGAGAAACAAAAGCAAAGGCGAACGTCGCTCGTTGGCGACGTTGCGGACCGCAGGTTTCGCGAAGCGACGCATCATCCCATAGTATGCCCCGCTTTATGGGCACGACTAAAGTCGTGGGCTTTCCCGTCGCCCTGTCGTAAAGTAGTGAAACAACATCAAGCAACAGCAACACGTTGCGACAAGCGAGCTGTTAATTTCCCGGCTGCTGTTTATCTCGTTGCCATTGTGACCTGACCTAATTGATGACATGCCTCAGATAAATTTCTTGAATATTTCACAAAGAAAAAATCAATTTTCCTTAAAGCAAAAGCCCTGTTATATTGGGGATGGCGGTTACAAAACCATACCCAAGGGGGATGCAGCAAATGAAGGGAAAAACCACGATCGTTCACAAGATGCTCATTGCTCTCGTTTGTGGTCTTGCCGTCGGCATCGGGTGCCTGTTTCTGAGGGAATACCTGTTGTCAAATGGCGGCGAGGGGACGTGGAAGCTCATCAACGGCCTGCTGTTTCAGGACATCACGCGCCCCGAAGGCGTCCGATCGCTCGGACTGTTCTACATCATCGGGCAGGTGTTCATGAACGGCCTCCAGCTTGCCATCGTTCCGTTGGTCCTCGTTTCGATCAGCCTCGCGATGTGCAGCATCTCCGAGGCCGCGAAGCTTGGACGCATTGCCATCCGTTCGTTGATCGGTTTCTTAGGCTTTTACGCCGTCGGGTGCCTGATAGCGGGAGCGATCGCCTACGGGGCCCGGGGGATGGGGTGGTTTACGGTGGTTCTTCCGGGCGGCGAGGTCACGAAGACGGCTCAGATCGCCCCGTACAACCCGCTTGGCGTTATCGTCGACGCCATACCGAACAACATCATCAACGTCATGGGCGTCAACACGCGGATCCTTGCGGTCGTAGTCGTCGCCGTCATCCTTGGGATCTGCATGAACAAGCTCGGAGAGAAGGCCCATGTGCTCAAAAGCGTTCTGGAGGGCCTCAGCGACGTCATCAACATGTGGCTGACCTTTCTGCTCAACAGGGTGGGGCCGTTTGCGATCTTCTGCATGATCTCCCGCACCTTCGCCGTCTACGGCGTTGAATACCTGAAACCGGCCGCCGCCTACATGGGGACCGCTATCTTCACGCTCTTCCTGGTGCTCCTGACGGTCTACCCGATAGGGATCCTTCTGCTGACCGGCCTGAACCCGTTCAAGTTCATCAAGAAGATGGCGAAGGTCGGCGTGTTCGGCTTCGCGATGAACTCGTCGGCGGCAACTCTGCCGATCAACATGCGCACGAACCTCGACGAACTCGGATGCAGCGAGGAGATAACGAGCTTCGTGCTTCCGCTGGGCATGACGATCAACATGAACGGAACCTCGATCATGCACATGGTGGCGGTGACGTTCATCGCAACGAGTGCAGGCATCCCGATAACGCCGGCCACGCTCGTCATCATGGCGGTCCTGACGATATGCGCAGCCGCGGGGACGCCGGCCATTCCGGTCGCAGGAACGACGATGATCTTCACGGTCATGGCCGGCCTGGGGTTTACGACCGAGGCGTGCCTGGTCGGCTACGCGCTGGTCGTCGCGATCAACCGCCCGGTCGAGATGTCGCTCCTCACGCTGAACGTCATCGGTGACGCGGCGGTCAACGTGATCGTGAACGCCAAAGAGGGGGAGCTGAACCGCGATGTCTACAACAGCTGACGGAAGGGAGGAGACGACGGTGAACTACGCTGCGGCGGAACGGATGAACTCTTTGCCCTTCTCCGGCATACGCAAGATGATGGAGAAGGCGACGAAGATGCAGCAGGCGGGTGAGCGCGTGATCCACCTGGAGATCGGCCGTCCGGATTTTGACACGCCGGAGAGGATCAAGCGCGCAGCGGACGAGAGCCTGGCTCAGGGACACGTCTTTTACACGTCGAACTATGGGACGCCAGAGCTGAGGACGGCAATCGCCGACAAGATGCGCGAGAAGAACCGCGTGGGGTACGACCCGTCCGAAGTCCTGGTTACCGTCGGCGTCGGAGAAGGAACCTTTGCCGGCATGGCGGCGTTTCTGAACCCGGGCGACGAGGTCCTCGTCCCCAATCCGGTGTGGCTGAACTACATCCACGTTCCGGAATCCCTGGGAGCGGTTCCATCGACGTACAGCCTTAAGGAAGAAAACGACTACCAGGTGGACTTCGCGGAGCTCGAGAGCAAGATAACGAGCCGAACGAAAATGCTGGTCCTCGTCGATCCAAGCAACCCGACCGGAGGCGTTTTTTCGCGCGAAACCCTGGACCGCCTTGCCGATACGGCACGGAAACACGATCTGCTGGTCCTGTCGGACGAGATCTATGAACGGCTCGTCTACGACGGAGTGGAGCACGTGAGCATCGCGTCGTTGCCAGGGATGAAGGAGCGGACGATCACGTTGGGCGGCATGTCCAAAGCGTACTCGATGACGGGATGGCGCCTTGGCTACCTGTGCGCCCCGTGCGAGATCGTTCAGGCGTGCGTGCGCATTCATCAATACACGGTAACGTGTGCGCCGTCGTTCGTCCAGGATGCGTCGGTCGTCGCCCTTCGCGAATGCGACGAGGACGTCGAGGCGATGCGCCGCGAGTATCAAAGGCGCAAGGATTACGTCGTCAAGGCGATCAATGCGATCGACGGCCTGAGCTGCAACAATCCGAAGGGCGCGTTCTACGTTTTCGTCAACGTCAAGAGCCTGGGCCGCTCGTCCGCTGAGGTCGCCGAGTACATGCTCGACCACGCAAAAGTGGCACTGGTTCCGGGAAGTGCGTTCGGGTCGGAGGGTGAGGGCTACCTGCGCCTCTCGTATGCGGCCGCTTACGAAGAGCTCGTCGAGGCCTGCGAAAGGATCGAAAAGGCCGTCCAGGAGCTGCGGTAAGCCGTTGAGTGCCCGCTGATCCGCTCAGAAAAAAATCAGCCTGACGAAGGCCCCGCACCGATGCGTGGAGCACGCAACGGGATGTCGCGCGTGTCCTTGTCATTTCAGGCTATAATGAAGAAACGTGGGACACTTCGTCCCAGGCCGTCGGGGAGGTGCGCGGGATGGATAAGCTGCGGGAGGATGCGCTGGAGATCGTGAGGCGGGCCATCGACGCCGTGCTGCCCGAAGCGGCGGTGAGGGAGGCGTTGGGGCGTGGAGAGCTCGCCGCCCGGCTGAGGGAGACGGGGCGAGGACGGGTGATCCTGGCCGCCATCGGCAAGGCGGCGTGGCGCATGGCGCAAGCCGCCTCGGAGGCGCTGGGGGATCGGCTGGCCGGCGGCGTCCTCATCACCAAATACGGCCATTCGCTGGGGGAGATGCGGGGGATCAAGGCCTTTGAGGCGGGTCACCCGGTGCCGGACGAGAACGCGGTCCGGGGGACGGAGGCGCTCCTGAGGCGCGTGAGGGGCCTGTCGCCGGAGGATACGGTGCTGTTCCTCGTATCGGGCGGCGGGTCGGCGCTCTTCGAGCTGCCGGCGGAGGGCGTGACGCTGAAGGACTTGGCGGACGTGACGGGCCAGCTTTTGGCCTGCGGAGCGGACATCGTGGAGGTCAACGCGGTCCGCAAGCACCTGTCTGCCGTGAAGGGAGGGCGCTTCGCAAAGCTCTGCGCGCCGGCCCGCGTCCTGACGGTGGCCCTGTCGGACGTGCTGGGGGACCGCCTGGACAGCATCGCGTCGGGGCCGGCCTGCCCCGACGCCTCCACGTCGGAGGACGCCCTGCGCGTCGTGGAGAAGTACGGGCTGGCGCTCCATCCCCGCCTCACGGAGGCCTTGAAACGCGAAACGCCCAAAAAGCTGGACAACGCCACGGCCGTAGCGGCGGGCAGCGTGGCGTCGCTCTGCGCGGCGGCCGGGAGGGCCGCCGCCGCCCTGGGCTACACGCCGCTGCTCCTGACCTCCACGCTCTCCTGCACGGCGCGGGAGGCCGGCGCGTTCCTGGCCGCCATCGCGCGGGAGGTTCGCGCCAGCGGGCGCCCCATCGCATCGCCCTGCGTCGTCATCGCGGGCGGCGAGACCGTGGTGCACGTGACGGGGAAGGGCAGGGGCGGGCGCAACCAGGAGCTGGCCCTGTCGGCGTGCCGCGGCATACGGGGGCTTCGGGACGTCGTGGTCGTCTCCGTGGGGTCGGACGGCACGGACGGCCCCACGGACGCGGCCGGGGGCATCGTGGACGGGACGACGGCGGAAGCGCTGGGCGCCAGAGGGATGGACGTCGAGGCCGTCCTGCGGGACAACGACGCATGGACTGCGCTGAAGGCCGTGGACTCCCTCGTGATCACCGGTCCCACGGGCACCAACGTCAACGACGTTTCGTTCGCCCTGATGGGCTAGGGCCGTATCGCCGTGATGAGCGCACTGGCGGAGAGCCCCGCAAGGGCCGCCTCGTCCTCCGCGCTCAGGCTTCCCGCCTCCTGTCGAACGACATCCGCATTGATCTCATGGGGTTTCGTCGGCCTGACGCTGACCTGAACGAACCCTGCCACCTCAAGTTTTCGCCGATACTCTTCCGACGGAAGAGCACCGGCGATTCACCCGCTCCAGGCCGTCTTGCTCCTGCGCAGCATCTCCGGAACGGGGCGCAGCAACACGACGTCCGAAACACAGAAGCGGCCGCCGGGCGCCAGCACCCGAAACGCCTCGCCAAACACCGCGTCCTTATCCGGGGAGAGGTTGATCACGCAGTTGGAGAGCAGCACGTCCACCCCGCCATCGAAGAGCGGGAGCGTCTCGATGTGGCCCTTCAGGAGCGTGACGTTCCTCAGGCCCAGCTTCGCGAGGTTCTTTCGGGCGCGGGCCAGCATGGCGGGGGTCATGTCCAGGCCATAGACATGGCCCGACGGCCCCACGTCCCGGGCTGCCAGGATCAGATCCAGCCCTGCGCCGCACCCCAGGTCCAACACGCGCTCCCCCGGCTTGAGGAGCGCCGCGCGGACGGGGTCCCCGCACCCGAAGGACTGCTCCGCCGCTTCCCCCGTCCCTGCGAGGTCCGCAGCACGGTAGTTGCCCTGAGTCATGTCCGTGACGGCGTCGGGGTCCGTGCAGCACCCCGCTTCCCGTCCCTCGATGGCCGCGCTGTACGCCGCGCGCACCGCCTCCCGAATGTCCTCCACAGCAGCCCCTCCGTCCTTCCTCATGGGCCCGCTCCTCAGGGCGGCCCCTACGCCTCCTGCCACCTGCAGTATAGCACCAATGGAATACCCCATCGCGTTATGAGACACCGTCAGGAAGGAGGGCATCAGGGAAACCACTCCCCCTTACTTCTCCTTCTTCTTCTCATCATCCAAAGAAAAAACCGTCGGGACCCCGTTTTCCATTTGCACGCCCGAGGCCGTCGAATAATAGACGTTCTGCCTGTAGTCGGTCATGGTGAACATAAAGGCATAAAACCCGTCGGGAAGCACCGTCTCCTTGAACTTGGACCCCTTGCCGATCGTGAGCGTATCGCCCTCGCACGCAACCAGCTCGTCTTTTTCGAGGTCCAGCTTATGCAGGACCAGCGTGATCTCGTCGCCCTCGACCAGCAGACGCTCCCCCCTGCCGGGGGGGCCCCCCTCCTCATCCGGTCTGGCGGTGAGCATCCGGAACGCCTTCGTGTCGAAATCGTAGGCCACCGTGAGGTTGTAAGGCTTGCCCTTCATCAGAAAGGGGACCTCATAAAGGACGTAGTCGTCCGTCACCGAGAGGACGGACATCGCGGCCAAATGCCCGTCGAGGCTGCCCCAGACCCCCCGAAAGTTATCCATGAAACGCCCCGCGTCCCAATCCGCGGAAAGATCGGAATCCTCGCCCAGAAGCACGGACGGGGTCCCCTCGTCGTCGCATAGCGCGAGGATAAAGGTGACGCGATCCAGCAGGGCCGCCTTCCCGGCCCCGAGGTTGAGACACGCGTAGGTCTCGCCGTCCTGCTCGACGTACTCGACCGGGTGGTCGTCCAAATTCATGCCGGAGGTCTCGGCGAAGTTGAGACCTGCGGCCAGCGCGGCGGCGTCCCAACGCCCCAGCGAGGGGAGATGGAGCCCCTGGGCCAACGCGGAGGCGTCCCAGGGCGAGGCCGAATGCCCCGGCCGATCTGCGCTCACCGGCCCCTCCGATTCCGCGTCGAGGGAGTTCAAAAAATCGGCGACATCTTGAACGAACTGCACCGCCTTGTCTGAAAAATCCCCCCGCAGCAGGGGCTCGTAAAGGTAATAGAGCCCCCGCATCCCCGACGCCAAAGCGGAGTCCTCAAACCGGTCGTAGGCGTCGGGCTCCGGAGCGGAGGGAATAAAGACGGAAATTCCGTTCGATCCCTTTCGGTAGGCCCCCTTCACCTGATAGACCACACTCTCCCGGACGGCCTCGATCACCGCCTCGGCAGCCTCCGGAAAGAGGTGCGCGTTCCTGGAGGCCAGGCTCGCCAGATCCACCATCCCGGCGCTGTAGCTCTCGGCGCTCTTCGCCCCCCGGGCGAATGCGGCGTAAAACGCGGAGGGGTCCTCCAGGACCGAGGTCATCCCCATAGCCCCAAGGCAGGACACCGCCAGGTTCAAGTCGTCGGCCTTCTGAAGATCGATCATGGACAGCGTGACGTTTTTCTCCAGCCCATGCTCCCGGCACCCTTCATAATACGAGTCACAGATGACGCGCCCAAGCTCCGCGGCACGCATCGCCGTGTTCGCGGAAAGGGCCGACAGCCAGCCGTCGTACTTCCACCCACAGCCCGGCTCCGTCTCCTCCGAGGCCACAAGATACCCCGCGTAAGGCGCACAGACGCCGACCATCTCCAGCGTCGCCATCAAACAGGCGTCGATCCCGATCAGCTCGAACGGCTTTTTATCCGGCTCGTCGCCGTAGACCGCCTCCAGCGCCTCCCTCAGCTCCCCAAAGGACAAGGCGTCGCCGCCGTGCGTTTCGTCGTAACAAAGCCCTCCGCTGCTTCCCCCGCCGTGGTCCCACAGGATCAGCACCTTGTGATCGGCAGGATAGTTCTTCTCGCAGAATCGCAGAAAATCCCTCAGGGTCTCAGGGGCGCCCATGTTCGCCCGCCCCGCCTTGCCGACGACGCCGATCTCATCCCCGGAACGCTCCAGACGGCACGGACCGGAGGCGTCCACAAGCTCGTTGTCCCACGTTTTGGAGCCGCCGGCCTGCACGACCACCTTCACGTTGTCGGGCAGGGCGACCTCCAGCGTCTCCGCAAGGTCACCCGTCGCAAACCCGTTTTCCGACTCCAGGTCGGACCCGCAGAGGTACCAATAGACCGCCCAGGTCTCCTTTGCCTTTGCGGCCGGCGCGGCGTGCAAAACAGGACAACCCCAAAACGCCAACATCGCGCAGAACAGAAAAAAACGTGCCGAAGCCCGCCTCATGACTTATCCCTCATCCGGCTCCAACCCCTCCCCGAACGACCCCGGCAGGTCAATCCAGACCTCGAATAGAACGGACGATGGATTCAAAAGCCTGATGCTGACCGATGAGCGTGACCATGGAGACAAACGTTTCGTCGCCCATGACGATCCCGCGGCAGGACAATCCATCCTTGTCCGTGAAGGAAAACCGATACCCGCCCCCCGATGGCTCCGGCTTATCGGCCCCCACCTCCTGGGCAACCCGTTCCGCAAACTCCGAAACGGACACCCCCGGCTCGTCGATCCCCGTCAGCATGACGGCCGCATCCTCATCCGGGGCCGTCATGCTCACGGTAGCGTTTTCCTCGTCCTCCTCGACCTCCCAGCCCTCCGGGACATCGACGGCACAGCGGATCGAGGGAAAACGCCTCTCCGCAGCAGACGCCGTCATCCCCCAAAACGCCCAAATCCCCAACAAAAACGCGAAAACGACAAGAATAAACGATCGCCGCACCCCAAAAACCTCCTCGCAAAACGCCTTCTCGCGCCGTCCTTCTTCAGGTCGGAGCACCATAACCTCATCACAACCCCTCAGTTCCCCCTTCGGGGCAGCCCTCCTTACATAAGCAGACTGCCAGCGAACGCAGTGAGCTGTGCCCCGGAAACGGGGCATACTGTGCAGGTCGCTTAGGATCAGGGGGGCAAAAAAACGGACGCCAACGCCTCCCCTGAAAGGGGGGCCTGAAGCGCGCCTCTCTTTTCGCCCGGCCCGTCCGCCGTCATCGTCCCGTCCCGCGGGGCGCGCCCCCTACGCCTCCTGCCACGTCAGCGCCAGCTCCGCAAAGGTCCCGGCCCCCGTCCAGAGCACGTCCTCGTTGACGGTGAACTTCGGGTGGTGGTGGGGGAAGTCCAGTCCGCCGCCGAGGGTTGAGGGGTGCGAGAAGAACACGCCCGGAACCCTCTCCATGTAGAAGGCCATGTCCTCGCTCACCATGGCCGGCTCGTCGATGGGGCGCACGTGTTCCGGCCCCACGACCGCGCCCGCGGCGCGGACGAGCTTTTCCGTCATGTCGGGGTCGCAGACCACGGGGGGCGGCCCATAGGTGAAGGCGACCCTGGCGCTGCCGCGCATGGCCGCAGCGACGCCCTCGGCGATGGTCCGGATGCGGTCCTGCAGCGAGCTGCGCGTCTCCTTTGAGAGGGAGCGGATGGTGCCCTTCATCGTGCAGGAGTCGGGGATGACGTTTGGGGCGGACCCCGCCTGGAAGCTCCCCACGGTCAGCACGGCGGGGGCCAGGGGCGGCGTCTCCCGGCTGATGACGGTCTGGAGAGTAGCATAGACCTGGCAGGCGATGGAGATGGGGTCCACCGAGCGGTCCGGCTGGGCCCCGTGGCCGCCCTTCCCGCTCACATCGATGGTGAAGGTGTCCGCCGCGGCCATGACGGCTCCCGGCCTGAAGCCGATCTCTCCCGCATCGGCGCCGTTCCACAGGCTGCCCGTGTGCAGTCCGGCGATGGCGTCCACGCCCTCGAGGACGCCGTCCTGGATCATGGCCATGGCCCCCATCCCGATCTCCTCCGCCGGCTGGAAGATCAGCTTCACGGCGCCCTGAAGGTCCTCCCGATGCCGCCCCAGCAGGACGGCCGCCCCCAGCAGCATGGCCGTGTGCGCGTCGTGCCCACAGGCGTGCATCCGCCCGGGGTGCGCGGACGCGAAGGGCAGCCCCGTCTCCTCGGAGACGGGCAGGGCGTCCATATCCGCGCGCAGCGCCAGCGTGCGCCCGGGTCGGGCGCCCCGAATCACCGCGGTGACGCCGCTCCTCCCGACCCCCGTCCGGACCTCCACGGCGCCCGCCTCGTTCAGCCGCTCGGCAACGAAGGCCGCCGTGCCCCCGGTGTCGAACCCAACCTCCGGATGAAGGTGGATGTGGCGACGCCAGCCCACCATCTCCCCGTTCAGCTCCCGCGCCTCATCCCGCACGCTCACGCCCTTCATCGCATACCCTCCGCCTTTCGCACGATTTCAAATGGATTCCATTCTATATCATCCGGAGCAGATTGCCTCCCGCGTTCTATTGTATCTTGCGCGAATATGTTATAAAATTGTACATCCTGCAAAGGTGGCATGGCTCGTTTCGTAACGTTTTACGAAAGCGCCGGTCGCGTTCGGCTGCAGGCTCTGCAAAAGGGGGTGGAAATCATGAGCGACTGTATTTTCTGCAAGATCGCAGGCGGCGAGATACCGACGGACTTCGTCTATCGGGACGAGGACGTCGTGGTCTTTCGTGATGTTGCACCCCAGGCTCCAACGCATCTCCTGGTGATCCCAAGGTGTCACGTAGCATCTTCGGCCGAGGTGAAGGATTCGGCCGTCTGGGGCGCCCTGATGGGCGCCGCTGTGAAGGTCGCGCTCTCGCTTGGCCTTGAGAAGGATGGCTATCGCATGGTCATCAACACGGGAGAAGGAAGCGGTCAGACGGTACCTCACCTTCACATTCATCTGCTGTCGGGACGCAATTTCGGCTGGCCTCCGGGCTAGTCGGAGAAGAGGAAGGGGGGATCTGTTCATGACGACTGTCACCCGCAAAGAAGGAGAGAACATTGAGGATACGCTGAGGCGCTTCAAAAAGGAAGTGGCCAAGGTGGGGACGCTGCGCGAGGCCCGCAAGCGCGAGCACTACGAGAAGCCCAGCGACGCCAAGAAACTCAAGCGCGCTGAGGCGGCGCGGAAGCGCAAGAGCATGAGGCGCAGGAACGCAGGTTAGTTCGCGTGTCGATGGGGGCTGAGGCCCCCATTTTTCTTTTCGCGAAAGGAGGGTGATCGCGATGAAGCTGACGGATCGGATCGCGGCCGACCTGATGGCCGCCATGAAGGCGAGGGAGGAGAGGCGCCTCTCCTCCCTGCGGATGCTGAAGACGGAGCTGCAGAAGCTCGCGGCCGACAAGGGGCGCGGCGCGGAGATCGCGGACGAGGACGTGCACACGGTGATCCGACGCCTGATCAAGCAGCGCAAAGAGGCCGCGGAGCAGTACGCTGCCGGCGGGGCGCGGGACCGGGCGGAGGCGGAGCTGGCGGAGGCGGCGGTCCTGGAGCCCTACCTCCCGGCCCAGCTGGAGGACGCAGCCCTGGACGAGATGGTGCGTCAGGCCGCCCAGGACACGGGGGCCTCCGGGCCCCGCGACATGGGCAGGCTCATGAAGGCCGTGCTGGCCCTGGCGGCGGGCCGCGCCGACGGCGCGCGCGTCAAGGACCGCGTCACGGCATACCTGAACCGTTAAGGGGGCCGCAGTCAGCCCCCACCCGTTTCGTCAGGAGGCGCCCCAGGGCGCCTCCTTCATTTTGTAGCTTCTCGCTATTTTAAGGGATAGCCCTATCTGTAGTTTCCCTGCGATGAGGTAAATCATTGAGATGAGGTTCTCCCTGCTCCTGCAGCCCCTGGCCCTCGCCTTACAGGCTTGGATCAAACTGTTGATTCCCTCAAGAATGCCGTTGTTGATACGGGACTCAAACCACTGAAGGACTCCATCCCAATGATGCTTGATCGTGCGCGCTGCTCCAACCATCGCATTTAGACGACTGTGCGTAGCCCAGAAATACCATCGCTTCAGTAACAGCTCCCCTTCTTCTCAAAGGCGAAATCTCCTGAAAATATCCTGGAAACCCAGCTTCATCTGACAGGCACGCGCGGTCTTCCGATTATGCTTCCTCAGACTCAGTTCCCCCAGCCAGGCCTTTTGCTTCTCCGTCAGGGTTTGAGGGTTCTTCAGCCAAAGATAACGGGTGTGCGCCAGGCTCGGGTCCTCCTTGCGCTCCTCGCGACGGACGCTGTCTACTGCATCGTTCACCACCTTCACGACATGAAATTTGTCGAACGTCAGCTTCGCACCCGGGAAGTGTTCTCGCGCCCCTTTGATGAAGGCTTGCGACATGTCACAACACATCCGCTCGATGTTTTCGCCTCGGCCGCCGTGTTTCTCGAGAAATGTCTTGAATCGCCCCAAAGTGCTCGAGTCCTTACCCTCTGTGGCGAAGATGACCTTTGACGTATCCAGGTCCACGAAGACCGACACGTAATCGTGCCCTCGCTTGCTCGCGGTCTCGTCGAATCCGACATTGCGGACCCCTGACAGATCCCTCCGCTCGAGGGCCTGTTCCGTGTAATGCCTGATCACGCGCCAGAGGCGTGTGTCGTGCATGTTCAGCTCCTTCGCCAGGGTCTTGATGGGCATGGCAGGAGCCAGGGAGAGGACCAACGCCTCGAAAAGCAAAGTAAACCCGCTGCCCTCGCGCGCCCAGGGGACGGGGACCAGGCAGACGCCACAGGAGTCGCAGTGGACCCTTGGGACTTTGGCCATTTTTGAGTGAACACACCCTAGTACAGCAGGTTTTCCACTTCGTCAATGATGGTGATGTCCACCGCCGTGGCGTCTTCAACACGAAACGTCATCATCACGTGTCTACTCTTCTGTTGTGGATGTCCTTCAAGTACAGAAAATTATCAAACATCGCCGCCTGCAAGTTTGAAATTTCCTCACGATGCGTTCAATAACTTCCCGGTTTGTGCTGCTGAGCAACATTCGCCGTGAGCAAGGAGATTACGACAGGTGCGCAACAAAGCAATGCGGGACCTTATCTCAGGGGCGGGTATCTCCAGCATATGATTAATGATCATGTGATTGAGCTGCCCCAACTCAATGTCACATAGATCATCAATGGCTTCGTTACTACCGTTGCCATATCCTCGTTGCTCAGGATGTTTTGCAAGCGCCGCCGCTATTTCAGCATGCCATTGCCGGACGATCTCTACGCGCTCAAGCTCAATAACAGGGAAAAGTACTTGAACCTGCGCACTCCAAAGACGCTTCTTAAGTGTAAGATTATTTCTGTTACGAAGGAGAGCAAAGGCGTGCTGTGCTCCTTCGCCGCGGCGTACAAAATCAGGCTCCTTTGCGATACGGCTTAATACATCCAGAGGTTCTTCGTTCATAAAATTTGTTTCAAGAATCATCCGTTCAGCAACTTCCGCATCCGTCTCGCACAGGTTTGATACCATCGCAGCGATATAACTTTTCCACTGGGCAGTAAGTTCTTTCTGTTCATCAAGCAGAAAGCTGCAGAAAAGCAGCAAATTATAACTGTCCACGTATTCGCTGAAGTTGATTTTTGGTATTGAACTGTGAGCTGGAAGCCTCATATTATCCTGAACTTCAAGGATGAATAACCCATCCACAACAGCTCCTGTGGCATAATCACTGCAGAAGTTCACCCAGTCTTTCACCTGCTCCGCATTATTGAATCCCTTCAACCACAGGATTGTGTTTTTCAACACGCTGTTTCTCTTGATGTATTCCTGCATACTCATGCCAGAACCGACACGATACTCATTTTTTACAGATTCGGAGGCGTAGTTTCGAAGGATGAACTGGCCTGGCGCTATATCCTGAAGGTACTCATCCTTCACATCAATAGGCCTGATCAGTATATCCATCATGCTACTTCTCCGTTTAAACTCCGCATCGATAGCGCTGCGCATGGTGTGGCGCCATGGGAGATCACCAGGTACCAACAAGAGAACCGCAAATTTTGTTGATAAAAGCTCTGATGTTTTTGTCACGACGGAGTGTGGCCCGGTAATATTATTCCACCAAAATTCCTCAAAGTCTGTCATGATTGAACCGCCTCTTCAGGATTATTGGCTTTGTCGATATCATCAAGCAGACTGCTGTCATCATGGCTGATAATATTAAGGAAGGAACGCCGCCGCAGACGATAGATTCCGCTTTCTGGACGCCCCAAGATACCCATCTCAACCATCTCATCAAGAAGATTGATGGTAGTCTCCGATGAGAGCTGTTCAAGACAGTAAATTTGATACTCCTTTGCACAATCTGAAATTTGTTTCTGCGTAAAGCCATGTTGATCTCCAACAAGATACTCCTCCTGAGTATAGTAGAGCAAGGCAATGCATCGAGCCAGCATAAAATAACGCTGGTCGAGATTCAGGGAGAGGTGGAATCTAGAACGAATGCTGTCGTTCAAACTTTCGTCGGCCATAACATTTCCAAGCTGCATATCGTTCAGTACAAATGGCGGATTGTTTGTTGCATGATAATATTGGGCGTATTTACTCGTGAGCGTCTGCACTAGAGTATAGCCAAAGAACTGAAGAATACCAGGGTAATAATTTGTGTTTATCAAAATCGTTTGAAGGTGAGCATCCCCAACCTGGAACCCCAAATAGTGCAGTGGGCGTGAGATAAGATCCATCGCATCAACAGGTGAAAGCGGCTGAATGCACAGAGGTGTCCCCAGCTGTCCAAACACGTTATTGGAGGATAACGTATTCTTAGCCCTGCAGACGTTATGAAGGCCTGCAAGTACAAATTTAAAGTTATTCTGCGTCTCGCGCTTCAGATTCACCAGCGGAAGAAGCGGGTTGTAATCGACCGAACCGATGCTCTCGAGAAAGTTATCCGTTTCGTCCAGAAGAAGCAGGAATGAAGCAATTTTCTCCTGCCTGAATAAGCTGCTGATCTGTCGGCACATGTCTTCCAAAGATGCACAAGGTGTAATGGGAAGGTTTGTTTTTTCAACGATATCCTTTATGACATGCTCCACAACCTGCTCTTCCTTATGGAATTCCTTGATTGTACTGAGTACAGCGAAGGCTCCGTTCTCAGGGGCGAATCGCAAATTCTCCGCACGCTGAAGTAATGCTGTTTTTCCTAACTGGCGACCGCCGTATACAATGGAAGCCCCATTAGGATCTGTAATATCATGAATTTCCTTTCTGCGCCCAAAGAACATTTCGTCGGAAACAGCACCAACGCCGCTTACAAAGGGTTGATAGATAGTATAAGGGAGTGTGCACTTTAAAAGTATCGACAAACGCTCCGTAGGAAGATGCAGGGCCAGGTGCAGGGCCAGAACTCGATCGATGAGAAGAAATGGTTTCTGACCGGATGTTTGAGTATGAAATATTTCGGCCACTTGTCTACGTGTCCCCCGATCAAGATAGTAATCTACAAGGACAACTGCAATTCCGTTGGGGTTAAGGTTAAGCGCGGTAACAGTCTTTACAATTCCGTCAGCCATGTGATTTCCGTACAAAATCACGACGGAGAGCGGCGAGGCCATCTTGGTACCAAAGGCCGCTATGGGATGGTCATAATCAGAGGCATTACGAGGGCTTTTCTGAACAAACACCTTAAATTGATCAGGCGCTTTTTGATCACAATCGATCTTTTCAGCTTTAATCACGTTAAAGCCGAGACAGAAAAAAAGCGTCTTAATCTGGTCAGTGGTTGTCTTGCCACGCCGGGAGGGCCAGGCCTCAACAAGTTTTTCGCTGCTCGTTTTCAGGCGACTTGACCAATCCTTGGGTCTGGCTTTATCCAAATCTTTAGAGAAATCCCCAAGTTTTCTGGAACTGTTTCTGCTGCACAGGTCATAAAGCGGATCAAAGGATTCGTCGGACAGAAAATCCCTAAAGCTGTCCCCGGAAGTCATGACAGTCTGAAGTTCTTTCGTCAACTCATATTCGCCATAATCGAAGCGGTTGATGTATTCTTCCGCAACGGCAAAGTTATCCTCATCAAGCAACTTCTCCGCTTTGTCCAGTGTTGAGAACGTTTTTTGTTTTTCGTCGAGATTTGCCCTACGAATCTTAATATCATTTTTCAATTGTTTTTTTCGCTCTGCAGTCAAATCAGTAACTTTTTGCTCAAGAGCGTTCAGGAACTGTCGCCAACAACCAAAATTTCGCCCATCAAAAAAATCCGGCTTATAACGCATCTGGATATTCGTCAGGTTTTCCTTATCATCCTCACGAATACGGCCATAAGTGTAAGCCAGTTCGAGCTGCCCCTTAAAACTGTCCAGACGTTTCTCAGCAGAATTTTGAACAGCAGTAATATCATCGTGAACCTGAATTTCCTTACCCTCAGCCCTGTCTATCAGTTCCAGCTGATTCAGGTTATCAAATGTTGTCGTCTCATCTGGCGCAGAATTATCAAATATCCCCTGCCGTGCTTCATTCAAACTTCGTGCAGGTGAAGCGATATGACGAAGCACATTGCGCCATGGCTCATAGTATGGAATAGCACATTGTTCGGTCGTCAATATGGGATTACCTTCGTTATCAAGTGGTATGAATCTTGTAGTCAAAAGATCCATGAAGAGCGGCTTCACATGATGCCCCGAAAGGCGATCGTGAATGACTTTCAGCATTTTCAAGACAAAGACGTTGCCCGGTGCAGCTTTCAACTCTTCACTCTTCATGAAGATTGCATTAACATCGTTGAGGGTTTTAGCCCGCAAACTACGCAGGTGATTGCAGCGATTATCATCGACCTCTTCAATGTTACCCCATTCCATCATAAGTGTCAGGCGTTCCAAAAATGCGTCAAAGACCTTACGTCGGGCGTCAAAAGCCAATTTCATTTTAGGTTTATTCTTACGGCTCCGTGCAATATCCCACTCCCGATCAAGCTTCATATTGATCAGGTCTTCCGATATTACTGTCTCTGAAGAATCACAGTACTCGGAAAGCACAGCTTGAACAAGTTCCTTATCCTCAACCTTGTTCTGCGCAATAATGCCCATGCAATTTGCCAGATCACTATTATTGCCAAAGCAATTTTGCACAAAATTTGGAAGCCCGGTTATCCTTATCTTGAGAGAAGGGGCATTCATGAGTATAGAAGCCTTCTGCTGGAACTTCTCTAAGAACTTTTTTCGCTCTGCTTTATCTCCAAGAAAACTAAGTACAGTGTCTGTAAATCCTCCAGGGAGAGTTGCAGCAACGGCACAAAACTCGCTGAATAGAGGCTTAATCGTAGCGTAAGAAGGATAAATCGTATCATAATCGCTCAATATCCGCTTTGCCCGGGCCCGTAGTGTATAATCATGTGCCTGCCATGGAAAAATAAGCGCATGGAGCCATGCAGCAAGCTGCATTCCCTCTATCGCCGATTTACCAGGAGCAGTATCATTCTCAAAAGCATTGGAAAGTACTGTACCAGTATAGTGTAAATTGTCAAAAGGAACTCCAGATGCCAGGATGAGCTGCTCATAGAGTTGCTTACTCTTTGAGTAACCCTTTTCCAGGGATGCGGCTTTAGCAAGAAGAACGGCACGAACGAGAGCTCGGTCTTCGATGCTCTCCGTGCTGTTCCAAGGCCCAATCTCTTCTATCTGCAACTGGATAAGCTTTTCAAACTGTTCATCAGATGGTTTGATGTTAATATTCAAAATCTGTCGACATACGTCAGCTACAGTCTTTGTGTGATCTTCTACAAGTGCATCATCAAGTTTCTTTGCCCCTGTTGATGGATGCAAGACATCATTAAAGTCATTTTCACTTATATTATGAGGCTCTGTTGGAGAAAGCAGACTGACTGCTCCCTGCGTTGAAGCCCTTTGAACTGCTGCTGACACAGGTTCCCCCTGCTCCACCGTGCTTTCAGGATTCACGCTGGTTCGATTCACATCTCCAGAATTCGCATCGGAAAATTGCGTCATGCTTTCATCAGTTGTCACGGCCTCTGAAGTCTTCGCGCCGCAGGCTCGGAGGCCGTTGCGATTGAGAATAAGGCATGTACGTCCCATGGCAAGTTTTTCTTCCCTCTCACCGATGTCTTCATCTGAAAGAACCAGGACATCCCTTTCGACAACTGCATTCGCCTTTTCAAAGGAATCCATAAGGCAGCAACGATGATCCACATCTCCCCATGGCACGGTAAGACTAAAGCAGGTATCTTTCCAGACGATGGAAGGCATGACTTTATCTCTAAACTGCCTGTCGTTCATCGTTGATTTCAGGGCATAAAGTGCCTTCAGCAATGTTTCATTATTGCTGAATATTCTTTGGGCAAGCGATTTTTCTATCCTCTCTTCCCCGGTCAAAACATACTTTCCAATGGAAACAGGCCATTTACGATTACGTATCGTCTCTTTAGACATGCAGCTAAGAGCCCCATGGGTCAGGCAGTAAATATCTTGAGCTGGCGTACCAAATTCATAGACGGCAAAACACCCTTTCTCCGTTAACCAGTCTAGGGCTTGAGGAATATTATTGTGATTTGGTGTAAATTTACCGCCATAGCCATAGAAGGCACACATCTTTCGAACCTGTCTTGCAGTCAAAAGGGCAAAATTTGTAAACAGCGGGAGTATGAAGACATTAATACCTCTTCGTGCTCCATCCTTTATAATATCGCCTTCAAAAGTTTTCGTCGTATAATTCCATTTTTTTAATGGATTTTTTGCATATAGTACATCATCAACATGCTCAGAGGGTTCTGTTGTCTCAATTTTTTTTGAAGCCCCACCTTCGACAAGAAACGTCTTATTTTCTGTAATATAATACCTGCCACGGTTAATATTAAAGACAACAGCAGGTGGATAAAATTTCATCAAATCTTCCAAAAGCGTAATACCTTCTGGAGAGTCTAACTGCTTCTCACTCATATCAACAGCACGAATAAAGGAACGGTATTTTTCAGCAGACTCGATAACTCGTGTCCATGCATCAATATCTGCCGAACTCTCAACTTTTCTAAATATATTGACAGCATCATCCTGAATGGGTTTTAGAACTGCAACGCTATCTTCATTCTGCGATGTAATCGCTGTAAAACGATTGATCAGGCCGCCTACTTCCTCAAGTTTTGTCTTGAGTTGCTGTCTTTGACTCTTCTGTATGGCCTCCAGATATTCCTTGACAGGACAACCTGCTTCAGGGAGTTCTGTCGTATCAAGTATTGATGACGCAACAGAACGAACGTTCTGATACTTTGCGTGTAAATTTTTCAAAACAGATCCCAACTCTGAAATTTCGTCTAGAGTTGGAGGTTGGCCATTGGTAACGCCTTTGAGAAGATTCGAAAGCAAATTTTGAGCATTCTCTGCTTCTTGAGTGAAGTTACCGATCAGCTTCTCAATATCGTAATTGGCGATGTCCATAATCTCACATCCTTTCACAACTAATTACGTAAAATAAGAGTCTTATCGCATTTCCAAAAAAGAACGAGAATAAAAGTTGGCTATATGCAAATTGATATGCCATATCCTTTCATTCTACGTCATTAAGTTTATCATTTTTTCGCCTAAAATCAAGGCGTTATACTCCTCTCTGGTTTGTAATGAGGCCTAAGGAGGGGGAAAGCGATGTATCCTATTAGGGCGTGTCATCAAATAAGCCATACTACAATAGCAGCTAGATGAACAGTGCCCAGGAAATTAACAGCTCTCTTGTCGTAACGTGTTGCTATTGCTCGATATTGTTTCAAGCGTGCAAAAAAGTTCTCAATCAAATGACGGGCTCCGTAAAAGTCTTTATCCTACTCATCAAAATACGAATACGCGGTTCTTTTACATTGCTCTTAGACGGGATAATAGCTTTCTTCTCAGACTTCTCCAGGAGGCCAATAACCCGTTCTTGAGCATCGTAACCCTTGTTCGCAAGTTACCGTTTCTACTCCCCTACTTCGGGCCGAAGCTGAGCCGCTTCTGCAAGATCACGAGCCTGGCCAGGCGTCAGTAAAAAGCTTGTGGGGTCTCCCAGTGCATCAACTGTCGCATGAATTTTGGTACTGAGACCTCACGGCTGCGACCAATGGCTTCCTCATCCGGGCTGCTTTTTTTGCCCCCGCGCTATGCTGATGAACGCGGACAAACGAGAAAATATACTGTGTCTTCGTGCTCAGGGATGTGGAATCCGCAAGATTGCCGGTACCCTGGGCCGAAGTCCATCGACGATCGGCAGGGAGCTCTGGCTCTGACCACTTATAGGGTGACATTATCACTGATCAACGACAGCCCGTCGTTGTATAGGCAAGCCAACTTTGACCTTGCATCCGTCGGGTGCGGCAGAAAACGCATAAACCGGTCTCCGTCACACGTTAAAAATTTTGCCTGTGGGTTTGGCAGTGTATCCGGACGCCGTTCTATGGGAGCAGGAGCCTGGCGATTTGGCGCGGTTCTTCATTCAGAGGAGCCTGAAAAATGTGCCTCTTCACTTTGCCTCCCCTGCAAGGGGAGGTGCCAAACGAAGTGAGGCGGAGGGGTTCAGCCAGACGACACGACTTACGGACGCCGACAGGCGGTCGGCGTCGTGTCGGTCGGCTGTGCCGAAGCAAGGCAATTGATTGCCTTGTGGAGGCGTTGACGGGGAATGTCAGACAGGCGCGTCTTATGAAAAACACCCCCCAGCCCCTTCGGGGAGGTGCCGTGCATTTTGCACACCCCTGGTTTTTGCCTCATTATGCATGGCAGCGCTGCTGACCCTGATTTGGCGCCGGTCTTCGGCACTCTGCCGCCCTGATGCAACAGACGGTATAATAGGGCAAAGAGCCTGAAGCGTCCTTTGAGGTCACACGACGGGCTATCCTTGATCTTTTAGATTGCGGAGGGATCGAACATGTTGAGTAAGCCAAACAAGACGTTGGGGGTCTTAGGAGGGATGGGGCCGGCCGCGGCCGCGGAGTTCCTTCGCCTGCTTGCGGAGGGCGCGCCGGCGGCGAGCGACGCGGAGCACCCGCGCACAATCCTGCTGTCGGACCCCGACGTCCCGGACCGCAGCGACGGGATCATGGGCCTCGGCCCGGACCCGCTGCCGGCGATCAAGAAGGACCTGCTGCAGCTGGTGGAGTGGGGCGCGGAGGTCCTGGCCGTCCCCTGCAACACGGCCCACTTCTTCATCGACCGTTTCCGCGAGGAGCTCTCCGTGCCGCTGGTGCACATCGTGGAGGCGACGGTGAACGCCGCCCGGCGCGCCAGTCCGGAAGGAGCGTGGCTTGTAGCCACCTCCGGCACCCAGAAGAGCCTCATCTACCCCGCCTGCGCCGAGAAAGCGGGCTACCTGTTCCTCCGTCCTTCGAGGGAGCAGCAGGAGTGCGTGCAGCAGAGCCTGCGCGCCGTGAAGGCCGGGGACATGGGGCGCGCCGCGGAGCTCCTGAAGGAGGTGGTGGAGGCCCTGTGGCGGGAAAAGGACCTCCCCATCACGACGGCCTGCACGGAACTGCCCCTGGCCTACGCGGCTGCGGGCCTGCCGCCGGACCGGCAGATATCGAGCCTCCAGGCCCTGGCGGATGCGTGCCTCGACCTGCTCTACGAGCGCGGGGACGGCGCGGCGGGCTGGGGCGTCGGCGCCTTCATGCCCAGGTAGGGGGCGCCAGGGGCGCTTTGCAATTCGGCGCCGCTGTTATAAAATGGAAATCCGAGAGGGTGCAGCGGCCCCCGACGGGGGCGGAGTTTTCCTTAACCGGAGGTGAGACAGGGATGCAGGTCATCCAGCAGACGCGCACGTCGGTGAACGTGTCGGGGTACGTTGACCGACTGGAGCACGGGATCGTCCGAAAGCACCTTGAGGTCCAGCTGGAGCACGTCAAGGAACCCGTGTACGTTCAGCGTCCAATCATCGACGACCTGAACTCGCAGGTCATCGTTCACGATCAGGTGGAGCAGTACGTCTGACGTCCGCGCCGCGCCTTTGTGCGCGGCGCGGACCGGTTTTGGCGAGGAGGTCCCGAATGAGAAAGGTGTTTCTGCGGCTCGCCGCGCTTGCGGCAGCCTGTGCTTTCGCCGGTCCGGCCGCGGCTGCCCGGCACGTCCCGGGGGAGGTCCTGGCGGTCTTCAAGGGCGAGGAGGGCACGAAGGTCGTGGCATCGTCCCTGCACCTGGGGCGGGAGGCGTTTCGCGCGGCGTCGCTGGCCGCCGCCGTGGGGGCGCGCGTCGAGGAGACCTACGCGGAGCTCTCCGAGGCGGGAAACGGCGTCTTCGTCCTGCTCAAGTCCGACATCCTCTCCCCGGAGGCGTTGACGGCGCGCCTCCTCAAGCGGGAGGACGTCCTGGCCGCGTCGCCCAACTTCATCGTGCGGGCGTCCGTCACGGAGCCGAACGACCCGTTTTATGCGTCGGGGGCCCTCTGGAACCTCAAGGCCATCCGCGCGCCAGAGGCCTGGGACACGACGACGGGCAGAGGGGACGTCTGCGTGGCCGTCCTGGACACGGGCGTCGACTATACGGCGCTTGAGCTGGCCCCCAACTTCAGGCGCGACCTGAGCCGTAATTTCTACAAGGACGGCGGCACCTCCAGGGCGGACCCGGAGGCCTATGCGGACCGGAACGGGCACGGGACCCACGTGGCCGGCACCATCGGCGCAGCGGGGAACAACGGCAGGGGCGTGACGGGCGTGAACTGGAGCGTGGGGCTCATCTCCCTCAGAACCCTGGGGCCGGATGGGTCAGGGCCCGTAAGCGGGATCGTGGACGCGCTCAACTTCCTGACCAAACGGCTGGAGGAGGACGCCAGCCTGAAGGTGGCGGCCGTCAACCTGTCGTTCAACTGGTTTTCCTCCATGCCCCCCACGCTGGCAAACCAGCGCAAGGACCCGGTGTGGCGCGCGTTCAAGGCGCTGGACTCCCTGAACCGGACCGTGATCGTGACGAGCGCCGGAAACGATGGACTTGAGGTGGGTGTCCTCGCGCCGGCGGACGGTCCGAAGGGCGCGGACGGCACACCGACGTACGAGAGGGGCGATTACGTCTACAGCTCCTCTTACAGGGGAATCCACAACCTGATCGTCGTGGGGGCGTCCTCGCAGAACGGCTCCCTCGCCAACTTCAGCAACTGGAGCCGCAACTTCGTGGACGTCGCGGCTCCGGGCGTGTCCATCCTCAGCACGACGATCGCCGCCTACGAGCACTCCACCCGCGTCGGAGATGGAACCGTGATGGCCACCATGAACGGCACCTCCATGGCGGCCCCCCACGTGGCGGGGGCAGTGGCACTGCTGAAGGCCGCAGACCCCGCCCGAACGGCGTACCAGGTCCGGACAGCGCTGCTCCATGGCGCGGCGGTGAAGTCGGTCCTCGTGGGCAAAGTGGCCGGGGGACGCTTCCTGGATTTGAAGGGAGCGCTGGACTACCAGGCCGCACACCCGGAACTGGCCTCCGAGGCGCCCCGGACGGAGTATGACGAGCGAATCAAGGACGCGGACGGCACCTCCTCCTCAGGGGGAGCGGGATGCGATGCGGCAGGCCTTGGCGCGTTGGGGTGGGGCCTTGTGGCCCTGCTTGCGGTCGTGGGTCGTCGAAGGTAGCCCATCGCGGCGGCACGACGACGGGCCTGGAGGAACCTCCAGGCCCGTTCTTTTTTGGCCCAGCGCTTACCCCACCGCCCGGCGCGGCTGAGCGGCCAGCCCGCCCTGGGATGTCTCGCGGTACTTCGCGCTGAGGTCCTTTCCGGTCTGGTACATGGTCGAGATGACCTCGTCCAGGCTGATGAGGGGCGGGGTGCTGCGGTGCATGGCCATGTGGGCGGCGTTGATGGCCTTCACCGCCGCGACGGCGTTGCGTTCGATGCAGGGCACCTGCACCAGCCCCGCGATGGGGTCGCAGGTCATGCCGAGACAGTGCTCCATGGCGATCTCCGCCGCCGTCGTCACCTGCCGCGGGCTGCGGCCCGACAGCTCCGTCAGCCCCGCTGCGGCCATGGAGCAGGCGACGCCCACCTCCCCCTGACAGCCCACCTCCGCCCCCGAGATGGAGGCGTTGGCCTTGAACAGCAGGCCGATGGCGCCGCAGGTCAAGAAGTAGCGCGTGCGGTCCTCCGGCGTCGTGGAGCGGACGTAGCGGTTGTAGTACTCCAGCACCGCGGGGACGACACCGCAGGCGCCGCTGGTGGGGGCGGTCACCATGCGTCCGCCCGCCGCGTTCTCCTCGCTCACCGCCAGGGCAAAGACGTTGACCCAGTCCAGAATCTGCATGGGGTCCGAGGACAGGGGCCTGTCGGAGGAGAGCATCCGCAGGAGAGGAGCGGCGCGCCTCGCGACGTGCAGCCCACCCGGCAGGATGCCCTCCGTCCTCATGCCGCGCTCCATACAGGCGCTCATGAGGGCCCAGATGCGCTCGAAGTGGGCCTGGACGTCAACGCCGGGGTGCAGGGCCCGCTCGTTCTTCATGACCAGCGTGGAGACGGAGAGGCCGTGTTCCGCACAGACCGCGATCAGCTCGTCCGCCGAGGCATAGGGATAGGGCACGTCGCCCGATACGCCGTCCGGAGCGTCGAAACGGGCCGCCTCCACGACGAATCCACCCCCGATGGAGTAGTAGGCGTTCGAGTGGAGCTCCGTGCCGTCGGGCCCCAGGGCGTGCAGGACGAGGCTGTTTTCGTGCAGCGGCAGCTGCTTCGGGAGAAAGGCGATGTCGCGCTCCGGATCGAAGGGGATGGAACGCCCGTCCTCCAGGCGGGGGAAGGCCCCCAGGGGCAACCGACGGGTGCGGTCCACGAGGTCCACGAACTCCTGAATGACGTCCGGGTCTGCCTCCTCAGGCTTGACGCCCCAGAGCCCCAGCAGCACGGCGCGGTCCGTCATGTGCCCCTTCCCCGTCAGGGCCAGGGAGCCGTGGAGGTCGCAGCGGACGCTGCCGACCCGCTCCAGGAGCCCCATGGCCCTCAGCTCTTCGAGGAAGCGCAGCGCGGCGCGCATGGGCCCCATCGTGTGCGAACTCGACGGACCGATGCCGACCCTGAAGATGTCAAAGACGCTCTGCATGGCGGGCCTCGTCAGTCAGCGTGTCCGGTCCGCGCAGGCCGGACCTGCCCCGGTCCGGAGGGAAGGGCGCCCGCGAGGACCCGCGCAGCGCCCGGCAGCAGAGCAACGTCAATCCAAAACGCCATAACTCTCACGTCTCCTCATCATAATAAGGTTATTAGGATAGGGCTGCAGCCCCTCCGCGTCTCCCGAACGATACGGTGGAAGGGCGTGCGAATAAAAATTGCGGCCCGCCGCTGGGGACGGACCGCGAACCTTCTCTGTTTTGGCGGCTCAATACCTGCGGTCGAGCTTCGTGCCGACGCCGAAGACCTCCAGGGTGGACTCCATGAGCTCCTGCTGCGTCCGGATCAGGTAGGCCCCCAGCTTCATCTGGACTTTGGCCCGGCCCAGGTCCATGGCCGACTTCGCTACGTCCATGGGGTTCAAGCTGCCGGAGGCGATGTCCTCCGCCGCCGCTGCCGCCGCGCTCATGGACTTCTGCATCAGCTCCAGCCCGGCCTGCCCCAGACGATCGTAACCGTTGACGTTCATCGCATCTTCCTCCTTGAAGAACATGTGCTAAGATATGCTTGATTTTATCAGAGGGCCGCGCCAAATACAACCGGCTCGTTCGGCCCTGATCTTGAGAGAGGTGTTTGTCGATGTTGGAGGCCATGCGGCGTCGCCGCAGCATTCGGAAGTTTGAGGGCAGGAAGGTGGAGGACGGGGACGTCACCCGTCTCATGGATGCGGGGCTCGTCGCTCCTACGGGGAAGAACACCCTGTGTACGGAGTTCTTCGCCGTCACGGACAAGGCGAAGATCGAGCGGCTCGCCCAGTGCCGCGACGGCATGGCGGCCTCCTCACTGAGGACGGCGCCGCTGGCCATCCTCGTGGCGGGCCGGCACAAAGACAGCGACGTCTGGAGGGAGGACGCCTCCGCTGCGGCCGCGTTCGTTCTTCTGGAGGCCACGGAGATGGGCCTCGGCGCGTGCTGGGTCCAGGTTTTCCAAAGGCCCTGCGGGTCGGGGACGTCAGAGGAGGCGGTGCGCCGCATCCTCGGCATCGACCCCGAGTTCTCGATCCTCTGCGCCATCGCCGTCGGATACCCGGCGGAGGAGAAGGAGCCCCGCAACCTGGAGACGCTGGACCGCTCGCGGGCACATCGCCTCTAAAAACGCCCGGGGCGCGAACCTGCGGACGAAAAGAGGACCGACCTGGGGTCGGTCCTCTTGCTTTGAATGGGCGGATGGCATCGGCCGCTCCCGGAACGCTGAGGGTTACGACAAGCCTGCGTGTGCGTCTTTTTTCAGGGCGTCGATCTCATGAGAAGTCAGCCCCGTGAGCTCTGATATCTGAGCCACGGGAAGCGGCACGGCAAGCATCCGGCGCGCTACTTCCATAAGGCCCTTCAGACGCCCTTCCTGACGGCCTTCTTGGCGTCCTTCTTCGCGGCCTTCTTCATGGCCCATCACGCGCCCTTCCGCGCGCCCTTGCGCGCGCCCCTGCGCACGGGTCTGCTCCAGCTCCTCATCCCAAAAGGACATCATCTCACTCTCCCCCTTTATCTCCCTGGCTCCCTTCCTGTACTGCTCCCAAAGCGCCCTGTCCTTCAAGTTGATGACCCTCGCGATAAACGCCAGAAGGTCGGACCGATCCTCCCGGCTCCAGCCCTTCGACACCAGAATCCTGGTGAGCTTCAGCAGGTAGATCAGCTTCTGCTGCTCCTCGTTGTCGTATGCCAACGCCTTTTTTGCCGCGTAAAGCGCCAGGTCGAACGGGTTGTCGCTCGCCAGGAGCCCCTCGTCGTCCAGATTCCACAGCTTGACGCAATTATAACTGTAGTGGAGGCGCGTCCCATACTGTAAAAAGTCGTAGACGCCCGGCGTTTCCGACTTCGGACGCGACGCGGTCAAAATTGCCAGCGCTATGGGGTTCTTGTCGTAGTGCGCGAAGAGCAGGCAGTAGTAGCGCATCATCCTCCGCGAGAGGTCCTCTCCGCCCCTGCCCTGAACCTCGATGTGCAGCAGCACCCACTGTTCGCCGCCGTCCTTCAGCGGGATTTTCAGCAGGGTATCGACGAACTTCGCCGACACCTGTTCCTCGTCGCCCGGCTTCGGCAGGGTGTCCTGGAGTTCCTTGTCGAGCGGCGTGGCCTCCTGCTCCAGATCCGCATCCCTGTACAGGTCGGGAATGGCGCTCCTCAGAAGCTCCCGCCAAAACCTCCTGATGAGGGCCTTCCAGAAGCCGTCGTAGTCGAAACGCTCCGGCTTTTCCTGCATCGTCCGTTCGTCCATCCCGTCAACTCCATTCTCTGTGTCGCTACGGCTGTAACCCTCTTCGCCGTCGCGTCCCCGTTCGCTCCAAACGTGCTTCTCGGTCCGCTCCGTCACGACCTCACGGCCTTTGGAGGTCGCGTCACCCGCGGCACGCTGGTTCTTCAGCAGGCTGTCGCCGACCCAGGTTCGCTGAGGTCGTGAGAGAGAATTTTCACTTGCTTGACATCATCCAGTTTGAAGCTTTTTGTGTGCTCAATTAAGGTTTTTTTGTCATTCTCCGACAACTGATCCAAATCCCCGCCTTGAAAATATGTCATGGTTCGCAGGCTTTCAATAACCGGGAATCGATCTCCATAGATGGCACAAGCTCCGGACAGGCCTTCCGACAGGGAAGTCCCGCTGCGGAGTATGGCAGCGATATCTCTATAGTCCTTTGCCTCGACACGTTTCATGATTACAGCCGCTTTCATCGCAAGAAGATCCTTTAAAGATGCAACTTGAAGGATGCCATCATGCGTTAACAGAGGTTCTCCAATACGTCCAAAGGCAATCCCGCCAAAAAATGAAAGTTTTACGCCCTCCGTCGTCCGATAGGTGCGCGTATCCAGCTCGTTTTGCAGCAACTCCGCCATCTTTAAAAAAGGCATGGATTCCAACATTTTCTTTTCCATAGCCTCAGATAGAGGAAGGCGAGAGAAGAAGTCAAAGTCATTAGACACCCTGTGTCCAAGGTGCAGAGCAATCGCTGTGCCGCCATATAAGACGAATCCAAGCGCTCCACATGGGGACAGCTTATTCCAAAGCTCTCTTTGTGCTTCCGGCAGGATATCCAAATGCGCTTGAAACGTCTTCATGGCAGCTCTCTGACGGGCATGGCGGGAGCTTCTTTTCCCGTGATGCGACAATGCCAGAAGGACCAGGACTTTGGTCTGAACTGCCCGGCCTCCGCCTTTTCCAAAACCTCCATCAATTCATCTTGCGAAAAGAGCTTTTCGAGCTCTCGTGTATCTTCCAGGGTCCCTATATTCATCATCTGAGCTAAAATACGTTCAGGGTATTCCATCGCCTCATCCCTCGTCTTCCACCAGATGTATGAGCTCATCCGTGAAAGGAACTCCAGCTGTGCGCGACTGAATCGCTTTGTCGCCATCAAAAATTCCTCCTGACCGCAAAGTGGCTGCCCTCCGACGAGGCGCAGCATCCGCCATAAGCCGCACCCTAAGCACCGGGCGTCAGGCGGACTTTGCCTCATGGTCCTCTACGCCTGTCCTCAGTATACACCTTACGGAATGAGGCGATCGTTTGCGTTGAGCGTCAGCTATCCCGTCGCGTTCGCGCCGGAGAGGGCGACATTGGTAGGTGGTCAGGCTCCTGCCGGAATAGGGGGATTGCGCTGCAAAAAAACAGCGGCCAATCCCGCTTGAGATTGACCGCTCTTCTGAACCGTTATCATGGTGCGGAGGGGGGGACTCGAACCCCCACAGCTTTAGGGCCACAAGATCCTTAGTCTTGCGCGTCTACCAGTTCCGCCACCCCCGCACAACAAATCTATTATACCCGCAAGGAAGTGGACGTCAAGGGGGCTTTTCGTGCCCTTGTTGGGGGCGAACGCGTTGTGGCATCATGTGAACCCTGGGGCCCCTTGAATCGTATTACCAGGGTTCGATCAGGCTGTCTCTCCGTTCCGGCTCAAGGAGGCTATGCCCGTTAACCTCCGTGCCATCTATTTTTTGTCAAGCTCGGCCAACCTGTCCCTGGCCTCCTGGTTCCCCTGGTCCGCCGCCTTTTGATACCACTCCCTGGCCTTGGGAACATTCTTGCCTACGCCATCAGCGCCATTGGCGTAGAGGTCCCCCAGGGCCTTTTGCGCCTCAGCCATCCCCTGCTTTGCCGCCTCTTGGTAAAGTTCCAGGGCCTTGGGAACATTCTTGCCTATCCCGTCGCCCCTGGCGTAGAGGTCGCCCATGGCCTTCTTTGCCTCAGCCATCCCCTGCTTTGCCGCCTCTTGGTAAAGTTCCAGGGCCTTGGGAACGTTCCTGCCCACACCGTCACCCCTGGCGTAGAGGTCCCCCAGAGCCTTTTGTGCCTTGGCAAGCCCCTGGTCCGCCGCCTTGCGATACCATTCCGCAGCTTCCCCATACTCTCCCAGGAGACAATGGTTATCCCCCATGAGGCATTGCGCGGAGAGGTTCCCATCATTTGCCAGCTCGACAAAGCGACTCAGGGCTTTTCTCGGACACTCCCTGTCCTCCGCCCCATCACCATCCAGATCAATCTTTTCCACTAAAATTGTTTTCCATTCATCGGGGTTCAATGTGCCCTGTTTCATCAAATCCAGGATATGGCCGGAGACGTTCTTTTCGCAGCCGTAATCGATATTGTCGCGAATGCAATTCTCCCCCTCTGTTTTTCTGCCCAATTGAAAGTATGCGATGCCCGCAAAAAGTCTGCTGCCCCAGTCGTTTCGGGGCGCGTGTTTGCGGAGTGTCTCCAATTGCTTCGTAATGGCATCCGTATCCCATCTCCCTTTACGATCGGGAGCCATCAGCTTCTCGATACGGTATTTTGCGACCTCCAGCTTGTAGGGATCACTCTTCAGCACCGGACGCCATACCTCGTCGAATTGATCAAAACACCGGCACTCTTCCTCGGTATTCATAGCATCCCGCGCGGCTCTGCCGCGATAGAACCAATAGGGGGGGTAGACGCCAAACTCCCTCTCCAGGGAACGCAACATCCGAAGGCGTTGGGATGCATCGGATTGCCGCACCGCCTCGTAGAAATCATTCAAGCTGT
This sequence comes from Fretibacterium fastidiosum, assembly GCF_964642095.1. Taxonomy (NCBI): domain Bacteria; kingdom Thermotogati; phylum Synergistota; class Synergistia; order Synergistales; family Aminobacteriaceae; genus Fretibacterium; species Fretibacterium fastidiosum. Next base: position 749,012 of record NZ_OZ209244.1, read on the forward strand.
CTTGAGTCAGGCGATATTCGTCAGGCAGCCCATACAGGTGCAACAGCGTCCACGACGATTTCAATAACCTTTTCTGTAATTCATTGCAATCCTCCATCTCCTTATCACTGATTTCCCAAAGTTTATCCTCCAGCTCCTCCCGTATTTCATTGATCGCCGCCTGGTAGCCGAAGTAGGCCGAGACACAGGAGACGGCAAGGCTGTCCAGAAAACTCCTGAGAGATTCTCCTTGAGCGCTGACACTGGAAAGCGATCTGACAAACTGTTGTTTCTCACGTCGGACGTAGCGTTTCCGAAACCGTTCCATCTGCTTACCGTTCAGCAACTTCCGGGTCATGAAATCCATCAGTTCCTCATAAAGATCGATCAAGTTGCTGTCGGGCGCGATCTCTCCCAACGACAGGTTGTTGATGATGTTCTGATACTCCTGCTCCAGGACGATACGGTCCTTCGTCTTCAAAATGCGGTGCACGGACACGATGGCCATGTTCAGGGTCAGCATCGTGTTGAGCCGATCGTAGTCCTCCTGGGCCCGTGCCGGCCCAACGGGCATGGCCTCGCACAGCAGAGCGGCGAGCAACAGTGCCGCGACCGATCGTTTCCAAACTCTTTCCATTGTCTTCCACATCGGTTTCACACCCTTTCAATCACTTTGCCCCGCGCCCTGTTCCGGCTCGACCAGGTGATGCCCCTGGCCTTCAGTTTTTCCTTGAAGCGTTCGTTCAGAATCTGGGGAATGCAGTATTTCAGCTTCTCCAACAGCAGTTCCGCCCGTTTCCGGTATGTGCGTCCACGCCCGTTTTTGAGCGCCTCCTTCAAATCCGCGTCGATTTTCTGAAGTCGTTCCGTTCGGTCGCCGCGCCTCAGGAGACGCTGCAATCCGTGATCGATCAAATCCCGCTCGATCGCGTCCGAGGCGGCAGGGCCGATATCAGAGGCGTCTCGTAATCGCCCGGCAGGTGCACGTCATGGATGATGGTGGCGACGGCACCCGCATAACTGGGGACATCCGGGGCTGTTTGCCGGCCTCACACAGGCTCGGTTCCCCTTGGCCCCCTCTGGTTACTCCTCAACCAAGACTGATTTCAGCAAGTCATCAAAAAAAACGTCGAGGAACTCCTTAAAATCGCCGCCTTTTTTGCGTTTTGATTTTGGAGCCAAAAAGAAAGTAATATCCCTGCGCTCGTCGTCGAACTTGATGTAGGGTTTCTTCTGCAAAGTCCCATCCAGACGCTTTCCCAGATCGGATACGTCAATACGGCGCCAGTTATCTTTTTTGACAAAAATGTACTTATCCAGCTTCTTACCCTCGGAAAGGTCCTCCATGTTGAGGAGAAGTACCTGATAACCTTCCTTCCCATCCCCGTAGAAAAAAGACAGGTACCCGAACCCCTTATCCTTTTGGGTATCGCTCTTTTCCAGGAGCTCATCCAGACGTTCTTCCAGTGCCTGCCTGTCTTCGGCGATTGGTTGCGTCGCACTCTCAAGGGAAACGCCGGGATTCTTCGTCGTATCTATAAACTGTGACAATTGATCATTTAAGTCATTTTTTAAGCTGCCCCAAGCCTCTATTCCGGCCTTCTTGGGGCTTATGGAGAAAAACTCTCCTCTATCCGTTTCATCCACAACCGAAGAAAAGTCCTTTCCGAGAGGTGACAATACGGTGATTTTAAAATTCTCCTTGAACACACTCACGTTTATCAACTTCTTCTCTTGGCCTCCCCGACCTCCTTGATCGCCCTTTTCAACCAACCATTTTTCGTTTTTCAGCTTCACAGTAAAATTTTCGGAGATTGCCTCTACTATTAAGAAGTCGACTAAGGAAGCCTTCTCCTTCCACGGCTCAGGAACCCACATAAGCCCAGCCAGGCCTTTGAGGTAGTCTTCTCCCTTGTTTTTGGAAAGAATGTCGATAATCGCCTCCCGTTTCTCCCTTCTTTTCTCTCTTCTTTCAGTGATTTCCGGATCCTCCGGGGAATTGGTGGAGGGTGAGGGGTCCCCTCCACCCCACCAGGAGTAGACAGGTTGAATGAGATATTTCTGGGAAAAATCACGAATACTGCCCCAACAACAGGCTACGCCAAAAGTCAGAGCTAGAGCCATCAGCAGGGCCGCGAGCTGGGGCATGCGCAGCTTCCTTTTTTTCGCAGCCTCTTCAGCCGGAGGGCAGAGCGGAGAAGAAAGACTTCTCAGATCCCAGACGTGTCCATCCACCATCAAATATCCCACGTCCTTTTTGGGCCATTTTAGTGAGGAGGAAAGGGGGAAGGGGACCTCCGTGGCCGAGGAAGCCTTTTCTCCGTCAAGGTAAAGCGTATCGGGTCTTACGGAGTCATCTTTGGCTATCCCCTCATCGCTGCCTTCCTTGCCTTCGGGGGAGACGCCAGGTTTTTCGGAGTTCTTTCGGGCTATCCGCTCCAGGTCGTTGGAGCTCCAAAGAGCCCGTGTCACCTCGGAAAGCGACAGAGCATGGACGACGTCCGCCGGCACGACGCAGGCGACCGTGGATATATTCGGTCGCCCCTTATGGTCGCTGCCGGGGAAGATGAAGCCCATCAACGTTCCCTCGTCCTGATCCTTTCCCCCGCCCTGCCAGGGCAGGAGGATCAGCCCCGCCTTCTTGGGCCGCTCCTGCTCCCGCTCCTGCTCCCGCTCCTGCTCCCGCTCCAGACTGGGAGACAGGGAAAAGTCTTTGAGCAGCAAACGGTAACGGCTGTCCAGCTTGCGTTGGTCGGCAAAGCTTTTCGAGGCGTGCTTGATCCCCCAATCCAGCCCGTGAACCCCCTCTTCGCCTGAGGTAAATACCCAGTACGCCAGGTTTTTGCAGATCATTTCGTCCCTCCTTCCTTTTACCAGGGACACTCCGGAATGCTCACGTTGGGCTTGAAGTCGATGGTCAGATAGTAGGCCCCTTCAAGAGTACGCTGCTGCAACTCTTTGTACCCCATAAAGCCCGAGGGGGTCGTTTTCCAGGTGATGAGTTCATCGTCCATCAGGATGTCTTCATCAAACACTTTAAAGGTGAGCTCCGGCGTCTCGACCGCCCACATAAATTCTATCCCTTCATTAAACTTGCATTCCGAAGTTTTTCCATCACCTTCAACCGTTTTGGTGCGAAAGATCTCCTTGTTCCCCATTGAAACCGTCACAAAAATGTCCGGCGTCTTCATCCCCCAAAAGTCAAAGGGCATGTCTTTGGCATCGCCGAAAGTCCCCTTGACCACATTCAACTTGCCTTTGACCCCTCCTTGAATGACGTTGAGGAAATCCCGAACCTTTGCGACGGTTTCCCTCTCGGCAGAGTCGGGCCATAGCTCAAGAAATGCGTCCAGCCTTTTGCGGCATTCGGCGACGTCCCTCCTGTCCCTCGTGTTGCGTCGTCTCGTGAAGTCCTCCCGGCAATCGGCGAGATGTTTTTCCTCCAATTCACCCATTATGGCCTTTTCCTTCCCTTCAAGCCAATTCGATAACGAGTCTGCCTTGAGCGGGAGGATCGTCTGCCGCAGCGCGTTCAGGGCCTTCTGGGCCTCTTGCTTACCCTCGGAGAAATCTTTGAGCTGGACAGCCTTGGAGGCTTCGCTCCCTACGTTTTCAAGCTCCATCTCGATGCGTTTCTGCAGGAGGTCTATCCCCTGCTGCTGCCGGTCGTCCTTATCCTTTCCCCCAAAGCTCGTAATCCTGTCGACCATCTCTTCCATGTTTTTAGAAGCATTGAGATCGCGAAGCCATTCCTGCCTCTGCTTTTCCCTGATGGATTCGACGCGCCCCTCCAGCTTGTCCCTAACCCCTGAGGTCATGGCGGGATAGCGGTCCAGGAGTTCTTGAAGGAGGTCTGCATCGTCGGCGTCCTTTTTCAACGCTTGCTCCACCAGGGCAGCGTAATGCTTCTCCAGGGCATTTTCCAGTTTTTCCCAACCTGTGGAGTCGAATTCCACCTTGTGACGCTCCAAGAGCGCCACGCCCTCCTCCGGCGACCGCGTGGAAGCTGCCTGGATCAAGGTATCCAGTTTTTTCTCAGCCCAGGACTTTTTCTGTGCATTCAGATAATCTTTACTGTCAGGAGAAAGTTTGGGATGATCCGTCAACTGTTCGGCTTTTTTGATATACACATCGAATGCCTCCGGCCCGACATCCAGAGACAGGACACCGCCCCACCGGCGCAGGCTGTTATCAATTCTCTCCTGGATATTCTTCTGCCAGCTTTCCGGGACATCATAATTCAGACAGTCCAAAACCGCGTTGAACATCTCGTCCGGCGACGCATTCTGTACTTGAGAATCCAGGTTCAGCAAGCGCCCCAGGTCGAAATACCACGCCTTGCGCTTCGCCAACTCGTAGTGCTGCGGCTGGATCTCGGCAAAGTGCGTGACGGAAAGATAGCGTTTCACCTTTTCCGCATCCTCCAAAAACGCAGGGCTTGCGTCGGGCGCCTTCTCCTCGTCAATGGCCTCCAGGGCGGCTTTTATCGGCGCGTAGATGGCGGCCTCATAAGCCTGATAAAGCTCCTCCCTCAAGGAAGGCAGCTTTTTGTCCGCCCTGAAAAAAGCGGGCAACCAGGACGGGGAGAAGAAGGCATCCACCTCCTGAAGGGCCTGTTCGTAACGGTCCTCCGTCCGCAGCCTGCCGACCCTTTCCTGCATTCCCCTCCATTGGCTTATGTCGTAGTAGTACATGCCACCCTCCAGGACAGCAAATATGGAGAGCGCCAGAGCGGCAATGATTTTTCTCAGAGTTCTTCCGTGAGCCGATCGGCTGTGGACCATCGCCTCGAAGAGGTCTTCCATCGGCTCGATGACCATGTCGGGCTGGTAATTCCGGGGGACGCTCTGGGGGGATTCCCACTTCCCGATGGCCTGGCTTTTATAGGCGTTGACGTATTTGCCTTTTTTATAGGCGGTTTTCTCAAGCCAATTCCCATGGTCCTGGGATTTTGACGCCGCCTTGAAGAGTGCGGAGTTCTTCTCTTTTAAGGTGTCCAGTGAAACGTCGGGGATCGTATCACCCTTTGTGAAGATAAACCATATCGGCACGTCCGAACGTCCCTTCAGGTCCCCCGACTTGTGCTCCCGAAGCTTCGAGATCGCCCTGGCAAACACGAGGTTGTCCTTCAAAACCCTTTCCGAATCGTTGACGAGGTCCTCTCCCGAGATGAAGAACAACGCTCCATCGGCTCGCTGGAGGTCCGGCAGAATTTTATTTTCCACCCACGCCTCCATGTCCTGCGTAAAGCCGCCCGGGATGTCGAACAGATCCACGTCCATCCCCAGGGAGTCGACGGAGAAGCTGAAATCCACACGCTCCGACGTCCCCTGCACCACCTCGTGTTTCTCGAAAAGCTGCTTTATGAGCTCCGCAATCCTGTCGACGGAGCTCTGTGACTTGACCATAATGGGCCGGCTGCCCCTCCCCAGGTTCGTTACGAGGTTGAAGTAGGACCCGAAGAAGATCGTTTTGCCGACCCCCGTTGCGCCCATCACCGCAATCTTGTATTTTCTGTTCACTCCAACCAATTCTCCCCTCTGCGCGCTTGCCGACCCCAGCCGAAAACAGTTCGATTTTTCACCCGGACCTTGTCGATTATAGCAATGTATACACAAAAATCAACTTTAAGGATACTATCCCCAATCCACAGGCTGTGACGGCCTTATCGAGGATCAAGCCCATCGTTGTAAAGGTTAACCCGACTCTGATACCAAATCGCTCTAGAGAAGGAAGGATTGATATAGCTAATCCTGAAAAACTCATACTAAATCGCGTCTAATAATGTGGATTGCCTCCCCTGAAAGGGGAGGTGCCGCCAAGGGCGGCTGAGGGCGAAGGAAGTCCGGGGGACTTCCGCAGCTCAGCCAGACGACGCAGCTGATGCAATCGCGTCAGCGATTGCGGCGCTGTGTTGGTCGGCTGTGCCGAAGCAAGGCAATTGATTGCCTTGTGGAGGCGTTGACGGGGAATGTCAGACAGGCGCGTCTTATGAAAAACACCCCTCCCCTTCGGGGAGCCTTCCGGCAGCCGTTCGCTAACGCTCACGGGCCGTCAGTCCCAGCCCCTTCGGGGCAGCCCCCCCTTGCAGGGGGGCCTTTCTTGCCCTTCTTTAAACGCGAATTGGTATTAGTTTCGACCTGGACGCGGTGCGTTTCGAGAACGGCAAGGACTGGGCCCTCCGCTTCATAGACGAATGGCTCTCGGTCTATCGCCTGGCGGAGCCGCAACGGGAGGGAGAGGGAACGACCTTCGTCACGATCGACCCCGGCCTTTTCAGCGACGAAGTTCTCGACGTCGTCTCGGGCATCGTGTACGGCATCAACACCAGAACGCCGGACACGGAGATGACCATGAAAGAGATTCTGGAGCTCAAGGAGCAGGGCATCTATGAATTGCTGACGAGCGAGGAGGACGTCGTCGCCTGCGCCTCCGCACAGCTGCTCTTCAAGGACGGGACCTCGTCGGACGTGCGGGTGTTCGAGAGGACGGTTCGTTGAGCGGGCATTTCCATGGGCCCGACGGGCTCCGCGGTTGGGGCAGCCGACCGTGACCCTACGGCTTCAGGGGCTCGTCCCAGAAGGGGAAGTAGATGCGGAGGTGCGTCACGTTCCGGAGCGCGTCGTCCACGCGCCCGGAGACGTCCGGAAGGCGGGTCCATGGGCCGCCGTCCAGGCGGCAGAGGGCCAGGGGCCTGCGCCCGTAGGTACTCCACCAGTCCTCCAGCCGGTCCTCGAGCTGCGTTCCGGGGACGAAGGCGTTTTTGAAGAGCGGCGGGGTCCCCGCAAGCTCGCGGCCCGGCAGCGGGGCCAGGATCATCCACTGGGTCAACTTCCAGGCGTTGGCCATCTCGTGGGAGGTGAGGGCGTGGATCAGCGGCATGATCTGGATGCCCCCCACCTGGTCCCTGGAGGCCGTCGCGATGTCGATGACGCCCGCGTGGGAGGCGCGGATTCGGCCGCGGCCCTGAAACTGCGTCCCCCCGAAGCGCCCGACGCCCCCGATGGGGCGCACGACGCGGGCCTCGACGCGGGGCCCGTCGGCCCCCCACACGATGACGCGCCCGCCGGGGCGGTTCTCGATGTCCACCATCCAGTCCCGTGGACGGCGGGGCAGGGGCGATCGGATCACCAGCGTCTCCCCCTCCTGCGGCGTCCCGTCCAGGGGCCTCTCGCCGTCCTTCCCCAAGATAGTGACGGGGGAGCCCACCAGGGGCGCGAAGCCGCCGAAGGGCCCCGTGCCGGCAGCCGCGTCCAGGGAGAAGAAGGCCCCTGCCGCCGCGGCAGGGGCCACGGTCACCGCAGGGACGAGGCTCAGGATGCGTCCGCGCCCCTCCTCCACGTCCACCAGCAGGTGAATGGCGTTCACGGCCGTGGCGCAGACCGTCGCCGGCGCGCACCACTTGCTGGCGGTGTAGGCCGGCCAGTTCGTCTTGACGGGGGTCATTAGGACCCGCCCCAGGGTCACCTCCGAGCCGTCCGGCATGAGGGCCGTCACGCTTTCGCCGACCTTCATGGGGACGCGCAGCTCAAGCGTCTCCCGTCGGTCGGCCCCCCGCGCGGGGAGCGCAAGCAGGGCCAGAAACAGCAGCACCGCAAGGGTTCTCTTCACGACGATCAAACCTCCTGAAATTGAGGGGCATCTACGGGATCGGAGCCCACCAGACGGCCCAGACGTTGCACAGGGCGTGGTAGAGGATGGAGGGCAGAACGGAGCCGTGGCGCCAGCGCAGCCACCCCATCACGAGCCCCGGAAAGAACGTCGCCACGCGCAGCCATCCGACGAGGGTCACGAGGTGGATGAGCGCGAAGGCCAGCGTCGCCAGGGGGATGCCCGCCCACGGCCCCCACCGGCGCACCGTCAGCGTCTGGAGCCAGCCGCGAAAGAACGTCTCCTCGATGAAGGCCGCCGCCACCCCGCCCCCCAGGCTGTCCAGCGCCTGCCACGGCGTCAGGCTCCTGGGGCCCGGCCCGCCCCACTCGACCGGCCAGTGCATGGAGACGACGGTCAGGGGGACGAGGGTCAGGACGAGGGCCAGCGCCACGTCCCGCCATGCGCCTCGCCCCATGAACCACTTCAACCCGAAGTCCCGCTCGTCCTCCCCCCTGAGGCGGCACCAGGTGTAGGGGAAGTAGAGCATGAAGGCCGCGGCGGCCAGGCCGGCTGCGGCCGTCAATATCCCGTGCATGGGGAGGTTAGAGGGACTTCATGGCTTCGGTGAGGAAGCTCGCGGCGTTGTTGATGCCGAGGACGATGTCGATGCGGTGGACGTAGAGTAGGCGCGAGGCCCTCCACAAGAGGACGATCACCGGCACGGCGACGATGAGCGCCCCCAGCTTGTAGAGGACCTTGGAGGGGATCCGTCCCCACCCCTCAAAGAGCGCGTCGACAAGCCAGCCGGCGGTCATGAGGGCAAAGCCCAGAATCCATAAAGACAGCCCCAAAATTACCCTTGTGTCGATCAAGCGCATGAGCTCGTCCTCCTCGGTCCAGTGTAAAGCACAAGACGGGAAACGGCGCGGCCGTCCTCCGGCGTCCTCGCCTGTATTATACAACGGGACGGATACGCAGTTTATCGTCTGTCCTGCAGGGGACTTTGTGTTAGAATCCCTAAACGTATGCGGTTTTTTTTGAGATGTCCCGCCTTGCGGGATAAAACAGCAGGGAGGAAGAGAACATGAGTAAGCAGTTCAAGTTGAAGTTCGCGGCGGTCTTCGGCGTGGCGGTCCTCGCGGCGGCCTGCGCGGCCTGGGCGGCGACCGAGGCGCCGAAGCCGACCGAGGAGAACCAGGTCCTGGCCCGCGTCGAGGGCCGGGAGATCACGGAAGCGGACGTCAACGCGGTCCTTCAGTCCATGGGGCCCCAGGGCATGATGATGTACGGGAACCCCCAGGGGCGTCAGCTCATCCTGGACGAGATCGTCTCCATGTACCTGTTTTCGCTCGAGGCCGAGAAGGAGAAGCTGGACGGGGAGCAGGACTTCATCGACTTCATGGCCCGCGTCCGCACCCAGAGCCTGGCCCAGCGCGCCATGCGGAACGCCGTGAAGGACGTCAAGGCGACGGAGGAGGAGGCTCAGAAGTTCTACGACGAGCACAAGGACCAGTTCACCCAGCCGGAGCGCATCCACGCCCGCCACATCCTGATCAGCGACGACGCCACCAGCGCGGACACCATCGCCAGGGTACAGGCGGACCTCAAGGCCGGCGCGTCCTTCGACGAGGAGGCGAAGAAGCTCTCGCTCTGCCCCTCCGCCCCGCAGGGCGGCGATCTGGGCGAGTTCACGAAGGAGCAGATGGTCCCCGAGTTCTCCGACGCCGCCTTCGCCCTGAAGGAGCCGGGGGACGTCTCGGAGCCCGTCAAGTCGCCGTTCGGATGGCACATCATCCGGCTCGAGGGGCGCACGCCGGCTCAGCTCATCCCCTTCGACGACGTAAAGGACCAGATCCTTCAGGATCTGACCGGCCAGCAGCAGCAGGAGCGGATCAAGGCGAAGGTCGAGGAGCTGAAGAAGGCCTATAAGGTCGAGATGCTGGCTCCCGTCTCCGACGACGCTGCCGCCGAAGCGGCCTCGGACGACGCGAAGTAGGATCGAGTCGGACCGGCATGGATAGAACAGAGGGGGAAGGCGCACGCCTTCCCCCTCTTTGTCCGGCAGGCGGCCAGAAGCCGCAGCGCCCGACGGCTCTTGAGGGGCTAGAACTCCATGCGGGAATCGTGGCTGCCGGTGATCTTTCCGGTCCTGAGGTCGATGTGGATGGCGTTGACGTCGCCCATGTAGGGCTTCAGGCTGAGCTTGTAGCCCATTTCCGTGAGGGCCTCCACGTCCGACGCCGATAGGCCGTTGTCGTGCTCGATACGGAGCTCGTCGGGCAGCCACTGCATGTGGAAGCGAGGGGCGCTGACGGCCTCGTTGAGGGGCATGTCGTAGTCGATGACGTTCTGGATCACCTGCAGGGTCGTGGTGATGATGCGGCTGCCTCCGGGGCTGCCCACCACGAGGACCGTCTTGCCGTCCCTGGAGACGATGGAGGGGCTCATGGAGCTCAGTGGACGCTTGTAGGGCTCGATGGCGTTGGCATCGCCGCCCACCAGGCCGTAGACGTTCGGCACGCCGGGCTTGGCGGAGAAGTCGTCCATCTCGTTGTTCAGCAGGAAGCCCGCGCCCTTCACCGCAGCCCCCGTGCCCCAGGACTCGTTGATGGTGTAGGTGACGGCCACGGCGTTGCCCATCTTGTCCACGACGGAGTAGTGGGTGGTGTTCGTGCCCTCCTTCAGGGGCTCCAGGCCCGGACGGACCTCGCTGCTGGGGGTGGCACCCTTCGGGTCGATCCTGTCGTAGATCTTTTTGGCGTAGGCCTTGGAGGTCAACTCCTCGACGGGGACCTTCATGAAGTCCGGGTCGCCCATGTACTCGCTGCGGTCGGCGTAGGCCTGGCGCATGGCCTCGGCCATGACGTGCAGCGCAGCCGGGGTGTGGCAGCCCAGCGCCCTCATGTCGGCGTTCTCCACGACGTTCAGGATCTCGGCCACAATGGCCCCCCCGCTGGAGGGCGGACACATGGAGACGATCTTGTAGCCGCGGTAGTCCGCCGTGCTGGGCTCGCGCCACTTGACCTCGTACCTCTTCAGGTCCTCCTTCGTGATCAGGCCGTCGTTGGCCTTCATGTCCGCCTCGATGAGGTCCGCCGTCTTCCCCTCGTAGAAGCCCTTCGGCCCCTCGGCGGCAATGCGCTTCAGCGTCGCTGCCAGGTCCGCCTGTTGGAAGAGCTCCCCCGCCCTGTAGGGCGTCCCGTCCCCGTGCAGAAAATAGCCCTGGGAGTGGGGGAACTTCCTGAACTTGTCCGCGAAGTCGGCCATGCTCTTCGCCTGGCGTTCGGAGAGCTCATAGCCCTTTTCGGCCATCTCGATGGCGGGGGCGATCAGCTGGTCCAGCTTCATCGTCCCGAAGCGCTCCAGCATGGCGCTCATGCCGGCCACCGTTCCGGGGATGCCCACGGCCTTGTAGGTGCGGGTGCTCTCCTGGGGGATCACGTTTCCGTCCTTGTCCAGGTACATGTCCCGCGTGGCCGCGCCGGGGGCCATCTCACGGAAGTCGAGGGCGTAGTCACCGCCGTCCGCCGTGTGGATGACGGCGAAGCCGCCCCCGCCGACGTTCCCCGCCTGGGGGTGGACCACCGCCAGCGCGTATCCCACGGCGACGGCAGCGTCAATGGCGTTGCCGCCCCTGTCCAGAACGTCCTGGCCGGCCTTGTCCGCCAGGGGCTGGGTCGAGACGGCCATGCCGTTCCCGTTGCCGATCAGGAGCTCGTTTCGCGGCGCGGCCAGCGCGCCCGATGCGCCCGAGACCAGGAACAGCGCCGCCGCTGCAATGGCGAGCTTCCTGCTGCGCAGAACCTTCATTTCACACAACCTCCTTATTCAATGTCTGCTTTACTTTATTAGTATAGCACCACTCTATCTGCCTGTGCAGCGAAGACATTCCGGACCTGGCTCTCGTTGTCAGCGAACACTCAACAGGAAACACGTGTCTCGGCCACACCTGTCTAACGCTCAATATGGCTTACAACGACGCCCGCCTGATTGCGCGGCCGGACAGCACGTGGCTCAGGCCATAGAAAAAACAGCACCACAAGCGAGACGCCCCCCTCTCCGGCAAGACGAACCTTGACGCAGAGGCCCAGGGGCCTGAGTTTTCGGCACTCGTCGACAAGGTGAACGTCTCCATACCCGCTGTCGAGCAGGGGCCCACGCCGCCATAACCCGCTCAAAAGGGATCCTTCTGGAGCGCGTCAAGTCGGAGGCGGTAGCGATGCGGCGCCGGGGTATCTGCGTTAAAATCAATGCCGTGTACCTTGAGGACAACGAGGAGACGTTGTCCGAGGTGCTGGTGTTTTCCTCCGCGCAGGACATCACCACCAAGATCATGAATGACATGTTCGGGAGCAGGGAGTACTATGAAAAGCTCCTGGCCTACGCCGAGCGCTGATGGAGAAAAGTACATGGTCATCACGGCGGAAAGCCCTCATGGGAAAGAAAGCGGGCGACGAGGTCGAGCTCAAGACCTCCAGGCTCACGCGCTATGCCGTGGAGTCCGTTTCGTGACGGCTTTTGCCGCGAACGGCATCGAGAGATGAGAAAACGAGGGTGAGAAAACGATGAAACCGCGCGTCAAGAACGATTCATGGTGCTACACGGCATCCAGCAGGTCGGCCCGAAGGAGGGTGAAGCGCCTGGCGCACAAGCGGCACCGCAGAGACGACAGGAATATCATGAAGGAGGAAGATCATCATGACGGAACTGCTCAACACATTCTGCAGGGGGCGTAATATCCAGTTGCTCTGGCAGCCGGAGCTTGAGACGATCCCCGACCGCATCGCGGAAGGTTTTGTGCCCATCGAGATGGCCGAGGGAACGAAGTCCTTCGTTGACTTTCGATGCCTCGATCACCATAACGACTACTCGCACCTTCCTTCGGCCTGTGTCACGGCACTCAAGTTTTATGGAACCCTCGGGTCGGACTCTCCGGTTCGCTTGATGGTCAACCACACCGACGCGGACTGCGTGCTGACGGGAGTGACGCTCCTTGGGCTCCTGCCGCGGAAGCTCCTGGAGAGGCTCAACCCGGAGGTGGGAGTGCTGGATACGGATCCCTTGAGCGTGGACTTCGGAGACTTGCTCTATGGCAACGCTATCCGTCTCTGGAAAGTCGGCATGATGTCCACGAAAAAGAGCGGTTGGAGCTGGCTCTATGGGATGCAGCTGTTCCTTGATATTTTCAATCATTTTACTTATTATGAGGGAAAAACAGGCGAACTTGAGGAAAGAGAGAGGGCTCGGAGGGAAAAAGCCTTTCAGGATTACGATAAAGCGGTCACGGGGCCATCGGGCAAGGTCCTTCTGGTGGCTCCCTCGACGGTCAAGGGGTACGACGTGCAGTTCTTCAGGCAGAGGGCCTTCCCCGCCACGTCCCTTGAGGGGTGGCGCCACTGGTGCGTCGTCTCCCATGTCCGAAAGGTGGGGAATGTCATGTTGTCCTGCCCCAACAAGGAGGTGGCCGAGCGGGCCTTCGGAAGCGGCGGACTGAAAAACGTCTTTCCCCGCCTTCCGGAGATCGAGGGGAAGGAGTGGGGCGGCAGGGAAGCCGTCGGCGGTTCCCCGAGAGGCATCGTCGTCCCCGCCGAGCTTCTGGGATCGATTTTAACAATTCTTGAGGATTCCCTGTTGACAAAGGAGGGCGTCTGATTTGGGCAAAGAGGTGGGAAACGACGCCTGGAGCATCTTATACCAATTTGCGTTTAATATGGATTGCCTCCCCTGAAAGGGAAGGTGGTTCGCGTCAGCGAACCGGAGGGGTTGTTTCTCAGGCTCAACACCCCCCAGCCCCTTCGGGGCAGCCCCCCTTGCAGGGGGGCCTTTCTTGCCCTTTAGACGCAAATTGGTATAAAAATAAAAAATTTGACATCTCGCCCAAAAACTTCAACGCGGCTACTTCAGGAGGACCTCCCGGTGGTCCAGGACCTCGAGGGCCGCGCTGCAGGCGCCGCAGTCGCAGTACTTCGCGCCCTTCGCCTTGATCTCCCGCCCGTGAGCATTGAACTCCTTCGCCTTCTCGGCGCCGAAGAGGGCCACACCCTCCGCCGACCCCGTAAAGGCGATCAGCCCATCGATGGGCACCAGGTCCGCCTCCAGCTCCGCGATCAGGCTCCGGGCCTCGGCGGCTTCGCCGGCCTTCCCCAGCGCGTCCAGCCATCGTTGGCCTGCGGCCCGCGCCTCGGCACAGCAGGACGGCGCCGCCATCATTCGGCGGACGACCTCGGTCATTTCCTTCTTGTCCACAGTAAACAGCTCCCTTCCGAAAAAGACTCCGCGGCGCAGCGTTGGCGCCGCCCCCGGCCCTCAGGACGGCCGGCTCCGTATCCCATGATATAGCGCCTTGCCCCGTCCTGCAACACCTGACCTCTGAGTAAAACAAAATGCGAAAAGGGGACGCCTCGAGGCGTCCCCTTCAAAAATACCGTTCTTATCCCGACGGGGCGTTACTCGCCCTTCAGGATGAGCTGACGGGCCGCCAGCGTCTCGTCCGGGCGGGACACGATGGTGTTCTGCGGGGTGTTCGTGACGCGCTCCGGGTTCGTCCTGGCGTCCGCGGCGATGTCCTTCATCGCGGCGATGAAGGCGTCCAGCTCCTCCTTGGGCTCCGTGTCCGTCGGCTCGATCATGAGGGCGCTGTCCACCACCAGCGGGAAGTACACCGTCGGCGCGTGGAAGCCGCAGTCCAGAAGGCGCTTGGCGATGTCCATGGTGGTGACGCCGTTCTTCTTCTGCTCCTCGTCGTTGAAGATGACCTCGTGCAGGCTGGGCTGCGGGAAGGGCAGGTGGTAATCCCCGCGCAGTTTCGCCTTCACGTAGTTGGCGTTCAGCACCGCCGCCTCCGTCGCGGCCTTCAGGTCGCGCCCCATCGTGCGGGTGTAGGTGAAGCCGCGCACCAGAACGGCAAAGTTGCCGAGGAAGGACTGCAGGCGCCCGATGGTGAGCGGGATGTTGAAGTCCAGGTAGTAGCGGTCACCGTCCTTGCGGACGCGGGGAACGGGCAGGAAGGGCTCCAGGGCCTCGCCCACCACGACGGGGCCCGCGCCGGGGCCGCCGCCGCCGTGGGGCGTGGACAGCGTCTTGTGGACGTTCATGTGCAGCACGTCAACGCCCATCTTCTTCACGTCCACGTAGCCCATCAGAGCGTTCATGTTGGCGCCGTCGCCGTAGACCAGTCCGCCCTTCTCGTGGATGATCTCGGCCACCTCGGCCACGTGGTTCTCGAAGATGCCCAGCGTGTTGGGGTTCGTCAGCATGATGCCCGCCGTGTCCTCGTCCATGATGGCGCGGATGGCGTCCGGGGTCACGACCCCGTCGGCGGAGAGCTCCACCGGCACCGGCGTGTAGCCGCAGAGCGCCCCGGAGGCCGGGTTCGTGCCGTGAGCGGTGCTGGGCATGATGAGCTTGCTGCGCTGGCGCCCCTTGTGCGCGTGGTAGGCGTGGATCATCAACATCCCCGTCAGCTCGCCCTGAGCACCGGCCGCCGGCTCAAGCGTCGCGGCCTTCATGCCCGTAATCTTCAGCAGGTCCTGCTCGAACTCGTACATCAGCTTCAGCGCGCCCTGCATGCACTCGTCGGGCAGCAGCGGGTGCAGGTTGGCGAAGCCCGGCAGCGCCGCCATGGCCTCGTTGATCTTGGGGTTGTACTTCATGGTGCAGGAGCCCAGCGGATACATTCCCGTGTCCAGGCCGAAGTTCCACGTGGAGAGCCTCGTGTAGTGGCGGACGACGTCCACCTCGGAGAGCTCCGGCAGGTTCGGCTCCGCGCCCACGAGGGACGGGTCGAGGTCCGCCCCCGGCACGTCCGCCTCCGGGATGCTGATGCCGACCCGGCCCTTGCGGGACTTCTCCCACAGAAGGTCCTCCTTGTACGCGATACCCCTCATTCCAGGATAACCCTTCATGGCTAGGCCACCTCCTTAAGAAATGCGTCGATGGCCTCGCGGGTGTGGACCTCCGTCGCACAGAACAGATACACGCCCTTGTATTCGGGGAAGAAGCGGCCCATGTCGAGGCCGGCGGCGAAGCCCTTCTTCAGGAGCTCTCCGTACTTCTTCTCAAAGCCCGCGGGGGCCTTCATGGCGAACTCGTTGAAGAACGGCGCGTTGAAGAGCGGCTTGAAGCCCGCCTTCTCCAGCCCGCCCTTCAGGTAAGCGGCCTTGTCGTGGTTCAGCTTCGCGATGGCGTGCAGCCCCCCGCGCCCGGCGGAGGCCATGTACATGGCGGCCGTCAGCGCGCAGTGACCGGAGTTCGTGCAGATGTTCGACGTGGCCTTCTCGCGGCGGATGTGCTGCTCGCGCGCGGAGAGCGTCAGGACGAAGCAGCGATTTCCGTTGCGGTCCACGGTCTGTCCCACGAGACGGCCCGGCATGGTGCGGACGTTCTTCATGGAGCAGGCCAAAAGCCCCAGGGCGGGGCCGCCCGCGTTGAGCGCCAGCCCAAAGCTGCTGCCCTCGCCGGCCACGATGTCCGCGCCGCAGCTGCCGGGGTTCTTCAGAAGCCCCCAGGCCATGGCCTCGGTGAAGGCCGCCATGAGCAGCGCGCCCTTGTCGTGGGCCGCCTTGGCCGCCGCCTCCAGGTCCTCGACGACGCCCGCGAAGTTCGGCGACTGGACGACGACGGCGGAGACGTCGTCCGGGACCTTGCTCAGGTCCGTGCGCCCGTCCGGCAGCACGGGGAGCTCCACCGCCTCAAAGCCCGCCGGGCGGAAGTACGTCTTCATCTCCTCCACGTAGTGGGGGTGCAGCAGGCGGGAGTAGGCCACCTTGTGCTTCTTCTTGACGCGGATGGCCATCAGGGCCCCCTCCGCGACGGAGTTCGCGCCGTCGTACATGGAGGCGTTGGCCACCTCCGTGCCCAGCAGGTTCGCCGTCATGGTCTGGAACTCGAAGATCGCCTGCAGCGTCCCCTGGCTGACCTCCGGCTGATAGGGCGTGTAGGACGTCAGGAACTCGGACCTCATCGCCAGGTAGGGGATGTGGGCCGGGATGTCGTGGGGGTAGCAGCCCGCGCCAAGGAAGGCCGTGCCGCTGAAGTTCTGCGCCGCAAGAGCGCGAATCTCCTTCGACAGGGCCCACTCGCTCTTGGGCTCGATGTCGATGGGCGCGTCGCGCCGCACGTTCGCCGGAATGGAGTCGAAGAGGTCTTCAACGCTCTTGACGCCAATGGCGTCAAGCATCTCCTTCGTGTCCTCCGGCGTCTGGGATAGATACCTCATGGGTTCTCGCCTCCCCTAGTGCTTGGCGTGCTCGCCCTTGGCGTACTCCTTGTAGGCATCAACCGCCATGAGCTTGTCGAACTCCGCCGGGTTGGAGGGCTCGATCTCGATCATCCACCCCTCGCCGAAGGGGTCCTTGTTCACCAGGTCCGGGGAGTCCGCAAGGGCCTCGTTGACCTTGACCACCTTGCCGGAGACGGGAGCGTTCAGGTCGCTGACCGCCTTGGTGGACTCCAGAGAGCCGAACGCCGCGCCGGCGTGGACCTCCGCCCCGACCTCGGGCAGCTCCGCGTAGACGATGTCGCCCAGCGCGGACTGGGAGAAGTCGTCCACCCCAACCCGGACGGTGTTCCCCTCCTTCTTCGCCCACTCGTGCGTCTGGGTGTAGCGCGCGTCGTCCTTGAAGATCAGCTCGTTGAATTCTTTCATTTGCAAGTGTCCTCCCTATATTTTTTGATGATGAGTTACGACAAACGAAAAACGGTAAGACGCGGGCCTCGAACGCCGGCAGGGCGTCAGATGGCCACGCGGGCCGTGCGGCCCGGACGGATGTCCGTGACGATCTCCACCTCGATGGAACGGCGGGCGTCCTTCAGGGTGACCTTCGTCCCCGGCTCCAGCTTGCGGTCCACCCTGACGTAGCCGGCCACCAGCCCCCTCGGCTTGAAGTCCGCGGGCTTGTCCGGGCTGGCCGTGCCGACGATCTTGCCGTCCACGCGGCTGCAGGCCACCTCGAGGCAGCAGGTCGTGACGACGCCGATCTCCTTGCCGTCCAGCAGGACCTTCGCGCCGCTGTGGGCATCGACCTTGCGCGGGTCGAAGCCGCAGTAGGCCAGGGTGTAGCTCTCAGGCGGGTTCTTGTAGATATCCGAGCCGATGAAGGACTTCGTCAGCTTGCCCTCCTTGTCGCGGGGCAGGGCGAAGTCCCAGGGGGTGTTGACGAAGGGCCACGGCCCGATGTCCTGCTGGGACAGGGGCAGCATGGCCCCCATGCGCAGCGAGTCGCGGGCGGCCAGGCCGCAGGGCAGGATGTCGTCGCCGCCCGACTTCACCAGGAGGTTCCACACATCGAGGGTCTTGTCGTTGGGGCAGAGGATCTCGAAGCCCAGCTCTCCCGTGTAGCCCGTGCGGGAGATCAGGACCGGGATGCCGCCCTTCAGATGGACGTCGTGGTTCTTCGCGGGGTCGTAATCGCCCAGGAAGTGGAAGTACTTCATGCCGTTCAGGAGGTCCGGCTTCTCCATGGCCTTGCGCAGGATATCCGCAGACTTCGGCCCCTGGAGGTCGATCTTGCCGAAGTGCCCGGCCTCGTTCTTGATGGTGACGTCGAGGGAGCCCTTGTGCTTGTTCAGGTGATCCGCCACGATGACGTCGCGGTTGGAGTTGACCACCAGCACGTAATCCGTGCGGTTCCCGTCCACGTGGTAGGCGATGCAGTCGTCCACCACGTGCCCCTGCTCGTTCAGGATCATGGTGTAGCCGCAGGCGCCCTTCGCCATCTTCTCGAGGTTGCGGGTGAGGCACCGCTGCAGAAGCTCAAAGGCGTCCTTCCCCGTGACGCGCACCACGCACATGTGGCAGATGTCGAAAATCCCGCTCTTCTCCAGGACGAAGAGGTGCTCCTTCACCGCCCCCGCCTTGTACCACAGGGGCATCTCCCAGCCGCCGAAGTCCGTCAGCTGGCCCTCCAGCTCATGGTGCACCGCGTTCAAAGGTGTCTTCTTAAGCAAGCGAATCCCTCCTCAAAGTCTTTGGGCAGGGCTGCGAGGCACTGCCCGCAAGAAAGTGACAGAAGATAATACAGGAACAAAAAAGTCAGGCTAAAGCACTACAGACTATGTACATATTGTACATGCAGGGGCGTTGAAAGGTCAAGCACGGTCCGTCATGTAAACTATGTATTTTCGTCATAAAAATGGTCCGACAACCCGGCTTCCGAACCGTCGACCCGCCGCCCTCCCCTTCGGAGGCCCGATCGGCAGCGCTTTTCGCGCGCTTTCGTGTGCTATAATGAAAGGCCGTCGCAGTTAACGTCATTGATTAACCGTTAAACTTCCAGAACCACCGGGCTTTTGCTTGAGGAGGCGAGGCTCTTGGCCGGAGATAGAAGCGGAGCCGCCGTGTTTGAGATCGAGGGGCTGACGAAGGTCTACGGAGAGGGGACGGCGGCCGTCCACGCCCTGCGGGGGATCGACCTGACGATCCGCGAGGGGGAGCTGGTCGTCCTGCTGGGGCCCTCCGGAAGCGGCAAGACCACCCTGTTGAACGTCGTCGGCGGCCTGGACCGCCCGACGTCGGGCGCGGTTCGCTTTCGCGGCGCGGACCTCGGCGCCATGACGGAGCCTCAGCTCACCCGCTACCGGCGCGACCACGTGGGGTTCGTCTTTCAGTTCTACAACCTCATGCCGAGCCTCACCGCGCGGGAGAACGTGGAGCTGGTGACCGAGATCGCCACGAACCCGATGGCCCCGGACGAGGCCCTCGCGCTGGTGGGGCTGGGAGGGCGCGTGGACCACTTCCCCTCGCAGCTCTCCGGCGGGGAGCAGCAGCGCGTCGCCATCGCCCGCGCGGTGGCCAAGCGGCCGACGGTGCTCTTCTGCGACGAGCCCACGGGGGCCCTCGACAGCAGCACCGGGCGGGCCGTGCTGAAGGTGCTCTCGAACGTCAACGATGAGCTGGGGACCACCGTGCTGATCGTGACCCACGCCGCGGCCACCGCCGGCATGGCGGACCGGGTGATCCGCTTCGCGGACGGGGCGATCCGTTCGATCGACGAGAACGCGGAGCGAAGCGATCCGGAGGCCATCGAATGGTGATCCCGATGCGGGCGCTGGACCGAAAGCTCCTTCGGGACCTCTGGAGGATGAAGGGGCAGGTCGCCGCCATCGGTGCGGTCGTGGCCATGGGGGTCATGATACTGGTCATGATGTCGGGCCTGTTCGTCTCCATCCAGGAGACCCGCCGGTCCTACTACGAGAGCTGTCGGTTCGCCGACGTGTTCGCGCCGGCCAGGCGCGCGCCGCGCTTCCTGCTCGACACCCTCGCCAAGCTTCCCGGCGTCTCGGCGGCCGAGGGGCGCGTCGTCGGGGAGGCCCTGATCGACCTGCCGGGACTGGAGCTTCCGATTCGGGGCCGGGCCCTCTCCCTCCCGGACGCGGAGGGCGCCAACCTGAACGGCGTCCGCCTCGTCGCCGGACGCCTGCCCGACCCCGGGAACGCCGACGAGGTCCTCCTGCTCCGGAGCTTCGCCTCGGCCCGCGGGCTGAGGCCGGGGGACCGGCTCACCGTTACGATGAACGGCTCGCGCCGGAGCCTGCGCATCGTGGGGCTGGCGCAGTCGCCGGAGTTCATCTACATCACGGCGCCCGGCGAGGTCGTCTCGAACGACGCCCAGTACGGCGTCCTCTGGATGGGACGCCGGGCCATCGCCGCCGCCTACGGGATGGAGGGGGCCTTCAACGAGGCCATCCTGACCCTGGACCGCAGCGCCCGCCTCGCGGAGATCCTCGACGCCGTGGACCGCATTCTCGACCCCTACGGGGGGACCGGATCCTATGGTCGGGAGAATCAGCATTCCAACCGGTTCGTCGGCGACGAGCTCGACCAGCTCCGCTCCATGAGCGTCATGATACCGCCCCTCTTCCTCATCGTGGCGGCGTTTCTGCTCACCCTCGTCGTCTCGCGCATGGTCCACTCCGAGCGCGAGCAGATCGGGCTGATCAAGGCCTTCGGTTACTCCGACCTGGCGGTGGGACTCCACTACTTCAAGATGGTCATCGCCATCGCCGTGCTGGGCGCCGCGGCCGGGTGCGTCCTGGGCGTGCTGGCGGGACGGGCTCTGGCCCGTGTCTACCTGATCCACTTCAAGTTCCCGTCCCTGACCTTCCGCCCCGACCCCAGGCCGTTCCTCATGGGTTTTCTGGTGAGCATCGCCTCGGCCTCGGCCGGGGGCTGCTTCGTCCTGCGCCGCGTCTTTGCGCTGACCCCGGCCTCCGCGATGCGCCCGCCCGCCCCGCCGGACTACAGCCGAACCGGGGGGCTGACCCGACGCCTCGACGCACGCCTGGACCAGCCCTGTCGCATGGTGCTGCGCCGCCTGCTCCGGCGTCCGGGGCGCATGATCGGCGCGGCGCTGGGGATCGCCTTCGGCATGGCGCTGTCCGTGGGCATGATCGCCATCCTGGGAAGTTTCGACACGACGGTATCCCTGACCTTCGACATCTTCGACCGCAGCGACGTGGCCGTCGTCTTCAACGACGCCGCCTCGGACCGGACGCTCCACGAGCTGCGCAGCCTGCCCGGCGTGATCGAGGCGGAGCCGGCGCGCAGCGTCCCCGTCATCCTGCGCCACGGGCTCCGCGAGCATCACGGGACGATCGACGGCCTGATCTCGCCCCAGCGCCTCAACCTCGCCCTCGACGCCGATCTGCGCCCCATCCCCCTGCGGCCGGGCGGGGTCGTCCTGGGGCGCACCCTCGCGAACACCCTGGGCGTGCGGGCGGGCGACGTCCTGGACGTGGAGGTGCGGACGGGGCGGAGGCCACGGCTCTCCCTCCCCGTCGTCGGCGTGGCCGGAACGGTGATGGGCGCCCCGGCCTTCATGGACCTGGACTCCCTGAACCGGGCGCTGCGGGAGCCGAACCGCGTCTCCGGGGCCTGGCTCCGGATCGACGCGGCGAAGGCATCCTCCATCTACCGGGCGCTCAAGCGGATGCCCTTCATAGCGGGCGTAAGGGTCAAAAGCGACTCCCGCGCGGCGTTTCGGCAGCAGATGGACAGCGGGCCCGGCTCCATGCGCTACCTCATCCTCGCGATCGCCGGCGTGGTCGCCTTCGGCGTGGTCTACAACGCCGCGAGCATCGCCTACGCCGAGCGCGCCCGGGACCTGGCGAGCTTGCGCGTCATGGGGTTCACCAGGGGAGAAACGGCCTTCGTCCTGCTGGGCGAGCTGGCGGTCGTCACCCTTGCGGCGCTGGTGGGGGGAACCCTTCTGGGCTACGGGGCCTTTTTCCTGTTTGCCGAGGCCTTCAGCATGGACCTCTACCAGATCCCGACCAACTTCACCTCGGCGAGCGCCGGAACCGGCGCCGCAGTGGTCCTGGGGTCCGCCGTCGTCTCAGGGTGGCTGGTGAAGCGGATCATGGACAAGGCGGACCTCGTCTCCATCATCAAGACGAGGGAGTAACGGACAAGGGAGCCGTTAGAAGATGCACAAAAAAATTTCAAGGAAGTTCTTCACCTTCGGCGCCGTCGCCCTGATCGCCGTCGCTCTGGCCTATGCCTTCCGTCCCCTCCCCCTGGAGGTTGAGATGGAGGAGGTGGCCCGGCGGCCCATGACCCTGACGGTGGATGAGGAGGGACGGACGCGGGTCCGCGACGCCTACACGGTGTCCACGCCGGTGAACGGTCGCCTGCTGCGGGTGGAGGTCCGGCCGGGTGACGCGGTCGCCGCGGGGAAGACCGTCGTGGCGAGGATGGTGCCGTCCGTGCCCACGCCCCTGGACGCCCGGGACGAGAACCGGGGCCGCGCCGACCTCGCCGCGGCGGAGGCGGCGCTGAAGCTCGCGCGGGCCGACCGGGAACGGGCCGTCGCCGATCGGGACCTGGCTCAAATGCAACTGCGCCGGATGCGCAGCCTGAGGGCTTCCGGAGCCGCCAGCCAGCTCCAGTTGGACCAGGCCGAGAGGGAGGCCCGAACCACCGCAGCGGCCCTGCACAACGCCGAGGCGGCGATCGCCGTTCGGGAGGCGGAGCGCAAGGGCGCCCTGTCGCGGCTGCGCCGCTTCGGCGACAGCGAAACGGCGCCCCAAACGACCGCAGCGGACGTCATCCCCATCTGCGCTCCCGCCGACGGCCGGGTGCTGCGCGTGATGCGGGAGAGCGAGGGTCCCCTGTCCGCCGGGACCCCTCTGATGGAGGTCGGGGACGTCGAGGGCGGGCTGGAGGTCGTCGTCGAGCTCCTGTCCTCGGAGGCCGTCCGCGTCACGTCGGGCGACCGGGTCGTCCTGTCGGGCTGGGGCGGGGACAGGCCCCTGAACGGCATCGTCGAGAAGGTCGAGCCCTTCGCGTTCACCAAGGTCTCCGCCCTGGGGGTCGAGGAACAGCGGGTGAACGTCGTCGTCCGGTTCACCGACCTGACGGAGTCCCTCGGAAGGCTGGGACACGGGTTCCGCGTCGAGGCCAGGATCGTCGTGTGGGAGGACCGGGACGCCCTCACCGTGCCCTCCGGCGCGCTCTTTCGCAACGACGGCAAGCAGGCCGTCTTCGTGGTCGAGGACGGCGTCGCGAGGCTTCGGACCGTCGAGACGGGGCGGGACAACGGCGTCGAGGCCCAGGTGCTGGAGGGGCTTCGGCCCGGTGAGCGGGTGATCCTCTACCCCGCGTCGGACCTGACCGACGGGGCGCGGGTCGTGGAGCGGGAAGCGGAGAGCTGATCGCGGCGGCCGGACGTCGCCCGATATCGAGGACGTGCTCCGAAGACACACCAATGGATGCCTATTGATACCGATTCGCGTTTAATACGGATTGCCTCCCCTGAAAGGGGAGGTGGTTCGCGTTAGCGAACCGGAGGGGTTGTTTCTCAGGCTCAACACCCCCCAGCCCCTTCGGGGCAGCCCCCCTTGCAGGGGGGCCTTTCTTTCCCTTTAGACGCAAATTGGTATGACGCGAGGACCGCAGCCCCGATCTTTCGGGCTGCGGTCCTCGCGTCTCTTGTCCAGCGCGGCGCGGGGAGGCGGCCGGGTCTGGCGGCATGGCGCCCGCGTCCTTTCCTCCGACTTGCAGAGGAGACGCTTGACGACGAAGCGCTTTGTGCTTGAATAGGTTAACGGAAAAGGACGCTTTCCCCGTCGCGTTCGAAAAGACCAGGAAGGGAGATGGGTGCATTTGTCCTGGCCCGTTTTGAAATCCATAGCCTGCCGTAGCCTCTCCGTCGTCGTTCTCCTCGTTATGGGGATGCTTTTTTCGACGCCGATCGCCGCTGCCCCCAGGGGGGCGTCCGCGGACGCGCTCCCGCGCTCCGGGGACGTGGCGTCGCAGGGGCCGGCCTCGACCGACCGACCGGCGGCCTCCGCCGACGCCAGAAGGGCCTTCGGCTTCGAGGACGTGGTCGCCCTGGCCCGCAAGTCGGCTGAAGCGGAATACGTCCCTCCGGCGCCGCTGCCCGCGTCCCTCCGCACGCTGAGCTACGACCAGTGGCGCTCCGTCCGCTTCAAGCCCGACCGCGCCCTGTGGCGGTTCGAGAACCTGCCCTTCGAGCTTCAGTTCTTTCACTCAGGCTTCTACTACGACCGCAACGTGAACATCAACGTCGTGGAGGAGGGGCAGGCCATCCCGGTCCCCTTCTCCACGGAGCTCTTTCAGTACCCCAACGACGACCTGAAGGCCCAGGTGGCCTCCACCGACGTGGGCTTCGCCGGGTTCCGCATCCACTACGCCCTCAACGACCCCAAGTACAAGGACGAGGTGACCGTCTTTCTGGGGGCCAGCTACTTCCGAGCCGTCGGCCGCGGCACGAAGTACGGCCTCTCCGCGCGTGGACTGGCTCTGAACACGGCGCTCCCCTCCGGCGAGGAGTTCCCATGGTTCCGCGAGTTCTGGGTCCAGAAGCCCGCAAGCGGCGACGCCGTGCTGACGGTCTACGCCCTGCTGGACAGCCCCAGCTGCGCCGGAGCCTACCGCTTCGTCATCGCTCCGGGGCCGGAGACCTCGATGCGCGAGGAGTTTCAGGTGTTCTTCCGCAAGGGCATCGAAAAGGCAGGGGTTGCCCCCCTCACCAGCATGTACTTCTACGGCGCCCCTGAGAACGGAAGGCGCGGAGACTACCGGCCCGAGGTCCACGACTCCGACGGCCTGCTGGTCCACAGGGACGACGACGTCTGGCAGTGGCGGGCCCTGCGCAACGGAGAGCGGCTGGGCGTCACTGACATCCCGGCGGAGCGGCTTCTGGGCTTCGGCCTGCTGCAGCGCGGTCGGAGCTTCGAGCGCTATCAGGACCTGGAGGCGGAGTACGAGAAACGACCTTCCCTCTGGGTCGAGCCCGATGGGGACTGGGGACCCGGCCGGGTCGAGCTGATCGAGATCCCCACGGACTCGGAGTACAACGACAACGTCGTGGCCTTCTGGCTCCCCAACCGCGAGAGCCCCGACGAGCCGCTCAAGGGCGCCTGCACGCTCTATTGGAGCGGGCTTGAGCACCGCCTGCACCCCCTGGGGCGCGTGGTGGCCACGCGGCAGGCGATGGGCGACCGCAAGAACTGGGTGCGCTTCCTCGTGGACTTCAAGGGCGGGGAGCTGAACGACCTGCCCCCGGATTCGGGGATCACCAGCATCGTGGAGGTCGAAGGGGCCAAGCTGGTGCAGAAGCACCTGGAGAAGAACTCCCGCACCGGCGGCTGGCGGCTCTCCTTCCAGGTGGAGGTGGACGCGGGTGGAGGCTTCTCCGTCTTTCCGGCCCTGCCGCCCGCGGTGCGCCTCTCCGCGGTCCTCAAGAAGGGGGAAAACCTTCCGGACCCCCTCACCGAAACCTGGACCTACGTGTTTGGGAGGTAGGGCCATGACCCCGACTCGCTGCGACCCTCAAGCCCCCCGCCCCGAGGAGGTCCTGCGGGACCGCCTGCTCCTCTACGTCCGGGCCCTTCGCCTCCCCCCGCGGGAGGGGCTGGAGCTGGTGCTGAAAACCATGGACGAGCTCTGCCCCTCTGGGACGAGCGAAACGCTCCCCGCTCATGCCGAGGATTGTGACATGAAGACCGCCATGGAGGCCCTGAGGGCGCTGTGCGCCGACCGGGGGCTCCTGCCCGACGCGGACGCCCTTCCGGTGCCCGTCCCGCCCTACAACCGGGGGTCGATGCCTCCGGCCCGCATCTCCATGACGCGCGGCGGATTCTCTCTGAGGGGCCTTATCAGGAGGCTCCGGCGGTCTGAGGAGGGCCGGACGCGATGACGCCCGCCCCAAACGCCCGGCCCGCCTGGCGTCGCTCCGCGCTCTGGCGCCGCTGCCTCTTTCTGTCGCTGATCGTCGTCCCCTCCGTCCTGGCCGCAGACTACATGTCCGCCCTGCTCCCCCACCAGGGCGGCGCGCCGGTGGAGCTGCTCCTGTGCGCCCTGTTCGGCGTCCTCTTCGCCTGGATATCGACGGGGTTCTGGACGGCGCTCTTCGGGTTCTTCGTGCTGCTCTTCCGATACCAGGGCTACCGAATCATCGACCCCGACGCCCCCCTGCCGGACCTTCCACAGGACGTCCGAACGGCGGTGCTCATCCCCATCTACAACGAGGACCCGAAAAACGTCGGCGCGGGCGTGGAGGCGATGTGGCGTTCCCTGTCCGCCACGGGACAGGAGGGCCGCTTCGACGTCTTCATCCTCAGCGACACCACGGACCCCGACGTCTGGGTGCGCGAGGAGGAGGCGTGGTACGGGCTGCGGGAGCGCCTGGGGATGGACGGGCACCTCTTCTACCGCCGCAGGCCCTCCAACGTGAAGCGAAAGAGCGGCAACGTCGCCAACTTCTGCCGCCGCTGGGGGCGGAACTACCGCTACATGATCGTGCTGGACGCGGACAGCGTCATGGCCGGGACGACCTGGGTGCGCATGGTGGACGCCATGGAGCGGAACCCGCGGATCGGAATCCTCCAGACGCCCCCCAGGGGGGTGAACCGGGAAACCCTGATCGCGCGGGTGCAGCAGTTCGCCAACAGCCTGTACGGTCCGGTCTTTGCCGCCGGACAGAACTTCTGGCAGCTGGGCGACGCACAGTACTGGGGGCACAACGCCGTCATCCGGGTCGAGCCCTTCATGCGCTACTGCGAGCTGCCGAAGCTGCCGGGCCGCGGGCCCCTCAGCGGGGAGATCCTGAGCCACGACTTCGTCGAGTCCGCCCTGATGCGCCGCGCGGGCTACGAGGTGTGGCTGGCCTATGGAGTTGACGGCAGCTACGAGGAAACGCCCCCGACGCTGATCGACGAGCTGAAGCGCGACCGGCGCTGGTGCCAGGGGAACCTTCAGCACCTGCGCCTGATCTTCACCTACGGCTTCTTCCCCACGCACCGGGCCCTCTTCCTCAACGGCATCCTGTCCTACGGCTCCGCCCTGCTGTGGCTGATCTTCCTGATCGCAAGCTCCATCCAGGCGCTGCTGGACGTCCTGGTGGAGCCAAACTACTTTCCGCAGCCCAACATGCTGTTCCCCCAGTGGCACGTCTGGTACCCGGAGTGGGCCCTGACCCTCCTGAGCTGCACAGCGCTCCTCCTCTTCCTGCCGAAGCTCCTCTGCCTGATCCATGCCCTGCTGATCGCGCGGAGCGCGCGGCGCTACGGCGGTGCGCTGCGGGTGCTTCTGGGGGTGGCAGGCGAGACGATCCTCTCCATGCTGCTGGCACCCATACGCATGATCTGCCACAGCCGATTCGTCGTCGTGACCCTGCTGGGCTGGGGGACCGGCTGGGGAGGACAGTCGCGGGACGACCGCGGGACGACGTGGGGTGAGGCGGTCCGGGCGCACTGGTGGGCGGTCCTCATCGGCCTGACCTGGGGCTGGCTGCTCCATCGGGTGACCCCGTCCTTCTTCCTCTGGCTCCTGCCCGTGGTCCTTCCGCTTGCGCTCTCCGTGCCGCTGTCCGTGTTCACCAGCCGGGCGTCCCTGGGGCGGGCTGCCGCCCGCCTGGGGCTGTTCGCCATCCCGGAGGAGCTCCACGCGCCTCGCGAGTTGACGGACAAGGCGGAGGCGCTGGCGGAACGCCGCCGCTACTCGCCCCTGGGCATTTCCCAGGAGGAAGGCTTCCGCCGCGCCGTGGCGGACCCCCACACGAACGCCCTTCACCTCGCCATGAACCGCCGTCTGAGGGGGGCGCTGAACCCCGCGCTGGTCGATCGGGCCCTGTCGGGAGAGGCCCTGTCCCAAAAGGAGAAGATGGCGCTGCTGAACAGCCCGGACTCGATGCGGGAGCTGCACCGCAAGGTCTGGACGCTGCCGGAGCGGCAGGGCGCCCCCTGGGGCCTGTAGGGCGGGCCTGACGGCCCGGCGCAGGGGTGGAGAGGGTGATCGCGATCTTCTCGGAGTGAGTGCCCTCATAAAACGGCTCCATTGCAGAGGCCGGCCGCAGAGCGGCTGGCCTCCCGGTTCAGACGGACCCGTATGGTCCCACTTTTTTATTTTGCGGTCATTCATTCGCCCGCGTAATAATCCAGGCCAATGGGGTCGGGCGTTTCGCCCGCACTCTGCATCAGGCCAACCGGTTTGATTGCCCCGCCGCTCCAGACGAGAGTGCTCGTGCAGTCCGTGACGGAGCAGTCGTAGCCGTATCCGGCGATGCTTCCGACCTGGCTCGCGTTTCCCTTGATGGAGCCGGACGTGGCGCAGCCGGTGATGCGATAGATTGAAGGGGTCGGGTGCTCCTCCAGGAATGCCGACACGAAGAGGTTCCCACCGACCAGCCCGCCGACCCGCTTCGACGAAGCCGAAACCGTGATGTCGACGTCGGCAGAGCAGTTTCGGATCAGGGTGGGGTTGCTCTTGTCGTAGTTGCCGGCGTGGCCCGTCAACCCGCCGACCATGAAGCTCTTTTCGTCCGAGGCATCAATGGTCGCCTTTACGGCGCAGTTCTCCATGATCGGCGACTCCTGGATGCAGCCGACCAGCCCTCCTACCGAGAAAGCCCCGAATCCCTTTGCCGTGACGTTCCCCTCTGCCGTGCAGGCGCGGACGGTCAGCCACTTGCCGCCCCCACAGATGAGGCCGAGCCCCTGCATGCCCTTCCCGTTGGAGGTTACGCTCGCGTTGGCGGTGCAGTTTTCGATGGCGCCGTACCCCATTCCCGCTATGCCGCCAACGGCGCCGACCGCGTAGCCTTCCACCCTGTTCCCGCCGGTCAGCTTGATGCCGGTTATCCCGCCGTTGATCACCCCGACGACGCCCCCAACCATGCAAGCGCCTTTGACGTCCGCATTGCTGACGGTCAGGTTCCGGATGGACTGGGAAGCGGCATTGCCCACGACGAAGCCGAACAGCCCGACGCCTACGGTCTCGGGGCGGTTGACGGTCAGATTCGAGATCGTGTGCCCGTTGCCGTCAAACCGGCCCACGAAGGCGAGCGAGGACTTGGCGACCTCACTTTTTTCGGGGTCGTCGATCTCCCTGTTGAACGTGCCGATCGGGTCCCAGTTGCCGTACGACGACAGGTCGATGTCCGAGATCAGGATGAAGGATTTGTCCCGGTAATCCCTGATCTTTGTGAGTTGTTCCGCCGTCGCGATCCGGTAGGGGTCTTCCTGCGTCCCCTGCCCTCCCGCAAAGGGCGAGGCCGCATTTTCGCTCCTTCCGCTCCCCCCGCAGCCTCCGTTCGCCAGCAGCACGATACCCAGAAGGAAGAGCACGACGATATTCAACGCCCCGCGCCGGCTTCTCAGGTTTCTCGTTCTAAGGCTTTTCATATTGAAGCACCTCCTATGGATAATTTGGCCTCTCTGCCCGTTACAGGGCTTATAGCGCAGTATGGCATAACAAACAGACGAACGCTTATGCGGGAGGAAATTTTCGTCATGGGAGAGGAAATTTTTTCTCGAAATGCTATAATACTTTAGTTTGTCAGGACTAACAAAAGGTGCGATGCCTTGTCGAGAATGGAAGCCTGAATGAGGAAGCCCATAATGATTGAACGGTCTTGCAGCGTCACCTTCAGGGATCACATAGAGTTTTTTGAGGCAATCCATGAGACGGGGAGGCCCGTGAAGGCTCCAAAGGCGGACGACCCGGAGGGTGGGCTGGTTTGTCTATCAGCTCCATTTGCGGAAATCCTTCTGGAAACCCACAGCCTGTTCCATGGTGTGAGCCTGAACGTTCTCAATATCTCGCCTAGGGCGGACATCGTCATACCCTACGATTTCGGCGGTGGCGTCCTGGGGATGGACTACCTCGCAGACGGCTCTTACCTCCTGGACGAGAGCAGCGGCAGAATGGTTTCGCCCGGGGACCTCTTTCTCCTGCCGCCGTCGGGCTGCAGGGGCAGCATGACCTTTCGCGGCGGAAGGCCGAGCAGAACCATCGCCTTTGGCGGTCCCGGGAAGATATTATCGGACCTCCTCGGAGAGGATGGCGGTGCATTGTGGGCGGAAGCGCTCAGGGCTGGCAGCGGATACGGAAGCGAGCCTCGTTTGCTGCGTGCGCCACAGGCCATGGCCGGTTCTTTTCTGCAGATGCTGCATTATGACTATCCAACTCGGGTCAAGCGCTTGTTCCTCGAGGGCAAGCTGATGGAGATACTGTCGCGGATAATCGCCAGGGGATTGCCGTCTGAGGAAAACGAGGGGAATGGCGGGGACGCCTTCGAGCTGGAGCGGATCAGAATGATTCCAGGGATTCTGATGGAGCGCATAGACAACCCACCGTCGATCTCCGAACTCGCCCATGAGCTGTCCGTCAACTCCACCACGATGAAGAAGGGCTTCAAAAATATCTTTGGCGAGCCGATTTATGCCCATCACAGGAACCTGTGTTTGAGCCAGGCCGCGACGCTGCTGCTAGAGACGGACAAATCCGTTTTTGAAATTGCCTCCGACGTCGGCTATTCCAACAGCGGAAACTTCGGCAGCGCCTTCAAGAGGCGCTACGGCGTCTCCCCGATCCGGTATCGGCAGAATGGGCGCAGCGCGCTGCCGCTCCAGGAGCCCTGATTCCCCAGACTATCGGGCCAAAGGCAAGGGGCACGAACAAAGCTCTCGATTTTGAAGACAGAGGAGGGCCAGCAGGGCCAATTTTTTGAAAAAATCTCCCCTGCTGGATAGTTCTGTTTACCCTACCCCTCCCTGCGGATTTGGGAGGCCCCTCCCTTCCTGCCGCCCTGCGGTTGGGTTATAATTAACGTTGTAAACCGTCACTGCGGGACCTCGAAATGGAGGGGCAACGTTGCCGGATTATCTCTCTGCCTTTCAGAATACGTCCTCAGCCGCCGCCGTCATCATGTCCGTAGCGCTCATGCTGTTCTCCGGATTCATCGCGACGCGCCTGACGAAGCGCCTGAGGCTGCCCGACGTGACCGCCTACATCGTCTCCGGCATCCTGATCGGGCCCTACTGCCTGCACCTCGTCCCCCCTCGGATCATCGAGGGCATGGACTTCCTGCCGGACATCGCGCTCGCCTTCATCGCGTTCAGCACGGGCGAGTTCTTCAAGGTGTCCGTGCTGAAGAAGAACGGGCTGAAGGTGGTCGTCATCACGATCCTGGAGGCGTTCCTGACCTCGGTCTTCGTCTTCGTCGCCGCCTGGTTCGTCCTCCGCCTCAACTTCGCCTTCTCGATCGTCCTGGCCGCCCTCGCCTCGGCGACCGCCCCCGCCTCGACCATGATGACGATCCGGCAGACGGGCGCAAAGGGGGACTTCGTCAACACGCTCCTGCAGGTCGTGGCGCTGGATGACGTCGTCGGATTGGTCGAATACAGCATCGCCATCTCCGTCGCCCTGGCGTCGATCTCCGGCAGGGGCGGGTTCAGCCTCCGGAACGTCCTCCTTCCGATCGTCGTCAACGCGGGAGTTCTGGGCCTCGGCTGCTTCTTCGGCCTCGTGATGAAGTGGATGCTGTTCCAAAGGCGCTCCACCGACAATCGGCTGATCATCTCCATCGCCCTTTTGTCCTCGTTCTGCGGCATCTGCACGCTGTTCGACGTCTCTCCGCTCCTGGGCTGTATGTCGATGGGCACGGTCTACATCAACCTCACCGAGGACGACAAGCTGTTCAAGCAACTGAACTACTTCAGCCCTCCGATCCTCCTCCTGTTCTTCGTCCGATCAGGGGTGTCGTTCCAGTTGGGCGCGCTCTTCCGCACTTCGGCCGCCGTTGGTAGCGTGCCGCTCCTCCTCGTCGGGGTCATCTACTTCCTCGTCCGGATCCTGGGGAAGTACGCCGGCGCCTTCTGGGGCTGCTTTCTCGTGCGCAAGCCGAAAAACGTCCGGAACCACCTCGGCCTGGCCCTGATCCCACAGGCGGGCGTCGCCATCGGCCTCGCGGCCCTCGGCGCCAGGACGCTCGGAGGGGAGACGGGGAGTGCACTACAGACCATTATTTTGGCCTCCAGCGTCCTCTACGAGTTGATCGGTCCGGCCTGCGCCAAGCTCTCGCTGTACCTGTCGGGGTCCTACCAGACGCGGATCGAGGACATCGTTCCGGAGGAGGACCTTTCGCAGGGCGAGGGCCAGAAGTCCTCCATAGAGCTGCTGATCGAGAGGATACAGAAGATACAGAAGGACCTCCCGCCCCCAAAGACGCTCCTCTCGGAGGAAGAGGAGGCCTTTCTGGAGGCGTCGGAGAAGCAGTATGCGGCGATGGAGGCGGGCCGCCGCTACGCGAACATCCACCACTCGCGCACGAGGAGGTTTTAGGACATCATGAACGCGCAAATCAACGGCCTGACCGCGTCAATCCTTGGAGGGTGGACGGCGGAGCTCAACGTCCGCTCCGTCATGCTGAGGATCCTGATGTCGGTCGTCCTGGCGGCGATCATCGGCTGCGAACGGTCCAGCAAGCGGCATTCCGCAGGACTGCGCACCTTCATCCTCGTCTCCCTGACCTCCACGACGGCCATGCTGACGGACCTGTACCTCTGCCAATCCGCCCCGGAGCGGTTCCCCTTCATCTCGGCGGCGGCCGTCGTCGGCGCCGCGATGATCAGCGTCAACGCCATCCTGTTCAGCTCGAGGAGCCAGATCAAGGGCCTGACCACGGCGGCGGCCCTCTGGTCCTGCGGGCTGGTCGGGATGGCGCTGGGCGCCGGGCTCTACACGGTGGCCCTGATCTCGTTTCTGGCCCTGTTTTCCTCCCTGGCCCTGTTCCCGCCCATCGAAACGTACATGAAGGACAAGTCGAACCACTTCGAGATCCACCTGGAGCTGAAGAGCAAGGGCAACCTGCAGTACTTCGTCACGACGGTCCGGCGCCTGGGGATTCGGATTGAGGACATAGAATCCAACCCCGCGTACCTGAACTCGGGCCTGAGCGTCTACACCGTCTCCCTCACCATCAACAGCGCCGAGCTGAAGAAGTACAAAAAGCACAGCGAGATCATCGAGGCCCTGAGGTCGCTCGAGTACATCTCCCACATCGAGGAGATCAACTGACCACGCCGGGCGCGGCCAACCGTCAAATCTGGAGGCAACGGATGAAGGAAGTTCATATCGACTGCGGGGCCGCCCCGTCAGCGGAGGGCAAGATGGCTAGACGCGACGTCCTGCTGCTCCTGGCGGTGGCCGTCGTCTGGGGCGTCAACTTCGCGGTCGTCAAGACCGGGCTGAGGTCGGTGCCGCCCCTCTTCCTGGTCTTTTTGAGGTACCTGTTCATCGTCCTCCCTCTGATCTTCTTCGTGAAGAAGCCCGCCGTCTCCTGGCGGACGATGGCGGCCTACGCGCTGCTCAGCGGGGTGGGACAGTTTTCCTTCATGTTCTATTCGCTCAAGATCGGCATGCCCGCGGGGCTGGCCTCGGTGGTCATGCAGTCCCAGGCCATCTTCACCCTGATCCTGTCGGCGCAGTTCATGGGGGAGAGGATCGGAGGAGCTCAGCTCGCCGGCATCGGCCTGGCCGCCGTCGGCCTGGGACTGATCGGCGGCCCCTTCGGGGCGGCAGCGGTCCCGACGGCGGCCTTTCTGATGAACCTCCTGGCCGCGTTCTGCTGGAGCTCTTCCAACCTCATCGTCAAGAGGGCGTCCGAGGAGAGCCTTCGGAGCGGAAGGAGCCTCGACATGATGGAGATGATCGTCTGGTCCTCGATCTTCGTCCCCCTCCCCATGCTCGGCCTCTCCCTCGTCGGCGACGGGCCGTCTGCCATCCTGCAGTCGCTGGCGCAGATCGACGCCGCCGCCGTCCTCTCCGTCCTCTACCTCGTCGTCCTGTCCACGCTCTTCGCATACTCCGCCTGGAACCAGATGATCGCCGCGTACTCCGCCGGAAGGGTCGCGCCCTTCTCGCTCCTCGTGCCCGTCACGGGATTGCTGAGCGGGATGCTGTTTCACGAGGAGCGGGTGGCCCCCCTGCAGTGGGCGGGGATAGCGGCCGTCGTCGCCGGTCTGGCCGTCTTCCAGCTTGGAGAACGCCGGCCCCACGCCCGTTAAGGAAATACTGGTGAAGCCGTTGAGGACGCCGCACGTTTCCCTTTATGCTTTGGGTAGCTTGTTTTTTACGTGGGACGATGAGAAGGCGGAAAGAGAGAGGCGTATGAGCGACAATTATCCAAGTGACTATCCACGCAGCCGGAAGGAAGCCATCGCGGCTTTGCGCACGGTTCGGGATGAGGACATAGACTTCTCGGACATCCCGGCGACAATCGACGAGGAGTTGAAGCGTTTCCGCCGCGGAGGTGTTGATCGCTCGCGCGTCGCTGCCGCAGCCCCCGGAGGACGTTCCTGCGGAATACGGTAACGTTTCGATCTGAAGCGCCGGCCGGGCCGAGTGGGGGCAGCTGGCAGCCTTTGAACGGTCCGTGAGCGCTCTCGAAAACGAGACGATGGATTCTATCGCGCAGTACGACGGAACGGGAGCCTGAGAAAACCGATCGGGGAGGCGACGTGTGATGGAACAAAGCATGGAAGGACTGCTGCTGTCCTTTGACGAACGGTATCCCTGCTGGACGCCCGCGATGCTGGCGCTGGCGGAGCTGGACCGGACGGCGGCCGACGACCTGACGCGCGAGGGGCTGCTGGAGTTCGGAGAGGGCGCCTACAGCCTGTCGCCAACGGGGAGGGAGGCGTTTTTGAAGCTCGCGGGTGAGGCCTGCCTGCCCTCCAGGCCGGGGGAGGCCCCGGACAGGAAGCGGGCCGCCCGATGGGGGGAGCTGATGCTGCTCCTGGACAAGCGGCACCTCCAGCGATGGGGGGTGAAGGAGTACGTCGCCCCGTTCCGGTTCGCGCTGCCCAACGTCAGGGGTGAGGACCTCTTCGTCATGGACGGGGCCGCTCCGGGCTGGCGCTACCCGGACGCGCCCGTCTTCAGGAGGATGGCCGAGGACTTCCCGGAGACGGGGGTGGCCGCGCGAACCCGTCCCATGCCGGGCGCGGAGGAGGTCCGCGCGTGGCTCGCGGCGAACGCCCCCGGTCTGCGGGACGCGGAGTTCGACCTGCTGTACAAGAGCCGATACGACTTTCAGGACTACGCGAAGTTCCCGCCCCTCCCCGCGGACCCCTGCGGCCTGTTCAACGCCGACCATTTCCTCTTTGCCTTCATGCCTCCCCCCGCGCCAGAGAGCCTGCCCGAATACCTGGAAAAGGTCGGGGAGTTCCAGATGTTTCTGACGATGCTCAGGAGGCTCTACCTTCCGGGCTACGTGGACCTGGACGCGATGGATCAGGACGGCGTCAACTGGCTCCTCTTTGCCTTTACGGAGGAGCGGGACGCAGAGCGCTGCGTGAAGCTGCTGGGCCCGATCGCCGAGGCCCTTCCGGGGCCTGCGGCGCCCCTGGAGCTGTGGAGCGTCAGCCTCGAAGGGCTGCGGGACTACCCAGGAGGGCAGGCGGAGACGATATGGGATATCCTGCCCTTCGCGGCCCATTCCATCTACCGCCTCACCTGATCCCCGCGGCACCACGGTCCGCACAGAGGAAAAATCGACGGGAGGAAGGGGCTATCCGTCCCCTCCTCCCGTCTCGCGCCTTGACGAACGGCAATCCCCCGTCAGGCCTTACCGTCCTCCGAGTGAAGCGTCCGCGGACTTCTCCTCTGCCGGGACGGATCCCTCCACGCGCCGGATGATCTCCCGTATCTCGTCGCCCGTGATGGCCTCCTTCTCCTGAAGCACGCGCGCCGCCTCGTGCAGCGTCGCCTCGTGGGCCTTCAGGAGCTCCACCGCCGTCTCCTGCGCCTTGCTCACCAGGCGGCGGATCTCCTCGTCGATCGCCTCGAAGGTGCTGCTGCCCAGGTCCGTGCGGCTCTCGGCCTCACTGTGCAGGTAGGTCATGGCACGCCCGGCGTAGCGCACCGGCCCCAGACGGCTCGACATGCCGAACTCCGTCACCATGCGCCGCGCCGTCTCCGTGGCGCGCTCCAGGTCGTTGGAGGCCCCCGTGGAGGGCTCCTGGAAGATCAAAAGCTCCGCCGCCCGGCCGCCCAGCAGCACCGCCAGGCGCGACTGCAGCTCCGCCTCCCCCACGATGTACTGGTCCTCCGTCGGCATCTGCATGGTGTAGCCCAGGGCGCCCCGGGCCGTCGGGATGATGCTGACGCGATGTACCGGGTCCGTGCCGGGCAGGAAACAGGCCGCCAGGGCGTGGCCCGTCTCGTGGTAGGCCACCCGCCGCCGCACCGCGGGCGTCAAAGGGGTCCTGCGCTGCAGGCCCGCCACCACGCGCTCGACGGCCAGGTCGAAGTCCTGAGCGGACACCTTCTCCGCCTTGCGGCGCACCGCCATGAGCGCCGCCTCGTTGGCGATGTTCGCCAGGTCCGCGCCCGAAAAGCCGGGGGTCACCTTCGCCAGCGCCTTGAGGTCCACGTTGTCGTCCAACGGGACCTCCCGCGTGTGAATCTGAAGGATATCCCGCCGCCCCTCCTCCGTCGGGAGCACTACCTGGATCTGGCGGTCGAAGCGCCCCGGGCGCAGCAGCGCCTGGTCCAGTATCTCCGGCCGGTTCGTCGCCGCCATGATGACGACGCCCGTGTTGGGCGTGAAGCCATCCATCTCCGCCAGGAGCTGGTTCAGGGTGTTCTCCTGTTCGCTGTTGCCCGTCATGGAGAGCGCGCGGGACTGCCCGATGGCGTCGATCTCGTCGATGAAGATGATGCAGGGCGCCTTCTTCTTGGCCTGCTCGAACATGTCGCGCACCCGCGCGGCGCCGACGCCGACAAACATCTCCACGAAGCTGGACCCTGTGATGAAGAAGAAGGGCACGCCCGCCTCGCCCGCCGTGGCCTTGGCCAGCATCGTCTTGCCCGTGCCGGGCGGCCCCACCAGGAGGACACCCTTCGGCAGCTTCGCGCCGAACCGGTTGTACCGCTCAGGCTCCTTCAGGAAGTCGATGATCTCCCGAAGCTCCACCTCCGCCTCCCCCACGCCGCCCAGGTCCTTGAAGTGGACTCCCGTCATCTCGCCCTGAAGCTCCTGGGCCTTGCTGCGGCCGAAGGAGAGCACGCTGCCGCTGCCGCCGCTCATCCGCTTGAAGATGAAGTACCAGAGCAGGAGCAGGGGCAGGAAGGGCAGGAGCACGCCGAGGACCGTGTCCAGGATGGCGCTCTGCTGCGCCACGCCGCCGAAGGTGACGTCCGCGCTGGCGAGCTTCTCCACCAGGAGCGGGTCGAGGACGCGCACGACGTTCCGAACGACCGGGGCGGGGCTGCGGTCGAGGATGATCCCGCCCACGACGGGCCGGTCGCTGAGGTCGGAACTGACGGCCTTCAGCCTGTACACGATGCGCTCCGCCGCCAGATTGACCTCGTCGACGGCCCCGTTCTCGAGGTCCGCCAGAAACGTGCTGTACGGCACCTCCGTCCGGCTTTCCATGTAGGGCTTGTAGACGAGGTCCGCAAAGAGCCACGCCAGGACAAGCGCCGCCAGGAAATACCCCGCGGAGAACTTCTGCCCCTTATTCATCCGGTTCCTCCATACTTTTTGCCGTTTATATTTATGTCAACCGCGGCTTAAAGCCGCCGGCTGCGGATCAGGGCGATGCCCCCCTCGTTGCGCCGGGTGCGCCCCTTGATCCGCTCGAACTCGCTCCGCAGGTCCGCCCGGCTGGCGTCGGACACCCCCATGTGGTCCAGCAGGACGTTCAGTCGCCCCTCCAGCTGTTCGATCTCCTTCGTCGAGGGCGGTATGGTGCGCCCCACCCCCTTCAGGCCGCTGACGGCCAGCTCCGCCACGAACAGCGCCAGCTCCGAGAGGTCCGCATCGCTCACCATGCCGCGCTCCTGCGGCTCCTCCGCCTCCCGCCGCCTGAGGGCGAACCAGAGGGCTCCCGACGCCGCAGCAAGGCACAGGGCGCCCGCCACCACGTGGTCCAGATAGAAGAGCCCCCCCGTCGCCCCGGCGAACAGTCCCGCCAGAAACAGGCCCCAGCGCGTCATCCCGCTCATCCCGCCGTTCGCTCCCGGTCCCAGGGTCACTGGCTCAGCAGCGACTCCGCGATGGCGGCCATGGCCCGCGCGCCGAGGATCATGCCCCGCTCGTCCACGTCGAAGCGCCCGTTGTGGTGCGGCGCGGCGATGTCCGCGCCCAGCGCCATGTAGGCGGCCTCGCCGCCCCTCTCC
The DNA here is from genome assembly GCF_964642095.1 of Fretibacterium fastidiosum. Classification (NCBI taxonomy): domain Bacteria; kingdom Thermotogati; phylum Synergistota; class Synergistia; order Synergistales; family Aminobacteriaceae; genus Fretibacterium; species Fretibacterium fastidiosum. The sequence continues at coordinate 787,014 of NZ_OZ209244.1, forward strand.
TGCACGCGACGCATGAACCACGTGGCGTCCTCGCTGCCGCCGGCCCGCACGGTATCCAGTACGCTGCGGAATATCCCCGAAGCCCGCAGCGCAGCGCCGACGCGCCGGACCAGCTCCTCGTCGCCCCTGGCGGTGGTCCCCTCGCCCGCCTTGCTCAGCTCCACCCGCACGCCATACATCTCCGCCGCGCCCTTCAGGACCTCCTCCGCACGCCCGTAAACGTAGTCCGCCACCTCCTGAGTTTCACCCCGGGTCTCCACCTTCATCAGGGCCTCGGCGGGGACGACGTTCCGACCCGTTCCGGCCTGGAGCACGCCCACGTTCAGGCGCATGGCCCCATCCCGATGCGGCGCGATGGAGTGCAGCCCCAGCGCGGCCGCAGCCGCGGCCAGGAGCGCGTTGCGCCCCATGTGCGGGGCTCCCGCGGCGTGGGCCGGCACGCCCGTGAAGCGCGCGTCAAGCTTCGTCGTGGCCAGGTAGCCCAGCGAGTTCAGCCCGAAGGTCCCCGTCGGCACCCCGCCTCCGATGTGCATGGCCAGGAAGAAGTCCACGTCGTCCACGACGCCCTTCTTCATCATGGCGTAGGCGCCGCGGCAGCCCTCCTCGCCGGGCTGGAAGATCAGGCGCACCCGCCCGCAGAGCCGCCCCTTCATCTCCGTCAGGAGCTCCGCCACGCCGAGGCCGATGGCCGTGTGGGCGTCGTGCCCGCAGGCGTGCATTCGGCAGGGGTTGACGCTGGCGAAGCCCTCCTTCGCAGGACGATGGTCGGGCGACATGTCCTCGCCCACGTCCACGCAGTCCATGTCGAAGCGGAAGGCCAGTGTCGGTCCAGGGCGGCCCGTGTCCAGGTCCGCCGTCACGCCCGTGTACCGGCCCATCCTCTCGATCCGCTCCCGATCCCCGCCCTGCTCGACGGCACGGGCGATCTCCCGGTCGATCTCCTCCTCGGAGGGGCGCCCCATCACGGAGCCCGCGTCGATGACCTCACTCCCCATCTTGAGGGCGTACCCCAACCCCTCAAGCCGCGCTGCCACCAGCGCGGAGGTGCGAAACTCCGTCCAGGCCGGCTCCGGGAAGCGGTGCAGGTCCCGCCGCGTCTCGATCATCCTTCGCTCCAGTTCCTTCAAGTCCATCGCTCTCATCCCTCCAGATCCCCCAAGTCCGTTCACAACGTTCATCCTTATACTTTAGCACGACCGGCACCCCGTGGACAGGATGTTTGTGCTTAGACCACCCTCCTTCCCGCAGGGAAGGGCTCGACCGGGACGGAGCCGGACAACACGAGGCCCCTCCTGACGGAGGGGCCTCGTGTAAGGGGGAAGGATTCAGGTATGGATGAAGCAGGGGGACGCCGTGACACAAATGTCTCGCGGGAACCTGGACGTGCCTTCCGCCGAGCGTAGGGGACTTCGGATGGGGACGAAGGCTCACAGAAACATTTACGCTTATTTTATCGCATACGGCTCCAAAATCCAACCCCGTCTTTTAAGTTTCTCAACGAAATTTTGCCCCGCGGCGGCACGTCCCAACGGGAGGGGCGTCCGGGGCCCGTCTCCGGGCAAGGCCTTCCACCAGACGAGGGGGGGCTTCGCTTCGGATCGACATGCGCCCCTCCGAACCGGGGAGGGGCGCACATAAGGGGGAAGGATACAGGTTTCGATGACGCAGGTATGGCCGCCCTGGAATGGTGGAGAACAAAGTCCAGCAGCACGCCTCCACAAGGAAGAGGCGTGCCCCGCGGCACGTCATTGAAAGCGGTTGTCAAAAACGGACTCGAAGGCCCGCTTTTCAATTCTATCGCAAGCGCCCAAAAACTCCAAGGATTTTTTACGACAACTTCAGCCTTTCATCCGGTGCCCAAAAACGTCCCGGAGCGGGCTGCAAGCTGAGATCAGCCTCGAAACCGCCTCCGAAGGGTCCGCTTGCGCGCGAAAATTTTTTGCGCTTTTTTACGCATTTCATTGTACAATAAAGCCGCTGAGAAGTTATTCAGGACGGCTGGAAACGGAGAGAAGGGTATGTCCATGAACATGAAGAGGATAACGGGACGGGCGATCCTCGCCCTTTTGCTGGCCTCCGCGATCGGGGCTGCGCTGGCGCTGGGAGCGGACGCGGCAAGCAGCGCGAGGAAACGGGCCCGCCTTAAGAACACGCCGCCGCCGGGCTGGCAGTTCGAGGTGGGCTACACGCTCTGGCGCGCCCAACGAGGGCTGGACGCCACGCCGCAGACGTGGAAGAAGTATCAGCGCGAGAGGAAGCGTCTCGCCCAGCGGGGCAAGCTCCGGGGGCTGGACACCAGGCTCCTGAACTCCGTGGACTGGACGATCGAGGAGCTGGCGGAGTTCCTCGAGGTGCAGCAGGAGCAGATGAGGGCGGACAACTAGCCCTCCAGGGGAGCACCGCGACAACAGGACGTTCAAAGCGAAAGGGCGGGGCCTCAAAGAGGCCTCCGCCCTTTTGTGCTCCCTTACGGCTTAGAGCTCCCGTTTCCACTTCGTGCCCTGGGGCGTGTCCTCCAGGATGATGCCGCGCTCCTTCAATTGGGCCCGGATCTCGTCGGAGCGGGCGAAGTCCTTCGCCTTGCGGGCCGCAAGCCGCTCCGCGATCAGGCGTTCGACCTCCTGGTCCCCACCCTCTTCGGACTCCGCCTCGTCGGGGCCGATGACGCCCAGCACGTCGTCGTAGGTCTTGAGGGCCGCCTTCGCCGTCTCGAAGAAGGCCCTGGGGAGCGTCTCGTGGTCCTTCAGGGTCGTGTTGACGAGGTGCACGACGTCGAAGAGGACGCCAAGGGCCGCCGCCGTGTTGAAGTCGTCGTTCATGGCGTCGGCGAACCTCCCCTCCAGCCGTTTCATCTTCGCCTGGAAGGCCGCCGGGTCCAGGTCCGACTCATCGCTCTGACGGTTCTTCGCGGCGAAGTCCAGGTCGGACCGGCAGTTCCGGAGCCTCGTCACGCCGCTGGCCGCCTGCTCCAGCCCGGAGGGGGCGAAGTTGATGGGGCTCCGGTAGTGGGCGCTCAGCATGAAAAACCGCAGCGCCAGGGGAGGGTACTTCTCCAGCGCCGCCCGCGCCGTGAGGAAGTTGCCGAGCGACTTGGACATCTTCTCGCTGTCGATGAGCAGGAAGCCATTGTGCAGCCAGTAGCGCACGAAGGGCTTTCCGTTAGCGGCCTCGCTCTGGGCGATCTCGTTCTCGTGGTGAGGGAAGACCAGGTCCACGCCGCCCGAATGGATGTCGATGGTTTCGCCCAGGTATTTCGAGGACATGGCGCTGCACTCGATGTGCCAGCCGGGGCGCCCCCGGCCCCAGGGGCTGTCCCACGCCGGCTCGCCGGGCTTCTCCGCCTTCCACAGGGCGAAGTCCAGCGGGTCCCGCTTCTTCTCCCCCACCTCGACGCGGGCGCCGGCCTCCAGGTCGTCCAGTCCCTGCCGGCACAGGGTGCCGTACTTCGGCCAGCTTCGGACGTCGAAGTAGACGTCGCCGCTTGAAACGTAGGCGTGGCCGTTGTCCATGATCCTCTGAATCGTGGCCACGATCTCCGGCACGTTCTCCGTGGCGCGGGGGGCGACCGTGGGCGGACGGATGCCCAGCGCCTTCGCGTCCTTCCGGTACTCCGCGATGAAGCGCTCCGCCAGCTCCGGGACCGTCGTCCCCTCCCGGTGCGCCCGATGGATCATCTTGTCGTCGATATCCGTGAAGTTCTGAACGAAGGTTACCTTGTACCCCAGGTGCTCCAGCCATCGGCGCAGCACGTCGAAGACGATGAAGGGCCGGGCGTTGCCGATGTGGAAGTAGTCGTATACCGTCGGCCCGCAGCTGTAGAAGGAGACCTCCCCCTCCTTCAGCGGGACGAACGGCTCCTTTTTGCGCGTAAGATCGTTGTACAGCATCAGGCTCAAATCAACAGCACCTCCGAAAAAATACGATCCGCCCGCGTCGGGACAGCGCGCTGCGGGCTCTCCGCACCGTGCGTTAGTTGAGTATAATAGTGCGGACGGGGCAGGGCGCGTCCTCGCCCCACGTCTATTGTACCTGTTTTTCACTTTGATTCGGAGGTAGAATAACCTTGTCCGTTAAAAATCAGTTTTCCCTGCTGATGACGAGCCGCTTCCTTCCGCTCTTCCTGACGCAGTTCCTGGGCGCCTTCAACGACAACTTCTTCAAGAGCGCCCTCATGATGCTCATCACCTTCCGCCTGGCGGACGAGTCGGGCACGGACCCCCGCGTCATGGTCAACGTCGCGGCGGGGGCCTTCGTCCTCCCCTTCTTCCTCTTCGCCTCCCCGGCGGGGGACCTCGCGGACCGCTGTGACCGCGCCTTCCTCATGCGCCAGGTGAAGCTGGCGGAGATCTTCATCATGGCCGGCGCCGCCGTCGGGTTCTGCCTCGGCGACATCTGGCTCCTGATCGTCGTGCTCTTCCTGATGGGGGCACAGTCCACGTTCTTCAGCCCCGCCAAGTACAGCATCCTGCCCCAACACCTGGCTCAGGACGAGCTGATCGCCGGCAACGGCCTGATCCAGATGGGGACCTACCTGGCCATCCTGAGCGGCGCCATCCTGGGCGGCGTCCTCATCCTGCGCCAGGGGGGGATTTACGTGGTGGGGGGGATCGCCGTGTTCATCGCCGCCGCGGGGTGGGTCAGCAGCTGGTTCATCCCCCCGACCCGGCCCATCGACCCGACGCGCCGCATCTCCCCTCGTTTCCTCCGAAGGACATGGGAGATGGTCCAAAGCATCGTCCCCATGAGGGAGGTCTTCGTCCCCATGCTGGCCATCTCCTGGTTCTGGCTCGTGGGGGCGACGTTTCTGGCGCAGTTCCCCACCTACGCGCGCCTGGTGCTGGGGGCGGACGAGAACGTGGCCACCTCCTTCCTGGCCATCTTCTCCTTCGGCATCGGCATCGGTTCCATAGCCTGCAACGCCCTCCTGAGGGGACGCGTCACGGCGCGCTTCGTGCCGGCGGCCGCCTTCGGCATCGCGGCGGCCAGCGTCCTCCTCTGGATGTTCAGCGACAGGCCTCCCACGCCGCCGGGAGCCTGCCTGATGGGCCTCGGCGCGTTCCTCGAGAGCCCCGCCAACTGGCCCATCCCCCTCTGCCTCCTCCTCATCGCCTTCTGCGGAGGGCTCTACATCGTCCCCCTCTACGCCGTGATCCAGAGCCAAGCCCCGGAGGGCTGCGTCGCCAGCATCATCGCCTGCGCCAACATCTCGGACTCCATCTTCATGACGGCGTCCGCGGTGGGGGCGAGCCTCCTCATCTCCTGGGGGTGGAGCATCGCCCAGATATTCATCCTCATGGGCCCCCTGACGGCCGTCGCAGGCTTCATGATCTCTCTGCACCTGAACGGCTCCGGCTGTCGGATAGAAGGATGAAGGCAGAACGCGCAGAATCGCAAAAATATTGTACAATATAAAGAGGATATGGGTTCAGACGACCGCCGCACCCACCTCCCGCCAGGGGTGGAGGGCGGTTCCCTTGAAAGGAGAGAGCACGAATGAGCGAGAACGGTGGCAAAAGGAAAGTTTCCCTGCTTGTAAAGATCAGCATCGGCTTCGTTTTGGGCGTCCTCTTCGGCTTCGGGATCGGTCCGCTCCTGGGCACGTCCCCCTTCCTCAGCGGGTGGGTCATGCCCTTCCTGGACCTGGTGGGCAAGATCTTCCTGACCCTGCTGAAGATGATCATCGTCCCGCTGGTGTTCGCCTCGCTGGTGACGGGAGCGGCCTCCGTCGGGGACACCAGGAAGCTGGGGCGCATCGGCGTCAAGACCCTGGCGCTCTACCTCGTCACCACGGCGGTGGCCATCGTCATCGGCCTCATGCTGGGCAACGTGATCGACCCCGGCACGGGCATGAACATCCCCACCGGGCTGAAGGCGGAGGCCAGGGAAGCCGTGCCGATCCTGGACGTCATCCTCGGCATCTTCCCCTCCAACCCGCTGGAGTCCATGGTGAAAGCCAACATGCTCCAGATCATCGTCTTCGCGCTCTTCTTCGGCGTCTCCTGCATCCTGGCGGGCGAGCGGGGCCGAAAGATCGCGGACTTCTTCGAGGGCGTGGCGGAGGTCATGTACGCCATGACCCACACGATCATGCAGACGGCCCCCTTCGGCGTCTTCGCCCTCATCGCGGTCACGGCGGCGAAGTACGGACTCGCCATCCTGGCGCCCTTCGCCAAGGTCATCGCCGCCGTCTACCTCGGCTGCGTCCTCCACGCGGTCATCGTGTACTCCGGAATGATCGCCGCGCTCTGCCGGCGCTCGCCCCTGTGGTTCTTCCGGGGCATCCAGGAGGCCGCCATCACGGCCTTCGCCACGCGCTCCAGCTCCGGCACCCTGCCCATAACCTACAGCAACGTGCGCTCCAACCTCGGCGTCTCGGAGGGGGTCAGCTCCTTCGTGCTGCCCCTCGGCGCGACGATCAACATGGACGGGACGGCCCTCTACCAGGGCGTGTGCGCCCTGTTCGTGGCCCAGGCCTTCAACGTCCCGCTGACGCTTCAGATGCAGATCGGCATCGTCGTGACGGCGACTCTGGGCTCCATCGGCACGGCGGGCGTGCCCGGAAGCGGGCTCATCATGCTGACCATGGTGCTGACGAGCGTTGGGCTTCCCATCGAGGGCCTCGCCCTCGTGGCGGGCATCGACGCCATCCTGGACGCGGCGCGCACCTGCCTGAACGTGATCGGCGACACGGCCGTCTGCGCCGTCGTGGCAGTCAGCGAGGGCGAAGAGCTCCTCGGAGGCCGGGAGCAGGGCTAGGAGCCAGGCGACCGGAGCCGAAAACGACGACGAAGGGACGGGCCGATCCCACTCGGCCCGTCCCTCTTTTGTGCGCCAACGTCACTCCGGCGTCCTGCAGGCTCCTGCGCCTGCCGTCATCGCCCCCAGCCAGTCCGCCAGCGCGTTGCCGTGCCGGAGGAGCCTGCCGTCGGTCGAGGTGAAGGCGTGCCGCGTGTACCCCTCCGCCGCCAGCTTGCCATCCGCCGCACGGAACACGCGGCAGCGAAAGGTCACGCTGACCTTCGACAGCTCCACGACGGCCGTCTCGATCTCGATCTCGTCGTCGTAGCGCAGCGAGGCCTTGTAGCGGCAGTGCGCCTCGACCACCGGCAGCAGGATCCCCTGGGCCTCCCACCCCGTGAAGCTTCGGCCCTGAGCTCGACAGAACTCCGTCCGGCCCATCTCAAACCAGTCCATGTAGCGCCCGTAGTAGGCGATGCCCATCTTGTCCGTCTCGCCGTACCGCACCCGGGTGCGGCAGACGAACGCCCCTCTCCCCTCCATCATCCCATCCTCCCAAGGGCACGGGACGCGCCGTCCCGTCCGTCGTTTGACGCCTATTTTAAGGGCGGCGGCCGGCGAATTCAAGGCGTGAAATCCCCGCAGCTCCAGGGATTGTGATATAATCGCAGGCGCGGAGGACTGGCCGAGCGGTCGATGGCGGCTGACTTGAAATCAGTTGAGGCGCAAGCCTCCAGGGGTTCGAATCCTCTGTCCTCCGCCAGTCGTTAAAACCGATGGTTCCCGATCCTCTCAATAGCCCCCGCTCACTGGGCGGGGGCTCTATCTCCCGGTCATGCCCAACGGCCGAAAGTACTGGCGGATGCGCTATTCCTGGAGGGGGAAGGAGCCCCCCCTGCCTTCGGCGTGTACCCGGAGGTCTCGCTCAAGATGGGCAGGATGAAGCGGGACGAGGCCCGGCTGACACTCGCTCAGGGGGTCAACCCCAAGACGGGCAGGTGCTTCGGTACGTGGTGGCCCGGTGGGTGGATTACTTGGAGCGATTGGTTGGGGTGTAATTTGAATTGGGAGGTGGACAGGATGATCTCTATCGATATGGCCCGCACGGACACCATCGATGTGGATCCGGCAGAGTTTTTCAGGATGATACCAATTTGCGTCTAAAGGGCAAGAAAGGCCCCCCTGCAAGGGGGGCTGCCCCGAAGGGGCTGGGACTGACGGCCCGTGAGCGGCAGCGAACGGCAGCCGGAAGCCTCCCCGAAGGGGAGGGGTGTTTTTCATAAGACGGGCCTGTCTGACATTCCCCGCCAACGCCTCCACAAGGCAATCCATTGCCTTGCTTCGGCACAGCCGACCAACGCAGCGCTGCAATCGCTGACGCGATTGTATAAGCTGCGTCGTCTGGCCGAGCTGCGGAAGTCCCCCGGACTTCCTTCGCCCTCAGCCGACCGACCGGCCGCCGCAATCCTCCCGAAAGATCGGCTTGCGTGAAGCCGGTCGTCTGGCTGAGCTGCGGAAGTCCCCCGGACTTCCTTCGCCCTCAGCCGACCGACCGGCCGCCGCAATCCTCCCGAAAGATCGGCTTGCGTGAAGCCGGTCGTCTGGCCGAACCCCTCCGCCGCCCTTGGCGGCACCTCCCCTTTCAGGGGAGGCAATCCATATTAAACGCGAATTGGTATTATGCGTGAGGGCGTTGCAAGCGAAACGATGAAGGATAAAATAGCGGGGCCCCAAGGAGCCCCGCTTTATATCTTCGCCGCCGTATCCACGGCCCCACGGACCGCCAGGCAGCGTCCTTCCTCTACTCGAAGGCCCGCGCCATGCGGTCCACGGCCTCCCTGAGGGTGCTCCTTGGGCAGGCGAGGACGATGCGCTCAAAGCCCGCGCCCCCCTCGCCGAAGATCCAGCCCTCGTCCAGCCAGACCTTGCCCCGCGTCAGCATCCGCTTCTGCAGCGCCCTCTCGTCGCTCTCCATGGCGCTGAAGTCCATCCAGGCGAGGTACGTCCCCTCGAGGGGCATCACCTTCACCTTCGGCAGCTTCTTCCCCATGTACTCCACCAGGAAGTCATAGTTCCCCTTGATGTAGGCCAGGACCTCGTCCAGCCACTTATCCCCGCGGCTGTAGGCCACCTCCATCGCCGTGATGGCGAAGAGGTTGGGATCGGACAGGCTGTTGCGGGCCTTGACGTTCTCAAACCGCCGGCGCATCTCCGGGTCCGGGATGATGGCCGCCGTCGCCTGCAGGCCGGCCAGGTTGAAGGTCTTGCTGGGGGAGATGACGGTGATCGAGTGGGCGGCGAACTCCGGGTTCAGGCCGGCGAAGGGGATGTGCCGGTAGCCCGGCATGACGATGTCGCAGTGCAGCTCGTCCGCAAAGACGCGGACGCCGTGCCTCATGCAGATTTCGCCGACGCGCTCCAGCTCCTCCTCGCGCCACACCCGCCCTATGGGGTTGTGGGGGCTGCACAGGATGAAGACCGTGGTACGGTCCTCCGCCGCCCGCCGCTCGAAGTCGTCGAAGTCCATCTCGTAGCGGCTGCCCGAACGGCGCAGGCAGCTGCAGGACAGGAGGCCGCCGTTGTTGTGCACCGTGCGGTAGAAGGGATAGTAGACCGGCGGCTGAATGATGGCGGTGTCGCCCACCTGACAGTACGCCTGCATGGCCATGTGCGCCGCGCTGACCGCACCGGGGGTGAAGGTGATCCACTCCCGCTTGATGCGCCAGCCGTGACGCCGCTCCTGCCAGCCGATGATGGCGTCATAGCAGGCATCCGGCACCTTCGTGTAGCCGAATATCCCGTGCCTCACCCGCTCCGCCAAAGCCTCCGTGATTTCGGGGGCCACCTCGAAGTCCATGTCCGCCACCCACACCGGCAGGACGTCACGGTCCACCGGGTACTCCACCCCCGGAATCGTCTTGTTGGGGTCCGCGTCCCACTTGGAACAGCTCGTGCCGCGCCGGTCGATCACCTTGTCAAAATCATAAGCCATTCAAAAAAGCTCTCCTCTCGAAAACGCTCTCGGAAGCCGGAAACGCTCCTCAATCGCTCCTTAAAATAAGTTCTTAAACCTTCACTCAGGTTATGATATCCTATGTCCTTGAAAAAATCCTCCGAAAGGGTGTCGAGATCGTGCGGAAAAAAGGACGGCGCAGGCGGCTGAGCAAAGCTCTTTTCGTCGCGGGGGGCCTGGCTTCCCTGGCGGCCGGCGCGACCGTGTGCCTTCTGCTGCAAAGCGCACCGCACCGGGACGCGCCGGCTCTTTCCTCCGCTCCCTGGCGTCAAGGGACTGCGGTCCCCCTCCCACCCAATCCGCCCGCCCAAGTGGCGCCGCGCGGGGACGAAGTTGTCCGTCTGCCCGCAGGGCGGCCCGGCCGCCGCGCGGACGTCCCGCCCACGACCGTGCCCATCCCAACAAGCCCCTCCCCCAGGGCCGTGGGGGCACCCAGTGGGGCAGCCGCGAACGCCAAAAAGACGCGAGAGGCGGGCCCTGACCTCTCGGCTTATCGCGTCAGGGCGCGGAGCTCGAGCGGGGACTCCCTGCTGCCGGGGGACAGCAGCCTGTCGGCCGAGGCTCTGACGGAAAGCCTGAAGCCGCAAAAGAAGGTTTCCCGCAACGACGAAGGCGGGTGGATGGGGGACGTGTACAGGGGGGCCCTGCGGGCGGTGCACTCCATGGACGAGGCGACGCTCGCCGCGTCCCGGTCGGCGCTGCACGGCGTGGCGGACCCCAGCTCGGCCAGGCTCCGCCCGGGTGGAGGCGGCGTTCAGCTCAAGATCGAAATCCCGCCCGAGACGATAGGGAGGAGGAAAAAGTAACCTTCCTCAGCTTTTCCCTTCCCGCTCCTTCTTCTCCTGGTAGATCTTCATGACGCCCTCGACGAGTTTGTAGATGTCCGGCTTCAGGACGTGCACGATCTTGAGCTTGTCCGCCCTCTCCAGCAGGTCCTTCACCATGATGGACGAGAAGAGGATGACGGGGACCTCCGCCGTGCAGGGGTCCGCCCGCAGGTCCGACACCAGCGTCAGGCCGTCCATCACGGGCATCTCGATGTCGGAGATCAGGAGGTCGAAGTTCTCGTGTTTCCCGATCAGGAGATCGTGGGCCTCCGCGCCGTCCTTGACGGGGTAGACGCTGCTGAAGCCCGACTGCTCCAGGACGTCGCAGATCTGCTGGCGCAGCAGGGGCGAGTCGTCCGCCACCAGGATGTGAAAGTCCTCCACGTTCCCCACTTGATTGAAGTAGGCACTGATGCGGTTCTTGTCGAACATGTGCCGGGCCACCGCCGGCGCCGTGTCCTGGATGATGGCCTCGTAGTCCAGGAGCAGGATGTTGCGGGCGTCGTTCTTGATGACGTAGAGCACCCACTTGTCCGAGATGCCGCTCATCTTGGAGGAGTCCAGGTCGTCGGCACTGACCTGACGGATGCGCTCCACGGAGTCCACCAGAAAACCCAGGCGCAGGTCGTTGAACTCCACAATCATCACCTTCGTCCGCTCCATGGGGATGGGGGAACGGATGCCCAGGAAGACCCGGAGGTCGATGAGGGGAAGGATCGTCTCCCGCACCGTCGTGATGCCCACGAAGGCCTCCGTCGTGGTGGGGACGGGACGACACCCCTGCCAGCGCAAGATCTCCCGCGTCTTGTTCACGTTGATGGCGTAGGCTTCCCCTCCAAGGTCGAAGACCACGACCTCCCACTTCTTTCCCGTCTTCAGAGAGACCTCCCTGACGTCCGCCTGAGCCTGTGCCCGATCTTCCATCTGCCGCTCCTCCGTTTCTGCGCATCCGCTAAAAGGGCGGGGCGGCGCGCCGCCCCGCAGGCGAAAAAAGGACATGCTTTTTGTAAATTATAGCAAAATCCAAGCCAAAAGGCGCGCGAGGGGGATTTTCAGGGTATAATCCTGACATCAAGCTTCATTGTCCCCGGTGAAGGGACAGGGGGACCTGTTCCGCTTTCGGTTTGTTCAGCTCAAGGTTAAAGGAGGAGCATCGACATGAAACTCACGGATCTTTCGCTTAAGGACTTCACGGCAAAACTCGGCTCGGACGCCCCCGCTCCGGGCGGCGGGAGCGCGGCGGCGCTGTCGGGCGCCCTGGGGGCGGCCCTGGTCTCCATGGTCTGCAACCTGACGAAGGGCCGGGAGAAGTACGCCGAGTTCGAGACCCTCGTCGTGAACACGCTCAAGGAGTCGGACGAGTTGGCCGCAGCGCTCCTGGAGGGCGTCCAGAAGGACACCAACGCCTTCGACGGCGTCATCGCGGCCTACGGTATGCCCAAGGGCACGGACGCGGAGAAGGCCGCCCGCAGCGAGGCCATCCAGAGCGCCTACAAGGTGGCCATCCTCTCCCCCGAGGAGACCGCGGACAACTGCCTCGCCGTCATGCGCCTGTCCAGGGACCTGCTGCACAAGAGCAACAAAAACGCGGCGAGCGACCTGGCCGTCAGCGCCCTGCAGGCCTACGCGGGCCTGATCGGGGCCCTGGAGAACGTGGCCATCAACCTCGCCGCCATCAAGGACCAGAACTACGTGAACGACAAGCGCAAGTGGATGGACCTGGCCTCCGACGAGGGCGAGAAACTCCTGAAGGAGGTCCGCGAAGGCGTTCGCGCCATGCTGGCCTGAGGGGCGCCCTTGATCCTGGGCATTGGCATCGACCTGTGCTGCATCAGCCGCATGGAGCGCGCCATCCGCTCGCGCCACTTTCTGGAGCGCGTCTTTCGGCCGGAGGAGATCGCCTACGCGGAGGGCAGGGGCCGCGGACGGGCCGCCAGCCTCGCCGCCGCCTTCGCCGCGCGGGAGGCCTTCTGTAAGGCTTCCGGCGTGCCCCTTGCGACCGTGACCCTGGGGGGCGGCTTCGCACTGCTGCATGAGGGGGGCACACCGCGCGTGCGCCTCTCGCCGGACGTGGAACGCGCCCTCTTCCGCGGACGACCGGGGCGCGTCCTGGTGTCCCTCACCCACGACGGGGACTGCGCCGCAGCGGTGGCCGTCGTCGAGGTTGCCCCGTAACCTCCCGCAAGAGATGCCCGCCCCACCGACGCTCCCTTCGGTCCGCCTCAACGGCGCGCCAAAGGGAGCGCTCTTTGTTAGCAACGCCGCGCCATCCCTCCCCAAGGCCCCATCCGTCCTTTATTGAACCGAAGTAATTGAAATATATTATTCCCCATTTCACGCAACTCCTCTGTATTTTTTCTTCTCAAGCATGTATACTAAATACGTAAGTCTATGATGATTGAAGCGCATAATACCGTTGATCTCTCATATCAACGCTTCAAGTTGGGTCGGAAGCGGGCCGTCAGGCTCGCCAAGTCATAACACAAGGAAGGGGCATGTATCATGGTATTGGGCACTTTTGCGGCGGCAGCGGCGGTATCCGCCGACGTGGCCGCGCAGGCGGAAGCTGCGGGCGGAGTGTTGGACAGCATCCTGTCCTCCCCGTTCTTCACACAGCTTCTGGATTGGGTCAAAGACGCGAACGGCTTCCTGTGGGGGCCGCAGTTCCTGATCCCCCTGCTCTGCGGCACGGGGCTCTTCTTTTCCCTCCGTCTGGGGTTCGTTCAGGTCACGAAGTTCGGCACGGCGTGCCGCAAGCTCTTCGGGGACTTCTCGATCTTCGGGGAGGCTGCCGGCAAGTCCGGAATGAGCTCGTTCCAGGCGCTGGCCACGGCCATCGCCGCACAGGTGGGCACGGGCAACCTCGTGGGCGCCATGACGGCGCTGATCACGGGCGGCCCCGGCGCGATCTTCTGGATGTGGATCGCCGCGTTCTTCGGCATGGCCACGAACTTCGCCGAAGCCTGCCTGGCGCAACTCTACAAGGATAAGGACGAGTCCGGACAGGTGGTGGGCGGACCGGCCTTCTACATCTCCCGCGGCCTCGGCGGCGGCGTCTTCGCCAGGTTCCTGGCGGCCTTCTTCGCGGTCGCCATCATCCTGGCCCTGGGCTTCATGGGCAACATGGTTCAGGCCAACTCCATCAGCGACGCCTTCCACGGCGCCTTCAACGTGGACGTCAGGGTGACGGGCGCAGTCCTCGCCATCGTCGCGGGCGTCATCTTCATCGGCGGAGTGAAGCGCATCGCCGCCGTCATGGAGAAGCTCGTTCCCCTCATGGCCATCCTCTACATCGTCGTCGGCCTGGCGCTCATCGCCATGAATGCCCACCTGATCCCGCGGGTGTTCAAGGATATCTTCACCTGCGCCTTCCAGGCCAAGGCGGTCTGGGGCGGCGCCGTGGGCGTCGCGGTGGCCAAGGCGGCCCGCTACGGCATCGCCCGCGGCCTCTTCTCCAACGAGGCCGGCATGGGCTCCACACCCCACGCTCACGCGGTGGCCAAGGTGAACCACCCCGTCGAGCAGGGCGTCCTCGGCATCATCGCCGTGTTCATCGACACCTTCGTCGTCCTGAACATCACGGTGTTCAGCGTCATGTCCGCCGGCCTCCTCGAGGAGGGCTTCTTCAAGGACGGCGAACCCATCATGAAGGGCATCTCCGTCGTGCAGGCCGCGTTCGAGAACCACTTCCTCGGCGCGTTCGGCGGCCCCTTCATCGCCATCTGCCTCCTCTTCTTCGCCTTCTCCACGGTCATCGGCTGGTACTACTTCGGCGAGACCAACATCCGCTACCTCTTCGGGACGAAGGGACTCCTGCCCTATCAGGTCCTGGTCATGCTCTTCATCTTCATCGGAAGCGTGCTGAAGATCGACCTGGTGTGGGAGCTCTCGGACTTCTTCAACGGCATCATGGTCGTCCCGAACCTCATCGCCATCCTCCTGCTGAGCGGCAAGGTCGTCCGCCTGCTGGACGAGTACAACCGGGGGATTCCCTACGACGCCGAGCGCATCAAGGCCGACCTCCCCACCCCCGGCGACGCGAAGAACTGACCTCAGCGCCACGCTGTCGAACCTCAGGGAGGGCTGCCCTTCAGGGCGGCCCTCCCTTTTTCCTTTCACTCAAAAAGCGTGTGTGACCATGGTAAAATGGCCGAAGGGAAAGGAGTGATCGACAATGTTTTGCACAAAGTGCGGCGCTCAAATCGGCGACGAGGCGGCTTTCTGCGAGCAGTGTGGCGCAAGGACCCGTCGGGGGCAGAGCTCCGACCCAGCCTCGAACCCGACGGAAGAGACGAAGCCCCACCGGAGGGCTCCCAGCCCCATCTCCGACTTCATGGCGTGGTGTATGGTGGGGCTGGAGTGCGCTATCGCCCTCTACCTTGGCCTCTACGTCTTCCAAAACGGATTCTTCATCAACAGCACGGGCTATGAAGTCCCTCAATACCTGGCCTTTCTGGCGGACTGTGCTCTGAGGCTCCTCTGCGCAAAGATGGACTCGGACGTCCTGACGGCAAAGGGCTACCCGGCCCCCTCCATCGCCTGGGCCTTCTTCTTTCCGCCCATTTACCTCTACAGGAGGGGCAAGGCCCTTCAACGTCCTCACACCCTTCCAGCCCTGCTCTCCTTTGCGGCCATGATCGCCTCGACAGGCATCTTCGTAAGTGCAGAGATACGCCGCGCGGAGGTGGAGGCCACAGCCTCCCGCACCGTTTCCGGGATCATCCGGGAGAGGTTCTCCATGGACGTCCAGTGTCTCAAAGTCAAGTTGACCAAACGGCTCTTCAAGGGGAACTACGAGGCCCTGGCCCAACTGAGCAACGGCAGGGCGCTTCCCATTCAAGTGCTGGAACAGCAGGAGGACGTCTTCGTTTCACTGCGCCCCGCCCCCCTTCTGCTGGACGAGCTCTTCTCAAACTTGCTCTCGCTTGGCGATCAGGACACGTTTTCGCCCGCCGAGGCGGAGTCCGTCGACGAAAAGTCCCGCGATAGGCGAAACGCAACCAATCTAGTTTCATCCCTACGTTCCCTCAAGGCTGCCACCTTCCTGTTTTATGCGGACCATGCGGAAAACGGACGGGAAAGGAAGGTGATGGAACTCGTCAACGGACAGGACGGCATTGCCCAGCTAAAGGCCTACCTCGACAATCCGGAGCGATACGGCGAGCGTTACTCCATTTCGCTTTGGGACGCGAGCGATGGATCGCAACGCCTCATGGTCGTCTGCGACCTCTCGGGAGAGTCCGAGGGGGTGCGTCAGGCGCTGCAAGAGAGAGCGCGGTCCGTAGGGCTTTACGAAGGGCGTTCCCAATCGCTGGACGACTTTTACGCCGGAGGAGACTCCGTCTGCATGGTTGCTATGCCCGTCAACCTGGACATGACGCCTCGGATCACGCAGGCACAGCGTGCGGAGTTAAGCGATGCCTTCAGGTCCGGTTCGGCCGCAAGGCTGAAGGAGGTGCTTCAGCGGGAGCGCCTCTCTCCCGATATGATGTTCGAGGACGGGGAGCTCCTCCTGAGGGTAGCCGTAAAGGAGTCACCGAACGCAGACACGATCAAGGCTCTGCTGGCTCTGGGCGCAAACGTCAACGCGGAACGGCGGGACGGGCGAACAGCCCTCACGGCCGCTGCGGACGGAGGGCCTCTGGACGTGGTCAAGGCGCTGCTGGACGCTGGAGCGAACGTCAACGCAAAGAACAGGCACACCGGCTGGACTGTGCTCATGTTTGCGCTAAAAGAGGCAAATCCCGACGTAGTCCGGCTGTTGCTCAATTCCGGCGCAGACGTCGCAGCGGAGAACTCGGATGGGCAAACGCCGTTGGCCTTTGCCGTCCTACAAGGTGCAAGCACGAACGTCCTGAAGATGCTGTTGGACGCGGGCGCGGACATCGAAGCCAGGGACGGGGACGACAACACCCCCCTGATCCTTGCAGCCCAGTACACCTCAAACCCCGACGTCCTGCTCGTGCTGCTGGACGCCGGCGCCGACGCGGGCGCGAGGAACGCGGCGGGTCTGACGGCCCTGGACCTCGCCTCAACGAACCCAAACCTCGATGGAGCTCCAGCCCTGCAGAAACTTCGCAAAAAGACGCAGTAACCCCATCCCCCCCACGCTGCCTGAACCTCAAGGCGGGTTGCCCTTCGGGGCGGCCCGCCCTTTTTCAGCACGGACCGGACGCCGCATGTTATAATAAGGATAAGGTACATTCGCGTTAATTCACTGAAGGGAGAAGGCAAGGAGGGAACTATTCCATGAACGTCACGTCCATGCTCTCGTCGGGCTATCTTGAGCCTGTCATCCGTGAGCCGTCGTCGGACAAGCTTCGAGACGACAGGTGGCTTGGGGCGCAGGGGGCGGTGCGCTCGTCTGCAGCGGGGGAGGGTTCCCTGGCGCTTCAGGAGCGCAGCGTCCTGGACCAGGAGCGAGCGCTGAAAGCGGCAGCGGGCGGAAACGCCGAGGTCTACACGGTCTACCACTACACCGTGGGCGCAGACGGGCGGCGTTACATCACGGGGGCCTCCGTGACCATGAAGGGGCAGGAGGCGGACCTGAACCGGGCAGGGAACGGGCTTGCAACGCAGGAGATCCAACCTGGGGTGCCCCAGGAGGCGGGCGCGGCGGAGGCCGACGAAACGGCCGAAGCCCCGGAAGCCCAACCCCGAACGGACGCAAAGAGCGCGGAGGAACGCCAGAAGGACGCCCAGGTCCAGGAGCTGAAGCAGATCGAGCGGGAGGTCATCGCCCACGAGGCGGCGCACATGGTCGCTGCCGGTGCCCTGGGCGGGGGCGTCAGCTACACCTACACCGCAGGGCCGGACGGAAAGCGGTACATCACCGGTGGGGAGGTCCCCATCCAGATCCAGCAGGGGGCAACGCCGGAGGAGACGCTCCGCAACATGCAGCAGGTGCAGCGCGCGGCGCTGGCCCCGGCGGACCCATCGGGGCAGGACCGCCAGGTGGCGGCCCGGGCGGCGGCCATGGCCGCACAGGCGCGCAGCGAGATCGCCTCAGAGGGCGCACGAAAGGCGGCCCGGAGGACCGACGCGACGCAGGAGGAGGCCCCCTCCAAGGCCGAGACGGTGGCCCGCGGGACGCCGGTGCCCCCGCCGGAAGCGGCGGAACCGGACCCCTCGAAGGCGGGAGCCGCAGCCGTCGTCGCCTCCGTCCGCGCAGCGGACGTCATGGGCCAGCGCGCCGCCGCATAGAGGTCGTTCCCTGACGGAACAGGGCCCGCCGCGGGGTTTGGGAAACCCCGCGGCGGGCCCTGCGCGTTCCTCTCCGCCCCTAAGTCGGCCGGTTCTCCGGCTTAGGCTCCCGAAAGAGCAGCCCCTCGATGACCTCGTGGAGGGACGCGCCCTCGTAGAGGAAGGCAAAGACCCCCTCCGCGATGGGCAGCTCGATGCCGGCGCGCCGGGCGTAGGCGGTGAGAGCGCGCACCGTGTGCGCCCCCTCCACCACCTCTCCGACCTCCTCCGCGGCGAGGGCCGGCGTCTTGCCCCGGCCGACGGCCAGGCCGAAGCGGAAGTTCCGCGAGTGCGCGCTGTAGCAGGTGGCCATCAGGTCCCCGACGCCGGCGAGGCCGGCCAGGGTGAGGGGGTTGGCTCCCATGGCGACGCCCAGCCGCATGATCTCAGCAAGGCCCCGCGTCGCCAGCGCAGCCCTGGCGTTGTCGCCCAGTTCCAGGGCGCAGGCCACCCCCACCGCGATGGCGATGACGTTCTTCACCGCCGCCCCCATCTCGACGCCCAACACGTCGCCGCTCGTGTAGACGCGGAAGTGCGGGCTATTCATCCGCGCCTGCCAGTCCATCGCGACCTCCAGGTCCTCCGAGGCCGCGATGACCGCGGTGGGCAGGTCGCGCACCACCTCCTCCGCGTGGCTTGGGCCGGACATCGCGGCAAGGGAGGCGCCCGGAAGGACCTCCGCAAAGATGCGGTGCGGCAGGAGCCCCGTCGTGATCTCGATCCCCTTGGAGAGCGACAGGAAGCGTTTCCCCTCGACGGGCAGGCCCCGAACCCGCTCCAGGACGTCCCGCAGGCTCTGGGTGGGAATGGCCGTGATCACGTGGCTGGCCGTCGCCAGCGCCGCAGCCATGTCCGGCGTCGCTTCGAGGGAGGGGGCCAGGCCGTACCCCTTCAGGTGCCTGGGGTTCCTGTGGACTGAAGCGATGACCTGGGCCTGTTCCGGGTCCCGACACCACAGCACCGTCTCCAGCCCCCGCCGGGCCAGGCTGTTGGCCACGGCCGTGCCGAAGCTCCCCGCCCCAAGGACCGCAAACCGCATGTCAGTGCTCCTCCTCGGCGGGCGTCCCGGGCCGGACCACCAGGGTGATCCCCTCCATGGCCGCGACGACGCTCGACGACCCCGCCGGCATCGCGCCGCCCTCCGTCCGCGCGCGCCACAGCTCCCCGTGGCAGCGCACCCTGCCCCCCTCCGGGGTGATCTTCGTCACGGCCACCGCTTCGAGGCCGATCATCCCCCGCTCCCCGGTGGTTACGCGCCGACGCATCCCTCGAAAGACCAGCACGGCAAAGAGCACAAAACAGCCCCCCAGGGTCACCGCCGCTCCCGCCACGGCCGAGAGCGAGAAGCGCAGGAGCTCTCCTCCCGGCGCCTGGAACAGGAATATCCCGCCCAGGCAGAAGACCGCCAGCCCCAGGACGCTCAGGATGCCCATGCCTCCCACCAGGAGGTCCCCCACCATCACCGCGATCCCCGCCCCAAGCAGGAGCACGCCGGCCCAGCTGAAGGGCAGCATTTTGAGCCCGATGCTCCCCAGAAGCAACATCAGGGCGCCCGTCGTCCCCAGGACGAAGCCACCGGGGGTCATGACCTCGAAGAAGATGGCCAGCAGGCCGCCGGACAGCAGCATGTAGGCCACCTCCGGACTGGACACGAACTGGATCAGCCGCTCCTGCAGGGTCATCTCCATCCGCTCCGTCGGCGCCCCCGGCCGAAGGCGAATCGTGACGGTCCGCGCGGAGTCCAGCTTCACGCGGCGGCCGTCGAGGGCCGCCAAAAGCGACGGGACGTCCGAGGCGATGAGGTCCACGACGCGCCGCTCGAGCGCCTCCTGTGCCGTCAACGACAGGCTCTCGTCGACCATCAGCTGAGCGTCCACCTGGTTCCGCCCGCGCAGCTGGGCCACGGACCGAATCTGGGCGCGGAGGTCGTTCAGGACCTTCCTGCTCATGTCGTTCTCCCCCAGGTCCTCGCCGCCCGCGGAGACGGGGTGTGCCGCCCCGATGTTGGTCCCCGGAGCCATGGCCGCCACGTGGGCCGCCTGCACGATGAAGGCGCCCGCCGAGGCGGCGCGTCCGCCTCCGGGCACCCACACCACCACCGGCACGGGGGAGGCCAGGATGGACTGCACGATGCCGCGCATGGACTCCACCAGTCCCCCCGGCGTGTCCAGCTGAAACACCAGCACGTCCCGCCCCTCCTGAGCCGCCCGACGAACGGCCTGCTGGACGAACTCCTCCATCTGCACCCCCACCGTGCCGGTGAGGGGCGCCACCAGAACGCCCCCGCCGCCCTCCGAGCCCCAGGCCACGGACAGAGCCAGGACGACGAGGAGCAAGGCCAGAGCGCAGGACCGAACCGCCACCTTGACTGCGCGCATCTTCACCACGTGCAACGACCTCCCTTGGAGAAATCCAAAATCAACAGTTCAAGAAAGCGCCGACGAACCCGTTTCAGGCAACCCGATGCAATCAGCGCTCCTTAAGGATCAGCGCGGCCAACGCCTCGTCCAGGTGCGCGACGCGGAGGAGCTCAAGGCCCTCGTCCCGGTCGATCCGTTCTCTGGAGCTGACCACGGCCGAGGTGAAGCCCAGGCGCGCCGCCTCCCGAAGCCTCATGCCGATGCGGGACACCGGGCGCACCTCCCCGGCCAGGCCCACCTCCCCCAGCCAGCAGGAGCCGCCGGGGAGGGGCGTGTTCCTCAGGGCGCTGGCCAGGGCCGCGCAGGCGGGCAGGTCCGCGGAGGGGTCCTGGATGGAAAGGCCTCCCGCCACGTTGAGGTACAGGTCGTGGGCGCTGGCGGCGATGCCGCACCGCCGCTCCACCACCGCCGCCAGCAGTTGGAGACGGTTCAGCTCCACGCCACGGGCCGTGCGCCTTGGGTAGGGGAACACCGTGGGGGTGGCCAGCGTCTGGATCTCCGCCGCAAGGGGCGTCGTCCCCTCCAGCGCGACCGTCATGGCCACGCCGGGCACCGCGGAGTCCGAGCGGTTCCAGTAGAGCCCGCTCTTGTCCTCCACCGGCACGAGGCCGTCCTCCCGCATCTCGAAGACGCCCAGCTCCTCCGTGCTGCCGTAGCGGTTCTTCACCGCACGGAGCATTCGATAGGAGGAATAGCCCTCCCCGGAGAAGTCCAGCACCGCGTCCACCATGTGCTCCAGCAGCATCGGGCCGGCCAGCCGCCCCTCCTTCGTGATGTGCCCGATCATGACGGCGGGGACGTTTCGCTCCCGCGCGGCGTCCAGAACCCCCTGGGCTACGGCCCTCACCTGCGTCGGGGTACCGGGCCAGGTCCCCTCCTCCCCGGACCGCATGGCCTGCACGCTGTCCAGCACGAAGAAGGCCGCGTCCTCCAGGTTCGCCAGAGCTCCCTCCAGGTCCGTCCCGCAGGAGAGCATCAGGTGCTCCGACAGCGCCCCAATGCGCGCGGCACGCAGGGCCACCTGAGCCTCCGACTCCTCCCCCGACACGTAGAGCACCTTCCGGCCGGACGCGGCCACGCGCCCCGCCGCCTGGAGCAGGAGCGTGGACTTGCCGATGCCGGGCTGCCCTCCGATGAGGACCACCCCGCCCGGCGTCAGTCCGCCGCCCAGCACGCGGTCCAGCTCGCCGATGCCCGTGGAGAGCCGCGCCGGAGGCCTGACCTCGACGGCGCTCACCACCCTCGCGGGTGCGGCCGCCCGCGGGCCTGCGCCCCGCCGTCCCGGTCGGGCGGCGGGCGCGGACGGGACGGCCTCCAGGGCGCCCCAGGCCCCACAGGACGGGCAGCGCCCCGTCCGCGTCATCGTGACGTGGCCGCACTCCGAACAGACGTACCGCACCGCATCGCCCATCCTCATCCCTCCTTCAGAATATATGGCCTATAATATACTAAAAGCGAAGTTTGCGTCCGTCATGGGCAGAATTTTCGAGTTTTGAGCTGCAAAGCGCGGCCAAAGGGGCTAATACCAATTCGCGTTTAAAGAAGGGCAAGAAAGGCCCCCCTGCAAGGGGGGCTGCCCCGAAGGGGCTGGGGGGTGTTTTTCATAAGACGCGCCTGTCTGACATTCCCCGTCAACGCCTCCACAAGGCAATCAATTGCCTTGCTTCGGCACAGCCGACCAACGCAGCGCCGCAATCGCTGACGCGATTGCGTAAGCTGCGTCGTCTGGCTGAACCCCTCCGGTTCGCTGACGCGAACCACCTCTCCTTTCAGGGGAGGCAATCCATATTAAAAAACGCGAATTGGTATAACGTACGTTGGAACCCGGTTTTATGAGTTTTCTGCCTCACCTGAAGGGCGAAAGGACTGGTTTTGAACTTGAACAGGGTTGTGCTGGGAATCACGCTGGCCGCGGCGACGGGGCTGATCTGGGGCGCCGGAAGCCCGGCGTACAAGCTCATGGGACAGCAGGGCGTCTCCATGGTCACCGTCACCTTCCTCCGCTGCGCCGTGGGAGGTCCCGTCCTGTGGCTGCTCTTTCGCCTCCTGGCCCCGCGGCATCTGAGGGCGCCGCGGCGGGACCTCCTTCGGGTCCTCCTCCTGTCGATCCTGGCCCCCGCCCTCGACTACCTGGGCTTCATGCTCTCCGTGGTCTACCTGCCCGTGGCCACGGCCAACGTCCTGCACTACGTCAACCCCTTCGTCATCGCCCTGGGGTCTGCGCTGCTGCTGCACGAGCGCCCCACCGCCTGCGACCTCATCGGCGCCGCCATCGTCTTTGCCGGCGTCACCTGCTCCGTCCTCACGCCGGAGTGGAGGTTTGACGCAGGGATCTCGATCCCCGGCCTCCTCTGGGGCGTGCTGGCCATCTTCGGCATCACGGCCCAGGCGCTCTGCGGGCGGGCCGGGTCTGGAGGAGGGATGAGCGGCCTCGGCTTCTTCTGCTGGTCCCACCTCCTGGGGACCCTCTGGATAGCGCTCTACAAGACCTTCGCCGAGGGCTGGGGCGACATGGCGACGCTGACGCCCGCCCAGATGGGCCTGATCGCCATCCCCCTCTTCGGCGGAACGGTGCTGGGCTTCTCCGCCTTCTACGCGGCCCTGCAGTACATCCCCGCCCCTACCGTCACCCTGCTGACCTCCATGGAGGTCCCCTCGGCGCTCCTCTTCACCGCCCTCGTCCTTGGGGCGCGGCCCACGGCGCCCCAGGCGCTGGGGTGCGTCCTCATCCTGGCCGCCATCGCGCTCTCCTCCTTCGGGGCACGGCGACGGGGCGGTGAGGTCAGCGCACCACCCCGCTGATCGTGCCGCCGCCCACCACGACGTCTTCCTCCTCCATGTCATACAGCACGAGGGCCTGTCCCACCGTCGGGGCCCGCAGCGGCTCGTCGAACTCCACGCGCAGGCCCTCCGGGGCCTGCACCGCCGTGGCGGGGACCTCCCGCTGGCGGAAGCGCACCCTGGCCCTCACGCGCAGGGGGCGCCGGATGGAGGGCACGGCGATGAGGTTGAAGTCCTGCGCCGTGACCCCGCGGGCGGAGAGCCCCTCCCCGTGCGTCAGCGTGACGGTGTTGGCGTCAGCGTCGATGGCCGTCACGAAGAGCGGCGCGCTACTGGCGATGCCCAGCCCCTTCCGCTGGCCCACGGTGTAGCGCACGATGCCGCGGTGGCGCCCCAGGACGCGCCCCGCGGCGTCAATGAAGTCCCCGGCCGGATAGGACCTCCCCGTGTAGCGTTCCATGAAGGCGGCGTAGTCCCCGTCCGGCACAAAGCAGATGTCCTGGGAGTCGCGCTTTTGCGCGTTGATCAGGCCGCGGGCCTCGGCGACCCGGCGCACCGCGTCCTTGGTCATCCCCCCCAGGGGAAGGAGGGTGTGGGCCAGCTGGTCCTGCGTCATCATGCAGAGGACATAGCTCTGGTCCCGCGCCGGGTCCGTCCCCTTCCGCAGCAGGTGCCGGCCCCGGTCCGGGTCCCAGCCGATGCGCGCGTAGTGCCCCGTGACGACGAGGTCCAGCCCCCTCTCCCGCGCAGCCGTCAAGAGCCGGCCGAACTTCAGGTGCCGGTTGCAGTCGATGCAGGGGTTGGGCGTCCCCCCCCGCTCGTAGGTCGCGATGAACTTCTCGACGACCTTCAGCCTGAAGTCCGCCGCGCAGTCCAAAACCTCGTGGGGGATGCCCAGGAGCGCCGCGACCGCGGCGGCGTCCTCCGCGTCCCCTCGAGGGCGGCCGCAGGCGGGCTCGTCCGGAAAGAGGCGCATCGTCGCCCCCAGGCACCGATACCCCGCTTCCATCGCCAGACAGGCGGCCACGCTGCTGTCCACCCCGCCGCTCATGGCGACCAACGCACCCCGACTCGTCCGCTCCATCCCATCACCTCCGAAGGCCTGCCGGCCCGACCCCGACAAAAAAGGCGCGGAGGAGAGAGGCCCCCCGCGCCGAACGCACGCCCGACAGCCCTACCGCGCGGGGATCGCCGCCAGCCTCTCCAGCGCGGCCAGCCTCAGGCAGGTGCAGAAGACGTCGATGGCCTGCTTCAGCTCGTCCACCGGCGGCAGGCTCGGCGCGATGCGCACGTTGCTGTCCTGAGGGTCGCGGCCGTAGGGGAAGGTCGCCCCGGCGGCGGTCATCGTGACGCCGGCCTCGCGGCACAGGCGCAGCGTCTCCCCGGCCGTGCCCGGCATACAGTTGACGCTCACGAAGTAGCCGCCCTTCGGGTGCTGCCAGTCGGCGATGCCAAGCGGCGCGATCTCCCGCTCCAGCGCCTCCAGGACGGCGTGGAACTTCGGGCGCAGGATCTCCGCGTGCCTCTTCATCAGGGCCAGGACGCCCGCCTTGTCCTTCAGGAAGCGGACGTGGCGCAGCTGGTTGACCTTGTCGAAGCTGATCACCTGAACGTCCAACAGTTTGCTGAAGTACTTCAGGTTCGCCTCGCTCATGGCCGCCGCGGCGACGCCCGCCCCCGGCAGCGTGATCTTGGAGGTGGAGGCGAACTCCAGGACCATGTCCGGCCTCCCCGCCTCCGCGCACAGGCTCAGGATGTCCGGGAAGGGGACGTAGTCCCCCTCGAACTCGTGGACGCAGTAGGCGTTGTCCCACATCAGGAGGAAGTCCGGCGCCGCGGGCTTCAGGGCCGCGATGCGGCGGACGGTCTCGTCGGAGTAGACGATGCCGTCCGGGTTCGAGTACTTCGGCACGCACCACATGCCCCGCACCGCCGGGTCCCGGACCTCGCGCTCCACGGCGTCCATGTCCGGCCCCGCAGGCGTCATGGGGATCGTGATCATGGTCATGCCGAAGGTCTCGGATATCCTGAAGTGGCGGTCGTAGCCCGGCGCCGGGCAGAGCCACTTCACTTCGGGCTCACGGCTCCATGGGCGCTCGCTGCGCAGCAGTCCGTGGGTGAAGGCCTTCGAGACGGCGTCGTACATCAGCTGAAGGCTGGCGTTGCCCCCCACCAGCACCTGCGACGGCAGGACGCCCAGGAGCTCCGCAAAGAGCTTCCGGGCCGAGGGCAGCCCCTCCAGCCCGCCGTAGTTCCGGACGTCCATCCCGTCAACGATGAAATCGGAGTCGCTCCGCAGCACGTCAAAGATGCCGGAGACCATGTCGAGCTGCGCCTTGCCGGGCTTGCCGCGAGCCATGTTCAGGCTCAGCTTCCGCCCCTTCAGCTCCTCGTAGCGGCCCCGCACCGCCTGCCGCTCCGCCTCCAGCTCCCCCTGGGCCATCTCCGCATACCTCTTCACGTCGAACCTCTCCTTTCGGGAATGTGTTTCCACCCGCTCCCCACTATACCATGCCCGCAGGCTTATTTACCAACGGGCCGGCGATCCGCGGACTATATTCTCTGCAGGAGGCGGACAAAAAAAGCGGGCGCGGGGGACCCCCCGCGCCCGCCCTCCCCGACAGCGGCGGAGAGGAACCGACCTACGGCCTCTTCAACAGGTCCTCGCCCCAGCCCGCGGGCAGGAACTGGCCCCCGAACTTTCCGTCGAACACGGCCTTCGTGGCCGGCGACTGAAACGCCTTCACGATCCTCCGAAAGAGCTCCACCTTCGCCGGGTCCTCCAGGTCCGCCGTCCGCGCGACGATGATGTTCCAGTACTCGCGGTCGCTGACGCTCGTGTCGTTGAAGAGGACGTCCTCCGCCGTCAGGCCGAAGTCCATCGCGTAGCCGCAGTTGATGATGGCCGCCGCCACGTCCGGCAGCACGGAGGGGATGGTGTTGGCCGCCATCTCGCTGATCTCGACCTTCACCTTGTACTCCTCGATATCCTCCTTCGTGGGGCTGAAGGAGGCCCCGTCCTTCAGCCTGACGATCCCGGCCGCAGCCAGCACCTTGAGGGCCCGCCCGCCGTTGGTGGGGTCGTTGGGGATGGCGATGACGTCGCCGTCCTTCAGGTCCGCCACGGACTTCACCTTCCTGGAGTAGAGGTTCAGGGGGATGATGAAGGTGCTGCCGACGGTCGTCAGCCGGTAGCCGTACTCCTTGATCTCGTTCTGGAGGTAGATGTCGTGCTGAAAGCCATCCAGGTCGATCTCGCCGTCCGACAGCGCCCGATTGGGCGTCACGTAGTCGGAGAAGTGGACCAGCTCGAGGTCGATGCCCTCTTTGGCCAGCTCCTCCTTCGCCGGAGCCCACATGTCCTCGTAGAGGCTGCCCACCACGCCGAGCTTCACCGTCTGGGCCGCAGTGGCTGCGCCCGTCAGGCCGAGGAACGCCACAAGGATCGCGCCCGCAAAAAAGACCCGCTTCATCGCAAAGGTCCTCCTTACACCCGCGCTACTTGCGGAAGGGCGCTAGGAAGTCCTCGTCCCAGCCCGCGCACACCACGTAGCCGCCGAACATCTTGTCGAGGACCGCCTTCGTGGCCTCGGACCGGAAGGCCTTCATCACCTTGCCGTAGAGCTCCACCTTGGCGGGGTCCTCCAGGTCTGCCGTCCGCGCGGCCACCAGGTTCCAGTAGGGCTTCTCGTTCAGGCTCGTGTCCCGGAAGATGGCGTCTTCCAGCTTGAAGCCGAAGTCCATGGCGTAGTTTCCGTTGATGACGGCGGCCGTCACGTCCGGCAGCGCGGCGGGGATGATGTTGGCCGCCATCTCCTTGATCTCGACCTTCACGTTGTACTTCTCGACGTCCGCCACCGTCGGGCTGAAGCCCGCGCTCTCCTTCAGCGTGATGAGCCCCGACGCGGCCAGCACCTTGAGGGCCCGCCCGCCGTTGGTCACGTCGTTCGGGATGGCCACGGTGTCCCCGTCCTTGATCTCCGAGACGGACTTCACCTTCCGAGAGAAGATGTTCATGGCCTCGATGAAGGTGCCGCCGATGTTCGTCAGCTTGTAGCCGTACTCCTTGATCTCGTTCTGGAGGTAAATGTCGTGCTGGAAGGCGTTCAGCTCGATGTCGCCGTCCGACAGCGCCCGGTTGGGCGTCACGTAATCCGTGAAGGGCACGAACTCCAGGTCGATCCCCTCCTTCGCCAGCTCCTCCTTCGCCGGAGCCCAGAAGTCCTCGTAGATACCGCCCACCAAACCCAGCCTCACCGTCTGAGCCGCCGTCGCCGTGCCCGTCAGGGCCAGTGCAAGCACTGCCGCCGCAAAAAACGCCTTTTTCATCCAAACCATTCCTTTCGTCTTGTTCTAAGGAAGCGCTGGCCGCCCGCACCGGGACGCGCGCTTCCTCGAAAAATTTTAAGGGACGCCGCCTCAGTGGGTGCTCCGGCGTGCGATGCGCTCGCCCAGCCACTGGACAACGCTGACCGCGGCCACGGGCCCCTTGTCCATCTGAGCCAGGGCAGATTCCACCGCCGTGCCCCCGTCCGCCCTGAACCGCTTCACGATGTGCCCAAGCTCGATCAAGCCACATTCCCCCTAAGTTAAGAAGCCACCGTCGTTCTTCCAACATTGACCTAACCTGTCAGCCTACAAAAAAAGCGGGATGCACCGTGCTCCCGCCAATAAAAAAAGCGGGGCTTCACCGCTCCCCGCTTCGATCTCTATGGACCGGGCCTCCCGGCACAGGACCCCTGAAACCCTCAGCGGACAGCATCCATTGTGTACATGCGCATCATCATGCCCATGCACATCATCATGCCGCCCACGAAAAGAAGGATTCCGGTTTCAGGCTTCATCCCACGAACTCCCATCTTCAAAAATTTATGCTGCGAAGTATACCTCAGAGGCCCTCCGTTGTCAAATTTTTCAGCCGTCGGTCGCGCTTTCGGCACAAAGGGCCGAAGCTCCCGTCGGTAGCCAGAGAAAAGTCACCCTTAAGGGCTCAGAGCAAATGTCCTCCTTAGTATTTCACTGCTCTGAGTTAGCGTCATCACTTTTCTTGGAAAGAGCGATTTCAGAGGTGGTGTGGAATGGGTTTGTGAAGTTTCATGGGCTCGTCCTTTTTGTCCTTTACAACTTTTTACAGGGTGACATTACGACTGATCGACGACAGACCTCTCCATAATTCTTGACACGAATCGGGGGCAGGGATAAACTTAGAGTACTTCGTACTTCTTTTACTCCTGACTTTGAAAAGTTAGGGAGGCTTTTTAAGATGTCTCGTGTCGACGACGATGCTACAGGCGTTAAGGGATCGGGATTCCATCCGGACGAGACAAGGATTTACAATATTCTTGTCTGCGTTTCGGCTATCCTTTTACTTTTTTTAAATATCCGAAGCTCAATGGGTAAATACGAGGCGTTTCTTGTGTTCGGCGAAGAGGAGAAGTTGACCAGCCTTTTGATCGAGTGGACAACAGCACTGTGTGCGGAGTTTTATTTCTCCTGGACGATCTATCGTGGCATAACGCTGAAATGGAAGCGCCTCGGGCTCCTTATTCTGTTCTGCCTGTTATGCATTGGATATGTTCTGACGAGCATCGTTCTCTTTGCTTTCTTCTTCGACTTGCGGGAAGAAGGAACGAGCTCTAGTCTAGGCCAGATTATCGTATCTATTCTCTGCAAAATTTTTGTCTTTTTTGTATTGGCTGTTATAGCAGCTTTCCTCTCTTTTTCTGTCCCACTATATAACCCTTATAGTTATTACGACTTTCGTCCTGCGCCCTTCAGGGGCGTGTGGCCCCAGCGATTGAACATAGAAAAGTTGAGCGAAAATATAAGAGGCGATGTGCTGAGAGCGGTCTATGACAGGCGCGGCCTGGACGAAAACTACCTTCTGACGGACCGGGAAGAATTTCTGCGCGCCCTGGGGGAGATTGCCGCCTCAACGGATGCCCGGGGAACGGCCGTTTCCATGGAAAGCGTGAACTACAAGGTGCTTTTTGACGCCGGAGCGCTTCGTTTTATCCTTCGTGACAACGTGTGCTATCTTGACGTCGACCTCAACAAAACCGCTTCATTGATCTATTTTTCGCCTCCGTTTAAGGTTGAGCATTATATTTATCATGTTGCTCTTGTAAACGAGGAGGGGTACTTTGAGCTCTCCTCCGAAGTGTCGCGCGACGTCTATTACACGGATAAATCGTTGTGGGATGCTCTTTTTGCTGAGCGCCTCTCAAAGGCGAAGCCTATGGGGAATTGTCTTTTGCTTAATGGCCCGGTACTTGCCGTGCCGGATTTCAAACACCCGGATCTTGTAACGATGCGTGACGATAACTACTGGAATGATGAAAAGTGGCGCATTCTTGACAACGTGTACATCCCGCTGGTTGTGTTTTTGAACGTCGAGCCGTTCCCCTGCGTCAGGGTGCCGTAGGGCGTTTAGTTCTCCGCAAAATCTTAGAAAGAGGGGTGTGTTGTTCATGAGAAAGGGGTGCCGAGTGCAGTACATTGGGAATGGAGGTGTTTTCAGTTGAAACGGTACGTCACAAGACGCACGCTTGTGGTTCTGGTACTGTTTCTGCTTGCGGCGTCGCCGTTGGTGTACCGTTGGCTGGACCACACGCTGGTGTTTTATGACAGGTTGATACAGGGAGGGCATGCCTTTCCTCCTGTCAGAGTCGTTGATGGGCGGTTGGGTTATATGGAAGATATCCTTTGTTACTATGTTTCTAAATACAATGAAAGCAGGGACATTTTACTGTCCGATTTAAGGAGGGGAGTCAACAACATGAAAATGCTTACTGAAAAATATCAATATAAGACTGAACCCTCTATTAAGAGCTTTTACATAACGGGAGACAGCGGAGATGTGTGTTGGCTGGGGTATAACCTGGAGCCACCGCACCTTGACGGGCGGTTTGGCCTGGACAGAGCGAACCTGACTGTTAAAAAGAGGATTGAAGAAGTCTCCAATCAAAAACGGTTGGGATACTTTTTCTATGGCTCTTTATCGATCGATTCTCCCCCAATCTCAGATGATAAGAGGTTTCTTTTCAAGGCCTCTGATTCTGTCGTGTGGAAACGGGCTGTTAAAGTGGAAGCCGCGTTGAAAGATGCACTTTTCAAGGAGGGAACTCATGATGAACAGGTATTTTAAAGCACTTCTGCTGTCGGACTTGGTGGTGCTTCTGTCCTCAAGGGATGCAATGGCCTATTATCCTGTATCTTGATTAACCGAAGGGTTGTCGGGTGTGGTGCGTTGGGAAGGGAGGCGTTTTCAGTTGAAACGGTACGTTACAAGACGCACGCTTGTGGTTCTGGTACTGTTTCTGCTTGCGGCGTCGCCGTTGGTGTACGACTGGCTGGACCACACGCTGGTGTTTTATGACAGGCTGATACAAGGAGGGCATGCTATTTCTCCTGTTAGAGTCGTTCTTTTGCGGTTGTGTTCTTTGGAAGACAAACTTTCTTACTACGTTTCTAAGGACAATGAGAGCAGGGATATTTTTCTGTCTGATTTAAGGATAGGAGTTGACAACATGAAAATGCTCGTCGAAAAATATCCGAGCATTGCTAATTCATCCGTTCCATTTATGAGCTTTTACATACTGGGTGACAGTGTAGATGTGTTCTGGTTGGGGTATGACCTGGAGCCGCCGCACGTTGAAGGTCGGTTTGGCTTGGATAGAGCGAGTCCGACTATTAAAGAGAGTATTGAAAAAAGACGAGAGCTGCTGTACGGGCACTCTCTTTACGGCTCTTTATCGATCGATTCTCCCCCGATCTCAGATGATAAGAGGTTTCTTTTCAAGGCCTCTGACTCTGTCGTCTGGATACGGGCTGTTAAAGTGGAAGCCGAGTTGAAAGATGCACTTTTCAAGGAGGGAACTCATGATGAACAGGTATTTTAAAGCACTTCTGCTGTCGGGCTTGGTGGTGCTTCTGCCCTCAAGGGCTGCAACGGCCTATTATCCTGTATCTTGATTAACCGAAGGGTCGCGGGTACCGTACGTTGGAAGGGAGGCGTTTTCAATTGAAACGGTACGTTACAAGACGCACGCTTGTTGTTCTGTTGCTGTTCCTGCTTGCGGCGTCGCCGCTTCTGTACCACTGGCTGGACCACACGGTTGTGGTTGAAGATAAGAATTTTATGCGTGCTAGCGTGCCCCACATTTTAACTTCTATATCGGAGACAGTATACCACGTATATTTTACTAAAAAAGATGTTTTTGAAAAGGTTAAAAAAGGTGTTAACAATATAGAGGTATTTCTTGAAGCGTATCCCGATTTGTATTGGCCCAATGACCCAGTTTTGCTGAATCCATCTTTAAATAAGTTTTTATGTGACCGGAGCGAGTGAAGATGTGTGGTGGATTGGGTTTACCTTGAGCCACCCCATATTAAGGGATATTTTGGGCTTCAGCGAAAAAGTCATGCTGCCAAGACAAGGCTTGAAAAGGCGGCAATACGTATGCCTTATCGAAAACCCTATGGTTCGTCATCAATTAACGTTCCGCCTGCGTCAGATGACCTTAAATACCTCTTCAAGGCCAGTGATTCCGCCATATGGAGACGTATAGCTCCTGTTAAGCCCGATTTAAAGTGATTCCCAAATCCAAAGGCAAAGTTTTTAACGTGTGGCGAGGTCAGGTTTTGCGCGTTTTTTGCCGCGCCGGACGGATGCAAGGTCGGAGTTGAGTTAACCTATACGATGACGGGCTTGATTAAGGTCGTTGTGAGCTGCGGATTGGGGAACTGTCGTAACCCTTGACACGAATCGGGGGCAGGGATAAACTTAGAGTACTTCGTACTTCTTTTACTCCTGACTTTGAAAAGTTAGGGAGGCTTTTTAAGATGTCTCGTGTCGACGACGATGCTACAGGCGTTAAGGGATCGGGATTCCATCCGGACGAGACAAGGATATACAATATCCTTGTCTGCGTTTCGGCTATCCTTTTGCTTTTTTTAAATATCCGAAGCTCGATGGGTAAATACGAGGCGTTTCTTTTGTTTGGCGAAGAGGAGAAGTTGACCAGCCTTTTGATCGAGTGGACAACAGCGCTGTGTGCGGAGTTTTATTTCTCCTGGACGATCTATCGCGGCATAACGCTGAAATGGAAGCGCCTCGGGCTCCTTATTTTGTTCTGCCTGTTATGCATTGGATATGTTCTGACGAGCATCGTTCTCTTTGCTTTCTTCTTCGACTTGCGCGAAGAAGGAACGAGCTCTGGTTTAGGCCAGATTATCGTATCTATTCTCTGCAAAATTTTTGTCTTTTTTGTATTGGCTGTTATAGCAGCTTTCCTCTCTTTTTCTGTCCCACTATATAACCCTTATAGTTATTACGACTTTCGTCCTGCGCCCTTCAGGGGCGTGTGGCCCCAGCGATTGAACATAGAAAAGTTGAGCGAAAATATAAGAGGTGATGTGCTGAGAGCGGTCTATGACAGGCGCGGCCTGGACGAAAACTACCTTCTGACGGACCGGGAAGAATTTCTGCGCACCCTGGGGGAGATTGCCGCTTCAACGGATGCCCGGGGAACGGCCGTTTCCATGGAAAGCGTGAACTACAAGGTGCTTTTTGACGCCGGAGCGCTTCGTTTTATCCTTCGTGACAACGTGTGCTATCTTGACGTCGACCTCAACAAAACCGCTTCATTGATATTTTTTTCGCCGCGGTTTGAGTATGATATATTGAAGGCCGCTCTTTCAAATAAGGGCTACTTTGAGCTCTCCTCCGAAGTGTCGCGCGACGTCTATTACACGGATAAATCGTTGTGGGATGCTCTTTTTGCTGAGCGCCTCTCAAAGGCGAAGCCTATGGGGAATTGTCTTTTGCTTAATGGCCCGGTACTTGCCGTGCCGGATTTCAAACACCCGGCTCTTGTAACGATGGATGATTATGACTACCGGGGTGATGAAAAGTGGCGTATTCTTGACAACATGTACATCCCGCTGGTTATGTTTTTGAACGTCGAGCCGTTCCCCTGCGTCAGGGTGCCGTAGGGCGTTTAGTTCTCCGCAAAATCTTAGAAAGAGGGGTGTGTTGTTCATGAGAAAGGGGTATTTTGTTTTCTTTGCCGTGCTGTTGGGCCTGCTGATGCCCTGTGATGAGGGGTGTGCTATCAGTTGCGCTAAACCTGAGGAGGGGCATATAGACCAGGAGGTCGTTCCGCCGTTGCTGCAATACCAGGGCGCCCCGATATGCTGGAATTTTGTGGGGACGGTAAGCGGCGAGCCTTACTTCAACGTCTCCCTCGATAAGGTGGCGAAGGGGCAGGAGGGGCTTCAGCACGCCCAAGCCGGGTGTGTCAACACTTCGATGGGGACAATAATGTACGCCAATGCCTACCCCAGCGCCTCCGCGCTGCCCGGAGAGGCCCTGGATACGGACACTGAGTTTACGATTTCTGTCGGCAACCTTTTAAACCCTTTTAACTGGAAACGGGTTAAGATGAAGGGAGGCTCGGACAGGGGCAATTTCTATAAATGGGACCTGATGATCCCTTACCCCGTGTCCTCAGACCTGTCGCCCGTCGCTTCCGCCGATCCCCGAAGGGATGAAATGGCCGTGTTCCTGCGCGATATTGGCGCAGCCATGAGGACGGAGTATAAATCTTCAGCGGGAAATTCATATTTTTTCAAGGCTCCGGGGATTCTCAAGAAGTATTTCTTTTACAAAGACGCGCGTTATTACGGATGCAATCAGCTTGCCTTATTCTTCAACCTTGCGGATTTAACGCGAGAAGAAACAGAGGAGACCATCACGCCCAGCCTTGAGATGGGCATGCCGGTGATGATACAGCTTGCAGGGTTTGAAGATGATCCTCGAGCAAGTCATGCCATTGTTGTCGATGGCTATGCCTATGCCAGCGATAAGTTCGTCCAGGAGAACTACGGGGGTAAGTGCAATGATAATTTTAAAAAACTTCTTTATCACCTGGTTTTGAACGAGGGAGATAGAAGCGTGGATGGGTGGTACGACCTGGAGGATCGTACTGAGGTCGTGAGCATTGGTCGGTATACGAAGGTAACCGCCATCAACTACAATATATGCTCAAAGGACGAGGGGGGGGTTATCGGGGGGAGGCTCTTTCTCAGGAAGAGCGATGGGGAACTGGAGCTGCTCTCCGGCGACGCCTGTGCTGATTACGAGATGCAGGCACAGCTGATTCCTTTCGGTTTGGATAAGAGCGGGGTGACGCAGGCTAAAGCCAACGGGCACTATGCGCTGAGATATCCCATAGAGTGGGGACGGCTTCTCAATAACGCAGCCGTCAGGCTCATAAACAAGGCGGATGGAGCTGTCCTGGTAGCGTCAAGGATGTTGCCGGTCGGCGATAAAGACGACGATTCTGATGTGGGGCATTTAGGCGCAACGTTGCCTGGAATCTTTGGGGGGACGTATCACCTTCAAAGCCGTAATTTCTGGCCCGTGGACTTCATCCTGGACGAATCCGTGGTTATCGGAACAGGGGCGGATACGAAAGGGTTGAAGGCCTTGATTCAGTCTTCCGAAAACGCCAGCGACGACAGCGGCTTCAATCAATGGTGCCTGTCGGGCTTCGGCAAGCGGCTGAACAGCCGATGGACTGGAGAGGGAACGGACGCCTTTTTTGTCGACACGTTTCCGTACAATACCTTCCTGTCGTTGGGGGCGGGGCGGTTCCCGTGGATCGGTGAGCTGATGACGAAGGCGGAAAAGGTTGCGGCGGACGGCGGAATCGTCTTCATCTGCGGCGAGTCCTGGCCCTTCGCCCAGCGCCTCGCTGCGAGGGCCGGAAAACCGCTGGGCTTCTACAGCAAGGGGGCGATACGCCACACGTCGCCCAACGCCGTCGGGGTGGACCTGAAGGGCCGCCTCGCGAAGGAGACGGGCATGGGCCGCGTCGCCGTCCAGTTCACCCCGGACCTCGAGGCGCCCCTGATGTACAAGTCCCTGCCGGACGGCATCCGCATCCTCGCCATGGGCGAGGTCGTGGTCCTGACCGGTGGCCCGACGAGCCTCGGTGCGGAACGGCAGTTCTTCCCCATGGCGGTGGAGTTCGACCTCGGAAAGGGGAAGGTGATCTACACGTCCTTCACGGCGGACCCGAACCTCTCCGTCGCCGCGTCGCCGGAGGCGAAGAAGCTGATGCGCGAGCTTGTGGCCGGGCCGGTGCGGTATGCGCAGGAGCGGCGGACGACGCGGGAGGCCGCGGCGGAGCTGAGCAAGGCTGGAGTCTCCGGCGACGCCGTGCAGCGGGACAGCCTCGGCAGCATGGAACTGGGCAGGGCCGCCTCACGGGACTTCGAGGTGGAGTGCTCCCTGTCCGGGGACGTGACCTTCGTGCTTCAGGTCACGGACCAGAGGCTGGGACTCGACCTGCCTCCGACGGAGACGCTGCACGCCCTCGACGTATCGCTCTTCACGCCGGACGGGGAGCTGTTTGCCCGGCAGAAGCTCAACGGCACGCGGGCGTCCTTCGCGGTGTCCGCGGACGTGGCGCCGGAGGGGGTGGACCGCGTGGGCACGTGGCGGATGAAGCTGAACGAGGCGAAGGGCTTCATGCCCCGCCAGGTCGTGGTGGCCTTCTGTCTGGAGGGGGTCCACCCGCTTGACAACGGCGACCCGGGCTACGACCCGAACGCCTGGCAGGCGACCCTGAACGTCATCAGCGGCGACGACGGCGCCAACGTGCTGGTGGGCGCCTCGAACCCGGCGAGCGTGGACGTGTTCATCGGAGGGCCGGGTGACGACACGTACGTGGGCGGCAGCGGCGAGAACCTCTACACCTGGGAGCTGCGGGGCGGCGACGACACGATCGTCAACGACAGCGCGAAGTCCACGCTGTGGATTGGCAGCGGTGTGGAGCTCTCCGCCATGGGCGTTGAGAGGGTTGGCAAGGACATCGTCATCACCCTGCTGGATGAGAACAAGAGAAGGCTGGGATCCGTCACGGTGCGGGACTGGTACTCCGGCGCGGGCAAAAAGCTGAGGGAGATCGCCTTTGCGGACGGCCTGAGCCTGACGGCGGAGGAAGTGGAGAGCTGGGCGGCGGGCGGCGTCACGCCCCCCGCGAGCGGGGACGTGCCCGTCAGCTCGGACGTGCCCATTGCCTCCATCGTCCTGACGCCCTCGTCCCTGACCCTGAGGCCTGGGGAGACGGCGCAGCCGAGCGCCCTCGTCGCACCGCCGGACGCGACGGACAAGCGGATCGTGTGGAGCACGTCAGCCCCTGCCGTCGCGACGGTGTCGGGCGGGAGCGTCCAGGCCGTCGGGGTCGGGACGGCGCAGATCACGGCGACCTCCGCAGCGGATGCAACCGTGCGGGCGGTCTGCTCCGTGACGGTGAGGAAGCAGAGCGGGGGCGGCGGGACGGTCGAAGAGTTGGCCCACTACCGCGAGAAGTATCCGGGGCGTAACGTCCTGATCGCGTCGGAGGGCGACAGCGAGCTCCTGGGGACGGATGGAGCGGACGTGCTGGTTGGGAGTGCGGGAGACAACTGGCTGGAGGGGAAGGAGGGCGACGACATCTACGTCCAGACCCTGGGCGGCGGCCACGACACGATCTCGAACCGCAGCAGCGGGGCGCAGGACGTTGACGAGCTGCACTTCGGCCCTGGGATCGTCCCCGAGACGGTGTGGCTCCGCCGCAGTGGCGGCGACCTGGTCTTCTCCCTGCCAAATGAAAGGGGAGCGGAATCGGCCAGCACGACGGTGGAGGACTGGTATCGGGATGCCAGGGCGCGTTTGGACCGGGTTGTCTTCGTGGACGGCACGGTCTGGACGGCGGAGGAGACGGAGAGGCGTGTGGAGATTCCGTTCGGGGTGCAGAAGGGCGGCAGCGGAGCGGACCGGATGAAGACGCGCAGCCGTAAAGGGGAGACGGCGGTGCTCTATGGGCTGGAGGGAGAAGACCGGCTGAAGGGAGGAAGGGGCGACGACGTGTTCGTCGGTGGCCCCGGAGACGACTTCATCCACACCTGGAGCCTGTTTGGTGGCAAGTCGCACAAGACCTTCATCTGGAACCGGGGCGACGGAGAGGACACGGTGGACTTCTACTTCTTCGGGCAGAAATCGGGTCAGCGTCGTGGGGTACTGCGTCTGGGGCCTGGGATAGCGCCGAAAGAGGTGCATCTTGAGCGTCACGGCGGCAGCGTGAAGGTGGTGCTGCCGGGAGGGAGCGTGACGTTCAAGAAGGCGGGATGGTTCACGGGCTTCCACCACCCGGACGCGATCGTGTTCGCGGACGGGACGACCTGGCAGTGGAAGGACGTCCCGCAACGGTGAGAGCCGGTGCACGCGTTGGGCGCGTCGAAGGGTGCGCCGCATAGCGCTTTTAAGCGGGGGCCTCCGGACCGGAGGCCCCCCGCACTTTTCCGAAAGATGGCGGCAGGGGATGAGAGGCACCGTCATGCCGCCCCGCTGCACTCCAGTGCTTCAGTGCCTCGTTGTTAATTGACAGAACAGCAATGATTACGTTTCCCAACCCCAGGGCAAGCTTCAAGAGAGCGCCGACCGTCCCGCACCGGGGCGCGCGCCTCCTCGAAAAATCAGTGGGTGCTCCGGCGCGCGATGCGCTCGCCCAGCCACTGGACGACGCTGACCGCGGCCACGAGGAGGATCACCGTCACCCACGTGATGTCCGTCATGTTTCGGTCGTGCCCGTAGCGGATGGCAAAGTCGCCCAGCCCTCCCGCGCCCACGGCGCCGGCCATGGCCGTCAGGCCCAGCAGGCTGATGGCGGTGATGGTGGTGCCTCGCGCGATGGGGGCGACGCTCTCCCGCAGGTACACGCGGAAGATGACCTCGAGGGGGCTCGATCCCATGGAGAGCGCCGCCTCCACCAGCCCCTTGTCCATCTGGGCCAGGGCGGACTCCACCTGGCGCGTAAAGAAGGGCGCCGCCCCGAACACCAGCGGCACGATGGCGCCGCGCACGTAGATGGCCGTGCCCGTCAGGAGGCGGGAGAGGGGCATCAGGGCCGTCAGCAGGATGATGAAGGGGATGGACCGAAAC
This sequence comes from Fretibacterium fastidiosum, assembly GCF_964642095.1. Classification (NCBI taxonomy): domain Bacteria; kingdom Thermotogati; phylum Synergistota; class Synergistia; order Synergistales; family Aminobacteriaceae; genus Fretibacterium; species Fretibacterium fastidiosum. The sequence continues at coordinate 825,027 of NZ_OZ209244.1, forward strand.
AGGTTCACCAGCTTGTCCAGCACGTGATAGAGCGCGGGCCGTTCCAGGATTCCGCCCGGCCTCGTCACCGTCAGCACCACGCCGAGGAACAGCCCCACGACGAAGCAGATGGACCCGGCCCACACCTCCATCAGGATCGTGTCGCCGACGGCCTTCCAGAACTCCGGAAGCCGCTTCATCAGGTTCGGCAGCGCCTCAGTCAGAAACGTCTGCATCCTTGATCACCTCCACCCTTACGCTGTGCTGTCTCAGATACTCGATCGCGTCCTCGATCCTCCGCCGCTCGCCCTGGAAGATCACCACCGTGCCGCCCACCAGCGCGTCCGCCACGATCTCCACGTCCGCCAGGATGATGTTCAGGTCGATGTCGAACTTCCGGGCCGTCGACGAGATGAGGGGCGTCGAGACGCTGTTCTGGAGGTAGGTGAGGCGCGCCAGGATCTCGCCCCGCCTCAGGTTCACGACGTTCGAGTCGTTCCACACCAGCTCCTCCGCCTTGGCGAGGTGGGACGTGGAGCGCACGAAGTTCTTCGTCGTCCGGTGCTGTGGCGTCGCAAAGATGTCGAAGACGCTGCCCTCCTCCACGATCCGCCCCCGCTCCATCACCGCCGTGCGGCTGCAGATGCTCTTCACCACCTCCATCTCGTGAGTGATGACCACCACCGTCAGGCCCAGCCTGCGGTTCAGCTCCCGGATCAGGCGCAGGATCGACGCGGTGGTCTGCGGGTCCAGCGCCGAGGTCGCCTCGTCGCACAGCAGGATCTTCGGCTCGTTGGCCAGGGCCCGCGCGATGGCCACCCTTTGCTTCTGCCCCCCCGACAGCTCCGAGGGGTAGGTCCCCTCCTTGTCCAGGATGTCCACCAGCGACAGGAGCTCCCGAACCTTCTCCCGCACCTGCTCCCGCGACAGGCCGCTGCCCGCCAGGGGGTAGGCCACGTTCTGCCCCACCGTTCGAGAAGGCATCAGGTTGAACTGCTGGAAGATCATCCCGATCTTCCGCCGCGCCCGATAGAGGTCCTTCGGGGCCAGCTCCGTCATCTCCACGCCGTCGATTCGGACGGAGCCCGACGTGGGGCGCTCCAGCAGGTTGATGCACCGCACCAGCGTGGACTTGCCCGCGCCGGAGAAGCCGATGATGCCGTAGATCTCTCCGTCCTCCACCCTCAGGGAGACGTCGTTCACAGCGTCCACCGCCGTGCCCCCGTCCGCCCTGAACCGCTTCACGATGTGCTCAAGCTCAATCAAGCCACATTCCCCCTAAGTCAAGGAGCCGACGCCGTTCTTCCGACATCCGCCCAACCTGTCAGCCTACAAAAAAAGCGGGACGCACCGCGCTCCCGCCAATAAAAAAAGCGGGGCTTCACCGCTCCCCGCTTCGATCTCTATGGACCGGGCCTCCCGGCACAGGACCCCTGAAACCCTCAGCGGACAGCATCCATTGTGCACATGCGCATCATCATGCCCATGCACATCATCATGCCGCCCACGAAAAGAACGATCCCGGTTTCAGGCTTCATCCCACGATCTCCCATCCTCGAAAATTTATGCTGCGCAGTATACCTCAGGGGACCTCCGTTGTCAAATTTTTCAGCCGCCGGCCCCAGCCCCTGCGGGGCCAAAACAACCCCTCAGTCCCCCCTTCGGGGAGCCTTCCGGCTTGCCGTTCGCTACCGCTCACGGGGCGCCAGTCTCGCCCTTGCAGGGCTCGTCAGTCCCCCTTTCAGGGGAGGCAATCCACATTAGACGCGAATTGGTATCAGGAGCTGGCAGCCCTTCTTTTTTGAAAGCCCTGTCGCAAGTAATGTTTATGTTTTAATCCTCTTTTTAGAAAATTGACGACAACCTCTTGTTTCCCCTCTTGACACGGTGCGGCAACCTTGATAGGATAAAAACACATCGTTTTTGTGCTTCATGGATATAGACTTGGAACTAAGAAGGGAAAAACAGCGCTGCATGAGGCGACGTTAGGAAGATATGAAGAGGTGGTGCTCCTGTTGATTCAGTCGGGAGCTGATGTCAACGCCAGCAACAACGAAGGAGTGACGCCTCTTTGTTTCGCCTCCGGCATGGGGCTGCGGCGGGTGGTGTCCGCTCTGCTGGAACGCGGGGCCAATCCCAATGTCCGCATGGAGGGTGTAACGCCTTTACACATGTCGACGGGAATAACCCTGACAGACCAAAGACCTTCGGGAGAATGGGAGAGCTTCAGCGAGATGCTGAAGCGCACGGGAAGGGATGGAACCGACTTCCTGAAGGTGGCGAAAGCCCTGGTCGAGGCTGGGGCTGAGGTCAACGCTCTACGCAGTCAAGGTAAAAAGAGCACGCCGCTCGACATGGCCGAGGTGTGTGGAAATACGATGGTTGCGGAATACCTCAAGAGCGTCGGTGGCAAGAGGTGGAAGCCTTGGTACTGGCCGTTCTGAAATGAACGGTGAGCGAATTATCTTCAGGATAGGCAGTCTTGGATAGATTTTGGGGATGTTTCTGGAGAAAAGGAGTGAAGTGCAATGTTCATTATGATTATGAATTCCATAACTCCCCTAAGTACAAGTGGAAAAATTCCAACCTGCGGGGAATTCCTGGTTATGTGGGGTGTGATGTTTATTGTCGCCGTGTATTGTTTCATTGATAAAAAGTATCGTTAGAGGGGTGAAAGCAAGTATGCCCTCAAACTGTACGTCGCCGACAAGATTTGCTCCTTCTTGAAAGACCTGACGGATGAGGGGAAGGTGGCGAGCCTGTCTACGCAGGGATCAAGAGCCTGAACTGCCCACACCATCCCATTACCTTCTGCTAAATCGATATATCAAAAGAAGATGGCTAAAACAATGACGAAAGAGCAAGTCATGGCTATTATTCCTAAAAAATACGTGTCAAAAAACATTTTTCACTGTGGTTTTTATTATACAGGACATGGCGTTAAGTATCGTCACACGGCTTGGACGGGGTGGAAATATATCGTTAACATAAGTACAATTCAATTTTTAGTGTACGATATATCAATAAAAGCCTTTTTTCTGTTATCAATGGCGTATTATTTTTTTCAGGGGGAGCTTTTTCCGTGTTTGTTTTCTTTAATGCTTAGTGGTCTGATATTCAATATTGGCAGTTTGATGGCAAAGTGTTTATGTCCAATATATGCAGAAATTGACTTGACGAAAGAAGTCATTAGGTGGGGATATGTTTTTAAAAAAGAGATTTCATTTGAGGATATTGCTTATTTGAAAGTGGTAAGGCTGTATAGTCCGTTAGGTCGAATGAAGAATGACGCAGAAGGCATCTACTTGCGTATGGTTTTTAGTGAAAAAGAGCATCATTTTATGAACGGTTGTTTGAATGCTCTTATAGTTCGATTACCTTTTAATGAAGTGCAATGCGTGGAGGATTTGAAAAACGTTCTTATTAGCTTAATGAAAATAGATATACCAATAAAGTACTTTATGATCGATCAGGAGGTTGAGGACATCACAGGATTATACATTGCGAATGAAACGGCCTGACGTGGGAAGAAGAAGTGTCGCCCCTGAAGGGCAGGCGCACGAGGCGGCCCGGACAAAGGAACGTTTCGCGCTGTGTTTTGTAGAGATTCCTTAGCAAATGAATAAACCTCGTAAAATACAGGTGAAAGAAAAATGAACAACAAAGCCAATGTAACTGATAAAGTCATTTTCTCAAAAGAGCGTTGGCTATCATTTTTTTCTATAATTTTGATTAGTTTTTTAGAGTATTTTGCAGCGTTATACATCTACAAAGAAAATAACTCGATTATATTTGTTTTGTATTTTTTATTCACGCTTATCGGTATGTCGATGTGCTATATTTCAGGTTATTATTTTAATGGGTTCGTTTTTGAACGTATTTTTCGCCGAAAGAAACTGATAAGGATATTGTCTGTGTTAACAATGCTGGGCGTTGATCTTGTGTATTATCACTTAGTGTCAACGGTAATATCGCTTTGCCTTACGCCAAAAGGGCTTAGCTTTGAAGTGGTTTCAAGATGGGAATCTTTTTCGTTAACCTATACTGCTGCGCGATGGTCCTGTGTTTTTCAGTTCGCATTTTAAACATTGCACATCAAAGCGTTAGCGGTATCGTGAACTTTCCGCTCCTCTGCCCCGCACTCGGGGCAGGTGAATTTAGAGCCCTTTTGAAAGTCCAGGTGGATATCAAGCCTCTTAGCTGCAGGGGCCAACTCCAGGGATTCGACAAACCACGGCGACGGTATGTCAAGCGCCATTTGAAACAGTTCGATGTCCTTCATAAATATGCTAAAAATGTGCTAAAAATGTCATAACGGGTGCCTTTTATAAGCCATCCACTCCTTCCAGCGAGGAGCCCGTTTATGTAGGGCGATTGACCGCCTGCCACAACAACATTATAATGTGCATAAAAGGTATGTATAAATTGGAGGTGTGAGATGGTCTACGGGTACATGCGTATCTCTACGGGCGACCGGACGGTCGATGTGCAGCGGGACGCGCTGGTGAGCGCCGGTATTCCGGAGGAGAACATCTACAGCGACACGATAACGGGTTCTACCCGCATATCGCGGCGTCCGGAGTTTGAGAAGCTGCGGGAGCGTCTGCGACAGGGGGACATCCTGGTCGTCTGGAAGATGGACCGTCTGGGACGATCCATCCTGGACCTGATCACCACCGTGTTCGACCTCTTGGATCGCGATGTGACGGTACGCTCGATCACGGACGCCGTGGACAGTTCGACGCCGCAGGGCAGGGCGCTGTTTGGGATACTGGACACCATCGCCGATCTCGAGCGGGAGAACGTACGGGAGCGGGTCCGTGCAGGGATGCGGGCGGCCCGACAGCGCGGAACGCACTGCGGACGTCCCCGAATGGCAAATAGAGAAATGGCGGAAGCGATACGGGAGCACCTGCGCCGCGACGCATCCGTGCGGGATATCGCGCGGCAACTGAATATATCGGTCAGTCTGATCTACAAGGTGCTGAGGGAGTTTCCGGATCAGGACGCCGAACCGGCGCCGCCCATGCCGGAAGAAACTGAGGATGGACCGGAGCTGATGATACCCTGAAGACCACGCCGCGCCGCGGCGCCCCCAATGGGGCCGGAACGTGAAGGACAAAAGACCGCGGCAAGCAACCAAAGATTTGATAGTCAAAACATACTGGACCGAAAGGGGCCGGACATCAAACGGAAGGGGTGGGGTAGATGCAAAACACGCAAGACGAGCTGGAGCGGGAGGATGAGGAAACCATCGTCGGTGAAGCGACGGAGGACACGAACGAGGCGACGCATGACGACGCCGAGGCGAGGCACTGGCTCAAGGTCTTTGCGGCGCTGGCGTTCTGGGGGCTGGGGTTCCTGCTGTTCTACAACGGCGGGCCGGGTGTCTTCAAATCGTTCGTGAGCCCAATGGACTTCGAAAACCACTATTTGTTCTACGGCGCGGCGGCGTTTGTGGCGATGGTCGTCTGCGGGGCGAACACGCTCGCCTGTATCGTCATCGGACACAGGAAGAACGCGAATCTGTTCATGCTGTTCATCGCCGTATCGTTCATCTCTATTTTCGTCGTCCTCAGCCTGTTCGGCGCGGTGTTCTCGTTCTTCGCGGGACAGGCGACGACGCCGTATCGCAGGCAAGATGACGACTGGTGAACGCAGATATTAACACGGTGCAACAAAACTGGAAGGGAGAGGAGCACGTTGGTGAAGAAGTCTACTTTACGCACTCGCAGCGTTTCAGGGTTCGTCTTGTTGTTTCTGTTGCTGCTGACGCTTTTCGCGGGACGGGTAAGCGCTGTACAAAGGGAAGCACTGCTGAGGATAGACGGCACAACGGGGCCTGAGGAGGTATGGAGTTGATTCAAGACGGGGCGAACGTCAACGCCAAAAACGACACTGGAACGACGCCCTTGATGATTGCGGCAGGCAACAATCCCAACCCGGAAGTCCTGAAGGGTTTGATAGAGGCTGGTGCAGACGTCAATGCCAAAGACAAAGATGGGTGGACACCGTTGATGATTGCGACCCAAGACAGCTCAAACCCGGAAGTCCTGAAGGTTTTGATGGCAGCCGGCGCGGACCTCAACGCTAAAAACACAGGTGGGGGGACGCCGTTGATAGTTGCTGCGTACAATAACACAAACCCGGAAATCTTGAGGGTCTTGCTAAGGGCTGGCGTGAATGTCGACGAAAGACAGAAAGATGGGTGGACGCCGTTGATGGCTGCTGCCCGATATAACTCCAACCCAGAAGTCCTGAAGATCTTGCTGGAGGCCGGCGCGGACCTAAACGCTAAAGACGAAGATGGAGGGACACCGTTGATGGCTGCTGCCCGATACAACTCCAACCCAGAAGTCCTGAAGATCTTGCTGGAGGCCGGCGCAGACCTCAACGCTAAAGACGAAGATGGGTGGACGCCGTTGATGCTTGCGATCCGATATAACACAACCCAGGAAGTCCTGAAGATCTTGCTGGAAGCCGGCGCAGACGTCAACGCCAAAGAGGAAGATGGGGTGACGCCGTTGATGCTTGCAACAAGTAAGAACACCCCAGAAACACTAACTGCGCTGCTAGAGGCTGGCGCGGACCTCAATGCCAAAAACAAAGATGAGGGGACGCCGTTGATGGCTGCTGCCCAACATAGCTCAAACCCGGAAGTCCTGAAGGTTTTGATAGCAGCCGGCGCGGACCTCAACGCAAAAAACAAAGATGGGGGAACGGCGTTGATGTTTGCGGCCATACATAACTCAAACCCGGAAGTCCTGAAGGTTTTGATAGCAGCCGGCGCGGACCTCAACGCAAAAGACGAAGATGAGTGGACGCCATTAATGTTTGCGGCGTACTATAACTCAAACCCGGAAGTCCTGAAGGTGCTGCTGGAGGCCGGAACAGACGTCAACGCCAAAAATAAAGTTGGGGCGACGCCGTTGATGGCTGCTGCCTGGCATAACACAAACCCGGAAGTCCTGAAAGTCTTTATAGAAGCTGGCGCGGACATCAACGTCAAAAACAAAGTTGGGGCGACGCCGTTGATGGCTGCGGCAGGCAGTAATCCCAACCCGGAAGTCCTGAAAGTCTTTATAGAAGCTGGCGCGGACGTCAACGCCAAAAACAAAGATGGATCGACGCCGTTGATGGCTGCGGCAGGCAGTAATCCCAACCCGGAAGTCCTGAAGGCGCTGCTGGAGGCCGGTGCGGACGCGAAGGCAAAGAACAACGAGGGTCAAACGGCCCTCGACTACGCGAGAATGAATGAAAAACTCAAGGACACAGAGGCGCTGAGGCTGCTGGAGGACAAGGCCGGACAAAATTGAAGAAAATGAAGGGCAAACGAAGGGCCGATGCAGGCCCTCCGTTCACGAGTTTGCTGAGGCCGCTGGATTGAAAGCGCAGGCGGCGGCACGGTGCAACAAAACTGGAAGGGAGAGGAGCACGTTGGTGAAGAAGTCTACTTTACACACTCGCAGCGTTTCAGGGTTCGTCTTGTTGTTTCTGTTGCCGCTGACGCTTTTCAGGGGGCAGGCAGGCGCCGCAGACACAAAAACGGAAGATCTGCTGGCGATAGCCGACGGAGCGAGGCCCGAAAGGGTACGGCAATTGATTCAAGCCGGCGCGGACGTCAACGCGAAAAACGAATATGGGTGGACGCCGTTGATGATTGCGGCGATTGAGAACACCCCGGAAGTCCTGAAGGTCTTGATAGAAGCCGGAGCGGACGTCAACGCCAAAGACAGAAATGGGTTGACGCCGTTGATGCATGCGGCCGGACATAACACAAACCCGGAAGTTCTGAAGGTGCTGCTGGAGGCCGGAGCGGACGTCAACGCCAAAGACAAAAATGGGTCGACGCTGTTGATGCATGCGGCGAGTGGAAACACCCCGGAAGTCCTGAAGGTCTTGATAGAAGCCGGAGCGGACGTCAACGCAAAAGACGAAGATGAGTGGACGCCGTTGATGCATGCGGCCCAACACAACCCCAACCCCAAAGCCCTGACGGCGCTGCTGGAGGCCGGTGCGGACGCGAAGACGAAGAACAATGAGGACAAAACGGCCCTCGACTACGCGAGAATGAATGAAAAACTCAAGGACACACCGGCGTTGAAGCTGCTGGAGGAAAAGACCGGACAAAATTGAAGAAAATGAAGGGCAAACGAAGGGCCGACGCAGGCCCTTCGTTCACGAGTTTGCTGAGGCCGCTGGATTGAAAACGCAGGCGGCGGCACGGTGCAACAAAACTGGAAGGGAGAGGATCACGTTGGTGAAGAAGTCTACTTTACACACTCGCAGCGTTTCTGGGTTTGTCTTTTTGTTCCTGTTGCCGCTGACGCTTTTTGCGGGACAGGCAAGCGCCACAGACACAAAAACGGAAGATCTGCTGGCGATAGCCGACGGAGCGAGGCCCGAAAGGGTACGGCAATTGATTCAAGCCGGCGCGGACGTCAACGCGAAAAACGAATATGGGTGGACGCCGTTGATGATTGCGGCGATTGAGAACACCCCGGAAGTCCTGAAGGTCTTGATAGAAGCCGGAGCGGACGTCAACGCCAAAGACAGAAATGGGTTGACGCCGTTGATGCATGCGGCCGGACATAACACAAACCCGGAAGTTCTGAAGGTGCTGCTGGAGGCCGGTGCGGACGCGAAGGCAAAGAACAACGAGGGCAAAACGGCCCTCGACTGCGCGAGATGGAATGGAAAACTCAAGGGCACAGGGGCGTTGAAGCTGCTGGAAGAAAAGACCGGACAAAATTGAAGAAAATGAAGGGCAAACGAAGGGCCGATGCAGGCCCTTCGTTCACGAGTTTGCTGAGGCCGCTGGATTGAAAACGCAGGCGGCAACACGGTGCAACAAAACTGGAAGGGAGAGGAGCACGTTGGTGAAGAAGTCTACTTTACACACTCGCAGCGTTTCAGGGTTCGTCTTTTTGTTCTTGTTGCTGCTGACGCTTTTCGCGGGACAGGCAAGCGCCGCAGACACAAAAACGGAAGAGTTGCTGGAGATAGCCGGCAAAGCTGGCCCTGAGGAGGTACGGCAGCTGATTCAAGACGGGGCGGACGTCAACGCCCAGTTGATGGCTGCTGCGTACAGGAACCCACACCCGGAAGTCCTGAGGGTCTTGATAGAAGCCGGAGCGGACGTCAATGCCAAAACCAAAGATGGAGCGACGCCGTTGATGGCTGCGGCAGACAACAATCCCAACCCGGAAGTCCTGAAGGTTTTGATAGAGGCCGGAGCGGACGTCAACGCCCAACAGAAAGATGGGTGGACGCCATTGATGTTTGCGGCAGGCAACAATCCCAACCCGGAAGTCCTGAAGGTCTTGATAGAAGCCGGAGCGGACGTCAACGCAAAAGACGAAGATGAGTGGACGCCGTTGATGCATGCGGCCCGATACAACCCCCACCCAGAAGTCCTGAAGGTCTTGATAGAGGCCGGCGCGGACCTCAACGCTAAAGACACAGATGGATTGACACCATTGATGCATGCGTCCCGAAACAACTCAAACCCGGAAGTCCTGAGGGTCTTGTTGGAGGCCGGCGCGGACCTCAACGCCCAACAGAAAGATGGGTGGACGCCATTGATGTTTGCGGCCCGATATAACTCAAATCCAGCAGTCCTGAAGGTCTTGTTGGAGGCCGGTGCGGACGTCAACGCGAAGAACAAAGATGGGTTGACGCCGTTGATGTTTGCGGCCCGAAATAACTCAACCCCGGAAGTCCTGAGGGCCTTGATAAGGGCTGGAGCGGACGTCAACGCAAAAAGTAACGACGGGTGGACGCCGTTGATGGCTGCTGCGTACAGGAACCCACACCCGGAAGTCCTGAAGGTTTTGATAGAGGCCGGGGCGGACGTCAACGCAAAAAGTAACGACGGGTGGACGCCGTTGATGCTTGCGGCGAGTGAGAACACCCCGGAAGTCCTGAAGGTCTTGATAGAAGCCGGAGCGGACGTCAACGCCAAAAACAAAGATGGAGTGACGGCGTTGATGCCTGCGGCCCGAAACAACTCAAACCCGGAAGTTCTGAAGGTGCTGCTGGAGGCCGGTGCGGACGCGAAGGCAAAGAACAACGAGGGTCAAACGGCCCTCGACTACGCGAGGAAGAATGAAAAACTCAAGGACACAGGGGCGCTGAAGCTGCTGGAGGAAAAGACCGGACAAAATTGAAGAAAATGAAGGGCAAACGAAGGGCCGGCGCAGGCCCTTCGTTCACGAGTTTGCTGAGGCCGCTGGATTGAAAACGCAGACGGCGGCACGGTGCAACAAAACTGGAAGGGAGAGGAGCACGTTGGTGAAGAAGTCTACTTTACACACTCGCAGTGTTTCAGGGTTCGTCTTTTTGTTCTTGTTGCTGCTGGCGCTTTTCGCGGGACAGGCAGGCGCCGCAGACACAAAAACGGAAGAGCTGCTGGAGATAGCCGGCAACGCGGGACCCGGAAAGGTATGGCAGCTGATCCAGGACGGAGCGGACGTCAACGCCAAAAACAAAGATGGAGTGACGCCATTGATGCTTGCGGCATACAATAACTCAAATCCAGAAGTCCTGACTACGCTGCTGGAGGCTGGAGCGGACATCAACGCAAGACATGAAGATGGGTCGATGCCGTTGATGTTTGCGGCGATTAAGAACACCCCGGAAGTCCTGAAGGTCTTGATAGAAGCCGGAGCGGACGTCAACGCGAAGAACAAAGATGGGTTGACGCCGTTGATGCTTGCGGTAGGCAACAATCCCAACCCGGAAGTCCTGAAGGTCTTGATGGAGGCAGGAGCAGACATCAACGCCAAAAACAAATTTGATTTGACGCCGTTGATGTTTGCGGCCCTATACAACTCGAACCCGGAAGTCCTGAAGGTCTTGATAGAAGCCGGAGCAGACGTCAACGCCCAAAACAAAGATGGGTGGACGCCGTTGATGGCTGCTGCCTGGCATAACACAAACCCGGAAGTCCTGAAAGTCTTGATAGAAGCTGGCGCGGACGCGAAGGCAAAGAACAACGTGGGCAAAACAGCCCTCGATTACGCGCTGGAGAATGAAAAACTCAAGGACACAGAGGCGCTGAAGCTGCTGGAGGAAAGGACGAATTCATCCCCGACGGAAGAGCTGCTGGCGATAGCCGGCAACGCGGAACCCGAAAAGGTACGGCAATTGATTCAAGCCGGGGCGGACGTCAACGCCAAAAACGAAGATTGGTGGACGCCATGGACGCCGTTGATGTTTGCGGCCAAACAGAACAAAAACCCGGAAGTCCTGAGGGTCTTGATAGGGGCCGGAGCGGACGTCAACGCCAAAAACAGATATGGGTTGACGCCGTTGATGCATGCGGCCGAACAGAACAAAAACCCGGAAGTCCTGAAGGTGCTGCTGGAGGCCGGCGCGGACCTCAACGCAAGACGTGAAAATGGGTCGACGCCGTTGAGAGATGCGGCCCGATATAACACCCCGGAAGTCTTGAAGGTTTTGATAGCGGCTGGCGCGGACGTCAACGCCAAAAACACCGATGGAACGACGCCATTGATGGCTGCTGCGTACAGGAACCCACACCCGGAAGTCCTGAGGGTCTTGATAGAAGCCGGCGCGGACGTCAACGCCAAAGACAAAGATGAGTGGACGCCGTTAATGGCTGCGGCCGAACAGAACAAAAACCCGGAAGTCCTGAAGGTGCTGCTGGAGGCCGGCGCGGACGTCAACGCAAGACGTGAAAATGGGTCGACGCCGTTGATGTATGCGGCCCGAGACAACACAAACCCGGAAGTTCTGAAGGTGCTGCTGGAGGCCGGCGCGGACGTCAACGCAAGACGCGAAGATGGGTCGACGGCGTTGATAGCTGCGGCCCGATACAACCCCCACCCGGAAGTCCTAAAGGTCTTGATAGAAGCCGGAGCGGACGTCAACGCCAAAAACAAAGATGGAGTGACGCCGTTGATGCCTGCGGCCCAAAACAACTCAAACCCGGAAGTCCTGACTGTACTGCTGGAGGCTGGAGCGGACGCGAAAGCAAAGGACAACGAGGGCAAAACGGCCCTCGATTACGCGCGGGAGAATGAAAAACTCAAGGACACAGGGGCGTTGAAGCTGCTGGAGGACAAGGCCGGACAAAATTAAAAGAGAACGAAGGGCCGATGCAGGCCCTCCGTTCACGAGTTTGCTGAGGCTGCTGGATTGAAAACTCAGGCGGCGGCACGGTGCAGGAAAAACGGAGACGGCTCACGCCGTCTCCCTTCATCCCACAGAATCGCAGGACACGCTGGACGAGGCGCCCGACGCCTACAAGCGAATGGAGGACACATCCTGTCTGCCATCCAGGGCACGACGGACGTCGCCGAACGGCTGCAGCCCGCCTGCATTTTCAAAGCTGAGGAAGGAGTAAGGATATGGAAATCACACCGGCCGCACTGAAGGCCGTCGCAGCGTTGAGACACGCGGGGTTCGACGCTTACCCAGTCGGCGGCTGCGTGCGCGACAGCCTCGTCCCGTTGATCGGGACCCCGCAGAACCCGTCCGACCCCGCGTCGGTCCGGGCGATACTCGACTGCGCGCCGTCGGACTGGGACATCGCCACGAATGCGGCGCCGGAACACGTCCGAAGCATCCTCGGCGGGCGCCTCGCCGCGAAGCCCGGACTGCGGCACGATACCGTCATGACGTCGGTGGACGGGACGCCTGTCGAGATAACGACGTTCCGCGGCGGTGCCGCGACGATCGAGGAGGACCTCGCCTGCCGAGACTTCACCGTCAATGCTATGGCGCTCAATGCCGATGGCCGGTTGCTCGACCCGTTCGGCGGCGCGAACGATATCCGGTCCGGAGTGTTGCGCGCGGTCGGGGATCCGGCCGAACGGTTCCGAGAGGACGGGCTGCGCATCCTCCGCGGGCTTCGGTTCGCCGCCGTGTTCGGTTGGGACATCGAGCCCGACACGGCACTCGTCATGCACATGGAGAAGGACCTGCTAAGGGACATCGCGGTGGAGCGGACGCGCGCGGAGCTGGTGAAGATGCTCTGCGGTGTGCACGTCGGGCCTGTGCTGCGCAAGTTCTGGAACGTACTGTCCGTCGCGGCCCCGGAGATCGCGCCGACCGTCGGGTTCCGGCAGAACAACCGTCACCACCACCTCGACGTCTGGAAACACACCATCGCCGTCGTGGAGGCAGCGCCGGCAGTCCCGATCCTGCGGCTCGCGGCGCTGCTGCACGACTTGGGGAAGCCCGCGTGTTATACTGTCGACGCAGCGGGCATAGGACACTTTTACGGGCACGCCGCGCGAAGCGCGGAGATTGCGAGAGATATCATGGCGCGTCTACGGTTCTCCGACGAGATACGGCGGCGCGTCGTGACGCTGGTGGAGCACCACGGCGACATCCTGACGGACACCCCGTCGCGCCGAACGGTGCGGCGCATGGTGTCGAACCTCGGGGTCGATGTCTTCCACGACCTGCTGGCGCTGCGGCGGGCGGACATCGCGGGGCACAAGGTGGAGACGTGCGGCAAGGCCATGGCGGCCTGCGTTCGGTTCGAGGAGCTCCTGGCGGAACTGGAGGCGGAGAACGCGTGCTTCTCCTTGAAGGACCTCGCCGTGCGAGGCGGCGACATCATGGAGCTGGGGTACCGCGGACCCGGTATCGGGAAAGCCCTCAGGGCACTGCTGGACGCAGTCGTCGAGGAACGCGTTCCGAACGAACGCGAAGCGCTGCTGGAGCTCCTGCGGCACGACGTTATGCCAGGGCTGGACGGTCCGGCGAGTTGAACAAAGTGGGAAGGGAAAATGTGAGAGACGATACGGCATCTGCCGGGGATGAAAGCACCCGGACTGTCGAACGACCCTAGTAGCCGAGGCGAAAGGGGATTTGCGCTTTTTTACGCATTTCCAGGATGATCGTATGTCCCGCTTGGCATGGTCACCCAGCAAGGGCAATGCGGAACGATCCGGATTCGTAGGAAGGGACAGAACTCCTTGACAAACCCGCCCGTCGAGGTACTATTATGAAGGACGACCCAGGGGAGCAAGCGCTGAGAGGAGGCCGCAGGGCCTCGACCCTGGAACCTGACCCGGATAATGCCGGCGTAGGAAGACGGTCGTGCGTGGAGCCCGCAATGCCCCGCGCCCATCATGCCTCCCACTGGGACGTTCCCTATATCTCAACGTTTGGGAGGTTTTTTCATGTCCAATTCCAATGCAGCCAGCATCCGCAGCGCTACGGCAGCCATGGTCGAGGGGGCCCTCTGCATCGCCCTCGCCGTCGTCCTGTCCAAGGTCAACCTGTTCGCCCTGCCGAACGGCGGCTCCGTCGACGCGGGGCTGGCACCGCTCTTCATCTTCGCCTGGCGCAGGGGCCTGAGGTGGGGCGTCGCGGCCGGAGCGCTGGCCGGCGTCGTCAAGGTCCTGCTGGGCGGCTACATCGTCCACCCCGTGCAGGTCGTGCTGGAGTATCCCCTGGCCTACGCCATGACGGGCCTCGCCGCAGCCTTCTCCTGCAAGAAGCCCTTGGGGCAGGCGATGGGCCTGGTGCTGGGGTTCCTGGCCCAGACGGGCTGCCACGTCGTGGCGGGGGCCATCTTCTTCGCCCAGTACGCGCCCAAGGGGCAGAACCCCTGGGTCTACTCCCTCCTCTACAACGCTCCCACCCTGGGCGCGAAGTACCTCCTGTCCGCTGTGGCCGCGTGGCTGCTCTGGAAGGCGCTGGAACGGGCCCTGCCGAAAAGGTAGTCAGCCGGGCCGCAGCGGCGCCTGATAGCAAGGGGGGCGGCGCACCGCCCCCCCACATTCGCGCTATAATTTCACCGGGCCGCCGGGCAGGAGGACCGCCATGGGCACCGCGGGCAGTGCTCCTCCCGCGGAGGCAGGTCCCGCACGGCCCCCAGACGGGCCGCGGCACGCACGCGGCCCTCGATCGCCTCCCAGTCCTCGACCTTCCGCATCCGCAGGGGACTCCTCTCCCTCAGGAACACGAGCCCCGCCTCCACCCGTCTGCAGGGCGCCCCGGCCAGCTCCGCGCCCTTCCGAGCCGCCAGGGCGTAGAGGTCCAACTGCGCGCTATAGAGCTCCTCCGGAGCGTTTTGCATCAGCGTGACTTTGTAGTCCAGAACGCGCCAGATCTCCCCCTCGCGCCACACCACGTCCATGGCCCCGGAGAGGGCCAGCCCCCCCACCTCCACCCTGAAGCCCGCCTCCCGTCGCGCCCCAAGGGGCAGCGCGCCCCGCACCATGACCCCAGCCTCGGAGCCGACAAAGTGCAGGAGCCACGGGCGAAGGGCGTTTCGGTTTTCCTCCTCCCGCCACACGTCCCGAAGCAGCGTCGGCAGGGACCGCAGCGCCCTGGGGTCCGTCAGCCAGCGTTCCAGCTCCGCCTCGGCGTCGCCCTCCGCGGAGGGCCACCGCGCCAGGATCCAGTGCGCCAGACTGCCCAGGTCCGACCCGCCGCGCCCGTCCTCCTCCGCCGCGCCCCGCGGCGCCTCCCAGGCCAGGTCCAGCCCCTGCCGGTAGCGCCGCCGCCAGGCCAGAGGACACCACTCCATCAGGGAGAAGGACGTGGCGGACAGGACCGCCAGCTCCCTCGTCCCCGAATCCGGACGCGCCACAGCGACGGGGGCCGGCGTCGGCACGGCCCGCTGGGGCTTTCCAGCGGGCTGGGCCCCATCGCCGGAGGGGATCAGCTCCACGTCAGGGCCCGTCAGGTCCGGGCCGCAGTCGCCGCGCCCCTGCATCCAGTCCAGCACGATGCTCGTCCAGCCTCCCTTCTCCGCCGGCGCGCTCCCCTCTTTCCCGAACGTCACGAGGCCGCAGTGGATCAGGGAGTCCTGCGCCCGGGTCGCCGCCACGTAGAGGAGGCGCAGGTCCTCCTCCCTCTCGCCCTGGCGCGTCAGCGCCCGTTCCCAGGCCATGCTCAGGGGCTCACGGGCAGAGGGCCGGGACGCGGACAGCTCGTCCGGCAGGTCCGCGAAGGCCGCGCCCAGCGTCCGCGACGGGCAGAGCGTGCGGGGCCTCCTCCGTTTCGCGGTGTCGAAGATCGCCACCACGGGGTACTCCAGCCCCTTAGAGGCGTGGACCGTGGACAGCAGGACGGCGTTCACGCCCTCGCCGTGCCAGGCCGGCTCCTCCATGTCCACGCCGCGGCGCAGTGCGCGGTCCATCCAGTCCGCGCAGGCGGCCAGGCTGGAGGCGCTCCCCCGCTGGAAGGAGCGCGCGATGGCCACGGCCCGGCGGACGTTCCTCAGCGCGCGCAGCCTCTCCTTCTCAGGGAGGTTCGCCAGCCAGCGCCGGTCCCGGTCCAGGGGGGACAGGATCGCCGCGGGACCGTTCCTCCGGCCGATGAGGGAGGTCCTCTCCAGGCGGGCGGCCGCATCGGGAAGCGCCTCCTTCAGGGCTTCCATGACCCCTCGTCCGGTCCGGAGCGTCCCTCCGATCCGCTCGAGGCAGCGCCGGGCCTCGTCGATCGGGACGCCGGAGAAGGGCGACATCAGCCAGCCGAACACGGCCGCGCCGTCCTCCCAGTCCTCCGCCGCGCGCAGGAGGCAGATCACGTCCGTCACCTCCCCGCGGCTGAAGTAGTCCCGGCTGCGGTCCTGCACGGCGGGGACCCCCGCCGCGGCGAAGGCGTCCTCCAGGAGCTCGTGGCTTCCCCGCGTCCGCGCCAGGACGGCGAAGTCCCCGTACCGCAGGGGGCGGAGGGCGTTCAGCCCCTTGTCCCACACGGTGCGGCCCTCCTCCACCCAGCGGGCCACGCGGCGGGCCAGCGCCCCGGCCAGTCGCCTTCGGGCCCCCAGGACCGCGCGCCCCTCCTTCACCGCCAGCAGGACGGAGAAGGGTGCCGTCGTCCCGGCTCCCCGCTCTCCGGACCCCGCCGGAGACAGGGGCTCGAACTCGAGGCGCGACATCGCCTCCGAGGTCCCCAGCCCGTCGCGCCAAATATGGGCAAAGAGGTCGTTGAGCCGCGTCAGGAGCGCTCCCCGCGTCCGAAAGCTGACGTCCAGCGTCACCCGCGCGTCCGCCCGGCCGATGGCCTCGGCGAACAGGGAGGGTTCCGCGTGGCGGAAGCCGTAGATCGACTGCTTGGGGTCCCCGACGGCGAAGAGCGAACGCACGCCCTCATGCCGCAGCGTCTCGATCATGCCAAACTGCAGCGGGTCCGTGTCCTGAAACTCGTCCACCAGGATGTGGCGGAAGGTCCGCTGGGCCTTCCCGGACTCCACGGCCGCCCTGGCCTGAAGGATCATGTCGGAGAAGGAGAGCAGGCCCCGCCGGCGGCGCTCCGCGTCCCACAGCCCCCAGGCCGCCGCGCAGAACCGAAGCAGGGCGGACCGCATGAGCCGTTCCGGCTCCGGCAGGGGCGCGTCCGGCGACGGGGCGGAGAGCGCCGGGGTCCCCTCGTCCTCCTCCGCCTCCTGCCACGCGCCAAGCGTCGTCCCCAGCACTTCCTTCACCTTCTTCAACAGGCCGCTGTTCCCACCCTTGAGGCGCTCCCGATCCATGACCTCCAGGTAGAAGGTGCGGAGCTCGTCGTCCGCCGCCTCCGGCCCCGACAGCCGACCCTCCCAGCGCTCCATGAATTCCATCAGGAGCCGGTCGGGGACGTTCCTGCCGCTGGCCTGAGCCGCCGCCCCCGCGGCGCGGATGTCCTCCGCCAGGGCGTCGAAGACGTCGCGCCACGTCGCCCAGGCACGGCGCCACGAGAGGCGCAGCAGCGCCAGGACCTCCCGGCCCGCCGCCCGCGCCTGGGGGTCGTCCTCCCTCAGAGCCTCATCGCCCCAGCGCATCATGTCCTCCCAGCGGTGCCCCAGGTCCGCGTGGAGCTCCGCCGCCTCCCGCGCCAGGTCCTTCAGCGCCTCGGCCCCCCATCGTCCCACGGCGGCGGAGATCAGCGGGTCCTGGTCCAGCTCGCGGGCAACAGCCCGAAGATGGGAGCTCCCGCAGGCGTCGGCCAGCTCTCCCAGGCCGGCCTCCTCCAGGGCGTCGCGCACCCGCGCCCAGAAGCGCTCCGTCTGAGGTCCGGAGACCACGGCGGAGCGCGGATCGACGTCCAGCGCCAGCCCCGACTCCCGGACGAGGCGGGCGGCAAAGGCGTGGATCGTCGAAATCCACGCCTCGCTGAAGCCCTCCAGAACCTCCCGACGACGCTCCTGACTGACGGGGGCGTCCGGCACGTCCATCAGGGCACGGACGCGATCCTCGATGCGGCGGCGCATCTCCCCGGCGGCGGCGTCCGTGTAGGTCAGGGTCAGGATGTCGCAGGGCAGGCAGTCCGCGTCCGTCAGGAGCAGGCGCGCGTAGCGGTTGGAAAGGACCCAGGTCTTGCCTGTCCCGGCCCCGGCCCCCACCGTGATGAGGCCGTCGGAGGACGTGACCGCCGCACGCTGGCCCTCCGGCGTCCCATCGGGCAGCAGTGCCCCGTCCCAGAAGCTACTCGCGGCGTCCCTGTCCATAGTCGCGGAACCTCTCCCGCGCAGCCAGCAGGTCCGAGGAGGAGAGCAGCGCCGGCGTGCCGACGGCCGCCGCGTGGACCAAAACCTCGCAGGCGAACTCCAACTGTTCCGCCAGGGCGAAGGCATGGCCAACGTCCGACCCTGCGGCCAGGACGCCATGGTTCCCCAGCAGCACCGCAAAGCGTCCCCGCATCCCCTCACAGGCCGCCTCCGCCAGCTCCCGGGTGCCAAAGGGGTAGTAGGCCGTGCAGCGCACGTCGCCGCCGGCCAGGGCTGCCGCGCAGTGCACGGGCGGCAGCCCCCCCGCCTGGGCCTCCCGCGTGCAGGAGACGGCCGTGGCGTAGACGGAGTGGGTGTGCACGACGGCCCCGACGTCCTCCCGTTCGAGGTAGATCAGGCGGTGCATCTCCACCTCGCTGGAGGGCCTGCGGGCTCCGTCCGCGACGTTCCCTTCCATGTCCAGGACCACCACGTCCTCCGGCCTCGTCTCGAAGTAGTCCATGCCGGAGGGACTGACGGCAAACAGCCGCCTCTCCCGGCTCAGGACGCTGACGTTTCCCCCCGTGCCCCGCGTGAGGCCGCGCTCCACCAGCCTGCGGCCGTACTCCACGACGGCGTTTCGTTCGCGTTCGAGCAGCGTGACGATCTCCCCCTTCCTGCTTCCTGTAATTAAATTATAGCGGACGGGACGCCCCATCTGTTAGAATAGGTTTACGCCCTGAAGAACGAGCCGGTCCCCTTGAGGGCCGCCGGCCTGACGAAGAAGCAAAGGAGTGACGAACATGCAGCAGCTCTATGCGACGTGGCGAATGGACTACATCAGCGCTCCCAAACCCGAAGGGGAGGGCTGCATCTTCTGCGCCTTCCCGGCGGAGCGCCGGGACGAGGAACGCTTCATCCTGCACCGCGGCGAAGCCTGTTACGTGATCATGAACCTCTACCCCTACAACCCCGGGCACATGATGGTGCTCCCCTTCCGGCACACCAGCGACTACCAGTCCCTGACCGAGCAGGAGGTGCGGGAGATGCACCGCTTCACCGCCCACGCGGTGAAGGTGCTGGGCAAGCTGATGCACCCGGACGGCTTCAACCTGGGCATGAACCTGGGGAAGCCCGCGGGCGCCGGCGTGGCCGGGCACCTGCACCGCCACATCGTTCCGCGCTGGACGGGCGACTGCAACTTCATGCCCGTGCTCTCCGAGACGCGCGTGGTGTCCGAGGCCATCGAGGACACCTACCGCCGCCTGCGGACGGTGTGGAACGAGGAGATGATGGTCTGACGTGCCCGGAAGAACCGTTCCGGACGAGTACCTGGAGCCCCTGTCGTCGGCGGAGGCCGAGACGAAGGTCCGGCGCTCGATCTTCATCGCCCGACTCGACCCCTGCCGCAGCGAGGGGGAGGCCCGGACCGCCCTGGCCCGGGTGCAGGCCGCGCACCGCGACGCGACCCACAACTGCTGGGCCTGCCTCTTGGGCCCGGACCCGGCGGTCGAGTTCAGCAGCGACGCCGGAGAGCCCTCAGGGACGGCGGGACGCCCCATCCTGGGGGCCTTGAAGCGCTCCGGCATGGTGAACCTCCTCGTCGTCGTGACGCGCTACTTCGGCGGCATCAAACTGGGCGTTCGTGGGCTCATCGAGGCCTACAGCGGCGCGGCGGACCTGGCCGTAGCCGCTGCTTGTCCCGTGCGGCGTGTCCTGTCGCGCCCCCTCTCGGTGCGCCTCCCCTATCCCGCCATCGGCCCGGTGACCCGCCTCCTGGAGGACTGGGGCGCCGGGGAGGAGGCGCAGTGGACCTACGGCGAGGAAGTCCTGGTCCACACCCGCGTCCCGCGCTCGCGCGCGGCGGGGCTGGCCGCGGCGCTCTCCGAGATGGCGGCCTGCGGAACGGTCCTGGCGTGGCGCGACGAGGGCGCCCCTCCGTGAGGCGCCCCGTCACAGGCCCGTGCCGCGCTCGCTGAAGAAAAGCGGCAGCGGCGCCGTTCGCTTTCCCTCACCCGACCTCCCCAACGCGGGACCTCCACGCCAGGCCAACCGATTGCCGGACCTGAGCGACGGGAGGTCCCGCTTCGTTTCCATTCCGGCCTCCGGGAGCACAACGGCTGGCGCCTCCCCGCAGTCGGGCTTCCCGTCATTAAGTCATTAATCAGTAAAGATCAACGGTTTTTTACGCTTATACTAATTTGCGTCTAAAGGGCAAGAAAGGCCCCCCTGCAAGGGGGGCTGCCCCGAAGGGGCTGGGGGGTGTTGAGCCTGAGAAACAACCCCTCCGGTTCGCTGACGCGAACCACCTCCCCTTTCAGGGGAGGCAATCCATATTAAACGCGATTTGGTATTATTTCCCAAAAAGGGCACGAATCGGAGAACGAAGAAAGGGCCGCGGCAGTGAGGCATAACGCCAGACGCCGCGGCCCTCGGACTGATAAGACGAGGTGATAGGTCGTTCTGAAAGGACCTTAATTATAATATAAAACTTGAAGTTTTGTCCAGAAAAACATCAGTCTGCGTCAAAATTTACGTAAAACTCCGGGGGTGAATCCAGGGGGGCTGTCCACCTCCGCAGCGTCGGCACAACGATGGACGCTATCGGTCCGGCCCTATCGGCCCCAGACCCTTTCCCCCTCCTCCAGCCGTTCCTGAAACAGCTTCATCGTCCGGTCGAAGGGCTCCCGGCTCGTCAGGTCCACACCGGCGCGCCGCAGGATGTTCAGGGATTCGTCGCTGCCGCCGCTCTTCAAAAAGGTCAGGTAGCGGTCCACGGCCCCCGGTTCCCCCGCGAGGATGGCGCTGGCGAAGGCGTTGGCCGCGGTGAAGCCCGTGACGTACTTGTAGACGTAAAACGCGCTGTAGAAGTGCGGGATGCGGGCCCACTCCACCCACAGAAGTTCGTCCGGGGCCATGTCCGGCCCGTAGCACCTCTCGTTCAGTTCACGCCACAGGCCGCTCATCCACTCCGGCGTCAGGGCGCCCCCCTCCTCCGCGCGGGCATGGACCTGAAGCTCGAAGTCCGCAAACATCGCCTGGCGGAAGAAGGTCGTCCGAACCATGTTGTAGTAGTAGCTCAGGAGCCACTTCCGCTCTTCCTCCGTCTTGGCGGTCTTCAGGAGGTGCCCCAGGAGCAGCGCCTCGTTCGTCGTCGAGGCCACCTCCGCAAGGAGGATGGTGTAGTCGCCGTAGACCTGGGGCTGGTTCCTGTGGGAGTACCAGCTGTGCATGGAGTGCCCCATCTCGTGCGCCAGCGTGAAGACGTCGTTCAGGGTTCCGTTGTAGTTCAGCAGCACGTAGGGGTGCGTGGCGTAGGACCCCCAGGAGTAGGCCCCCTTGCGCTTGCCCCGGTTCTCGTAGACGTCGATCCAGCGCTCCGCAAGACCGCGCTTGAAGTTCGCCACGTAGTCCTCACCCAGCGGGGCCAGGGCCTCCGCCACCATCCGGCAGGCCCTCTCGTAGGGGATGTCCTCCCGCGGTTCCTCGGCGATGGGGACGTTCAGGTCGTAATAGTGCAGCCGGTCGAGCTTCAGCGCCCGTTTCCGCAGCGCCACCAGGCGGTGCATCAGGGGGGCGCAGCGAGCGGCCGTGTCCACCACGTTCTCGTACACGCTGCGGGGCACGTTGTCGCCAAAGAGCGCCGCTTCCAGGCTGTCCTTGTAACGCCGCGCCCTGGCGTAGAACAGGTCGCCCTTCACGGACCCCGCGTAGAGCGCGGCCAGGGCGTTCTTGAAGGAACCGTAGGTTCCGTAGATGCCCTCGAACGCCGCCCGGCGCACGTCCCGGCTGGGGCTGCGGCTGAGCTTGTACCAGCGCTCCTCCGTCAACTCGACGCTGCGCCCTTCCTCATCCCGGATCGTGGGGAACTTCAGGTCCGCGTTCGTCAACAGCGAGAAGGCGTTCTCCGGGGCCGCCGTCGCCTCTCTGGCGCTGGCCAGAAGCGCCTCCTCCGCCCTGGGCAGGATGTGTTCCCGCTCCCGCAGCAGCCGCTCCACGAAGAAGGCGTAGAGCTTCAGCCCCGGCTCCCCCCGCACCCAGCGCCGCAGCTCGTCCTCGGGCAGCTCCAGGACCTCAGGGGCAAAGAAAGCGGTCACCACGCCGTGCCTGGCGGACAACGCCTCGATGCGGCTGGCCAGCTCCATGGGGCGTGTCTCCCTCAGGTCCTCGTGGCTCTTCATGTTGGCGTAGACGTAGAGCTTCTCCAGCTCCAGAGAGACGGCCTCCTCGGCCTTCAGGTACTCCAGAAGCTTCTTCGGCCCTTCGCCCAACCGCCCCGCAAAGCCCGCCAGCGCGTCGATCTTCGGCGTCAGATCGCTGAAGGCCCTCTCCCAGGCCTCGAAGGAGGGATAGATCGCCTCCAGGTCCCATCGCATGGCCTCCGGGACGTCCCGCCTCTCCGGCACCCCGCCCGTCCCATCCCCCATGGCCTCCGGGGCTTCAAACCGCATCGCAAAATTCATCGGAACAACACCTCGCGTCAAAGCATCAAATTTTTCAACGCCGGCAGCCGCACCGCCGGCGGCCAAGCCCGCGCAGGAAAAACAGGCGGCGGCCAGAAGCGGCAGCGCGCGCCGCGTCCTCAACCCCTTCATCCTCCATCGCCTCCGTCCTCCCTCAACTGCCCAAAAACGCCTGAAAACCAACGCCATGCTTTCATTATGTTATCACAGGCGGGACGCCCAGGCCGGAACCGCGAGCCGGGCGCAGGCCCCCGGCGCGGCAGGGGACCGATGGCTTTCCTGGAGGGAGGGTTTGCCTCCCTCTTTCCGGCCCCAGAAAAGGCAAATTTTGAGTTTAAAAGAATTGATCAAAATTAACCTAAAAGAAAAGAAATAGAGAAGGATGGGGCCATCATACGGAACGAGCGTAACCGAGGGGCCGTCCCGTCGAGACGGCCCCTCGTTTCACTTATCGCCCGACGCTTGGCCGCAGGTCACGCCACGAAGAGCGGAACGCTGGTGGGGCCATTCTTCAATGTCAATGTCACCTGGCGGGCAGCCTTGACAAACGTCAAATGAAAATGATACTTTATCCCTAAAAGCTCTACCGTATCTACCGTTTCTTTGGGCGTTGAGCGAAAGAGGACGGAGTGGGTGCCCGGCTCCGTCCGATCATGGGGCCGTGCCCGTCCGGCACGCGAAGCTGGGTTGATGGGACGGCAATGCCACAAAAACAGGAGGTCTTGATATGAGCTTTGAGGTAGTGGATGGTGTCTTCACGATCAGCGAGAACGCCGTCTTCTCGACGGCCATGGCCTGCGTCCTGCTCCTGCTGGGCTACCGGGTCAAGCGGAAGGTGCCCTTCCTGGAGAAGTACTGCATCCCGGCGCCGGTCATCGGCGGATTCCTCTTCATGTTCGTCACCTTCATCGGCCACAACACGGGGACCTTTGCCTTCAAGTTCGACTCCGCCTTTCAATCCCCCTTCATGCTGGCGTTCTTCACCACGGTGGGACTGGGAGCCAGCTTTGAGCTGCTGAAGAAGGGCGGCCTGCTCCTGATCCTCTACTGGCTCTGCGCCGGGGTGATCTCCATTGTCCAGAACGTTATCGGCATCACGGTGGGGGACGCGGTGGGCCTCCCCGCACCCTACGCGCTCCTCTCCAGCGCCATCTCCATGATCGGCGGCCACGGCGCCGCCGGAGCTTACGGCAGGACCTTTGAGGAGCTGGGCTACGCCGGCGCCATGGGCGTTGGCGCGGCAGCGGCGACCTTTGGCCTTATCTCAGGCGTCATGGTGGGAGGGCCCCTGGCACGGCGCCTCATCGTGCGCTACAACCTGAAGCCCCAGGAGGACAACGGCAGCTACGCGGAGATCGAGAGCATCAACGCCGCGGAGGGCGTGAAGCTCACGGGCCTTGAGACCATTCAGAACGTGGCGGCCATCATCATCTGCATGGCCCTAGGCATGGTGGTGTCCGGTTGGATCGGCAAGCTCCTCGGCATGTCCTTCCCGGACTACGTGGGCGCCATGTTCGTGGCGGTGGCCCTGCGCAACCTGAACGAGAAATTCCAGTTTTACAAGTTCAGCTTCTCCCTGAGCGACAAGATCGGCGACGTCATGCTGAATCTCTACCTGGGCCTGGCCCTCATGACCCTGCGCCTTTGGGAGCTCATGGACCTCATGGGGGGCATGCTGCTGATCGTGGTGGCGCAGCTCGTCTTCATGTGCGTCATCGCCTACTTCGTCGTCTTCCGCATCCTGGGCTCCAACTACGACGCGGCGGTGATGTGCGCGGGGCTCTGCGGCCACGGGCTGGGCGCGACGCCCAGCGCCATCGTCAACATGACGGCGGTGACGGAGCAGTACGGCATGTCCCGCAAGGCCTTCATGATCGTGCCCATCGTGGGGGCCTTCCTGGTGGACATCATCTACCAGCCCCAGACCATCTACTTCATCAAGAAGTTCGTTGAGGGCATCACAAAGTGAGCCGCGGCATCAGACTTCTTCACCCAGCGGACTACCGCGTGACGGACTGGAGCGGCGGGCGGACGACAGAGCTGGCGATCGCCCCGGAGGGCAGCCTTTACGCCGAGAGGGAGTTCCTGTGGCGCTTCAGCTCCGCCACGGCAGAGGTGGAGGAGAGCACCTACACCAGCCTGCCGGACTACAACCGCGTGATCCTCTCCCTTCGGGGCCTGCTGCGCCTCTCCCATGATGACGCGACCTGGCGGGACTTCGCGGAGTTCGAGCCCTACGCCTTCGACGGGGGAGTCACCACGCAGGCCCGAGGGAAGGTCGTGGACCTGAACCTGATGCTGCGCAAGGGGCGATGCGCCGGGACGATGATCCCCATCGTGGGCGGCCCCGGCCTGAGGACGGACGTGACGGCGGCTCTGGCCGC
Source organism: Fretibacterium fastidiosum (assembly GCF_964642095.1). Lineage (NCBI taxonomy): Bacteria > Thermotogati > Synergistota > Synergistia > Synergistales > Aminobacteriaceae > Fretibacterium > Fretibacterium fastidiosum. Next base: position 850,250 of record NZ_OZ209244.1, read on the forward strand.
CGCGCTGCCGGGAGCGGAGGAGCTGCTCATCTTCTGCTTTGAGGGGGCAACGGAGGTCGTGAGCGGGGACGGGACCTGGTCCCTGGGGGCGGGCGATACGCTGCACGCCTCAAACCTCGACGGGGAGGCGTGGAGCGTCAGGGCGACGGAGAGGGTCAAGGCCGTCGCAGCGGCGGTTCGGTACGAGGGCCGCTGCGCAGAAAACTAAGGGAGGACTGTACATGAAACAACTTATCGAGTGTGTGCCGAACTACAGCGAAGGGCGCGACGCGGGGAAGATCGAGCAGATCGTGGACTGCTTCCGCGGCAAGGCAGGGGTACGGCTTCTGGACTACCAGACGGACCCCAACCACAACCGGCTGGTGGTCACCGTCATCGGAGAGCCCGCGCCCCTGAAGGAGACCGTTCTGGCGTCCTTCGGCAAGGCCGTCGAGCTCATCGACCTGACGAAGCACGAGGGCCAGCACCCGCGGATGGGGGCCGTGGACGTGGTGCCCTTCATCCCCTGCCGCGGCACGACGGTTGAGGACGCGGACCGCCTGGCGAAGGAGGTGGGGGAGGCCGTCGGGTCCCGCTATCAGATTCCCGTCTTCCTCTACGAGGACTCTGCCACCGCGCCGCACCGCCAGAACCTGGCCTCCATCCGCAAGGGGCAGTTCGAGGGGATGCCGGAGAAGCTGAAGGACACGGCGATGTGGACGCCGGACTACGGCCCCGCGGGGCGGATACACCCCACGGCGGGCGTGGTGGCGGTCGGCGCCCGGATGCCCCTCGTGGCGTTCAACATCAACCTGAGCACGCCGGACCTGGAGATCGCGGACAGGATCGCCAAGCGGGTCCGCAACCTCAGCGGCGGCTATCGCTTCATCAAGGCCATCGGCGTGGACCTGAGCGACAGGCACATGGCGCAGGTGTCGATGAACCTGGTGAACTATCAGAAGACGGCGGTGTACCGCGCCTTCGAGGCCGTGAAGATGGAGGCCCGGCGCTACGGCGTCAGCGTCGTGGAGAGCGAGGTCGTCGGGCTTTTGCCCATGGAGGCCCTGATCGACTGCGCGGAGTACTACCTGCAGATCTCGGACGAGTTCGACCCCGCAAAGCAGATCATGGAGAACCGACTGCTGGAGGAGGAATAGCGTCTCCGTCGGCCGGGCCATCGGGCCTGAGTCATTCATAAAAATACGTATCTGTCATACAGAACGAGTGTACTAGAGAGGGGCCGCCCCAAAGGGACGGCCCCTGCTTCGTGCTTATCGCCGACACCTGGCCGCAGGTCACTCCACGAAGAGCGGGACGATCCTCTGCTGGAGCACGTCCACCAACCCCAGGTCCGAGAACTTCGCCTTGGGGATGACCGGCAGGGCCAGGGAGACGATGCGCATCAGCGGGTTTGGCACGTCGAGGCCCAGCTTGTTGCGCAGCGTCGCCTTGACGTCCGCGATGTCGCGCGCCAGCTCCGCCGCGGGGAGGCGGGAGATGAGGCCGTAGATGGGCAGCTCCAAGCGGGCGATCACCCGCCCGTCCAGCGCAGCGACCTTGCCTCCGCCGCACTCGATGAGGGCCTCGATCACGACCAGCGCGTCCTCCGGGGTGTCGTACACCACCACCAGGTTGTGGCAGTCGTGGGACACCGTGGCGCCGTAGGCCCCCCGCTGCGTTCCGAAGCCCCGAACGACGCCCACGAAGCGCGTGTTCAGTCCATGGCGGTTCAGCACGGCGACGAACTTCAGGTCTGGGTCGCCGCCCAGGTTCAGGCAGCCGTTCAGCACGGGCAGGCGTTCGACGCCGAACTCCGTGGTGGTCCCCTTCGGGGTCGCGTAGCGTACGACCCGCACTCGCGCGGCGTCCCCCTCCGCACGAATTTTGAGGTCCTCCACGCCGGGGTGCCTCAGTCGGACGGTGTTGACCTTTTCCTGGGGGAAGGAGCGGGGCTCGATGGCGAGGGTGAGACGCCCGTCCTCCGCGACGCAGCGCCCCGCAGCGAACACGGCGCTGGGCCTGGGACAGGCCAGCTCCGGCACGATCTGAAGGTCCGCGGCGAAGCCGGGGGCTACGGCCCCCAGGTTCGTGATGCCGATCTCCCGCGCGGCGTTGAGCGTCCCGCAGACGACGGCCTGCTCCGGTGACATTCCGCACCGCACCGCACTGGCGGCGACGCGGCTGACGTGCCCCGTGGTCAGGATGTCCTCCGGCTCCAGGTCGTCCGTGCAGAGGGACAGGTTCGTGAGGGAGCGGAAGTCCAGGACGGCGGGGACGATGGCCTCGACGTTCATGGACATCGAGCTCTCGCGCATGTCCACGTTCATGCCGAGCCGCAGTTTCTCCCTGGCCTCACGGCCCGTACGGGTCTCGTGGTCGCTCCGCACGCCGGCCGCCAGGTAGGCGTTCAGGTCCCGCCCCGAAAGGAAGGGCGCATGTCCCTGCATGAAGCCGCCCCGTTTCTCGCAGGCCCCCATGATGGCCCGCATCCGGCTGCTGTTGGACAGCACGCCAGGGTAGTCCATCAGCTCCGCGACGCCCAGCACCCTGGGGTGGGCCATCAGGCGCTCCACCTCCGCCGCCCCAAAGGAGGCTCCAGCGTTCTCCAGACCGGGCGCGGAGGGGACGCAGGAGGGCGTGAGCACGTAGAACCGCATGGGCAGGTCCTCACTGGCCGCCAGCATGTAGGCCACCGCCTCCACGCCGCCGACGTTGGCCACCTCGTGGGGGTCCGTGATGAGGGTCGTCGTCCCCATGGGCAGCACGGCCTCCGCCATGTGGGCCGGCGTCATCATGCTGCTCTCGATGTGCAGGTGGCTGTCGATGAAGCCGGGGATCAGGAACTGCCCTCGTCCGTCGTAGCGTTCGCGGGCCTCGATCTCAAAGCGGCCCCCTTCGCCGTCCGGGTCCGAGGAGACGCACGCGATGAAGCCGTCGACGATCCCCACCTCGGCCTCGTAGGTCTCCCAGGTAAACACGTTGAAGAGCTTGACGTTGTGGATGAGGAGGTCGCAGGGGATACGCCCCATCGCCGCATCCACCAGCCGCCCCCGATCCTTTGGATGAATTTGCATGACTGCCTCCGAAATCGTTACCGTCGTTACCGAAGTCTTATCTCAAAGCGCTGTCGTGCGTTCGCAGCCGGCGCTACAGGTTCAGGAAGTACGCGATCAGGGGAACGCACAGCAGGTACGTGCCCCAGTGCAGCTCGCGGCCGCGGCCGGAGAGCACCTTCGCCGCAGTGTAGCACAGGATGCCCGAACTGATGCCGTTGGCCAGCCCCAGGTAGGCCGTCATCAGGATGGTCATGAAGGCGGGGAAGGACTCCGTGAAGTCCTTGAAGTTGATGCCCTGGACGGCCGGCATCATCATCAGGCCGATGATGATCAGCACGGGGGCCGTCGCCTGGGAGGGCACGCAGGAGATCAGCGGGACGAACAGCAGCATGGCGAAGAAGCAGAGCGCCGTGACGATGGCCGTCATGCCCGTCTTGCCCCCCTCCTCCACGCCCGCGGCCGACTCCACGAAGGTCGTGACGGTCGTCAGTCCGAAGATGGAGCCCACCACCGTCCCGATGGCGTCCACCAGGAAGGGCTTGCCGATGTCCGGCAGGTCGCCGTTCTCGTCCAGGAGCCCGGCCTTCGCGCCGACGCCCAGCACCGTGCCCAGCGTCGAGAAGAAGTCCCCCACGAAGAAGGTGAACATGAAGGGAATGTACTGCCAGTGCAGCGCTCCCAGGACGTCGAGCTTCAGGAACAGCGGCTCCAGGCTCACCGGCATGGCGACCCAGGCGGCGGGCAGCTTCGTGATGCCCATGGGGATGCCGATGATGGAGGTGAGGACGATGCTCCACAAGAGCGCCCCGCGCACCCGGAAGGACATGAAGGCCGTCACGATGAAGAGCCCGATGACGGAGAGCAGCGTCCCCGCGCTGTGCAGGTCGCCGAACCGCATGGCCTTGTCAACGACCAGGATCCCGGCGCTCTTCAACCCCAGCTGCGCGATGAAGATGCCCACCGCCGCACCGATGGCCAGCTTGATGGAGCGCGGCATGAGCTTGACGATGACCTCGCGGATGCCGAGGACCGTCAGCAGGACGAAGACCACCCCCGACAGGAACACCATCCCCATCCCAACCTGCCACGTGACGATGCCGTCCTTCACCAGCGTGAAGGCGAAGAAGGCGTTGCCGCCCATGCCCGTGGCCAGGGCAAAGGGCAGGTTGGCGTAGAGCCCCATGAACAGGGTGACGGCGCCGCACACGAGCGCCATGGACACCACGCAGGCCATGCGGTCCATTCCCGCGCCGTTTGCCATGAAGGACGGGTGGACCACCAGGATGTAGGACATCGTCATGAACGTCGTGAGCCCCGCGGCGACCTCCGTCTGAAGGTTGCTGCCGCGCCCGGAGATGTTGAAGAAGCGATCCAGGAAATTCAATTGAATAACCCCTTTTCTCAGCTGAAGATCAAAAGGCAGGCCAGAGGCGCAGCTCTGCCGCCTATTTGGGCAACCTGACCTTCGCGGCGCCGTCCGCTGCGTCCGCCACGTAGAACCTGGGGGCACAGCCCATCTGCAACTCGTAGCCCGCGCCGACGTCACGGATGAAGCGGCTCACGAGATGCCGCTCCACGACGTTGACCGTACAGCCTCCGAAGCCCGCCCCCGTCATGCGCGCGCCGATCACCCCCGGCTGACGCCACGCCAGCTCCGCCAGCGCGTCCAGCTCCGGGCAGGTGACCTCGTAGTCGTCGCGCAGGGACAGGTGGGAGGCCCGCATCAGGAGGCCAAAGGTGCGCAGGTCCGCCAGGCTCAGGGCCCTGGCCGCGTCCAGGGTGCGCTGGTTCTCCGTGACGGCGTGTCGGGCGCGCCGACGGTTCACCGGGTCCGGGATCTCGCTTTCCAGCCGGTTGAAGTCCTCCACCGACAGCTCGCAGAGCGTCCGGATGGGGCGTACGCGGCGGATGGCCTCACAGGCCGCCTCGCACTGCCGGCAGCGCAGGTTGTAGTCCTCGCGCCCTGCCGACTGACGCCTGTTGGTGTCCGCGATCACGATCTGATAGCCCCCGCTGTAGAGGAGGACGTAGAGGTGGGTCAGGGCGGCGCAGTTCAGCAGGACGGCGCAGCCCTTCCGCCCCATGCTGACGGCGAACTGGTCCATGATCCCGCACTGGGTTCCGATAAACCGGTTTTCCGTTTCCTGCCCCATGATCGCCATGTTCAGCCGGTCGATGCGAAGGCCGAACAGGTCGTTGACGACGCAGGCGGTCAGCACCTCCAGCGCGGCCGAGGACGAAAGCCCCGCCCCGACGGGCAGCTCACCCCAGAAGAGGATGTCCAGGCCGGAGGGGATGGGGTAGCGGTGCACTTCCAGCGTGCTCAACATTCCCAGGGGGTAGTTGGCCCAGCCCCACTCCACGCGGAGCTCGATGCCGCTGCGTCCCGTCTCCGTCGGCGGTCTGTCGTCGAAGTTCATGGACCCCACGCGGACCCTGTTCCCCTCCCGCCGGACCGCAAGGGCCCATATCCCCAGGGAGATGGCGCAGGGCAGGACGTGCCCTCCGTTGTAGTCCGTGTGCTCCCCGATCAGGTTGACGCGGCCTGGGGCAAAGTACAGCGTCGGCTCCCCCTCTCCGAACAGCTCGCGAAAGCGGGGCAGCATCTTCTCGTAAACGGCCTTGATCTCCATAAGACGACCAGCCCTCCTCCAGGACAGGCCAACCAAAAAATCCCTTCCCTGCCCGCAGGCGTGGAAGGGCCCGCAAAAAAGTCCCTTTATTATGACACATCCGAAGGGCAAACGCCTATACCTGAAAACACAAAGTAAATCGGGGAGAGCGCCGGCGACTCCGACGCTCTCCCCCAAGGGACGCCTAAAGCGCTGCAGCGAACTGGTCGAAGGCCTCCAGCCCGGCGTCGTCCCGCTTGAAGACCCCGCAGTCGCTGAGGACCCGCGCAAACACGCGGCCCACCTCGTCGCGGAACATGCCCGGCACCGCCTCCGCCTCCAGACCCACATGGCGCTCCCGCAGGCCCCGATACCAGGGGTCGTGCGCCGCCAGAGCCGGGTGGGCGGCGAGGTCCACCTCGCCCCGAAGCCAGGCCTCCGCCAGCTCCGACAGGGCCCACTTCAGGCGCGGGGGCAGGATGGCCAGGCCCAGCACCTCGATGAGACCGATGTTCTCCTTCTTGATGTGCTGCACGTCCGCGTGGGGGTGGAATATCCCCAGGGGGTGCTCCGGGCTCGTGCGATTGTTGCGCAGGACCAGGTCCAGCTCGTAGCGCCCGTCCCGCCGCCGTGCGATGGGCGTGACGGTGTTGTGGGGCACATCCCCCGTCCGGGACAGCACGCCCACCTCCGGAGCGCTCCAGCCCCGCCAGGCCTCCAGGACGCCGCAGGCCGCGTCGATCAACGGCGCGGCCTCGCGGGAGGCGAGGCGCAGCACGGACATGGGCCAGTTGACGCGCCCCATGGCGACGCCGCTCCGCGCCGGGTAGTCCCGCTCCACCTGCGCCCGGTCCAGCGCGAAGACGAAGCGGCCGCCCTGGTAGTGGTCGTGGGACAGGATGGAGCCGCCCACGATGGGCAGGTCCGCGTTGGACCCCACGAAGTAGTGCGGGAAGAGGTCCAGGAACCGCAGCAGGTTCTCGAAGGTCTCCCGCGTGATGGCCATGGGGACGTGCTCTCCGTTCAGGACGATGCAGTGCTCGTCGTAGTAGCTGTAGGGCGAGTACTGCAGGAACCAGCTCTGACCCTGCCGAAGGTCCAGGGGGATCAGGCGCAGGTTCTGCCGCGCCGGGTGCCCCGGATGGCCGAAGAAGCCCTCGTTCTCACGGCACAGGAGGCACCGCGGATAGCCCGTCGCGGGGGCCTTCCCCGCCCTGGCGATGTCCCGCGGGTCCTTCTCCGGCTTCGACAGGTTGATGGTGACGTCCAGCTCCCCGAAGTCCGTCCCCGTCCGCCACCGAATGTTCCGCGCCGTGCGGGCCGAGCGGACGTAGTTCGAGGCGACGCCCAGCCCGTAGAAGTAGTCCGTCGCCCTGCGGGGGGAGGTCCGGGACAGGGCGCGGAACCTCTCGACGACGTCCGAGGGGCGCGGCGTCAGGACGCCCATCAGTCGCGTGTCCAGCAGATCCCGTTCCTCCGGGCCGCCCTCGATGATCCCCGCAGCCTCCGCCCAGTCCAGGATGCGCTCCAGGATGCCGTCCGGCGACGCCCCCGGAAGCAGGTCGTCCGCGACGGGCTCCGCCCGCAGGTCTGGGAGGCCCAGCTCCCCGATGAGGCCGTTGGCGGCCCAGACGGCGTCCTCCGCCTCGATCAGCCCCTGCAGGAGGGCGAAGCGCACCAGCCGGTTCAGCTCGCGGTTGACGTCCACGTCCGCTGCCGGCATGGCTAATTCCCCCAGCCCTGAGGATGGGCGCTGTGCCAGTGCCAGGCCGAGGCGATGATGTCCTCCATGGAGGTTACCTGGGGCCGCCAGCCCAAAACCCTTCCGGCCAGGGCGCTGTCCGCCACCAGCCGCGCCGGGTCCCCCGCGCGGCGGGGCCCCACCTTCACGGGGATGTCCCGCCCCGTGGCCCTCCGGGCAGCGTTGATCATCTCCATCACGGAGTAGCCGTCGCCGCTGCCCAGGTTCAGGATCCGGCTCTCGCCGCCCTTCGCCAGGTAGTCCAGCGCCATCAGGTGCGCCTGAGCCAGATCCTCGATATAGACGTAGTCCCGGATGCAGGTCCCGTCCGGCGTCGGGTAGTCGTCGCCGAACACCGTGACGCAGTCCCGCCGCCCCAGCGGCACCTGAAGGATGATGGGCACCAGGTGCGTCTCGTTCCGGTGGTCCTCGCCCAGGCTCCCGTCGTGCCACGCCCCCGCCACGTTGAAGTACCGCAGGGACACGTAACGGATGCCGTGCCGCTCCCCGACCCAATGCATCATGCGCTCCATCACGCGCTTCGTCTCGCCGTAGGGGTTCGTGGGCTTCGTCTCGTCGTCCTCGAGGATGGGCACGCGGCTCGGCTCGCCGTACACGGCCGCCGAGGACGAAAACACGATCTGACGCAGCCCGTGGCGCACCATAGCCTCCAGCAGGGACTGCATCCCTCCCACGTTGTTCGCGAAGTACAAGAGGGGCTTCTCCACGCTCTCCCCCACCAGGGAGCAGGCGCAGAAGTGCAGCACCGCCTCGATCTTATGCTCCGAGAATATCCTGTCCATCAGGGCCGCGTCGCGGACGTCCCCCTCGTAGAAGGGGACCCCGTCGGGGACCGCCGGCCGGTGTCCCGTCCACAGGTTGTCCACCACCACGGCTTCAGAGCCGCGGTCCAGCAGGGCGCGCACGTTGTGGGAGCCGATGTAGCCGGCCCCTCCGCAGACCAGAATCGCCATGTCATCCACCCGTCCTTCCCACAGGCAAAAGCGTCAGGGACGCTCCATCCGCCCCGCGCCGTCCGCCGCGTCCACCTCGTAGAAGTCGGCGCGCAGGCCCGTGGCCTTCGCATAGCCGGCTCCCACGTCCCGGACGAAGGCCTCCACGCACGGGGCCTCCACGATGCTGACCGTGCAGCCCCCGAAGCCGCCCCCCGTCATGCGCGAGCCGACCACGCCGGGCTGCCGCCAGGCCAGCTCCACCAGCGCATCCAACTCCGGGCAGGACACCTCGTAGTCGTCCCGCAGCGAGACGTGGGACTGGTTCATCAGCCGCCCGAACAACGCCAGGTCCGACATCTCCAGGGCCGCGAGGGCGTGAAGGGTGCGCTGGTTCTCCGTGACGGCGTGGCGGGCGCGCCGCAGGTTCACGGGGTTGCGGATCACGCCCGACAGATACTTGAACCCCGGCTCCGTCAGCTCCCCAAGGGCCTTGACGGGCCGCACGCGACGCAGGTCCTCCAGCGCGGCCTCGCACTGGGCCCGCCGCAGGTTGTACTCCGACCCGGCCAGGGCGTGGGGCTTGTTGGTGTTGCTGATGACGATGCGAAACCCGTCCAGGTTCAGGGGCACGAGCTTGAAGTCGAGCGTCCTGCAGTCCAGGAATACGGCGCAGTTCCGCCTGCCCATGGTGATGGCGAACTGGTCCATGATGCCGCACTTCATGCCCACGAAGTCGTTCTCCGCCCTCTGGGCCAGAAGCGCCGTCTCGACGCCCTGGAGCCCCATTCCGAACAGGCCGTCCGCGACGCGGGCCGTCAGCACCTCGATGGAGGCGGAGGAGGACAGCCCCGCACCTCCCGGCAGGTCCCCCCAGAACAGGAGGTCCAGCCCCGCAGGCAGCGGATGCCCAGCCTCCTCCAGCACCCGGAGAACCCCCAGGGGATAGTTGGCCCAGCCCCGCTCCTGCCGGTACTCCAGACCGCGGGCCGGCGCCTCGGTCGTCCCGGCTTCCTCAAAGTTCATGGAGTGGAGCCGCACCAAGTCCGTCCCCTGCCGGGGCGCCGCAAGGGCCCAGATCCCCAGGGAGATGGCGCAGGGGAACACGTGCCCGCCGTTGTAGTCCGTGTGTTCGCCGATGAGGTTCACGCGCCCCGGCGAGCGGAAGAGCGCCGGAGCCCCGCCGCCGGTTCCGAAGAGCTCCTGAAATCGGGAGAGCATCCTCCCGTACATGTCACGAATGCCCTGCATGATCCCACCCCCTAATCCTCAGGGTCGAAAAAGCGCAGCCTCACGCGCGTCCGGACGGAGGCGAAGGGGGCCAGCGTCCGCATGGACCCGTGGCGGCGCTCCTCGAGGCGCCCCATCGTGTAGCAGGTGGAGGGTTCGAGGGCCAGGACGTACTCCCCGCTCCTCATGCACTTCCACTGGGAGAGGATGGGCAGCGTGTCCAGGGACCAGGAGAGCTCGGCACCGATCCCGAGCCGCCGGTTGATCAGGCGGGCCCTGGGGTCCTCCCCGGCGGGGCGCACCTCGTTGAAGTAGACGCGCTCCTCCTCGCCGTCGATGGGCGCGGTGCAGCGGCACTGGTCCGCCAGCCCCGCCTCGGCCCAGGGCGAGCGCGGGGTGACCTTTCGGTCCTCCGGCAGCTCGAGCGTCGCGTCCGCGTCCAGCAGGGGCCAGCCGAAGTTGCAGTGGTAGAGCAGCGCGTACTCGACGGGCTGCGGCGTCAGGTTCGTGACCTCGTCCTCGACCAGGAGCTCGCTGCCCCAGGCCGGCGCCGTGATGACGCGCTTCAGCGACAGGTTGTGGCGCCACTGCTCCGTCTCCCTCACCGTGCCGGACACGCGGATGACGCCCCCCTCCGCGGAGGCCGAGAGCCCCCGCGCGCTCTGCCCGTGGTAGCGACCGTGGAGGGGGTGGAACTCCCCGTCCCCCTCCTCGTCCCGACACTGGGGTCCCACGGAGAGCAGCCCGCAGGTGTACATCATCCCGCCGGGAAAGGTGTGGTCGAAGTTGTCCGGGACGGGCAGGAAGCGGGAGGGCGCGTCGTAGCCGTTCTTCGTCATGTAGTTGACGTTGACGCCGCGCCAGCGCAGCCGGCCAACGTCCAGGCCGCTGTCCGGCAGGACGTCGAAGTCCAGGCCTCCGGCGGTGCTCACCTGGTACACCGCCGCGCCCCTGGCGTTCCCCTCGTCGAGGATGAGGCGCCGGACGCCGTAGACCTGCTCCTCCGTGCCGACGTGCCGGTAGAGCGACTCCATGCTGAGGCCTTCCATGACGTTCCCTACCTTCTGCGGTACTTCGTCATGTCGATGGCCACGGCCGCGGCGATGATCACGCCCTTGATGACCTGCTGCCACATGGGGGAGACGTTGACGAACTGCAGGCCGTATTGAATGATCGTGAAGATGAGGACGCCCGACACGATGCCGCTGACGCGCCCGATGCCGCCGTTCAGGGAGACACCGCCCACCACGCAGGCCGCGATGGCGTCCAGCTCGTAGCCGTTGCCGTAGTTGTTGGTGGCGCCCGCCGTGCGCGCCGCCTCGAGGACCCCCGCGATGCCGTAGAGGCACGAGGCCAGGATGAAGATGCCCATGATGTTGCGGAAGACGCTGATGCCCGCCACCACGGCCGCCTCCCGGTTGCCGCCGATGGCGTAGACGTTCTTTCCGAACACGGTCTTGTTCAGGATGAACCAGATGAGGACGCAGATCACCGCCGCGATGGGGATCAGGATGGATATCCCCGGAAAGCCGCCCGGCTCGGAGCTGGCGAAGACCTTCATCTGCCCCAGGGCCGTGAAGTCGGGCCGGATGCCGCCGATGGGCTGGGAGTTGTTGGGCGGCATGTCGAAGTAGAGGGAACAGGCGCCGTAGATGATGACCTGCGTCGCCAGGGTGGCGATGAAGGGGTGCATGTCGTACTTGGCCACCAGAAACCCGTTCAGCGCGCCGAAGGCCATGCAGGCCAGCACCGCCAGGAGGATGGGAAGCCAGACGCTGACCTGCGGCAGGTCCGGAAAGAAGCGGTTGGCGTAGGCCGAGGTCTGCAGCATGGAGGTGGAGACGACCGCCGCCAGCCCCACCATGCGGCCTGCGGAGAGGTCCGTGCCCGCGATCAGGAGCGTGAAGCAGATGCCCAGGGCGATGATGAGGCGCGTCGAGGACTGCGTCAGGACGTCAAGCGCCACGCGCACCTGCATGAAGCGCGGCTGGATGACGCAGATGACCACCACCAGGACCAGCATGGCCAGCAGGATGGCGTAGTTCGTCAGGAAGGCGCCGAAGGACTTGCGGGACAGCACCACGTCCTCCGCCTCCCCCTCGGCGCCGCGCCCCCGCGCGGCCACTACTCCCTTCAGCGCCACCACGGCGCCGATGATCATCAGGAAGACGGGCAGGTCGTAGACGCTCTTCAGCGACAGGGCCTCCTTGATCCCGCTCAGGGCGGGGACGGCCTGAACGGCCTTCAGGATGACGCCAAGGATCAGGACGGATGCGCCCGAAGTCCGCAGGAAATGGTTGTACTTCTCGCGTGTGATTCGTCTTTCCGCCATTTCGATAAACCTCCCGAAATCGATATGTGTTCAAGCGGGCCGTTCGGTCGCCCCTACTTTGAAAACTGCGTCGCCAGGCGCATGATCTCGACCTGATCGAACTGGTCCCGGTTCAGCATCCCCGTGACGCGCCCCGCGCACATCACCATGATGCGGTCGGACATGCCCATGAGCTCCGGCATCTCCGAGGAGATCATGATGATGGACTTTCCCTGGGCGATCTGGCTCAGCATGATGGTGTAGATCTCGTACTTCGCCCCCACGTCGATGCCCCGCGTGGGCTCGTCCAGGATCAGGACGTCCGAGTTCGTCAGGAGCCAGCGGGCGATGAGCACCTTCTGCTGGTTGCCTCCCGAAAGGTTCTGGATGAGGGTGTCCAGGGAGGGCGTCTTGACGTTGAGCTCGCCGCAGGACTCCGACGCCGCCTCGATCCGCTCGCGGTCGTTCAGCACGCCGAGGTGCGCGTAGTGCTTCTGGTTCGCGATCACCGTGTTCTCCAGCACCGGCAGGATGCCGAAGATGCCCGTGGCCCGCCGTTCCTCCGTCAGCAGGGCCAGCCCGTGGGCCTTGGCCTCGCGCGGGGAGTGGGACAGGGAGGGCTCTCCGTCCTTCAGCACCGTGCCGGAGGCGACGTCGCGAAGCCCGAAGAGCGCCTCCACGAACTCCGTCCGCTGGGCCCCCACCAGGCCGCCGATGCCCAGGATCTCCCCCCGCCGCAGCTCAAAGGAGATGTCCTGAAAGGAGCTCTTCAGGGGCGAGGACAGGTGCTCCACCTTCAGCACCAGCTCCTCCGACGGCGCGACGAGTTTCGGCGGGAAGCGGTCCGTCATCTCGCGCCCCACCATGCGCTGGATGATGCCGTCCATGGTCAGCTCGCTGGCGGGCCAGGTCCCGATGTAGTGCCCGTCGCGCATGATGGAGACCTCGTCGGCGATCTGGAGGATTTCCTCCATCTTGTGCGAGATGTAGATGATGGCGATGTTCTGCTTTCGCAGCCGGTTGATGATCTTGAAGAGGTGTTCCGTCTCCCGGTCCGTCAGGGAGGAGGTGGGCTCGTCCATGATGATGATGCGCGCGTTCGTGCTGACGGCCCGCGCGATCTCCATCATCTGGAGCTTCGCCGCCGACAGGCTGCCGGCCTGCGCGGCGGGGTCCACGTCCAGCTCCAGGTCCTTGAACAGGGCCAGCGTCCTGTCGTACATCGCCTTGTGGTCCACCACGCCGAAGGTTGATGGAAAGCGCCCCAGCCAGACGTTCTCCATGACGGGGCGGAACCGGATGGGGTGGAGCTCCTGATGGATCATGGAGATGCCGTCGTCCATGGCCTCGCGGGCCGAGTTGATCCGCACCGGCGTCCCGTCCAGGAGGATCTCGCCGCCGTCCGGGGAGTAGATGCCGAACAGGCACTTCATCAGCGTGGACTTGCCCGCCCCGTTCTCCCCCATCAGCGCGTGGACCGTTCCGGGCCGCACGTTGAGCGAGACCCTGTCCAGGGCCTTCACCCCGGGAAACGTCTTGGTGATCTCCTTCATCTCTAGGACATATTCGCTCATTGGTTCTCCCCCTTACGTCATCGCGTCAAGAGCCCCTCTTAAGGAAACGCCCCCGCCGACGGAGGCCGACAGGGGCACGGAAATTACCGCAACGCCTTCAACGCCGGAAGGACGGCAGGCCTACATGAACTCCTTGTAGTTCTCCGACGTCACCTTCCGATAGGGGATCCAGATGTACCTTTCGTCCGTGACGTCGTAGCCGATGGACTCCTTCGTCACCTCCCGGCCCTCCGCAGCGGCCACGGCGACGCGCACCGCGGCCTTGCCCTGGTTCACGGCGTCGTTCAGGACCGTCCCCAGCATGGAGCCGTCCTTCATCGCCTCAAGGGCCGGCGCCGTGGCGTCCACGCCCACCACCGGGACGAACTTCGCAGGGTCGCCCGCGTTGTATCCCTCGGCCTTCAGGGCCTCGATGGCGCCGAGCGCCATGTCGTCGTTGTTCGCCAGCACGGCCTCGATCCTGTCCAGCCCCACGGCGGAGATGAAGCCGCTCATCTTGTTGGCGCCCTGCACCTTGTCCCAGTTCGCCGTGTCGCTGCCCAGCTCCTCCAGCTCAAAGCCGCTGTCCTTCATGGCCTTGACCGAGTACTCGGTGCGGAGCGTGGCGTCCTGGTGTCCCTGCTCGCCGCGGATCATGATGTACTGAATCTTGCCGTCTCCGTTTTTGTCCGCGGCCTTGTTCGCCTTGAAGTAGTCCGCGATGATCTGGCCGGACAGCGTGCCGGACTCCTCGGCCTTGGCCCCGACGTACCAGGTCTTGTCGTAGCTCTTCATGACCTCCTCCTGAGGCTCGCGGTTCACGAAGACGATGGGGAGCCCCTCCGCCTTCGCCTTGAGCATCAGGGGTGCAGCCGCCGTGCGGTCCACCGGGTTCACGATCAGCGCGTTGACGCCCTTCGTGATGTAGGTGTCCACCTGGTTGTTCTGGTCCGGCTGGCGGTTCTGGGAGTCCACGATCTCAAGCGAGCCGCTGTGCTCCTTCATCTCCGCGTTCATGGCGTTGCGAACGCCCGTCATGAACGTGTCGTCGAACTTGTAGATGCACGCGCCCACCAGCACGTCCGCAGCCATGGCCGAGACGGCAAGCCCCAGCACCAGAACCGTACCGACGCATAAAGCCCACTTCTTCATTCAGAAACCCCTCCCGTTGTCGTGTGATGTGCTCTCGTCCGCCGCGGCGAACGTCTTATGCCCCCACAGGGGGCCGTTGTCCTCAAGAGGTCCGACCGTTGTGCGAAAAATACAAACTCTGTCCTTAGATTCTACTACAAAATTCAGTTTTATGCAGGTCCTTTTACCCTGAGGGCACGCTCACTCCGTCCTCACCCTTGGGATGGGGTTGAAGATCACGTCCCCCGCCCCGATGGAGAGGTCGTCGCTCCGCGCGCTTCCCACGTGCATGTCCTCCGGCAGGCCGACGGGGGAGGCCCGGAACTCCTCGCCGCCCCCCGCCACGGCGACGGGAGCGTGAAGCTCCGGCGCGGGCTGGAGGCCCCACCGGTCGAGTACCGAGGGGCGGCGGTCCTCCCGCAGGTCCGGGCTCATCCACCAGCGCTCGCCGTCCGGGCTCAAGAAGAGGCGGTCCGCGTCCTCCCCCGCGCCGACAGCGGCGGACAGGGGAAGGGCCCTTGTGACGAACCCCTTGCCCTCCGGCACGACGCTCGCCGCCCGAAGCCACGCCATGGGACCTCCAAGCCACGGGCTCCCGCCCGGCGCCTCCATCACGCCAAGCTCCGGGGCCTCCGTCCGCAGGAAGCGCCTTGCGCCGGAGTAGCGGTCCACGGGCACGCCGACCCACCAGGCCTGCCCTGCGGCGACCACCTGCACGGAGTCCAGCCACTCCGACCCGGCGTCCTCAAAGCACCCCTTGATCCGGGCCGTCGCGGGGAGCTCCGCACGCCCCGACTCAGCCTGGCACAGGTTCACCACAAGGGCCAGAGCGCAGAGGCGTCCCATCACGCGATGGACCTCGACGTCCTGCACGACCTCAACCGCCGACGCCGGGGCGCAGCCCCCCGCGGCGAGCGCGAGGAGCACCGCAGCCGCCAGGACGGACCTCAAACGTGTACAATGCCTCATCAAACGATCTCCCTTCGTCTCCGGCCGACGCGCGCCGCAAGGGGCGCGCTCCGCCCATCATTATAAACGAAATAAACGAAGCGGACGAATATCGTGGTCCCCGCACGGCGGCGCTCTCCAAACGCGCAGGGGGTGTCGGCAGGGCCAAAGGCAGCCCCTCCACCTCACTCCGTCAGGCACCTCCGCGGATTTTGCGCGGCACCTTGCGCTAAGCCGCGAATGGATTAAACTATAAGTGGTTGTTTTGCGCACCTCAACACCATCTCAACACTATCATTTATTATATAGGGGGTTTTGTCATGATCACGTTTTTCGTCGCACTGGCCGCTCTGATCGTCGGCTACTGCACCTACGGGCTCTTCGTGACGTTGGTGTTCAAGCCGGACGACCGTAGGACGCCCTGCCAGGTTCACCCGGACGGCGTGGACTACGTCCCGCTCCCCATCTGGCGCGCGTTCCTGATCCAGCTTCTGAACATCGCGGGCCTTGGCCCCATCTTCGGCGCGCTCTCCGGCGCCATCTGGGGGCCCTCGGTGTACCTGTGGATCGTCCTCGGCACGATCTTCGCCGGCGCCGTCCACGACTACCTGAGCGGGATGCTCTCCATGCGCAACGACGGCGCGAGCATCTCCGAGCTGACGGGCATGTACCTTGGCCCCACCATGAAGACCGTCATGCGCATCTTCTCCGTGGTGCTGCTGGTGATGATCGGCGTCGTCTTCATGGTCGGCCCGGCCCAGCTTCTGAGCCGCATGATCATGGGCGCCGGCAGGGACTTCAACCTGCCGCGGACCGCTGCCGTCTCCATCCAGGCGGCTCCCGCCGTCGCAGCCCCCAAAACTGAAGCCGAAAAGACCGCAGCGCCGAAGGCCGATGAGGGCAAGGTGCCAGTGGAGGCCAAGCCCGCGCCCATCGAAGAAGCCAAGCCGGAGGCCCCGGCCGAGGAGGCCAAGCCCGCCCCTGTCGAAGAAGTAAAGCCGGAAGCCCCGGCCGCTGAGGTCAAGCCCGTTCCCGCCGAAGAAGTGAAGCCGGAAACCCCGGCCGAGGAGGCCAAGCCCGCGCCGACCGAAGAAGCGAAGCCGGAAGCTGCGGCTGCTGAGGAGGTGAAGCCCGTCGCGGAGCCGGAGATGGTGTACGGCCTGACGGAGGCGGAGTGGGTGAAGTACCTCACCATCGCCATCCTGGTCTACTACTTCCTCGCGACGCTCCTGCCCATCGACAAGGTCATCGGCCGGTTCTACCCAATCTTCGGCCTCTGCCTGATCCTCATGGCGGTGCTCATCGGCGGCGCCACGGTGATGAACCACCTGAACGGCACGCACCCGATGATCGAGCTCTGGGACGGCCTCTATAACATGCACCCGAAGGGTGCGACGACGCCCATCTGGCCCCTGATGTTCATCACGGTAGCCTGCGGCGCCATCTCCGGATTCCACGCCACGCAGTCGCCCATGATGGCGCGCTGCCTCACCAGCGAGCGCCAGGGACGCTTCGTGTTCTACGGCGCCATGGTCGCCGAGGGCATCATCGCCCTGATCTGGGCCAGCGCGGGCATCGCCTTCTACAACACCTTCGGCTCCCCCATCACCACGGAGGGGCTCTTCCTGGCCAGGGGCGGAAACTCCGCCACCGTCTACGACATCTCGAAGGGGCTCCTTGGCTCCATGGGCAGCATTCTGGCCCTGCTGGGCGTCGTGGCCTGCCCCATCACGTCCGGCGACACGGCGTTCCGCAGCGCGCGCCTGACGCTGGCCGACTGGTTCAAGATCGACCAGAAGGCCATCAAGCCGCGCCTGATGCTGGCCCTGCCGCTGCTCCTGATCGGCTACGCCATCTCCTTCGTCGATTACGGCATCGTGTGGCGCTACTTCTCCTGGTCCAACCAGACGCTGGCCATGATCGCGCTCTGGGCGGGCGCCGTCTACCTGTGCCGGAACGTCTCCCCCGTCAGTGGCTTCATGGCCGCCATTCCCGCCACGTTCATGTCCGCGGTGAGCTCCACCTACTTCTGCTTCGCCCCGGAGTGCCTGGGCTTCGCCACGAAGTTCAGCGAGGGGCTTACCCTGTGCGGCGTGACGGTGGACGGCGTTCAGCTCTCCTACGGGATCGGCCTCGTCTTCGCTCTCGTCCTGTTCTCCATCTTCTTCGGCGTCCACCGCTCCGCCAACTACTACAAGTCCCTCAAGAAGGGCGCCTGACGGCTCCACGCCGCGGAGGTAACAAGGAGGGGCGGACCGGCACGGTTCGCCCCTCCCTTTTTCGTCTTGCGCGCCGCCCCGCTTCGCACTCCGCGCATCCTGTATAATGAAGCGGGATTCACACCAAATCGCGTCTAATGTGGATTGCCTCCCCTGAAAGGGGAGGTGCCGCCAAGGGCGGCGGAGGGGTTTGCTCTTAGCCTACTCAACACCCCCCAGCCCCTTCGGGGCAGCCCCCCTTGCAGGGGGGCCTTTCTTTCCCTTTAGACACAAATTGGTATCACACCATTTTACTTTTATTATTGGGAGGAACGACCTGTGTACACGATCGAAAATCACGACACGCGCCCGCAGCACAACCTCGCGCTCGAGGAGTACCTCTGCCGCCTGGCCGCCCGCGAGGGCAGCGAGTTCTTCATGCTGTGGCAGAACGAGCCGACCATCGTCGTCGGGCGCTTTCAGAGCACCCTGAGCGAGATCAACGGGGACTTCGTGAAGCGGCACGGCATCCACGTGGTGCGGCGAAACTCGGGGGGCGGCGCCGTCTACCACGACCTGGGCAACATCAACTACAGCTTCGTCCGGGCCGACCTGGGCGAGTTCGACTTCGCCTTCTTCACCCAGCCCATCATCGACGCCCTGGACAAGCTGGGGGTCCACGCGGAGCTGTCGGGCCGCAACGACATCGCCATCGACGGAAAGAAGATCTCGGGCGGCGCGCAGTATCGGCACGGAGGCATCGCCATGCACCACGGGACGCTGCTCTTCGACGAGGACCTGGACGTCCTCTCCCAGGCGCTGAACGTCGACGCGGCGAAGTTCAAGAGCAAGGGCGTGCAGTCCGTGCGCAGCCGCGTCACCAACGTCAAGCCCCACATGCCGAACGCGGGGGACATGACAGCGCGGGACTTCATGGCGCTGCTCCAGGCACAGATTCAGGGCCTGACCCCAAGGACGCTGACGGAGGAGGACGGCCGCGAGGTGCAGAAGCTGATGGACGAGAAGTACTCCACCTGGGAGTGGAACTACGGCACCTCCCCCGCCTTCACGGAGGCGCGGCGCGAGCGCTTCCCCTGGGGTGGCGTCGAGGCGCGCCTGAGCGTCCAGGACGGGCGCGTGACGGGCTGCACGTTCTTCGGCGACTACTTCGGGACGGGGGACTATGGGCCGCTCCTGAGCCGCATCCTGGGGACGCCCTACACGCGGGAGGCGCTGCACGAGGCGCTCTCCGGCTTTGAGCCGGGGGAGATGTTCGCGGGGGCGTCGGGAGCGGACGTCGAGAAGCTGCTCACCCCGGAGGTCTGACGTTGAGCGGCCCTTCCCCCGTGAACGTCCGCCCCGCCGCCATGGCGGATGCGCGGGACATCCACGCGCTGCGCGTCATGACGGGCGTGTTCGAGAACATCCTTTCGCTCCAAAGCGAGCGGCTGGAGGACGTCGAGGACTTTCTGCGCGGGATGCGGGACCCGCTGCTGGCGGCGGAGGTCGATGGGCGCGTCGTCGGCCTGGCGGGGCTCGAGGTGTCGAAGCCGGCGCGGCAGCGACACGTGGGAACGCTCGGCATCATGGTGCACCGCGAGTATCAGGGCCGCGGCATCGGCCGTTCTCTCCTCTCCGCGCTCCTCGACATCGCGGACCGATGGCTGATGCTGAAGCGCGTGCAGCTCACCGTCTTTACGGACAACCAGCGGGCCATCGGGCTCTACAAATCCCTGGGGTTCGTCGTCGAGGGGACGGAGCGCTTCGCGGCCATCCGGGACGGCCGGTATGCGGACGAGTACCTGATGGCCCGCTACAGGGAGTGACCGGGGCGTCCCCCTGCGGGGCTCGGCGCCTTCCGGAAGCCACGGCCTCGATGTCGCTTTCCATGCGACCACGGACGGCCGCCTCCCTCCTATAATGGGGCCGTAAGGGTAAAAAAACGGCCCCGCCGTCTCGCGCGGCGCCGGTCACAGGAGGGCTCGAAGATGAAAGAGAACCTGACGGAGATCGTGTTCGTCCTTGACCGCAGCGGCTCCATGAGCGGGCTGGAGTCCGACACCATCGGCGGCTTCAACGCCATGATCGAGAAGCAGAGGAAGGGGGACGGCGAGGCCCTCATCTCCACGGTCCTCTTCAACGACCAGAGCGAGGTCCTCCACGACCGCGCGGACGTGAAGGACGTCAGGCCCCTGACGGAGGCGGAGTACTCCGTCGGCGGGTCCACCGCGCTGCTGGACGCCATCGGCGGCGCGATCCACCACATCGGGAACGTCCACCGGTACGCCCGCCCCGAGGACGTGCCGGAGCGCACCCTGTTCGTGATCACGACCGACGGACAGGAGAACGCGAGCCGCCGGTACGGCCTCAGAAAGGTCAGGCAGATGATCGAGCTCGAGAAGAGCCGGTACGGCTGGGAGTTCCTGTTCCTCGGCGCCAACATCGACGCGATCGAGACCGCAGAGCGCTTCGGGATCGGCAGGGACCGCGCCGCGAACTATTGCAGCGACAGCGAGGGGACGCGGCTCAACTACGACGTGATGAGCGAGGCCATCTCCACCGTCAGGCTCCGCCAGCCCCTGTCCGCCGATTGGAAGCGGCGCATCGACGAGGACTGCCGCCGACGAAGCGGCCGGAAAGGCGACGCGGAATAGCGCCAGGCGGGCCCCCGCTACGCCCCCAGCAGGCTCTGGTTGAAGGCGAAGAGCGCCTCGTTGATCTCGAACACGTTGTAGTTTCCGTTCCGGATGAAGTACTCGATGATGACGTCGAACTTGCTGCTGCGGGAGAGCGCGAACCCGGCCTTCATCAGCATGTCCTTTGCCTCGTCGAGGGGCAGCTCCAGCGCGATGGCAAAGGCGAGGGCCGTGGGCTTGCTCGGCCTGTAGTCCACGTCGCTCCTGATCTTCGAGAAGAGCTTCCGGTCGATGTTGGCCTTCTTGTAGCACTCCACGTCCGTCATGCCCTTTTCGTCGATCTTGCGGAGGAGCATTCGCGAAAAGCTCTCGTCGATCCGGCTCACCACCTCGTCGAGGTCCTTCAGAGGCCCGGCGGGGCTCATCGGCCCCCTCTTCCGGGCGGGATCTCGGGGGACGCATTCATGGACTTCGTCGAGGTCCTCCAGGACCTCGGCGGACCTCAGCAGCTCCGCCTCCCACTCAGGGAACGACCTCCTGCGCCGCTGCGCCTCGTTCCTGTCCGCGTGCTCCTCGACGTAGTGGTCGTCCACGTACTCCGCGACGTCCCGGAACAGCTTCGCGCTGATCTGGTAGGCCCTCCGGTCGAAGATGACGATGTAGACGGTCATGTCGTTCCGGAAGAGGAATTCGCTGATCGTGTCGACCGCGACCCGGAGCGCCCGGTCCTTCGGGTAGCCGTAGGCGCCGGAGGAGATGAGGGGGAAGGCGACGGACTCGCAGCCGTGCTCCTTCGCCAGCTCGAGGGAGGTCCTGTAGCAGGAGGCGAGCAGGTCCCGCTCCCCGTGCCGGCCGTCCCGCCACACCGGGCCGACGGCGTGGATGACGTACCTGCAGGGCAGCCCGTAGCCGCCGGTTATCTTTGCGCTTCCCGTCTCACAGCCCCCCAGCGTCCGGCACTCCTCCAGGAGCCCCGCGCCGGCGGCGCGGTGAATGCACCCGTCAACGCCGCCCCCGCCCAACAGCGACGAGTTGGCGGCGTTCACGATGGCGTCCACCTTCATCTTCGTGATGTCGTTCCTGACGATTTCAAGCGGCATGGCGCAGGGCCCTCCTTCGCTTCAGAATCGGGCGGAGCGCTTTCGCCCGACGGACGCCTGAACCCCTCAAAGCGCCTCGGCCTTGTAGGAGCTGCGGACGAACGGCCCCGACGCCACCCGCGCGAAGCCCAGCTCGAGGGCCTCGATCCGATAGCGCTCGAAGGTCTCCGGCGTGACGTACTCGTGCACCGCGATGTGCCGCGCGGTGGGCTGCAGGTACTGCCCCACGGTCAGCATGTCGCAGTCGCCCTCCCTGAGGCGCCTCATGACGTCGATCACCTCGTCCTCCCGCTCTCCCAGCCCGACCATGATGCCCGACTTCGTCTTGAAGCCCTTGCTCTTGGCGTAGCGGAGGACCCCCAGGGAGCGCTCGAAGTCGGCCTGGGGGCGCACCCTGGGGTAGAGGGCGGGGACCGTCTCCACGTTGTGGTTCAGGACCTCCGGGCGCTCCGCCAGGATGACGTCCAGCAGGTCCTCGCGCCCCTGCATGTCGGGGATCAGGAGCTCGACGGTCGTCTCCGGACACTGCGCCCGAAGCTCCCGGACGCAGGCGGCGAATTGCCCCGCCCCCTGATCGGGCAGGTCGTCCCGCGTGACGGAGGTGATGACGGCGTGGCGGAGCTTCAGGGAGCGGACGGCCGCGGCGACGTGCTCCGGCTCCAGCGGGTCCACGGGGTCGGGTCGCTCCCGGCTGACGTTGCAGAAGGTGCAGTTGCGCGTGCAGTTTCGCCCCAGAATGATGAAGGTCGCCGTCCTCTTGCCGTAGCACTCCATGCGGTTCGGACAGTTGGCCTCCTGACACACGGTGTTCAGGTGCAGGGCCTTCAGGAGCGCCTCGACCTCCTGAAACGGGCGCCCTCCCTGAACCTTGATCTTGAGCCACTCAGGCTTCCGCATCGCCGCTCTGGGTTCCGTCATGGGCTGTTCCTCCTTTATGCGGCGTCCGTGGCCTGGACGGCCAGGACGTCCTGGATCAGGACCTCGTTCTCCATGCCCCGGATGTAGTCGTCAACGCGGACCCCCTCGAGCCCCCGGCGCAGCGACTCGCGCTCGATCGCGCAGCCCTTCAAGCGTCCGGCCAGCTCGAAGACGTCCCGGTCCCCGAAGAAGTCCCCCAAAATCTCCGCGTGCTCGATGAGGCTCCGCCCGACCTCCAGGCGATACCCGATCATGCCGAAGGGGTGCCGGACGTCGTAGCGGTGCGTGAACCGGTAGCGGATCCCGAAGTTCCACGCCGGGGAGTCGAAGCGCTCCCGCTTGATCCGCAGGACCTCCCGCAGGTCCTCCTGGTGGACGGCGCAGGTCTCGCGGACGCCGTAGTGCCCCATGAGCTGTTCCTTCAGGTATTCCATGAAGTCCCGCACGTCCATGCGGACGTATGGGGCAAGGGTCCCGATCCGGCTGGCGACGGAGCGGACCTGCTTGTTCACGAACTTGACGGGGTTGGGGCGCAGCGCCCTCGATATGGCCTCCCGGTCCACGTCGAACAGGAGCGTCCCGTGGTGCAGCACCCGGTCCCCGTATCGAAACTGGGCGTTTCCGGAGACCTTTTTGCCCTCCACGGTGATGTCGTTCCGGCCCGTGAACTCCGCGTCGATGCCAAGCCGCTTCAGGGCACCGACGACCGGCGAGGCGAACTTGAGGAACGGGTTTTCGTCCTCCCCGCCGCCGCTCCAAAACGGGGCGATGAGGGAGTACTGCAGGTTCCTGAGGTCGCAGTAGATGGCCCCTCCGCCGGAGAGCCGGCGCACCACGCGGATGCCCTTCTCCCGAACGTAGTCGGCGTCGTACTCGCAGAGGGCGTCCTGATTCCGGCCGATCAGGATCGTCGGCACGTTCTGCCAGACCATCACGACGTCCTCCTGAAGGTTCTTCAAGAGGTATTCCTCGAGGGCGTGGTTATACGCGGGGTCGGTGGACGGGTTCTCGATCAACAGCAACGCTCGGACCTCCTCAATTCGGGGCGTCTCTCCGGCCGCATTGGTCGGAACGTGCCCCCGTATCGCGTCCCGCCCCACTGCCCTCCGCAGCCCCGGCGTGCCGGGCCCCTGCAGGGCGGCCCAGGCGCCGCTGCACCCGGACCACCTCGCAGGCGGGCCTTTTCCGGTTTGCCGAAGGAGGGAGCCAGGGGGGACTTCATGCCTCAACCTCATGCCTCACAGCACTTTTCCGTATAAGTATACCATGAGTGCCAGGCGCGGGCAGGCCACATCAAGGGGTGCTATAGGGGTGCTATAAATGAGGAACCCGCTGAGAAGCGGGTTCCTCATCGCGCTCCGGCGGGCTGGACGGTTCGGGCACCAAAGAGGACGGAGCGCCTCGCCGGGCCGCCGTTCGTGCGGCATCGAGATGAAGCGCCGCGCGCTACGGCTTCGGCAGCCTCTGACGGACGTAGGTCCCCTCGATCGTCACGCCCAAACCTACGGTGCTCGACGAGAAGCCCGGAGACGCCACCACCTGCACCTTGTCGCCCTTAAAGGTGAAGGTCGCGCTTTCCTCCCCGTCCAAGGCCTTGAGCACTCCCTTCCGCACCGCGCCCTCGCCGGACCAGGCGCCACTTCGGACGTTGTCCGGCCGCAGGACCACGATAGCCTCCGCGCCAACGCGGACCTCTCCGGCCTCCTTGTCGATCCACCGGACGGAGAGCCAGCCCGTCTCCCGCCCGTCCTCGCGCCGGACGTAATAGCCCTGGGGGCCGTCGGGACGATCCTGAAGGAAGATCCGCTCCGTGAGGTCCGGCAGCGCCTCTGTACGCATTCCGGTCGCCGTCGTGTAGGCTTCGAGGGCCGCGTAGCCGTTCTCCATGATGAGCCTGGCCTGCGTGTCGCGCCCCTTCCTCACCCACTCCGCCTGATCCGCCTTCAGGGCCTTGATCCCCGCCTTCGACAGCCCACCTTCCTTTAATATTCTGGACCAGGTTTCGTTCAGCGCGCCGTCGGCCCTGGCGAAATTCCGGTCCTTCATCATCTCGCGGTACTCCGCATCGCTCAGCCCCGCGGCCGGCCCCGCCAGCGCGCCAAGACAGAGCGCCCCACAGGCGGCAAACGCCGCCAACAGGCCAAAAAGACGTGAGGGTCGCACCATGTCCGTCGTTCCTCCTTAATAAGCCAATCGTCCGGGGGGCAGTCCCCCCGCCGGATGCCTGCAGGCTAAAACTCCGTCATCAACAGGGAGCCGTCCTCGCCGCTCTGGTCCAGGACGAAGCGCCGCGCGCTACGGCTTCGGCAGCCTCTGACGAACGTAGGTCCCCTCGATCGTCACGCCCAAACCTACGGTGCTCGATGAGAAGCCCGGAGACGTCACCACCTGCACCTTGTCGCCCTTAAAGGTGAAGGTCGCGCTTTCCTCCCCGTCCAAAGCCTTGAGCACGCCCTTCCGCACCGTGCCCTCGCCGAACCAGGCGCCACTTCGGACGCTGTCCGGCTGCAGGACCGCGATCGCCTCCGCGCCGACTTTGACCTCTCCGGCCTCCTTGTCGATCCACCGGACGGAGAGCCAACCCGTCTCCCGCCCGTCCTCGCGCCGGACGTAATAGCCCTGGGGGCCGTCGGGACGATCCTGAAGGAAGATCCGCTCCGTGAGGTCCGGCAGCGCCTCTGTACGCATTCCGGTCGCCGTCGTGTAGGCTTCGAGGGCCGCGTAGCCGTTCTCCATGATGAGCCTGGCCTGCGTGTCGCGCCCCTTCCTCACCCACTCCGCCTGATCCGCCTTCAGGGCCTTGATCCCCGCCTTCGAGAGGCCCCCCTCCTTCAGGATCCTGGCCCAGGCTTCGTTCAGAGCTCTGTCGGCCTCGGCAAAGCCCCGGTCCTTCATCATCTCGCGATACTCCGCATCGCTCAGCCCCGCGGCCGGCCCCGCCAGCGCGCCAAGACAGAGCGCCCCACAGGCGGCAAACGCCGCCAACAGGCCAAAAAGACGTGAGGGTCGCACCATATCCGTCGTTCCTCCTTAATAACAAAAATAAATCAAATAATACCAGTTCGCGTTTAATATGGATTGCCTCCCCTGAAAGGGGAGGTGGTTCGCGTCAGCGAACCGGAGGGGTTGTTTCTCAGGCTCAACACCCCCCAGCCCCTTCGGGGCAGCCCCCCTTGCAGGGGGGCCTTTCTTGCCCTTTAGACGCAAATTGGTATAAGCCAAATCGTCCGGGGAGCAGTCCTCCCACCGCCGGACGCTGCCCCCAGGCTAAAACTCCGTCATCAACAGGGAGCCGTCCTCGCCGCTCTGGTCCAGGACGAAGCGCCGCGCGCTACGGCTTCGGCAGCCTCTGACGAACGTAGGTCCCCTCGATCGTCACGCCCAAACCTACGGTGCTCGATGAGAAGCCCGGAGACGTCACCACCTGCACCTTGTCGCCCTTAAAGGTGAAGGTCGCGCTTTCCTCCCCGTCCAAAGCCTTGAGCACGCCCTTCCGCACCGTGCCCTCGCCGAACCAGGCGCCACTTCGGACGCTGTCCGGCTGCAGGACCGCGATCGCCTCCGCGCCGACTTTGACCTCTCCGGCCTTCTTGTCGGTCCACCGGACGGAGAGCCAGCCAGTCTCCCGCCCGCCTTCGCGACGGACGTAATAGCCCTGGGGGCCGTCGGGGCGATCCTGAAGGGAGATCCGCTCCGAGAGGCCAGGCAACTCCTCCGTACGCCTCACGGTCGCCGTCGTGTAGGCTTCGAGGGCCGTGTAGCCGCTCTCCATGATGAGTTTGGCCTGCACGTCGCGTCCCTTCCTCACCCACTCCGCCTGATCCGCCTTCAGGGCCTTGATCCCCGCCTTCGACAGCCCACCTTCCTTTAATATTCTGGACCAGGTTTCGTTCAGCACGCCGTCGGCCCTGGCGAAATTCCGGTCCTTCATCATCTCGCGGTACTCCGCATCGCTCAGCCCCGCAGCCGGCCCCGCCAGCGCGCCAAGACAGAGCACCCCACAGGCGGCAAACGCCGCCAACAGACCAAAAAGACGTGAAGGTCGTATCATGTCCGTCGTTCCTCCTTAATAAGCCAATCGTCCTGGGGGCAGTCCTTCCCCCGCCAGATGCCTGCCTTCAGGCTAAAACTCCCTCATCAACAGGGAGCCGTCCCCGCCGCTCTGGTCCAGGGCGAAGCGCCGCGCGCTACGGCTTCGTCAGCCTCTGACGGACGTAGGTCCCATCGAGCGTCACGTCCACGTCCGGGGCGATGTCCTCGGACACCACCACCTGCACGCTGTCGCCTTTGAAGGTGAAGGTCGCGCTTCCCTGACCATCGTAGTCTCCGTCAGCCTTGAGCACTCCTTTCCGCACCGTGCCCTCACCAGACCAGTAGCGGGATTCGACATCCTTCGGCCCCAGGACCAGGTTGGCCTCCATATCGACGTTGACCTTTCCGGCCTCCTTGTCGGTCCACCGGACGGAGAGCCAGCTCGTTTCCCGCCCGTCCTCGCGCCGGACGTAATAGCCCTGGGGGCCGTCGGGGCGATCCTGAAGGAATATCCGCTCCGCGATGTCCGGCAGCGAATCTGCACGCATTCCGGTCACCGTCGTGTAGGCTTCGAGGGCCGTGTAGCTGTCCTCCGTCATATAACGCCTGGCCGCCGCGTCGCGCCCCTTCCTCACCCACTCCGCCTGATCCGCCTTCAGGGCCTTGATCCCCGCCTTTGAGAGGCCCCCCTCCTTCAGGAGCCTGGACCAGACTTCGTTCAGCCCTCTGTCGGCCTCGGCAAAGCCCCGGTCCTTCATCATCTCGCGATACTCCGCATCGCTCAGCCCCGCGGCCGGCCCCGCCAGCGCGCCAAGACAGAGCGCCCCACAGGCGGCAAACGCCGCCAACAGGCCAAAAAGACGTGAAGATCGCACCATGATCCGTCGTTCCTCCTTAATAACAAAAATAAATCAAATAATACCAGTTCGCGTTTAATATGGATTGCCTCCCCTGAAAGGGGAGGTGGTTCGCGTCAGCGAACCGGAGGGGTTGTTTCTCAGGCTCAACACCCCCCAGCCCCTTCGGGGCAGCCCCCCTTGCAGGGGGGCCTTTCTTGCCCTTTAGACGCAAATTGGTATAAGCCAAATCGTCCGGGGGGCAGTCCCCCCGCCGGATGCCTGCGGGCTAAAACTCCGTCAGCAACAGGGAGCCGTCCTCACCGCTTTGGTCCAGGATGAAGCGCCGCGTCGCGCCCGTCCCGTCAACGTAGGAGATCCCGTTGTTGGGTATGGAGCCGAAAAACATCATGCGGACCAGGAGCGGGCGCCCCGGCAGCAACTCCTTCTGCCCGTACCGCTCCTCGACGTCGAAGCTCGCCTTCCCCTCCTCGCTTATCTCCGTGAAGGTGAGCCCCAGCACCTTGAGGTCCCGCACCGCCCTCTCCGCCGACAGGAGAACCTTCGCCTGAGGTTCCCCCTCAAAGGCGGTGCACTCGTCGTATTCAGTGACGCCGGCCAGCGCGTCCTCCGCCCACTCCGCCCGCACCTCCGGCGCGGCACCCGCCGGCACCGCCAGCGTCAGGACCGCCAGAGCCGCCAGCACAAGGACGACCCCCCCCGCAAACCTCTCAACCATGCGCCTCATGTTCCGTACCTCCGTTCCATTTCCGTCGCGGTGCCCATTTCCGCCGCCTCAATAGAAGCTTAAAAAAACGCTATCCGCCGAGGTAGGCGCTCCGGACGCGCGCGTCGTTCAAGAGCTCCTCCCCCGTGCCGGAGAGGGCCACGGCCCCCACCTCCAGGACGTAGGCCCTGTGCGCGATCTTCAGCGCGGCCCAGGCGTTCTGCTCCACCAGCAGGATGGTCCGGCCCTGCGCGTTGATGGCGCGGATGATGTCGAACACCTCCTCCACCAAGATGGGGGCCAGGCCCAGCGACGGCTCGTCCAGCATCAGGAGGTTCGGTCGGCTCATCAGGGCGCGGCCCACGGAAAGCATCTGCTGCTCGCCGCCAGAGAGCGTTCCGCCCTTCTGCCTCCGCCGCTCCCTGAGGCGCGGAAAGAGCGTGAAGACGTGCTCCAGGTCCTCCTCAACGCCTGCGGCGTCGTTCCGCGTCCAAGCCCCAAGCCGCAGGTTCTCCTCCGCCGTCAGGTGGGGCAGGATGCGGCGGCCCTCCGGGCTCAGGGCGATGCCCATCTTAACCCGGTCCTCCGTGGACCTGCCCTGAAGGGGAACCGCCTCCCCATCGGGGGCCCGGAGGTCCATGCGCGCCGCGCGGGACGGCGTCAGCCCCATGATGGAGCGGATGACGCTGCTCTTGCCCGCGCCGTTCGCGCCGATGAGCGTCACGACCTGGCCCTCTTCGATGGAGAGGGACACGTCGCGCACCGCGTGGATTGCGCCGTAGTACACGTTCAGCTTTTCGACCTCGAGCAGGCTCATCTCAGGCCCCCTCCTTCTGCGCCGCGCCCGCGCCGAGGTAGGCCTCGATGACTCCGGGGTCGCGCCGGATTTCCTCCGGCGTGCCGCGGGCGATGAGCCTGCCCTGGTCCAGCACGTGGATCGTGTCGCACACGTTCATGACCACCTTCATGTCGTGCTCGATGAGCAGGATCGTGAGGTGGAACTCGTCCCGCAGGCGGCGGATGAACTGCATCAGCTCCGAGGACTCCTGGGGGTTCATCCCCGCCGCCGGCTCGTCCAGCAGCAGGAGGCGGGGGGCCGTCCCCAGGGCGCGGGCGATCTCAAGCCGCCGCTGTGCGCCGTAGGGCAGGGCGGACGCCCGCTCGTTCGCGTAGGACGCCAGGCCAAGCCGGCCCAGGAGCTCCTGCGCGCACTGGCGCACACCCGTCTCCTCTCGGATCACGTCCGTGAAGACGAAGGGCAGGAGCGACATCCACCAGTAGGTCCTTCGCCGCACCCAGGCCCCCACCATGACGTTCTGCAGCGCCGTCTCGTTCGCAAAGAGGCGGATGTTCTGGAACGTCCGGGAGATGCCCTCGCGGCAGACCTTGTGAGGGGGCCGGCCCGTGATGTCCCGCCCCATGAAGCGGACCGATCCGGACGCCGGCCTGTAGAAGCCGCTGATGGCGTTGAAGGCGGAGGTCTTGCCCGCGCCGTTCGGCCCGATGAGCCCCGCGATGGCTCCCTCCTCCACGTCCAGGGAGAGGCCGTCCACCGCCGTCAGCCCCCCGAAGCGCAGGGTGAGGTCCCGCACCTCCAGCAGGGGGCCGCCCTTCGGCAGGGGCGCGGGGGCCCGGTAGGTCAGGGCGAAGCTCCCGCCGGCCCCCTCCGCTTCCTTCCGGCGCCTCCGGGGGAAGAACCAGCTCCAGCTGAACTCGCGCATCCCCATGATCCCCTCGCGGCGGAAGATAATGACCGCAATGAGGAGGATCGAGAAGATCACCATGCGCATTCCGGGGATGCCGGGGATGTGCAGCGAGCCGACGACGATGGGGTTCTCGACGAAGCGAAGCCACTCCAGCATCACGGTGACAAGCGCCGCGCCCACGATGGAGCCCGTGACGGACCCCAGCCCGCCGATGACGACGATCATCAGGACGTTGTAGGTCTGCGTGATCATGAACATGCGCGGGTCGATGGTCGTGATGAGGTTCCCCATCAGCGCGCCGCCCAGGCCGGCGCCAAAGCAGCCCAGCGTGAAGGCCAGCACCCGCATCCGGAACGTGTTGATGCCCATCATGCGCGCGGCCGCCTCGTCGTCGCGCACGGCCCGCATGGCGCCTCCCGTGCCGCTGTTCAGCATGGAAACGGTGCAGACCAGCACCGCCGCCAGGCAGCCCCAGCTCATCCAGAGCGTCGTGTGGGGCGGGATGCCCTTCAGGCCCAGGGAGCCGTTCGTCAGCGGCGTGAGGTTCGTGATGAGGATGCGGATGATCTCGGCAAAGCCCAGCGTGGCGATGCCGAGGTAGTCTCCGCCGAGGGACAGGACCGGCAGGGCCACCAGCCAGCCGAAGAAGGCCGCCGCCAGCCCTGCGGCGAGGATGGAGAGCAGGAAGGGGGCGTTCACGTTCAGGAGCCACGGGAGGATGGGGTCCAATATCCACATGGCCTGCTTCTGGGCCGCGGGCAGGATCAGGATGGCGGAGACGTAGGCGCCGATGGCCATGAAGCCCGCATGTCCCAGGGAGAACATGCCCGTGACGCCGTAGACGAGGTTCAGGCTCAGGCCCAGGATGCCGTTGACGGCGACGAGGTTCAGGATACGGACCCAGTAGCCGTTCAGGAAGGAAGGGGCCTCGTTCAGGAACCAGGCGAACAGACAGACGGCGGCGATGGTGAGGCACCGGCTGCAAATATTCCGGTTGATGTCCCCTCGTGTCATATCTTGTCCTCCATTTTCTCGCCCAGAAGCCCCGTGGGGCAGAACAGCAGGATGAGGATCAGGATCAGGAAGGCGAAGGCGTCCTTGTAGCCCGAAACCACCGGAAAGAAGGCCACGAACATGATCTCCACGAACCCCAGGAGGAGGCCGCCGATCATGGCGCCCGGCACGGAGCCGATGCCGCCCAGCACCGCAGCGATGAAGGCCTTGATGCCCGGCGTCATGCCCATGAAGGGCTCCACCCGCGGATAGCGCAACGCCCACAGGATGCCCGCCACGGCCGCGAGGGCGGAGCCGATGCCGAAGGCCAGGGCGATGATGCGATTCACCGAGACGCCCATCATGCGCGTCGCCTCGATGTCGAAGGAGATGGCGCGCATGGCGAGGCCCGGCTTCGTCCGGTAAATAACCCAAACGAGAAGGGCGACCAGCAGGAAGGAGATGGCGGGGACGACCAGCCCCAGCGGGATGAGGCGCACGCCGCCGCCCACCAGGATGGGCTTCATCAGGAGCGGGGGCTGCACCACGGGGCGCGGCATTCCGGTGAAGACGACGACGGCGAAGTTCTCGATGAAGAAGGAGACGCCGATGGCGCTGATGAGCGCGGAGATGCGCGGCGCGCGGCGCAGCGGGCGGTAGGCGATGCGGTCCACCAGAAGCCCGCAGGCCGTCGTGCCGGCGACGGCGAGGGCGACGCCCAGGACCCACGGGAGCCTGTAGACGATGGTCGCAAAGTACACGAAATAGGCCCCCAGCATGAAGATGTCGCCGTGGGCGAAGTTGATGAGGCGCAGGATGCCGTAGACCATCGTGTAGCCCACCGCGATCAGCCCATAGAGCGAACCAAGGCTCAGGGCGTTGACGAAATGCTGGACGAAGATGTTGAGAGTCAAGCCATTACCTCCCTGCATTCCGAAAAATTCAAAAAAGGGGGAAGGGCCTGCGCAGGCCCCTCCCCCGTCCTGTCGCTCCCAAGCGGAGGGCGTGCCAAAGCGCTCCGGAGCGTTAAATCTCCGGCTTCACCAGGCCGAGGAAGGTCTTCTTTCCGTTCCGAATCTCGACGATCCCCATCTCCTTCTCCGCGTCGTGGGTGGCGTTGATCGTGGTCATCCCCGTGACGGTCGGCAGGTCCTTCGTCCCCTCCAGGGCGTCGCGAATCTTCTCCGGCTCGGCGCTCCCCGCGCGCGCGATGGCGTCCGCCAGCATGACGTAGCAGTCGTAGCCCAGGGCGCAGTTCACGTTCGGGGCCTTGTCCGGGTGCTCCTTGTTCCACTCCGCGGTGAACTGAGCCGCCACGGGGTTCATGTTCTCCATCGAGGGGTCGTAGGCAAAGGTGGTGTGCAGGAAGCCTTCCACCGCGTCGCCGCCCAGCGTGACGATCTCCGGGTTGTCCATGGCGTCCGCGCCGATGAAGCGGAACTCCGCCCCCAGCTCCCGCGCCTGCTTCAGGACGATGGCTCCCTCCGCGAAATAGGCGGGGAGGAAGACGATGTCCGGCTTCTTGCTGATCAGCTCCGTCAGCTGCGCCGTGAAGTCCTGGTCGCCGGACTGATACTTCAGCTCCGCCACGATCTCGCCGCCCATCTTCTCGTAGGCCTGTTTGAAGAAGGCGCCGAGGCCGACGCTGTAGTCGTTGGTGACGTCCACCAGCGTCGCCGCCCTCTTGAAGTCGAGGTTCTTGAAGGCGTAGGTCGCTGCGCCGGCGCCCTGGAACGGGTCGATGAAGCAGGCACGGAAGTAGTACCGCTTGCCCTGCGTCACCAGCGGGTTGGTGCAGGAGGTACCGATCACGGGGACCCCCGCCTTCTCCGCCACCTCGCCGCCCGCCATGGCCAGCGAGGACCCGTAGGTGCCGATGATGGCGTTGACCTTGTCGTTCTCGATGAGGCGCGTGACGGCGTTGGCCGCCTCCACCTTGTCGGACTTGTTGTCCACCACGACGAGCTCCACCTTCCTGCCGAGGATCTCAGGGTTCAGCTTGTGGGCCAGCTGCGTGCCCTCGAGCTCCAGCTGCCCGCCGAAGGCGTTCTGCCCCGTCAGACAGTTGAAGACCCCGATCCGGATGACGTCGTCCGCTCCCATGGACGCGCCGGCGATCGTCAGCGCCAGGGCCAACGCCAGCAGCAGAGCCGTGAAAACCTTACGCATCGCACATCACTCCTTCCCCGATTTTCCCCATGGCAGCCGCCCCGGGGCAAAAAATTTCCGCTTAATAGACTATTTAAAATGTTATTCTACCCCATCTGCTCACGGTACGCAACGGGGGCGCCGCTGCCCGAAGCCGCAGCTGCGACAGTTTTATTAAGCTCAAGCCCATCGTCGCAGAAGTTATACCAATTTGCGTCTAAAGGGCAAGAAAGGCCCCCCTGCAAGGGGGGCTGGCGAGCCCCGGAGGGGCGAGACTGAGGGGTTGTTTTGGGGCGTGAAAAGCAACCCCTCCGGTTCGCTAGCGCGAACCACCTCCCCTTTCAGGGGAGGCGAAAAGAAGAGGCGCGTTTTAGGCCCCCGGTTTATTTGGCCCCCCTGCAAGGGGGGCTGGCGAGCCCCGGAGGGGCGAGACTGAGGGGTTGTTTTGGGGCGTGAAAGACAACCCCTCCGGTTCGCTAGCGCGAACCGCCTCCCCTTGCAGGGGAGGCAAAAAGAAGAGGCGCGTTTTTCTGGCTACCCTGCAAGGAGGGGAGGGGTGGGGAGTTGTCGTTGGGGACGTCAACGCCCTGCCCCTTCCTCATCGGCCCCGTCAGTCGTTCCAGTCGGTCCTCAGGGAGAGGATGGCCCAGGTGTCCTTCCCTTTCCAGTTGTACGGCTTGGCCACGGCCTGGAACTTCGCGGGACGCTCCTTTTTGTTCTCCACGTTGTAGAGCTCGCCGCTCATGTTGACGACCTTCCCCTCGCGGGAGGCCTGCTGCACGTCGGCGTAGTACACCGTTTCGCCCTCCGCCTTCTCGAAGTGGTAGAGCTTTCCGTCAAAGTGGCAGCGTGGGTCGGAGTCCGTCACGCTCTGGTTCTCCAGGTCCAGGTCAAAGTACTTCTTCACGGACTCGACGACGAACTTCCCCTCGATCGTCAGGTCCCCGTGGGGACACTTCCTGTCCTTGCAGAGCTTGATACGGCTCTTGTAGTTGTTGAGGTAGTTGTGCTGGATGCCGAAGCGGATCAGCTCCGCGGCGTCGAGGTCCAAGTCGAAGTTGTAGAGCCCCACCTCCGTGAAGTTGCTGATGAAGACGCCCATCCTCCGCATCTCATCCTTCCCGAACGAGGCCGCCGACGCCCCGAAGGCCAACGCCAGAACCAGCAGCACGGCAAGGGCCGCAGAGGCCTTCAACCGTTGTTTCATATGCTCCATGCTCGATCCCTCCATGAAAAATTTCGTTTCGCAACGCCGAGTCGGGGTTCTCCGGCTGCGACGACCGCAATTCTCCGCCACAGTCCTGCCCCAACCCCTTTCGTTCAATGGCGTTAATCATAGCACAAGTCACCGTACCAGATAAGGCACCCCGCCTCCCTTTTAGAGGCCGTTGCGGCGGCCTGAAGGCAGGATGCCGCTCGAAACCGCGCCCGCCCCTCACCGGGCCGTCCCGTCGTCGAACTAAAAGCCCAGGCTCTTCTCCATGCGCTCGGCGACGGACGCGAAGCGCTCCTGTTCCTCCTTCGGGCAGCTCAGGACAAACGACGTCCAGGCCTCCTCGTTGACGACGGCGCACTCGAAAAAGAGGCGCTCCTTCCCGTCGCCGTAGACGAGTCGGTAGCCGTCCGGGGCCGCTTCCTTCGACAGGACGTGCGAGACGTCCTCCAGCCTAGACGCCAGCATGGCCTCTCCGTCCTCCTCCAGCACGTTGTACCCGCCCGACAGCGTGAGGGCGTACCGGCCATCCTTCGACGAGAGCCAGACGCCGTCGCCGTTCTCCGGCTCCTTCATCTCGCTGAAGATGTCCGGGTACTCCACGGAGTAGCCAAAGCGATCGTTCTCGTACTTCGTCCACGGGTCCGCCGCCGCAGGGACGGCCAGCAAAACCGCCAGGACGCAGGCCGCCGCAAAAACCTTCCTCATGACAATCCCTCCCTCAGTTTCGTGACCGTCCCTCGAGGCGAACGCACGGAGCGCCGTTTCGAGGGCAATTCCCGCCATCATCTATGCGTCCGTTCCTCTAAGTAAGGGGCGGAAGGCACGTTAGACGTCCGTCCGCTGACCCCTTTCGTAGAGCCCCGCCTCCGTCAGGACGCGGGGGACGGGCCGGTCGTGGGGCTCCATCGGGATGTCCTCCCGGACGAGGCGCTCAGGACAGACCAGCACCGCAAAGCCGCGATAGGCGGAGAGGAATCGGTCGTAGAAGCCGCCCCCCTTCCCCAGCCTCAGCCCGGCCCGGCTGCAGCTCAGGCATGGGATGACGGCGAAGTCCACCTCGTCCGCCCCCACCAGGGGCGACCCCTTCACGGGCTCCGGGATGCCGTAGGCCCCAGGCACCAACCGATCCATGGCGTCGATCTGCCACAGTTCCATCACCCCCATGCTGACGCACAGGGGCACGCAGAGCCGCTTTGCGTCGCACAGCGCGCCCTCCAGAAACGGGCGGGTGTCGATCTCCCGCCCGGCCCCAACGAAACAGAAGACCGTCCCGGCGGACCGGTACTCCGGCAGGGCCAGCAGCCGGGCACAGATCACCGAGCCGGCCTCCGCCCGGTAGGCGTCGGGCAAGGCCTTTTCAACCTCCCGAAGCTCCTTCCTCAGGACCTTCTTTTCCTCTTGAACGGTCACGGTCGCATCCTCCCCACATTGGACATTCATTTTGGATCGCCGCCTCTCGATCCTCCAACCACAGCACAAAACAAACTCCGTCATCCGCAAGGTGCGGGGTTCCATTATGCCACACGGCCCTGCAAAAAACGAGCGCCCCCCTGAGACACGGGGGAGCGCTCCTGGTATTCACAGCACTCACATCATTACATCGCCAACGTGGCCGGCGTGGCGGGCCCCAGGGGCAGCCCCAGGAGGTACCAGACCACCAGCAGGAGCGTGAAGCCTGCCAGGTAGAACAGCGAATAGGGCATGGCCAGCGAGATGACCGTCCCAATGCCCACCTTCGTATCCTCCTTCGGCTTGTACTGCTCGAGGAGCCCCAACATCACCGGCAGGTAGTAGGAGAGGGGGGAGATGATGTTGGTGGAGGAGTCCCCGATGCGGTAGGCCACCTGCGTCAGGGCCGGGGAGAAGCCGACCCCCGCGAACATGGGAACGAAGATGGGGGCCAGGATCAGCCACTTCGCGGAGCCGCTGATCATGAAGAGGTTCAGGAAGGACACCAAAACGACGAAGATCACCAGCAGCGGGATGCCGCCCAGGTTCATGGCCTTCAGGAACTCCGCTCCCGTCACGGAAAGCACCGTGTCGAAGTGGCTCATGCGGAAGAGCGCCACAAAGAGCGAGGCCGGCAACACCACCACCATGAAACTCGTGCTGCCGATGAGCCCCTTCTGCATGAGTTTCGGCACGTCCTCCGCCCGGCGGATCACCCCGGCGCCGATGCCGTAGGCCGTCCCCACGACGAAGAACAGACCGAAGAGCAGGGGCATGATGCTGCTGAGGAGCGGCGAGCGCGGGACGATGGCGCCCGTCTCCGGGTTGCGGAACAGGGAGCCCTCCGGGTACGTCAGCCACACGATGAGGGCCACGTAGGCGACGAGGGCCAGAAGGCTGCAGAACAGCCCCCGGTTCTCCGCCGGCGTGACGGCGTGCTCCTTCAGCGCGTCCGCATCGCGGACCGTCTCCGCGTCCCCGACCATCTTCACGATGTAGTGCTCCGTGACGTACACCGTGAGCCCTGTCAGGACCAGCGTGGCGGCGAGCATAAAGTACCAGTTCATGAGCGGGTGGACCGGCGTGCCCGGCGGAATTGTGGGCACGCCCTCGACGGCCGTGGCCGTGATGCCCGACAGCAGGGCGTCCGTCCCCGCCACGAAGAAGTTGGCCGTGAAGCCCCCTGCCCCCGCCGCGTATCCCGCCGCCACCCCCACCCAGGGGTTGCGGCCCAGCGCCTTGAACACGGCGCCGGCGATGACGGGCGTGAAGATGATCCCCGCGTCGGAGGCCAGGTTGGCGTTGATGCCGACGACGGCCACCACCGCCACCACCAGCGCCCGCGGGGCGCCTAAAATCGTCTTGCGCATCAGGGCGGAGATCATGCCCGTGTGCTCCAGCAGGCTGATGCCCAGCATCATCGTCATGATGAGGCCCAGGGGGGCAAAGTTGACGTAGGTCTTGACAAAGCCCGCCAGGAACTCGCGCATGGCGGGGTATGACAGCAGGTTCACCACGGAGACGGTGGTCTCCCTGGGGGCCTCCCCCGCCTTGCCGGCCATGTACGTCACGGACAGGCCCTCCCTGCCCAGCCACCAGGACAGGCCCATCAGGACCAGCGACAGCACGACGAACAGCCAAAACGGGTGCGGAAACTTGTTCCCGATCACCTCGATGCCCCGGATGAACCTTTCAAAAAAGCTGCGCTTCGGCGCGACGATCGTCTCGTCCACGTTTCTCTCCGGATTTTCCGACATTCTCTCGTACCTCCGTTCTCAACCAATCAAGGAACACCCTTCAGCCCCTCCGCGGCTCCTCCGGCGGCATCCCCCCCCTCTCTGGCTCTCTGATACGCCTATCGACGGCCCAGAAAGGCGACGGCGCAGGACGCGAGGAAGCGCATCCCGAAGGGGAAGCACCCTTCGTCCGGACGGAAGCGCGTGCTGTGCAGCACTCCCGTCTCCTCCGGCCCCACACCGGCGGGACGGCAGCCCAGCCAGGCGAAGGCCGAGGGACGCTCGCGGGCGAAGAAGGCGAAGTCCTCCGCGCCCAGCTCCGGCCGCTCCGCCACGACGAGGTGTTCCGCCCCCATGGCCTCCCTCACCGCCTCCGCGGCCAGATCGAACATTTCGGGGTCGTTCACCAGAGGGGGGTAGCCCTTGACGTAGCGCACCTCGCAGCTGCCCCTCAGGGACCGGGCGATGCCCTCCGCCGCGCGCTCGATGAGGTCCGGCATGGCCGCCTGAACCTCCTCCCTCAGGGTGCGCACCGTCCCCTCCATCTCCACCCGGTCCGGGATGACGTTGTACCGCCATCCGCCCTTGATGGTCCCGATGGTGACCACGGCCGCATCCAGGGGCGAGACGCTGCGCGAGACGACGCTCTGGAGCCCGCAGAGCACCTGCCCCGCGATCATGATGGCGTCCACGCCCTGATCCGGCGCAGACCCATGGGCTGCCCTGCCCTTCACGGTGAGGTACACCCGGTCGGAGGCCCCCATCTGAGGCCCGGACCGCAACACGACCCTCCCCGTCTCGTAGGCGGGCCAGACGTGAAGGCCGAACAGGCCGTCCACGCGGGGGTCCTCCAGAGCCCCGTCCGCGATCATGCCCGGCGCTCCCCCAACGGGGTTCAGCTCCTCGGCGGGCTGAAAGATGAACTTCACGTTGCCCGGCAGCGCGTCGCGCATCCCCGCGAGAACGCAGGCGGTCCCCAGAAGCATGGCCGTATGGGTGTCGTGCCCGCAGGCGTGCATGACGCCCGGAACCTCCGAGGCGCAGGGCAGCCCCGTCTCCTCCTGCATGGGGAGGGCGTCCATGTCGGCGCGCAGGCCCACCGTCGGCCCCATGTCCGCCCCGCCGCCCGTGCCCCGCAGCAGCCCCAGGACGCCGTGGCCCCCCACGCCGCGCCGGACCTCAAGCCCCAGCCCCTCCAGCACCCCCGCAACGAGCTCCGCCGTCCGCTCCTCGCACCGGCTCAGCTCCGGATGGCGATGGATCGCCCGGCGCCACTCCACGACCCGATCGAGGTGCCGGCGCACCTCTCGTTCGATCCTCTCATGCTCTTCCATATGACGTCCTCTCCTCCACCTTCACGACGGTCCTCGCCCCCCGTAAGGCCCGATTCCCTAATGATCTCGATATATCTTATCACGCTGATGCGAGTGAGCGCCCTCCATCGTCCGATGACCAGCAGGGCGTCCATTCATCAGCGAAGGTCAAGCGTTTTGTTCTCTTTTTGTCCTTTGATTTTATACCAATTTGCGTTTAATGTAGATTGCCTCCCCTGAAAGGGGAGGTGGTTCGCGTCAGCGAACCGGAGGGGTGCGGCCAGACGACCGGCCTCACGCAAGCCGATCTTTCGGGAGGATTGCGGCGGCCGGTCGGCTGTGCCGAAGCAAGGCAATTGATTGCCTTGTGGAGGCGTTGACGGGGAATGTCAGACAGGCGCGTCTTATGAAAAACACCCCTCCCCTTCGGGGAGCCTTCCGGCTGCCGTTCGCTACCGCTCACGGGCCGTCAGTCCCAGCCCCTTCGGGGCAGCCCCCCTGCAGGGGGGCCTTTCTTGCCCTTCTTTAAACGCGAATTGATATGAATACACAAAAAGGGGCCGCGCGGCGTTCGCCGCGCGGCCCCCTACTCTCCCGCTTCCTCTACGTTCGCCGTCTCAGGAGCGCCAGCGGAAGGAACAGCGCCGCGGCCCCCAGGCCCAGCGCGCTGCAGAAGCCACTGTCCCCGTCATTCTCGTCTGCTACCTCGTTGAAGGTCGCAAGGGACGTGACCGTCCCGCCCAGGTCGCCGCTCGTGAGGGTTCGGACCAACGCGTCATCCTTGAAGATCAGGACCCGGTCGCCCGTCGTCGCCGCCAGCGCCTTGGCGCTCGTGTCCCAGACCAGCCTCCGAAGTCCGTCCTTTGGCGCGTCCGCAGAGCGCCACACCTCGGCAGCAGCGCTGTCCTTCCAATGGTAGAGCGCGTCCGCACCGGAAGCCGTCTGCGCGATGAAGTAGATGCTGCTTCCGCCGTCCTCGCAGACCGAAACGATATCGCCATAGCCACCCGAGCCGTTGACGAGGTCCTTGAACTTCCCCCTGCCCGGCTGGTAGACCTTGATTCCGTCCCCATTCCCGTAGACGAGGGCAAGCACCTTCTCGTCGTCGTAGAGGGCCATGTCGGTCGCTCCAGCGCCGAGGTCGAAGCTCGCGTAGGGCACGAGGCGGCCGTCCAGGCGGAACAGCCACCCCGACACGTTGTCCCCGTTCGCGTTCCCAGCCGTGAGAAGGGCGTATATCTCCTTGCCGCGGACGCGGACGCGCTGCCCGTGGACGTTCCCTCCGTCCGCGCTGAGCGCCAGGACGTTGCCTGTGGGCAGCAGGGTTTCCGTCCTGATCTCGACGAGGTTGCCGCTGTCGTAGGCCGCGGCGAACAGGCTGCGCCCGTTGTCGGAAACGTCCATGTCCCGGACGCCGCGCACCCCGGGCCAGTCCGCGCTGGCTATGGGCGCGTTCCAGCCCCTGGCGGCGCTGTAGACGTAGACCGCATCCCCGGTGGTGGAGTTGGAATGGCTGACCAGGACGTACTGGCCGCCGTCGCGCTGAAAGGCGTAGACCGCCGCGTCCGCAGGCCGCCCCGTCAGGACGGAGGGGCGCACGTCGACGCTCGCGGCGCTTGAGATCCCGATGACGCCCACCGACGCC
The DNA here is from genome assembly GCF_964642095.1 of Fretibacterium fastidiosum. Taxonomy (NCBI): domain Bacteria; kingdom Thermotogati; phylum Synergistota; class Synergistia; order Synergistales; family Aminobacteriaceae; genus Fretibacterium; species Fretibacterium fastidiosum. The sequence goes on from NZ_OZ209244.1 coordinate 890,417, forward strand.
GTGGAGCTCCCCGCCCCCACAGCCGTGTAGACCACGTTGGCTCCCGCCGCCCCGGCGGAGAACAGGAGCAGCAGCGCGGGGAGAAGTTCTTTCGCGAACCGCAAGTTCCTCGATCCAAAGCTCTTCAACCTCAAGTTCCTTGACCTCCCTGATGTGCAAAGTGTGCGGCGCGGCCCGCAGGGGCTCTTCGGGCGCCTTTCTCCCCAATTATAGACTATGGGAGGCCGTCCTTCATCCGCGTCGCTGCGGGGTGGACCGCCGGCGCAGGGCCAGGAGCGGGAGGACCAGCGCCAGGCCCCCCAGGTCGAGCGCACCGCACCCGCCGCCCGAACTGCTCTTGTCCTTCCCTCCATCGCCCGCCGGGCGGTCGATCACCGCGATGCTGGTGGGGTTGCCGCCCAGCTCCGCGCTGCCGATCGTTTTGACGTGGCGCCCGTCCGCCTCGAGGACGGCCACCCTGTCGCCCATCACGGCGAAGACCCGATTTCGGTACGCCGTGTCGCGCACCAGCTGGCAGGCGTAGCCGGCGACGCCCTTTGCCTCGTACACCTTCACGGGGTACCGCGCGGAGCCGGTCCAGCGATAGAGGGTCAGGGTGGGCCTCGCCGCCGCCCCGTCCCGCCGCTCAGCGATGAAATAGAAACCGCCCCCGCCGTCCTCGCAGACCGCCGTCACGCTGCCCAGGGCGGTGCCGTCGTCCGCGCTGACGACCTCCAAAGCCAGCCAGTCCGCGCCGTCCGCGGCGTTCAGGTTCACCACCTGCACGCCGCCCGTGCCGCGACAGGCGACGGCGATCCGGCCGGCGTCGATCTTCGCCATGTCCACGGCGTTCCTGCCCAGCCCCTCGTACCGCACGAGCTCCTTGTTCAGTGCGCTGTCCAGCCCCACCAGGACGCTGCTCGCGTAGGTGTAGCCGGGATAGCTGCCCCGCGTCGCCGTGAACAGGGCATAGATCACGTTCCCGGCGGCGAGGACCCGTTCCGCGTGGGGGACGTACCCCGCCGGGGCGGCGGTGCAGATGTAATAACGGCCCGTGGCGGTGTAGCTCGAGGTGTTCACCTGAATGACGGCGCCCCCTTCGTGGGCGGCGGCGTACAGGTTCCCGCCGTAGGCGGCCAGGCCGTGAACGTTCATGGCGTTCGTCCAGGTCCTGTTGGCGACGGGCACGTCCCAGCTGGCGGGATTGTAAACGGCCGCCTTGTCCCCCGTGGTGTGGTCGTGCTCCAAAAAGACGTAGAGCCGCCTGCCGCCCTGCGGGAACGACGCGCCCAGGGCGTCGCCCCGAAGGCTGCCGACCGCCCTCCCGGCCTGCAGGGCCTCGTCGATGACCCCGATGGCGCCCGTGTAGCCCGCGTCCACCGTCGTGTAGGCGACGTTCGCCGCCGCCGCGCCGCAGAGCGCCAGGGCCACCAGGAACGCACACGACAGCTTTTTCATGAACTTCACCTCCTTTGAATTAAGGAAGCGCTGATTAATCTTCAAAAGTTGTTGAAAGCAATTAAGGATCATCAAACAAAGGGTATCCTTCAGCGCTTCCCTAAAATTTTAAAATGGGGCTACGCCCCCCACTTCGGGGAGCCTTCCGGCTGCCGTTCGCTGGCGCTCACGGGCCGTCAGTCCCAATCCCCACGCGCTTCGCGCGGCCTGATGAAGTTTCAGGCACTGAAGGGAGCCCATACGGTTGACAGTTCTCAACGACTGAATCAGTGTTTCCTTAAGTGGGGCCGGTCGCGGTACAGGCTGTCAAGCCCCCGGCGAAACGTTCCGGCCTTCAACGAACCAGGTGGGCAACCCCATCACTCCTGTCGGTCCCGACCCCTCTCATAGAGCGCCAGCAGCTCCAGGGCCGCCTGGGTGGCGGCCAGCTCGCCCCGCTCCACCCGCTCCTCGATCTCCGGCATCTCCGCCGCGACGCCGGGGTCCTCGTAGAAGCGGCGCAGCAGGTGGTCCTCTACCATCGAGTGGACCCAGGACAGCGCCTGGCGCCGGCGGCGTTCCGCGAAAACGCCCGAGCTCCGGACGTTTTCCATGAAGTCCTCCACCATGCCCCACACCTCCGGGATGCCCTCGCGCGTCAGGGCGGAGCAGGTGTAGGCACGGCTCGTCCAGCCGTCCGTGGAGGGCCGCAGGTAGTGCAGGAACTGCTCGTAGTCCGCCCGGGTGGTCTGGGCCCTCATCCGGTTGGCCCCGTCGGCCTTGTTCACCACGATGGCGTCCGCCAGCTCCATCACCCCCTTCTTCATCCCCTGGAGGTCGTCTCCCGCGCCCGTGATGACCAGGAGCATGAAGAAGTCCACCATGTCCCGCACCGTCACCTCGCTCTGGCCGACGCCCACCGTCTCCACCAGGACGACGTCGTACCCCGCCGCCTCGCAGAGCAGCATCGTCTCGCGGCTCTTGCGCGTGAGCCCCCCCAGCGTCCCCCCGGAGGGGGAGGGGCGGATGAAGGCGTTCTCGTTCCGGGACAGCTCCTCCATGCGCGTCTTGTCCCCCAGGATGCTGCCCCTCGTCACCGTGCTGCTGGGGTCCACCGCCAGCACCGCCACCCTGTGCCCCCGGTCGCAGAGCCACGTGCCCAGCGCCTCAATGAACGTGCTCTTGCCCGCACCCGGCACGCCCGTGATGCCCACGCGCACGGCGCGCCCGGTCCGCGGCAGCACGGCGGAGATGACCTGCCGGGCCAGGTCGAAGTGGGCCGGCGCGTTGCTCTCCACCAGCGTGATGGCGCGGGAGAGGACCGCGCGGTCGCCCTCCAGCACGCCCTCCACGTAGTCCCGAAGCGCCAGCTTCCGGCGTTTCGGGACGGGAGCAGGGGACGGCTCCGGCGCAAACGCCATGCCGTCGTGGGCGTCGGTCACGCCGCCCATGACGCGGCAGGCGAACTCGGCTCCAGCCCCTTCCGGCGTCCATTCGGGCCTAGTCGTCGTCGACACGGCGGTTGAGCTCCTCCATGACCTTTTTGGCGGAGACGGGGATGACCGTCCCGGGGCCGAAGATGGCGGCGGCGCCGTGCTCGCGCAGGAAGGCGTAGTCCTGCGCCGGGATGACGCCGCCCACGACCACCATGATGTCCTCGCGTCCGCGCTTCTTCAGCTCGTCCACCAGCTGCGGCAGAAGCGTCTTGTGCCCCGCGGCCAGAGAGCTCATGCCGACGACGTGGACGTCGTTGTCCACCGCCTCCTGGGCCGTCTCCGCCGGGGTCTGGAACAGCGGGCCGATATCCACGTCGTAGCCCATGTCGGCGAAGGCCGTGGCGATGACCTTCGCGCCCCGGTCATGGCCGTCCTGCCCCATCTTGGCGACCATGATGCGCGGGCGGCGGCCGTGCTTCCTCTCGAAGTCGTCCGTCATCCTCCGCACCTCGTCGATGACGTCCGCGTCCTTGAACTCGCTGCTGTAGACGCCGGAGATGGAGCGGATCACCGCCTGATGGCGCCCGCAGACCTTCTCCACGGCAGCCGATATCTCGCCGAGCGACGCCCTGGCCCGTGCCGCGTCCACGGACAGCGCCAGCAGGTTGCCCTCGCCCGTCTCCGTGGCCTTCGTGATGGCGTCGAGGCACTCCTTCACCTTCTCCTGATCCCGGTTCTCCCTCAACTTCTTCAATCTCGCAATCTGCGCCTCGCGCACGGCCGTGTTGTCCACCTCCAGGATCTCAAGCGGGTCCTCCTTGTCGAGGCGGAAGCTGTTGACGCCCACGATCTCCTCCGCGCCCGAATCGATGTGGGCCTGACGCCGGGCCGCCGCCTCCTCGATGCGCATCTTCGGAAGCCCCGTGTCGATGGCCGCAGCCATGCCCCCCAGCTCCTCGACCTCCTGGATGTGGGCCCAGCTGCGCCGCAGGAGCTCGCTGGTCAGGGACTCCACGTACCAGGAGCCGCCCCAGGGGTCGATGACCTTGCAGACCTTCGTCTCGTCCTGGATGTAGAGCTGCGTGTTGCGCGCGATCCGCGCGGAGAAGTCCGTGGGCAGCGCGATGGCCTCGTCCAGGGCGTTCGTGTGCAGCGACTGCGTGTGGCCCAGCGCCGCCGCCATGGCCTCGATGCAGGTGCGCTCCACGTTGTTGTAGGGGTCCTGCTCCGTCAGGCTCCAGCCGGAGGTCTGACTGTGGGTGCGCAGCGCCATGGACTTGGGGTTCTTCGGGTCGAAGCCCTTGACGATCTTGGCCCACAACATGCGGGCGGCGCGCATCTTGGCGACCTCCATGAAGTAGTTCTTGCCGATGCCCCAGAAGAAGGAGAGGCGCGGGGCGAAGGCGTCGATGGTGAGCCCCGCCTTGATGCCCGTGCGCAGGTACTCCAGGCCGTCCGCCAGCGTGTAGCCCAGCTCGATGTCCGCCGTGCCCCCCGCCTCCTGGATGTGGTAGCCCGATATGCTGATGCTGTTGAACTTCGGCATGTACTGCGAGGTGTAGGCGAAGATGTCCCCGATGATGCGCATCGAGGTCCTGGGCGGGTAGATGTAGGTGTTGCGCACCATGAACTCCTTCAGGATGTCGTTCTGGATCGTGCCGGACAGGACGGACTTGTCCACGCCCTGCTCCTCCGCGGCCAGGATGTAGAAGGCCAGGACGGGCAGCACGGCGCCGTTCATCGTCATGGAGACGGACATCTGGTCCAGCGGAATGCCGGAGAACAGGATTTCCATGTCCAGGATGGAGTCCACGGCCACCCCCGCCTTGCCCACGTCGCCCACGACGCGCGGGTGGTCGGAGTCGTAGCCGCGGTGCGTCGCCAGGTCGAAGGCGATGGAGAGGCCCTTCTGGCCCGCGGCCAGGTTGCGCCGGTAGAAGGCGTTGCTCTCCTCGGCCGTGGAGAAGCCGGCGTACTGGCGCACCGTCCAGGGGCGCGTGACGTACATCGTGGGGTAGGGCCCCCGCAGGAAGGGAGGCAGCCCCGGCTTGTCGAAGGCCAAATGGGCGAGGTGCCCGCCCTTCGCCTCCGTGTAGAGGGGTGGGACGTCGATCTGCTCCATCGTTCGGGTCGTCATCGCCTCGGGCGCAGACCCCGTCTCCGCCTCGAAGTTGCGGCTCCAGACCGCCTCGTCAAAGTCCGGGCCGGAAGTGGGGCAGTTCAGCGAAATTTGCGTAAAATCCGGGTTTTTATACGATACGGACATCTTTAGAACATCCCCTTCATCTTCTGAAATCCGGACAAAGTCTCAAGACAGTTCGAGCGGACGCTGATGAAGCCCTCCACGCCGGCCTCGACGTAGGCGTCCTTGAACTCCGGAGCTGGCTCCCCGGCCAGGTAGACGCCCATCTTCGGCGCCCGCTCCTTGATCGCCCGCGCCAGCGGCGGCACCACCTCAGGGTACGTGGCGTCCGTGGAGCAGATCACCGCGATCTCCGCACCGCTCGCGGCGGCGGCCTCCGCGCACGCCTCCGGCGTCTCGAAGCCGTCGTTGCGGAGCATCTCGAAGGCGGCCACCTCCATGAAGCTCGAGATGAAGTCCGCCCGTGCCTTGTGCTGGGGGATGGGCCCCATGTTGGCCAGAAAGACGCGGAAGTTATCACCCGTCCGCGCCCTGTAGGCCTCCGTCCTGGCCCTCAGCTCCTCGAACTGCTCCGTCCAGCGGTGGGGCCTCACGGGCTCCGCCGCGACGTCGCCCCTCCCGCCTCCCAGCGCGGCCCGGACCTCGCCCAGCGTGGCGCCGGCCTCGGCCGCTGCGGCGACCTTCCCGATCAGGCCGTCGCCCGACAGCCCCTCGAGGGCCTTCTTCACCCCGGCGTCGTCCCGCGCCCCCCGGGCGCCCTTCAGCGCCCGCAGACGCTCCTCCCTTAGCCCCTCCCAGTCCGGCGACCCGAACTCCGGCAGGGGCTCGCTCATGTTGGGGTACATGTTCGTGCCGACGGCGCGGTCGGAGCGCTTCGCCAGGTTCTTCCAGCGGCTCGCGAGGGTCCCGGCCACGTCCTCCTGCAGCACGCCCGCCTTGACGCTCTCCAGGAAGCCGCCCCGGCCCTCGATCTCCTGAAGCCTGGCCCAGACCCTGCGGCTCAGCTCGTCCGTCAGGGCCTCCAGATACCAGGAACCTCCCGCGGGGTCAATGGGCTCCCGCAGGTTGAACTCCTTCTGAAGCATGATCTGGGCGTTGCGGGCCACGCGGCGCGAGAATTCGGAGCCTGGCCGCAGCGCCTCGTCAAAGCAGCCGACGGTCAGCCCCTCCACGCCGCCCACGATCGCTGAAAACGCCTCCGTGGCACCGCGCAGCATGTTGACGTAGGGGTCGTACACCGTGCGGGTGAAGCGGGAGGTGCGGGCGAAAATCTGGGACTTCCGGGCCTCTTCGCCGCCGCCGAAGCTCTCCGCGATCTGAGCCCACGCGATGCGCGCGGCGCGCAGCTTCGCGATCTCCATGAAGAAGTTGGCCCCTTGCGAGAACTCGAAGCGCAGCCGGCGGGCGAATTGCTCCACCGAGATGCCCCGCGCCAGCATGGCGCGCAGCGTCTCGATGGCGGCCGTCATGGCGCAGGCGGCCTCCTGGGTCGCGTCCGCGCCGCCGTCGTGCGGCACGCTGCCGCGGATCAGGACCGTGCGCAGCGGGGAGCCGGCGGCCTCGGCCCAACGGATCGTCTCCGCCATCTCGTCCCAGAGTCGATCCAGGGGCGCGGGCAGCCCCCCCCTCTCCAGCAGGCAGCCCATGGGGTCCGCCCCCACGCAGCCCGCAAGCGTCCTGGGGGCGACGCCCTCCCTTTGGGCCAGCGCGGCCACGAAGCCCAGCAGCGGCGCGGCGGAGGCTCCGGCGTAGATCGCCAGGGGGCGGCCCAGCAGGCCCTTCAGCAGGGCCTCGACGTCGTCCAGCGTGGAGAGGGAGACGCCCGCTCCATCCGTCCCCGGCGCGTCGGCGTCCAGCCCCGCCTCCGTCCGGGGGTCCAGGCGAAAGGCGACGGAGTTGGCCCCCCGCTCCAACTCGTGGGCCAGGCTTCTGTGGGCCTCATGGGGCAACGCCTCATCGCAGAACTGCACGATCTCCCAGGCGCGCTTCAGGTTGCCGGAGGCCTCGTTGCCCCGCAGGGAGTAGGAACCGGGGTAGGTGCGCGCAGCCCTCAGGCCCCCCGTGTCCTCCGCCGTGTACATCGGGTTCAGGGTGATGCCCTCGTAGGTTTTGGTGAACATCTTCTTGTCGAAGGGTGCGCCCTTCAGGGCTGCGGTGGCCGCCTCCTTCCACGCCTCGTAGCTCAGAGGGGTGAACTCGTCGAAGGCGACGTCGGGAAGGTGCGCGGCAGCCGTCTGGCCCCCCGCCCCCGGTTCTTTTGCATTGCTCATACACGATTCCTCCCGTTCTGGCGACGGCGCGGTCCTGCGCCGCCCCAAGGTCTTTGGACAGGGCGAAAGCCCCGTCCGGCAGCTCCGCTGCCCAACGCAATCCGGGTCCCGCCGCACCCTGGCACGGCAGGACGACAAGCCGCCCGCCTCCACGCGGAAGGGGAAGGTCTTTCCCGGCAGGTCTCCTGGCTCTCATTCATCCTTCGCCCGCGCCTTCCCGCCCCACGGCAGTGGCTGACCTGCGGGCTCGTCGTGATTACAGTGGCCGGGCCGCTCCGGTTTCGCACCGGATTCCCTGCAGCCGCAGAAAATTTTCGTTAACTTTGTGTATTATAACGTAGGTTCGTGACTTCGGGACGCCCACAAAGGGCAAATGGCAGGGCAAAGAGGGGCAAAAGCGGAAAAATCGCCCCAGGCTCCACGCCGGAGGGCAGGAGTCCTCGAGAGGACGCGGCAGGGCGAAAGCGCGGAGGCAGGGGGCCCTGCCTCCGCACAAAATCTCTTGAAGATATCAGCTCCTGTACGCCTCGGGGATCGAGTGAAAGTCCTTGTCCCCGCGCCCCGACAGGTTGACCAGGATCGTCTCGCCCTTGTCGAGCGAGGGCAGGAGGCGCAGCGCCCAGGCCAGCGCGTGGCTGCTCTCGAGCGCCGGCAGGATGCCCTCCCGCCGGCAGAGGGTCCGGAACGCGGCGAGGGCCTCCTCGTCGGTCACCCTCTCGTAGCGGGCCCGCCCCACGTCCTTCAGCCAGGCGTGTTCCGGCCCCACGCCGGGGTAGTCGAGCCCTGCGGAGATCGAATAGACGGGGGCGGCCTCTCCGGCTGCGTCCGTCAGGACGTAACTCCTGAACCCCTGAAAGACCTTCGGGGTCCCGAAGGCCAGCGTCGCCGCGTGGTCCCCCAGCCGGTCCGTCCCCCGGCCGGCCGGCTCCACCCCCACCAGCCGGACCTCCGCGTCGTCGAGGAAGGCCGAGAAGAGCCCGATGGCGTTGCTGCCCCCTCCGACGCAGGCGACGGCGTAGTCCGGCAGTCGCCCCTCGCGCTTCAGAAACTGCTCCCGCGCCTCGCGCCCGATGACGCTCTGGAACTCCCGCACGATGGAGGGGTACGGGTGCGGCCCGACGGCCGAGCCCAGGAGGTAAAAGGTGTCCGGCTCCTCCACATAGACGGACAGGGCCCTGTCCACCGCCTCCCTGAGGGTCTGCTGCCCCTCCGTCACCGCCACGACGCGGGTCCCCATGGCCCGCATCCGCTCCACGTTGGGCCTCTGGCGCTCCATGTCCAGGGCTCCCATGTACACCGTGCACTCCATGCCGAAGAGCGCGGCGGCCATGGCCGAGGCCGTGCCGTGCATCCCCGCGCCCGTCTCCGCGATGATGCGCTTCGCCCCCATGCGCCTGGCCAGGAGGATCTGCCCGATGCAGTTGTTGATCTTGTGCGCGCCGCCGTGGTTCAGGTCCTCCCGCTTCAGGAAGAGCCGCCCCCCGCCCAGGTCCTCCGAGACGTTGCGGCACTCCGTCAGCGCCGAGGGACGCCCCACGTAGTCCCTGAGGAGCGTCAGGTACTCCTCCTGAAACGCCGTGTCCGCCATCGCGTCCCGGAAGGCCTCGTCTAATTCGTCCAGGCGCGCCTTCAGCGGTTCGGGGATGAACTGCCCGCCGTACTCCCCAAAGAACCCCGTGACCATCGCTTTCCTCTCGACGTCGTTCGCCATCGTAATCTCCTCCTGAATAAAGCAAAAATGAAGTAAAAGTTTGGGATACAAAAAAGCCCGGGGCCAAAGGGTCGGCCCCGAGCTCTGACGCTCTCGATACAAAACAAAAGGGCCGGAGGGTTGATTCCCTCCGGCCCTTAAAGCGCTTTCTTCTTCAACGCGCGCGGACAGAGGGCAGCTTAAGGCTGCCACCACCACATCCCGTTGTTCCGAACCTGCACTGCGGCCTCTCCGTCTCTGCGCCTCATCGCTCTCGTCCTCCCCTATACCAATAAGGGTAAATTCAGCATTAAATTATCACCACTGCGTTAGGATGTCAAGAGTTTTCGAGCGCATTGTATTGCCGCCCTTCGGGGTTGTGTATATAATAGCGGCGAAGTTGTTTTTTATCCCGGTGAATGGCCTTCCCCGGCGTTTTGACGAGCTGAAAAAGCTTTGTGCGGCAGGAGCGGCCCTCCGGGTTTCGCGCGTTTGCGCGACGGCGCTACGGGATGTTTTTTCGGCTTTTGATGCGGCAAGGGAGACGGAAAGATGACGATTCGGAGCAAGATGTTGGGGACGGTTGCAGCGGTTTTCCTGGTGTTGTTCTTGATGGTCGGGGTCGTTTACCTCTGGGGCGGCTCGACGCTGTCCTCCGTTCTGAGGGGAGCCGGGGTGGAGAGCGTGTCCCAGTCGGCCCAGGTCTTTCGAGGCGTCCTGACCCGATCCTCCGCGGTCCTCTCGGCCTCCGCCGAATCGCTGCGGTACGCTTATCTGAACTTCGGGGCGGTCTCTCAGGACGAGGTGGCCCGCGCCGCCGCCGCCCTTCTGGCCAAGAACAGGCCGAACGGCATCAAGGAGCTGTTCTGGGGCTACGAGTCGGATGGGCGCTTTGCGGACGGAGGCGGCTGGAAAGCCCCCGACGACTTCGACTCCCGGACGCGCCCTTGGTACAAGCTGGCCGTCGCGGCCAGGGACGGGGAGGTCATCTGCTCAGAGCCCTACATCATCGCAGCGACCAACAGCCTTGGGATCACCATGGCGGTCGCCGTCCGGGACGACGCGGGGAAACTCCTTGGAGTCGTCGGCGCGGACCTGGACGTGGATCAGATCAGTTCGCAGACGGCGGCCCTCAAGATATTCGGCCAGGGCTCCGGGGTTTTGATCCGCAAGGACGGCCTGATCGTCGCCTCCCCCCAGAAGGAGCAGGTCATGAAGGCCAACCTCCTGACGGACCCGGCCTTTCCGGAAAGCGTCCGCCAGACGGTCCGACGGATGACGGCGGGCGAGAGCGGGGCCACCGAGTACACCCACGAGGGCGAGAGGCGCCTGATGTTCTACGCCCCGGTGGGGTACGACCTCTACCTCGGCGCGTTCTTCCCCTATTCCGTGATCTCCGGCATCCTCAAGACGCTGCTCCTGATCCTGCTGGGCGTCGCGATCACGCCGCTGATCATCGTCGGAGTCTCCTTCTTCTGCATCGTTCGGGGCATGACGCGCTCCGTGCGCCGGATGACCGACCTCATGGAGGAGCTGGAGGCGGGCGACCTCTCGACCCGCTTCGACGATTCGGGCAAGGACGAGTTCGCCAGGATCTCCGGGATGCTGAACCGGACGGCAGGGTCCATCGGGGAGGTCGTCTCCCGCATCCGGACCGGCGTGGCGGAGAACTCCCGCCAGTCCGAGGAGCTCTCGAAGATATCGGGGGACCTGCTGGCCTCGATGGACACCGTCGGGGGGCTGATGGGCAAGTCGGACGCCCTCCTCGGCGAGAGCTCCTCGGCCCTCCAGTCGATCAACGCGGCGATCGGCGAGGTGGCGTCCGGGGCCCAGTCGAGCGCCCAGGCGGCCACGGAGGGCGCCACCCAGTCCGCCACCGTCAGCACCGGGACGACGGAGGGAGTCCACAGCGTGGGCCGGATCGTCGAGGGCATGAAGCTGGCGGAGGAGAAGTCCGAGGAGACGATGGAGCAGATCGGCCACCTGGCGCAGTCGGTGGAGGCCATCTCCGGCTTCGTGAGCTCCATCACGTCGATCGCGGACCAGACGAACCTCCTGGCCCTCAACGCCGCGATCGAAGCGGCACGGGCGGGCGAGGCGGGGCGCGGCTTCGCCGTCGTGGCGGAGGAGGTCCGCAAGCTGGCCGAGGAGTCCGGGAACGCCGCCAACGAGGTCAGCAAACTGATCCAGGACCTTCAGGAGCGTTCAGGCGGATCGCTCTCCGCGACGAAGGAGATGGCCCAGAACCTCTCCGAGCTCCTCGGCAGCGCCGAGGCGGTCGACAAGGAGCTGCAGGGGGTTCTGAACGCCACGAACCACTTGAACGACTCGATCCAGAACGTCGCGGCGGTCTCCGAGGAACAGGCTGCGTCCGCGGAGGAGATGACCGCCTCCGTCCAGGGCGTGACGAACTCCATCGGGGAGATCGTGGGCGTCCAGAAGGAGATCGGTCAGGCGGCCTCCGGGACGGCGGACGCCGCAAAGAGCATCGAACAGGCCTCCCGCAGCATGGCGGAGACGGCAGAGCAGCTGAGCGAGCTCATCGGCCGCTTCAAGACGGAGCCGGTCGGCAGGGGCCTCGCCCTGAGGCGCTGAGGCGGGGGAAATTTCCCGCAGCACAGGGGCTCCGAAAAGATGCTGGGAACTCAAGACGCTCACTCGAAGAAGCGGAGAGAGGGCGATCCCCCCTTTCGGGGGTTCCGCGGTCCCGCTGTGCGGGAGGCGAAAGCCATGAACACCCCACGGCAGCCGCACGACGCGCAGAGGACGGCCCTCGCCCTCCTCTGCGCGCTCTACATCGCCCTCTTTTGCTGGCTCGGCCTCTACGCCCGCCCCTCCGCCGACGACTACAACTTCGCTAACGCCTTTCTGGAGCAGGGCTTCTTCAACATGCAGAGGCAGTTTTACCTCCAGTGGACCGGGAGGGCCTTCAACACGTTTTTGCTCGCCCTGGCCGCCCCCTGGAGCACGGGACCCCTCTACGGCCTCCTGCCCCTCACGACGGTGCTGCTGTCCCTGGGGTCCCTCTACTTCTGCGCACACAGCCTCGTGCCGGGGCTCTCCGCCAGGGATAAGACGGCCTGTTCTCTTTTGCTGTGCGCCGCGTCCCTATCCGCCCTGCCCGCCTTGAACGAGACCCTTTACTGGCTGAGCGGGATGCCCTACACCTGGGCGACCGCCCTCTCGCTCCTTGCGCTGGCCCTGGCGGGCCGGGCATTCCGGGAGAACGGCATGGGGGTAAACTCCTGGAGCTGCACATTCCTGTTGCTCCTGAACGGGACCCTCCTCGAGCCCGTCAGCGTGATGCAGGTCGTCCTGGCCTTTCTTGCGGCGCTTTACTTTCTGTCCATCGGTGCAGCGGCGAAGGCAAAGCGGGCCGCCGTCTTCCTGCTCGCCGCCCTGCTGGCTTTCCTCGTGATGCTCCTGGCGCCGGGGACGACGATCCGCATGGGAGGCACGGCGACGGTCGCTTTTTTCCCAAGGCTGATCAGAACTCTGGGCGTCGCCGGGCTCTTCGGCCTCATGACGGCCCTCAGGTTCTTCACGGCCCCCATCGTCTGGACCTTCCCGCTCTTCCTGCCCACCATCGCTCAGGCCGTCCCGCCCCTCGACGGCCGCGTGACCTCCCGCCTCAAAGCATGGCACGTCGTCCTGCTCACGGCCCTGATCGCGCCGCTGATGCAGGCCGTCGCCGGATGGGGAACGGGGGTTGGGCTACCCGAACGCGCAGTGAGCCTGACGCTCTGGCTGATGGGGGCCGCGTGGGGGCTTCTGTGGGCCTTCGGCTATCGGCAGGAGGGGACGCTCGAACGGCTGCGCTCCTCCCGCCTCTTCCGTTGGCGTTGGGGACTCCTGGGCCTGTGCCTCCTCCTGAGCTCCAATTTCGTCGCCCTGATCGGGGACCTTGGGGTCGCTTCCGCCTACAGGGCCGAGTTGATGGCCCGCGACGAGCTGGTGCGGAGCCGCAGGGAGACGGAAAGCGGGGACGTCGTCGTCCCGCTTCTGGCGCTCAGGCCGCGGCTCTTGTTCTTCTCGGACCTGAGGCCCTGGTCGTCGGACTGGAAAAATCAATCCTACGCCGCGTGGAACGGGGTTACGGGCGTTGCGGCCCTGCCGCAGGCGATCTGCGAGGACGAGCGGGCGCTGAGGGGCTTCCTGCGGGGGGACCCGATGGCCCTGGAGAGGCTGGCCGAGGACGGAAGCCCTCACCTTCAGTTCCTGACGGGGGAGCTCTACGACACGACCTTCGCCTCGATGGAGGGCGTCGCGAAGGACGACGCCAAAGCGGCGGCGTGGTACCTCGGAGCCGCGGAACGGGGGGACGCTCACGCAAGGCGGCGGCTGGCCCGCCTGTACGCTCTGGGCAAGGGGGTCCCGAAGAGTTACCTCAAGGCGATCCTCTGGCTCCTTCGATCCCAGCTTTAAACGGCCTTAAACGCGAGGCGCCCGTCCGTGGCCGCTGTTGTCGACCCCCCGTTCCCCCGGGACAGGAGCCTCGCGTAGACGCTCTGGCGCAGGTCCCAGCCCAACTCCGAAGCGGCGAAGTTCACCAGGTCCTCAAGCCCTCCCGGCGCGCCCATCCTCTGCCGGCCCGCCGCGCTCATGAGCCGGTAGCGCACGGGGTCCTCCAGCACGCTCAAAGCCCCCTCCGCCAGGGCCTGGGCCGTGGGAGCCGTCAGGAGCTCCGCGTCGCCCAGGAGCTTTTTCTGCACGCGCTTGCCCTTCTCGTCGATGGAGACCACCGGGATTCCCAGCCCCGCACAGAGCTGATTGGCCGTCCCGCCCAGCCCCAGCAGCAGCGCCGCGCCCCGGGCCGCCGCCGACACCGGCGCGTCGGTCAACGCGACGACAAGGCCCTCCCGGCACAGGGCGGGCGTCCCCCCGTCCTCCCGGAGGGTCCAGCCCCCGCAGGAGGCGCCGAGCCTCTCGCGGGAGAGCGTGGGCGCCAGCACCATGCGAAAGGCGCAGCGCCGCAGCCCGGAGAGCCGCACCGCGGCGTCGAGGATCAGGTTGACGTCTCGATAGGCGCGCAGCCGGCTGCCCGGCAGGAGCAGGACGAGGGGGACGTCGTCCGGTCCAGGCGGCAGGGGGGCCGGGCCGACGGCCCCATCCTCCAGCAGGTCCATGACGGGGTTGCCCGCGTAGACGGCATTCGCCCCGGCGCGGGCCAGCTGTTCCGCGCTCTCCGGGTCCCGCGTCCAGGTGCGGAGGGCCAGGCGCCGGATCAGGGCGCGCTCCAGCCGCCAATGCCCGGAGAGCCGCACCGTCTTGGCCGTGGCCACGAACAGCGGCCGGACGCCGCTGCCCCACAGCGCGTGCAGGAGCAGGTAGACGTCCCCCACGCAGACCGGCGTCCGAATGGCTCCCCTGAGCGCCTGCCAGTCCCTCAGCTGGGCCCTGACGTGGCTCAGCAGGCCCGCCCGCATGTCGCTCAACAGGTCCTTCAGGTGGTACTTCACCACGCCCCCCGACGGCGTGACGGAAGGCGCAGAGGCCACGGGGAAGCCCGAGCCGGCGTAGGCGTCCCCGCGCCCCACCAGCGGGAAGGCCAGCACCTCCGCGCCGGGGAAGCGGTCCCTCAGCCGCCGCGCCAGCAGGACGCCGATGGCGTCCTCGCCATACCCGTTGGAGGCCACGGCCAGCCGCGGGCGCAGCGCCCCCGTCAGCGCGTCCAGAAACCGGGACGGCTCGTCCAGCACGGCGGACACGCAGGGGATCAGGAGGGGCAGGGAGGGCCGCCAGCCGTCCGGAAGGTTGTACAGGTCCTTCTCGGTGCAGGCCAGGGCCTCCGCGCCGAGGTCCGCGGCCGTGCGGCACAGGGCGTCCAGCTCGCCCGGCCCGTAACGGTGGTGATCCCGAAAGCGACGTTCGCCCACCGTCAGGAGCCCCGCGTCCGCCAGGGACCGCCCGAAGCTCTCCGGGCTCCCGATGGCGGAGAAGGCCAGCACGCGAAGCCCCGCAGCCGGCGGGGCGCAGCGGGCCGGACGCGCCGCGTCCGGCGCCCAGACCTCCCAGCGATCCACCTCGACGCGGGAGGTGAAGACGCGCTCCAGGGGGACGAAGCGCCCCACCGTCTCCCGCAGCTTCGAGAGCGCCTCCGGCGTCGCCTGGTCCGCCTTGGTGATCACCGCCAGGTGCGCCCTGGAGAGGGCGCCGACGGGCTCCCTCAGGATGCCCGATGGGATCAGCCGGCCGCTGCCGAAGGGGCAGGCGGCGTCGATCAGGACGATGTCCGCGTCCCGCCTCAGGGCGCGATGCTGAAAGGCGTCGTCCGCGATCGCCAGCTCCACCCCCGCCTCCCGAAGCGCGCGGATGCCCAGCGCGCGACGCCGGGCCACCGCCACGGGGACCTCCGGAAGGCGGCGGGAGAGCAGGAGAGGCTCGTCGCCGACGGCGTCGCGACTGCCCTCCCCGCCGAAGATCACCACGGGACTTCGGGTCCGACCGCCCGAGTAGCCGCGGCTCACGATGCCCGGTCGGACGCCCCGCTCCGCCATGGCTCGGGCCAGCATCTCCACGAAGGGGGTCTTGTTCGTGCCTCCATAGGTGAGGTTTCCCACGCTGACGAAGGGGATGGGGGGCTCCTCCGCGCGCTTCAGGCCGTGCCGGTACAGGAAGTCGATGCAGGTCACGGCCCCCCGGACAACCCATTCGGCCGGGTCCAGGAGACGCCATGGCGACGCGCGGCGCTCGCCCCGCACCCAGGCCATGTAGCTTTGGACGACGCGGTTCACGGGCGTCCGGCTCCCTCCGCCCCACCGGCGGCTCCCCGCTCCCTCCGCGGACCGTCGGGCTCCGCCCCGCGGGAGGGGAACTGCAGGCGGTAGAGGTCCGCGTAGAGCCCGCCCTCCCGCAGCAGCGCGGCGTGGCTGCCCTCCTGAAGGATACGGCCGTCCTTCAGCACCAGGATGCGGTCCGCGCCCTGTACGGTGGAGAGCCGGTGGGCGATGATGAGGGAGGTTCGGCCGGCCATGGCGCGATCCATGGCCTCCTGGACCTGCCGTTCCGCGGCCAGGTCCAGGGAGGAGGTGGCCTCGTCCAGGATCAGGACGCTGGGGTCGCGGACGACGGCGCGGGCGATGGCGATCCTCTGACGCTGGCCGCCGGAGAGGGTGACGCCCCGCTCGCCCACCTCCGTGCCGTACCCCTCCGGGAGGCCCTCGATGAAGTCCGCGATGTTCGCGACGCCCGCGGCCTCGCGCACGCGCCGCATCAGCGCCTCGTCCTTCAGCAGGTCCGGCCCGTCCTCCGCCAGCCCGTAGGCGATGTTGAAGGCCACGCTGCCCTTCATCAGGACGCAGTCCTGGGGCACGATGCCGATCTGGCGCCGCAGCTCCGGCAGGCGAAGCGAGCGGACGTCCCGGCCGTCGATCAGGACGCGGCCCGACGTGGGATCGTAGAAGCGGGGGATCAGGTCCGCCAGCGTGGACTTCCCGGAGCCGGTGGGCCCCACGAGGGCCGCCTTCTCCCCCGGACGGACGGTGAGGCGGATGCCCCGCAGCACCTCCTGCCCCGCCGCGTAGGCGAAGTGGACGTCCTCAAAGGTCACCTCGCCGCGAAGCCGGCCCGGCAGCTCCAAAGAGCGGGACGTGTCCTCCGTGGGGGCCCGGAGCATGTCGAAGATGCGGTCCGCGGCGGCAAGGCCGGTCTGCAGGGCGCCCATGCGGCTCATGACGGTGCGGATCGGCTGGACCATGAAGGCGATGTACCCGATGAAGGAGATGAGTTCGCCGGGGGTGAGGGACCCCTGGATGACGCTTCGTCCCCCGAACCAGAACACCACGGCCAACGCGCAGATCAGGAACACCTCCACGACCCCGGCCAGGAGGGCCTGGATGGACACGGCGTGGAGCAGCGCCTGAAAGTTCTGGAGGTTCCCCTCCCGAAAGCGCTTCAGCTCCTGTTCCTCCGTGGCGAAGGCGCGCACCACGCGGATGGCGGAAAAGGCCTCCTGGGCGATGGCGGTGATGTCCGCCAGCCGTTCCTGAACCCGGTGCCCCGCGCGGCGCAGTCTCCGGGCCGCGAAGGACAGGAGCCAGGCCACGACGGGCAGCACCAGCACGATCAGGAGCGTCAGGCGCCAGTTGATGTAGAGGATGAAGGCGAACATCCCCGCGAAGGTCACGGCGTTGAAGGCCAGGTCCACGAAGGTGTTGGTGACGAGGCTCTGCAGCGTGGCCACGTCGCCCGTGATGCGGCTCATCAGCTCTCCGACCCGCGAGGCGTCGATCCGCTGAAGCGCCATGTGCTGCATGTGGTCGTAGAGCGCCACCCGGACGTCCATCACGACGCTCTGCCCCACCTCGTTCATCAGGTACTGCTGCCAGTAGGACGTCACGGCCTTGAGGGCGAAGATGGCAACGACGGCCAGACAGATGAGGTTGAGGCTCAGGACGCTTCGGGAGATCAGGACGTCGTCCACCACGCTCTTGAAGAGCCAGGGCGGCAGGACGTTCAGCCCGGAGGAGGCCAGCATGAAGGCCACCCCCGCCACAAGGCGCAGGCGGTAGGGCGCGGCGCAGGCGATGAGCCGCCGTGCGGCCCCCTGCGCGTCCTGCCCCGTCATGCGGAGCCGTCCTCCGCGGGGATGGCGTCGCACAGGCGGGCGGCCGCCCCGCCCTGCCCCGACAGGGCCAGCAGTTCCTCCCGCGCGCGGGCCAGCCCTTCGGCGTCGCTCAGGTCCTCCGCCATCCGGGAGGCGGTCTGCTCCGGGGTGACGTCGCCGTACAGCTCGTCCATCACGCGCCGGTCCGTCAGGCGGTTCGGCAGGGCGATGACGCCGTTCCAGCGGTTCAGGATCCGCCGCGCCGCGGCGCGGCGCAGTCCGCGCCCCACCAGCGGCAGCGAGGCCAGGACGCCCCTCAGCCCCGCGATGGGGATGAGGTCCAGGAAGCTTTCGGGCGCCACCACCAGCGAGGGGACGCCGCAGTGCATCAGCTCGAAGTTGTTGGTGCCCGGCTGGGTCAGGGCGAAGTCCGCGTCCCTCATGACGAGGCCCGCGGGGGCCCGCACGGGGCGCAGCCCCGCGTCGTCCCATTCCCTCAGCTCCGCCTCCGGGACGAAGGGGGGAAAGAGGGTGCGCACCTCGGCCTCCGGAAGCCGGGCGCGCAGGGCGGCCCGGGCGGCGGCAAGCCAGGGCAGGGCGGCGCGGCGGATGGGGGGACGGCTTCCGGGAAGGAAGAGCACACGCCCCCCTCCCCTGGGACGGCTCCAGTCCCTGCCCGCGGTCCCGTGGGGCAGCGTCGGGCAGCCCCGCTCCGGACTCTGGGTGGCGTCCAGGAGAAGCGCGTCCTTCACGAGGTCCCCGATGGCGCGGGCTCCGGGGATGGCGCGGGCCTGGGAGGGAAAGGCCGTAAAGACCCGCGCGCCCTTCAGCCCCTTCTTGGGACCGTAGGTGTAGCAGAGGAGCGGAGCACGGGCTGAGCGCGCGATGCGCGCGCCGAACAGCATGTCCCCGCCCAGCTGGATGACGCAGTCCGTGCGCTCGTCGGCCATGGCCCGCCAGAGGCCCGGACCGCCGCTCGGCCCCTCCAGCTTATCGACGCCCAACAGGGACGCCGCCTCCCGCTCGTGCCCCGACGCGAAGGGACAGGGCAGAAGCCACAGGGACACGGAATGTCCCCGCCGGCGAAGTTCCATCGCCACGGGCCGGACCCAGCCCCAGAGCTCGCCGGGGCCGTTCGTCAACAGGGAAACTCGCATACGAAAAGCCCCTCCCTCAACCGTCAAGTCCTCCGCTCCGGCCCGCGCACAGGCCGATCACGCACTCCGCCCAAAAGTCTGCCGCATCCTCCGTCCCCATGGCCTCCCGCCCGCGGTCCAACCGCCCATCGACCTCCGCCCGCAGGACGGGGTCCTCCAGGTAGCGGCGCAGCTCCTTCACGATGCGCTCCGGCACGGCGTTGCCACACAGGAGCTCCGGGTAGACCGGCGCCTCCGTCAGGCAGTTGGGGATCGAGATGTAGGGCGTGCGCACCAGCGCCTTCAGGAGGAGGCGGGTGAGGGGGCGCACGTTGTAGATGACGACCATGAAACGCCGCAGTGCCATCGCCTCCACCGCCACGGTGCCGCTGACCCCCACCGAGGCGCGGCAGGCGACCAGCAGCCCCCGCCCCTCTCCATCCCACGTCTCAAAGCCCCTCGTCCGCTCCCGCAGCTCGTCGGCCAGGGGCGCCGCAAGCCCCGGGGCGATGGAGAAGACGGGAAGGTACCCCTCGTCCCGCAGGATGTGCGCCGTGCCCAGCAGGACGTCCAGGTGGTGCTTGATGTCGTAGCGCCGGCTCCCCGGCATGAGGGCGATCGCCCGTGCGCCGCCGATGCGCCGCGTCAGCCCCTCCGGCGCGCCGTAGCCGCGAAGCTCGCTCGCCAGCGGATGCGCCCGCCAGAGGGAACGGACCCCGCGCTCCGAGAGGAAGCGATCCTCAAAGGAGAAGAGGGGCAGGCAGAGGTCGAAGTCCCGCCTCAGGGCCTTTGTCCGACCGCTGCGCCAGGCCCACACGGTGGGAGGGATCAGGCTGACGATGCGCCCGCCGTAGCCGGCGCGCCGCAGGGCCGAGGCCAGCGGGAGGTGGTAGTCGGGGCTGTCGATCAGCACGACGGCCTCCGGTTGGGCCTCCATGACGGCGCGGACCATCGCGCGCCGCAGCCTCAGGATGCGCGGCAGCGCCCGCAGAGCCTCTCCCAGACCCATGATCTGCAGCTCCTCGTAACTCCAGTGGGGCCAGTTCCCCAAGTCGGGGCAGGCGGCCTCGGCCCTGGGCCCCATCATGCCCCAGACCCGCCCCGCCAGCGCCGGCTCGTGCTCCTGCAGGCGGCGGAGGAACCCCGCCGCGTAGACGTCGCCGCTGACCTCGCCGCAGCTCACGAAGAGGGAGCGTACCGCGCTCATGGCGCGATCCCCTGGACGGCGATGCCGTAGCGGCCGGCCATGGACAGGGCCCTGTCCGGGTCCAGGATCAGCGTGCGCCCCGCCTCCACGGCCAGGCAGGTGAGGCCGGCGCGGCGCATCCCCTCGATGGTGTCGGGCCCCACGGTGGGCAGGTCGTAGCGCAGGTCCTGGTCCCGCCGCATCATCTTGACGACGACGCCCCGTCCCGCCAGCGTCCCCGCCCTGGCGATCATGGCGTCCGTCCCCTCCATGGCCTCCACGGCCACCACGGCACCCTCCGCCACGACCACGGCCTGACCGAAGGAACAGGGCAGGGTGACGCGCAGGACCTGCCGCCCGCACTCCACGTCCCGCGCCTCGGCCCCGGTGGGGGCCCGCGCGGCCAGACGGCCCTCCGCGGCCAGGTACTCCGGCAGGATCTGCCAGTAGGGGATCACGGAGAAGCCCTCGCGCTCCAGCGCGCGGACGACGGCCCCCAGGAGCGAGTGGTCGTCCATCAGGCTGCCGGCCAGCACGGACCGGCTCAGCCGGTCGAACAGCAGCGGCAGAAAGTAGATGACGCGCTTGGGGATCCAGCCGGCCATGATGACCCGCCCCGCCCCGAAGCGCCGCATCTCCCGGACGCCGCGCCCCAGGCTGGGCCAGCGGAGGCGCACCAGCCTCCGGGCGAAGGGGGCCAGGGCCTCCAGGTCGTCCCGCACCGCCAGCACCAGTGGGGCCTCCCCTGCCTCCGCCAGCTTCCGCGCGATGGCCTCCGGCAGGGCTCCCTCCCCGGCGATCAGGGCAATGGGCGCGCCCGCGATGGGGTCCGTCATCGCCGGTCAACCCTCCAGGCGAAGAACAGCGCAACGGCCAGGAAGAGCAGGTTCGGTCCCCAGCCCGCCAGCGAGGGCCAGATGGCCCCGGCCTCTCCCAGGGCACGGCACATGGACATGACGACGTAGTAGGCGAACACGATGACGACGCTGATGCCGAAGCCGACTCCCGACCCCCGCCGGCCCTGGCGCGACGCGCCGAACCCCGCCCCCAACACCGCCATGATGACGCAGGCCCAGGGCACCCCCAGCTTGAGGTGGAACATCACCCACAGGCGGGAGAGGTCCGCCCCCACGGAGCTGGACTGCTGTATGTAGCGCCACAGCTCGTGGGCGCTCATGTCCACCGGCCGCTTCGTGCTCATCTGCAGCTGTTCGGGCGACAGGTTCAGGGCAAGCCTCTGGCGCTCGAAGCGCAGGAGGAGGGTGACCTCCCCGTCCCGGTCCACCTCGTAGACGCGCCCGTCCTCGATCCACCACTGCCCCTCCTGCCACAGGCCCCGCTCGGCGGTCAGCGTACGCGCCAGGCGGTCCCGGTCGAACTCATGCACCATGACGCCGCGCATCACGCCCTGCTTCGCGTCCAGCTGGTCCACGTACAGCACGCGGCGCAGCACGCCGTCCTCCTCCTCCCGCAGGAAGACCTTTTCCTGCACGGCGGAGGCCTGATTCTTCAGGATCTCGTACTTCATCAGACGGTCCGCCGCCTCGGTGGTGAAGGGGACCACGGTCTCGTTGAAGGCCAGCGCCAGGAGGGAGACGAGAAGGGACGCCTCGACGACGGGCCGCAACACGCGGGAGAAGGGGATTCCAAGGGACTTGAGCGCGATGAGCTCGCTGCCACTCCCCAGGGAGGACATGCCCAAAAGGGTGGCCAGAAGCGACGACATGGGCAGCGTCATGGCCACCACCTCGGGCAGGCGATAGAAGAAGAGTCGCGTCACCACCCCCAGGGAGACGCCCTGCTCGATGATGAGCCTCGCGGCCTGAAAGAGCAGGTCCCCCGCCACGAAGATCAGCGTGAAGATCAGGATGCCAAACAGGAACGGGCCGGCGACGGCCCCCAGGATGAGGCGGTCCAAAAGCCGCGGCCTGAAGGGGTTCATTGTGCGTTCAGCGTGTACTTTCTGGCCATGGACGCGATGAGGCCGTCCACCAGCGACCTCGCGTTCGGCACGTCGTCCGTGCTCTCAAAGGAGGCAGCGACGTGAAGCGCTGTGACCTCGGAAAGGGAGCGATGGTCCTGGTTCAGCGTCCCCAGGAGCCCCAGCATTTTCTTGACGACGGCCTCCGCCGAAGCGGCGGGGCATTCGGGAAGCATCAACATCAGTTCCCGATCCCCCGACGGGGCGGCGACATCCGAGGTGCGGAGGCTCTTTCGGATGAGGGCGCCGTAGGCGACGAAGGCCTCCCTGGAGTCGGGGTCCCGCTCCGCGGCGGCGGAGAACACGAGGCGGATCAGCAGCACGGTCAGCGGGTGTCCGTAGCGCCGCGTCCGATAGAGCTCCTCGTCCAGGCGCATCATGGCGTAGCGGAAGGTCTGCAGGCCCGTGACGGGGTCCGTCAGGGCCGTTGCGCCCGCTTCGGGGGCGGGAGCTGCCACACGTTCGTTGAGCTGAAAATAGTAGCGGTCGTCCTCCATGGGGCGCTGGATCACGTCCCACGTCCTTCCACCCAGCGTGGCGGTGGCGTCCCCCGGCGTCAGCAGCACGGCGACGCTCTGGCCCTTCACCGCCTCCAGGGGCAGCTGCGCGGCCTCCAGCATGCCGCTGCTGACGCTCTCGACGACGCCCTCTCCGTCCGTGACGACGAAGGGCACGGGCAGGCGGACCTCCGTCTCGTCCGTCCCCTTCGGCGCGGCAGGGCCGGGCCGCCTCCGACGATAGTGGTAGAGGTTCACCAGCGCGACGGCCCCGCACACGGCCATGATGACGCCCACCCACTGGAACATGCGCGCGCCGCGGCTCAGGGCCAGGGGACAGAGCAGGATCCCCTGAGCGACGAGCTGCAGCGGCAGGAGCCCGACACCGAAGCCATGGACGATGAAGAGCCCGTAGAGCGCCGAGAGGACGACGAACAGGAGGCCCGTCATCCCCCAAAACGACGGGTTCACGGGCTCCGCGCTCAACGGCGAGCCCATGGCGCCCGCCACGAAGACGGTGGCGACGGCGACTGCCGGGGGCAGCGTGAGCCATTGAAAGAGCGAGCCGTTTCGGTCCATGGCTCAGCGGCGCGGAAGGGACGAATACAGCCCGAGGACGCGGCCCATCGGCAGCCCGGACAGCTGGAACGGCGTTATGGCCTTCAAGGTTGCACGACCTCCTTATCGAAAAAAGCGCTGCCTCGCTCCGCAAAAGCTTTTGGACGCCCCTTTCGCGGTCCGACGGAGGCGTCCGTCAGCAATTTCTTTAGATTCAACGAGGGCCCGCAAGGCGATCGGCGCCTCGCGGACCGGTTTTCGTCACTCAAAATAACGTCAAGTTTATTATAGCCCAACGGAGCCCTTTTGGAGCGCTCCCTCCTCAGCGGTACAGCAGTTCCTCCCCCGACGGGTAGCTCAGGGCGTAGTCCACCACGATCTCCACGGTCTCGCCAGCCTTGACGGACAGCTCCCACGTCAGGCGGTTCTCCGGATCGCGCTCCGCAGGAGCCGGCTCGATGCGCTTCACCTCCAGCTTCACCTTGTCGTCCGTGGGGATGGGCAGGCGGTCCCGCACCGTGACCGTGCGGTCCTCGGCCATGCCGTTCGTCACCTTGATCCTGTAGCCGTTGGTGGACACGCCGCTGAACCAGGAGGAGCCGGTCTTGGCCACGAGCGGCTCCTTGCTGGCGGTGATGAGGGGCGCGTAGCCGAAGGGGAGCCGCATCTGCCCCACGCCGTACTCCGGAAGGGAGGTGACGCCCGCCGGCGCGCCGTCCACCATGAGGTCCGCGCGCCCTGGGATCAGAGAGGTCTCGGCGTTGTCCATGCTGGCGACAAGCCAGGCGCTCCCGCGCTGCTCCGGGATGAGGACCAGCAGGGGCTTTCCCGTGAGGTCGATGCGCCCCAGCGTGAAGGTGGAGGGCAGTCCCGCGCCGGAGAGCGTGCCCTGTCCCGTCACCGTGCGGTCGGAGAGGGTCGTCGTCATCGTCAGACGCCTGGGGGCCGGTCGGGCGGCCTCTGCGGAGGGGGCGGCTACAGCATAAGGCGCTATGGCCCCCGCATCACTCATCGACCTCCGGAACTTGCGGACGTCACCGTCCTGCTCTTTGGGCTTCAGCGCCACGCGCAGCGGCGCCAGCTCCGGCGCCCGGACGCCCTCGTCCTGTGCCTTCGTGTGGAACGTGACGACACCGCTGTAGTCCAGCCCCGTGCGCTGCTCGGCCAGGGCGAAGAGGTCCGTCTCGATGGCTCCCGTTGCGGTGGTCAGGTTCATGGTGTACCGGGGGGACCACTCGGCAGCCTCTGCAAAGGCCTCCAGCAGGAGGACCGCGTCGCCGTGCCCGTGCCCGGACACCAAAAGGAACGAACCCGCGCCGTCGGGGGTCCGAGCCTCCAGCTCCTCCCTCAGGACCTCGAGCTTCTCCGTCTCCAGGGCGAGCGCCGTGGTCAGCTCCGCCAGCTCCTTCTCCGCATCGAGCTTCAGGGTCTGGGCCTCCCGGACGTAGGCGATGAGGTCCCGCGCCTGGGTCCCGTCCTCGGGGGCGGGGTCGATGGCCTCCAGCAGACGGAGCGTCTGCTGGAACGCGCTCTTTCGGGCGTTGAGGCGCGCCACGGCCGCCGCCTGAGCCTCCACCTCCGCCTTCAGTCCCGCCAGGGCGGGAGGCGTCCAGTCGGCCCGTCGGCGGCTCACCACCTTGAAGTCCTCGGCGTCGAGGGGGTTCAAGAGGCGCACGGAGTCCTCCCGAAACGCGCCGGGCAACTCGATCTCAAAGTCCCCCTGCGACGCGACCTCCAGGACGAACTTCGCTCCGGACGGGTAGAGGTCCAGCGAGCGGACGGTGAAGTCCGCCGCCTGCGCCGCACACGCCCAGCCGAACGTCGTCAGGAGGGCCAGCGCCAGGACGCCAAACAGCGACAGTTTCATTGTTTCCTCTCCTTTCATAGATCGTGTTCCGGGCCAGGGCCCGGCTTCCGCCGCTATTGTAGCATGAAGAAGGGGAAGCCCCAACCGCAGGGGCAGCCCCCCTTGCAGGGGAGGCAATCCATATTAAACGCGAATTGGTATCAGGTATTTTTCTCCGTCATTCGGGCTGTCAGATCATGAACGAGGGCACGTGGGCTCAATGGGTTCCGGGACGGAAATGCAGGGCGCGGCAGACACGTATCCAGCGGGCCATCTCTCCGAGGTCGGGGACGCGCGCGGAGAGCACCAGGGCATCCTTCTACAAGCTACAAGCAGACGAGCGCCGTGTGCTTTTTCGCGTCGACGACGATGACCGCGGACGTCATGGCGCGGCCCTCTCCGTCGTAGGGTTTTGCATAGCCCTTCTCCTCGATCTGCTTCCGACCCTCGTCCCGAAGCCTCGCGATCTCGCCCGCGCTCCGCGCCAGCTTGAACTCCAGCACCACTGCGCGGTTCGGGAAAAGGACCAGGACATCGCTTCGCCCCCGGTTCGTGGGGACCTCCCCGTGGGCCGTGATGCCCGCCCCACGCAGGAGCATCAAAAACAGAGATCGGTACAGGGACTCGTTCCGCCGGGTGAAATCCTGGTAGGGGATGCCGGCCAGCGCGGTGTTGTACAGCCTGACCGCCCCCTCGATATCCCCGTCCTTCAGCGCGCGCCAGAGGTTCGAGCCAAGGGCCGTGAAGCCCTCCACACGATAGACGTTATCCAGGTACAGGCGCGAGATGGAGTTCAGGACCTCGCGGTTGGGATAGTCCAGAGTCAGCTCCTGCTCCTCCGCGGATTCGATGGTCAGATAGCCGCTCTGGAAGAGGAAGCTCTCCGGCCTAGCCCGCTCGATCTCCTGGCTGTCCGCGAAGTCGGCGGGGACGCTTTTGTGCCGATAGACCTCCGGGTCGTCGATCCCGTGGCTGCGCAGATAGGAGAGGATGAACGTGGGGGAGCCCGAGTGATACCAGTAGTTTTTGAACTCCCTGTCGGCCAGGAAGTTAAGGATCGAGAAGGGATTGTAGAGCCGCGTTTTGCCGTCGAAGCAGAAGCCGTCGTAGTAGTCCTTCATCCGCATCAAGAGCTCCTGGCGGGAGAGGCTCATCTTGCCGGCTGCGTCGTCGATCCAGTCCGCGAAGTCGGCCTCGAGCTCCTCCTGTGTGTAGCCCACGACGTCGCCAAACTCCTCCACCATGGAGATGTCCCGCAGGTTGTTCATGGCGGAGAAGACACCCGTCTTCGTGAACTTGGAGATGCCGGTCAGCATGACAAAGCGGAGGTACTCGTCGCAGCCCTTCAGGACGGTGTAGAAGCTACGGAGCGCTTCGCGCATGGCCTCCGCCGCCTCCAGGTTTCCGATCTTGTCCAGGATGGGCTTGTCGTACTCGTCGATCAGCACGACGACCGGCCCGCCCTGGTCATAAAGCCCGGAGATCATCCCCTTGAAGGCGCCTCCAGGCTCGTCTGCATCGCTTCGGGTCAACGTTATCCCGTGCCTGTGGCTCCGATCGGTAAGCTCCGCCACGAGGTTCTTCTCGAAGCACGCGACGTCCCGCACGTCCATCATGCTCATGTCGAGCCGCAGCACCGGCGCGGGGTGTTTCGCCTGCTCCGCCACCCACGCCTCGGCGGCCAAGCCCTTGAAGAGTTCGGCCTTCCCACGGAACATCGCGTCGAGCGTCGAGAGCGTCAACGACTTGCCGAACCGCCGGGGGCGGGACAGGAAACAACGGTCAGAGCTGACAAGTTCCATCAGCCGCGCCGTCTTGTCCACATAAAGATGCCCCCGCTTCCGCAGCCTCTCGAAGCTCTGGATGCCTATAGGCAGAGTTTGAAGTTTTTCGCTCATAATCCCGTCACCTCGCTTCGATTGAGTGTTTTATGACCTTATTCTAGCAGAGATGGAGGGGGGATTGTGAAGACCCTCATTCACTCGGCGCCTCCTGTGCTTTCAGGAGGTGCCGGCATTTGAGACTTCAGGAATTTCGGAGAGGAGAACAGCTTTTGAGGAACTTCGAGAATTTGCCTGTTGTACTTGGCCTGACAGCCCGGCATTTACCTGTTACATTTGGCTTGACAATCCAGCGCCTGAAAAAATTTCGGCGTTGTGCCGCTTTTTGTTCTTTCCACGCTCATGCGCACACCGGCAGGATTAAAGTGCTTGCCCAGCATTTTTACGCCCAGCAGCTAACCGCCAACGCAGAGAGCCGCCGTTACGTCAAGAGAAGTCGGAATGTTTTACGGGGCGCACTATAATCAGCCCCGGTTCAAGGAGATTGAGAGAACTTGCATATTGCCGCAAAGGACAGCATAATGAGATAGCCGATGCCGATCATCAGAAGGACAGTACGATAACAAGGACGAACACCTTGAAGTTCAGGATTTTTGATTTCATGTTTCTCCTCCTAAGATGATTTGAAAGTATAATTTCCAGCCTGATTTTGCAATTTCCACAGCCGGGAGTAGAGTCCGTCCGTCCCAACAAGCTGGTCGTGGGTCCCATGCTGCGTGATCCTGCCGTTTTCAAGGACAAGGATCAGCTGTGCGCCGCGCACGGTTTTCAGCCGGTGTGCGATCATAATTACGGTGCGCTCTTTGGATATTTCATCCAGTGCCTTTTGCACCATTGCCTCGTTGTCTGCGTCTAGGGAGGCGGTAGGCTCGTCCAGAAGCAAGATCGAAACATCCTTCAAAAATGCTCTCGCCAGCGAGATGCGCTGCCGTTCACCCCCGGACAGGGTTGCGCCGCCTTCGCCCACCACCGTATCGTAGCCCTCCGGTAACGCTGAAATGAAGTCGTGGCAGCGCGCTTTCCGGCAGGCGTCGATTATTTTTTGTTCGGTGATGTTCTCATCCCCAAAGCACAGATTTTCCCGTATTGTCCCCCGGAACAGATAGGCGTTTTGCATCACCATAGATACCTGCGAAAGCAGGCTTTCCGGCACAATGCTGCGAAGCTCTTTCCCGGCAAAACGTACCTGTCCCTGCTGATAGTCCCAGAATCGCGCCATCAGCCGCAGAAGCGTAGATTTGCCGCTGCCGGAGGGCCCTGTCAGCGCAGTAAGCGCCCCTGCCGGCGTTTCAAAGCTCACGTCATGGATCACATCGTTGCCCTCCGTGTAGCAGAAGGAAACGCGGTCAAACGCATAGCTGTCGCCGTGGTCGATTTCGTCCGTACCGGAAGGGGCAGGCGTTGTCATCACCCTGTCCAGACGTTCACCGGAGAGCGCCATGCCCCGCAGAGCGGAAAGGCTGCTCACAAGGGTAAGCGCCGGTTCGGTCAGCTTTGTGGCAATCACAAGAAAGCCCGCGAAGTCCAATATGGTAAGACTGCCGCCCAGCAGCAGATACAATCCCACTGCCGCTGTCACGGGAACAACGAATTTGACCAGCGAGGCACACAGGGTAGAAAGGCTGCCTGCAACGGCCTCGTCCTGCAGAGATTCCCTGCGCAGGTCTGAAAACGCTTTTTCCAGAGCATCGAATCCGTTGCCGGTACGGTGGTAGGCTTTGAGGTCTTTCATACCGTGCAGGTATTCATTGAGCTGCGTTGCAGCTCTTGTCTTGGCCTCCATAACGGAGCGGCTGTGCTTTTCCTTAACCTTTGTAATTTGCAGCATCAGGATTGCGCAGACAGGCAGCATGGCAAAAATCGCCACCGCCATGTGCCAGTCGAAGAACAGCATACAAACAAAGGAAAGCAGCAGCAGGAAGCCTACGCCGATGGGATAGGGCAGCCAGAAGCACATGGTATATTCCACATTGGCAAAATCGCCTGCAAAGGAGCTGATCAGCTCGCCGGATTCCTTTGAGGAAAAGAAGCCGAGGCTTTGACGGCGCAGCTTTTGAATATAAGCGATACGCTTATCTGCGGTGTCGTGATAAGCCCGCCCGTAGGTGTTGTAGTAGGAAATCAGCTCCACTGCGTATTGCAGGAGGACATAGCCAAGCCCAATGATAGCTATTTTTGTCAATAGTGAAATGTCCAGCGTATAGGGCAGATAAAACGCCTGCCCCAAGAGATAAATCGCCCTATATGCGAGGATGGCGGGAAGTATGCTGGACGACTGAGAGAGAAACAGCCACAGCGTCGGCGCAAGGATCTGCTTCGGGTGGTGGAAGGTAAATTGCCGGATCATCTTAAACATGGGCAAGCCCTCCCTTCATCTGCCAGCTTTCCGTTTCGTTCTGGATTGCCCACAGGTGTGCGTACAGTCCGTTTGCTTGCAGCAAATCGCTGTGTGAGCCGCGTTCCTTGAGCTGCCCGTTCTCCAATACGAAAATGTAGTCTGCGTCCTGGATAGAGTAAAGCCGGTGGGCTATCATCAGGACAGTCTTGTCTTTCAAAAGCTCCGTCATGCCTTTCCGCAGAGCAAGCTCGTTTTCCGCGTCAGTAAAAGCCATCGCTTCGTCCAGTACGACAATGGGCGCGTCCTTCAATATCGCCCTTGCAATGGCGATGCGCTGCGCCTCGCCGCCCGACAGCCTGTGCCCGCCGTCGCCCAGCCTCGTATCATAGCCTTTCGGGAGGGAGAGGATGAAATCGTGGCACCTTGCCGCCTTTGCCGCCCGTTCCACGTCCTCGCGGTGAACCTTACGGTGCATGGCGATATTGTCGTAGACGCTTTCCGCAAAGATATGCGTGTCCTGAAAAACAAAGGCGACAGTGTTCATCAGGGCTTCCGTGGAATACTCCCGGATGTCCCGCCCCGCAATGCTGATAGAGCCGCTTTCCACATCCCAAAACCGGGCGATGAGCTGCCCTGCCGTGGATTTGCCCCCACCGGACGGCCCTACCAGCGCGGCAAAGCTCCCGGCCGGGATCTCCATTGTCAGGTGATCCAGCGCCATGCGGCGCAGGGGAGTGGCAGCGCTCTGATAAGAAAAACTCACATCCTGAAATGCGATTTCGGCTCCTCCCCTTGGCGCGGCCTCCGTCCCCTCGGACATGGGCTGCATATTCAGCACCTCGTCGATCTGATCCATGCGTACCGACAGGTTAAGCAAATCGGCACCGAACTCCACAAGTTCCATCAAGGGACTGATGCAGGCAGGGCCGACGATCAGGAACATCAGCAGCTCCATCATAAGCTCGTGGTCGCCGGGATGCAGGTGCAGCAATACGCAGCCGGAGGCGAGCAGAAAAGCCAGCACCGAAATCGTGATGGTCTTATACGCGCCGAAAATCGGCGTGACACGTTTCAGATAGGCCTTCCAATTTTCCCTGTTCTTCTCTATCAGTCCAGTCAGACGACGTGCTGCCGCCTCCGGCCTGCCAAAGATTTTTTCTTCCTCCATGCCCGCCACATATTCAGAAAACGCGGCGTCCAGCTCGGTTGAGGAACGGTTCAGATCGTTCCAGATCTTTTGCCCCCGCTTTCCGCCGAACGCGGAAAACTGGATAAGAAAGGCAAGCGCTAAGGCGATAAAGATCGTCAGCGCCAGCGGTATGTTGAGAGAGAACATCAGCACGGCAAAAGCTGCCAGCAGCAACCCCGCACCGAAGATATTGGAAACATCGTGAGCAATGATGTTTTCCATCTTTTCGATGTTCTCGTTCATCATCTTCTGTGTAGCTCCGGATTGCCCGCCTGTATAAAAACCGAGGTCCAGCCGCCCCATGTGGTCGAGGATGCGCATACGTAAATCATACAGGGCGTTGAACGCGCAGGCATGACAGGAAAAGCTGCCGATCACGGACAATACAATGCCCAACGCGATACTTCCTATCGTAACCGCTGCCCACAGCCACATCTCGCCGGTCGGGACAGCCGTACCATCAAGCGATGCCAGCAGGAAAAGTCGAACGATTCGGTAGACCGTGTAAAACGGTACGCCGGACAACAAAACGCTGAGTGCAGAGCAGGTCACTCCAAGGATGTATTTTCCCGGACTGCAATGTGCGGTTCGGAATACGCGAAGAATGACGTTTTTCTTTGCTTCTTGCATAGAAATCCTTTCTCTGCGGCTTTTGTCTTGACACGAATACCGCAAAATCTTTATTGGTTATACGCCCTTAACTGATAACAATTATATGCATGGAAGCCGGGTTGTCAAAGCGGCAAAAAGTGCCTCAAGGCCAAGCCTGTATTTCATAAAAGCTCCGTAAATCGTTGGGATACAGGCTATTTTGTGGTAGAATTTCATTCAAAAGTTGCCTACAGTTAACCCAAATTCGTGCCAAAACAGAAAACGATATGCCAAAACGGAAAGGGAGGGGGCGACGAGATGGTTACAATACACAGCATCGAAGAAATGCTGAACTTCTATATATCGCTTGGCGGCTTGCGGGAGGACGCGGCGAACGGCTTTCGCTATGTGTTTCCGAGGCAGCACTCCAAGATTGGTGTCAAGCGACATGCAAAATTGACCCATGGGCGACATCGAAAACTGACCCCCCTTGAGCCCTGTTCATTGTCCTGCGATATCCTGCTCCTTTCGCATTAAGCCCGAACGGCGCTTTTCAAGCAGCCGATAACTGTCCCCCCGAAGCGTCACCACCGTCGAGTGGTGCAGCAGGCGGTCTAAAGTTGCAGTGGCCACGACGTTGTCTCCAAACACGTCCCCCCATTCCGATACGCTCCGGTTACTCGTCAGAAGAAGGCTGCCCCTCTCGTATCTCCTGGACACAAGCTGAAAAAACAGGTGCGCGCTTTCGCGCTCAAGGGGAAGGTAACCCAGCTCGTCTACTATCAGCAGCTTCGGCTTGCTGAAAAAGGACAACCGCTCCTCAAGACGAAGCTCATTCTTGCTCTTGCTCAGACTCGTCAGCAAGGCAACCGCCGTGGTGAACAGAACCGAGTAGCCCCGCTCTATCGACGCTCTGCCCAGAGCTATAGCCAGATGCGTTTTACCCACTCCGGGCGGTCCCAGAAAAAGCAAACTGTCCCCATTCGCCACCCACCGACAGTGACTCAGCTCCTCAAGCTGACGACGGTCCGCTGAACTCGATCCCCAATCGAAACCATCAAGCGTCCTCACACACGGGAAGTGGGCGATCCTCAGCCCCATCTGGATTCGACGGATGTCCTTATGCCGCGCCTCCTCGCAGCAAAGACGGTACAAAACCTCGCGGTAGCTCAGCCCCTCCTTGGACGCTGCGTCCAACAAAGTATCCAGATTCTCTCGAATGCCAGTCAGCTTCAGACGACCCAGCAGACTCATGAAATGCTCCTCGTCAATAACCTTGCTCATGACGCCTGCACTGCTTCTTCGTACTCACTCAGCGGACGGCTCAAGGAATCTGTCGTGACCACGCGCAAAGAGGAGCTTTCCCCCTCCCCACCACAATACATAATTCCTCTAAGGTGCTCCTTGTCCGTGCTCTTCTGGTGCGTGCCGGGCTGCAGGACATGCCGCGCCAACTCCGTACCGTCAGACTGGTAAATCACGACCTCCGCTTCTGTAACCTGCACCTGGACACGTTTGCCGATGGCCGACCACGGCACACTGTAACGGTTCGTGTCCACAACCACATGGGCGTCCGAGGGCACCTTCCTCACATACTCCCGGACCTGGACAAACGGGGCTCTGCCATGAGCGGGCCGGAGCGCTGCTCTCTCCGTCGACTCAAAACGGCACAACGGCGTGTCCGAGGCATCTGTCAACACCCGCCCGTCCGACTCCGTACGAAGCCAGTTCGCAATATGCCGTTCCATATCCGACCAGCTTGAGAACTCCCGACCCGCGATGCAGTTCCGCTTCACGTAACGGACCCCGTTCTCCACCTTTCCCTTCGTGCGGGCCCGGAAGGGCGCGCAAGCCCGTGGGGTGAAGCCCCAATAATCTGCAAACGCTTTGAACTTCTCGTTCAGCAAAAGCTCTCGTGTCCTGGGGTTGTGCTCTGTGACCAAAGCCCGGGGATTGTCCGTCAAAACCTCCGCAGGAACTCCTCCAAAATACGCAAAGGAATCCTCCATCCCCTGAAACCAAGCCTGTTGGTTCTCATGCTCGAAGGCTTTAACGTAGAGACGACGGGAGTACCCAAGCTTCGAGACAAAAAAGTACACCTTGACCTCAGTCCCCCCTATCAGGACTCTCTTCTCTCCAAAGTCTATCTGCATTTGATGGCCTGGGGGCGTCTCAAAGCGAACGGTTGCTAAAGCCTCCCGGCCTAAAACCTCACGATGCGCCTGCACTGCACGCTCTACCGTACGCAGCGAAACGGCTATCCCCTTCTCCGACTCCAACTCCTGCCGGATAACGTCGGCATTACCGCCGTGCTGAAAAAATTTCTCGTGGAGCCAGTCCTCGTGACCCCGAAGGGCTCCCTGAAAAACACGCTTGTCCGTAAGGTTGTACTTCACAACTCCGCCGTTGCGGAGGTATTTACGAACCGTAACCCGGCTCATGGAGAACTCCCTCGATAATTTGTGGATGCTCCATCCCTGAGAATGAAGCCGCAGCATGGCTGAAACTTCGTCCTGATGTTTGATAGCTCCCTCACCTGCCAACTGTAGGGTTGTTCCACTCAACAGTTTGGCAGAACGCTGAACCATACAAAACCCCTCCCCTCATCTTTCCTCTGAGGGTGGGTCAGTTTCCTCTGTCGCCTATGGGTCAGTTTATACTGTCGCCTGACAATTGGCTTCTGGGGCGATCTGCACGGCTTTTCCGCAGCGGACGCAGACTTTACCTATCCGCAGGATACGATCATCCGCAGCCAGTTCCGTCAGCGGTATGTGGGGATCGGTCTGAGTAAGCAGGGCTCGGTGGAAGCCTACACGCAGAGGGATCAGACGATTCACTTCGGTGCGGGTATCAACTGCTTTGTCTTTGATTCGCCCGTCCCATTTTTTATGAAAGTTCCCGGAGGGCAACGGCTGCGGTTTCAAGGGCTGTATTTTCAGGAAGCGTTTTTCACGGAGAACAGCGTTCCGCTCTATGACAGCTTCTGGCGGGATGCAAAAAACACGATTCATGGTGCAGACCTTCATGCGCCGGAGCTGGTGTCCATCTATCGCCGCATCGAGCAATGCTGCTTGACAGGACTTGCTTTTGATACATGGCTGAGAGGATTGGGACTGGAGGCTGCGGGCTATCTGATCGAACTTGTGCAGCAGCTATCCTCGCAGACGCCGGTCTATCTCGACGAGAATGAGATCCACGCGGTGGAAAAGGCAAAGGCTATCCTGCAAGCCAGCCTGGAGCACCCACCTGCCGTTATTGACCTTTGCAGGAAGGTTGGCGTCAACAAGAACAAGCTGCAAAAGGGCTTCCGGCTGACCGAGGGGAAAAGCGTTGCGGAATACGTCCGCACCCTGCGCATGAAACGCGCCCTTGATCTGCTGGGGGACGATACCCTCTCCATCCAGGAGGTGGCGAAGGAGGTTGGCTATAACGGCATCAGCAATTTCTATGCGGTTTTCCGGCAGACCTTCGGGGACACGCCCGCCGTGATACAAAAGCTGCTGGGGATGAAGTGATTTTTGCAGGTTTGGATTTGCAATCCAAAGGCAACGGTCAGCGGCTCGAATGCTCGCAGCGGTTCAGGATCATGTCGGTTTCCAAACCCAGCTCTTCCCATTCGCGCAGAAGCAGGTGTTTGAGCCTTCGGATGCGGAATGAGCCGGCCTCTCGAGAGATTTTTCCCCTTTCGTCTGCCCCTCCTACAAGCAGACGAGCGCCGTGTGTTTTTTTGCGTCGACGACGATGACCGCGGTCGTCACGGCGCGGCCCTCTCCGTCGTAGGGTTTTGCATAGCCCTTCTCCTCGATCTGCTTCCGACCCTCGTCCCGAAGCCTCGCGATCTCGCCCGCGCTCCGCGCCAGCTTGAACTCCAGCACCACTGCGCGGTTTGGGAAAAGGACCAGGACATCGCTTCGCCCCCGGTTCGTGGGGACCTCCCCGTGGGCCGTGATGCCCGCCCCACGCAGGAGCATCAAAAACAGAGATCGGTACAGGGACTCGTTCCGCCGGGTGAAATCCTGGTAGGGGATGCCGGCCAGCGCGGTGTTGTACAGCCTGACCGCCCCCTCGATATCCCCGTCCTTCAGCGCGCGCCAGAGGTTCGAGCCAAGGGCCGTGAAGCCCTCCACACGATAGACGTTATCCAGGTACAGGCGCGAGATCGAGTTCAGTACCTCGCGGTTGGGATAGTCCAGCGTCAGCTCCTGCTCCTCTGCGGATTCGATGGTCAGGTAGCCCGCCTGGTAGAGGAAGCTCTCCGGCCTGGCCCGCTCGATCTCCTGGCTGTCCGCGAAGTCGGCGGAAACGCTTTTGTGCCGATAGACCTCCGGGTCATCGATCCCGTGGCTGCGCAGATAAGAGAGGATGAACGTAGGGGAGCCCGAGTGATACCAGTAGTTTTTGAACTCCCTGTCGGCCAGGAAGTTGAGGATGGAGAAGGGGTTGTAGAGGCGGGTCGCGCCGTCGAAGCAGAAGCCGTCGTAGTAGTCCTTCATCCGCGTCAGGAGCTCCTGGCGGGAGAGGCTCATCTTGCCGGCCGCGTGGTCAATCCAGTCCGCGAAGTCCCACTCAAGCTCCTCCTGCGTGTAGCCAACGACGTCGCCAAACTCCTCCACCATGGAGATGTCCCGCAGGTTGTTCATGGCGGAGAAGACGCCGGTCTTGGTGAACTTGGAGATGCCGGTCAGCATGACGAAGCGGAGGTACTCGTCGCAGCCCTTGAGCACGGTGTAGAAACCACGGAGCGCCTCGCGCATGGCCTCCGCCGCCTCCAGGTTCCCGATCTTGTCCAGGATGGGCTTGTCGTACTCGTCGATCAGCACGACGACAGGGCCGCCCTGCTTGTAGAGGGCGCGGATAAGCTCTTGAAACTTATCGCTGGGCTGCTGACTGGAGAGCGTCACGCCTGCATCTTCGGCCCTCCAGGTCAACGTGCTGTTAAGGGACTCTTCAAACTGAGCGACGTCCCTGACGTTCATCATGCTCATGTCGAGCCGCAGCACGGGCGCGGGGTGTTTCGCCTGCTCTGCGGCCCACGCCTCGGCGGCCAGGCCACGGAACAGATCGACCTTCCCCCGGAACATCGCGTCGAGCGTCGAGAGGGTCAGCGACTTGCCGAACCGCCGGGGGCGGGACAGGAAGTACCGTCTTCCGCTTGAGATGACTTTCTGCAGCCGATGGGTCTTGTCCACATAGAGAAGCCCCTCCTGGCGCAGCATCTCGAAGCTCTGGATGCCTATGGGCAGAGTCTGAAGTTTTTCGCTCATAATCCCGTCACCTCGCTTCGATTGGTCTTTTTATGACTCTATTCTAGCAGAAGTGGAAAGGGCGTGTGAGGAGCTCGATGCACACGGCGCCTCCTGCAGGCTTGGGAGGCGCTGGCGTTTGATATTTAAGGGGTTTCGGACGAGGAAGGCAGCCCGTCTTTAAGGAAACACTGATTAAGTCGCTAGGAACTGTCACCCGTATTGGCTCCCTTCAGTGCCAGAAACTTCATCAGGCCGCGCGAAGCGCGTGGGGATTGGGACTGACGGCCCGTGAGCAAGGGCGAACGGCAGCCGGAAGGCTCCCCGAAGGGAGGGCGTAGCCCCATTTTCAAATTTTAAGAAGCGCTGAAGGATACCCTTCGTTTGATGCTCCTTGATCGCTTTCAACAACTTTTGAAGATTAATCAGCTCTTCCTTAAACTTTTCCTCTGCCTGGCCCTTTACTTTGCCCGCGCTTTGCGTTCCCGTGGATTTGGGTGGGCCCCAAATCCACAGGTTGCGATGGCTTTATCGGCGCTCAAGCCCGTCGTTGTACAGGTTAAGCCGATACTGACCTTTCACCCGTCAGGTGCAGCAGAAAATGTGCAAAACCGGTTTCCGACGCACGTTAAAAACTTTGCCTGTGGTTTGGGGTGGGCCGCTCCCCCTTGTCCTTTGGCGCGGACTGTGCTATAGTTTCAGAATAAATTTCGTGCGAAGCAGAGGTTGGCCCCTCTCGCCTGTTCGGCGTCCGCCCGGCGGACCGCTGTCGGGCTACGATGAACGCTTTTCAACCGGCGCGGGCCGGAGGCGAGTTTCAACGGGGGATGGGCTGACGCTTGTCCCCCGTTTTTTTACGGGCTGCGGCGGACGGAACGATCACAATGGAGGTGAGGCTTATATTGCCCAGAACGGATGAGGACGCGCCGCGTGTCAACGAGGAGATCACAGCGCCGAACGTGCTGCTGATAGACGAGAACGGGGTCAAGGTTGGCCAGACGGACACTCGTGAGGCCATGCGTATGGCCGAGGAGAAGATGCTGGACCTGGTGGAGGTGGCCCCGCAGGCGAAGCCGCCCGTGTGCCGTATCATGGACTACGGCAAGTATCGCTACCAGCTGCAGAAGAAGGAGAAGGACGCGAGGAAGAAGCAGAAGGTCCAGGCTCTGAAGGAGATCAAGATGCGCCCCAAGATCGACGAGCACGACTTCGACTTCAAGATGAAGGCCATCCAGAACTTCCTTGCGGGGGGCCATCGTGTCAAGGTCTCCGTGTTCTTCCGAGGGCGCGAGATGGCCTTTCTCAACCGCGGTGAGGACGTCTTGAACCGGGTCATTGCGGAGTGCGGTGAACTGGGCAAGTGTGAGGACTCCCCCAAGATGGAGGGGCGCTACATGCGCATCCTGGTGACGCCCACGCCCCAGGCTTCGGCCAGGGCGAGCGCCAGGGATGCCGCGGAGGCAAAGAAGCCCTCTCCTGAGCCGGCCGAAGCCGCCGAGGCCTGAGCGCCGGCCGCCGAAAGGCGCGCGCCACGGCCTTAAGACAGTCATACGAGTGAGGAGAATGTTCTGATGCCTAAGATGAAACTGAAGTCGCACTCCGGTGCGAAGAAGCGCTTTTTCCGCACGGCGAGCGGCAAGCTGGCCTATCGTAAGTGCGGCCGCTCCCACATCATGGTCCACAAGGGAGCCAAGCGTATGCGCACCCTGCGCAAGACGGGCTACGTCACGGAAACGCTGATGGAGCAGATGAACCACCTGCTCCCCTACTAGGGATGTCCCGCCGTTCTGGTCCGTTTGAAAGGATTGATGACAAATGCGCGTTAAGGGTGCGTCGATCAGCAACAAGAAGAGGAAGAAGCTTTTTACCGTCACGAAGGGGTATTGGGGCCAGCACAAGCACGCCTACCGCCGCGCGCGGGAGGCCTACCTTGCCGCCCTGTCCCGCGCCTACAACGACCGCAAGCGCAAGAAGCGCGACTACCGCCGCCTGTGGATCACCCGCATCAGCGCCGCCGTCCGCTCCGAGGGCATGAGCTACAGCGTCTTCATGAACGGCCTGAAGCGGGCCGGGGTCGCCATGAACCGCAAGATGCTGTCCGAGCTGGCCATTCACGACATGGAGGCCTTCCGCTCCCTCGTGGGGCAGGCAAAGTCCGCCCTCAGGTAGGCCGTCGCCACGGCCTGGGGCGATCGCGGCCCCGACTTTTTTTGAAGGCTGTCCCTGGGGTTCCCCGTCGCAGGCACGACGGGGGCCCTTTTCGTTTTGTGCCGTCCCACGCGGCCGGCGTTCCGGAAGAGGCTGAGACATTGTGAACGACGAATTGATGAAGGGTATGCAGGAGGTGCGCGCCTCCTTTGAACGGGCGCTGGCCGACGCCGCCACGACGGAGGCGCTCGAGGAGGTCCGCGTGCGCTGCATGGGCAAGAAGGGCGCCCTGACGGCGCTCCTGCGCTCCCTGGGCAGGCTTTCCGCGGAGGAGAGGCCCGCGGCGGGACAGGACCTGAACGCCCTGCGCGACGAGATGGAGGAGAAGCTCTCCTCCCGCAGGCGCCAGCTGCGCGACGCGGAGAACGAGGCGCGGGAGGCGGGAGAACGCATCGACGTGACGCTGCCCTCCCGCGGCCGCCCGGCGGGGGCGTTCCACCCCGTGCTCCAGACCCTGCACGAGCTGGCGGAGATCATGGTGGGCCTGGGCTACTCCGTGGCCCTGGGGCCGGAAAAGGAGGAGGAGCACTACAACTTCGACTGTCTGAACATGCCCTCCTGGCACCCGGCCCGTGACATGCAGGACACGTTCTACTTCCCGGACGGCACGCTGCTGCGCACCCACACCTCGCCCGTCCAGGTGCGGTCCATGCTGAAGTACGGCGCCCCCCTTCGCATCGTCTGCCCCGGCAAGGTCTACCGTCGGGACAACGACCCGACCCACTCCCCCATGTTCAACCAGATGGAGGGCCTCCTGATCGACCGGGATGTCTCCTTCGCCGTCCTGAAGGGGACGATCGGAGCGGCGGTGAACGCCTTCTTCGGCCGCACGCTGAAGAACCGCTTCCGCGCCAGCTACTTCCCCTTCACCGAGCCCTCGATGGAGCTCGACATCGAGTGCGTGGTGTGCGGCGGCCGCGACCCCCGCTGCCGCGTGTGCAAGGGCACGGGCTGGCTCGAGGCCGGCGGCATGGGCATGGTCCACCCGGAGGTGGTGCGGGCCGGAGGCATCGACCCGGACCGCTACAACGGCTTCGCCTTCGGCCTGGGGCTGGACCGCATGGCCATGCTGAAGTACGGCATCGGCGACCTGCGCCTGCTCTTTGACGGCAACGTCTCGTATTTCCTGTCGGGGAGGGATGCCTGATGCTCATATCCTGGGAACTGTTGAAGGACTTTATCGACGTCGGCGTCTCGCCGGAGGAGGCCGCGGAGCGCCTGACGCTCTCCGGCGCGGAGGTCGAGGGCCTGCGGCGCACGGCGGGGGCCATGAGGGGTGTCGTGACGGCGCGAATCGCCTCCCTCGCGAAGCACCCGACTCAGGACCGCCTCGCGGTCGCCCGTCTGGACGCCGGCGATAGACGGAACCCCCTCTGCATCACAAGCGCAGTGAACATGAAGCAGGGGGACCTGGTGTTCTACGCGCCCCCCGGCTCCGTCCTGCCCGACGGCACGGAGCTCGGCATGCGCGACTTCTTCGGCGTGGACAGCGCGGGGATGATGCTCTCCGCCGAGGAGCTGGGCCTGCCGGACGTGGACTCCCCCGACGGGCTCCTGATCCTGCCCCCGGACACCCCAGCAGGCGTCCCGGCGGAGGCCCTCTACCACCTGGGGGATACGGTGCTCGACGTCTCCGTCACCCCGAACCGCGGCGACCTCCTGAGCCTCCTCGGTCTGGCCAGGGAGCTGAAGGGGCTCTTCCCCGACGCGACGCTCAGGACGCCCGCCTGGATGGCGCCCCTGAAGCAGGAGGAGGACTGGACGGAGCGGTTCGGCGCTATCTCCCTGCCGGACCGGGGTTGCCTGTGCTACCGCCTGGGGCTGGCCACGGGCGCCAAGATCGGGCCGTCGCCCCTGACGGCGCGGATCGACCTGAGCCACATGGGCATGAGGCCGCTCACCAACGCTGTGGACGCCACGAACTACGTCATGCTGGCGCTGGGACAGCCCCTCCACGCCTTCGACCTCAACACGCTGCCGGAGCGGGAGATCACGGTGCGCGCCGCCCGCGAGGGTGAGCGCATGACGACCCTGGACGACAAGGAGCGCCTCCTGACGGAGCGCGACATGCTCATCACGAGCGGCGGGACCCCCATCGCGCTGGCCGGCGTGATGGGAGGAAAGCAGACCGGCATCGCTGAGGACACCCGAACGATCGTGGTGGAGAGCGCCTGCTTCTCCCCCGTGCGGGTGGGACACACGGCCCGTCGCCTCGGCATCACCTCGGAGGCTGCCTTCCGCTTCTCCCGAACGGTGGACCCCACCCTCTCCGGAACGGCTCTATCCGCGGCGCTTTCCCTCCTGCGCGACTGGTGCGGAGCGGACGTGAGCTGCCGTCCGCTGTCCGCCGAAAACGCCCTCCCGACCCCGAAGCCCGTGACCCTGACGCGGCGCAAGCTCTCCGTCTACCTGTCCTTCGACGACATGGACGGGGCTCAGAGGATCCTCGAGGGCTTCGGCATCGCGCGCCACGGCGGGACGGAGGACGCCCGGACCTTCCTGCCCCCAAGCTGGAGGCCGGACGTCGCCATCGAGGAGGACCTCATCGAGGAGGTCGGCCGATTCCGGGGCTACAACGACGAGCCGGGCCGCCTGCCGGGCGAGATGCCCGTCCGCGCGGAGGTGGGCTCTCCCACCAGCCTGGCCGCCGCCCTGCGCAGCGCCCTCGTGGCGCGCGGCTACACCGAGGTCATGACCTACAGCTTCCTGCCCGATGACTTTCCGGCCCGGCTGCACCTGCCGGACGAGGACCTGCGGGCGCACCCATTGACGCTGGCCAACCCGATCAGCCGCGACCAGATCGCCATGCGCACTACCCTCGTGCCGGGGCTGCTCATGGGGCTTCGGACGACCCTGGCCTCCGGCTGGCGCGGCGCGGTGCGGACGTTCGAGCAGGGGCGCGCCTTCCTGAGGACCGCGCCCGACGCGGCGGAACACGTGGAGATCGACCGCGTGGCGGGCCTGGCCTTCAACGGCACGGACCCCCGCACGCCCTGGAAGGGGCAGGAGGAGGACTTCTACAGCGTCCGTGCGGACGTCGAGGCGCTGCTCCTGGGGCGGGGGCTCACGCCGCGCTTCGTGCCGGGCAAAGAGCCCTTCGCCCACTCCGGGCAGACGGCCGAGGTGCGGGCCGTCACGCCGGAGGGGGAGAAGCGGATCGGCTGGCTGGCCCGCCTGAAACCGGCCCTGGAACAGGAGCTGGACGTGACGGGGCCGGTCTGTCTCTTCGAGCTGGACCTTGCACCCCTCGAGGAGCTGCGCAAGCCGAGCTACAGGCCCGGTAGCCCCTTCCCCGCCTCCCTGCGCGACATCTCCATGTTCGTGCCGGCGGGCCGCGACCAGGACGAGGTGGCTGCGGACGTCCGCGGGGCTGCCCACGAGGCGGGGGGCAACATCCTGGAGACGCTTCGCCTCTTCGACGTCTACGCGGGGAAGGGCGTGCCCGACGGCTTCGTCAGCATGGCCTACTCGCTGAACTACCGCGCCCCCGACCGTACCCTGAAGGACGAGGAAGTGGAGTCCATCCACCGAAAGGTGCGGGACGCCCTGACACGGAAAGGGTACAATATACGGTAAGTCATCCCGGCCCTGTCGGGCCTCCGGCCCGGCAGGGCCGTCCCGTGCGGCAGAGGAGTTGTGATAACGGATGGAACTGAAGAGCATCGAGAACCTTGTGGATCGCCTCGCGGAGCGGATCGAAACGCTGATCGAGGAGCGGGACGACCTGCGGCGCGAGGTGGACCGCCTCAATGCCTGCGTCGCCGAGCGCGACGAGGAGTGCGTCCGCGTCCGCCAGGAGATGGCGCGGACCATCGAGGAGGCGGCGGACGAGTCCGCGCACGTGGAGCGCAGCGGCACGGAGATCGAGGCGAAGCTCCAGACCCTGAACGACCGCCTCATCGAACTCGTGATGGAACAGCAGCGGGGCTGACGGTCGTGAAGGCGCCAAGGAACGTGCCCCTGACCGTCGGAAAGAGGACCTATACCATCAAGACCCCGCTGGACGACGCGGCGCTCTCCCGCGTGCAGGCCCTGCTCCGCGACGCCTGCGGAGACCCAGCCCGCGGGACGGGTCAGGAGGAACTGATGCTCCTGGCCTGCCTGAAGCTCGCCTACTCCCTGGACACGCTGACGGAGCGCCTGGAGGTGCTGGCGGACCGCCTCTCCGATGCGGAGGGCCTCCGGAAGGCGCCCTCCGTCTCCGGGGCCTCCGGGAGGGCCACGGACGAAGGGGAGGAAGCCAGCGAAGAGGACCGCAAGAGCGGATTTCCTGCGCCGCGATGACCGCGAAGGGCGACGGTCCGGCGGGGGAGCGCGGGCTGCAGGGCAGCGCGTCATTTCAGGGCCGCCGGTGCGGCAGAGGGGATTGATTTCATGGAATTTCAGATGGGGCTGGGGATCGTATTGGTGCTGGCGTTGA
Source organism: Fretibacterium fastidiosum (assembly GCF_964642095.1). Lineage (NCBI taxonomy): Bacteria > Thermotogati > Synergistota > Synergistia > Synergistales > Aminobacteriaceae > Fretibacterium > Fretibacterium fastidiosum. Next base: position 932,951 of record NZ_OZ209244.1, read on the forward strand.
TCGTCGGCGTGGGGCTCTGGTCGGGCAGGAGGGTGAAGAGCAAGGCGGACTTCCTGACCGGCGGTGGCCAGGCGGGGCCCGCTCTGGTCTGTGGCGCGCTGATGGGGAGCCTCGTCAGCGCCCAGTCCACGATCGGCTCCGCGCAGATGGCCTTTTACTACGGCCTGACGGCCTGGTGGTTCACCCTGGGTTCGGGGCTGGGCTGTCTCCTCATGGCCCTGGGCTACGTCCGCGCCCTCCGGGCCAGCGGCTGCGTGACGGAGCTGCAGGTCATCTCGAAGGAGTACGGCGGAGCGGCGGAGAGCGTCGGAGCCGTGCTGAGCGCCCTGGGCATCTTCATCACCGTGCTGTCTCAGATCATCGCCTGCATCGGGCTCTTCACGATCCTGTTCCCCAACCTCTCCATAGCGTGGGCCGCAGTCCTGACCGTGGCCGTGATGGGCTGTTATGTCGTGTTCGGCGGCGCCTGGGGGGCGGGCATGGGCGGCGTGGTGAAGGTGGCCCTGCTCTACCTGGCCTTTATGGCCGGCATCGTGCTGGTGCTGCGCTGCGAGGGCGGGCTTCCGGGGCTGGCGGAGACGCTCTCGAACCTCCTGGCGGGCACCCCCCTGGGGATGGTCCAGCGCGCCGCCGCCAACGTGCCCAACGTAGCGGACGGAGGGGACCTGGCACAACGCTTCGCCAGCCTCACCGCCCGGGGGCTCCCCACGGACATGGGCTCCTGCCTGTCCCTCATCGTGGGGGTCCTCTCCACCCAGACCTACGCACAGGCCGTCTGGAGCGCCAAAACGGACGCGGCGGCGCGCAGGGGCGTGCTGATCAGCGCCCTCCTGATCCCCATCCTCGGAGCCGCGGGCATCCTCATGGGGCTCTCGGTGCGCGCCCACTACATCACTCAGGCGGAGGCGGAGGCGCTCGCCGCCGCGGGACAGGCCATCCCTGACCTTCCGGTCCTGGCCAGCACGCTGCACGTGCTGCCGGCCTTCGCCATGGACCACATGCCGCCGCTGATGGCCGGCGCCGTGCTGGGGACGCTCCTGATCACGGTGATCGGCGGCGGGGCGGGGCTGTCGCTGGGCATGGCCACCATCCTGGTGGAGGACCTGTACCGGCGCGCCACGAAGCGCATCGACACCGCCTCGAAGGAGCTCCTGGCGACGCGCCTCACCATCGTGGGGATCCTCGCCGTCGGGGCGGCGCTGGCCGTCCTCGCCCACGACAGCAAGCTGAACGACCTGGGCTTCCTCTCCATGGGCCTGCGGGGGGCGGTGGTGTTCGCCCCCATGACCTGCGCACTGATGATGAAGGGGCGCATTCGTCCACCCTTCATCATGGCCGCGATCGTGCTCGGCCCGTCGGCGGTGGCGGCCGTCCCCCTCCTGAGCCTGCCCGTGGACCCGATCCTGAGCGGCACGGCAGTCTCCATCGCCTGCTGCCTCGCGGGGCTGATCTTCCAGCCATCCAGGGAAGTACGGGCCAGGGCCTGATCCTGGCGGAGCGCGGGGAGGAAACAGAGGCCAACGCACCCATTCTCGGAACATCGCCCCTTGCCTGTTGAAGATTTTTGCAGTAAACTGCAAAAATCTTCAACAGAAGGTGTGCTGCATGGAAATCAAAAGAGACCGTTACCTGATACCAATTCGCGTTTAAAGAAAGGTGTCAGGCGACAGTATAAACTGACCCATAGGCGACAGAGGAAACTGACCCACCCTCAGAGGAAAGATGAGGGGAGGGGTTTTGTATGGTTCAGCGTTCTGCCAAACTGTTGAGTGGAACAACCCTACAGTTGGCAGGTGAGGGAGCTATCAAACATCAGGACGAAGTTTCAGCCATGCTGCGGCTTCATTCTCAGGGATGGAGCATCCACAAATTATCGAGGGAGTTCTCCATGAGCCGGGTTACGGTTCGTAAATACCTCCGCAACGGCGGAGTTGTGAAGTACAACCTTACGGACAAGCGTGTTTTTCAGGGAGCCCTTCGGGGTCACGAGGACTGGCTCCACGAGAAATTTTTTCAGCACGGCGGTAATGCCGACGTTATCCGGCAGGAGTTGGAGTCGGAGAAGGGGATAGCCGTTTCGCTGCGTACGGTAGAGCGTGCAGTGCAGGCGCATCGTGAGGTTTTAGGCCGGGAGGCTTTAGCAACCGTTCGCTTTGAGACGCCCCCAGGCCATCAAATGCAGATAGACTTTGGAGAGAAGAGAGTCCTGATAGGGGGGACTGAGGTCAAGGTGCACTTTTTTGTCTCGAAGCTTGGGTACTCCCGTCGTCTCTACGTTAAAGCCTTCGAGCATGAGAACCAACAGGCTTGGTTTCAGGGGATGGAGGATTCCTTTGCGTATTTTGGAGGAGTTCCTGCGGAGGTTTTGACGGACAATCCCCGGGCTTTGGTCACAGAGCACAACCCCAGGACACGAGAGCTTTTGCTGAACGAGAAGTTCAAAGCGTTTGCAGATTATTGGGGCTTCACCCCACGGGCTTGCGCGCCCTTCCGGGCCCGCACGAAGGGAAAGGTGGAGAACGGGGTCCGTTACGTGAAGCGGAACTGCATCGCGGGTCGGGAGTTCTCAAGCTGGTCGGATATGGAACGGCATATTGCGAACTGGCTTCGTACGGAGTCGGACGGGCGGGTGTTGACAGATGCCTCGGACACGCCGTTGTGCCGTTTTGAGTCGACGGAGAGAGCAGCGCTCCGGCCCGCTCATGGCAGAGCCCCGTTTGTCCAGGTCCGGGAGTATGTGAGGAAGGTGCCCTCGGACGCCCATGTGGTTGTGGACACGAACCGTTACAGTGTGCCGTGGTCGGCCATCGGCAAACGTGTCCAGGTGCAGGTTACAGAAGCGGAGGTCGTGATTTACCAGTCTGACGGTACGGAGTTGGCGCGGCATGTCCTGCAGCCCGGCACGCACCAGAAGAGCACGGACAAGGAGCACCTTAGAGGAATTATGTATTGTGGTGGGGAGGGGGAAAGCTCCTCTTTGCGCGTGGTCACGACAGATTCCTTGAGCCGTCCGCTGAGTGAGTACGAAGAAGCAGTGCAGGCGTCATGAGCAAGGTTATTGACGAGGAGCATTTCATGAGTCTGCTGGGTCGTCTGAAGCTGACTGGCATTCGAGAGAATCTGGATACTTTGTTGGACGCAGCGTCCAAGGAGGGGCTGAGCTACCGCGAGGTTTTGTACCGTCTTTGCTGCGAGGAGGCGCGGCATAAGGACATCCGTCGAATCCAGATGGGGCTGAGGATCGCCCACTTCCCGTGTGTGAGGACGCTTGATGGTTTCGATTGGGGATCGAGTTCAGCGGACCGTCGTCAGCTTGAGGAGCTGAGTCACTGTCGGTGGGTGGCGAATGGGGACAGTTTGCTTTTTCTGGGACCGCCCGGAGTGGGTAAAACGCATCTGGCTATAGCTCTGGGCAGAGCGTCGATAGAGCGGGGCTACTCGGTTCTGTTCACCACGGCGGTTGCCTTGCTGGCGAGTCTGAGCAAGAGCAAGAATGAGCTTCGTCTTGAGGAGCGGTTGTCCTTTTTCAGCAAGCCGAAGCTGCTGATAGTAGACGAGCTGGGTTACCTTCCCCTTGAGCGCGAAAGCGCGCACCTGTTTTTTCAGCTTGTGTCCAGGAGATACGAGAGGGGCAGCCTTCTTCTGACGAGTAACCGGAGCGTATCGGAATGGGGGGACGTGTTTGGAGACAACGTCGTGGCCACTGCAACTTTAGACCGCCTGCTGCACCACTCGACGGTGGTGACGCTTCGGGGGGACAGTTATCGGCTGCTTGAAAAGCGCCGTTCGGGCTTAATGCGAAAGGAGCAGGATATCGCAGGACAATGAACAGGGCTCAAGGGGGGTCAGTTTTCGATGTCGCCCATGGGTCAATTTTGCATGTCGCTTGACAAAAGGCAAGAAAGGCCCCCCTGATGGAGCCCCTAAGCGACCTGCACAGCTCACTGCGTTCGCTGGCAGTTTGCTTATGCAAGGGGGGCTGCCCTGAAGGGGCTGGGTGACGGCCCGTGAGCAAGGGCGAACGGCAGCCGGAAGGCTCCCCGAAGGGGAGGGGTGTTTTTCATAAGACGCGCCTGTCTGACATTCCCCGTCAACGCCTCCACAAGGCAATCCATTGCCTTGTTTCGGCACAGCCGACCGACCGGCCGCCGCAATCCTCCCGAAAGATCGGCTTGCGTGAGGCCGGTCGTCTGGCCGAACCCCTCCGGTTCGCTGACGCGAACCACCTCCCCTTTCAGGGGAGGCAATCCATATTAAACGCGAATTGGTATGATCTTCCAGCCGAAGCACACGGGCGCCCTGACCTGATCGGTCCCCGCGCCCCAAAGCACAAACAAAGGGAGAGGGCCGATGGGGCGACGCGCCCCATCGGCCCTCTCGTACCGGCCTTCCTTCAATCCGGCCCGTCCGGGCGACGTCTCGTCCCCCGGACGAGACCGTCCGTTAGAGCTCCTTCTTGTTCTCGGCGCCCGGCGTCGTCACGATGACCTTCGCGGGCGTGATGACGAGAGCGCCCTTGGCGGTGGCCGCCCCGTTGAACATCTTTTCGACCATGGCCTTGAAGGTGTCCACGACGGCCCCCTCCGTGACGTACTCCGCAGTTCCCTTGACCTGGTAGCCCTGCAGGCTCTGCGGATCGTAAACCGATACGGCGATCCTGCCGTTCTCCCGGACGTTCTTGAGGGTGGTGTCGAGGAACACGTCGCCAACGACCAGCTTCCCGTCTTCGCTCACGTCCTTGAACGCCACCGGAACGACGTTCGGCCCATCGGCAGAGCAGGTGGCCAGGTCCCACATGGCGCTCTTCAGCAGCTTCTTTACCTCTTCGTTCAACATCCGTATCGCCTCCACTGGGTCGTGTCTTGCACAGCGCTGCGCTCCGTTGCCTCGTTCCTCATCGCGGCTTTATTTTAGCATCGCCACTCCTTCCTTCAAAGATATAAGCAAATTTATTAGCGACTCATAAATTTAATAGCCGCTACAAATAACGAAGCGAGCGTGATATACTGAAGTTCTTCAACGAAGCCGCCGTTTGCACACGAAAAGAGGCCGTCATGTACCAGAAGAAGCTGGACCCGGACGTCCGTTGCCCCCTGGAATACGGGCTCGAGGTGTTCGGGGGGAAGTGGAAGTCCAGGGTGATCTGTGTGTTGAACGAGAAGAAGGTGCTGCGGTACAGCCAGATTCGCTCCGAGATGGCGAACATTAAGGACGCCGTGCTGGCCGGGACCCTGAAGGAGCTGATCGCCGACGACATCATCCGGCGCAAGTCCTACGACGAGATCCCGCCGAGGGTGGAGTACTCCCTCACGGAGAAGGGGCTGTCGGTCGTCCCCATCCTGCAGAGCATCTGCAGGTGGAGCGGGGTCTTGACCAGGGAGGGGGCGGAAAACCCGGACACCCTGTTCAAGCAGTGCCAGAAGTGCGATTACAACCGGCGCGCGAGGTGAAGCCCCAGGGCAGGGAGGGCAGCCGTCGGGCTTGAAGGGCGCCCTCCCCGGAAATGGCCTGACGACGGGCTCCGGGCCGTCAGCGGCCCCGCCGGGGCACCGGAGCGCAGTAGCCCGTCACCGTCAGGAGAAAGCGATCCGCTGCGCCCTCCGCCGTCCCCGGATCCGCCCAGGAGATTCGGGCCGGCGTGCAGGAGCCGTCCGTGTAGAAGTAGACGACCTCCGGCTCCATGCTCCAACCGGCGCCCGCCGGCGGGTAGGCCAGCTTCACGGGGCTCCAGGCCAACACGCCCTCCCGCGCCCGGGCCGTGCCCAGAAAGACGCCGAGGTCCCGGCTGTCCGGGGCCCGCCGAACCAGCGCCTCCACGTCGATTCGGCCGCGCCGGGAGCGTTCCTCCGGCCTCAGCACGAAGCGGATGGACACCCCGGACAGGGCCAGGTCCCCCGCCTCCTCCACGCTGCGCTGCAGCAGCGCCGCGGGGGGCTCGTAGTAAAACGAGATGCGCGGCGCCAGGACGGCGGCCATGAGCCCCACGATCGTGAGCACGATCATGATCTCGATCAGCGTGAAGCCGCGCCGCCGCACCTCCCCGAAGAGCGGGGAATCAGTCATCGTTCGTGACGTCCGCGCCCTCGCCCTCACCGCCCTCCTCGCCGTCCGGACCGGTGCTGACGATCTGGATGCGCCCGTTTCGGTTGCGATAGATGTAGGGGTTGCCCCAGGGATCGTCCGGGACCTTTTTCAAGTACCCTCCCTCGACGTAGTGCTTCGGCACGGGGGAGATGGTGGGCGCCTTCACCAGCGCGTCCAGTCCCTGCTGCGTGGAGGGGTAGAAGCCGTTGTGCATTCGGTACATCTCAAGGGCCTCCTCGAAGCTCTTGATCTGCGACCGGGCCATCGTGCGCTGGGCCTCCGCCACCTGGGGGCCGATGCGCGGCACCACCAGAGCCGCCAGAAGGCCGAGGATCACCACCACCACCATGATCTCGATCAGCGTGAAGCCGCGCCGACGGGTCATGTGTAAACCGTACTTCGTCTTGCTCATCTCACGTTCCTCCCAAAGCGCGCCCGCGCCGAATTGGCATACGGGAACGTCAATTTCAGTTACTTTACGATGCCCGCCAGGTCGAACACCGGCGTCAGTATGGCCAGGACGATGAACCCGACGGAGACGCCCAAAAGCAGCACCATCATGGGCTCCATGAGCGTCGAGAGGCGCTCCATCCGGCTCTGGGCGATCTCCCGGCACTGGCCGGAGACGTTCGAGAGCGCCTGGGACAGCTCGCCGCCCATCTCTCCCACCCGCACCACCGCCACGATCTCCTCCGGGAAGCCCGTCCTCTCCAGGGCCCTGTCGAACCGGTGCCCCGCCTTGACCATCTCCGCACAGTCCAGCCAGCGCCTGGCCCTGGGGTCCATCGAGGAGGCCATCCGCAGCGCCTGAACCAGGGGAATTCCAGAGCGCAGGAGCGTGCTGAGGTGCGACGTCACGAGCGCCAGCGTCAGCTGTTCGTTGATGCCCCGCATGAAAGGGATCGCGATCTTCTTCCCGCGCCGCTTCATCCACAGGAACAGCAGCAGGAGCCCCGCCAGGACCCAGACGCCCCAGTCGATGATGAAGGAGGACAGGCCGATCAGGATGCGGGTCGGCAGGGGCAGCGTCTGGTGCATGTCCTCGAACAGGGACGAGATCTTCGGCACCACATAGGTCAGCATGAAGGTGACGACGCCGACCCCCACCACCGCCATGACGATGGGGTACGTCATCGCCCCGCGGATCTTGCGCACCAGGCCGTCCTCCAGCTTGAACTGCTCCGCCGCCTCCGCCAGCACGGAGATGAGGGAGCCGCTCTGCTCGCCGGACTCCGCCACGCGCCACAGGCTCTCGCGGAAGGCGCCGCTCTCGGCCAGGGCCGTGTGGAACTTCCGCCCGCCCTCCACCTCCGCCAGGAGCTTCTCCAGCGCCGGCCCCATGTGCCTGTCCCGCGCCTGCTTCGCCATGATCCTCAGGGAGTCCGCCAGGGGCAGGCCGGACTTGAGGTAGGACGCCAGGCTGCGACAGAAGAAGATGTGCGCGTCGAGGGACAGGAGCTTCGGGCGTCCGCTGCGCTTCCGCTCCGCCGCCGCGACGTCCACCACCACGATGCCGCGCTCCGTCAGGCGCTCCACCGCCTGCATGGAGGAGGAGGCCTCCACCGTCCCCCTGGTCTGCTTCCCCCGCGCGTCGTAACCCGAATAGGTGAAGTAGGGCATGTCACTCCTCCCCCGCCACGCGAATCAGCTCGTCCGGCGAGGTCCGTCCCGCCTCGACGGCGGAGAGCCCGATCTCCCACAGCGTGCGGAAGCCACCGTCCCTGGCGATCTCCCGCAGCCTGGAGGCCGTCGCACCGGCCACGAAGGCCTCCTGCACCGCCTCGTCCACCACGAACTGCTCGTAGAGGCCGATGCGTCCCCTGTAGCCCGTGTTGTGGCACTCGGAGCAGCCCACGGGCTCAAACGCCCGCTTCAGCCCTTGACGGGCCATGGCCGCCGGCGGGGCCACCTCCCTCATGCAGTGCGGACAGAGGCGGCGCGCCAGGCGCTGGGCCACCGCCCCGATCATGCAGTTGGCCGCCAGGTAGGGCTCGATGCCCATGTCCACCAGACGAATGACGGCGCCGATGGAGTCGTTCGTGTGGAGGGTCGAGAGCACCAGGTGCCCCGTCAGGGAGGCCTGGACGCCGATGTGGGCCGTCTCGAAGTCGCGCATCTCCCCGATCATCACGATGTCCGGGTCCTGCCGCAGGATGGAGCGCAGGGCGGAGGCGAAGGTCACGCCGGCCTTCTCGTTCACCTGAATCTGCGCCACTCCCGGCAGAGCGTACTCCACGGGGTCCTCCACCGTGATGATGTTCACCTCGGGCCGGGCCAGCGCCTGGAGGATCGCGTAGAGGCTCGTGGACTTCCCCGACCCCGTGGGACCGGTGAAGAGGATCATGCCGTGGGGGCGGTGGATCAAGGCCTCCATCGTCTCGCGCTCATCCCTCTCCATGCCCAGGTCCTCCAGCGTCAGGAGCCCGTGTCCCTTGTCCAGAAGGCGCATGGCCAGCCGCTCGCCGTACTGCGTCGGCACGAGCCCCACCCGGACGTCCACCGCCCTGTCCCCCAGGGTGATGCCGATCCGGCCGTCCTGGGGCGTCATGTGCTCCGCGATGTCCATCTTGGCCATGACCTTGATGCGGCTCGTCAGCGGGGCCTGGTGCGTGCGCGGCAGGCGCAGGCGGTCCTGCAGCACGCCGTCGATGCGAAAGCGGATCAGGACGTCGTCCTCGTAGGGCTCCACGTGGATGTCCGTGGCGCGCTGGCGCAGCGCGTCCACGAAGAGGCCGTTCACCAGGCGGATGACCGGCACGTCCACCGAGTCGCTCAGCACGTCCTCCCGGCTCAGGTCCTCGATGTCGTCGATGCCCTCCATCTTCCGCGCCGCCTCGTCCGCGGCCACGCTGCGAAGGTCGTAGAGCTTGCGCAGGAGCTCGCTCACCTCCGACTCCGTGCGCAGCTCGACCTCCACGGGACACCCCAGGGCCGTGCCCAGCACCTGGGCCCTGGGCCAGGCGTCCAGGGACGACGCCCCCACGATCAGCACGCCACTGTCGATGCGCAGGGGGACCACACCGCCCTGGCGCAGCACGTCGAGGCCCATCCCCTCCGGCAGGAGCTCGGAAACCTCCTTTGCGTCCGGCAGGGGCGGCAGGGGCGCGCTTCCGTCGGCGGGGAGGGCGGCCGCCTCCGGGTCCTCTCCCAGGGCCCGGACGTCCACGCTCCTCAGGCGTTCGGACATCGCTACTGCCTCCTGCTCTTTCGGACGCTCTCGTGATAGAGCTCCTGGAAGCGGCGATCGACCTCGCGCTCGATGGGGTTCATGTCCATGCTCGTCAGCGAAGGCCGCGCGCCGGACGGGAAGATATCCGCGTTCCCGCCGATGACGTCGGCGGAGGCAAAGGCACCCGTGAGGCCGGAGGCCCGGAGCGTCGCGCCCCGCATCTCCTCTGGGTTCGAGATGATCTGGGGCGTCAGGAAGATGACGAAGTCCACCTTCTCCTTCTCCTTCGAGACCTTCTGGAACAGGCTGCCGATCAGGGGGATGTAGGACAGGCCCGGCACGCGCCGTCTGAGGGCCCGCTCCGTCTCCTTGATCATGCCCCCCAGGATCACGGTCTCCCCGTTCGCCACCACCACCGAGGTGTGCACCTCCCGCTTGGCCGTCACGGGCGTCACGGACCCCGTGGCCGTCAGCACGTCCTCCGTCGTCTGCTTGATGTCGAGCGCCACCACGTTGCCGCTTCGGATGTGGGGCGTCACGGTGAGCGTCAGGCCCGTGTCCTTGTAGTCGTAGCTCTGCTGGGTGGCGTTGGGGTTCGACAGCTCCGAGGTGCTGGCCTTCAGGACGGGGATCACCTGCCCCACCTGGAAGGAGCTCTCCTTGTTGTCCGTACACATCAGGCGCGGCACGGAGAGGACGTTGACGGCGTCGTACTTCTTCAACATCTCGATGGAAGCGTAGATCAGCGCGAGGGGCTTGTAGTTCTTCACGGAGTAGGTGGAGCCGTTGCGCTCCACCAGCTCCTCCTTCTTCGAGAGCTCGCTGAACCACTGCGCGAATTGGGAGGGGACGGACCCCTCGCCCAGCTGGCCCATGCCGCCCAGCATGATGTTGTCCCAGATCTGGCCGCCCAGGATGTTCCAGTCCACGCCGGCCCGGTCCAGGTTCGTGACGTTGATCTCCGCGATGAAGCCGCGCAGCAGCACCTGCTTGGCCTGGACGTCGATGGCGTCCAGCACCCCCGTCAGGGCCTCGTACTGCTTCTGGGTGGCCGCGAAGATCAGGCTGTTGGTGGTGAGGTCCGGCACCACCGTGGCGGGGTACTTGCCCTCCTGGTTCGGCTGCAGCAGGGAGGACGCCGCCAGCACCTTGCTCAGCTGCTCGGACGCCGCCGTGGCGTCGATGTTCTTCAGCTTGTAGACGTGGAAGTCCCCCACCTTGGAGTCCACGTCCAGCTCCTTCACGATCCTGGCGGCCTGGTCGATGTTCCCCCGGTCTCCCACCACCACCACCTTGCGGCTCGCGGGGTCCGCGACGGCGCTGAGCCCCTGCATCGGGCCCCCCGTCTGGGCGATGGCGTTCAGCTGCGCCGCCACCGTCGTCGCGTCCGCGTGCTTCAGGAGGAAAGCCCGCGTCACCCGCGCGCTCTGGGGCGTATCCAGCTTCCGCAGGAGGTCCGCGCCCTTGTTGACGTCCGTCGCCTGCCCCTGGAGCAGCACGTCGCGCCCGTTGCCCACGGGCAGCGCGATGAGGGTCTGTCCGAAGGCCTGCTGGAGCGCCGGGACCACGGAGTCCACCGTCACGTAGTCCAGCGGGAAGATGTAGGTCATGGTCTCGCTGCCATAGTCGGGGCCCCTGCGCCCGCGGTCCACGGTCGGCGAGGAGCTGACGCCGCCCTGCTGCACGATGGAGAAGTTCCCCATGTCCCGCAGGGAGAAGTTGTAGATCTGGAGCGTGGCGATCATGATCTGCCGCGCCTCCGCGAGGGAGGAGGGCTTGGGCGAGATGATGGTGATCTTCGCGTTGACGTTCGGGGGAACGATGATGTTGTCCTGCAGGAGCTCGGACATGAACCGGATGAACTTCACGAGGTCCATGTCCTTGAAGTTGAACTGCACCAGCCCGGAGCGGCGCATGGCCTGGGCGGCCGCCACCACCTCCCTCTCCTCGTCGGCGGGCAGGGTCTGCCCCGCCGGCGCTTCGGCCGGCGCCTCCGCCGCAAGGGCTCCCCCCGCGACAAGGACGCCGAGGGACAGCGCAAGCACGCCCCACAAAAACACCCCGTAAACTCTCTTCAAGGCACTTCCCCCTTACACACTGCTGACTCCAGGCAAAACCCGGTTCGTACCGGGAGCTCTATCCACGACGGGCCCCTACCGGGAGGCCTCAGGCAGGTAGATGACCATCGAGCGCTTCCCCATGCTCACCGTCACCCGCCTGAAGGGCAGCTCCAGGTCCTCGATGGGCACGGAGTCGATCTCCGTGCGCCACTCCACGTCCTCCTCCCTGCCGCTGTCGGGCATGTCCCTCTCCGTGCGGAAGCGCAGCCATATCCTCTGCGCCGCCGCAGTCAGCGCCCGCTCCGCCGCGATCTCGGAGAGCGACCGCAGCGACATGGTGATGAGGCGAAACCCGCCGGCGACCACCATCCCCACGATGGCCACCGCCACCAGGACCTCCATCAGGGTGAAGCCGCGCCGGGCGCCGGACATGCCGCTCACGCTCAATGCACCACGTACCGCAGTGCGGTGGGCTTGCCCTCCCGGTCCACCTCCACGTCGAAGCGCTCGCTGTTCATCAGGGAGTTGATGGAGTTCGCGATATCCGCCATGTTCGTGAAGGGGATCCCGTTGACGGACTTGATGACGTCGCCCTTCTGCACGCCCAGCTGCTTCAGGATGCTGTCGTCCTGGATCCACTGGATTTCGAGGCCGTTCCCTCCGTCGTTGGGGCGCAGGCGGATCTTCTTCAATTCGTCGAAGGGGTTCTGCACCAGGCTGGTCACGAGTTCGCTTGGAACCTCGCCGTCCTGCTCCCCCGGCCTGGCGGGCGTCACGCTACCCTCCGGGACGCCCACGGGCCGGGCCTCCGCCATGGGAGCCGAGAACGCGCCCCGTTCCGAACCGGGCTCGCTGTAGCGGAGCTCCCGCACTACCACCTCGTCCTCCTTGACGAAGACGGCCTCCCGGTAGGTGACCTTCGCCAGCGTGTAGACGTCAAAGCTCGTCCCCATCAGCACCAGGCGCACCTTCCCCTTGTCCTCGATCCAGGCCCCCACATCCGGCAGGGTCCCCCGCAGCACGGCCGTCGCCAGGGAGCCGGTGACCTCGACGTCCGCGCTCCGGGCCGTCGGGAGGCTCACCTCCATCGGCGAGACGCGGAAGGGGTTGGCCGTCAGGAACTCCTCCATGCCGGCGCCGACGGAGGACGCCCGCTCCGCCTCCGCCGGCAGGGCGGACCGGCCCACGGCGCGCTCCGTGCCGAAGCGCCCCAGCAGCGCCTCGAGGCAGGCGTCGGCGAACCAGCCCAGCGTCAGCCCCATCAGGACGGGCAGGAGCCAGAGCCACGCCGAGTAGACGCGCCCGCCCTCAGCACTGCGCGGGACGGCCGCCTCCCGGCGCGCCCGCCCCCGGAGCCGGGAGAGCCTCCCCCTGAGGGAGGACACCAGCTCGCCCCTCATTGTCCCGCGCCCCCTTCCGACGGAGCGCGGCGCAGGACCCAGCCGCCCCCCTCGCGAACCAGGGGCAGAAAGCCCTGCAGCGTCTCCATGTTGCCCTCGAAGGACTGCGGCACGGAGATCGCGGCCTCGGCCCTCGATATTTTCATGCGGGCGGGGTCCACCGCCACGAAGCCCGACACCGCGAAGTCCCCGTCCGCGCGCAGCCGCTCCAGCAGCACCCCGTCCCGGCCCGCCGTCAGCAGGAAGCCGCCGTCCCCGAAGTTCATCGCCTGACCCATCGTCATCTCGCCCCCGGTGAAGTCCGCCTCGCAGACCGGCGCCAGGCTCAGCAGGCTCGCCATCAGCTGAGGGCGCAGGGTGAGGGACCTGAAGGAGAAGGTCGTGAAGCCGCTCACGGAGAGGCCGTTGACCGTAAAGCCCCCTTCCGCCGCCTCCACGTCCGAGAAGGCCAGCCTCATGCCGTGCCGCTCCAGCGCGTCCCCCGCCAGGGTCAGGGAGGCCACGCCCGCCTCGCGCCAGGGCAGGAAGGCCCAGAGCGCGGCCACGAAGGCGACCAGGAACAGAAGCGCCTTCAGGAGGCGCGTCGCCAGGCGCCTCATCGCCCGGCGTCCCCCTTGACGGGGCCGATGATCGCGGAGACCGACAGGAGCTGCTTGTCCCCCGCGGGCAGCACCCGCACCTCCGCAGAGAGGAAGTGCACGCCCCGCACGGCCAGCTGTCGGTTCAGCTCCACCAGCTCCTCCGCGTGGAGCCGGTTGATCTCCACGGACTGGTTCCTTCCGTCCGGCGAGATGCGGTTCACCCGGCTGCCCAGCTCCATCCGCTCGGAGACCTGGGCGAACACCGTGGGGACGTCCACGCTTCCCTCCGACGCGCCCGCCCCTCCGGCGGGCGCCATGCGGCGGTACTCCTCCGCCAGCATGGAGAGGGTGCGCAAACGCTCCTCCTGGGTCGCCAGCGCGACCGCGGCCTCGGCGGTCCAGCCCGACACCCAGCTCACCGCCGCCCAGACCCCCAGCGCCAGGAGGGCAACGGCTAAAAAGCGCACCGACCCCGGCGCCTCGCCCCGAAGGACGGCCCTCGCGTTGTTGATCGTCCCGTCAAAGTTCATCGTCATTCCCCGCCTCCCAGAGGCTGCCAGCGGACGCGGAGGTCAAAGCGATACCCCACGCCCGATACGCTCTGCGTGTTGTCCAGCTGCGACAGCGCGGCCCGACCCTCCCAGGCCTTGCGGAAGGCCAGCACCGTGCTCATGTCCGGGGCCGATCCCGTGCAGTCCAGTCCCTCCGCATTATAGCGCAGGACGTCCACCTTGACGTCCATGCTGGGGTTCTCCGCGAAGACGGCGCCCAGGTCCGCCAGCACGCTCCCCAGCTCGCGCCCCTCCGTTCCGCCCTGAAGCTCCGCGATCCGGTCCCGCGCCAGGGCGACGGGGTTCGAGATGCGCCCCGTGTGCGTCGGGTCGAAGGTCTGTCGGTACAGGTCCTCGCCCCTCCGGCGGGCCCCCTCGACCTGGGACAGGGCCTGCCGCCAGCGCAGGACGCTCCCCGCCAGCACCAGGACCCCCATCAGGAGGACCCAGCAGGCGGCCCGGCTCATGAGCCGGACGTCCCGTTCGAGGCCCATGGCCCCCTCCAGCGCCCTGCGGGAGAGGTTGAGCGTCCGGAGCCAGGGACAGTGGAGCAGGCTCTCCCGCGCGGACTCCTCCAGCGCCGCGGCGGCTCCGGGGTCCCGCGCGTCGAGGACGAAGGACGCGCCCCTCTCCAGCTTTCGGGCGGCGCAGCAGCGGTCGAACCAGGCCAGCTCCGCCTCCGGGGAGGACCGGTCCCGTGACGTCCAGCGGGTGAGGGCCGGCCTCCAGTCCTGCCACAGGATCGAGCAGAGGTTCTCCTCGTCCGCCCACAGGGCGACCCCGGTCCCCTGCACCCGCGCGGCCAGGGGCAGCGGCGCGGGCCAGACCAGCGACCGGCCCCCGTCAAGGGGGAGGTTCAGCTCCGAGGGCGAGAGGTACCACACCGACCCCGACACCCCCCGGCCGGCCCGCTCCATGACGACGGGGAACAACTCGATCTCCCCGGCCGCGGCATAGGGCGCGACCTGAAGCCGAAGCGCCTCCCGTACCTTGGCGAGGTTGGCGAAGGGGAAGGAGAAGGGGGCCAGGGCCAGGGATCGCATGGGGACCAGCGTCACCTCCAGGGCGCCCCGACGCGCCCCCGACGCGGAGGACAGCGGCAGCAGCTCCCCGCCAGCCAGACGCCGGAACGTGACGGACTCGGAAACGGCCCCTCTCTTGAAAAGCGAACGCACTCTCATGACTCCTCCCAGCGGACGACCTTCTTCTCCGTCCGGTCAAAGATGATGTTGAACGAGGTCCCTCCCGGCGACTCGTCGATGAACTCGACGCGCAGGGCGAAGTAGCGGCTCTTGAAGGCGGCGAGGTTCGTCAGCCGCGTGGCCGTCCGGGCCGTGAGCCCTGGAATGGACTGCACGTCTTGAAGGCTCCTCAGGACGTGCTCCCTCCGGTAGGCCTCGACCCGCTCCGCCTGTCCGCCGTCGAGCCCCGGCAGGAGGCGCAGGACGGGGAGGGGGGCCGAGTTGAGGTTGACCTTCCCGTCGCTCCAGAGCGTGCAGAAGTCGCTCAGGCCCGGCCTGCCGTTCCCGCCCCGCAGGACCTCCGGCGTGAGCTCCTTCATCAGCAGGAGCTCCGAGAGGTCCAGGGGCGGTCGGTTGATGAACTCCTTCCGCTCGACGCCGCCGACCCGCCCCCTGTCGTTCCGATCCAAAAAGTCCAGCATCGGCGTGGCCAGCTCCCGATGCCCCAGCGCGTCCCACAGGTCCTCCCACGGGCCCCGCAGCTCCTGCCTCACGGTGTTGCCGTCCGGCAGGAAGAGCTTGCGGATGGGGAATTTGTCGTCCAGCGGCCTCACCTGCACAGCCCACAGCCCCAGCCCGTCGGCCGGGAAGAGGAACGGCTTGAACCACTGCTGGCGGGGGCTGTCGGCGTCCATCTGGCCGCTGACCTTGGCGATGGCGCTGATGACGGAGTCCGCGAGCACCTGAGCCATGCTGCGATTCGTCAGGGCCGTCCGCTCCTGGAGGACGCTGCGCACCTGGAGGCGAACGAACCAGGCGAAGGCCGTGGCACAGGCGATCAAAAGCGTGCCCAGCATCAGCACGGACACCAGCACGAAGCCGCGCCGCCTACGGGAACACGGCGAAGTCCTCAACGCTCTCCTCCTCCTTCCCCGTCCCCCGCGTCAGGGCGATGAAGAGCCCGGCAGGGAGGGGGCCCCTGTACTCCCTGCGGCGTTCCCCCCCCTCCGCGGGGACCTCGACGCGGAAGCTCGTCACCCCCGGAAGGACGAGCTGCCCCTCCTCGCCCTTCAGCTTGTCGGGGTCCACCTCGGTCGGGAGCTTCCCCGACAGCACCCAGCGGTAGAGCCCCGGCAGGAGGTCCGGGCGCATCGGGCTGCCCCTCTCGACCCGGTAGACCAGGCTGCCCGCCGCCACGTCCTGCCTCGCGGGAGAGGCGCTCATCACGATCAGGACGTCGTCGTCCCCCCCTCCCAGCACCCTGCCGTCCTTCACGATGACCGGGACGGGAGCCGCCCGCAGCGCAGCCGCGGCGTCACGCCCGATGAAGGCCAGCGCGCGGGAGAGGGCGGAGGCGTCGGAGTAGTCCTGCTGAAGCTCCACGACGCGCCGAACCGTGACGACGACGGGCGCAAGGGCCAGGGCCGTCACCATCCCCGTCAGCATCACCGCGATCATGACCTCGATGAGCGTGAAGCCGGTTCGGCGCATGGAGCGTTCCGTCACTCGGAGGCCGTGGCGTCCATGGACCGGCGCGATTCGGCCCCCTCAAAGGTCATCCCGCCCGACGGCTGGAGCGGCACCAGGACCAGGGCGTCGACGGAGCGGCCCAGGCGGTCCGTCACGTCCGGCTGGGGCATCAGCTGGAAGGTCCCCGGCTTGAGGTAGCTCGCCAGCTCCTTCAGCACGTCCTGGGCCTGAAAGCGCTGGGCCCAATGCAGGAGTTTGCTCATATCCTCGGAGTGGGGCTCGCGGCGGAAGTGGCCCAGCAGAAGGCTGAAGCCGCGGCTCAGGGCGTCGAAGTCACCCGCCTGGTCCCCCACCTGGAGGTAGTGGTAGCCCAGGTTCTTGATGGCGTCCTCCCGGACGATGGGGTGGGCGGCGGCCCTCTCCAGCCAGCCTCGCTGCAGGACGGCGTTGGAGGTGTTGAGCGCCCTCCGCAGCAGGAGGTTCCCCTCGATGCCGCTCAGGAGGTAGGCCGACCCGGTGACAGCGGCGGCGAAGAAGAGGGCGCCCGTCAGCTGCGCCGCCCGCTTCGCCATGGCCGCGGACCAGCCCAGCCTCCCCGTCAGGACCTCCCGGTTCGTGATGGCGAAGGCCAGCGCCATCCACAGGATGTTCTCGATCCGGTGGAAGGGGCGGGTCCAGAGGGCGTTGAAAGCGATGAGGGTGACGAGAGCGCAGGCCCAGATGGCCTCACGGGGCAGGTGTCGGCCCCGCAGGAGGTGCGCCAGGACGGCAGCGCCCCACAGGCCGAACATCGCGAGGAGCAGCACGCCCCCCAGGACGCCCGCCTCGCAGAACCACTGCAGGAACTCGTTGTGGGCCCAGTGGGTGTACTGCCACTGGTACCAGGGCTCGTGGTTGGTCTTGAAGGCCTCCCGCTGGGCCTCCAGGTAGTGCCACTTGAACTGCCCGATGCCCACGCCCCCCGGGTGCTCCCGGAACATGGCCTTCGAGGTGGTCCAGATGCCGATGCGGCCGCCGACGGTCCAGGCGTTCTGGACCATGTCCCCCGTCTTGGCGATGAGGTCGCTGCTCCGCGCGCGGTTGACCGACATGGAGCCGCCCAGCACGGCGACAAAGAGCAAGAGTGCCAGTCCGAGGCGCAGGGCGTAGGCCCGGCCGAATCGGGCCACGGTCACGAGGCCCAGCACGAGGAGCCCGGCGAACAGCGAGAATATCCCGGAGCGGCTGGTGCTGTTCCAGAGGCCCCAGACGTTGACGCCCATCAGGAGCAGGTTCAGGACCGTCAGCCACAGGGGCCTTCTCCGGCCCTCCTCGTCCACGGCGTAGGCGATGAACAGGTAGACGGAACTCATGACGCAGACGGCCATCCAGAGGCCGAACATGTTCTGCTGGGCGGTGTTCCCGATGTAGTTGCCCGGCGTCGGCAGGATGACGGAGCTCAGGGACTGCAGGCCCGACAGGGGTGTCCCCTCAAGGAATTCCAGCCCGTTCAACCCCCGGATCTGCAGCTCCGCGAACAGGACGTTGATCGCCCCGTTGACGTTGGCCAGCCACAGGATCGGCCGGAGGCTCCCGTTGGGGAAGGAATCGACGCTCAGCACGTAGAAGGCCCACACCGCCGCCAGGCAGATGAGCTCGTGCAGCATCCCCGTCGCGGAGGAGATGGGGGTCCAGAGCGGCATGAGGGCGCAGTAAACCAGCATCAGGGCCCAGATCGACCCGAAGAGGTCCACCCTCAGCGTCAGGCGGTCCCCGCCGTTTCGGACGAGGCGCCAGCCCGCCGTCAGGAGGGCAAGAGCGACAGGGAACCCTGCCACGGACCACTTCATGATGTGCAGCGTGTCGGCGAACCGTACGCCGGAGTAGACCAGGTTGGGCAGGACCAGGGCCACGATCCAGAGCGGAACCAGGATCGGCGAGGGGACGAGGGGCATCGGCCTCCTGGCCGCGACCGGGCCGGTCTTCGCCTGGCTCGTCCTGCGGGAGGACTTCATCGGAGAATTCGTCAAGGAGAACACGACCTTCCTTCCAAACGAAATTCAAATCCAGAGCGATCAAGGCGCGTAAGGGGAGCGATCCCGCTGCGGGCAGGACCGCCGGTCCGCACGCCTACTGCGCCAGCGCGTAGCGCTCCACCGGGGCGAAGGCGTCGGTGAAGGCGGGGATCTCCGGGACGAAGGGGTCCAGCCACTGGTGGGCCAAAAGGGGCAGGACGCGCGCATCGGGGACCGGAGGGACCGGGGGGTCGTTCGAACAGAGGCCCATCAGCATGAGGTTCTGCAGCGCCTCCGCGCTCTCCGGCTCCGGAGCGGAGGCCGGGAAGATCAACATCCGGGGGAAGGCCTGGGAGAAGGCGGCGTAGATCCCCTGGAACACGCCGCTGCGCCGGCCCGACAGCGCGGCGATGACGTTGGTGATGAGGACGCCGTCCGGCGCCATCAGGGCGCGGATCCGCTCCGCAGCCTCCACGGTGGTCATGTGGAAGGGGATGGAGTACCAGGAGCCGAAGACGTCCATAAAGACCGCGTCGTAGGTCCCGTGCCGCTCCAGGTCCTGCGCCATGCGGTTCAGGAAGGCGCGGGCGTCCTCGTGGAATATCCTGAGGTTCGGGCTGTCCTGCAGGTCGAAGTAGCGCCGTGCCGCCTCCGTCACGCCGGGGTCCAGCTCCACCACGTCGATGGAGACGTTTCGCTCCGCCAGGACGTGGCGCGGCACGCAGTAGCCGCCCCCGCCCAGCATCAAAATCCGCTTCGCGTCCGGCTTGTAGTGGAAGGCCAGGTCGTAGAACTTCGTGTAGTCGCTCACCAGCTCCGCGGGGCTGTCCGGGTACATCAGGGACTGCGCCCCGTCCGGGTCCGTCATCATGATGCGGACGCGCCGGTTGTTGTTGCGCAGCATGAGGCTCTCCACGATGGAGATGTGGTTGTAGGCCGTGTCGATCTGGACGCCCACGGGCGTCATGGGCAGCCCGTACACCCTGGAGGCCCAGGCGCCGCAGCTGAGACAGGCCGCCGTCAGGAGGACACCCCGCCAGGAGGCGGCGTAGAGCAGCATGGAGAGCGCTGCAAGGGCGCTGGCGAGCCCCATCAGGATGACCCCGGAGGGAAGGAGGGAGATCAGGACGAAGCCGCCCAGGAAGGTCCCCAGGATGCTCCCCGCCGCGTTCAGGGCCGAGAGGCGCCCCACCGTGCCGCCCGACGAGGCCACGTCGCGCAGGGCCAGGCGCGCGATGAAGGGCGACGTCATGCCCAGGAGCAGGGTCGTCGGGGTGAAGATCGCGAGGGCGGCCGCGACGGACGTCAGGTAGAGGTTGAAGGAGCGCCGGAGGAGGGCGGTGAGGATCGCGTTGCTGGCGAAGGCCGTCGCCCCCAGGATCGCGGCGGCCAGGAGGAGGATGCGGCCCAGGAGGCGGGCCTCCGGACGCCGGTCCGCCAGGCAGCCGCCCAGCCAGTTTCCGGCGCAGAGGCTCGTCATCATCACGCCGATCAGCGCCGTCCAGACGACCAGTGACGTGCCGAGGAACGGCGCCACCAGGCGGGAGCCGGTGAGCTCCAGCACCATGACGGCCGCGCCACAGAAGAAGGAGGCTGCCTGGAGGCGCTTCGGGACGCGGCCGTCCCCCGGCACCCCCTTCCCGGTCTGAGGGGGGACCTTCGACAGCTTCAGCTTTTTCTGTTTCGAGCCTTCAGGAGCGGCCTCCCCGGTATGGAACGGGGCCTCCGCTTCCGGCAGATGGGGATCATACTCCATGAGTTTTCAGTCCTTTTAACGCCCTTGAAGGCGTCATCGTTGTCTTCACCTGACGTTCACCCTCCACAGGAGCCAGGGGCCGACAGGCCCAGAACGGAGGGGTTCGGAAAAGCGCCCTCCGTCGGAATACACTCAGTGTGGTATTTTACCAGACCTCAGGCGGGGCCGAAACGTGCCGAATGCTTAGGGCGCGCTGACTGATTTTCGCTGTCCCGGCCACCACCCGTCCGGCGCCTCAACGCCTCCACGCCCCCGGCAGGAAGAGGAGGAACACGGCGAAGAGCTCAAGCCGCCCTGCCAACATGCAGAAGGAGAGGATCCACTTGACGCCGGCGGGCAGCCAGGCGAAGTTCTCCACGGGCCCCAGGGCGCCCAGCCCCGGCCCCACGTTGCTGAGGCAGGCCACCACCCCGGAGAAGGCCGACACCATGTCGAGCTTCGGGTGGTCGAAGGCGGCGATCGCCAGCGTGGCCGAGGTCATGATGAGGAGGTAGAGGACCAGGAAGGCCGAGGCGGAATCCATGACGTCGCGGCCGATGGCCCGCCCGTTCATCCGCGCCGTGACCGTCGCCCTGGGGTGCAGCAGGCGCAGGGTCTCCGCCTGGACCTGGCGGCGCAGGACCAGAAAGCGCACGACCTTGCACCCGCCCCCCGTGGACCCGGCGCAGGCCCCCACCACCATCAGGATCAGGAACAGGAACCGGGCGAACTCGGGCCACAGGTCGTAGTTCTCGGTGACGAACCCCGTGGTGGTGATCAGGCTCACCACGTGGAAGAAGGAGGCGCGCAGCGCGGGCTCGACCCCGGAGAAGCCGCGGCGGAGGAGGCAGAGGGCGATGGCCAAGGCGGAGGCCGCGACGATGGCGGCGTACCAGCGCAGCTCCTCGTCGCCCAGGACCGCCCGCACGCGCCTCGCGAAGAGCAGGAAGTAGAGCGAGAAGTTGACGCCCGAGGCGAACATGAAGGCGGTGATCACCCACTCGATATAGGGGCTGTGGAAGGCGGCGATCGAGGCGTTCCGCGTGGAGAAGCCTCCCGTGGCGATGGTGGCGAAGGAGTGGACCACCGCCTCGAAGAGGCTCATGCCCCCCAGCGTCAGCAGGAGGGTTTCGGCGACCGTCAGCGCGAGGTAGACCTCCCACAGGCGCAGGGCCGTCTCGTGGAGGCGCGGGGTCAGCTTCTCCGGCGTGGGGCCGGGCACCTCCGCCTTGTAGAGCTCCATGCCCCCCACGCCCAGAAAGGGCAGGATCGCGAGGCTCAGGACGATGATCCCCATGCCCCCAAGCCAGTGGGTCAGCCCCCGCCAGAGCAGGATGCCCCTGGGGAGGGCCTCAACGTCGGCCAGCACCGTAGCCCCCGTGGTGGTGAAGCCCGACATGGTCTCGAAGAAGGCGTCGACGTAGCGGGGCGCCGCGCCGAACTGCCAGTAGGGCAGCGCCCCGACCGCCGAGGCGATCACCCAGGCGAAGCCCACGACGCCCACGGCCTCGCGGATGCCCAGGCTGTCCCCAAGCGGACCGGGCCGCCAGCGCCGGCCGGCCAGGAAGAGGCCCAGGCTCAACAGGATTCCGGTGCCGAGGGAGACGGCGAAGGCGGCCGCATCCCCCGTGCCGTCCAGGAGGGCCAGGAGGAACGGGGGGAGCATGAACAGGGAGACGATCGCGCAGATGAAGGAGAGAACGCGGAGGACGATCCCCACCTTCATCGGTGAAGCCCTCCCGCCGGCGCGCGCGTCACGGCTGCGCCTCGCTGAAGAGCTCCACGGCCTCGCGCATCAGGGCCGTCGAGGCGAAGAGGATGAGGTGGTCGCCGGGTTCCAGCTTCGTCGACCCCATGGGGACGAAGACCCGGTTTCCCCTGCCGAGGAGCGCCACCAGGACGCCCTTGGGCAGCCCCAGGTCCGACAGGGGGATCCCCGCCCGGCTGTGCTTCGCCGGCAGCACCACCTCCAGCATCTCCGCGTCGATCTTCTCGATGATGGAGAGGGCCCTGGCGTGGCCGGGGTAGCGGATCGTACGGAGGATCGTGGAGGACAGCGCCTCGTTCAGGTCCACCACGGCGTCGACGGGCATGTACTTCGGCATGTCGCGGTAGAGGCGGCGGCGCACCACCGCGATGCTCTTGCGGACGCCCATGGCCTTCGCCATGGCGGCGTAGACCAGGTTCACCTCGTCGGAGTCCGTGACGCAGACGTACCCGTCCGCCTCCTCGATGCCCTCCTCCTGCAGGACTTCCCTCTGGATGCCGTCCTCGTGGAGGAACAGGGTGTTCCTGTCCCCCAGCTCGTTGGACAGCCTCCTGCAGCGCTCCTCGTTGACGTCCAGGAGGCGGATCTCCGCGTGCCGGTAGGCCTCCTGGATCCTCTGGATCAGCTGGCACCCGATCTTTCCGCCCCCGACGATGAAGACCCGGCGCAGGGGCCGGGAGTTCTTTCGCTGAAAGAGCTCCTCCAGCATGTAGACCGTCTCCTTGTAGGAGACCACGTAGCACAGGTCCTGAGCGGCCAGCACCGTGTCGCCGTCGGGGACGAAGCTCTCCCCGTCGGGGCGCTCCACGCACACCACGATGGCGACGAGGTCCTTGTAGTCGATGCGGATGTCCTTCAGGGACTTCCCCACCAGCGGGGAGTCCTCCGCGACGCGAAAGGCGTAGATGGCCGCCTGTCCGTTCAGGAGCTCCGCCGTGCGGGTGGCAGAGCTCACCGTCAGGAGCTCCAGGATCTCCCGCGCCACGGACCGTTCGGGCGAGATCATCATGTCGATGCCGAGCTTCTGCCCCCAGGTGGGGGAGTCCGTGAACTCGAGCCCCCGCGCCCTGGCGATGACGTGCCGCACCCCGGCGCTGTGGGCGATCCAGCAGGATAGCATGTTCACCTCGTCCCGGTCCGTGCAGGCCACCAGGATGTCCGCGGCGCAGTCCTCCTCCCGAACGCCCGCGTCCCACAGCACCTGGGGCCTGGCCCCGTTGCCCCGGATCACGCGCACGTCCAGCTCGTCCTCCGCGCGCTTGGCCCTCTCCGCGTCCTGCTCCACCAGGTTGACGTTGTGTCCGTCCCCGGACAGGGTGGCCGCGATGCTGCGCCCCACCTCGCCCGCCCCGACGATGACGATGTTCATGATCGACAGGGCTCCCAGCTGCAGGAGAACAGGGTCATGGGCTTCTCGCCGGGACGCCCGTCGTCCGTGATGCGGTAGGCGAAGGACCGCGCCCTTCCCCGCTCCGGCAGGGACGCGATGTGGATGCGGGGCCGGCCGCCCCAGCGGATCCCGGACCGGAAGGACGCCGAAATCCCCCTGGGCTCGAACTCCATCGGGTCGATGGGCGTGGCCTCGAAGATCCACTCGAAGTAGGCCGCGTTGTTCACGTGGGCGTTGACGTCCAGGTCGTGAAAGCGGATGGGCCAGGGGACTTCGGTGCAGGGCGCGTCCGGTTCGGGGGTCGGGACGTCGGGAAAGTCCGGGTCGATGGGGCCCGTGTAGCGCTCGTCGATCCTGGGCAGGTGGGCCTTCGGGCGCACGGGCCGTCCCGACGCCAGGTCCAGCAGGAGCCAGGAGGTCTTGGCCCAGGCCAGAGGCGTCCCGTCCGGCCGGTCCACGTTGAAGACCCGGAGGGTGTTGTAGCCGTGCTCCACGTCGTGGAAGGTCCCCACCACGAAGCGCTCGTCCAGGGCCGGGAGCGGCGCCAGGACCTCCACCTGGTAGCGCAGCAGCACCCAGGCGTAGCCCCGTGCGAGGAGCTCCGAGGAGGTCCCCTCCAGCTCCCTCACCGCCAGGCTCGCCGTGTCCTGAAGGTAGTCCAGCAGGCTGTGGAGCTTCAGCCGCCCGCGGCAGGAGGCGTCGGACGGCAGGACCGTCAGCTCACGCAGGTACATGCGCCCTGATCCCCCCAAGCGCCTTCACCGCTTCCGACAGCGCGCCGAAGAAGTCGTCAACGTCCTGAGGCGCGTTGAAGTACCCCGGCGAGACCCTCAGGCTCCCCTGGGGAAACGTGCCGAGGGACCGGTGGGCCTCCGGCGCGCAGTGCAGCCCCGGACGGGTCTCGAACCCCCTGCGGGACAGCTCGTCCGCCAGGACCCCGTTGTCCACCCCCCGGACGTTGATCGAGAAGACGGGAAGCCGCCCCTCCATGCCCTGCTTTCCGCTGAGCAGGACGCCCTCCTGCTTCGAGAGGCGCTCCAGGAAGCGCCGCCCCAGCTCCCGCTCGCGGGCCTCGACGGTCTGGACGCCCTCCGCCTCGAGCCACCTCAGCGCGGCGTGGAGCCCCGCGATGCCGGGCAGGTTGGGGGTCCCGGACTCGAAGCGGTCCGGCAGCTCCTCCGGCTGAGTCTCCAGGTGCGAGTAGCTCCCCGTGCCCCCCGTGACGATGGGCTCCACCCTCCGGGCGAAGTCCGGCCTCCACACCACGCCGCCGATGCCCTGGGGGCCCATCAGCCCCTTATGCCCCGTGAAGCACAGCGCAGCGAGCCCCAGCTTCGCCGCATTCAGGGGCAGCACCCCCGCCGTCTGAGCCGTGTCCACCACCAATGGCAGCTCCACCTCACGGCAGATCGCCGCCACCTCATCCAGGGGCTGAATCGTCCCGCAAACGTTGCTGGCGTGGGCCATCACCATCAGGTCGAACCGCTCCGTCCTCAGGAGCCGCCGCAGGTCCTCCGGGTCCAGCAGCCCCTCGCGGTCCGAGGGCAGGAGCGTCAGCAGGACACCCCGCTCCTCGAGAGCCCTCAGGGGCCGCATGACGGCGTTGTGCTCCATGGAGGAGGTGACGACCTTCATCCCCGGCCGCAGGAAGCCCCGCAGGACGAAGTTCAGCGCTTCGGTCACGTTGGCGCAGAAGGTGACGTACCGGGGGTCGGCGTCCTCCCAGCCGCCGAGCAGGGACGCGACCCGGATGCGGCAGTCCAGAACGGAGTTCAGCGTCTCCATGTCCCGGGCGGAGGAGGTGCCCCGGGCCAGGTTCGCCCCGCCGCGGGCCAGAAAGGCGGCCATGGCCTCGCCGACGGGGGCGGGCTTCGGCCAGGTGGTGGCGGCGTTGTTCAGATAGATCGACATCGAAAAGACCTCCTTCACTCCCACAGGCTTCCCACCGCCCTCTCCCTCGAGCCACCTGCAACGAAAGGGCGGATGGCGCCCCGGCGGGAGGTCCCGGACAGGACCTCTCCACAGACGGCGTTCTTCGTCCACCGTCCATCCACATCGTTCATGATATCATTAAACTTCGCCGCAGAGCATCCGCGACGGGGGAACTTATCTACTCCACCCTCGTCCGTTCGCGCTGCCCCTCGAAAGCGGGGCGAGACGGCGAGTTATCCACAGGTTTTGCATAACTTTCCTGTGGATAAGTGTATAATTAGCTCAAATTGGCCTGAGAAATGCCTTACATAAGAGCCGTCGATGTGGACAACCCTGCGACCTTCGGGAGGTCCGGGAACCGGGGCCGGCGCCTGTCCGCATCCCCATCGCGGCGGGACCCACAGCCCGCGGACGGGCGGCAGGGACAGGCTTCAAGACACAGGGGTGAAAGGGATTGCAGCAGAAGGACGAACGAAACTTGACGGACCTGTGGCAGGGGATCCTGAAGCGGGCGGACCTCCCGGAGGGGACCGTCCCGCTGTGGTTCAGCACCTGTGCTCCCGTCTCCATCGAAGAGGGAGAGCTGGTGGTGGACACGGCAAACCCCTTCATCAAGGAGCAGATCGCGAAGAAGTTTCTGGCCCGGCTCAACGAGGCGGCGGAGGGGATGGGGGTGAGGGGCCTCCGGCTCCAGGCCAGCGTGCAGCCGGAGGAGGCCAGGGCGGAACCGGCGCGACAGGAGCGGCAGGAAGGGCCGGGGCGCAGCGCTCCCGCGGCCCGGATCAGCCTGAACCCAAACTACACCTTCGAGAGCTTCGTGGTGGGCAAATCGAACCGCCTGGCGCAGGCCTCCAGCCTGGCCGTAGCGGAGAGCTTGGTCTCCACGGAGGCCCCCGTGAAGGAACGCTTCAACCCCCTGTTCATCTGGGGCGGGGTGGGGCTCGGCAAGACGCACCTGATGCACGCCATCTGCCACTACGCCCTGAAGCGGTCGCCGGACCTTCGGGCCCTCTACATCAGCGCGGAGAAGTTCCTGAACGAGTTCATCCAGTCCATTCGAGACTCGAAGACGGACCAGTTCAAGGACCGTTACCGCAACGTGGACATTCTGCTGATCGACGACATTCAGTTCCTAGGCAACCGGGAGCGGAGTCAGGAGGAGTTCTTCCACACCTTCAACACGCTCTACGAGGGCAACAGCCAGGTCGTCATCTGTTCGGACCGGCAGCCCTCGGAGCTGCAGAACATCGAGGACCGGCTGATCAGCCGCTTCAACTGGGGGATGGTGGCGGACATCCAGCCCCCGGACCTGGAGACGCGCATCGCGATCCTTCAAAAGAAGGCCATGCTGCGGGGCTGCGACCTGCCGGACGAGGTCGTCCACTTCCTGGCCCAGCACATCCCCAGCAACATCCGGGACCTGGAGGGCGCGCTGAACCGCGTCATCATGTCCTCGGAGCTCTACGGGGAGCCCGTCACCATCGAGCGGAGCTCCGAGTGGCTGAAGGACGTCCTGCGCATGGACGTCAAGGCGCCGGTGACGGTGGAGGACATCCAGAGCGTCGTGGCGGAGTACTTCAGCATGAGCCCCGAGGAGCTGACCAGCTCCAAGCGGACGGCGGAGCTGGCCATGGCCCGGCAGATCGCCATGTTCCTCTGCTGCGAGATGACGGAGACGAGCCTCCTTCGGATCGCTCACGCCTTCCGCAAGAAGGACCACACCACCGTCATCCATGCGCGGAAGAAGATCAGCGAACTCGTCAAGACGGACCAGGAGGTGCGTCGAGCTGTGGATAACCTCAAGAACAGGCTGTGAACGAACCGTGGATATCCAGGGGTTATCCACAGAGTGAACCGGAAGCTGCGAAATCCGCTCACGCCGCCCACAGGTTATCCACAGGGTTCCCACGAAAAATCCACACGACGAAAAACCCGAAGCCGACGGCGCCGCGTCAACTTATCCACAGACTTGTTCGAGATTATTATTATTACTGTTACTAAAAGACAAAAAGATAAAAGAAGTCTCAGACCGACACACAACGGACGGACGCCTCACACAGGAAAGACCCCAAAAAGGAGGACCTGGAATGAAACTGGAAATCAACCGCACGGAATTCCTCAAGGCCTGGCAGATGGCCGAACACTCCAGCAACGTTAAAAGTGCCATGAACGCCGTCAGCGGCATCCTGGTCAACGCAGGAGACGCCGTCACCCTCGAGGCGACCGATTTCAAGACCGCCATCCGGTGCACCGCCTCAGGGGTTCGGACCGTCGAGCCCGGTTCCGCCGTCCTTCCGGTTCGCCTCCTGGGGGACTTTCTGAAGAAGATCCAGTCGGACACCGCCGCCCTGGAGGTCGTCCAGGAGCGCGGAACGCTCACGGCCGGACGGAACAAGATGCGCTTCTCCACCTTTCCCGTCTCGGAGTTTCCAAGCATCCCACGCAGCGACAGCGCCTCGGAGCTTGCCGACGCCCTGGCCGCGGACCTGATGCGGGCCATCAACGAGGGCTCCGTCGCCAGCTCCACGCCGGTGGACTTCCCGAAGTACCTTGGGACCTGCCTCGTGAAGGTCCAGGGGGACCTGATGAGCGTCGTCTCCACGGACAGCAAGCGGCTCTCCATCTCGAAATGCCCCTGCGAAGCCAAAGCCGAGCGGGAGATGATGCTCCCCATTCCCGCCCTGAAGGAGCTGAACCGGCTTGCCGCCCTGGGGAACCCGGAGTCTCGCGTTCAAATCTTGAACGACGGCTCGACGGCCTGGTTCCGGCTCGAGGGGGTGGAGTTCTCCATCCGCTGCGTGGAGTCCGCCTTCCCCAACTACGAGCGGATCCTGACCTCCGACGTCCTCACGACCCTTCGGGTCCATAAGGACGACATCCTCCCGGCCCTGGAGCGGCTAGACATCATCGCCCGAAACACCCCGGCCCACCTGGTGGTGCTCCGGCTCTCACCGGGTGGGGAGCTCCAGATGACCGCGAAGGCGCCGGACTTCGGAACGGCCTTTGAGGTGTTGAACGCCTCCATCGACGGGGACCCCCTGCGGGTGGGCTTCAACCTGACCTACCTCCAGGATGGGGTTCGGGCTCTGAGGGGCGGCGAGGTGACGGTGGAGTTCAACGGCGAGGAGGGCCAGACCCGCGTCCTCCAGGAGGACTCGGACAGCTTTCTCTACATGCTCATGCCGGCGCGCATCGCCCCTCAGGACCTCCTGGAGGCGGAGGAGGACGCGGCAGCGGAGCAGGACCGGCAGGCGTGACCGTCAGACCGTACCGGCGGGGCCATGCGGTTTGAGGCCTGCGCCTTCAGGGACTTCCGCAGCTTTTCGTCCGCGCGGTTTGAGTGGGGGCCGGGGCTCAACCTCATCTGCGGGCCCAACGGGTCCGGAAAGACGAACCTCCTGGAGGGCCTGAACCTCCTCTCCGGCTGGGGGCCTTTCGGGGGTCGCACCGGCAGGGTCGTTGCCTGGGGCTCTCGCGAAGGCCGCGCCTTTCTGGCTGCGCGGGCAGCGGGGGAGAGCGGGCACGAGCTCCAGGCGAAGATCTCGACGCGCCTGGCCCTCAGAGCGGACGGCAAACAGGCGAGCTGCACGGAGGTTCGCCTCCTGGTGCCTTCCATCGTCTTTCTGCCCACCGACATCGACCTGGTCGACGGTCCCCCCGCCGTGCGGCGCCTCTTTCTGGACCGGCTCTCCGCGCTGTGCCTGCCCCCCTACGCGCGGCGGCTGGCGGAGTTTCGGCAGGTGGCCCGGCGGAGGACGGCCCTCCTGCGCCAGGGGCGTTCGCCGCGGGCCACCACCCTCCCCTTCGCCCGCATGGGGGGCTGGATCCTGGAGGCCCGACGCCGGGTGTGTCTGCGCCTGTCCCTCGCGCTGGAGGGGACGGTCGCTTCGGTGCCGCCCTTCTCCATTGCCCTGAGGCCCGACCTGACCGGAAGTGGAGAGGAGCACCTCCTGGCGGCGCTGGCGGAACACGAGGAGCGGGAGGCGCAGGCCATGCGCCCCCTGGTGGGCCCCGGACGCGACGACCTGGAGGTCACGGCCCTGGGCCGTCCGGCGGCGGAGTCCCTCAGCCGGGGGCAGAAGAGGCGCCTGGTCCTCGCCCTGATCCTGGCCGCCGGGCGGCTCGTGGAGGCCAGGATCGGCCGCAGGCCGGTGCTGCTCTTCGACGACCTGGCGGCGGAGCTGGACGCGGAGGGGCGGGCGGCGGCGGGAACCGCCCTGGCCGGGACCGGCTGGCAGGTCTTCCTCACCGGCGTGGAGGACCCCTTTCCCGATCTGGACAAGAACGTCTGCGCCCTGTTTCGTTAGGCGGCGAGACGGGTTTTCCCTGGAGGTCGATCCCTTGTTTCAGGAACGATACGACGTGGCGGTCGTCGGCGGAGGACACGCCGGCTGCGAGGCAGCGCTGGCCGCCGCTCGCATGGGCTGCCGCACGCTGATGCTGAACCTGAACCTCGACAACACGGCGATGATGCCCTGCAACCCCTCGATCGGAGGTCCGGCAAAGGGGCATCTGACGCGGGAGGTCAGCGCCCTGGGCGGGGAGCAGGCCAGGGCTGCGGACGCCTCGACGCTAATGGTCCGCTGGCTGAACACCTCCAAGGGCCCGGCCGTCCGGGCCCTGAGGGCCCAGTGCGACCCGGCGCTCTACGGTCTGTACTACCGCAGGCAGCTCCTGTCCCAGCCCAATCTGGACGTGGTTCAGGACGAGGCCGTGGAGCTTCTGACCCGGACGGACGGGAAGGGGAGGCGCACGGCGGGCGTCCTGACGCGATACGGCGCGCGATACGGCGCGCGGACGGTGGTCCTCTGCGGCGGCGTCTACCTGGGAGGGCGCGTCTTCGTGGGGGAGCGCTCCTTTCCCTCCGGCCCCATGGGCCAGATGCCTGCGGAGGGCCTGCTGAAGTCGCTCGCGTCCCTGGGGCTCAAGACGGGACGCATGAGGACGGACACCACGCCGCGCCTGAACCTGGCCACGATCGACCTCGGCGCCGCCGTCCCCCAGAGGTCGGCCGAAGAACCCCTCTGCTTCGACCTGTGGGGAGAAAAGCGCCTCCATCGGTCGGACTACGCCTGCTGGCTCTCCCGGACCACGGAGCGGACCTACGAGGTCCTGAGGGCGAACATCGGGCGTTCCCCCCTCGTCGCCGGAGGGCTGAGGTCCAATGGGCCCCGGTACTGTCCTTCGATCGAGGACAAATTTCTGCGCTTTCCGGACCGCAGGACGCACCCCATCGTCTTTGAGCCCGTCTCCCTCGATACGGGAGAGGTCTACGTCCAGAACTTCTCCACCAGCCTGCCCTACGACGTGCAGGTGGAGCTGGTCCACTCCCTGCCCGGCTGCGCCGACGCAAAGATACTGCGGCCCGGATACGCCATCGAATATGCGTATCTAAGCCCTGATCAAATGTCACCTTCGATGGAGAATCGGGAGGTTTCGGGCCTCTTCACCGCGGGGCAGGTGAACGGCACTTCGGGCTACGAGGAGGCGGCGGCTCAGGGGGTTCTGGCGGGCGTCAACGCCGCCCTTCAGGTGAAGGGAGAGGCGCCGCTGGTCCTGGGGCGGTCCGACGGCTACCTCGGCGTGCTGGTGGACGACCTCACGACGAAGAGCACGGAGGAGCCCTACAGGATGTTGACCAGCCGCTGTGAGTACCGGCTCCTGATGCGGTGGGACAATGCGGGGCGCCGCCTGAGCCGTTTCGGACGGCAGGTGGGTCTGATCGATGACGTGCGGTGGGATGCGCTCACAAGGCGGTGGGCGCGGGAAGACGGCGAGGCGGAACGGCTGAAGACGACGCGCCTGACCCCTTCGGAGGAGTGGGCAGCGCTCTTTGGCGAGGCGGGGGTGGAACCCCCGTCAGAGCCCCTGTCCGGGGCGGACCTCCTGCGGCGTCCGGGGGTGACCTACGATTTGGCCTCGCGGCTGTCGCCCCCCGAGCGTCCCCTCGACGAGGAGGAGGCGCACTGCGTCGAAACGGCTCTGCGCTATGCCGGCTACCTTGAAAAGGAGGCCCGAGCGGCCCAGCGCACGGCTGCCATGGACGGCGTCCCGATCCCTCAGGACCTGGATTACAGCGTGGTGACGGGGCTGAGCGCCGAGGGCCGTCAGAAGCTCTCTCGCTGGCGGCCCCAGTCTTTGGGCCAGGCCCTTCGCCTGTCGGGCGTTACCCCAGCGGACGTACAGCTGCTCTCGGTGGTCCTGCGGCAGCGGGGTCGGAGGGCCGGAGGATGAAGGCCGCAGTCGCCGGGAGCGGGACGACTGCGCCGGAGGAGCGGGTGACGGCGGGGCGGTCCAGGCTGGACCGCATGGTGTCCGTGAAGGATTTGTTGGGGCGGATCGTCCCGCAGAACGTCCGCGCCGAGCGGCTGAGGGAGATGGTGCGCTCTTGGCCCCTGGTGGTGGGGGCCGCGAGGGCGCGGAACTCCGCGCCCTGCGATTTGGTGGCGGGGGTGCTCTTCGTGGCGGCAAAGACGCCCCACGTGGCGCAACAGCTGAACCAGATGAAGGGAAACGTCCGGCGCGCCCTCAAGGAGCGCTGGGACCTGGACGTCCACGAGGTGAGGGTCACGCTGGGAGCGCCACCCTCAAGGCCCGCCGTATCGGGCCAGAGGCCCGGAAGGCGCGCTCCGGTCATCGAGCCCCCGGAGGCGGAGGTCCGGCGCTTCCGCAGCCAGTGCCCTCCGTCCCTGACGCCGGAGGCCGCGCAGGCCCTGGCTCACCTCAGGGCCTTCTTCACCCGGCGCTTCCCCCGCTCCTGAGGCGTTCGGGCAATCGTTACATCCAGGGGAGCCCGCTGCGGCCCTCGCTGCGGTGAATGAAGAACTCCATGCAGTGGACCAGGGCGCTCTCGCCGCCCAGGGAGCCGCTCTTGGTGATGAGGGGGAGGCCGTCGAAGGGGCCGCCCACCAGCGTCGTGAGGGTGATCCCCTCCTGGATCTCCCGCTCCAGGGCCACGTTCTCGGCGCGGGCTCGCTGGGCGATGCGGGCGGCGCAGTCCCCTCCCGCCACGCAGAGTCCGCCGATCCTCGCGTGGCCCATGATCTCGCGGGTGGTGTTCGCCATCAGGTCCAAGAATCCCTCCACGTCCTCGTTGGGGTAGCGACCGCGGATGAAGCGTCCCTCCTCGTCCTTCGCCACCAGCAGGATGGACTGCCCGCAGCGCAAAAGCGGGTCCGCCAGCTCCGCGGTGAGGGGGAGCACCGCCTCCGCCCGGTCGCCGTTCAGGCCCGCGATGCTGACGGGGATGGTCTTGACGTACCCCTGATCGACCAGCTGGCGCGCCTGGCGAAGGCTTCTGGGGTGGGCCGTCCCCACGACGAAGACGAAGGACTTCGGAGCGGTGGCCAGGGCGTTGGCCAGGCCGACGGACCCGACCCACAGGACGTCCTTGACGGAGCGGGCCTTCAGGACGCCGCTGACGATGAGGCGCAGGTCCTCGTCGTTCTCGGCGTCGAAGCAATAGCAGCCGTCCTGGGCCACGACCTCCGCCGTCCTCTGGGTGCGGATATCCTCCCGCGAGACCTCCCTGGGGTCCATCCCGGACTCCCGGAGGAGTTTCGCCACGGCGGCGGAGCTCGCCGGGTGGGCGGTGGTGGCCGTCTGGGGGGACATGGGCTCCTGCCGGTCCAGGTGCAGGGTCCCCTCCTCCACGGCCTTGCGGCTCCTGGAGAAGGCGGAGGCCACGACGATGCAGTCGAACTTCAGCGTGGCGGCAGCGGCGCGGAGCTCAGGGCCCACGTTGCCCCGAAGGCCCGGCTCGATGCGCTTGAAGAAGGCCGCGCTCTCCTTCCAGGGCAAAAGGTCGCGGGCTACGTTCTCAACTCTCTGGGCGGCGCGTTCCGGGGACAGGAAGAACGTTTCCATGTCCAGGGCCACGGCGGAGTACTTGCGCAGGGCGCCCATGGAGCCGGGGTCCAGCGTCACCGCGGCGTTGTACCCGCCGTTCATGAACTTCGCCGCGATCTCTACGGCGCCGGTGTAGTCGTCTGCAATGATCACATAGTCGAACACAAGGATCCCTCCTGAATGGCTCGGCAGCCGCCCGCAGGGCGGCGGGTTCGATGCCGTAAAGATAATTATGGAAGCGCTGATTAATCTTCAAAAGTTGTTGAAAGCAATCAAGGAGCATCGAACAAAGGATATCCTTCAGCGCTTCCCTAAATTTTTAAAATGGGGCTACGCCCCCCACTTCGGGGAGCCTTCCGGCTGCCGTTCGCTAACGCTCACGGGCCGTCAGTCCCAATCCCCACGCGCTTCGCGCGGCCTGATGAAGTTTCAGACACTGAAGGGAGCCCATACGGTTGACAGTTCTCAACAACTTAATCAGTGTTTCCTTATGAGTTTCTGAAGAGCGGCGACAGGGTCTTGAGGAGGGCCTCGCCCCGCTCCAGCGGCGCGCGCTCCTCGTAGGGTGGCGGGGCGGCGGGGGAGACGTTCAGGACGCCGCACACCCTCTCCCGCAGGGCCTGCTCCTCCGCCTGGGTTTGGGGAAGGAAGCTCAGGAAGTCGAACAGGAAGTTGCGCAGGTTGGCCAGCTCCTCTCCCTGAAGCCAGAATCGGATGAGCTCTCCGTAGTGCTCGGCGGGGCGGGGGGCGGGGACGTCCAGGAGCCCCTGGGCCTCCAGTCGGACGTTGTCCTCCGTGGAGAGGGAGAAGTAGTGGTTCAGGCGCTGCCGCAGCGGCTCGAAGAGCTTCCGGCTCCGGACCTCCATCAGGGCACAGAGGAGGTCCAGCAGGAAGGAGGCCGCGAGGTAATCCTGCGAGGGCCTGGCCCCAAGCTCCAGGGGCAGGAGGAGGATCGGATCCTCCCATCGGTAGTCCCAGCCGGACAGCCCCAGGTTGGGCAGGATCTGGTAGCCCTCCACCTGGGCCGTCTCCACCATGCTCTTTCGGTCCCCCCCGTGAACCTTCTCCGTCGAAAGGTCGAGGCCCATCAGCGCACCCAGCGCGCCCAGGGTGGAGGTCAGGGGACCGTCGCCGCGGTCCTGCCTCAGGGCCTCGACGAAGCCCTCGAAGTCGGGCCGTCCCTCCAGGCTCTCCGCCGCGGTCTTTGGCTGGCGGGGTGTCAGGTCGGCGACGAAGTCCCGCCACACGGCGACGAGGGGGTCGAAGACGCCGAGGTCCTCGAAGAAATTGGGCAGCTCCACCACGCCGCTTGCGGCCTCCTTCTTCGCGTCCAGGGAAGGGTTCGTGGGGACGTAGGCGAAGGTGAAGGTGGTCCTGGGCTTTTGGAGGATCAACCCGCCGTTCGTGGCTTCCTTGTAGAGCGGCGTGAACTTTTGAAGGAGCTCGTCGGAGTGGGCGACCTTCGGCGGCCTTTCGCCCAGGGCGGCGATCTGAAGCCTCTCCGACGTGCGCATCAGGGTGAAGGCCACTGCGGAGGGCAGGGGGAGCTTCGAGTTGGCGTAGGCCCCCAGGAGCAGGGTCAAGAGCTCGTCGGGCACGACGAGGAGCTTCTTGCAGAAGCTCAGGAGCTCGTCCTCCGACAGCCAGATCTTGACGGCCAGCCACGTGATGAAGTGGATGAGGTTCGTCAGAACGGCGTCCCAGCGGATCAGGGGCAGCAGGCGAAAGGCCTCCGCAAGGCACAGGCCCATGTCCAGCCGGTCCGCGATGACGCGCCGCTCCAGGCCGTACAGCCACAGGGAGGGGTAGCAGAGGTGGAGGGGGGGCTGAATGCGTCCGCCCGCGAGCCACGTCAGGTAGACGCCCCGCTGAAGGGGCGTCATCTCGGCGTAGGAGACGGCGCCGTCGGCGGGGAGGGGAGCGCCCTCCTGCGGGTACTCCACCGGCAGGACGACGTCGATGCAGCAGGGGTCCTTGACGGAGCTGGGGCCGTCGGACCAGTAGGTCACCGGCCCGAGGATGACGAGGTCCCCCACCTGCAGCGAGCCCGTACGGCCGCACCAGCGCAGGAGGGCGGCGGAGGGCTTCGCCTTCTTCGGAGGTTCGGCCGAGGAGCCATAGGCGTAGGGGGAGTCCTCGCCGAGGGTCGCGGGCGCGGCGGCCGAATAGGTGGCGCTCCCCACCGCGTTGGGGGAGCTGATGGGCTTTGCGGCCAGGACCGTGTCACAGGGGACGACCTCCTCCTGGAGGACGGCGATGCCGGATTTCTCCTGCGGCTCCGGAGCCTTGGGTTGGGGCGCAGCCTCCTCCGCCGGAGCTTCAGGGGCCTTGACGTCGGGCGGACCGATCTCGAGCCGATCCTCCTCGAGCGCTTCGGGGGGCGCGGCCTGGAGCGGCTCCTGTGGGACTGCCTCCTGTTGGGGCTGCGGGTGCTGGCGCGCCTGCTGCTTCTTGAGCAGCGCGCCGAACGCAACGGCCACAAAGATCCCCAGCACCAGGTAGAACAACTTCGCTCCCTCCCCTTCGTCGCTTCGTCACGATAGACGTATCCTTTATTATACCCGCCGCGCCCAAAGAGGCCGCGTCTTTTCGGAACTTCGTCGGAGCGGACGGGTCCTTTTCGTTTTATAATGAGGGTCGTGGCAGCAAGGACACTTGATAAAGGAGTGGTTTAGGATTGAGCTGCATCGCAACCTTCAAGACGACCAGCATGGCGCTGATGTTCGAGCGGACCTGCCGCGGCGCGGGGATCTCGGCCCGCATCGCCCCGGTGCCGCGCAAGCTGTCCTCCAGCTGCGGGCTGGCCTGCGAGTTTCCCTGCGAGGCGTTGGAGACGGTGGAGTCGCTTGCTGCGGACCACAGGATCGACGTGGCCGCCGTTCACGACCTGGAGAAGCTCTAGCGGGTTTCGGCCGGGCGTCCCTTGAGGTGCACGCCGTACTTCTTCAGCATGTCCGTCGGGCCGTAGGACAGCTTGGAGGCGCGGAGCCCCTCCTCGCCCATGTCCTCCTCCCGGTTGACCCAGTCGTACCCGGCGCCCTGGTTTTTGAGGAAGAGCTGGTTGATGGCCTGGTAGCTCCCGGCGTACTCGCCGAAGGCCTTCTCGAAGCGGATGTCGAGGGTCCGGCTGTCCAGCTCCTCCGCGATGGTGTAGGCGACGATCTCATCCTCCACCTTCAGGATGCCTCCCAGGAAGGGAAAGTCGTCCCAGCGCTCCAGGGCGGCGCGGATGGCCAGGTCCTCGTCGTAGAGTGAAACCGTCTCGTCCTCCGTCATGGTGCTGTCGCGATGCGCGCGCCACCGCTCCTGAAACTCCATGACGGCAGGAAAGTCCTCCGGGAGCATGGGGACGTATTCCCACTCGTAACTCGATGAAAAGGCCCGGACGCGGTTGCGCTTGTGGGCGTACTTCTTGCCCTTGAGCTCGATGAGCTCCGGCACGGAGTAGACGTATTCCCACTGGTCCCGGTCCTCCTCCACCTCCAGAACTTCCTCGAGGTCCTCCGGGATGAGCTGCACGACCCCCTCCGGAACGTCGAAGAGGGCTTCCTCCAAGGCGAAGTGCTCCAGGGTGCGGTGCCAGTCGAACCGGGTCCAGTCCCCGACGGGCCCGCAGATCCCCGGCTTCGGCCCTCTGGAGCGCAGCCAGTAGAGGGTTCCATCGAAGGCCAGGTCGATGGGGACGCTTTCCAGCCACCCCCACAGGCCGAAAAATGAATACTCCGCGTAGTGGACGGGGCATCGTTCAAAACAGGAGGTGTAGCTCTCCTTGTCCTCCCAGGCGATGGGCTTGAATTGGAGCATTGTTTCTCTACCTTCCTTACGGCGGGCACGACGTGCCCTGACTGTGCGGGCGGTTGAGCGTCCGAGAAGAGCAAGAAAAAAGCGGCTCGGACGGCCGCCTTTTTCTCGTGCTGCAGGTTGCAGGGACTACTTCGCCTTTTTCTTGCCCTTGATTGCAAGAACTTTCTCCTTGAGATCCTTGCCGGGGCGGAAGACGGGCACCTTCTTGGCGGGGATCTTGACGACCTTGGTGGGATCCTGAGGGTTGCGGCCCTCGCGCGCCGCGCGCTCCTTCACCTCGAAGACGCCAAACCCCACGAAGGTGCACTTCTCACCTCTGGAAAGAGCGCCTTCGATGGAAGCAAACACTTCCTCCACGACGGGGACGACGTCCTTCTTCTTCAGAAGAAGCTTCTCCGCAATCGCATCAATAAGTTCCGCTTTGGTCATTGCTTACGCCTCCAAACAAAGATTTTCCTGCATTTTATCAGCCTTTACGAAATATGCAAGGCCTTTTTTGAATTTAAAGGACCATGTCGCAAGACTTTAGGGGTTTTAAAATTGATTTAAGTATAAATACTTAGTTTTGTCGTCCTCCTCCCCTCTCAGCCGCTTTAGTTCAAGAGGTATTGATAAAAGGGCAGTAAAGGTTAATCTCTTTGTACGCTTAAATGGATCTAAAATAATATATTTATTGTTATAGTATTAATGAATAATAATTTTTTTAAGGTGAAGTTGTCGTTATTTTCTGGATGGTATGAGGCTTGACTACAGTCCCTTCACTATAGGGGTTCTAAAGGGTTGCCTGTGGGCCCGCTGTGTTCCGGTCATCCACAAAGTTAATCACATATCCACATAAGTTATGCACATTTTCCTTTAAGCTTCGATCTGGGAAAATTGGATATCGAATCTCCTGGAATCTCTGAAACGTAGATGAAAATCCATTTTGGCAAAAATTTGATTCCGATTGACGAAAACTTCTGCAGGATGATCAAGCTATCTTTAATTGGAGCCAACTAATGCAGGCAACGAAAGAAATGAGAGAGATGAAACTCGACATTAAGTTCCGTTTAAGAATAATCTGTTTAATTCCCTATCTCATTTGTGCGATGGAAGCGCTTCGAGCCAGTGAGCCGAGAGAGGCATTTTCAAGCGTAACGGGCATTTTTCAGCCCTGGGGTTACCCTCTTGAAAAAGACTCCAATCCGCAGTTTGTGGCGACTCGATCGAGGATCAAGCCCGTCGTTGCACAAGTTAACCCGACTCTGACTTTGCACCCATCCTGCACGTTAGAAAACGCAAAAACCCTTGCCCCAAATGTGAAAACTTTTCCTGTGGATTTGGGAAGGGTCAGATACTTCGCCTCAACTTTCTCCTTTGAAAGGGGAGGTGTCCCGAGGGGCAAGAGGGTTGTTTATACGCTCCAACAGCCTCCACCCTTGCTGTCGTGCGGCATCCTTTCTTTTTGAGAGATGAAGACACGATGTTCTCTCTCTCATCTCTTGAAACGATTTGATAATTGTGAAATTCTATCGTCTGATTTAAATTTGACGAAGGCTTTGCTATTGAGGCATTGATGAATGGATTGAATGGAAGGTCAGCTTGGGGGGATTTTAGTGTGATTTCGCTTTCAGAGCATTTTTGGATGAAACGACCTTTGAAATCACAACAAAGAAATACATAACAGTACGTCAAACAGGGCGAATAAAATAACGAAGGATACTCGCCACATCGAACGGATGCAAGATCGGAGTTGGGTTGACCTGTATAGTGGACGGGATTGATCCTCAACAAGGCCGTCGAATTCTTCGGATTGGAAAACGTTGATTTGTCTTGAGCTTTTCAACAAGTAGAATATGCAAGGAGAAAAACGAGCTCCTACTGAAAGCAATTCGTTGATATCAACCGCAGCACCCGATGGAGTGTGCAGAGAGTAAGGGTTTGTTTGAGTGAAATTATCTGATTCTGCCATGTTTCACGTGAAACATTCAGGAGCTGTGAAAAAGAGAAACAAGTTAGATGGTGAATGGTCTATAGCTCAAAGATGTCTTTCTAAAGGTTAATCAAAATAAGTTGCCTCTCTTAGAGAAAATGACTTCTCGTACTTCCAAGTGGGAGGAGCGGGGCGCAGTTTTGCCGAAATTTCAGAAAGCACGTAGGGATTGGGACTGACGGCCCGTGAGCGCCAGCGAACGGCAGCCGGAAGGCTCCCCGAAGTGGGGGACTGACGGCCCGTGAGCAAGGGCGAATGGCAGCCGGAAAGCTCCCCGAAGTGGGGGTGTAGCCCCATTTTAAAATTTCAGGGAAGCGCTGAAAGATACCCCTTGTTTGATGCTCCTTGATTACTCTCAACAACTTTTGAAGATTAATCAGCGCTTCCTTAACATGCCGCAACCGTCAGGGAGCAGCCCAATCTACGGGTTGCGATGGCTTTATCGTGGAGCACGCCAGTCGTTGTACAGGTTAAGTCGACTTTGACCTTTCAGCCGTCGGATGCGGCAAAAACGTGCAAAACCGGTGTCCGCTGCACGTTAAAACTTTACCTGAGGATTGGGGGAGAATCAACCATAAGGATATCTTTCAGAATTTTTCATAAATTTTAATATATATGCCTCCATCGAGAGCCTTCCTGCTGCCGTTCGCTACCGCTCACGGGCCATCAGTCCCAGCCCCTTCGGGGCAACCCCCCCTGCAGGGAGGCCTTTCTTTCCCTTTAGACGCAAATTGGTATGACAGCCCGTGAGTGTCCCGAACGACAGCAGGAAGGCTCCCCGAAGGGGAGGGGTGTTTTTCATAAGACGTGCCTGTCTGAGATTCCCCGTCAACGCCTCCACAAGGCAATCAATTGCCTTGCTTCGGCACAGCCGACCGACACGACGCCGACCGCCTGTCGGC
The DNA here is from genome assembly GCF_964642095.1 of Fretibacterium fastidiosum. Classification (NCBI taxonomy): domain Bacteria; kingdom Thermotogati; phylum Synergistota; class Synergistia; order Synergistales; family Aminobacteriaceae; genus Fretibacterium; species Fretibacterium fastidiosum. Next base: position 972,792 of record NZ_OZ209244.1, read on the forward strand.
GTCCGCAAGTCGTGTCGTCTGGCTGAGCTGCGGAAGTCCCCCGGACTTCCTTCGCCCTCAGCCGACCAACCGGCCGCCGCAATCCTCCCGAAAGATCGGCTTGCGTGAGGCCGGTCGTCTGGCCGAACCCCTCCGGTTCGCTGACGCGAACCACCTCCCCTTTCAGGGGAGGCAATCCATATTAAACGTGAATTGGTATCGGTCCTCCCTGCGGGGGAACTGACAACCCCTTCTCACAGTTAAAAAAGGCCGATCAGCATAAAATAAAGAGTATAAAAGAACTAACTTTAATTGACTTTTAGAGCAGGCGTACGCCCTTCAGGTCCGTTCAGGCTTAAAGCCACAGCCCGTGGACACGAAAAAAGCGCCCGCAGGGGGCGCTTAAACTGGTTTTCCACCCTATGGGGGCTGACGTCAGGCTTTGTCCGGGCCTTCCTGGGTCCGCCCGCCGAAAGCCTGGTTGATGAAGGGACGCAGCAGGTCGATGGGGATGGGGAAGAAGGTGGTGGAGTTGCGCTCCCCCGCGATCTCGCGGATGGTCTGCAGGTAGCGCAGCTGCAGGGTTACGGGGGAGACCTCCATCTGCCGCGCAGCTTCGGAGAGCTTGGTGGCCGCCTGGAGCTCGCCCTCCGCCGCGATGATCTTGGCGCGGCGTTCCCGTTCCGCCTCGGCCTGACGGGCCATGGCCCGTTTCATGCCCTCTGGCAGCTCCAGTTCCTTCACCTCCACCGCACTGACCTTGATGCCCCAGGGGTCGGTGCGTTCGTCGATGATCTCCTGCAGCTCCTGGTTGATCTTCTCGCGGGAGGAGAGCACCTCATCCATCTCGACGGATCCCACGACGGAACGGAGGGTGGTCTGGGCCAGCTGGCTGGTGGCGACGATGTAGTTCTCCACCTCCACCACGGACTTCGACGGGTCCAGAACCCGGAAGTAGACGACGGCGTTCACCTTGATGGCGACGTTGTCCTTCGTGATGACCTCCTGCACGGGGACGTCCAACGTCAGAATGCGCAGGTCCACCGTCACCGCCCGGTCCAGCAGCGGGATGAGCAGGACGATGCCGGGGCCCCGGCTGCCCACCAGCCGCCCCAGCCGGAACAGGACGAGGCGCCGGTACTCCGGGACGATCCGCACGGAGAAGGACAGGATAAAGAGGAGGAGGAGGACGGCCATAAAGAGGCCTCCAAGGTTGGAGAAGATGAAGGCAAGGTCACTGGAGTCAAGAACCATAACGATCACTCCCTGTTTGAATTTCGGACGGTCGTTGCCGTCCGCCGACGCAGTCGGTTTAAAGAGCATAGCATAAAAAACGGCGCAGGAACAGCAAAGAACCCTTTTCCAAATCCACGGCAAAGTTTTTAACGTGCGGCGGGGGCAGGTTTTGCGCCTCTTCGGCCGTACCTGACGGGGATAAGATCGGAATCGGCTTAATCTGTACAACGACGGCTACAGGATCACCGCCGACACGATGGAGCCCCTGGGCTACCCGACGGATTGGCTCAAGGCCGTAGGCTTCGGCGACCAGGACGTGGAGCCGAAGAAGTAAGGCTCGCGGCGTCAACGGAACGACGCGCCCTGCGTGGCGACGCAAGCCCCCCGTCGTCGGACGGGGGCTTGCATTTACAACCTGGACTTCAAGAAAACTCCTGCCGCAGGCCGTACTCTACCCTGAAGTCGATCATGAATCCCTGCCGGAGCCGGATGCAGGACGGTAATTCCGCCCCAACCTCGCCCCGTGAAAAGGTATTTTGCCGTGGGCACGTTCTCCGCAATCCTGTGCGCAATGCGCTCCATCACGGCAAATGACCGCGAGAATCCGTCGACTGGCCGACCTCTCAACTCCCCTTCAGGGCCTCGACCTCGTCGAGGGAAAGGCGGGTGAAGCGCGCGACGGAAGCCGGGGACATCCCTTCCCGCAGCATGGTACGCGCCGTCTCCTGCCTGCCCAACAGCTTGCCTTTAGCCTCGCCCTCGGCTATGCCCTCGGCCTTGCCTTTAGTCCAGCCCTTTGCCTCGCCTTCAGCCTTGCCCTCGGCCTTACCTTTAGCCCAGCCTTTAGCCTCGCCTTTAGCTACGCCCTCGGCTATGCCCTCGGCCCAGGCCTTCTCGCGGACCGCCCTCGTTGCCTCCGCCAACCGGTCCTCCCGAATCGCCTTGTAATCCAGCTGCGTCATCATCTCCCGCAGCTGATAGTAGCGGTTCTCTGGAGAACTCCAGTACTCCTGCTCCACCTCGCTCACCTCCGAAAAAACGGTATCCCCCGACAAGCTCTCGCGCAGCAGGGCCAGCCCCTCGCTCTCGTTGTTGATGTAGCCTCCCCATACCTGCGCGCGCTCCTCGGGGCTCAGAACGTGCCCCGGCCTCGCCTTCAGCTTCGCCCGCAGCTCCCGAAGGGGGTGCTTCGCCTTGTTCAACTCGACGTAAAACAGAAGAAGGTCGTCCGCCTCCATCAGTCGGCTTCCGTATCCTTATCCATGGTCCTCACCTCCCGCAGATGACGTATTCATTGGCGTTATTATAACAAGAACGGATTACAACCCCAAAAGTGGATTTGGGGAGAGGCATCTTTACTTTACGAGTTCCGGCGTTTGGCGTAGAATGTGTCCCCGTGGCGTCCACGTCCTGTGCGGTGTGCAAAGAATGCCGCTCCCCTCGCTTTGCTGCCGCAGTCCCAATTCGCCGACGATACTTCTTATGCAGGGATGATGATTATGGGTTACACGGAAATCAACGCGAAAACCATAGACCAGTGGGTGAGCAATGGCTGGGAATGGGGGCAATACGTCAGTCACGATGAATATTCTGAAGCGATCCACGGCCGTTGGAGTGTAAAACTTACGCCCGTAAAAACCGTTCCACGCGAATGGTTTGGGGACCTCAACAAGAAAAAGGTTCTGGGACTGGCCAGCGGTGGAGGCCAACAAATGCCGATTTTTACGGCCTTAGGCGCAGAGTGTTCGGTCCTGGACTATTCGGAGAAGCAGTTGGAGAACGAGAGGATCGTGGCCGAGCGGGAAGGCTATGCCATCGCCCTCGTCCATGCCGATATGACGAAGAAATTACCGTTCGAGGACGATTTTTTCGATCTGATCTTTTATCCGGTCTCGAATTGTTACGTCGAGGACGTAAAGCCCATTTGGAGGGAATGTTATCGGGTGCTGAAGGCTGGCGGCGTGCTGATGTCGGGGTTGGATATCGGCATCAATTATGCATTTAACGAGGACGAGACAACGCTCGTCAACGTATTGCCGTTTAACCCGATAAAACATCCCAGCCACTTGAAACAAATGCAGAAAAGCAACGGCGGCATACAGTTTTCACACACTCTGGAGGAGCAGATCAACGGACAGTTGGAAGCCGGATTTATTTTGACCCATCTCTACGATGATACGAACGGCTCAGGGAACCTGTGTGACCACAACATCACGTCGTACATCGCGACCAGAAGCGTGAAAAGGGCTTGAAAGCGCGGGAAGGCGCCCTGAGAGGGGAGGCAGAAACGGACAGAAAATCAGACGCGAATGGGCCGCGGCTTGCCTTCCCGCACGTCGGAAAATCTCTTCGGGCGCTTTCGTCAGATGCGATGATCTTATCGAAGCTCCGCCCCGTCGGCGTTGTACCAGAGAAAACCGTGCCCTCTGCAATAGGCGTCTATCCGTTTTGAAAGCGCCCGATCCGCTCCGTATTCCAGGAGATAAACGGATAAGCCGCAGCCCTTCGCTTTTTCAAGGTATTCCTGGTAATAAGCGGTTTCCGCTTCCTGCTGCACGCCGTAAGTGCCGTTTTCAAAATTGATGCTGGTGAAGACCGTCTCCTGATTGACCCCGTCGAACAAGGACAGCGCAGTGCCTTCCTCCATGCACCTTGAAACGAAGCGATCTCCGCCATTGATCACAAGCGGGAGGCCGTAGCCTTTCAGCCCTTTAACGATCGTGCAAAGCCCGTGAAACACGTCGTCCGTCTGGTAATGGTCATAGACGTCCGCGTTGTCCAGAAAGAAACCGTCAAAGCCCATGCGGGCATACCGTTTTCCCAGTTCGTGGACGATGAAGTCCTGCCATGCAGGAGAGGAGACGTCAACCCACCGTTCGTCCGGCCAGCTCTCATAGACGGCAAGCGTTGCCCCTTTAAAGCGCCCATAGTAAGGGCGATATTCCTCAACCGCCCCGATATTGATGTATCCGTACACCGTCTTTCCGGCGTCGTGCAGTTTCGCAACCTGATCCGCCTGAAATTCCGACGGTTCGATCACGATGAGGCGGCAGTCCTCCAGCCTGTTTATTTCTTCGGCACCGATGCCGAGGAACACCCCGTATTCCCGTGAATGCGCCGCCGCAGGGCCGGCAACGGAAGCTGAAGGGCAGAGCGCAGCGCAGAGGACGACGCACAGCACAAAAAATCGTTTTCGTTTTGTGTATTCCATCAATCCCTTTCCCCTCCCTTTCTTCATTTGCATTGGTGCCGTTCTCTGATTCTCCGTCGGGCATACCGCGGTCAAGGGCCCGCTCAGGGACGACGCCTCACGAGCACAGCGCCGGCGCGCGTCTCTTATGCGCTTGATAATAAAGGAGAAATGCGACGGCGGTCACGGCCCAGGACACGGGATAACAGCCGAGGATCGTGTAAAATCCAGGGTGCCGCGGGACGACGAAAAGGATCCAGAGGATTCGCGTCGCGCAGGTTCCCAGCAGGGTGATGAGCATTGGCTTGAAGGTCTCTCCCGTCCCCCGGATCGCCCCTGCGTACACCTCTCCAATCGCATAGAGGCAATACAGCGGCGCAAGGAAGTGCATGATTTTGCCGGCTTCAAAGGCGATGTCGAGGTCCGCGGGATTGATGAGCAGGCGCCCCAGCGAAACGCTTCCGAAGAACAGGGCAGCGCTGACCAGGGCGATAAAGCCAACGGTCATGAAAAGGCCGACCCTGACGCCGAACCTGGTGCGGGCGTACTTCCCCGCCCCATGGTTTTGCGCCACGAAGGTGGCGACCGCTTCGGACAGGGAGTCCGCGATCAGCCAGATCAGAAAATCCAGCTTTCCGCACAGCGCCCACGCTGCGATGTTGTCCGTGCCCGTGCGGTTGATGCCGGATTGAACCATCATGTTGGCGACGGGATAGAGGGCGGACTGAAGGCCAACCGGAAGGCCGATCCTGCAAATGGAATGCAGCATGGCTTTGTCGACCCTGAGTTCCGCGCCGCTCACCCTATAAGGCGCTCTCGTCCTCAGGAGGACCCGCAGCACGAGCGCGGCGCTGAGCCCCTGGGCGCATACCGTGGCGAGCGCCGCGCCGGGGGCGTTCATCTTGAATATCGCCACCAGGACGAGGTCCAGGACGACGTTGGCGCCTCCTGCGGCGATCAGCACATAAAACGGCGTCCTGGAGTCGCCCACCGCGCGAAGGATTCCTGCGCCCACGTTGTAGAGCATGGAGAGGGCGAACCCACCGAAAAGGATGCGGACGTAGGAGAGCGACCCGTCAAAGAGCTCTCGCGGCACCTCCATCGCCTTCAGGCAAAGGGGAGCCGCGAGAAACCCCAGGACGGACAGCACCAGGCCGCCGGCCAGAGCGAAACCGATTCCGGTGTGGACGGCCCTGGATAAGGACGAGTGGTCCCTGGCCCCGAAGAACTGCGAGATCAGGATGGTCGTCCCCGCGGACAGCCCCACAAAAAAATTGACGGGCAGCTTCAGGAAGCTGTAGACGGCATCGATGGCAGCCAACCCGGTCTTTCCCGCAAACTGTCCCAGGATGACCGCGTCCACCGTGGTGTAGAGTTGTTGGAACAGGCTGCTTGCGAGGATGGGCAGGAAATAGAGCAGAAGCCTTTTCCCGACGGACCCCTCGGTCAAGTCCACGCCGCGCGTCTCCTTCATCGTGCCGCACCTTCCTCTCAGCGGGCTTCGCCACGACCATCCAGCAGCCTGTGCCGGGTCATCCATCCTCTTCGACAGCGCGCCGCGACCGCCGAAGGCCTTTATAGAGAAGCCGGATGGGTCCTGCGCCGGAAGATAAGTTCGCCGCCGCGCAGGGCTCCGGCGCGCGCTTTTCCGTCACCGGGTCACATGGAGACCTTTTCCTTGCCGCGCTTCTGCAGGACCTCCAGCTCCTGAAGCTCAAGGTAGGGGTAGGGCTCCTCCTCCCCCTCCAGCTTCCGCTCCCGCAGCACGCCGACGACCCGCACCCAGGCGTTCTCAGGCGGGGCGTCCTTCCCGATGCAGGCGAAGCCGATGGGCGCGTTGTCCGGACCGCAGCAGATCGCGATGCGGACAACGGCGAACTTCTCCGGTCCATCGCTGAAGTCCTCCTCCGTGATGGGGAGGACGAACCCCTCGTACTGGATGGTCTTGCCCAGGTAGTCCCCAAGGTTCATGAAGATGTCCGTGATCATCTGCACGAAGAAGTTTTCGCGTATCACGTAGTCCGGCTTCGCAGCCGCCGCGGGTGCGACGGCCAGCAAAAGGCACAGGACGAGGAATGCGCGGGGTGTCCTCATCTTTTTTCTCATCGCAAGGGCCTCCTCAAGCTCAGGCCGTGCGCCCCATGAGGCGCGCCAGGAGCACTGCCCCCATCAGAGCCGCCACGTTGACGGACACGATGCCGGCCCCCGTGGGGAGGTTCCAGACGAAGGAGAGGAACAGCCCCACCGCGAAGCAGGCCAGGGAGATGCAGGCCGCCAGGACGACGAGGGCGCGGAAGCTGCGCACCAGCCGGCGCGCCGTGACCGCCGGAAGGATGATCAGGCTTGAGATCAGGAGCGTCCCCATCATCCTCATGCCCAACACCACCGTGAGGGCGGTGAGGAAGGAGATCAGGAACTGATAGAGCGTGACGTTGATCCCCAGCGACCGCGCGTAGTCCTCGTTGTACGTGATCAAAAAGAGCCGGTTGTAGAAGAGGACGAACAGCCCCGTGACGAAGAGCGAGAGGGCGACGGAGAGGATCACGTCCTCGTTCGTCATCGCCAGGATGCTGCCGAACATGTAGCTGCACACGTCGAGGTTCATCCCCCGCGTCAGGGCGGTGACCAGCACGCCGAAGGCCAGGGCCCCCGAAGCCGCGATGCCGATGGCCACGTCGCCCCCCACCCTCTTGCGCTGACTGACGAACATGATGAGGAAGGAGGCGGCGACGACCAGCGGCGTCGAAACGTAGAGTGGCGGCAGGTTGAAGGCCAGGGCCACGGAGAGCGCTGCAAACCCCACCTCGGAGAGCCCATGGCCGATCAGGGAATAGCGCTTCAGGACGAGGATCACGCCGAGGATGGAGGCGCACAGTGAGACCATCACCCCGACGATCAGCGCCCGCGTGACGAACGGGTAGGAGAGGACCTCCCAGACCTCCTGAAACGTCATGCCGGTACCTCCACGAAGGCCGGGACGCCCTCGGAGTCGAGGGAGGGCGCTTTCCAGACCCCGCTGCGCCAGGCATCGGGCGTCCCCACGAAGAGCAGGCGCCGCGCCATCACCGCCACCCGCGACGCGCGCTCGGCCACCTCGTCCAGGTCGTGCGAGACCATCACGATCGTCGTCCTCCGTTCCCTGTGAAGCCGGGTGAGGAGGACGTAGAACGCGCGGCGGCTCTCCTCGTCCAGCCCCGAACAGGGCTCGTCCAGCAGCAGCAGCTTCGGTCCGCGGCACATCGCCCGCGCCAGCAGGACGCGCTGCATCTGTCCGCCCGACAGCTTCCCGATTCGCCGGCCTGCAAGGTTCGCGATCTCGAAGGTGGACAGCGCCGCCGCCGCCGCCGCCTTGTCCGCGCCGGTGTAGAACGGGACGCGCCAGCCCCGTCTCTGGGTCCCGGAAAGGACGATCTCCCACACCGTCGCGGGGAAGTCCCGATCGGCCCCCTCGACCTGGGGGACGTAGGCCGTCCCCTCAAGCCCCGTCCTCAGATCGACGCGGCCCTTCGTCAGGGGCGTCAGGCCTAGGATGCCGCGGATCAGGGTGCTCTTTCCCGATCCGTTGGCTCCCACGATGCAGAAGAACTCCCCCTCCTCGACGCTGAAGGACACGTCCTCCACCGCGGGAATGGCGCCGTAGGCGATGGAGACGTGAGAGAGCGACAGGAGCACCTTGTCGTCAGGCCGATTCAACGACCGTCCTCCTACAGGGTAAGGGCCTGCTCGACGGCATTCTGGTTGGCCCGCATGATGTCCAGGAAGGTCACGCCCTTCTCGAACTCGTCCTTCGTCAGGTTGTGGGCCGTGCTGAACGTCAGCAACTTCGCTCCCGTCTGCTCGGCGATGGACTGCGCGACCTTCGGGACGACGAACTCCTCGTGAAAGAGGCAGCGGATGTCCTTCTTCTTCATGTACTGGATCACCTGGGCGATGCGCTGCAGGCCCGGTTCGCCCTCGGAGGAACAACTGTCGTAGGCCGTCACGTAGTTCAGACCGTAGTGCTTCAGGAAGTAGAGGTACGCAAAACGTCCGCCGAACACCAGGGTCCGGTGCCTGCCCTTCTTCACAAGGGAGGCGAACTCCGCGTCCAGCTCCGCCATCTGGGCCTTGTAGGCCGCGGCGTTCTTCGCGTAGAGGTCTGCGTGCTCCGGATCGGCTGCCGTCAGCCCCGCCACGATGTTATCCACCATCTTCTGGGCCAGGGACAGGTCCAGCCAGATGTGCGGGTCGTACTCGTGATGGTGGTGGTGCGTATTCCCGTGCTCGTCGCGGTCTTCGTGGTCCGGTTCCTTTTGAAGGGCGACTCCCTGCGAGGCGTCCACCACGACCAGCTTCTCGTTGTCCAGGCTCTGGACGATGCGATCGGCCCAAGGCTCCATGTACTTTCCCGTGAACACGAAGACGTCCGCCTCGTTCAGCGTTTTGACGTCGGACGGGCGGGGTTCGAAGGTGTGGCTCTCCACCCCTGGGGGCAGGAGCATCTGCACCTCCGCCCGATCTCCGGCCACCTGTCGGACGAAGTCGTACTGCGGGAAGAGGCTGCACACGACCAAAAGCTTCTTCTCCTCAGCCCCGGCGCCTCCCGCCGCCAATGCCAAAACCAGGGCGCAAAGGCCCGCCGCAAACGTTCTTGAAATCCTCAAACTCGGTAACCTCCCAGAAAAAATAAAGAATAAATTGGAACCAACGGCGCCCCGCGCACGGGCCCCTGAGGGAGCCGCTGCGTCGGGAACGCAATTCAACGGCGCCCCCGTTTGACGCAGCCGGGGCACCGCCCGTAGAGGACGAGCCGGCTCTCGTCGATCGCGAGGTCGTTCTCATCGGCAAAGCGGTGGAAGGCCTCGCGGAGGGGCTCGCTGTTGATGTGGAGCATCGTCCCGCACGTCTCGCAGAGGAGGTGGTAGTCCTCCTCGTCCTCAGTCGCGTCGCCTGAGTACTCGATCAGGGCGGGGCCGCCGTCGGGGCTGCGGTAGCGCCGCACGCGCCCCGCCTCCTCCAGCTCGGCCAGGAAGCGATAGACCGTCGCCTTGCTGACTGGGGTCCCCGACGCCTTGAGGCGATCCACAAGGGCCTCCGCCGTCAGGTGGTCACCCTTCGCGGCGTTCAGGCACCGCAGGATCAGGTTCTTCTGCCTCGTGCTCCTTCGCAGGTCGCGGGGCGCATTCTCCTCCAGACCCTTCACGCTCTCCCCCTCCTTCGGCACAAACTGAAACTGAGACGCACAATCAACTTGAAGAAAAATACCTCAGCCGCAAAAATTTGTCAAGGTTATCGGGAAAAATCGCGATCAAATTTGCAGGTTGCGACGGTTTTATCGGGGGGCAAGCCCGCCGTTGTGGAGGTAAGCCGACTCTGGCCCTGCACCCGTCCGGTGCGGTGGGAAACGCGAGAAGCCTGTCTTCGCCGCATGTTGAGATTTTTTTTGGTTTTTGAGAGAAGCAAGGAGGATTGTGCCGGGCAGTTGAACAACCACCCGGCGAGTGTCTTGACCTTTCAATGCACCATGAGGTCTTCTTCGGAGAGGGGGCGCTGCACTCAGCCCGACAGTTCGTCCTTTTTGGCGATGGCCCTGTAGAGAAAGGATATTGCGAGGCCGGATACGGCGAGGCCTGCAGCCATCAGAAATGCCGGCCTGTAGCTGCCCTGTCCGTTAAAGACGGCCCGCATCGTCATGGGACCCGCGAAGCCTGCAGAGGAAAAGCCAACGAACATGACGCCGTAGTTCAGCGAGCTGTGCTTCACGCCAAACTGGTCGCTGGTGAAGCCGGGGTACACCCCCATGAACGCGCCATAACAGAGGCCAACCAAACAGATGCCGCCACAGAAGAGCGCCACGCTTTTATTCCCGCCGCTGACGTAGGTTGTGAGTGAGGCAGCGGCTGCCAGGATGTACACGGCCATCAAGGTTTTGACACGCCCTATCCTGTCCGATATCCAGCCGGCCGCGATGCGCCCCGCCGTGTTGAACAGCGCCAGGACGGAGACGACAAGCGCCGCTGCGGCACTGGTCATGCCGATCATCGTTTGGGCGATGCTGGCGGCTTCAGAGATGGCCATCAGGCCCAGCGTGGAGCCGACGAAGAGCATGGCCAGCATCACGTAGAAGACGGAAGAGGAGAGCATCTGCAACGTGCTTTTGTCCCCGGCTCCCGCGGCCCCCATCCCAGCCTGCGGCGTCCACCCGTCCGGGACGAAATCGTCCGGGCAGTTAACGATCGACAGCGAACTGACAAAGGCCAGGCCAATGATCACGGCGCCAAAGATGAGGAAGGCACGGTTCACCCCAACGGCATGGGTCAGGGCGTCGGCGACGGGTGGGATCAGGATGGAACTGAGGCCATAGGAGGCGGTGCTGATCCCCCCGGCCAGGCCTTTCTTATCCGGGAAGAACTTCACGGTGTTGCTGATGGTGCAGACGTAGGTGAAGCCCTCTGCCAGCCCGCAGAGAATGCCGTATCCCAGCGCCAGAGTGAGGGTATTGGTCGCCATGCTGCTGACGATGAACCCCAGCCCGAAGACTGTGACGCCGATAAGGATCATCAACCGGGCCCCCAGGGTCCTGTCCAGGATGCCTCCAAGGATCATGGTGATGAAGGCATCGCCGTTGGCGAGGGAGAACACGATGGCCAGGTCCGCTGCTGTCAGGGAGGTGCCGTTCAAGGCGTTCAGATGCCGGGCCATGGGCCCGGCGAAGACACTCCAGGAGTAGACGGAACCCACGCAGAGGTTGGCGAGGCAGCTGGCCGCCAGGATGCTCCATCGCTTCCTGGACAGTGCCGCGTTTCGCGTCTGAACGTCCTGCATACTTATCCGGGATGCCATCAGATCACGCCGTTCTCATGCAGTTTCGCAATTTCCCCATCGCTCATATTGATGAGCTCCTTGAGGATGCTGTCCGTGTCCTCGCCAATCCCAGGAGCGGCCTTGCGGGGCGCGTCCGCGCAGCCGTGCATCTTGATGGGGGAGCCGATGATCTCAATTTCCTTCCCGAAAGCCGGATCGTAGACCTTCCATAGCATGTTGCGACGACGTATGATATCGCTTTCGCAGGCCTGAGCCGGCGTCAGAATGTTCCCGAAGGGAATGCCCGCGGCCAGGATCTGCCGCTCGATGTCGGCCACATTGTGTTTGAGGCTCCAGCTCTCAATGATCTCCTTCAACTCTGCCTCATGCGTGCAGCGGAGGGAGTTTGTCGCGAAACGGGGGTCCCTGGGCAGGTCCGGCATGTTCATCACGCTGCAGAGGGCGGCGAAGAAGCGATCCGTGCCGCAGGCGATGACGAACATGCCATCCGACGCCCGAAACGCATCGAAGGGCGTGATGCCCGGATCGCGATTCCCGATAGCCCTGGAAATCTCGCCCTTGATGGTGTAAGCCAGGGGGCCGACCTCCAGGATGGAGAAGATGGAGTCCACCATGGAGACGTCGAGCCGCCGCCCCAACCCTGTGCGCTCTCTCTGGAAGAGGGCTATGACGATGCCCAAAGCCAGATACGTCCCGGAGTAGTTGTCTGCGATGGCGGGTCCCACCTTCACGATATCGTCGCCGAAGCCGGTGACGCCGATAATGCCGCCCAACGCCTGGGCTACGATGTCGTAGCAGGGGCGGGGCGCGTCCGGCCCTTCAATGCCGAAGCCGGAGATGGAGGCGTAGATCAGCCTGGGGTTGATTTCCTTCAGCACATCATACCCCAGCCCCAGCTTCTCCATGGTCCCCACGCGGAAGTTCTCCACAACCACGTCCACCTTGGCGATCAGTTCCTTATAGATACGCTTTCCCTCGTCGCTCTTGAGGTCCAGGGCCAACCCGTACTTGTTCCGGTTGTAGCATGAAAAGTACCCGCTGGCGCCATCCTTGATGGGTTCCCAGGTCCGACTCTGGTCGCCCTTGCCCGGGACCTCCAGCTTGATGACCTCGGCGCCGTGATCGGCCAAGTGCATGGTGCAGAAGGGGCCGCTGTAGGCGTGAGTCATGTCCATGATGCGCACGCCTTCCAGGGGGCGTTTTGAGAGAAGTTCATGCATGCTGCGATTGTCGTCCATAACGTCCTCCGTGTTGAGTGTTCAATGAAAGGTAGGGGGCGCGAAGAACCGCGCCCCGCAAAAGTTGTCCTTTGTCAGGCCCAGATGTCGCCAATGGTGAATCCTTCCGGAAAGGGGTCTGTGGGGTCCAGTACCAGGTTTCCATAGCCGTAGATCCAAGACTCTCCAGTGATGGTGGGGACCACGGCGTCGTATTTGCCTATCTTTGCCTTTTCCACCAACTCGCCGGTGTAGACCACACCCAGGAGCCCCTGATGACGGAACTTCTCGTTCAGCTTCAGCTCCCCTTTGGCGTACATAGCTGCCATACGGGCACAGGTTCCGGTACCACAGGGGCAGCGGTCCAGGGCGCCGATCCAGGTGGAGGGATCGTCGAAGTCCACAGCGCCACTGGCCACCGTGACGGCGTTCTTTACGTCCACCGTGTCGCTCTTGTAGTTTTCGGGGTCATAGAGCTGGGAGATGGTGACGCCCACGCCAGGGTAGTTGGGGTGCTCCACGGGGAGCTGGTCCTGGACGGCCTTGAGGATCAGGGAGGAAACCCGGGTGATCTCCCGGCCCATCTCCGGGACCAGCTTGATCCAGGGGAACTGTCGGGCGTCAGCCATAGCGTAGAACATGCCGCCCCACGCTACATCCACTTTCACCTTCTCCACGCCGTGGCCGATGTGAGGAACGGCGATCTCCTTGTCCGTGTGCACGGCAAAGGCCGGAACGTTTTTGAAGGTCACAGCCACGGCCTTTCCGTTCTCGCACCGGGCCTTGATACCGATAAGCCCTGCCGGTGCTTCGAGGTTGAACTCGTTCATCCCCTCTTTCATAGGGATGATGCCTGTCTCCAACAGAGCGGTGGCCACGGAGATGACGTTGCCGCCGGACATCATGGGATACTCGGTCTGCTCCATGATGATGAACCCTGCGGCTGCATCGGGATGCTTGGGAGGAACGATGATGTTGCAGCAGAGAGGGGGATATCCCCTGGGCTCACGGAGCAGCAGCTTGCGCAGGCCGTCATCGTGAAGACGCAGGTACTCCTCCATTTCGTAGACGCTGTTTCCGGGAATGTGTCCCACGCCGCCGGTAACAACGCGCATGGGCTCGCCATCGTGGGTTTCGACAACATTCAGCACTCTCTTAAAGCTCATGATTCTGCCTCCTGAAATTAATTTTAATGATTGCGGTGCTGTTGGTTGGTGGCTTTGCTGTTTATTCCTCGACGTCGATGGGGTTTTCCACGACGCCCCATTCACCGTTCTCTTCGCGGCCTTCAAAATAGGCGTCGTAGCATTTCTTGCAATACTTGAAGAGGACGATAGCGCACATGATCAGAATGATGCTCTGGAGTAGTCCCACCAGCGTGAACATGCCCTTGACGGAATTGATTCCTCCCGTGGCCACCAGCGTGTAGGCCGTGCCACAGAGGATGCAGCCCGCCAGGATTTTCTGGAACATGGGGGGCTCGGCATCGGCCTCGAGTTTGCGGCAGGCGAGGGTGGCGACACAGGAAGCCATGGGATCGGCAAGAGTGGAAAAACTCATGACAATGCACAACAGGAACATGATGGTGACGAAGTTGCTCATAGGCAATGTCCCGATGATTTGAAACACTGTGGCCTGCATACCGGAGGTATTGACGGCGTTCCATACGTCGAAGGCCTCCGAGGTTTGAAGGTGAATGACTTGGCCGCCGAAGATGGCGATCCAGACGATACAGAAGAAGGAGGGGACCAGGATCTGCACCAGCATAAAGGTACGAACCGTGCGGCCGCGGCCCATGCGGGCAAGGAACATGCCAATGACCGGGGCGTAGACGATGAAAGAGGCCCAGTACTGAACGATCCAGTCCGCGAACCAGCTGTCGTTTGTAGTGAGCACGTTGGTCATGACGGTCATCTTTCCGAAATTGTCGATGATGTAGCCAATGGATTCAGAGCCTATCTTGCTGATGAACTGGGTATTTCCGAAAATCAGGACCCAACCCATGAGGAAGAAGAAGAAATACATACAGCAGGTGGAGACGTATTTCAAGCCTTTGCTGATACCCGTGACGCAGGAGGTAATAAACACGCAGCCAATGAAAATAGCGGCCAGCAGCCAGATCAAGCGGGACTGCGGAACGCCAAAAGCCGCCTCCAAGCCCGCGCCGATCTGCATCAAACCTACGCCCATGGAGTTTGATGTAGCGCCCATGATGCAGAAGATGACGACAGCGGTAAGCAGCGTGTTGAGCCAGGGGATTTTTTTGCCGATAGCACATTCTATGATGGAATTGAAGGAAAGGGATTTCTTGCGGTTGAAGCAGATCACTGCGAAGGCTGCACCGCAGATGGCATACATGCAATATTGGACAAAGCTCCAATCCCACATGGCCTGGGCCACGGCAAAGATAGCCGCATCCCGTGAGCCCGCCGTCCCTACGGCTGTAGGCGTGGTCATGAAGTGGTACATGGGCTCTCCCATAGCCCAGAACAGGAGGCCTGTGCCGATGCCGGAACAGATGGACATGGCACACCAGATGGGCATGCTGTAAGCCGGCTTCGCATCCTTGCCGCCGATAACTACGTCGCCGTAGCGAACGGCCACGAACACCACACCGAGGATGATAAATGCCAGGGACAGCAGGTTGATGTACCAACCCAGATAGTCTGCCATACCGTAGAGCAGCGTGGTCATAAAGTTGCCTACGGGCTCGCGCCAGATAACGCCGGAGGTGATGAACAGAGCCAGGATAATGATAGCCGGCCAGAACGCCGCCTTATTCATCCGTTTATCTTCCAACTGTGTACCCATCAATTTTCACCTCTAGTTTCATTTTTGAATCGGGAATTTAAACAGCGGCAGGGTATACGCATACGATTCCTTTTTCTGCCGGAAGCGCATTCGGATTTGTCACAAAAGAAGCGCGCTGCGCAACAGGGGAATTGGGGAGACGGCGAATTTTGCCCCTTTTCTGCCACCATTTCGGCAAAAGCCCCCCGGGCTTCCCCCGCATATACGGTACTATCGTCATGACAACCAACGATCTTTTAGGAGCTCCTCTATATCTCCATGAAGGATTGCCAAATCGTAAAGCGCCTGGATGGCCTGCTGCCGGATTTCACCCCCATTCTCCATTCAGCATGGCTTTTTCGGTATCGTCAGCCTTGTTACCGCCCTCCTCCTTTTAAGCCTTCACGGCTTCGTCGCGGCCTATGCGATAGGCCTCCAGGTTCTTGGGGTTGCTGTGGCCTTTCCGGCTGAAATAGCGGTCCAGGCCCTCTTCAAAAGCATTGTGGTCGATAAGGCCCGTGGCCTTGATCATGGCCCCCAGAATCACGATATTGGCCGCCCTGCCGTTGCCGATGGCGTTGGCCCGATCCGTGGCGGGGATCAGGTAAACGTTCACATTTTTTGGATACTCCCGCTCGCTCATGAGGGAGCTGTTGACGATGACAGTTCCGCCGTCGCGCATTTGTCCAATGAACTTGTCGTAGGACGGCTCGTTCAGCGCCAGAAGGATATCCAGCTTCGTCGGGTAGGGGCTGCCTATCTCTTCATCGGAGATGACCACGCTGCAGCTGGCCGTGCCGCCCCGCATCTCCGCGCCGTAGGAGGAGGTCCAGCTGACGTTCTTTCCCTCGTGGGCAGCCACGTCGATCAATATCTTGCCGGCGGTCAAAACGCCCTGTCCGCCAAAGCCCGCCATGATGATATCCGCCATGGTCTACGCTCCCTTCTCTTTCTCTCGGGCGGCGCTTCTGTCGACGTATACGCCTACCGGGAACACCTTCTCGATCTCGTCCTTGATTTTCTTCATGGACTGCACCGGCGTCAGCTTCCAATTGGTGGGGCAGGGGGAGAGAACTTCGATGAGGGAGAAGCCCTTATTGTCCCGCTGGTTCTCGAAGCCCTTCCTTATGAACTGCTTCGTCTGGTCGATGTGCCTGGGGTCGTAGAGCGCGCCCCGTGCCAGGAACTCCACATCGAAGCCGGCGATGGCTTTGAGCATATCCACGGGGTGCCCCATGGTGTCCTGCCTGCGGCCGGCCTTGCTGCTGACGGTCCTGTCGCCCAGGAGGGTGGTGGCCAGGTTCATCTGCCCGCCGGTCATGCCAAAGGTGCCGTTGTTGACCACGATCATGGTGATGGGCACGTCGCGAATGGCGGCGAAGCAGGTCTCGGACAGTCCGATGACGTAGGAGCATCCGTCGCCGGCATGGACATAGACCGTGGCGTCGGGACGGACCTTTTTGATGCCGGTGGCCACGGCGGCGCAGCGCCCGTGGGGGCCGGCGATGAACTCGTAGTTCAATGCGTCCTGGGCCCAGAAGGCGCAGGCGATGTCCACGGAGGCGATGACCTTGTCCTGAAGCCCCAGCTCCTCGATGCTCTCGGCGATCGTGCGCTGAATGATGCCATGGCCGCACCCTCCGCAGTACCCTGCAGCCTTGATGATGGATTCCGGTTTCTTGAAAACGGGCATCTTACAACACCTCCATGGGCTGAATTTTGCCCTCCTGTATCTCGCGGCAGTGGGCGACGATCCCCTCCGCCGTGGGCAGGTCCTTTGACGTGAGGTACCCGTAGAGCGGTCGGTCGCCGCGGCTGGCCAGCAGGATATCCTCACCCATCTGAGACGTGATGCTCATCTCCACGGTCACGTACCCCCTGACGCTGGTCGGGATCTTCTTGAAAGCGTCGGCGGGGTAGGGCCACACGCTGATGGGCCGGAGCAGCCCCAGCTTTATACCCTCCTTTCGGGCCAGGCGCACGGCAGAGCGGCACACGCGGGACGAGATGCCATAGGCGATCAGCAGAAGTTCCGCATCCTCCATCTGGAAGGAATCCCAGCGCTGTTCATCGCGGTGCATGGCTTCAATCTTGTCGCGCATCATCTTGTTGTAGGCCTCGTAGCCCATGTAGTAGCTCAGGTTGTATGCCTTGTTCTTCTTCTGCTCCCTCGGCTTGCCCGTGAGGGTCCAGTCGAACTTGTCGATATCGTGTTCCTTTTCCGCAGGCAGGTAGACCTTCTCGATCATCTGGCAGATGGCGCCGTCGCTCAATATCTCCACTACATTGCGATACTTCTCCGCCAGGTCGAAAGCCAGGTATGTCAGGTCCGCGCACTCCTGCACGGAGGCCGGTGCCAGAACCAAAAGACGCTTGTCGCCGTGGCCGCCGCCCCTGGTGGACACCCAATAGGAATCCTGTCCTGCGGTGATCTCGCCGTCCCCCAGTCCAAAACGCATCGAGTTGACGAGGACGGCGGGGATACCGGCGGCCGACAGATAGGAGATTTCCTCCTGCTTCAGGTCGAAGCCCGGGCCGGAGGAGCTGGACATGCACCTGGCGCCGCAGGCGGCTGCACCGTAGAGCATGCTCATGCTCGCCACCTCGTTCTCCCCCTGAATGAACACGCCGCCCCGCTTCTCCATGTGATCGGACATGTACTCCAGTATCTCGCTCTGCGGCGTGATGGGGTAGCCCGCGTAGAACCGGCAGCCCGCCCGCAGAGCGGCCTCGGCAATCGCTTCATTGCCCTTCATGAGAGCGTATTCCATGCTTTTTCCCCTCCTCACTCGATCGTGAACACGTAGTCGGGGCACACCTTGTAGCAGATGCCGCAGCCGATACACAGGTCCTGATCGACCTTGATGATCTCATAGCCCTTCTTGTTGACCGTCTCCAGCGGAATGATTGCCTTTCGCGGACAGTTGCCCACACAGAGCTGGCACCCCTTGCACAGTTCCACATTCGCGCTCGCTTTCGCCATTGCGGTCCCCCCAGATTGCAGATTTTTGATTGTGGTTTCATTTATTTTGGAACGCAACCCGATACTAACATAAAAATTGAAACGTGTAAAGACTTTTGTTTTGATAATTTTATATATAAACCGAATTAGTTTCGCTTAAATGATTTACCATCAAAATATTATTTAATTTTTGAAACGTATTGTGTAAATTATGAAACCAGTGTTTTTGTTTTTTGAGTTATCGTCCATAAAATGTTAATTTTTTAATTTCTATTAAAAGTTTTCTTTGATGCGTTTCACTTTTATTGACAAGCTGGGCAAATATGATATTATGCGGTCCATAGACGATCGAACATCAAGGAGGAAATCGAGAAGCCCATCATGCCCGGCCAGATTGAACCGCAGTCCGTACAGGTCATCGACCGCACCTTTGCCGTGATGGAGCTCGTGGCCCGGAGGGGCGTCATGAGCCTGAAGGATATCTACTCCGGCCTGGAGTTGAGTAAGGCCACTGCCCTGCGCATCGCGAATGCCCTTGTGAGCAACGGCTATTTTGAACGCGACGAGAAGGGAAGCTACTCCCTGAGCTTCAAGTCCTACGAGATTGGCATCTGCGCCGTGCGCCGGGTGGAGTACATCCCCTTCATCCGTGAGACGCTGGACCACCTTTCGGGCGCGCTCGACGTCATCGCGCAGTTTTCCGTCCGGGAGCAGGACGAGCTTCTGTGCTTGGAGAGTTTCGACCTTGCACACTCAAACTTCTCCGTCTACACCCGGGTGGGACAGCGGTCCCAGCTTTACGCCACCTCCGCGGGTAAGGCCATCCTGAGCGTATCCCCGGATGAGGATATCCGCTCTTTCTGGAACAGGATGGACATCCGGAGCTTCACGCCCAAGACGATCACGAACCTTGATGACTTCCTGATGGATATCCACAAGACGCGGCAGCGTGGCTATGCCCTGGACCAGGAGGAGACGGAGGCTGGGCTCTTCTGCGTGGGGACCCCGCTCGTCAACGCCAGGCATAAGGCCATTGGCGCCATCAGCCTCTCCTTCAGCCGTTTGGACGAGGCGGCACTTCAGCGCGTCACGAGTGCGTTGCTCAATCAGACCCAACGCCTGGCCTACATGCTCAGTTATTCGATAAAATAAAAAGCAAGCTGGATTGTCAAACCAGGTGCAACAGGCAAGCCGACTCCGGAGAAGGGATTACAGTTCTTCGTTTTCCGGCTTGAAAGCCGACCGGCAGCGTTTGTGGCGCAGGCGATAGAGCTTGCCTGTCTCGTCGGCACTGTAAGCGCCTTTGACGAGGTATGCCGGAGTTCCCTGCCGATCGTTGAGGGACGGTCGGTTCAGGGCACCGAAAATCTTGCGGCCTTCTGCATCCCCGTCTACGAAGACCCGGTATACTTTCTCGCTCTATTGCTATAAAATGAAAACAACCTATGCCCTTCCCATCAGAATTCTAGAGGAAGGGGCGGCCTCCGGGTGACAGTCTCCTTTGCTGTTCGTGCTCGTAAAACTCATTTACCGCGAATGACTGCCATCGGACGAAACTTCCAGGCGACCGACATGGGATGCCCCGCTTTCTGGACACAGCTCGCTTTGTTCGTTGGTCGTCTGCTTATAGGGGTCTTTTTTATCTTCTCTCACCTTCTGCTGGCATGTTTAAATATTGCAAATTATTTATTCTATTGAGAGGGGAAGTGTCGGTAATGAGTGAAGAGAGGCAGGAAGTGCAGCAGGTTGAGCAGCAGCCCGTTCAGAAGGAGAGGAAGAGGGTGGGCCTTGCCAGCAAAATCCTGATCGCCATGGTGCTGGGCTCCATCCTTGGGTGGGCCTTCAAGGGCAGCTACGAGACGTGGAGTGTCGTGACGGGGCCCCTGGGCACCATCTTCATCCGGCTCCTGAGGATGACGATCCTGCCCCTCATCTTCTTCTCCATCGTGACGGGCGTGGCCGGCGTAGCGGACCTGGGCCGCCTCAAGAAGGTGGGGGGAACGTTCCTGGTGTACTGGCTCCTTGCCTCGGCCTTGTCCGCCGTGTGCGGCGTGGTATGGGCCTACATCATCCAGCCTGGCGTGGGCATCAACCTGGCGGAGAAGGCGGAGGTGTTCTCCACGGACAGCGTGGACCTGGTCCAGACCCTGGTGAACTGGATCCCCGACAACGCGGCGGCGGCCTTCGGCAATTTCAACATCATCCAGGTCATCATCTTCTCCCTGTTCCTGGGCATCGCCATCGCGGTGCTGCCCAACGACCTTCCGGCGAAGGATGGCCTTCAGAAGTTCTTCGATTATGGCAACACCGCCATCACCAAGGTCGTTGAGGTCGTCATGGGCTTTGCCCCCGTCGGTGTGTTGTGCCTCATGGCGGACGTCACGGGCACCCTGGGCAACGAGGTCCTGACGGGCCTGGGCAAGATGCTGGCCACGCAGTACATCGCCTATGCCACCATTATCGTGGTGATCCTGCCGCTGATTCTGAAGTTCGTGGCGAAGGTCAACCCCCTTCAGCATTACATCAACATGTATCCGGCCATGCTCCTGGCCTTCTCCACCTGCAGCTCCAGCGCCACGCTGCCCCTGACCATGAAATGCGCCAAGGAGCGCGCGGGCGTGCCGGCGGAGGCCGTCGAGCTCATCGCCCCTCCGGCGGCCACCATCAACATGCAGGCCTGCTGCGCCGAGATGCCCATCTACGCCATCTTCGCCGCCCAGATGTTCGGCCTTGAGTTCGGCTTCGGGCAGCTGGCGGTGATCTGCCTGCTGGGCGTCATCATGGCTGCAGGGGTGGCTGGGGTGCCCGGCGGCGGCATCATGATGTCTGCCATCATGATGCAGAGCATGGGCCTGCCCCTCACGATCGTTCCCTGGGTTGCGGGCATCTACCGCCTCATCGACATGCCCAACACCATGCTGAACGTCACGGGGGATACCGTGGGCATGGTCACCACCACCTCCCTGCTGGGGACCCTGAACCGGGACAAGTTCAACGAGAAGAAAACGTTTGCCGAGTGAGGTCACGGTGCATGCAGCGGCAGGGATAGGCCCTGCCGCCGTTATTTTTTAAAAAAGTAATACGGAGGACCCATCATGATTGCAATTCGACTTCGGGAAGGCCGGGGGAGGTTCGGCGTGGTCGGCCACGTGGGGGTTGGCCACGTACACAGCCACAGCGGCTTCGTCCAGGACGACTCCGCCGGCTTTGCCGTGGCCGCGGGGCTGCTGAAGAGGGCCATGCCCGTGGATACCACCATTGCCTGTGCGGAAGCCGACGTGGATGCCAACACCATCACGGTGACAACGCGGGGGGGCGGTACGGCGACCCTGAGCCCCCGGCGGGGCGTCACGCCAGCGGAGGCAGAGCTCCTGGAGCGTGCCGCGGGACGCGATGCCCTCTACTCCCAGAACGTGGCCCTGGACACCTTCGGCCGCCTGTACGGCCAAGGGGTCGGGGAGGTCCCCGTGACGCTCCAGGGGGCCTGTGCTCTGGCGGTTCTGGACTCCTTCCGGCGCGCCATGGGCCCTGGGCTCAGGGTCACTTCGGAGACTTTCGAGAACAAGTACGACGTTACGGCCGGGACGGTGTTGGATGTGGAGGGCGTGCCCGTGTCCCTGATGCTGGTCATCAACGGCACGAAGGGCGGCATCGGCCCCGACGAGGACTACGAGGGCAACACGGATTGGACGGAGAAGGGGGAGCTGATGTACGAACTGGGGCTGCGCGAGGTCCCGACAGTGGTGGTGGAGTCCAAGGCCTTCATCCCCGCCATGGCTGACGGGGTGAAGGAAAACCAGTACATGGTCCGGGCCCAGGAGGGCGTGGACTGCATGGAACTTGGCTCCGCGCTCTTTGACGCCGGGCGGGCTCTGGGGCTGCCCATCCGCTATGAGAAGAACATGATGCCCATGCCGAAGGGCGCCCTGGCTCAGGCCACGGCAAACTTCGCGGACCGCATCATGGCCACCGCGGAGAAGCTGCGGACCGCGGACTCCGCCCGGGAGAAGACGGAGCTGACGGCGGAGCTGGCGCAGCTCGTCAGCGAAGACGCCGGCGGCGTGACCTTCATGACCAGCTCGCTTAACGACCGCGTACGGGGGGCGGGGACCCTGCCGGGGATCTCGGCGGTGCTCTCCATGGTCACCACGCCGGAGTATCAGGCCCACTGGAAGATTCCGAGGCTGGAGCCCGAGGAGGCCATGGGGTATCAGGATATCATCACAGTCGCGCTTCTGTCTCTGGCTGGGGCCGGTTTACGTAATGCGAGGCAATGAAGGCGATGCCAGGGCGCGGCGAACGGGAAGAACATCAAGGTCCTTCCCGTTCGCCGTGCTGCCCCGTGAGGGGCCCGCAGCACCCGGACGTCAGCCCTGCTCCGCCTGATGCCGGAAGTTCAGTCCCCCCCCCTTCGGGGAGCTTTCCGGCTGCTGTTTGCCCTTGCTCACGGGCCGTCAGTCCCAATCCCCAGGCGCTGCGGGACGGTTCGGCCTGAACGGACACGCCCCCTGCTCCTCTATTTGGAGAGCAGAAGTCGCGCAGGCTCACTTCGAGCCCCCCACAAGCCGTTTCATCGACGCCTTGAGGACGTTCTCCACCACCTTCATGACCGGGCCCCCCTGGTATTCCCGGTAGATGGCAAAATCCACGGCCGCCACGTGATCTCCCTCCGGGTCCGAAAGAGCGTACAGGCGGGCCAGGCAGCGGGTCGAGAGGTACTCATCGTCGTAGGCGGGCTGAACCTCGGTCTTCTCCTGGGGGATACGGACCCTCTCCTTCACCCGTCCCTTCTCGTCCCGAATCTGGACCTCCTCATAGACGGTATGGGAGTACGTCCTCTCGGGGACGTGCTCGACCTCCATCTCCTGGAACAGCTCGATCTGAAGCATGGCCTGAAACCCCATGTCGGCCGCTTTTTTGTAAAAGTCGCTCCGTGCCTCGGGCGAGGCGGCCGCAAAGTTCTCCGGGGTGAAGGGCAGGGCGCCGTAGACGAGGCTCATGTCCTGCAAGAGCGCTCCAAAGGTCTTGACGATGGGGGTTTTCTTCCTCATCGCCTCCTGAATGGCCGAGGTCGCCCAGCCCTCGAGGTCAGAGAGACGGCGGGAGGCGGGCATGACGGCGCTCGGACTTCTCGCGTTCAGCGATGCGGACACGGGCAGCAGAAAGATTTTGCGCAGCGCGGCTAAATCGTAGTCCGGGTTTTGCCAGAACTCGGGCTGCTCTTTAGCCGACGCGGGAGCACCCTGCAGCAGAAAGGCCAGGGCGACCAACAACAGCGCGGAACCTGCGACAACCGTTCTTCTTGAAAACACGATTTTGCCTCCATTTCGATTCGGAATGATCCTGCCAGGCCGTGTTAACACAAGAGTGAGAAATCGACAACAAAAGCAAAAAGCAGGAAGCCCGGGAAAATAACATCCAAACTTATCGTGCCGCGCAGCAATACGATGAAACCTTTTGACCCTGCAGAAAAGACGCTCGACGATAGTGCGCCTCCTTGTCAAGACACAAAAGAGGAAAAGCGCTGAACAGCTCCTTTCTGTCCGTGGGTTCAATCTCAGGATAGGACTCAAGCGGCGTCCTCATTATACACCGGCTCCGGCGTCAGGCCGCCAGGGGCCTGATGCAGACGGGAAGAACATCGAGGCCTTTCCCGTTCGCTTCGCTGCCCCGTGAGGGGCCCGCAGCACCCGGACGTCAGCCCTGCTCCGCCTGGTGCCGGAAGTTCAGGTACTCCAGGAAGCGCTTCACCGCCGGGGAGGCGGTCTGACGGCTCCGCAGGGCGACGCCGATATTGCGATAGACCTCGACGTCCAAAGGCTTGATGAGTATCTTATAGGGGATGCGCTTCAGGATGAGGGAGGGGAGGACGCTGATGCCGAGGCCGCTCTCCACCATGGACATAATGGCGTAGTCGTCCCATGTGGTGAAGTGTACGTTGGGCTTCAGGCCGAAGCGCTCGAAGATGCCCGATATCTCCGCCCGCGCGCCCTTCTCCAGCAGCATGAAGGGGAGGTCGCAGAGGGCCTGCACGGGAAAGACCTCGCAGTCCGCCATGGGGTGATCCGTGGGGATGACCGCCATGAACTGGTCCTGCTTCAGGAAGATCGTCTCAAGCTTCGGGTGGGCGGGCAGCCTCAAGAAGCCGCAGTCCACGCGGCCCCGCAGCACCCACTCCTCGATCTCCGCGTAGTCGCCCAGCAGGAGCTCGTAGTCGATGTTGGGGCAGTCCTTCTGAAACTCCTTGATGATGGGCGGCAGCCAGTGGGTCGCCACGCTGGAAAAGGTCCCGATGCGGATCAGCCCCGTCTGCAGGCCGTTCAGGCTGTCCACCTGCGTCTCCAGCTTCTGAAACGCGCGGCACAGCTCCTCCGCGCAGGGCAAAAGCCTCATGCCGTCGGACGTCAGCCGGACGCCCCCCTTGCTCCTCTCCAGAAGCGACACCTTCCACTCCTGTTCCAGGTCGCTGATCATCCGGCTGACGCCGGACTGAGAGTAGGACAGCGCCTCCGCCGCCTTTGTGAAGCTCCCATACTCAACCGTCTTGACAAAGGCGAGGTACTTCTGCAGGTTCATGTCCATGGGTGCTCACCCGATTTCATGCATAAGGTTCACAGCTTCAAGAGCCGTTATGCGATTTTGTAATCCATTGCATTTTATACTACACGGTTTGCGCTGAGATTGCAAGGCGGCTTGAGGGACCCCAATCTGCAGGGACGAAAAGTTCGGGCAAAGTAAGGGGTAGGCATCTGTAGCCTGACTTGTATTAACTCTAACTCTTCCCCTGGTCCCCTGGTTGGGGACTGCGATACTCCAAATATTCCTGATACGCCTCTTCCTTATAAATAATAATACGCTCATGCTCGCACCTTTTTAAGTGATTCATGCCCTAAAGCATAGCGCTTGTTCGTTGTTATGGCAAGGTTTGTCATGGCAAGGTTTGTGGACCGGTCCAATGTAAACCCTTTCTTATCAGGCTGCCAACGCATTTGCGTTGACCTGCTCGATGACCCTCCGGATGCCCTTCCAGACCGTCAGGTCCGTGAAGACTTCTACGATGCTGCCCTGATCGGTAAACGGAGTATCCTGCAACACCGATAAATCCTTCATCATCCCATTGTGGACGATGTATTCTACGATCTGATTGACGAAATAGATTTGTCGGCCATCAAGGTTCGTGTCGTTCAAAAACTCGGCAAAGGCAGCCTTGGCTGCGTTCATGTCGAGGCCGACAATTTCCCGCACGAACTCGCCCAAAGGCTTGGTTCCATACTCCGCCTCATACTCCTGCTTCGTACCGACCTCGCTCCAGAGAATTTCCTCCAGCACCTTCACGTCCGCTCCGGTCAGCGGTACATTGCTCTTCAGCTTGGCGATCACTTCATGATCCTGATGCTGACGGACAAAATACTCGGCCTTGGCTTTGTAGTTCTTCAGGTCATCATTTTCCAGTTCGGATTCTTTCCAGTCAACCGAAAGAATCTCGTCATCGAAATCCGTGTCGTAAATGATTTTGCCGACAGGAATATACTTCATCAGGTCGCGCAGGCCCTTTCGGATATGTTCAAATTCGTCGATACCGGCATGGTCCAGATAATCCGTGTGAAGGACCTTGTCGATCAGCTCCGCCTGCATCATGATTTCCGGAATATTGGCCACGCTGGCCACGGCCGCAACCTTCTGCAGCAGATCGTGTCTGGCGCGGTTGTATTTCTTTCCCGCCAGATAGGCCAGCTCAATCCCGTACATCAGGGCATCGAAGCGGAGCGCCTTCGGGTCGTCGTCTTCCGGCTCGATCAGCGGAGCCAGCTCTTCCCGCACCACAAGCGTATCCTCGTAGGTCAGCGCTTGATAATTCTCCGAGACGGCGTATCGATCCACGTACCTTAGATGCTGCCGGACCGCAAAGTTTTCCCGGTTCAGTTCCCGGACTTTTCCGGTCATATGCTCCACCAACGCACTACGATAGGCGATCAGCCGTTCCGTCTGATATTGCAGGTCCTGAAGCTTATAGGCAATCTCAAACTGAAGCCCGAAAATCGCACCCTGGAGGGCGATCCTGTTCGCCGTAGGCTTCCCTTTGCTCATGCGGAAGAACTCAAAGTTGCCGCAGAAATCAAAGATGTAGAACTTGCCTTTATCGACGCCATCGATCAGTCCGGGGCAACGGCGTGTGCCGCGTCCGATCATCTGCCAGAACTTGGCCTTGCTCATGACCTTCTTGAAGAAGACCAGGTTCAACACCTCCGGCACGTCGATGCCGGTGTCCAACATGTCCACGGAAATGGCGATCTGCGGCAGCTTCTTCGGGTCGGAGAATTCGTCGATGGCGCTCTGGGCGTAGGTCATATAATTGTCGATGACCCTGGCACAACCGTTCAGGTGCGGATACTCCTTCTCAAACCCCTCCAGGATATTTTCCGCATGGGTATGATTCTTGGCAAAAAGGATGGTCTTGCCCATTTTGTTGCCATAGTCGATTTTCAGGCCGTGAGTCATGAGGATATACAGGGCCTCGCGAATCGTATCCTCGTTGAATATCCATTCGTTCAATGCAGACGACGCGATGCTTTCAGGCAACTCGCCGTTTTCATCCTCAAAGGTATTCTCATAGGTTTCCTTATCTTCATCGGACAGATCGTCGTAGACGATGCCCTCCTGGATGAATTTCAGTTTCGTTTCCACGGACAGGAAATCCACCAGATATCCGTCCTGCACTGCCTGTGCCAGCTCATAGCCATAGGTCGGTACGCCACTTTCCAGCTCGAAAACGGCATAGGTGTTTTTGTCGATCTCGTCCTTCGGCGTGGCGGTCAGGCCCACCAGTGGAGCATCGAAATAGTTGAAGATGTCTTTATACTTGTTATAAATCGACCGGTGTGCCTCGTCGCAGATCACCAGATCGAAATGCCCGCAGGAGAACAGCTTGCCCTCCTCGTCCCGCACGGAATCGATGCAGTTCATCATCGTCTGATAGGTGGAGAACACACCGTGCGCGGCATAGTTGTCCTTCTCCTCGCAGAGGTTCGTAACGGACAGATCCGGCAGGAGGTTCACGAAGCTCCGCCTGGCCTGGGTGACCAGGGAATTGCGGTCTGCCAGGAACAGGACGTTCTTGATCCAGCCCTGTTCCAGCAGCACCTTGACCAGCGCAATGACGGTCCGCGTCTTGCCTGAGCCCGTGGCCATGACCAACAGCGCCTTGCGGCGGTTCTTCTGCCCGAAGCTGTCACACACCGCCTTGATGGCAGCTTCCTGATAATAGCGGTCCGCGATGGCCTTGTCCACGACGATGTTCTTCAGGCCGGAGCGCATGCGCTGGAGGTTGAACAGCTTCTCCAGGTCCCGTTTGGAATGGAAGGCCGCGACCTGTCGCTCCGGATACTGATTATCCACGATCCGGGTGTCGAAACCGTTGGTCAGGAACACCACCGGCCGGCGGCCCTGCTTCTGCTCGATCAGGTCCGCATACAGCTTTGCCTGTTGACGGCCTTTTGCCACATCGACGCAGGTGCGCTTTGCCTCGATCACCGCAAGGATCCCCCCGTCATCGCCCGTCAGCACATAATCGGCATAGCCTGTCTCGGACTTGTTGGGTACGCCGGAGATTTCATATTCGTCGAACCAGTTCCTGCCTTTGGTCCAACCGGCGTCCTCCAGCATGGCATCGATATAGAGCTTTCGGGTCTTATACTCAGAAATGTCCAATGGCTTGGGCACGTAGGTTTGCTG
Source organism: Fretibacterium fastidiosum (assembly GCF_964642095.1). Classification (NCBI taxonomy): domain Bacteria; kingdom Thermotogati; phylum Synergistota; class Synergistia; order Synergistales; family Aminobacteriaceae; genus Fretibacterium; species Fretibacterium fastidiosum. Next base: position 1,000,702 of record NZ_OZ209244.1, read on the forward strand.
CTGCTCGGCGCGGCGGGCGGTCAGTTCCTCCCGCAGCGCCGCATTCTCCTGAATGAGCTCTTCCAGCTTCCGTTCCGTTTCCGTATCGATGACCGGCGCGGCGGCAGGGGCTTCCTGCTCCAACAGGGAAGGATCGAAGGTTCCTTCCCGATAATCCTCCGCATAGCAGTAAGCCACGAAATCCAGAAAGATGAACAGGTTTTCCAGACATAGCGCAGCCTGTTCCCTTGTGATCTTTCGTCCGGCATGGGCTGCGGCGTTTCCGGTCTTACGGATGAAGTCCATCCGGCGCAGCAGGCTGTCGTCCACGATATCCCGGAACTCATCCGTGCTGATGAGGCTGACGAGATTGTCCTGGTACGGCATTGCCAGCGCACGGTCCACGGAATACATCCATTTGACGGCAGCCTCCATCGCCCTGCGGCAATTCAACACGCAGGCTGCCGTATCGATCCGATAGATGCGCTCCGCCGATACGGCAGGCTCCGTAAAGGAGGCGAAATCCTGTACTCTTGCAAAGAGGTCAAAGTTGGTCATGTGATTCACCTCCGAACGGTTTACGCTTCGCCTTTAATGGCCTCACCGAAAACATCGCTCATGTTCTTCCCCTCCTTAATTATCTATCTGAAATACGTCTGCATCAAGCTGTCGAACAGCAATTGTGCCTCATCGAGCGCCTTCTGAACGGCAATTTTTGATTTGTCGAGCTGTTCTTTGAAAGCAACAAATTCTTTTTGCAGTTCGATAGGCGGGATATAAATCCCTATGCTTTGTAATTCCTGTGCATTAATATTCGCCTGACCGATTGCAGCTTTGCACATTGCTAATAGCATTTGTTTTGAAAAGTCTGTGTTCAAGAAGGCTGACAGTATTTCTGGAAGGATACGGTCATTAACGCGTACTCGGACAATAAATCCGGCTAAGACCATCATTTCATCACGATTATAAACACAGGTTTTTCCAACAAGTTTCTTGCTATTGGTTCGATTGAATAATACATCGCCTCTGCGCACAGTATATTTCGGTAATTCTTCATCAGGAATATCAATCGTTTTAGTGTCCGAAAGGTCAAGCTCGCCGCTATAAGTAATGTTATTCATCCGAAGATACGGATATTGTCCACTATCGCCATCGGCGGCTTTCCTGCTGGAACCATAACGGACTTCTGAAATGAGGTCACGGATGGTGCCAGTTCCCCAACCTTTTTCATTTGCTGGATAAGTTCCAAACATCTCGACAAATCGGGCTTTGATCATATTATCCAGAAATAATAGCTCTTTTTGTCTCATATCAAGAATATGGGACACCTGGTCAAGAACTTGAACTATTCTGCTTTGCTCATCCAATGATGGGAATAGATGTTCCCGCTTTAGTGAGTCTTTGACCTTTACAAATGGCTGTACTGTTCCGCCTTTTATCCACCATGCCTCATTATTCAGCATGTACCAACAATAGTCTCTATCAGCAATGCTCTCATCAACAGAAAGGGCATGTGTATTCGCACAGATATTCCATTTTCCATCTGCCTTAAACGCTTTTCCGCACCTTGCTCCGACTGCACTTACAACAATACCTCTATGATCAAATCGGTAATCTGGCAACCAGACATCTTGTCCAGATGCACTGAATGCGGGATACCACCCATCTTTTGCAATTGGAGATGCTGTATTCTTTATTGCGGCATTTGCCACAGATAAGCTTTTTATTACCGCATCAAGTCTTATTTTCATCCCTACCAACCTCAATTTACAGCTCCAGGAGCTCCCGAAGCGCATCCATATCTGCTCCGATCTCCCTCTCAAGCTCGTCCAGCTTTGCCATGATCTCGCTCGTCGGCGGATACTCCACCGCCTTGTACTCCGTCTGCCTGTACTTGTTGAGGGAGAGATCGTAGTCGTTGCCGACGATCTCCTCCTTCGGCACGAAGAAGCTCTGTTCTGTCCGCTTCCGATCCTGCTCCGTATCCAGGGCATGAAATCGGGCAACGATGTCTGGAACGTCATTTTCCTTCGTCTCGCTGCGCTTGTCGTCCAGGCTGTAGCCGTCCGCCTTCATATCGTAGAACCAGACCTTGTCGGTGCCGCCGTGACCGGTCCTGGTGAAGATCAGGATGGCGGTGGATACGCCGGCATAGGGCCTGAACACGCCGGAGGGCATGGAGATCACGGCCTCCAGGCGGTTGCCCTCGATCAGCTCCTTCCGAACGGCCTTATGCGCTGTGGAGGAGCCAAAGAGCACGCCGTCCGGCACGATGCAGGCGCAGCGCCCACCAACCTTCAGCATCCGGAGGAACAGCGCCAGGAACAGCAGCTCGGTCTTCCTGGTCTTGCAGACCTTCAGCAAATCGGTAGAGACGATATCCGCGTCCAGGCTGCCCTTGAAGGGCGGGTTGGCCAGGATGAGGGTATACTTCTCCCGGTCCGGATTCTGGTCGGAGAGGCTGTCCCGGTATTCGATGAAGGGGTTGTCCACCCCGTGGGCCATCATGTTCATGGCGCCGATGCGCAGCATGGTGCGGTCCATATCATAGCCGTGGAACATGTGGTTCATGTAGTGGTCTTTGTTCTGGCTGTTGAAGAAGACCTCCTGTTTACGGTTTTCCTTCAGGTAATCGCTGACGGCCACGAGGAAGCCCGAGGTGCCGCAGGCCGGGTCACAGACGATCTCGTCCGCTTTGGGCTCCATCATATCCACCATCATGCGGATGATGTGACGAGGCGTGCGGAACTGGCCGTTGACTCCCGCGGTCGCGATCTTGGAGAGCAGGTACTCGTACACGTCGCCCCGGGTATCTGCCGCATTGAGCTGCGCCATCTGCTCATAGATTCCGTCCATGGCCGTGACGATCTTGTCCAGCATCAGCGGCGTCGGCACCTTGAAGATGGCGTCGCCCATGTATTTGGAATAAGCGCTCTCCTTGTCGCCGTGCAGGTTCTTGATGAAGGGGAAGACCCACTCCTGCACGGTGCTGTACATCTTCCCGGCTGGGAAGTCGTGGAACACGCTCCACTTGAGCTGGCTGCCGTCCACGGTGCGATCGCCGATCCGCACGTCCTGGGCGAAGACGCTCTCATAGGGCAGGCCCAGCATGGCCGCCTCCCTGGCGCGGCGGTTGTCGAAGTTATCCAGATCGTGGATAAACATCAGATAGGTCATCTGCTCGATGACGTCCAGCGGATTCGTCAAGCCGCCGGTCCAGAAAATCTCCCAAAGGCCTTCGATCCTGCCCTTCAGTTCCCCAGTCACCATGTCCCTACTCCTTCTCCCAGTTCCATGCGTAAGACGTATAGCGTCCTCCGCCGATCTTAAGGATCTCACCGTTCTTGAGCATATCGGCCAACGCCCGTTCCACGGTCTTCTGGCTGATATCCGGGCATTGGTTCATGATCTGCGTCTTCGTGAGCCGTCCGATGGTGTTCCGGACGATTCCCCGCACTCTGTCGGGCTTCGATAAGCCTTTCGTAACCAGGGTATCCACCCTGGCAGCAAATTCCCGACAGGCAGCAACCACGATGCCCAGCATATAGCGTACGAAGGGAAGATAATCGTTATGGCCCTCATGCCATCCGGCCGAGCTCTCCTGCAGGGCCTCGTAGTAGGTTCCCTTACTGTCCGCGATCAGCCTTTCAATGCTGATGTACTTCCCGACGAAATACCCGGAGCGGTACAGAAGCAGCAGCGTAAGCAGACGGCTCATGCGGCCATTCCCGTCATTGAAGGGGTGGATGCACAGGAAGTCCAGGACAAACATGGGAATCAGAAGAAGTGGGTCCAACTCCGGATCGGCTAGGGCCTCCCGAAGAGCATTGCAGAGAGCATCCATGGCTTCCGGCGTTTCCCATGCCGGAACCAGCTGGAAACGAACTCGTTTCGTCCCATCCGGCAGCTCCTCTGCGATCCCGTTGTCGGAGCTCTTGAAGCTGCCTCCGATGGATGTGTTGCTGAATTTATAAAGATCGCGATGCAACTGCAGGATCATACCCGGCCTGATGGGAATGTAATCGTAGTTTTCATGAACGGTATTCAGCACATCACGATAACCGGCGATCTCGCGTTCGCTCCGCCCCCTGGGCGTCGTCTTGTTCATCACGATCTTCTTCAGCCGGTCGTCGGTGGTGACGATCCCTTCAATGCGGTTGGATGCTTCCGTGCTCTGGATTTTTGCAATCTCCAACAACTTGGCGAGGGCATCCTTGCGCGCTTCGACAAACAGGTTCTGCCGACCTTTCATCTCATGGATCTGCGCCAGGTACGACACGATCTCCGGGGTCAGCAGCTTCTGGTATTCGGTTTTGTAATTCAGTGCTCTCATCGATATGCCTCTTTTTAGAGTGTAACATAGTCATTTCAATCATTTATGACACAATTACATCTTACCGAAAAGCCTGTCAAAAGTCAAAGCACGATGCCGGGTACCAGTCCCTGCAAGGGGCTCTTCTTTTAACCGTGGATTGAGGAGGGACAAAAAAACCGCGGCCACGAGGGCCGCGGGAGAGGGGTCGATATCGGGTTTCGGGGGTCACGCCTCCGACTTGATCTTCTCGGCATAACGGCACAGGGCGGCGAAGGTCTCCTCGCTGATGTCGTGCTCGATCTTGCATGCGTCGGTCATGGCCTGCTCCGGACTGACGCCGAGGTAGATGAAGAACTTCGTCAGCATCTTGTGCTTCGTGTACGTGCTGTCGGCGATCTCCATGCCCGAATCCGTCAGCACCAGCATCCCCGCGTGGTCCGTGGTGACGAAGCCGCGCTCCTTCAGGCGCTTCGTGGCGTAGGTCACGCTGGGCTTCGCCACGCCGAGGTGCGCCGCCACGTCGACGGACCGCACGTAGCCCTGCCGCTCCTTGATCATCAGGATCGCCTCAAGGTAGTTCTCCTCCGTCTTGCCAACCTCTGCCGCCGTAGTATCCATGCCAGATACCCCCTAATTTTTAACTAAGATTAACATTGTTTAACCTAATTCTCAAGCGAAATCTTCAGGGCTTTTAGCCGGCGCGAGCATTTTCAGCAAAAATACTGAGTGCGCAGCGTGTCTTTTACACTTTTCCCTGTCGAAGGGACGGACCTTTCGGCACGCCGCAGCGCCGTTCAGAAGCTGCCGAGGGCGCGACGGCTGAAGGCCCGCGGGCGCAGCCTGTAGTAGGCGACGATCGTGGCGACGCTCATCAGCACCCAGGAGACGGCGTAGACGTTCATGAGCATCTCGAAGCTCCGGTTCCACTGAAAGACCGTGAGGAGCCAGAAGATGCGGAAGACGCAGGAGCCCATCAGGGTGATGACCGTCGGGGTCATGGAGTAGCCCAGCCCCCGCAGCGCCGCTCCGGGAATCTCGTAGAACCCCACCAGGAACTCCAGGACCGCCGCGCGAAACAGGCGCGCCATGGCGAAGGTCATGACGGCGGCGTCCACGGTGTAAAAGCGCATCAGCGGTTCGCTCCAGAAGGAGAAGGCGGCGCAGGTGAGCGCCGTCAGGCCGATGCCCCAGGACATGCTGATGGTGTAGATGCGGCGGCAGCGTCCCTCGTCCCCCGCCCCGTAGTTCTGGCTGGTGAAGGTCATGGACGCCTGTGCGAAGGCGCTGATGATGAAGTAGGCGAAGTACTCGAAGTTCAGCGCGGCTGCGGACCCCGCGGAGGCGCTGGCCCCGAAGCTGTTGATGCCCGCCTGGATGAAGACGTTGGACAGGGAGAAGACGACCCCCTGCAGGCCCACGGGGACACCGATCTTCAGGATGCGGCGGGTGTGGCCGCCCTTCAGGGACATCTCCCTCCAGCTGAAGGCGAAGGGGTCCGGCTCGCGCATCAGGCAGCTCAGCACCATCCAGGCGCTGATGACGTTCGAGATCACCGTCGCGATGGCCACGCCGGTCACGCCCATGCGAAAGGCGATCACCAGCACCAGGTTCAGGATGACGTTGACGACGCCGCCCACCACCAGGAACCAGAAGGGCCGCCGGCTGTCCCCCTTGCTGCGGAGCACGGCGGAGCCGAAGTTGTAGAGCATGATGAAGGGCATTCCCATAAAGTAGATTTCGAGGTACGTCACGGCCAGCTCCAGCACGTCGGGGGGCGTCGAGAGCATCCTCAGCACGGGGCGCGAGAGCACGAGCCCGGCGACCGCCAGAAAAAGGCCGCTGATGAGGGCGATGAGGACGCTGGTGTGTACGGCCTGGCGCACCTTCTCCCGCTCCCCCTGTCCGATGTAGTTCGCGATCAGCATGTTGGCGCCCACGGAGACCCCCACGAAGAGGTTGACCAGCACGTTGATGACCGCTCCGTTGCTGCCCACCGCCGCCATGGCCTGGCTGCTGTCGAACCGTCCCACCACGGCCACGTCCGCCGAGTTGAACATCTGCTGAAGGATGGTGCTGGCCGCAAGCGGCAACGCGAACAGGACGATCTTGTCCCACAGGGACCCGTGCAGCATGTCGATCTGATTGCTCTTTTTGCTCTTTCCGGCGCGTTCCGCCATGATCCCGATCTTCCCCTCCAAAAAAATTAAAGGTGCCGGCGGCAGGCCGGCGCGCAGGGAACACGAACCCTCTTACCCGCTATTATAGCGTGACTGCACCATCCGCGCTGGCGCTATAATAACGGGGGCCGCAGCGCCAGGCCGGCAATCACGCAACGGAAAGGAAGTCTTGAGTTATGGATTACGCTAAGGAATCGCTTCGGCTTCACGGGGAGTGGAGGGGCAAGATCGAAATCGCCGTCCGCGTCCCCGTGCAGACGAAGGAGGAACTGGCCCTGGCCTACACGCCCGGCGTGGCCCAGCCCTGCCTTGAGATTCAGAAGGACGTGGACAGGAGCTACGACCTGACGCGCCGCTGGAACCTCTGCCTCGTGGCCACGGACGGAAGCGCCGTGCTGGGGCTGGGGGACATCGGGCCGGAGGCCGGGATGCCCGTGATGGAGGGCAAGTGCGCGCTGTTCAAGGCCTTCGGCGGCGTGGACGCCTTTCCCCTCTGCATCCGGTCTCACGACGCGGACGAGATCGTGGAGACGATCTACCGGATCTCAGGCTCCTTCGGTGGCGTGAATCTGGAGGACATCTCCGCGCCGCGCTGCTTCGAGATCGAGCGCAAGCTGAAGGAGCGCTGCGACGTCCCCATCTTCCACGACGACCAGCACGGCACGGCCGTCATCACGCTGGCGGGCCTCACGAACGCCCTGAAGTTGACGGGCCGGACCCTGCCGGAGGCCCGCGTCGTCATCAACGGTGCCGGAGCCGCCGCAATCGCCATCGCAAAGCTCCTGATCGGCGCGGGGGCGCGGGACGTGACCCTCTGCGACCGGACGGGAGTCCTCCACAGGGGCCGGGAGCAGGGCATGAACTGGATCAAGGCGGAGATGGCGGAGGTCACGAACCCGGCCGGCATCCGGGGGACCCTGGCCGATGCCATGAGGGGGGCGGACGTCTTCATTGGCGTCTCCGCTCCGGGGGCGGTGACGCAGGACATGGTCCGCAGCATGGCGAAGGACCCCATCCTCTTCGCCTGCGCCAACCCCACGCCGGAGATCTTTCCGGACGAGGCCCTGAGCGCCGGAGCGAAGGTCGTGGCCACCGGCCGCAGCGACTTACCCAATCAGATCAACAACGTGCTGGCCTTTCCAGGCATCTTCCGGGGCGCCTTCGACGTCCGCGCGCGGGACATCAACGAGGAGATGAAGATGGCCGCCGCCAACGCCCTGGCGGACCTGGTGGACGAGGCGTCCCTCAGGCCGGACTTCATCATCCCCAACGCCATGGACTCCCGCGTCGTCCATGCCGTGTCCCGCGCCGTGGCGGAGGCCGCCCGGAAGAGCGGAGCCGCGCGCCTGTAGCCCTGCGACGGACCGGAGAAGACGTCATGGAATACCGCGTCGAACACGACTCCATGGGCACGGTGAACGTGCCCGCGGACCGATACTGGGGCGCGCAGACGGAGCGCAGCCGGCAAAACTTTCCGATCGGCGTGGGGCTGGAGACGATGCCGCGGGAGGTCATCCACGCCTTCGGCATCCTGAAGCGTGGAGCCGCCACGGCGAACCGCGCCCTGCGCCCGGAGAGGATGACGGAGGAGAAGTGCCGCGCCATCACCCAGGCGGCGGCGGAGGTGGCCGAGGGGAAGCTGGACGATCACTTTCCCCTCGTGGTGTGGCAGACCGGCTCCGGCACGCAGTCCAACATGAACGCCAACGAGGTCATCGCCAACCGGGGCAACCAGCTGGCCGGACGCCTCCTGCTGCACCCCAACGACGACGTCAACATGTCCCAGTCCTCCAACGACGCCTTCCCCACCGCAATGCACATCGCCGCGGTCCTCGCGCTGGAGGACCGCCTGCTGCCGGCTGTCGAGGGCCTGATCGCGACCTTCCGGCGGCTGGAAGCGGAGAACGAGGGCGTGGTGAAGTGCGGTCGCACGCACCTTCAGGACGCGACCCCCATCCGCTTCTCCCAGGAGATCTCCGGCTGGTGCAGCAGCCTGGAGCGCGACGCCGAAATGCTGCGCGCCGCGTCGGCCCCGCTGCACGAGCTGGCCCTGGGGGGCACGGCCGTGGGAACGGGGCTGAACGCTCCCGCGGGCTTTGACGTCGAGGTTGCCCGCGCGATCTCCGGCCTGACGGGCAGGGAGTTTCGTCCCGCGCCCAACAAGTTCCACGCCCTCACCTCCAGGGACGAGCTGGTCTTCGCCCACGGTGCCATGAAGGCCCTGGCCTGCGACATGATGAAGGTCGCCAACGACGTGCGCTGGCTGGCGTCGGGGCCACGGCTTGGGCTGGGCGAGATACGAATCCCGGAGAACGAGCCCGGCTCCTCCATCATGCCGGGGAAGGTGAACCCCACGCAGTGCGAGCAGGTGACGATGGTGGCCGTGCAGGTGATGGGCAACGACGCGGCCGTCGGCGTGGCGGCCTCTCAGGGCAACTTTGAGCTGAACGTCTTCATGCCCGTCTGCATCTACAACTTTCTCCAGTCCGCGCGCCTCCTGGGGGACTCCATCGCCTCCTTCGACGAACGGTGTGCCGCGGGGATCACGGCGAACCGCGAACGGATGCGGGCCAACCTGCACGGCTCCCTGATGCTGGTGACGGCCCTGAACCCCTTCATCGGCTACGAGAACGCGGCCAGGACGGCGCAGCTGGCCTTCAGGGAGGGGCTGTCCTTGAAGGAGGCCTGCGTGAAGCTGGGCTTTCTGACGCCTCAGCGCTTCGACGAGGTCTTCCGCCCGGAGGCGATGGCCTGAGGGGCCTCGGGCGGGCCGAAGGGCCGGCGTTCCCTATCCGCGGTACGAGGCCATAACGCGGGCGCACTTCATCGACCGAACGCGCGCGGGGGCATGGCCCCCCGACCTCGTCCGTTCCGCTTGACAACCTCCGGCGCTTCCGATTACAATACTCACCGTTGGCCGGGATGGCGGAATCGGTAGACGCAGTGGACTCAAAATCCACCGGTGGCGACACTGTGGGAGTTCGAGTCTCCCTCCCGGCACCATGAAAGCGGAAGCGCTGCGGCGCTTTGACCTCGCAGGAGCATAGAAACTCTGTCAGGGTTACCAGGGTGTTATGGGGCGGTTTGGGCCGCCCTTTTCTTGTCTTAATAGGGTTTAATCCCTACTGTCCAGAACAAATATAGGGGCTCAACACCCCCATCTCCCGGACATGACAAAACGTGACGGGAAAAACGAGCAAACCGTTTGCTCACAAACGGACAGCCTGTCCAAAGTTGAGTCGGCACCCGTCAGGGCAAAGAAAGACCGATCAACGCTTATGCGCTATACTATGAGCGCGAAGCGGAGGGCCTTTCGAGTTTTTGTGTCCGCATAGGGGCTGGAGGAACGCTGCATGGATTTGAGACGTGTGGGCATCAGGATCCTCGTGACGGGGACGCGCGGCAAGAGCAGTCTGGTCCGCCTTCTGCACGCGGGGCTGTCGGCCGTCGGGCTCAGGACCCACTCCCGCGTCACCGGGGTGCTGCCGCGGGAGCTGTCGCCTGCCGGTCAGCGCGTGATCCGGCGGACCTCGCCCGTGAGCTTTCGGGAGATGCGCTGGTGGCTCTCGCAGGTCCCCAGGGACGCGGAGGCCCTGGTGCTGGAGAACAGCGCCGTGTCCCCCCTCCTTCAGCCGGCGGCGGGGCGCTGGCTCGACCCCACGCTCCTGGTCTGGACCACGCTGCGGCCCGACCACCAGGACGCCTGGGGACCTGGCGTCCGGGGGGCGGCGGAGGCGCTGTTGCGGGGGGTTCCCAGGGGGGTCCCCGTCCTGGCGGGCCCCGAAGCGGCCCTCGTGGCCCGCGCCCTCGAGGCGCGCGGTCCCGCGACGCTGATGGACCTGCCTCCCTCCTTTCGGGAGGGCAACGTCCTCCTGGCGATGAGGGCCCTGACCCTGTCCCTGGAGGGGACGGGCCTCGCCTCGTCCGAGGCCCTTGCCGCAGCGCGGCGCGCCATGGAGTCCCTCCCGCCGGACGTCGCGGACTTCCGGATTCTGGGCGAGGGCGAGGACCTCCTGGCGGTGGCCTTTTCGGCGAACGAGACGGGCAGCACGGAACGGCTGTTTGTCGAGACGGGCTGGAGGGCCGAGGAGACGACGCTGCTCTTCCACCACCGTCCGGATCGGCCCGCCAGGCTTCGGGCTTTCCTTCCATGGATTCGGTCCCTGCCGTGGCGGGCGACCACGTTCACCCGCACCTCGCGGCCATGGCTCCGCCTCGACCGCCTGCGCTGGACGGACGATATCTCGGACCCGGCGTCCTTCGCGGCGTGGCGAAGGGGGCGGGGCAGGGTGTTCGCCTGCGGCAACGTCGCGGGGTGGCCGCTTGAGTTTTTGTTGAGCGCGGAACGGTTGCTGGAGGAGGCGTCATGAACGGTCCTTTTATCGGTTCTCTGAACGCGGCGGAGGCGTGGGGCTGCGTCACGATGGCCCTGGGCATCCTGATGGGGCTCGTCTGGAGCAGGAGGACGGGCTGGGGGTGCGGCGGCCTGGTGACGCCAGGGCTCATGGCGCTTTACGCCGCTTCGCCGGCCCGGGTCGTGGCGGCGCTGGCGATGGGGCTCCTCCTGGCGCCGCTCCTGTCCGTCGTCGCCCGTTCCCTGGCGCTCTACGGGCGGGAGCGGACGGGAGCGGCGATGCTGCTGGCCCTGGCCGCCCACCTGGCCCTGCTGTCCGTCGTCTCCGTGCCGCCCTGGCTGGGGTGGGTCGTTCCCGGGCTGATTGCCGCCGACGCGGAGCGGCAGGGAGCGGTCATGACGGCGTGCGGGGCGACGTCCTGCGCCATTGCGGCCTCCTTCGCCGCAGGGCTGATGAGGGGGCTCGTCGGATGAGGGCCGTCAGGACGCCCTTCGTGGGCGGCTCCCCCCTGCGCCTCCTGTTCCTGACGGCGGCGCTGGCCGCGCTGTGGCTGTCGTGGACTCCGCCGCTCAGCCCTGCGGAACAGCGGCTGTACGACAAGGTCCTGGCGGCTCAGGCCTTCCTCTGGGATGAATTGGGCCGTCGTGGCCTGCCCCGCGACGAGGGGGCGGACCCCCACCACAGCGGGCTGATCGGGCTGGAGTGGAGCGTGACCACCACGACGCAGGGGGACCTCAAGGCCAAGCGCTGTGCGACGGACCCGCTCTGGGCGGTGCAGATGCTGCGGTGGTTCGACGAATTGGGGCTCGTGAAGGGGGATCGGATCGTGGTCCTCGCCTCCTCCTCCTTCCCCGGCGCCATCTACTCCGTCCTGGCCGCCGCGGAGGCGAGAGGCCTCGATACGGTCCTGGGGGTCTCCCTGGGGGCCTCCAACTGGGGGGCCAACCGGCCGGAGGCGCCGTGGCCCGTGCTGTCGAAGGCCCTGATCGGCGCCGGGTTCCTGCGCACCCGTCCCGCGCTCTGCACGCTGGGGGGCGGGGGGGAGAACGGGGGCGGGATGCCTCAGGAGGCGCGGGACATCCTGACCGCAGCGGCTCAGGCGGAGGGCCTGCCGCTTTTGGCCAACGGGGACCTTGAGGAGGCCGTCCAGGCGAAGATGCAGCTCGCCCGCGAGGGGCGGACGAGGCTGGTGGTCAGCGTCGGCGGCCCCGAGGCCAACATGGGAAACAGCCCGGACGTCCTGCGCCTCCCGCCAGGACTCATCCCGCCGCGGCAGGATGGGGGCGACGGCGTGATCGGGCGCGCGCTGCGCGAGGGATACCCCGTGGTCCACATCCTCTACCTCCGCGGCATGGCGGACGCCTGCGGCGTGGCCTGGGAGACGCGGCGGCCGACCTTCGTCCGGGGGCGCGGCGTCCTGGCGGGGGCGGCGGGGCTCCTGCTCTTCGCCCTGGTTTTGGCCACGCACCGCCGGTGGGGCTGGGAAGGGGAGTAACCGCCGCTCGGCCAGACGACACGACTTACGGACGCCGACAGGCGGCCGGCGTCGTGTCGGTCGGCTGAGGGCGAAGGAAGTCCGGGGGACTTCCGTAGCTCGGCCAGACGACACGACTTACGGACGCCGACAGGCGGCCGGCGTCGTGTCGGTCGGCTGAGGGCGAAGGAAGTCCGGGGGACTTCCGTAGCTCGGCCAGACGACACGACTTACGGACGCCGATAGGCGGTCGGCGTCGTGTCGGTCGGCTGAGGGCGAAGGAAGTCCGGGGGACTTCCGTAGCTCGGCCAGACGACACGACTTACGGACGCCGATAGGCGGTCGGCGTCGTGTCGGTCGGCTGAGGGCGAAGGAAGTCCGGGGGACTTCCGTAGCTCGGCCAGACGACACGACTTACGGACGCCGATAGGCGGTCGGCGTCGTGTCGGTCGGCTGTGCCGAAGCAAGGCAATGGATTGCCTTGTGGAGGCGTTGACGGGGAATGTCAGACAGGCGCGTCTTATGAAAAACACCCCTCCCCTTCGGGGAGCCTTCCGGCAGCCGTTCGCTGACGCTCACGGGCCGTCAGTCCCAGCCCCTTCGGGGCAGCCCCCCTTGCAGGGGGCCTTTCTTTCCCTTTAAACGCGAATTGGTATTAAAAATGATTTTTTTAAATTGTTTTAATATCATCGTTAAATTCGGAATTCAGGGATATGAAATTCAGGAAAAATGCTGATATAATGTATGGAGATCGGGAGACTCGGACGGAGGACGACCGGCTCCCGGCGGCGTGCATTTTCTTTTCAACCGTATAACTCAAGAAAGGAGATCTTTGGCATGTTTCGTTCCAGACGCAGTTTGTTCCGCACGTTTCTGTGTTCGGCGTTGTGTTTGCTGTCGTTTGTCCCTGCGCTGGCCTGCACCGACGTGGTGGTCGGCAAGGATGCGTCCGTCGACGGGTCCGTCATGACCTGTCACACGGCGGACGGGGCCTACTACGACGCCCAGATCCGCTTCATCCCCGGCCAGAAGTACCCCTCGGGGACCAACATGGACGTCTATCGCAACATCGTCGGCGAGGAGCCGGGCGGCTGGGTCAAGGTTGGGGAGATTCCCCAGGTCGCCGAAACCTACGGCTACTTCCACGTCGGATATCCCGCGATGAACGAGCACCGCGTTGCCATCGGGGAGACCACGATCGGCCAGAAGGAGATCCTGAAGACCATGCCCGGTGGCAGGGCACTCTTGGCCATCGAGCAGCTGGAAGTCCTCGCGTTGCAGCGCGCCAAGACGGCGCGGGAGGCCATTCAGGTCATCGGAGAGCTCTCGCAGAAGTACGGCTTCATGCCTTCCTGCGGCACGGAGGGCGAGTGCCTCACCATCACCGACCCGGACGAGGCCTGGATATTCCACGTGTTCAGCACGGGCTTCGGCTGGACGCAGGAGAGCGGCAAGCCGGGCTCCGTGTGGGCGGCCCAGCGCGTGCCGGACGACGAGGTCGTGGTCGTCCCCAACATCGCGCGCATCCGCTTCATCGACCCCAAGGACACGAAGAACTTCATCGTTTCGGACAACTACATGCAGCACGCCATCGACAACAAGCTCTACGACCCCGACAGCGGCCAGCCCTTCGACTTCCAGGCCGCCTACTCCCCCGCCACGGGCAACGACGACTGGGCCCTGAGCTCCCTTTGGATTCGCAATCGCCTCTACACGATCCACAAGGCCCTCGCACCGAGCCGCGAGTGGGACCCCTACGCACCCGTCAACGCCTACCCCTTCTCCATCAAGCCGGAGAAGAAGCTCTCCGTCCGCGACATCATGGGCTTCATCCGCGGCTACCACAAGGGCAGCCCCTTCGACATGACGATGGACCCCGCCTGGATCGTGGAGGGCAAGGACGGTGTTGCGGAGCTCAGCCCGCTGACGACCCCCTTCCCCACCCGCCTGCAGCGCAACCTGCTGAAGATCCCCTACTCCCGAAGCATCGCGACCAACGCCTGCGCCTACAGCTGGGTTTCCCAGATGCGGAAGGACCTGCCGGAGCCGGTGGGCGGCGTGATGTGGTTCGGGTACGACAACCCGGCCCATACCCTCTACGTGCCTGTCTACACCGGAACCCGCGACACGAAGGAGAGCTGGAAGTCCCACTTCGACCGCGACAAGCTGAGTCTGGACTGCGCTCAGTGGGCCTTCATGCTCCAGGACGACGTGGTGAACTGGCGCTACCAGGAGGCCATCAAGGACCTCGAGGCCGTGCGGAACCCCATCGAGGACGACTTCTTCAAGAAGCAGGCCGAGGTGGAGAAGCGGGCGGCCGACCTCTATAAGGAGTCTCCGGAGAAGGCGTCGGAGTTCCTGACGAAGTACACCATCGAGTGCATGGACCGTGCCGAGAAGGCCTACTGGGACCTCGACTTCTCCAGCATCGCGAAGTACACGAACAACCGCTAGCGCCCCTTCGGGCGTTTGGGTTTGGGCGTTTTAACAGTCGGTTCCACATTTTGAAAGGAGATCGTGTGAATGAATCGTAAGGGTTTGTTTCTGTTGGTTCTGGCCCTCTGCCTGACGGCCGCCTCCGCCTTTGCCGCGGAGCTGCCGAAGGTGGAGACTCCCATCGTCGCGACGACCTGCGGGCAGAGCCCCGGAGCCATGATGGTCAAGATGTCGGCCATGCAGGCGAAGGTCACCCCGGTCGAGGCCAGCAAGACGCTCACCGCGGAGGAGATCGCGGGGATGGACTGTAAGACACTCGTCGTGACGACGGGCACCAGCATGAAGGGCATGGGCGCGGCCGGCACGGACGTGGACAAGGAGATCGCCCGCTGCACGGCGCTGATCAAGGCGGCCAAGGAGAAGGGCATCCTCGTCATCGGGGCCCACATCGAGGGCATGGCCCGCCGAACGGACGCCTCGGACGAGGCCACGATCAAGGCGATCATTCCTCTGGCGGACGTCATCCTGGTGATTCAGGACAGCGACAGCGACGGGTTCTTCACGAACTACGCCAAGGAGCTGGGCAAGGAGCTGATCGTCGTCAAGGATGCTCTGGGCATCGGTGCCAAACTGGCGGAGCTGAAGTAGGATACCGATTGGGGCGGGCGCTCTGCGCCCTCCCCAATTTTTAGTCTCGAAAAAGGAGGCGTCCAGAACATTGATGTTTTCTCATGCCTACACCATCCTGGGGATCGTCGTCGCGGTCTTCCTCGTTGCGAAGGCGCTTCGGCTCTCCACGGAGCTTTCCATGCTGCTCTCCGCCTGCTGCGCCGCCGCTTACCACTGCGCGGCCTGGCCGGCGGGGGGAGCGGCTTTCGGAGAGTTCCCCCTGCGCCACATCGTGGAGGGGACCTTCACCTATTTTGACGTCTGCCTGATCTTCATCAGCGCCACGTTCTTCATGGCCCTGATCAAGGAGTCGGGCGGCGTGGCCTTCATCGTGCGCCGCATCGTGAGGGCCTTTCACGCCCGCCGCGTGATCTGCCTGCTGCTCTTGACGTTCGTGATGCTGATCCCTGGCGCTCTGACGGGGTCGGGGGCGACGAGCGTCCTGACGGTTGGGGCCCTGGTCGGCTCCGTGCTCTCCGCCATGGGGGTGGACGACACCCGAAAGACGGCGGCCATCTTCATGACGGCGGCCATGAGCGCCGCCGCGCCCCCCATCAACCTGTGGGCCATGATGGCCGCTGCGGGGGCGAACATGCCCTACGTCGGCTTCAACGGGCCCCTGGCGGTGCTCTCGATCTCCGGAGCCCTGTTCTCCATGTTCTGGCTCGCCGGGCGCGGCAGTGCCGCAGCGGGGGAGGAGGCCCTGGAGAGGCTGCCGGAGGCTCCGGCCGGCATGAACTGGCTGCGGGTCCTGATCCCCTTCGTGGTCTTCGGCGGCCTGCTGGCCGCGGGCCGCATCTGGCCCTTCGACTTCCCGATCGTGGGCCTGCCCATGATCTTCATGATCTCCGCGTTCTCCGTCTGGGTCCTCTCGCCGGTGAAGCTCGACGTGTGGGAGATCCTGTGCGAGACGATCCACAAGCTCCTGCCCCTCGTGGGGATCATGGTGGTGGTGGGCGCGCTGATCCAGGTGCTGGCCCTCTCCGGCGCGCGGGGCGTCATCTCGCTGCACGTCGTGATCTTACCGCTCTCGACGCTCTTTGCAACGCTCTTCATCATCCTTCCCATCTCCGAGGGCATCCTTCAGTACGCCGTGGCCCCGCTCCTGGGCGTCCCGCTGATCATGCTCTTCAACATGAAGAACATGAACCCCATCGTGGCCATGTCCGCCATGGCCGTGCTGTGGCCGCTGGGAGACTGCCTGCCGCCGACGGCCGTCATCGGCAGAGCCTCGGTGATGGAGCTGAACTACAAGGGACGCTACTACTCCGACTTCGTCGCGGCGTGCCTCGTCCCCATGGCATTCGTGGCCATCTGCTGCACGCTCTTCCTCATCTACAGCAAAGAGCTCTCCCTGCTGGCCATATAACCCGTGGGACAACCCGTCTGGAGGTATAATGATGAACGATGCTTTGATGATCCTGATCAATCAGGTGATCACCTACGGCTACTACGCCATGACGCTTCTCTTCGCCTGCGCTCTGGCGTGGAACTTCAAGAGGACCCGCGATCCGCAGGAAGCCGTCCTCTACGCCGTGATCCTCATCCCCTTCGTCCTGCGCTTTCTGCACATCAAGTAGGGGGCGACGACGATGGAGAGACTGAAGTGGATTAAAGCGATGGCTGCCGTCCTCTGCACGGCGGCGGCGGCCTGGAGCGGGGCCGAGTTCTACGCGATGCGGCACTACAAGGAGCCGGTCGCGCTGGGGCCCGGGGTGACGCAGGTGCAGAAGCTGAGCCTGTACGAGCCTTCCCTGCAGGGCACGGCCAACGACTGCAACCTCTATTTCCTTGACAGCGGCAAGCCCGGTGGCACCGTCCTGCTGCTTGGCGGCACCCACCCGGAGGAGCCCGCGGCGAACCTGGCCGCGCAGGTCGTGGTGGAGAACGCGAGGCCCGAAGCCGGCCGCCTGATCGTCGTGACGCGGGCCAACACCAGCGGCTCCCTCTATTCGCGCAACGGCGAGGCCTACCCCAGCTTCTACGACATCGAGACGCCTTGGGGAAAGAAGACCTGGCGCCTTGGCGACCGCTCCGGAAGCCCTCTGGACTCCTGGCCGGACCCGGAGGTCTACGTGCACTACCCCAGCCGCCAGATGCTGGCCTACATGGACATCCGCAACCTGAACCGCTGCTGGCCGGGCCGGCCCAACGGCCTGCTGGTGGAGCGGACCACCTACGGCCTGGCGCAGATGATCCGCGCGGAGAGCGTGGACGTCGTGGTGGACCTCCACGAGGCGGAGCTGGAGTACAGCGTGGAGAACACCATCGTCGCTCATGAGAAGGCCCAGGAGATCGCGGCCATGGCCTCCATGCTCCTGACGGGCACGGAGTTCGAGGTGCCCATCGGGATGGAGTTCTCCCCCAAGACGCTGCACGGCCTGTCGCACCGCGAGGTGGGGGATCACACCCAGGCCATGTCCATGCTCTATGAGGTGGCGGAGCCCCTGCTGGACCGCATCCGGGGCGTCACCGATCAAAAACTGGTTTTGGAGGGCAAAGACGAGTTCGTGGTGGAGGCGGGCAAGCACAAGCTGCTCTACGCCCCCATCGACGAAAACGGCTGGCACATCGACGTGCGGGTGGGGCGCCACCTCTCGACGTTCCTTCAGTGCCTGGATATCTTCTCCTCCATGACGCCAGGTCGGGAGATCGTGCTGACCGGCGTTCCGCGCTACGCGGAGGTGAAGGAAAAAGGGGTCGGATCCTTCTTTCACGACCCAACGAAGGCCCCGCTGGGCGGCGTCGCTTACGATTAGAAAAGGCTTTAAAGGGCTGAACGGGAGCCTGCCGCTCCCGACGGCTTGATTCAGGAGGGCCGTCCGGCCTCGCCGGTCTTTTAGCGCGAGGCGCTCCGAAGCGGCGATACGGCCGCAGGTTTCCAGACGGCTGGCGCGTTTATCTTGCGTTCATCGCAGGAGCTCGTCTCCTGCGGCGACAGGGTGCGGCAGTGCGGCGCCCTGGTATCTCAACTTTTTTCAGGAGGTTGTTGTTCATGCGATTGATCAAGGTTCTTGTTCTGGGCGTGGTGCTGTGCCTGACGATGGCCGCTGCTGCGCTTGCGTGCACGTCCGTGATGGTGGGCAAGAAGGCGACGGCGGACGGGTCCGTCCTCGTCTCCTACACCTGCGACGGCTGGTATGACCATCGCTTGAAGGTCGTACCCGGCGGCAAACACAAGAAGGGCGAAATGGTCCCCGTCTACCACAACATCTGCTACCAGACGCGGCCGGGCAAGGAGCTGAAGAAGGTCGGGGAGATCCCGCAGGCGGAGACGACCTACACCTACTTCCACGTGGGCTACCCCATCATGAACGAGAAGTCCGTCGTGATGGGCGAGTACACCTGGGGCGGGCGCGAGGAGAGCGAGTGCCAGAACGCCATCTTCATGATCGAGCAGCTGCAGGTCCTTGGCCTCCAGCGCGGGGCGACGGCCCGCGAGGTCATTGAGGTCATGGGCGAGCTGGCGGAGAAGTACGGCTATGCCGACGGCGGCGAGGCCCTGACCGTTGGTGACAAGAACGAGATCTGGCTGTTTGAGATCACCGGCCCCGGCCCCCTGTGGACGCCGGAGAGCGGCAAGCCCGGCGCGGTCTGGGCGGCAGTGCGGTGCCCGGACGACAGCTACGCCATGGGCTCCAACCGCTCCCGCATCGCGGAGATCGACTTCGACGACAAGGACAACTTCATGTACTCCTCGAACGTCAAGACCGTGGCTCAGGACATGGGGTGGTGGAAGGAGGGCGAGCCCTTCGTATTCCACAAGCTCTACAACCCGGAGCCCTACGGCTCCCCCTACTACCAGCAGCGCCGCGAGTGGCGGGCCTACAACCTGCTCACCCCCAGCGTGAAGCTGGCTGAGGACGCGGCGGAGCAGTACCCGCTGTTCCAGAAGCCCGACAAGCCCGTGACGCCCCAGGACCTGATGGCGCTCTGCCGTGACGTCCTCGAGGGCACGCGCTTTGACATGACCAAGGGGCTTGCCGCCGGCCCGTTCGGCACCCCGACGCGCTACGCGGTGACGAAGGACATGAAGCCTGAGGACCGCAAGGGCAACGACTGGAACCGCAGCATCAGCCTGTTCCGCTGCAGCTACAGCTTCGTCGGCCAGGTGCGCGACAACCTGCCGGAGCCCCTGGCGGCCGTGGCCTGGTTCGGCGAGGACCAGCCGATCACGACCTGTTACATGCCCATCTACGCCGGGACGAAGGAGGTTCCCGAGTCCTACAACACCGGCGAACGCGTCAAGTTCGACCCCAAGTCCACCTGGTGGGCGTTCAACTTCGTGGGCAACTGGGCGGACCTCAACTTCGCCGCGATGATCGGCGACGTCCGCGCCGAGCAGAAGCGCCTCGAGGGCAAGTTCTTCGCGGAACAGGCCGACTTCGAGAAGAAGGCCGCCGAGCTCTACAAGAAGGACCCCAAGAAGGCCTCCGAGATGATCACGAAGCACGTGGACGACAACATGAAGCTGGTGGACCGGGACTGGTGGGCGCTGGCCTGGACGCTTGTGGGCAAGTACAACGACGGCTACAGGATCACCGCCGACACGATGGAGCCCCTGGGCTACCCGACAGACTGGCTTAAGGCCGTGGGCTTCGGCGACCAGGACGCGGAGCCGAAGAAGTAGGGTCCTGCGGCGTCAACGGAACGACGCGCCCTGCGCGGCGCACGCAAGCCCCCCGTCGTCGGACGGGGGGCTTGCGTTTATAACCTGGACTTCAAGAGACTCCTGCCGCAGGCCACACTCTGCCCTGAAGCTGATCATGAATCCCTGCCGGAGCCGGATTCAGGACGGTAATTCCGCCCCAACCTCGCCCCGTGAAAAGGTATTTTGCCGTGGACACGTTCTCCGCAACCCCGTGCGCAACGCGCTCCACCATAGCAAATGACCGCGGGAATCCGTCGACTGGCCGACCTCTCATATCAAATCGCGTTTAATATGGATTGCCTCCCCTGAAAGGGGAGGTGCCGCCAAGGGCGGCGGAGGGGTTCAGCCAGACGACCGGCCTCACGCAAGCCGATCTTTGGGGAGGATTGCGGCGGCCGGTTGGTCGGCTGTGCCGAAGCAAGGCAATGGATTGCCTTGTGGAGGCGTTGACGGGGAATGTCAGACAGGCACGTCTTATGAAAAACACCCCTCCCCTTCGGGGCAGCCCCCCTTGCAGGGGGGCCTTTCTTTCCCTTTAGACGCAAATTGGTATCAACGCCCCTTCAGGGCCTCGACCTCGTCGAGGGAAAGGCGGGTGAAGCGCGCGACGGAAGCCGGGGACATCCCTTCCCGCAGCATGGCGCGCGCCGTCTCCTGCCTGCCCAACAGTTCACCCTCGGCTTTGCCCTCAGCTTTACCCTCGGCTTTGCCTTTAGCCCAGCCCTTTGCCTCGCCTTTAGCTACGCCCTCGGCTCTGCCCTCGGCCCAGGCCTTCTCACGGACCGCCCTCGTCGCCTCCGCCAACCGGTCCTCCCGAATCGCCTTATAATCCAGCTGAGTCATCATCTCCCGCAGCTGATAGTAGCGGTTCTCCGGAGAACTCCAGTACTCCTGCTCCACCTCGCTCACCTCCGAAAAAACGGTATCCCCCGACAAACTCTCGCGCAGCAGGGCCAAACCCTCGCTCTCGTTGTTGATGTAGCCTCCCCATACCTGCGCGCGCTCCTCGGGGCTCAGAACGTGCCCCGGCCTCGCCTTCAGCTTCGACCGCAGCTCCCGCAGGGGGCATGTCGTCTTGTTCAGCTCGACGTAGAACAGAAGAAGGTCGTCCGCCTCCATCAGACGACGGCCCGTCCCGGGGTTCATCAGCGCAAAGTCCCACAGCCCACGCTCTCCCTCGAAAAGGTCGAATCCCAACAGCGAGATGGAGACGATCGGGGACAGGCTCGCGTATCCCTCGCCCCTCTTGAGCGACCTCGTGTAGTTCCGGCACAGGTAGAAGAGGCAGCGCTTCTGAAAGTGGGTGTAGTTCTCCCGCTGCATCTCGATGTGGAGGGTGCGGCCCAGGTCGTCCAGCGCCGTCAGGTCCAGGCGCGTGTACTTTGCCCCCAGCGCCTCGGGCTCGCGCTCGGTGTCCGTGAGGGTCACCGTCTGCAACAGGGGATAGCCCAGGGCGCCGAAGAAGGCGTTCAGCATATCGCGAAGCAGCCGGCCCCGCGCCGGCGTCCCCAGCAGGAAGCGGAAGTACAGGTCGGTGGAGCGGTCGATGTTCTCCGGCAGCTCCCCCTGCTCCTGAAGGTTCAGCATCTCCTGCCGTTCGTGCGTCGTCATCACCGGAACGCCCCTCGACTTCTCTCCCTTGTCATCATCCACGTTCATCACCCCTGAAGGCAACGTATTCGTTGGCTTTATTATAGCAACAACGGGTCGCAAACCCCATGGCGACACTGTGGAAGTTCGAGTCTCCCTCCCGGCACCGTGAAAGCAGAAGCGCTGCGGCACTTTGACCTCCCAGGAGCATAGAAATTTTGTCAGGGTTACCAGGGTGTTATGGGGCAGCTGCGGCCAAGGGGCCTGAGGCGGCCGGTTACCCCCGGTACAGGGTCCGATAGCCCTTCGGCCCTATGCCGTAGGCCCTCTTGAAAAGTCCCGCGAAGTGCCCGGAATTGCCGTATCCCACCCGGGCCGCGACCTCTCCGATCGACAGGTCGGACTCCTGCAGCAGCGTAAGCGCCCGGTTCATGCGCAGGTTCTTGAGGTACCCGTAGGGCGTCGTCCCGTACTCCTTGCGGAAGGCCAGCTGGAAACGCGAGGTGCTCATGCAGGCGAGCCGGGCCAGTTCCCGTATGCTGGGATATGCGGCCGGGTCCTTTGCCATCGCAGCGACGACCCGTCGCAGCCCCCTGTGGTCCTCCGAGTCCAAGGTTACGGCCAGGTGCGGCGTCTCGGTCCGGCACTCGAAGTTCAGCGCGATCAGCGACAGCGCCTCCAGAATCTTGCCCTCCATGTAGAGGAGCTTGGCGGCTCCCTCGGCCCGGCAGTCCCGAATCTGACGGAAGAGAAAGCGCAGCTCCGGCGGGTTGGGGCTGCGGGACAGGAAAGCCACCGCGTCCCGGGAGGCTTCGTAGTCCTCCCCATAACGTTCCCTCAGGAATCCGTCGAAGTATTCCCCGGAGACCCGAATCTTGGTGAAGCACGCAGGCACGCCGGCCTCGCAGCGCACGAACACGGTGCGGCTGTCGTTGATGTGACAGACGATCCCCCGCTCCACCCGCTTGAACCTGCGCCGGCCCACGCGGTAGGAGCTGGAGTCCGTGTCGAAGCAGCCGATCTCCAGGTACTTCCGCGCAATCCGCCATGTATGCTCGAAGGTCGTGTGGGGGACGAAGTTCGCGATGAGGACGACGAACAGTTTGTTGAAGTCGAGGACCCGCAGGGTCCCATCGCCATACTCGGGCGCCATGCGGTAAAGGCGATCGTGCGGCGACGAACGCTCCGTGTCCGGTATGAACTGTGGGGCCACCGGCAGCCATAAAAAATCTTCCTGCGACCGGGAGTCGGAACCCGGATTCCTCTGCATCGTCTTCACCCTTTCGCCCGAGCCTCGACAAGATAATAGCATACCCAATAAACATCACGACATTTTAACGTAAACGAGTTTGAAAACGACGAATCCCCCTTGCACAGGCGTTTTAAGGCACTCGACGTATGTGCGGCGTTCGTAGGCGGGGTACCTTGTCTTTTTCCGTTCGAGGGAATAGAGTGTTGACGCTTTGCCGGCGAAACAAAAATCCCGGAGCACGGGAAATTGTTAAGAAGGGGATGCGCAGCATGGACAAAAAAGAGAGAATTCGTCTGATGGGGGAGGGAAACGTCACCGTGGCCCTGCTTCGGCTCGGAATGCCGATGGTCGTCAGCATGCTGGTGACGGCCCTGTACAACCTGGTGGATACCTACTTCGTATCGGGGCTGGGCACCGTCTCCGTCGCCGCGGTCTCCGTGGCGTTTCCGTTTTCCCTGTTCTTCGTGGGGTTGGGGCTGACCTTCGGCGCAGGGGGCGCGTCGCTCATCTCCCGGCTGCTTGGTGCGGGGGAGAGACGGCGGGCGGAGGCCGTGGCCTCGACGGCGCTGTTCACGGCGATCGGGGCCGGGGTTGTCGCCGGGGCTCTGTGCCTGCTTGCCGTCGTCCCGGTTCTGCGCCTCATGGGGGCAACGGAGACCGTTTTGCCCCACGCGCGCGTCTACGCGGTGCCGTTCATACTCAGCGCGATCCTCGGCGTGGGCAACGTCGCGGCCGGGAACCTGGCCGTAGCGCAGGGGGCGGCCGGAACCTCGCTGGCGGCGATGACGGTCGGCGCCGTCCTGAACATGATTCTGGACCCCATCATGATTTATTCCCTGGACATGGGGGTCCGCGGGGCGGCGGCGGCCACTCTGATCTCTCAGGCGGTCACCGCTCTCCTCTACCTCCGCTTCTTCGCCGGGGCCGGAAGTTACCTGCGGCTCTCCCTCAAAAACTTCTCCCCGACTCGGAGAATCTATGCCGATGTCCTGAGCGTCGGGAGCTCCGTCCTGCTGCTGCAGCTTTTCTCCGCGCTCTCCATGAGCCTGCTCGTGAGGGCAGCGAGCGCTTACGGCGACGAGGCGGTCGCCGCGGTGGGGATCGTCCTGAGGATCGTCACGCTCGGCATGTTCGTCGTCTTTGGGTTCATCAAGGGGTTCCAGCCGATGGCGGGCTTCAACTACGGGGCCGGGAACCTCGCGCGTCTGAACGAGACCGTCAGGACCTGCCTCCTCCTGACCACGCTCTTCTGCCTGGCCTGGACGGCTGCGATCCTGTGCCTCTCCGGGCCGATCCTCTCCCTCTTCAGCCGCGACGCACGCGTCCTCGCCGTCGCCGGGCGGGCCCTCCTCGCCAACACCGTCCTGTTCTTCTCGCTGGGTTTCCAGTTCACCTGCTCGACCCTGTACCTGGCCTGCGGCAAGGCCCTGGAGGGCGGTTTTCTGAGCGCGGGGCGCCAGGGAATCTTCATGATCCCGCTGCTCCTGGTCCTCCCGCGCCTGTTTGGCCTGGACGGAGTGCTCTACGCCCAGGCGGGCGCCGACCTCCTGACCACCCTGGCGACCCTGGCCCTGATCCGCAGGGGCCTGCCCTCCGCTGAGCCGTCGGAGCCCGGAGGTTCCGGCGCTTCCTGAAGAGCGGCGGAGCGCACACAGGCGCATGGGTTCCGGCAGCGCCAGGAAAACGGGTACAGCGTATTTTTTGGTCCGTTTGAGGAGCTTCGATCCCCGGCACTCGATTACCGAGGAAGACCGTCTCCGGGAAAAAGTTTGGGGCGGTCTTCGCCTTCTTCAACTGTGACTTCGGGCCGAGGTGTCGACGGCAAGGAGGAACGCCCGTGCAGGCTGTGTCAGTCCGCGAAGTGCCTGAGGCACAGGCATTCCGACGCGGAGGCGACGGCGCGCCGGACCGACTGCCGGAGCAGGAAGCGAAGCTCCCGGAAGTTTCCCGGAAAATTGCGGCGCTCGATATATTCAATGGCGTCGAGGCTGATAAAACGGACCTTCCTGTCGGGGTTGACCTCCTCGTCCTGCAACGTCAGACTGACAAGCAGCCGCAAGTCCCTTTTTCGCTCCCGAAGGGGAGGGATCGTGATGACGTGATCGAATCGGCAGAACAGGTCCTCGCGAAAATCCCCCTCTCCCCTGTCGATCCTCCTGTTGGTCGCTGCAATGACGACGCAGGGAGCGCTTACCTTCTCTGTGGTCCCGCGCGGGAGCACGTTGCCGTCATCCATGTAGGTCAGGAGCCGTGTTTGGTTGCGGGGTTCCATGTCCCCGATCTCGTCCAGAAAGACCACCCCGCCTTGAGCTGCGACGAAGACCCCAGGACGGTCCTCGTCGCATCCCGTATAGGCCCCCTTTTTGGAGCCGAAGAGCTCGATGTCGATCAGGTCGTTCGTATAGGCCGAGATGTTCAAACGCTTAAAGCGATTCTCCGCACCGGGGAACAGGACGTCTGCCGCAGCGCGCGCCAAAAGAGACTTGCCGCAGCCCGTCTCTCCAAGAAGCAGCAGAGATGGGGGACGCGTATTCGGCGTCAGAGGCAGTCGTTTTCCGATGTCACCGAGGGCGTTCTTAAATTGACGGGCCATCGTCCGCGTCGAGGGGTCCGAGAAAAGGCTGACGAACCCGACCCGATGTTGGGCCGTGAGCTTTGCCTTCCAGTCTACAGGCTTGCGGAAGCTTTCCTCCGCACCTCCCCCCTGCCGCATGGATTCGCGGGCGAGTTCCTTGACGGCGGAAGCGAGATCGCCGAATTCCTCATAATCCCACTTTTCTCCGAGCCTTGACAGACGGAAGAGCCCTCGCACATCCCATTGGGGATCTGCGAGGACATCCGCCGTGTCGTCATTCCATTCGTCGTCCTGCAGCAGCAGGATTGTCGGCATGGGACCTTTATCCAGAGGCTTGCAGTTTTTCAGCGTTTTCGGGGACGCGATGACGAAGAACGCGGATTCAATGTTGGGAACAAAGTCGTAGCCTGGTTCCCTGAGTTCTTCCTTGCCTGAGGTGCTCAGGCTCTCGAAGGCCTTCTTCAGAATCTCCATGCATTCCTTATATTCTGTCTTTTTTCTGTCGAAATGCAGGTAGATGCCAATGCTTCGCTCTGTCAATTTTTTATTCGTCATTCGACGGATTCCCCTCCGCTCCAGATATCCCATTTTGACCATTCGGCCAGCTTTTTACGTTGGAGCGTCGAAGGCGCGTAGTGAAAATCGGTTCCCGCTGAAGCGTTCAAGTCCTTAAAAAAGGCGTTGATCTCATCGGGAAGCCAATCCTTGAGCAGCTTCCATTCCGGCCTGCCGATGCCCCGCCTCTTCAATTGCATCTTGAGCCATTCCCGTTCCAGAACTTCCGGATTCTTTTTCCCCTGTCCCATGATAAAAAGATCCAGAGGGGTCAGCGTCCGCTCCACAATCAGCCCCACCCGGCCAAGCTGATCTATCCAGGAGACGCCCTTCCCGTTTTCCTCGTTTCCCCTGCAGGAATCCGAGGGCGTGCAGGAGCCGGAGGATACCGGGGAGGGTTCGTCCGCATTCATGCTTTGCTTTGTGAAAAACTCCCGAAGGAGCCATGGGGCCGTTGTCTCCGGGAAATCCGTCCCCATCTGTGAGCGGAGGTAGTCGAGCAGGTTCTGAAATTTTCGCCTGAATTGCTCCCGCTGCGAAAGGTGATAGCCAAACCGGTCTGCGGCCCAGACGATGCGTCCACCGCACCACAGCCAGATGGGTCGGACCAGGGTGGAAGGACGGGCCTCTCCCTCATGGTACGACGAGTCGCTGTCCAGGTCGTCGTCTGGCGCCTCGTCCTCCTCGTCATCGGAAGCGTCGTTGACCTCCACGTCCAGCTCCTCCTCGAAGCGTTCCTCGTCCGGCTCCGTGTCGTCATGGATAAATCCCCTCCCGGTACGAAAGGCGACGTTTTGCTGGACAGCCCGATTCCCGGCGACCTGCCGGGGCGTGGTCCCCACGATCTGTCGAGTCATCGATCCGATCCTCCCCAAAGCAGTCTGCTCTTGATGGTCTTGAAATCGTCGGTAAAGGACGCACCCCCCAAAAGGGGTTCGATACGTTCATGGGCCAGGGCGGACAGATAGCGTCCTTCGCTGTCTGAGGCCTCCGCGTCGAGCCCCCGCGCCAGGCTCTGTCTCAGAGCCAGTTCATAATGGATCAACGCCTGCGGAAGCTCTTCAAAGGCATCGCTGTCGCCCTTCGCAAGGACGTCCAACATTTTACCAAGGCGTTTTTTTATGTCGTGCGTTTCGGGTCCCTTGATGAAGTTCTCTCTCAGGCCGGCGATTTTGTTATCGTTATCCTTTTTCCTGTCAGCGCTTTTGTTGTCCTTTTGCGGGGCGGCGATTTTGTTCCCCTGGGGGCCCCCGCTGACGTCGTGAAAGCGTTTCATCGCCAGCTGTGTCCCCCGTTCCCCTATTGCCTGAGCGGCCGTGAGGCCGACGAATGCGCCGATCTCGACGGGGTGGGGGATATCCAGAGGTTTTTGAGACAGGTCTGCGCCGCAGCAGAGCGCACAGACCCCCTCGTCCGGGGGACACGCACAGAAAAGGGGGGAGCGCAGAACCAGGCGGTTCTTGTTTGCCAGGAGATGCTCTTTGAGCTCATCGTCCGAGATGTCGAGACCCTCCTTCCAGAAGGCGAGGACGGCCTTCAGGTCGTCTTTGCTGAGAGAACGCGCTGTTTGCCCTGCAAGCGTGCGCCCCCAGGCCACTCTCTCCAAGTCCCGTTCGAGCTTCCCCAGGGTGGGCAGGGTAAAGGTTTCCCCGTCCAGTGACAGGGTCAGGCACTCTTTTTGCTCCATTCTGGAGTACCCCACCTCAAGACCCTTTGCCGTTCCGCAGTCCTCGCGCTGGACCCGAAGCTCAAACAGCCCCTCGGCGAACTGACGTGACAAATACCCGGCCTCGGCGACGGCCAGTTTTTTCTGCGCCATGGAGTCCCGCGAGGGGTAGCTGTAGAGAAACATCTCGTCCTCCGTCAGGCCCCTCCAGAAGTTTCCCCGGATGTAGGGTTTGTCCGGAGTGCCCTTGATTTTGGTGATCTCTCCGATGGCCCACGTCATGTGGCGCACGTCGCGAACCTTTCCCTTGGCCCCGGACGCCACCATCCGGGCAAGTCCAAGGTCGGGGCGCTCCCTGAAGAAAGCCGCTATGGCCGCCTCGGCGTCCTCTTCCTTTTTCCCCTCCTTACAGGGCAAAAGTTGATCGAGACAGGCGGCCAGGCGCTCGAACTCCAGAGGGGTCAGGGTCGCCGCCCCGGTCGATGCGCTGCATACGGCGTGTTGCAGCCTCCCCAGCAGGGCGCTGCGCTCCGCCCAGGAGCGGGAGGCTGTGTGCCGCAGAAGGACGGGCAGGAAGTCCTCCAGTTTTTGGGGGCGTTGGCCTGTGGGGTCGTCGAGACCGGCCTGAGCGAGCCATTTGTCCCTGTCCGCCTTGTCCAGGTTCCACCAGCCCAGGGCCAGGTCCAGCCCCGAGGCCAGGGCGGGAGCCCCGGTCCCGACGAGGCCGGGATCGTTGGGAAGGGAAAATTTTTCGAGGCTCCCTGAGCTGGGATGGGGGAGAAACACTGCCATGGTGTCCCCATCGAAATCGGCGTTGAACCCCGCGGTGACGAACGGAGGAAGTCCGATGACGGGCTCGTTCCAGCAGCGGACCCGAAACGCCTGGAGGCTGTGCCGGTGCAGGCTCGGCTGGCGCACCAGAAAGGCCCAGAGCTCGTATTCTGTGCATAATTTCTGGTCGCAGCGCTTCGCCTCCTCGTCGGACCATTCCCTGCAGAGGGGGTCGTTGACGTAGGAACGGACCTTGAACGGAGGTTCCGAGAACAGGCTCCCTGCGCGTTCGTCCTCGTACCCGTCCAACAGTTCGGTCAGCATCATCAGGGGCAGACGGACCTCGTGCAGGGCCAGGTCCGGGCAGGGCACGATGACGGCGCGGGCGGAATGGTTGTAGCGGCGTCCCAGGAGGTGGCGCCGCGGCACGCCCTCCTTGCCGGACAACAGAGCGACGAGCTGTTCGCGGTAACGAAGGAACGCCATAAGCTGCTTCTCTTTGCCCGTGGCGTGCAGAATTTCGCTGAGAGCGGTCCTCAGGCCGGGGAAGAGCCGCAGGAGCTTCGGGTCAACGTACAGGTTCCCCTGAGAGCCCAGGAGAGATTTCAGTTTTTTGGCTTTATCAAGGAGGCTTTTCAGCCTTTTTCTGGCCTTGGGGTCTTCTGTGTTTTTGAGTTGGGCATTTTTCAATTGCTCGATTTGTTGGTCCAGGAACGCTTCCATGGAATGGGGGGACCCTTTGGAGTCCGGGTCCTTATAGCAGACAAGCTTCCCTGCGTCGTCCGCGTTGCCGTCGTCCCGGGTGCGATTCAGGAACGCTCTCAGGGATTCCGGTTCCGTCTTGTCCTGCTTGGCGGAGGCTGCTTCCGGCGCCCTGCTGACCCGGAGGACGTCCCGGCCGGCGTCAAGCGTCAGGCCGAGCGACCGGTAGATCCGCTGCATCAGGTCCCTTGTCCTGGCGAAATCCCCGGTGAAGTGTGCGCGCATTTTGAAAAGGACGTCGTCCGCCCCGTGGCTCAGAAACGACCAGTTTTCCATCTCGCCAAGCCGCTGGCCGGTTCTGGAACCGCACACCGCCGGCTGTCCCGATGCCTCCTGGATCGGCCCTTCGGCTCCACGAGCCTGAAGCTTTTTCAGGGCGTGGTGGTGCAGGCGGCAGAAATACTGCCAGCCCGCAAACGCGCGAAATTCCCGATGGCCGTTTTCCGTCGGGATCGACACGGGGAAGGCCCCCCATTCGTCCGCGCCGGCGCGGCGCATGAGTTCGGACAGGTTCTCCTTCTGCTTCCCCTCCAGTTCGTCGTCGTCCGGTATTCCCTTCGGAGCGGATTTCAGAAGAACGGAATGCGTCATCTCCCAAAGTTGCCCCAGGTTTTTGCGCCCCATGATCGAGCTGGGAGAGATGATCAATTCGGCTCGATACTCCCTGCCCCCTATGCGCACCTTCGGCATGGCCTCATCGGCAAGGATGCGGGTGACGACCCCTTTGTTGCCGTTCCGGCCCGTGAGTTTGTCGCCGAGTCCGAGAGGGCGCTCCACGCGAAAGGTCCATGTCAGATCCAGCGTCACGCGTATCCCTCTGGAATTTTCCGTTCCCGATGGACGGGACAGCCTCACGTCAACGTGAAAGCCGCCCTTATCCAGCGTCCCCGGCGCGTGGTGGTCGTAAAGGACCCGGGGCAGGGGGCAGGGCTTGAGTGAGCCGTGCCGATCCCGCTCTTGAAAGTTAAAGGCAGGAATCGGCAGCGGGGCGCCGTAAAGGTAGCGAGGCTCCGGGACCGGGGTGCTGTCACGGATGGCCGAAGCGATATCGGGGACGTTGAAATCGGCCTCCCGAATCCACCGTTCGCAGGTTTTTCGGATCGTGTGCGTCCCGTTCCGGATAAAGAAGTGCCGGGCCAGGGATTCCGATACCACGAGCCCGTCCTCGTAGGTGTAGCCCTCGAACGGCATGACCAGGGTCAGAGCGTTCAGTCCAATGGGGGGGCTGAGACGCCCGTTCGAGTCCAGAGAGCCTTTGAGGGCGGGAATGAAACGCGCGCGCTGTCCCTCCAGGTATCCGGGGACGATGGGAGGCTCCGCACCCTCGATTTCGATCTCGGCCTGTTTCATGTTCTTGCCGCCCATCATCAGACGGGGACCGTCCGTGTGAAGGGGGTAGGGGATCATTCCAACGGCGATGGAAAAGAGGTAATCGTCATTTGGCTTGATCGAACCGTCGTTTTTCACCTCGGCCCCTGCGGCCAGTTGAAGGTCCAGTCCCGTGCGCTTGGACTCAGGGGTCTGGAAGGGACAGAGCCGTCCTCGGTGGCTCTCGTGCGGCAGGCGCAGCCTTCCGTGGCTTTCGACGCCCCAGAGCCCGATGCAGACCTGGCGCTGCCCTTCGAGCCTCAGCAACGGGTTTTCCCGATGGGGGGACCCGATTTTCGTCAGCAGGCGATGGCGTTTCCGGGAGCTGACCCAAAGCGCGTTGAGTCCGGCCTCCAGGCGGACGAATGCCTTCAGGTTGACCTTATCAGCCTCCACGGAGTGGGCAAACTGCCCCCAAAGCCGTTCTGCGTCATGCCACCAGAGCTGGGAAACCCTCCCTTCATCCAGATCTGGAGCAAGTTTTAGCCGTGAGCGATCCGTTTGGTAAGCGCTGGGAGAATTTTCCTCGCCCTCCCCGCCCTCCGTCCTGGAAAAGCCTTTCAGCGTGAAGATATGGGCCGAAGCCCATTTCGTGTCCGTTGCGCCGTCTGTGAGGTCAACAAACACGTGGGGTTCGGAGGGAAGCAGCCAGTGCAGGGTCAGAGAGCCGTCCTCGCCGAACTCGGCGGCCAGTTTCCGGAGCCTCTGGCCCTTTAAGGTCAGGCACAGCATCCGGAATTCCTGAGGCCGCTCCAACGCCCTTTCCTCAACGGCAACGGAGATGCCGCAGGGCAGAAAATCCCCGAGAGACCGTTCGAGGGAGCGGCTCAGGGAAGCCCATTCCGGGACCTTCAGTCTCCGCCCCTCAGTCATGGGATCCCTCCGTTGAGGTCCTGGCCTTGAGGATCAGGTGCTCCTCCAGGACGGATTTCGCCTTTTTATATTCGCCCTCGATGTCTTGTTCGATCGACTCCATGATTTTTGCAGTGTTTTCGTTGCACATTGTGGCATCGACAGGATACAGCCGAACGCTCACCTCTTTATCCGAATCCCGGACCGGAAGGACGAAGCCGACGCTCTGGTGCTTGTAGAAGTGCAGGAACTGCTCCCACTTGAAGGCGACGCGGTTGGCCAGGGACAGCCCGGCGAAGGACAATGCCTCCTCGGTCTGAATTTTCCCCCAGTCCCCTTTGGCCCGATCCTCCGCAGACGGGTGCTTCTGACGGAGGGCATCGAGGGCTTGGAACACCCCAAGGTAGATGGCCCTGCAGGACGTTTTGATAACCTCGTCCTCGTCAACGAAGGTCCCCTCGAGCACCTGTTTCACGTCCAGCCTGCTCGTGGCCTGTTTCAGGTCTGAAAAAGGCTGTGCGATCTGCTGCGGTAGGGCGAAGGCCTCGAGCTGGGCGCTGAGAAACTTTGCCTCGTCCTGCGTCCGGTCGAGCCGCGCCCTCAGGTACTCCCTGCTGATGACGCGGTCGGACTGGACGTCGCAGCCGTCGATGACTCGCAGCAGCGCGGTCGCCTTCAGGATGCCGTCCGCCGTGAAGGGAAGGTCCACGTTTCCGAGGGCCTCCTCGAAACGGACCTTGAGAGGGCGGAGGGTTTCCTTGAATTTTTCCTCGCCGTAGAGGAGTTTCCCGACGGAACCGATGAGTTCGGAGGGCTTCCCGTCGCCGTCCATGAGCGCCGTGTAGCCCCTGTGGTGCTCCGATAGAAAGGGCACGCAGAGTTTGAGAAAGCGGAAGGGGTCGCAGTCGTGTTCCTCCCCGAAAAATCTTTCGGGATACTGGCGGAGAAGCTCACCCGTCAGGAGGTGATGGACCTCGCGCACCGCGGAGGGAAAGAGCCCCAGGGGAAACGGGGTGCACCGCCCCGGCGTGGGTCTGACGGGGAAGGAGAGCGCGGTGTGCCCGATATCGTGGAGGTAGATGCTGGCGATCAGCAGGGCCAGCAGCTCCGGTTTTTCGGGGTCCTCCCCCAGGCTCAGCAGCGCTTCCATCTGGGGCCCGGCGCAGCGGAAGAGGTTCGAGGCGAACTCCATCAGGCGCTTGGAGTGGCGGCGGCTGTGCTCCACCGTCTCGGGGATCTGATCCCCCATCCACAGCTCGGCCCAGTTCTCGGCAAGGAGCCTTTCCAGGTGCTGAGCCAGACGGCGCCCCCTGTCTCCAGCGTTCCGCAGGCGGTCGAACAGGGCCGCCCCCGTGCCGCAGGGCTGACGGCGCCCCCTTTCGTAGCTCTTGATGAGCATGGGGGCGAGGGGGCGCGTGTCGGAGACCCACTGGGGGACCCCCAGGTTCGATTCCAAGTCTTCCCCGGTCTGGCCCTTTCGTGAACCGATGGCCTTGAGCAGGCTGATTTCCTCATCCAGCGTCCCGATCGCATAGCCCAGGGGGATGTGCATGAGTTCGAACGCCTGAGGGCCATTCTCAAAAGTGTACAGGCAGGGTATGGAGTGAAGTTGCGCGTACATCACCGCGAAGGCGACGATGGACTTGTAGCCCCCGGAGGTGCAGAAGACCGGCTGTTCCGGTCCCTTCTGGTCCACTTGGCGGTCGAATTCCTCAAAGAGCACGGCGACGGAGCGGAGAAATTTTTCGCGGTCTGCGACCTCGATCTTGGTGGGGAGGATGTCCTCCAGGCCGCATTGTATCCTTGTGGGGAAGAGATGTTGGGCCGCGTTGAGGTAGATGCGGGCGGCGTGGGCCGTCAGCCTGGACGGGACGTCCTCCGAGGGGAGCAGCACGACGTGCAGGGTCTCAATCTGTTCCCGGTTGTCCTTGAGCCAGTGGACGAGCGTCTGGATCTCGGCCGTGGGGAATGTGAATTCGTCGAAAGTCTGAGGCAGGGCCTGGGAGTCCAGAAGTTCGATGGCCTTGAGCCGGCGGGGATTTCCCATAGCCCCCGTCCGCATTAGCTCGCACAGTGGAGAATCCAGGCCCCCTTCCGATTCCTGCAGCAGTTTTTCATTGTTCTTATTATCCCACAACAGGTTTTTGCCGTCGTTACAGCGATAGTTGAATGAGGTTCCGACGGTACAGATCATCCGCACGTGCTTTTTGTCCACGGTCCTCGCCCCCATGTTCGATTCGTATCCAAGCTGGCATATCATCTTCTCGTTATTGTACTATACTTGGGTGTACACGGCAGGGTATTCCTGATTTTTCACTGATATATCGTCTATATGAATAGGCTTTAGCGAATGGGGTCCATGAGGACGGATTTTAAGGAAGGATGGTGTGAGTTGGATGAAGACAGAACCAGCGGGCCTTAAGGGGGACGGGTCGATGAGGGCGTTGACGGTGACCACCTGCGGAACCAGTCTCCTGACGAATGGAGCGGACCGGGAGGATATTCCTTTCCTTCGGAGCAACGCCAACAAGCGGGAGGAGGAGTACAGCGCGGAGGACAGGGGCAGACTGCTGGCGTTGGTGGAGGAAAGGCGAGGGCACCTTTTGTCCGCGAGGGATGAGGCGGAGATCCGCAGGCTCTCGGCGGAATTGAACGGCTTTATCGGGTGCTATCGCAGGGCCGGAGGTTTGGCGGACGCGGCCGGCGATATGCATTTCCTGATCTGCACCGATACCTTCCAGGGGCGCCTCACCGCAGGTTTGTTGAGCGACTGGGGGGAAAAACGGGGCATCAAGATGACCGTCCAGCCGATCGAGGACCTGAACACCCGCGACATGAGCGCTTTCAGGCTTGGGATCAACAATCTGGTGGAGTGGTGCAGCGCGGTGCTGCCAGGATACCGCCAAGCGTCGTGGCGTATTCTGTTCAACCTCGTTGGGGGCTTCAAGTCGCTTCAGGGCTACATGCAGGCCCTGGGGATGTTCTACGCGGACGAGACCCTCTATATTTTCGAGGCCGGGGGGAGCTTCTGAGCATCCCAAGGCTGCCTGTAAACTTTGACGAGAGCGCCAGGCGGTCGGTTGTGGACAACTTCTCCGTCGCCCGGCGCCTGACGTGGCAGTCCCTTCCCATGGAACAGTGCTCCGGGCTGCCCGAGACGATGCTGGATATCGTTGACGGCGAGTGCACCTTCTCCGCCTGGGGGAAATTGATGTTCGATCAGGTTTCGGCGAAACTGTACGGCGAGAGGCTGCTTCCTCCGCTGTCGGACCGAATCCGTTTCAGCAGCGCAACGGAGAGCGAGGCCGGCAAGCTGGACCCCGACAAAAAGGTCCTCTTGAACCGGGCTATCGACAACCTGTCCCGTTTCCTTGAGAACGGGACCAACCTGAGCAGCTTCGACTTCAGAGCGCTGAAAGGAGATCCAAAGGAGGACTCCACGCACGAGTTCAACCTCTGGTCAACGCAGAATGCCTGGCGGGGCTTCTGCCACTACGCCTGCGAGGAGGGCAAAAAGGTCATCGTGGTGGACTCCATCGACGCAGGGATCGGGCATTAAGGTATGGCGGTCAGGAAGGGGGATCGCCCGGAGCACGGTCCCCCCTTTGGCGCTTTTAATTTCGACGCGTGCCGTGCTTCGTCGGGGGCGGCAGGGAAGGATGGCTTGTATTCCAGGAATGGAACGAGGAGGGAAAAGCTCTCATGGTTATGAGAAATCAGGAAAACCTCAGGAGGCTTGAAAACGGCGACGTCATCAGAGTGTACAGGAAGTCCTTTCACTACGATCACTATGGAATCTACGTGGCGATGGACAACAGCGTCATTCACTACACGACCCCCAAAAAGGAAGGGGACGGTAATGATTCCGGTATTTGCGGGGATAGTTGCGGGATAGTCCGCGAAACCAGCCTGGATGAATTCCTGGACGGCGCCGAAAGTTTTGAGGTCTGCCGCTACCCCGAAGAGGGGTCGTGGCGCCCTCTGTGGTGGGCACGGGAAACCTTCGAGGTAAGGCGCGACGAAGTAAAGAAAAACAGGCCGCCCTTCTGTGAAATGGCTCAGAACTCTCCGGGGGGCCAGGCAGTGCAAAACGCGAAGAGTCTCCTGGGAGAGAATAAATACAACCTGGTGTGGAACAATTGCGAGCACTTTGCCGTTTTCTGCCGGTATAACTATCGTGCTTCCGGCCAGGTGCAGGGCTGGGTGGGGGCAGCGGCGGTATTCATTGCCATTGTTGTTGCCATTCCTCTGGCCCTCTTGGAGCTCGGAAAAGCGAGAAATGAGGACTCAGACAGCTGAAGTCTCCGATCCCGCTCCTGAATGAGCGGTCGAGGGTACACAGGGGAGGGGGCGGGCTTCCTTCGTCGGGTATTGTAAGGGGATCGCCAGAAGCACGATCCCCTTTGAATACTTTGATTTTGAAGTGTGCGGCGCTTCCCCTTTAACGCCCTCTCCTGTGTCCTCAGAGGAGGAAGCCGGGGTCGCGGTCTATGGGATGACTTCCGTCGATGTGGATTTTCCCTGAGTTCCGGAAATCCTTCTCGTCGGAGAAAAACCTGATTTCTGCCGTAACGTTTTCAACGGTCAGCCTGTTCCCTTCCTGGTGCGTTGAGACGCTCTCGACGGTATCCCCGTTCTCCTTGGTCAGCAGCGCCCGGTTGAAGCAGAGCTCCGTGGCGGACTTCTGCCGGAAGAACATCTTCAGCGACCGGTAGGGGGTCCCTTCGGCATTTTTCAGGAGGATGCGTGCAAAGACCTGGGGCCTGTCGATGATGTCGGCGTTCCCCTTGCCCGCGAAGTTGATGCCCAGGTAAAGGCCCTTGCCCTCGGAGGTAAAATTGGTCTCCTCGACATAGGTGGGCAGCTCCTCTTCGGGGTTGATGTTTCCGTAATCCGCCTCGACCAAAAGGTTGAAATCGTTGCGGAAGCGCGGGAGCCAGCGGTCGCCGTCGTCCGTCGCCAGGATGCCGATGCAGCGGCTGCGCCGCATGGTGTCCAGAGGATTGCAGCGGATGTAGTTGCCCTGGAAGGTGATGGACTTTCGGGCGTTCTCCAAAAGGCCCTCTGCGACAACCGTTTTTGCCTCCATCTCCATCCGCATGTTCTTTTGAAGGTCCTGCTCCCCGGCCGGGGTCTCCAAATAGCCTTTGGCGGAGTCCTCAGGGCGGTCGTCAAAGGAGTATTCCAGAGGCCAGATGAAGTCGTTTTTAACGGGAGCTTTTTCCCTGGGGATGCTCTCCTCCAGGAGCTCCCTCAGGCCCAGAAGGGCGCTGGACCTTCCGGAGACCAAAATGAGGTCGAGTTCGGGCTTGGCCCGGCTCCAGGCGGCGATTCGCTCGAACACGGGGCGGAAAACTTTTTTGACGATGTCCTTCAGCTGATCCTGGGTCAGGAGGGACTCGCTGTCGCCTGGGGCCTTCAGCGGAGTTCCTGACAGTAAAGGAGTCCAGTCTATGGAAAAGCTGGGGTTTTCCCCCAGATGCCTTTTTGCCGCTTCCGCGATGTCGAAGAACTCCGATATCTTGGAACGCCTGTAACGGGATAGGATCTGTTTTTGATCCCCATCCAGGAAGGTCTCGTCGATTCGGGGATCGTTGAGGTTCGTCCTCAGCCAGTGGCTGGCCTGCTCCTGCGACATGCCGCTGTTGACGTTATGCTCGCGGATGCGGTCCTTCAGTATCTCTGCGATGCGCCGTGTGATCTCGAGTCCGCCCTGATCGAGGGCAAAGTACAGCTGGATGTCGGACTCCACGATGGGGCCCATCTTCGTCTCGTGTTTCAGCGTCAGCCAGACGATGTCCGTTGTGCCCGCTCCGAAGTCGAGAGCCAGCACGTTGCGCTCCATCCTGTCGCCCTCGTCGTTTTCGGTGCGGTAGGGTCCCATCAGGCTCAGGATATCTACAGGCGGCATTTTGTTGAAACGTCTTGCCAAAAATCCCACGAACGCGGCGGAGGCCTCATCCAGCGCGTACCGGCTTTGCAGGATGGCCTCCGGCCTCCAGTTGGCGACGTAGTTTCTCAGGGCGCTGCGAGCCAGGGCCTTCTTAAGACACTCTTCATATTTTTTGACCTGATGCTTCAGCCAGACCACGGGATAAGACCAGCTGAGGCTTTTTAGGGGCCCCCTGAAGCCCTTTCCACACCCATCCAGGATGGAAAGGCGGTGGGCCGTCATCTCAAAAAGAGCAAAGAGGTAGTTCTCGATGTCCTCGTCCGACTGCGGATCGTCGTTGAGTCCCAGCGACTTCTTCGGCGAAAAGACAAAGGTGTGCAGCACCCTTTCGGAAGCCGTGTGCCGGCTGGCCTCCAGGATCAAGAGTGCCTCGTCGCCAATCACGATTTTGTCTTGCCCCTCATAGCCCCTGACCTTGCAGAAGAGAGAGGGAATCCAGGGGGTTCCCCTGCGAGGCAGAGGGAAGCGGTTGCGCAGCATGTCGGGCGGAAGATTCAGGGACCTCTTCTCCGTGCTGTCGTTCCCCTCCTCCCAACGGATCACTTCCCAGGAGGCTTCCCGTTCGCTCTTCATGTTCGAGAGGTCCGGAACGAGCGTTTCATGCTCCCAGGGGCACAGATCCCTCAGAAAAAGGTCCTGCGACTCGTCGGGATTGCCGTCGTAGTTGACGATGGACAGGATGCTAGCAGAGGTCCCGAAGTCGAGAGCCATCAAAAACCCGTCCTCCTGGCGGACGTCCGTTTCGGAGATGTGGAAGGCAATCTGTGGTGGTCTGAAGTGCCACTCCCTGGACCTGAGAAGCCCCCCCAGGTTGGAAAACGAGTCCACCGGTTTGGCGGAGGGTTCCCAACCGGGATGGTGGGGCAGGAATGCCAGGCGGGGCAGGGAGAGCAGAAGGACTTTTTGCCCTTTGTAGAATTGCCCTATTTCTTTGATGAAAGCCGTGTTTTCGGAAGACACGGACTGCGGAGAGAGCAGGAGGGGGCAGTCGTTGGTTTCGGGCCTCCACTCCAGAAAGAGGGTGCACTCTTTCGCGTCCGAAAGGGCATAGCCCAGCCTGAGGGGAAGATCGTCAGCCGGAACCTGAGAATACTCAAGACATTGCCCTTCCCTGTCGATCGAAAGTTCGTAAAGGCATTTTTCCCACAGTTCCTTCGGCAAGATGGAGGCGAGGGGCAACGGCGTCCCGGAGCGCCGCCAGCAATCCGGGCCGGGGGCCCCATTCAGGACGTACGCAAAGACGTTTTTTGACCTTTGAGACGTCTCAAAAAAACCCTGGGCCGTCTTGGACTTTCTTTCGGAGGACGTGCAGCACTCGCAGCGAAGGGCAAACCGTTTTGGGGAGCGTCCCTGGACGGAAACAAAAGGCAGGCTCATGATTGAACATCCTCCTTGACAAACGAAGTCGTGTTCTCGAATAACGTGACCACAGGATCGTCTTGCAGGCTTTTGAGGCAGGCGGCGCATTCCGAACGGGCTTGCTCGAACAGGCTTGAAACCTCCGGCCTCTCCTCCGCCAGGTGGCTTTCGTAAATCTCCCTGAGCAGCTCCATCTCGTCGGGATCGGCCTCAAAATAATTCTGGGCCAGATGCGACCGGGTCGCATTGTCGATGTCCCTCAAAAACTCGACGATCCCAGGGAGCCTTTCCAGGGCTGCCGCCATGAGTATGGTCATTTCGCCCCTGTTTTCCTCAAAGGCCCCTTTTTTGGCGTTGAACAGCCCGGCGATGGCAGGGGTGTGCAGCAGGCATTGTCTGAGCGTGGCGGACAAGGCCTGTCTGTCTTCCTCATTGATGTTTCGAGTCCATAATTCATTCTGCAGCGTGTCCGATACGACGGCGTTGAGGACGTCCTGCTCGCTGCATGCCGGCCTTGAACGTCCCCGAAGCTCAACCTGATTGTTTTGGCTTGCCTGCTCCAGAAGACGCCGGCAGTTCTGCCCGAAATGCATTTTCTGGTCGTAGCGTCCTGTTCCAAGGATCTTGCGGACCAGTTCGGATGCCCGCGCGATCTCCTCTTCGGCTTGAAAATTGGCGCGCGAGAGGGAGAATCCGGCGAGGAAGTTTTTGTAAGAGGCCAGGATGTCCTCCAGAAGTTTTTCCCGTTCCCTGGCATGGGCGATGGCGACGGGGCCGCGTGAGGCATAGTTGACGATGCTTTCGGTCAACAGCTCCAGGCCTTTGTCGGAAGGATCGAGAAAAGCACACAGGGAACGGACGAGCCACCTTTTGAAGGGGGAGAGATCGACCTGTCTGTTTTCGTACGCGATGTCGTCGCACTCCCGGACCAGAGACAGGACGCACCTTTCGGCGTCCGAAAGGTCGTTTTGTGGGGCGCCGTCGAGAACCCCGCACAGGCGTTCGGACATCTCGGCTCCGGACCCGCTGGGGACGCTTTGCGTGAGCCTGTTCAGGAAATCGTAATCCCTGTCGTAAAAAAAGATGGGGGGCCAGGTGGTGATGTCGTCCTTCTGCACAATGGGGGGCGTCCCGTCGGGTGCCGTGGCGAAGAGGGGCATCAGGATGTTCTTGTACAGCATCCGTCCAAAGCTGTTGTTCTGTGCCGCGATGTCCTCCTCGTCCTCTTCCTCGTCAAGCGCTCTCATGGCATTTTTAAAGAGCTCCGTCGCATGGGTCAGGAGCACGAAGAGCCGGCCTTCCGATTCCGACCGGCATCGCCGGGCCCAAGGGTACATGACGTCCTCCTGAAACTGACCGCCGATGTTGATGGAGCTGGGCTGCGAGGAGGCGGTGAGCAGCAGCATGTCCAGCTCGTTGACGGCGACCTGAAAGACCTTGGTGTTCTTGACCTTCTTCCAGTCGCCAAAGTCGCCTTGCTTGGTGGAGTCCGCGCCGGGGGAGTCGACGATATCCACCTCGGCGAGCACCGATCCAGCCCTGCCGCAATCCTCGGAACGGACGTCCATCGGAATGCAGATCTCTCTCGCATGCCACTGAATGTCCTCAAAACGAACGGCGCCCCTCCCCGTCTCGTCCAGGACGAAGATACCGTCCACCTCCTGAAGAGAGCGCGTTTCGTCTCCTCCTTTGTCCTCTGCTTTGTCTTTTCTATTGCCGTAGACGGGGAAGCGGGCCAGGCAAAAGACGCGGTCCTGATCGTCCCGCCTGACCTTGAAAAAATCTCTGTCGGGACGCGGTGGCCTTGGGGAGTCCTCTTGCAGGTCGCCGCTCATGCAATTTTTGTCGAGGAGGGAGACCTCGATGGAGTTTGAGGTGTCGTCATCCCGTTTGGAGGTGATCCTCACCAGGCAGGCGGTCGTGTCCTCGGTGCCGTAGGGAAGGGCCTTGAGAGGGACCCCTTTTTGTTTTTTGGTTTTACCGAGCCAGGAATTAAGAAGGGTTGTCTTGCCGGCTCCCCGTCTTCCCATGACGCAGAGGCTGGGGCGAAGAAGCACGCAGCGCTCAAAATCGGACAACTCCCTGTTCATCCTCTCGATCCGGGCACCCCAGGTTTTTTGATGACAGCGTTCGAGGGCCTGGTTTTGTGCGACGGCTCTCAGCATCACGGTGTTGATCTCCCCGATGTGTGCGCGAATGGCTTTACCCGTCTCGGTCAGGGCTGCGATGAAGTTCTCCCTGTGTTCAATCGGGTGCTGTCTCTCGTCCGTTTTTTTGACCTCGTCCATGTGGATTTGCCTCCGTTCCCGCTCAATGTCGATGGAGCGTAACAGTTCCTCCGAACGCTCCGCCGTGTTCTTGTTCTCGAGAGATCTCTTTCATCATCACGTTCCTTATTTTATCGTATAACACTCCGCTGTGCACCTGGCCCCCGATAAGACTCATGACTCGTGTGGTGTGATGGCGCAAAGTATGCCGGAGGAGATGAACGTCTTTGGCTTTGGAAACGGTGTTTTTCACCGGTCCCTTCTTTGGCGTTTGTTCTGCCATCCTTGGTGTGTTCGATACATGGGGTGCAGGGCTTTGTGCTGCACCCCGCAGAGGGGATGGGGTGAAAAAACGGCAGGGACAATGCGGCATGGCTTCTGAGTGGCATGAAAAAGCATCGAAAAAACGATTTTTTGAGAGGCCGGGGAGGGGGTGAAAAAAAGAGGGCTTAAAGAAGCTTGCTCAACGTATTTTTTCGTGATACACTCAGCACGTCGGAAACCTCGGAAGGGGATTGAAACCCGGGTGGTCAAACGGCACACCATCCCACTGGCAGCTCAGCACGTCGGAAACCTCGGAAGGGGATTGAAACCATACTGACCGGCCTCCTCGTCCATTCGCGAAATGCTCAGCACGTCGGAAACCTCGGAAGGGGATTGAAACTTACCCAGCTTTCCGGTTGGAAGAACTGGGTATCTCAGCACGTCGGAAACCTCGGAAGGGGATTGAAACGCTAAAATGGCTATGGAGTATCATCTTAATAGTACTCAGCACGTCGGAAACCTCGGAAGGGGATTGAAACGAATTCCATAGTAATTAATCGCCTGCAGGCAACTTCTCAGCACGTCGGAAACCTCGGAAGGGGATTGAAACACAATCAACCAGCTATATGATCCTTCCCCCGTTCTCAGCACGTCGGAAACCTCGGAAGGGGATTGAAACAGTAGTGAAAGGCCTCTTGGGCCTGCTCGAGAGCTCAGCACGTCGGAAACCTCGGAAGGGGATTGAAACATCGCTAGATTCAGTTACTGCCTCCAACTGTTACCTCAGCACGTCGGAAACCTCGGAAGGGGATTGAAACAATTCCTCGACCTGATC
Organism: Fretibacterium fastidiosum; assembly: GCF_964642095.1. Taxonomy (NCBI): domain Bacteria; kingdom Thermotogati; phylum Synergistota; class Synergistia; order Synergistales; family Aminobacteriaceae; genus Fretibacterium; species Fretibacterium fastidiosum. The sequence continues at coordinate 1,042,827 of NZ_OZ209244.1, forward strand.
TTTCGGGATTAGGCCCCTCAGCACGTCGGAAACCTCGGAAGGGGATTGAAACGATCCACTGAACCACTCGATGAGTTTGATGAGCTCAGCACGTCGGAAACCTCGGAAGGGGATTGAAACCTTTGACTGTGGCTCATAGTAGATCCTAAGAGCCCTCAGCACGTCGGAAACCTCGGAAGGGGATTGAAACTCAACCCGTCCAGTAGCACTCGTATGATCAAAACTCAGCACGTCGGAAACCTCGGAAGGGGATTGAAACTAGCACGGTGAAGTTTCGTTTTCAATAAAGTAAACTCAGCACGTCGGAAACCTCGGAAGGGGATTGAAACAAGATGAAGACGCTGATGCCTCTTGAGTAAAATCTCAGCACGTCGGAAACCTCGGAAGGGGATTGAAACCTGCCTGTCCTGATAGGGACGATCTTCTTCAAAAACTCAGCACGTCGGAAACCTCGGAAGGGGATTGAAACTCTTCGTGGATTCTGAGGGAGAGCCGATCGAAAACTCAGCACGTCGGAAACCTCGGAAGGGGATTGAAACAGTAGGGTATCGCCAGCAAATTCCCAGACGATACCCCTCAGCACGTCGGAAACCTCGGAAGGGGATTGAAACCTGTGACGCGGATAAAGGCGCCACGCCGGTTCATCTCAGCACGTCGGAAACCTCGGAAGGGGATTGAAACGGCTAGGTCCGAGATTAGTCCAGTAATACTCCCACTCAGCACGTCGGAAACCTCGGAAGGGGATTGAAACTCCCTATTCGGGCAGGCGCTCTTCACGAGCTGACTCAGCACGTCGGAAACCTCGGAAGGGGATTGAAACTCGGATGGGGCGTCATGTTAATGACGCTCATTGCTCTCAGCACGTCGGAAACCTCGGAAGGGGATTGAAACCAGGAGGCCAAAAGCTTCGTACTTCCTGCATGGCCTCAGCACGTCGGAAACCTCGGAAGGGGATTGAAACTGTTTATGGAAGTAAGAGCTCTTCCGTTAACATCTCAGCACGTCGGAAACCTCGGAAGGGGATTGAAACGTCACGTACCTCATTCAACTTGTAATTGACGAGGCCCTCAGCACGTCGGAAACCTCGGAAGGGGATTGAAACCCATCAACTTCTTCACAAGAAGCGCGCCCACCTCAGCACGTCGGAAACCTCGGAAGGGGATTGAAACACGGGCTTGAGCGTGACTTCATTGCCACGCCCCTCAGCACGTCGGAAACCTCGGAAGGGGATTGAAACCTTGGTGCCGGTGTCGCCGGCACCGTGGTCCTTCTCAGCACGTCGGAAACCTCGGAAGGGGATTGAAACTCCCGGGTTATTATTCATAACCCGGGCAGCCGCCTCAGCACGTCGGAAACCTCGGAAGGGGATTGAAACACCTCCGCCGGGACAAGGAGATCGGCCCCATACTCTCAGCACGTCGGAAACCTCGGAAGGGGATTGAAACACTGCCCCAGGGACTGGCAGTAGAGAATTTTGCCTCAGCACGTCGGAAACCTCGGAAGGGGATTGAAACCCCCTCGGAATCCGAGGGGGAGGTTTCCTCCGTTCTCAGCACGTCGGAAACCTCGGAAGGGGATTGAAACAGATAGTTGTTTCGGCCTATCTCCAGTAGGCGTCTCAGCACGTCGGAAACCTCGGAAGGGGATTGAAACCCTTTTCAGAATCGTCACGTACCTCGTTCAACTTCTCAGCACGTCGGAAACCTCGGAAGGGGATTGAAACAAACTATATCTTCTTGCACATCTCCATCAATCGCTCAGCACGTCGGAAACCTCGGAAGGGGATTGAAACCCCGCTCTCCCTTTTTCTTAGGATAGTCATAAAATCTCAGCACGTCGGAAACCTCGGAAGGGGATTGAAACGCTATTCGCCAAGAGAGCGGCACCCGATGATGGCTCAGCACGTCGGAAACCTCGGAAGGGGATTGAAACCTGTTGAAAACTAAACTTCATCATCCTCTTCACCTCAGCACGTCGGAAACCTCGGAAGGGGATTGAAACTCAGGAGAAAGTCTACCCCAAAAGATCTTCTCGCTCAGCACGTCGGAAACCTCGGAAGGGGATTGAAACGAAGGTATACTTCTCTCTTCCTGTTGTACCTTTCTCAGCACGTCGGAAACCTCGGAAGGGGATTGAAACACCCCGACTGCTGGGTCATTACGATCTTCCTCCCTCAGCACGTCGGAAACCTCGGAAGGGGATTGAAACCCAAGCTCTTTCCACGTAATCATTTCCTGATTCTCTCAGTACGTCGGAAACCTCGGAAGGGGATTGAAACAGGGAACATCACCGCAGCAATACCGTACTTATTGCCTCAGTACGTCGGAAACCTCGGAAGGGGATTGAAACAGGGAACATCACCGCAGCAATACCGTACTTATTGCCTCAGTACGTCGGAAACCTCGGAAGGGGATTGAAACACGGTCTGGTCGGTCGCCTTCGCGCTGGTAATGTCTCAGTACGTCGGAAACCTCGGAAGGGGATTGAAACATCTGGGCGCTTCCTACGATGTTTTGTAGGAAGATCTCAGTACGTCGGAAACCTCGGAAGGGGATTGAAACGTCGATAGAGGAGTAAATCTTATTTCATTTAGAGCTCAGCACGTCGGAAACCTCGGAAGGGGATTGAAACGCAACTAGTGCCGCAACCCTTTTTGTCCGTGTTCTCAGTGTCAGTGCGTCCAGTGACGCGCCCTGGGTGCGAGAGGGCTGGTTTGCTATAATGAGACCAGGAGCTGAAGGGATGGGGGGATGGTGCGGATGCTGGTCAACACGCCCTACGACGACGTGTTCCGAACGCTTCTGAACGATTGTTCGAGCCTCATTATTCCTATAGTAAACGAAATCTTTCACGAGTCGTACTCCGGGGACGAGGCGGTGGAGTTCTACTCGAACGAGCACTTTATCAACGGTCAGGATGGCAAAGAGCGTGAGCGCATCACGGACTCGTGCTTCGGGATACGGGGCAGGTCGCTGAAGAAGTACCACATCGAGTGCCAGAGCACGTCGGACGACACGATGTTGGTCCGGATGTTCGAGTACGACGCGCAGATCGCGCTGGATGCGGGCGAGGTCAACGATGGTGTGTTGACGGTGCGTTTCCCCGCGTCTGCGATCCTGTACCTTCGGTGCCGCGCGACCACGCCGGACGTGCTGACGGTCCGCATCGAGCTGCCCGGCGGAAGGTCTGCGGCCTACGATATCCCGGCGATGAAGGCCCAGCGGTACACACCGGAGGAGATATTCTCCAAGGGGCTGTTGTTTCTCATCCCCTTCCGCATTTTTGCGCATGAGGGGCGATTTGGGAGGTACGAGAGGGACGAGGGGCTGTTGCGGGACTTTCTGTCGGAGTACGCGGGGATACGGGATCGGCTTGAAGGGCTGGCGGAGAGTGGGCAGTTGACGGAGTACGTGAAGCGGACGCTTGAGGAGATGTCGGGCAAGGTGTTGGAGCACATAGCCCGCGGACACGAAAAGGTGAGGGAAGGAGTGAAGTCCATCATGGGAGGCAGGGTGTTGGAGTACGAGGCGAAGACGATCCTGAGGGAGGGCATCGCTCTGGGCGAGGCCAGAGGGCTGGCCAGGGGCGAAGCGAAGGGTATCGCCTCGACGGCGCGGCGGATGTTGATGCGGGGTGTCCCGCTGGAGCAGGTCGTTGACTTCACCGGGCTGTCCCTCGGCGAGGTTGAGGCGCTGAGAGGCGAGTCCGGAAACTGAAGCACCGACTTCAGAGGACAACCCCTCCGGTCCTTCGGACCACCTCCCCTTTCAGGAGAGGCTTTTGGCCCCCCTGCAAGGGGGGCTGTCCCGCAGGGACTGGGGGGTGTCGGGGAGGCAAACTTACGCAGTAGGTTTCACTGAAAACATTGGTCTGACATCTCCCGCCAACGCCGAAAGACGACAATAAATTGTCCTCTTTCGGCACAGCCGACCGACCGGTCGCCGCAATCCTCCCGAAAGATCGGCTTGCGTGAGGCCGGTTGTCTGGCCGAGCTGCGGAAGTCCCCCGGACTTCCTTCGCCCTCAGCCGACCGACACGACGCCGACCGCCTGTCGGCGTCCGTAAGTCGTGTCGTCTGGCCGAACCCCTCCGCCCCTGCGGACTACCCCTCCTTTCAGGGGAGGCAAAGCAGCGGAAAAATTCAATGCTTACATTCTCCATTCACTAAAAGAAAATCTATTAAGTATGAAGAGCAGTGAAAACGAGATTTTCGGCCAGCGCCGGAAGAGCTCACTCTATCTGTCTGTGGGGAGGTCGCCATGAAAAAGAAAAATGAAAAATATAAGATGTTCCCGATTGGTGGGGGGGATGAGATTGGAGCCAGTTGCTATGCCGTTCAGATGGGTGGGGAGCGGGTTCTTTTAGACGCCGGCATCCGTTTTGGAGCTCCTTTCGGTTCCTTCCCCAGTCTGCTGGCGTTCCTGAAAAAATGGGATATGGACGGACTCTGGGAGCTCTCAGCCGTAATCATCAGCCATGCCCATTTAGATCACATGGGAGCGTTGCCGACCCTTCTTGATGAACTGGGAACGGTGCCGGTCTATTCATCGCCAGCGACCCTGGATTTGATGCGGACATACTATGAAAATTTTGAGCAGCGTTCCCCGGCCTCTTCGGGGCGAAACATCGCTGTCCGCCTGGCGGCTACAGACCGCCTGATTCCCAAACCTTATGGAACTACCATTCAAACGAAGGAGCTTAACATCACTTTATTTCCGGCTGGGCATATCCCTGGAGCCGCCATGACCCTGCTGGAGGACGGCGAGCGGCGTGTCCTTTACACGGGGGACTTTTGTGATTTTGCCCAACATACAGTAGGAGCCGCGGAGTTTCCGCAGACGAAAGTGGATACTTTGATCTGTGAGTGTACCTGTGGATACCGCAATCGAAGCTCCGAGGGCAGGAACAACGTTGGCCTCATGCAGCGTCTGAATGCGCTCCTTGATGAGGGATCACTTGTTGAATGCCGCGTCAGAAGCATTGGACGAGCAGCAGAGCTGGCCGGTGTCCTTCGAGAGTGCGCCAACCGTGGAGAGATGCCGGATGTGGATATCTGGGTTGATCCGGATTGCGAAGCTGAGTGCCGTGTCTGCGAACGCTGGGGAAACCCTGTGTTTAAGGGCCGCGTCAAACTCTCGGATCGTATGCCCGTCAGGGGGATGCGTGGGGTCCGCATTCACGCTAGTCCGGCTTCCTGTGGGGGAAGAAGAGTGGAGGACAGAGAATTGGGTCTTTTCAACCATGCAGGTTGTTCCGGCATCCTCAATTTGATCGCACACGTCAGGCCAACGAAGGTTATCCTCGTCCACGGCAGCCCCTTGACAGGAGGCGTGCGCAATATTGTCGAGGAGGCGCGGGAACGTTTTGGAACGTGTGTCGAGGTGGCTCACAGCAAAAATGGTCAGGAGATGTTTGTCTGAGTGCGGAGGGTTGAAACGATTATGGAAAAGAACGAAATGAAGAGTGCGCCAATGGAACGTCTCGCCTATGTTATCGAGAGAACCATTGCCTCGCGAAAGCGCATGACAAAAGCTTTCCTGCTACAGAGGAGCCAGGATGACCTTGACACTGTCGAACGCCTGCTGGCCTGTTCCGGTAAAACGGAGGAGGAGTTCAAACGAGTGCTCTGTCCCAAAGAGAGAAAATCTCTGAACTCTGTTCGGATTGTTACAAGGAGACTTCGTTTGCAAAATTTTGATGCGTTGAGGCACTGGGCTTCGCGAACTCGTTGGTGTGCACGAAATCTGGCGTTCTGGGTCCGCGATCGTCATATCGACCCTGGGAGATTGGCTCGGCTTACCGCATTGGCCGATGCGAACAGTTTTGAGCAGATCGCCGTGCTGGTGGCGTTCCTTGAGGTTTGTCAGGACTTCCCCTGCCGTACGCTCATGTACGAACTGCTCCGCATTGCCTCTCCTGGAAACCTGAAGGAGCTTGTTCAGTCCTTACTGACAACGCCTCAGGCCCTCGTGGTTCACGAAGAGGACCAAAGTGGTGCTGAGGATATGGCGGAATTGCAGGAGCACGGCGACAAGATCGAGATCCTTACAGGGCAAATCAAAGACCTGAAAAGTGCCCTGGAATGCGCGCAGATTCAAATCTGTTCCTATGAAAAGAGGATGGATAGCCTCCAAAAGAAGCTTGCCGATAACGTTTGGTTCGATGCCTTGTCTCAGATGAATTCCCCCGCCATGGGCATGCTCCTTGACCAGTTTGCCGCGTCGGAGGAAAACCTCCGTAAACTTCGGAGTAAGGGTGTCGAGATACCGAGGGAGATCGAATCAATTCCGGCCTGTATACGCATGTTTATACGTGCGATTGAGGCCTTGGGCGTTGTACCGATTAAGAAACCTGGCGCGATACTGAACATCACCCTAACTGAGTCCGAGTCTTACGAGTACAGTGGTTCCGATTTTGTGGACAGCGCAGAGCGAAAGGTCGTACAGGTTGTGACACCAGGCTGGATTTACGGAGATAGAATCATTTCTCTCCCTCGTGTGGTGGAGCAGCTTGCCTCTTCCCAAAACTGACCGGCAAAAGCATTTCTGCAGCGTTTGTTGCCTGTTGTATCCCATATCTTGTGCGTATCAAGCAGGGAGGAGAAAAACATGACGGTACAGACGAACAATTTTTATCTCGGCATCGACCTTGGCACGACGAATTCCGTGCTTGCATGGGGACGTGTGGACGCCCGAAGCGGACGGGTCATTCCCATGGTTGCCGAGCTTCGATCGATGTCCGCCGGACAGGGGATGGTAAAGCAGGCGCTTTTGCCTTCCTGCGTGTACTATAAGAGAGGGAGTGAACAGCCCATTGTCGGCGGCTATGCGCGAACGATGATCGGACGCCAGAGCAGCCGGGTGATAAAGTCCGTAAAGAGCGCAATGGGGTCCGGAAAAAATACGTGATCGACGAACAGGAACTGAGCCCTTCATGTATATCGGCTGCAATCCTCAGGCAGATTGCATCTGCTTCACAGGAGTTGTTTGGCTTTATCCCGGACGATGTTGTCATCACGGTTCCTGCCTCTTTTGACAGCGATCAACGTTCCGATACGATTGAGGCCGCGCGTCTTGCCGGGTTCAAGGTGACAAACGAGGATGGATCGCCTCGAAACATTCTCATGGATGAACCAAGGGCCGCGCTCTGCGATTTTATCAATCGTCAGGAACGTGGCGAGATTCCCGAAACGCTGATAGACTTTTCCTCGCCACAGAATGTGCTTGTCTTTGACCTTGGAGGCGGTACGCTTGACGTGTCCTTCCACCAAGTTAGACGTTCCGATGGAGGAAACGGAAACGTTGAGGTAAAGGACTATGCCATTTCACGTTATACGCAGCTTGGAGGAGATAATTTCGATCAGCTGCTTCAGGAGTTCTTTATCGAAAAGTTTTCGGACAAGCTGGATATCAGCTGTTTGGACGAATTCACGTCTTGCCTGGTTCGCAATAATTTTCTTGATGAGGCCGAAAGGGCGAAAATTGAGCTCAACGCGATGGTGGAGAATCGGCGTCTTCAGGGACAAAGTGGCACCAGCGGTCTTGTTCATGAAATTCTCCGTCCAAACATCTTTGAAAGCCATCTCTTCGAGTATGATTTGTCGATTGAAGAGTACCGCAGCGTCATCAGGCCCCTCCTGGCCCCTGAGCTGTCGATGGAGTCTCTCGAACGGTTTGACTGCCTGGGAACTCAATCGTACAACATCATCTACCCTATCCTCGACGTCCTCAACAAGGCCCGCATGAAGCTGGGGCATCTGCCTCATGTCGATGCGGTTCTGCTCAACGGTGGCATGTCGAAGCTTTTTGCCGTCCGTGAGCGCTTGGAGGAATTCTTTGGTTTCGCTCCCCTCGAAGTTGGAGACCCCGACAAATCCGTCGCACGCGGTGCCGTTGTTCATCACCATGCCCTGCATAAGGGAGCACGCCCCGTGCGTATTCAGAACGAAAATTTAGGCATAGCCCTCAAGGGAGGACATCTTCTCAACCTTGTCCGGGCCGGCGCTCCTCTGCCGTACAGCACCGGAGTCATCGATATGGCTACGACGGAAGAGCAGGCGATGACGCTCGACCTGCCGTTTTACGTTGGCTCGAGAGACGACATTCAGCCGCCCAACCGCCGCATGGCTACGCGGCGCGTCCGGTTCGACAGACCGCTGCCCAGGGATACTCCCGTTCAAATCCGGGCGACGGTAGACGAGGCCGGTATCGTGAGCCTCGAAGGTTGGGGACGCGATGCGCCTGACGTGCGGTTTTCTGTGCTTGCCGTTTCGGGGGAGATCGAACGCGAACCCGTTTTCCGCATCCAGACCAATCCCTCCGTCAGCCTTCCGAAGTCCTGGCGAAGGCGCCCCAAATTGGGTGTTCGCACCGATAAGATCGTGGATATGCACGCTCTCATCAAACGCTATGAGAAGGTGGGAGCGCGCAACAGCTGTATCGACGCCTGTACCACGAAAAAATTGAAGGAGATTGAGCGCTCGATTGCCGAGGCTGCGAATTGCGACCAGGCTCTTTTACCTCTGATTAGAATTGTCAAATGGAACTCGCGCCTTTCTGTACGCGCCGTTCGCCTGATGGGGCGCATTGTCGGGCACTGTTCCAGGGAGGAGGCCGCCGTCGGTCTTCAGGCGCTTGAGAAGATATGTTCCGTAGGCATGCTCAAAACGCTGTACGGCTGTTCGTGGAACATCGGAAGAGCCCAAGACATCGTGCATGCCGCCATCGTGGCCCTGGGAAAATTGTCTTTGCCTTCTCATGAAAAGCTTTTCCTGGATATGATGCACCATAGACACTTGATCCCGGGGTATTACGTACCGGCCTTGTGTTGTTCTCTGGGGCGCACCGGAAACTCGGAGGAGGCCGTCAGGGCCGTTGCCGATTTTATGGGAGGAAGTGACGGTGAGAGGATCGCCGCCTACTGGGCCCTTGGCCATATCGGCAGCCGCGAGAAGAAAAATCCACTTCCCATCTCGTGCTTCGAGGATGTTCTGCCAAAGATGTTCCGGCATCTGCATGTCGAGCCTCATGGGGACGTGGCACGTAACGGCGTTTACGCTATTGGGGAGATTTGTGACAGGCGCGGTCTGGGTTCTTCCGACCGGATAAGCGAGCATTGGTCCAGTTTTATCACCCCCCTGCTCAATAGCCTGGGAAAGCGCAAATTCCGCGTTGGCGGAAGGGATGTTGCGCGTTGGGTGAAGATTGCGGAGGCCATGCTCCGCGGTTCCGATCTGGATGCCGGACAGAAGGAGCACTTGCTCAAATTGCGTGTAGAAGGATAAATCGGGTGGACCTGTCGAACCGGACGTAAAGGAGGGAAAAACATGCCTGGAATCGTCCATGTCCTGGCCTACGACATTCACGATGATCGCAGGCGTAGGCGTATGGCCAAGCTGATGGAGGGGAGAGCGACCCGTGTTCAGGAAAGCGTTTTCGAGACCTGTCAGACCAAAAAACAGGTTATGGAACTGATTCGGGACAGTCTGCCGTTCCTGAACCCTTCGGAAGGGGATTCCCTGCGCGCATATCGCGTCTGTGCGGACTGTATGCGCCACTTCCAAACGGTCGGAGGAGAGCGGATCGACTGGGAATCGGCTTTGATCCTGCATTGATAGGGGAATCGAAAAGGAGAGGGACAAGATGAGCCTTTACGCCCAATTGTGCTGTCCGGAATTTCTTTTGCAGGCGTGGAAGAGGGTGGAATGCAGGAAGGGTATGGCCGGTACGGATGGACAGACCATTGATGCATTCCGCCGAGACCGGGACCGGAACGTCACGAGGATTTCGGATTCGCTGAAAAACGGGACTTATGCTCCATCCCCCCTCCGGGGTGTGAAAATCTCCAAGAATGGGGGCGGGTTTCGCAGACTCGGTGTCCCCACCGTCAAGGACAGGATCGTTTTCCAGGGGGCGAATCGTCTGCTTGCGGATGTATGGGACCCACTTTTTGCGCCGCTCAGCTTTGCCTACCGGTCCGGGCGCAGCATCGCCGACGCCATCGACGCCGTCATCGAACGCATCCGTAAGGGCAGGGTGTGGTTTGTAAAAGGCGACATCAAGGGGTGTTTTGACGAGCTCAGCTGGGATGTGCTCTCGGCGTGTCTTCATGACTGGCTGCCCGACGAGTCCCTGAGGCGCCTGGTCAATCAAGCCATTCGGGTTCCTGTGGTGGAAGGAGGGCAGATTCGCCCACGTCTTCGCGGGATACCGCAGGGTTCCCCCCTCTCCCCTCTGCTGGCAAACCTGTACCTTCACTCGTTCGATCTTCAGATGCTCCAACAGGGATTTCCGGTCATCCGGTACGCTGACGACTGGCTTCTTCTGGTGGGGAGCGAGCCGGAGGCTCAGGCGGCACTCCAGACCGCGCAGGGGATTCTCTCCGTGCTGAATATCGCGATCAACGAGGAGAAAAGCGGCATTGGCAACCTGCGCTGCGAGTCCGTAGCGTTTTTGGGACATCGCATCGGCGCAGAAAGGATCGATGCCGATTCAAGCGGCTGGAAGCGATTCCTGAACGCCCTGAGGCAGCTCCAGGGGGCAAAAACTCCTTCGGAGCGGATTCAGGCTCGATCGGCGCTGTCGCATATCCGTTCCATGTACAGGAAAAGTGGCGCCATCCCCATGGAAGATGAGTCTATGGAAGAGGGCGAACGATGACACGGACGATTTACCTGACGCAGGATAACGGAGTATTGGGCAGAAATGGCGAGGGGTTTTCCTGGAGGAGGAGCAGGAAGGAGCCGCCGGAAAAGATACCCAATACCAACCTGGGCGATGTGGTCGTGGTGGGGAACGGGAGCATCACGACCCCCGCCCTGCACCTTCTCATGGACAGGAACATCCCGGTTCATTTCGTCAGTTCAGGAGGACGTTACAAGGGAAGCCTGACGTCCGGCATGGGGCACGGGTACGAGCTCCGGCGTGCGCAGTACGATTCCGCGCTGTCGGAAGACCGGAGCCTGGATTTTGCCCGGTCCTTTGTTGTGGGAAAGGTACTCAATCAAAGGCAGACGTTGACTCGATTCATGTACCGCCGGCCCGGAGGGGGAGAGGTTTTTGAAGATGCGGCCAGGGAGCTCGCCATCCTGGCCCGCGAGGCGTCGGGGAGCAGCTGCCTGGAAGCCCTTCGAGGGACTGAGGGAAATGCCGCAAGAATCTATTTTTCTGTTCTCGGCAACGCCCTGATCGCTCCCTGGCGCTTCGATGGAAGGACGCGCCGCCCTCCGCGCGACCCCGTCAACGCCCTGCTCTCGTTCGCCTACACCCTCCTGCTGGGCCGGGTGACGACGGCCGTCGTGACGGTTGGACTGGACCCCTGCGTTGGATGGCTGCACCCTGCATACCGGGGACGTCCCTCGGCATCCCTGGACCTGATGGAGGAGTTCCGTTCTGCGGTTGTCGACAGGCTGGTGATCTCCATCCTCAATCAGGGTTTTCTGTCCGAGAACCACTTCTCCGCCGGAGAAGGGGGCGGGGTGAGGATGGCGCAGAGCGCGAGAGAAAAACTGATGCGCCTGTTCAAGGAACGGCTGCGGACGGAAGTGGTAAACTCCAGCAACAACCACAGCAGCAGCTATGAGAACCACATTTTTGCCCAGGCTCAAAGTCTGGCCCGAAGTATTCGTGATGGAGACAGCTACCTGCCGTTCGTCCTTAAGCTCTGAACCTATTTCTAGCTCCCGAGGCGAAAATATCACCGAAAGAATTTCTATATATTTTGAGAAGGCAATGAAGAATCCTCTGAAGGGCTCGGAGAGCGAAATCGGTGAAGGACGAGATGAGGGAGGAGATGCAGAGATGACGGACAGCCAGAACGCAATGTGCCACGGCATCATTCATGCGGCCGCGACTTCCGCGGCTGCGGTCGGGGGCAGCCTGGCGCAGCTGCCGGGGTCGGATAACCCTCCTCTGGTCGCGCTTCAGGCAACGATGATCGTTGGGCTTGGGAAGGTCTTCGACATGAGGCTGAGCGAGGTGGCCGCCAGGGCGATCTGTGCCACCGTGTTGAGCAGCATGATTGGAAAGTATGCTGCACGGGTCGCTACGCAGGTGCTGGTGGGGTGGATACCGGGGGTTGGAAATGCGGTCAACGCAACTACCGCCGCTGGCATCACAGAGGCCATTGGGTGGGCTGTGGTCGAGGAATTTGACAAGGAGGCGCGTTAGATATGGGAAACAGCGTGATCGGTCCGGGGCGTATGAGGGAAACGGACAGGGTGAGGGGCGCAGACTGCGACACTCCGAACGCCCCCGGAGTTTACCGGATTCGGGATAAGGCTACCGGCGAGATCGTTTATATTGGCCAAACCGGGGATGTCCGAACGAGGCTTCAGCAGCACGAGCGATCGGGGCGTTTCGATCCCGAGACTCAGAAGGCGTCCTACGGCATTGCCCGCGATGGGGCGTCGGCTCAGGAGCTCTGCGATACCGAGAAGCTCCATATCGCACGCCACAGGCCGTCGGGCAACAAGACCGCAGGCGGCAATGGAAGGCGGTAGCAAGGAAATAAGAAAAGAAATGAAAGGAGGCAGCCGATATGGCCATCAACGTCACTAAGACCCTTTCCGAGCGCATTCAGGCTCACGAGGCGCCGATCATGAAGCGTAAGTTTCCTCAGTTCGCCTTGTTTCAGGGGGACCCTTCCCTCCCCTTCGCCTCGAATGGGGAGTTGTTCTGGGGAGGAACCCTGACCACGAACTTCGGTTCTTCCTTCAGCGTGGCCGTCGTCTACCCTGCCAGTTACCCGCACGGGCAGACCAAGGTGTTCGTCCGTGAATTGATGGGGGTCAGGACACCCCACAAATATGTTGATGGACACCTTTGCCTCTACTCCAACGATCACGGCGGCGGGGGGGAGGGGATTGGAACGGAGACCACGGCAGCGGCTCTGTTGGGCTGGGCGGCTGCCTGGCTGAACGCCTGGGAAGTCTATCAGCGCAGCGGAAACTGGCCCGGGAGGTAGGGGAGCGGGGTGATTCAAATCTACTGCGACGCCTCCTTCCGAATGGGGGTCGGTGGAATGGCCGTCGTCGCCGGGGCCCGTGACCCTTTGGAGCTTGACGGCTTACGGCGCTGGCGCCTCTGCTGGAATGTTGTGGAGAGGCGCATGTGGGGGCTCGTCGTCTTCCATGCGGGATGTCGCTGCGGCACCTCCGGTGAGGCGGAATTGAGGGCCATGGGCATGGCTTTTATCGTCGCCTGCGAGCTGATGAGGGTAAGAGGGGAATGGAGAGCTGAGATCGTCAGCGACAGCCTTTCCGCGATCCGCGATGTTATGGGGGACAAAGGAGGCCTGCCCTTCCTGGAGAACATGCAGCGTCTGTGGAGGCAACGGAGGATCATCCTCAGCAAGGTCGGGGCCCATCGGGGCAATCGCTTCAATGAAATTTCCGACGCCTGTTCCCGATGGGCACGCATCGAAACCGAAAAGAAACTGAGGAGCCGTTTCTCGAACCGGAGATCAATCCGGAGAGAAAACTGAGACATTCACAACTTACGTTATTAAAGAGGGGGAGATTTTATTATGAAGATGCCTGGAGCCGGTAAGAGCGAGAAAGTGCAGAAGACTTCCAATCCCTTCGACGGGGCCGCTGAGATGGATATTCTGAAGCTTACGGAGCGCGTGCTCAATGACGATTGCTGCAAGGGGTATGTGACGTCGGACGGCAGGGTGATGCCGCGCAACGATGCGTTTCACTCCGGAGCCAAGGATGGGATTGAGCTGGTCAAGGAGCGTGTTTGGGGATGAGTTTCAGCGGGGAGGTGACGACGCGCCTGTCCCTGGATGCACTGCAGCGCATCGTGCGGGAGGCCGTGGTGGCCCCCGGACGTGAAACCGGCGGCGTCCTGGTGGGCAGTTTCTGCAACGGTGCCGAGGGGAAACTTGAAATTCATGCGGAACGCGCCAGCGGGCCGGGCGAACAGGCCCTCCTTGGCAGCGGAGTTTTTCGTCCCGAGATGCCGCATTATCGCGACCGGGTCGCTTACTACCGAAGGACGAAGAACTGGAATTATCTTGGGGAGTGGCATAAGCACCCTGGAAGCTTTGGCGCTTTGAGCCGCCTGGATGTCCTGACGGCGCGGGAAATCTGCGAGACGGAGGGATGGCCGTTCTTGTTCCTGCCCGTTATTACCCTTTGTGGCGATGATTACCGCATCGACTGTCACGTCTGGATGCGGGAAGACGGAGGGGATGGAGGAGAGGGAGGAGAGGGAGAAATTCGTCATACAGGCGTCTATGAGGGCTCCGTTTCGGATATCCTGAGGGAAAGGGAAGGGGCGTATCGGATGAAGCTGTACATCGACCAGAAGTTGATTCAGGATTTTCGGGCTTCCTCCGCATCCGAGGCCGAGCATCCGGGGGTGTGGAACAAAGGCGAGAGCTTCGTCTTCATTCCCGGCCCCGGCGTGAAAAATGCCCGGCTCCGTCTTGTTCGGGAGGGCTGCGAGGCGACGGTCAATCTTTTGCCTGGTGGGGTTTTGGGAGTGGTTGGCGAGGATAGTGAGCGGTTCTGGATGTTTTGCGAGGGGGAGATGGTGTCGGTCGTCCCCGAGGTCATCGACATGGGAGCGGCGGTTTACGAGAGAAACGCCGGCCTGCTGGAGACGATGGAGCTGGCCGGCAAGTGCGTGTGCCTCGTCGGGTGTGGCAGCCTTGGGGGGACGATAGCCCTGGAACTGGCCAGGGCCGGGGTGGGGAGGTTCTTTCTGTTCGATATGGATACGCTTGAGCCGGCGAACCTTTCCAGACATGTCGCCGGCGTTGACGAGCTTGGACGCAATAAGGCGTATGTCGTGGAGCGGAGGATCCGATCCGTCAATCCCAACATTCAGGTAAGCTGCTGCACGAGGAACGTGGTGGACGATCCCGGTGGGATGGCCGCCCTGGAGGAGGCGGCGAAGCAGAGCCATCTGCTGATCTGCACCACCGATACGGACGATTCTCGCGTGCTCGTAAACTCCATATCCGTAGAGCACGGGATCAAGAGCCTTCAGGTGGGGCTCCACGAGAGGGCGGCATCGGGGATCGTTCAGCTGGTTCGTCCCGGAGAAGCGTGCTTTTCGTGCCATCGGCGGCGTATTCTGAGCGAGAGTGCGCTGCGTTCGGAAAAAGTCTCCTACAGCGAGGCGGAGGACCCTAGGGACCTTTACGTTCAGCCCGGACTTTCGGCTCAAATTAACCTGGTGGCGGAGGTTGGTGCCTTGAGGGCCATAGAGGCGCTCATGGACAGGGATTCACATGAGAACCTGACCCTCGTTTACGTCGACAGAGGAGGGGAGGCCCCTGAGGTGGAGAGCGGGGAGGCGCGGGGCAGGGAATTGCAGCTCAGGATATGCCGGCTGGAACTTGAGAAGGTCTCCGGCTGTCCGGTATGTGGGGGGGAATGACGAAGATGACGGCTCTGGAGTTCTTATTGACGGCTGCGGCGGCGGTTGTCCTGCTGTGTCTTCGAGGAGACGGCAGTTCGGTTTCGGCGGAGAACAGGCAGCCTGACGAGACGACGCGAGAGGAGGTGCCGGAACGCTGCCCGGCGCGGCATAGTCCTGTCGCTTCCTCTCAGCCGTTCGGGATGTCCTTTTCGTCAAAAGTCGTGCGGGAAATGGAAGCGCCCGAGGAGAAGGATCACCGCCTGCGTCCCTTTCACGTCCTCAATCCGGAGGGGGAGCTCTTCATGGTGGATACGGGAGCGGAGGGTCCGTTTTACGGTCCGGTCTGGACGCGCGTTCTGGACGCCTATGAAAAAGGCGAGTTTCTCCGTGCGCGCGTTGCATTCCGAAAGACAAGCCGTCAGAACGAGTTCTCCGGGTATGTCCTGAGTCTGGATGGGCTCCCTGTCTTTTTACCGCGCAGCAAAAGTTTTTATTTCTACGACGAGAAAAAAGATGCCGCAAAACGCTGTATTGCTGTTAAAATTGAGAGCATATACCCCAATGGGCCTCGGATCGGAAACGTTGTCGTCAATGCCAAACCGGCCTGGGACCTGGTAAGAAAGGGATTGTACCGCCTGGCTCCGGGCATTGAGGTCCATGCCCTGGCTATGGATATAGACCAGGGAGGAGGCGTGGAGGAAGGACATCTGGTCTTCCCGGCGCCGGAACACCGGCGGATTCTGGTCCCGCTCCCTGAGGCCCGAAGGCTGGCCCGGCAGGCGGGGCAATCCGTTCCGGACGATTTCCTCACCGGCCTGTATTGGCGGCTGCGGCTGATTGCCGGAGATGAGAGTGCATGGCAGGCCGAACCCCTGGAGGTTCTTATTTGAAGCTTGTCGTGGAAAATACGACTTGCTGAGAGGATGGAGGAGTCTTGATCTCTTCTCTTGTTCTGTGTGAGGCTCTGTCGGATGGACACGTTCCCGTTTCCAACGGGTACCTGCTTTTTTCCGCTTTGGCTCGTCGGCTCTCGGGGTTTGGGGGGCCGGAGCCCCTGCATGGAGCGCCCGGGTTCAAGGGGGTGGCCTTGAGCGCGCTCACTCCGGAATCCTTCTGGCGCACGCTGCATTATTCCTGGGGGAAAGGGGTCCTTCAACTTCAAAAGGGCGACAGGCTGGCCTTTCGCGTTTCCTTCCTGGACGACGCGCTTTTGGAGCCCTTTGCGGAGGCCGTGACGGGCTCTTCCCTCACCCTGGGCGGGGCGCCTGTCGGCGTCAAAAGGGTCTCGCGTCCCGGGGAAAACGCGATGAGCCGCCAGACGGACGAAGGGGCACTCAGGGAAAGCCCTCCCTGCGGCGGGGCTGACGTGACGTTTCTCTCTCCTACCGGGTTCAAGAGCGGGGCGGTTCAGAACATCCTCCCCTCTCCCGAACTCTGGTTCCGTAGTCTGGCTGCCCGATGGAAAACGGCCTATGGGGAAAATCCGCTGGAAAATCTGGGACAGGAAAATTCGATTAAAAACACGTTTGTCGCAGATTATTCCCTGCGAAGCGCGGCAGTGGTGCTGAAGGAAAATCTCGTCTTCCGCGGCTGTGTGGGACGGGTCCGTTATGTCTGGAAAAACGAAAGTACGGCGGTTAGAAAGGCGCTTGCCTGTCTGACCGCCTTCGCTTTTTTCTGCGGCGTCGGCTACAAGACGACCCAGGGGATGGGACAGGTGTTGGCGGAGTTTTGAGGCGATCGGTATTTTTTATGGAGAGGATGGTGCGGTATGGGGCGAAGCATTCCGAAGTCGGTGTGCATTGACGGGATTGAAAGTATCGGGCCAGGCGGCTCCCCCGAAGAACGGGTCTATGAAATCGAGCTGATCACCCCGATGTACGGCGGCGGGGTTGTGGCGGGGGTTGTCGATGAGGAGATGCCGGTGAGGGCGACCTCTATTCACGGACATCTGCGATTTTGGTGGCGTTTGCTCTATGGACTGAAGCTGTCTTTAAACGATATGAGAGAGGAAGAAGCCGCAATTTTCGGAAGCACTCGATCAGCCAGCAAGATAGCACTCAGGGTCAGGCTACATGATACCCGCTTGAGCTTAAAAGCTATGGCTTCTATTTCAGAAGAAGGCGAAAAGAAAAAGATTGTTTTTGAAGAGGGAAAAGAAAAGCTACAGTACGCGATTTTTCCTTTTCAGGGAAAAATCGGAAAAAGAGGAGAACCGGATGTCGCTCCATTTTTGGCTATCGTAAAGGCAGGATTCAAACTTTCCCTGTCCTTTTCTCCGAAACTTCCAGATGCTCAGAGGGAACAGGTTTTGAATTCCCTTCATGGCTGGATTAATTTCGGAGGGCTGGGGGCCCGGACGCGGCGTGGGTGCGGAGCACTTTACTCTAAAGAGTGCGCGATGGAAGAAGCAAAAAATATTTCCAGCCTTTTAGCAGGAGCTCCAGGTATTGAGACTGTCCTGATGGGGAATGTGAAGGATAATGCGGAAAGTGTCTGGTGCGAGATGGTTGACCTCATGAAGCAGTTCCGTCAGGGGGTGGGGATAGGGCGAAACGAAGGACAGAGCAAAGAAAGCAAAGAAAAAACAAAAACGCCGGGTCGCTCACGATGGCCGGAGCCTGATACGATTCGAAGGCGGGTTGAAGCCCATTTGGAGCGCCATGCGCCGACCATGCAAGTTGAGGGATTCCCCCGCGCGAGGTTTGGTATGCCGATCATCTTTCACTTTAAGGACAGCGATCCTGAAGGTAAATACAATCGAGCGGAGGACCCGATCGATACGTGTTTGCGTCCGGAGTCCAGCTCCAGAATGGCAAGCCCCGTCCTTCTCTCACCTGTCAAATTGAAAAATGGTAAAGTCGTCCCCGTGATCGTCTTCTTGAAGGCCGGGCCTCTCAGCAGCCTTCTGCTCGAGCGCAGCGACACAAAAGCCACATATTCAATTTCTGATGATCAGATCGTCAACCCCAAACTCGCAGCGTACAGCAGTTCGCCGATGAAAGGGCGCTCGGAGAGCGGCGACGCGCTCGAGGCGTTCAAGACCTATCTGCTGAAGGAAAAAAATTACAAGGAGGTGATCCTATGAGCCAGGGGACCAGCTGGCTGTTGCAGATAAGCGTCGGGCCGGTGCAGGAGTTCATCGCCGCGGCGCGGCGCACGCGCGACCTGTGGTTCGGTTCGTTCATGCTCTCGGAGATATCCAAGGCCGCGGCGAAAGCCGTGAAGGATGCCAGGGCCGAGCTGATTTTTCCTGAACCGAATGGGGACCTGAAGCCCGACTCCGACCTGAACGTCGCCAACGTGATCCTGGCCCGGGCGAGCGGCGATGACCAGGCGATGAACGCCCTGGCGGAGAAGGCAAGGGAGGCCGCCGTCGCGCGTTTTAAGGTGTTTGCCGCCGAGGCCTTTGAGAAGGCGAAGCGTTATATTGTAAAGGAACGTTGGGACAAACAGATCGAAGACGTCATCGAGTTCTATGCCGCCTGGGCAGAGATCGGGACGGGGGAGGGGGCCTATAAGGCGGCCCGCCAAAAGGTGGCCCGCCTGCTGGCGGCCCGGAAGAACCTGCGCGATTTCCTGCCGCATGAGGGGGAGTTCAGGGTTCAGAAGTCCTCGCTGGACGGACTGCGGGAGAGCGTGTTCAAGGATGGAAAGGGCCCGAAGATTGCGGGATTGTGTCTGAAGGAGGGAGAGGTGCTCGACTCCGTGGGGCTCATCAAGCGTATTTCCGGGGATAAGCGTAAGCGTTTCCCGTCCGTGTCGCGCGTCGCGGTGGACCCGTGGGTGCGTGGCGTGAAGGAGGAAACGCTCCGGGCGCTGGAGCCGTATTGTGGGGCGCTGGTCGAAACGGGGGCCATCAGTGATGTGATAGGGTACGAGGCCTTCCCCTACGAGGGGACGGCTGTGCTGCTCTCCCGCCACGCCTCGATGCTGGCGGAGTGCGAGCTCAAGTACGAGCCCGAGGAGAGGGAAGCGGTCAGGGAAAAGGTCAGGGCAGCCTGCAGGGGGATCGCCACCATCCTGTCCGGCTTGAAGGAGCACGACAGGCCGCAGGAGCCCTACTTCGCCTTGCTGGTCGCCGACGGCGACCGCATGGGAGCGGCGATCTCGGAGATCGGGGACATGAAGGGACACCAGGAGTTTTCCTCGACCCTCTCGAAGTTTGCGGGGGAGGCTCGGGATATTGTCAGGAATTTCCACGGGGTCTGCGTCTACACGGGAGGGGACGACGTGCTGGCCTTCCTGCCGCTCGATACCTGCCTGAGTTGTGCCCGGGGGCTGCACGAGGCGTTTGGAGAGCTCCTGAAAGATTACAAGTCCATCAAAGATCAAAGGTCTCCGACCCTGTCCGTTGGTATCTCGATCGGGCACGCGATGGAGGACCTGGAGGACCTGCTGGAGTTCGGCCGCGGCGCCGAGAGGATAGCGAAGAAGGGCATCGGAGACGAGGCCTCCCGTCAGGGAGTCGACCGCAACGGGCTTGCCGTTGTTGTGCGGTCCCGAGGTTCCGATTCCGTCATCGTGCGCGAACAGTGGGGACGCAAAAATACGGAAGGGCTGGAGGATACTCGGGCTTTGGCCAAGGTCTCCCTGGACGAGCGCCTGCACTATTGGGCGCGTCTGTTCTCCGATGGGGCCATACCCAACAAGTTCCCCTACGAATTGCGCGAGAATGCGGAATTTTACAGGGGATGGGACCCTGGGGATGTCCTGGAGGCCGCCGTGCGGGACGACATAAAACGAATATTCCGCCGCAAAGATGTGACGCTGAGTGATGAGGAGAAAAAGCGGGTGGAGGGCTACATCGATTTGCGCCTGTGCGGGCATCGGGACATCGACAGGCTCTCGGACGAGCTGGTGATCGCTCAGTGGATCGGGTTTGGGGTTCGACAGGCGAAGGGAGGGGACCGGTGAACATGGGAGAGAGTACGAGGTATCTTCGACTGACTCCGCTGAGCCCGCTGATTGTGCGGGACTCCAGGCCCTTTGGTGCGGGGCAGGGGAACCGGGTGCGCTCGATGGACTGGATTTCCCCGTCGGTCATCGCGGGGGCCGTGCGTACCGCCGTCTGGAAGGCAAAGGATACGCTCACGCCGGATCAGCTCAAGACGATCGAGGTGTGCGGCGGATTTCCGGTCCTGAACGAGAGGATTTATCTTCCCAGGCCGCTGGATGCCCTGATTCGTAAGACAGATGAGGCAACGGGCACCACGGACGTCCTTCGCGTCCGTCCGATGGACGGGAACGCGGGCGTACGGATGCCCCATGCAAGCCTCGTCCCGTCCGCGCCGGTGGGGATGCCGGAGGAGGACTTCAAGCCGGAGTCGGGCGACGCCTTCTGGCCTTTGGAGACGATGGCGGAGTGGCTGGGATGTGAGGACGATCAGCCGGCTTCGATGAAGCTCGACGGGCTCCCCGCTCCCGTGAAGGAGGACCGCACGAACGTGACGATCCTGCCGGAGAGCGGTGCGGCGGAGGATGCCAGGCTGTTTACGACCACGGGGCTGGACTTCGTAACAAAGATCAAAGAGGGCGCGTCGAAGGGGCAGTTGGGCCAGATGCGGATCGGCGTCCGGGTGAACTTCGGCGACCAGGCCCCTTTGCCCGAGCGCTTGCTCGTTCCCCTCGGCGGGGAGCGGCGCCTCGCGGAGGTGCGGATGGCCGAAGCGGATGAGGGGTTCTGGGAGGCACCCAAGAACCTGTCCTGGACGGGGAAAAAAGGGCTTCGCATGGTGCTGGCGACCCCGGCGATCTTTGAGAAGGGCTGGCTTCCGGGCTGGCTTCGGGAGGAGGACGGGAAATTGACGGGGGAGGTTCCGGGGAGTGGGGTTTTGGTCCGGCTCGTCTCCGCCGTCGTGGGGCGCTGGAAGCCCTTGTCCGGGTGGAGCTATGAAAAAGGCAGGAACGGCCCCAAGGCCCTGCGCCGGATGGTCCCCGCAGGGAGCGTGTATTTCTTCGAGGTGTTGAAGGGCGGGGAGGGTATTGCCGATCTCTGGCTCCATTCCGTCTGCGACTGCCAGCAGGACGGGCGCGATGGATTTGGGCTGGCCCTCTGGGGTTGTTGGCGTGGCCGTGAAACAGCCTGAGATTTTTGGGCTTCGGGAAGGAGAGAACTGTGATGGATAACGTGAAGTTCGAGAGAAGATACTGGATTCATACGGTGACGCCGCTCCACGTGGGGACGGGACGGGGCGTTGGGTACATCGACCTGCCGATCGCGCGGGAGAAGGTCACGAACTGGCCCTGCATCCCCGGCTCCGCCGTGAAGGGCGTGGTGGCCGATCATTTCGGCGCCACGGAGGAAAAAAGGTCGGTTGACGGGCTTGTCCGGGCCGCGTTCGGGAGGAAGAAAGAACCGAATGCCATCGAGGCGAACAGCACGGCGGGTTCTTTGGTCTTCACGGACGCGCGGATCGTCTGCCTGCCCATCAGGAGCTTCTACGGGACGTTCGCCTGGGTCACCTCGCCCTTCTGTCTCGAACGGCTCAAGCGAGATACAAGCTTGTCCATTCTGTCTTTGGTCGTGGAATCCGCCATCGTGACCAGCAGAACCAGGCTCGTTAGGAATGGAACGAAGCTCTACCTCGAGGACCTGGACCTGGATTGCGTGATAAGCCAGGAGGCCGATGCCTGCGCGGAGCTCATTGCCAAGGCCGTCTTTGCGGACAATTCCGACTGGCAGGCCATCTTCCGCGAGAGGCTGGCGATCGTGAGCGACGATATCTTCACCTTTCTGTGCGAGGCCGGGACGGAGGTCAGCGCACACATTCGGATTGACGAGGAGTCGGGGACCGTTGCCCCAAAAGCACTCTGGTACGAGGAGGCCCTGCCGGTCGAGACCCTGCTGGCGGGGACGGTCTGGTGCGACCGCGTGTACCGCAACAAAGAAGATGCAAAGGGTGCGGACGGTGATCTGACGAAGGAGAAGCTGCTGGAGAATTTCTGCTCCAGGCCCCTCGAACTGCAGATCGGCGGCAAGGCCTCGACCGGCAAGGGGCAGGTGCGCTGCCTCTTCGAGTCACGGTAAGGAGGCCGATCATGGGTATTCGGACGAAGGAACAGCAGATGGCCCAGGCCGCATTTGAACGTGTCCAGGGCAGGAACAGCGGGTTTGAGGAGTACAGCAGTTTTGCCCTCGCGTTCCCGTCGCTGGTGCACTCCTGCGGATTGGCTCAGGCGCTGGCGTTCGCTCAGGCCAAGGGCAGGGCGGACTACCTTTCGGACTTGGAGAACGTTTTGGGCGAGGGGGGAGATCTCTGTGCGCGGAGTCGGGAGGCGGAGGTGATGGAGTATATGCGCCTCTCACGCCGCGCCCTGGCGGCCTCGTCCTGGATCAAGCGCTACTGTCAGGCGAAGGGAGGAAACTGAGATGCAGGCGCTGAGAGATGCGCTGAAAGACCTCTCCAAAGGGCAGAACGCCTCGCTGCTCCTGGCCCGTTATCTGAGGGAGACGAAACAGGGAGAGGATGAGGACAAGGAGGCCGCACAGAGGGGGCGGGACGACCTCTTTCAAGCCGCGCGCTCCGCGGTGAAGGACGAGGAGGTCCAGGCCCTCTATGCCAGGGCGTTCGAGGCGCGAAAAAATGCCCTGTCCGCCTGCTCCTCCTCGCGCACCTTCCAGACGGAGGGACGGCTCATCGCGGGGCTTGGGGGCAGCAACGTGCTTGAAACCGGCCTGACCCTGAACCCGCTCTACGGGGTGCCGATGATCCCCGGAAGCTCACTCAAGGGGCTGGCGGCGCACTACTGCTCCATGGCGTGGGGTGCGGGGGACGAGCGTTTTCGTTCTCCTGCCCTCGATGCCAGGACCCGCCCGACCCGTCAGGCGGGGGCCGTCTACGAGGTGCTTTTTGGAAAGGTCCCCCTGACAGGTAAGGAGGAGGACGCCGAGGCGGGATACCTTCGTTTTTACGACGCATGGCTCCTTCCCGATTCCCTTCCAAATTCGCTCTGCCCTGACGTCATGACGCCTCACCACAGCGGATACTATACGGGCGAGGGGGCCCCGACGGACTTTGACGACCCCAACCCGGTGACCTTCCTCTCCGTCAGGGGATCGTTTGAGGTGCGCGTGGGGTGCGAGGACCCCGACCCTGAGGTCCGGAAGAAATGGGAGAAGCTGGCGCTTCGGATTCTGGGAGAGGCTTTTGAGCGCTGTGGCGCGGGTGGGAAGACCCGGTCGGGCTATGGACGGATGAAGTGGGTCAAGTCCAAAGAGGAACAGCAGGCGGAAACGGAGAAGGCTAAGAAGGCGGAAACGGAGAAGCGCAACCTCGAGGCTGGTTTCAAGCATCCGATCGGCGAGGAGTTGACGGTTCGGTGTGATAGCGTCAACAAGAAGGGAAACAGCTCCTTTACGATAGAGGGCATGGAGGCCCGGTTCGATCCTGCTCTGAAGGTCGAAAAGGGGACCGAGGTTCTGGCCAGGATCGTGAGGACCGAAATGAAACCGAAAAAGGCCTATATTTTGGAGCGGGTTCAGAAGGACTGATCTCACGGCAGGTTCTCATTCCAACTTCAAGTCATTTGCGGGGCGGCCTTGCCGCCCTTTTCCATCTGCGGAAATAGAGTATTGATGCTTCGCCAGCGAAACAAAAATCCCGGAGCACGGGAAATTGTTGAAGGAGGGGATGCGCAGCATGGACAAATAAAGAGAGAATTCGTCAGATAGAGGAGGGGAACGTCACCGTGGCCCTGCTCCGGCTCAGAATGTCGTTGGTCGTCAGCATGTTGGTGACGGCCCTGTACAATTTGGTAGATACCTGCTTCAGGATCGTTATGCTAGGCATGTTCGTCGTCTTTGGGTTCACTCGCCCCGGGATGTCCGGAGTGAGAACGAGGAGTTTTTGACAGGAACGACAAAGCGAAGGAGAAGGCTGTCGGCAAAACCGGTATCCTTCCCCTTCGTGTATCACTTGGTTTTCACTCTTCCCATGAGTGTAGAGGTTAAACTGGATGGGCTGATAACGCGCTCCTTGTCGTTAGGCCCTTATCGACAAGCACTACCTGCGGCGCCCCTGCCTGCCGACACAACCGTGGGCGAGGGCCAGGAGCAGAAGCGGCAGCATAAGGGAGAGCAGGGAGCCCGAAGCCGCTCCCAGGGAGCATCCGCTGTCCGACGTCGCTGGTTTCTTCGCGCCGGGAGAAGGAGGATTGGCAGGATCGCTCGGTTTTTCCGGTCCAGGGTTCGGCCCCGGTTCAGGACTTGGATCGGGGCTCGGCTTGAGATCGGGGGCAGGCTGCTTCGGCTTGTCATACCCTGGAGAGGGTGCAGGATCAGAGGGCGTCGAGGCCTCCGGCACGAAGAGCCCCTGGGCAAGCACGAGCTGGAGCGAACGCGCCGCTCTGCCGTTGATCGCACTTTTATCCAGGATGTCCTTTCCGAAAACGGCGGTCTTTCCTTCGAATGACGGATGAACCTGTCCGTCGTCCGTCACGGCAAAGGCCACAAGAGACATTCCCTTCTTCGAGGGAAAACGTGATGGGAAGAGCGGCAGCGTAATCCGATCCGACGAGGCGGTCGGGGTCAGATTGATCCTCGCGGAGACGCACTCCGGTTCTCCCTTGAGCACGAGTTTTCTTTCCTTTATTTTCTGTATGATTGAACGGGTCAGGGCTTCGTTCGTCAGCTTTGCAAACGGCCTCACGAACTCGACCTGGCCTCCTGCGGCGTCCTTTGCGGACGGCGTCCGGAAGGAGGCGGGACCCGTATACCTCGCCGTGAAGAAGTCCTTGCGCGAGAACCCCGAAACGAATATCTTTCCGTCAGGTGCCAGGGCCCCTGACAAGGCACCCGACCAGGAACCCAGGTCGGTGTAGACGCTGCCTCCCCGTCCGAACGTGGTATCCAACGAACCGTCGGGTTGAACGCAGAGCGCGGCGATCTTTCCGTTGTTGTCTCCGACCAGGAGAGCTCGACCGTCGGGGAAGAGGGAGAGAGAACGGCCGTAATAGCGCTCCGACGATCCTCCTTTGACGCTCAAAAACTGTCGTCCGCCGTTACCGTAGGAGGGGCGTAGCTTTCCGCCCTCGTCCAGGCAGACCAACATCATCTTCCCCTCCGGCCCCCCGGAACCTCCAAGTAGAAGGGCTCCGTCGTTCGTCAGGGCTACGCTCCTGACATATTCGAGTCCCCCCTGATCCAACAAGAGCGTTCCGCCGTCCCCGAAGTTTGCGTCCAGGGCTCCGTCAGGAGTATAACAAGCCACGAAAATGTCCATGTCCTTGTTGTTCTTCGTAGAGCCATGTCCTGCCGCGAAGATGGTCCCGTCGTCCCGGACCGCCAGACTGTAGACGTCGGTTTTTCGACCGTCCAGATTGGTAACGACGACCCCGTCCGAGCCAAAGGATGGGTCCAGCTCCCCCGAGCTCAGGTAGCGGCACAGGACGACTCGATGGTCGAAACGGCCGATCTCCATTCGCCCTCCCAGCAGTATCTTTCCATCTTCCTGAAGGGCCATGGCCCTGCCCCAGCACTTGTGTTTTGTCTGAACGATGGAGGCTCCCGACTGTCCGAATGACTTGTCCAGCGTCCCGTTCGTCTCGAAGCGGAACAGGGCCGGGCGGTCGTCGACGGCCCCGCCTACGTAATATTTGCCGTCCGCAAGAGGGGCGATCTTATACCCGTAGGCCTGATATCCCGGATCGACCCGGCTGAGGCCCTGCCTTCCAAAAGACGTGTCCAACGTCCCGGAAGGCAGATATTTGGCCATGACGACCCCGCTGGCGTTTGTCTTTTCGTTGACGGAGGACCCCAGGACGATGAAGCTTCCATCGGGGAACACTGCCATGTCGTTGGGTTTGTCGTCCCCGGAAAAGTCGGTGCGGACGAAACCATGATGGCCGAAGGTCCCATCAAGGTCCCGGTCTCGCTGGGGCAACTCGTCCGGCTGGACGACCTCGGCGTAGCGGACCAGGATCATCTTGAGGTTATTGCTGGACCAGCCGTATTTTCCCGAGCTCCCGGCCACGAGGACCTTCCCGCCCCCTAAACTGGATACGGCACAGACCTTCTCGTCCGCACCGAGATCGGTCGAGAGCACGCCGTTGACCCCGAAGCTCTCCTGCATCGCCCCGTCGCTGCGGAAGCGCGCAAGCAGTATATCGTGTTTTTCGGGCCGTTTGTTGTTGCCGTACTGCCCTGCGATCAGAAGGCTCCCGTCCTCCAGCACGATCGCGTCCGTGCCCATCGATCCCAGGTCTCCGGTGTCGAGGAGCTTCTTCCCGTTATCCCCGAACTCTTCGTCGGGAGCTCCGTTTCCGAGGGTCTGAAACAGCGTGACGGTCCTGTTCTTATTCCCGGCCTTGATCGATTCCCCGACGAAAAGGATCGACCTGTTCCTGAGCTCGATCGCCTTGTTGAACCTGTCTCCCTTGCTTCCAAGGTCGATTTCCAGCGTCCCGGAATCCGCAAACGTGGCGTCCCTGGCCCCGCCGGGCGTGTATCGGGCTGCCAGTGCGTTGTAATTGCTCTGGTCGTCCGCGGTATAACCGCAGGCTATGATGGCCCCGTCCGCCTGCAACGTCAAAGACGTGTATTCCGAGTTTTCTTCGTCACTGTAGACCGCTCCATTCGACCCGAAGGAAGCGTCCGGGATCCCTCTGCGGTCGTATCGGGCGATCATCGCCCTTTTAAGGGACGCGGCCCTTCCCGATATCAGGACGGAGCCGTCGCTCAGGGGCACGATGGAGTCGATTTTTGACCGGGGCCCTAAGTCGGCGGAGACCACCCCGTTCTCCCCGTATCCCGCATCGATCGTCCCGTTTTTGTCGAATCGGACCAGCGCGATCCGCTCGCTTGTTTGCCCCGCAGGTCTCAACGTTCCTCCGACGACGATCGATCCGTCAACGCAGAGGCCCATGGCGGAGAGGGTGTCCGTGCCGCCGCTGTCGAACGAGGCGAGGCCGCCGTTCCCGAAGGACGGATCGGGCTCGCCCGTAGGCAGACACCGGATGACGATCATGTCGTTGTCCGCGGTCCCTCCGAACAGCAGTTTTCCATCCTTCTGGACGCAGAAACCTCCGGCCTCCGTATTCTTGGCCCCGTACTTGAACGAGACGACACCGTTTTTTCCGAAATCCGGGTCGAGACCCGCCTGCTGTGCCAGGGCCGTCCCTGTCATAAGGCAAACGCACACACAACAAGACAGCAGTTGCCAATCAAATTTTCTCAATTTCAAAGGATTCCTCCTCACTAAAATAAATCCTGAATCCGTCGGTGCTGCCTTTTAGGATACAGAACATTAATATAAATTTTATTCAACGAACTAGAATTATACCATAACCCATGTGTCCGCCCCCTTTCATCCTTGCCCAGGCCCCCAGAACGTCGAGGCGTTTTTGGTTGTATAATAAGGCAAATGAGAGTTTTGTCTATATAACTCTCACGGCTTTGGAGGTTCGTCCTTCGTTCGTCTTTCGGGTTCGGGCTTCAGGAAAGGAGCGGTTTGCATGGAAAAAAAGAAAAGGAGCGGGATCGCCCGGCTTCTGGAGATCGCCGGGCAGCGGCGCGGGCTGGTGACGCTCTCCTGCGCGCTCTCGGCGGTCAGTGCGGCACTGATGCTGGTGCCCTTTCTGAACGTGTACTTCATCCTGGGAGAGCTCTTGCAGCACGGGCTGTCTCCCGCGAACTCCGGCTTCTTCGTCCGTCAGGGGGCCGTCGCCTTCGGGGCCATGGCGCTGGGGTTCGTCGTGCGGTACGCCTCCCTGATGGCCTCGCATGTCGCCGCGTTCCGCATCCTGTACGGCATCCGATTGGGCCTGGCCCGCCACATCGGCAGGCTACCGCTGGGGTTCCTGTCGGGCACCACCATCGGCGCGGTCAAGAAGACGATGGAGCAGAACGTCGAGGACATCGAGCTCTTCGTCGCGCACAGGATTCCGGAGGTGGTCGATGCGGCGACCACGGTGCTCATCCTGGCGGGGGCGCTCTTCTTCCTCAGCGTGCCCCTGGCGCTGACCTGCGTCGGGGCGTTCGTCGCAGCCCTGGCCTTTCAGGGGTCCCTCTGGTTCGGGAAGAAGGGACGGGATAACCTGAAGGCGTACTACGACGCGCTGGAGCGGGTCAACGCCTCGGCGGTGCAGTACGTCCGCGGGATGCAGATCGTCAAGGTGTTCGGCCGCACCGTGCAGTCCTTCCGGAGCTTCTACGCCGACCTTCAGGACTACGGGAAGCTGTGCATCCAGTTCACCAACGCCTTTCAGAACGGCTACATCCTGTTTCGCGTGGTCGCCAACTCCTTCCTCGCCCTCCTGCTGCCCGTCGGCCTCCTGCTCCTTCGGGACGACCCGGCGGGCCAGGCCTTTGCGCTGACGTTCCTGTTCTTCGTGGTGATGGCGCCCGGCGCGGCGGCCCCCATGACGAGCCTGGCGATGCTGGCCATGCAGGGACGGCAGATCGACGAGGGCGTGGAGCGCATCGAGGCCGTGATGGACCGGAAGCCCGTGCCCGAACCCCAAAAGCCCAGGCGGCCCGACCGGTTCGACGTCGAGTTCCGGGACGTGAGCTTCTCCTACGATGCGGAGGGGCCGGAAAACGCAAACGCCGTCTCCACGCGAGCCCGCGCCCTGTCCTCCGTCTCCTTTCACGCGGAGGAGGGGCGCGTGACCGCTCTGGTCGGGCCTTCGGGCGGCGGAAAATCCACCGTCGCCAGCCTGATCCCGCGCTTCTGGGACGTGCGGGAGGGGGAAGGACAAATCCTCATCGGGGGCGTGGACGTCCGGGACATCCCGAACGAGGCGCTGATGGACACGGTGTCGTTCGTGTTTCAGGACAACTTCCTGTTCTTCGACTCCGTGATGAACAACATCCGGATCGGGCGGCCGGACGCGACGGACGACGAGGTGGTCGCCGCGGCGCGGGCCGCGCAGTGCCACGAGTTCATCGAGCGTCTCCCGAACGGGTACGACACCCTCATAGGTTCGGGCGGCGTCTACCTGTCCGGCGGGGAGGAACAGCGCGTCTGCATCGCCCGGGCCGTCCTGAAGAACGCGCCCATCCTGGTGCTGGACGAGGCGACGGCCTTCGCCGACCCGGAGAACGAGTTCGAGATTCAGAAGGCCCTGACCGAGCTCATCAAGGGCAAGACGGTGCTGGTGATCGCGCATCGGCTCTCCTCGATCCGAAAGGCCGATCAGATCCTGGTGCTGAACGAGGGGCGCCTCGCAGAACGAGGCCGTCACGAAGAGCTGCTGATGGCGGACGGCCTCTACGCCCGCATGTGGCGGGCCTACGTCGGAGCGGGGAGTTGGAAGCTCGGCGGGAACAGGAAGGGGGAAGTGGCATGAAGGACAGCCTGTTTCGGACCGTCACCATAGGGCACCCCGAGAAGCTGCGCAAGTCGGTCTTCTACACGATCGTGTCCTACCTGGTGAACGTCGTCCCGTTCGGCATCTCCATCGAGGTGGCCCGCACCGTGTTCACGGCCTGGTCGGCCGGCGGTGCTCCGGACATGGCGAAGCTGTGGGGGCTCTCCGCGTTCCTGCTCGTCTGGATGCTCGTGATGTTCGCGGCGGAGGTCCCGGCCTATCGGGCCTGCTACTGGGACGCCTACGAGGCCTCGGCCCAGGGGCGGGCCGAGCTGGCGGAGAAGCTGCGCAGGCTTCCGCTGGGCTACTTCGCCCGGCGCGACCCCGGTGACCTCGTGAACATGATCATGGGAGACTTCCTGCTGCTGGAGACTGCGATCTCCCACCAGGTGCCGCAGATGGTCGGGGGGCTCGTCCTGCCCGCCATCGCCTTCGTGGGCCTGTGCTTCTGGAACCCGCTCATGGCCGTCGCCATGTTCGTCTCGCTCCCCGCAGCGGCGCTGGTGCTCGCGCTCTCGACGAGGCTCCAGAACCGGCTGAGCCAAAAGCACATGAGGGCCAAGATCGACGCGGGGAACCGCATTCAGGAGTACATGAACGGCATCCGCGTCATCAAGGCCTACAACTTGACGGGCGGCCGCTTCGCCCGCCTGGAGAGCGCCTTCCGGAGCTTCATGAAGGAGAGCATCCGCATCGAGGCGGCTATGGGGCCCTTCGCGATGCTGGCGATCTCCATGATCCGCCTGGGACTCACCCTGATGATCGTGCTGGGCGTTCACCTGATGATCGGGGGGACGCTGGACCCCGTGACCTTCGTCGGTTTCCTCATCGTGGGGACGCGCGTGTACGACCCCCTGACGGCGGCGCTGCTCAACTTCTTCGTGTTCCGCTATTCCACGCTGGCCGGCAGGCGCATCCTGAGCCTGATGGAGGAGCCTGAGATGACCGGCGGGGGCGACGCGCCCGACCGCCACGACATCGAGCTGAAGAACGTCACGTTCGGCTACGGCGACGAGCCCGTGTTGCGGGACGTGAGCCTGACGTTCCCACAGGGGAGGCTGACCGCGCTGGTGGGCCCGTCGGGCTGCGGAAAGACGACCCTGATGAAGGTTATGGCCCGCTTCTACGACCCCCAGTCCGGGACGGTGCTCTTCGGCGGCGCGGACGAGCACGGGCTGGACCCGGAGAAGCTGATGCGGCGGATTTCCTTCGTGTTCCAGGACGTGTACCTGTTCCGGGACACGGTGCGGAACAACATCGCCTTCGGGCGCGAGGGGGCGACGGAGGCCGAGGTGGAGGAGGCGGCGAAGCGGGCCTGCGCGCACGACTTCATCCTACGCCTGCCCCAGGGGTACGACACGATGGTGGGGGAGGGCGGCTCCACCCTGTCGGGCGGCGAGAAGCAGCGGATCTCCATCGCCAGGGCGCTCCTGAAGGACGCGCCGGTCGTCCTGCTGGACGAGGCGACGGCGAGCCTGGACCCGGAGAACGAGGTGGAGGTGCAGCGGGCCGTCAACGCGCTGGTGGAGGGGCGCACCGTGGTGGTGATCGCCCACAAGCTGCGCACGGTCGAAAACGCGGACAACATCGTAGTGATGGAGGCAGGGCGCGTGGTGGACCAGGGTCGCCATGCGGAGCTCCTGGAGCGCGGCGGGCTGTACGCGCGGCTCTGGACGCTGCAAAACGAGTCCGTGGGCTGGAGCCTCACCGGGGACTGAGCGATGTCGCAGTTGGGCTGAGGGGGTCGGCCAGACGACCGGCTTCACGCAAGCCGATCTTTCGGGAGGATCGCGGCAGCCGGTCGGTCGGCTGAGCCGAAAGAGGACAATTTATACCAATTTGCGTTTAATACGGATTGCCTCCCCTGAAAGGGGAGGTGGTTCGCGTCAGCGAACCGGAGGGGTTCAGCCAGACGACCGGCCTCACGCAAGCCGATCTTTCGGGAGGATTGCGGCGGCCGGTTGGTCGGCTGAGGGCGAAGGAAGTCCGGGGGACTTCCGCAGCTCAGCCAGACGACACGACTTACGGACGCCGACAGGCGGTCGGCGTCGTGTCGGTCGGCTGTGCCGAAGCAAGGCAATTGATTGCCTTGTGGAGGCGTTGGCGGGGAATGTCAGACAGGCGCATCTTATGAAAAACACCCCTCCCCTTCGGGGAGCCTTCCGCCCCGCCGTTTTCCAAAAAACCGGCCATGAGCTATAATTCTCTAAAAGTACGCACAGACGCACCCTCTGCCAGGGCGTATCTCGACCGTGAGGAGGAAATGCTATGGCCTTTACCATCCACGTGCTGAACCAGGACAAGTACATCACCAGCGAGACGCCGGTGACGGGGCACAACGTGCTGGCGGATCTCGATTCCGCCGAGAAGGGGAGAGTCATCGCCTGGCGCGTGAACAACTACACCCGGCCGCTGGGCTGGGTCATCGACGACGACGCGGCGGTGGAGTTCGTCCTGACCACGTCGCCCGACGGGCTGCGCATCTATCAGCGCTCCCTGGACTTCCTGTTGGTCATCGCCTGCGAGAAGACGCTGAACCGCAAGGCGGTCCTGCGCCACTCCATCGGGGAGGGGCACTACTGGGAGCTGGAGGACGGCCCCGTGACGCAGTCCGACGTCTACAAGCTGCACGCCGCCATGAGCGAGATGGTCCACGAGGACCTGCCCATCACGCGCAAGATCCTGCCCATCGACAAGGCCAAACGCATCTTTCAGGAGCAGGGGGAGCCTGAGATCGCGGACCTCTTCGTGCGGGCCAACCTGGACCCGGTGGAGGTCTACCGCTGCAGCTCGCGCTACGGCTACTTCTGCGGGGCCATGGCCCCCTCCACGGGGCTCCTGCGCACCTTCGACCTCCTGTTGTTCGACCGGGGGCTGGTGCTTCAGTTCCCCACCGTCGATACACCGGAGGGCGTCCCCCCCTTCCAGGCGGACGCCTCGCTGGCCAGCATCTTCTTCGACTACGCCCACTGGCTTGAGGTGATGAACCTCAACTACCTCACGAGCCTGCACCGCTGTGTGGCGGAGGGGAAGGTGCAGGAGCTGATCCTCATCGCGGAGGCCTTTCACTCCCAACGCCTGGGCAGCATCGCGAAGGACATCGCCTCAAAGCCCGTGAAGGCGATCACCATCGCGGGGCCGTCGGGATCCGGCAAGACGACGTTCTCCGAGCGGCTGAAGGTGCAGCTCATGGTCTGCGGCAAGAACCCCGTGACGCTGCCCCTGGACAACTTCTTCAAGGAGCGGGAGGACTCCCCCCGCGACGAGAACGGGGATTACGATTACGAGAGGCTGGAGGCGCTGGACCTGGAGATGCTCCAGGACAACCTGGCGCGCATCCTGGCGGGCGAGGAGGTCGTCACGCCGCGCTACAACTTCATCACCGGACACAAGGAGCCCGGAAAGGTCATCCGTCTGGGGGAGGCGGACGTGCTCATCATGGAGGGCATCCACGGGCTGAACGACCGCATCCTGGCCATGCTTCCGGAGAAGAGCCGCTACGGCATCTTCGTCTCGCCCCTGACGAGCATCTGCATCGACCCCCACAACCGCGCCAGCACCGGCGACAACCGCCTGCTGCGGCGCATCATCCGCGACTACCGCACGCGGGGCAAGTCCGCGCAGGTGACCCTCGAAGTGTACCCCAAGGTCATCCGCGGCTCCATGCGCTACATCTTCCCCTACCAGAGCCGGGCGAACGCCACCTTCAACTCCGCGATGCCCTACGAGCTGGGCGTCTTGAAGAGCTACGTCGAGCCCCTGCTGCACACGGTGGACGAGCGCTCTCCCGTCTTCAGCGAGGCGCTGCGCCTCCTGAACATCCTGCGCTTCGTCCCCGCCATCCAAAACGAGGGCATCCCCAACAACTCCGTCATCCGCGAGTTCATTGGAGGCAGCTGCCTTGACGTGTGAACAGGGCGTTTTGTTCGAGATGAAATTGCCGGATTTCCGCTACGAGTGTCGAGATGCGCTTGATTTCTGCAAGGAGATACCCGATGAAACGGTGAAGCTGGTCATCACGTCACCTCCCTACAACATCGGGAAGGAGTACGAAACACGAACGGGAATTGAGGAATACGTTCGTAATCTGGAACCGATCCTTGCCGAGTTGGTCCGCGTTTTGTCGCGCGACGGCAGCCTGTGCTGGCAGACGGGCAATTGCGTTGAAGAAGGCGAAATTTACCCGCTTGACATCTACTTCTACCCCTGTTTTAAAAGAATGGGGCTGCATTTGCGTAATCGTGTGATATGGCATTTCGGTCACGGCCTGCATTGTTCCAAGAGGTTCAGTGGCCGTTACGAGACGATTTTATGGTTTACGAAGTCGGATGAGTACACGTTTAACCTCGATGACGTGCGCATCCCTTCCAAGTATCCCGGAAAAAGATACTTCAAGGGGGAAAGGAAGGGGCAGTTCAGCGGCAATCCAAAAGGCAAGAATCCTGAGGACGTTTGGGAGATGACGGTAAGCCGGTTAATTGACGATTGGGACGCGCTGGTGTGGGACATCCCCAACGTCAAGAACAATCATCCTGAAAAGGTTGAGCATCCGTGTCAGTATCCGGTTGAGCTGGCGGAGCGCTGTATCCTGGCGCTCACCAATGAAGGGGATATCGTTTACGATCCTTTCGCAGGGGTGGGGTCCTCCCTGGTGGCGGCGCTCAAGAACGGCCGCAGGGCCTACGGATCGGAATGGGAGCGGAAGTTTGTCGATACCGGCTTGGACAGACTGCGAAAGTTGAGGGAGGGCACCCTTTTAACGCGCCCTATCCATCGGGAAATATGGAGGCCCAGGCCGGGGGATAAAATCGCCCGCGTTCCCGAAGAATGGACCCAGGCACAATGAAAATCGCCCAGGTGTACAGCCATTTGAATGGACTGGAGTTCCTCCTGGTCCACAGGCCTGCGTTGTGGGATGAGGTGAAGGCCGCTGTCCAAAATGTGGATGCGTCCCTCGCCTTCAACAAAGTGAGCAGGGAAAAAACGATGACGGGAAGGACCCTGTTTGCGCCAAAGGAGCTGAACCGTCTTTTCAAAGCCGAGTTTTTGAGCAAAGGCTGGCGTGAAACAAGGATAGACTACTTCGTCAACGAGGATTTGGAGACGACGCGGGACACCGTTCACATTCGGGACAAGGACCGGCAAAGACAGGCGATTACGGAGAAGGGCTTTACTGCGTACAGCACTTATAATCAGGTGGATTTCGTGAAGGATCGCGTTGCCGTTGAGGTCCAGTTTGGCAAGTATTTTTCGGTGCAGTACGACCTGCACGTCAAGCACACGTTCTTTTATGAGAGAGGGGACATTGACGCGGGCATCGAGATCATTCCCATGCACAGCCTCATGTCGCAGATGTCGTCGGGCCTCGCCTGGTACGAAAATGAGTTGACCAACATCGTGCGCGAAGGTCGTTCTAATCCATCGGTCCCCATTGTACTGGTCGGAATTGAACCCGATGAGCGACGTCTGTCGGAATAGGAGGGAGAGTCGATGAACACACTGGCCGCAGTTGCCAGGGGCAGCCGGCCTGCGGACCTCGTGATTCGGGGGGCCCGCGTCGCGAACGTCTTTACCCTGGAGTACGAGGAGGCCGACGTCGCCGTCTGCGGGGACCGGATCGCGGGCGTCGGCAGGGGCTACGAGGGGCACCGTGTCCTGGATGCGGCGGGGGCCGTCCTGGTCCCCGGCCTGATCGACGGGCACGTCCACATCGAAAGCAGCCTGATGGCGCCGGCGGCCTTCGCGGACGCCGTGGTGGTCCACGGGACGACCACCGTCATGGCGGACCCCCACGAGATAGCGAACGCCCTGGGCCTCCCCGGCGTCCGCTACATGTACCTGGCGAGCCGCGGACTGGCCGTCGACGTCTTCCTGGGCGCGCCCTCCTGCGTCCCCGCGTCCCGCCTCGAAACGCCGAGGGATGAGCTGGACATGATGGCCGTTCGGGAGATGCTTCGGGAGGGGTGGTGCACCCACCTGGGGGAGCTGATGAACTACCCCGCGCTCATCGAAGGGGACCCGGACGTGTGGGGCAGGGTGGCGGCGGCGGGCGACGTCGTCCTGACGGGCCACGCGCCGGGCGTTTCGGGAAAGGACCTGAACGCCTACCTCACCTCGGGCGTCTCGTCGGACCACGAGTGCGTGGACCTCGATGAGGCGCGGGAGAAGCTGCGGCGCGGCATGTGGGTGATGATGCGCGAGGGCGCCTCCTTCCCCAACCTGCGGACGCTCCTTCCTCTGGTGAAGGAGAACCCGTTCCTGGCCGCGCGCTGCATGGTCGTGACGGACGACGCCACGGCGCGCTACATCCGGGACACGGGGCACATGGACGCCAAGCTGCGCATCATGATCGAGGAGGGCGTGGACCCCCTCGTGGCCCTTCGCCTGACGACGCTCTCGCCGGCGGACTACTTCCACCTGTGGGATCGGGGGGCCATCGCGCCCGGACGCCGAGCGGACCTCGTGCTGGTCGATGACCTGGCGAGCTTCAACGTGAAGCACGTCTGGAAGGACGGACGCGCCGTCGTCCAGGACGGCGTCGCGGTCAAGGGCGCGCAGGCGCGTTCCATCCCCCTGCCCCACGCTGTGCAGACGATGCCCCTCACCGAGGAGCAGCTTCGCGTCCCCGCCGGGGGCGAGACGATGAACGTCATCGAGATGCAGCCGGGCGAGATCATCACCGGCTCGCGGCGGATGCCCCCGCTCGTGTCGGAGGGGAACGCCGTCCCCGACCCGTCCCGCGACCTCGCCAAGATTGTCGTGCTGGAGCGCCACCACGGCACGGGACGCTTTGCCGTCGGCTTCGTCACGGGCTTTGGGATGCAGCGCGGCGCCATCGCCTCGTCCGTGGCTCACGACGCGCACAACTTCGTGACCGTCGGCATGGACGACCGGTCCATCGCCACGGCGCTGAAGTGCCTGTGCGAGACGGGCGGCGGCCTGGTCCTCGCGGAGGGAGGGTCCGTGCGCGGCAGCCTTCCCCTGCCCATCGGCGGCCTGATGACCCACCTGGACGCCGAGAGCGTCGCCCGCGCTCTGGAGGACCTGGAGCGGGGGGCGGAGCAGCTGGGCGTGCAGCTGCCCCACCCGTTCATGGCCCTGTCCTTCCTGTGCCTCTCCGTCGTCCCCAACCTCCGCATCACGGATCAGGGGTACGTCGATATCATGAGGGGCGGAGTTCAGCCCCTCTTTCCCGAAGGCGGCCGGGCCCCGCAGCAGGGGGACGCGACCGCCGTACCCAACTCAATCTCTTAGAAGGGGTGTCTTTGTCATGATGTCGTTTCTGGATCGCACGTTCCACGTCAGGGAGGCGGGGAGCTCCGTCCGCACGGAGTTCCTGGCCGGCCTGACCACCTTCGTCACCATGTCCTACATCGTCTTCGTCAACCCGGCCATCCTGAGCAAGACGGGCATGGACTTCAACGCGCTGGTGGTGGTCACCTGCCTCAGCTCGGCTCTCGCCACGTTCCTGATGGCCGTGCTGGCCAACTACCCCATCGGGCTGGCGCCGGGCATGGGCCTCAACGCCTTCTTCACCTACACCGTCGTGCTGGGAATGCAGATCAACGGGGCCCCCGTCACCTGGCAGATGGCCCTGGCCGCCGTGTTCATCGAGGGCGCGATCTTCATCCTGCTGACGCTGACCCGCATCCGCGAGATGGTGGTCAACACCATCCCGAAGGCGCTCAAGGTCGGCATCTCGGCGGGCATCGGCTTCTTCATCGCCTTCATCGGGATGAAGAGCGTCGGCATCGTCGTCCACAACGACGCGACCCTCATCGCCCTGGGACAGATCGGCGACAACGTCCCGGCGCTCCTCGCCATCGTCGGGCTGCTCCTGATGGCCGTGCTCACCGCCCACCGCGTCCACGGCGCCCTCCTGATCGGCATCCTGGCCGTCACCGTCCTCGCGGCCGCCTGCGGGATCACGACGCTGCCCGATACGCTCGTCTCGATGCCGCCCTCCATCGAGCCGCTGTTCTGGAAGATGGACTTCTCCCTCGTTCGTGAGCCGGACTTCTGGGTCGTGGTGTTCACCTTCTTCTTCGTGGACTTCTTCGACACCGTGGGGACGCTGGTGGGCGTCTGCAGCCGCAGCGGGCTGCTGGACGATCGGGGGCGTCTGCCCAGGGCGAAGGGCGCCCTCATGGCCGACGCCGTCGGCACCGTCGCCGGCGCGATCCTGGGGACCTCGACGGTCACCTCCTACGTCGAGAGCTCCAGCGGCGTGGCCCAGGGGGGACGAACGGGCCTCAGCTCTGTCGTGACCGCCGTCCTCTTCATCGTCGCCATCTTCTTCACGCCCGTCGTGGGCATCGTCCCGAGCTGCGCCACGGCCCCCGCCCTGATCCTGGTGGGCGTCTACATGATGATGAGCCTTCGGGACCTGGATTACGACGAGTGGACGGACGTCTTCCCCGCGATCCTGGGCTTCACGATGATGCCCCTGACCTACAGCATCGCGACGGGCATCGAGTTCGGCGTCGTCTCCTACGTGCTCGTCAAGAGCTTGTCCGGCAAGTTCCGCGACGTGAGCGGCCTCATGACCTTTTTGGCCATCCTGTTCGCCCTGAAGGAGCTCCTCTCCTGAGCCGGCCTGCGGCGTCTCGGCCCCGGACGTTTTTCGCTCCCCCGCAAGGGGGAGTTTTTTGACGACGCTCCGTGGCGGGCCCTTGCCCTTCCCCGCGCTTTCATGGATAATAGACGCAGGTGTCGTCGGGCCTCCATCGACGCCCAAGGCGCGCTTTCGCCGATGGAGGGACTTTTTTCGTTGGAGAATGGGAGATCGTCCGTGCAGTTTTTCGTGGAGATGAGGAGAGACAGGGCGGCCGCCGGATTTTCGACGTTCGACGAATTTTTGGCTCGGACGGCGAACGAGGACCGCCAATTTTTGACCGTGGAGGAGCTTCCCCTCTTTGCCCCCACGGCCTGCGGCATGGCCAACGGCGCCGGAGGCTGGGTCGTCCTGGGGGCGGAGTGGCTTGAAGAGGAAAGCCGCGCCGAGCCGCGGGGGCTCCGGAGCCCGGACGTGCTGCGCGATCAACTCGCGGTCGACTGCGGGGATGGCCGGACCTTCAGCACGGCGCTCTCCGTCACCTTTCACGTATTGAGGGACCCTGCGCCGATCCTGCTGGCCCGCGTCCTGCCGGCGGAGTGGCACGAGCGCCCCGTGTGCATCGGGCAGGACTACGCCCGCGGAACTTGGCGGCGAACGGAGGGCGTGGGCTTCCTGTCGGGCGTCGGAGCGCGCTTCCGTTTGGGGCTGGACGCCCTCGAGAGGCTGAAGGACGATCGTCCGATCCGCGGCATGAGCCTCGACGACCTTCACGAGGAGAGCGTCGCCTCCTTCCGCTCCGCGGTGGTCCGGCGCCGGCCGGAGTGGTCGGAGCTGTCCCTCGAGGCGTTTTTGGCCCGCGCGCAGGTCCTCTCAGGCGGCGCCGTCACCCAGGCAGGACACCTCATGCTGGGCCGCAGGGCCACCCGCGTCCGGGCGGAGGTCCGCAGGGGAAACGCCGACGGCGAGGCCCTGGAGGTGCGCAACCTCTGGAAGGCGTACTCCGACCTGATGCCCCGCCTCACCCGCAGCCTCTCCCCGGCCTGCGCCGCAGCCTTTCGCGAGTGCTTCGTCAACGCGCTCCTGCACGCGGACTACGACGGCGGAGACGTGACGGTGCTGCTGAGGGGTGGACCGGCCTCCGCCCGCTTCAAGAACCCCGGCCTGATGCGGACGCAGCACCGGGGCGAGAGCGCCTGCCGCAACTTCCGATTGATGAAGGTCTTTCAGCTGCTGGGGGCCGCCTGGGGCGACGGGCGCGGATTGTCCCTCATCCGTCGCTATCAGCCCGACTTCGCGCTGCAGCAGGACGCGCTGGAGCTGACCACCGCGGCGGTCCTGAACCTGGAGCCCCTGGCCGCCCTTCAAGGAACGCCCCCCACGGCACGGCGCCAGGCTGGGGCCGCGCCGCTCACCCCCCGGCCCGACGACCGGAGATCGCAGCGGGAAGCGCCGTCGCAGGAACCGGCGCCCATGGAGGCCGAGCCGGCGCCGTTCCTGCTGGCAGACCCCACGGCAACGGCCGAGGCATCGACGCCCGCCCATGAGGCCGTTTCGTCGAGGTCTGACGAGGAATCGCCCCCTTCAGGGGCTCTTGTCAGCGACCCAGTGGAGCCTGCTGAGGAAGCCCCTCTGGAGCACGCTGGGGAGGCCCCGACGGAGCCTGCCGGGAAAGCCCCAACGGGGCAGGGGGGTGAAGCGGAGCGGCGGGCGGAGGAAGCGGCCCCGGTGGCGTCCGAGCTTCGGCGGCAGACCTCCTTCGGCAGCGCCGCGGACGAGTTGGAGCGAGCCATCGCGGAGATGCGCGGCAGGCCGGAGGGCCGGCGCGCGCAGGACGAATCGGAACGGGCATCGAGTTGAGGTGCGGGGCCCATCGCGGGCGAGGAGGACTTGAACATGGCAAAGCCGATTATCGGAATTCTGGGCAACATCCTGGTGACAACGTCTTCCACCTCCGGGAGCGTCATGCGCCGCAGCTTCACGAACGACACCTGCGTCCGCTCCGTGGCGAACAACGGCGGCGTCCCCGTCATCCTGCCCTTCGTCAGCGACCTGAGCCTGATGGACCCCCTTCTTGAGGCGTGCGACGGGCTGCTGTTCCCCGGCGGGGACGACGTGGACCCCGCCTACTACGGGGAGGCGCCGCACGAGAAGCTGGGGGAGGTCGATCGCGCCCTCGACGAATGTTGGTTTCACGCTGCGCGATACGCCATGGAACGGCAGGTCCCCATGCTTGGCATCTGCCGGGGGGCCCAACTTTTGAACGTCGCCTGCGGCGGCAGCCTGTACCAGGACATCGGGGAGCGGGGGGAGGACCACCTGACGCACGTTCAGACGGAGAAGCGCCACGTCGTCACGCAGACGGCGTGCGTTGTGCCGGGCACCCGGCTGGCCCGACTTCTGGGGCGGGAGGCTGTGCCGGTGAACAGCCTGCACCACCAGTCCGTCAAGGCGTTGGGAAAGGGCCTGGCCGTCTCCGCTCAGGCGGAGGACGGAATCGTGGAGGCCATTGAGAGCGCCGACGGGCTGATCGTCGCCACCCAGTGGCATCCGGAGGACCTGATCGAGTCCGTTCCCGTGATGAACGCCCTGTTTCAGGACCTGACAGCCCGTGCCGCAGCCCGTTGTGGTGACTGACAGCCCGTGAGCAAGGGCGAACGGCAGCCGGAAGGCTCCCCGGAGGGGGGACTGACGATCTCGCCGGCCTTGAGGGCTTGTGTCGAGGAGGGATAACGGGATGAAGGACAACCTCTCCGAGAAGGTCACCCGCCCCTGGGTGCCGTTCCGCGAGTTCATCGGAAACAACCCCTACCTGGAGTTCTTCAGGACGAACAACCTGACCGTGATCGTGAGCCGCAGGCCGGTCTGTATGCTGCCCAACAGCTACCGGCACGAGAGCGTGCA
Organism: Fretibacterium fastidiosum; assembly: GCF_964642095.1. NCBI lineage: Bacteria > Thermotogati > Synergistota > Synergistia > Synergistales > Aminobacteriaceae > Fretibacterium > Fretibacterium fastidiosum. Next base: position 1,083,966 of record NZ_OZ209244.1, read on the forward strand.
GTTCTTCATCGCCCTCTCCCCGGTTCGGGGCGGGACGAGGGATGGACACCCCATCTTCGTCCCAGCCGGCTCCATCTACCCCGTCAACGGCAGTCAGCCCCACGCGGTGACCGAGCCGATCCCCAACGTCTCCTTCATCAGCCTCTACTTCCGCTATGCCTTCTTCCAAAAGATGTGCCGTACCCTGCGCGGCAGTCCCGACACGGTTTTCGAGAACGACCTGATCCCCTACGACCCCGAGCTCAAAGCCCTGATGCGCGCATTCTTCATCGAGTACGGGGGGGGCAGAAGGGGCAGCCCAGGCATCGGGTCCGGAGTGATGGTCGACTGTATCGTCATCCAGCTTGCCGTCTGCCTCATTCGCAGGCTCCGTTTCTCCGCGGCGGCCACGGAACAGCGCGTCCCAAGCGACGCGGAGCTGGACCGGGCCGTCGAGCACCTGAGCGAACGCAGTGACCCCTGTCCTCTCTCGGAGGTCTCCCAAATCGTCCATGTCAACAAGTTTACTGCCCTGCGCAAGTTCCGCGCTCACACGGGCATGACGCCCCGCCAGTTCCAGATGCTGATCCGCATCCACCGCGCGATGGATATCCTGAAGGACCCCCGGTGCACCATCGCCGAAGTGGGGAAGCTCTGCGGATTCCCCAACCCCAGCCACTTCGCGCGCGTGTTCCGCCAGAAAACCGGGCTCTCTCCCACCGAATACCGCCGAAAATCCCTCAACGAAGTGCCCCGGACCTCCAGATTTTCCTCTTAAAAAGTCAATAACGAAACAGGAAAAGGACAAAAACGGAACATTCTTTTTCAAGGCAGCGTGATAACCTAATTGCACGCAGGCTCTCATTATCTACATCTACGGGGAGGTTCGTGTACGCTCCCGGGAATGAGCAGAGGAATGATCAAACGAGGGACGGACGCGAGGCGTTGTCACGGTGCCGGGCTCAAGGAGCCTGGGGAAGACCGAAAAGGAAGGAAGTGTTGTTCGTCATGACAAAGCGTTTGAGGCAGTTTAAGGCTGCGTCAGTACTGTTTGTGTTGGCTCTGGCCGCCATCACGTTTGAGGGTAAGCCGGCTTCGGCTGCTCCTCCTGGTCTGAAGACCGAATTCTTCATCGAATACGCGGCTTCGACTTTGGAGTCGGGGGATGTAAGCGTCGAAGGGGAGACCGACCTCACGGTAAAGGGCTTTTCCGAGATGTTCCTCGGTGCGAAGGTCGATGTGGTGGGAACGCGCCAGGAGGGCGTCTTCCCCCTCAAGGTGCCCAACGAGATACAGAAAGATTCCTCTGCCGGTCTCGACTACCGGGTGGGGGTTCCCAACCACGAGGGGTCATTCGGGTTCTCGGCCGGGACGAAACCGGGCGATACGGGAAAGCTTGTGCTGAAAATGCAGAATGGGGGGACATCCTCCAAGTTCACCTTCGACATCACCGCAAAGGATCCGGTCAGCGTAGATCAGAGCAAGGCGGCACTCGCCATCGATACCTCGACGGCTTCAGAGGACACGCTGACCCTGACGCTCAAACCTATGGTCGGAGCGGTTCTCAAGGACCTCAAGGTCGCCGGCGTCGCGTTCGACTTCGACCCCGCAAAACTGGACGCAGCCAAGCTCTCCCTCACCTGGGATGGAGCCGCCAACAAGATCCAGGCCAAGGCGCTCAATGCGGCCTACAGCGTCAAGGACGTTCCGGTGAAGGCCAAGGTGGACGTGACGTTTACCGGCGTGGACGGCCAGAACTGGACCCTTTCCGAGGCCGTCAACTTCACGATTACGTCCCGGCCGGGACGCCCCGCGACCGTCACGGTGACGGCCACGGCAGGGGCCGGCGGCACCATCGCGCCGAAGGGTGCCGTCACGGTAGCCTTCGGCGCGGATCAGGCCTTCACGATTTCACCCGACAGGAACTATAAGATCAAGGACGTCAAGGTGAATGGCGCCTCCGTCGGCGCGGTGGCTACCCACACGATGAAGAACGTCACATCCGACGGCACCATTGAGGCCACGTTCGAAAAAACCTCTGGTGGCGGCGGCGGTGGCGGTAGCGGCGGCGGCGGTGGTGGTAGCGGCGGCGGCGGTGGCGGTAGCGGCGGCGGCGGTGGCGGTAGCGGCGGCGGCGGTGGCGGTAGCGGCGGTGGCGGATGCAACGCAGGCTATGCCTTCCTGCCTCTGCTGGGGCTCCTTCCGCTGGCCTCGAGGATGAAAAAACGATAATCGATAGCGGATCGAACGTAGCTTGGGAACGGGGGCCGATCTCCGGCCCCCTTATGACATCGAGTCCGTTCCGGACCTCCGGATTCTCCCTAAAAGTCAATAACAGAATAGGAAAAGGGCAAGAACGGAATATTCTTTTGCAAGGCAACGTGATATCCTGACAGCAACATAGGGGTCTGTACTGGAGGGGACGTTTCGGAGAGTTCCGCGCCCCCCTCGGGAGGAGAGGGAATCGGAAAGTAGGCGGATGGGGTTCGGACATCTTCACCATCCGTGCCGCGGTTGAGGCGCGACGAAAGATCAAAGAGGAAAGGAAGTGTGGTGCATCATGGCAAAGCGAGTGAATCAAGGAGGATTCGTGTCGGTTCTGCTCGTTCTGGCGGCTGCGGTCGTCCTGGGGACCGATCTGACGGCGGACGCAGCGGAGTTCGGATTTCACTACAAATCTTCGGCAGGGCAGGAGGGGTATGTGACTAGCGTCAAGGATACGACCACCGAAGTACCGGCACTCAAGGAGATGTTCTTGGGTGAGGAACTGGATTTCACAACCTCGGATGATTACAGCGGTGTTTGGGATAAGGTTTTGCACATGGACGCCCTTCTCGAGGAGAAGATCGAGTATGTCAACTTGGGGATGGGGACAGGGAAGGCACACTTCCTCAAAACCGTAAAACCTGGTGAAACGGGCAGACTTTTGCTGTCCCCTTCGGCCACGACAGGAGAAAAGACCTCTTTCGATCTGAAAGGGATCACCGCGAAGAGCCCCGTCAGTATGGACCTGGACAAGGCGGCACTCGCCATCGACACCTCGAAGGCTTCGGAGGACGCGCTGACCCTGACGCTCAAAGGCAAGGCCGGAGCGGTCGACAAGGACCTCAAGGTCGCCGGCGTCACGTTCGACTTCGACCCCGCAAAACTGGACGCGGCCAAGCTCTCCCTCACCTGGGACGGCGCCGGCAAGAAGATCCAGGCCAAGGCGCTCGACGCGGTATACAGCGTCGCGGGCGTCCCGGTGAAGGCTGAGGTGGGCATGACGTTTACCGGCGAGGACGGCCAGAACTGGGCCCTTTCAGAGGACGTCAACTTCACGATCACGTCCGGGCCGGGACATCCCGCGACCGTCACGGTGACGGCTACGGCAGGGCCTGGCGGTACCATCGCGCCGAAGGGGGCCGTCACGGTGGCCTACGGAGCGGACCAGGCCTTCACGATTTCACCCGACATAAACTATAAGATCAAGGACGTCAAGGTGAATGGGGCCTCTATTGGCGCGGTGGCCACCCATACGATGAAGAACGTCACATCCGACGGCACCATCGAGGCCACGTTCGAAAAAACCTCTGGCGGTGGTGGCGGTAGCAGTGGCGGTGGTGGCGGTGGTGGATGTAGCACGGGCTACGCCTTCCTGCCTCTGCTGGGGCTCCTTCCGCTGGCCTTGAAGATGAAAAAACGATAATCGATAACGGATTCGACTGTAGCTTGAGAACGGGGGCCGATCTCCGGCCCCCTTTATGACATCGAGTCCGTTCTGGACCTCCGAATTTCCCTCCTAAAAAGTCAATAACGGAACAGGAAAAGGGCAAGAACGGAACATTCTTTTGTAAGGCAACGTGATATCCTGACGGCATGCAGTCTCTCGTTCTTTATGGAGAGGCAGGGGGAGGTTCTCGTGTCCGCCTCCCGGGAACGGGCGGAGGAATGGCCAAACGAGGGACGGGCGCCGCTGCGGAGGGAGGTGTTGTCACGGCGCCGGACTTGAGGGGCCTGGGGAAGACCGAAAAGGAAGGAAGTGTCGTTCGTCATGACAAAGCGTCTAAGACAGTTCAAGGTTGCGTCAGTGCTGTTCGTGTTGGCTCTGGCCGCCATCACGTTTGAGGGTAAGCTGGCTTCGGCTGCTGTCCCTCCTATTCTGAAGACCGACTTCTTCATCAAATACGCGGCTTCGACTTTGGAGTCGGGGGATGTAAGCGTCGAAGGGGAGACCGACCTCACGGTAAAGGGCTTTTCCGAGATGTTCCTCGGCGCGTCGGTCGATGTGGTGGGAACGCGCGAGGTTGGCTTCTTGATCGCCCAACCTAACGAAATACAGAAGGATTCCTCTGCCGGCCTCGACTACCAGGTGGGGGTTCCCAACGACAAGGGGTCCTTCAGGTTCTCGGCTGGGACGAAACCGGGCGATACGGGAAAGCTTGTGCTGAAACTGGAGCATGGGGGGACATCCTCTAAGTTCACTTTCAACGTCACCGCAAAGGATCCGGTCAGCGTGGACCTGAGCAAGGCGGCGCTCGCCATCGACACCTCGAAGGGTTCGGAGGATACGCTGACCCTGACGCTCAAACCCACGGTCGGAGCGGTCGATAAGGACCTCAAGGTCGCCGGCGTCACGTTCGACTTCGACCCCACAAAACTGGATGCGGGCAAGCTCTCCCTCACCTGGGACGGCGCCGCCAACAATATCCAGGCCAAGGCGCTCGACGCGGCCTACAGCGTCAAGGACGTTCCGGTGAAGGCCAAGGTGGACGTGACGTTTACCGGCGTGGACGGCCAGAACTGGACCCTTTCCGAGGCCGTCAACTTCACGATCACGTCCGGAAAAACCTCTGGTGGTGGTGGCGGCGGTGGCGGCGGATGCAACGCAGGCTACGCCTTCCTGCCCCTGCTGGGGCTCCTTCCGCTGGCCTTGAGGATGAAAAAACGATAATCGATAGCGGATCGAACGTAGCTTGAGAAAGGGGGCCGATATCGGCCCCCTTATGATATCAAGTCCGTTCCCGTGATGAACGCCCTGTTTCAGGACCTGACGGGCCGGGCCGCCGAGTGCTGTGGGGACTGACGGCCCGTGAGCGTCAGCGAACGGCAGCCGGAAGGCTCCCCGAAGGGGAGGGGTGTAGGGGCGGCGAGTGTTTTTCATAAGACGCGCCTGTCTAACATCTCCCGCCAACGCCGAAAGACGACAATAAATTGTCCTCTTTCGGCACAGCCGACCGACACGACGCCGCAATCCTCCCGAAAGATCGGCTTGCGTGAGGCCGGTCGTCTGGCCGAGCTGCGGAAGTCCCCCGGACTTCCTTCGCCCTCAGCCGACCGACACGACGCCGACCGCCTGTCGGCGTCCGTAAGTCGTGTCGTCTGGCCGAACCCCTCCGGTTCGCTGACGCAAACCGCCTCCCCTTTCATAAGTGAGACAGCAAATCTTTGATTTGCGTCGTCGAACTTAGGGGCTTCATCAGGGGAGGCAATCCATATAAAACGCGATTTGGTATAATAGCGCTTCCTTAAGCAAGTTCAGGGGGAACGGTCCGTGGGGGTGAAGTGCGCGGCGCGTTATGCAAGCGACAGCGGAACCACGATGTCGTAAAGTTCCCCCCTGTCTTCGATCTTGCGGATCGCGGCGTGCACTCCAAAGGCGCTGCGGATGTTCTCCACCGTCACGACTTCATTCACTGGGCCATAGAGGTTTGTCCCATCCCGATTCAAGAGCAGGGCCTTGTCCGCCAGCCGCATGGCGTGGTCGGGAAAATGCGTGTTCAGCACAACGGATTTGCCAAGGTCGTGCGCCAGGTGACGAATGACCTCCAGGATCACCAGCTGGTTGTGAAAGTCCAGGTTGGACTCCGGCTCGTCCATCACCAGCAGGGATGGCTGCGTCGTCAGCGCGCGAGCGATCAGGACCATCTGCAGTTCGCCGCCGCTCATGCGATTGCAGGGCTTATCCTTCAGGTGCAGGATTCCCGTTTCCTCCATGCACTCCATGGCGATTCTCTCGTCGTCAGGCCCCGGCTGCTTGAACGCTCCAAGGTGTGCACTTCGCCCAAGGAGCGTCATTTCATACGCCGTATAGGGGAAGCCGGCCGTTCTCGCCTGCGGTACGTAAGCCATCTTTCTCCATATCTGTCGAGGGCTGAACGACGAGAGTTCGCGCCCGTCGATAAAGGTCCCTCCGTCACGCCATGGCAGGAAACCCATCATGCAACGAAGCATCGTCGTTTTTCCTGCCCCGTTTGCCCCCAGAACCGCCAGCACCTCTCCCGGCTCTATGCGGAACGAGATGTCGCGCAGAAGGATCGAGCCGCGACGATAGCCGAAACAGCCATTCTCGACCGCAAAGATCATTTCATGCCCCCCTCCTGCGTGGAGCGCAACAGCATGATGAACACGGGGGCGCCCACGATGGCCGTAAGGATCGAAACCGGTATCTCCGCGGCGGTAACGCTCCGCGCCACCGTGTCAACACAGAGCGTAAACGCCGCGCCGAACGACAAGCTGAGGGGGATGATGCGTTGATTGCTGCCGCCGCCGACCATGCGCGCAAGGTGCGGGATCAGGAGGCCGATCCATCCAATCTTGCCGCACATCGAAACGCAGGAAGCCGTCATCGCCGCTGCCGCAAAGATGACCGTGAAGCGCATGGCTCTGAGGTGAATGCCCATGGAACGCGCTTCGTCCTCGCCGAGGGAGAGGATGTTGAGTCGCCAGCGCAGCAGAAATATAGTCAAAAGCCCGGCGCCGATCATTGGCGTTCCAAGTGCCAGCGTGTAGTAGTTGGAGGCCGACAGGCTGCCCATCAGCCAATAGGTAATGGTCGGCAGCGCTTCCTCGGGGTCGGCGACGTATTTCAGGAGCGAGAGCAATCCGTCGAACAGCGCGGAGATGACGATGCCGGCCAGCACGATCATCACGATCGTACTCTGTTTCCGAATCCTTGCAGCCGACCATGTCAGGAGCACGGCAATCAAGCCGAAGACCAAAGCCGTTGCCTGCACGGCCAGCAGGTTCCAGCGAAGCATCAGAGCGATCACGGCCCCGCAGGAGGCGGCGCTGGCCACGCCAAGCGTGTCCGGCACCGCCAGCGGATTGTTGAACAAGCTCTGAAAGGCTGCGCCGGACACGGCCAGCGCCGCACCGCATAAAGCGCCTTGCAGGATGCGGGGCAGGCGAATTTTGAACACTACGGCAAACTGCATGGCGTCGACTTTTTCTCCCGTCAGCGGCGAGAAGAGGACGTGGAGCGTTTCCCACAGGCTGATGGAGTACCGCCCCACGCCGAGGCAAAGGAGCGCCGTCAAGAGGGGAAGGGCAAGCAGCAAAAGCGCGCCTGCCCTCCTTGAAGATAGAGCCATCAGTTGAAGATGGCGGCCTCGCGTCCGGGGTGCAGTATCTTGGCGATGTCCTCGTCCGTTGGCTCGTAGTGGTAGAATTTTTGATAGTAATCCCTAAGCTCCTTCGCGATATCGACGTCGCTGAACAGCTCCGGATGCAGTTGCTGGGCAACCCACAGGATGCAGAGCGGGGTGTCGCCGGACGGCGGATACCAGCGATAGATGCCCAGAGGAAACTTGTAGACGCGCTTGTTTTTCACAGCGCTTACCAGACCCCAGTCGTAGCCGGCGATCTTGTTCTCGTAGAAATCCTCAGGCACATAGGGGCAGAAATTGTTGATCAGGATGACCTCCGGGTCCCACTCGTAGATCTGCTCGAGGTTGACGCCCTTTTGGCCGTCAATCTCCGCCGCTACGTTCACCGCCCCGCACTCGCGCAGATAGAACTCGGAATAGTGATTCGAGCCCGACGCCACGAGCTGGTTTCCGCTGTACCCGGCAAAGATCACCGCCTTGGGGCGCTTGAGGTCGCCCGCCGCAGCGATACGGTCCCGCACCATTTGAAGCGTCTTCGCGCCATAGTCCGAAACGCCCGCCGTCCCCTCGCCTGCGCCAAATACTCTTTCAAGGTAGCCCAGCCAGTCGGCAATCGTCCCCAGCGGGTCGCCATGATACTTTTCTGTGCGGAAACACACGGCAGGAAGCCCGATGCGGCGATAGGCTTCCCCCTCCTCCGGACGCGAGGCGTTGTAGAACACGACGTCCGGCTTCAACTTCAGGACTTCCTCGACGTTCACCTCGCCGCCCTTCATGAAGTCGGAAGGAATATCGAGGATTTTCGGAAACATCTTTGCAAGGTAGGAGTACCGTGCCGCCACCTTCGTGCCGTCTGAGATGCCGATCAATCCTGTAATGCCGCCGCGATAGAGGCAGTATACGCTCGTCAAAGGCATGATGGACGTGATGAGAACACGTTCCGGCGAGCGCGGCACCGTCACCTCCTGCCCGCTGTCGTCCACAAACTTGACGAATTCGGCGCCCAGCGCGCCTTGTGCGCACAGCACACAGCACAAAAACGCCAAAAAGCTTCTCTTGAAAAACCTCAACCTGTTGCCCTCCTTAAAAATAAAATATACCTCCCTGATCCGTTCTGCGCCTCGCGCACCGTGGGTTTGTTTCAACGTCACAGGCTGCTGCGGTCCACCTGCACGTGATTCAGCTCCGGAATGTGGATGATGCGGTCCGCGACGCGCTCCGCCAGGGCGCGGTTGTGCGTTATCGCCACCACGGCCATGCCGTTCCGGTCCGCATAGTTCAGCACGAAGTTCCAAATGTGCGCCTGGCTCAAGGCATCCAGCATCGTCGTCATCTCGTCGGCGATCAGGACGCGCGTTTCGCTCCGCATGACGCGCGCCACGCAGAAGCGCTGCAGCTCGCCGCCCGAGAGCTCGATGGGCCAGCGATCGTACCACAGGGGGCGAATGCCCACCTCGCGCAGGACGTCTTCGTCCAGCGCTCCGGCCTCGAACAGGGACTGCCGCATCTTCCAACGCGGGTTGAGCGCCCGCTCCGGGTGCTGGTAGATCAGCTGAACGGGGCAGTAGCCGCGGCCGGGCAGCGGGGCGCCGTTCCACAGCACCGCGCCTTCCGCGGGGCGTTCGTACCCGGCCATGAGCTTTGCCAACGTGCTCTTGCCGTAGCCGCTGGGGCCAAGGATGGCGATGCGCTCCCCATCGGCGACCTTAAGGCTCACGTCCTTCAGGACCCATGGTCCGCCGCCGTAATGAAAGCCGACGTTGTTTACCTCAAGCATCGCTGCACCTGCACCTCATCGTTTCTCCGTCCACGTCCCACGTCGCTTCGCTTGCCCCGCACGCGGGGCAGCGCTCCAGGGAGAACCCGTTCTGGGGTAGAGCCCGAAACAGGGCGCGGCTGTAAGGGTGCTTCAAGCCGGCGCCGTCCCCGCTGAAGGCCGCCGCCGCGGCGGTTTCCACGACGCGGCCCTCGTGGAAAATCGCGACCTTATCCGCCACGCCAAGCGCCAAATCGATGTCGTGCGTGATGAGGAGGATGCCCTTCCCCTGGTCCGCCATGACGCGAAAGTCCTTCAGCGCCTCGATGGCCAGCTCCAGGTCCAGTCCAGGTGTCGGCTCGTCCGCAATCAGAAGCTCCGGGTCGGCGACGAACGCCGTGGACAGGAGGACGCGCCGGGCCATTCCGCCCGAAAGCTGAAAGGGATAGGAATCCGCCGTCTCGCGCTTCAGGTTGAAGTGACGAAAGGCCGCCCGTTGCCTCTCCCGAGCGCTTTCCCCCGCCGTGCCGCACACCTGGTCTCCCACGCGCATCAGCGGATCGAGGTAGGCCACGGACTGCGGAATGAACGCGATCTCACGTCCGCGCAGGCGGGACTTCATCCCGTCCGTCATGACCGCGCCGCAGTAGAACATCTCGCCTCCAACGCGCGCGTTGTCGGGCAGGATCCCCAGCACCGCGTGAGCCAGCAGGCTCTTGCCGGAGCCGCTCGATCCAACGACGGCCAGGATCTCTCCGCGCTCCAACGACACGCTCAGGTCGGTGATGGCGCAGTAGTCCACCCTCTCAAGGCGCGTGTCGTAGCTCTCGAAGCTCACGGACAGGTGGCACACTCTCAGGAGGCTGTCTTTCAATTCGCCCATCTCCAGTCCCCCCTACTCCCTCGCAGCGTGCGGGTCGACGAACACCCGCAGGCTGTCGCCCACGACGTCGAAAAGCTGTACGACGAGGAGCAGCGCCAGGCCGGGGAAGAACGCCAGCCACCACATGCCGGCCGCCAGGTGTCGCATGGACTCGGCGAGGATGACGCCCATGGCCGGCGTGTCGAGCGGCAGACCGTAGCCCAGAAACGTGATGCCGGCCTCATGAAGGATCGCGTGCGGAAACAGCAGGATCAGGCCGACGGCGTACTGTGGAAACACGTGAGGGACGATGTGCCGCAGGGCGATGTGGAGCGGGCCCTTTCCCATCTTCCGCGCGACCTGCACGTACTGCGCGGAGCGGATCTGGAGGATTTCCGCGCGGATGAGGCGCGTCAGGTTCGGCCAGTGCGTGACGGCGACCCCTGTGATGACGCCTGCGGCGCCTCCTCCGGCGGCGATGGAGATGAGGATGAGCAGGATCAGGTGTGGCACGCCCATGCACAGGTCAACGCAGTAGCTGACGGCGGAGTCCGTCCGCCCGCCGAAGATGGCGGACAGGCTCCCCAGGATCAGCGCGATGACCGAGCTGATGACCGCAGCCGTCAGACCGATGCGGATGCTGAGCGACAGGCCCGCAACGACGCGAAAGAACATGTCGCGCCCCAGGCTGTCGGTCCCGAAGGGATGAGCGGCGCAGGGGGCGATGTACCGAGCCGAGTAGTTGGGGCCATAGTCGCCGGGGCCAAGGAGCGATCCCCAGACGAAGATCCCCGCGAGGAGGATAGCCCCCAGCCCAATCGCACAGAGCGTCCTGCGGCGGTGATTCAGCCACGGGCCGCGCGCTGCCTTGACGAGCGCTTCAGCCATGGGCTTTCTCTCCCTCCCGAATGTGCGGGTCGATCAACCCGTAGAGGACGTTCGCGGCCAGGTTCCCCGCGAAGACGAAGAGCACGCTGAAGAGGGCGATGCCCATCAGGAGCGGTGCGTCCGCGTGGAGGCCGGCCTCGACGGCGGTGCTGCCCAGGCCGGGGTAGGAGAACACCTTCTCCGCCAACACGGAGCCGCCGAATATCTCGTTCACCGAGGCGAACTGCAGCGTGATCGCCGGCAGGGCGATGTTGCGCAGGCCATGGCGCCGGATGATCTGCCCCAGCGACTCGCCGCGGGCACGGGCGAAGAGGACGTATTCGCTCTCCAGCACGTCGATCAGCTTCTGTCGGGTGTGCAGCGCGATGTTCGCCACGCCGGTGATGGACAGCGTCAACGCAGGAAGGATGAGGTGGTGCAGCCGCTCGGCCCACGTCGTCTCCGCGGCCACGCGGCCGATGGGGATGGAGAGCCCCAGGGGGAACCACTGTAGCTGTACGGCAAACACGATCAGGAGCAGAAGTCCGAGCCAAAACGTCGGAGTGGAGGCCAGAAGCAGGCTGAAGGTCTTGATCACCCTGTCCGGCCAACCGCCCCGCCAGGCGCCGGCGGCGATTCCTAAAATCAGGCCAAGGACGCCGGACAGCGCCCAGGCCGTGCCCATCAGAAGCAGCGAGGCCTTGAAACGCTCCGCCAGCACTTGCGACACCGGCTTGTGGTGCATGATGGACTGTCCGAGGTCGCCCCGCAGGGCCGCTGCTGCCCACTTGAAGTAGCGTTCCAGGGGCGGCCGGTTCAGGTCCCACTGCTCCTCGATGTGGGCCCGCTGTTCCTCTGAGACGTTGACCTCACCGAGGAAGGCATCAATCGCTTTCAAGGGTGACGCCGTGACCAGAAAAAAGCTGAGCGCGGAACAGGAAACGAGCAGGAGCAGCAACCGCCCGAGAGACCCCGCGACGTACCGTGCGAATCCCTTACTCACTAACCCCTCTCCTTCCCCCGGGGAGCGATCCCCCGCTGTCTCATTCGCTCCAGCTCCACTCGTTCAGGTTCTCCAGCCCCGCTCCGCCCTGGTTTCTGGATTTGACCCTTCCTAGCGGCGGTATCGTCAGTCCGTCGCGGACGAGGTAGTTGTCCTGGGGACAGGCAACGTACAGGAACGGCACGTCTGCGTCCGCCAGCTCTTCAGCCTGCTGCCACAGCCTGTCGCTCTCCTCCTGGCTTGTGGCGCGCAGCGCCCTGTCGATCAGGGCGTCGACCTCCGGGTTGGAGTACGAGGGCGGATTGCCGATCACGCCTTTGTTGATCTGCGAAGAATGGTAAAACAGATAGAAGTCCGAAGGGCTGGGGTAGCCGAACGCCCAGCACGTCGGCGTAGCGCGGGCGTGGCGCGCTTCAACCCAGGGTGCGGATTGAGGGATAATATGGATTCCAAGCGCTTTGGCGCTCTCCGCGACCGCCACGACCACGTTGTAACGAGGCATGTCGTTGCTGCGGCCCTTGATCGTGAACTCCGCCTTCAGGCCGTCCTTCTCCCGGATGCCGTCGCCGTCCGAATCCACCCAGCCGGCGTCCTCGAGGATCTTCTTTGCCTCCTCCAGGCGTCCGTCCTCGAACGTCCGCTTCGAGGCCCAGGGCAGCCAGCCTCCGCCGATGGTGAAGGAGGGCTTCCCCATTCCGCTCAACGCCTGATCGACCAGAAGCTGACGGCTGATGCCGACGTTCAGCGCGCGGCGGATGGCCGGGTCACAGGTCACGTTGTTACCCACCTTCTCATCTCCTGAGGCAACCCCTTCGGGGATGACGGGCAGGTTGATCGCCAGCGAGGTGAAGGTGTCGAGCGTCAGGAGCTTCATGCCCGGCACCTCCTGTTTTGTGGCCGCGAACTCCGCCGGAATGAAGACGAAGTCCAACTGTCCCGACTTCGCTGCAGCGAGCGTGGCGTCGTCGTCGACCTTGAGGATCGTCACCCGTTTGAAGGGGGACTTCCTGCCGTAATAGTGCGGATTGGGCTCCAAAATCATCTGCTGTCCGATCTGGAAGTCCACGATACGCCAGGCGCCTGAGCCCAGCGGCATGTCACCGTAGCCCTCCTTATAAGCGTGCTTCGGAACGATGCCGACGTAACTCAGGAGGTGCGGAAAGAACGACCATGGACGGGAGAGCGTGAACTCCACCGTTCGGTCGTCGAGCGCCCGAACGCTCTCCAACATCGAGAGGTCTGCGACCGATGCGGCGGCCTTCGTGCTCTCAAACGTGAAGACGATGTCCTCCGCTGTCAGGGGGTGGCCGTCGGCGAACTTCGCGTCCTCGCGAATTTCATACGTGTACCTCAGCCCGTCTTCGCTGACCTTCTCATCCGTTGCCAGGTCCTTTTCCAGCAGGTTGTCCTTGCCGGGTTTCAGCAGGTGGCAGTGAAAGATGTCGGGTCCCCAGACACCATACCCGCGGACGGGGTCGATCTTTCCCGCCATGGCGTTATCGCCGCCCGACAGGACGATCTCATCCTTCGCCAGGGCCGTGCCGCAGAGGAGCGCCATCGCGAGGGAAAGCGCCGCAAAAACCGTTTTCTTCATGTTTGCCTCCTAAAATTCCAAAAATAGTGCAAAACTCCTGCGGGCGGCAAGCCCGCACCTTTTGCGCGTCGCAGAGATAAAAACGCGCCGGCCCTCTGCGCTTCTGCAAGCGAGAAGGTCGGCGCGTCCGTTTTCACGCGCCAAGACGTCCGCCCTGGGCAGGGGGCCAACGTCCTCCAGAGAAAATGCGTAAGTCTCCTGACTTGCGATTCAGGGGGAGAGCCCCCAGCGCCCGATGCCTGCCTTCCCACGGCCTGATGCCGCAGTGACTGACGTTCGTCATGGCGTCCCGAAGAGACGCTTCAGCATGGGTTCACGCTTACAGTGCCGGCCGCGCGGGGACTCTCACCCCATTCCATCTACACCGTCCCCACCGTATCGCGCGTCGGACAGGGAGGACGATGACGCATTTCCATATACAAACAGCCTGTTTGTACAAGACGTCATTCTAATGGAACGCCCTCAAAAAAGCAACAAGGCCGCCGATCGTCTGCTGTCGCTCAACGGTCCTGTCACCCCGTTTTGGGGGATGGCGTCTGGCCTGAAGCAGTGGCGGGCGGCGTTGAGGTTCAATTTCCTGCCTTGATGATGGAGCGCTATAATAAAAGCACCTGGTTTTCGCTATAGCACGACAAGCATTTGAGAGGTGTTTGCCATGTTTGATCCATTTCGACTGAAGGATATACTGGTTGAGTACAAACGGAACTTCGTTTCAAAACAGTGGGAAAATGAGAAATACAAATGGGAAGCCGTGAAATGGTTTCAGGATAATTGGGATGTGAACGCAGTTGATTTTCCGGAGATGCTGAGTCGGTCTTTGGACAAAACCCTCAATTTACTGACTTCCGCAAATTACTTCCCGAAGGGCATGATCGTCGATTTCGCCAGGTCCGCTCATGAAGAGGTTCGTTCCATGTTCATTGCTCTGTTCGATGAGAGCAAGGATGTGTTTGAACGGATGGATGCTTTTAGTGCGCACTCGTCCATCCTCTTGAAGGAGTACGGGAGCGAGGACGCACAGCATTATCAGTATGAAAATTCCATCAGCACCTACTTGTGGCTCCGTTATCCGGACAAATACTACATCTACAAGTTCAGTGAAGCAAAAGCAGTTGCCAACGAACTTAACTCGAATTACCGTTTCAAAAAAGGCGCTTATGCCGATAATATCCGAAACTTCCTACGACTTTACGATGAGATCAGCCTGGCTTTAAAAGAAGATACCGAGCTGGTGAACCTCTTCGAATCGCAATTGACCGAGACGTGCTATTCCGATCCTGAGTTGAAAACTCTGACCATTGACGTTGGATTTTACATCAGCAGATATTATTCGCAAAAGGATGCCGCTGCTGCAAAGCCTGTTAAATGGTATGGTTCCGATTATGATTCCGGCCTTACTGTCGATGACTGGAGCAAACTCCTCGAGGACGAAACCGTCTTTACCACCAGTGCACTGGAAATCATGAAGCGCATAAAAGACTACGGCGGCATGGCATCCTGCACACAGCTTGCCATGAAATACGGTGAGACAAAAAATTTCTACAACGCCGGTTCATTCGGACTGGCAAAGCGCATTTGTGAAGCCACCGGCATTTCACCAAACACCAGAGACAATGGCTCCACACGGTGGTGGACGGTTCTTTACGTGGGCCGTAACGCTGATAAAAATGAAGAAGGCAGCTTCGTTTGGAAATTGAGGGATGAGCTTTCTGCGGCACTCGATAAGGCTGATTTGAGCAACGTTAAACTGTATGTTACTGCCGCATCGGGCGAAAAATATCCGGTTACAGTGGTGGCTCCCATTAACGCATACACAAAGAGTGATTTCCTTGATGAAGTTTACATGACGGAAAAACGTTATGAAAACCTTGTATCCGTTCTTCAAAATAAAAAGAATATCATCCTTCAGGGCGCTCCCGGCGTGGGAAAGACCTTTGCTGCCAGACGTCTGGCATGGTCTATGATGGGAGAAGAAGATGATAGCAGGATTGAATTCGTGCAATTTCATCAAAACTATTCCTATGAGGACTTCATGATGGGCTACAAGCCCGTAGAGGACGGTTTTGAGCTCAAGTATGGTATCTTTTATCGCTTTTGTGAGAAGGCCGCGAACCGATTGGATAAAGATTTCTTCTTTATCATTGACGAGATCAATCGTGGCAACATGAGTAAAATTTTCGGAGAGCTGCTTCTGCTCATTGAGAAAGACTATAGAGGCACCAAGGCAACATTGGCCTATAATGGACTTCCCTTCTCAGTTCCTAAAAATCTGTACATCATCGGCATGATGAATACAGCAGACCGCAGCCTGGCCATGATTGACTACGCTCTTCGTCGCCGCTTCAGCTTCTTTGAAATGGAACCGGGCTTCGATTCTGACGGCTTCATCCAGTATCAAAACAGCCTGAATAACGAAACACTGAATGAGCTGGTATCTAAGGTTAAGGAATTGAATCGGGAGATTTCTCTCGACAGGTCGCTGGGCAAGGGATTCTGCGTCGGCCACAGCTATTTTTGTGGCAGAGATGTTTGCACCAGGGACTGGCTGTATTCCATCGTCGATTACGATATTCTGCCGATGTTGAGTGAATATTGGTTTGACGATGTCAACAAGCTCCGACACTGGGAGAATATTTTACTGGGTGTGTTTCAATGATAAAGGATAGGAGCATCTTCATAAAAAACATATACTATATGCTTTCGTATGCCTTCACCGCGCTGAATCAAGGTGGTTATGAGGATGTCGCTACCGAAGAATTCGAGAACATACATAACCTTTTTGCGGCGGTCCTCGCCAAGGGTATCGGTCGCCAACTGAAGCAGGGCCTGTATCGAGAGTATCTAAATCGCAAAGAGGATGTGGCTGTGGTCCGTGGCAAAATTGATATGCCGAGAACCATTCAAAATCGCCTTGCCAGAAAGTGCATGCTGACCTGTGAGTATGATGAGCTGTCAGAAAACAATCTCTTGAATCAGATACTGAAAACGACCGTCATGCTCTTGCTCCGGCATACGAAGGTAGACCAGGAGTACAAGAGCAATCTGAAAAAAGAGATGCTGTTTTTTTCCAAGGTAAGTACGATTGATCCCACCACGATTAGGTGGTCAGCTATCCGTTTTCAGAGGAACAACAATACCTACCGTATGCTCATCGGCCTGTGCCAGCTCATTATTGATGGAATGCTGCTGACCACGGATTCCGGCGAGTATAAGCTGGCAGCCTTTGTTGATGAACAGCGTATGAATCGTCTCTACGAGAAGTTTATCCTCGAATATTATGTCAGGGAATGCCCGCAGGTGACGGTAACGGCCTCGCAAATTCCGTGGGCGCTTGATGATGGCAACGGAACAATGCTGCCGATTATGCAGAGCGATATCATGCTGATCAGGGGCAGCGAAGTCCTTATTATTGATGCCAAGTATTATAGGCGCACAACGCAGACGCAGTATGACGTTCACACGCTTCATTCCAACAATCTGTATCAGATTTTCACTTACGTAAAAAACACGGACACGAATTTCGGAGCCCAACCGCATAAGGTTTCCGGTATGCTGCTGTATGCAGCTACCGATGAGGCCATCCAGCCGAACAACGTTTATCAGATGAGTGGGAACCGAATAAGCGTAAAAACATTGGATTTGAACCAAAAGTTTTCACAGATTGCAGCTCAGCTGAATGCTATAATGGAGGAGCATTTTAGGAAGTAATAATTCCAGGAGGCGATTGCGCATAGCGGTGGCGGGCGGCGTGGCCACGAAGAAAAGCCTCTTGTCAATGCAAGATTGTGTGATAAAATAAAAAGCTAAATGAAATTGGGGAGGAGGATGAGATGCCGGAGAAGGCGAATAAGACGGTGGCCCAGAACCGTAAGGCAAGGCATGATTATTTTATCGTTGACGCTTTCGAGTGCGGGATCGTCCTGACGGGAACGGAGATCAAGAGCGTGCGTGCCGGAAACCTGAACCTCAAGGATTCCTACGCCTCTCTGGATGAAGGGGAGCTCTGGCTGGTGGGGATGCACATCTCTCCCTACGAGAAGGGGACGTATTACAATCATGAGCCGGAGCGGCGGCGCAAGCTGCTCCTTCACCGTCATGAACTGCTGCGGTTGAAGGGCAGGGTCCGCGAGAAGGGCTTGACGCTGGTCCCTCTCTCCGTCTATATTAAGGAGGGGCGGCGAGCCAAGGTGGAACTGGCCCTGGCGCGAGGCAGGACGGCACACGACAAGCGGGACGCCATTGCGGATCGGGACGCGAAGCGAGATATGGCGCGTGCCGTGAGGCACAACGGACGGTACGACTGAGAGGACGGCTCTTCCCGTCATGCCGATGGATCATCGTTCATGTGATCGGGAAGTTTTGGATGATAAAGCCGGTTTTATTGGGGGCGACAGGTTTCGACGGCGCGTGGAGTGCCTGACAGAGCAGGTCGAGTTACGTCCGTAATCCTCGTTAAACATTCGGGCAGACGAATAAACGTCGATAACGATTACGCATTGGCGGCTTAGGCCTGCCACGTCGAAGGATGAGCTCGTCTGTTGGCTCGCCGGAGACGTCATTTTAGACAGATGCTTCGCTCACAGTCGGATCTTGCTGGAGTGAAAAAGACAAGAGGTCTTGGAAAAAGGAAGGCCGTTTTCTGCCTCACCTTTGACGACAATTAAAAGAAAACTAAGCCTGTAGCGCTGTCACGCTGGCCCACGTCGGACGGGGGTTCAATTCCCCCCGCCTCCACCAACTGAATCCTCGGCGCAATCGTTAACGCGTCGGGGTTGATTTTAAAAAAAAGGGCCTTTCCCGACAGAAGGAAAGGCCCTTTTGGCAACAGAAGAGCGGAGAGAGAGGAGCTGGGAAAGATGAACGTGGCCCACATGGAAAACGTAAAGACCCGAAAAAGCCTGTACCGCCGTATCCACGCACTTTCGGAGGAAAACCTGCAATCCCTTGTCCATTACCTGAATGAGCTCGAAAGTGGAGAGGCCCAGGAGCCCAATGAAGAAACCGTTGCGGCGATGCGAGACGTTATTGCAGGACGCAATCTCAGCAAAACCTATGACAACGTCGATGAAATGATGAAGGATCTGCTGGGCTCAAATGCTTAAGCTCCGATTTTCGTCAAAAATACAAAAAGACCTAAAGTTGCTGTTAAAACGAGACTATGACTTATCCGCCTTTGATCGTGTCGTCAGGTTGCTGGCACAGAACGCCGCTCTCCCCGAGTCTTTGGGGGATCATCCTTTAAAGGGCGATTGGTCCGGCTTCAGGGAATGTCATATAACATCCGACTGGCTCCTGATTTACCGGGTTGAACGGGATACGTTGACCTTGGTTTTGGTGCGTACCGGTACGCATTCTGATCTGTTCAAAAAATAACCCGAACGAGCGACCTGTCGGAATGGGAGGACACAAAACGGGTTCGATGGATAAGTGGTCCACCAGAAGCGAAAATCCCTGAGTTTCAAGAGGGATTCAGACGATAGGGAAACCCCCTCGCCGAGGGGGTTTTTGCTTGTTTGTCCCGCCTTTGTATTTCACGATGCCGCGAGTCAATCCACGGCGGGTGAGGCCGTGGCGGGCGGATTATTATGGAGCGATTGGCTGGGGTATAATTTGGAGCGGGAGGTGAACGGGATGACCTCTGTCGATACGGCATTATGGCCCGCGGGGATGCCGGAGTTCCCGATTCCCCTGAGGACGTTTTTTGAATGAAGGTCTGGAGCTCGGCGTGCGGTGACGTGGCGAGGCGCCTGGGGGAGGCGGGCCGCGCTGTGGTGCTGGCCTTCGGTGGGCCGCGCCGCGTGCTGAGCACGTCGCCCTTCAACGGCGGCCTGCGCACGGACCTGCGGCAGGCCTTCAACTACAGCTACAGCATCAAGGGCGGCGAGTACTGCACGATGCGGGCTCCGACCTATGCGGAGCACCTGGCCCTGATCGCGCGGGAGATCGGGCTGAACCCCGCCGTCAGCGTCGGGCTCTCCACCTCCGCCAAAATGGGGCACCTGGCGATCCTGGAGGACGGCTGGGGGTCCGCTGAGGTCGCCGCGCTGGTGACCGCGGGGCTCGACGTCAACGCAGGGCGCTCCGGCGACCCGGCGGACTGGGACGAGGAGGCGGAGCGCCGGTCCGCGCCCCCGACGGGGACGGTCAACGTCATCCTGCACTTCAGTTGCGACCTCAGCGAGGGGGCTCTGACCCGCGCCCTGATCACCCTGACGGAGGCGAAGGCCGCCGCCCTTCAGGAGCTGGCCGTCCCCAGCCGCTACTCCCACGGCATCGCGACGGGGTCGGGGACGGACGGCGCCATCGTGGTGGCTAACGCAGCGAGTTCCCTGCGCCTCACCGATACGGGGAACCACAGCAAGCTGGGCTCGGCGGTGGGGCGCGTGGTGAAGGCCGCGGTGAAGGAGGCCCTGCGGCTGCAGAGCGGCCTGACGCCCCAGAGCCAGCACGGCATCCTGCGGCGCACGGAGCGCTTCGGGGTGACGGAGGAGTCGTTGTGGGAGCGCTATCGCCACGGGGGCGGGAGGCTGGACCGTGCGCGCTTCGCCGCGGCCCTGGCGGGGCTGGATGCCCGAGACGGCCTGCTGGCGTCCGTGTCCCTGATTGTACACCTGATGGATCAGGCGGAGTGGGGGCTGCTCTACCCCGACGAGGCGCTGTCCGCCGCGCTGAGGCTCCTGGCGGCGATGGGCGTTTGCGTCGCCCCCTCCGGATCGGTCCACGACGCTCATGACGCTGAGGAGGCCGTGGCCTTCATCGCGGGGGCGGTGTCGGACGCTCTGGTCCGGCTTGCGGTGGACAGCGGGAATTCCTGCGAGGGGCCCCTTGCGGGCAACGGCGCGGGATGATGGGGATACTATGAAAGGCCGGTTCCTGTCATGGACGGCGGAGGAGGAGCTTGATGAGCTTGAACAGCGATCTTGAGCGTCGGTACGAGGAGTATCTGGCGGAGGTGATGGAGGTTCACCGCGCCCGGGGCGTCGCCGTGGCCGTGATCGACCGGGTGGGGCGCACGCTTTGGCAGAAGTTGGCCGGATACCGCGACGCGGAGCGCCGCCTGGCGATCGACGAGGACACGATCTTCGGGCTGGCGTCCCTCACGAAATCCTTCACCGCCCTGCTGGTGACGCAGTTGGCCGAGCGGGGCTCTCTCTCCCTTCAGGACCCGGTGTCGGTCCATTGCCCCTCCTTCAGGGACGCGGGCCCGAACCCCGTGAGGCTGGCCCACCTCCTGAGCCACAGCGGCGGGTACTTCCCCCTGCCGCGGACGACGCTGGAGCCCGTGGCGAAGGAGTTGGGGCTCCCGCTTGACGGTCCGGAGGACCCGGCCTTCAGCGACGAGCTGGCCCGCGCTGGCGTCGACAGGGTGGCGGGGGCTATGAGCGCTGCGTCGGAGCGCGTCGGCGAGCCGGGGGAGTACATGAGCTACTGCAACGATGGATACGGCCTCCTGGCGGAGGTCATCCACCGCGCAAGTGGGGCGGGCAGCTACGCCGCCTGCGTGAGGCGGGAGGTCCTGGAGCCCCTGGGGATGACCCGCAGCTCCTGCGAGTTTCTGCGCCCCGCGCAGGACGCGAACGTCGCGAAGCTCTACTCCGAGGCGGCGCCGGAGGGGGACCTGAACTTCTGCCGCAACGCCTTCGTCCTCATGGGCGGCGGTGCCATGAAGTCCACGCTGGCCGACATGAAGAAGTACCTCCGCATGTACCTGAACGAAGGGGCCATTGATGGAGGCGGTCGTCTGGCTTCCGCCAGGGGCGTCCGCGCCATGTGCCGCCCGCGCATCCCAACGCGCAGCCAGCAGTTCTATGGCTACGGGCTCTCCATCAGCTTCCTTGAGGACGTCACGGTGATCCGCCACGGCGGCAGCCTGCCCGGCGTGTCCTCGCACATGGCCTGGTCTCCGGAGCTGGAGCGCGGCGTCGTCGTGCTGTGCAACACGGAGGACGTTCCCGTGTCCCTGCTGGCGGACGCGGCGCTGCGGCTATCCATGGGACTTGACCCTCGACCGGCGAGCCGCTGGCGCAGATGTCCCTGGACGGACGCGACCCTTCGAGCTGCCTGCGGACGGTACGAGTCGGGGGAGGGCGCAGACGTCCTGGTGGAGCGCGACGGAGAGGGCGTCGCCGTCACAAACAGCGGCAAAGTTATGGAGGTCCTCATGGTGCACCCCTTCCGGGCGGTGTTGCGATCCGGCCTGTCCGAGACGGAGTTTCGGCTCCACTTCGGCGAGGACGGGGAGGTGTGGGGCGCCCGGCTGGGGGACCGCATCGTCAAAAAACGGTCCTGAAGCGTCGGCGACCGACGACGAAACGGCAGGGGCCTGGGCAAATGCCCAGGCCCCCTCGTCGTCGTTTTGAGGTGCCGATGCGCTACTCGTAGTACACGCCGTCAAGACGGTTGATGATGCCGCGGTAGAAGTTGTCCGCGCCCTTCAGGGCCTTGTTGGTGCCGTAAAGGGTGTCGGCGATGGCGAGGTAGCACCACGGGTTCAGCTCGTTCACGCGGTCGCAGAAGCGCTTGTAGATCTCCGCGCGCTCCGGGCCGTCCGCCGTGACGGTCCCCTTGTCCAGCAGCTCGTCCACCTCGGCGTCCTTCAGCCAGACGCGGTTGGAGGGCCCTGCGAACTTGGAGTGCATGGCCGCCTTGATGTAGGCGTCCGGGTCCGGGTTGATGTCGGAGGCGGACCAGCCGATCATGAAGACGGGCAGCTTGCCGGCCTTCAGCTGATCCAGGAAGGTGCCCCACTCCAGGACCTGGATGTCGACCTTGATGTCCAGCTCGGCGAGCATGTTCTGGATGACCTCGGCGTAGTCCTTGCGCTGCTTGTTCTCGTTGGTGTAGATGGTGAAGGCAAGGTCCTTGACGCCGGCCTTGTCCAGCATCTCCCTGGCCTTGTCGGGGTCGTACTCCACGGGGACGGGCTCGGGGAAGTAGTTGTTGATGGGCAGGAGCGGGCTGGTGGGCACGCGGCCCAGCCCCTGATAGACCACGTCCAGAGCGGCCTCGCGGTCGATGGCGATCGTGATGGCCCGGCGGACCTCGGGTTTGTCGAAGGGCGGCGTCTGGGTGTTGAAGCCCATGTAGGTGATGGACAGGCCCGGCTTGTTGTAGACGCTGACCTTGCCCTCCTCCTGCAGGCGCTTGAAGTCGCTGGTGGGAAGGCCGTAGGCGATGTCGATGTTCCCCGTCTCAAGCTCGATGACGCGGCTCGTGGTCTCCGGAATGGTGCGGATCTTGAGCGTCTTGAACTTCGGCTTCTCGCCCCAGTAGTCCTCGAAACGCTCGAAGGTGATGTGGTCGCCCTTCAGCGCGGAGACGAACTTGAAGGGGCCGGTGCCGATGGGCTCCTTGCCGTAGTCCTCGCCTGCGGCCTCCACGACCTTCTTGTTCATGATGTAGGAGGAGGAGTGGTTCAGGTAGGCCAGGAAGCCGGCCATGGGGGCGGAGGACTTGACCTGGAACGTGTACCGGTCGATGACCTTGAGCCCCTCGGGGTCGATGTTGGCGCCGTAGGACTTCACGGCCGCAGCCTTCGGCGTCGTCATGCGGTGGAGCGTGAACACGGCGTCCTCGGCGGTCAACTCGTCGCCGTTGTGGAACTTAATGCCCTTGCGCAGCGTGATCTCCCACGTCGTCGGGTCCAGTTGCTTCCAGCTCTCCGCCAGGTATCCGACGAGCTTCTTGTCCGGCGAGAACTCGAACAGCGGTTCGTACATCTGGATCAGGGCGCAACTGGACGAGGTGTCGTTCGCCATCTGGGGGTCCAGGGACTTCGCGTCCGACGCCGTGCCCACGACGATCTCGTCCTTGGGCGCCGCTGCGGCGACGCCGCAGGCCAGGGCTGCGAACGCCGCAGCCAACAGGAACAGAAAAACGCGCTTCTTCAAAACAGAACACTCCTTCCGGGTAGTATAAGGCCTCACAGAGGCCCTATGATCCATCGTTAAAGGGCGCCGCGTCATTCATGCCCAATCGCGTCTGACAACGCGGTTCGCCTCCCCTGCAAGGGGAGGTGGTTCGCGCCAGCGAACCGGAGGGGTTGGTCCTCAGGCTCACACTCCCCAAAATAACCCCTCAGTCTCGCCCCTTCAGGGCTCGACAGCCCCCCTTCCAGGGGGGCCTGAAAACGCGCCGCTTCGTTTTCGCCTCCCCTGCAAGGGGAGGTGGCCCGAAGGGCCGGAGGGGTCGCCTTTCACACTCAACGATAACCCCTCAGCCCCTTCGGGGCAGCCCTCACAGGGGCGCCAGGAGCCCTGAGCGTTTTTTTAACGCGAACTGGCATCGGTCTTCTTCCGGTGCGTCTCCGCGTAGAGCAGCGCCTGGTCGTAGGTGGCGTCGTCCGGGCAGTAGACCCGCATCAGCACGCCCCGACGGCCCCTCAGGAGGAGGACCCGCATCGCGTCCATGGGCTGCACCGTCGTCACGTCCTCCCATCGGGCGCGGCGCTCTGTGCTGCGGATGACCTCCAGGACCGGATCGATGGGGTAGCCCGTGAAGTGCAGGCGCCGCCCGTCCGCGGCGCGGGGGCTGCACCTCATGTTGTCGCAGAAGGCGTCCTCCTCGTCGAAGCGGTAGAGCGCCGCGTAGCGGTTCCTCATGACGACGAAGCAGACGACCCCGAACAGCCCCAGAAAAGCCAGGACCAGGTAGCCCGACACCAAGGCGGCCCCCTTGACGTGGGAGGCGTCCACGTAGCCTCCGAACCCCGCCTGAAGCGCCAGGAGGGAGAGCCAGCTCACGGACCAGCCGACGGTCAGCAGGATGGAGAGGTCCAGCAGGATCAGGGGGTTCGTCCCCAGCGGCACGCCGACGTACCAGCGCAGCCGTGAGGGAGGGGAGCCTTCGGTCCGTTCCCCGCTCATGAAGATCGGCTCCGGGTCAGACGCCCGGCGAAGCGGCAGGCCACGAAGTGCCCCGGCTCGTACTCCGTCAGGGGCGGCGTCCCCTCCAGGCACTCGTCCTGACGGTAGGCGCAGCGCCCCATGAAGCGGCAGGAGCCGGGCGGGTTGATGGGGCTCGGCACGTCGCCCTCCAGGATGATCCTCTGGCGGCGCCCGCTGAGGCGCGCCGTCGGCACGGCGGAGAGCAGCGCCTGCGTGTAGGGGTGGACGGGGTTCTTGAACAGGGTGGTGTTGTCCGCCTTCTCCACGACCTGTCCCAGGTACATCACGGCCACCTCGTCGGAGACGTAGCGCACCACGCTCAGGTTGTGGGAGATGAAGAGGTAGGTGTAGCCCCTCTCCTTCTTCAGCTCCTCCAGAAGGTTCAGCACCTGGGCCTGAATGCAGACGTCCAGCGCCGAGACGGGCTCGTCCAGGACGATGAAGTCCGGGTCCAGGGCCAGGGCTCTGGCGATGCCGATCCGCTGCCGCCGTCCGCCGTCCAGCTCGTGGGGAAAGGAGGTGATGAGGCGTGAGGCCAGCCCCACGGTGTCCATCAGTTTTTTGACGCGGGCGTCCAGCTCCCGGTGGGGGCAGGCCCGGTTGATGACGAGAGGCTCCGCGATGAGCTGCGACACCGACATGCGCGGGTTCAGGGACGAGAAGGGGTCCTGAAAGACGATCTGGGCCCTGCGGCGAAACTCGCTGCGCTTCGCCCCCGTGAACTTGAGGGAGTCCTGGCCGTCGAAGAGCACCTCGCCGTCCGTGGCCTCGATCAGGCCGATGACGACGCGCCCCAGGGTGGACTTCCCGCAGCCGGACTCGCCCACCAGCCCCAGGGTGCAGCCCCTGGCGATGGAAAGCGAAACGTCGTCCACGGCGTGGAGCAGGCCTCCGTGTACGCTGAAGTATTTTTTGAGTCCCCGGATATCGAGAAACGTCTCCGGGGCAGCCTTTGCGCCGCTCATAGCCTGGCTCCTCCCTCGATCTTCTTCGGAAAGTGACAATCGACGAAATGCCCCTTTTCCACCTCGACCATGCCGCAGGCCCTCTCGAAGCAGACGGGCTGGGCCTGGGAGCAGCGCGGAGAGAAGCTGCATCCCGCGGGCAGGTTCGTCGGGTCGGGCGGGAGGCCTGGGACCACCGCTAGCTTCTGGCCGAGGGGGGTGTCCAGGTCGGGCACGGCGTCAAAGAGCCCGTGGGTGTAGGGGTGCAGCGGGTTCCCGTAGAGCTGACGCAGGTCCGCGTACTCCACGAGGCGCCCCGCGTACATGATGGCGACGCTGTCGCAGGTCTCCGCCACGATGCCGAGGTCGTGGGTGATCAGCAGCATGGAGGTCTTCACCTTCTGCTGGAGGTCCTTGATCAGCTCCAGCACCTGCGCCTGAATGGTGACGTCCAGGGCCGTGGTGGGCTCGTCCGCGATGAGCAGACTCGGCCGGCAGGCCAGGGCGATGGCGATGCCCACGCGCTGGCGCATCCCGCCGGAGAACTGGTGGGGGTAGTCCTTGGCCCGCTCCGTGCGGATCCCCACGAGCCCCAGCATCTCGTAGGCGCGGTCCCGGACCTCCCGCCCCTTCAGGTCCGTGTGCAGGGAGATCATCTCCATGATCTGCTCCTCGACGGTCATGATGGGGTTCAGGGAGGTCATGGGGTCCTGGAAGATCATGGCGATCTGGCTGCCGCGCATGTGGCGCCGCTCCGCGTCCGTCATCTTTCGGACGTCCTGCCCCTTGAACAGGATCTCGCCGCCCGTGACCTCGCCGGGGGGCGACTGGATGAGCTGGAGGATGGCCAGGGCCGTGGTGGTCTTGCCGGCCCCCGTCTCGCCCACGAAGCCCAAGGCGTGTCCCTCCCGGAGCTGGAGGTTGAGGTGGTTGACGGCGTGCACCACGCCGGAGTCCGTGTCGAACTGGACGGACAGGTCGCGGACGTCGAGGAGCAGATCGTTGCCGTTCATCGTCGTTCCCCTCCCGTCAGCGCTTCAGCTTGGGGTCCATGGCGTCCCGCAGGCCGTCGCCCAGGAAGTTCAGGGCGATGATGGTGACGACGATGGCGATGCCCGGAAACATGCTGAGGTAGGCGCTGCCGCGCAGGTAGCCGCGAGCGCTGGACAACATGCCGCCCCACTCCGGGAACGGCGGCTGGATGCCCAGGCCGATGAAGCTCAGGGCGGCGGAGGAGAGGATGGCGCCGGCCACGCTCAACGTCGCCTGGACGATGAGCGGAGCGCAGCAGTTGGGCAGGATGTGCAGCAGGATGATGCGGAAGTCGCTGGCGCCCATGGCTCTGGCGGCCTCGATGAACTCCATCTCCTTCACCGAGAGCACGGAGGCCCGCAGGAGGCGCGAGAAACGCGGCACCGACGAGATGCCCACGGCGATCATCAGGTTGAAGAGGCCGGGGCCCAGGGCCGCGGCGATGGCGATGGCCAGGAGCGTGGAGGGGATGGCCAGCTGCACGTCCATCAGGCGCATCAGGAGGTTGTCCAGCCAGCCTCCGTAGTAGCCCGCGATGGCACCCAGGGCGCCGCCCAGCACCAGGGCGATGGAGACGGACACCAGCCCCACCTGCAGGGACACGCGCGCGCCGTAGATCAGGCGGCTCAGGACGTCGCGCCCGAATTCGTCGGTCCCCAGGAGGTGCTTGGCGTTGGGGTACTGAAGCACCTCGCGCAGGTTCTGACGCGAGTACTTGAAGGGCGCCACGTAGTCTGCAAAGACGGCGACGAGGATCAGCAGGATCAGGACCGCCAGGCCGATCATGGCCAGCTTGTTGCGCCGCAGGCGGATCAGCGTCAGCCGCAGCATACTGTTCTTCTTCAGGATCATCTCTTCACTTTCCCCCTAGCGGTATTTGGCCTTGATTCTGGGGTCAACCCAGGCGTAGAGAAGGTCTACGACGAGATTCATGATGCAGTACACGACGGCGATGTAGAGCACGCCTCCCTGGACGACCGGGAAGTCGCGCATCTTGATGGACTCCACCACCAAACGGCCGATGCCGGGAATGGAGAACACCGTCTCGGTCAGGATGGCGCCGCCCAGGAGGCTGCCGAACTGCATCCCGATGATGGTCAGGATGGGGATCAGGGCGTTGGGCAGTGCGTGCCGCCAGATGATGACGGACTCCTTCTGTCCCTTGGCGCGGGCCGTGCGGATGTAGTCGGAGCGGATGACCTCCAGCATGCTGGAGCGCGTCATGCGGGTGATGACGGCCAGCGTGCCGCCGGAGAGCGTGAACACCGGCATGATCATCTCGGCGAAGGTGTTGAAGCCGGACGGCGGCAGCCACTCCAGCTTGACGGAGAAGAGCAGGATGAGGAGCACGCCCAGCCAGAAGTTCGGCATGGCGACGCCGATCAGGGCGAGGACCATCGTGATGGAGTCGAAGAAGGAGTACTGCCGGATGGCGCAGATGATTCCGAAGGGAAGTCCCAGGGCCACGCCCAGGACCACGGCCCAGAAGGCCAGCTTCAGCGTGATGGGGAACCGGGCCATCAGCTCCTCGCTGACGGGGGCCTTCGTCACGTAGGAGCGCCCGATGTCGCCTTGAAGGGCGGCCTTGTAACAGTAGCGGCCGAATTGGACGAAAAAGGGGTCGTTCAAGCCGTAGTTGATGCGGAACTGCTCCACCGCCTCCGCGGGCGCGTCCTCGCCCAGGGCCATTCGGGCGGGGTCGCCGGGGGTGATGTAGAGGAGCGTGAAGACGATCAGCGCGACTCCCGCAAGCACGGGAATGAGCATCAGAAGTCGGCGCAGCGTGTACTTTAACACCAGGAACCCTCCTTGAGAAAGATCGGCTCGGACCTCGATTCAAAACCGGATCCGTTGAGCGTCGTGCGTTGCGGCAGACGAAACCGTCCTGCAGGCCTTTCGTAAATGCGCAGCTTTGTGCAAAATCCTTTCATTACTTTAAAGAAAAAACTTGAAACGTGTCATCCTGCAAGGAAAAACGCACTTATCTTACCATAAGGGGAGCGTTTTGACTTGAGCGATTTTTTTATTCGTGAAATAATGAACCTTGCGATGGTGGAGTTTGTCGTCTTTGTAATTATGTTGTTTTACTGAAGGATGGGATTGCATGTCGGACTTTGTCGTAACGAACGCCCGGATCTGCGACGGGAGTGGGAGCGCGTGGTATCGGGGCGGGGTACGCGTCCGGGACGGGGTCATCGCGGAAGTGGGGCGGAACGTGGCGCCCTGCGGCGGTGTGACGGAGGTGGACGCAGGGGACGGGATGCTGGCCCCTGGCTTCATCGACATTCACAGTCACGCGGATTTCGTCCTGCCTCTGCACCCGGAGGGAGAGAACCTCCTGCTGCAGGGGGTGACGACGATCGTCATGGGGCAGTGCGGCATCAGCCCGGCTCCCATCGTCCCGGAGCGGGTGCTCCAGCTTGACGAGTATGCGGGGGTGACGCGGTCCGGCCGGAAGCTGAAGTGGGACTGGCAGAGCTTTGGCCAGTGGCTGTCGCGCCTGGAGGAGCTTCCTCTGGGGATCAACGTGGGCTCTTTCATCGGTCAGGGGACGGTACGCCTGTGCGTCATGGGCTTTGCGAGCCGCGAGCCGTCGCAGGACGAGCTGTGCCGGATGCGGGAGCTGGTGGAGCAGGGCATGGAGGAGGGGGCGTTCGGGCTGACCAGCGGCCTGGCCTACCCGCCGGGGATCTACTCCTCGGACGCGGAGCTGGAGTTCGTGGCGGGCGGCCTCGCGAAGCGCCGGGGGCTCTACCTCTCCCACATGCGAAATCAGGCCGACAGGTCGCCGGAGTGCGTGGAGGCCACCATCAACGTGGGGCGGGTGAACCGCATCCCCGTCCAGGTGGTGCACCTCAAGGCGCGGGAAGGGGACCGGCCCGGCATGGCGGCACACCTCTTCGGCATCATCGAGAGGGCCAGAGCGGAGGGCATCGACGTCACGGTGGACCAGTACCCTTACACGGCCGCCAGCTCCACCATGCGCTCGCTCATGCCGAAGTGGGTGCACGAGGGCGGCGTGGCGGGCATCGTGGAGCTCCTGTCGGACCCCGTGCGCCGCAGGCCGCTGCACGACGAGATGGCCGCGTCCGAGCGCTGGCAGAAGTGCATGGAGCACGGGGACGGGCCGCGGGGGATCGTCCTCGGACAGCTGCCCGGGACGCCGCAGTACACGGGGATGAACCTGGAGGCCGTGGCGAAGGACATGGGGACCGACGCAGTGGACGCGCTGCTGGAGGTCATTTTGAAGAATCGGGGGTGCGATCAGGGCGTCTACTTCACGATGACGGAGCAGGACGTTCGGAACGTCATGGTGAACCCGCTGGTGATGGTGGGGTCCGATGGCGGCATCGCGCTTCGGGGTGAGTTCGTCCACCCGCGCTATTGCGGGACCTTCCCCCGGGTCCTGGGGCGCTACGCGCGGGACCTGAAGCTGTTTTCCATGGAAGAGGGAGTCCGCAGGATGACGTCCCTGCCCGCGTCGCGGCTTGGGCTGACGCGCAAGGGCCTCCTGCGGCCGGGCATGGACGCGGACATGGTGCTCTTCGACCCCGGAACCATCGCGGACGGCAACGACTACGAGCACCCCACGGACCCTCCGGTCGGCATCGAGTCCGTGTGGGTTGCCGGACGGCTGGCGGCGCACCGGGGACGCCTCACGGGCGAGCGGGCCGGGCGCGTGCTGCGCTTTTAGATGTCGGCGGCCGGGCTGGCGCCGCTAGAACGCCGTCTGCACCAGGAGCATGTAGCAGGCCGTGCCGCAGAGGACGCTGAGGAGCAGGCTGCGCAGCCGGACGTGCAGGAGGGCGGCCACGGCGCAGGCGAGGAACTCCGGCGCGCCGTAGGGCGCGGCGGTCAGGTTTACGTTCCGAAGGCAGTAGACCGCCAGCATGGGCATGATGGCTCCGGGCAGGACCCGTCCCAGGTACGCGACGATGGCGGGCGTCCTGCGCCCGAAGGTGAGGAAGGGCAGGAACCTCAGCGCCAGCGTCACGGCGCCGCTGACGAGGACGATGAGGGCGTCGTGCGCGTGGGGGCCGCAAAACAGCTCAGTCATCGCCTTCCTCCAGCCTCCCGCGCAGGAGCAGCAGGGCCGCTGAGATGGAGAGCATCGTCGGGATCAGAAAATGGTCCGGGCCGAAGGCCGCCAGGCAGACGAGGGACGACGCGAGGCCCACGAGGGCGGGGGAACGGCGGCGGGCGGTCAGCTGCTGCTCGACGCAGAGGGTCACGAAGAGCGCGGTGAGGGCGAAGTCGATCCCTTTCGTGTCGAAGGGGATGAAGGGCCCCAGGAGGGCGCCCAGCGTCGTGCCGGTGAGCCAAGCCGCGTGGTTGAACAGCGACACGAGGAAGCAGTAGCGGCGAAAGCCGGGCTGGTCTTCCGCGCTGCACGCCAGGGACCACGTCTCGTCCGTCAGGGCGTAGATCAGGTAGGGCTTCCTCCAGCCCGCGCCCCGGTAGCGGTCCACCATGGAGATGCCGTAGAAGAGGTGGCGGGCGCTGACCATGAGGGCGGTGAGGGCCGTCGTCGGAAGGGACGCGCCCCCCGCCATCAGTTCGAGGTCCACGAACTGCATGGAGCCGGAGTAGACGACGAGCCCCATGGCCAGGGCCCACAGCGCACCGTACCCCCTCGTGCTGAGCAGCACGCCGAACCCGGCCCCCAGGACGATGTAGCCGGCGACGACCGGCAGCGTGTCGGAGAGCGCGCGTCGCGCGGCCCCTCTGTCCTCGTTGGTCATGATCGAAAACTCCCGTCCGTCGAAGATCCGCCGGGCGTCCCGCCCGGAATTCCACGTATTATATCATCGGGAAGCGCCGGTTGAATTCAAAAGGGCGCCGGCACGGGGCGCGGGGCGTCGGGTCGGGGGCGAAAATACTATATAATGGACCGATGGCACCTGAGACGAGGTGGGAGCGTCGTCAAAGCGCGCGGGGAGGGGGCGTCTCGGCGCGAAAGGGTTTTGCGATCTATATTTTGAAGATGGGTGGGTGTTTTCAGTGGTCAGGAAACTCTTGATGGCGTTGCAGGCCTTTTCGTTCATCGTGGGGCTCGCTGTGATCTTTGCAGGCGGGGTCATCTGCTGGGATGTGGCGTCCCACGGCATCCCCGAAATCGTCGACCTGAAGGTCCTGAACGCCACGAAGGCGAAGTACGCGCGCGTCACCGCTGCGCTGGAGGATACGGGCGTGCACTTCCCAAGGGACAAGAAGAACAGCGCGTCGTACTTCTACACGATCCGGATGGAGGACAAGCTGGTCCTGGTCAAGAGCCTCCACAGGCGGAAGGAGGGACCGGCCACCGAGTTCTTCGTCTTGGTCTCTCCCTACGAGGGGACGCGCGTCGAGACGTACTTTTCGCTGCAGGCCGCCGCGCGCGGCGTCCCGGAGGAGGAGGTTCGGTCGGCGTACGCGGACCGGATGCTGCAGTACTTCGACAGCAACCCGAGAAAGTATGGGAGGCTCCTGCTGAGCCTGGGGGCGTTCGTGTTCCTGGTCGCAGCAGTCTGGACGGCCGTGGCGAAGAACGGAGGGGCGTTGCTCCGAATGGTCCTGACCCTCGGGCGCAGCGAGAGAGAAAGGCGCTGAACGCGCCGGCTGGTTCCCCACGCGGGGACGGCGGCATGGTCTTATCGGTGCCGCCGCCCCCGGATGGGTTCGGGGACGTGCGGCAGCTTCTTAAGTCAACCGGCGTTGGCTTTTTGGACGGACGGGGAGTGAATCGAGTATGCAGGGGAAGAAGAGGACGGTCGGCATCATCGGCATTGGGCATGTTGGGGCGCACGTCGCCTACAGCCTTGCGGTGCAGGGCATCGCGGACGAGATCATCCTGGTGGACCGGGAGAGGAAGAAGGCGGACTGCGAGGCCCAGGACGTTATGGACTCCGTCTGTTACCTGCCGCACCGCGTCGAGGTGCGCTCCGGGGACTTCCCGGACCTGAAGGACTGCGACGTGCTGGTGAACAGCGCGGGGCACATCCAACTGCTGGCCACGGGCAACAAGAGCCGTCTCGAGGAGATGGACTTCACCATCCGGGCCGTCAACGGCTACGTGGATCGGGTCATGGAGTCCGGTTTTGACGGGGTCGTGATCAACGTCACGAACCCCTGCGACGTGGTGGCCTGGCGCTTCGCGGAGCTGTCGGGGCTGCCGCGGGGCCGCGTGTTCGGCACGGGAACGGGCCTCGACACCGCGCGCCTGCGGTCCGCCCTGGCGCGTCAGACGGGGGTGGACCACAAGTCCATCTGCGCCTACGTCATGGGGGAGCACGGCGCGTCCCAGATGGTGCCCTGGTCCTCGGTGTCCTTCGGCGGCAGGCCCCTCGCGGAGTGGGAGAGGACGGACGAGCGCTTCCGCTTCGACCGCGAGGCCATCCGCAAGGAGGCACGGGACGCGGGCTGGGTGGTGTTCAGCGGCAAGCAGTGCACCGAGTACGGCATCTGCTCCACGGCGGCGCGCATGGCGAGTGTCGTCCTGCTGGACGAGAAGCAGATCCTGCCCGTCACGACGCGCCTCGAGGGCGAGTACGGGGAGAGCGGGATCTTCATTGGCGTGCCCGCCGTGGTGGGTGCAGGCGGCGCGGAGCAGGTGGTGGAGGTCCCCATGTCGGCGGAGGAGTTGGCGGAGTTCAAGGGTTGCTGCGACGACGTGCGCGCGAACATGGCGCACGCGCTGGAGGTCCGCTAGCGGCCGGGGGCCGTCGTTGGTCTGGAGGTCATGACGATGAGGATTGCGTTTACGAGGAACGAGCGTCCGGGGAAGCTGCCCCCGACGAAGGAGCTGGGCTGGGGGACCGTCTTTACGGACCACATGTTTTTGATGGACTACGGCGACGCGGAGGGGTGGCACGGGCCGCGCATCGTCCCCTTCGGCCCCATCGTCCTGTCGCCCGCGGCCAGCGTCCTCCACTACGGCGCGGAGGTCTTTGAAGGGCTGAAGGCCTACCGCCGCGCTGACGGCGTCGTGCAGCTGTTTCGGCCCATGGAGAACGCCTTGCGCCTCAACCTCTCCTGCGAGCGCATCGGCCTGCCTCGGCTGAACCCGGAGGACACGGTGGAGGCCATCAGGGAGATCGTCAGGACGGATCAGTCCTGGGTGCCGTCGGACCCCGGCACGTCGCTCTACATCCGCCCCTTCGTCTTCGCGACGGACCCCGCGCTGGCGCTGCACGGCATTCACCGGGCGACGTTCGCCATCATCCTGTCGCCGGTGGGCAGCTACTTCCCCGACGGCCTGAAGCCCGTCCGAATCATGATCGAGACGGAGGACGTCCGGGCGGTGCGGGGCGGCACGGGCTACACGAAGTGCGGAGGGAACTACGCGGCGAGCAACCGGGCGGGGGATCGGGCCATGGAGAAGGGCTACGCTCAGGTGTTGTGGCTCGACGGCGTGGAGCGCAGGTACGTGGAGGAGGTCGGCGCGATGAACGTCATGTTCAAGATCGGGGAACGGGTCGTCACCCCCTCCCTGGCCGACGGGTCCATCCTTCCGGGTATCACGCGAAAGTCCTGCATCGAGATGATGCGGAGCTGGGGCATGGCGGTGGAGGAGCGGAAGGTCGGCGTCGACGAGCTGACGCGGGCCGCGGAGGACGGGACGCTGGAGGAGGCCTGGGGCACGGGCACCGCGGCCGTGATCTCCCCCATCGGAGAGCTGTCCTACGGGGGGAAGAGCTACGTCGTCAACGGCACGGAGATCGGCCCCACCTCCCGAAGGCTCTACGACGAGCTGACGGGCCTCCAGTGGGGCAGCCGGCCCGACCCCTTCGGCTGGACGGTCCCGATCCCCAAAAGTTGAGGCCGATCCTCCGGAGGTCGCTCTACCTGGCGGCCTCCGGAGGGCTCTTCGTGGCGGGGACGGCGAAGCGCGCCGACCGCACCACCCAGGTCTGGAGGAGGATGAACAGGAAGAGGAGCGCCCCCACCACGATCTTCGTCCACCAGGAATTGAGGGTTCCCTCGAAGCTGATGAACGACTGGATCACCCCTTGGATCAGGACCCCGACGATGGTGCCGGGGAGATAGCCGACCCCGCCCGACAGGAGCGTGCCCCCGATCACGACCGAGGCGATGGCGTCCAGCTCGAGCCCGATGCCGGCCAGGGCGTAGCCCGAAAACGTGTAGAGGCTGTACAGGATTCCTCCCAGCGAGGCGAAGAAGCCGGACAGGGCGTACACCTGAACCTTGCAGGAGCGGACGGGTAGCCCCATCATGGCGGCCGAGGTCTCGCCGCCCCCTATCGCGTAGACGTTCCTGCCGAAGGCCGTCGATTGGGCGACCCAGGTGGCGGCCGCGGCGACCCCCAGGAAGACGAGCGCCACGAAGGGCAGGTCAACCCGCTCCGTCAGGGGGATGCCGAAGGAGGCCATCGCCGCCAGGGGCGGGGACTTCAGCGGGATGGACTCCAGGCTGATCATCTGGGCGGCGCCGCGCAGGAAGAACATGCCGCCCAGGGTCACGATGAAGGGCGGGAGGTCGCAGCAGGCGATCAGGACGCCCATCAGGGCCCCGAAGGCCGTGCCGAGGACGAGGACGAGCCCCATCACGAGGAAGGGGTTCAGCCCGTGGACGGACACGAGCCTGGCCATCAGGACCCCGGTGCAGGCCACGACGGACCCCACGGAGAGGTCGATGCCGCCCGACAGGATGACGAACGTCATGCCCACCGCGATGACGCCCAGGAAGGCGTTGTCGATGAGGAGGTTCACGAACACCCTCAGGGAGAAGAAGCCGGGAAACCGCAGGGAGGCCGCCGTAAAGAGTAGCAGGAAGACCGACAGGGTGGCCAGCAGCGGGATGTGGCGGACCCTCAGCCGTCCCGGCCTCCGTCCGCAAAGGGGCCTCACAGCGCGGCCCTCATCCGCGCCATGCCGGCGCGCACCGAAGGTGACTGCATGAGGCTGATCAGGATGACGACCAGCGCTTTGACCACCAGCGTCGCCGGCCGGAGCACGCCCTGGGCGAGGATCGTCGTGGTCAGGGTCTGGATGATGAGCGCTCCGATGATGGAGCCCAGGAGGCAGAATCGTCCGCCGGTCATCGGCGTCCCCCCGATGACCGTGGCCAGGATCGCGTCCAGCTCCAGGTTCAGGCCGACGTTGTTGGCGTCCGCCGCCCGGATCTCCGTCGTCAGGAGCAGGCCGGCGACGCCCGCGCAGAGGGCCGAGAGGACGTAGACGAGAACCTTGACCGCCGAGGCGTTGACGCCCGCGTAGCGGCTGGCGGAGGGGTTGACCCCGATCGCCTCGACGAAGAGCCCGAGGGCCGTCCTGCGCGCTGCGAGGCCCGACCCGATGCAGAGGAGCGCGGTCACGTAGAGGGAGAACGGGAGGCCCAGGAGGAACCCCGACGAGAGGAACTCGAAGGCGGGGTACGAGAAGCGGACGATCTGCCCCCCGCAGAGCAGCTGGGCGATGCCGCGCCCCGACACCATGAGGATCAGCGTCGCCACGAAGGGCTGGATGCCGAGGCGCGTCACGAGGAGCCCGTTCCAGAGCCCAGCGACGGCCGCAAGGGCCAGCGGAGCGGCGACGACCAGGAGCAGGGGGCAGTGGGCGCGGGCCAAAAGGGCGGCCGCCGACCCCGCGATGGCGATGACGGCCCCCACGGAGAGGTCGATGCCTCCCGTGGCGACGACCAGGGTCATCCCCATGGAGAGCAGGACCGTGGGCGCCGCTCGACGTAGGACGTCCAGGAGGCTGCCGTAGAGGTGCCCGTCCCGGACCTCGATGGTCCAGAAGTTCTCCGTGAAGAACAGGTTGAAGATCAGGAGCAGGAGCCAGAACGACAGGGCCCAGAGGTAGGGCCGCGACGTTCGGTTCCCCAATGGCTTCAGCACGACGACTCTCCCTTCAAGCTTCAATCAATCAATGGCCTGCCTGCAAGGCAGGGCGCTTCCTCAGGCGTTGGCGATGGCCTGCAGGATCCTCTCCCGGTTGACGTCGGCGTTCGACAGCTCCTCCACCTTGCGCCGGTCCCGAAGGACGGCGACGCGCTCGCAGCAGCGGACCGTCTCGTCCAGCTCCGAGGAGATGAAGAGCACGGCCAGGCCGTCGTCCGCCAGGGACAGGATCAGCTTCTGGATCTCGAACTTCGCCGCGACGTCGATGCCGCGGGTCGGCTCGTCGAGGATCAGGAGCCTCAGGTTCGAGGCCAGCCAGCGGGCGATGACGACCTTCTGCTGGTTCCCTCCGGAGAGCTTCTCGACCGCCTGTTCGGCGCCGGGGGTCTTGATCTGCAGCGCCTGGATGAATCGGTCCGCGATCCGCTCCTGCTCGGCGCGCCTCAGGAGCCTGATCCAGCCGCGGCTCGTCTGCAGCACCAGGATGATGTTCTCCCGGACCGAGAGCTTGCCGACGATCCCGTCCGCCTTCCGGTCCTCCGGACAGAAGCCGAACCCCAGGGCGATCGCGTCGGCG
This sequence comes from Fretibacterium fastidiosum, assembly GCF_964642095.1. Classification (NCBI taxonomy): domain Bacteria; kingdom Thermotogati; phylum Synergistota; class Synergistia; order Synergistales; family Aminobacteriaceae; genus Fretibacterium; species Fretibacterium fastidiosum. Next base: position 1,120,674 of record NZ_OZ209244.1, read on the forward strand.
GGGGAGGCGATCCTCTCCCGCCGTCCCTCCACGAGGAACTCTCCGCGGTCCGCCGGGTCGGCCCCGAAGATCATCCGCGCCGCCTCGCTCCTGCCCGACCCCAGGAGGCCGGCGAGGCCGACGACCTCCCCCCGGCCGATGGAGAGGTCCAGCGGCTCGATCGCCCCGCTGCGGCCCGCTCCCCGAACGTCGAGGAAGGGAGTGGCCCCTCCCCGGCCCTTTTCGGTCCGGCGCGCCCCGGTCCCCTCCTCCACCTGCCGCCCCACCATGGCCGTGACCAGGTCGATGCGGGGCAGGTCGGCGACCTCGTACTCCCCGACCCGACACCCGTTGCGCAGCACCGTGACGCGGTCGGCGACCTCGTACATCTGCTCCAGGAAGTGGGTGACGAAGAGGATGCCCAGCCCCTTTCGCTTCAGGTCCCGCATCACGTCAAAGAGGAGGGCCGTCTCCTCCGCGTCGAGGCTCGACGTCGGCTCGTCGAGGATCAGGACGTCCGAGGACATCCGAAGGGCGCGCGCGATGGCCACGAGCTGCCAGACCGCTATGGAGTAGCTCTCCAGTCGTTCGCTCACGTCGATCCGAAGGTTCAGCCGGGCCAGGAGCTCCTCCGACTCCCGAAACATCCTGGCCCAGTCGATCCGGTGGAGCCCCCGCCTGGGGAACGCGCCGAGAAAGAGGTTCTCGGCCACGGAGAGCGTGGGGATCAGGTTGACCTCCTGATGCACCGTCGCGATGCCGGCCCTCTGCGCGTCGAGGGGCGTCCCGAAGGCGACCTCCCGACCCTTGAAGCGCAGGGACCCCTCATCGCGACGAGAGACGCCGGAGAGGACCTTGATCAGGGTCGATTTTCCAGCCCCGTTCTGCCCCATGAGGGCGTGGACCTCCCCGCGCCGGAGCGTGAAGTCAACGTGGTCGAGGGCCTTCACTCCAGGAAAGGAGAGACAGACGTTCGATGCCTCCAGCAGGACGGCTCCTTCTGATACCACTTCATATCACCTGCCCCAAAAAATACCCCTCTCCGACACGTCCCCGGAAGGGCGGAGGCTCCGGAAGCCCTCCGGGCCGGGGAAGCGCTGTCTCAAGTGTTCCCCTAGTACTTGCGAAGCCCGATCAGCTCCGCGGCCTGGGCCATCTCGAACAGCTCGTCCTTCTGGACGATCCACTTCTCCAGCGTCATGCCGGCGATGGCCTTCTTCAGGGTTTCGAAGGCCAGGGGGCCAAGCAGCGGGTTGCACTCCACGACCGCGTTGATGTCCCCGTCGACCATCGCCTGAAAGGCGTGTCTGGTCGCGTCGATCGTGATGACCTTGATGTCCGTTCCGGGCTTGAATCCCGCCTCGCGTATGGCCTGAACGGCCCCCAGCCCCATGTCGTCGTTGTGGGCGTAGACCACCTGGATATCCTTCCCGTGCTTCTTCAGGAACGCCTCCATGACCTGCTTGCCGAGCTCCATCGTGAAGTCGCCGGTCTGGGACTCCAGGATCTTGATGTCGGGGTGCTGGGCGAGCTCCTCCTCGAACCCCTTCTGCCGCTCCAGGGCGGCGGAGGCGCCGGGGGTCCCCTGAAGCTGGACCACGTTGCCCTTTCCGTTCAATTCTTTGGCGACCCACTTGGCGGCCTCCCGTCCCTCGAAGACGAAGTCCGACGTGATCTTGCAGACGTAAAGGGAGTCGTCGTCCGTGACGATGCCGCGATCCAGGAGGATCACGGGGATGCCGGCCTTCTTCGCCTCGCCCAGGACGGGCTCCCAGCCGGTCTCGACGACGGGCGCGAGAAGGATTCCGTCCACGCCCTGAGCGATGAAGGAACGGATGGCCTTGATCTGGTTTTCCTGCTTCTGCTGGGCGTCGCTGAACTTGAGGTCGATCCCCATCTCCCTGGCTGCGGAGAGCACGGAGTCGGTCTCCGCCGTGCGCCAGCCGCTCTCCGCCCCGATCTGGGCGAAGCCCACGACCAGGGGCTTGTCGTCGCCAAAGGCACAGCTTCCAAAGAGCAGAGCACAAAGACACGCCAATGCAAATTTCTTCACTGCAAAACGCCTCCTGATTAAAAAAACGATTGAACTTACCCTTCCCGCCCCATATGCCTCCGGGGCGGACGTCCAGCGCCCGGCGCCTTTGAACGACTGCCCAGCGCTTTTTTGAACGACCGCCCACAGTTTGTTCGCCTGCCCGATGGAGCCTCCGCCGGGCTTTGTTGGGGCGGATGAGTATCATTCTAGCATTTTCGTGAGGGGTTTGCACGGGTGCCGTGCTTCGGGCAAACGCCGGCATTCGCTCCCGCGTCCGGCCGCCGTGCGAGGGGAAGGGGAGCGGATGGAAAGGGGAGCGTCCTTGAAGCACGGGGCACAGGACCTGCGCACGTTGCCCGATGGGCGCATCGGTTGGGTGTCCCAGGGCCCTGAAGCGGCGGGAGTAAGGGATATTGTTTTATGGGTTGAACGGCCTTATTTTTTCACCCCTCAGATGAGCTTAAATAGTGTAAATACATTATTCATGGCCTTTCGGGTGCCTTTTTTCCCGGCCCCTGGCCCATCGGCGGGCCCTTTAAATTTCTGTGGGTGGGAAGTATCATTATTAGTCACGGTCCATCTGCGGCGGAGGTCCCCTGCGGCTGTCCTGCATGGTCCGCCCGTTTTGCCTGGTGTGCCTTTTTTATTGATGCAGATAACGGCCTGCGGAAAGGACAGGGATAAGTTGAAGAGGCTGCGATGGTGGTTTGGGTTCCTTCTGATCGTCGTCTTCCTTTTGTTCGTGATGCGCATGGCGTACCAGGCGGGCGAGGACTGGGGGCAGTATCGCCTTGCGGCGATCGAGGAGCTGCCCGCGTCCGCCGAGCTGCCGTCGCTTGACGGGGAGATGGCGGAGGGGAGGGCGCGCCGGGTCGCGGCCCTGATGTCGAAGGCTTTCGTCCCCATGCAGGACGGCATGATGCGGATGGCGTCGTTCAACGGCGAGCGGTGGTTTCGGATCCCCGTCGCGCAGTTCGTCCAGAACGGCGGAGGGCCGTTTCTGCGCCGCAGCCAGGTGGCCATGCTGTCCACCGTCCAGGTCACGCGGGTGGAGTGTTTCGTTCCGGACCCGGTGGCGTCGGACCGCCTCATGCTCTGGGCCTCCTGGAGCGGCAGGCCCCTTGAGGGGATCGGCGCTGTCCGCAGCACGCACCCGGTCTTCCTCATGCCCTGTTTCTTTGACGCACGGCCGGGCCGCTACGTCTACCTGCGCATCCGGAACACCCTGCCGCTGAACGCCTACCTGCACATCCTGGACCAGGACCAGTTCATGGCGCGGCAGATGGAGGCCTTCTCGTTCCACACCCTCTTCATCTGCTCTCTTTTGGGCTTCATCCTGGCCTACCTCCTGTTCTACCTCTCCACGGGCAGCCCGTTCTACCGCAGCGCCATCGTCGGGCAGGTCGCGTTCTTCTTCTTCATCCTGTTCTTCAACCGCTACCCCGGCCTCTACTTCGACCTGCCGATGAGCCTGACCTACTTCCTCACCTGGCTTTTCTACGGCGTCCTGAACGTCGTCTGGTCCATGCTCAACCACGCGGTGTTCTACTCCCTCGGAGGGCGCGACCGGGGAGGCAGCCCTATGACGGGAGCGCAGGTCCTGCTGGGCCTCTTCGTGACGCTGCTGAGCCAGACGGACCGGCCGGACCTGCTCCTGACGGCGATCCTCCTGGCCTTCCTGGTCAACGTCGCGGGCTTCCTGAACCTGGCGTTCCACATGTACCGCATGGGGCGGCGGGACTTCTACCTGCTGACCTTCATCACCGTCAACCTCGCCTTCATCCTGTCCTTCATGGGCCTCTTCTGCTACACCTTCCTGTCCCTGGGCGGGGCCTTCTTCATGGGCATGGTCAGCATGGTCCTCTTCCTGATCCTGCTGCTGGGCGTCACCTGCATCCCGCTCTACGAGACGCGGACGCGCTTCCACGACTACACCCGGCTTCAGGCCCAGAGCAGCTACTATCGGGAGCTCAGCCAGAGGGACGCCATGACGGGCCTGTACAACCACGCCTTCCTGAAGTACTCGCTGGCCGAGCGCATCGCGAACGCCCGTTCCATGAACCGCCCCCTGTCCTTCATCATGATGGACATCGACCACTTCAAGGCCTTCAACGACACCTGGGGCCATCAGGAGGGGGACGGCGCGCTGATCCTGATAGCGGAGATACTGAAGGGCTCCCTCCGGGAGTACGACATTGCCGCGCGCTACGGCGGGGAAGAGTTCTGCGCCGTCCTGGACGGCGCGTCCATGATGACCGCCGTCGCCATCGCCGAGCGCATCCGCAGTACCTGCGAGTTCCGATCCCGCAGCCTTGGGGAGGGGAAGCAGGTGACGATCTCCCTGGGGGTGGCCGAGCTGAACCGGGAGGACACGCCGGAGACCCTGGTGGAGCGTGCGGACAACGCGCTCTATACCGCCAAGAGGAACGGGCGCAATCGGGTGGAGCACGCCAGCGCGCCGGGAAAGGCCTGACGGCCCCCGATCGGGTATACAAAACCACAGAAATTTAAGGAGAAATTTTCATGAGTCTTGCTTTGATCGTCGACGTGCTGGCTGCGTGCCTCCTGGCCTTCTTCTTGGTGCGCGGGGCGCTGCGCGGCTTCCTGGGCGAAGTCCTGAGCCTCGTTGGGTCCGTCGTCAGCGCGGTGGCCGCCTGGACCCTGTCGGGCCCCGCCGCGGAGTTTGTGCTGAGGCACTTCCCCTCCTGGGACCTTCGGCTGACGGGGCTGGGCTGCGCCGTCGCCATCTTCTTCGCGATCTCCATCCTCTTCGCCGCCCTGGCGGAGCTCTTCTCCATGCTGATCGCGGCGGCCAACCTGTCGCTGCCGGACCACGTGCTGGGGCTCGCCATGGGCGCGGTCAAGACCTTCTGCGTCCTCCTCTTCGTCTACGGCCTGCTGACGATGTTCTCCGCCGTCGTCCCCACCGGCTGGATGGCGGAGAGCCGCGCCATGCGCATAGCGGCCGCAGCCTGGCCGCCTGCGGTGCGCTTCCTCGAGGGGCAGGGACTGCTGGACCTCGAGAATCTGCGGTCCGGGGCCCTCTCCGCCGGGGTCTCCGCCCTGGCGCTGCCCCCGGCCTCGCAGGGCGAGGGGGTGGTTCGGTCGGAGGACGTGCTGGCCGTTCCCGCCTCGCCGGATGTGAGCCACTGATGCGCGCGGACCCCTCCGTCCTGGAGCTCCTGGAGTTCCGCAAGGCCCTGTCGCCCCTGAGGGAACGGCTGGGGGGAGAGCTGGGGGCCCTCGCCCTCGATCGGCTGGCCCCGGCGGAGGACTTCGCCCACCTCAGCCGCCGCGCGGACCTGCTGAAGGAGTGGCAGGACCTGCTGGACGCCCAGGGGGCCCCCCAGTGGAGTGCGGACCTGCCCGCCGTCACCCCCCTCTTCGAAGGGGCCAGGCGCAGCGGCATCCTGTCGGGCGGCGAGCTCCTGATGGTGCGCGCTCTGATGGGCGCGGCGAAGCGCGTGCGGGACGGCCTGGCGGACGCCCCGAACCCCGCCCTCGAGGCGCTGCGCCGAAGGCTGAGGGACTTCGCCCCGGAGATCGAGGCCCTCTCCGTGGTGGAGGACACGGGGCGCCTGGCGGACCGGGCCAGCCCGAAGCTGGCTCAGATCCGGGAGGCGCTCGAATCCCTGAAGCGGTCCGGGCGGCGCACGGCGGAGCGGCTGCTGAACGACCCCAACGTCCTGAACATGCTCCAGGAGCGGACGTTGGCCTGGCGGGACGGGCGCTTCCTGCTCCTGGTGCGGCAGGAGTACGTCAACCGCTTCCCCGGGCTTGCCGTGGAGCGCTCCAGCTCCGGAAACTCCGTCTACATGGAGCCCCGGATGCTCTCCTCCATCAACAACGGCCTCCTGATGCGGACCCACGAGGAGCGCGACGAGGAACAGCTGATCCTGCTGGACCTGACGCGGAAGGTCCTGGCCCGCGCAGGGGCCCTGGACGCGGCGGAGCGCGTGCTGGGGGAGCTGGACCTGATGACGGCCTGCGACGGGCTGGTGCGCGGTCGGGGCTGGATCGTCCCGGCGCTGAGCCGGAAGCGCGGCCTTCGCCTGGTGGGGGCGCGGCACCCCATGCTGAAGGACGCGGCCGTGCCCGTGGACGTGTCCTGCGGGGAGGACGAGGGGTTCTCCACCCTGGTGGTGACCGGGCCCAACACGGGAGGCAAGACGGTGGTCCTCAAGACCGTGGGGGTGCTCCTGCTGATGGCCTGGTGCGGTCTGCCGGTACCCGCCCGGGACGGCACCCGGATCGGCAGCTTCGACGCCGTCTTCGCCGACATCGGCGACGAGCAGAGCATCGAGCAGAACCTCTCCACCTTCAGCGCCCACCTGAGGAAGATCGTGGGCATCCTGCGGGACGCCACGCGCCAGTCCGTCGTGCTGCTGGACGAGCTGGGGGCGGGGACGGACCCCCAGGAGGGGGCGGCCCTGGGGACGGCCATCCTGGAGACCCTGCGGGGCCGCGGCTGCACGACCCTGGCTACCACGCACCACAACCCCATCAAGCAGTATGCCCTGACGACGCCCGGAGTGGAGACGGCCAGCATGGAGTTCGACGCGGAGCGCCTGGCCCCGACCTACCGGCTCCTCATGGGCGTTCCCGGCAAGAGCAACGCCCTGGCCATCGCCCGTCGCTACGGGATGCCGGAGGAGGTCCTGAATCGGGCTCAGGGAGAGCTGGCAGCCCGCGGGGTCTCGGCGGAGGAGTTGATGGGGGAGCTGGTGGAGCGGCGGGCGGCGCTGGACCAGGCGGAGCGGAGCTTCCAGGAGACCGTTCGGGAGACGGAGCGCCTGCGGCAGGCCTATCAGGACCGGGTGCGGGAGATCGACGGCCAGCGGGACAGCATCATGGAGGCGGCGGACCGCCGGGCGGAGCAGCTGCTTAGCCGAGCGGAGGCGGCGTCGAAAGGCATGATCCGCGACCTGGAGGAGACGGTGAAGATGAGGGCAAGTCAGGGGCTGGAGGGGCGCCGGCAGGAGATACGGAGGATACGGAGCGGCATCGACCGGCGCCGCGACAGGCGCGTGGAGCGGGAGATCGCGAGCCGTCCCGCGTCCTTTTCCGTGGAGCCGGGCGTCACGGTCCAGGTGGCGGGCAGCGGCATCGTGGGCGTGGTGGAGTCCGTGAAGAACGGCCGCGCAGCGCTGATGGCGGGTCCCATGCGCGTGGAGGTCCCCCTGGAGCAGCTGGCCCCGACGGAGAAGAAGGCCAGGGTCGCCGTGCCGCCTCCCAACGCCGAGGCCATGTCCCGGGCGGAGACGGTCCCCAGCTCCATCATGGTGCGGGGCATGGACGTGGGGACGGCCATGCCCTTGGTGGAAGGCTACCTGGACCGCGCCTACCGCGCCAACCACACGAGCGTCACGGTCATCCACGGGCGGGGTGAGGGCATCCTGCGCCGGGAGGTCCACGCGCTCTGCTCCCGGCTGAAGTACGTCAAAGACTTTCGCCTCGGAGGCGAAGGGGAGGGCGGCTTCGGCGTCACCGTCGTGTCGTTCCGCTAGGGATAGGGCGCAGAAAAGGGCGCGGCGGTCCGGTTTGGACCGCCGCGCCCTTCGTCGTCCCCCCGTCCGGGGTCAGGCCTTGAAAGTCCGGTCCCAGGGCCTCTCCGCCGTCAAGGCGCGGGGACGCCCTGGGCCCTCCAGAAGCCCTCGGCGGCGGCCAGGGCGCGGTCGCGACAGGCCGCGGCGCGAAGCTTTTTGTCCCGTATCCGGCCCTCCAGCGGCGGGAGGATGCCCAGGTTGGCGTTCATGGGCTGGAAGCGCTCCGGGTCCGCGGTTCGGAGGTAGCGCATCAGGGACCCGACGACCGTCTCGTCGGGCCAGCTGGGCAGGGGACGCCCCGTCGCCAGGCAGGCGGCGTGGAGGCCGGCCGCGAGCCCCATGGCCGTGCTCTCCATGTAGCCCTCCACCCCCGTGATCTGTCCCGCCAGGAACAGGTCACGGCGTCCCGTGGGCGCGGGGCGCAGCCACGGGTCCAGCACGGCGGGCGCGCAGACGGAGGTGTTGCGGTGCATCACCCCAAAGCGCACGAACTCGGCGCGCTCGAGGCCGGGGATCATGGAGAACACGCGCCGCTGCTCCCCCCACTTCAGCCCGGTCTGGAACCCCACGAGGTTGAAGAGCGTCCCCGCGGCGTCGTCCTGCCGCAGCTGCACGACGGCCCAGGCCCGGCCGCCGCGCCCCGGGCGGGGGTCCTCCAGCCCCACCGGACGGAGGGGGCCGAAGCGCAGGGTGTCCGTGCCCCGCTCCGCCAGCGCCTCGACGGGGATGCAGCCCTCGAAGTACATCCCCCGCTCGAAGTCGTGGGGCAGCGCGCGCTCCGCGTGGACCAGCGCGTCGTGGAAGGCCAGGTACTCCTCCCGCGTCATGGGGCAGTTGATGTAGTCCCCGCTCCCGCCCCACCGCCCCGCGACGTAGGCCCTCTCCATGTCGATGGAGTCGCGGGTGACGATGGGGGCCGCCGCGTCGAAGAAGGCCACGTACCCGCGGCCCAGCGCCGCGGCCAGGGCGTCCGCCAGGGGGGCGGAGGTGAGGGGGCCCGTGGCGAGGATCGCCGGGCCCTCCGGCAGGGACGTGATCTCCCGTCGGACCAACTGGATCTCCGGGCGGGCGGCGATCCGTTCCGTGACCAGGGCCGAGAAGCGCTCCCGGTCCACGGCCAGCGCTCCGCCCGCGGGCACGCGGCAGGCCTCGGCGCACTCCAGGATCAGGGAGCCCCCCAGGGCCAGCTCGTCCTTCAGGATGCCCCCCGCCGAGGGGCGCTCTCGACCCCGGTCCGCCCCGAAGGAGTTGCTGCACACCACCTCCGCCAGCCGGTCCGTGCTGTGGGCCGGCGTCGTGGCCAGGGGCCGCATCTCGAACAGGCGCACGGGCAGGCCGCGCCGGGCCAGCTGCCACGCCGCCTCACATCCCGCGAGCCCGCCGCCGATGACGGTGAACGCTGTGTCCATGGGGCCTCCTTCCTTTTCGTCCATCGCGCGGTTCGGTCCCGTCACTCGTCGGAGGGCGCGTCGTCCGCGGCCTTGTGGCCGCACTGGGTGCAGAAGCGGGTCCGCCCGCGCCGGTAGAGGTCCGCCCCGCACTCCGGGCACCGGTCGCCCGTCGGCTGGTTCCAGGAGGTGTAGTCGCAGTCGGGGTATCGGGAGCAGCCGTAGAAGGTCCTGCCGGTCCGGCTGCGCCGCTTCACCACTGTGCCGCCCTGCTCCGCGCCGCACTTGGGGCACGACACGCCGATGGTCTTCAGGATGGCGCGGGTGTAGCGGCACTCCGGGTAGCCGCTGCAGGCGATGAACTCCCCGAATCGCCCGCGCTTCTTCACCAGGGGCTTCCCGCAGTCGGGGCAGTCCTCGCCGATGGGCTCCGGCTCCGGGAGGGGCACGCGCTCCGCGCCCTGGGCCTCCTCCACCGTTCGGGAGAACTCGGTCCAGAACTCCCGCACCACGTCCAGCCAGCGGCGTCGGGTCTCCTCCACCTCGTCCAGCTCCCGCTCCATCTGGGCGGTGAAGCCCGCGTCCACGATGGAGGACAGGTCCTTGCGGTCGAAGTAGCGCATCAGGAAGTCGTCCACCGTCATCCCCAGGGCGGTGGGGCAGAAGCGCTTCTCCTCGTTCTTCTCCACGTAGCCGCGCACGTCGAGCGTGCCGGAGATCGTTGCGTAGGTGGAGGGGCGCCCCACCCCGTTCTCCTCCAGCGTCTTGATCAGGGTGGCCTCCGAGTAGCGGGCCGGCGGGCGCGTGAAGCGCTGCTCCTTCGTCATGTCGATGGGGGTCAGGGTCGTCCCCGCTTCGACGGGCTCCAGGCGCTCCCCCTTCAGGTCCAGGGGCCACACCGCGCTCCATCCGTCGAAGACCAGGCTCTCGCCCTCCTGCTTCAGCCCGACGCGGCCGGCCTCCGCCCGCAGCGTGGCCTTCGCCGTGACGGCGGGCGCCATCTGGCACGCGGTGAACCGGCGCCAGATCATGTCGTAGAGGCGGAACTGTTCGGGCGACATCGCGTCCCGGACGGACTCCGGCGTGAGGGTCACGTCCGTCGGGCGGATCGCCTCGTGCGCGTCCTGGCTGCGGCCCGGCGCTGCGTAGACGTTGGGGGCCTTCGGCAGCCGCTCGGCGCCGTAGGTCCGCTCGATGAAGTCCCGGCAGAGCGCCAGGGCCTCCTCGGAGAGCCTCAGGCTGTCCGTGCGCATGTAGGTGATGAGGCCCACGCCGCCGCGTCCGGGGACGTTCAGGCCCTCGTAGAGCTCCTGGGCCACGCGCATCGTGCGCCGCGGCACCATGCCGAGGCGCCGCGAGGCCTCCTGCTGCAGCGTGCTGGTGCGGAAGGGGGCCGGTGCCGCCCGGGGGCTCTCACGCAGGCGGAACTCCGACACGGTCAGGGGGTGGTTCCGCACCTCGTTCAGGATCTCGTCCGCCATGGCCTCGTCCTTGACCAGGAGCGGCAGGGTCCCCTTCATCAGGGACTTCCCGTCCAGCCGGTCCGCCCTCAGCTCGTAGAGGCGGTCCCCCGGCGCGGAGGCCCGCACCGTCACCACCCAGTAGGGGTCCGGGACGAACTTTTGGATCTCGCGCTCCCGCTGGCAGATCAGGTTCAGAGCCACGGACTGCACGCGCCCCGCGGAGAGGCCGTAGCGAATCTTCTTCCAGAGGAGGGGGCTCAGCGTGTAGCCCACCAGCCGGTCCAGGATGCGGCGGGCCTGCTGGGCGTCCACCCGGTTCCGGTCGATGAAGTCCGGCGCCTGCACCGCGCTCCGCACGGCGTTGGCCGTGATCTCGTAGAAGCGCACCCGGCACCGGCTGGCCAGGTCCACCCCCAGCACCTCCGCCAGGTGCCATGCGATGGCCTCCCCCTCGCGGTCCGGGTCCGAGGCCAGGAGGACATTCGCGGCGCTCCGGGCCAGAGCCAGGAGCTCGTTCTTCAGGGCGGCCTTGCCCTTGACCAGGATGTACTCCGGCTTGAAGTCGTGCTCGATGTCGACGGCCATGCGGCTGCGGGGCAGGTCCCGGATGTGCCCCTTGCTGGACCGGACGAGGTAGTCCTTCCCCAGAAAGCCGTTGATGGTCTGGGCCTTCTCCGGGGACTCCACGATGATCAGCGTCCGCCCCTCGGCGCTGAGGGGGCCGGTGCGCCTGCGGGACGCCCTGGCTGGCGCCTTCGCTGCCGGAACGACCTCTGCGTCGGCCTTCGTCTTCCTGGCTGCGCGCTTCGCGGCCGGTGCCTTCGCCGCCGGAACGACCTCTGCGTCGGCCTTCGTGCGCCTGGCTGCGCGCTTCGCGGCTGGCGCCTTCGCTGCCGGAACGACCTCCGCGTCTGCCTTCGTCTTCCTGGCCGCGCGCTTCGTGGCTGGCGCCTTCGCCGTGGCCGTCTTCGTGCGCCTGACCGTACGCTTTTCGGTCGGCTCTTTCGTCGTGGCTGTCGTCTCTTCGGCGGCCTTCGTCTTCCTGGCCGTGCGCTTCGCGGCTGGCTTTTTCGTCGCGGGTGTCTTCTCCACGGCGGCCTCCGGCCCCTGGGCCGTGCGCTTTTCGGACGCCGTCCTCCTGGCGGGGCTCATCAGCACACCCAGCTTGGCTGAGACTGGGAGGGCGCCAGCAGGAGCGGGATGCTGAAGGTGGGGTCCAGCGACACGGCGTCCACCAGGTTCTGAAGGGTGGAGGCGTCGGTGGCGGAGTTGCTGGCCATCCCCAGGACGAGGGCCTGTATGAGGGCCTTCTCCATCGTCTCCATGGGGACGGCCCAGGACTCCAGGAGCGACGAGGCCAGGGCCAGGGCCTCCGGCGCGATGTAGCGACGCTCCACGTCGCTGAAGATGCGGCGGGCCCCCGCGCCGCCCTGGATTCTCCGCACGTCTGATGGGGCCTGGTTTTTCTGCGTCTTTTTCACGGGCACTTCTCCTTAAGGGTTCGGTCGTGCGCGCTCCGGGGTCTTGCGCTCTCCGGCGCGCACGGGGCTGTTTAGAAAACACTGATTAAGTCGTTGAGAACTGTCAACCGTATAGGCTCCCTTCAGTGCCTGAAACTTCATCAGGCCGCGCGAAGCGCGTGGGGATTGGGGCGTAGCCCCATTTTAAAATTTAAGGAAGTGCTGAAGGATACCCTCCGTTCGATGCTCCTTGATTGCTTTCAACAACTTTTGAAGATTAAACAGCGCTTCCTTTATACCATATTTTGCGATTTTGTAGAAATCCTTTTGTGCTTTTCGCGAGATTATAGGGTCGGACGCCGAGGTCAAAATCGGAAAAAGTCAAGACTTGATTTTTTCCCCGGCGTCGCTTCTTCCACACCGTCCACTTATCCACATTACGGGGCGGAACGGCGATGTCGTAACGCATCGCGGAAAAATATCCACCGGGTTGTCCACTTGTCCACAATTCCGTCCACACGGACCGAAGGCTCATCTTTTGCCCCGGGTCTGAAAGAGAGGCCCTGCGGCTCATCGGCTGCAGGGCAAAGGGCCCAGGCTTCCTGCCCGTTTTTCTGAATGGGTCTTTGAAGATGGGGAAAAGCCTCCAGGACTTTTCCTCCCGCTTCCTTTATAATCGCGTTCGTGGCCGGGGGGGCGGTCCCCGGCGCCCGTTCGCCGTCGTGCGGCTGTGGATTCATGGGGGATGAAGCGAGGTCTTTCTATCTTGATAAAGTTCTTGAAGGGCCTGTCGGCCCTGTTCCTTCTGGCTGCGGCGACGGCCGCGGCGCTCTTCTGGCTGCCCACGGGCTCCTGGCTCGTGCTGCCCCTGGCTCGGTGGATCGGCAGCGCCATGACGCCGGCCCTGAGGCTGGAGGGGGTGGAGGGCTCCCTGTGCCTGGGCTATGAGGTGCGGGGCCTGGCCTTGGTGTCGGGGGACGCGACGTACCTGACGCTGGACCGGGCTGCCGTCAGCCTGGACTGGGAACGGACCCTCCGGGGGACGCCGTGGGTTCGGTCCCTTGAGGTTCAGGGCCTCAGCGCCGACGCAGAGGGGCTTCAGGAGCTGGCCGGACGCTGGGCCGGCAGCGGGGAGGGGGGCCGGGCCGCCGTTCATCCCCTGAGGGCCTCCCTGCGGGACCTGCACCTGACCCTTCCCCAGGGGACCCTCGACCTCTCCGAGCTGACCCTGACGGAGGAGGGGGACCTGGCCCTCGCCGCCCTCCTCAGGCCGCGGGCGGAGAACCCGGCTGAGGACCTGCCCGTCGCGTTGAGGGGGAGGCTGAGCTTCCAGCCCCTTGAGGTCCTCTCCTCCGACCTCCGCGTCGGCGGGGGGCGGGGGGTGGTTCGGGGCAGGGTCCTGCCTGACGTGGACCTGAGGGCGGACCTGTCGGCGCTGCCGCTGGCGCCCCTCATGGCCCTGGCCCCCGACGGCGCTCCTTCGGCCTCCGGCCTTCTGCACGGGCGGCTTCAGGTCCGGACGGCCTCCGGGGACGTGAGCGCCGAGGGGGTGCTCACCCTCCAGAAGGGCGCGGTGGCGGACGTTCCCCTCTCCCTGCGAGTGCCCTGGCACTGGGCCGGCGGGGTCCTGTCGGTGGCGGGGGGCGAGCTCCGGACGGCGGCGTCCTCCGTCCGGCTGGAGGCCTCGGCGGACCTGAGCCGCGGGGTGGAGGCGCTGCGCGTTGCGGCCCGCGGCGACGCGCGAAACCTCTCCCTAAGGGAGATCGGGCGCATCGCGGCCCCTGACGCGGGGCTGGAGGGCGAGGGGGGGCTGGTGAGCTTCGACCTCGCCGGAGGCCTGGAGAAGTGGGAGGGGCGCCTCGCGGCGCGCCTCCCGGAAGTCTCCGCGGCGGGCCGGCGCCTGGTGCGGGGGCTGACCCTGGACGCCCGCCTGAGGTCCGGGGAGGCCCCCAGGGTCTCCTGCAGCGGGGAGGTGTTCGGCGGCAAGCTCTTCGGGCGCGGCGAGGTGGCGGAGAGGGAGGGGAGGCTCCTGCCCCGGCTGATCCTCTCCGTGGTGAACGCCGACCTGTCCAGCGCCGCCGCCGCGCTGCCGGCGTTGGCCGAACACCGGCTTTCGGGCCGGGCCACCGTCACCCTGAGGCTGGCGGAGGACCTCTCCGTCTCCGGCCGGTTCGCGTCGGAGAGGCTCTCCGCAGCGGGCCTCGATCTGTCGGACCTTCAGGCGGACCTCCGCTGGCGAAGGGGATGGGCGAGCCTGGACTCCCTGACGGCGCGGCTGGGCTCCGCCTCCCTCTCCGCCTCCGGCGCGGCGAACCTGGGGGATCGGACCCTGTCGCTCCGGGCCGGCCTCCGGGACCTGGACCCTCGCGCCTTCCCTCAGCTGGCGGGGCAGCTTCGGGGCCTCTGCGACCTGGAGGCGGCGGTGGAAGGAAGCCTCGAGGACCCCCGTGCGACGGTCCGCCTGAGGGGGCGGAACAACCGGGCGGCGAACGTCCCCCTGGGGAACCTGGACGTCACGGCCACCTACGCGGCGGGGCGCCTCTCCCTGCCGGAGACGCGGGTGAGCCTGCCGGGGGGCGCCGTGTCCCTGCGGGGCGACGTGACCTTCGCGCCGGGCTCCCCGCGGCTGGACCTCTCGGCCTCCGTTCCGGCGCTGGACCTGGCCCGCCTGCTGAAGGACCTCGCGCCCTCCGTCCCGGTGGCGGGGACGGTGCGGGGCCGCCTCAGCGTGAAGGGCGAGCTCCAGACGGCATCCCTTCAGGCGAGCCTCCGGGCGGAGGGGGTGCGGGCCTGGGGGGTCGAGGTCCCGACGGCGACGCTGGAGGCGGGCGGGAGCGCGGCCCAGCTCTCCATCCGGAAGCTGGAGGCCAGGGTGGGGTCGGCCCTGCTCTCTGGCGGCGGCCGGGTCACGGCGGGGAAGAAGCGCCTGGCGGACAGCGCCCTGGACGTGTCGGTGAGCGTCAAGGGTCTGGCGCTGCGGCCCCTGGCCGAGCGCTTCCTGGAGGGGGCCCCGCTGGGCGGCTCCCTGGACGGCTCTCTGGCCCTGAAGGGGACCCTGGCGCGGCCCGCCCTGACGCTGGAGGTGGACTCCCCCGTCTCCGTCAACCAGGTGGTGATCGACGCCGCGTCCCTCACGCTCACGTCCCCATCGGCTGGCCGGTACGCCCTGGCGGCCAGCGGGCGGATGGGGAGTTTTGCGCTCTCCATGGAGGGCGTCCTGAAGCGGGCGGGCAAGGCGTGGGCCTGGACGGTGCGGACGGCGCCGATGGACCTGGAGGCCCTGGCGGCGGAGGTGGCCCCTCAGGCCGTGGGCATGGTCTCCGGCGCGGCGACGGTGAGCGCAAGGGGCACGGCGCCGGGGGATGGTCCCATCGAGGTGACGGTCGCGTCGAGGAAGCTCACGGCCGCGGGCGGGGTGGACGTCGCGAACGTCTCCCTCCCGATAACGGTCCTGACGGGGAGGGGAAAGGTCCTGATGAAGGAGGGCAGCGCCGACCTGGCGGGGGGCGTCGTCCGCCTGAGCGTCGAGGCGGACCTGAAGGGCTCCCGGTGGAAGGGCCGGCTGACCGCGCGGGACGTGGACCTGGGCCGTCTCGCCGCACCGTTCCTGACGGAGGGCGAGCTGGTGGGCAGCGCGGACCTGGAGGCGGACCTGAAGGGGAACTTCGGCTTCCTGGCCACGAGCTTCGCCGCGGGGCGCTTCATCACCTCCAGCGGCTGCCTGAGGGGGATGGACCTCATCGACGCGATCTCCCCCACGAAGCGCATCAGCTTCGAGCACGTCCGGGGGACCTTCTTCTGGGATGGGTCGGACCTCTTTTTGAATCCGGGGTCCCAGGCCACGGCGGGGCCGGATGAGCCGCTCTACCGCTACTTCTCCGTCAACGGCTCCCTGGGCGTCCCCGGCAAGGGGCTGAAGCTGGTCTGCAAGGGGCGATTCGACCTCAAGCTGCTGGACCAGATCCTCGGCGCGCTGAAGGGCGTGTTCCAGTACATGACGGGCGGGCTGTCCGGGGGCCTGGTGCGCGACGCCCTGGGCCGCGCCATCGGGCTGAGGGGCCGGGACTTCCAGGACGTCTCCTTCACCCTGTCCAACAGCTGGCAGGAGCTGCGCCTGCTGAATCTGAAGATCGACAAGCCCCTGCAGGACTACCTGCCGCTGGACGCCCTCAACGGGAACCAGCGGAAGCAGAAGGACGACACCCAGTTCCGGCTGAACCTGAAGTTCCCCACCGGCCCCGGCGGCGGGAGCCCGGAGGATCGGTCCACGAAGGACCAGCTCACGGAGCAGCTGCTGGACAACCTGCTGCACATCGGCAACTGAGCGAGTCGGGACGCGCAGGGGGAAGGGGGTTGCCGTTTGACCTTCGGTGCCGGACGTTGGTTTGTGAGTGTGCCAGTGTTATCAAGTTGAAAGGATCGGACGTGAGATCATGGACACAGCGAGGATTGACGAGGTCCTGAACGGGATGGGGCGCCTCGCGCAGGAGGCTGCGCGAGAGCTCGCCGGGGCCGGGGCGGAGCGGAAGAACCGCGCCCTCACGAACATGGCCGCACTGCTCCGGCAGCGCAGCGGCCACATCCTTCAGGAGAACGCCCAGGACCTGGAGGAGGCGCGGAGCGGAGGGCTCTCCAGCGCGATGTTGGACCGGCTGGCCCTCGACGGGGACCGCATCGAGGGCATGGCCCGCGGCCTCGAAGAGGTCGCAGCCCTTCCGGACCCCATCGGCACGGCGTCCGGCGGCTGGCGCGCGGAGGGGGGCATCGAGATCACGCGCGTGCGCGTGCCCCTGGGCGTCATCGGCATCATCTACGAGGCGCGCCCCAACGTGACGGCCGACGCGGCGGGGCTGTGCCTGAAGTCCGGCAACGCCGTCATCCTCCGGGGCGGCCGCGAGGCGGGCCGGTCCAACGCCGCCATCGCCTCGACCCTTCAGGACGCGGCCTCCGCCTGCGGCCTGCCGGGCTCGGCCATCCAGCTCCTGCGACTTCCGGGACACGAGGCCTCCATCGCCCTGATGCGCCTCGAGGCGCTGGACGTGCTCATCCCGCGCGGCAGCCGGCGGCTCAAGCAGTCCGTGCTGGAGAACGCGCGGGTCCCCTGCATCATGACGGGGGACGGCAACTGCCACACCTTCGTGGACGCCTCCGCGGACCTCGACATGGCACTCCGCATCGCCGTCAATGCCAAGGCCCAGCGTCCGGGCGTGTGCAACGCCATGGAGACGCTTTTGGTCCACCGGGAGGTGGCCCCCGCCTTCATCCCCCGCGCCCTGGCAGAGCTGGCGGAGCTGGGCGTGGAGCTTCGCGGGGACTCCGAGGTCCGGGCCCTCTGGCCCGACGCCAGGCCAGCCACGGAGGAGGACTGGGAGACGGAGTACGAGGACCTGATCCTGGCCGTCCGCGTCGTGAGCGATCTGGACGAGGCCATGGAGCATATCCGACGCTACGGGACGAAGCACAGCGAGGCCATCGTCACGGACAGCTACGCGAACGCCGAGCGGTTTCTCGCGGGGATGGACGCGGCGGCCGTCTACGTCAACGCCTCCACGCGCTTCACGGACGGCGGCGTGTTCGGCTTCGGCGCGGAGATGGGCATCAGCACCCAGAAGCTGCACGCGCGGGGCCCCATGGGCGTCGAGCAGTTGACGTCCGTCAAGTTCATGGTCCGGGGCTCCGGGCAGATCCGCGGCGCGAACCCGACGCCCGGCTGCCGCTGAGGGGGTGGCGTCATGGACCAGACCCTCAGGGAGGTGCGGGGGCGCAGCCACTTCCGCCTGCGCCTGCTCATCGACGGGCTCATCATCGGCGTCGTCGCCGGAGGCGTCATCACGGCCTACCGCCTCGGCATCTCCACCGTCAGCGGCTGGCTGCACGCCCTGTTGGGCTCCGCGGGGGAGGGGAGGGTGCTCCCCTACCTCTGCCTGATGGTCCTGATGGGCGCCGCAGCGGGGCTCTGCACAAAGTTCGCCCCGCTCATCTCAGGCAGCGGCATCCCGCAGGTCTCGGCGCAGCTGGCGGGGCGGCTTCGGGTCCCGTGGTGGCGCGTGCTGCCCGGCAAGTTCATCGGCGGCCTGCTCACGCTGGGCGGCGGCCTCACCATGGGGAGGGAGGGGCCCTCCGTGCAGATCGGCGCCTCCGTGGGGCAGGCGTTCGGGGACCTGGCACGCCGCCCCTTGAGCGCGCGAAACTTCCTCATATCGAGCGGCGCGGCAGCGGGCCTGGCCGCGGCCTTCAACGCCCCCATCGCCGGGGTGGTCTTCGCGATGGAGGAGCTGCACAAGAGCTTCTCCGGCATCGTGCTGGTTGGGGCCACGGCCGCGTCCTTCGCGTCGGCCTTCGTCGGCGCGTCCATCATGGGGTTTCAGCCGGTGCTGCACGTCGCGGGACACGAGCTCCTGCCTCTGAGGGACTACTGGCTCATCCTTCTCCTGGGGGCCGCCACGGGCCTGAGCGGCGTGTTCTTCAACAAGTGCATCCTGTGGGGCAAGGCCCTCTACGGTCGGCTGCGGCTGCCCTGGTACGCGAAGGGCATCCTGCCCTTCGCGCTCACGGCGGGTTTCTGTCTTGCCCTGCCGGAGCTCTTCGGCAGCGGTGAGCCCATGATCTTCTACCCCACGGAGGCCAACCCCGCCCCGGAGCACCTGATCGCGCTCTACGGGCTGAAGCTCCTCCTGCTGGTGCTGGCCTTCGGCAGCGGCCTGCCCGGCGGCATCTTCTTTCCCCTCCTGGTCCTGGGCTCCCTCGTGGGCAACGCCATGGGACAGTTGGCCGTAGCGGCGGGCGTCCTGGAGCCGGAGTTCGTCCTCACCCTGACGCTCATGGCCATGACGGGACACTTCTCCTCCATCGTCCGCTCCCCCCTGACGGGCATCCTTCTGATCAGCGAAATGACGGGCTCCTTCGCCTTCATGCTGCCCCTGGGCATCGTGGCCATGACCTCCTACACCGTGGCGGAGCTCTGCCGCTCCACCCCCGTCTACGAGAGCCTTCAGCGCCTGCTGCCCGTCTCGCCCCAGGACGATCACACCGTCCGGCGCAGCATGTTGACGGAATTCGCCGTGGAGCCCCTGAGCCAGGCCGACGGACGCACCATCGCGGACCTTGAGTGGCCCGGCGAGTCCCTGATCATCGCGGTGAAGCGCGGCGCGGAGGAGATCGTCCCCCACGGCGGCGTCAAGCTCATGGGCGGCGACTACCTCGTCCTGCTCATCCCCGCCGGGAAGCGCGGAGAGATTCAGGAGCGCGTGGAGCGGCTGACACGCTTGCGGCTCTGATGCCACTGCCAGGCTGGATGGTCCGTTTAAACGCAGAAGATGCCTGAGGCGATGGTGAAGGATGCGATGATTGGTGAGGCGCTGAACCTGGAGAAGCTGTTTTTGCAGAGCCGGGAGTGGACTGATACCAATTTGCGTCTAAAGGGAAAGAAAGGCCCTCCTGCAAGGGGGGCTGCCCCGCAGGGGCTGGGGGGTGTTGAGCCTGAGGGCCAACCCCTCCGGTTCGCTGGCGCGAACCACCTCCCCTTTCAGGGGAGGCGAAAAGACGAGCGCGCGTTTTTCAGGCCCCCCGCAAGGGGGCTATGGGGCGGTTGTTTCGGGAATGGTCAGGGACTTGCCTCATGCATCGCTTCCGACCCGCCTCACCTGGACGTTCGCAAAAGCCCTGTTCCAGGTCGCTTGATTGACGACAGCGCATAGTTGGGCTAGGGGCCGCCGCCATCTTTTAGACGATCCGTTCGTCGGCAGCTGATTCTTGAGTTGTTTCATCAAGTGGAGCGTCTGGGCGTTATCCAGTTCGATCAGGCATTGATAACGAACGGGCTTGTCGAGTTTGCCCTCTGCCCAACGATAGAGAAAGGTGTCTCGAAATTTCGTGACCAGGCTTTTCACGAGGGCCGATTCGTCTTGTTCCGAATCGAAGCGATCGGGACGCCGTGGGTCTTTAACCTCGACGAACAGATAATGGTCCGCGTACTCGACGACGAAATCAACCGCTTTCATGCAGTGGGACAGGCCATGACAGGTCGGCGACGTTTTGTCCTGCTCATCGAACTTAAAGGCCTCCAGGGCTCCGGAAAAATCGAATCGAAGCGCTCCCTCCTGTAAGATCATGCCTTTCCATCCTTCATGTCCTTCTGGATTTCACGGGTGACCAGACTGCCAAAGGTGTCGTCGATGGCGCTTGGAGAGAGCTTCACGTAATCGTCGGTCGAAGTCACTTCGATCTCGCCGGTGTCCCTCGACCGATACAAACTGTGAAAGAGGACCTTGTCGTCGTTTTTCACCTGGAGGTCAAGCTCCTTGAGGAGCACGTAGTCGTGGGTTGCCAGGAATATCTGCACCCCCGTGCGCTGAAGCTCCAGAAGAATATCGATGATTGGCCTCATCAGCTTTGGGTTCAGGTTGGCCTCCGGCTCGTCCCAAAACAACGCGGAGCCGTTCAGGAGCGTGCCGTTCTGAATCAAGGTCCACAGCAGTCCCAACTTTCTGAGGCCCTCCGCCAGCAGCGTAAACTCAAGTTTGCCCTGTTGGCTTTCCAGGAAAAACTCTTCCTGTTTGACGGTCACCTTACCCTCCATGGCTTTTTGCAGCTTGTTGAGCAGCCCCCTTCGTTGTTTGTCCACAGGACCTTTCAGCGACGGAAGAAATGCCTTGCGGATAATGTCCACGTAGATTTCTTCAAAGTGAATCTCCCTCTCGTCGTAGAGGGAGCGGAACCCCGGCGCGTTGGCCATCATGTCCTTTACAGGGATATAAGCCGCTTCAAGGGGCGCTTCCGTCCACGCCTTAAGGCCCGATACGGCGGCATTTTGGGGTCGGTCTGTATGGTTGGAAAGCGACATCGCAAGGCTCACCGACCCTCGTTCAAGCTGCCGGCTCACCTCGACGGTCCCCTTGCTGCTTCCCGCAGAGCGCTTCACCAACCGGCCAATCTGCTTGCCCGACGGATAAAACACGTTGTTGATCTTTTCTGCGAAGCTTTTTCCGCTTTTGGCGATGTCGCAGGCGGCGTAGGCAGCCTTGAGGATATGGGTCTTTCCGGTCCCGTTTTCCCCGATAAAGACGTTGATCCCAGGAGAAAACGAAACCTCCAGTTTTTCAAACGCGGTAAACCTTTCAAACGTTATTTTGGTCAGCATGTCAGCTCCCCCCACCGCGCCACGGATTTTCTGCACCCCGCCGCACGGGAGCAAGCGGCCTCATGGGCAGCTCGATGGGCGCTGGTTTGTCTCGGCGCCCGCCGGGCGCTCGGCCGCCGCGGCGGGATCGGACCGCTCCGGCTTCCCGGTGAGGTCCAGCATCTCGACGGGGGCCTCGATGGCCTCGGTTCTCTCCCCGATGAGCGCCACCCCCTCCGGCTCGTCGTGGAACACGATCTCCGCGTCCACGCCCGTGGACTTCATGATGGCCCCCAGGAGGCGCTTGACGTTCTCGTCGGCGCGCTTCAGGATGACCCCGTCCCGCATCACGTGCTGGCGCACCGTCTCCAGGTCCGCCGCCACCTCGCGGTTCTGGTCGTCCAGCCGGATGGGGTTGAAGAGGCCGTTGGTCTGGTCGTAGACCTCGTAGCTCGAGGCGTCCGGGGCGATGTGCGTGATGCGGCTGTGGGGGATCGTGATGCGGACGCGGTTCACGCCGAACCGCTCCGATATCCGGACCTCGGACAGGTCACAGCCGCAGACGATGTCCCCGCTGTAGCACATGAGGAGCTTCCGCGTCGTTCCGGGGAGGTGCCTCAGGATGGGGATGTCCAGCGCCCCCCGAAAGTCAACGCGGGACAAAAAGCGCGCGCGGACCGTGGCCAGCTCGCTGACGTTCCGGATGGCGTCCATGACGGCGGTGCGCACGGAGCGGGCCCTCTCCGGCCCGCGGCGGCGCGTCAGGAGCAGGACGTTCAGGGCGACGGACACGACCAGCAGAAACGCGACGATCAGGTGCAGTTGAAAACCCATGCCTTAAGCCTCCAATGCAGAACAATTTGCGGCGGGGCCGCCCAGCCTACGGCTGCATTTCCCCCGCGATGCGGCGCCGGATCTCCGTGATGGGGAGCCCGTGTTGGATCGCGAGCCGCTTCAGGTCCTCGTACTCCGGCGTCCGACGCAGGGGGGTGTCGCCGATGAGGGCCGTCTTGACGTTCAGCTCCCCCAGCATGGTGGAGACGCGATCGATCCTCCAGTTCAGCCGTTCGCGCGTCACGTCGATCCGGCGCACGCCCTGGGAGGTGGTCTCCCGCAGCATGGTCAGGGAGAGGCCCTTCGCCTGCTCCGGGGCCGCCAGACAGCAGAAGCGGACGGCGGGTCGGTTCTTCTTCATGTAGATGGGCTCCGTCCAGACGTCGAGGGCCCCGTCGTGGAACAGCTTCTCGCTCACGGGCTCGAAGTCCTGGGGGTTCATGTCGTCGATGTTGCACTCCAAAAGCGCCAGGCGCTCGCGCACCAGGCCGTCGTCCTCCGCGCCGGACTCCATCAGGAGCGCGCGCAGGACGTTCGGCATGTCGGGCGTCGTGCGGTTCCCCAGCCCGAAGCCGGACGCCGTGATGCGGCCGGGGGGGATGGGGCCGAAGCCGTCCGCCAGCATCCCGATCAGGAGCGCGCCGGTGGGCGTGGTGCGCTCCATGGGGTCCCCTTCGGCGAACACGGGCAGCCCGTGCAGCAGGACCTCCGTCGCCGGGGCCGGCACGGGCAGCACGCCGTGGGCGCAGCGCACGGTCCCCGACCCCGTGTTGATGGGGGAGGAGATCACCCGCGGCCACCCCAGAAAGTCCATCAGGATGAAGGTCCCCACGATGTCGATGATGGAGTCCACCGCGCCGACCTCGTGAAAGTGGACCTGGTCCGGCCTGACGCCGTGGACCCTGGCCTCCGCCTGAGCCAGGAGGGAGAAGGCCCGCAGGGCCTCGCGCTTCACCCGGTCGCTCAGCCCGCTCCCCGCGATCAGCGCCTCGACGTCGGCCAGGTGGCGGTGTACGTGCCCGTGCCCGTGCCCGTGCCCGTCGTGCGCGGGCTCCTGCTCCCGGTGTCCGCCGTCCCCCTCTCCCCCGTCGTGGGGCGTGCCGGGCAGGATGACGTCGAAGTTGATGCCGGCGATGCCGTTCTTCACGCCCTCCTCGATGACGAGCTCGTACTCCTCCGGCGCCAGCGCCGTCACCTTCTTCAATCCGTCCCGCAGGACGGAGGGGGAGGGCACCAGGTTCAGCAGCGCGCCGACGATCATGTCCCCCGCCGCGCCGGCGAAGCAGTCCAGGTAGAGCGTCCTCATCGTCTTTCCTCCTCCTTCAGCACCATGTCCATCTTCTTCCCCACCGCCCGGCGCGCGCCGCCGAGGAAGAAGTACCGCGGGGCCTCGTTTCCGTCCTGCGCGTAGCGCAGCAGTCCCTCGAAGGGGTCCGGGTCCCGAAGGGGCTTCGGGGCCGGCTCGGCGGAGGGGGGCGACGGGGGCTCCGGCGCGGGGCGCGGAATGCCCTGCGCGTTGCGCAGCACGGCCCGCATTTCGCCTTCATGGGGCTCCTCGTGCAGCACGGGGACCACGGAGGTCGCGTCGATCTCGCAGGCGAAGGAGACGTCCGGCCCGTAGCCGATCTTGTTCAGAAAGACGGAGTGGTCCGCGGTCCGCATGGAGCTCAGGAGCTTGCCGCCACTGGTGCGCCACGTCAGGAGGGCCAGGCGGGCGCTGTCCGCCAGCAGGAGGTCCGGGGCGCGCCGGGTGAGCTCCTCCAGGATGACCCCGGCGCATATCGTGTCGTCCCAGGCGGGGCGGCGCTTACGCCCGGCGCAGAGGACACCGATGCGGGACCCCAGGGAGAGCGCGCAGTCCAGGGCGGCGGCGGCGTTGCGCGCGCAGGCGACGACGACGGGGACCCCCGTCGCGGCGGCGCTCAGGAGGGCTCCTGTGCCGTTGGTCGTGGCCATGACGGCGCGGGGGCGTTCCCGGATGAGGTCGCGGGTCAGGTCCAGCGGCGAGTTGCCGAGGTCGAAACCCTGGGGCGGGATGCCGTTCTCCTCGCCCATCAGCAGGGGTGCGGCCCCCTCGCTCGCCAGGGCACGCGCCAGGCGCCGTGCCGCCTCCACGGAGCCGACGGGGAACAGGTCGCCCCCGCCCAGCTCGAACCAGCGCACGATCACCGTGGTGGCTCGCAGGACGTCGATGACCATCCACACGTCAACGGCCGGCAGGTGCTCCCCGCACGACAGCACCACGTCGGCCTCAATTGGTTTTGCCATAAGCCATCCCTCCCGTGTCAACGTGCAACATTATAACCCACGGGACGCGCCGGGAGGAACGGGCAGCGGACCGGGGAGCCCGCTGCCGTCCCGCAGGCCCGACGCCTGCCCGCCGCGCCGTTGAAGGGTCGGGTCAGCGCCGCCTCAGGAGGACCCCTCCGGCAAGCGCAAGGCCGAGGGCCCCGACGAGGCCGAGGCTGCAGCCGCCGCCTCCCTCCCCGTTCCCCTTGGAACCGCCGCCCGACGAGGCGGCCTTCTGGGAGATCCACATCGTGCCGCCGACGGAGGCGTCCGCCGTCCCGTCCGGCACCACCAGCAGGCCGTTCATCAGCCGTGCGCCGCTGGGGGCCGCGCCGCCCACGTTGGCCAGGTACGCCCTCAGGGCGACGGTGACGCCGTTGTTCCCGCGAACGAGCTTCAGAGCGCCCTTTGCCGCTGCGTCCCGAGCGCTGACGCCTCCGGCGCCGACGACGTTCCAGCCGGTCGCCCCCGCTGCGGGGACGAAGTCCACCCTGAGGGCCTTGAAGAGCTCAGAGACCGATGGGGCCTCCGTCACCTTGCGCCCCAGGAGCTTCGAGAGCGTCTCCCAGCTGAAGCTCCACCGGTACAGCAGGGCCAGCACCTCGCCCTTTTTGCGCCCGCCGAGGGTCAGGGACGCGCCGGGCTTCTCTGCCGTGTAGCCGTCGATGGAGAAGCCGCTGGCGGACTTGACGGCGATGGGCGCGGAGGCCCCCAACTTCGTGATCTGGCTGGCGCTGGTGGACCAGGCGCCGCGAAAGGCCGTCTGAAACGCTCCGGCCTTCACCAGGGCGGGGTCCACGTCGGCAAAGGCTAGGGTGCTGCCGCTCGACGCAGCCGCCTCGTTGTAGATGCCCAGCTGTTGCCAGATGCGCGGGTGGATGTTCAGGTAGTCCGAAACGTCCTTCTCCACGGTGAGGGTGACCGAGTCCGTGGCGGGGGAGCCGCTCATGGCGTTCGACTTCGTCGTGGCGCGGATGACCGTCGTGCCCAGGCTCAGGGCCACCAGGTTGCCGTTGTCGTCGATGTGCACCACGCCCGTGTTGCTGCTGCTCCAGGTGACCGGCACGGGGGCGGCGATCCTCTTGCCGCCCTGGTCGTAGGCTTCGGCGATCAGGCTGGCGGTCTGGCCGATGGACGTCAGCGTGTTGGGGATGCCACTGATGCGGATGGTGGCCAGGCCGCCCACGACGCCCGGGTTGTCCGGATCGCTGGGGGACCCACCCGTTCCGCGCTCGTAGGCGCCGATGTCGTTGTCTCCCACCGAGGAAGTGTCACGGTCCTGACCGCGCTCATCCGTGTGCGTTTTACCCCCGTCGGCATTGGGGATTCCGGAGAAATAAATGACGAAGCGGCTGCTGGCGTAGCGGTTTGGAATACGATCCAGCAGCTTGTTGGGCGGGTTGGAGGGGACGAGCACCTTGAGGGGATGGGACGCCGCGCCGACCTTGACGTTACTTTCCGTCAGTTTGGGGTCCGCGCCGAAGAAGGCTGCCGGGGTGTTTTGGGCATCGATGCTGTCCTCATTGACGCTCTCGCTGGCCGGTCCGACGTAGTCCGTCCAGAGGCCGGAGACGTCGATGGGGCCGCTGCCGCCCTGCGTCCCGAAAACGTGCATGACGTTATAGCCCAGGGAGGTGATCTTTCGGCTTCCGGCGGAGAACACGTCGGCCCCGTGGGTGGCAGGGGCGTTGTTCCCCACGAGGACGTTGCCCATCATGCGGACCGCCACCCTGGTGTAGAGGCCGCCGCCGTTGCCGCCGGCCTTGTTGCCGACGAAGGTGTTGTAGAAGAGCGCCGTGCGCTCGTTATCGGTGCCATCGAGGGTGACTGCGCCGCCCTCGCCTGAGCTGCCGGCCTGGTTGTCGAAGAAGGTGCAGTTGGCGATTCGGGAAAGCGCAGCCGCGCTGAAGATCGCGCCCCCGTTACCCGTCGCGCACTCGTTGGCCTCAAACGTGGAGCGCACCACGGTGGCCTGGGCGCCGGCCAGGTTCAGGGCCCCACCCTGGCTCCCTCCCGCGGTGTTGTTGAGGAACGCCGAGTCCGATACCTCTATCGTGTTGGTGCCGGTGCCACCACAGGAGATGGCGCCGCCACCGGCAGGCGCTATGTTCTTGTCAAAGCAGACCTTTCTGAAGGAACTGGCGCCAGCGCCGCCGTCGAGGAAGACCGCGCCGCCGTTGGTGCCGGAAACGTTGTCCTTGAAGGTGCAGGACCGGACGTTCGTCCCGGCGTTATCGGTGCGGATCGCGCCGCCGGGGCCACGCGTGGTTTTGTTCTCCAGAAAACTGCATTCATCGAGCGCGGTTGCCCCCGTTGCGTAGATCGCGCCGCCGTCGAGGGCTGCCTGGTTGGCTTGAAAGGTGGAGCCGGTGCCCTTGACGGCCCCCTCCGCGTAGACCGCGCCCCCACTGCCCCCCGCCGTGTTCCTCGTGAAGGCGGCTTTCTGCGTCGTGACGTCTTTGGCGCTGTAGACCGCGCCTCCCATACCGCCCGACCCGTTGTTCTGGAACGTCACGTTTCCGTTGACGATGACGCTATCGGAAACGTAGACCGCGCCGCCCTTCCCCCTGGAGCGGTTGTTATCGAAGGTCAGCTTGTGGCTTTCGGGGTCGAGCGTCAGGGCCTGCGCGTAGACGGCCCCGCCCTCGTCGGCGCTGTTGTTGGCGAAGGAGAAGTCGCTCGTGAACTCCAGTTTGGAGCCGGCGGGGGCGTGGACGGCCCCGCCGTTTTTGGCGTGGTTCCTTGTGATTTCCTTGTTAGCGAAGCGGACCGTCGCTGTAGGGCCGAGGGCGACGGCCCCGCCGTACTCCGCCGCGTCGTTGGCCGTCAGCACGACGCCCTCCGGCAGGGTCAGGACGTCGGAATTGACGTAGATCGCGCCGCCGTCCTTCGCGGAGTTGAGCCTGAACGTGCTCTTTGCCGAGAACGTCGCGTCCGTGCCCTTGAAGACGTACAACGCGCCGCCGCCTGTTGCGGTGTTATTCTCGAAGAGGAGGTCGTTGGCAAAGGCGGCCTTTCCTCCCGTCTCGAGGTAGACGGCGCCGCCGTTGCCCGTTGCCTTGTTGCCGTCGAAGGTCACGGCGTCGAACTTCACGTCGGCCCCGTTCGCGGCATGGACGGCCCCGCCGTTCGCCGCGCTGTTGTTCTGGAATTTCGTCCCGCCGGTGAACTCCGCCTTGGCGCCCCCGTCAACCTTGACGGCCCCGCCATCACCCGTTGCGGAGTTGCCCGTGAAGGTCACGGCGTCGAACTTCACGTCGGTCCCGTTCGCGGCATAGACGGCTCCGTTGCCTTTTGTCAGGGTCAGGCCCTGAAAGGTCACCTTCCCCTTCATCACCTTGAAGATTGGCTTGGTAGCGCCGTCGATCGTCTCCGCTGTCCCTTTTTTGATGGTGAGGTCCGCGTCCGGCGAAACCTCCGGAAGCGCACCGGTCAGCGTGATGTCGGAATTGACGACGATCTCCGTGATGTCCTCCGACGCGAGGCTCAGGAGAGCGGTTTTAAGGTCGCCCTCGGAAGAGACGGTTTTCGTTGCCGCCTCCGCCAGGGGCGCGGCCCAGACCGGCGCCAGCAGGAGCAGGAGCAAAAATTTTTTCATCTGCGGGTTACCTTCCTTTCCTGGAGCATCTCAAGAGAAGCCATCCGACGAGCGCCATCGCGGCCGGGGCGTTCACCCCCGCGCAACCGCCGCCTGAGCCGCCGGCCTTCCCGCTCTGCGCCGAGGGGCGCTCCGTCGTCCACATCGTGCCCCCCAGCGTCCCGTCCGCCGTGCCGTCCGGCACGAGGAGGAGCCCATGGAGGAGGCGGGGTCCGGCCTCGGCCTGCAGGTTGGCCAGCCAGGCCGTCAGCCTGACGGTGACGCCGCTCTCGTCGGGGAGAACCGAGAGCGCGCCGGCGGCCTCCGCCTCGGAGGCGGGGACGCCGCCCCGGCCGACGACCGCGTAGGCCGAGGCGCCCGTCCCCGCCCCCTGAAAGGTCAGGGTCAGGGCGCGGAACAGCTCCTCCGCGTCGGGGACGCTGCCGCGGGTCGCCTCGCGGCCCAGGAGCTTCGAGAGCTCCGCCCAGGCGTAGACGCACTCGAAGCTCACGGAGAGCAGGTCGCCGCGGGCGCTGTCCGGCAGCGTGAGGGTCACGCCCGGCCGGGCGGCGTCCGCGTACTCCTGACGCCGGGAGAAGGCGACGGGCGACGTAGCGGGGATGCTCCGGATGGGGGCGGGGGAGGCGTTCCACGCCGATCGGAACTCGCGCTGGAACGCCGCGCTCTCCGTCGCCGCCGGGTCCAGGTCCGCGAAGCCGAGGGCCATGCCGTACCGTGCCAGTTCCTCGTTGAAGCGGCTCAGCCGTTCCAGGACCCGCGGCGCTACGTCCAGGTGCGTCATCCGGGGCCTCACGACGACGGAGACGGCGTCGGACGCGGAGGAGGAGCGGACCGTCACCTCCGCCCGGCCCGGCGCGGCGGCGCGGATGCGGGCGCTCTGGTTGTTGAGGCGCTCGACGAGGACCGCGCCCGCGCTGCTGCTCCAGCTCAGGCTGAGGGAGGCGCTGTCGTCCGAGATCGGGTTCCAGTCCGCGTCGTAGGCCAGGGCCGTGAGGCTCAGGGACTGCCCCTGGAGGAGGTCCAATTCCCTGGGCCCCTGGATGCGGACGTATTTGACCCCCACAAGCCCAAAGGCGGCGGAGCAGAACGCCCCCAGGCACAGGAGGCCCAGCAGGGGCAGGCGCCGCATCACCCCCGCCTCCCCCTGTGCCGCAGTGCCGCACCGAGGGCGGCCAGCACACCGAACAGCAGGCCCGACCCCGCCGCGTCACAGCCGCCGCCCGACCCCTTGGCGTCCTTCGGCTGCCTGGGCCCCGGCCCGGGGCGGTCGTTATCGACGTACTCCGCCGGGGCGACGTAGAAGGTGAGGTTCCACGCGTCGTCCTTCAGGCCGTCGCGCAGGATCATGAAGGTGTTGCTGGTGGTGGCGGTCTGGTCCGGCACCAGGTAGAGCGCCGGGCGCGCGCCGTCGCGGGTGCCGTCCATCAGCATGGCGATGAAGCTCACCGTGATGACGCCGCGGTCCTCGTCCATGAACACCTTCACCTGGCTGTCGTAGGCCCCCCGCTTGATCATCTCCTGCACCATGTCCCAGGGGTTGTCGGGCTCGCCCTTACGGCGGCTCAGCAGGTACACGCTGAAGGCCTGGGCAAATTCGTCGTGGACGTCCCCCGTCTTGTGCCACTGCTCCAGCAGGCTGTCCCAGTGGCGGCTGACGTAGAGGTTCGTCCGCGGCAGGTTGAAGGTGACGTGCAGGGGCAGCATCCCCTCCATGCCCGTCCTGCGCAGGTTGGCGGGGACCTTCAGGTTCACGGAGAGGGAGTTCAGGACGTCCCCCGCCACGTAGTCGTACTTGACGGAGCCCACGTTCAGGAGCCGGGCCTCCGGGACCTTCACCTCCAGGGGGACCGCTCTGTCCCGCGAGCTCATGGCCTTCGCCACGTTTTCGAGGAAGGTGGTGCTGGCCGCGCGGGGGTTGAACGCCTGGACCCTGTAGGGCGCCGCCTGGGTGGTGCCGCCGCTGCCCGTGTCGGCCTCGACGCTGCCCAGGTCCACGCCGAAGATGATCTGGTGGTTCAGGGTCAGGCTGCGGAAGCCCGCCGCGGGGTCCACGGGGTAGAGGCGAAGCGGCGTCTTCTCGCCCTGGTTCACGTTGTAGCGCTGGCGATAGACCGCCGTGAGGCCCGGTGCGATGTGGCTCTTCTCGTCCAGCTGAAAGCGCGGGGGCACGTCGCGCTGGTTCGGCGTCCGGGGCAGGTCGAACTTCCAGAAGGCGGGGTTCTGGTGCGCCCAGGCGTGCTGGTCGTAGCGCTGGACGGCATACCGGACGGCCGTGTGGTTCGTCACCTCGGTGGTGAGGGTGTAGTGGATCCGCTCGTCGTTGACGGGCCACGATTCCACGGGCACAAACACCCACTGGTTGCCGCCCGTCGTCATGTCGTCCGTCACGTCCCACTTGAAGCGGTCGCAGGCCACGATGTTGCCCTGGACGGAGGTCGTGTTGTCGCGCAGCGCGGCGTTCACCTGGAGGGGTTCGTCCGCCGCCGTGCCGTTGTAGACGTTGGCGATGACGAAGGGGACCTGAAGCGTCTGGGAGGGCGTGGAGGGGTAGGCGGAGCCGGGGTTCTGATGGAACAGGAAATTGCCCCTCACGCTCTCGTATACGCCGGGGTTCTTCCTCTTGACGAACTGGAGCTGGTGCTGCTTCCAGGAGCGGTCGTAGTACGTTTTGCCCGTGGGCGTGCCGGCCGGCGTCTTTTGGACGGCGTAGACGGCGTTGTCCACCAGGGCGTCCGGCGTGACGGCATCGGGGGCAGACGAGGAGAGGTTCACCGTCAGGTTCCCCTGGGAGGCGGGCAGGACCAGAAACAGCGTGTGAATGTCCCGGTTCGAGTCGCGGTCGAAGGCGCTGGTGGAGCGTCCGTTCACCACCTCCATGGAGTTTCGGTTCGACACGATGTCGCCTGAGGCGTCGAGCCCCGTCCCGCCCCTCGCGGCGTCGGCGGTGTCCCCCAGGGTGTCGTAGCCTCCCGTGATCACCATCCACTGCGCTCCCACGCCGCTTGGCCCGTACAGGTCGTCAAACTGATACAGAGCCTCGGCAGGCAGTGCCAGCGCCGCGACGAGCGCCAGGGCCCCGGCCTGCCTCCAAAATTTTCCCATGCTGAAACCTCCTTGGCTGCTCCTGCGCTTTCGCGCCCGATCCATCTTTATTCTTCAGTGGAGCATCGATCGACCCGCAAGGGCTGTTGAAGGCGAGCCGTCGGCGCTTCCTGACGCTTGAACGATCGACGGGGCTGCGCCCCCGATCAAATCAGCGTTTACCTGTCCCTCGACCTCGCGCTCCGGTGGGCGCGGGACAGCCTTCTCTCGTGGCGTGCGGCCCGCTCGTGACGCGTCGCGCGGTCGGGGCGCCGCCGGACCTCCTCCTCCGGCGCCGGCTCATCCCCTCCGTCCGGCGCGGCGGTGGCGGGTTCCTCCGGCTCCTCCGGAGGATTTTTCCGGACTTCCTCGTCCTTCGGCTTCACCGGCCTCCAGAGGGCCGACGCGGCGATGAGGGACAGGTGGGACACGGGGTCCTGCGCCGCGGCGTGGGCGAAACTCGCGACGATCTCCTTGGACAGGTCCGCGTACCGTCTCTCCTCAAGCGCCGCGCCGAGGCGCGAGAGGGCCAGGGCCGCCAGCGCGTTGGCGGAGGGCAGGTCGCCGTCCTCCGCCGTCTTGTAGCGCATGAAGATGTTCGCATCGCTTCTGGGGGTGAGAAAGAGCCCGCCCTCATCCCGGTCGAGACAGTTCTCGATCATGGCCTCCGCCAGAAGGGCGCCGTAGTCCAGCCAGTCCTGTGCCTGCTTCTCTCCGGCTCCGGCCTTGACGGCGGCGCGGTGGAGCTCCGTCACGCCCCACAGCAGCGCCGCGTAGTCGCCGGCCAAGGCGGGGATATCCGAGCTGCCGCGCCAGCGGCGAAGCCAGCCGACCTTCCTGTCCAGGAGCGTCTTCTGGAGGAAGAACGCCGTGCGCTCCGCCAGCTCCCGCCAATCGGGGCGCTCGAAGGCGGAGGAAGCGCGGGCCATCGCGCCGATCATGAGCCCGTTCCAGCCCATCAGGACCTTCGCGTCGCAGGCCGGGGCCGGCCGCCTTCGCCGCGCGTCGAGCAGGCGCGCGCGCGCGTCGGCCAGCTTCTGCGCCGCGTCCTGGGGTCGCAGGCCGAACCGACGGGCCAGCTCCGAGACGGTGGTGGCCTCGTACAGGATGTTGTAGCCGATCTTAGCGCCGGCCAGCTCATCCCCGAAGTTGCCCCCCGGCATGACGGCGTAGGCCGCGCAGAACAGGCCCGCCTCCCCGTCCGGAAGCAGGGCCCGAACCTCGTCGTCGCGCCACAGGTAGTAGCGCCCTTCGCCCTCGGCACTCTCCGAGTCGATGGAGGTGTAGAAGGCCGGGGAGGGGTCCGACAGGTCCCGGACGACGAAGCCGACGATGTCCTCCGCCATCGTCCTGTAGAAGGGGTCGGGCCTCTCCTCCTGAGCGAGGGACGCCGTCAGGAGGAGCGCAGCCTGGGTGGAAAGGAGTTTCTCGAAGTGGGGGGTGATCCAGCGTTCGTCCGTCGCGTAGCGGGCAAAGCCGCCTCCCAGGTGGTCGTGGATGCCGCCCCGCCACATGCGTCGCAGCGTCAGGTCCACCATGGCGAAGGCCTCGTCCCGCTCCTGCCGGGAGTTGAGGGCCGAGCCCGCCTGCTGGAGCAGGAAGAGGAGCTTCGGGACCTCCGGAAACTTCGGGGCCGTCCCGAAGCCGCCCCAGTTCGCGTCGAAGGAACGGCGCAGGGTGTTCAGGGCCTCGCGCGCTGCCGCGGCCCCCACGCGCCCCTTCCGGGGCAGCCTGCATCGAAGCTGAAGCAGGGCCGTCAGGTCCTCCGCCGCGCGCAGGACGTCCTCCCGCTGCATCAGCCAGAGCCACTTGACGCGGGGCAGGATGTCCGTTATGCCGGGCATCTGTCCCGTCGTGCGCTTGGGCAGCCACGTGGTGGCGAAGAAGGGGCGTCCGTCCGGCGTCAGAAACAAGTTGAGGGGCCAGCCCCCTGAGCCGTTCTGCAGCCGGCAGACCTCCATGAACAGCGCGTCCAGGTCCGGACGTTCCTCCCGGTCCACGCACACCGGGATGCAGGCGTCGTTCATCAGCTCGGCCGTCTCCGGGTCCGAGAAGCACTCGCGCTCCATGACGTGACACCAGTGGCAGGACGAGAAGCCGATGGACAGGAACAGGGGCTTGTCCTCGCGGCGGGCGGCCTCGAACGCCGCGGGGCCCCAGGGATACCAGCCGATGGGGTCCCGCGCGTGCTGCTGCAGGAAGGGGCTCCGCTCGTCCCCCAGGCGGTTCTTCGGCAGCCAGGCCTCCTCTGCGGGGTCCGCGCCCGGTCGGTTGCGCTCCTCCGGCCCGGACATCAGGACGCCTCGCCGTTCTCGGCCCTGACGAGGTCCGGCAGCTCCATCAGGGAGTCGATGACGCGCCACGCGCCGAGGGTTTCAAACTGCTCCCGCGTGAAGTTGCCGCGCGTGATGCCCACCCCCCGCACGCCCGCCGCGAGGGCGGAGCGAATGTCGAGGTCGGAGTCCCCGACGTAGAGCGTCTCCGACGCCGTGGCGCTGAAGTCCCCCATCAGTTCGAGCAGCATGTCCGGAGCGGGCTTGAAGGGTCGCCGCCCGCCGTCCGGCCTCCTGGCGCCGATGAGCCGCTTGAAGTAGCGCGCCGTCCCGGACTGCTCCATGGTGGGGCGCGGGTCCTCCCGGTTCGAGGCCACGGCCAAGTGAAGTCCCATCGCCTGCAGGGCCGTCATGGCCGGCGCCAGGTCGGGGAAGGGGCGGAGCAGGCTGCGCTCCAGGGAATGGGACTTCTCGACGTACATTCGGGTCCACTCGGGCCGGCACTCCCCCAGGAGCGCCGCGCAGAAGTCGGGAAGCGGCATGGCGATGCAGCGCATCACCTGCCCGTGGTCCACCCTGGGGCGTCCCACCGCGTCGGCCACGGCATTGAAGCCCGCCATGATGGCGTAGCTCGAGTCCACGATCGTCATGTCGTGGTCGAAAATCATCAGTTTGATCACGTTCTGCCTCCCAAATCTGCCGCCTCTGCCGGATGGCTAACGGTTCGAGGTCAGGTCGCGGGCCTCCTGCACCAGGCGCTTGATGGTCTCCTCGTCGATCAATCCGGAGTCGTTCAGCCTGTAGAGGATGCACCGATAGATCTTGTGGAGCTCCTGCTCGTGCAGGTTGAACTTCGGGCGGTCGTCCTGCCGGTCCTCGGACAACTTTTCTATGACGTCCCGCGCGGAGTTCGCGATGTGCGCCAACAGGAGGTCGCGGGTGTCTCCCTGGCCCGGGTCGAAGAGGGGCAGGGGCGACTGATTCTGAAGGATGCGCTGGGAAACGCTGTTGCGCAGGTCGCTGAAGTCCGTCGTGAGCTCCTGATCCGCGTAGAGGTTGATGTAGAGGTTTTGAAACTCGGACTCCACGTTGGGGTACAGCCGGGCCAGGCGCTCCTCGGCGGTGGGGGCGTCCGGCTCCTTCCATGAGGCCGATGGCCCTTCTTCCTCCTTCGCCTGAGGCTCCTCCTCCGCAGCATGCGGCACGTCGGCATCGGGCACCTCGGCCTGCCGCTCCGGAACGAAGGGCGTCGCGTCGGAGGCAATGGGCTCGCTGGAGTCGCTGTCCGCCTGAGGCGTGACGTGGTTTTGGGCAGCGTGGTCTGGATTGGCCGCGGGCTGCTGCGCAAAGGAGTTGAAGTCGAACACGGGGGTCCCCATCTTCGGGATCGCGTCCCCCTGGGCCGCTGCGGGCTGCTGTGCGCCCGCGTCGAACGCTGGGGTCTCCGCCTGGGGCACGGCATCGGTATCAGGCTGAGCGGGATCACTCTGCTCCGCCGCTGCGGGCTGCTGTGCGCCCGCGTCGAACGCTGGGGCCTCCGCCTGGGGCACGGCATCGGTATCGGGCTGAGCGGGATAACTCTGCTCAGCCGCGGGCTGCTGCGCAAAGGAGTTGAAGTCGAACACGGGAGTCCCCATCTTCGGGATCGCGTCCCCCTGAGCCGCTGCGGGCTGCTGTGCTCTGGCGTCGGACGCGGGGGCTTCTGCCTGGGGCTGGGCGGAATAGCCCTGCGCCGCTGCGGGCTGCTGTACGCCCACGTCGAACGCTGGGGCTTCCGCCTGGGGCACGACATCGGGCTGAGCAGGATAGCCCTGCGCCGCTGCGGGCTGCTGCGCCGCGCCGAACGCCGCCGCGGACTCCATCGGCTGGGAGACGAAGCCCTGGGCGCCGTAGCCCTGAGGCGCAGCGGGAGGCTGCTGCGCCGCGCCAAAGGCCGCCGCGGACCCCATCGGCTGGGACGTGAAGCCCTGGGCGCCGTAGCCCTGAGCCGCAACGGGGGGCTGCTGCGCCGCGCCGAAGGCCGCCGCAGGACCCATCGGCTGGGAGGCGAAGCCCTGGGCGCCGTAGCCCTGAGGCGCCGCTGCGGGCTGCTGCGCCGCGCCAAAGGCCGCAGCGGACCCCATCGGCTGGGAGGCGAAGCCCTGGGGGCCGTAGCCCTGAGGCGCAGCGGGAGGCTGCTGCGCCGCTCCAAAGGCCACCGCGGACCCCATCGGCTGGGAGGCGAAGCCCTGGGGGCCGTAGCCCTGAGGCGCAGCGGGAGGCTGCTGTGCCGCGCCAAAGGCCGCCGCGCCCATCGGCTGGGGGGCGAAGCCCTGGGCGCCGTAGCCCTGAGCCGCAGCGGGGGGCTGCTGCGCCGCGCCGAAGGCCGACGCCGCGCCCATCGGCTGGGGGGCGAAGCCCTGGGCGCCGTAGCCCTGCGCCGCAGCGGGGGACTGCTGTGCCGCACCGAACGCCACTGCGGACCCCATCGGCTGGGCGCCGTAGCCCTGAGATCCATAATCCAGCACGCGCCCGTGTACAACGCTCTTGAATTTCGGTGGGAGCGAGGTCGGCGTCGATGGCGCGGACGACCGGCTCATCCGCATTTCGGGGCCGACCCGGCGCGGGGGCCTGGCTCTCGTCAGCCGCAACGGGCCCTTCCTCAGCAGGCCAAAGAGCAAGATCACAGCCAGGATCAGGACGTAGATGAGCTGATCGTGAAAGGAGGCAAGCTGCGGGATGTACGCCTCGATCGTCAAGGTCAAGGGGTTTGTCAGGTCCAGGATCTTCTCGTGGATGGGTGCCAGCTTCTCAGCGATGCCGTTTAAAAATTCCATGGGAACTCCATCTCCTCAAACCGGGTTCTCCTGCGTATTCTCACATTATGTCCCGCCTTTTGCAAGGGGCGGGCCGCCGCTGGAGGTCGCACGACAACAAGTTGCCGCTAAACGTTGAATCGAATCTCGATCATGTCACCGTCCCGGACGGGGTACTCCTTCCCCTCGAGGCGGAGGACGCCCTTGTCCCGACAGGACGCCATGCTGTAGCCGTTGGCCGCGAAGTCGTCGAAGGAGACGACCTGAGCCCGGATGAAGCCGCGCGCCAGGTCGGAGTGGATGGCCCCCGCCGCGTCCAGGGCGGCGTCGCCGTTCCGGAGAGTCCAGGCACGC
Organism: Fretibacterium fastidiosum; assembly: GCF_964642095.1. Taxonomy (NCBI): domain Bacteria; kingdom Thermotogati; phylum Synergistota; class Synergistia; order Synergistales; family Aminobacteriaceae; genus Fretibacterium; species Fretibacterium fastidiosum. The sequence continues at coordinate 1,156,887 of NZ_OZ209244.1, forward strand.
ACCTCGTCCTCGCCGCTGGTGAAGAACGAGATGAGCCCCAGGAGGCGATAGGCCTCGTGGATCAGGCGATCGCGGCCCGGCTCCTCGACGGAGAGGTCCTTCATGAACTCCTTCTGCTCCTCCGGGGTCAGCTGCGCAAGCTCCATCTCGATGGAGCCGTACACGCGGATCGCCGTCAGGCCCTTCTCCGCCAGCGCGGACAGCAGGGGCACGGCTTCGGGGACGTCGCCCGTCTGGCCTTCGTCCAGGTTCAGGACCACGAGCTCAGGCTTCAGCGTCAGGAAGGCGAAGCCCGACAGGGTGCGCCGCTGTTCCTCCGTCAGGGGGAACTCACGCAGGGGACGCTCCTCCATCAGGTGGTCCTGAAGGGCGTGCAGAAGCTCCCCCTCCGCGTTCTCGGCGGGGGAGGCCTTGCGCTTCGCCGCCTTCTCGTCAAGGCGCGCGAGGCGGTTTCCGATGACGCCCAGATCGCGGTAGATGAGCTCCGTCTCCACGATCTTCCAGTCGCGCAGGGGGTCGATGGTCTCCTCCGGGTGGGGGACGGAGGGGTTGTCGAAGGCCCGCACGACGTGCAGCAGCGCCTCGGACTCCGCGACGAAGGAGAGAAAGGAGTTGCCCAGACCGGCGCCCTTGCTGGCGTCGCGGGACAGGCCCGCCAGGTCCACGAACTCGATGGCGGCGGGCGTCTCCTTTCGGGGCTTGAACACCTCGGTCAGCTTGTCGAAGCGCGCGTCCGGGACGCTGACCAGGGCTCGGTTCGGCTCGGTCCTGCCGCCCGCGTAGGGCTTGACCTCCGCTCCGGCGCGCGTGATGACGTTGAACACCGTGGATTTGCCCGAAAGAGGCAGGCCGACGATTCCGCATTTCAACAAAAATATCCCCTCCAAAAAAAGCACAAAGAAAAAAGCCGGTCAAAAAGCATTCAAAACCGTTTGACCGGGACCGCGCCCCGACGGCCCTTTGGAGGCCGTCTGCGACGCTTTGGCCCTGACTCTTATTTTACGACATGGCGGCGGGAAAGCCAACCTCTTTCAGGATGCGAACGCCGTTGAGGCGTTCTCTGTCCCCTGGTTGCCGGCGGTGCGCTGGGGGTGGTGAAAAATAATATATTCGGTTTGGCGGCCGGCCTTCCCTTCCCTGACGGCTCCGGCGTGCTAAAATAAAAAATCAAAAGCGTATCAAGGGCGCCGCCCTCGTCACTACAATAAAATCCAAAGGACGAATTTCGCGTTTTTAGTGCCCCGCCGCAGAGGGGACGTTGTGCCCGCGGGCGGAAGTCGGTGCGGCGGCGCGGATGGTAAAATATAAAAACAACCGGAGGGGCGTCCGCCCCCTGGGGGTTCCCCCCTGTCAGGAGGGGGATATCTTCCGTAAGGAGAGGATAGCATTGAAGAAGTTCGTCTCTGCAGTTCTGGCTTTTGCGCTGGCCCTGTCGCTCTGTGGCGCGGCCCTGGCGGCGAAGGATGAGCTGGTCGTCGCCGACCAGTACGACGCCACGACGCTGGACCCCATCAACCACAACGACTACCCAACCTCGCGCGCCTGCGCCCAGATCTACGACACGTTGGTCATCCTGAACGACGACGGCATGCCGCAACCCTGCCTGGCGGAGAAGTGGGAGTTTCTGACGGACAAGGACTACAAGATGACCCTGCGCAAGGGCGTCAAGTTCCACAACGGCGACGAGATGAAGGCCGAGGACGTCAAGTTCTCCCTCGAGCGCGCCAACACGCCCCGTGGGGCTCAGATCCACGAGTACTCCCAGGACCTCGATAACGTCGAGATCGTGGACGACTACACGGTGATCCTGCACCTCAAGACCGCCAACACGCCCTTTTTCGCCTCCCTGTCTCACAGCTGGGGCAGCATCGTCAACAAGAAGGTCGTTGAGGCCGCAGGCGACGACTACGGCATAGAGCCCGTGGGCACCGGCGCCTTCAAGTTCAAGGAGTGGGCCAAGGGCGACCACTACACCTTCGAGCGCTTCGACGACTACTGGGGGGAGAAGGCGAAGGTCAAGACGCTGACCGTGCGCGCTATCCCCGAACCGACGAACCGGACCATCGAGCTTGAGACGGGCGCCGTGGACATCTCCTACCCCATCAGCACGGTCGAGCTCTCCCGCGTCGAGGGGAATGACGAGCTGACCCTGCAGCGTATGCCCCTTTCCTCCACCACCTACATGGGCTTCAACACCACGAAGGCCCCCTTCAACGACGCCCGCTTCCGCCAGGCCGTCTTCGCCGCTCTCGACACGGTGGGCATCCAGAAGGCCGTGTTCCGCGGGGTTGGCAAGACCCCCCGCAGCCTGATCCCGTCCTCCACGAAGTACTCGATCAACGACGAGCTCCCGGTGCATGAGCGGGACGTCGAGAAGGCCAAGGCCCTCTTCAAGGAGGCGGGCATCGACCCCGCAACGCTCTCCTTCACCATCCTCACCAACGAGCGCAAGGAGCGCGTGGACATGGCGCAGATCATTCAGTCTCAGCTTGCCGAGCTTGGCATCAAGACGGACATCAAGCAGATGGAGTGGGGCTCCTACCTCGGCATCCTCCAGCAGAGGGCCCACGACGTGTTCCTGCTTGGCTGGGGCCTCTCCGTTCCCGATCCCAACTACGCCGTGGCGGGCCTTCTGGCTACCGGTGCCGGCACGAACTACACGGGCTTCAGCAACAAGGAGCTGGACGAGCTCCTCGCCAAGGGGCGCAGCCTTCAGGACGGCGACGAGCGCAAGCAGGTCTATAAGGACATGCAGCTCTTCATCAACGAGCAGTGCCCGATGGTCTACCTGCACAACGACGAGGCGGTTGTGGGCGTCCGCAAGGCCGTGAAGGGCTTCAAGATCAACCCCTTCGAGGTCCACCGGTTCGCTCCGGCCTACTTCGAGGATTAAGAGGGAAAGCGCCTGAAGGAGTCCCCGGCCGCTTTCGTTCGCGGCCGGAGGCCCGTTCCTGAGACAGGCCCCCTGGGGCTGAACTCCTGAGGTCAACGGACGGCGGGGAGGGGAACTTCTCTGCCGTCCGTTCTTTGACGCCCCGGCCCGGCCGGGGCAAAAATTTCACGTCTCCCTCTCTGCGCACTACCCCTGTAAACTCTAGGAAAGGAAGGATGATCCTTCGATGCTGCGATACATCATTCGCCGTGTCCTGTTCCTTATCCCTGTCCTCCTGGGGGTCGCGTTCTGCGTCTTCACCCTGCTCTACCTGACGCCGGGCGACCCCGCGCGCATGGTCCTTGGCGACATGGCGACGGACGAGGCCATCAAGGAATTCAGGGACAAGGAGGGGTTGAACGACCCCTACCTGGTGCAGTTCGGAAATTACGTCTGGAAGGCGATCAATGGGGATATCGGCCGCTCCTACAGCTCGAGGCGCCCCGTCATGAAGGAGCTCCTGACGGCCTTCCCCTACACCCTGAAGCTCTCCGCCTTCGCCATGATCATCGCCATCCTCATCGGCATCCCCTGCGGCATCATCTCGGCGATCAAACAGTACTCGTGGTTTGACACCATCACGATGATCTTCGCCATGGTGGGGCTCTCCATGCCGGTGTTCTGGCTGGGACTCCTGCTCATCCTGCTGTTCTCCGTCCACCTGCGCTGGCTGCCTTCGTCGGGCTTCTCCACCTTCAAGGCCATGATCCTGCCCTCCGTGGCGCTGGCCGCCCAGTCCATCTCCATGGTCACGCGCATGACGCGCTCCTCCATGCTGGAGGTCGTCCGGGCGGACTACATCCGGACGGCGCGGGCGAAGGGCCAGAAGGAGTCCATCGTCATTTGGGTGCACGCGTTGCGCAACGCGCTGATCCCTGTCGTGACGCTCTGCGGGCTTCAGTTCGGAAGCCTGCTGTCCGGCGCTATCCTGACGGAAACCGTCTTTGCCGTGCCGGGCGTGGGGCAGCTCATGATCCGCGCCATCATGGCGCGCGACTACCCCATGGTGCAGGGCGGCGTGCTGTTCGTGGCCATCGCCTTCAGCATCGTGAACCTGCTGGTGGACCTTCTGTATGCCTATATCGACCCGCGCATCAAGGCGGATCTCGTATAAGGGGGGCTTGAGATGAGCGATAAAAGCGAGACGAACGGCAGCGTCGTCCCCGAGCTGACGAAGCGCGTCCATCGCGGCCCCCTGGCGGAGGTCCTCTTTCGCCTGAGCAAGAGCCCCCTGGCCATGTTTGGGCTGGCCATCATCCTGCTCCTGGTCTTCTGCGCGATCTTCGCCGAAGTCATCTCCCCCTACAACCCCACGGCTCAGGACCTGTCACAGATGTTCAAGACGCCGAGCTCCGCGCACTGGCTGGGCACGGACGAGTTCGGCCGGGACATCCTGAGCCGCCTGATCTACGGCGCCCGCGTGTCCCTGCAGGTCGGATTCGTGGCCGTGGGCATCGCGCTGGTCCTGGGGGGCTTTTTGGGTGCCGTCTCCGGCTACTACGGCGGGAGGCTCGACAACGCCATCATGCGCGTCATGGACGTGCTGCTCTCCATCCCCCAGACGCTCCTGGCCATTGCCATCGTGGCGGCCCTGGGGCCGAGCCTGATGAACCTGATGATCGCCGTGGGCATCTCGGCGGTCCCCACCTACGCGCGCATCGTGCGCGGCTCCGTGCTCTCCATCCGCAACATGGAGTTCATCGAGGCCGCGCGGGCCGTGGGCAGCCCGGACCTGCGCATCATCCTGAAGCACATCATCCCCAACAGCATGGCCCCCATCATCGTGCAGTCCACCCTGGGCGTGGCGTCGGCCATCCTGAACGCCGCGGGGCTCTCCTTCATCGGCCTCGGCATCCAGCCGCCGAACCCGGAGTGGGGCGCGATGCTGTCCGGCGGGCGCCAGTACATCCGCGACTTCCCCCACATGACGCTCTACCCCGGCCTGGCGATCATGTTCACAATCCTTGCGCTGAACTTCCTTGGTGACGGCCTGCGCGATGCGCTTGACCCGAAGCTGAAGCGCTGACGGGGCGGAGGTGCGACTATGACAACGACGAACGAGAAGAACGAACGGGACCTCATGCTGGACGTCCGCGACCTCACCATCCACTACGAGACGGACAGCGGCGTGGTCCACGCGGTGGAGGGACTGAACCTGCAGCTGGGGCGCGGCGAGTCCCTCGGCTTCGTGGGCGAGACGGGCGCGGGCAAGACCACCACGGCGCTGGGCATCATGCGCCTGATCCCGAACCCGCCCGGAAGGATCAAGAGCGGCGAGATCCTGTTCGAGGGCGAGAACCTGCTGAGCAAGAGCGAGGCCGAGATGCGCCACATCCGCGGCGCGAAGATCGCCATGATCTTCCAGGACCCCATGACGAGCCTCAACCCCGTGATGACGGTGGACAAGCAGATCGCGGAGATGATCCGGCTGCACCGCCGGGTGAGCGAGGCTGAGGCCCTGTCCCAGGCCGGAGACATGCTGGAGCTGGTGGGGATCCGCCGGGAGCGCATGCACGACTACCCGCACCAGTTTTCGGGGGGCATGAAGCAGCGCGTGGTCATCGCCATCGCGCTGGCCTGCGACCCGACGCTCCTGATCGCGGACGAGCCGACGACGGCGCTGGACGTGACGATTCAGGCCCAGGTGCTGGAGCTGATGAAGCAGCTGAAGCAGAAGTTCGCCGCCTCCATGATCCTCATCACCCACGACCTCGGCATCGTGGCGGACATCTGCGACAAGGTGGCCATCATGTACGCGGGCCGGGTGGTGGAGTACGCGGACAAGCGCGCGCTCTACGCGACCCCGCTGCACCCCTACACCATCGGGCTCTTCAACTCCGTGCCGGACATCGACGAGGACATCGACGAGCTGCCCGTCATCCCCGGCCTGATGCCGGACCCCATGGCCCTGCCCACGGGCTGCACGTTCCACCCCCGCTGCTCCATGGCGGAGGAGAGCTGTTCCGCAGTCCGGCCGCAGATGCAGGAGCTGGAGCCGGGGCACTTCGTGGCCTGCCCCGTGCGGGCCCGCATGATGGGCTGCCAGGCGGCAGGGAGGTGAGAGCGATGACGGACAACAACAAGCCTTACATCAAGGTGGAACACCTGAAGAAGTACTTCAGCACCAAGCGGGGGATGCTGCACGCGGTGGACGACGTGAGCTTCGAGATCCAGCGCGGCGAGACCCTGGGGCTGGTGGGGGAGTCCGGCTGCGGCAAGTCCACGCTGGGCCGCTGCCTCATCCGCCTTTTGGACAGCACCTCCGGCAGCGTCATGCTTCAGAACCCGGAGGACGGGAGCTGCATCGACGTGACGAAGGTGGACGCGGCCACGATGAAGGACCTGCGCAAGCGCGTGCAGATCGTCTTTCAGGACCCCTACTCCTGCCTGAACCCGCGCCTCTCCGTCTGGGAGCTCATCGCGGAGCCGCTGATGGTGAACCGCGTCTACAGCGACAAGGCCGCCATGCGCAAGCGCATCCGCGAGCTGATGAGCACGGTGGGGCTGGCGGAGAGGCTGGAGAACAGCTACCCCCACGAGCTGGACGGCGGCCGCCGTCAACGGATCGGCATCGCCCGCTCCCTGGCCCTGAACCCGGAGTTCATCGTGCTGGACGAGCCGGTGTCGGCCCTGGACGTCTGCATTCAGGCCCAGGTGCTGAACCTGCTGAACGAGCTGCAGAAGGAGTTCAACTACACCTACGTCTTCATCTCGCACAACCTGAGCGTGGTGAAGCACGTGTCGGACCGCATCGCCGTGATGTACCTGGGACAGATCGCGGAGCTTTCGGAGTACCGCGAGCTCTTCAAGAACCCGATGCACCCCTACACGCAGGCGCTGCTCTCCGCGATCCCCCTGGCGAAGCTGGACGTGAACCGCGAGCGCATCATCCTGGAGGGGGACGTGCCCAGCCCCATCGAGCCGCCGGACTCCTGCCGCTTCATGGGGCGCTGCCGCTACCGCCAGGACGTGTGCGCCAAGGGGACCCCGCCCCTGACGGAGTACGCGCCGGGGCACTTCGTGGCCTGCCATTTCGCCGGGAAACTGGCCGAGGGCCGTTGAACGTTCCCGATGGACCGAAAGCGGGCCGCAGCGACGCGGCCCGCCGCCTGTATGAGGAGGTTTCTCTCTTGTATTCTACGCTTGAACACTTTTTGAAGTACGTGACCTACGACACGCAGTCGAAGGAGGACTCCGGGGTCGTGCCCAGCACGCCGGGGCAGATGGTCCTGGCAAAGGAGATGGAGCGGGAGCTGCGGGAGCGGGGGCTGAAGGACGTGACCCTGACGCCGAACGCCTACGTGACCGTCACGCTGCCGGGCAACGCGAAGGGGAAGGTGCCGGCCATCGGGTTCATCGCCCACATGGACACGGCGACGGAGGCGTCCGGAAAGGACGTCAAGGCCCGCGTCGTGAAGGGCTACGACGGCGGCGATGTCGTGCTGAACGAGGCCCTGAAGGTGGTCCTGTCGCCGCGGGACTTCCCCTTCATGAAGGACTACGTGGGGCAGGACCTGGTGGTGACGGATGGGACGACGCTCCTGGGGGCGGACAACAAGGCCGGCATGGCGGAGATCATGGGGGCCGTCGATTGGCTCCTGGAGCACCCGGAGTTCGAGCACGGGGACGTGAAGGTGGCCTTCACGCCGGACGAGGAAGTGGGGGAGCTGGCGAAGGGGCTGGACATCGAGAAGTTCGGCGCGGACTTCGCCTACACCCTGGACGGCGGCCCCATCGGCGAGCTGTGCTACGAGAACTTCAACGCGGCGGGAGCCGTGGTGACGATCGAGGGCCGGGCGGTGCACCCCGGCACGGCAAAGGGGCTGATGCTGAACGCCATCATGATGGGGCACGAGCTCCTCTCCCTCTTCCCCGCCAGCGAGACGCCGGCGACGACGTCGGGGTACGAGGGCTTCTTCCACTGCACAAGCTTTGAGGGCACGACGGAGAAGGCCGTCCTGCGCTTCATCATCCGGGACCACGACGCGAAGAAGTTCGAGGAGCGCAAGCGCTTCGTGGAGAGGGCCGTGAGCTGGCTGCGGGACAAGTACGGCGCGGAGAGGGTTCGGCTCGACCTGCACGACCAGTACCGCAACATGGCGGACAAACTCGCGACGCGCATGGAGGTCGTGGACCTGGCCCTCGACGCGATGAAGGAGCTGGACGTCAAGACCTTCATCATCCCCATGCGCGGCGGCACGGACGGCGCGGCGCTCTCCTGGCGCGGGCTTTTGACGCCGAACCTCTTCACCGGCGGCCACAACTACCACGGCCGCTTCGAGTTCATCCCCGTCCAGGTGATGGAGAAGGCCACGGCGATGGTGCTGAAGATCCTGGAGCTCAGCGTGAGGCGCGCGGGCTGACGCGCTTTCGGCGGACGTACTCAGGCCCTGCCCCGGCAGGGCCGTTTTTTGTGCCGCGGCGTCGACTCGTTGACGATTTGCGTTTAGCGCGGCGATGCGGGGCCGTCTAATACCAATTTGCGTCTAAAGGGCAAGAAAGGCCCCCCTGCAAGGGGGGCTGCCCCGAAGGGGAGGGGTGTTTTTCATAAGACGCGAGACGCGCCTGTCTGACATTCTCCGCCAACGCCTCCACAAGGCAATCCATTGCCTTGCTTCGGCACAGCCGACCGACCGCCGCAATCCTCCCGAAAGATCGGCTTGCGTGAGGCCGGTCGTCGTGTCGTCTGGCTGAACCCCTCCGCCGCCCTTGGCGACACCTCCCCTTTCAGGGGAGGCAATCCATATTAAACGCGAATTGGTATGAGGTCCTGCCGCAGGGAAAGGGTTAGGGTTTTCGCCCCTCACACAACAGGACCACGGAACCCCCGAAAGGAAGGGAGATATTGGGTATCCAGAACGATTCTGCCGAGAAGATGGTGTATAGCAATTCATTGAGTTTAAACGGAGGAACGCTCGTCTCGAGCTGGACGGTTCTTGCCCCGCCCATAAGACGTCCTGCAATGCGCGACACCGCCATGAAAGGGAACAATAAGGAGTTGATGTAGCCTGTGTATGAAACCGTATAACCCTGTTGCACGCAGAGGGCCCGAAGTTTGGGGCGCGTGTATCGGCGGTAGTGCCCCAGATCCCTGTCGTGGGGGCCGAACATCCATTGATAAGCGGGGACCGTCAGCAACAGCTTCCCATCAGGTCGTATGAGCTTTTTGAGGACGGACAGCGCTTCTCCGTCGTGCTCGATATGTTCTAGGACGTCAAAGAGGCAGACGAGGTCAAATTGCCTTCCCCGTACAGCCTCCAAACCATCGGGAAGCCAACCTTTTGCGATGGAAACGCCTGGAAGGGGAGGGATTACCTTGCGTGCGTAATCGTCAAGCTCGAGCCCCACGACGTTTCCAAAACGGGCAAGCATGGGCAAGTTACTTCCCGTCCCGCAACCTATCTCAAGAATATCGCAGGGCTCTCCGGTAAAAACCCTTTTCTCGATAATCTTGTTCAATATCCTCCTCTTGCCCTTAAACCACCAATGTGTGTCCTGAGTTTCCAGCATCTTTTCAAAGGCCCTGTGCTGCATCCCCTTATCCTCCTTTTCTGCAATAGACCTCGCGCACCACGTAGACGGGCCTTTTCTTGCTCTCCATGTAGGCCCTGCCGAGGTACTCGCCCAGGATACCGATGCCCAGCAGCTGAAGACCTCCGAAGAAGAGGATCAGACAGAGCAGCGAGGCGTAACCCGGCACCTCGATTCCCCAGATCAGGGTCCGCAGGACGATGTAGAGGCCGTAAGCAAAGGCGCCGAACGCCGTGAGGCTTCCGAGGTAGAACCACACGGTCAGGGGGAAGGTGCTGAAGGAGGTGATGCCCTCGACGGCAAGCTTCCAAAGCCGCCAGCCGTTGAACTTCGTCTTACCGGCAGCGCGGGGCTTCCGGACGTAATCGACGATGCAGGTCTTGAACCCGACCCAGGCAAAGAGCCCCTTCATGAAGCGGTGCGTCTCCCGGAGGCCCCCCAGGGCGTCCACCACCCTGCGGTCCATCAGCCGGAAGTCCCCCACGTTTTCGGGCAGCTCCGGTTGGGATATCCTGTTGTGAACCTTGTAGAACATTCGGGCGGTCACCCGCTTCAGCCATGAATCCGAGGAACGGTTGGAACGATGAGCCAGGACGACCTCGTACCCCTCGCGCCACTTTTCAAGCATGACGCCGATCAGCTCCGGCGGGTCCTGAAGGTCGGCGTCGATCGGCACCACCGCGTCGCCCGTAGAGTGATCCAGCGCCGCCGTCAGGGCGGCTTCCTTGCCGAAGTTTCGGGAGAGGTCAACCACCTTGACGCGCTCATCCGCCTCCGCCTGTTCCCTGAGGAGGTCGAGCGTCCCGTCGCGGCTGCCGTCGTTGACGCAGACGATCTCGAAGTCCTGCCCGATTCCTTCCATGACGGAGGTAATCCGTTCAAAGAACAGGGGAAGGACCGCCTCCTCGTTATAGCAGGGACAGAGGAGCGAGATCATTGCTTCCTCGTCCCTGCCGGGGGAAGCGAGGCGTACAGTTTTTTGGGTTTTCCGATAGTTTGCGGGGTATTCAGAACCTTAATAAAAAAGCGTTCTCCCTTGACCTTGTGCGTTTCCATCGTCGCGACACCCCTCAGTCCCTGCCCAGGCAGGGGCGCAGGGCTCTTTTAGTTGCCGGCTCATGACCATGAACTGGTGCGGAGGAGGGGACTTGAACCCCTACGCCCGAAGGCGCCAGATCCTAAGTCTGGTGCGTCTGCCGTTTCGCCACCTCCGCTACGGAACCTCCGTTGTCCCCCCTGGCGGGGGATAACGACACTGCCGCCCTGTCTGAAGCGGCAGGCCGGCTCAGAGTATTGTAGCACACGGACGACCGGTTCAGTAGGACGGCACGTAGGGCAGGGCGTCCGTCATCAGGGTGTCCTTCAGGATGAAGCGGCGGTCGCGTACCTCCGCGATGTAGACCTGGCGGCTGACGGGACGGTGCAGCGACGGGGTGACGTCGAGGGTCTGGGCGCCGAAGGGGATGCCGCGAACCCGGCCCAGCGCGGTGAGCAGCGCGTCCCGGTCCAGCCGGTCCACGGGCTGGGGCAGGGCCCTGATCCCCCTCGTCAGCCACTCCGCCAGCGCGTTGGCGCGGCCTGCGGGCACCAGGTCCTTGACCTGCATGGCGCGCGTGTCCCACAGCTGCCGCTTCAGGGTGCTGAAGCCGCCCCGCTCGGACAGGAACAGGTTCTGGTCCGCGAAGAGCATCCCCTTGCAGGAGAGGTAGAGCGGCTCCGGCGCGGCGCAGTTCCAGAGCTGCCATGGGGTCTCGGTGCGCATGAACCCCCGCCACATCTCCCGCGCTCCCATGCCTCCGATGAAGGCGATCAGCACGCCGTTGGAGACGCTCCGAATCTCCTGCGCCACCATGGAGAAGCTGTCGCTCACCGAGGCGTCCATCCAGAAGGGCATGGGCATGAAGCCCGCCAGGTCCAGAAGGGAATAGGCGATCTTCGCCTCGCGCTCCTGATCGACGGTAAACCGGCTGGCCGCCAGGGCCACGTGGGCTTTGCGGTGGAGCGTCTGCGCGGCGAAGTTGGCGAAGGCGGCGCAGCGGTAGTCCCGGAACATGTCGAGCGCGAAGACGTTCGGCAGGGGCCGGCCGTCCTTGTCGATGAGGAGCTCCTCGCCTCCCGCCAGGAGGAGCGGCACCTTCTGGCCCCCCAGGCGCTGGATCAGCCCGCGGTCCACCTCCGGGACGGCAAAGCTCATCACCGCCGCGGTCCGCTCGTCGAGGGGCAGCCGCACGTCCGAGGCCTCGCCCGCCTCGGCCACGGGGACGAAGTGGACGTCGTGTCCGCCGATGCCCCTGCCGCTGTCCGCGATGTTGGCCTCATGCCACGCCAGCACCGTCAGGATCGACCTTCCCGCCTCGGTCTCCCAGCCGCCCTGAGGCGGAACCACGAAGACGGTCCACATCCAGTTCGGGGACTCCGCCGCAGGTGCCCTCTCCGGAGCGACGGCGCCGAACAGCGCGAGCCATAGCGTCGCCATGAGGATCAAGGCCTTTTTGTCCCGCATCTTCAGCAGCTCTCCCTTCAAAAATTATGAAAAGTCATAAAGAGAAGCGCGTTGGAGCGAAGCGCGTGCTGCTCTCTCTGCGCCGTTTTTATTATAGTGTAAGACCGCCGTTTGAGCGAGTTCCCCGGCCGTCGGGGCGATTTGGCAATAAAAAAGCGGCGGGCCCTGAGGTTCAGGGCCCGCCGCTTTGTGCGTGAGGAGGTGTCCTTATTTCTTTGTGGCGGCAACCTTCGCCAGTTGCTGAATGACGTCCTGCGTGATGTCCGTGCCGCCGATGAGGACGATGGACTTGTTGAGGACGAGGGTCAGGTTCTGCTTTGCGGCAACGTCCCGTGCGGCCTGCTGGCACTCGCGATAGATGGGGTCCATGAGCGCCTGCTGCTCCTTGACGAGCTCCATGCGCTTCTGCTGGATGATCTGGGCCTTTTTGGCCTGATCGCTCTCCTTGTCCGCAGCCGCCTTGGCCTCGTTCTCCTTCTGGCGCGAGAGGTTGGCCGCCTGCTGCCTCGCGTTCGCCATGCCGGGGTGCTTGTTGACGACCTCGTCGATGTCGATGACGCCCACGCCCTCGACGGGCACGGTGGCAGCGGGCTTCTGAGCCGCGAAGGACACGGACCCGACGGCCAGCACGAAGAGGAGCATCGCCGCGCACAGGAACGAAGACTTTTTCAAGATCATAGAAAAATCCCTCCTAAAATCTAGAGAACACAGGCCTCCGCGAACGGACGTCCCGTTTGAGATGACGGGGCCATTCTAGCATCCGGCCTGCGGAAGGGCAAACGTCAGGATTACGCATATTCGGCTCGCGCTTCGGGCGCTCCCGCCTCACGCATCGTCGGGTCCAAGGTATTCGCCGTCCTGCACGACGATGAGTTCAAGGTCGATGCAGCCGCAGTTCTCGAGGCCGTGGGGGACGTTTCTGGGGATGAAGAGCTCCATGCCCTCGCAGAGAAAGCTCTCCGTACCATCGAGGGTAGCCCTGGCCGTCCCGCGGAGGACGATCCAACGCTCGGTGCTGTGGCGGTGGGTTTGGAGGGGGACGGACCTGCCGGGCATCACGACGCTGCGCTTGACCCGGTGCCGCTCGTCCTCGTGCAGCACGCGGTAGTTCCCCCAGGGGCGGCTGCTCTCCGAGATCTGGCTGACCTCGCGCCGTCCGCGGCCCTTCAGCTCCTTCACGACGGCGCGCACCTCCTGGGAGGCCCCCCGTCGAGTGACGAAGAGCGCGTCCGGCGAGTCCACCACCACCAGGTCCTCCACGCCGTTCAGCACCGTCAGCCGGCTGCGGGAGTCCACGAGGCAGTTTCGCGCGCCCCGCAGCGTCACGTCCCCCACGACGGCGTTGTCCTGATCGTCGCGCTCCAGCACGTCGTGCAGGGCGTCCCAGGACCCCACGTCGGACCACCCCGCGTCCAGGGGCGTCACCGCCACGCGCCCCGCCCGCTCCATGACGGCGCAGTCAAAGGAGATGGAGGGCAGGTGGGGGAACGCCTCGCGCAGAAACGCGGTCCCCCGGCCAGCCTGGGCTGCCAGGTCCGGCGCCGTGCGGCCCATCTCATGGGCCAGGGTCCCCAGGGCGAACGCGAACACGCCGCTGTTCCAGAGGTAGTCCCCGCTCTTGACGTAGGTCTCCGCCGTGGGCAGGTCGGGCTTCTCCACGAAGGCCTCCGCCTCGAACCAGGCGCCGTGGGCCGCCCCCTTCCGGATGTAGCCGAACCCCGTCTCCGGGTGGCTGGGGACGACCCCCAGCGTCGCCATGAACCCCTCCCGTGCCGCCTGCACCGCCAGCTCGAGGGCGCGGGAGAAGGCGGCGGGCTCCTGCACGATGTGGTCGCTGGGCGCGACGATCACCACGTCCTCATCCCCGGCCCCCGCCTCCCGCAGCGCTTCGATCCCCAGGAGGACGGCCGGCGCCGTTCCGCGGGCCATGGGCTCCTGCACGATGAAGTCCGGCGTCAGGGGGACGACCTCGCGCGCCTGGTGCGCCACCAGGGCCTCCCACTGAGCGCCCGTCACGGCGCGCATCCGATTGATGGGGACGACGTTCAGCATCCGCCTCAGGGTGTCCTGCAGGAGCGTTCCGGGGCCGCAGAGGGCCAGAAACTGCTTCGGCAGGTCCTCGCGGGAGCGCGGCCAGAGGCGCGTGCCGCTCCCCCCCGTGAGGATGATTCCGTATGATTGGGACATTGTCTTCACCTGTCCTCGCCTTTCGTTGTCGTGCGGCGCCCTTCTCTTCCAAAAGGGTCCAAAGGGGCGGTCCACAGGAAACAGGATAGAGAAAAGGCGGAAAAAAGTAAAGCCGCGGCCGCCCGTTTTTCGATCTTTTCGGAAAACTCCCCGCCGGTCGCCCCTTGCGCGCCGCTTCAGAGGCCGCTATAAATATAATAAAGTAGATCATCGTTTCGAGGGGGCGGTTTCGAGTGTTTCGATTCGAGTGCGATTATCAGGAGGGATGCCATCCGCGCATCCTGGCGCGAATGACGGAGACGAACCTGGAGCAGACCTCGGGCTATGGCGCGGACCCTCATTGCCAGCGCGCAATGGCGCTGATTCAGAAGGCTGTGGGCGTCCCGGACGCGGAGGTCCATTTCCTCGTGGGCGGGACCCAGACGAACACGACGGTCATCAAGGCGCTCCTCAGACCGTGTCAGGGGGTCCTCTGCGTCGAGAGCGGGCACATCAACGTCCACGAGGCGGGCGCCATCGAGAGCACGGGGCACAAGGTGCTTTCGCTCCAGGGCAAGTGTGGCCTCCTGGACGCGGGGACCGTCCGGCAGTACCTGAAGGACTTCTACGACGACGAGACGCGTGAGCACAGGGTTCAGCCCGGCATGGTGTACGTCTCCCACCCGTCGGAGTACGGCACGCTCTACACCAGGGAGCAGCTCGAGGAATTGCGCGCGGTGTGTACGGACTACGGCCTGCCGCTCTTCCTGGACGGCGCCCGTCTGGGCTACGGCGTGACGGCCCAGGGGACGGACGTCACGATTCAGGACGTCGCACGCCTGTGCGACGTCTTCTACATCGGCGGGACGAAGGTGGGGGCGCTCTTCGGCGAGGCGGTGGTGCGGTCGCGTCCGGGCCGCCTGAAGGACTTCCGCACGCTCGTCAAGCAGCAGGGCGGCATGTTGGCCAAGGGCAGGCTCCTGGGCATCCAGTTCGAGACGCTCTTTGAGGACGGCCTCTACTTCGAGATCGCCCGGCACGCCAACGAGCAGGCCATGCGCATCCGTGCCGCCTTTTTGGAGAGGGGCTTCCCCCTGTTCATCGACTCCCCAACGAACCAGCAGTTCCCCATCCTGACGGAGCGTCAGATCGAGCGTTTGAAGGGGGAGTTCTCCTTCGAGCGGTGGCAGCGGATGGACGAGGACAGAAGTGCGGTGCGCTTCTGCACCAGCTGGGCCACGACGCCGGAGAGCGTGGATGCGTTGACGGCGAGGGTCAGGAGCCTTTAGGCGGATGCGCGAAGGGTTTTTAAGGGAAAACGCAAAATTCACAATAGGGGGCTTTACAAGAGGGATTTTTTGGTGTAATATATCCGAGCTCTGAGTGAGCGATCCGGTTTTGAAATGGGTTTTGCACCTTGACAACGGAATTACGGGTGAGATATTGAGGTGAAGCGAGGGCTGAGGGGTGACCTGAGGCTTTTGCTGAGCTTTTTGAAGTACGAGTCGGTCGATTCGCAGTAGTTTCTACTGAGAGTTTGATCCTGGCTCAGGATGAACGCTGGCGGCGTGCGTAACACATGCAAGTTGGACGACGGTGTCATGAAGTGGTAACACGGAATGGCATACGGAGTAGCGGACGGGTGAGTACAACATGAGAAGCTGTCCTTCAGTGGGGGACAACGTCTGGAAGCGGACGCTAATACCCCATAGGCCGAGAGGTTAAAGCAGAGATGCGCTGGAGGAGGTGCTCGTGCCCTATCAGCTAGTTGGTGAGGTAACGGCTCACCAAGGCGACGACGGGTAGCCGGCCTGAGAGGGTGAACGGCCACACTGGAACTGAGATACGGTCCAGACTCCTACGGGAGGCAGCAGTGGGGAATATTGGGCAATGGGAGGAATCCTGACCCAGCGACGCCGCGTGAACGATGAAGGCCTTAGGGTTGTAAAGTTCTTTTATGTGGGAAGAAGGAAGTGACGGTACCACATGAATAAGCCCCGGCTAACTACGTGCCAGCAGCCGCGGTAATACGTAGGGGGCGAGCGTTGTCCGGAATTACTGGGCGTAAAGGGCACGCAGGCTGTGATTCAAGTCAGCTGTAAAAGGATGCGGCTTAACCGTGTTTAGCAGTTGAAACTGGATGACTGGAGTGCTGGAGAGGCAAGTGGAATTCCCAGTGTAGCGGTGAAATGCGTAGATATTGGGAAGAACATCGGTGGCGAAGGCGACTTGCTGGCCAGTAACTGACGCTGAGGTGCGAAAGCCAGGGTAGCAAACGGGATTAGATACCCCGGTAGTCCTGGCTGTAAACGATGAATGCTAGGTGTGCGAGCAGAGATGTTGGTGTGCCGCAGTTAACGCGATAAGCATTCCGCCTGGGGAGTACGGTCGCAAGATTGAAACTCAAAGGAATTGACGGGGGCCCGCACAAGCGGTGGAGCACGTGGTTTAATTCGATGCAAACCGAAGAACCTTACCTGGGTTTGACATGTATGTGGTAGGAGTCTGAAAGGGCGACGACGTACTTTCGGGTACGAGCATACACAGGTGCTGCATGGCTGTCGTCAGCTCGTGTCGTGAGATGTTGGGTTAAGTCCCGCAACGAGCGCAACCCCTGCGGCCAGTTGCCAGCGGTTAGGCCGGGCACTCTGGCAGGACTGCCATCGACAAGATGGAGGAAGGTGGGGATGACGTCAAGTCATCATGGCCCATATGTCCAGGGCGACACACGTGCTACAATGGGCGGTACAGAGGGAAGCGACACTGCGAGGTGAAGCGGATCCCATAAAGCCGCTCTCAGTTCGGATTGAAGTCTGCAATTCGACTTCATGAAGTTGGAATCGCTAGTAATCGCAGATCAGCCAAGCTGCGGTGAATCCGTTCCCGGGCCTTGTACACACCGCCCGTCACACCACCCGAGCCGGGTGTACCCGAAGCCGGTGGCCTAACCGAAAGGGAGGAGCCGTCGAAGGTGTGTCTGGTGAGGGGGGTGAAGTCGTAACAAGGTAGCCGTACGGGAACGTGCGGCTGGATCACCTCCTTTCTAAGGAGACCAGGTGAGTTGGACAAGTCCAGCTGACACGAGTCTTAATGGTTTTAAACCGAGGAGTGCTTTTAAAGGGTTTGGCGCTGATTGCCGAGCCTCGATATCTTGCCCGTAGTTTTCCCTGTGTATATTGACAACGAAATAGAAGGCAAAGATGAATTGGAGAGCAAAGGACTAAGGGCATACGAAGGATGCCAAGGCATCTGACAGCGAAGAAGGACGCGGCTAGCGGCGAAATGCTCCGGGGAGAGGCAAGCGATCGTTGATCCGGAGGTGTCCGAATGGGGGAACCCCCCTGGCGCAGGCCAGGGACCCGCAAGAGCGGGGGCGAAGTCGGCGAAGTGAAACATCTCAGTAGCCGGATAGAGAAGAAATCGAAGAGATACCCTAAGTAGTGGTGAGCGAACGGGGAAGAGCCTAAACCGACTGCGTGTAAGCCTGCAGGCGTTGCGCAGGGCGGTGTAATAGGGACGTGCTGGAGGGCACTGCAGAGCCCTCGGACAGTTACCAAGTTCAAGTCTAGTTGAATGGTGTTGGGAAAGCCAGCCTGAGAGGGTGAGAGCCCCGTAAGCGAAAGGATTGAGCCTGTCTGAGCACGGACCCTGAGTAGGCCGGAGCACGAGGAATTCCGGTTGAATTCGGGCCGACCATGGTCCAAGGCTAAACATGTCAGATGACCGATAGCGAAGAGTACCGAGAGGGAAAGGTGAAAAGCACCCCTGGCGGGGAGTGAAAGAGACCTGAATTCGTATGCTTACAAGCGATCGGAGCATGACGTACGTCTTCGGGTGTACGGGTGTGTGACGGTATGCCTTTTGTAAAATGAGCCGGCGAGTTATTGTGCATAGCGAGGTTAAGGAGCAGGAGCTCCGGAGCCGGAGGGAAACCGAGTCTGAATAGGGCGCTTAGTTTTGCATAATAGACCCGAAGCCCGACGATCTATCCATGTCCAGGTTGAAGCTCCGGTGAAGCGGGGTGGAGGACCGAACCGAAGCCTGTTGAAAAAGTCTCGGATGAGGTGTGGATAGGAGTGAAAAGCTAATCGAGTTGGGTGATAGCTGGTTCTCCCCGAAATGCATTTGGGTGCAGCCCGGAATGTTTAGTGGCGGGGGTAGAGCACTGAATGGACGCGGGCGGTTGTAACCGTACCAAATTCAATCAAACTGCGAATACCGCTACTTAAGAGTTCCGGAGTGAGACTGCGGGAGAGAAGTTTCGTGGTCGAGAGGGAAAGAGCCCAGATCCACGGCTAAGGTCCCAAAGACATGCTAAGTGTGGCAAGGATGTGACGATGCCCGGACAGCCAGGAGGTTGGCTCAGAAGCAGCCATCCTTTAAAGAGTGCGTAATAGCTCACTGGTCGAGGATTGTTGCGCCGAAAATACTGGGGGCTAAGCATGACACCGAAGCCTGGAGATTGACTTTAAGGAGTCGAATCGGTAGGGGAGCGTTGTATGCGGGGTGAAGTACGCCCGGAAGGACGTGTGGACTGCATACAAGAGAGAATGCCGGCATGAGTAACGCGAAGTGTGTGAGAATCACACTCACCGGAAGTCCAAGGGTTCCTGGGGAAGGTTGATCCGCCCAGGGTAAGGCGGGACCTAAGGTCAGGCCGAAAGGCGTAGCTGATGGACAACAGGTTGCTAATCCTGTCCCGCGATGAGTTCGTTACGACGATGGAGTGACGCAGGAGGCTAGGTGCGCCGGGTGATGGATCCCGGTCTAAGGGAGCGGCCTGACGAGGGAGGTAAATCCCCCTTGTTAAAGGTTAGACCTGATGGGGAGCGAGCCGCGAGGTGAGCGAAGGTATTGAAGCCAGGCTGCCAGGAAAAGCTTCTAAGGAGAACTCATAGCGCCCGTACCCGAAACCGACACAGGTGGACTGGCTGAGGAGGCTAAGGTGAGCGGGAGAACTATCGTTAAGGAACTCTGCAAATTGACCCCGTAACTTAGGGAGAAGGGGTGCCACGCTTGGTGCAAGCTGAGGGTGGTCGCAGAAACCAGGCACAGGCGACTGTTTACTAAAAACACAGGACTCTGCATAAGGCGCAAGCCGAAGTATAGGGTCTGACACCTGCCCGGTGCTGGAAGGTTAAATGGAGGGGTTAGTACAGTGATGTGCGAAGCTCTGAAATGAAGCCCCAGTAAACGGCGGCCGTAACTATAACGGTCCTAAGGTAGCGAAATTCCTTGTCGGGTAAGTTCCGACCTGCACGAAAGGTGTAACGATCTGTGCGCTGTCTCGACGGTAGGCCCGGTGAAATTGTGGTCCTGGTAAAGACGCCAGGTACCCGTGGTGGGACGGAAAGACCCCATGGAGCTTTACTGTAACTTAGTATTGAATTTTGTCCTACGATGCACAGGATAGGTGGGAGGCATTGAGAGTGGGATTTTGGTTCCATTTGAGCCGCCGTTGGGATACCACCCTTTGTATGATGAAATTCTAACCCGGAGGCGTTGAAACACGCGCGGGGACATTGCTAGGCGGGCAGTTTGACTGGGGCGGTCGCCTCCCAAAGAGTAACGGAGGCGCGCAAAGGTCACCTCAGGGCGAATGGAAACCGCCCTATGAGAGCGTAAGCGTATAAGGTGGCTTGACTGTGAGACGGACGTGTCGAACAGGAACGAAAGTTGGTGCTAGTGATCCGGTGGTGCCGAATGGAAGGGCCATCGCTCAACGGATAAAAGCTACCCTGGGGATAACAGGCTGATCTCGCCCGAGAGTTCCAATCGACGGCGTGGTTTGGCACCTCGATGTCGGCTCATCGCATCCTGGGGCTGAAGCAGGTCCCAAGGGTTGGTCTGTTCGCCCATTAAAGCGGTACGTGAGCTGGGTTTAGAACGTCGTGAGACAGTTCGGTCCCTATCCACCATGGGCGTAAGGTATTTGAGGAGAGCTGTTCCTAGTACGAGAGGACCGGAATGGACGAACCGCTAGTGTATCGGTTGTGGCGCCAGCTGCAAAAGCCGGGTAGCTATGTTCGGCCGGGATAACCGCTGAAAGCATCTAAGTGGGAAGCCCCCTCCAAGATGAGATACCTGACTCTATAAGAGATAAGACGTCCGCAAGACGAGCGGGTAGATAGGCCGGAAGTGTAAGCGTTGAGAGGCGTTGAGCTGACCGGTACTAATACGTCGAAACTTTGCACTCCAAATCATTGATGTTTTCTATTTTGGTTGTTGGTATATGCAGGGTAAAGAATTGTTTTCTGGTGGCCATGGCGGCAGGGGAACACCCGGACCCATGTCGAACCCGGAAGTTAAGCCTGCAAGCGCTGATGGTACTGTGTGGGGTACACACGGGAGAGTAGGTCGCTGCCAGAAAACTGATTTAAAGGCGGAGGAAGCTGACATACGTCAGCTTCCTCCGCCCTTTTTTATGCCCACAAATTGACCCCTGCAAGAGGGGCACCCGTAGGGGCTGGGGTAATCCAGCACGACGACCTCCACGGAAACCCTCTGGCAAAATGACCCCGCTCTACGCGCGGTTGACCGAGCCGAAGAGCTCCATCTTCTCCTTGACCGTCGCCCTGATGGCGTCCATGCCGGGGGCCAGGAGCTTTCGGGGATCGAAGCCCTTGCCCTGCTGGTCCTTGCCCGACTCGATGTACTTTCGGGTGGCTTCCGCAAAGGCGACCTGGCACTCCGTGTTGACGTTGATCTTGGAGACGCCCAGGGAGATGGCCTCCTGGATCATGGCCGCGGGGATGCCCGATCCGCCGTGCAGCACCAAGGGGAGGGCGCCGGTCCTCTTCTGTATGGCGTCGAGCGTCTCGAAGGAGAGCCCCTGCCAGTTGTCGGGGTACTTGCCGTGTATGTTCCCAATCCCTGCGGCCAGCATGTCGACCCCAAGTTCCGCGATGATGCGGCACTCCTCCGGGTCCGCGCATTCGCCCATCCCCAGGACGCCGTCCTCCTCGCCGCCGATGGTGCCCACCTCCGCCTCGATGGACAGTCCCAGGGCGTGAGCCGCGTGGACCAACTCGCGCGTCTTTTCCAGGTTCTCGGCGATGGGGTAGTGCGAGCCGTCGAACATGACGGAGGTGAAGCCAGCCTTGATGCACTTGTAGACCCCTTCATAGGTGCCGTGGTCCAGGTGCAGCGCGACGGGCACCGTGATCCCCAGGCCCTTGTCCATGGCCCTCACCATCGCGGACACCGTGTCGAAGCCCGTCATGTACTTTCCCGCGCCCTCGGAGACGCCCAGGATGACGGGGCTCCTCAACTCTTCCGCCGTCAGCAGGACGGCCTTCGCCCACTCCAGATTGTTGATGTTGAAGTGCCCGACCGCGTAACGTCCCTCCCTCGCTCTCTTGAGCATTTCCGTTGCCGTCGTCAGCATTCTGAAAACCCCTTTGAATGAATTTTGTTTTTGCACTTAAAGTCGGATCGAGAAAGCACCGGCTGATCGCTGCGCTTCTGTTCATTATAGCATTGCGGCATTGTGCGCGAGCTCTCGATGAGTTTGGAATGCGCGCCGCCTTGTCGCTCAAGGCGACGAGTTTTGCCCCTGTAAGGGGAGGTGCCGAACGGAGCGGGGCGGAGGGGTTGTTTCGTATCCTATTCGCTTGGAGTGAGTCGGGGCCCCGGGCGTGCAGGCTTTGGAAGGGGGCCGTGCTCGGCTTCGTAGGTTCGGATCTCGCTGCGCACAGCACGCACCAGCAGGCTGTTGAACGATTCGTCGTAGACGGCCGCCAGAATTTTTCCTTTCAGGAACGTATCTTCGTCGATGCGCACCTGAGTGAATACGGACTTCGATTTGTCTGGGGCGGACGGCCTTTCAACCTCGGACTATAACGATTGCCTTTATCTCCCATGACTCTATCAACTCTGATCGTTACTCTCTATCTTTCGCCCCTTTTCATAATATGACCTATATTAACTCTAACGCTCCCTCTGGCCCCCTATTTGGAGTCCACTATACTGGGTCGTGTACTTTTTCCTGAGCCTGATGCTCTGCCTCCGACAGAGGCTCAGGGACTCTGCAGCTTCCTGGTTGGTCATCTTCTCGTTGACCAGCAGCTCCATGATCTTGATGCGCTTGATCTCTTTTTGTGACAATGCTACTCGCTCCTGCTTCATACCCAAGTATTACCAAAAGACCTGCCTGCCGCGGCATGGGGTGACATTATCACTGATCAATGACACAAACATTGACAAAAGGTAGTTTTTATAGTAAAAACGGTTTGAGGAGGTGGCTTTTGATGAAAACAGATGAAGCATTAGAGATTTTGAAAGCTCAGGGATTGATGTTAGAAGAGCAAAAAAGGTTAACTAATGGGACCGGCGACCAGTTACGTTTTAAAACTGGTGAAATCGTTAATATTTTTAACAAGGGTACTTTTTCGGTACAGGGCAAAAACAAACCGCGAATCGAAAAGATTTTGTGGGACGCTACGGGAACTGCACAAACAACACCAATAGCACCGTCGCGCGAAGTATTTGTTGTATATGGCCATGACACAACTGCACGGACACAATTAGAAGCTATGTTGCGACGGTGGGACATTGAACCACTTATTCTCGACCAGCTTCCATCAGAGGGACAAACTATAATTGAAAAGCTGGAAAATTATACACAGCAAGCACATTATGCCATAGTTCTTACTACACCAGATGATGAGGGGCATCCTACCAATAAGCCTGGTGAAAAACGATATCGCGCTCGACAAAATGTTGTTTTGGAGTTAGGTATGCTTTTGGCTAAATTAGGTAGGAGTAAGGTTGCTATTCTGATAAAGGATCAAGAAAACATGGAAAAGCCATCCGATATTAACGGTCTTATGTATATTTCATTCAGAGATAACGTCGAAGATGGAAAATTAAATCTATTCAAAGAATTGTGTGCCGCTGGATTTAATATTGATAGCAAAAAACTATAAAGGCTTCCACCATTAACCTGCCTACCGTGGCGGGTTTTTCTTATACCTAAATATAGAAGGTGATGAATCTAACCGAGAGCTCTGTCAATCATATGTTTTCCTTTTAGTGCCTGAAACTTCATCAGGCCGTGCGAAGCACATGAGGATTGAGACTGACGGGTCTGTGAGCATTAGCGAACAGCATCTGGAAGGCTCCCCGAAAGGGGGCGTAGCCCCATGTTAGAATTTTATGGAAGCGCTGAAGGATACCCTTACGGATGCTCCTTGATTGCTTCCAACAACTTTTCAAGGTTAATCAGCGCTTCCATAAAAAATTAAGGAACTAAAAAATTAAGGAAAGCGAGGTTCAGAGCAATGCTGGTTCTCCTGGTGTTTGCGATCTTCTGGCTGATCCTGTCGCCGCTTCTGATCCTGGGAAAGGTGGGCGACGCCACGGAGCGTCTGAGCCGCCGCATCACGGCGCTGGAGAAGGCGATCGACGCGATGCGGCAGGGCCCGATTCCGCGAGAGGCGTCGAAGGAACAGCCCTCCGTCACGCCTCTATCCGAGGTGCAGCCCTCTGCCGACCTCCTGTCCGAGGAGCTGCCGCTGGCACCTCCTCTGCCGGAAGCGCCGCCCCCTGTCGAGCTTCCCGTGGGAGAAGCGCCCATTGACCTCGACCTGCCGAAGGTACCCGAAGTCTCCCTCGAGGCGCCGGAGCCTTCGGAATCCCTCCGGGAGACGCCTGAGGAGCCCACCGTCGAGGAACTTCCCGTTGCCGCCGCAGCAGCCTTCCACCCTGACAACCCCGACGGCCCCAACGACGATGTCTCGTTGTCCCGCCAACCCGGCTCCGTCGCCGCCGCATGGTCCCGCCTCATCACCTGGCTGATCGCCGAGGGGAACATCTGGGTCTGCACAGGCGTGCTCCTCTTCCTCGTGGGGTTCGGCCTGCTCTTCAGCTACGCGGTTCACCTCGGTCTGCTGACCCTGGAGATGCGCCTGGCGGGCGCCGCCGTCACGGGCCTCCTGATGGTGGCCTTCGGATTTCGTATGCGGCTGCGGCGTCGTGCCTACGCTCTGGTCCTCCAGGGAGGCGGCATGGGCGTGCTCTACCTCGTCGTGCTGGCTGCCGCGAAACTCCATTCGGCCTCCACCAATGTGCCCATCCTGCCGGAGGGACCGGCCGTTGGGGCGATGATCTTCCTCTCCGTCGTCACCGTCGTCCTGGCGCTGGTGCAGGACTACGAGCCCCTGGCGCTCTTTGCGGTCCTCGGCGGCTTCGCCGCCCCCCACCTGCTTCAGGTGGGAGCCCGCAGTCCCGTAACGCTCTTCTCCATCTGCACGCTGTTGAACTTCGAGATCCTGGCCATCGCGTTCCGACGCCGCTGGCGCCTCCTGAACCGGATGGGCTTCCTCCTCACCGCCGGCATCGCCCTGTTCTGGGGCCAGCGCAACTGGAGGCCCGATCTCTTCTCTGCAGTGGAGCCCTTCCTGTTGGCCTTCCTCGCAACCTACACGTTGATCACGCTTCGCTTCGCGATGCGCCGTGCCGGGGGAGAGTCCCCCGATGCCGCCGAAGCGTCGCGCTACGACGCCGATATGCCCCTGACCGTCCTCGTCCCCTTCGTCTTCTTCTTCCTGCAGTCCCACGCAGCGGGACACCTCGCCTACGGCACGGCCTCGACCTGCCTGGGGCTTGGGGTGTGGTACCTGATCTTAGGGGTCTGGCTGCGCCAAAGAGGGGAGCGGTATCAGCCCGTGGTCTGGCGCCTCTTTGCCGCGCTGAGCATCCTGTTCTCGAACCTCGTCCTCCCTTACGCCTTCGAGCGCGTGCTCTCGTCCGCCGTGTGGGCGGCCGAAGGGGCGTTCCTGGTCGTCGCAGCCTGTCGTTACGGAAGCCTGAAAGCCCTGCTGGGCGGAATTTTCCTGCAGGTCGGGGCCCTCTGCCTCTACGCCCCCGAACTGGCGCGGATTGACCTGACGGTCGATTCGGTGCTGAGTCCGATCCTCGCCAGCGGCGTCCTGTTCGCTGCCGCCCTCTGGTGCAGCGGCTTCTGGATCACGCGCTTCCGGCTGCGAGGGGAAGACCTCCCCCATGGAACCCGATGGGAACGCCAGGCGTCGGAATTTCTCCGCTCAAACGTGGACTCGGCCTGCGTCGTCTTATCCTGGGTGCTGACGGGCGCCGGGGCCCTGTGGTGGTGGGGGACCATGGGCGACCAGGTGCCTCGCATCGGGCTCCCCTGGCTCTCGGCCTTCCCGGTCGTCTGCCTGACCGCCCTGGCCGCCTGTTGGGCCTCCCTGCGCCTCGACTGGCGTGCGGCCCAACTCCTCCTGTTCGGCCCGCTGATCGCCGGCATCCTTTGGGTCTTCGAGACGCTGCCTTTCGTCCTGCGCCCCGTGACCCTGGACTTCTTCGGCATCGGGCGCAGCCTTACGGCGAGCGCCATCGTCTACGCGGCGACGATCGGGCCGTCGCTTCGCCTGTTGTATCAAACGAAGGCCGGCTTTCGAGGCATCGAAATCTTCCACTTCGCCGCAATCCTCGTGGGGCTGAGGCTGGCCGACATGGCCCTGGGGCGATGGGGGCTCCGCTGGGGAGGGGACTGGGCGCAGCTGCTCTCGCTCCTGCCCCTGGTGGCGCTGTTGCTCCACGTGTCGCGGGCGCGGGAGCGCTCGGCCTTCGCGGGGAGCCCCAAATCCCTGGCCTTTGCCACAGCGCTTCCCCTGCTGCTGCAACTGCCCGCTTTCGTCGACAGCTTCAAGTGGAAGGGGACCGCCGTCGGCGGGCTGTTCGTCCCCCTGTTGAACCCCCTCGAACTGTGGCAGGCGACCTTCATCCTGTCCTGCGTCCTCTGGTTCCGCTGTTCCTTCGTCAAGGACGCCCGTCCGTCCCATCCCCTGCGGCAGGGGTTCTTCGGGTTCCTGTTCGTCTGGGTCAACCAGGTCGCCGCGCGGGCGGCGTGGTGGTACTCGGACGAGGCCTTTTCCTCGATCTGGATGGCGCTGAGGACGTCGCACTGTCAGGGGATCATCGCTATCTTGTGGGGCGTCCTGGGCCTCGCGGGGATCCTTCAGGGGAAGCGATTGAGAAGCCGTTCGCTCTGGCGTGCGGGCGCGGGGCTGCTGGCCGCGGACATGGTCAAGCTGTTGATCGTCGATCTGAGCCGCAGCGCCACCCTGACCCGCATCTTTGCCTTTCTGGTGCTGGGAGGTCTGTTTCTGCTGATCGGCTGGGCTGCGCCGCTGCCCCCAAGGGAGACGGCTGCAGACCGGGGGAAGGAGTGAGGGCCGTGGTCAGGAGCAAGGGACCGGCGCCCTGGGCGGCGGCGTTCCTGCTGGTGCTGACCGTTCTGCTGCCCTGCGGGGCCTGGGGCGCGAGCCCGAAAAAGCCGGTTTCGCTGGAAGATTTCGTTCATGCGAACGCGTTGACGGGGCAGGAGCTTGACGGAGCGCTCTGCAGAGTCTCCATTCCCCAGGAGGTCTACCGCGGGCTGGTTCAGTCTCAGAACTGCGACCTTGCCGTCTTCGACTCGACCGGAGAGGTCGTCCCCTTCGTCGTGGTCTCGGAGGCCGCGGACTCCGGAGCGCCTCCGACGCGCGTCGAGGCGCCCGTGCCGTTCTTCGAGCTCCCTCGAGAGGACGGAGGGGGTGCGGAGAAGGCTTTGCCCGCGGACATCTCCGTCCGGGTCGATGCGGACGGCCGCATCGTCGAGCTTCGGGAACGGCGCCCGTACGATGGCGGGGCCGTCCGAAGCTACCTCCTGGACCTGGCCGCCATCGCACCGGGCGGGGCCCCGAACTCGTACCGGCTGAACCTCCAGACCTCCGGGGAGGCGGAACTGAACGTAAAGGCCGACGTCCTCCGGAGCGAAAACCTGCGGGACTGGAACGCGGTGTGTTCCGACATACCCCTGCTCCGACTCCGCAGGGGAGACGCGCGCCTCGACAGAAGCGAGATCGAGCTGCCCCGGCATCCGGGCCGCTACCTTCTGTTGAGGGTGCGCGGCGTGGACCCGACCTTCGCGCTCGCGGAGGTGCGCTGTTCCCGTTTGCTGCAGCGAAGGGCATCTGAGGACGGGAGCGCTGAGTTCGACGGCGTGGTAACCCCGGACCACCGGGCGGTGGAGTACGACCTCGGAGGGGCGTTCCCCGTCACGCAGCTCGACTTCGTTTTGCAAGAGCCGGGGTTGTATGGGGCGCGTTGCTCCTCCCGCCCCGACCCGGGGACGCCGTGGCGTGCCGCCGGATCGGCGGTGCTCTTCAGGGTGCGCGAGGCGGGGACCCTCCGGACGAACGCCGCCATGAGCGTTGGCCGGCGTGAAGACCGCTACTGGCGTCTGGACTTCGATCGGGACTTTTCCGCGGCGCCGCCCCGGCTGAAGGTGGGGTGGCATTCTGGCACCCTGTACTTTCTGGCCCAGGGCCGGGCTCCGTGGATACTGGCCTACGGCAGCGCCCGAAAAGACCTGGCGCTGCAGAGCCCGCACCTGCTTCAGGACGTGCGGCCGAGCGGCGCCGTGGAGGCGAAGGTCGGCGCGCCCGTGGACCCCAATCCGGCGGGAGGGGGCCTGCGGGCCGAACGCAACCGTCCGGACGGCGAATGGCAGCGTCGGCTGGTGTGGGGCCTCCTGCTCCTGGGGGCGGTGCTGCTCTCCACGATCGCATGGAAGCTGCTGCGCTCCGGATCGGGTGCGGGGAACCAGGACTAGACTGTCGATCTAAACGCAGCGGTGCCGGAAACTGAACCGACTTCAGAGGATGCCCCTCCGGTTTGCTGACGCGAACACCTCCCCTTGCAGGGGAGGCGAAAAGAAGAGGCGCGTTGTTGGTCCCCGGTTTATTAGGCTCCCCTGGAAGGGGAGCTGGCGAGCCCCGCAGGGGCGAGACTGAGGGGTTGTTGGCCCTTTGCATGATGGGTTGTCGTTGGGTATGAAGACGACCCCTCCGGTTCGCTGGTGCGAACCACCTCCCCTTTCAGGGGAGGCAAAAAGAAGAGGTGCCGTTTTTCAGGCTCCCCTGGAAGGGGAGCTGGCGAGCCCGCAAGGGCGAGACTGAGGGGTTGTTTTGGTCCCGCAGGGGCTGGGACTGACGGCTCGTGAGCGTCAGCGAACGGCTGCCGGAAGGCTTCCCGAAGGGGGTGTTGGGCGTGAAGGCCCCCCAATCCGGCAGGGGAGGGCCCTACGCCTCCGCCAGGGAGCTTCCCGTCTTCAGCTGCACCTCGAGGGGCAGGGAGAGGGTGGCGGCGTTCATCATGATCTCCCGGAGCGAATGCCCCACCTCCTCCGCCCTGGCGGCGGGGCACTCGCAGACCAGCGAGTCGTGGACCTGAAGGAAGAGGCGCACCTCCCCGTCGTGGCGGAACGCGCGGTCGAAGTCCACCATGGCCTTGCGGGCGATGTCCGCCGCCGTGCCCTGGATGGGGGTGTTCACCAGCACCCGGTCCAGCCCTCCCCGGCCCTGCGCGGTCACCTCGTCCACGGGCCGTATCCGCCCCGCCAGCGTGCGGGCGAAGCCGGCCGCGTGGGCCTCCTTCACGATGTCCTTCAGAAAGCTCTGCACGCCGGGCAGCGCCTCGAAGTAGCGCTTCACGATCATGGAGGCCTCTCCGCGGGGCATGTCCAGCCGTTCCGCCAGGCCGAAGGCGCTCATCCCGTAGAGCAGGCCGAAGTTGATCATCTTCGCCACGCGCCGCAGCTCCGGCGTCACGAACTCCGGGGCCATGGAGAAGACCCAGGAGGCCGTCTCCCGGTGGATGTCCCTCCCGTTCCGGAAGGCCTCGACGAGGCGGGGCTCTCTGGACATGTGCGCCAGGACGCGCAGCTCGATCTGGGAGTAGTCCGCGGCCACGAACACGTTTCCCTCCCGCACGGGGACGAGGCCCTGCTTGATGCGTTCCGCCCACTGGCCGAAGGCGGGGATGTTCTGCAGGTTGGGGTCCCGGCTGCTGAGGCGTCCCGTGCCCGTGAGGGCGGGCTCGAAGGTGGTGTGGATGACGCCCTCCCCCTCCTCCGCCGCCTTCTGAAGCGGCACCACGAAGCCGCTCTGCATCTTCGAGAGCTCCCGGTGCTCCAGCAGCAGGGCGGGCACCTCGCCTCCGGGCAGCCGGGCCAGGTGCTCCAACACGGCCGCGCCGGTGGAGAAGCCCGTCTTCCCCTTGGTCTTCCCCTCCGGCGCGAAGCCCAGCTGGACGAAGAGGAGGTCCGCCACCTGCTTCGGCGAGTTCAGGTTGACGGCCGTCCCCGCCATGTCCTCCACCTGGGCCTCGATGGCGCGGATCCGAGCCGCCAGCTCCTCCTGAAGCGCGGCGAAGCGGGAGGGGTCCAGGCGCACGCCCCAGCGCTCCATCCTGAGCAGGACCGGGATGAGGGGCAGGTCGATCCCCTCCATCACGTCGCGCAGCCCCTGGTGCCGGGTCATGGCCGCGTCCAGCCCCTGCCGCAGCCGGAAGAGCGCGGGGGCTGGCGCCTCCCCCTCCGCAATCAGCGACGGGAACGTCTTCTCGGCGACGTCCGGGTGCAGCAGGTAGTGCGCCGTCCGCAGGTCCCACGCTCCGGCCTCCGGGACCGTCAGGCCGCGCGCGGCCATCGCCTTGCCGTCGTACAGCAGGAGCTCCGCCGGCCGCACCCGCTCCAGGAGGGCCAGCGCCTCCTCCCCGGAGCCGTCCGCGGCCCTGCCGTCCTCCGCGGCGACCTGCACCCGCCCGTCCTGCAGGGGGGCCATGGCCAGGACGGACGGCCCCTGGGTACAACAGGCCTCCGCCAGCTCCGCCAGGGGCACGAACCGGACCTCCGGCCCCGTCGCAGGAACTGCCGGGCCCGGCCCCGCCATGATGTGGCGGGCCACCTTCCGCAGCGCCAGGCGCTCCGTGAGCGCCAGCGCGGCGGCGGGGTCCGCAGGGGCACTGAGGCACCGATCGAGGTCCAGGGGAACGTCGAGGCGCAGGCGGATGAGGTCGCGGGACCGCTGGGCTGCCTCTAGGCCGGAGGCCTCGAGCTTCTTTCGCACGGCGGGCCGGACCTCGCTCAGCCCGTCGAAGACCGCCTCCAGCGTTGTCCATCGGGAGATCAGCTCCCCGGCGGTCTTCTCGCCGATGCCGGCCACCCCCGGCACGTTGTCCGCCTTGTCGCCCAGCAGGGCCAGGTAGTCCGGCACGGAGGAGGGGGAGAATCCCTTCTCCGCCTCGAAGTCGGCGGCGCTGTATATCTC
This sequence comes from Fretibacterium fastidiosum, assembly GCF_964642095.1. NCBI lineage: Bacteria > Thermotogati > Synergistota > Synergistia > Synergistales > Aminobacteriaceae > Fretibacterium > Fretibacterium fastidiosum. The sequence goes on from NZ_OZ209244.1 coordinate 1,187,137, forward strand.
GGCCGACGAGACGCCGCTCTTGAGGGGCCGCATGATCAGGACTCCCGGCCCCAGAACCTGCATCAGGTCCTTGTCCGAGGAAAGGAGCACCGCCTGCCACCCCTTCTCCGTCGCCCTCAGGGCCAGGGAGGCCATGACGTCGTCCGCCTCCACGCCGCTTTGGATCAGCAGGGGGTACCCCATGAGGCGCAGCAGCTCCTGAAGCAGGGGCACCTGGGCCTTGAACTCCTCCGGGCTTGGCTTGCGCGTGGCCTTGTACTGGGGCAGCATCTCGTGGCGGAAGGTGGGGCCCGGCGCGTCGAAGGCCACGGCCACGGCGCGGGGCTTCACCCTCTCCTCGGCGAAGAACAGCATGTTCATGAAGCCCGTGAGCACGCCCGTCGGCGTTCCGTCCGGCGCACTGAGCTCCTGACGCTCCATGGCGTAAAAGGCCCGGTACGCCAGGCCGTGCCCATCCACGATCAGGAGCCTGTCCCGCCCCTTGTCGATCCTCTCGTCTATCCTGTCGCCTATGCTGTCGTGCATCGAACCCCAGAGCCCTCCGTCCAAAGCGCTTTCGGGGATCGGCCCTCTCCCGTCGGGGGCTTCACGGCCCTTCCCCACTTGCGCTATAATCTTTTGAGATACCATTATAGAGGATATCCGCCGCATCCGGCCACGAGCGCCGCCGGGTCGGCCGTGCCGAATCCACGCTGTGGACATTGGAGGAAGGATCATGACGGAGAACAAAAACGTGCGGGTGCGCTTTGCGCCCAGTCCAACGGGGGCCCTGCACATCGGGGGCGGACACACCGCCCTGTTCAACTGGCTGTGGGCCCGCCACACGGGGGGACGCTTCATCCTGCGCGTCGAGGACACGGACCGGGTCCGCTCGACCAAGGAGTACGAGGAGACCATCATGTCCGGCATGAGGTGGCTGGGGCTGGACTGGGACGAGGGCCCGGACAGGGGCGGCGACTACGGCCCTTACCGCCAGTCCGAGCGACTGGACCTGTACCGGCAGTACGCCCGGCAACTGCTGGACGAGGGCAGGGCCTACCGCGACGGGGAGGCCATCGTCTTCAAGGTGGAGCCGGGACAGGACCTGTCCTTCGACGACTGCGTCTACGGGCGCATCGAGAGCATGAGCGACGGACTGAAGGAGAAGGACAGCGAAAAGCTCAAGGACATCGTCCTCATCAAGAGCGACGGAATGCCCACCTACAATTACGCCGTCGTGGTGGACGACCACTTGATGGCCATCACCCACGTCATCCGGGGCGAGGACCACATCTCCAACACGCCGAAGCAAATCCTCATCTACCGCGCCCTGGGCTGGGAGACGCCGCGCTTCGCCCACCTGCCCATGATCCTGGGCAAGGACAAGAAGAAGCTGAGCAAACGGCTGGGAGCCACGAGCGTCTACGAGTATCGGGACCTGGGGTACATGCCGGACTCCGTGTTCAACTTCCTGGCGCTCCTGGGCTGGTTCGCCGGCGACGACCACGAGATCTTCACGCGCCAGGAGGCCGCGGACCTCTTCGAGCTGTCGCGCGTCACCCGCAAGCCCGCGGTGCTGGACGTGGACAAGCTGAACTTCATCAATCAGGAGCACCTGAAGCGGCTGGACCCCATGACGCGCCTCGCCATGGTGCGCCCCTTCTGGGAGGCCATGGGGCTGCCGGTGAAGGAGCACGGCGACGAGTGGCTGGCGGAGGCCCTCACCCTGATGGAGGGTCGTGGCCGCACGGCCAGGGAGATGGCGGAGTTCACGGACTACTTCCTGTCCTTCGAGCCGGTGAAGGCCCGCTGGGACGGCAGTGCCCTCACGGCGGACGAGCGGGGGCTGCTGAAGGAGTTCTTCGCCGCCATGACGAGCCTGTCCGACTGGACGCCCGCGGGCCTCGAGGCCTTTGCGCGGAGCTGGACCGCCGAGCGAAACGTGAAGATGAAGGACTACGCCATGCCCCTGCGCTGGGCGCTGACGGGCATGAAGGTCAGCCCCGGCATCTTCGACGTGGCCGTCCACCTGGGACGGGACGAGGTGAAGCGGCGCCTGTCCCACTATGGGTTGATTTAACGCAAGGCCGTTCCCAGCGGGATTTAAGAGAAGGTCTGTGGCACAGCTGTTCCTCCGCAGGCCGCTGTCAGCTGTCCGAAAACGAGGAAGGAGACGGCCATGAAACAGCAAAACGCAGTGCGTTACGGTGTTTCCCCCCTGACCGACTACGACATCTTCCTGTTCAAGCAGGGGACCCACTACAGCCTCTACAACAAGATGGGAGCCCAGAGGTTTGCGGACAAGGACGGGACGGAGGGCGTGGCGTTCTCCGTGTGGGCGCCCAACGCCCAGGAGGTCAGCGTGGTGGGCAGCTTCAACGGCTGGACCCCCGGCGCCCACCCGCTCTCCCCCCGCTGGGACGGGAGCGGCATCTGGGAGGGCTTCATCCCCGGCCTCAAGAGGTGGGACCTCTACAAGTTCCACCTCAGGAACAGCCGCGGCGAGGAGAAGGACAAGATGGACCCCTTCGCGCGCTCCTTCGAGGTGCCGCCCCGAACCTCCTCCGTCGTCCACTGGCCGGAGTACGAATGGGGCGACGGCGACTGGATGCGGGCCCGGCCGAAGAACCTCTCCCTCTCCGCCCCCTGGTCCGTCTACGAGGTCCACCTGGGCTCCTGGCGGCGCCACTGGGACAACGGACTCTCCCTCTCCTACCGCGAGATGGCGGAGGAGCTCCCCGCCTACTGCACGGACATGGGCTTCACGGCCGTGGAGTTCCTGCCCGTGATGGAACACCCCTTCTATGGCTCCTGGGGGTATCAGATGCTGGGCTTCTTCGCCCCGACGAGCCGCTACGGGACGCCGGAGGACTTCATGGCCTTGGTGGACGCCCTGCACCGCAGCGGCATTGCCGTGATCCTGGACTGGGTGCCCAGCCACTTCCCGACCGACGACTTCGGCCTGGCCCGTTACGACGGCACGGCGCTCTACGAGCACGAGGACCCGCGCAAGGGCTACCACCCCGACTGGGGCAGCTACATCTTCAACTACGGCCGCAACGAGGTGCGCAGCTACCTCATCTCAAGCGCCGCCTTCTGGATCGACCAGTACCACGCGGACGCGCTGCGCATCGACGCCGTAGCCTCCATGCTGTACCTGGACTACTCCCGCAAGGAGGGGCAGTGGACGCCCAACGTCTACGGCGGGCGCGAGAACCTGGAGGCCATCTCCCTGCTCCAGGACCTGAACCGCGAGCTCTACGGGAGGTTCCACGACGTCCAGACCATCGCGGAGGAGTCCACGGACTGGCCCATGGTCACGCGGCCCGTGTTCCTGGGCGGGCTGGGGTTTGGCATGAAGTGGAACATGGGCTGGATGCACGACACCCTGGACTACATGAGCCTGGAGAGCGTCTACCGCGCCTGGCACCAAAACCAGCTGACCTTCAGCATCTGGTACGCCTTCTCCGAGAACTTCATGCTGCCCCTGTCCCACGACGAGGTGGTGCACGGCAAGCGCTCCCTCATGAACAAGATGTCGGGCGACTGGTGGCAGAAGCGGGCGAACCTGCGCCTGCTCTACGGCTACATGTGGACGCACCCCGGCAAGAAACTGCTCTTCATGGGCTGCGAGCTGGGGCAGGGGCTGGAGTGGAACAACGACGCGGCGCTTGAGTGGCACCTCCTGGACAAGCCGGAGTTTCGCGGCATCCAGCAGTGGGTGCGCGACCTGAACGGCGCGCTGAAGCAGTACCCCCCGCTCCATGAGCGGGACTTCAGCCCGGCGGGCTTCCGCTGGGTGGACTGCACCGACTGGCAGCAGAGCGTCATCGCCTGGCTGCGCATGGGCGAGCGCAGGGACGAATACGTTCTCTGCGCAGCGAACTTCACGCCGGTACCCCGCGAGGGCTACCGCGTGGGGGTCCCCTGCGGCGGCTTTTGGCGCGAGGTCCTGAACAGCGACGCGACCGTCTACGGCGGAAGCGGCATGGGCAACAAGGGGGGGATGGAGGCGGAGACGATCCCCTGCCACAACCTGCCCTGCTCGCTCCCCCTCACCCTTCCGCCCCTCGCGATCGTGGTCTTTCACTTCACGGGGGCCCCGTCCTCCGAAGGACCCCAGGGAAAGGCGTAGACGGGGCTCTGTCCGCCTCTCGGGCCGCGGCCGACCATCCGCGGGGACGAGGGAGCCTTGTACTTCTATTTCCGAAAGGAGCTGCAATCTGCCCATGCCTCGTTACGTTTGCATTCACGGCCACTTCTACCAGCCGCCGCGCGAGAACCCGTGGCTTGAGACGGTGGAGCTTCAGGAGTCGGCCGCGCCGTGGCACGACTGGAACGCCAGGATCGCCGCCGAGTGCTACAGCCGCAACGCCGCCTCCCGAATCCTGAACGGCAGCGGAAAGATCGTCAAGATCTGCAACAACTACTCACGCATGAGCTTCAACCTGGGCCCCACGCTGCTCTCGTGGCTTCAGGAGAACGACCCGCTGTGCTACGACGCCATCCTGGAGGCCGACGCCATCGGCGCGCGCCGCTTCTCAGGCCACGGCCCCGCCGTGGCCCAGGTCTACAACCACGTCATCATGCCCCTGGCGAATCGACGCGACAAGGAGACCCAGGTGCTCTGGGGCATAGCGGACTTCGAGAAGCGCTTCCGCCGCAGGCCGGAGGGCATGTGGCTGGCGGAGGCCGCCGTCGACACGGAGACCCTCGAGGTGCTGGCGGAGCACGGCATCCTCTTCACGGTGCTCTCCCCCTATCAGGCGGACTCCGTGCGCCCCTGCGGCGGGGGCGTGTGGCAGGACGCAAAGGGCGGCCGCATCGACACCACCCGCCCGTACCGCTGCAGCCTCCCATCGGGCCGCAGCATCGCGCTCTTCTTCTACGACGGCCTCCTGTCTCAGAAGATCGCCTTCGGAGGGATGCTGGACAACGGCGAACACTTCGCCCGGCAGCTCATCGACGCCCACCCGGACCGGGGCTTCCCCCTCCTGTCCCACGTGGCCACGGACGGCGAGTCCTACGGGCACCACCACGACCATGGGGACATGGCCCTGGCCTACTGCCTCGAGACGGTGGACCGCTCCAGGGACGCGACGCTCACCGTCTACGGCGAGTACCTGGCCTTCTACCCGCCGGACTGGGAGGTCCGCATCATTGAGAACTCCTCCTGGAGCTGCGCCCACGGCGTGGAGCGCTGGCGCAGCGACTGCGGGTGCAGCACGGGGACGCCCGGATTCCATCAGAGGTGGCGCGCCCCCCTGCGTCGCGCCATGGACATGCTTCGGGACGAGCTCATTGCGCCCTTCGAGCGGGAGGCGGGGAAGCTCCTCAAGGACCCGTGGGAGGCCCGCAATCGCTACATCGACCTGATCCTGGACCGCACGCCGGAGTGCGTGGAGGCCTGGCTGAAGCAGAACGCTTCCCGCTCCCTGACGGACGAGGAGCGCGTCCGCGCCATCTCCCTCCTGGAGATGCAGCGGGCCGCGCTCCTGATGTTCACCAGTTGCGGCTGGTTCTTCGACGAGGTGTCCCGCATCGAGCCGGTGCAGGTGATGCGCTACGCGGCGCACGCCATGGAGCTGGCGGACCGGTTCCTGGGCCGCGACCTGGAGCCGGCGTTTCTGGACATCCTGAGCGGGGCCCCCAGCAACGTCCCGGAGCTGAAGAACGGGGCCAAGGTCTACGAGCTCCTGGTGAAACAGGGGCGCGTCGACATGCCCCAGCTGGCCGCTTACTACGGCATCACCTCCCTCCTTCAGGGCTTCAGGCAGAGCTTCCGGGAGGGGTGCTGGAACCTGGCGGGGAGCACCCTCATCCTGCGGGACGGTTCGGAGGACGCCTCCGCCTTCTCCGCGGGGACGGTGCGCGTCACCTCCCGCATCACCGGGGAGAGTGGCGCCTTCCTGTTCGCCGCCAACCACCGGGGCGGAATCTCCCTCCTCTGCGGCGTGACGCCGGAGAAGGAGATGCGCCCCATCTCCACCCAGGAGGCGCAGGAGCTGAGGCGCCTCTTTGCTCCCGCCATGGAGAGGGCCATGGTCGATCGCTTCGGCTACACGCTGTACTCCCTGAGGCACATCCCTGCCGACGCCCAACGCCGCCTGCTGGACGAGCTCTTGAAGCAGGACGTCCAGCGCATTGAGGCCGTGGTGCGCAGCATCGTGCAGAACTATGACCAGCTTCTGGAGTACATGGCGACCCTGGAGGTGCGCCCGCCGGAGATCATCGCCTCCGCGGCGAAGATCGTGATGAGCGCCTCCCTCCTGGACCTCCTGAGACAGGACCTTCCGGACTTCGAGGCCCTGAACCGCATCCTGTCCCTGTCGGTCCAGCGCCAGATCGCGCTCCGGTCGGACCGGCTCTGCTTCGCCGTCTCGGAGTGGCTCAAAACGCGCATGATGCGCCTGTGCGGCAACCCCCTGGACCTCCAGCAGGTCCGGGCCGCGACGGACCTGGTGCGGACGTTTCAGGAGGGCTTTCAATGGCGCCTGAGCCTCTACGACGCGCAGAACCTCTACCACGAGATGCTTCGGCGCTGGCGCGGCGAGCTCTCCGCCGCCCCGGCGGACCTGAGGGAGGCCATCTTCGCGCTTGGCCGCCAGCTGCAATTCTCGGAGGAGTTTTTGAAGGGAAGCTGAACGGGAGGTCGAGGCATTTCCGAACGGCCGCCGGAAGGCCCCCCGAAGGGGGGCTTGGTCCCATGAATTTCAGGGAAGCGTTGAAGGATACCCCGAATTTGATGAGCCTTGATTGCTTTCAACAACGCAGTTTGCGGTGCGTCTCGAAGGGGAGCCTCGCCGTAAACTGCGCCGTCTCTTTTCCCTTCACGTTTATCATGCCCCTTTTGCTGTAAATTCCCCAAAAGGAAGAGGGGGTGGTTTTGTTTGATTCTGGAGATTGAGCCGTATGTAGAAATTCAATCACGAAGGACTGTCCACAGAATGATGGACTTGGAATATGCGGCAGGTCACAGTTGGAGGAAGATATTATGGCAGTGCTCAGCGTAGAACTTGAGGTGGCTGAAGACGTCTTAATGGAGTATCTTGGAATACTCTCTCGTGAGATATCCGAGGAGCGGAGGAAAAGTGTTGTCAATGAGAGAAAAATCTCCGTCCTACAAGAAGAGCACGAGAAGGTAAAGAACATGCGTCATTCACTTACGTTGGAAGATAGCGCTCTTATCGACCGCGTTTTGTATCTGTATGGCCTTGCCGTCAGGAGAAATCTTTCATGAAGAGGAAGATTTTATACTGGTCGCCTGGTGAACGTCAGCGGATACTTGAAAGATGGTGCACTTATCGATACAGAGCAGACGCCATTAAGATTGCTTAAAGAGAGCGGTGGTCTAAATGGAAGCGCAGGTACTGGAGCGAGATACGGAGCGTCTGCAGGAAGCACTCGATAGCCTTCCATTCCTGGAGCCGGTCGTCAAGGACACGCTGAAGGAGTTTGTGCTGAGGCTGAAGGAGGCCGAAGGAGAAAACCTGCTGAGGGTTGTCCTTTTCGGCTCGATGGCACGCGGCGATTTCGATGAGGAATCGGACACGGATGTGTTTGTGCTGCTTAAGGAAGGGACAGACATTCAACTTACGGAACGAGTGTGTAACATAGCTGACGATGCAGCTACAAGTATTAGTGATTGTTACGTTTATATTTCACCGTTTATAGAGACAGCTGATAGTATTGCTGAAGAGTACAAGGGGATATCGCGGTGGAGGTTTGAACCAGTATTTGATGCAATTCGTGAAGAGGGGGTTGTTTTGTTTGAGTCTGGAGGCCGATGATCGTAAGGTCATGATTGATCTATATCTTGAAAAATCGGACAGAAAGCTTAAAAAAGCCGAAGATCTGTAAGTTATAGCCCCAGAAGAATCCGTCAGGGCTTCCTATTACGCTGCTTTTCACGTGACTAAAGCGCTTTTTCTTCAATACGGGTTGGAGACGAGCAAAAAAAGAGGTCATAGAAGCGTCATTTCGTTGTTCAATGACAAATTTGTCCATGAGGGGATATTTCCAAATGAATTAAAAATGTTTTTGGGGCAGTTAGAGACAGATAGAAACAAAGGCGATTACTCTATCACCGAAAGATTACCAATGAACATGCAGCAGTTGCTTTAGGTAAGGCGAGGCGAATTAACTCAGAGCTAAAACATCACATTAAAGAACAGCAGCAACAAGAAAGCCGTCAGGCCACGGAACAGACGTAGGATACTCAAGAACAGGTTGCTCAGGTCAACCAAGCTGACCTCGATGTTGAGTCAACGACGGCCCTGCTGAAGAACCAGCTATAGTGTGGACCCCGGGTGAGATCATAACATTTGCCCGGGCCAGTTGAGGACGCCGACCAGATGATTACCGAGCCAGGAGACATGCTGATCTTTGCAGCGGGCTTTCCCGTGGTGTACGGCAAGCATACTCTCTCCCCATCGTGGTGCAATGCTTTGTTTTTTTGTTATATAATCAACATGAAAAGTTAAACGAAACGATAGGGGGAGATTGAATGTTGCTCACAAGTCGTGTGCATAAAGTGGGAGGTTCGCTGATGATGCCCATCCCATCCAAGATAACGCGAGCACTGTCCTTGACGCCCGCAACGGAAATGCGATTGGAAGTCCAGAAGGGGCGGATTATCGTTACCCCCTGTGAAAGACCGCCGGAATACTCGCTCCAGCAGCTTGTTTCCATGACTGATTTCAGTGATCGTGACGCTGCCTGGCTGGATGGCGAGGCGGAGGGGGCCGAGTTGGTTTGAAACGCGGCGATATCTATCGGGTGTGCCTGAATCCCGTTTCGGGACATGAACAGCAGGGAACGGCAAGGCCGGTTTTGGTCGTTTCTTCTTCCGTCTTCAATAACGCCGCTAACGTTGCTGTTGTAGTACCCATCACTCAGGGGGCTGGCGGAAGCGCCTTCTCGCAGAACCTGGGCTTTGCTGTACCGCTTTCTTCTCAGGATGTGAGTGGAGCTGAAGCGATCTCCGGCATCATTCGGTGTGACCAGCCAAGGGTTTTGGATTTGAAATCTCGTGGAGGCAGAAAGGTCGCTGAGGTTTCCGTTCCAGTCATGGAAGAGGTTCTGGCTCGGATTGTGACGCTCTTCGACCCCTTCGACCCGGATTGAGTGGATTCCGAACCTCCAGGCGGACCTGTGAGTTTTCACGGTCTTCCATAATATTCATGGTATCATAGGCAACCATAAGCATCACATCCTGCAGGCGGCGGCCGGGCTGTCGCTTGACCTCTCCGCCCACTCCCTGCGCTCCGGGTTTCTCACGACGACGAGCCGGCAGGGGAAGACGGAACGGTCCATCCAGGCCCTGCGAGGGTACTTCCGTCGCGAGGACGCCATAGAAGACAATGCCGCCAGAGGTATAATGACCTGAACGCTTGATGGTATAATAATGAATGAAGTCCCGCCCAGGAGAGGTTGGACGGGGTTGTTTCTTGGGCTGCCGAAGTGAGGCCGATTTCCCCACCTCGGACTTACGCCCTAACGTGAGGGATTACGCTTTGAAGAGCCGAATCAGTTCGGCGAGGGCTCGTGCGAGTGCTGCTAACGCTCGCACGAGCTTTGTTATTCTCTCCACGCTATCACCCCCTTTCGGGGGGATGCCCCAAGCAGCTTCGCTCGATGTCCTGAGCGCCTCTCCTGCCTTCTATTCTAGCGCATCATGACGCAAAGTGCTGAAGGCTAACCAAGCCTGGATAAATATGAGAGTGGCTTATCTTATACCAAATCGCGTCTAATGTGGATTGCCTCCCCTAAGGGGAGGTGCCGCCAAGGGCGGCGGAGGGGTTCAGCCAGACGACCGGCCTCACGCAAGCCGATCTTTGGGGAGGATTGCGGCGGCCGGTTGGTCGGCTGAGGGCGAAGGAAGTCCGGGGGACTTCCGTAGCTCGGCCAGACGACACGACTTACGGACGCCGACAGGCGGTCGGCGTCGTGTCGGTCGGCTGAGCCGAAGCAAGGCAATGGATTGCCTTGTGGAGGCGTTGACCGGGAATGTCAGACAGGCGCGTCTTATGAAAAACACCCCTCCCCTTCGGGGAGCCTTCCGGCTGCCGTTCGCCCTTGCTCATGGGCCGTCAGTCCCAGCCCCTTCGGGGCAGCCCCCCTGCAGGTGTCAGGCGACAGTATAAACTGACCCATAGGCGACAGAGGAAACTGACCCACCCTCAGAGGAAAGATGAGGGGAGGGGTTTTGTATGGTTCAGCGTTCTGCCAAACTGTTGAGTGGAACAACCCTACAGTTGGCAGGTGAGGGAGCTATCAAACATCAGGACGAAGTTTCAGCCATGCTGCGGCTTCATTCTCAGGGATGGAGCATCCACAAATTATCGAGGGAGTTCTCCATGAGCCGGGTTACGGTTCGTAAATACCTCCGCAACGGCGGAGTTGTGAAGTACAACCTTACGGACAAGCGTGTTTTTCAGGGAGCCCTTCGGGGTCACGAGGACTGGCTCCACGAGAAATTTTTTCAGCACGGCGGTAATGCCGACGTTATCCGGCAGGAGTTGGAGTCGGAGAAGGGGATAGCCGTTTCGCTGCGTACGGTAGAGCGTGCAGTGCAGGCGCATCGTGAGGTTTTAGGCCGGGAGGCTTTAGCAACCGTTCGCTTTGAGACGCCCCCAGGCCATCAAATGCAGATAGACTTTGGAGAGAAGAGAGTCCTGATAGGGGGGGCTGAGGTCAAGGTGCACTTTTTTGTCTCGAAGCTTGGGTACTCCCGTCGTCTCTACGTTAAAGCCTTCGAGCATGAGAACCAACAGGCTTGGTTTCAGGGGATGGAGGATTCCTTTGCGTATTTTGGAGGAGTTCCTGCGGAGGTTTTGACGGACAATCCCCGGGCTTTGGTCACAGAGCACAACCCCAGGACACGAGAGCTTTTGCTGAACGAGAAGTTCAAAGCGTTTGCAGATTATTGGGGCTTCACCCCACGGGCTTGCGCGCCCTTCCGGGCCCGCACGAAGGGAAAGGTGGAGAACGGGGTCCGTTACGTGAAGCGGAACTGCATCGCGGGTCGGGAGTTCTCAAGCTGGTCGGATATGGAACGGCATATTGCGAACTGGCTTCGTACGGAGTCGGACGGGCGGGTGTTGACAGATGCCTCGGACACGCCGTTGTGCCGTTTTGAGTCGACGGAGAGAGCAGCGCTCCGGCCCGCTCATGGCAGAGCCCCGTTTGTCCAGGTCCGGGAGTATGTGAGGAAGGTGCCCTCGGACGCCCATGTGGTTGTGGACACGAACCGTTACAGTGTGCCGTGGTCGGCCATCGGCAAACGTGTCCAGGTGCAGGTTACAGAAGCGGAGGTCGTGATTTACCAGTCTGACGGTACGGAGTTGGCGCGGCATGTCCTGCAGCCCGGCACGCACCAGAAGAGCACGGACAAGGAGCACCTTAGAGGAATTATGTATTGTGGTGGGGAGGGGGAAAGCTCCTCTTTGCGCGTGGTCACGACAGATTCCTTGAGCCGTCCGCTGAGTGAGTACGAAGAAGCAGTGCAGGCGTCATGAGCAAGGTTATTGACGAGGAGCATTTCATGAGTCTGCTGGGTCGTCTGAAGCTGACTGGCATTCGAGAGAATCTGGATACTTTGTTGGACGCAGCGTCCAAGGAGGGGCTGAGCTACCGCGAGGTTTTGTACCGTCTTTGCTGCGAGGAGGCGCGGCATAAGGACATCCGTCGAATCCAGATGGGGCTGAGGATCGCCCACTTCCCGTGTGTGAGGACGCTTGATGGTTTCGATTGGGGATCGAGTTCAGCGGACCGTCGTCAGCTTGAGGAGCTGAGTCACTGTCGGTGGGTGGCGAATGGGGACAGTTTGCTTTTTCTGGGACCGCCCGGAGTGGGTAAAACGCATCTGGCTATAGCTCTGGGCAGAGCGTCGATAGAGCGGGGCTACTCGGTTCTGTTCACCACGGCGGTTGCCTTGCTGGCGAGTCTGAGCAAGAGCAAGAATGAGCTTCGTCTTGAGGAGCGGTTGTCCTTTTTCAGCAAGCCGAAGCTGCTGATAGTAGACGAGCTGGGTTACCTTCCCCTTGAGCGCGAAAGCGCGCACCTGTTTTTTCAGCTTGTGTCCAGGAGATACGAGAGGGGCAGCCTTCTTCTGACGAGTAACCGGAGCGTATCGGAATGGGGGGACGTGTTTGGAGACAACGTCGTGGCCACTGCAACTTTAGACCGCCTGCTGCACCACTCGACGGTGGTGACGCTTCGGGGGGACAGTTATCGGCTGCTTGAAAAGCGCCGTTCGGGCTTAATGCGAAAGGAGCAGGATATCGCAGGACAATGAACAGGGCTCAAGGGGGGTCAGTTTTCGATGTCGCCCATGGGTCAATTTTGCATGTCGCTTGACAGCAGGGGGGGCCTTTCTTGCCCTTCTTTAAACGCGAATTGGTATTAATTGCCCCCGGTCGCCGTTTATGGCGTGTCGGGGCCGCCCACAGGGCGTGCTTTTAAGTACTGTTTAATAGGCAGGTCGGCCAGGTTCCAGCGCTTGTGCTTTTCACAGATGCGCGGGAGATGCAATATTCTTACCCTGTATTATCCCGCGTTCCACAAGAGTGTTCCACACGTCCCATGGATCTTCGTCCCCGGCGTCCCTCACGTTGCGCGAAGCGTCAAAGGGGGTCCATATCTTTCGCTCGGGCTCCAGGGCCATCGTTTTAAGCATCGCACGTCCCAGAGGCGTGATCGGCGTCCCAGAAGCCTCAGCAATGGAGATAACGGCCTCCATGTTCTTAACGGACTTCATGCGTATCACAGCCTTGTCCAACACATCAGACTGCATGTGTGCCATCAGCATTACGAACCTCTGGATTCCGTTCTCCTCCGGAAGTTGATCAAGTGCCCGATAGTACTGAGAGAGCCCCTGATAGATTACGGAGGACATGCTATAGGGCCTATAGGGGTCACCCATGCTAGGGGCCATCGCCTTATCCGCTAAAAGCCGTGCCATACGCCCATTACCATCCTCAAAGGGATGAATGACGACAAAAAAGGCATGACCAAGGGCAGCCCCGATCGATGCGGGGAGCGTGACGCGCTCATCGTTCCACCATCGGCAGAATTGATCCATCAGAGCTGGAACCTTCTCCGCGGGAGGTGCTTCATAGACGACATTCTGCTGCGCATCCCGTATGTATTCCGAAGTGCTTCTGAACTTTCCCCAGGTCCCACGCTTCTCCGTTTTCAGCATAGCGTGAGCCTCCTCCAGTTTTTCCCGGGACAACGTTTCTCTGTCATTCAGTAGAAATAACGCTGCTTGAACGGCTCTATCCTCTCGGTCCGTCCTTGACATGCTGGAGGGCTTCCAATCCGGGATGTCCATGTTCAGACGCTTCATGATCGACGAACGAAGGAGGTCCTCATCCAACTTCTCACCCTCGATGGCATAGCTGCAGTACAGATTGTCTGTCATAGACTGAACGATCGTCGTCTCATAGAGCTCAATTCCCATATCGTCCAACAGCTTCCTTTCACGTTCCGCAAGCTGATTGGCGAACGCATACGTCTCATCGCTGAATACAGGCGTTGAAAGCCAGTTGGGCTGCTGCCAAAACCAGCGTTGTCTCTCTGCCATGGTGAAAAGCCTCCTTCCGTTTAGATCGGTCACTTCTCTATCGGTACAGCGACCTGGACTGCTTCTGTACAATGGGGTCCAGCTTTGCCTTGGCGCCGTCTTTGGAGTAGGTGATCTTCAGGTCCTGCCCCTGTTCCGGCACTGTTTCCAGCTTCTCAAGCCTGTGAACGGTGAAGAGCTTGGAGGCGGTTTGCTGGATGCACCTGCCGTGTTCTGCGTCTATGCGGATGATCTTGCCGGTGAACCACTGGCCTTTGGTGTAGGGATGGAGGTGTATCGTTGGCTCCTGGACGCCGGTGTCCTCCGTGATCATACCGGCAAGCTCGCCGGACACGGCTTCTGGCATCAACGCCTCGCGTTGGCGTTCCCGGCAGATGAGGATGACGGCACGAAGGTTCTCCTGCCGCGCCGCAAAAAAGTCCTTCTCCTCCGGCTCGCTGAAGCCGTTTTTCGCACTGCCGAGGTACTTGATCTGCCGGTTGCAGTTCGTCTCAAAGGGCTCGCCTTTAGGCAGGTTGTCCGGGTTCACGCCGAGAACTTTAAGGCGCTCGAAGTGCGCCTGGTATCCCTTCACGTCCAAAATGTCGTCCAGAGAACCGCGAATGGCCATATTCTCGACGATCTGCTTGTCGTACCGTGCCTCATCGTCCGGCGTGTTTGCGTAGAGCGCCTTTTCGAGGTTGATGCAGAGCTGTTCGGTATCCAGCATATCGGAGACGTTGCCGGTTCCGGCAACGTCTCGCAATGTGGCGGTGGCGTCAACTAGCAACCGATCTCGATTTTTTTTAGTAGAGGCCTTTCTAAGTTTTTGTTCTGATTTCACAAATTTAATTGAGCTATTGAGAAGTTTTGTGATGTTAGCCATTCAACCACTCCTGCCCAAATAACTTAACGGCATCGTTGAGATTGTATCCTCCCTCTTTCAATATACCAATTCCTAAAGTGCGCTTTATCCCATCGGCAAAGATCGGATCAACAGGAAGGGTACGCCAGAGACGATCGGCCTCCTCCTTCTCTCCTCTGTCTTCAAGTGCGTAAGCCTCGTCCATAATCCTGTCCTGTTCCTCATCCGACATCGTGGACACAAAATCCTTCGGCAACAGCATGTGTCATTCCTCCGTTTCAAAGTACCACTCTTAACACTATTCTACCGCCACGCCGTCGGGAAAAGGATGTCCCTCTGAACGAAGATCATAATTATAGTGGTCCCCATTTGGAGGACCAGGGGAAGGGTTAGGGTTAATACCAATTCGCGTTTAAAGAAGGGCAAGAAAGGCCCTCCTGCAAGGGGGGGAGCTGCCCCGAAGTGGGGGACTGACGGCCCGTGAGCAAGGGCGAACGGCAGCCGGAAGGCTCCCCGAAGGGGAGGGGTGTTTTTCATAAGACGCGCCTGCCTGACATTCCCCGTCAACGCCTCCACAAGGCAATCCATTGCCTTGCTTCGGCACAGCCGACCGACCGCCGCAATCCTCCCGAAAGATCGGCTTGCGTGAGGCCGGTCGTCTGGCCGAGCTGCGGAAGTCCCCCGGACTTCCTTCGCCCTCAGCCGACCGACACGACGCCGGCTGCCTGTCGGCGTCCGTAAGTCGTGTCGTCTGGCCGACCCCCTCCGCCTCACTCCGTTCGGCACCTCCCCTTAGGGGAGGCAATCCATATTAGACGCGATTTGGTATTAGCATACGGTTTCATCGCGGTCTGATGCGGGGTACCGAGAAATTCAAAGGCGGGAGAAATAAGCGAGAACCCCCTCGGAGAGGGGGTTCCCTTATCGTTTGAATCCCTTTTGAAACTCAGGGATTTTCGCTTCTGGTGGAGCTAATGGGATTCGAACCCACGACCTCTTGAATGCCATTCAAGCGCTCTCCCAACTGAGCTATAGCCCCATGACAAACAGAAGTATTATACAGACACCTCCTGGTCTTGTCAAGGAAAATCCCCCGCGGACCGCGCGCTTCAAGTTTTGAAAGCGAATTTCGCGTTCAGCGCAGGAGGGGAGTTCGGCTCCGGAGGAATGGCTGACCGTTCGACAAGCCGGCGACCCCCTGACGATTTCGTCAAAGCGACGTGCCGACCACCTCGCCCGTGAGGCCCGGCACGGAGGCCGTCTCGCTCTCCGAAGCGTCCTTCTGCCAGAGGATGGCGACGCCCGCCCACGTCATGGCCAGGGCCATCAGAGGGTTCAGCCAGTTCATGAAGCAGTAGGGCAGGTAGTCCAGCGTCGCCACGCCCAACACGGAGCTGACGTAGACGCCGCAGGTGTTCCATGGCACCAGCACCGAGGTCATGGTCCCGCTGTCCTCCAGGGAGCGGGACAGCATGGTGGGGGCCAGCCTGCGGCCGTTCCACGTGCGCTCCTCAAAGGCGCGACGGAACATGCGGCCCGGCACGATGATGGACAGGTATTGTTCGCTGAGGAAGACGTTGGAGAGGAAGGCGGAAGCCAGCACCGAGGCCACCATGCCAAACACGGACCGTACGTGGCGCATCAGGGCCTCCAGGATCACGTCCAGAAACCCGCAGACCTCCATGATGCCCCCCAGCGAGAGGGCCACGACGATGAGGCAGATGGTCTCCAGCATGGAGGTCATGCCGCCGCGGGTGAAGAGTTGGGTCAGGAGGTGCCCCATCGAGGAGAACACCTCCGGGTCCACGGAGAGCGCCGGGGACCCGGAGAGGAAGATGGAGCTGAAGGCCTGCGTCATCGCCGCGATGGCCTCCGGCGTGTCGGCGGCGGCGAACCGGCCTAGGTGCGCCGGCTCATAGCCGGAGAAGAGGACCATCAGCGCGTCGTGGGCCGAGGACCCGTTGGCCAGCGACAGGACGATCCCCCCCAGGATGCCCGCCACGATGCCCGGAATGGCGGGGACCTTGAAAAAGGCCATGACCAGGATGATCAGGGGCGGGATGAAGGCCCAGAAGGAGATGGAGAACTCCGCGCGCATCATGTCCTGGATCAGGAGGATGCGGCCGCCGTCCGAGCCCTGCGCGGAACTCCCCATAAAGAGCGAGATCACGAGGGTGATGAGGAGCGTCGGCAGCGTGGTCCACATCATGGCTCCAACGTGGTCGAACAGGTTGCTGCCGGAGACCGCCGGGGCCAGGTTCGTCGTGTCCGAGAGGGGGGAGAGCTTGTCTCCGAAGTAGGCCCCCGATATGACGAAGCCGGCCGTGACGGGAAGCGGCAGGCCGAGGCCTGCGCTGATGCCGATGAGGGCCACGCCGACGGTGCTGCTGGTGGTCCAGCAGCAGCCCGTAGCCAGGGCCACCACCACGCTGATCAGGAGCGACGCGCAGTAGAAGAACCGCGGGCTCATCACCCCGAGGCCGTAATAGATCATCGTGGCGACGACGCCGCTCTGAATCCAGCAGCCCACGAGGCAGCCCACGAGGACGAGGATCAGGATGGCCTGAATGGAGACCTGAATGGCGTTGCAGATGCCGCGCTCCAGGTCCACCCACGAGCACCTGAGCCACGACAGGCCCACCGCCGCGGCAAAGACCGCCGCGAAGAGGAGGGGGACCTGTGCGGGAAGCCTCAGCCCCAGATGAGCGCCCGACTCGAGCTCCACGTCGACGACGCCCAGGGTGACGATCAGCGCGCAGCAAAGCAGCACGAAAAGAGATAGGACAAGACCCGGTTTACGAGACAATTGCATCCCGACATTCCCCCCACACCAAAGATCTGCTGTCGTTTTTTTACCGTGTGTTGAGGCTTCGACTATTCCCGGACAGGGTCCTTTAGCGCGAGAGGAATGATTTTGCGTATTGGTCTTCCCCGGCTTACTTCGAAGTCAGGTGCATTGTAAAACATTCTGGTGAAAATGCAAGAGGGAAAACGCAGCGCCGGCCCCTGCGGCCGAGGAGCGCAGGGGCTTCGCAGGTCGACAAAAAAGGCCCGCCCCGGTCAAGGGGCAGGGCCTCCTTTGTCCCTTTGCACAAAAATGCATGAAAGCCGCACGTTACGCCGACCGCAGGAGCTCCTCCGCCGGGGCCGCCCGCCCCAGGGCGAGCGAGCGCGGCACGTTCAGCACGCGCTGGTTGTCCGACCCGCGCCATGCCAGAGCCAGACTGCGCCGTGCCTGGATAAAGGGCCCGTCCACCAGCACGTCCAGGGCGCGCAGAAGCGCCTCCCAGTCCGGCCTCCCCGCCCTCAGGAGCGCCTCCAGGGTACAGCCCGTCCACGCCATGACGTGATACCCCCGCGCCCGCGCCGCGGCGGCGAGGGGAGCAAGGGCTGCCGCCTGACAGAAGGGCTCCCCGCCGCTCAGGCTCAGGCCGTCCAGCAGCGGGTTCGCCGTCAACCGCGCCAGGACCTCGCCGGACCGGATCGTCCGCCCCCCCTCGAAGGGCTGCGCCTCCGGGTTGTGGCACCCAGGGCAGCCGTGCGGGCACCCCTGCACGAAGACCGCGAGGCGCAGGCCCGGTCCATCCACGATGGAGTCCTCCACGATTCCCGCCAGCCGCAGTTCCGCCTCCAACCCCTCGGACGTCAGCGCGGGCATGGCTCCGGGCCCGCGTGCTTCACGCGGTCGTGTTCCTCCGCGCGCTTGGCGTCGTTGAAGCGCTCGAGCGTCCCCACGAGGTAGCCCGTGATGCGGCGGATGCGCTCGAAGGGCCGGCCTTCCTCCCGCCGGCCGCAGCCGGGGCAGACGTCGTCGATGACGCCCGTGTAGCCGCACACGGGGTCCCGGTCCAGCGGATGGTTGATGGCGCCGTAGCCGATGCCCGCCTCCTTCATGGCGCGCACCACCTTCTCGAACGCGGCCAGGTTCCGCGAGGGGTCGCCGTCCATCTCGATGTAGGTGATGTGCCCCGCGTTCGTCAGGGCGTGGTAGGGCGCCTCCAACCGTATCTTCTCGAAGGCGTTGAGCCGGTGGTACACGGGGACGTGAAAGCTGTTGGTGTAGTAGCCGCGGTCCGTGATGCCGGGGATGACCCCGAACCGTTCCCGGTCCAGGCGCAGGAAGCGCCCCGACAGTCCCTCGGCGGGCGTCGCCAGCAGCGTGAAGTTCAGCCCGTTTGCCTCCGAGGCCGCATCCATGCGCCGGCGCAGGCGCCGGACGATCTCAAGCCCAAGCTCCTGAGCCCTGGGGTCCTCGCCGTGGTGGGCGCCCGTCAGGCTCTTGAGGCACTCCGCCAGGCCGATGAAGCCCAGGGAGAGCGTCCCATGCCTCAGCACGGGGCGCACCTCGTCGTTCCAGCCCAGCGTCTCCGAGTCCAGCCACACGCCCTGTCCCATCAGGAAGGGGAAGTTCTTCACCCGCTTGCGCGACTGGATCTCCAACCGGTCCAGAAGCTGCTGGACCACGAGGTCTGCCATGGCGTCGAGCCGCCGGTAGAACTCATCGAGGTCCCCCTCGCTCAGGATCGCGAGCCGCGGCAGGTTGAGGCTGGTGAAGCTCAGGTTGCCCCGCCCCGTCACCGTCTCCCGGTCCCGGTCCGCCACGTTCCCGATGACGCGCGTGCGGCACCCCATGTAGGCGATCTCCGTGTCCGGGTTCCCCGGCCGGTAGTAGCTCAGGTTGAAGGGCGCGTCGATGAAGGCGAAGTTGGGGAACAGGCGTTTTGCGCTGACGCGGCAGGCCAGCTGAAACAGGTCGCCGTTCGGGTCCTCCGGGTTGAAGTTCACCCCCTCCTTCACCTTGAAGATGCTGACGGGAAAGATGGGCGTCTCGCCGTGCCCCAGGCCGGCCTCCGTCGCCAGGAGCAGGTTCCGCGTCACCATGCGGCCCTCCGGCGAGGTGTCCGTGCCGTAGTTCAGCGAGCTGAAGGGCACCTGCGCCCCCGCCCTGCTGTGCATGGTGTTCAGGTTGTGGACCAGCGCCTCCATGGCCTGATACGTCTCGCGCTCCACGTCCTGCCGCGCCTCTCGAAGCGCCGCCTCCTGGGCGCGCTCCACCGCCTCCTGCGGCACCCCAAGCTTCAGGAGCGCCTCCCGTTCCCGCGACTGACGCTCGTCGGTCGCCCCCATGCGGATGGGGCCGCCCTCCAGGCCGTCGAGGGCAGCGACCGCCCCGTCCTCTGCGGCTTCCCCGGCGAGAAGGCTCAGGGCGCGCAGGAGGTTCCGGCGGTAGGCCCTGGCGAAGGTGCGCGCCACGTAGGGTGCCATGTCGCAGTCGAAGGCGGGGATGCTCTGTCCGCCATGCTGGTCGTTCTGGTTCGCCTGAAGCGCGATGCAGGCCAACGCCGCGGCGCTTCGGATGCCGGAGGGCTCCCGCAGCGTGCCGTGCCCCGTGCCAAATCCTCCCTTGAAGAGCCGCTTCAGGCCGATCTGACAGCAGGTCGTCGTCAGGGTCAGGAAGTCCATGTCGTGGATGTGAACGTCCCCGCTGTGGTGCGCTTCGGCGTGCTCCGGCCTCAGGATGAAGATCTCGTTGAAGTGCTTCGCTCCCTCGGAGCCGTAGCGCAGCATCGTCCCCATGGCCGTGTCGCCGTCGATGTTGGCGTTCTCACGCTTCAGGTCGCTGTCCTGCGCGTCCCGGAACGTCAGCGCCTCGTAGACGTTCATCAGGTGGCTCTTCATCTCCCGCGCGCGGCTTCGGGACGCGCGATAGAGGATGTAGGCCTTGGCCGCTCTCGCGCGTCCGGACTCGATCAGCACCTCCTCCACGATGTCCTGAATCTCCTCCACCTGGGGCACGCCGCCCTGAAGCTTCTGCTCCATGTGGGCCACGACGCGCTCCGTCAGCGGCATGGCCTCCGTTCCAGGCTCCCCCACCGCCGCCAGGGCCCGTCCGATGGCCCCGGCTATCTTCTCAGCGTTGAAGGGCACCTCGCGCCCATCCCGCTTTCTGATCCTGGCGAACATCTTTCCCTGCCTCCTTAAAAAGAGCGCCCCCTCCGGGAGGTGGAGGGGGCAGGCGCTCGCGCCTGGACGCGAAAGGGCCGCGCGCCCCTCCCGTCGTCCGCAGGAGTTCGCGTTCATGGGCCCAGGCAGGTCTTCTGACTTGGGATCATCGGCGCCTCGTCCTTTCCGGATCGCTCCAGTGGACTTTCGAGGGGCCTCCCCGTTCACAGCGGCGGGACCGTTCAGGATTCGCACCTGCTTCCCTTTTGCCCGGCGCACACGCCGGAACCCGTGCCCATCTTCTTTTGAAAAATGCAGCCTCATTATACACCAGCCGAACGCCCTCCGAATTTGGAAGTGGATTCGCCGTCCACCGTCCCGGCTCGCGTGGCCGCCGCTGTGAGGCTCCAGTCGTCCCCAATGTGCACGCACCAGCCCCGTCGCTGATGGAACACCCCGTTGACGAAGGAAGGTGCGCTTTCCGTTGATCGAGTATACTTTACGAGGCGGCCGACGGCGCCTGGCCCGCAGGCTTGACCCTCCCCCGGCTGGAGGGCCTATGATGGGTCCTGTCGGAGGGTGAGGGGCGAAAACGCGAAGGGAGGAGGAATTTGATGAGCAACCTGCTGACGATCGGGGAGTTCTCCAGGGCGACGATGCTCTCGGTGAAGACGCTGCGCTTCTACGACGAAAGGGGCATCCTGAAGCCCGTCTGGGTGGACGAGACGACGGGGTATCGGCACTACTCCGCGGGGCAGTTCGTGGAGGCCCTGCGCATCCGACGACTGAGGGAGCTGGACGTGCCTCTGGAGGATATCCGCGCCTTCCTCGGCGCGCGGGACCCCGACGCGATCGCCGCCTTCCTGGCCCGACACCGTCAGGTGCTCCAGGAACGCCTGGAGAAGGGACATAGGGACCTGGAGCTCCTGGAAAAACTCACTTTGGAGAAGGAGGCGTTTTTCTTGTCCTACAAAGTTACGGTACGCGAGGTGGCGCCCGTGCGGGCGCTGACGCACCGCTGCATCGTCACGATGGAGAACCTGTCGGAGGAGAGTCATCGGGTCTTCACGGAGCTGTGGACCCACCTGGAGCGGCACGGCAGCGCCTACGGCGGGGAGTGCTTCGACATCTACTATGGGGAGGAGTTCGACCCGAACGACATCGACGTCGAGTACTGCCTGTCCTTCACGAACCCCGTCCCGGAAACGGACCGGCTGAAGGTCCGCACGGTGCCGGGCGGCCTGATGGCCTGCACCCTGCACAAGGGGCCCTACGATCAGTTGGAGGGCGCCTACACCGCGCTGCGGCACTGGATGGAGGAGAACGGCTACGAGCCCGTGGCCGGCTCCGACGGTGCGCGGAACGTCTACCTGAACAGCCCCCACGAGGTCCCGCCGGAGGAGCTGCGCACCGAGGTGCAGTGGCCGGTGCGAAAGGCCTAGCGCCCCGGATGCCTCGTCGGTCGGGCGGCGCGTCGCCGCGCGAGGCGCCGCCTCATGTCGTTGTCCAGGAGGGGCCTGAGCCTCTGATAGGGGGCCCTGGCAGGTCCCCCTACCTATTTGATGCTTCGCGTTCTCCCCGCACTGAGATCATGGGGCTCCATGCCATCGTCCTCCGTTTTTCGCGCCTGCGCCGGAGCGCCAGCGGCGCGAGGGCCGACAGTCCGAGAAGGCCGGAGACCCCGGCGTCGCATCCATTGCTTCCAAGGGCTCCGTCGTCGACGGAGAACTTCTCGATGTGCTCGTACTCGGTCCCGTCCATCCGCCACCGGAGCTTCATCCTGTGTCGCCCCCGCTCGGCGGTGAACTCGAACCGGACGCTCCAGCGGCCCCCGTACCGGCCGTCCTCGTACCCCTCGCGTTCGGGATAGAGGGTGCGGTCGTCGTAGAGCCCGGAGAACAGCCCGCGCCGCTCGATGATGAGCCGCACGGAATCGGGGTCGGGCTGCCGCTCGAACAGCGCGTTGGTCCGCATCTCGTCGCCGTCGTGCCGGGCGTCGCGCGTCACGCGCCAGCTGACCAGCCCGCCGCCGCCGAGGGGCGTCCCGTTTCCGCCCACCGACAGCGTCAGGACCGCGCGCTCGGGGTCGGCCTGATCGCTCCCGTTGGACGGGCGCCACGCCAGCCGCAGTTCTGCGTACCCCGGCTGTGCCGTGAACGACGCGCGGTACAGCCACTCGCCCGTTCCGCCCTCGACCGGCGTCAGGAACGCCGGGTTCAGCTCCCGCTCGCTCCACTCCCGGACGACCCCGCCGTCCCGGCCCAGAAGCGTCAGTGTCACGGACCCCTGACGGGGCCTCATGTCGGGCTTGAAGCGGGCCATCACCATCACATCCTGTCCTGCGCTGGGGCTCTGCGGACTCGCCGTGAACCCGATGAGAGCCGTCCTGTCCGGCTCCGCTGCTGCGTCCCGCGGGAATACGACCACCGAAGCCGAAGCGCAAACCGTCAGGATGAACGCCACAAACCACCTCATGATAAACCTCCTGTCCTTCTCCATCGTCGCCAACCGCTCCCCATACGGACTGCGGCGGTCGGCCCCCGTCGTCCATGCGAGTACTTTAACCCGAAAACGACTTCAGCACAAATGCGTTTGATGGGGACGGGAAGACGCGCCTGCCAAATCTCCGCGGAGGGCAAAAACGCCCCGCGCCCCTTCTCGAAAGACAACGGTGTTAAAATACCGGTGTCGCTTCAAGTTCATTTCTAAACGAGCCTGCCGCATGGGGGGCCATTCTTTAGTCTGCGAGGAGGCGGGCCATGCCGCACTTGATCGTCATCGAGGGCCACGAGGGGCAGCGGCGCCAGCTGGAGGAGACGCTGACGGCCCTGACGCGGGAGGACCGCCAGGTGTCGGGAAAGTTCGACGCCGACGGGACCTTCCCCGACTGGCGCGCCCTCCTGGAACGGGTGGGCAGCCGAGGGCTGTTCGCCGCGCGGGAGGCCGTCGTCGCGGAGGGGTGCGAGGCCCTGGGGGCCTTCCCCGACGGGCTGGCGGGTTCCCTGGAGGGGCCCGAAGCGGACGCCGTTATCGTCGCCACCTTCGGCGGGGAGGCCAGGAAGGTCTTTTCCAAAGAGGTGCTGGCCCTCAAGAAGGTCCGGTTTCTGAAGGCCGAGGCCTCCGTCCCCCCCTGGAAGCGGAAGGACTGGCTCCTGAAGCTGGCCCAGGAAAAGGGCTGGCGCCTGGCGCCGGACGCGGCTCTCCTCCTGGGGGAGTCCATCGAGTCCACGGAGGAGCTGCGGAGCGAGCTCGCCAAGCTGGCGCTCTACGCCGACGGGCGGGAGATCGCGCTGGCGGACGTCCGCGCCCTCTCCTTCGACGAGGGAGGGCGCGCGCTCCTGACGTTCCTGGACGGTGTGTGCGCGGGCAACGCCCAGGACGTGGCCCGCGCGCTGAGCCGCCTGTCGCGGGACCCTCTGCTGCCCGTCCTCACGGCGCTCTGCAACCGCCTGCGCCCGGCGCTCTACATCGCCTCCTTTCCGGGGAACGAGGCCCAGGCCGCGGCCGCCGCCGGCGCGAACCGGGAGTACGCGATGCGCATGGCGCGGGGGGCCCTGCGCCTCTTCGGGGCGAAGGCCGTCAAGGACTTCATGCTGCGGGCCGTGCGGCTCTCCTTCGCGGAGAAGACCTCCGCCGCCCAGGGCTGGCCGGGCTTTGAGCTGATCGTCTGGGACCTGCTGGCGGGGAAAGCGGCAAGCCCCCAGGGGGCAGCCGCCCCCCGGCGCTGACGGCCCCCCGAGCGCAGTTCAAGCCTGCTCCGACGCGTGACGGCGCTTTTGCCCCGCTTTTATGCTACAATGTAACGAAGCGGGAGGCGGACGCCCCCCACGCGGTCAGCGAACCGCTCTCAACCTTACCGGTTTTCTGCGAAACGGAGGCGAAGTTCGATGGAAGTACGTTTTGTACAGCGTGGAACGGAGATCGACAGCAAGCTTCGGGACTACATGGACTCCAAGATGTCCAAGCTGGAGAAGTTCTTCGGCAAGATCCAGAACTGCCAGATCGTCGTCAGCCACCACAAGGGCAACTTCAACATTGAGACCACTGCGAACGCCAACGGGGTGATCCTCCGCGCCGAGGAGAACGCCACGGAGCCGCGCAGGGCCTTCGACCTGTCGCTGAAGAACCTGGAGCGCCGCATCAAGCGCTACAACTCCTACCTCAAGGACAAGGGGCAGTTCAAGGGCGGCGCCGACTTCTCCTTCAACCTGGAGGAGGGGCAGGAGCCTGTGGCCAGCGACGTGCCGGTGATCGAGAAGGTGAAGAAGGTCCCCGTCCAGCCCATGAGCCCTGAGGAAGCCGCCATGCAGATGGAGCTCGTCGGACACGCGTTCTTCATGTTCCAGAACGCGGAGACCGGCGACGTCAACGTCGTCTACAAGCGCCGGAGCAGCGACTACGGCCTGTTGGAGCCGGTGCGCTGAACCCGCCTTCACAATCTCACAATCGGAACAAAAGCGGGGCCGCGCGGCCCCGC
Organism: Fretibacterium fastidiosum; assembly: GCF_964642095.1. NCBI lineage: Bacteria > Thermotogati > Synergistota > Synergistia > Synergistales > Aminobacteriaceae > Fretibacterium > Fretibacterium fastidiosum. Next base: position 1,211,968 of record NZ_OZ209244.1, read on the forward strand.
TTTTTTCTGCACCTCTCGCTGAACGTCAACCCCCGCCGGCGTCCGCCCCGGACGGGTTAGAGCTCCAGCTCCGCGCCGACTCCGGCCCAGTCCACGTCCGGGTGCGCCCGCGCCAGGCGCGCGGCGGCCCGGAAGCCCGTGCAGTGGTTCAGGCGCCATCGCCTCACGCGCCACGACGCCATGAGCGCCACCCAATCCTCCACCTCGTCCGGCGCGAGGCTCATCATGTGCGCGCCGCCGGCCACCAGATCGAACTGCTCCACGCCGAAGAGGTCCCGGACGCGCGCGACGATGTTGGGCAGCGCCGCGTGGGCGCACCCCAAAAGCAGCGCCCACCCTCCGGATCCGCTGACGAGGAAGGACAGGTCGTCGGCGAAGGTGTCCGGTCGGACCGTCCCGTCCTCTCCGCGCTCGTACATGAGGCCGCGGGAGGCGTAGCGCGGGTCGCGGCCCTCAGGGGGGACGTCGAAGGCGAAGACGTCCGGCAGCAGCTCAACGGCCCCCTGAACCGGCCGCAGCGGCACCCCCCGCAGCACAGCCCCGCCGGCGGGGCTCAGGTCCTGTCCCTCGAAGCGCTCCCTCACGGCCAGGGGCGAGGCAAAGACGCGGTCCCGAACCTGGGGTGCGGCCTCCAGAAGGGCGGGGAGGCCTCCCGCGTGGTCGTTGTGGCCGTGGCTCAGCGCCACGCAGTTCACCGACTCCGGCGAGAGTCCCAGGACCCGCATGTTGTTCAAGAGCGTGTGCCCCGTCTCCCCCGCGTCGATCAGGAGGCTGCCCGATGGCGTCTCCAGGAGGGCCGAATACCCCCACTCCCCCAGGAGCCCAATCTTGGGCGTCGTGACCCAGTTGTCCACAAGAACCGTCAGCTTCATCATGATGAAAAACCACCCTTGAAACAAATTTTTGCCTCCCCGAAGTGGGGGAGGGGTAGCGCTCCGGCAGCTGGTTGGGCGTCCTCAGGCCGGGTCACGGATGAGGTTCAGCAGCTCCTCCGCGGAGAGCTTCACGGCGCGGCCGCTGTCCTCCAGGAGCCCGTCGGCCAGGTCGCGCTTCCAGGCGTGCAGCGCCACGATCTTTTCTTCTATGGTGCCGCGGGCCACGATGCGGTACACCGTCACGGGTCGGGTCTGTCCGATGCGGTGGGCGCGGTCGGAGGCCTGTTCCTCCACGGCGGGGTTCCACCAGGGGTCCATGTGGATGACGCAGTCCGCCGCCGTCAGGTTCAGGCCCGTCCCGCCGGCCCTCAGGCTGATGAGGAAGCAGTCGCCCTCTCCCGCCTGGAAGGCCGCCACGCGCCGCCTCCGTTCCTCCGGGGGCGTCGAGCCGTCGAGGTACTGGAAGGGGATTCCCCGCTCCGTCAGCCAGTCCTTCAGGATGGCCAGGTGATCGACGAACTGGCTGAAGACCAGAGCCTTGTGCCCGCCGCCGCGCACCTCGCCCAGCAGGTCCGCGAAGGCCTCCAACTTCGCCGAGGGCATCTCCGCAGGGCTGCCCGCCAGGACCACGTTGCAGCAGGCGCGCCTGAGCTTCATCAGCGCCGCAAAGACGTGAATCTTCTCCGCAGGCCCCGGCCCCGCCGCGAAATCCTCGAGCGTCTTCCGCCTCAGCGCCTCGTAGAAGCTCCATTCCTTCTCGTTCAGGTCCACCGTCAGGGTGATCTCCGTCTTCTCTGGCAGCTCGCTCAGGACCTCGTCCTTGGTGCGCCGCAGGATGAAGGGGCGGATCATGCGCCGGAGCTGCTGCCGGGCCACCCGGTCCCCGTCCCGCTCGATGGGCACGGCGAAGCGGCGGCTGAAGCTCTCCGCCGACCCAAGGTAGCCCGGGTTCAGGAAGCGAAAGATGTTCCACAGCTCGCTCAGCTGGTTCTCGATGGGCGTCCCCGTCGTGGCCACGCGGAATCGGCCGTTGAGCTTCATCGCGGCCAGGGAGCGCTTGGCCCCCGTGTTCTTGATGGCCTGAGCCTCGTCCAGCACGACGACGTTCCACGGGACCTTCGACAGGCGGGCCCGCTCGCTCTGAAGGAGGCCGTAGCTCAGGACCAGGAGGTCCATGGGGACCAGGCCCGCCAGGACCTCGTCGCGGCCGGCCTGCTTCAGCTCCTTCACGTTCAGGGTCGGCGCGAAGCGCCGGGCCTCGTCCGCCCAGTTGGGGCAGACGGAGGTCGGGGCCACCACGAGGGAGGGGCCCTCCGGACCGCGCGCCACCAGCATGGCCAGCGTCTGGATCGTCTTGCCCAGGCCCATGTCGTCCGCCAGACAGGCCCCGGCGCCCCAGTGGGCCAGGCGCATAAGCCAGCGAAAGCCCTCCTGCTGATAGTCCCGAAGCTCGCCCCGCAGCGTGGCGGGCACCTTGGGCACGAGTTTCTGCGCCTCCTCGACGCGCCGACAGTCGGCCCGCCACTCCGGGTCCGCGTCCACCTGACCGGCCCCATCCAGGAGCTCCTCGGCAAGCCCCGCCGCCAGGGGCGGAAGCCGCACCTCCTCGCCCCGCATGTCGCCCAGCTTCACCAGGGCCTCCAGCCGACGCTTAAAGTCCTCCGCCAGGGGCAGGAACTCCCCGTTCCCCAGGTTCACGAAGCGGCCGTAGCCCTCCTGAAGCCCCTCGATGAGCCTCCCCATCTTCAAGACCATCCCCTCGTCAACCTGGACCTCGCCCGACAGGGCGAACCAGTCCTGAGAGCGCCGGAGGGAGGCCTTGAAGCTGCCGCCCTCCACGGAGCGTCCCACGAGCTTCATACTCTGCCCGTGCGGCCACTCCGTCGTGACGGCGTCGCCCAACTCGTCCACCTGGCTCAGGAACTCCAGCGCCAGGGCGGGGTCCATGAGGAGCCAGTGGGCCTCCCGCGTCTCCTCTCCCTGGGACAGGGCGGGGCAGGCCCTGAGGAAGGCGGCCAGTGCCTCCGCCTCACCCGGCAGGTCCCGCAGGGCCTGCACGCGGCGCCCGTCCAGGGAGCCGAAGAACGTCGTCCCGCCGGCCCCGGGGCGGCAGGACGCCCCGGAGGGCCCCAGCGGGCGCACGACGGCCTCCACCTCCAGGCCGTCCCCGTTCGGCTGGAGCTGGACGCAGATCCGGCCATCCGCCCGCACCGTCTCCGCCCGGCTGCCCACGCCCTCGACGTCCGAGTGGACGACGATGGACGGAGGCAGCTTCTCGAGGGTCTCCATGAGCCTCCCCCGCATCGGGTCCGGCAGCACGACCCCGTCCTCGCCCATGAGGCTCGCCATCCTGAGGTGCTCCCGCGCGAAGCGCGTCACCGCAAGGCGGTTCGGCCCGTCCAGCACCACGCGAAAGGCCGCGCCAAAGGAGGGGTAGGGCGTGAGTTGCAGCCTGCATCCCCCCTTCTCCTGACGGACGGTGAGGACGGGCTCCACCTCCAGGACCTCCACGCGTTCCGCCCTGTCCTCCCTGACCAGAAGGGGGTGCCCCGCGAGGGCCAGCAGCGCCTGCTCGATGTCGATGCGGTACTCCACCCCGTAGTACCCATCCATTCGGATGATGGCCCGCGCGGCGCGCAGGTCCTGCTCCGTGACGCCGGCGATGGAGTCCCCCGTCTCCGAGAGGCGCTTTAGGGCGATGCGGCGCCCCTTGCTCCAGCCGTTCTTGCGTCGGCTCTGCTCGATGGGGACGAGGCTGCGGACCTCGACTTCCCTGTCCTGATCGCCGTGGGCCCACCAGCCCACCTCCCAGAGGATGCGGCGGTCTTCCCCCTTCGCGTCGGCAGGGGCGCTGCGCCCGCCGATGTGCTCCAGGGCGTCCAGCAGGCGGTCCCACTCGCTTCCAGTCGCCAGGATGCCGCTCAGGGGGTGCGGCACGGCCCGCCGCTGCGCCTCGTCCCCCCACACCGCCCGAAGCTCTGAGCTGACGAAGGTCAGCCCCGTCTCCTCCAGGAAATCCGCCAGCTTCAGGATGGAGGGCGCGGCTTCCTTCGAGTCCAGGCCCAGCCAATGCGCCAGGAGAAGCCCCGGAAAGATCGCCAGCCCGTCCTCGCCCAGGTTGAAGTGTGTGGAGAGGTTCTCCCGCTTCCCCGGCAGCTTCAGGAGGGCCTTCAGCAGGGGAAGCAGGGACTTCATGGACTCCGACGTCCCCCAGGCCTTCACGCCCGTCAGGTAGCCCTTGATCTTCGCGTCGCCGCTCCCCGCCTTCATGAGCAGGATGGGGTAGAACATCCCCGCCCAGGAGGCGAAGAAAGGCCGCCGTACGCCCCGGCGCCGCAGCTCGTCGAGCCCCGCCTCCATCAGGTCCAGAGCCTTCCGTTCGTCCCCCTCCTCCGACAGGGCCAGGAGCGCCGACAGGCAGGCGCAGGAGGCATCCTCCACCCCGTCCAGGAAGGCCCGCGCCTCCTTCAGGCGCCCGTGCAGGATCAGGCGCTCGGCGTACAGCAGCCTCAGCGGCTGAGGGCAGTCCCCGCCCCGGTGGGCCACGTAGTGAAAGAGCGCGGACGCGGAGCGGCGGTAGGCCTCGGCGTCGGTCAGCGTCAGGAAGAGCAGGGCGGGGAAGACGAGGCTCGCGACGGACGGGGGGAGGGCATCGAGAGCCCGCTCGTCCACGGGATTGGCAAAGGCCTCGATGACGGCGTAGTCCGGGTTCAGGGACCCCGGCCGGCTTTCCGAGTCCAGCATTTTGGACCAGACCTTGACCAGGGTCTCGTCGTTCCCCGGCATTGAGCTCCACCGCAGGGCCCTGACGCACTCCGCCTCGTCGTCGAACGTCCCCGGAAGGAGGGCTGTGGTCTGCAGCTTCAGGACCTCCTCAACGGCCCGGTCAAGGGTTTCCCACTCCCCGTTCAGCGTCGCCTCGCGCCAGAGGGGGCCGATCAGCAGGTGGTCCAGCGCATAGCGCGCCCTGCCCCAGGCCGCCTTGAACCGCACCAGCCCCGATCGATTCAGCGCGTCCAGAACGGGGACGATGTCCTTCACCTTCCAGCGGCGGGTTCTTTCGGCCGGGTTGAAGTCCACCCTGTTCATCGTGTCCACGATCTCCCGCGCGGTGACGAACAGGGAGATCACGGCCAGGAGGCGGCACAGCCTCCGTCGGTCCTCGCTCTCCGCCTCGTACTTTTTCAGGAGCGACGTCCGCTTTTTCTCGTCAAAGAGCACGACCCTTCCCCCTTCTTCAACGGACGGCGCTCAGCGGGCGCTGAGCGATCCCGCCCCGAGAGGGGCGGAGCGGTTGCTCAGGACGACCATGCCGTCGTCCTCCATCAGGGCGTTGACCTCCCCGGGAAGCGGCGCCGAGAGTTGCTGGTTCCGGGGGATCATCAGGAACGCGCGGCCATAATCCTCCCACAGGAGGTGCAGCGCCGTGTCGGACAGGCTTGCTCCCCGCTGCCGCGTCAGGCCCGGCACGAGTGGAGCGTTCACCATGGCGTAGTTCCGCAGGGTGTAGAAGTACATGGAGGGACGATTCACCGCGTACTGCACGATGACGTCCCCGCGCTGCACGGAGCCCCGCAGGGCCAGCCCCACGTCCCGGATCGCGCCGTCCTCCGCCAGCAGGTCGAAGACCCCCGTCAGGGGCATGAGGCACAGCAGGGCGGCGGCGCTGACGTTGCGGGCGAACTTCAGGAGCTGCCGCGTCCTGGCGTAGTACCAGCCGGCGGCGACGCAGAGCGCGACGAAGGAGAGCCACGGCACCAGCGAGAGCATGGCGCTGTCCAGGCCAGGTATGGCGCGGAGGGCCAGCGGCAGGCCCAGCACCGCCAGGGGCACGATGATGACGATGTTCAGGGCCACAGCGCGCTGCACCTCCCCCACGCGCCCCTCCGCGATCCACTCGTCGAGCGAGTCCCCCACCAGCGCGGCGAGGGGGGGCACGGCGGCGGCCATCGACAGGTAGTCCCCCATCATGACGGCGAAGAAGGCGAAGACAAAGGCCCAGAGCACCAGGAAGAAACGGGGGGTGGGCTCCTCCCCCTGCAGGGACTCCAGGCTGCGGGGCACGGCGCCCGTCACGGCGCGGACCACGAGGCCCGGCCAGGGGACCACGCTCACCAGGATGAAGAGCAGGCTCAGCATCCCCCCCGGCCGGAGCAGGGGAGGTGCCTCGTAGAGCATCAGGGTCAGGATCATGGGGTTTTGCGCCGCCAGCAGGGCGACGTAGCCCGAAACGCCCGCCAGCGAGATCAGGGCGGCGGGCCAGTGCCTCCAGCACAGGGCCAGGGGGCCGAAGCGGCTCGTCAGCATCGAGTGGAGGATCGGGACCACCCAGGGCAGGAGAAGGCCCTCCGGCCCCTGCACGACGAGAGCGGCCAGGGCGCCCGCGTGGGCCAAAAGCGCCCAGCGGCGCCCCTCTCCGCGCTGAAGGCGGACGAAGGCGGCCATGGACATGGCGGTGCAGCAGGCGTAGAGCGCGTGGGAGGAGGCCAGGTGGGACACGGTGAAGCCCATGACCATGCTGGCGGAGACCGCGGCGGCGATCCACGCCCCCCGGCCCCGCGACGCCAGGGCGGCGGCCAGCGCCATGCCCAGTCCCGCCGCGGCGGGCCAGAAGCGCACGGCGAACTCCTCCCATCCAAAGGCCTTCAGGGCCAGCGCGTAGAGCCACCAGGTCCCCATGGCGCGCCCGGCGTAGGGGGCCTCCCCCACGCCGGGGTGCAGGAGGTCGCCGTGGGTGGCCATGGTGAGCCCCACGGAGGCGTTCACGCCCTCCAGGGGGTCCAGCAGCCCGTGGTCCCCGATGCCGCGAAAGTACAGGTAAGCCAGGATCGTCAGGAAGATCAGGAGGTTCCTCCGGCGGCCGGGGCGTGCCTCGTCCGGGACGGGACGCCGGGGTTCCGGGGCGCCCTCTCCCGCGAGGGGCATCTCAGCGCGGGACATCGGCATCGTTGGAGGTCACCTGAAGCAGGTTGCAGCCAAAGAGCGTCAGGGCACTGGGCTCCAGCTCAAAGGGGTGTCGGCCCACGTAGACCCCGTCGATCTTCACATAGTCTCCCCCCCGGAGGCGGGTCAGCGGGTCCGTCACCAGGGGCGCGTAGAACACCGCCAGGAGGTTGTCCCTGGGCACCACGGAGAGGTTTGGGCCGGTGAGCTTCAGCACGTAGCCGTAGTCCCGCAGGCGCTTGATGGAGTTGACGTAGCCGCTGACGACGAGGCGCTTGTCCCGCCAGTGGAGGTCGAAGGAGACTTCGCCCTTCGCGATCTCCCCCGTCAGGAACTCCGCGTCCAGCACGCCGTCCTTCTGGTCCTCGATGCGGCGGGCCACCTGGTGGTAGAGCGTCACGAAAGGCGCGTAGTTGGAGCCCGCCAGGGGCTCCAGGAGCGCCAGGGCGTCCTCCAGGCGGCGGCCGCCGCCGTGTCCGTTGGCGTAGAAGTAGGCCAGCATGTAGTCCGCGTAGGGGTCCTTTCCCCGCACCTTCTCCAGCTCCGTGCGCCACTCCATGGGGCTCCGGGTCTCGCCGCCCAACCCGTACAGGGAGAAGTTCGCCAGCTGCGCCATGGCGCGGCAGTTGCCCTTCTCCGCCGCGCGTCGGTACCACTCCGCGGCCTGGTCCAGGTCCCGGCTGACGCCGTCGCCGCGCTCGAAGAGCCCCGCGACGGCGGCCATGCTGCGCGGGTCCCCGGACGTGAGCATCCACTGGGCGTAGGCCTCCTGAACGTCCCCGCTGGCCTGAAACGCAAGCCCCTCCTCGTAGCTGGCCGGGGCCGGAATGGCCGCCAGTGTCAGGGCCGCCAGGCAGAGCGCGGGGAGGCGACGCAGGGTCCTCATCGCACTGCGCCTCACTTGAGGATGGGGAGGAGCGCCTTGAAGTGCGGCGTTCCGGCCTCGCCCATCATCTGATAGATCACCGTCTCCGCCGGCACCACGAGGGCGCCGAAGCTCCTGACCGCGGCCAGCGCCAGCTCGTGGTTCGTCCCCTCGCGGCTCCCGCAGGCGTCCGCGGCCAGGACGACCTTCACCCCCCGGCCCACGAGGTCCATGGCCGTCGCGAGGACGCAGATGTGGGTCTCGATGCCGAAGATCACCGCCGTGTTTCGACCCAGCGCGGTCACCACGGCGTCGAACCCCGCCGCGCCGCAGCAGGAGAAGGAGGTCTTCGTCAGGTTGGGGGTCCCCGCGGGGATCAGCTCCGCGAGCTGCGGCACCGTGGGGCCGATGCCCCTGGGGTACTGCTCCGTCACCACGAGGGGGACCGAGAGCTCCCGTGCCGCGGTCAGGAGCTTTGCGGAGCTCCGGACGACGGCCTCTCCGTTCGAGATGGCCGGCAGAAGCCGCTCCTGAAGGTCCACCATCAGGAAGAACGACGATTGAGCGCTAACGAGCGTGTGCATGTAAGACCACTCCCTATCCTGCAAAGAGCTTCCGAACGAGAAAATTCGCCGTTCAGGACCTTTTTACTTTACTGATTTTCATTATACAATAAGCCCCATATGAAGGAGCAGGGGCCGACATACGCAAAACGCGGGGGCCCCGGCCCGAAAGGGGACAGAGGACGTGGATCGGGGAAGCCTGCGCGGCTCAAAGCGCATCGTCGTCAAGGTCGGGACCAGCTCCATCACGTACCCGACCGGACGCATCAACATCGGAAAAATGGAGCGGCTCGTGCGCGAGGTCTCGGACCTGCACAACTCCGGGCGCAGCGTCATCCTCACGACGTCGGGCGCCGTGGGCGCGGGGGTTGGGAAGCTGGGCCGGATGCCCGAAAGCCTGCCCCAGAAGCAGGCCATGGCCGCCGTGGGGCAGGGGATCCTCATGCAGATGTACGAGAAGTTCTTCAGCGAGTACTCCCAGAGCGTCGCCCAGCTCCTCCTGACGCGGGACTGCTTCTCGAACCCGGAGCGCTACCACAACTCCCGCAACGCGCTCTTCGCCCTGATGGAGTACGGCGTCATCCCCATCGTCAACGAGAACGACACCGTGGCCGTCGAGGAGCTCAAGTTCGGCGACAACGACCGCCTGTCGGCCATGGTGGCCTGCAACGCGGACGCGGACCTCCTGATCATCCTGTCGGACATCGCGGGGCTCTACGACGCCGACCCCCGGCGTAACCCGAACGCGCGCCTCATCCGCGAGGTCAGCGTCATCACGCCGGAGATCGAGGCCAACTCCACGACGCGGGGCAGCAGCATGTCGAGCGGCGGCATGGCCACGAAGCTGGGGGCCGCGCGCATCGCCATGGCGGGCGGCATCCCCATGGTCATCGCCTCGAGCGACGAGCCGGACGTCCTGCGCCGCATCGCGGACGGCGAGGACCTGGGGACGTGCTTCGTCCCCCACCGGGAGGGCTACTCCGCGCGGCGCCAGTGGCTGGCCGTCGGCAGCGCCCCCGCCGGGACGGTGACGGTGGACGGCGGGGCGGAGCGCGCCATCCTCCACCAGGGCGGAAGCCTCCTGCCCGCCGGCGTCCTCCGCGTGGAGGGGGATTTCCCCGCCGGCAGCGTCGTCTCCATCCGCAGCGCGGAGGGCCGGGAGGTCGCGCGGGGCATCAGCAGCTACGCCTCGGACGACGCGCGGCGCATCCTGGGCCGCCGGTCGGACGAGATCGCGGGCGTCCTGGGGGCCTGCGACTTCGAGGAGCTCGTACACCGCAACAACATGGCGCTGGTGTAGGGGCAGGATTGGCGCGTTTTCAGGCCCCTGGTTTATTAGGCTCCCCGGAAGGGGAGCTGCCCCGCAGGAGCTGAGGGGTTGTTTTGGCCCCGCAAGGGGTGGGACTGACGGCCTGTGAGCGAGGGCGAACGGCAGCCGGAAGGCTCCCCGAAGGGGAGGCGGCGAGTGTTTTTCATAAGACGTGCCTGTCTGACATTCCCCGCCAACGCCTCTACAAGGCAATCCATTGCCTTGCTTCGGCACAGCCGACCGACACGACGCCGGTCGCCTGTCGGCGTCCGTAAGCCGTGTCGTCTGGCTGCCCTCCGGTCCTTTGGGCCACCTTCCCTCAGGGGAGGCAGGATATATGTTATTGAACGTTCCGGGCGGAGGGGCGTAGCCTTTCCGCCCTTTTTGCATGGTGTGCTGTTGGGTTATAATGCAGTCGGAGAAGTGCAGCTGAAGGAGTGGAGGCGAGGGAGGACGATGGGGACGGAGGAGCCGGAGGGACGTTCGGCTGGGGAGCCTGGCGGCGGGACGATCTTTGACGACGTGTTTCGAACGATGCTCCAGAAGCTGCCGCGTCTTGTGCCGGCGGTGCTGAACGAGGTGTTCGGGACGGACTATGGGCCGGACGAGCGCATGGAGCAGTTCCGCAACGAGCAGATTGGGCCGGGCGGGAGGACGGTGACGGACTCCGTGCTGCAGGTTCGGGACCGGACGTACCACGTGGAGTGCCAGAGCACGGCGGACGGGACGATGGCGGTGCGGATGATCGAGTACGACTTTCGCATTGCGCTGGACGGGGCGCTGAGGGCTGGTGGGAGCTACGAGATGAGTTTTCCGCACTCCTGCGTGCTGTACCTGCGCCACGGTCGGACCTCTCCTGAGGAGCTCAAGGTGAAGGTGAACCTGCCGGATGGGGGGTCGTTCTGGTACAGGACGCCGGTGGTGAAGGTGCAGGAGTACACGCGGGAGGAGATATTTGAGAAGCGGCTTTTGTTTTTTCTGCCGTACTACGTCATGCGCTACGAGAAGCAGTTCCGTCGGATCGAGGAGGACGAGGGGCGTCTTGCGGAGCTTCGCCGAGAGTTTGAGGCGATCCTGAGGGGGCTGGTGCGGGACGGGGACGAGGAGCTTCCTCGAGCGGACCTGATGGAGCTGATTCTGAGGGTGGTGGACCACATGCTTGGGACTGAGAGCAGGATACGAAGGGAGGTTCACGAGGTTATGGGCGGACGGGTTCTGGAGCTGTACTCGGAGAGGCTGAGGCGCGAGGAACGGGCCGAGGGCCGTGCCGAGGGCCGTGAGCTGGGCCGCGCGGAGGAGCGGGCGAAGATGGAGAGCGTTCTGGTTCACGTGAGGGATGAGGGCCGCGATCTGGGCCGTTCGGAGGTTGTGCGTCAGCTCTGCGCGTCGGGCCTCCTGACGCCGGAGCAGATCGCCGGTGCGGTGGGGATGACGCCGGAGGAAGTCCGCGCCCTGCAGGGGGGACTCGGCGGGAGGTGATGCCGGCCTCCTGCTTTGCCTCCCCTGAAAGGGGAGGTGCCGAACGTAGTGAGGCGGAGGGGTTCAGCCAGACGACACGACTTACGGACGCCGACAGGCGGTCGGCGTCGTGTCGGTCGGCTGAGGGCGAAGGAAGTCCGGGGGACTTCCGCAGCTCAGCCAGACGACACGACTTACGGACGCCGACAGGCGGTCGGCGTCGTGTCGGTCGGCTGAGGGCGAAGGAAGTCCGGGGGACTTCCGCAGCTCGGCCAGACGACCAGTGGACAATTTATTGTCGTCTTTCGGCGTTGGCGGGAGATGTCAGACAGATGTTTTCAGTGAAAACTACTGCGTAAGTTTGCCTCCCCAGACACCCCCCAGTCCCTGCGGGACAGCCCCCCTTGCAGGGGGGCCAAATCAAACCGGGGGCCGAAAAACATGCTTTGCCTCCCCTTGCAGGGGAGCCTAAAAAGCGCGCCCTGTCTTTGCCTTGCCTCCCCTGAAAGGGGAGGTGGTCCGAAGGACCGGAGGGGTTATTTTTCGCTCCGCCCACGTTCCCCGCACGCTTCCGGAACGGATTTGCGGTTTTCTGCAAAAAAAGGTCCTTAGGTCTTGCATTTGCCGCGGTGTTGCGTGTATAATTCTATACCAAAGGCGCGGCCTCTCGATCGGCGTCGCTTTGTCTTCTGCCGAACCACAAAAACGTCCCCGGCGGCCGCGTCCGTGCGACGAACCAAACGCCGTGGGGGCGAAGTCTCTGCCAGAAAGGAGTGTTTGTCGGCGCTGGCGTTCTTTGGCTTTGCGGGCTGGAAACGGCCCTCTGCGCTTACGCTCCGTCGCCTGTAAGGAAGGCGGCGTGGGCGGTGCGGCCCTCGGGCCGCGGCATGTTATCGCAACTAGGGAAGGATAACAGGCAAGATCAGGATTTAAATTTGTCCGTTTGAAAAAAACGGACGCGCGCTTTGTGGTTTGGATCCTCGGGGCGTTGCACCTGCCCCTGGGATTCGGATTTTGAGAGGAGGAATTTCGGTTGAATAAGAAACTGAAACTGTTTGGTCTGCTGGCGCTGACTCTGGCGCTGGCGGCCGGAGTGGCCTGGGCAGTTTTGCCGGATCACGTGCTGTCGGGCAACGATGTGAACAACATCACGACGGCGGCTGCCGGTGCCAATGCGTACAACACCATCAGCGGCAACGGAACTCAGCTGGGCAGTGTGGGGACTAACGGAGCGGGTAGCCCTAACTTTTTACAGATCCTGCAGCTGAACGCGGATGAGGGAAATACGGTGACCCTCGCACCTCGCGCTACGGGCAATCAGACTTTTCAGGAGTCTGTTGCTGCTCGGAAGGTCCAGGTCCTTGTCAACAACGGCAACAGGGGCAAGGTCGTCATCAAGGCGTCGAACGGCGATAACCCTGCCGGGGCAAATCGGACCATCTACCACGGCGGTACGGTCCAGATGGGCGGTACCTTGGGCGTGACCAACAACAACGCCTTGGGCCAGCGCTGGGTCGGCGTGGTGGGCAGCCGCACCGAGGCACGGGCGCCCGTGTTCCAGGTGGAAGAAGTGGACAAACTGCAGCTGGGTGTGAACGATCCCGACAATAATCCTACGTTCCAGCCGTTCTTCCTGATGCTCAATACTGCCGACGGCGGCGCTGCCACTGACCTGCGCTACGTCAAGGTCAATGCCGATGCGGTGTCCTCGAAGCTGCAGGGGCTTTCGCTCCATCATGGTCTCGATCAGCGTAACTATAATGGTGGAGCTCCTATGCCGAATTCCGGCGCAGGTGCTGCTAACGACACCTTTATCACGGCCACGGACGCTGCTGCGACCGAGTTCGTCCGCCTGATCAAGCAGGGCAAGGGATCGTTGTTCATCAATGGTGACACCGCCAGCCTTGCCGCGGCGGGGGAGGGCTTAGTTGCCCTGCCGGGTGTGTGGGCGGGAATCACGGGTTACAGGGCGGTTGACGGAGCGCACCACCAGGGTGGAACGGTCGTCGAGGGCGGCGTGCTCCAGGTCGATGGCGGAAATGCCTCTGTCCGCAACGACCACTTCCGCGGCTCTCTGGGCAAGGTGTGGACGGCGTTCCAGGGCTCGGCTTCTGCGATGGCCAATCCCTACGACCCCGCGTCCTATCTTGGTCAGGCTGTTGCCGCTCTTTACAACCCGCTGTTCATCCAGAACGACGCCAAGGTCATGGTGAACCGCAGCCAGTTCTTCAGCGACTTCAACGTCGCCAAGGACGCCACCTTCCACGTGGACGAGTACACGCTGGCGAGCACCAACTACAACCCGCAGATCGCGGTGACGCTGGACCAGAAGGATTCCAAGGCGGACGGCCTGCTCGAGGGCAAGTTTGACCTGGTTCTGGATTCCGTCCTCGCTGCGGCCCGCCCGACCAACGATCCTACAAACCCGGGGATCGCAAACAACGGTCAGGCTATCTTCTTCATCAACAACGCCGAGAACAAGATCTTTGATGCGGGTACCACCCTGGTGGCTAACGGCGTGTTAGAGATCATGGGTGCCAAGTCCATCGGCGGCGGCCAGGTGACGATCGGCGCAACGGGCGGCAACGGCCTTCCCGATCGCGGATTTACGACGGCTAACTTGGGCACCTTTGCAGCGAACAAGACCTTCAAGCTGGAGAACGTGACCCTGGGTCAGGTGGGTGGCGCTGTGGCTGTGGAGCAGGGGGAGACCCTGTCCTTTAAGGACATCACCCTCAACAACATGGGCACGGGGGCGGCGAACACCTTCCGCATCAACCCTGTGGGCGTGACCCTGGCTGAGGGGTACCTCAACAACGCTGGAGGCGATCCCTTCCCGGCGACGACGCCTCTGACGACGCCTCTTCCCGGCAGCTGGACCGACACGGCGACGGTGGTGTTTGGCGATGCGAACTCGGCGGACGCCGTGTACCGCGTCGAGGGCGTGTTGCGCAACCCGACCCGCGTGGACGTGGAGCGCGGCGTGTGGCAGCTGAACAACTTCCCGACGCCGACCGCGACGCAGGTTGCGACGAACGTGAACCCCTTCATGAACGTCTACGTCTACCCGACGGCAGTCCTCTCCCTGGCCAAGGACGTCAATGACTTCAGCCCCTATATGGACCTGAAGGTTACCGACGACAGCCGCATCCGCCTGGTGCTGCGCGACAGCGATATCGCTGCGTCCCGTGCCGACGCGATGGGCAAGCCCGCGGTCTTCCATGCGCACCACATCGACTACTCCGCGCTTGGTGCTGGCGCTCAGAACAAGGATCGCCGCTTGAATATCCAGCTGGATCCCTCTCAGTTGACCGGCGGCACGATCAAGCAGGGCTGGGTCAAGCTGGTCTTCTCGACCGACGCGAGGAATTGGAATAACCTGCACTACCTGCGCGAGTACACGCCCGGCCTCACCTACGAGGACTACGCGAAGGTCCGCATCACCTGGACCACGACGTCCGACATCGTGAAGAACGCCGTGGCTCACGTGGACCAGAACAGCTACACGATCCTCGTTGAGGTTGGCGAGAACGTCACCGACCCGGTGAACCCTGGCACGCCGGCTCCGACGCCTGATAAGAAGCCGGATGGCCCGGAGATCAACGCCCCCGCCACGGTGGAGCCCGGCAAGACCGTGACCTTCACGCTCGGCGACTGGTACCTCAACGACAAGAAGCTGGCGGCTGGCGATGTCAAGGATATCGTTTGGATGCTGGATGGCAAGGACGTGACCGCTCAGGTCAAGGGCAACAAGCTTGAGGTCAACGCCCCCGCGGCTGAAGGTACGATGACCCTTGAGATCAAGGGCAAGCTGGCGAGCGATCCCACTAAGGAGCTCTCCCAGAAGAAGTCCGTCATGGTCAAGAAGGCCGGAGCGACGCCTGAGCCTGAGAAGAAGAGCTCCGGCGGCGGCTGCGACGCGGGCTTCGGCGCTCTGGCACTGGTGGCTGGTGCGGCGTTCCTCCTTCGCAGGAAGAACTAGTCCGGTCGTTTAACAGCTCCATCGGTTAGGCGCCGGCAGACACAGGCAGAAGACGAACGAAAGCGGAAGGGCTCCGGCCCTTCCGCTTTTTTACGTTTACTGAAGGAAGCGCTCCACAGCCTGTGGTTTTGACGTGGCGGCCCTTTTGCTATAATGAGGCCGGGGAGTTGGATACGTTGAAGGAAGGGGAATGTGGATGGCGGAGCGGGACATGACGGAGAAGCACCTGGAGGGGTACAACGACGTCTTTGCGGACATCGTGAACGTGCTGCTCTTCAATGGGGAGCGGCGGGTGAGGCCGGAGGACCTTCAGGATGCGCGGTCCCGCACGCTCTACAAGGCGGACGGGAAGCTCCACGAACAGGAACGGGACGTTTCCAAGCTGTGGGTTTCCAAGGGCGCTGTGATCTCCCTGATCGGGTTCGAGAACCAGACCAAGGTGGACCGAGACATGGTGCTTCGGGTGCTGGGGTACGAGGGGGCGGACTACCGGGGCCAGTTGTCTGCAGGCAGAGGGCTGTACCCGGTGGTGACGCTGGTCCTCTACTTTGGAGAAGCGCCCTGGACAGGGCCGCGGACGCTGTTCGAGAGGGTCTCGGTGGCTGAGGGGCTGAGGCCGTTCGTGAACGACTACCGGGTCAACGTCTTTGAGGTTCCGCGCCTGACGGCGGAGCAGGTGGGGCAGTTTCGGAGCGACTTCAGGATCGTAGCAGACTACTTTGTGCAGATGGGGCGGGACGGGGACTACGTGCCCCCGCGTCAGACGATCGAGCACGTGGATGCGGTGCTGAAGCTCCTATCCGCGCTGACGCAGGACCATCGGTTTGAGGATACGCAGAACGAGTTCAGGAAGGGGGAGGACGTCACGATGTTGAGCGTTTTGGACAAGGTTGAGGCCAGAGGCGTTGCATTGGGTGAGGCCAGAGGCGTTGCATTGGGTGAGGCCAGAGGCGTTGCCTTGGGCGAGGCCAGAGGTATCGCCTCCACGGCTCGGCGGATGCTGATGCGGGGTGTCCCGCTGGATCAGGTGGCCGACTTCACCGGGCTGTCCCTCGGCGAGGTGGAGGCGCTGCGAAGAGAGATGGACAACTGATCGTTTGATCGTTGGCCCCCAGTTGTTTTAGCCCCCCTGAAGGGGGGGCGGTCCCGCAGGGGCTGGGACTGACGGCCCGTGAGCGGTAGTGAACGGTAGCCGAAAGGCTCCCCGAAGGGGAGGGGTTGTTGGGCGCAAGAAACGACCCCTCCGGTCCTTCGGACCACCTCCCCTTCCAGGGGAGGCAAAAAGAAGAGGCGCGCTTTTGGGCCCCCCTGAAAGGGGGGCTGGCGAGCCCCACAGGGGGGTAGGGGCGGCGAGTGTTTTTCATAAGACGCGCCTGTCTGACATTCCCCGCCAACGCCTCCACAAGGCAATCCATTGCCTTGCTTCGGCACAGCCGACCGACCGGCCGCCGCAATCCTCCCGAAAGATCGGCTTGCGTGAGGCCGGTCGTCTGGCCGAACCCCTCCGCCGCCCTTGGCGGCACCTCCCCTTTCAGGGGAGGCAAAAAGAAGAGGCGCGTTTTAGCCCCCAGTTTATTAGGCTCTCCTGGAAGGGGAACTGGTGAGCCCCGAAGGGGGGAACTGAGGGGTTGTTTTTGAGCGTGAAAAGCAAATCCCTCCGGTCCTTCGGACCACCTCCCCTTCCAGGGGAGGCGAAAAGAAGAGGCGCGTTTTAGGCCCCCGGTTGTTTTAGCCCCCCTGAAAGGGGGGCTGCCCCTCAGGGGCAGGGTTCGGGGCGGCGGGTTCCGCCGGCTTGCGGGGCGCAGCGGCCGCGATGAAGCGGCTCGCGGAGAACGCTCCAGCCGTCGCCCCGGCCCTCCACGCCGCCGCGCGCTCCTCGGCGGCCCTCCTCTGGTCGGCCAGCCGCTCGGCGATGCGGCGCTCGATGTCGTCTCGCGCCCCCTCTTCCGCAACCTGAGGCGTCCCCACTGCCTCATCCCTCTCGGCCTCGAGGGCGAGCTTCAGGCTCTCGTCGCGCTCCCTCTCCCGCCGCTCCATCGCCTTCTTGATGTTGTCGATTCCCCTCAGTCCGGGCATGCTATCGTCCCTTTCGGCTTGTGCTGCCTTCACCGACATTATACTCGACGGGAGGCGGATCGATGTTCCCCCAGAGGCGCGCCGCGTGCCGCAGGCTCCTTCTGCTATAATGAGGCTGCATTTCAAGCCGGAGGAGGGGAGCTCAATGGGCGGTTTCAGCTGACGCGTCGACGGAGGATGCACGGGCTGCATTTCGTCGGGCTCCCCTGTCCTTTAATCCCCCCTGATCACCCTGCCCGCAGTTCCAAGTTCCCAATCCATCGATCCTTCGTCGTTTTTGCCCGCCCTGCCCGACGTCTGGCTGTGCACGCCCTCGTTGCGGCTGGCTGCTCGTCGACGGATGGATGATGGGAAAGTGGAATAAGCCTCCGGCGCGTCCTCCCACGGGGACGCGCGGTGCGCTGCGGCTTGCCCGAATAGGAAGGCGGCTCGCCGTTTCGACGAGGCCAAAGCGAGAGAAACGTTGCGAAAGGTCACAAGAGAAATGACGAAGATACGGAAAGGAACGAAAACCATGCTCAAGACGTTTGGAAGAGTTTTTGCCCTGTGCGCTCTGCTCCTGGCCGCCGCCGTGGCGGAGGCCGAGCCCCTCGACGCCTTCAAGGACCTCGAGGGCACGCTGGACATCGCCGGAGGGACGGCCCACATCCCCGTGATGACTCAGGCGGCCCAGGACATCATGACTTTCAACCCGAAGATCCGCATCACCGTTGCTGGCGGCGGCAGCGGCGTCGGGGTCAAACAGGTTGGCGAGGGCCTGGCCGGCATCGGCAACACGGGCCGCCCCCTCAAGGAGAAGGAGGTCGAGCAGTACGGGCTCAAGAGCCACCCCTTCGCCATCGACGGGGTGGCTCTGGCGGTTCACCCGGACAATCCGGTCAAGAGCTTGACGGGGGAGCAGGTGGCAAAGATTTACACCGGCGAGATCAAGGACTGGAAGGACCTGGGCGGAGAGCCTGGAGCCATCGACGTCTACGGACGCGAGGACGGCAGCGGCACGAGGGAGACCTTCACCGATAAGCTGCTGGGCAAGGCGGAGCTGGCCCCCACGGTCAACGTCGTGAGCTCCAACGGCGCGATGAAGACCGCCATCGCCCAGGACCCGCGGGCCATCGGCTACGTGGGCATCGGACACCTGGATCAGACCATCGCCGGGGTTGCCATCGACGGGCACGTCCCCTCCCAGGAGAACGCGGCGTCCGGTGAGTACCCCGTCGTGCGCCAGCTCTTCATGAACACCAGGGGAGAGCCTTCGGGCCTCACGGCGGCCTTCATCGACTATATCTACAGCGACGCGGGGGCGAAGATCATCGAGAAGAGCGGCTACATCCCCATCCCCAGGTCGGGGAAGTAGCGCCGTGCGCTGTGGAGCCGTTCGGGACGGGGACCGGGAGGTCCCCGTCCTCCTGCGCGCCCTGGCGCTCTCCGTGTCGGGCCTCCTGGGGACCGTCATCGCCTTCATCCTGATCTCGGGCCTCGCCGCCCTGCTGGAGGGGCGGGGCCTGGCCCTCCTGGGGCGCCTCTGGAACCCGGCAGGAGGCCGCTTCGGCATCCTGCCCATGGTCCACGCCTCGGTCCTGCTGGCGCTCTCCTCGCTCCTCCTGGGCTGGCTCCTGTCGCTGGGCTGCTGCTGTATGCTGAACGGCATAGCGCCGCGTCCCCTCGCGGCCCTCCTGATGGGGTGTTTGAGGCTGATGACGGCGGTGCCCACCGTGGTCTACGGCTTCGCCGCCGTCTTCCTCCTCGTGCCGCTTATCCGTGGGGCTCTGGGAGGGACGGGCTTCTGCTGGCTGGCGGCGTGCCTCATCCTGACGCTCCAGGGCCTGCCCACCATGACCTTCGTCATGGACGGCGCGGTCCGGAGCTTGGTGGCGCAGACGTCGCTGACCGCGGCCGCCCTGGGCATGACGCCCCTGGAGTGCCTGAGCCGCGTCGCCCTGCCCCTGGCGAAGCGCTCCATGCTGTCCGCCGCCGTGCTGGGCCTGGGCCGTGCGCTGGGGGACGCGCTGATCCCCACGATGCTGGCCGGCAACGCCATCCAGTTCGCCCTCTCGCCCCTGAGCTCCATGCGAACGCTCACGGCCCACATCGCCCTGGTCCTGTCGAGCGACATCGGCGGCGGCGAGCACCTGTCGCTGCTCCTGGCGGGGGCGCTGCTCCTCCTGGCCTGCGCCGCGTTCAGCCTGGCGGCCCGGCGCCTGTCCCGGGAGGCGTCGGGGGACGTCAGGCCATGAGGGCGCGCTTTCTTCGGGAGAAGCTCCTGCTGGCCCTGGGGTGGACCGCGATGCTGGGGACGCTCCTCTCCCTGTCGGGGCTGGTCCTCTTCCTGCTGGTGCGGGGGCTCCCTGCGGTGAACCTGAGGCTGTTCTTCGGCAGCACGCCCCCCCTCGATGCGATCCTCGCGGTCCGGCCCGTGTGGGGCGGCATCTGGCCCGCGGCTGCGGGGACGCTGTTCCTGCTGGCCGTCACGATGTCCCTGGCGTTGGCGCCGGGCCTGGCCTGCGGCGTCTACCTGGCCTGCTTCGCGGGGCGCAGGGAGAGGGACTGGATCGGCGGGTGCGTGGACGTGCTGGCGGGGGTCCCCTCCATCGTGATGGGGCTCTTCGGCCTTCAACTGATCATCCTGCTGCGCCGGACGTTCCTGCCGCAGGGGACCACCTGCCTGCTGCTGGCGGCCTTCTGCCTCGCCGTTTTGGTCCTGCCCGTGCTGGTGACGTCGGTCCGGGCCGCCCTGGAGGCGCTGCCCCAGGGGCTGACGCTCACGGCCAGCGCCCTGGGCATGACACGGGGACAGGCCGTCCTTCGTCTGCTGCTGCCTGCGGCCGCTCCTGGGATCCTGGGCGGAGTCATCCTGGCGATGGGGCGCGCCATGGAGGACACGGCCGTCATCATGCTGACGGGGGCCGTGGCTAACGCGGGGCTGCCCGCAGGGCTGACCTCCAAGTTCGAGGCGCTCCCCTTTAAGGTCTACTACACCGCGGCGCAGTATTCGGGGCCGGAGGAGCTGTCTCAGGGGTTTGGCACGGCCTCCGTCCTGCTCCTGCTCTCTGCGGCGCTGATCCTGGGCGCGCGTGCGCTGCAGGGACGGCTGACGCAGCGCTGGCGGGGTGCGGCCGGGAGGGGAGGGATCGGAGCGTGAACGACCTCTCGTCCTGCGCGGAACTCCGCGGCCTCGCCGTGTCCTTCTTCGGGCGGCCGGTGCTGAAGGGCCTGGACGTCCGCTTCCCGGCGCGAAGGATCAGCGTCATCCTGGGACGGTCCGGGTCCGGGAAGTCCACGCTGCTGCGCTCCATCAATCGGCTGAACGAGTGTTTCGAAGGGTATGAGGAGGAGGGAGAGGTTCGCGTCCTGCTGGGCGGGGCGATGCGCCCCACGCGGGGGGACGGCGCGCCCTCCCCGCACGAGTTGAGGCGGCGGGTGGGCATGGTCTTTCAGTCCCCCAACCCCTTGCCGATGAGCATCCGGCGCAACCTGACCCTGCCTCTTGAGCTGGCGTCCTCCGCGCGACCCTCGAGGCAGGAGGTTCGAGAGAAGCTCCAGGGGGCCCTGGAGCAGACGGGCCTCTGGGACGAGGTGCGGGACCGGCTGGACGCCCCCGCAGCCTCCCTCTCCGGTGGGCAGCAGCAGCGCCTCTGTCTGGCGCGGGCGCTGACCCTGGGGCCGGAGCTCCTGCTGCTGGACGAGCCGACCTCCTCCCTGGATCGGGCCGCGGCGGCGCGGATCGAGGACATGCTCCTGTCCATGAGGGACCGCGTCTCCATCGTCCTGGTGTCCCACAGCCTGACCCAGGCGCGCCGCCTGGCGGACTTCGCCGTCGTGCTGGCCGAGGGGCGCCTGCTCCGCACCTTCGACGCTCCGTCCCTGGGGGCGGCCATCGACGACGGTTCCCTGGTGCGCGAGGTCTTCTAGGGAGCGCCCTGCGCGTAACGCGCAGGGCGCTTCTCCTCCGGCTTTTAGGCGTGCGCCCCCTTGCCCGACCGCTGGATCGCGTCCAGGATATCGTCGAGCCATGGACCCTCCAGGTCCTCGACCCGCCCTCGGTCGCAGAGCTCCGCAAAGTGCGGGTCCATGGGGATGTGGGCCACGGCACCAACGCCGAGGGCCCTGGCCTCCTCCCCCGCGTGGCCGCGGCCGAAGATGTGGTGCCGCTTTCCGCAGTCGGGGCACTCGAAGTACGCCATGTTCTCCACGATGCCCAGGACGGGGATCTTCATGAGGCGGGCCATGTGAAACGCCTTCTTCACGATGAGCCCCACGAGCTCCTGAGGCGAGGTCACGACGACGATGCCGCTCACGGGGAGGGACTGAAAGACCGTCAGGGGGACGTCGCCCGTTCCGGGCGGCATGTCCACGAACAGGCAGTCCAGCTCCCCCCAGTCCACGTCCTCCCAGAACTGGGTGACCGTCCCCGCGATGACGGGCCCCCGCCACACGACGGGGTCCTCCTCCCGTGGCAGGCAGAGATTCATGGAGATGACCTCCGTGCCGTCCCGCGTGACGGCGGGGAGGATGGCCTTGCCATCGGAGAAGACCTTCTCGTGGAGGCCGAACATCTTGGGGATGGAGGGGCCGGTGATGTCCGCGTCCAAAATCCCCGTCCGCATCCCCCGCCTCCTGCCCCCGGAGGCCAGGAGGGCGGTCACCAGGGATTTGCCGACGCCGCCCTTGCCGCTGACAACGCCCACCACGCGCGCCACCCTGTTCTCCTGTTTGGCTGCCGCCCTTGCCGCCGCCGCCGGCGCCGCGCAGCCCGCGGCGCAGTGATCGCAGTTGTGATCGCAGTGCTCGCTCATGTGACCTGCTCCTTTGCTGTTTCGCCCGCCGCTGCATCCTTAAATTCAAAATTCAAAGACCGGATTCAAAGACGAGGGCGGCTTCGTCAAAACGGACATCTCATATTATAATATAAGACGACCTGCGCCGCGCGGGCGGCGAGGTGCGGCCATCCTTTCACGTTTCAATTTTCTGGAGCTTGTGTCGTTTTGGAGAGGGAGGGAATTTGTTGTGAGAAAGTTCCTGTGTGCGCTGTTGGCGCTGGCGCTGGTGTCGGTCGGTGCGGCGGGGGCGTCGGCGGAGTGGAAGTTCGAGCGCAAGGTGGACCTGGTCTGCCCCTGGGGCGTCGGCGGGGGCGCGGACAGCACGCTCCGGCCCATGGCCGCCCTGCTGAAGGACATCCTGGGCGTTCAGGTGGAGGTCGTCAACGTCGAGGGCGGAAGCGGGGTCAACGGCGTGGAGTACACCTACAAGCAGCCGGCCGATGGCTACACCTTCATGCTGGGCACGCAGAGCCTGATCATGCAGGACCTGCAGGGTGCCACGTCCATGAACTTCAAAGACGAGTTCATCCCCATCGTGAAGCTGGTCCACTCCATCAACATCATCGCCGGCTCGAAGAAGGCCATGGAGGCGAAGGGCTATCATAACTTCTCCGAGCTGTACGAGTACGCCAAGGCGCACCCCTACGAGGTGAGCGTCGGCATGTTGACGGTGACGGGCGCGGACGGCGCCTCCCTGCGCCAGACGCTGGAGGGCCTCTCCGTCAACGAGGTCGCCTACGGCGGCGGCGCCGAGATGAACTCGGCCCTCGTCGGCGGGCACATCGACATGATGATCACCGGCACGGACGAGATCGCGGGTCTGATCAAGGCGGGGGACATCGTCCCGCTGTGCGCCATCAGCGAGAAGCGCATGAAGCTCTACCCGGACATGCAGTGCACGGGCGAGCTGGGCATCAACTCCTACATCGGCACCTGGCGCGGCATCTTCGCCAAGAAGGGGACGCCCCAGGAGGCCATCGACGCGCTGCTTGCGGCCGTCAAACAGGCCGTCGAAACGCAGACATGGCAGGACTTCCTGAAGGCCGGAGCCTACGACGAGCGCCCTGGCTTCGCCGGGCCTGAGGAGTTTGGCCAGCTCTTCGAGAGCGAGTACAAGGCCTTCACGGACTACCTGAAGTCCGAGGAAGTCCTGAAGAAGGACTACTACGCGAAGTAGTGGAGAACCTTTGACGAAGGGGGCCGGGGCTTTTCTGCCCCACCCCCTTTGCTGTATCCGGGAAGGGGTGCGGAACCGTTGTTTGAGCTGATTTGCAACGCGCTTTTGTGGCTGGCGCTCCTCTACGTGTACTTCTTCCACGTGACGGAGGCGCCGATCCCCGTCAAGGTTCAGAAAAACCCGTATGCGCTGAGCCCGGACGTCTGGCCCAAGGCCATCGTCATCCTGCTGCTCGTCTTCATCGCCGTCAACATCGTCCGAATCCTCCGCAGGAACCGGGACAATCCGGACTTCTCCCTGAGGGGCTTCGGGGTCCGCTCCGCCGAGTTCCTCAAGAGCCGCACGTTCCTGGGCATCCTCCTGGTGCTGGGGGCCAGCTTTGCCCTGGAGCCGCTGGGCTTCATGGGGACGTGCTTCCTGATGCTCCTCCTCTACGGGCTGCTCCTGGGCGACCGCCGCGTCCTGCGGCTCGTCGTCCTGTCGGCGGCGGTCACCGTGCTGCTCTACGCGGTGTTCGGCGTCCTCCTGTCCGTCAACCTTCCTCGCGGCACGCTCCCCCAGGCGCGGGATTTCGCCCTGTACGTCGAGTCGCTGATCGCGCGGGCGCAGGCCGCGATCTTCTAAATCCTTTCGGGAGGTGAGAGAAAATGTCCACATGGGAATTGCTTCAGAGCGGGTTCGGCGTCCTGATGGACCCCTATACGTTCATGATGATGGCCTTCGCCATCGTCGTGGGGACGCTCTTCGGCGCGCTGCCGGGCGTCAGCGCCACGATGGCCGTGGCCCTGGGCCTGCCCTTCACCTACAGCATGAAGCCCGTTCCGGCCATCGTCTTTCTGGTCGCCGTCTACTGTTCCTCCATCACGGGCGGCAGCATCACGGCGATCCTGTTCAAGATACCCGGCGTGCCGTCCAGCGCCCCCACGACGTTCGACGGCTACCCCATGGCCCAGCGCGGCGAGGCGGGAAAGGCGCTCGGCATCGCGCTCGGCAGCTCGGCCATCGGCGGTCTGGTGTCCGCGTTCTGTATGCTCCTGCTCTCCCCGCAGCTGACGCAGGCGGCGCTCTCCTTCAGTCCGGCGGATATCTTCGCCATCACGTTCATGGGGCTGTCCATCCTGACCTGCCTCGACTCCAGGAACATCCTCCGCACGGTGATCTCCGGCCTGCTGGGGCTGCTTCTGGCCTGTGTCGGGCAGGACACGATGTACGCCGTGCAGCGCATGACGTTCGGCTCGACGCAGCTGATCGCGGGGCTTGAGATGATCCCCGTCCTCATCGGCATCTTTGCCGTGACGGAGGTGCTGAAGCAGACGGGGACGGACAGGCGCCTGAAGGCGGAGCAGGGCGTGGGGGGCGGCAGCGTCAGCACGAAGATGCCCTCGGTGAGCGAGTGGTGGGGCATCAAGTGGCTCCTCGCGCGGTGTTCCGTCATCGGCACGATCATCGGTATCCTGCCCGGGGCGGGGGCGACCATCGCCTCCTTCCTGTGCTACTCGACGGAGACGAAGCTGTCGAAGTACCCGGAGAAGTTCGGCACGGGCATCATCGACGGCATCGCCGCCTCCGAGACGGCGAACAACGCCGCCACGGGCGGCTCCATGGTGCCCCTGCTCTCGCTCGGCATCCCCGGCGGCAACGCGGCGGCCGTCATGATGAGCGCGCTGGTCCTGAAGGGCGTCCAACTGGGGCCGCTCCTTCTGAAGAACCAGCCGGAGTACCTCAGCGCGACGTTCGCCTCCATGTTCGTCACGAACATCCTGATGGTCGTGGTGGCCATCTTCATCGCGCGGATCTTCGCCAAGGTCCTGGCGGTGCCGTACTCCTACCTGGGGCCCATCATCATCATGCTGGCCCTCATCGGCTCCTACGCCACGAACATGAGCATCGCGGACGTCAAGATCATGGCCGTGGCGGGCATCGCCGGCCTGGCGTTCTCCGCCTGCCGCTTCAACAGCGCCGCGCTGATCCTGGGCCTCGTGCTGGGCACGATATGCGAGGGCAACTTCAGCCGCGCCTTCACCCTCTCCCACGCGAACCTCGCCGCGATGTTCGCCCGCCCCGTGGCCGGCACGCTGATGGCCGTCAGCGTCGTGCTGCTGCTCTACCCGGTGGTTGCGCCCCTCTTCAAAAAGGGCTGCAAGGGCGAAGCGTGAGGGGCCGGCGCCGTTCTGACCTCGGAGGACGCTGCCGGAAGGGGGCGTTCGTCGAATTTGTCCATGGAGGTGTGCGATGGAACTGAAGACGACGGGGGTGGCGGGCACGCTGGAGTCCAGTGACGTCATGGTCACCCTTGAGCCGGCCGACTCCGGCGGGATCAAGCTCCTTTTGGAGAGCACGGTCCTGAAGCAGTACGGGCGGCAGATTCGGGAGACGACGCTCGCCACGCTGGAGCGCCTGGGCGTGAGGAACGCCGGCGTCACCGTGAACGACCACGGCGCGCTGGACTGCACCATCAAGGCGCGCATCGAGTGCGCCTACTACCGTGGCTGCGGGTGCGGCCCGGACGACAGGATTCCCTGGGGAGGTGATGTGCGATGATCCCGCGCCCCAAGCCGGAGCGGTTTCGCCTGCGCCGGACGATGCTGTTCATGAACGCACAGAGGCCCGGCCTGATCAAGGACGCCTACGTCTACGGCGCGGACTCCATCATGCTGGACCTGGAGGACGCCGTGGCGGAGAACCAGAAGGACTCCGCCCGCTTCTCGCTGTACCATGCGCTGAAGGAGGTCGATTACGGGGACACGGAGGTCATCGTCCGCATCAACGGGCTGGATACGCCCCACTGGCGCGAGGACGTCCGCGTCTGCGTGGCGGGGGGCGCCGACGGGCTCCGCATCGCCAAGACCGAGAGCGCTCAGGACGTCCGGGCCGTGGAGGAGGCGACGCTGGCCGCGGAGCGCGAGTTTGGCGTCGAGGAGGGGCGGACGCTGCTCATGGCGGCCATCGAGAGCCCCAAGGGCGTCCTGAACGCCTATGAGATCTGCACGGCGTCGCCGCGGCTCTTCGGCGTCGCGATATCGGGCGGCGACTACCGAAAGTGTATGCAGGTCAAGGTGGTGCCGGGCGGCATCGAGATGCTGGCGGCCCGGGGGCACCTGCTCATCGCCGCGCGGGCGGCGGGGGTGCAGTGCTTCGACACGGTGTTCACCAACCTGGACGACGACGAGGGCTTCCGCGCGGAGGTCCAGCAGAACAAGGACATGGGCTTTGACGGAAAGTCCCTGATCAACCCCCGCCAGATCTCGATCGTCCACGAGATGCTGGCCCCCACGCAGAGGGAGATCGCGGACGCGGAGAAGATCGTTCGAGCCTTCCGCGAGAACGCGGATAAGGGCGTCGGCGTCTTTACGATCAACGGCAAGATGGTCGACGTGGCCTTCGTCCCCGGAGCGGAGCGCGTGATCCGGCTTGCCAAGGCGAGCGGTGTGTACGAGGGGGACCTTTAGGATGAAGAACGCAGTCGGCAGAGAGATACCCGACGAGCTGCTGAAGGAGGGCTGGAAGGTCTACCAGGGTGCGGGGCACCGCGACGGCGAGCTCCTGAAGAAGCGGGGCCCGCGCACGCGCATCGGCGAGAAGCCCCAGGGAAGCAAGCTGGTGGGGAGCCTTCGGGAGGCCATTCAGCGGTGCGGGCTGAGGGACGGCATGACGATCTCCTTCCACCACCACTTCCGGGACGGCGACTACGTCGCCAACCTGGTGATGAAGGAGGTGGCGGAGCTGGGCATCCGGGACGTCACCATCGCGGCCTCCAGCCTGGGCGCCGCCCACGACCCGATCGCCCGTTACATCGAGGAGGGCATCGTGACGGGGCTGCAGACCAGCGGCATCCGGGGCCGGATGGGGGAGGTGGTCTCCCAGGGCAGGCTGAGGACGCCCGCCATCCTGCGCAGCCACGGCGGACGGGTCCGCGCCATCGAGGAGGGGGAGGTTCACATCGACGTGGCCTTCATCGGCGCGCCGACCTCCGACGAGTGCGGCAACGCGCGGGCCGTGGGCGGGCGCAGCGACTGCGGCGTGCTGTCCTACGCCATGGCGGACGCGGAGTACGCCGACAGGGTGGTCGTCGTCACGGACACGCTGGTCCCCTATCCCAACTTCCCCGCCAGCATTCACGGCATCGACGTGGATTACGTCGTCAAGGTGGACGAGATCGGGGACCCAAAGAAGATCGCCACGGCCGCAGCGCGCATGACCCAGAACCCCAGGGACCTGATGATGGCGGAGACGGCGGCGAAGGTCATGGCCGCCACGCCCTGGTTCAAGGACGGCTTCAGCTTTCAGACGGGGGCGGGCGGGCCCTCCCTGGCCGTGAACCGCTTCATCGAGCCCCTGATGCGCGAGCGCGGCATCCGGATGCGGTGGGCCATCGGCGGCATCACGGGCTCCATCTGCGAGCTGATGGACAAGGGGCTGGTGGACGCGATCCTCGACACTCAGGACTTCGACGTCGCCGCCATCGAGCACATCGGGAAGAGCCCCCACCACTTTGAGATCTCCGCCAGCGAGTACGCCAACCCGGCCAACAAGGGCGCGCTGATCAACAAGCTGGACTTCGTCGTCCTCGCGGCTCTGGAGGTGGACACGGACTTCAACGTCAACGTCATCACGGGATCGGACGGCGTTCTGCGGGGCGCGCCGGGCGGGCACCCGGACACGGCGGCCTCCGCCAGGTGCTGCATCATCGTGACGCCCCTGACGCGCGGGCGCATGCCCACGGTCTGCGAGAGCGTCGTGACCGTCACGACGCCGGGGGACTGCGTGGACGTTTTGGTGACGGACTACGGCACGGCGGTGAACCCTGCCCGGCAGGATATCGTCGAGTGTCTGGACAAGGCGGGCATCCGGCACGTGCCCATCAAGGCGCTTCAGGAGAAGGCCTATGCGCTGGTGGGCCGGCCGGACCCGCTGCGGTGGAAGGACCGGGTCGTCGCCATCCTGGAGGCGCGGGACGGCAGCATCCTGGACGTGGTGCGGGAGGTCATGCCCTACGAACCACTTTAATACCAAATCGCGTCTAATGTGGATTGCCTCCCCTGAAAGGGGAGGTGCCGCCAAGGGCGGCGGAGGGGTTCAGCCAGACGACACGACTTACGGACGCCGACAGGCGGTCGGCGTCGTGTCGGTCGGCTGTGCCTCCACAAGGCAATTGATTGCCTTGTGGAGGCGTTGACGGGGAATGTCAGACAGGCGCGTCTTATGAAAAACACCCCTCCCCTTCGGGGAGCCTTCCGGCTGCCGTTCGCTACCGCTCACGGGCCGTCAGTCCCAGCCCCTTCGGGGTAGCCCCCCTGCAGGGGGGGCCTTTCTTGCCCTTCTTTAAACGCGAATTGGTATAAGGTGCGGCTCGCAGGGCCGCCGGCCGCACGCGGGGGACGCCGAAGGGCGTCCCCCGTTTTGTGTTGGCTTGCACCGGCTTGTATCGTCGCGTTGATTTTGTCCCCCGATTTTGTACAATAGGAGCGGCCTGATATTGCCCGATGGAGGGAGGAATTTCCGTGCACATCACCCTGTGGTTTGAAGCGCCCGATCGTGGGGCGGAGGACGCCTTTATCCGCGTCCCGCGCTCCAACCTGCACCTGTTTCAGTCCCTGATCTACTCCGTTCTGCCGCCGGATCGGGCGGCGTTCCTGCACGACGAGGGCTACCGCGTCTATGGACGGCGGATGAAGCTCTTTGCCATGAGCTGGCCCATCGCGGCCCGCATGCCGAGCTTCGAGGCGGAGGCGGTTCGCTTCCCCCTGCCCGTCCGGCTGGTGATCTCGACGCCCGTGACGGACACCATGGACGGCGTCGCTGGGGGCGCTCTGGCCGCGCGGGAGCTTCGCATCGGCAACAACGTCGTCCTCTGCAGCCGCGTCCTTGCGGAGCAGCAGTGGGCGAAAGGGGAGAGCCTGACGGTTCGGACGCTCTCGCCCATCTCCTGCTACTCCCAGACGGAGCGGGAGGGCAGGCCCTACACCGTCTACCTGGCGCCGGAGGACCCGGCCTTTGCCGTCTCGGTCCACAACAACCTGCTGCGCAAGTTCCGGGCCCTGTATCCGGACCGCGAGCCGCCCAGCGGGGACGTGAGCGTCAAGCCCCTGGGCAAGGTCCGCGAGCGCGCGGCGCTCTTCAGCCCCAAGACCCGCTTCCCCATCAAGGGATGGGACGGACGCTTCCGCCTCGAAGGGCCGCGGGAGCTTTTGCAGGTTGCCCTTGACTGCGGCCTGGGCGCGAAGAACAGCGCGGGATGGGGGTGCGTGACGAAGGAGTAGAGGACGAAAGCCTGCGTCCGCAGGACGTTTCCTGATGTAGGGCTGGAAACGTGGTTTGTTTCATCATGTTTCTTTAAAACTTCCTGATAAAAGGGATAAAACAAACCACTAAATATTGACATTTTCATGAGGGTGCATTAGACTTGTTTTGAAGGGAATGAGCTTCAGTTCAAGGAGGTGTTGTTTTGGGTTTCGTTGACGCGCTGCATGCGCTGGGGCGCAGGGAGTTGGAGCGGTCAGGGAGTGGCGAGTTCGCGGACGTCGACAGTTTTTGCCAGATGCCGATGGATTTGATCGAATCCGACGATGAATCGGCACGGCGACTGCCGGGAAAGGAACTCCAGATCTGGCTGGACGTGCCGGATAGCAAGGCGGAGTGCCTCGATGTGAGGGGAATCCGAAAGATCGAGATCGCGGACTTTTGGGGAGGAGGGGGCGATGATCGAGCGAAGAAGCGCCGCTATCTCTACCGGGATCCTGTAAGCCCGGCTGCGACGTGGCGGTATTCGCCGCTCTACAAGCTGGGCAAGGGGGTGGCGGACGGCCAAAAGGCCTTGATGGGAGATGGAAATTGGAAGGACGACAGGAGTTCACGATTCTTCAAACTCCACAAATCGACGCTGTTGGCCTTTGAGGAGCAGGGTGTCTTATCGCCGGGCAGCGTGGACCGCATCATGGACGCCCTTGTCGAAAGGGTAGAGCGGTTGGCTGAGCTTTGGTCGGACAAAAAAAGGTCCTATCTCCTGATTTTTGGCGCGTCCGACCCGGAGCGTTTTTTCTATCCTGTGGATACCCCTGCCTTTCTTGCCCATTTTCGTTCCCGGCTTGCCGGTATTTCCGGAGCGGAGTCAAGGCCTGCCCAAAACGGACAACAACGCAGTGTGCCCTGTGGGGTGTGTCACGAACCGACTTCCGCTCCGGTCAATATGGACAAGGTCTTTGCCTTTGCGACGTTTGACAAGAAAAGCTTCCTGCCGGGGCTTGAGGACGGCGATGCCTCGAAGGCCAAGGTCTTTCCTCTCTGCGGCAACTGCTACCGTCTCCTCTCCGAGGGGCGCAACGTCATCGACGCGAAGTTCCTGGACGCCAAGAGCGTCTATAACGTCAGGATCTATACGGTTCCCGAATTGTTGATGGGGAACGTCAATCAGAAGTATTTGGAGCAAAAAACGAAGGACTTCCTCCAGGCCGGCCTGCAGAACGAGCCCTTTCTGGCCGAGCGCGTGCTGGAGCAGGAGGACAGCCTGACCTACCATTTCGTGTTCTGGGAACAGAATCAGGCCCAGGAGAGGCTCCTGCTGATGGTGGAGGACGTACCGCCCTCTAGATTGCGCAGGCTGAACGATCTGTGGCGCCAAACGGTTTTCGCGACCGCTCTGTTCGCCCGGAAGGGACGTTTTGCCCCGGAGGCGGACGAGGCGGGGGCGGACCCGAACGCCGTTACTCTGTATCAGGGTATTCGGACCATTTTGGGAACGCTGACGGGGCTGGCCGGAAAAAATGACGGAGATGCCGCAGTTCTGCGCGATTGGCTTTTGGGCCTGATCGGCTGCCTTCTCAGCGGGGAGCGCGTCGAAATCGAGAGGGTGAAGGGTGCTGTCGTATCCCGCCTGCAGGGCCTGTGCGCGGATTCCGATTGGGTGGCGAGATACAGCGCTGCGACGGCGCGGCGATGGAATGCCATCGCGGATTTCCTGTACAGGGCCAACGAGAGCGTTCAGTCCGTTCCCGACGGTGGGGAGCGGCAGATCAGGAAAAAGGGGTGATCGTCTTGCGTCTGGATTTTTTTGAGGATTTTCAGGACCCTTATCTTCAAAAAATGGAAGGCAGGGGAATTTTTCTTGCCGGTCTGGTTTTGGGGATGATCTCGCGCGGGCAGGTGGGGAAAGGAGGCCCCATCGATGCCTCTCCCATGTACAAGCAGCTGCACTTTGGACGGATGCAGCGTCGGGACCTCCTGCGCCTGATGGCGCGTGTCCCGGAGTTGGGCAGGGTTTACAACATATCCTATGCCGGGATGATCGAATCCCTTTGCGCCGAGGCGGGAAAGCTGCTGATGGAGGGAGAACCGCAAGAGCTGGGAGTGGAGGGCAACTTCGCCTTTTCCATTGCCTTTCTGAACGCACCGGATTATTTCTTCGGCAGGATTTTCAGGAAACAGGCGGAAGAAGAGGGCATGAGCCAGGATTTGGAGTCGGGAGAGGAGGAAAATTAAAATGTCGTTTGAGCAGCGCCGGGAATTTCTGTTCGTCTACAGCGTGAAGGACGCCAATCCCAACGGGGACCCGCTCAATGCGAACCATCCCCGTTTCGACGATGACAGCGGCCAGATACTGGTCTCCGACGTCCGCGTCAAGAGGACGGTGCGCGACCAATGGCTGATAGAAGGGCGGGATGTCTTCGTCGATGGGGAGACCAAAACCCTCAAGAGCCGCGTGGCGGAGCTTAAGGAAAAGCTGGGGGTGACAACGGGGAAAGAAGCGTTGTCGCGTTGTATCGACACGAGGCTTTTTGGCGTGACCTTTGCTTTGGGCAGTGAATCTTTTGCCTGGACGGGGCCCGTGCAGTTCAAGTGGGGCCGTTCGCTTCACCGCGCTGCGGTCGAGACCGTTCAGGGGACGGCTGCCTTCGCCACCAAAGAAGGCAGTGAACAGCGTTCCTTCCGGAGCGAGTACATCGTCCCTTTCGTCCTCATTGCGGATTATGCGATCGCCAACCAGTATGCTTCCCTGACCACGGGAGCGACCGACGAGGATCTCGAGGCCCTCTTCTCGGCTCTCTGGAAGGGGACCGCCAACCTGATCACCCGCAGCAAGGTGGGGCATATGCCGCGCTTTCTGCTGGAGGTGCGCTACGCAAAGGGCTTTGACGGCATTATTGGGGCGATGGACGAGAAGGTCAGGCTCCTGGGGGCGGACGGGCACAGCCTGAGCGCCGACGAACAGCTTGCCCTTCGTTCCTGCGACGAGGCGCTCCTCGACATCACGGCTCTGTCCTCCGCCCTGAGCCGGGTCTCACAGGATGTGGAACGGGTAAGAATCCTGCATGAAATGGATCTGAAGGTCAAGGGGCTTGAGGAATTGAAGGCCCTTCTTGGAGGGAAGCTGGCACTGGAAGCGAGGTGAGCCCCAGATGGCCGTCATGTTCGATTGTTCGTCCGACATGGCCCTGTTCCGTAAACCCTACACGACGACCTCCTCGGTCTCCTTCGCGTTCCCACCGCCTTCGGCTATAGCGGGCCTTGTCTCCGCGATCGTCGGCCTGGACAACGGGGCTTCGGGAGACGCCTCCCATGCGTTTTACTGGAGGGAACTTGCAGGAACTCGCGTCGCCGTAGCCCTTCTCAGGCAGACGCGTTGGATGCGGGCAGCCGTAAACTTCTGGAACGTCAAGAATCCGCAAACTACGCCACATATTCAGGTCAAGCATCAGTTTGTGGCTTCGCCCCGTTACCGCGTCTACGTCGCAGGCGGGGTGGAGGCGCGTTTACGCGGGCATTTGGAGAGGGGGAGCTTCATTTACACCCCCTGTTTGGGCGTGGCCTACGCCCTTGCGCAGATAGATTATATCGGTGCCTGTGATCCCCAGCCCATGGGCGAGGGGGAAGTGCGGGTCGATACGGTGGTCCCCTGGGAGGGGGAGGGAATGGAGCTTAATTTGGCCGAGTCGGGGGGGATATTCAGCGAGCGGGTCCCCTTCAGGCTGACGACGGAGCGGGCACTGGCGGAGAGCATCAAGGTCGTCTATTCTTCGGATGTGAGCCGCCCGTTGTGCGTACGTAAAAGGGGGGGGCTGCATGTCACGCGATGTGCCGCGCGAGGCGTGGAGGACGTTGTTGCGTGGTTCCCTGAATGGTGACCTGAAGAGCCATCCTGAAAAACGACTGATCGACCATCTTCTGGGAACGGCGGAGCTGGCCCGGCAGATCGTCGAGTTCCATGGGTTGGAGGATATCGCTTTCGACGTCGAGGCCGCGGCCCTGACCCACGATCCGGGAAAGGCCGATCCCGAGTTCCAAAAGTACCTCTTGGGGAAGGGAAAGGGAGTGAACCACTCGCTCCCTTCCTCTTTCTTTACGTTTTCCCTGCAACAGGACAATGCGGATCCGTTCGACGCGTTCTTCAGCGTGGAGGCGGTGCGTCGACACCACTCGAAAATAGAGGATTGGAGGACGAGTTCCTCCTTTTGGGCAAACTATCGCGCATCTCAGAAAAAGATCGGGGAGGATATGAGAGCGTTGATCCCTCAGTGGCCCTGTCCTTTGAACGAGCTCTGCTGGAAGAAATTCATCTATGCCATCGACGACCGCTATCCCGAGGACTACCCTTTTCCGGATTATTGGCTGAGGCTGCGCAGCGTCCTCTCGGTTCTGGTTGCCGGGGATCGGTTGGATGCCATCAACGTGAAAACGATGAACCTTCAGCCCCTGCCCAATTTCAAACCCTACCCTTTTTCCAGCGTTGCTGGAGTGTCGGAGCGCAGACGGGCAACCGATGCCTGGCGCTCGGATGTCGCCGAATGCTGTCTGCGAAATGTCGCGGAGATTCGCTCTCCCGGCCTCTTCACCCTGACCCTGCCGACCGGGGCGGGCAAGACCAACATCGGGCTCAGGATAGCCCACACCCTGGCAAAGAATCTGGGGTACTCCACGATTGTCTACGCCCTGCCCTTTATCAGCATCGTGGAACAGAACGCGAAGTTCGCCAAGGATGTCTTTGGGGCCGAGTCCGTCCAGGAGGACCACAGCCTGATGCTCGCGGCTCTTGATGATGAAGACGAAAAAGGAGAATATGACAAGCCGGGTGAATGGAAACGCGCGCAACGGCTCTTTCGGTATTGGGGGTCCCCGGTGGTCGTCACGACGATGGTTCAGCTCTGGAACACGATCTTCAATTCCAAGGCCGGGGCGACGATCGACTTCCATCGTCTCCGCAACGCGGTCGTACTGATGGATGAGCCCCAGGGCATCGACTGCCACCTCTGGCCGGAGCTGGGGAAGGTCCTGACGTTCATTCATGAGCGCTGGGGGACCGTTTTTATCCTGATGACGGCCACCCAACCCAAGATATTCGAGGGGACGGAGTTGGCTCCGCGCGTTTGTTTCCCCTTCAACAGGCATCGCTATCATTTCCTGAAGGAAAAACACGGATTGAAGGACCTTCCAGGCCTGCTGAAGGAGCACGTACCTGCATTTGCTGAACGATCTGGAATGCTGGTCTTCAACACGCGTTCTTCGGCAAGAGCGGCTTACGATCTTCTAAGACCAATTTTGGGCGATGCGCCGGTCTTCATGCTCAGTCGTTGGATGACCCCCAAGCATCGCCGTGAAACCCTGGAGGAGATCAAGAGCCTGGAGGTGAGCGGGAAACGACATTACCTTATTGCGACCCAAGTGGTGGAGGCTGGGGTTGACTTGGACTTTGAGTGGGCCTTCCGCGACCTTGCGCCTTTGGACAGCCTCGTTCAGGTGGCGGGGCGGTGCAACCGCAGCGGAGAACGCAGTGATGGATTTGTCCTGATTACGAGCTTGCTGAGCGAAAAGGGACGTCCCTTTTCCGCGCGGGTGTATGACGATGTGCCAATGGATCTGACGCAGCTCTTGTTGGAGGAGTTTCCGGGATTTGACGAGCAGGATGTCCAGGACATCGTGGCCCGTTATTACGAAAAAATCTCAAATGCCATTGAACCGAAACCTTTATGGAGAGATATCGAGGAGGGAAACTGGGGCGATTACACCCCCCTGTTTAAGGAGATGGATTTTGACGTCCCCGTCTACGTCGATCACGATGGAGATTTGGACGACCTTCTGAATGAGCTGATGACCCTGGATAGGACGCTGGACAACAGGGAGCGGCTGAAAACCCTGAACAACCGTCTGCAGCAGTACGCGATCGGAGTCAGAAAGGACCTGCTGAAGGAATGGCTGGATCGAGTTGGAAATTTCGTCGGCGGCAGCTCTCAGAATCCCCTGGAACAGTATGGAGATTATTGTGTGATTCGATGCTCTGGCATTGGAGAGGGGCCTGACAGCCCGTATCATCCTGAGGTTGGTTTTTCGCCTTGCAGCCAGGGCGCTGGATTGGACGATTGATAGGGGACGGCTATGGTTTTCTCGGAAGAGGCGCGCATAGGGGGAACCCTGGTCTGGTACTGGAGCATCTGTGTCCGACAGGTCTGGCTCATGGCTCGAGGAATTGAACCGGAACCCAGGGATGACTTTCTCGCCCTGGGTCGCCTGATCGACCGGAACAGCTACGCCAGGGAGCGGCATCAGGTGGCGTTCGGGGACAACAGGTTCGACTTCGTTCAGGGCGCGGATGGCGATCTGGTGGTCTGCGAGGTCAAGAAGAGCAGCCGCGCGGAGCGGTCGGCGCGGCTGCAGCTTGCCCATTACCTCTACGACCTTCAAAAGGCCGGGATCGAGGCCAGAGGGGTTCTGATGTTCCCAACCGAGAAGAAGCGCGTCGAGGTGGTGTTGACGGACGAGCTCATGGCGGAGCTGGACGCCGCCTATGACGCGATCGGGACGCTTGTTCGGAGGGACGCCCCGCCTGCGGCGGAGTCCTGTAAATACTGTGGCAAATGTGCCTATGCCGAGTATTGCTGGGGATAGGCTGTTTTAAGAGGGGGGAGGGGCGAGATGGGTAAGACCCTGTATCTCTTGAGCTCAGGAGCGCTGCGGCGCAAGGACAACACGCTGTTTGTGGAGAGGGCGGGCGAGCCGGGGCAAAAACCGCGCTTCCTGCCCGTGGAGACGACGGACGAGATCATGGTGCTGGGTGACCTGGAGCTCAACAAGAGCCTTTTGGAGTTTTTGACCCAAAAGCAGATCATCCTCCATTTCTTCAACTATCATGGTTATTACGCCGGGACCTACTACCCGCGCGAGCACATGAACTCAGGAGCCGTCATCCTGGCTCAGGCAGCGCACTGCATGGATGGAGGCAAGCGTCACGCGCTGGCCTCGGCCCTCATCGTCGGCGCGATTCAGAACATGCGCAAGGTGGTGGGATACTACCAGCGTCGGGCCTCGCTGGACGTCCAGGACATTCTGGAGGACCTGGAGCGTTTCGAGGACCTGGCGCCGCGGAGCGAGGACGTCCCCGGCCTGATGGGAATCGAAGGCAACGCCCGAAATCGGTACTATCAATTCTTCGATCGGTTGGTTCAGGACGAGGCGTTCAAGATGCTGGAGCGGACCCGCCGCCCGCCGACCAACCGCATGAACGCGCTGATCAGCTTTCTGAACTCCATGTGCTACATTCTGGCGCTGTCGCAGATCTACAGGACGCACCTGGACCCTCGCATCGGCTTCCTGCACGAGACGAACTTTCGGCGGTTCAGCCTGAATTTGGATATTGCGGAGATATTCAAGCCGATCCTCGTCGACCGCCTGATCTTTTCTCTGGTCAACAAGCGTGAGATTCAGGAGAAGCACTTTGAAAAGGAAACGGGCGGCGGCATCTACCTGAACGACCGGGGGCGCGAGGTCGTCCTGCGCGCCTGGGAGGCGCGGGTCAATGAAACGATCGAGCATCCGCGTTTGAAGCGCAACGTCAGCTATCGGGGTCTGGTGCGCATGGAGGCCTATAAGATCCAGAAGCACATTCTGGGCGACGCACCCTACGAGCCCTTTGTGAGCAGGTGGTGAGGTGTTTGTCCTGATGTTCTATGACGTGGGGGAGAAGCGCGTCGGCAAGGTCCTGAAGACGGCGCGGCGCTACCTCACGTGGATTCAGAACTCGGTGTTGGAGGGGGAATTGACGCCCGCTTCCATGGCCGCACTGAAGATGGACGTACACAAGGTGCTGGACCTGCAATATGATAGCGTGCTATTCTACATGTGGCGCACGGAGCGCTATATGTCGCGCGAGGTCCTTGGCGTGGAGCGCGGAGAGACGGATTTTCTGGTGTAGTGGGCGGGAACGGGCTGGAGCGAGCTGAAACAATCCAGCCCTTTTGAGGTCCTGCGGCGCAAATTGACAACTTCACAGCAGGTTTCAATTTCTGCGTCGCCCCTGATGGATAAAAGGGCAGGGGCCGGCGCAGTTGACTGATTGGTCGAATTGAAAGAAACGGTTTCCGCCTTGATGCAACGGCTTTTAAAGCTTCCTTTAGCAGGGTTGGAAACTTGTCCCGGCATCCTACGGACGGGTTGGGACAATACACTTTTAAAGCTTCCTTTAGCAGGGTTGGAAACGGCTCTACGGGAATCGGGTCGATGGGGGCAAGATGCCTTTTAAAGCTTCCTTTAGCAGGGTTGGAAACCGGCAAGGACACCTCCTTCCGCGATATTCTGCCAGCTTTTTTAAAGAGGGTGGAACTTGATCTCCAACGATAGGGCCATCCGAGCGTATTTGGATGTACAATGGAATAGGATTGAAGGCGGCGCTGCCGGCGTGCGTGTTTCGGCACGGGGATGGCGTACCGTGCTGCTGTAGAAGCTCGGTCCTTGTGCCATTTTTTGATGGAGCAGCGCTTCGTTGAGCGCATCCTGAACGTGTTTGAAGCGCATGACGAGAGCGGTTTTTGCCCGTGTCCCGTGCCCTTTAGGGCTGAAAAGTTACATAATCAGCCTTAAGGCTTATTCTGCAAATTGACAACTTCACAGCAGGTTTCAATTTCTGCGTCGCCCCATGATAGTGTAAAAGGCCTGGAGGGGCGACGCAGGTTTAAAAACATCGTTGACCCTTGTTACAGCAGTGTTGATTTTTAATTTTGATCCAGCCGGATATCGGCATAGTGTGGTACAATCTCTTAAAGAAGCTTGTTCCTGTCTTGACGTAACGGCTTCCTAAACTTCCTTAGAGGGATGGAAACTTGTTGGGATGGTGGACAATATAATATCCACCAGTCTTCCTAAACTTCCTTAGAGGGATGGAAACGACAGCTCGCAGGTCCCCGCCAGGTATGCCGGGACCCTTCCTAAACTTCCTTAGAGGGATGGAAACTACATCGTCCTCGACCTCCTCGTCGTGTCGTGCCCAGCTTCCTAAACTTCCTTAGAGGGATGGAAACAAGGATGACCATACAAGCGACAGGAGGTGCTCCATGCTTCCTAAACTTCCTTAGAGGGATGGAAACTGGTGGCCCTGTCGAGGTGCGGGCAAACAGGCGGAACTTCCTAAACTTCCTTAGAGGGATGGAAACCGGATTCCTGAATGCGAATCGGATGCCGCTTCGTGCCTTCCTAAACTTCCTTAGAGGGATGGAAACAAGGGCTCCGAAGACCTTCTCCCTCAAAACCCCATCCCTTCCTAAACTTCCTTAGAGGGATGGAAACGGTAATCGGCCTCGACTTTCACCGACAAGGTTTTCTTCTTCCTAAACTTCCTTAGAGGGATGGAAACAGGTCAAGCTTACGCGAAAGATAAACGTCCAGATCGACTTCCTAAACTTCCTTAGAGGGATGGAAACTACCCACACTCCCTAAGCGCATAGGCGATATGGCGCCACTTCCTAAACTTCCTTAGAGGGATGGAAACGTCGAACGCGAACGAAGAACGCAAGACGCGCTGGAGCCTTCCTAAACTTCCTTAGAGGGATGGAAACTCCGCGCCTCTGGCGGAACTTCATCAAGGAGGCGGAGCTTCCTAAACTTCCTTAGAGGGATGGAAACAAGATACGAGTGTTCCACGTTCGCCTCAGGGGCGTTCTTCCTAAACTTCCTTAGAGGGATGGAAACCAGGGCTCGCCCTGCAGAGCCTCCTGGAGCACGGGGTTCTTCCTAAACTTCCTTAGAGGGATGGAAACAGTATTGTGAGATGGCGAAGAAGAGGCTTGAGGAGCTCTTCCTAAACTTCCTTAGAGGGATGGAAACATGACGATCCTCTCCGGGAACACATCGATTCGCTCCTTCCTAAACTTCCTTAGAGGGATGGAAACTAGCCCATATCCCTTGATACAATATCCGTATTCCCAACTTCCTAAACTTCCTTAGAGGGATGGAAACAGGAGAAAATTTCGGAACTTCGGGAGAACGCTGAGGCCTTCCTAAACTTCCTTAGAGGGATGGAAACTCCGTGGAGCTGCAGAGGCCCTCCAGAATCAGCCCCGCTTCCTAAACTTCCTTAGAGGGATGGAAACGTAAAAAAACTGCAAAAATGGGCTCTCAGAGCGTCACCCTTCCTAAACTTCCTTAGAGGGATGGAAACCCTTCTCTTTTGTAGTCATTTTTGTTCCTCCTATTTCTTCCTAAACTTCCTTAGAGGGATGGAAACTCTGCATGGGGACAGGGTGTATCTACCTTCCCTATATCTTCCTAAACTTCCTTAGAGGGATGGAAACAGTACTTGAAAACACTCGTCTTCTTTGACTTGGGGCTCTTCCTAAACTTCCTTAGAGGGATGGAAACTGAGGAAGCAGGGATCGGTGTAAACACAGACAGTGACCTTCCTAAACTTCCTTAGAGGGATGGAAACCTGAGTCTTCCCGTGGTAGGCGTCATAAACACTGATTCTTCCTAAACTTCCTTAGAGGGATGGAAACTTCATTCTGCAGCCTCCTCACTCGATTACAGTTCCCTTCCTAAACTTCCTTAGAGGGATGGAAACATGGGGGACAGGAAGATGCGGGCGAAGGCTTCGATGCTTCCTAAACTTCCTTAGAGGGATGGAAACTCGCAGACGATTGGGATATGAGGTCCCGGCCTGCAGCCTTCCTAAACTTCCTTAGAGGGATGGAAACGCATTTGCAACACTTTCCTCAAGTGCTAAGAGAAAACCTTCCTAAACTTCCTTAGAGGGATGGAAACGGGAACATGGGATAGATAGATCGGAAAAGTGCAGGCTACTTCCTAAACTTCCTTAGAGGGATGGAAACTAAGGTGAGTCATAGCAACGGTTTTGCGGACCCAATTCTTCCTAAACTTCCTTAGAGGGATGGAAACTTCAGGAAGGCGACGAAGGCCTCCCCGATTTCCATCTTCCTAAACTTCCTTAGAGGGATGGAAACTCCGTAGAGCTGTAGAGGCCCTCCAAGATCAATCCTGCTTCCTAAACTTCCTTAGAGGGATGGAAACATGCAGAAGTGGCCGCAGAGCTCGCGGCGATCGAGCTTCCTAAACTTCCTTAGAGGGATGGAAACTTTCCCGGAGACCGCCAAGCTGTCGAGACCGGCGTGCTTCCTAAACTTCCTTAGAGGGATGGAAACACAAACTCCATTGTGCACACATATCCGTACCACAGGCCCTTCCTAAACTTCCTTAGAGGGATGGAAACCAGAATGTGGGCGACTCCGAAGGCCGGGGACGCAACTTCCTAAACTTCCTTAGAGGGATGGAAACCCCGGTGTGGCCAGCGTGTACGGGAGCCTGGACCTTCTTCCTAAACTTCCTTAGAGGGATGGAAACTTTTCCTTCCCTTCATAAGCCCTCTTGGAGCTTGGATTCTTCCTAAACTTCCTTAGAGGGATGGAAACAAATGAGCTCTGAGGAAGTGGACGCCCGGCTGCGGCACTTCCTAAACTTCCTTAGAGGGATGGAAACTGATGTGGGCGCAGCCTTCGAGACTGGAATTGTACACCTTCCTAAACTTCCTTAGAGGGATGGAAACCAGTCTCGCCGGACGGTCGTACGCTGTCGGGGAAACTCTTCCTAAACTTCCTTAGAGGGATGGAAACATGCCATTCGTCTGTATCACAGGCTGCACGGCTTTAACCTTCCTAAAC
Source organism: Fretibacterium fastidiosum (assembly GCF_964642095.1). NCBI lineage: Bacteria > Thermotogati > Synergistota > Synergistia > Synergistales > Aminobacteriaceae > Fretibacterium > Fretibacterium fastidiosum. Next base: position 1,252,960 of record NZ_OZ209244.1, read on the forward strand.
TTCCTTAGAGGGATGGAAACAGGTCCACGATGCGGGAAGCAAGCCGTACCATGGTCCTTCCTAAACTTCCTTAGAGGGATGGAAACTAAATATAGGTCCTGCAAGGGACCACACAAAATGAACTTCCTAAACTTCCTTAGAGGGATGGAAACATCCTGATATTTTCCCTCAGCGACAACACTTTACGCCTTCCTAAACTTCCTTAGAGGGATGGAAACTAGGTAGCTGTAAGACCGGTCGTACCAACGGTTTAGCTCTTCCTAAACTTCCTTAGAGGGATGGAAACTCGTAAGCGATAGCCCTTTCAAGCCAATCCCACTCCTTCCTAAACTTCCTTAGAGGGATGGAAACTCGCTACTGCCATGCGACGGAAGAGTCGAGGCGGGGCACTTCCTAAACTTCCTTAGAGGGATGGAAACGCGCAAAGGTTAACAGAGGAATATCCCCCTGGCTTACTTCCTAAACTTCCTTAGAGGGATGGAAACTCAAGGTCTTCGGCGAGGTGTTTGAGGCTATGGCTACTTCCTAAACTTCCTTAGAGGGATGGAAACCAAGCTCGCCTCCGCCCCAGGACAAAAGCGGACACCTTCCTAAACTTCCTTAGAGGGATGGAAACCCGGAGGTGAATGACACCAGCACGGCATCACCGGGCTTCCTAAACTTCCTTAGAGGGATGGAAACGATGGCGCTTTCGTCTTCCTTCGGGGCCTCCAGCCAGCTTCCTAAACTTCCTTAGAGGGATGGAAACCCATTGCCGGAAGGGGCGCCCAAACCGCTCGCCGACTTCCTAAACTTCCTTAGAGGGATGGAAACCAGAGTACCTCAATGCCCACTCTGGGATGGCCGGGCTTCCTAAACTTCCTTAGAGGGATGGAAACCAGAAAAGGCAGCGGCAATGAAGGGCTCCCAGGTTAACTTCCTAAACTTCCTTAGAGGGATGGAAACAAGATATGATTTTTTCAGCAAAAACAAGAGGTTTTTCCTTCCTAAACTTCCTTAGAGGGATGGAAACGGGTCTTGGTATTCGCTGCGCTTTGGGAGCATCTCTGCTTCCTAAACTTCCTTAGAGGGATGGAAACCTGTCCTCGTAGGTGGCGGAATACTCGTAAAGCTCGCCTTCCTAAACTTCCTTAGAGGGATGGAAACCCGCAGTCGGCGGGGTCGTGCAGGTCCCCGGAGACGCTTCCTAAACTTCCTTAGAGGGATGGAAACGTACTGGGTTGACTGGCTGGACCTGCCCCCCATCCACCCTTCCTAAACTTCCTTAGAGGGATGGAAACGCGTCGCCCCGGCCTTCATAATTTTGGATACGACATCCTTCCTAAACTTCCTTAGAGGGATGGAAACCAAAACAGCAAAGGAGACGCCCCACAAAGAAACCGCTTCCTAAACTTCCTTAGAGGGATGGAAACCGGATATCTTCAACAACGCCTCGAATCAATCCGCCTTCTTCCTAAACTTCCTTAGAGGGATGGAAACCGGATGAACTGCCGATTCGACGGCGGAAGCCGCCCTCTTCCTAAACTTCCTTAGAGGGATGGAAACTACGCCGCTGGAACGAACGGCACGCGGCATCGAGGACTTCCTAAACTTCCTTAGAGGGATGGAAACGCTGAACGCTTCGCGGCCCTCGTCCTCGCTAAGTGCTTCCTAAACTTCCTTAGAGGGATGGAAACGCTGAACGCTTCGCGGCCCTCGTCCTCGCTAAGTGCTCTTCCTAAACTTCCTTAGAGGGATGGAAACAACATGGCCTCATAGGTCCCGGTCATGTTCGGATGGGCTTCCTAAACTTCCTTAGAGGGATGGAAACTGGCTACGAGTTCAGGTCTGCCGGTATCTTTTCCTTCTTCCTAAACTTCCTTAGAGGGATGGAAACCAGATACTCGGCGGCGCCGCAACAAGCGTCATGAACGCTTCCTAAACTTCCTTAGAGGGATGGAAACCGCCGACGCCTCGGCGGACGAGGCATGGCACATCCCGCTTCCTAAACTTCCTTAGAGGGATGGAAACCGATACTCCGCAGCGTCGCCCTCCCAGAAGATACGAGGCTTCCTAAACTTCCTTAGAGGGATGGAAACGACAACCGAGTGTCCACGAAAAGCACCCAGTCGCCATCTTCCTAAACTTCCTTAGAGGGATGGAAACCGCATGAATTCACTCCCGGCTATGGCCGCGATGCGGCTTCCTAAACTTCCTTAGAGGGATGGAAACTGATGGGGAGGCGGAACCCGACGAGGAGGAACCTTCGCTTCCTAAACTTCCTTAGAGGGATGGAAACTTACATTCGCCACGGCTCGTCTAAACGCGCTCACGCTTCCTAAACTTCCTTAGAGGGATGGAAACTCGTAGGGGGTGATGCGAAGTCGGGAGACAATTCTCCTTCCTAAACTTCCTTAGAGGGATGGAAACCACCTGCGACCCTGATGTCTTCGCCCAACGTCGCAGGCTCTTCCTAAACTTCCTTAGAGGGATGGAAACTACAGGGCATCACTAACAGCATCGGGCCATTCATGTCCTTCCTAAACTTCCTTAGAGGGATGGAAACCGTCATGGGGAATCTGACGGGCAGTGGACCGAGGAACTTCCTAAACTTCCTTAGAGGGATGGAAACATGCGCCGGTCGTCGTGCGAGAACTCCCCGATCTTGCTTCCTAAACTTCCTTAGAGGGATGGAAACGAATGCTGGTGGCAGGAATCCTGTTTGATGCGGTACCTTCCTAAACTTCCTTAGAGGGATGGAAACCGAGGATATCACTGCTCTGGCTGAGCAATTCGGCATCCTTCCTAAACTTCCTTAGAGGGATGGAAACGGCTGAAACGGTCGGAGTCCGGAGGCGGGGTCGGCATCTTCCTAAACTTCCTTAGAGGGATGGAAACACGATTTTGTGCCTCGTTTTGTGCCTCATCAATGAACTTCCTAAACTTCCTTAGAGGGATGGAAACTAGCTCTATCACGGCAGAGCGCAGGCCAACGCGTGGCTTCCTAAACTTCCTTAGAGGGATGGAAACAGCGTCTTGGAGGCGATCTGCGTCTCTCCTATCCACGCTTCCTAAACTTCCTTAGAGGGATGGAAACGTCGGCCCCCCGCGATCAGCCCGCGACCTCGGCTTCCTTCCTAAACTTCCTTAGAGGGATGGAAACCGCTGAGGGGCATACGCTCCAGCAGGTCGGCGAAGTACTTCCTAAACTTCCTTAGAGGGATGGAAACCGTTGACCGGCATCCTGGGTGGAGATGTCGTATCCCTTCCTAAACTTCCTTAGAGGGATGGAAACAAGGTCGATGAGATTGGAATAGGGCGTGGAGTTGTCCTTCCTAAACTTCCTTAGAGGGATGGAAACCGACTACGCGCAGCATGTGGCCATTGGAGAAAGCCTCCTTCCTAAACTTCCTTAGAGGGATGGAAACCACGCTTCCTTCCCCCGCTACATCCAAGGGGCTGTCCTTCCTAAACTTCCTTAGAGGGATGGAAACTCGCTGCCGGGCTCGGTGTCCGAGGAAGCCATGAAGCTTCCTAAACTTCCTTAGAGGGATGGAAACTTTACCCAGCGTAACGGTTTAAGGAGGTGTCGTCGCTTCCTAAACTTCCTTAGAGGGATGGAAACTGCCAAGCAGGGACCTCCCGGCCCGCGGGGCCCTGTGCTTCCTAAACTTCCTTAGAGGGATGGAAACATGCATGATCAACGAAATTCTTAAGTGTTTGTTTGCGCTTCCTAAACTTCCTTAGAGGGATGGAAACGCAGGACACCATACTTCTTGCCTTGCCAGCTCTTCGGCTTCCTAAACTTCCTTAGAGGGATGGAAACATCTGATTCGGACGAAGGACAAGGACGGGCGCGGGCTTCCTAAACTTCCTTAGAGGGATGGAAACATACGTCGCCAGTGAACACCAGGTAATCCTGCTCGCCTTCCTAAACTTCCTTAGAGGGATGGAAACCAAGCCCCTTGAATGCCTGGGGGAATCGCTGAAACGCCTTCCTAAACTTCCTTAGAGGGATGGAAACTGCTGTGGGGGATAGTAAAGTGGCGACCTCCCTAGCTTCCTAAACTTCCTTAGAGGGATGGAAACAGCAGCGCCAGGGCGTCCTCGTCCGCCTCCAGCACGCTTCCTAAACTTCCTTAGAGGGATGGAAACCCAGGCGTTCCATCAGAACCGCGAGGCGTGGGACCTGCTTCCTAAACTTCCTTAGAGGGATGGAAACATCGTTTCCATGGTCTTCTCCTCCTGCGGCCCGTGGCCTTCCTAAACTTCCTTAGAGGGATGGAAACCCTGGGCGCGCAGAAGCTGGCGATCAAGCCGCCACTCCTTCCTAAACTTCCTTAGAGGGATGGAAACGTCGTCGGAGCTGAGGTTGTTCTGTGCTGTGGGGGCTTCCTAAACTTCCTTAGAGGGATGGAAACAGGCTGGGAAGCTGCCCAACCTGGCGTACTGCAAGCCTTCCTAAACTTCCTTAGAGGGATGGAAACATGTGGTGCTCTGCGCAGAACTGCGAGCTGCTCTTCCTTCCTAAACTTCCTTAGAGGGATGGAAACGATGACGCCTGAGCCGGGCGTCTGGGGCGATCTGGAGCTTCCTAAACTTCCTTAGAGGGATGGAAACTCCCAGACCTACGGGCTGGACCCGTTCGCCAAGGAAACTTCCTAAACTTCCTTAGAGGGATGGAAACAAAAAATCCGAAGGGGGTTGGGGTTATGAGCGAAGAACCTTCCTAAACTTCCTTAGAGGGATGGAAACCGAGCCCCTGCGGTTCCAGTTTACCGGTGAGGGCGAACTTCCTAAACTTCCTTAGAGGGATGGAAACAGCCCTTGTGCCAGATACCCACCAGGTCCTGAACGGACTTCCTAAACTTCCTTAGAGGGATGGAAACCCTAAAAATCAATGACCATTTGGGCGTTGTTTTTACCTTCCTAAACTTCCTTAGAGGGATGGAAACCACCGATCATTTCCATCCCCCCCTACGCCCACACCCCTTCCTAAACTTCCTTAGAGGGATGGAAACTTACCGGCATGAGATCGAGGTCGAATCATGAGGACGCTTCCTAAACTTCCTTAGAGGGATGGAAACCGCCTCGCACTTGACGAACTTCACAGCCTCGCTGTTCTTCCTAAACTTCCTTAGAGGGATGGAAACAAAGGAGGCAACATGAACGCGATTCGGAAGCTCCGCCTTCCTAAACTTCCTTAGAGGGATGGAAACCAGCTTGTTAAGACGGGAGATTTTGAGGGCGTCAAGCTTCCTAAACTTCCTTAGAGGGATGGAAACCTAGGTCATTGCGAGCTCTATGGAAGGCTGTTCTTTTCTTCCTAAACTTCCTTAGAGGGATGGAAACCCTGAACCAAAGACCGGACAGGAAGCAGGTCCATGCGCTTCCTAAACTTCCTTAGAGGGATGGAAACGTGTCAAACAGGCGCTCGGCGAGTTTCTGTGCCCCCTTCCTAAACTTCCTTAGAGGGATGGAAACACCTGCTTCAGATACCCTGCCATGAGCTTCGCTGAGCCCTTCCTAAACTTCCTTAGAGGGATGGAAACAGCAACAGCACAATCAATCGCAAACTGGCCTGTCTTTCTTCCTAAACTTCCTTAGAGGGATGGAAACCACCGCCCATACTATACCAACCCATCAACGAAAGGACCTTCCTAAACTTCCTTAGAGGGATGGAAACCTAACACGATGACTCATGCCGGAATCATCACCGATACTTCCTAAACTTCCTTAGAGGGATGGAAACTGCATGACGACGGGACGGTCTTCGTCAACGTCAGTGGCCTTCCTAAACTTCCTTAGAGGGATGGAAACTCTCGTGATACAATAAAGGTCCTCCTAGCTATTCGACTTCCTAAACTTCCTTAGAGGGATGGAAACCGAATGCCGCGGTCTTTGGGCCTGGTTCTCCCCAGGCTTCCTAAACTTCCTTAGAGGGATGGAAACCGCTAACTCGCCTCAGGCTGAGTCCCGCCAGTCGACTTCCTAAACTTCCTTAGAGGGATGGAAACTAGCTCCCCTCCTCCACCTCAAACACGCAGGTCTCGTCCTTCCTAAACTTCCTTAGAGGGATGGAAACCGGGCCAGGAGCCGGGAATCGATTCACGCTTTCGCCCTTCCTAAACTTCCTTAGAGGGATGGAAACTCTACCCTGATCGGGTAATAGATATCAAAGGCCCGACTTCCTAAACTTCCTTAGAGGGATGGAAACTCTTTCAGGAGCGCACAGCCAAGCGACATCCACGGCTTCCTAAACTTCCTTAGAGGGATGGAAACCGGGAACGTGGACCACCACGACTCTCCGCTTGGCGCCTTCCTAAACTTCCTTAGAGGGATGGAAACCCTGTCTCGACATGGCCATATAGGACAAGGTGCTTCCTCTTCCTAAACTTCCTTAGAGGGATGGAAACTAGCTCCGTATCTCCTCCACGGTGCGTTTTACGCCTCCTTCTTAAACTTCCTTAGAGGGATGGAAACCGGCCCCGGCCCCCTGCTGGGCCGTCTGCGCCGCCTCTTCCTAAACTTCCTTAGAGGGATGGAAACAGCCCTGTGACCTCAACTCCTCAATCATTGCGTTGACTTCCTAAACTTCCTTAGAGGGATGGAAACACAAGTAGTGGGCCTTTCGGTGAAGCCCGAAGGTCCCCTTCCTAAACTTCCTTAGAGGGATGGAAACACGTCGCGTCCTCCGAAGGCAGGATAAAGGTATCTCTCCTTCCTAAACTTCCTTAGAGGGATGGAAACCTTGTCTTCGGCGACCTTCACGAGGTTCGTCTCGTTCTTCCTAAACTTCCTTAGAGGGATGGAAACCACAGAGGCAAGGACGACCCCCTGCCGCCACCCATGGCTTCCTAAACTTCCTTAGAGGGATGGAAACTCGAGGTGCTGACGAGCAGGCGGAAGCGCCGCGAGGCCTTCCTAAACTTCCTTAGAGGGATGGAAACGCGCGGCGTCCTCTATTAAGCGGTTCCCTGCCTCGATCCTTCCTAAACTTCCTTAGAGGGATGGAAACAACGAGAGGGGGGCGGCGAAAGCCGCTCCTCTTCTTCTTCCTAAACTTCCTTAGAGGGATGGAAACCGGCGAGCGATATCAACAAGACCCGCATGGCCGCACACTTCCTAAACTTCCTTAGAGGGATGGAAACCACTGACGAAATACCAACCTGCCGCTGTAATTTCGTCCTTCATAAACTTCCTTAGAGGGATGGAAACATATCTGCGGCGATACTAAGCCTCAACAATAGATTCCCTTCCTAAACTTCCTTAGAGGGATGGAAACCGGGGGTCTCGTCGCCGGACCTGATGTCGATGGTCCTTCCTAAACTTCCTTAGAGGGATGGAAACGAGAGCGCGTGGAGTGTCCCATCTGCCATGAGGAGCTTCCTAAACTTCCTTAGAGGGATGGAAACGATATCCTCTTCGAGGTTTTCGATGCGTTCCAGACGCCTTCCTAAACTTCCTTAGAGGGATGGAAACAAGGCGTCAAGGATGCCGTTCATCAGGACGCCGACGCCTTCCTAAACTTCCTTAGAGGGATGGAAACGCCAATACGTCAAGGTGGAGTTGGTGGTGCTGGGGCCCTTCCTAAACTTCCTTAGAGGGATGGAAACTGCTGAATCTGTCGCCGCTATGTTGGATGATGGGCTCTTCCTAAACTTCCTTAGAGGGATGGAAACAAGGCGTCAAGGATGCCGTTCATCAGGACGCCGACGCCTTCCTAAACTTCCTTAGAGGGATGGAAACCCGGTGAGGGTGAAGGCGGAGAGGTTAAGCAGCTGACTTCCTAAACTTCCTTAGAGGGATGGAAACGGATATCAATGTTGCATCCGACAGCGGGACGCGAAGCCTTCCTAAACTTCCTTAGAGGGATGGAAACTCGAAGAAATAAGTTCTGAAACCAGGACGAGGGCTTCTTCCTAAACTTCCTTAGAGGGATGGAAACCGCGTAGAGCTCGCCGAAGATCGGCGTCACCTCGCCCTTCCTAAACTTCCTTAGAGGGATGGAAACCGGGCAGGCGGGGGCAGGCAAGACACACCTCATTCGCCTTCCTAAACTTCCTTAGAGGGATGGAAACCGTAAATTCTGCCCATTCTGCGGCCCTGTTCTCGCCCCTTCCTAAACTTCCTTAGAGGGATGGAAACCCTGTGCATATGGACCACCAGAATATATCCCTGTCCCTCTTCCTAAACTTCCTTAGAGGGATGGAAACTATACAGGAGGGACAGGGATATCCTGATCCATATGGACTTCCTAAACTTCCTTAGAGGGATGGAAACGGGATGCGGAGGCCCCTGAACGCGGTCGTAGTGCGCTTCCTAAACTTCCTTAGAGGGATGGAAACTCGGTGCCTGCCATATCCGGAAGTGGTGGAACATGCTTCCTAAACTTCCTTAGAGGGATGGAAACTAAGGTTGTACCACTCGCATTAAAGTGGTAAAGCCTCTTCCTAAACTTCCTTAGAGGGATGGAAACCGCTGATGAACCGGCACTCCACCCCGACCGGCCCCATCTTCCTAAACTTCCTTAGAGGGATGGAAACAAACTGTCCAACTTTAGGGGATATGTTGATTTGTCCTTCCTAAACTTCCTTAGAGGGATGGAAACCGGATAGCGACGAGCAGCGTGTGCGGCTGGCAGCGGCTTCCTAAACTTCCTTAGAGGGATGGAAACCTGAGTTTTACGCTAGGCAGGAATTTGTGATCTTCTCCTTCCTAAACTTCCTTAGAGGGATGGAAACGTCCTTTCGGTCCCCCTGATTCGGCTCGGCATCGTCCTTCCTAAACTTCCTTAGAGGGATGGAAACACGTCGCTCGACGCCAGCATGAGGAACAGGTCCGCGTCTTCCTAAACTTCCTTAGAGGGATGGAAACTCGTTGGGAGTGATACGAAGTCGAGACACTATGCGCTTCCTAAACTTCCTTAGAGGGATGGAAACTTCTTTCGGAGGAGACGGGGTATAATGACCCCGCCTCCCTTCCTAAACTTCCTTAGAGGGATGGAAACGCCCGCCCTGCATCCCGGCCGCCAGGGTTGTGAGGGCTTCCTAAACTTCCTTAGAGGGATGGAAACCCGGAGGAACACCACGCACCGGTCCCCGCCGAACGCCCTTCCTAAACTTCCTTAGAGGGATGGAAACTCAGGCGTTTCATCGGAACCGCGAGGCGTGGGACCTGCTTCCTAAACTTCCTTAGAGGGATGGAAACTCGTCCGTCCAATCTCCGGCTGGATGCGCCGAGCGCACCTTCCTAAACTTCCTTAGAGGGATGGAAACTCCGCCCAGCAGGCCCCCGCTCTGCGGCGTTCCTCCGGCTTCCTAAACTTCCTTAGAGGGATGGAAACACAATGTAGAACGGAATAGGGTATTGGCCAATCTCCCTTCCTAAACTTCCTTAGAGGGATGGAAACCAAACGCCCCCTTCAGAACGATATCGTGCCAGTCATCCTTCCTAAACTTCCTTAGAGGGATGGAAACATGGGGATAAACCCGATCGACAACCCCCGGATGGCGCTTCCTAAACTTCCTTAGAGGGATGGAAACAGCTCGGAACGGGGTTCGTGGACTGGGACGTAGAGAACTTCCTAAACTTCCTTAGAGGGATGGAAACGCCCGCCCTGCATCCCGGCCGCCAGGGTTGTGAGGGACTTCCTAAACTTCCTTAGAGGGATGGAAACTCGAAATATAGTGCTCACACGGATGAGTGGAGGAGGGGCTTCCTAAACTTCCTTAGAGGGATGGAAACACGGGACGGCATAGGAGAACGAAATACGCACGAAACCTTCCTAAACTTCCTTAGAGGGATGGAAACATGCAGGGAACCCGCCCCTCGTCCTGGGGTCGCGCTCTTCCTAAACTTCCTTAGAGGGATGGAAACGTGTATTCTCACATGGCGGCACCTGGCGTGGTGGCCTTCCTAAACTTCCTTAGAGGGATGGAAACGGTGAGGATGCGTGAGACATTGCGTTTCCGTGGGAACTTCCTAAACTTCCCCCCAACCCGCGGGCAAAAAAACAGCACCTTGCAGGGACTGTTTGCAAAAACAGTGTTAAGCTTAAGTCACCAAACAATAAGCCATCACCTGCGAGGTGCGAAGACCATTATGCCATACAGACGACCAAAAATCGAGGTTAAGACGACAGACAAGATGCAGGACATCACCCCTTTTGCCGGCCTTTTCCCCGTTATCGAACTTTGGAATCGGCTCCATCTTGACGAAGTCATCGATACTTTCATAGGAATCAGGAAGGACAAAGGGTACCGGGACTCCGAGCAGCTTCTGTCGATGGTCCTGCTGAACCTCAGCGGCGGCAGAGCCGTGGAACACCTGAAGTTTTTGAAGGAGCAGGCGGGGCTGAAGAAAGTCTCCCTGCCGTTTCCATCTCCGACGTCGGCCCGGGACTACGCCAGCTGTTTTCATAACGAATCGGAGGACCGGGAGCGGGGTCATGGTCGTTCCTTTATCCCGGCATCGAATGAGGCGCTGAGGGGATTTGAGGAGGTGCACCGCCATCTTCTGAGGTGCGCGTTCGAGGCGTCCGTGCAGGAGGAGTTGACGCTGGACCAGGACGCGACGTTCATCGAGACGGAGACGAGCGGGGCGTTGTACAACTACCAGGGGAAACGGAGTTACGAGGCGTTGAACGTGTACTGTCCGGAGTACGACCTGCCTGTGGCGACGGAATACCGGGACGGGAATGTGAAGCCTGGGCACGGACAGCTGGAGCAGTTGCAGGGGGTATTGGCGCATCTTCCTGCGGGAGTGAGGAAGGTGAGGTACCGTTCGGACAGTGCGGGTTACCAGACGCGTCTTTTGCGCTATCTGGCGGAGGGTCAGGATGCGCGTTTCGGGGTGATCGAGTTTGCGATCTCGTGTCCTGTATACAGGGATTTCAGGGAGGCGGTGGAGGCAGTTTGTGAGAAGGATTGGCGCCCTTTGGGCAACGGCCAGGAATGGGCGGAGGTCGTCTATGCGCCACAGTCTTTGAGTCTCGACAAGAAAGGTCCGACGTACCGTTTTCTTGCCATTCGCGAGGCATTCGAGTTGGAGGGATCGGGAAAGAAGCTTCGACTGTCTCAGGAGCTGCAGGACTCACGGCAGCTGTTCATACCGGAGCTGATCGACGACCTGGAGTCTGAGAACGCCAAGGTGAAGAAGCTGCATCTGACGGAGCTTGGCGGCCACGTATACAAGGTGTTTGGTATCGTGACGAACCTGTTGGATTGGGAGGGAGGAGCGGTAATCCGGTGGTATCGTGAGCGGTGCGGCAAGTCAGAGGAAGTGCACCGTATCCTGAAGGAGGACCTGGGCGGCGGGCACGTCATCTCGCACCGATTTGGGTCGAACGCGTTCTGGTGGAATGTGTCGGTGCTGTCTCTGTCGCTGCACAGTTTGTTAAAGCGTCTGCTTCTGCCTGAAGCGTTGAGGAGTTACCGTCCCAGGACGCTGCGATTTTTGTTTTACACGAGCATAGGGCGTATGGTGCGCCATGCGCGCCGCATGGTGCTGCAGGTGAAAGGGGGAGTTGTGGGGAGTTGGTTTCTGGGAGCGTACCGGAAGCTTGAGAAATTGGCTATCTCGCTGGAATGAGCAGGAGAACGCCGGGCCAATAGCCGAGAGGGGGTGTGGGTGCGAGCCCACGCTGACGGGGTTATTGTGAGAACGGGAAGATATTTCCGTATTTAAAGGCAGCGGAGGGGTGAACAGCCCATTTTTTAAAACTTTTCCTCTGCCTGGCCCTTTACTTTGCCCGCACTTTGCGTTCCCGTGGATTTGGGCTTCCTTAGAGGGATGGAAACACACAAGAAAAGAAGGTAGAATAGTGTCTTCGCTGCGCTTCCTAAACTTCCTTAGAGGGATGGAAACCCGTTATTTACGTTCCAATCAGCCGGCAGTTTCATCCTTCCTAAACTTCCTTAGAGGGATGGAAACGAGCGTAGCGTCGCCAGATACCCGCGCGCCACAAGCTCCTTCCTAAACTTCCTTAGAGGGATGGAAACAGGGCGGCATCCGGGGAATACGGAGTGTGGCGTAACACTTCCTAAACTTCCTTAGAGGGATGGAAACTTCAGCGAGGAGGCGTCCAGCCCCTGGTTGTACCGGGCTTCCTAAACTTCCTTAGAGGGATGGAAACACGATGTTGTAATTCGCAAACAGCTTACGTCCCTGCTTCCTAAACTTCCTTAGAGGGATGGAAACCTGAACCTTCTCAGTGGCCATGTCGAACAGCTCCACTTCCTAAACTTCCTTAGAGGGATGGAAACACACTGAGAAAATCTCTATATCCCTGAGAGGTCAACTTCCTAAACTTCCTTAGAGGGATGGAAACCCCGGAGCGCCGGGCACGAGCCGAACGCCTGATGGACTTCCTAAACTTCCTTAGAGGGATGGAAACCGGCAATGTCCCTGTTTTAAGGGGCGGGGGGAGGCCTTCCTAAACTTCCTTAGAGGGATGGAAACCTCTGTCAGGAAGCGGTCGGCCGCTTCGATCAGCTTCCTTCCTAAACTTCCTTAGAGGGATGGAAACGACCGATGGGCTGCACTTCCTTCCCTGGAAGACCTACTTCCTAAACTTCCTTAGAGGGATGGAAACATTTGAACATGCATAGCGCTAACGACCTCCCGCCGGACTTCCTAAACTTCCTTAGAGGGATGGAAACCGAGCACTCGTGCGGGCTGTAGGGGCTCTTGGTCATCTTCCTAAACTTCCTTAGAGGGATGGAAACCAGTAGTGTTCTGCCACTCCCGCCCCTGTTGGGTTTCTTCCTAAACTTCCTTAGAGGGATGGAAACTAGCGCCCCTTGCGCCCTTTTCAAGGGCCCGGTTCGCTTCCTAAACTTCCTTAGAGGGATGGAAACGCAACCCGCCATGGCGAGCTTCCCAATCCGCAACATGCTTCCTAAACTTCCTTAGAGGGATGGAAACCAGGCAAATCAAGAAGGAGGCGACGGCATGATGCGGGCTTCCTAAACTTCCTTAGAGGGATGGAAACTCCGTGGCGCCGACTCCAAGAAACAGGACTCTGGCGGCTTCCTAAACTTCCTTAGAGGGATGGAAACTCTCGTGCTAACTTAGCAGAAAAGCTGGAAGTGGGCCCTTCCTAAACTTCCTTAGAGGGATGGAAACCCTACCCAAGAAACACCCCGTCAAAGATGGGCGGAAACTTCCTAAACTTCCTTAGAGGGATGGAAACTAGATTGGCTGCCATATCCAATCGAGGCGCTCGGTGGCTTCCTAAACTTCCTTAGAGGGATGGAAACCTAAAAAGTCCCAATATGGGAAGATTAATACATGGGCTTCCTAAACTTCCTTAGAGGGATGGAAACCGTTCGCGTCGAAATACGGCAGTCCGAAGGGGATATCCTTCCTAAACTTCCTTAGAGGGATGGAAACGTCGATCGTCGGCGCAGGCGGCGGCGTCTCCACCTTCCTTCCTAAACTTCCTTAGAGGGATGGAAACTCCGATACCTGGGGTTCTGAAAACTGCGCGGACGATTCTTCCTAAACTTCCTTAGAGGGATGGAAACGTCGCCCCGCTGGTATGGAACCGGCGAACGGGAACGCTCTTCCTAAACTTCCTTAGAGGGATGGAAACGGGTTTGCGGAGTTTTTAAAAATGCTGCTGTGGCAGCCCTTCCTAAACTTCCTTAGAGGGATGGAAACCGTCAAGAAATTGCCCATCTTAAGGCGGCACTTGAGGCTTCCTAAACTTCCTTAGAGGGATGGAAACCGCGCCATGAAGCGTCAGGAAGACGCTATCGTGTATCCTTCCTAAACTTCCTTAGAGGGATGGAAACCGGGCACGGCGGACGACTTCGCAGGAGGGGCCTTCGCTTCCTAAACTTCCTTAGAGGGATGGAAACAGCAAGGCTCCCATCTTCTCATCCATAACGGCGTGCACTTCCTAAACTTCCTTAGAGGGATGGAAACAGGCGAACCTCGATACCCTGCGGATGCTCGACCCGTCCCTTCCTAAACTTCCTTAGAGGGATGGAAACTCCGAACTCGTGACCGCCGATCAGCTCGGAGACGGCCTTCCTAAACTTCCTTAGAGGGATGGAAACCGATGTAGAGCGTCGTCGGCCCAGCTCGTGGCGGGGCTTCCTAAACTTCCTTAGAGGGATGGAAACTCAGAAGATCTACTCTGCCAGGGCGTGTAAACACAGCTTCCTAAACTTCCTTAGAGGGATGGAAACCGGTAGGTGTAGCGGCCCTCGATGCCGCAGGGCTCGCTTCCTAAACTTCCTTAGAGGGATGGAAACCCGAGACACTCAAAAGGAGTACGGAGGAAATCCTGCTTCCTAAACTTCCTTAGAGGGATGGAAACATCCCGTACTGCTTCGCCAAGCGAATGCATGTTTCAACTTCCTAAACTTCCTTAGAGGGATGGAAACCAGCAGTGAAGTACAAACTGACGGGGCGCGGGCAGGCTTCCTAAACTTCCTTAGAGGGATGGAAACCGGCATAGGGGCCGTGATGCAGAGGTCCGGGATGGGGCCCTTCCTAAACTTCCTTAGAGGGATGGAAACTATGTGTGGATTGCTGGGCCACAGGGGAAGCGATAGCTTCCTAAACTTCCTTAGAGGGATGGAAACAGTGCCTTGAGATACGATTCGCTGACATTCCGCCACTTCCTAAACTTCCTTAGAGGGATGGAAACAGCCATTGTACTGGCCACTGCCGGCCATACTTCTCCTTCCTAAACTTCCTTAGAGGGATGGAAACTAAAAACCCAGAGCCGCCTTCATTTCCTCATCCTGCTTCCTAAACTTCCTTAGAGGGATGGAAACGCACTCAATACGCCCACGCCGAACATGACGGCAGCCCTTCCTAAACTTCCTTAGAGGGATGGAAACTATGCATTCCATCGTTCACTGTCGCCATTTATCTCCTTCCTAAACTTCCTTAGAGGGATGGAAACTTCCTCACCCAGAACCTGAAAGAACTCTCAGCGAACACTTCCTAAACTTCCTTAGAGGGATGGAAACAGAAGGAGTGTCATTTCAAGATGAAACTGTACTGTTCCTTCCTAAACTTCCTTAGAGGGATGGAAACCTCAGCTAGTCATCGTGCCCTGCTTCTTCCCTACGCCCTTCCTAAACTTCCTTAGAGGGATGGAAACTACGAAGGTCGCGTAATACTCGATGGGGAACGGGCCTTCCTAAACTTCCTTAGAGGGATGGAAACACCATGCAGACTTCCTCCTCAGCAGTGACAAAGCGGTCTTCCTAAACTTCCTTAGAGGGATGGAAACCGACCTGCGCGTCCTGAACAAGCTGTTCCACACGGACCTTCCTAAACTTCCTTAGAGGGATGGAAACCCATCCCTTCATTCATGGAAATGACGCCTTGGCAACTTCCTAAACTTCCTTAGAGGGATGGAAACATTCGGCTCAGGAGTGGATGAACGAGCGCATCCCGCTTCCTAAACTTCCTTAGAGGGATGGAAACTCATTCCGACCTGCGCCCTTCCCTTGAGTTCTTTCACTTCCTAAACTTCCTTAGAGGGATGGAAACAAAGAACTCTCAGCGAACATGACGCCGAGGACCAGCCTTCCTAAACTTCCTTAGAGGGATGGAAACGGTTTATGCAGGAAGTGGATATCGAATGGCGGAGGGCTTCCTAAACTTCCTTAGAGGGATGGAAACAGCGTGATCTTCCCGGTCGTAGCATCGACCGTATCCACTTCCTAAACTTCCTTAGAGGGATGGAAACCTTTCGCAGTTCCTCGTGTGTCATGCCATTTCCTCACCCTTCCTAAACTTCCTTAGAGGGATGGAAACCGATGATGACGGGCATTCACAGGACTTCTGGCTGTATGCTTCCTAAACTTCCTTAGAGGGATGGAAACTCCAGGTCCCACCTCCGCCGGTCGGCGGTCCGGAATACCTTCCTAAACTTCCTTAGAGGGATGGAAACACGAGGGGCAGCTCAATGTGCAGGGTCTGCATCTTGCTTCCTAAACTTCCTTAGAGGGATGGAAACTAGTCCAGCCCTTCCGGCCCCATGATGGACTCCACCCCTTCCTAAACTTCCTTAGAGGGATGGAAACCACCATCAGGGGAGGTCGCCGCCTTGTTGCCGCTTCTTCCTAAACTTCCTTAGAGGGATGGAAACTCTCCCACAGCGCAGAATACCCCCTGTTCCGGCGACCCTTCCTAAACTTCCTTAGAGGGATGGAAACCTGTAAACCTCAAGCCGCTCGATACGTTGCCCCCGGCTTCCTAAACTTCCTTAGAGGGATGGAAACGATAGGAGTGGCGAATCCGCCAAATCAAAATTCAGACTTCCTAAACTTCCTTAGAGGGATGGAAACGCTGTTCACGGGGGCATGTTTACAACGTTGAAAGCGGCTTCCTAAACTTCCTTAGAGGGATGGAAACTGCCATGCGGCGGCAACTCATCTATCGGGCCTTTGACTTCCTAAACTTCCTTAGAGGGATGGAAACTACTCCCCAAGCCTGTAACCCCAAGCCTCAAGGCTGTGCTTCCTAAACTTCCTTAGAGGGATGGAAACCCTCGTCCTTCCCAAAAGGAACGCGAAGTGTCCTCGCTTCCTAAACTTCCTTAGAGGGATGGAAACGAAATCGTCGTTTTCTTCATCCGTCGTTTGCTCCTTCCTTCCTAAACTTCCTTAGAGGGATGGAAACAATCGGCGGCCGAGGAGTACGTCGTTATCGACGACCCTTCCTAAACTTCCTTAGAGGGATGGAAACAGGTTTTAGGGCTTAAAGGTGCGTCCGAAGGGCTCGCTTCCTAAACTTCCTTAGAGGGATGGAAACACAACCAGGACGCCGGGATGTACAGGACCTTCATCAACTTCCTAAACTTCCTTAGAGGGATGGAAACGGGTTCGACCCGCTTCCGGAGGGCGAGTACACGGTGCTTCCTAAACTTCCTTAGAGGGATGGAAACGTCTCCATCGAGCAAATACAACGCAACACCGGCTGCCCTTCCTAAACTTCCTTAGAGGGATGGAAACTGTTGGGTTGATACCATTGTGGGGTAGAGCGGGCCCTTCCTAAACTTCCTTAGAGGGATGGAAACAAGTGGTGGATGACGACCCCAATAATCCCTTCCCCCTTCCTAAACTTCCTTAGAGGGATGGAAACCGTGCGACAGGACGATGATGCGGCGGTCTTCGTGCCCCTTCCTAAACTTCCTTAGAGGGATGGAAACACCAATCCCAGCACGTCACATACGTCTTTCGCCACCCCTTCCTAAACTTCCTTAGAGGGATGGAAACACGTCCAGCCGGACGTCCGTGAACTTGGAGCGCAGCGCTTCCTAAACTTCCTTAGAGGGATGGAAACCCGCTCCCGGTGGGCGCCACGATGCAGAGGTCCCCCCTTCCTAAACTTCCTTAGAGGGATGGAAACCACCTTCCCTCGCTCCGGGCCTGCCGGGCAGTCGCACCTTCCTAAACTTCCTTAGAGGGATGGAAACCCAGTGGCTCCTTGAGAGCGACGAGGCAAAGCGCTACCTTCCTAAACTTCCTTAGAGGGATGGAAACCACCTTCCCTCGCTCCGGGCCTGCCGGGCAGTCGCACCTTCCTAAACTTCCTTAGAGGGATGGAAACCCAGTGGCTCCTTGAGAGCGACGAGGCAAAGCGCTACCTTCCTAAACTTCCTTAGAGGGATGGAAACCCAGAGGGGCAGGCCAACGCGCGCCTGATCGCCGCCGCTTCCTAAACTTCCTTAGAGGGATGGAAACTCGAAGAAATAAGTGCTGAAACTAGGACGAGGGCTCCTTCCTAAACTTCCTTAGAGGGATGGAAACGCAGGCGAAGGACCGAAGCGGGCGCCTGGACACGTGCTTCCTAAACTTCCTTAGAGGGATGGAAACCAGGACCAGCTCCGGCCTGACCGTCATCGTCTCCGAGCTTCCTAAACTTCCTTAGAGGGATGGAAACCCCGATAGCCTATTGGCGCAAGGAAGACGTCATGGACCTTCCTAAACTTCCTTAGAGGGATGGAAACAAGAAGAACTCAGCCTGTTCCTCCGGTTTGTAGTCCACTTCCTAAACTTCCTTAGAGGGATGGAAACAAGAAGAACTCAGCCTGTTCCTCCGGTTTGTAGTCCACTTCCTAAACTTCCTTAGAGGGATGGAAACCGGAGATAGAAAGGGAGGTGAACACATGAGCCATACGCCTTCCTAAACTTCCTTAGAGGGATGGAAACATGAGTGTTTCATCTACAACAGCCCGCCACTGGTTCGACTTCCTAAACTTCCTTAGAGGGATGGAAACGTAAACCACGGTGGCGTTATAGCATCTTGCAAACCATCTTCCTAAACTTCCTTAGAGGGATGGAAACAGTGAAGCGGGTGCGCACTGAAGGTGCTTAGTGTTCTTCCTAAACTTCCTTAGAGGGATGGAAACGCCGATGCTTCCAAGGTATTCGGAGAGCGCGCAGCCAACTTCCTAAACTTCCTTAGAGGGATGGAAACCGATATCAAGAGCAAGACGGTCTGGCGCGGGGACCACTTCCTAAACTTCCTTAGAGGGATGGAAACAGGTTTCCTCGTCATATCTTCTGGGCGAAACTGACCTTCCTAAACTTCCTTAGAGGGATGGAAACTTTCTTTGGAGGAGACGGGGTATAATGACCCCGCCTCCTTCCTAAACTTCCTTAGAGGGATGGAAACAAAAAATCCGAAGGGGGTTGGGGTTATGAGCGAAGCTTCCTAAACTTCCTTAGAGGGATGGAAACCTGGTCGAGATAGTCCCAGTCCTCGACAGGTTTCCCCTTCCTAAACTTCCTTAGAGGGATGGAAACGAGAGCTCCAGCACGTCGCACACGTCCTTCGCCACCCCTTCCTAAACTTCCTTAGAGGGATGGAAACCAAGTGCTGCTGAAGGTTCTGGATTCGAGATCGGCGACCTTCCTAAACTTCCTTAGAGGGATGGAAACAGCTGCCTCTTGTCAGCGAAGCCTGCATGTACGGCGGGCTTCCTAAACTTCCTTAGAGGGATGGAAACTGGTCTCCCGCGGGGATCAGTCTGGCTTGGCTCTCCCTTCCTAAACTTCCTTAGAGGGATGGAAACGACTGGCTTGACGAGGAATCCTACAGAAACGGGGGCCTTCCTAAACTTCCTTAGAGGGATGGAAACCGGTCCCGGACCTCCTCTCTCCGTCCGTCCAGCTCACCTTCCTAAACTTCCTTAGAGGGATGGAAACTGGTCTCCCGCGGGGATCAGTCTGGCTTGGCTCTCCCTTCCTAAACTTCCTTAGAGGGATGGAAACGACTGGCTTGACGAGGAATCCTACAGAAACGGGGGCCTTCCTAAACTTCCTTAGAGGGATGGAAACACAGAACACGAGGTACTTCCCGCTCCCTTCCGGTGACTTCCTAAACTTCCTTAGAGGGATGGAAACCGGTCCCGGACCTCCTCTCTCCGTCCGTCCAGCTCACCTTCCTAAACTTCCTTAGAGGGATGGAAACTGGAACGGCCTGCATGAGAGGATTGCCTATCACGGCACTTCCTAAACTTCCTTAGAGGGATGGAAACGTCTCATCAGGCACCGCCTCACGGTGCGACGCCCCCGCTTCCTAAACTTCCTTAGAGGGATGGAAACCTACGACGGCGGGACCGCATCTATCCGGCAGATCGGCTTCCTAAACTTCCTTAGAGGGATGGAAACTTCTTTCGGAGGAGACGGGGTATAATGACCCCGCCTCTTCCTAAACTTCCTTAGAGGGATGGAAACAGCTGACACAAGAGCATATTTCGGGCAAGGGGTTCTCCTTCCTAAACTTCCTTAGAGGGATGGAAACTCGGCTGGTCGAGGAAGCTCAGAATATTTTGTGCCGCCTTCCTAAACTTCCTTAGAGGGATGGAAACCCCATACTCCCCCTGTGGCCCCGTAACCACAGGAGGACTTCCTAAACTTCCTTAGAGGGATGGAAACCACCAACACGCCCTCCAGCACGATCTGACGCAGGGCTTCCTAAACTTCCTTAGAGGGATGGAAACGTACAAACCGCTTTTCCATCTCAATTCCCTCCTATGCTTCCTAAACTTCCTTAGAGGGATGGAAACAAACATCTGGTAGGCTCTATCTCTCTTGTCCCTTCACTTCCTAAACTTCCTTAGAGGGATGGAAAACGTGCAGCTCCTGCGGGAGGAGTTCGGGATTTCGGTCCTTCCTAAACTTCCTTAGAGGGATGGAAACGGTAAACAATTCAAAACAGCAACAACATGGGGATGGCTTCCTAAACTTCCTTAGAGGGATGGAAACAGCTTCGTCCACGAGCCATTCCACAAACTGCGCGAGCCTTCCTAAACTTCCTTAGAGGGATGGAAACTCTGATCCCCGCGTCCGTGGCTGGAGTAGCCTCTGGCTTCCTAAACTTCCTTAGAGGGATGGAAACACAAGTAGGGGCCCTTTCGGTGAAGATTCCGAAGGGCCTTCCTAAACTTCCTTAGAGGGATGGAAACCACGACTGGACGGAGCATAACGATTGGGCATCAAACTTCCTAAACTTCCTTAGAGGGATGGAAACTCAATATGACCATACTTGAGCATGCTCAAGCATGGTCTTCCTAAACTTCCTTAGAGGGATGGAAACACCCACAGTCTTCCCGGACGGCGGACGTTTCTCGACTTCCTAAACTTCCTTAGAGGGATGGAAACTCGGGCGCTGTTCCTGCCGTCCCTGTTGGGAAGCGGGGCTTCCTAAACTTCCTTAGAGGGATGGAAACTGGTGCGCATCACGCGCCCAGGGCTGGAGATCATCCTTCCTAAACTTCCTTAGAGGGATGGAAACTCGGCGTGCGCCACGCTCATGTGTAGCAGGGGGACGTCTTCCTAAACTTCCTTAGAGGGATGGAAACCTCGTACGTGAGGTCCGGCCGAACGACCGGCGCCGATCTTCCTAAACTTCCTTAGAGGGATGGAAACAATAAAAAATAACAACCCAATTTCAACATTTAATTGCTTCCTAAACTTCCTTAGAGGGATGGAAACCATTGAAGCGTGAGGCGCTCCCTGTGAAGTGGTCCCACTTCCTAAACTTCCTTAGAGGGATGGAAACACTGAGGCTGCCGTCGTGTTCAGCATGAGCGTATTGGCTTCCTAAACTTCCTTAGAGGGATGGAAACGTGTTTCCGACGACGTATTTCCAGATGGAAATACCCTTCCTAAACTTCCTTAGAGGGATGGAAACCGTGAGCTCCCTGCCGCCTAAGACCCGGTATGAAGCCCTTCCTAAACTTCCTTAGAGGGATGGAAACCGTCCTCACCGGGGCTCCGGGGACCATGAAGACGAGCCTTCCTAAACTTCCTTAGAGGGATGGAAACGCTCTACTGATAGCTAAATCCTTGGTACTGCTGGACTCTTCCTAAACTTCCTTAGAGGGATGGAAACTATCCAGGGACACACGCCATCGTCCTGACAATCAGCCTTCCTAAACTTCCTTAGAGGGATGGAAACGGGCTCAACCCCACCCGGAAGTACGAGCAGGACGAGGCTTCCTAAACTTCCTTAGAGGGATGGAAACCGCATCGTCAACAGACGCGAAAATCTACGAACGAACGGCTTCCTAAACTTCCTTAGAGGGATGGAAACGTATAGCGCGTTTTCGTCGGCGATAAAGGAGGTCACCTTCCTAAACTTCCTTAGAGGGATGGAAACTGTGGGTTCTGGTGTTTCAGGAAATTGGGAATCCACTTCCTAAACTTCCTTAGAGGGATGGAAACCCGGTGAGGGCGAAAGACGGTCCTGCGTGGCCTGGACCTTCCTAAACTTCCTTAGAGGGATGGAAACTCCAAGTCCGGGCGTCCGGTGGGCCGGATGATTCCCTTCCTAAACTTCCTTAGAGGGATGGAAACCAGAAGCAAGGAACGCGTTGCCGGCGGGAGAGGAACTTCCTAAACTTCCTTAGAGGGATGGAAACTGATAATCTCCCCAAACAACACCCATTTTCTTACCACCTTCCTAAACTTCCTTAGAGGGATGGAAACCCGTGAGGTACTACGAGCGCAGGGGCTTTCGCCCCGCTTCCTAAACTTCCTTAGAGGGATGGAAACATGTTCAAGGCAGAGAAGTTGACCGAAGGCAAGCATACTTCCTAAACTTCCTTAGAGGGATGGAAACAATATTTCATTACTGCCACCCTTTGCGACGGGGATACTTCCTAAACTTCCTTAGAGGGATGGAAACACAGTTTCTTGAAAACCATTAACAGGAGTACCATATATCTTCCTAAACTTCCTTAGAGGGATGGAAACTCTGGTTCATCTTGTAATGGTAAATAGGAAATATTAGCTTCCTAAACTTCCTTAGAGGGATGGAAACTGAAAGGTGAGAATTGTGTGGGGAAAATTGTCACACTTCCTAAACTTCCTTAGAGGGATGGAAACAAAAGGAAAATTTAAAAAACAAATTGAAGATTGGGCACTTCCTAAACTTCCTTAGAGGGATGGAAACAATGGACTGGAAATTATCCTTGTCTTTGTTATGGTACTTCCTAAACTTCCTTAGAGGGATGGAAACCTCCTTTCATCAGGCCAGTGCCCATCTCCAAGTAACCCTTCCTAAACTTCCTTAGAGGGATGGAAACCGGGGACGCAGAGCGGGGCGAACCTGCAGCTGAGCGCGCTTCCTAAACTTCCTTAGAGGGATGGAAACGGTCGTAGACCTCATTGTGTCGGATGCCCGTCTCGCCCTTCCTAAACTTCCTTAGAGGGATGGAAACCCACAGGCCGGACGTACCGGTTCAATCCAAAAAATCACTTCCTAAACTTCCTTAGAGGGATGGAAACATGAGTGTTTCATCTACAACAGCCCGCCACTGATTCCTTCCTAAACTTCCTTAGGGGGATGGAAACCAGCTCCCGCAAGTACTCGCCCATGCTTTGCCCCGCTTCCTAAACTTCCTTAGAGGGATGGAAACAGCACGCCTTTTCGGAGAATAAAATCGAGGTGGGAAATGCTTCCTAAACTTCCTTAGAGGGATGGAAACTCGACGGGCTCGTGCACGACGTGAAGCCCGCGACCCTCTTCCTAAACTTCCTTAGAGGGATGGAAACTCGTCCGAGAGACGGAACGAAAGGTGGTGACGGTACGCTTCCTAAACTTCCTTAGAGGGATGGAAACTGTGGCCAGCGGCACGATGTGCGGGCGGCGCATCTTCTTCCTAAACTTCCTTAGAGGGATGGAAACCGGCTGTGATGAGGATTCAGTACAACGATGGTTCCAGCCTTCCTAAACTTCCTTAGAGGGATGGAAACGGCTCACGAGCCAACAGGGCCAGTATTCCATCATGCTTCCTAAACTTCCTTAGAGGGATGGAAACCGTCGCCCCCGAAAAATCCTTCCTCCAGCCGCGATTTCCTTCCTAAACTTCCTTAGAGGGATGGAAACCAGAAGTTGTCCATTCTTCTTTACCGCGCTGATAGTCTTCCTAAACTTCCTTAGAGGGATGGAAACATGCGGTTCTGCGCGCCGTACTGATCGTTCCCCTCCTTCCTAAACTTCCTTAGAGGGATGGAAACCTCAAGGTCCGTACTTTGTTGGCGGAACAGACGAAGCTTCCTAAACTTCCTTAGAGGGATGGAAACTAGAAGTACTCCGGAGCGCACAGGTCGTCCTCGATGCTTCCTAAACTTCCTTAGAGGGATGGAAACGTACGACTGAGTTTTTCCATGGTAGGCGTCATAAACCCTTCCTAAACTGGCTCCTCGCTAGAAGGAGTGGGTGGTTTATAAAAGGCTACCATTATGATATCCTTGGAACATTATGAAGGACATCGAACTGTTTCAAATAGCGCTTGGGATATCGTCGCCGTGGTTTGTCAAATCCCTGGAGTTGGACCCTGCAGCTAAGAGGCTTGATATCCACCTGGACTTTCAAAAGGGCTCTAAATTCACCTGTCCCGAATGCGGGGCAGAGGGTCGGAAAGTTCACGATACTGCGGAAAAGACCTGGAGACATCTCAATTTCTTTCAGTATGAGGCTTACCTTACGGCCAGGTGTCAGGCGACAGTATAAACTGACCCATAGGCGACAGAGGAAACTGACCCACCCTCAGAGGAAAGATGAGGGGAGGGGTTTTGTATGGTTCAGCGTTCTGCCAAACTGTTGAGTGGAACAACCCTACAGTTGGCAGGTGAGGGAGCTATCAAACATCAGGACGAAGTTTCAGCCATGCTGCGGCTTCATTCTCAGGGATGGAGCATCCACAAATTATCGAGGGAGTTCTCCATGAGCCGGGTTACGGTTCGTAAATACCTCCGCAACGGCGGAGTTGTGAAGTACAACCTTACGGACAAGCGTGTTTTTCAGGGAGCCCTTCGGGGTCACGAGGACTGGCTCCACGAGAAATTTTTTCAGCACGGCGGTAATGCCGACGTTATCCGGCAGGAGTTGGAGTCGGAGAAGGGGATAGCCGTTTCGCTGCGTACGGTAGAGCGTGCAGTGCAGGCGCATCGTGAGGTTTTAGGCCGGGAGGCTTTAGCAACCGTTCGCTTTGAGACGCCCCCAGGCCATCAAATGCAGATAGACTTTGGAGAGAAGAGAGTCCTGATAGGGGGGACTGAGGTCAAGGTGTACTTTTTTGTCTCGAAGCTTGGGTACTCCCGTCGTCTCTACGTTAAAGCCTTCGAGCATGAGAACCAACAGGCTTGGTTTCAGGGGATGGAGGATTCCTTTGCGTATTTTGGAGGAGTTCCTGCGGAGGTTTTGACGGACAATCCCCGGGCTTTGGTCACAGAGCACAACCCCAGGACACGAGAGCTTTTGCTGAACGAGAAGTTCAAAGCGTTTGCAGATTATTGGGGCTTCACCCCACGGGCTTGCGCGCCCTTCCGGGCCCGCACGAAGGGAAAGGTGGAGAACGGGGTCCGTTACGTGAAGCGGAACTGCATCGCGGGTCGGGAGTTCTCAAGCTGGTCGGATATGGAACGGCATATTGCGAACTGGCTTCGTACGGAGTCGGACGGGCGGGTGTTGACAGATGCCTCGGACACGCCGTTGTGCCGTTTTGAGTCGACGGAGAGAGCAGCGCTCCGGCCCGCTCATGGCAGAGCCCCGTTTGTCCAGGTCCGGGAGTATGTGAGGAAGGTGCCCTCGGACGCCCATGTGGTTGTGGACACGAACCGTTACAGTGTGCCGTGGTCGGCCATCGGCAAACGTGTCCAGGTGCAGGTTACAGAAGCGGAGGTCGTGATTTACCAGTCTGACGGTACGGAGTTGGCGCGGCATGTCCTGCAGCCCGGCACGCACCAGAAGAGCACGGACAAGGAGCACCTTAGAGGAATTATGTATTGTGGTGGGGAGGGGGAAAGCTCCTCTTTGCGCGTGGTCACGACAGATTCCTTGAGCCGTCCGCTGAGTGAGTACGAAGAAGCAGTGCAGGCGTCATGAGCAAGGTTATTGACGAGGAGCATTTCATGAGTCTGCTGGGTCGTCTGAAGCTGACTGGCATTCGAGAGAATCTGGATACTTTGTTGGACGCAGCGTCCAAGGAGGGGCTGAGCTACCGCGAGGTTTTGTACCGTCTTTGCTGCGAGGAGGCGCGGCATAAGGACATCCGTCGAATCCAGATGGGGCTGAGGATCGCCCACTTCCCGTGTGTGAGGACGCTTGATGGTTTCGATTGGGGATCGAGTTCAGCGGACCGTCGTCAGCTTGAGGAGCTGAGTCACTGTCGGTGGGTGGCGAATGGGGACAGTTTGCTTTTTCTGGGACCGCCCGGAGTGGGTAAAACGCATCTGGCTATAGCTCTGGGCAGAGCGTCGATAGAGCGGGGCTACTCGGTTCTGTTCACCACGGCGGTTGCCTTGCTGGCGAGTCTGAGCAAGAGCAAGAATGAGCTTCGTCTTGAGGAGCGGTTGTCCTTTTTCAGCAAGCCGAAGCTGCTGATAGTAGACGAGCTGGGTTACCTTCCCCTTGAGCGCGAAAGCGCGCACCTGTTTTTTCAGCTTGTGTCCAGGAGATACGAGAGGGGCAGCCTTCTTCTGACGAGTAACCGGAGCGTATCGGAATGGGGGGACGTGTTTGGAGACAACGTCGTGGCCACTGCAACTTTAGACCGCCTGCTGCACCACTCGACGGTGGTGACGCTTCGGGGGGACAGTTATCGGCTGCTTGAAAAGCGCCGTTCGGGCTTAATGCGAAAGGAGCAGGATATCGCAGGACAATGAACAGGGCTCAAGGGGGGTCAGTTTTCGATGTCGCCCATGGGTCAATTTTGCATGTCGCTTGACAGCCAGGGTCCCAAGGGTTCACTGCGACGCCTGTGGCGTCCACCTGGTTCCCGTCCCCTGGGCGCGTAAGGGCAGCGGGTTTACTTTGCTTTTCGAGGCGTTGGTCCTGTCCCTGGCTCCAGCTATGCCCATCAAGACCTTGGCGAAGGAGCTGAATATGCACGACACACGCCTCTGGCGCGTGGTCAGACATTACACGGAACAAGCCCTCGAACGGAGGGTTCTGTCGCAGGTCCGCAATGTCGGATTCGACGAAACCTCCAGCAAGCGAGGGCACGATTATGTATCAGTTTTCGTGGATCCGGATACGTCGAAGGTCATCTTCGCCACGGAGGGCAAGGACTCGAGCACTTTGGGTCGATTCAAGACATTCCTCGAGGAGCACGGCGGCCGAGGCGAAGCCATCGAGCGGATGTGCTGCGACATGTCGCAAGCCTTCATCAAAGGGGCGCGAGAACACTTCCCGGGTGCGAAGCTGACGTTCGACAAATTTCATGTCATGAAGGCGGTGAACGATGCGGTGGACAGCGTCCGTCGCGAGGAGCGCAAGGAGGACCCGAGCCTGGCGCACACCCGTTATCTTTGGCTGAAGAACCCTCACAACCTGACGGAGAGGCAAAAAGAGCGGCTAGGGGAGCTGAGTCTGAGGAAGCACAATCGAAAGACCGCGCGAGCCTATCAGATGAAGCTGAGTTTCCAGGAGATTTTCAAGAGATTTCGCCATCGTGAAGAAGGGGAGCTGTTACTGAAGAAATGGTATTTCTGGGCTACGCACAGTCGTCTGAGTGCGATGATTGGCGCGGCTCGCACGATCAGGCATCATTGGGATGGAGTTCTTCAGTGGTTTGAGTCGCATATCAACAACGGCATTCTCGAGGGGATCAACAGCTCGATCCAGGCCTGTAAGGCGAGGGCCAGGGGCTACAGGAGCAAGGAGAACCTCATCTCAATGATTTACCTCATCGCAGGAAAACTACAGATAGGGCTACCCACTTAAAAAAGCGAGGAGCCCCTAAACTTCCTTAGAGGGATGGAAACTCACGAGGAGGCGGGGCATTACACCGCCTCCTCCAAACTTCCTAAACTTCCTTAGAGGGATGGAAACGAGGAGAGGGATAAGGTAATCGGGCAGAAGGTAAAGACTTCCTAAACTTCCTTAGAGGGATGGAAACAATCGAGCCAATGAAAACATCACCGGAAAATCTTGCTTCCTAAACTTCCTTAGAGGGATGGAAACCCTCCTGTGCCGTTCGGTGTGTCATAGAACCCATCCACTTCCTAAACTTCCTTAGAGGGATGGAAACTAGCGCGGCAGATTATGCCGCTATGGGAACGCTGTGCCTTCCTAAACTTCCTTAGAGGGATGGAAACACGGGACGGTACCCAGCCCACGACCGCATCAGCTCCACTTCCTAAACTTCCTTAGAGGGATGGAAACTGTTTCGCGGCGGGGGGTGGCGCCCGGACCGTCGGGGTCCTTCCTAAACTTCCTTAGAGGGATGGAAACCGATATCAAGAGCAAGACGGTCTGGCGCGGGGACCAGCTTCCTAAACTTCCTTAGAGGGATGGAAACATGCGCTGCCAGTGGACACCGGGCAGCCCCACCCGCATTTCCTAAACTTCCTTAGAAGAGGGATGGAAACAGCAGAATCCGCCGCGCTGGCGTACAAGCCCTGGCGCTTCTGAAACTTCCTTAGCTTAACACTGTTTTTGCAAACAGTCCCTGCAAGGTGCTATTTTTTTGCCCGCGGTTTGGGGGAGGGCGGCCGGCGGCGCCCGTCCGGCAAAAGTTAAGGAAACAAAAGTCGGAGCGGGGGGAGACAAAAGGACGAAAAAAGAGATACAATAAAAAATGCTGCAAAAAATTCGGGAGGGCACGCCGCGCGCCGGAGGTGGACGATGAAGAACGAGCTGGACTACATTCAAATCGAGGACGGGCTTGGGGGGAATCAGGACTGGTTCCCGGAGTGGGACATGTACCACGGCGGGTGTGCGGCGGTGACGGCGTGCGACCTGTGCATCTACCTGGCGCTCCGCGAGGACGCCGAGAGCCTCTACCCCTACGACCTGCGCCACCTCAACCGGGAGGACTTCCTCCGCTTCGCCAGGGACATGAAGCCCTACCTGTCGCCGCGTTCCCACGGGATCGACTTCCTTGAGATCTACATCGAGGGGCTGTCGCAGTACTGGCGCGACGCCGGCGGCAGCGGCCGGCGCCTGGAGGGGCTGTCCGGCACGGTGCCCTTTGAGGAGGCGCGTGGGGTGGTTCGGGAGCAACTGAGTAGCGGCCTTCCCGTCCCCTACCTGATGCTGCGCCACCAGGACGACGCGCTGGAGGATTTTGAGTGGCACTGGTTCAACCTGGCCGGATACGAGGAGGCGGGGGACGACCTGATGGTGGAGGCCGTCACCTACGGCAAGCCGCACTGGCTGAGCCTGCGGCGGATGTGGAACTCGGGGGAGGACCGGCGCGGCGGCGTCATCCGCGTGTCCCGGTGAAGGGGCGCCCCTTGCCCGCGGATTGATGTGCCGGAGAGCGGCGGGCAGGCTCGGAACGGTGAGGCCCTTCTCCGCTCCGAACACGAGGAAGAGGTCCGTCATACGACGTAAATAAACAGGTGCCTGTTGATTTGATCTTGACAGCCTCGCAGGGAGGGGGATATCATGGGCTTATATAACAGGTGCCTGTGGTATTTGTGGGGAGGGATGGGAATGGACGACGTTTGCAGGGATATCTACGAAAAGCTGTCTTTCGTGCAATGGCTTTTGCGGCGGCTGCAGATGCTCCGCCATACGGAATACGGCCCTTTTTCGGATATCCATTACGGTCAGGGGCGTGTCCTCGCCTTTCTGAAGGTCCAGCCGAAGATCGCCACGAAGGACCTGGCGTACCTGTTGGGGCTCCGACAGCAATCGCTCAACGAGCTTCTCAACCGCCTGGAGCAGGGCGGCTACGTTGAGCGGAAGCCCTCGGAGGAGGATCGGCGGGTGATGATCGTCCACCTGACGGACAAGGGGAAGGAGCTGCGGCAGCCCGAAAGCGATTGGGCAAGCGTCTTTGGCTGCTTGTCGGGCGAGGAACTTTCCGCCCTGAGCCGTTACCTGGACCGAATCATCGATTCTCTGGAATCGCAGGTGGAGATCCCGTTTGAGGAGCACCTGTCCGCCTGGATGGAGCAGGCGCGCGAGCGCATGGGGGACGAGCGCTTTGAGGAAGCCGTTCGTCAGAGCGGATTCGGCGTGAGGGGAGGGGTTAAAATGTTTCGATGGAGCCGCAGGAGGGGCGAAGACCCGCGCCTCGGCTGCGACCTGCGTGGGCCGGCCCCGAAGGACCTGCCGGGCGCCGAACGGTTTTCCCCGGACTACGACGGCCCGGTGCCGGAGGGGAGGGGCCGGTGCCCCTGGCAGCGGCAGAAGGAAAGCGGCGACGCGGAGGAGTAGCGAAGGGCCTCAAAATTTCAGGCCCCGCTGGCTAAGTTGTCGGGAACGGTCAACCGTATTGTCTCTAGTGCCAGAAATTCATCAGGCCGCGCGAAGCGCACGGGAAAGTTTCAGGGAAGCGCTGAAGGACCCCTTTGGCTTGATGAGCCTTGATCGCTTTCGGCAACTTTTTAAGGTGATTTGGCGCTTCTTTGAAAGTCAAGGAGGGGGCTTCCGTGCAGACCATCTTATCGGTTCGAGGACTGTCCAAGAGCTACGAGGGCTTTTGCCTGCAGGACGTTGACCTGACGTTGGAGGGTGGGATGATCCTGGGCCTTATCGGGGAGAATGGGGCGGGAAAGACCACCACGATCCGGGCCGTCCTGAACCTCGTCGCCATTGATCGGGGCGAGGTCGAGGTCTTCGGCATGCGTTATCGTCATCAGGAGAAGGCCATCAAGGAGCGGCTTGGCGTCGTGCTGGACGACAGCTTTTTGTCGGGCGAGCTGACCGCGCGCGACGTCGGCCTGATTGTGAAGAGCGTTTATCGAAGCTGGGACGAACCCTGTTTTTTCCGAATGTTGCAGTCCCTGCAGCTGCCCCCGGACAAGAGGATCAAGCGGTACTCCAGCGGGATGAAGGCGAAGCTGAAGGTGGCGGCCGCTTTGCCCCACCGCCCCGACCTGCTGGTCCTGGACGAGCCCGCGGCCGGCCTGGACCCGGTGGCGCGAAGGGATATCCTGGACCTGTTGCAGACGTTCGCGGCGGACCCGTCACACGCCGTTCTGATTTCGAGCCATATCACCTCGGACCTGGAGCGCATCGCCGACCGGATCGCCTTCATCCGTCAGGGGCGGATCGTCCTTTCGGGCGCAACGTGCGACCTGATGCGGGACGGGAGCCTTGAGGCCCTGATGCTCCGCCGTCAGAGCCGGAGGGGAGGGATCACCGCATGAGAGCCATCAAGGGCCTTATCGTCAAAGACCTGCTGCAGATGAAGGACTTCAAGTACCCGTTGCTGTTCTGGACGGTCGTCCTGGCCGGCGCCTCCTTCGCCTGGGACAAGCTGCAGTTTCTTCCGCTCCTGATGGCCTTCGGCTTCGGCATGGTGGTCCTGTTCTCCTTCACCTTCGACGAGATGAGCAACGCCGAACGGTACGTCGCCTGCCTGCCCGTCAGCCGGAGGGAGATCGTCCTGTCGAAATACCTCATGGCGTTTGCCAGCAGCGCAGCGGGGGCGGCATCGGGGGTGCTCCTCGGCCTGGCGCTGCAGTGGGGCAAGCACGGCACGGTCGACCAAATCGACAGGTGGCTGGGCTTGGTCCTGGTGGGGGTGTTCCTGATGGCCATCATGAATGCGGTCCAGATCCCCTGCATCTACAAGGGGGGCGCGACGCAGGGGCGAATCCTGGTCTTTGTCCTGCTCGCTGGAGCTGTCCTGGTCGGGTGGGGGCTCCAGCACCTCGCTTCCGCGCTGGGGGCGGACCTGATGAAGTCCCTGGAGGCGATGTTCAACCGCCATTGGCTCCTGGCGTTCCTTGTCCTGACGGCACTCCTTTACGGGGTCTCCTTTCGCATCTCCTGCCGGATTTACGGGAGGAAGGACCTCTGAAATGCCAATTTGCACTCTGGAAGGGGGGCTGCCCCGGAGGGGCTGGGACTGACGGCCCGTGAGCGGTAACGAACGGCAGCCGGAAGGCTCCCCGAAGGGGGGACTGAGGGGTTGTTTGGGCTGAAGGAATTGTCCTCTCGCTGATCCGCTCCCCGCGCTTTCAATCCGCTGCCGCTTTCAGCCTGGCGATTCGGCAATTTAGCGCCGCGTTTTTGGATTGACGATCCGGCTTTGCTGCTTTGTTATAATGAAGGCAAGATAAACGACTGGAGGGCGCGTCATGCCGGAGAAGGACATCACGGAACGGCACCTTGAATCCTATAACGACGTTTTTGCGGACATCATGAACGTGCTGCTCTTCAACGGGCAAAGACGGGTTCTCCCCGACGACCTGCGCGATACGAGGGCGCGCACCCAGTACAAGGCGGACGGTAAACTCCACGAGCAGGAGCGGGACGTCTCCAAGCTGTGGGCTCCGGAAGGGATCGTCATCTCGCTGATCGGCTTTGAGAATCAAACCCGGATCGACAGAGACATGCCGCTTCGGGTGCTGGGATACGAGGGGGCGGATTACCGCAACCAGCTGTCTGAAAAAGGTGGCCTCTACCCCGTGGTCACGCTGGTCCTTTACTTTGGCGAAGAGCCCTGGACGGGGCCTCGGTCGCTCTACGAGAGGGTCCGGGTTCCCGATGAAATGAAGCCGTTTGTGAGTGATCACAGGGTGAATCTCTTTGAGATATCCTTTCTGACGGACGAGCAGGTGGAGCGTTTCACGAGCGACTTCAGGATAGTGGCGGACTACTTTGTGCAGATGAGGAGGAAGCGGGATTACGTTCCCTCCCGTCGGGTTGTCGAGCACGTGGACGGAGTGCTGAAGCTGTTGTCTGCACTGACGCGGGACCATCGATTTGAGGATGCGCAGAATCAATTCAGGGAGGGGGAGAGCGTTACCATGCTGAGCGTTTTGGATAAGGTGGAGGCCAGGGGCATACGACTTGGCAGGACGGAGGGCATACAGCTTGGAGAGGCGAGAGGTATACAACTCGGCCGAACGGAGACGGCGCGGAATCTGCTTCGGATGGGACTGGACTTGGCCAAAATTGCAGAGGCTACCGGACTGTCCCTGGAGGAAGTCCAGTCCCTGAAGGAAACGGGGCAGGCTTAACCGTTTCGCGTTAAAAGCAAACCCCTCCGCCGCCACGCTTTTAAACGCGGTTTGGTTTGAGCTCTGCCGTCCTCTGCGGCTTGAGGGCGCGGAGGAACAGCACGTGGGGCGCGCCGCCCGGCGCGGTCGTGACCTCTGCCTCCACGCGGTACACGCGGCGGATCAGCTCTGGCGTCAGGACGTCCCGCGGCCTTCCGCCGGCGACGACGCACCCGTCGTGCATGACGTACAGGCGGTCGCAGTGCTGCGCGGCCAGGTTCAGGTCGTGCATCACGACGAGGCAGCTGACGCCCGCGCTGCGGATCAGGGCCAGGATCTCCAGCTGATAGTAGACGTCCAGGTGGTTCGTCGGCTCGTCCAGGAGCAGAAGGCCGGCGTCCTGGGCGATGGCCCGCGCGATGAGCGCGCGCTGCTTCTCACCGCCCGACAGCGATGCAAACGTCCGTTCGGCGCAGGGGGTCATCCCGACGTACTCGAGCGCCCGATCGACGAGTTCCTCGTCCCGAGCGTCCGAGCCGCTGAATGGACCCTTGTGAGGATAGCGCCCCATGGCCACGATCTCGCGGACGGTGAACTCGAACTGCGCCGGCATCTCCTGCGGCACGGCGGCGGCGTGCCGCACGGCTTCCTTCGCCCTCAGCCGACCAACCGACCGCCGCAATCCTCCCGAAAGATCGGCTTGCGTAAGGTCGGTCGTCTGGCCGAGCTACGGAAGTCCCCTGGACTTCCTTCGCCCTCAGCCGACCAACCGACCGCCGCAATCCTCCCGAAAGATCGGCTTGCGTAAGGTCGGTCGTCTGGCCGAGCTACGGAAGTCCCCTGGACTTCCTTCGCCCTCAGCCGACCAACCGACCGCCGCAATCCTCCCGAAAGATCGGCTTGCGTAAGGTCGGTCGTCTGGCCGAGGATAAAAAATATGCCGAACATCGTAAAAAGCTCCCTGAAAACCATCAGCAGGGAGACCAACCGAACGGTTTTTCAGGGGACGCACCCGGCGACGTCGCCGAAAGAATGGCTTAGGGCTCCGGTTCCCTCTCGACTAGGGCTACGGCACGTATCGGAGACCCGCTGCCGGCACGGATCCTCAGGGGAAGCCCCATATAGATGAAACGCTTCCCGACCACCTTGTCCAGGTTGCACAGGTTCTCCGTATTCGTGATTCCGAACTCCCCGCAGACGAGATGACCGGAGAAATCCAGGTCGTCGGGGGTCTGGTCGATTGCCGGAGAATCGACGCCGATGTTCACCACGCCTTTTTCGGCCAGCCACTTTGCGGCCTCATAGGATACGCCGGAGTGCTTGGCCGTGATGCCACCATACCCCCTGTCGGGATACGTCCTCTCGTAGTGCCCCGTGTACATCAGGAAGATGTCCCCTTTTCGGATATCGAGGCCATGCTTCTCCAAGGCCTCCTCGATATCCTTCACCTCGATGTAGTCCGGATACCGGACGTGCCGGAGGTCGACGCAGATGGCATCCCCATAGAAGAGCTCCAGCGCCATTTTCTCGATGGTCGGCCCATCCGGCTTGAACTCCCAGACCGCGTCGGAATGCGTGGGGCCGTGCTCGCTGATCAACATGTTCCTGGCCGAGAACCCAAGGGTCTTGGAGCCCGTATCCTTCATGTTCTGTTCGTGGGTCTGGTTCACCATGAAAAAGGTCTTTTGATGCATGCCGAAAACAGGCATCCCCTCATAGATCTCCTGGCTCAAATCGATGATTTTCCACTTCTGGTTGAAGTTCATGAGTCCCCCTCCTCCTCGACTCCATTCACCGGACAACGACCCCTCAGCGCCACGCGATACGGAATACCACACTAAAAATCCGTTACGGACACCACCCCCTCCGCCATCACCTGCGGCTGTCCTTTCCATGCCCGACATGAGGCTATGCACGATTTTCCCGAAAACGGATAAAAATTTCAGCTATCGACTTTATCCTGCGAGATGGATCCGCTTCGAGTACACCATGGCGTCAGAACGAAACCATAAGTCATAAACGGATCAAAAGCGCACGAATACAGGCGGACAAGAAGGCCACCGGAAGGGAGACGAACCACTTCGGCTCACTCCCTCGAGTTTCGGGCGACCGCGAAGGAAATAAAACGTAGAACTGTGCAACTTAATGCCATTCTATGCCCCGAAAAGGCATAATGTCATCAGATAAAACCACAAAATAATAAAAATATTTTTGTTGTTTTTTGATAAAAAAAGGGTTTTTGTCGTTCGGAACTGAGGCTCCCTGTCCTGACGGTGCTCCTCTATGGGGTCTCTTTCTGGATAGCCTGACCGATTTACCGAAGGAAGGACATCGGATACCAAATCGCGTCTAATGTGGATTGCCTCCCCTTGCAGGGAGGCGAAACGCATCTTCCGACCCTTTAGGCCACCTCCCCTTTTTGGAAGGCGAGCCACGCTTTTAAGCGCGGTTTGGTTTGAGCTCTGCCGTCCTCTGCGGCTTGAGGGCGCGGAGGAACAGCACGTGGGGCGCGCCGCCCGGCGCGGTCGTGACCTCTGCCTCCACGCGGTACACGCGGCGGATCAGCTCCGGGGTCAGGACGTCCCGCGGCCTTCCGCCGGCGACGACGCGCCCGTCGTGCATGACGTACAGGCGGTCGCAGTGCTGCGCGGCCAGGTTCAGGTCGTGCATCACGACGAGGCAACTGACGCCGGCGCTGCGGATCAGGTCCAGGATCTCCAACTGATAGTAGACGTCCAGGTGATTCGTCGGCTCGTCCAGGAGCAGAAGGCCGGCGTCCTGGGCGATGGCCCGCGCGATGAGCGCGCGCTGCTTCTCACCGCCCGACAGCGATGCAAACGTCCGTTCGGCGCAGGGGGTCATCCCGACGTACTCGAGCGCCCGATCGACGAGCGCCTCGTCCCGCGCGTCCACGCCGCTGAAGGGCCCCTTGTGGGGATAGCGCCCCATGGCCACGATCTCGCGGACGGTGAACTCGAACTGCGTCGGCATCTCCTGCGGCACGGCGGCAGCGTGCCGCGCGGCCTCCTTCACCGGCATCCGCCACAGGTCGCGGCCGTCCAGGAGGACGGTGCCGCCCTGGGGCCGGCTGGCGCGGTAGATGCAGCGCAGCAGGCTGGACTTCCCGCTGCCGTTCGGGCCGATGACGCCCACGAACTCGCCCTCCTCCACCGTGAGTGAGACGCCCTGGACGATGGGGCGGCCCTCCGCGCCCCATCGGAGGGCCTCGACCTTCAGCGTTGCGCTCATGACCGCCCCTGCCTCCCGCTCCGCCTGAGGAGCCAGATGAAGAACGGCGCGCCGACGAAGCCCGTCACGACGCCGAGGGGGAGCTCACGGGGCGCCAGAACCGCGCGGGAGAAGGCGTCCGCGAGAATGAGGAAGATGGCGCCGACCAGCGCGCCCAGGGGCAGGATGCGCCGATGGTCCGCGCCGACGGTCATGCGCATGACGTGCGGCACCACGAGCCCAACGAAGCCGATGGAGCCGCTGACGGCCACCAGCGTTCCCGTCAGGAGCGACGTGAGCGCGAACAGGAAGCGTCTGAAGCGCCGGACGTCCACGCCCAGAGCCGCCGCGCTTTCGTCCCCCAGCATCAGCGCGTTGAGGGACCGCCCCTGAAGGACGAGGAGGACGAGGCAGGCCGCGGTGACCGCGAGGGGGATCGGAAGCCGGTCCCAACGCGCGCCGCCCAGACCGCCCAGCATCCAGAACATCGCGCTCTCGGCCCCGCTCCGCTGGTTGAGGTAGACCATGAAGTTCGTGAGGGCCGTGAACATGTAGCTGACGGCCAGCCCCGACAGGATCATGCGCATGGGCGTGAGCCCTTCCCCCTGCGCGGCGATGAGGAGGACGAGGCCGAAGGCCAGGAGGGAGCCGAGGAAGGCCATGAGGAAGACGGTGGACAGGCCGGTGTAGCTGCTGCCCAGGACCTTTCCCAGGAGCAGGAGGGCCGCCACTGCGCCCGCACAGCCGCCGGAGGAGATGCCGAGCAGGTAGGGGTCCGCCAGGGAGTTGCGCACCAGCGACTGGATGGCCGCGCCGGCCATCATCAGCCCGGCCCCGACGATGGCCCCCAGGAGCACGCGGGGAAGCCGGAGCTGCCAGACGATGCTGACCTCGTTCTGCGGCCAGTCCTGAGCCATGGCCTGCCAGTCGGGGAAGACCTGATGCAGGACGATGCCCCAGACCCTTCCGAAGGGGATGGGCACCGGACCGGTGGAGACGCCGAAGGTCATCGTCAGGAGCAGGAGGGCGAGGAGGACGAGCGCGGGAACGCCCGTCCTCCTGAAGGGGGAGAGAGGACTCATGAGAGGTCCGCCAGCAGGGTGGCGCGGCTAGAACCGGTCGGGGTAGAGCGCCCGGGCGATGGCCTCGAGGCCGATGACGGCCCGCGGGCCCGGATACGTCTCCTCAACCCTGATGACGATGACGCGGTCGTCCTGGATCGCCTTCACGCCCTGAAGGACGGGGTCCTCCATCAGGAGCTTCTTTCGCTCCGCGCCGTTGGCGTTTCCGCACTCCAGGATCAGGATGACGTCCGGGTTGCGCCCCACGACGTCCTCCCAGGTGGCCTTGACGTAGCTGTCGTCGATGTCGTCAAAGACGTTGCGGGCCTTCGCCATCTTCATCAGGGCGCTCGGCATGGCCTGGGCGCCCACCGTGCGCGGGGGCTGGTCCGGCGCGTTCCACGTCTGATAGATGAAGACGCCGATCGGCTTCGCCGCGTCCACGTCTGCCAGCTTCGCCTCCACGGCTGCGGCGCGCTCCTTCATGGAAGCGATGCACTGCTCCGCGCGGTCCTGCACGTCGAAGATGATGCCCAGGTTCCTCAGGTCCGTGTAGGTGTCCTCGAGGCTCACCGGCGGCTTCTTCATGACGCGGATCAGGGACTCCGTGATGTTGTAGCACTTGACGCCGTGCTTCTCCAGCTCGTCCGGCGTGATGGCTCCGGCCGACGTGTCGCCCGGAACGCTCGTCCCGTACTGGTAGCCGGACAGGAAGAGGTCCGGCTTCTGCCCCAGCAGCACCTCGAGCGTGATGTAGCCCGGTGCGGCGACGGGGATCTTCTTGAGCCTCTCCCGGTGGTCCGGCGCGACCTGGCCGCCGTACTCCGGGAAGCCCGCGTAGCCGGCGAGCCTGTCGTCCAGGTCGAGGGCGAACATCAGCTCGATGATGTTGCCGTCGCCGTTGGTCACGACCCGCTCCGGCGCCTTCTCGAACGTCACCTGCCGGTCCCCGTTGTCGATCGTGACGGGGTATGCCGTCCGCGCGGCCTCCGCCGGGGACAGGGCCAGCAGGAGCGCGGCCGCCGCGCAGAGCACAAAAGCAAAGAACCTGTTTCTCATCAAGACTTCCTCCTCGATTCGCTGATCATAAACGCAAACGGAAAAACGCAGACGCCGCGGTCCCTCCCTCCACCGTCACCCCCCTTCTTAAAAAATAAGCGCGAAGCGCACAACAAAAAGGCCCCGCCCTCCACGGACGGGGTCCCTCGGCGCGCGAACGCAAAGATCCTGGAAAAAAGCCGCCGCTCCCCTGTCCCGGGAGTTCTTGCTGCGGCGCGTGGGCAGGTCTCCTGGCTTGCGATTCCTCCTCGAGGACGCCTTCCCGCTCCGGCGTCCTGCCGGGACAGTGGCCTGATGTCCTCTCGTCGTCGCTTACAGTAGTGGAAGCTGCGGGGGACTTGCACCCCCTTCCCTCTTGGAGCGCTTGCGCGCTGCCGCACGGCCTTGACCTGTGCCGTCATCTTAGCACGAGGGGAGGAAAAATGAAAGGCGCGCGCAGGGCCAATGTCGCAGGCGTGGCGGCGCTGGCGGCGGCCTTCGCTCTGAGCCTTGCCGGGACCGCGTTGGCGAAGATTGATACGTGGAAGGGCGTTGGAGGCGACACAAAGTGGAGTACCCCTGACAACTGGCTTCCTTAAGATGGTCCGCCATCGGTCGGCGACAAGGCGTTTATCGAGGGTGCTTTGGTGACCGTTGATGTTGATGCGGGGGTAAATATTGTGTCGCGCCGCGGTTCTGCGTGGTTGACGATTGGGGCGGGGACCGCTTGACCCTCAGAGGGCCAGCGCTGGGATTCAAGCCTCAGGCCGCGTGGGGATGATCGTCGATTTGGCCTTGAATGGGCTGATTTTTTCAAGCGCACCCGTTATTGACGTTGACACCGACGGAGATGACGCCATCGGGGAACGATCGTCTGGTGAACGTCCGGGTCTCGAACGACGTGGCTGTGAAACCGGATTCGTGGTTCTGGTGGTTCTGTACGGTATGGAATGTCACGGGCACCATCAAACAGTATGGTTTGGTGTCCAGGTCCAACACCGGGAAGGCCACGTCCTTTTACGGAAAGAAGCCTGATGACGGCAAGAAACCTGGCGAGGGCAAGAAGGGCGGCTCGCTTGCACTGGACCTGGAGGGCCGGTGCAGGCGAACGATGCCGCAGCACCGCCTCCGGCGCTGCGTTTTGGGCTGACGGCCCGACTTTGCTATAATGAAGACAACATAGGCGACAGGAGGTCGGGGGATGCCTGAGAAGGACATCACGGAACGGCACCTTGAGTCCTACAATGACGTTTTTGCGGACATCGTGAACGTGCTGCTCTTCAACGGAGAGAGGCGGATTCTCCCCGACGACCTGCGTGATACGCAGGCGCGCACCCAGTACAAGGCGGACGGCAAACTCCGCGAGCAGGAACGGGACGTCTCCAAGCTGTGGGCTCCGGAAGGGATCGTCATCTCGCTGATCGGCTTTGAGAATCAAACCCGGATCGACAGGGACATGCCGCTTCGGGTGCTGGGATACGAGGGGGCGGATTACCGCAACCAGCTGTCTGAAAAAGGCGGCCTCTACCCCGTGGTGACGTTGGTCCTTTACTTTGGCGAAGAGCCCTGGACGGGGCCTCGGTCGCTCTATGAGAGGGTCCGGGTTCCCGATGAAATGAAGCCGTTTGTGAGTGATCACAGGGTGAATCTCTTCGAGATATCCTTTCTGACGGACGAGCAGGTGGAGCGTTTCACGAGCGACTTCAGGATAGTGGCGGACTACTTTGTGCAGATGAGGAGGAAGCGGGATTACGTTCCTTCCCGTCGGGTTGTCGAGCACGTGGACGGAGTGCTGAAGCTGTTGTCTGCACTGACGCGGGACCATCGATTTGAGGATGCGCAGAA
Organism: Fretibacterium fastidiosum; assembly: GCF_964642095.1. Classification (NCBI taxonomy): domain Bacteria; kingdom Thermotogati; phylum Synergistota; class Synergistia; order Synergistales; family Aminobacteriaceae; genus Fretibacterium; species Fretibacterium fastidiosum. Next base: position 1,292,504 of record NZ_OZ209244.1, read on the forward strand.
TCAATTCAGGGAGGGGGAGAGCGTTACCATGCTGAGCGTTTTGGATAAGGTGGAGGCCAGGGGCATACGTCTTGGCAGGACGGAGGGCATTCAGCTTGGAGAGGCGAGAGGCATAAAGCTTGGAGAGGCAAGGGGCATCGCCGCCACGGCGCGGCGGATGCTGGTGCGAGGCGTCCCGCTGGAGCAGGTCGTTGACTTCACCGGGCTATCCCTCGGCGAGGTGGAGGCACTGCGGCGGGGGATGGACAACTGATTGTTGGCCCCCTGCTTTGCCCGCGCTTCACGTTCCTGCGGGATTGGGCCCCGCGGGGATTTGACAGCGGTGGAGCAATGTGCTTAAATAGCCTTAAATAAGGCGTCGCAGGGCCAGGAAGCGGGTGCAAGACCCGCGCGGCCCCGCCACTGTGACCCGGACGAATCCGCAGGCAAGGCCCACTGAAGGGGAAACCCCTTCGGGAAGGGCGCGGACGAGGAGGAGGGGAAGTCAGGATATTGACCCTGCGCGAGGACCGATGGGCATTTGCGTGGGCAACCCTCCGGTGCTGCTGCAGGACGCAGACTGCGAACCGCATACGGCGAAGGAGGCCCGGCGCGATGCCGAGCCTCCTTTTTTCACGCCTTTTCACCAGGCTGTGCTCTACCCTGCGAGGGCAGGGGTATCCTTATCACGATGGAGGTATGTGTCATGAACAAGTTTGTCTGTGTAATGCTGGTCGCTGCGGCGCTGCTTTCTGCTTCCCCGGCATGGTCCGCCCACGGCGACGCGAAGCCCGACAAGATGGGGATCCTGGTGTCGTCCTTCGGCACGTCCATGCCGGAGGCCCGTCCCGCCATCGACAACCTGGTGGAGGCGGCGAAGAAGGCCTTCCCCGACGCGGAGGTCCGCCTCGCCTTCACGTCGAACATCATCCGCCGCAAGATCGCCCGCGAGCGCAACGAGGTCGTGCCGACGCCGGTTCAGGCGCTTGCCGCGATGAACGACGAGGGCTTCACCCACGTGTACGTCATGCCGACGCACATCATCCCCGGCGAGGAGTACGACGAGATGCAGAACGTCGTGGACGCCTTTGCGTCCCTGAAGGGCAAGTACGGCTTCAAGAAGATCGCCCTTGGAGCCCCCTGCCTGAACGGCGTGGAGGACTGCGACAAGATGGCCAAGCTCCTGATGACCCGCTTTGAGAAGCAGCTGAAGGACAAAGGGACGGCCATCGTCCTCATGGGGCACGGCACGCCGGAGCACATCGCCCACGCCATGTACAGCCAGCTGCAGTTCTCCCTCGACAAGGTCGCCTACGGTCGCTTCTTCCTCGGCACCGTGGAGGCCGAGCCCAAGGTGGAGGACGTCATCCGCGCGCTTAAGCGCCACAAGGACATCCGCAAGCTGGTGATCTCCCCGCTGATGATCGTGGCGGGCGACCACGCCAACAACGACCTGGCTGGCGCGGACGACGAGGAGTCCTGGCTGAACGTGCTGAAGAAGGCGGGCTACAAGGACGTCACACCCTACCTGGTTGGACTGGGTCAGGACGAGAACATCGCGAAGAGCTTCGTCGAGCGCATCCGCGAGATGATGTAGCGCGGGCGCGTTTCCTCGATGACTGAGATCGCGGCCTGCCGCAAGGCGCAGAGCCGCAGGGCCTGGGCCGTCGGCGGGGCGCTTCTCCTCGCTCTTGCCTGTGCGGTCGTGTGGCGCGTCACGCTGGGGGAGTGGGATATCCCGCTTCCCCGCGTGCTGTATCTGCTGTCCCCGCGCCTGCCGGAGGCGGAGGCCTCCCTGCCGGAGGCGCTCGTGATCCGCTCCGTGCGGCTGCCCCGCCTGTTTGCGGCGGTGGGGACGGGCGGATTGCTCAGCGTTTCCGGCGCGCTCCTGCAGGGCATCCTCGCGAACCCCCTGGCGGAGCCCTACACGCTGGGCATCGCCGCCGGGGCGGCCTTCGGCGGGGCGCTGGGGCTCCTGTTGGGCACCGCGGCAGTGATCCCCGCGGCCTTCGCGGGGGCCGTGGGGGCCCTGTGCCTCGTGGGGCTCATCGCCTGGCGGGCGGGCGGAGGGCAGTTGGTGCTGGCGGGCATCGTCGCCAACGCGGTGCTGTCCGCGGGAGTGACGTTCGTCAAGGCGGTGGCGGACGACAAGCTGGGCGCGATCGTCCTGTGGATGATGGGGAGCTTTTCGGGGGCCGGAGCCTCCGGCGGCGCGGCCGTGTGGGGCGCGGCGGCCCTGGTGCTGGCGTCGGGGCTCTTCTGTGCCCCCATGCTGGACGCCATGTCCCTGGGCTCCGGCCGGGGCGCGATGCTGGGCGTCAACGAGAGGCGCCTCCGGTGCCTTCTGCTCCTGGCGGCCTCCCTGGGCGCTGCGGCCTCGGTGAGCTTCTTCGGCATCATCGGCTTCGTGGGCCTCGTGGTGCCGCACCTGCTGCGGCTGGCCGTCGGCCCGGCGCACCGGCCGCTGATCCTGCTCTCCTTCCTGGCCGGAGGCTGCCTGCTGGCGGCGGCGGACGGCGTGGCTCAGGCCCTTGGGGAGCTGCCCGTCGGCGTGCTCACCGCGCTGATTGGCGGGCCCTTCTTCTGCTGGCTCCTGATCCGGCGGGGGCGGCGGTCATGAGCGCCGCCTGCTTTCGCCTCGCGGACCTGACCGCCGGCTACGGGGACCGGAGGGTCCTGCGGGGCCTCACCGCGGACCTGCCTTCGGGGCGGTTCACCGCGCTGATCGGCCCCAACGGCAGCGGCAAGAGCACGCTCCTGCGCACGATGGCCGGCCTCCTGCCCTACGGCGGCGGGTTGACGCTCCTGGGGCGCGAGGTGCGGGGCGTCTCCCGGCGGCAGTTCGGGCGGCTGGTGGGCGTCGTGCCGCAGCACTTTCGCCCGCTCTACCCCTTCTCCGTCTGGGAGGTCATCGGGATGGGGCGACTGCCCCACCGCGGGTTCCCCGCCCGACCCCTGAACGCGGAGGACGAGGCGCTCATCGAGGCTGCGGCGGAGCGCGTGGGGGTGCGCTCCCTCCTGTCGCGCGACGTGACGTCGCTGTCGGGCGGCGAAGCGCAGCGGGTGGTCCTGGCCTGCGCGCTGGTCCAGGACCCCCCCGTGCTGCTGCTGGACGAACCCACCTCGGCCCTGGACCCCCATCAGGCGGCTCGCGTCCTGGGCCTGCTGCGCGAGCTGGCGCGGGAGGGGCGGACGGTGGCCGCCGCGGTACACGACGTCAATGCAGCGCTTCCCTTCATCGACGACTACCTGGCCCTGAAGGAAGGGCGGTTCTGCTCTCAGGGGCCCGTCGAGGCCCTGGACGGGCGCGTCCTGGAGTCCCTCTACGGCGCGCCGTTTCTATCTTACCGATCAGAAAGGGGGGACGTGATGTGGCGCGCTCTCTGCGAGTGATGACACGGTCCCTGCTGTTCTTTTTCCTGATGTTAACCCTTGTTCTTTCCCCCGGCCTCGCTGCGCCTGCGCTGGCCCTTCGCGTCGTTTCGCTCTATCCGGGGCACTCGGACAACGCGGTGGCCCTCGGCGGGGCGGAGTCGCTGGTGGGGTTGTCGGAGAACGACGACGCGGACCTTCTCCCGAACCTCCCGCGCTTCTCCAAGCAGACGGGGGCTGAGGCCATCCTGGCGCTCTCGCCGGACGTCGTCCTGATGCGGGGCCTGACGCAGCGCGCGAACCCCGGCCTCGCGGACGTGCTGCAGCGGGCGGGCGTCCGGGTGGAGTCCATCGACCCACCCTCCTGGGACGGCTTTGCGGACTACCTGCGGACGTTGGCCGGCATCCTCGGCCTGGACCCCGAATCGGGCGTGGAGCGGCTTGAGGCGACCAGGGCGGCGATCCGGCAGGAGGCTGCTGCGAGGCGGGAGGCCGCCGGAGGGAGGGTGCCGCGCGTCTTCCTGGAGGCCACGGCGCGCGAGCTGCACACCTGCGCGCCGGGCTCCTGGGCGGCGCACCTCATCGAGCTGGCCGGGGGCGAGAACGCGGCGCGGGAGGCGGAACCCATTCGCGAGGGCAGCGCACTGGCCCCCTGGGGGCTTGAGCGGGTGCTGAAGCTCCTGGAGGATGGGCTGGACGTCTACCTCGTCCAGCAGGGCGCGATGAACGCCTCGACGCTGGAGGCGGTGCGGGCCCGGCGCTGGGCCGGAGCCCTGGAGCGCACCCGCCTGGCGGCCATGCCGGAAAACCTCCTGAGCCGGCCCTCCCTCCTGGGGCTGGAGCGGGGCGGACGGCTCCTGATGGACGTCCTCTACGGGGAAGCGGCCCGATGAAGCTCATCGTCGTCGGCGTCGGCCCCGGAGGCGTGGACCACGTGACGGTGGGGGCGCTGGGGGCCGTTCAGGAAGCGGACCTGGTGCTGGTGCCCCGCTCAGGGGCCGGAAGGCCCGGCGTGGCGGAAGGGGCGCTGGCGGAGCGGCTGGGGGGCGCCTTTGACCCCGTGCCGATCGTCTTTCCCATGGTCTACGACGCGGCGCGGCGCGACGCGGAGCTGCGGGCCCAGCTGGAGGGGCTTCGGCCCCGTTGGCAGGGCGCCCGAACCGTTGCCCTGCCCGTGATCGGGGACTCCGCGCTCTACGCCACGGGGGCCTACCTGTACGGCGTCTGGCGGGAACTCGTGCCGGACCTGGAGTTGCAGCTGGTCCCCGGCGTCTCGGCTCACTCGCTGGCCGCGTCCTGCGCTCGGCGCTTCCTGGCGCTGGGCGAGGAGGTCCTCTGCGTCGTCCCTGGCACGGCGGAGCCCTCCAGGATCGAGGCGGCGCTCAGGGCTGCGGACGCCGCGGCGCTCTACAAGCCGAGCGCCCTGGGGGAGGAGCTGGCCGGCCTGGTGGCGCGGTCCGGCCCGTGGCGCGAGACGATCCGGGTGGATCGGGCGGGGTTGCCGGAGGAGTGCGTCCTCTGCGGCGCCGAGGCCGTCGCCCCGGCGAAGGAGTACCTGTCGGTGCTGCTGCTCTGGAGGCTCCGGGCGGCGGAATGAACCTGGCGGGGCTCCTCGAGGGCGAGGTGTGGCTGACGGCGGACATCCTGCTGGGGCTCGCCATCGGCGGAGCCGTGCTGCGCTGGGGGCTGGCGGACCGGCTGATGGCGCGCCTCACGCCCTGGCTGCGGCGGCACGGGATCGGGCCGCTGGTGGGCCTGTCCCTCACCGTCAGCCTCGGCTCGTCCAGGGCGGGCGCGGCCATCCTGGCCTCCGCACTGGACGAGGGGCGGCTGGACCGAAGGGCGGCGCTTTGGGGCACGCTCGCCCTGGCATTCCCCGCCTACCTGCGGCGCTGGCCGGCGACGTTCGCGCTCTGCGCCTCCATGGCGGGGGGCGCGGGCGCCGTCTTTGCGGTCGTGCTCCTCCTGCGGAGCGCGGCCCGTTTTGCGCTGGCCCTGGTCCTCCTGCGCCGGGGCGGGGGCTGCGAGGCGGGGCCGGACGAGGAGACGGCGGGGGGGGGGGCGGCGCGGCGCGAGGGCCTGTTGAAGGGCCTTCACGCCAAGCTCCTGCGGACGCTGCCCCTGGCCTGGGCGCTCTTCGCCGCGGCCTACGCGCTGGTCCCCTGGCTGGAGGGCGCGTTCCAGCGCTGGTTCATGGGGGGGACGTTCCTGCCGCTTGCGGGCTGGGCCGTCGCGGCGGCGTCCATCGCCCACGTCTCCGCGGCGCTGTCGCTGGCGGGGGGTGGCCTGGCGGCGGGGGACCTGAGCCCGGCGCAGGCCGTCTTCGCGCTCCTTCTGGGCAACGGGCTGGGGATCCTCACCCGCGCCGTGCGGCAGAACGCGGGGTACTACTTCGGGCTCTTCCCGCCGGACCTGGCGCGGTCGATGCTGTTCTGGAACGTGGGGACGATGCTGCCGCTCGTGCTGTTGAGCCTTCTCCTGGCCGCTCTGCCGCTCGGATGATCGTCCTGTGGTGCGGGGGCCCATCGGGCGGGGCTGGGGGCCTGCGGGTTATGAGGGATTGGGAGAAGGGGGAACGATGGCATGAGGCCTGAGGAGATCGAACGCGCCAGCATGGAGATCATCGCGCGCGAGATGGGGGAATGGCGCGGAGCGGCGGAGGAGCTGCCCGTGGTGAAGCGCGTCGTCCACGCGACGGCGGACTTCGACTTCGTGAGGACGCTCGCGTTCTCGCGAGGCGCGGTGACCCTGGGGCGCGAGGCCCTGCGGCGCGGCGTCGCGGTGGTGACGGACACGGCCATGGCCGCGGCGGGGGTCAGCAAGCCCTCGGCCGCCCGCTGGGGCGTGGAGGTGGTCTGCCGCATGGCGGACCCGGAGGTGGGGGAGGAGGCCCGGCGCCGGGGCGTCACGCGCGCCGTCGTCTGCATGGAGCGTGCCGTCGAGGCGACGCCCGACGCGGTGTTCGCCATCGGCAACGCGCCGACGGCCCTGATGCGCCTGTGCGAGCTCATCCGTGAGGGCCGCGCGCGCCCGTCGCTGGTGGTGGGCGTTCCGGTGGGCTTCGTGAACGTCGTGGAGTCCAAGGAGGTCCTGGCCGCGACGGACGTGCCGCAGATCGTGGCCATGGGGCGCAAGGGTGGCTCCACCGTGGCTGCGGCCATCCTCAACGCCCTGTTCTACGGCATGGAGGACCGGTGAACGCGACAGGGCTTCGGGAAGGAGTGACGACCGGAACCTGCGCCGCGGCGGCCGCAAAGGCGGCGGCCCTCCTGCTGACGGAGGGCCTGCCGGAGCGGGTGACGGTGACGGGCCCCACGGGGCGCGAGTTCACGCTGGACGTCCACGCCGTGCCGGGCGGGTGCGGCGTGGTGAAGGACGCGGGGGACGACATCGACGCGACGGACGGGCTGACGGTGTGCGCGTCGCTCGAGGTGTCGGAGGCGCCGGGCGAGGTCGTCTTTGCCGCCGGTCCGGGGGTGGGCACGGTGACGCTTCCGGGGATGAAGGTCCCGCCGGGCGAGCCGGCCATCAACCCCGGCCCACGGCGGATGATCGTGGACGCGCTGCGCGAGGTGCTGGGCGACCGCGCCGTGCGCGTCACGATCTCGATCCCCGGCGGCGAGGAGGTGGCGCGGCGCACCTTCAACCCGCGCCTCGGCGTCGTGGGCGGGCTCTCCGTCCTGGGGACGACGGGCGTCGTGCGCCCCATGGACGAGGCGGCGCTTTTGGCGTCGATGACCATGGAGCTCAGCGTCATGCGGTCCCTGGGGGTGCAGCGGCTGGTCATCACGTTCGGCGGCACGGGGGAGAAGGCCCTGCGCCGCGCCTTCGGCATCGAGGGGCGCTGCGTGGTCCAGGCGGGGAACTATCCGGGCTTCGTGCTGGACGAGGCGCACCGCATGGGGTTTGAGCGTGGCCTGCTGGGAGGGCATCCCGGCAAGCTCCTGAAGGTGGCGGCGGGGTCGTTCCGCACGCACAACCGCGACGCGGACGGACGGCTCGAGGCGCTCTGCACGCAGGCGGCGATCGCGGGCGCGCCCGCTGAGACCGTGCGGAGGCTCTACGAGTGCCGCACGACGGAGAACGCCATGGGCCTCCTGGAGGAATTCGGGCTGAAAAGCCTCTGGACGGCGCTGGCGGCCGTCGCGGCCCGCCGCGCGACGGACCGCTCCTTCGGGGAGCTCCCCATCGAGGCGGCGTTCGTGGACAACGAGGGCGCGATTTTGGGGGAGACGCCCGGCGCAGAGGCCTTTCGCGGAATGCGGGGGCCTGCGGTGTGACGCCCGTCCAATTGCTGGAGGCGATGTCATGCAGCATGAACTGATCGTGGTGGGGGTGGGGCCTGGCGCTGCGGACCAGATGACGCCCGCCGCGGCGGAGGCCGTTCGGGGCGCGGGCTGTGCCGTCGCCGCGCCGAGGCACCTGCCCCTCGTCGCGGGACACGCGAACGTCCTGACGCTGGGGCGCTTTTCGGAGACGCTGGACCGCGTCGCGGAGGAACTGGAGCGCGGCACGGTGGCGGTGCTGGTTTCGGGGGACCCTGGGCTCTACAGCCTCCTGCCGCTGCTGAAGCGCCGCTTTCCGACCGCGCCGCTGCGCGTCCTGCCCGGCGTGAGCTCCCTCCAGAGCCTGTGTGCCGCGGCGGGGGAGACGTGGACCGACGCGGCCATCCTGTCGGGGCACGGGCGGCCCCTGACGGCCTCCCGCCTCCTGAACGCCGTGGAGCGGGGTCGTCTGACCGCGCTCTTCTGCGGGGACGAGTGCTCGCCCCGCTGGGCCTGCGAGGCGCTGGCGGGCGCCGTGGGCGGCCTGGAGGAGCGCGTGGAGGTCGTCGTGGGGGAGCGCCTGAGCTACCCGGACCAGCGCGTGACGCGGGGCCGTCCGGCGGAGCTGGCGGGGAGAGACTTCGACCCGCTGTCCCTCGTCCTGCTGCGCAACGCCGAGCCATGGACGCCGCCCTTCGGCCGGCCGAAGGACGAGGACTTCGTGCGGGGCCGACCCCCCATGACGAGGGCGGAGGTGCGAAGCGTCGTCCTGGACCGGCTGGAGCTGTCGCCGGATGCCGTCCTGTGGGACGTGGGCGCGGGCACGGGCTCCGTCTCCGTCGCGGCGGCGCTGGCCTGCCCCGACGGGGAGGTTCACGCCCTGGAGTGCGTCCCGGAGGCCCTGGAGCTCCTGGAGCGCAACCGGGAGCGGTTTCGGCTGCACAACATGACGATCCACGCCGGTCGGGCCCTCGCCCTCCTCGACGGGCTGCCCCGCCCGACCCACGCCTTCGTCGGGGGGAGCGGCGGTGAGCTGGAGAGCCTGCTGGACCGGCTCTCGACCTTTGACGGTTGCCGCGTGCTGGTGTCCGCTGTGACGCTTGACACGCTGGCGCGGGCCGCGACGATCCTGAAGGGGCCGCTCTGGCATGGGCTTGAGGCCGTTCAGGTCGCCGTCGCTGCGAGTCGGCCCCTGGGACAGGGCCTCCTGATGGCGGGAAGCAACCCCGTGACGCTCCTCGGCGCCTGGGCTGGGTCGCGCTGAGGCCTGTCCCTCTGCCGGAGGAGGCGCTGTTGATGATACGGATACGGAGGCTGTGAGATGATCTACTTTATCGGGGCGGGACCCGGTGCGCCGGACCTCATCACCCTGCGCGGCGCGGAGCTCTTGAGGAGGGCGGGCCTGATCGTCTACGCAGGCTCGCTCGTCAACCCGGCGCTTCTGGACTACGCACCCCAGGGCTGCGAGGTGTACGACAGCGCGCTCATGACGCTGGACGAGGTGATGGAGAAGCTCCTGGACGGGGAGAGGCGCGGACTGACGACGGTGCGCCTCCACACGGGGGACCCGTCGCTCTACGGCGCCATCCGAGAGCAGATGGACCGGCTTCGGGCGGAGGGCGTCGAGTTCAGCGTCGTGCCGGGGGTGAGCTCCTTCTGCGCGGCGGCGGCGGCCATTCCGGCGGAGTACACGTTGCCCGGCGTCAGCCAGACCCTCATCATCAGTCGCATGGAGGGCCGGACGCCCGTCCCGGCGCGCGAGGGCATCCGCTCTCTGGCCGCTCACGGGGCCTCCATGGTGCTGTTCCTGTCGAGCGCCATGCTGAAGGAGCTTGCCAGTGAACTCATCGCGGGGGGGTATCCGCCGGAGACCCCGGCCGCGCTGGTGTACAAGGCCTCCTGGCCCGACGAGCGCGTGCTGCGCGGCCCCCTGGCGTCGATCCCGGCCATGGCGGAGGAGGCGGGCATCAGCAAGACGGCCCTCGTCCTGGTGGGGGGCTTCCTGGGGGACGACTACGACCTCTCGCGGCTCTACGACGCCTCCTTCTCCCACGGCTGCCGCAGGGCCTCCCAATGAGGGACGGTCCCGTCGTCCTGGCCGCCTTCACCGAGGCGGGGGCGGCCCTGGCCGTGCGGCTGGCCGACCGGCTGGGCGGGCGGGCCTTCGCGCCGGAGCGCTGCCTCGTGCCGGGCGCGGAGCGGATCGACCCCGACGGTGGCGTGAGGGGATGGGCGGGGGAGTGGTTTCAGCGCGCGGGGGCGATGGTCTTCGTCTGTGCGTGCGGTATCGCGGTGCGCGCCATCGCGCCCTGGGTGCGCGCCAAGACGCAGGACCCCGCCGTGGTCGTGACGGACGAGGCGGGGCGCTTCGTGATCCCCATCCTGTCGGGGCACATCGGCGGGGCGAACCAGCTGGCCCGCCGCGTCGCGGACCTCACGGGCGGCGCGGCCGCCGTGACGACGGCTACGGACGTGAACGGCGTGACCGCCGTGGACGAGTGGGCTGTGGAGAATCGGTGCGCCATCCAGAACCCGCGCGCCATCAAGGCGGTGTCCGCGGCCGTCCTGGCCGGGGAGAGGGTGGGCGTGGCGGTGACGGATGAGCTTCAGCCCGCCCCCTGGCCCGTGACGCTGTGGCTTCGGCCCCGGGTGCTGGTGCTGGGCGTCGGGTGCGTCAAGGGTGCGGATGCCCGCGAGGTGCGAGAGGGGGCGCGGGACTTCCTGGACAGCGCGGGCGTGTCGCCCCTGTCGCTTCGAGCCCTGGCCTCCATCGACCTGAAGCGGGACGAGGCGGCCCTGCTGGAGCTGGCGGACGCCTACGGCGTCCCGTTCCTGACGTTCGGCGCGGACCGACTTGCTGCGGTGCCGGGGCGCTTCTCCTCGTCGGAGAGGGTGCGCGAGGTCACGGGCGTGGACAACGTCTGTGAGCGGGCGGCGGTGCTGGCCGCGTCGGAGGCGTCGGAGGGCGGCGGGGCCGTGCTCTTGCGGAGCAAGGCGCGGTATCCCCGCATGACCTTTGCCCTGGCGCGGGCCAGGGGCGCGAAAGAATTGGGGGGCACGGAATGATCCGGGTGGTGGGGCTGGGGCCGGGAGGCCGGGACGAGATGACGCCGCGGGCGCTTGAGGCGCTCGCACGCTGCGACGTGATCCTGGGGTACCGGGCGTACATTGAGCTGATCGAACCGGTGCTGCCGGGCAAGGAGTATCGCGCGTCCTCCATGAGGCAGGAGGCGGACCGCTGCCGCGAGGCGCTGGCGCTCTCCGCGTCGGGGCGCGCCGTCGGGATCGTCTCGAGCGGGGACCCAGGCGTCTACGGCATGGCCGGCCTCCTGTTGGAGCTGGCGGGGGAGGACGTGGATGTCGAGATCGTTCCGGGCATCACGGCGGCCGTCTCGGCCGCGGCGGTCCTGGGCGCGCCCTTGATGAACGACTTCGCCGTCGTCAGCCTGAGCGACCTCCTGACGCCGTGGGAGGCGATCGAGAGGCGGATCGAGGCGGCGTCCGGCGCCGACTTCGTCCTCTGCCTCTACAACCCCGCGAGCCGGGGCCGCCCGGAGCACTTTCGCCGCGCCTGCGACCTGGTCCTGCGGCACAGGTCGCCCGAGACGCCCGCGGGCTGGGTGCGCAACGCGGGCCGCAGCGGGGAGCGATACGGCGTCACGACGCTTGGGGCGATCCGGGACGTGGAGCTTGACATGTTCTGCACGGCCGTCATCGGCTGTTCCGCGACCTTCGTGAAGGGCGGCCGCATGGTGACGCGGCGCGGTTACCGGAGCGCGGAGGAGGCGGAGCGTTGAGCGGCGAACGCCTCCTCCTGTTCGGCGGGACGACGGAGGCGCGGGAGCTCCTGGAGCGCGGACTGCCCGCGATCTATTGCGCGGCCACGGACTACGGCGCCGACCTGGTCCGCGGCCTGCCGAACGTCGAGGCGAGGCCGGGGCGGCTCGACGCGGAGGGCATCGCGGCCCTGATCCGGGACGAGGGGGTTCCCTGCGTCATCGACGCCACGCACCCCTACGCCAGGGAGGTCACGGCCAACGTCCGTGCCGCCTGCGAGCGCACGGGCACGCCCCTGCTGCGCGTGCTGCGGGCGAGCGGGGTGCCGTCCGGGGCGGAGGGTGTCACGCGCGTCCCCTCCTGTGCGGCGGCAGCGGAGCTCCTGAACGCGAGGGAGGGGGCCGTCCTGCTGACGGTGGGGAGCCGGGAGCTTTCGGCCTTCGCGTCCATTCGGGACGGCGGGAGGCGCCTCTTCGCGCGGGTCCTCCCGGCGGAGGAGTCGCTGCGCGCCTGCGCGGCGATCGGCCTCGACCCCGCCCACGTCCTGGCCATGCAGGGCCCGTTCTCGCTTGAGATGAACCTGGCCATGCTGAGGGACGTCGGTGCCGCCGCGCTGGTGACGAAGGACGGCGGCCCCGCGGGCGGCATGGAGGCGAAGCTGACGGCCGCGCGCCGGCTGGGCGTCGAGGTGATCCTGGTGGAGCGGCCGGCGGACGGCGGCGTCTCCGTCGAGGAGGCCCTCCTGTGGGCGCGGCGGATGCTGGGGCTGAGCCGGCCTCCCCTCTTTCCCGTGATGCGGGACATCGAGGGGCGGCTCGTCCTGGTGGTGGGGGGCGGGGCCGTGGCGCGGCGCAGGGCGGAGACGCTCCTGCGGTGCGGCGCGCGGGTGCGGGCCGTCAGCCCCCGCTTCTGCGACGGCTTCCCCGAGGTGGCAGAGCGCCTGCAGCGGCCCTTCGCGCCGGAGGACCTGGACGGCGCCCTCCTGGCGGTGGCGGCCTCGGGCAGCCGCACGACGAACCGCGAGGCGTCCCGCCGTGCCAGGGAGCGCGGCGTCCCCGTCAGCGTCGCGGACAACGCGGCGGAGGGGGACTTCTTCTTCCCGTCCCTCGTCGCGTCGGGCGCGGCGGCGGCCTCCGTCTCCAGCGCCGGGCTCTCCTGCTCCCTCACCCGGCGGCTTTCGGACCGCCTGAGGGCGGTGTGGGAGGGCTGGGTGGCGGAGGAGACGGAGGCGCTGAGGCGGGAGAAGGGCGGGGTGGGAGGATGCGCCTGATGTCGATGAGACGAAGGCTGCGCGTTGGCGGTCGGGCCAGCCATCTGGCCGTGGCCCAGAGCCGCCTGGTGATGGCCGCCATCGCCGCGGCGCACCCGGAGCTGGAACTGGAGCTGGTGACGTTCCGCACGACGGGGGACGTGAACATGAAGCCCTTCGCCGAGGCCTCGGACCCGGCGGGCATCAAGGGGCTCTTCACGCTGGAGCTGGAGCGGGCCCTGCTCGGCGGAGCCATCGACCTGGCGGTGCACAGCCTGAAGGACCTGCCCATGGTTCAGGACCCCCGCCTGCCCATCGTGGCGTACTCGCGGCGGGAGGACCCGCGCGACGCGCTGGTGCTGCCCGTGGACGCGGACGGGCGGGCGCTGGAGGACGGGGGCGGGGCCATTGGGTGCTCCTCGCTGCGCCGCCGCCTGCAGCTGGCGCGCCTCTTTCCGGGTCGGGCGACGGAGCCGGTGCGGGGCAGCGTGCCGACGCGCCTGCGCAAGCTGGACGAGGGGCAGTTCTCCATGCTGGTGCTGGCTGCGGCGGGGCTGAAGCGTCTGGGGCTCGAGGCGCGCGCGTCGCGCGTCCTCGGCGTGGAGGAGATGGTCCCCGCGGCGGGACAGGGTATCCTGGCGTGTCAGGGGCGCGCGGGCGAGGCCTATGACTTCCTCGACGCCGTGCGGGACCGGGACGCGGAGGACTGTGCGCGGGCGGAGCGGAGCTTCGCCGCCGCGCTGGGGGGCGGCTGCACGCAGCCCGTGGGGGCGTTCGCTTCCGTGAACGGGGATGAGCTGACGCTCACGGGGTTCTGCCTGTTGGACGCCCTGGCGGGGGAGCGGCGGGGCCGCATCGCAGGGCCCCGCGCGAGGGCGGAGGCTTTGGGCCGGCACCTGGCCGCGCGCCTCGCGCCGAACGCGGTACTGAGGGAGGGGGCCGGAGCATGAGCGAGGGAAGGGTTGGCCGGGTGTGGCTCGTGGGCGCGGGGCCTGGAGACGCGGGGCTCCTGACGCTGCGGGGCCGCGAGGTCCTGCAGGGCGCGGAGGCGGTGGTCTACGACCGGCTGGTGGGCGACGGCGTCCTGGCCATGATCCCGGCAGGCGCCGAGCGCGTGGACGTCGGCAAGAGCGGCGGCAGTCATCCGGTGCCCCAGCGGGAGATCGAGGCGATCCTGGTGCGCCTCGCGCTGTCGGGCAGACGGGTCGTCCGCCTGAAGGGGGGCGACCCCTTCCTCTTCGGCCGCGGGGGCGAGGAGGCGGAGGCGCTCCTGCGGCACGGCATCCCCTTCGAGGTCGTGCCCGGCGTCACCTCCGCCGTCGCCGCTCCGGCCTGGGCGGGCATTCCGGTGACGCACCGCGGCCTGGCCTCGTCGCTCCACGTCGTCACGGCGCACAGCCGGGAGGGGGGCCTGCCGGACCTGGACTTCGAGGCGCTGGCCCGCCTGAAGGGGACGCTGATCTTCCTCATGGGGGTGGAGGGCGCGCTGGAACTTTGCGCCCGGCTGATGGAGGCGGGGATGGACCCGGAGACCCCCGCGGCAGCCGTGGAGCGCGGGACCTCCGCGCGCCAGCGCCGTGTGTCCGCGACGCTTCGGACGTTGGCGGAGGCGATGCGCGGCGCGGGGATCCGCCCTCCGGCGGTCCTCGTCGTGGGGGCCGTGGCGGCGTTGGCCGAGCGCTTCGACTGGCGGGCCGCCCTGCCGCTTTCCGGGGTGCGCGCCGCCGTGACGCGGCCGCGGGAGCGCGCGGGGCGCCTGTCGCGGATGCTCCGGGATGCGGGGGCGGAGGTCCTGGAGGTCCCCTGCATCGCCACGGAGCCGCTGGAGGACCCCCTTCCGCCCATCGGTGGCGCGGACTGGGCCGTCTTCACCAGTGCGGCGGGGATCGAGGCCCTGACGGCGCGCCTGGCCCGCGAGGGGCGGGACGTTCGGGAGCTGGGAGGCGCGCGCCTCGCGGCCATCGGGCCGGCGACGGCGGAGGCCCTGAGGGCCTGTGGCCTGCGGGTTGACCTGATGCCCGACGTCTACGACGGCGAGCACCTGGCCGTTGCCCTGGCGGGGCGCATGAGGACGGGGGAGAAGGCCCTGCTGCTGCGGGCGGAGGAACACGGGCCGGAGCTGACGGAGGGGCTTCGGGCCGCCGGCGTCCCCTTCCGGGAGGTGCCGCTCTACCGCACCTGCCGCCTTCGCCCGGAGTTGCCGGAGGACCTGGACATGGCGTTCTTCACCAGCGCCTCGACCGTCGGGGCCTTCGCCGCCTGCGCGCCGACGGGCTGGAGGGGCTGGAGCGAGGTGGGGGCGCTCTGCATCGGGCGCCAGACGGCGCGCGCTGCGCGGGAGGCCGGCTTCGCGCGGGTCTTCACGGCGGACTCCGCGACGCTCGAGGCACTTCTCGCCGCGGCCGTGGCCGCGCGGGGTCAAATCACAGCCGCCCGGTGAGGGGCGGCGCAGGGGAGGGATCATCGTGATCGTTCGTCCAAGGCGGCTGCGCCGAACGGCAGCCATTCGCGATATGGTGAGGGAGACGAGGCTTGCGGCCTCGATGTTGGTGTACCCGATCTTCGTCCGGGAGGGCAGGGGCGTCGTGGAGGAGCTCTCGGCCATGCCGGGCCAGATGCGCTGGAGCCCGGACACGCTGCCCCGCATCCTGGAGCGGGCCGCGGGGGCCGGCATCGGCGGCGTGCTGCTCTTTGGCATTCCGGACCACAAGGACGAGACGGGGAGCCAGGCCTGGGCGGAGGACGGCGTCGTCCAGCGGGCGATGCGCACGGCGAAGCGGGAGTTTCCCGACCTGACGGTCATCGGGGACGTGTGCCTCTGCGAGTACACGTCCCACGGCCACTGTGGAGTGCTGAAGGGAACGACGGTCGACAACGACCCGACGGTCGAGCTCCTGGCCCGAACGGCCGTGTCTCAGGCCCAGGCCGGCGCGGACATCGTGGCACCCTCCGACATGATGGATGGGCGCGTGGGCGCCATCCGATCGGCACTGGACGACGCGGGTCTGACGGAGACGGCGATCCTCTCCTACGCGGTGAAGTACGCCTCCGCGTTCTACGGGCCGTTCCGCGAGGCGGCGCAGTCCGCCCCCTCCTTCGGGGACCGGCGGGGCTACCAGATGGACCCCTGCAACGTGCGCGAGGGGATACGGGAGGCGCTGCTGGACGTCGAGGAGGGCGCCGACATGATCCTGGTCAAGCCGGGCCTGCCCTACCTGGACGTGCTGCGCGCGGTGAAGGAACGGGTGAGCGTGCCCGTGGGGAGCTATTCCGTTAGCGGCGAGTACTCCATGATCAAGGCGGCGGCGGCCAACGGCTGGCTGGACGAGCGGCGCGTCGTGTGCGAGTCGGCCGTCTGTCTGGCGCGGGCCGGCGCGGACATCGTCGTCACCTACTTCGCCCTGTCCCTGGCGGACTGGATTCGGGAGGGTTTGGCCTAGGTCACCGTCCGCCCGCCGACGCGCTGCGGAAGGCTCGGCAGCGGGCGAGGAACGAATCCGCCGCGTCCGGCAGGCCCGCCAGGTTGAGGTGGAGGTACGAGGCCAGGACGTTCCCGCGGGCGTACCCACCGCTGTGGGCCGCGCCCGTGCGCTTCCTCTCGACGCGGAAGGCCCAGGGGAAGTCCTCCGCCTCCGGCGTCATGGCGGAGAAGTGGAACTCGTGCCCCCGCAGGAGCGTCCCCGCCGGGCCGAGGACGGTGTCGCGGAGGGCGCGGGCCTCCACGTAGCCCACGGCCTCGAGGCGGTGCTGCATCCGACAGGACGCGGGCAGGACGCCCGCCATCTCGAAGGCGGCGCCCTCCATGTCGGTGATGGAGCGGCACAGGTACATCATCCCGCCGCACTCCGCCAGGATGGGGACGCCGCGTTCCGCGGCGCGGGCCACGCTCCGCCGCATGGAGGCGTTGGCCGCGAGCTCCCCCGCAAACCGCTCCGGAAACCCTCCGCCCAGGATCACGCCGTCCGCTTCCGGCAGCGCCTCGTCCTGCATGGGGCTGAAGGGGATCAGCTCCGCCCCCCGGTCCTCCAGGGCCGACAGGCTGTCCGGGTAGTAGAAGGAGAAGGCCAGGTCTTGCGCCACGGCGATCCGCACGTCCTTTGCGGCGCGGGACCTCGTCCCCTCCGGCGGCAGGGGAAGGGGTGGTGCGGACCGTGCGATGGCGAGGAGCGCGTCGACGTCCACGCCGCGCTCCACCGCTTCGCGGATGCGGTCCAGCTGCGCGGCGTCGTGCGTTTCCGCCTCCGGCACGAGGCCCAGGTGACGCTCCGGCAGGGCGAGGGCCTCGTCTCGCATCACGGCCCCCAGCAGGGGGATGCCGACGCGCTCCAGCGCCTCCGCGATCGTGTCCCGGTGCGAGGCCGACCCCAGGCGGTTCAGGATGACGCCGTGGAGGTCCACCGACCTGTCGTACTCCCGAAACCCCAACGCCACGGCCGCGGCGCTCTGGCCCATGGAGCGCGCGTCAACGACCAGCACGACGGGCAGGCCCAGGAGCTTCGCGATCTCCGCGCTGCTGCTGACGCCGCCGCGGCCGCCGTCGTAGAGGCCCATCACGCCCTCCGCCACGGCCACGTCCGCCCCAAGGGAGGTGCGGGCAAAGAGGCCCTTCATGACCGCGGGAGGCGTCAGCCACGTGTCGAGGCTCAGGACCTCGCAGTGCCCCGCCGCGCGATGGAATCCGGGGTCGATGTAGTCCGGCCCGACCTTGTACCCCACGACGCGCAGGCCCCGGCGGTACAGCGCCGCCAGGAGGCCGCAGACGATCGTCGTCTTGCCGGACCCGCTCGCCGCCGCGGCCACCAGCAGGCGGGGCTGAGCCGTCGTCATGCCTGACCCCAGCGCTTCAGCGCGGAGCGGACGAGGTGCGCGACGAACTCCGGAAACCCCAGTCCGGCGGCCCGCGCCGCCTTGGGCACGAGGCTCGTCGCCGTCATGCCGGGGGCGGTGTTGACCTCCAGGATCCAGGGGGTGCCGTCCTCCGACAGGCGGAAGTCCGCCCGGCTGTAGTCGCGGCAGCCCAGGGCCCGATGGGCCGCCACGGCCGAGCCGACGACGCGCTCCGCGACGGCCGGCGCGAGGGGCGCCGGCACGAGGTACTCCGTGGCCCCCGCCGTGTACTTGTTCCGGTAGTCGTAGAACCCGGCGTGGGGGACGATCTCGATGACGGGAAGGGCTTCGGGCGCCCCGTCCCGCTCCCACACGGCTGCGGTGAGCTCGCGCCCGCCGATGTACTCCTCGATGAGGACCGCGGGGCCGTACTCCTGTCGCGCCAGGGCTACGGCCGCCCTCAGGGCGTCCTCCGTGACGTGTCGCAGGATCGTGATCCCCACGGTGCTGCCGCCGGAACAGGGCTTGACGACGACGGCGTCACCCAGCTCAGCCCGCACGGCCTCGAGGTCCGGCGCGCCCTTCGGCAGCAGGATTCCCTTCGGCACGGTCAGGCCCGCCGCGCGAAGAATGGCGCACGACCGTCCCTTGTCCATGGCCAGATCGCAGACGATGGGGTCGGACCCCGTGTAGGGCAGGCCCATCGCCTCGAGCTGTGCCTCGAGCCGCCCGTCCTCGCCCCAACTGCCGTGCATGGCCACGAAGGCCGCGTCGAACCCCCTGAGGGAGTGGCGCGCCTCCTCGAGGGTTCGCAGGTCCACGGCCTTCGCCCGATACCCCGCCTCGACCAGCGCCGCGGTCACCGCGGCCCCGCTCCTCAGCGATACCTCGCGCTCTGCACCGTCCCCGCCGCAGAGCACCGCAATCCGTTCGTTCACGCTGTCTCCCCCTTCATCCTCGGCTCCCAGGCTGTTTTTTGTCCGGGCCTATTATACCCCGACGCAGGGGCCCTAACGCCGGATGCGGCTCGTCAGGACGGCGGCGATCAGGATGCAGGCGATGCCCGCAGCGGACCTTGAGGTCAAGGTCTCCCCCAGGAGCAGGATGCCGATGGCGACGCCGGTCATGGGCTCAAAGTTGCTGAGGAGCGAGGCCTTCACCTCCCCGCACAGGAAGACGCCCTTTTGAAAGAGGGAGATGGCGAGGACGGTGGCGAAGAGGCCCAACGTCCAGTAGGCCGCCCAGGCCTGCCACGGAGCAAAGAGGCGCAGGTCCTCCGTCAAGAGACCGAAGACCCCGGCCTCCGCTGCGGCGAAGGCCGAGAGCCAGAAGGTGACTGCCATCGCGGGAAGGGAGCCCAGGGAGCTGTGACCCAGGAGAACGATGTAGAGCGCGAAGGTGAGGCCGGAGGCGACGGCGAGCGCCATCCCCATGCCCTCGGATTCCACGCCTTCTGCGGGGCTGTAGAGGAGGAGCACACCGGCGGTGCAGAGCGCGGCACAGAGCAGCTTCGGCCCTGTGAGGGGCGAGCGGAAGAACAGCGCCATCAGCGCGATGACCATGATGGGGTAGGTGAAGTGGAGCGTGGTGGCCAGCCCCGAACCGATGTGGTTGTAGGACAGGTAGAGCAGGATGGGCGTCAAGGCGTAGAAGATCGAGAGCTTCAGGACGTCGAGCATCTGACGGCGCGTGATCCGCAGGGAGAAGCCCGGAATGAGGAACGGCAGGAGGAGGGAGATCAGGGCTCCCGTTCCGAAGCGGCCGAAGACGGTCGTGCAGGCGTTGCCGCCGTGCTGATAGGCGAACTTCGCGATGAGCGGCATCGTGCCGAACAGCACCGCGGACAGGATGGTGCAGAGCGCGCCCAACCCCTCGCCGCCCCTCTGTGGCGCCGCATTCCCTTCCGATGCGATTCGGTTCATGAGGGCTGTGTTCCCTTCCTGCCGGACTACTGCTTCCGGCCCTTGCCTGAGAGGGACGCGACGTCCAGGCGCAGGACGCGCACCGCCTTGAATGCGGCCTCGATGTACTTCAGGCCGCTCTCGATGAATTCCGGCGAGTACTTGCGAAGGAGCGCTTCAAGGCCCCGCCGCTTCTCCGCGTCGTCCTCCACGGTGGAGACCCGTCCGCAGACGATGGCGGACCGGTAGAGCGTGCTGAACTCCTTCGGCAGAAGTTTGGTGCT
Organism: Fretibacterium fastidiosum; assembly: GCF_964642095.1. Lineage (NCBI taxonomy): Bacteria > Thermotogati > Synergistota > Synergistia > Synergistales > Aminobacteriaceae > Fretibacterium > Fretibacterium fastidiosum. Next base: position 1,312,158 of record NZ_OZ209244.1, read on the forward strand.
GCTGACGACGGTGAAGCAGGCGTCCGGGCAGTGCCGGAGGTTCACGATCTTCTGCCCCTCCGCGTTGGCGCCGTGCAGGTAGATGCGCCCATCCTCCAGCGCGAAGTTGAGTGGAACGCCGTAGGGCGTCCCGTCCGGGCAGACGGTCGAGAGAACGCCGTACTCCCCATGCTGCAGGACCTCGAGGGTCTCCTCCTCGCTCAACTGCCGATCCCTGCGCCGCATATCCATCTTCTTGTCCATATCGCGAAGCCTCCTGTCGTGTGCCGTCATGAGCGCCGGCGGCCGTGTCGTCGCTCTGCTGAGAATCATAGACGACGCTGCAGCTTTTGGCAATCGGCCCCCGTTGCGGGTGTAGTAGGCCAGGGGCACTCCCGTGCCGTCCGTCTCCGCCACCACGTGGGATATCCAGTGGTTCGCGTCCACCAGATACCGGACCGTGACGCCCTTCCGCGATTTGTCGTCATTCATAGAGAGACAGGACTGTAACCTTCCCTATTAGGAACCATATAAATGGTGTCCAAATCATTCTTATCATCATAGTGCCTGTAGAACATAAAATCTCCTAGTCCTGCCACCTTGCTTACGTGCTTATAAAATTTTTCGCATCGTTTGTAATCAAACAACATTTCCTGCGATACGAAAGTATATTTATCCGCCTCACGACTGACCAATATCCTGGGATTAAAATGTCCGTAGTCCCCATAATCTTCTTCGAGGTGATCAAAATCCACAACAAATATCGCTATAAAGAAATTAGCGAATTGTTTTTCTGTCAATTTGTTATATGCATAAAGCAGAATAACATTGACAAAAAACAGGGCAATATCCAGCAATAACGCTGAAATCTCCTCTTTCTTTATCACTCTTTTTAAAAATTTTGCCTGAGGAAAATAGTCGAGGATCGGCATCTCCTCATAGCCGCCTTCATGCTCTTCAATAAAATAGTCGAGATTGTATAATCCTGTTTCTCGGATAATTTTGTTGTAGATATTCGCGATCAACGTATTTTTCATCTTCGTTTTTTTCATCTTCATAACTCCGCCTCTTCGGCATCGTCCACCCGTATTCTTTCGACCATTTCAACACTTTTCTTGAAAAGTGCGGATCACCCTCATGGAAATTGCCATCTAATACCAATTCGCGTTTAATATGGATTGCCTCCCCTAAAAGGAGGTGGTTCGCGTCAGCGAACCGGAGGGGTTGTTTCTCAGAACGGATGGCTGGTCGTCGCGTCGATGTCATCGCTGCCAAGTTCGACGTGCAGCAGCTCGTCGTTCTCCAGGACAAATACTTCCTTGACGACCTTCAGCGCCAGCTCGCCGGTCTCGATTTATACATTTCTGTTTAATATTTCCTTAAAATACTGTTCAATCGTTGAGATGCCAGGAAAATATTCATTTAAGTGCTGACATACACTTCTCGTGGCTTCTCTGTAGACCTCTTTCGTAGCCGTGCTCATTTCATTTCTGGGAAATGAACCTAAATATAGAACTGTTGAAATATCACATGGTTTTTGTTTCACTGCCTGGCCCAACATTTCCATGCCTTTGGATTCCCATTTCAGATACAGAGCCCCGGACTTATCTTCGTCACGTTCGTCACGATAAAACAGGTAGGGAAACATCGAGATCATATATCCGCCTATCCATAAAAAGCGGATATCCTGATTGAAATGTTCCAATCCATACGTCGTGCATTCGATAAGCGTATTCTGAAAGGCATCCCACGACAGGCCTTTTGTCCCTTCTTCAACTTCCCATTCACAAAGCAAATACCAACATTCCGAAAATAACCTGAGAAACAGTTCGATGTTTTCTCGATCTTGCTCCCACAGGTTATATAACATGGCCCGGGCTTTTTCCCATTTTAGATCATTTTCAAGTTCCGATAAACCATCAATCACAGCAAAGACTGGACGTTTCATCTCACCTACGCTCCCATGCATCAGAGATTCTTAAAATTCCATCCACGACTTTATATGCAACCTTTGTCTTTTTATTTACGGATTTATGCGGTCCGTCACCTCACCCGACTCGTTCGCGTCCTCTTAACAACGTGGCACAATACCTTTTATTCGATTGTCAAGGTGCCAGGAGCCTCCCCAATTATAAACGTTCTGCCGTTCAGGACCGATGTCGGTACGCCAAGCCCTCCGATTTGTTCAGCGCTTCCTTAAGAGCATAGCATTATCCTTGCGCAGCACACAACCTTCTCCGGCCAGAAATCTTCCAGTCTGCAGCCTTTTCCCTCGTCAGTCTCGAAATCAAACGCACCGCTCTCTATCGCCGCCCTGCGAAGTTTCGCGTAATATCGTGCACCTATCACATTCAAGAACAGCCCATACTTATTAAAATGCATTTTCTTGGCAATGTGTATCCCATGTGCTTTCAGTTCAAGTTCAATTTGTTTGAACCTTACCTGCTCTTCCTCTAGAATAGAATATGCATTATCGTCATAAAGGTAGGACTGCCCCACCACACCGATGCAGTCAAAACCCATAGGTACGACTTGGTAGGGCCCAATATCGAACCCCTTTAAATCGGTGTAAAATTTTTTTAGATCGTCCCCTAAAAAGTAGACCTCCGTATCCATCCCCAAGTCCTGGCAATGTTGGAGATACCTGAGAATAAAGGGCCAATCCGGTACGACCTCAAGAGCACTACATTTCACAACACATTTAGCCCACCTTTCCTGCGCCTCTTGGCAAAGTGACCGAGACAAAGCGTCTTCTTCCGTATCCAAAGGCCAGCTTAATGTGTCTCGAGCCATTCCTTGATATGGCGGATCATAGTCTTGAACAGGGGCTGTCCTTTCAAAAACCACAAACCCATTCCTTCTTATGACAGGACGGTGATCATAAATGATTATCGCCACCTTATTACTTAAATGATTATGTGAATTTTACTTGACGACTGGAATAGGGTCAACAGGTCTGATGTGAATATGGGGATGGGGGAGTCCAGCTTCTCCAGCCTCAGTCCCGTTACAACCCCACATCCCCGGAGAGCGCCTGGATGCTGTCTCCCACGGCCAGGTCCTCCGCAGCATCGTAGGCATAGGTCTTGACGCTGGTCGTCCCGTTCTCCGTCACCGTCTCACCCGTCAGGCGATACAGGCCGTCGTAGGCGTAGGTCGCCTTCCGTCCTCCCCGCCTAGGCGTTCGCCTGCATTCCCAATCGTGTATACGTACTCTCCAACGAGAGACCGTGATCCGCTCCTGCGTCATTGTGTTGTACTCCCAGGCCGTCGTCAGCCCGTTGGAGTACGTCGCCTTCGTCAGGTTCCCGTTCGCGTCGTACTCCCTATTTCATTGCCAAGTTGCCAAAGCTTTTTTACGGCGTTCACCTTACCGGCTCCCGTTCTCCAGACGTTTGAGGGCTTCTGAATCAGTCAATTTTCTGTTCTTTCGCGCATAGTTGACGGCCCTTTTGCCCTGTTTGTTCCGTATGCCGGTATTGGCACCGACGTCTAGTAATGCACCGACAATCGTTGGAACATTATCGCTTGCTGCATACATTAACGCTGTTTTTCCTTCTTTATCCTGCGCGTTGACATCCGCATCGGCTCGGCTCAACGTATAGATGACCTCAGACATTTGGCCATCGCCCGCAGCATACATTAACGCCGTTTTACGACTCTCATCTTTTTCGTTGACGTTTGAACCGAACCTGAGCAGTGCGTCTATGATCCTGGGATCGGGGCTATCTTGCCATGTGGCATACATCAGAGCAGTCATGCCGTCTCCATCCCGTTCGTTGACATCCGCACCGGCTTCAAGCAGTGTGTCGATGGAATCGGGATTGGAACCGTTGCTTACCGCGTGCATCAGCACCGTCATACCTTCCTCGTCCTTCGCGTTTACGTCCGCGCCAGCCTCAAGCAACGCATCAATGAGCTCTGGGTCAAAACCACCTTGCCAAAAATTTCGTTGCCTCACAGCATACATCAAAACCGTTATTCCATCTTTATCCTTCGCCTTAACATTCGCTCCGAAGTGGAGCAGCATCTTAACGATTCCGGTCTTATTGCATTCCGCAGCCAGCATCAGAGCAGTCTTATTGTCCTCGTCCCTGGCATCGATATCCGCCTCCGCTTCGACTAACATCTCGACCACCGCGGGATTATCCTTTTGCGCATAGGCTGTGTGCATCAATGCTGTCCTGCCATTTTCATCCTTCGCGTTGACGTCCGCGCCAGCTTCGAGAAGTACCTTCATGAAGTCGGGATTATACACCACATGCATCAGGGGCGTTTTGCCCCGATTATCTCTAGCGTTAACATCCACGCCAGACTTGAGGGCATTTCGGATCTGTGACACTGAAGTCGCTCTGCAAATCCTTGAAAAATCAGGATTGGCATCTAAAAAACTATGGTCTCCGTTAAATCCTATCTCCCTGTCCAATTTTTCCAGATCAATCTCATTCAGTGCGTGATGCAGGGCGATATCACGATTGAGCTCAAGCTTAGGCTCATCGAGTGTTTCAGCTGGCTCGTTGGCCCAGATACCGATAAATCTCAAATCTATGCCTGCAGTTCCAAGAATCAGCCCCCTCGCTTCTCCTTTAAATGACGAGGCCATATAATGCTCTGTCAAAATTTCAAGCATGTCCTCTTCATTGAGTTTTCTTAAGACATGGTTTACATTCAATTCTTTCAAGGGATTTATCGGATTCATTTTTCCCACCCAGAACTTGTTAACTTTTGTGCTTTTTTAAGTGCATCCTCTATTAACTGTTAAGAATATATCTCTCTAAAGTACTCCTCAATAATAGTATCGCCAGGAAAATACTTACCAAGAAATGGGGCTAACCGTTTCTTGGTTTCCAGATACTCATCATTGCCACTTGCAGTTACAAACTGATATGACCCCACAAAGTTAAGTTTTGCCAACAAATTATTTGGTTCTTGTCTGGCTGCCTTCTCCGACATTTCATTGCTTTTAGATTCCCATTTCAGATACAGAGCCTCCCAATCCTGCTGTTCGAGGCCTTCGGAATGATAAAACAGGTAAGGAAACAACCCAATCATATATCCCCCCATCCACAAAAAGCGAGTGTCCCCGCCGAAATGGTCCAGCCCGTACATCGTGCACTCAACAAGCGTGTCCTGAAAGGTCTCCCAGGACATGCCTTCAGCGTCTACGACTGCATTCCACTCGCACAACACATACCAGCACTCCGAAAACAGTCTGAGAAACAAATCAATGTTCTCTCGATCCGCATTCCACAGTTCGTACAACATGGCCCGGGCCTCTTCCCATTTTTCGGCACGCTCCAGCTCCAACAAGCCCTTCACCTCAATAAAGATTGCCACATCTTATCACCCCGCTTTAACTCATTCCGTACAGTGCGCCCCTTTGTCAAGACACGAAAAAGGAAAATATCCGAATAGCTCCTTTCTCCTTTCTGCCCGTAGGTTCGATCTCAGATTAGGACTCAAGCGGCATCCTCATTATACACCTGCTCCGGCGTCAGACCGCCAAGGGCCTGATGCGGTTGCCGCGCCAGTCGTAACCGTACTCCTCCACCGCCACGTTCGCGCCCTCCTGCACCGTGGCACAATACCTTTTATTCGATTGTCAAGGTGCCAGGCTATTAGGTCGTGTTAACACAAGATCAAGAAGTCGACAACAAAAGCAAAAAGCAGGAAGCCCAGGAAAATGACATCCAACTTATCGTACCGCGTAGCAATGCGACGAAACCTTTTGACCCTGCAGAAAAGACGTTCGACCTCGTTTCGTCTCTTGTAAAGCTCCACATCATACGGCCAGGGTTTCTTCGCGTTGCTCTTGGGCGGAACGACCGGCTCCAACCCACATTCTTCCGCAAGACGACGTGTCGCCACTCCACAATAGGCCTTATCCATCAACAATTTGCATCCCGGCGCTAGCAACTCCTTCAGCCGCTCTATCAACTTGCGGCCTTCCGGACCGTCATGAGCATTGCCGGGCGAGAGATGAAAAATCAACGGACAATCGGGACCCGCGGCAACCAGATGAATCTTGGTGGTCCATCCTCCACGAGACTTGCCGATAGATTGAGGCCCCCCTTTTTTAGAGCTCCCGTCCCATCAGGATGAACTTTGACGCAGGAACTGTCCAAACACACCGCTTCAAGTCTCATGCGGAGAAGACGCTCGTGCTGCAGGCGTTCAAAAACCTTATCCAGAACACCGGACTTGTACCATCGGCTCATGCGCACGTAGATTGTATGCCAGTTTCCAAACCTTCGGGAGCCTCCTCCATTTGCACCCGTTTTCCATGACATACAGAATGGCATTGAGCACTCTAAGGTTGTCGTAAGCGACATTACCTCGGTGGACAGGGAAACAATCTGCTATACGCTCGTATTGCACCTGGCTGATCTCCATCATGCAACTATTTTGACATACCTTCACCCTTTTGACAATGTTTTTGAGTGAACACGCCCTAGATCGAGTATTCGTTTAATGACAGCAAAGAAAACAGCTGACTGTTATGTTACGTCCTAATATCGCCTGGGGCATGAACTTCTCCTCTATTCCAGCATTGGTTCTGGTATATTTTCCTTGGAAGCCAAATCTTTTATCACACTCTTCAATAGGTTTTTCCCCTCATTAGTAGTGCTCTCAAAGTATGTGTCCCAAAATTTATCTGGGTTTGCTTCAAAAATCAATTTATGAGTTATTATCATATGATCCTCTCTATCTTCCACAACATAATATCCGTTCAAGTTCCCTGAAACGATTTCAAAACCGTTAGCTTCGTAAATTGCCGGTGTCCCCCCCTCGTCAATAATTCTATAAGATATTCTCCGGACAGCAGATGGCTTATTTAAGCTAAAATTAAAATATGCTTCAATTACCAAATAAACTTTCTCCTTAACCAATTGCTCAGAGAAAGACTTTGACAATGAGATCACGTTAAACGGATACGACTTAAATGGTCTTGAGTATTTAACCAGCATTTCCTCTGCCTCCCATCCTCAAAACTAATCTTCACAGACCATAAATTTGCTGGTGGTTCTCTATTCGAGGACCACCAGTAATGAGGACCTCCTTGACCGCCTTCAGCGCACTCTCACCGGTGTTGCGTAAATTTTTATTGTCAAGTTGCAGGGCCTATATCAATATTTATTTGCCTTTTTTTGTTTTATTTATCAATTCCAGTTTGGACTGCGCATCAATATCTCCCGCCTCTGCAGCCTTACGATACCACTTTATAGCTTCCTCATGATCCTGCTCTACACCCTCTCCTTCTTCGTACAGCAGGCCCAGGTTAAATTGCGCCGCAGTATATCCTTGCTCCGCAGCTCTAAGGAACCATTCTGCGGCTTTCGCGTAATTCCGCTCTAATCCCTGATTTTCGCTGTACATGACACCCAGATTGAATTGTGCTGCTGCCACCCCTTGCTCTGCTGCCCTGCGATACCACATCGCGGCTTTCGCGTAGTCTTGCTCTATACCCTGCCCACCATAATACATAACGCCCAAATTAAACTGTGCTTCAGCGTCTCCCTGCCCGGCAGCTTTTCGGTACCACATCACAGCCTTCGAATAGTCCTGTTCTACGCCTTGCCCGTCGTAATACATAGTACCCAGATTAAATTGTGCGTCCGCAAGGCCCTGTTCTGCAGCTCTTTGATACCATTCGGCAGCCCTGACGTTATTTCGTTCAATGCCACGTCCTTCCTCATACCTCAAACCAAGATTGAACTGTGCCGCAGGGATACCCTGGCTTGCAGCTTTGCGATACCATTCCGTGGCCTCTATGTCGTTCTGCTCAACGCCTCGGCCCTCTTCATACATAATGCCTAAATTGAACTGCGCTTCTGGGACATTTTGGTCTGCCGACTTACGGTACCATGTTGCGGCCTCTGCGTCGTTCTGTTCAACGCCCTGGCCTTCTTCACACATAATGCCTAGTTTACACTGTGCCGTTGCATTTCCTTGTTCCGCAGCCTTACGGTACCACTCCGCAGCCTCCGTATAATTCTGCTCCACCCCCTCTCCTTTCTCGTACATGGCTCCCACAATAAACTGTACTCCAGAAACGCCTTGTTCTGCAACTTTACGATACCACTTCGCAGCCTTCTTATAGTCTTTTTCGATCCCCCAGCCTTTGGTGTACATAACGCCGAGACGGAACTGTCCCTCAACGTTGCCTTGTATTGCGGCTTTTCGGTACCACATCACAGCCTTTGCGTTATCCTGTTCGACTCCCCGGCCTTCTTCATACATAATGCCTAATTTACATTGCGCTGTTGCCTCTCCCTGTTCCGCAGCTCTGAGATACCATTCGGCAGCCTTTGCATCACCCTGTTCGACTCCCCGGCCTTCTTCATACATAATGCCTAATTTACATTGCGCTGTTGCCTCTCCCTGCTCCGCAGCTCTGAGATACCACTCGGCAGCCTTATGGTCATTCTGCTCCACGCCAATGGCGTCCTCATACATAATACCAAGAATAGACTGTGCATCAGCCTCTCCCCGTTTCGCGCACTCAAGGAAGTATGCAAAAGCTCTTGAATAATTCTCTTCGCTCAGAGCTTGTCCACCTAGATTGTACAACTCTCGGGTTGTTAATTCCTCCATTGTAGGTCCCCCTTAATGCCATAACCTTATAAACTTCAATTAATAGTTATGGTCTTTTAATTAAAAGCTTGACAAACTTAGTGAGTTTGTCAACCGTTTTATAAATTTATCCCGTATGCTGGTTAATAACTTCCACCAGTCGTAGCCTAAGCAGGCGGCCAGCTCTTCGGGGCTGACAAGCCCCGAATGCTGTGCCGTTCGCTTACCTCGACACGCGGCACCGTTGCCGCGCTGTCGAGGCAAGTAAACCGTACCCCGTATAGACGTCCCAAAACAGATTGGGATTGCGTATGCCGCCGTTCGTTGCCCTGGAGTTGCAACTCTATTCCATTGTCAAGTTGCTGGAACTCAAAGTCTGCTACTAAACTTATCGACACACTTCACACAGCCGTCTGAGCGTATCTGAGCCCTTCAGATATTTATTTCCCCACGCGTAGTCAGCAGCCCGCTTCCCTTCGTTGTCTTTGACAGCAATGTCTGCCCCGACACTAAGCAATATATTGATAATCCTAGAGGTACTCCACTCCGCAGCCAACATCAGCGCCGTCCGGCCACCATTATCACGTGCGTTAATATCCAATCCGGAATCGAGCAACAGCTTTATAACCCCAGGGTTATCATTGTTCAACGCTGCCATCATCAACGCTGTTGTCCCAGCATTGAACGGAATGTCGATCACTTCGCTGTTTCGTACATCCAGCAGCTGTACCGTCGTATTGGATTCAAGCTTTGCGTTGATATCTGCCCCAGACGCAATCAGTGCGTTTACAACATTGGGAGCACCGACCTTTGCAGCCCACATTAACGCTGTCATACCGTACTTGTCCCGCGCATCGATCTCAGACCCGGCCTCGGCCAATACATTGATGGTCCAAGGCATGGCACAGAGATTTTTAGACCCCCTTGCGGCATACATCAGGGCTGTCATGCCATTCCTGTCCCGCGCATTGACATCCGCTCCGGCCTCGAGCAATAACTTGATGTCATCGGACCACAAACCATTCGACGCACTTAGCATCAGCACCGTTGCACCGGACTCATGTCTTGCGTCAACGTCCGATCCAGCACCAATCAAAGCTCTGATAACTGCAGTGGTCCTCGCATACATCAGCGCAGTCGTACCGTACTTATCCCTTGCATTGGCCTCCGCACCTCCTCGGAGCAATGCGGTAACAACTTCGGCATCGCAACTCGATGCTGCCACCATCAACGCCGTTGTGCCGTATTTATCTCTTGCGTTCACTTCTGCGCCGGCATCGAGCAACACATTAACAATTTCAAAGGTTGGAATGCTTCTGCAACTCCATTTCACAGCATACATCAATACCGTCATGCCGTTTTTTTCTTTTGCATTGACCTCTGCTCCAGCTTGCAGCAATGTGTTGATGACCTTGATGGTGTTATGCCCTGCAGCGTACATCAACGCTGTAAAGTCGAACATTTCCCGTGCATTCACGTCGCCTCCGGCACCAAGCAGCACGCTGGCCACTTCGGAGTCCCTGTTCCATCTTGCGGCCACCATCAGCGCCGTTCTGTTTTGTTCATCCTTTGTATTGATTTTTGCGCCCGAACGGATAGCGTTTTTGACCTGCCAAGCTGTGCCGGATTTACAGAGCTCGAAAAACTCTTTTGAGTTCACCTGAAAAACTCCTTTCAAGACGGCTGGCTAGTGGCTCCCTTCATCAACTACAAAGGCAGGATATAACAACACTTGACTAACGCAGGCAATTTGAGTCCGATTGAGTTCCGTCCGCGTTGTTTAAAATATGGCTGTGCATTGTCGGATGCATGATTCCGTTTTCTTCCACGAACCTCAGCGTCTCGCAAATGCAGCGGTCGATCGCTAGCTGGACAATAATTTCGTGATAGGATTCTAAGGGGGTGCTATCCCTTCTTTCAATCAACATATTTTCCCCATTATTCCAGTAAGTGTGGTAAAAGCTTATCTCAGCCTGTTTCTCAAAGTCCTTCAAAAAAACGTTAACATTCGTTATGTCGCTATCTTGTAAGCTCTCATCTCGTTCTTCCAAGTAATCTCTGACGTCAGAAAATTTGGGAACGGATTCTATATCGTATTCACCTTTTTCTTCCTCCTCCGGATCAGGGTCAAAGTATTGTTCGGGAGTAGGGTGCAGGGTTATCCATTCAGTATGGCTCCTTAACCGATACGTTATTTTTATGTGAATTCCCACGGCAATATCCCTTTCCTTATCCTGAAAGAGTTATCGTGGCATAATAGATGTTAGGCCACGATAACTCTTTCGAGAGCCAATGTTATCTCCTGTTAAATTTCCTTCCTTCAGAAAATCGCGGCCAGGTCCATCGCGATATTCAGACCCGCAACCAGCATCACCGCAACGTCGTTATTCGCCCTGGCCTCCAGGAATGCCTCGAAGTTTTTCTTGACGCTCTCCCCAGCCAGCGCCTTCGTCAGCGTCTGAATCACAACGTGCGTTTCACAGATGCCGATCATCCCGGCGACCGACACGATCCCGTTGCTCAGCGCAAGCAGAAACTGCTCCGAGTCCTCCGTCATCATCGCCACGACAAGGCTCCTCATCGCGCACAGGAACTGGATGCCATACCCCGCCTTCTGCAGCATCCTGAGCGCCGTCAGGAAATTCAATCCCCCTGCGGTGGAGAGGATGCCATGTCCGGCCAAGCCGCCAAGCATTTCTCCCAGCGAGAACAGCCCTGTCGGGTCGGTGTTGTTGACGGGGTTCGCGTTGGCGTACAGGTACTTGTGCAGGCTCAGCGGGTCGTGGCGCCTCCCCTGGTGCGGGTCCAGGCTCAGGAACGTCCCCGTCTTCGGGTCCATGTACCGCGCCTGCAGCTGGTACAGCTCCGTCGTCCGGTCAAAGCGCTCTCCCGCGTACTGGTAGTCGTTCTCCGTCACGCCCGTGCGCGACGTCGTCTCCCCCCAGGCGTCGTACGTCCAGCGGTCCGTCACCTGTCCCGACTCGTTCGCCAGCATCCGTACCGAGCCGTGGCCGTCGTCTGTGGTTACATACGCTACCGTTTGTCTCCCTGGAGTTGCGAACTCTATCTATTGTCAAGTTACCGTAATTTAAGATTGAGCATAGATATAAGCAATTGGCTGCTGTATTATACCCTGATGCTGAGCAGTTTCATGAGTACTCCCTGCGTTCCAACGTTGGCGTTGGTATTCCTTCTCTGAAAGATAAATCTTTTACTACGTTGCCTAATAGGGTCCTTTCCTCATCAGTGGGATCATCAAAATATACTTCCCAAAATGTATTTTTTCCAGCCTCGAAAATCAATTTATGTGTTATTGTTATATAGTTATCCCTGTCTTGCACCCAATAATATCCATCCAAGTTTCCTGAAACGATTTCAAAGCCATCAGCGTCATAAATTGTCGGGGCCCCTTCATTATTTAAAACTCTATAAGACGTCTTACTACTTTCAAAATCAAGGTATAATTCAATGACCAGATAAATTTTCCCCTTGGTTAATTGTTTTGAAGATGACGTCGGGCCAAATATTGAGCTAAAGGGATAGCATTTAAATGTTCTAGAATACTTTACCAGCACAGTATCCCCTCCTGATAACAGACTGAAGCAAGAATTTAATGGTTACTGCGTCACTCTGAGTCCAGAAAATCGAATAACCTAAATATGTTCTGGCGCTCCTTTCTTCGCCCCTGCCCCGCGCGGCCCCCGATCTCACGCCTACCGCCTACATAGGGGAGGACCGTTGCGCCGAGAAAACAAAAAACGTGAAACAAACCCATTGGAGGGCCGCTTCGCGCCTGTGTTCGGAGGATATTCGTTCAGAGGGTCTGCATTGGGCGCGTCGCCGCCAAATGTTAAACGAGTCCAACCTTATGCCTCAAAACACACTTCTTTTTAAACTGTTTCAGTAAAATATGAACAAGTGTTTTATGACAATAGGTAGTTCTGCTGGAATTCTATAAAAGAAAAGAGGAGCGAGGAAAACAATATGGAAAAATTTGTCTTCTTCCCTTATAATCATCTAATCATCAGGTAATGACGCACGAGATTGCAAGAGCGAAAAAATCGGGCGATTGAAAAGAGGCGTTTTATTTTGAGTCCAGAGATATCAACAGGTTGGTGTGCCCTGTCTTCAACGGCTCCGGTACGCGTAAACTGGAGAGGCTGTGCCGCATTTGAAGATCATGTAGACAACCTATGACCAAAAGAACTTTTTCGCAGGCGTTGCGCCGCGGTTTGGGCAGCGCAATTGTCACATTGAAAAATGTCGAGAATAAAGCAGCGTATAGAGACATACTCCTGCGCTGTTGTTTGCGTGACATTTCATACGACTGGCAATCGGAAGGAACGAGAGGGTATTATCTATACGAGGCCCTCTTGACGTCCAGGGAACCGGAATATTACGAGGAGGCAATCATAGAAAAATTTTTTTCGCGCTGCTCCGACGGTTTGTTTTATCAACTGTCGGCGATTCTATATCGTTTTGCGTATGACGGAAGTGAGGATGCCACGAAGGCCTTACGTTCCAAATACGACTATTTCGCGTCGAAACAGGGGCGGCTCAGAGATATCCCGTACATGCATGAGGGCGAACAATGGGATGATGTTGTTTGTCAGCTCATGTACTTAGATGGTTTTTCTGCGTTCAAACGCTACGCGGAAGACGTCGGCAGGATCCTTCTGCGCGATCCCGGTAACGAGGTCATATATGGCGGATGGTTTGAAATTAGGGCCAGAGACACTTTCGGAGAAAAGAGGATCACCGCATTCTTCGAGAGAAATTACGAACGCTCGGCAGCCGTCAGGGCGCTTGCGGATACATTGAAGGCCAGGATCGAGTCAGAAGAGTCTGCCAATGCTCGGGACAGACAAGAGAATTTGACTGTTGGCGATCTACGGCAAATTGCGGCGCAATCTGTAGCCAGTGGATGTCCGCGGCCTCGTGAAATACTTAGACACAGGCGTGCGTTTTTTTTAAACGCATCCGACTCCAAAGTCTTGGATCTGGCAGATGCGATTTCCCATGAAGAGGAGGAATCGATAAAAGGTCTGTTGTTGGCAATGTTTTGGGACAGATCATTTCCGCTGGATATCTCTTTGCTCATGGACTACGCTCAGTCTGAAAACGAACTGCTGGCAAGTAGCGCAATAGATTGCCTGAAAAGGATCAGGAATCGAAAATTGCATGATCTGGCATTTCAGCTGTTAAAGAGGAAGGGCTTGAGCTCCTTTGCGCTTGCTCTGTTGAAAAAGAACTATAACAAAGCTGACGATACCCTCATTGCCGAACTGATCGGAAAACTGACCGTCATCCCGCATCACGTCCAAATGGATATTGGGGCTATATACACCTGTCACCGTTCTGCGGACGCGCTTCCCATTCTCCTTCGAGTGTATCAAAAAGGCGACTGTGCATTTTGCAGACACTATATTGTAAAAGCCATGCACCATTGCGGGGTTTTGCCGGATACAATCCTTGAGGAGTGCCTGTATGATTCTTATGATGAAACAAGGGATTTTGTAAAACGGTTAATAAAACGCCACTCGAGCCATTCGGGGGCAACAACATGATAAATTTTTAGGTCAGATAACTATTTTGACCAAAGAAAAACTTTGCTGTTTCAAGTGCTTCCTGAAAACTGTATCCCTGTCCAGAGATAAGATCATGTAACTCTCGCTTCTTAGCTGGATCGTTAAGTTGGAGCCGTTTTGCAATATCTCTTGCTTGTTTGTTTTGGACTTTATTATTACCAGGAGTACTTTTTCCACACCCATTATGCACCAGCACGCCGCCGGCGACGAAGTAGGAGTGGAAGCCCTCGACGTCGAGGTTGTAGACGGGGATGGTAGACGGGGATGGAGGAGTCCAGCTTCTTCAGCTTCAGGCCCGTTACAACCCCCGCATCCCCGGAGAGTGCCCGGATCGCGTCCCCAACCGCCAGGTCGCCCGCAGCAACCCAGCCCCTGCGTGCAGCAGCTCGCCGTTCTCCAGGACAAATACTTCCTTGACGACCTTCAGCGCCAGCTCGCCGGTCTCGACGTTGTACGACCACACCCGATCCCCGGACCGGGCCTCGTCGATGCGCTTGAACCCCGCCTCCGTCGCGAGTCTGTCACAGACATTCTATTCCATTGTCAAGTTACCGAAGCTGCTTAAAGCGCTCGCTTTACCTGCTCACGTTCTCCAGGCGTTTGAGCGTATCCGTTCCCTTTATCCTCTCGTTCACCTGCGCATAATCAATGGCCCGCTTGCCCTCATGATCCTTCAGGTCAACATTTGCGCCAGCATCGATCAGCGTTTCGACGATACCAGGAGAGTTCCACCTTGCAGCAAGCATCAACGCCGTCATACCATCTTCGCCCTTTGCGTTCATGTCGGATCCGGCATCTAACAATATGTTAATAGTCTCAGAAGCCATACTCTTTATTGCAGCATACATCAGTACGGTCAGACCGTTATGATCCCTCGCGTCAATATCTGCACCAGCTTTTATCAAAGTAGAGAGAATTGCAGTCTTTCTATTACATAACACAGCATACATCAGCATTGTTCGGCCGTGTTCATTCCTTGCATTAACATTCGCTCCAGTTTTGACCAACAGTGCAATGATCTCATAGCTCGCATTCCATCCTATGGCATACTCCAGCACCGTCATATCGCATGCGTCCTTTGCGTTAACGTCTGCTCCAGCCTGAAGCAGGGCATCGATGACATCGAGATCTCTGCACCACTGTACTGCCATCATTAGTACCGTCGTACCATCCTGGTCTTTTGCATTGACATCGGCCCCCCTATTGATGTCATCGCGAACCTGTTGAACAGACCCGAAGCAACGAATTTCTCCTGAACTCATCATTCCACTCGGCATTCAATACCCTTTATATCGTTTCAGAAAATTCACTACCGTCATTTTATTTATGTTCTCGAGTATTTCATTGTCAGTTTCCCACCATGTATCGCCAAGAAAACAACAACTGTCAACATAATGCCACGGAACAATGGAAGCCAAGATTCCCCACTCATCATCCGAAAGAGCCAGATGGTGTAGATCTATATGGTGCGTTAAGCGTATTGCAAATTCATCATTGAATCTATACATCACATGGAATTCTTCATTTTCCATAAAACTTGACTTGGTCGATAAAAATTTCTGATAAAGCATAGAGCTGGGGATATCACAGGTTTCAATTTCGTCCTCAAACAACTCTCTCAATATTGTTTGTGCAGACATCCCTTCAATAGAGGCTGGGAGCAGCTCTTCCACTGATTCATGAAACAAGCTTATAGCATTCGAGCGAACACTCCCTGGAAATAAAAGTTTATTTCTGACGATAATCCTTGTATACAAATTTCGTTCCCCTCTTAAAGCTGACATGACCTCTAATGCTAAGTTCAGAGATCATGTCAGTTATTAGATTTTGTTTGTCTTCAAACTTAGATCTCGTTCGTAGCTATTAAAATCCTTACCCGATGGATACTTTTTATTATGCACCAGCACGCTGCCGGCGACGAAGTAGGAGTTGAAGTCCTCGACGTCGAGGTTGTAGACGGGGATGGGGGAGTCCAACTTCTCAAGCCTCAGTCCCGTTACAACCCCCGCATCCCCGGAGAGTGCCCGGATCGCGTCCCCAACCGCCAGGTCGCCTGCAGCAACCCAGCCCCTGCGTGCAGCAGCTCGCCGTTCTCCAGGACAAATACTTCCTTGACGACCTTCAGCGCCAGCTCGCCGGCGTTGCGTAAAATTTTATTGTCAAGTTGCAGGGCTTATATCAATTTTATTTGCCTTTTTTTGTTTTATTTATCAATTCCAGCCTGGCCTGTGCGTCAGGGTTCCCCAACCTCGCGGCCTTACGGTACCACTTTATGGCTTCCTCATGATTCTGCTCTACACCCTTTCCCTTCTCATACATCAGGCCGAGATTGCATTGCGCTGTAGCGTCTCCCTGTTCTGCAGCCTTATGATACCATTTTTCCGCTTCTATGTTGTTTTGCTTGACCCCCCAACCTTTACTGTAAAAGAAACCAAGATTGCATTGTGCTGCGGCGTCTCCCTGCTCCGCCGCTCTTCGGTACAGTTCCGCGGCCTTCGCATAGTCCCGAGCCACTCCGCAACCCTGTTCGTACATCAAGCCAAGGTTGAACTCTGCCGAGGCAAGACCTTGTTCGACCGCCTTGCAATACCACTCCACGGCCTTCCCGTAGTCCTGCTTTACCCCCTCGCCTCCGTAATACAATACTCCGAGGTTGTACTGCCCCCAGGCATCTCCCCGCTCCCCTGCTATGCGAAAGCACTCCGCTGCTTTTGCATAATCCTTACCTACTCCATTACCATTCGCATACATAAGACCCAAGTAGCGCGGCGCAGATGCGTCGCCTCCTTCCATTGCCCTGCGAAACCACTCTGCAGCCTGTTTGTAGTTTCGCCTCACTCCATCTCCCTCGTGATACAGCAGCCCAAGCTTGCGCGCAGCCTCCGCATCTCCCTCGTTCGCAGCTTTTCGGTACGATTCAGTGGCGCTTCTGTCCGAACCTTCCTTTCTCAGCATCTTCTTAATGAACTGCATCATTGGAGCCACATCCTTCCCAGAACCCTCGTCAGACTGTCGTATTCCTCCCGCCTCAGCTCCCAGACGGGTTTGAACATACCGGCTCTTTAAATTTTTGTTCTCCTGCGCATAGTCTGCAGCACGTCTGCCATCCGTGTCCCTTATGTCGATATCCGCCCCCGCATCGAGCAGCGTGTCGACAATCCTGGATGTGTTCCACCTCGCGGCCAGCATCAATGCCGTGTGACCCTCTTCATCCCGTGCGTTGACGTCCAGACCGGCATCGAGCAGCGCCTTCACAACATCCGGTTTCCGGCTATTCAACGCAGCCAACATCAATACGGTCGTCCCTGCACTTACGGGGACATCCGTCGTCTTGTTATTGATGATAGCGGCAAAGATATCACCATCTGCCGTGTCCGTTGTCATTGCTGTCGTACTGGCTTCAAGCTTCGCGTTCGCGTTGGCCCCCACCTCAAGCAGGGTTTTCACGATACGAAGGGAGTTCCATCTCGCCGCCATCATCAGCGCCGTCATGCCATCGTTGTTCCTCGCCTCGACATCCATGCCGATATCGACCAATGCTTTGATAATTTTGGGGTTGGGGGCACTATCTGCAGCAACCGTCAGCAGCGTGTCTCCATACGAATCCCTCACGTCGGGATTTGCTCCGGCGTCAAGCAACGTCTTCATGAGGCCGAGCCTGCCCTCTCGTGCCGCAAACACCAGTGCCGTAGAACCGGATCCGTCCCTGGCCTCAATATCCGCACCAGCTTTGAGCAGCACCTCGACGGCTCTGGAGGATCGTGCGTATAGCAGCGGGGTCATGCCAATATTAAAACTCTTCTCTACCTTAGCATTGACGTCAGCTCCCGCTTCAAGCAACGCCTTGATAACACCAGGAGTGCCATTGAATGCAGCAGAGTGCAACGCCATCGCGCCGTCTTTATCCCTCGCATTGACGTCCGCTCCCGCTTCAAGCAGGAGATTGACGACTTCAAGCTCTTTGGAGTTCGCGGCCATCTTCAGCGCTGTATTACCATCCTTATCCCGGGCGTTGACATCCGAACCGGACTGGATCAGGAGGTTGACGATCTCGGCAATTTCCGGCCTTTTGTCTATAAAAAGCCACTGTACTGCCGCCATCAGTACAGTGCTGTCGTTTTCGTCTCTTGCGTGAACGTCTGCGCCCGCTTCAAGTAATACCTTGAGCGCACCAAGGGTGCCGTCTCTTGCAGCATACATCAACGCTGTCTTACCGTATTGATCTCTTGCTTCAATATCCGCACCGGAAAAAAGCAAAATTTTGATAATCTCAGGGGTGCTGTTCATTGCAGCATGCATCAAAGCTGTTTTGTCACGTTTGTCCTTCGCATTGACGTCCGCTCCTGCATGAAGAAGAACTTTGACAATTTCTGGATTTATATTTTTCATCGCGGCCATAATCAAAGCCGTACCACCGTAATTATCCTTCGTCTCAGTATCTGCACTAGCTTGGATTAGCGTGTCGACAACCTTGGGATTTGAATTCCTTGTTGCCGCCAGAATCAGCGAGGTATTGCCATCCTCATCCTTTGCGTTGACATCCGCACCAGCCTGAAGCAGCATGTTAATGATTTCAGGGTCCAAATTTTCTTCTGCGGCTGCCATTAGAGCCGTCCGGTTGTTCTGGTTTTTGGCATCGATACAGATACCTGTCTGAATTGCTTCCCGAACCTGTTGCACAGAACCGTATTTGCAAAGCTCCACAAATTTTTCCGGACTTGTCATGAACAAAATCTCCTCCAAATACCTGCCTGAGCAACTCCATACCCTGACTTCTCAATATAAAAAATAAAGACAGGGTATGAGGTTGAATGACGTTGTTTCTTCAGTCTTGATAAAACTATGCATCTAAAATTAAACTGATCTGGACCACAGGATTCGAAGGAGAATGTTTGCGACTAGAGTTTTCTCTCGAATATCCCTTAAATAACTATTGAGATATTTTTCGGCATTCTTCAGAAAATCCTCCATCAGTCCAGAATGACTCTCATATTTTTTATAAATTTCTGTTAAAGCATTGATGACTTGGTTCTTAAAAGTGGGATCCGTTTTGAGAAGGTTTGTGAAGTGCCCTCCACCAAGCCATCTTGAAAATTTTCCATTTTCAAAACTATCTATAGCGGCATGGATACTACGATGAACCTCTGTTGGAAGTTCTGTTAACGTTTGTTTAGGATCTCCACCCAAGTATTTAGGGATCGAATGATGCTTTGCGTACCCACACCTATTATGCACCAGCACGCCGCCGGCGACGAAGTAGGAGTTGAAGTCCTCGACG
This sequence comes from Fretibacterium fastidiosum, assembly GCF_964642095.1. Taxonomy (NCBI): domain Bacteria; kingdom Thermotogati; phylum Synergistota; class Synergistia; order Synergistales; family Aminobacteriaceae; genus Fretibacterium; species Fretibacterium fastidiosum. The sequence goes on from NZ_OZ209244.1 coordinate 1,331,577, forward strand.
TCGAGGTTGTAGACAGAGATCGGTTTGTTCAGCTTCTCAAACTTCAGTCCCGTTACAACCCCCGCATCCCCGGAGAGTGCCTGGATCGCGTCCCCAACCGCCAGGTCTCCTGCCGCTACCCAGCCCCTGCTCACGACGTAGAACGGGTGGCTGGTCGTCGCGTCGACGTCATCGCTGCCAAGCTCGATGTGCAACAGCTCGTCGTTCTCCCGGACGAGGACCTCCTTGACCGCCTTCAGCGCCCTCTCGCCGGTCTATTACGTTATGTCTTTTATCGTGATTCCCGGCAGAGCCGGGAATCACTCAATCAGTTTTAGTCAGAACATTCTTCAATAAGTTTGTCAATTTCTTCACATTGATTAAGATCTGTACACGTAAAGGTCTCTCCATCGCCTTTAAATTTTTCGATATCTATAGAACCATCATCTTGAAACTCGACTTCCCAGCGTTCTCCAGGAATTGCTATTTCTACCATTACACCTACTGGTCGAACTTTGTTGAGCCGATAGTAAATGCTTTTCTCTTCAAGCATGTTAAGAAATCTTATAAACTGCTCCATGATTGCCTCCTTATTTTTTGAAGCGCCCGTCAATCAACAACTTCCAAATGTTCCGCCAGGCTCTCGCTCCAGACTGTGCTTTTTTAAGCACCTCCCTTATCGTCATATCAAGTAGAACTGGATCATCCCAACTTGGACCGCCCGGGGGTCGAAAAGCGTGTCTAATTCTTCCCAGCCTTTCTTTTAAAACCTCCCTTACAGTTTTGTCTAAAAATGCTTTTACTAATGTCAGGTCAATCTCCCTGAGGAGATCGGACATTAAGATATGACCATTAAGGATCGTTTCCAGTGTAATGTAATTGATGACAGACAGAATTACAATTGCTCCCGCACGAGGCACCAGCACCCCCAACGCTGCGTAGAAATTCAATCCCCCCGCGGTGGAGAGGATGCCATGTCCGGCCAGGCCGCCAAGCATTTCTCCCAGCGAGAACAGCCCTGTCGGGTCGGTGTTGTTGACGGGGTTCGCGTTGGCGTACAGGTACTTATGCAGGCTCAGCGGGTCTTGCCGGTTCCCCTGGTGCGGGTCCAGGCTCAGGAACGTCCCCGTCTTCGGGTCCATGTATCGCGCCCGCAGCTGATACAGCTCCGTCGTCCGGTCGAAACGCTCGCCCGCGTACTGGTAGTCGTTCTCCGTCACGCCCGTGCGCGACGTCGTCTCCCCCCACGCGTCGTACGTCCAGCGGTCTGTCACCTGGCCCGACTCGTTCGCCAGCATCCGTACCGAACCGTGCCCGTCGACCAGGTACCAGCGCTTCGCTCCGCCCCGCTCCATGGAGATCAGGTCGTCCCCGCCGCGGGTGTAGTAGGCCAGGGGCACTCCCGTGCCGTCCGTCTCCGCCACCACGTGGGATATCCAGTGGTTCGCGTCCACCAGATACCGGACCGTGACGCCCTCACGCGACTTCCGGATACGGTTGCCGCGCCAGTCGTAGCCGTACTCCTCTACCGCCACGTTCGCGCCCTCCTGCACCGCAAAACAATAACTCTTATTCGATTGTCAAGAATTCGGAGACTCTGTAGTTTTGTTCAATTTCCTTTTCCATCGTCGTTCATAACGTCATCGACGTCATCGCAGGAAAGCTTAAAAAGGCGAGGAGCCAAAAAATCCCCTTCGCTTAAAAATCAAGGTTTGTAGAGAGTAATTCCAAATTCAGCATTCAGCGAAGCCAAAAGGGCTATTGTTTCTTTTGAAAAGCATAACTCCGGCGCGTCGCCGTCCTCCATCACTACAATGCCATCAAAAACTACATCAATTTCATAATCTTTGACTAGTTGCTGAAGCACCTCCACCTTAGAGCCAAGCATGGAGATCATTTCATCAAATTTTTCCTCCAAACACCTGCAAAACGATTTATCGGTTTCTATATACCAGTAGTAAAACGGCTCTGGTATTGCTACAGTTTGCTTACCTTTTTTAGGTGCTATCCCTAATAAGTCAGTAATGACATCCATGGGAAACGCGCAAACGATGCTAAAAATAACCTTGATTGTAGGATACATATAGTTCACCCCGTGCTGTTAAATTAAGGTAGGCAAAAGCTCAATACCTGCCTTATCGCTTCAGTTAACGCCCAATGGCCTAAGGTTATGTGATTCAAATCAAGCTTATGTCATTTCCAGAATTAAGTCATTTATTTGGATAGTATAACCCCGTATGTACTGGTATTGCGTTTTTACCCTTACTTCCCTTGATAACCCTCACCAGTAGAATTTCTCGTGTATGTTCGTCAATTGCCATATTATATTGACTTGATGCTTTTTTAACATAGTCTTTTTTTAGCAATTCAGCACTATCATAATTAACAGTCTGCGCAACCTTATTAGCTCTGTCATCATTACGTATTTCTTTACACCCATTATGCACCAACACGCCGCTTCCGACGAAGTAGGTATCGAAGTCCTCGACGTCGAGGTTGTAGACGGGGATGGGGGACTCCAGCTTTTCAAGCCTCAGTGCCGTCACCGTCCGAACGTCGCCGGAGAGCGCCCGGATGCTGTCCCCAACCACCAGGTCTCCCGCGGCAACCCAGCCCCTGCCCACAACGTAGAACGGATGACTGGTGGTCGCGTCGACGTCCCCGCTGCCCGTTTCGATGCGTAGCAGCTCGTCGTTCTCCCGGACGAGGACCTCCTTGACCGCCTTCAGCGCCAGCTCGCCGGTCTCGACGTTGTACGACCACACCCGATCCCCAGCCTGAACCTCGGCGATGCGCTTGAACCCCGCCTCCGTCGCCACCAGCGTGTCACCGTCAAAGCAGCTCGGCCAGAAAATCATGGCCAGGTCCATCGCGATATTCAGACCCGCAACCAGCATCCCCGCAACGTCGTTATTCGCCCTCGCCTCAAGGTATGCCTCGAAGTTTTTCTTGACGCTGTACCCAGCCAGCGCCTTCGTCAGCGTCTGAATCACAACGTGCGTTTCACAGATGCCGATCATCCCGGCGACCGACACGATCCCGTTGCTCAGCGCAAGCAGAAACTGCTCCGAGTCCTCCGTCATCATCGCCACGACAAGGCTCCTCATCGCGCACAGGAACTGGATGCCATACCCCGCCTTCTGCAGCATCCTAAGCGCCGTCAGGAAATTCAATCCCCCCGCAGTGGAGAGGATGCCGTGGCCGGCCAGGCCGCCCAACATCCCGCCAAACGAGAACATTCCCGTCGGGTCGGTGTTGTTGACGGGGTTCGCGTTGGCGTACAGGTACTTGTGCAGGCTCAGCGGATCTTGCCGGTTCCCCTGGTGCGGGTCCAGGCTCAGGAACGTCCCCGTCTTCGGGTCCATGTACCGCGCCCGCAACTGATACAGCTCCGTCGTCCGGTCAAAGCGCTCGCCCGCGATTTCCGGATGCGGTTACCGCGCCAGTCGTAGCCGTACTCCTCCACCGCCACGTTCGCGCCCTCCTGCCCCGTGGCGCAATACCTTTATTTCGATTATCAAGGTGCCAGACTTTAAGATTGACATTCGTTTAATGGCAGCAAAGAAAAACAGTTGACCGTTCTGCTACGTCATTGAAATGCCTGCTTCATGAGCTTCTCTTCAATTCTTTCAGGTACTTTATCAAGAAATTAAAAGCTTTATTGTGAGACCAATATAAGTTCCCTTACAGCTAAAGCGGGGGGATACTCAATCGGTCACAACAGATCATGAATATTCTTAGCATGCTCCAGGTTTTTCCACCATTCTTTCAGCATACTTTTCTTCTCGTTTGAGATGCGATCATCCATAAGATATTCCTCGATAGGAACCACTTCTTTGACCATTTTCTTACTGTTGTTAAGTAAATGTTCCAAATCTGTAATGGTAAAATTACTGTCTGTATTTATGATGTTAGCCAATTGGCAAAATGCCTCGGTGCAAATTTGCTTGCTGCAGATATATTCAAGCTGATAGATCGCAATTTGACTATGCGCCAGTGAAATCATAAGCGATCGACGTGTGCTGCGGGACGGATACTTGATGATCTTCTGAAATACATCATCAGTAACTGCCTTGCTGTTGACATAGTGTAAAAGGGTGTCCAGAAAACCCACAACGCCACATAATGAATAGCTCTTTTCTATCAGCGTTAACAGCGTCTCTCTGCTGCTTTCCCGCCCTGCCTGCTCAAACCACTCGTCATTGTAATCATCATTAAAGAGTGCATCACATACAACGTTCATTTCCGCATCACTCATTTTCATGATCTCTTTCAACGTTATCGATTTTACTGATCCAAGAGTTACTTTACCGAGCATAATACCACTCCTTTATCCCATCTTTAATCTGCTGTGAGTATTTATCGACAAATCTTTTTGCTTTTACGCTCAGCTTTCCAACTACTACTTCGCCTAGTTCATCAATAGATGCAACTTTCTTTCCGGCTTCCCGAATATGAGCATGTCCCCTAAAATGATTAGGTTCTCCGCCTTTCTGTACATCTGCACGGAGATTCCCCTCTTTTGCAACACATACATTATGCACCAGCACGCCGCCGGCGACGAAGTAGGAGTTGAAGTCCTCGACGTCGAGGTTGTAGACGGGGATCGGGGACTCCAGCTTCTCAAGCCTCAGTCCCGTTACAACCCCTGCATCCCCGGAGAGCGCCTGGATCGCGTCCCCAACCACCAGGTCCCCCGCCGCTACCCAGCCCTTGCCCACGACGTAGAACGGGTGGTTGGTCGTCGCATCGATGGCGCCCCGGCTCGTCTCGATGTGCAGAAGCTCGTCGTTCTCCCGGACGAGGACCTCCTTGACCGCCTTCAGCGCCCTCTCGCCGGTCTCGACGTTGTACGACCACACCCGGTCCCCGGCCTGAACCTCGTCGATGCGCTTGAACCCCGCCTCCGTCGCCACCAACGTGTCGCCGTCAAAGCAGGTTTCATGCAGCACGGCAAGGTTCAACGAAAGCTGCAGAGCGGATAACAACATTTGGGGAACGTCGTCATCCCGAACGGCTTTCAGAAAAGCCTCCAAGCTCTCGTTTGCTCCATACGCTGCAAGAGCTTTCGTAAGTATCTGCATTGCAAGATGCGATTCACAGATCCTGGAAAAGCTTGCAATTGAGACAAGCCCATTCGCTATTGCAAGCAGGACCCCTTCGGTTTTTCCCGTCAGAGCAGCCGTGACCAGTGCCGTTATTGAATACGAGACGTTGGCAACGTGGGCTGCGTTCATCAACATCTGGAATGCCAGTGCGTAGTTCAGCGTAACCGTGCCATTCAAAATGTCCAGAACAAACAGCGAACCCGTCATTTCTCCCAGCGAGAACAGCCCTGTCGGGTCGGTGTTGTTGACGGGGTTCGCGTTGGCGTACAGGTACTTGTGCAGGCTCAGCGGATCTTGCCGGTTCCCCTGGTGCGGGTCCAGGCTCAGGAACGTCCCCGTCTTCGGGTCCATGTACCGCGCCCGCAGCTGATACAGCTCCGTCGTCCGGTCAAAGCGCTCGCCCGCGACTTCCGGATGCGGTTACCGCGCCAGTCGTAGCCGTACTCCTCCACCGCCACGTTCGCGCCCTGCTGCATCGCGGCACAATACCTTTTATTGATTATCAAGGTGCCAGGCTATTAGATCGAGTATTTGTTTAATGACAGCAAAGAAAAACAGCTGACTGTTATGTTACGTCCTAATATCGCCTGGGGCATGAACTTCTCCTCTATTCCAGTATTGGTTCTGGTATATTTTCCTTGGAAGCCAAATCTTTTATCACACTCTTCAATAGGTTTTTCCCCTCATTAGTAGTGCTCTCAAAGTATGTGTCCCAAAATTTATCTGGGTTTGCTTCAAAAATCAATTTATGAGTCATTATTATATAATCATTTCTGTTTTGCGCCAAATAGTATCCATCAAGGTTCCCTGAAACGATTTCAAAACCATCAGCATTATAAATTGCCGGTGTCCCCCCCTCATCAATAATTCTGTAAAAGGCCCCCAGTACTTCAGAGTACTTGTTTATCCTGAAGTCAAAACTCGCTTCAATTACCAAATAAACTTTCTCCTTAACCAATTGCTCAGAGAAAGACTTTGACAATGAGATCACGTTAAACGGATACGACTTAAATGGTCTTGAGTATTTAACCAGCATTTCCTCTGCCTCCCATCCTCAAAACTAATCTTCACAGACCATAAAATTACTGGTGGGTCTCTATTCGAGGACCACCAGTAAATTGGGAAACAAGCTATAAGTAATGGTCTTCTTAATTGCCTCTGTTATCTAGTTTTGCTCTAAACAAATACATCATTCATGGAACCTTTTCTTGTCATCCCTCATCTTTTTAAGGTGGAATTAATTCTTAAACTTGAAGTCATCAAATAATTGCTTCATGGGTTCATAAACAAAATGTATATTAACTATTTTGCCATTATTGCTCTTAAAGACAGCTTGCCATTTTTGCCAACCTTTCCACCTCGGGTCTTCAAGATCGCCCTTCACAAATTTAAGGGACCTTCCGTTGTGTTCGGCAAATGGATACTCTTTTGCTGCCTCATAAGCCATTTCCTCCATCAAGTTCCTCGGCTCAGTACGGCCGGTCGAACCTCTTCCTTCTACGCATACATTATGCACCAGCACGCCGCCGGCGACGAAGTAGGAGTGGAAGTCCTCGACATCGAGGTTGTAGACAGAGATCGGCTTGTCCAGCTTCTCCAGCTCCAGCCCCGTCACAACCCCCGCGTCACCGGAGATAGCATGGATGCAGTCTCCCACCGCCAGGTCGCCCGCCGCTACCCAGCCCTTGCCCACGACGTAGAACGGGTGGTTGGTCGTCGCATCGATGGCGCCCCGGCTCGTCTCGATGTGCAGAAGCTCGTCGTTCTCCCGGACAAATACTTCCTTGACGACCTTCAACGCCCTCTCGCCGGTCTCGGCGTTGTACGACCACACCCGGTCCCCGGCCTGAACCTCGTCGATGCGCTTGAACCCCGCCTCCGTCGCCACCAGCGTGTCGCCGTCAAAGCAGCTTTCATGCAGCACGGCAAGGTCCAACGAAAACTGCAGACCGTATAACAGCATTTTGGGAACGTCGTCGTCCCGAACAGCTTTCAGAAAAGCCTCCAAGCTCTCGTTTGCTCCATACGCTGCAAGAGCTTTCGTAAGTATCTGCATTGCAAGATGCGATTCACAGATACTGGAAAAGCTTGCAATTGATACAAGCCCATTCGCTATTGCAGGCAGGACCCCTTCGGTTTTTCCCGTCAGAGCAGCCGTGACCAGTGCCGTTATTGAATACGAGACGTTGGCAGCGTGGGCTGCGTTCATCAACATCTGGAATGCCAGTGCGTAGTTCAGCGTAACCGTGCCATTCAAAATGTCCAGAACAAACAGCGAACTCGTCGTTTCTCCCAGCGAGAACAGCCCCGTCGGGTCGGTGTTGTTGACGGGGTTCGCGTTGGCGTACAGGTACTTATGCAGGCTCAGCGGGTCTTGCCGGTTCCCCTGGTGCGGGTCCAGGCTCAGGAACGTCCCCGTCTTCGGGTCCATGTACCGCGCCCGCAGCTGGTACAGCTCCGTCGTCCGGTCGAAACGCTCGCCCGCGTACTGGTAGTCGTTCTCCGTCACGCCCGTGCGCGACGTCGTCTCCCCCCACGCGTCGTACGTCCAGCGGTCTGTCACCTGGCCCGACTCGTTCGCCAGCATCCGTACCGAACCGTGCCCGTCGACCAGGTACCAGCGCTTCGCTCCGCCCCGCTCCATGGAGATCAGGTCGTCCCCGCCGCGGGTGTAGTAGGCCAGGGGCACTCCCGTGCCGTCCGTCTCCGCCACCACGTGGGATATCCAGTGGTTCGCGTCCACCAGATACCGGACCGTGACGCCCTCCCGCGACTTCCGGATGCGGTTGCCGCGCCAGTCGTAACCGTACTCCTCCACCGCCACGTTCGCGCCCTCCTGCACCGTGGCGCGCGTCAGGCGGTTGAACTCGTCGTACGCGAAGGTCGTCGTCCGATTCCCCGAAACCTTCTTCGTCCGGTTCCCCGCCGCGTCGTAGGTGTAGGTCACGTCGCCGGACGCGGACGTCTCGCCCGTCAGTTGGTTCAGGCGGTTGTAGGTATAGCTTGTCGTCGCGCCGCCCACGCTCTTCGTGACACGGTTCCCCGCCGCATCGTAGGCATAGCTCTTGACGCTGGTCGTCCCGTTCTCTGTCACCGTCTCACCCGTCAGGCGGTACAGCGCGTCGTACGCGTACGTCACCGTGCGGTTGCCGCTCCGGCCGATCTCCTGAACCCCCAGGCGCTCGCCCGCGCTGCCCACCGTGTAGACGTACTCCCCAACGAGAGAACCGCCCCGGTCCGTGATCCGCTCCCGCGTCAGCGCGTTCACCACGTTGTACTCCCAGGCCGTCGTCAGCCCGTTGGAGTACGTCGCTTTCGTCCGGTTCCCGTTCGCGTCGTACTCGTAGCTCGTGATGGCACCGGCCCGGTCCGTCACCGTTACCAGACGACCCAGCGCATCGTAGGTGCTGACCGTGCTGCCCCAGGGCGTCGTGAGCCTGCGTACCCGGCCCGCCCCGTCGTACTCGTACGACAGGATCGACCCATCCGGCTTCTGCTCCGAGGACAGGCGCCCCACTGCGTCGTAGCGATAGCGCGTCACGCCGTTCTCGTCCGAGACCCCCTCGAGCCGCCCCGACCCGTCGTAGGTGAACGTCACCGTCCGGCTCCCCGCCGTGATCTGGCGCAGACGGTCGCCGCCGTCGTAGCCGTACTGCCTCCGTACCCCGGAGAAGTCCGTCTCCGACTCCAGGTTCCCGCGGCTGTCGTAGGCGTTCCGCTTCTCCTGCCCCGCCGCATTCACCGTCTTCACCAGACGCCCCAGGTCGTCGTACTCGTACGCCATCCGGTTCCCCGCAGGGTCCGTCACCGACGTCAGCTCGCCCACCGTGTTGTAGCGGTAGACCCACTCCTGCCCCAGCGCGTCGACAACCCCGGTCAGGCGGTCCTGGCCGTCGTATCGGTACGTCGTCACGTGCCCGTTCTGATCCGTCTGCCTGACGATGCGACCCCGCGCGTCGTACGCGCTCGTCATCGTGCTCCCGTTCGCCAGCGTCGCCTTCGTCCGATTCCCGTTGGCGTCGTACTCGTACCGGGTCACGTTCCCCAGCGGGTCCTTCACCTGCGACACCTGAGAGCGCTCGTCGTACACAAACTCCGTCCGCTGCCCCAGCGCGTCCGTGATGGCCGTGTTCCGGTCGATCGCGTCGTAGGTGTACGTCGTGACCCCGCCACCCCGGTCCGTCTTCGTCGTCAGACGGTCCTTCGCGTCGTAGACAAAGCGCTCCGTCGTCCCATCCGCGTACGTCTTGCTCACAAGGTTCCCCACGTGGTCGTACGCCATCGCCACGCTCTGACCGTAACGGTCCGTCGCTCGCACGTTTCGGTGCTCCGCGTCGTACTCGAACCGCTCCGTCGTCCCGTCGTAGTAGTTGACCTTCTTCAGGTTCCGGAAGAGGTCGTACTCAAAGGTCGTCCGACGGCCGGACGAATCGGTCACCGCCGTTCGGTTCCCCACGCTGTCGTACTCCGCCCCGGTAAACGTCCCGTCCGCGTAGACCGTCTTCGTCACGTTCCCGTATACGTCGTACTGGTACGTCTCCGTCAGGACCTTGTTCGCCCCGTTCTCCCCGCGGCGCGTCAGCGTCTTCGAGAGCGCGTTGCCGTCCGCGTCGTACGTGAACGTCGCCGTCTCTCCCGCTCCATTCGTCGTGGACAGCACGTTACCCTGCCCGTCGTACGTGAACTGCATGACGGCCCCGATCCCGTCCGTGATGCTCCTCAGGCGCCCGCTGCCGTAGTAGTCGTACTGACGGACGTTCCCCACCGCGTCCGTCGCCCGCGTCATCTGGCCGGCGGCGTCGTAGGAGAAGTCCGCCTGCTTCACCCCGAAGGCGTGGACCGTCATCAGCTCGTTCTTGCTCGTGTAGGCGTTCTCCACCTTCAAGCCTAACGCGTTCGTCATCGAAAGAAGGCGGCCGTCCGCCGAGTAACGGTACTGCGTCGTGTTCCCCAGCGCGTCCGTCGTCGTCGCCAGGCGCCCGTTCTCGTCGTAGGTGTGCGTCGTCACGTGCCCGTTCCCGTCCGTCACGGACACCTCGTTGCCCCGCTCGTCGTAGACGTGAAGCGTCGTGTTGCCCAGACGGTCCGTCACCACCGTACGCCGCGCGTCCAGGTCGTGCGCGTACGAGATGCGCCGACCGCTCGCGTCCACCACCGCAATGAGGCGCCCCGCTTCGTCGTACTCATTCCGTGCAACCTGCACGCCACGAGGGTCCGTGAGGCTCGTCAGGTAATGTGTGCCGTCGTACCCGAACGTCGTCTCCTGACCGCCGATATCCGTCACGGAGGCCAGGTCGCCCTCGGCGTCGTAGCGGTACGTGACGGCGTGTCCCGTCGGACCGCTGATCTTCGTTATCCGCTTCAGCCCGTCCCGCTCGAAGACGATGGACTTGCCGTCCGAGTGCGTCACCCCGTCGTCCGTGATCGTGACAACCTCGCCGTTCGTCCCCGTGACGCTCTCCAGACCCGTGAGGTCGTTGAAGACGTAAACGGTCCCATCCACTGCCGTCAGCTCGTACCGCTGTGGGTTATAGGGCTCCAGGTCGTAGTCGCAGACCCCACCCTTGCTCTGTTGGTACAACAGGTCCGTCGACTGCCCCAGCGGCGCCAGCGTCGACTTGCCGCCGCTCGTGTTCCGGTAGGTCGCGCTGACCCAGCGGATCGGCTGCATGGACTGCGCTGGCAGGAGCTCCAGCGCAAACTTCTCCGTCCTGCCGTTGCCCCAGTGGACGACCACCTCGTGAGGCTTCTCCTCCACCAGCCTGTAGCTCTTCAGCCACCCGCCGCCGGACTGGACCATCTTCCAGTTCTTCCCCGGCGTGCCGTTCTCCGACAGCATCGCCCTGGACAGCTTCATGTCCCACCCATAGCCGAACCGGCCGATGGCGTCCTTTTCCCTGCTGTCGTAGGTCCGGATGACCGAGAGCGGGAGCCCGTGGATGGGGAGGTCCATGTCGACAAAGCTCATCGAGAAGCTGCCCGCCTTCAGCTCCCCCTCCACGGAGACCGTTATCTCCTTTGTGGTGGTAGCGCCTCCGGCCTCCACCGAAAGCCGCAGGACGTAGTGGCCGTTGACCAGCAGAGTGGGGTCGAACACGCCCAGCACGCCGCCGTCCACGGGCTGCGTGCCCTCCGCAAACACGGTGTAGGAGGCCGGGGCATATTCCGGGTCGCTGTCGTTTCTCTTCTGCACCGGCGCACAGGCCAGCCTGTACCTCGTCAGGCCTTCGGCCATGGCGGTGCCGACGACCTCCGTGGGCTTCGTGACGACGGCCATGTCGGCCGGCGCGGTGATGGCAACCGTGTTCGCGGAGGCTGCCGAAGCACGGAGGAAGCCGCTTTCGCTCTGGGGTGCAGAGGCGTCGGCACGCTGCGCCCGCGAGGGAAGTCCCCTGCTTCCACTCGCAAAAGCGGGGATCGGCAGCAACTGAAAGACCAGGGTAAACACCAGCAGCAGGGCCGTGAGCCTTCGGGTGCGGTAGCGCATGAGGGACCTCCTTCACATTAAAAACGTTCTGCCGTTCAGGATCGATGTCGGTACGCCAGGCTCTGGATTTGTTCGGAGGGCATTGCCCATCCGCCCCCGGAGCCGCGAGGGGTACTGTAGAAGGCGAAAAACTTCAATGTATTGAGTAAATTACGAAGCCTGTGATTTTACAATAGGTTGTTCTACTTAAAACTCGTTAAAACTCGCAATGTGCAAAAAAACTCATCAGTCGGTGGCTGCGGAGAACTTCCGGCGAAGAGGCGAAGGCCTGAGCGTTTCAGGCCCTTCATGCCGATCTCCACGTTGGTGTGCATGGTGTCGCAGGAGGTCTCCGCCAGGTTATCCAGCTTTAAGTGCGGGCGGTGCCTCGGCATTTGGGCCGCTCGGGCCGGGACGGCGCAAAATGCAAAAAATATTGAGGGGAGGACGCGGGATTTGATCCGCAGGTTTCAGCCGTTTTTGCTATAATAGAAAATCATGTGTCATCGATGACCTTTTGGGAGGCAGAGAGTATGGCTGGAAACGAGAAGATTTACAGGCCCGCGTGGAAGAGTTTCTACAGGAGCATCTCGCTGATCGTCCTGCTGGCTGTGGTCGTGATCGCCCTGACGATCCTGGCGCCCTTCGAGGCGAAGATCAAGGGGGTCCTGTGGGCGGCGTGGGCCGTGGTCGCCATCGCCATCTTCCTGTACATGGTGGTGCGGCGTGCGAGCATCTCCCTCACCGTGCGGCCCGACGAGGTGGCGCTGGACCAGGGCATCCTGAACCGCAAGTCCATCGAGATCAGCTACAGCAGCATCCGCACCGTCGAGGTGACGCAGACGCTTACGCAGAGGGTCCTGAACCTCGGCGACCTCTTCATCGCCTCCTCCGGCACCGGCGAGTACGAGATGCAGATCAAGGAAATGCCGGACCCCCACGCCATCCGCGACGAGATTCAGGCCAACGAGCGCAGCGTCAAGGGGGCGAACGCAAAGGCCGGCGCGGCACAGCAGGAGGACGCCGAGGACGCCTGAGTCCGCACGGAACGGAAGAAGCGGGGACCGCCGTCAGGCGGTCCTTTTTTTGTCGGCTGGTTTTATACCAATTCGCGTTTAATACGGATTGCCTCCCCTGACAGGGGAGGTGGTTCGCGTCAGCGAACCGGAGGGGTTGTTTCTCAGGCTCAACACCCCCCAGCCCCTTCGGGGCAGCCCCCCTTGCAGGGGGGCCTTTCTTTCCCTTTAGACGCAAATTGGTATCAGAAGTGGTTACGACAACACAAAGAACGTTGGACGTGGGGTACACTGTCCCCGTCGTGAAAAATTTGTCGGCTCCCCGCGGGGCCGGACGGGAGGACCTAAAAATGAGCTTTGCGGACTGGAAGGACAAGAGGACGGGCTTCAGGCGGATCGACGTGAGGGGAGTGGCCGGAAACTTCTTCCCCGGCCTGAAGAAGCAGGCGATGGAGCTTCCGGTGGGGGCGGGGCTGGAGGTCGTCCAGACCTTCGAGCCCATCCCGCTCTACGCGGTGATGGAACAGCTGGGGTTTGAGCACCACACGGAGCGGGCGACGGAGAACGAGTTTCACGCCTGGTTCTATCGCGTCGAGGTGCGCGGGGAGGATGGGACGATCCCCATGCGCCCCGCGGCGCTGACGAACTTTCCGCTGATCGACGAGGAGCTGGGCCGGGTTGCGGTGAACTTTTGGGACCTGACGTGGAACGACGCGAAGCGAACGCTTCCCTACGAGACGCGGCTCCTCCTGTCGCTGGCGAACGCGGTCGGCGCCGGGAGGATGCGTCAGGCGTGCCGGGAGCTGGTCAAGGCCTACGCGCAGGGGGTCGATTCCGCGGCGTTGGGCGACGTGTTTGAGCTGTTGGCGTGGAATCAGGGGATTGGGTTCTTCAGCTCGGAGATCGGGCCGTCCACGCTGTTTCAGGCGTACAAGACGATCCGGCAGCAGGAGAAGCTCGGCAAGAGCCGCGAGGAGATCGGCGCGCTTTTGCTGGAGCGCTTCGGCGAGAAGAATCCGGAGGTCGCGGTGCAGTAGCGGCGGGTCGGCCCCTTTTGGCGCCGGGCACAGGGCCTGCGTCTGGCGCCGTTTTGCCTCAAGGCCGGTTCGGTCCGGCGTCCCCGGACAGGAGGACGAAGTGGTTCCTGTGGAACGCGATCAACCCCGCGTCGCGCATCTTCCCCAGCTCCTTGGAGAGCGCCGTCCGTTCGACGCTCAGGTAATCGGCCAGCTGCTGGCGGTCGAAGGGGAGGTCGAACTCCCCGCTGCGCCGTTGGATGGAGACGGAGTGCAGGTAGGCGAGGACCTTGCCGCGGATGGTCTTGGGCGACGTGTGGAAGCTCCTGCCCGACAGGGCGAGGTTCTTGCGCGAGGAGATCGTGAGGAGGTTGCTCAACAGCCGGAGCTGCCATGGGGCGGCATGTCCCGACGGGGCCTGGAGCCCGTCAAGCCGAAAGAACAGGACGCGGCAGTCCTCATTGGCGCAGACGTCCACCAGGAGCACGGACCCCTTCAGGAACGCATAGGTCTCGGCGAAGAATTGTCCCGGCCCGACGTGGCTGAGGATCGTCCGGTTCCCCCAGACGTCGTCGCTCTTGATCGTGACGCTGCCCTCCAGCACCAGCCCCATGCTGTCCGTCGTCTCTCCGGCGCGCAGCAGGGTTTCTCCCCTGGCGTAGCGGCGCTCGTGCGCGCAGAGGGCCTCCAGGGCCGTTTGGACCTCCGCCGCGTCCATGCCCCGGAACAGCTCCGTCTCGTTGAGCGGCGTCCCGTCCCTGTCCAGAAGCGATCACCCTTTCCATAAGCTCCATGAGCGCAAAAGCGGCAAAAAAGCGGGGAGCCGACGACCGGCTCCCCGACGACTACGCCTTCGGTTGACCGGCGGAGCCCTCCTCCGCGGCCTTCCTGCCGTTGAGGTCCTCCTCCCAGGTGATGAAGGAGTGGTAGTAGATTCGGTCGTCGTCGTCCAGCCCGCGGGTGATCTCCGTGATGTGCGTGTGCCGCGCGTGTACCTGAGCCAGCACGAACTCCACGGCCACCATGGGCTCCGTCCTGGCGCCGCAGGTGTAGATGTCGAGCGCCATGTAGTTGGCCTCCGGCCACGTGTGTACGGAGAGGTGCGATTCGCTGATGACCACGACGCCGCTCACCCCGTTCGGGGGAAAGCGGTTGAACGATACGGACCAGACCTGAGCGTGAGCCCGTCTGGCGGCCTCCACCAGGATGTCCTGAAGACGGACGACGTTCGTGATGGTCTCGTCACATCCGGAAGCCTCCACGATGAAATGAACCCCTTTTGGCGACAACGAGCCGCGCCCCCTCCCAAATCAAGATAATGCGGCGCGGCCCTCCCTGCGCAGGGAGCCGCCGCAATTCCAGCCTTGAGCGAAAGCCGCGGCAAAATTGTACCGATAAAGGCTGTCGTTGTCAAACAACGTCCCCGCAGCGCCTGATGTGTCCGCGAACGGCCTCCCGCTCCGCTTCTTCCGCTTCGGGGTGCAGGAAGGCTGAAAACTGCGTCCTTTTCGGGTAAAATAACGGTGTCGTCTTGGACCTTCAGGGAAGCGGCAGGCGGGGCCGTTCGCCTGCTTCGTTCGATACCAGGAAAGGGGCCTGTTCCATGAGCCGTTTTTTCAGCGCGAAGTATAAGAGCCTCATGCCCTACGTTCCGGGCGAACAGCCGCGGGATCGAAAATACCTTAAGCTCAATGCGAACGAGTCGCCTTTCCCCCCATCCCCCAGGGCCGTGGAGTACGCCTCCGAGGCCTCGAACCTGCTGAACCTCTACCCGGACCCGGACTGTACGGGGCTGACGACCCGCATCGCGGAGCTGTGTGACGTGGCGCCGGAGGAGGTGCTGGTGGCGGGCGGGTCCGCCGCGATCCTGAACCTCGCCTTCATGGCCTTCTGCGACCGCTACCACCCCGCCGCCTTCCCCGAGGTCACCTGCGGGCTCTACAGGGTGCTGGCCGAGCTGAACGGCGTCCCCTTCAAGGAGATTCCGCTGGAGGAGGACTTCACCATCCGCGCGGAGGAGTACATGGCCCTGGGCCGCACCCTCTTCATCGCGAACCCCAACGACCCCACCGGCCTGGCCATGCCCATCCCGGACCTGGAGGGCATCGTGCGGCGCACCCCGGACAACGTCGTCGTCATCGACGAGGCCTACGTGGGCTTCGGCGCCACCAGCTGCCTGCCGCTGATCCATCGGTACGGGAACCTGCTGGTGACCCGAACCTTCTCCAAGTCCTGGTCCCTGGCGGGGGCGCGGCTGGGCTTCTGCGTCGGCAACCCGGACCTGATCGAGGACCTCCGCAGGGTGAAGGACTCCATCAACCTCTGCAGCATCGACCGTGTGACCATGGCCGCGGGGCTGGGAGCCCTGTCGGACGTGGAGTACACGACGAACAACTGCCGCCTCATCCGCGAGAGCCGCCGCTTCGCCGCGGACGGGCTCGCCCTCCTGGGCTTCGACCTCACGGACTCCGTCGCGAACTTCCTGCTGGCCCGGCATCCGCGGGTGGACGGCAGGGCGCTCTACCTGAAGCTGCGCGAGAAGGGCGTCCTGGTGCGCCACTTCGATCACCCCGCCCTCGCGCAGTACAACCGCATCACGGTGGGCTCGCTGGAGGACATGCAGCAGCTCCTCAAGGTGCTGAAGGAGATCCTTGGGGAGGACGAGTGAGGCGCAGGGGAGGGCTGATACCAAATCGCGCTAAAAGAAATGCTTAGTGCTCTTGGCCCCCCCTGATGAAGCAACCCCTCCGGTCCTTCGGACCACCTCCCCTTTCAGAGGAGGCAAGGCAGGCTTTTGGCCCTCCTGTAAGGGGGGCTGGCGAGCCCCAACGGGGCGAGACTGAGGGGTTGGCCCCCCTGCAAGGGGGGCTGCCCTACAGGGGCTGGGGGGTGTTGTCGAGCGTGAAAAACAACCCCTCTGGCCCTTCGGGCCACCTCCCCTTTCAGGGGAGGCAATCTATTAAACGCGAATTGGTATGAGGCGACAGGGCCTGGAGTTCGCTCTGCGGCTTCGGCGGTTCGCCGCGGCGGGTATCATAATAATAATGAAGGAAACGGCTGTCGGAGGGATTTGCGATGAGGGACGGAGCAGGGCGGTGAGCGGCGTCCGGGGAGCGGCGCAGCGCGGGGGCGGCGCGGACATGACGCGGGGGGACGTGTTCCGGCACATCTTCTATTTTTCGCTGCCCTTTTTGGCGGGGAACGTCTTTCAGCAGCTCTACAACATGGCGGACACGTGGGTGGTGGGGAACTACGTGGGCGACGAGGCCTTCTCCGCCGTGGGGACCGTGACGCCCGTCATCAACATGCTTATCGGCACCTTCATGGGTTTCTCCAGCGGCGCGGGCGTCGTCATCTCGCAGTACTACGGCGCGGGAAACCGCCAGCGGGTCCACGACGCCGTCCAGACCGCCGTGGTGATGACCGCCGTCCTCAGCGTCGTCTTCACGATCGTGGGCAAGGCCATGACGCCCCTCATGCTGCGCTTTATGAGGACGCCCGAGGACGTCCTTCCGGAGTCCATGGCCTACCTGGACGTCTACTTCTCCTACATCGCGGGGCTCCTGTTCTACAACATGGGGGCGGGGATCCTGCGCGCGGTGGGGGACTCCAGGCGCCCCTTCTACTACCTCGTCGCGGCGGCCTTCGTCAACGTCGTGCTGGACCTGGTCCTCGTCATCGTCTTCGGCCTGGGCGTGCGGGGCGTGGCCTACGCCACCGTCGTCTCCCAGGGGATATCGGCCCTGCTGGCCTTCTCCCTCCTCCTGCGCACGGACATGAGCGTGAAGCTCACGCTGCGGGACCTCAGGGTCGATCTGAAGCTCCTGTGGAAGATCGTCCGGGTGGGGGTGCCCGCGGCGGTGCAGATCGGCATCGTTTCCTTCTCCAACGTCTTCGTCCAGTCCTACATCAACCAGTTCGGCAAGTACTGCATGGGGGGCTGGACGGCCTACCACAAGATCGACCAGCTGATCTTCCTGCCCATGCAGTCGCTGGGGCTGGCCGCCACCACCTTCGTGGGGCAGAACCTGGGGCGCGGTCTGGCGGACCGGGCCCGCCGGGGGGTGCGCACGGCGCTCCTCTGCGCCGTCGCCGTGACGCTGGCGGCCTCCACCCTGGTCGTGGCCCTGGCGCCTCAGCTGGTGGCCGTCTTCAACCCGGAGCCGCGGGTGGTGGAGTTCGGCGCGATGTTCCTGCACTTCCTGACGCCCTTCTACGTGCTCTGCTGCGTCAGTCAGGTGTACACGGGAGCGCTGCGGGGGGCCGGCAACAGCAAGGTCCCCATGGTGATGATGATCTTCTCCTTCGTCGTGTTCCGCCAGTGCTACCTCTTCGTCGTGTCCCGGTACGTCAGCAACACGCCCCTGAGCATGGGGATGAGTTACCCCGCCGGCTGGATGGTGAGCAGCATCCTGGCCGCGCTCTACTACGGCCACGCGCGCCTGGAGGCCACCCGGCTGGTGGAGCGGGGCGAGGTGCTGAGTGCGGAGGAGGCGTAGGGCCCCTCAGGGCGCGTCCCGCCCCGTCTCGTTGTAGATGAGGGCCATGAACTCCAGGTCCGAGTCGGAGTTGTTCTCGATGCTGTGCCAGTGGCCGGCCTGGATGAGGCAGACGTCTCCGGCGCGCACCCTCGTGACGCTCCGGTCGTTGTCGATGAAGTCGCCCTCTCCTTTCAGGATGTAGAAGGGCTCCGTCTCGCCCACGTGCTGATGCCAGCCGATGCTTGACTTCGGCGGTAGGACGATGCGCGCGTAGAGCCGTCCGTGCCCCATCAGCTCGTCCTTCGACAGGACGTGGTGCACCCAGGCGGGACCCTGTCCTCCTCCAAGCCCGCTAGCCTCCATGGTCCTTTCTCTTCTCACCATGACCCTTCCTCCGTTCCGGCCCCGCACTGCGGCAGGCCTCCGTCTTGGTCTATGCCACGCCCGGACGCGCACATGGCGCTGAAGCACAAGGTGGCCTCCGGATCGCCCTGCTCCGAGGCCAGGCGCCACCACCGCACCGCCTCGCGGTCGTCCTGCGGCGCCCCACGCCCGTGGGCGGACATCCAGCCGAGGCGGCACTGGGCCGCCATGAAGCCCCCCTCCGCAGAGGCCCGGTACCACCGCGCCGCCTGCTCCTCGTCTGGCGCGACGCCGCAGCCGTAGACGTACATGTCCGCGAGGTAGAACTGGGCCCTTGCGCTGCCCCCTTCCGCCGCCGCGCGATACCAGCGCGCGGCCTCCGCCACGTCCCGCCCTACGCCCTGGCCGTTCTCGTACAGGACGCCGAGGCAGAGCTGAGCGTTCGGCTCGCCCTGTTCTGCCGCCGCGCGATACCAGCGCGCGGCCTCCGCCGCGTCCTGCGCCACGCCCCGGCCGTTCGAGAACATCCTGCCGAGGCGGTACTGGGCGCCCGCGTCCCCGCCTCCGGCGGCCGCAAGGAGGGCCTCCAGGTCCGGCGCCTCGTTTCCACCGTCCCCGGACGGCTCCGCAAAGAGATCATCTTCCATAGGGTCCTTTTCCATTTGAACGTTTGAACCTCCCCGCACCGATCGCCGCGCCCTCCGGCCGCGTTGGGTCCTGGGCGCGCTGCTCCACCTGTTCATTATATCCCAACCGTCGCCTGCCTCAGAACCTGCGGTCGGAGGCGCAATGGTAAAATAGCGGAAGGAGACGCGCCCTGCGGAGGGCGCTCCGTCGGGCGATCTTATTTTGGAGAGGGGCATGTTTGCTTTGGGTGCGAGGGACGACGTTTACGCGGCGCTGAGGGAACTGGGCCTGTCCTTTGAGGTGGACGAGCACGAGCCGGTCTTCACCATCGAGGAGATGGAGGCCCTGGGGCTGACCGGGAAGGGGATGGTGGTGAAGAACCTGTTCCTGCGGGACCAGAAGGGGAAGAAGCACTTTCTGGTGCTGCTGCCGTCGGACCGGCACGCGGACCTCAAGTCCATCGGAGAGCAGTTGGACGCGGGGAAGCTCAGCTTTGCCTCCGAGGAGCGGCTGGCGAAGTACCTGGGGCTCTCCAAGGGGTCCGTCACGCCCCTTGGGATGATGAACGACCAGGAGCACGCCGTGGAGGTGGCCGTGGAGCGCAGCTTGACGACGGAGCCGCGGCTGGGCGTCCACCCCAACGAGAACACGGCGACGGTGTGGCTGTCGTGGCAGGACCTGAAGAAGTACCTCGAACACTTCGGCGCGAGGATGCGGACGATCAAGCTGTAGAAAAGACGGGCCCACGGCTGTTGCCGCGGGCCCGTCGCGCGTCAGGCGTGCTCCCCTTCGGGGACTTTGTGGTGTACGTGCAGCATCTCGTGCGAGCGGCCCTTGACGACGTTCTCGTAGAGGTAGGTGATGATGGGGTTCTCGTCGCTGCTCCGGATGCCGGACATCTTGTCCGCGCTGTAGAGTCCCGAGGCGCGCTCCCGCTTCACGGGGGTCAGGCCGTAGGGCTGGCCCGCGCCGCCGACGCAGCCGCCCTTGCAGGACATGACCTCCACCAGGTGGTAGCTTCGGCTGCCGTCGAAGATCTCCGCGATGAGCTGCTGGGCGTCCTTCATGCCGTGCACCACGGCGATGCGAATCTCCTGGCCCGCGAGCGTCAAGGTGGCCTCCTTCACGTTGTCGAAGCCGCGGATGGAGGTCATCTCGATCTTCTCCGAGGACAGGTACTGCTTGTTGCTGTTCAGACAGCGGCGGACCACCGCCTCCGCCACGCCGCCCGATGTGCCGAAGATCACGCCTGCGCCGGAGCCCAGGCCGAGGGGCATGTCCGGGGCCAGATCCACCAGCGCGTCGAAGTCGATGCCGGCCTCCTCGATCATCTCGATGAGCTCCTGAGTGGTCAGGACGTAGTCCGTGTCCGGAACGCCGTTCGTCCGAAACTCCTCCCGCGCGGCCTCCATCTTCTTGGCCGCGCAGGGCATGATCGCCACGCTGCAGGTCTCCCGCCCGTCCGCCTCCGCCTGGGCGTAGTACGCCTTGATCACCGGGGAGAACATCTGCATGGGGGAGCGACAGGTGGAGAGGTGCTTCAGGAGGTCCGGAGCGCAGTTCTCGCAGTATTTCACCCATGCGGGGCAGCAGGAGGTGAACATGGGGAAGGGCCCGCCGTCCTCGAGCCGCTGCATCAGCTCCGCCGCCTCCTCCATGACGGTGAAGTCCGCGCCGAGGGTCGTGTCCGTCACGTGGTCGAAGCCGAGGGTTCGCAGGGCGGCCACGACCTTGCCGATGCTGTTGACGCCGGGTTCGAGGCCGAAGCGCTCCCCAAGCGCCACGCGGACGGCGGGCGCGATCTGGGCGACGACGCGCTTTTTGGGGTCGAAGATGGCCTTCCACACGTCGTCGATGTGCCGCCTGACGCGGATGGCGTTGGTGGGGCACACCGCCGCGCACTGGCCGCAGCTGATGCACCGGGTGTGGATCATGGGCTCGTTGAAGGCCGGACGGACCCGCGCCTCGGAGCCTCGGTTGACGAAGTCCAGTATCCCCATGCCCTGGATCTCGCGACACACGCGCACGCAGTCGCCGCACAGGATGCACTTGTTGGGATTGCGGACGATCGCGTAGGAGGACTCGTCCTGGGGCAGGCGCTCCCGCGTGTCCTCGAAGCGAACGCGCTTCACGCCGTAGCGGTGGGCCAGCATCTGGAGGCGGCAGGAACCGCTCTTGGAACAGACCGTGCAGTCGCACTCGTGGGCCGCCAGCAGGAGCTCGAGGATCATCCTGCGGTAGCGCAGCAGGCGGGCGGTGTTGGTGCGGATCTCAAGCCCGTCCCTCGGCTCCATGGAGCAGGAGGAGTCGATCTTCCCCCGCGCGTCCTCCACCACGCACATCCTGCAGGCGCCGTAGGTGGACAGCTCGCTGTAGTAGCAGAGCGTCGGCATGTCGATGCCGGCCTTGTGGATGACGGCCAGGACGTTCTTCTCGTCGGTGAACTCCACCGGCCGTCCGTTGATGATCATCGTCCCCATTTACCACGCCTCCCGAATCGCCCCGAAGGGACAGTTTTCCATGCAGGCGCCGCATCGGATGCACTTGCCGTCATCGATGAGGTGCGGGGCCTTCACCACGCCGCTGATGGCGCCGACCGGACAGCTCCGGGCGCATTTCGTGCAGCCCCTGCACTGCGCCGCGTCGATCTCGAAGCGCTTCATCTTCTGGCAGACTTTGGCCGGACAGCGCTTCTCCGACACGTGGGCCTCGTACTCGTCCCGGAAGTAGCGCAGGGTGGAGGTCACCGGGTTGGCCGCAGTCTTGCCCAGCCCGCACAGGGCCGTGTTCTTCACGGTGTCCGCCAGCTCCTCCAGCAGGTCCAGGTCCTCCGGCCGGCCCTGGCCCCCCACGATCCGTTCCACGATCTCAAGCATCCGCTTGGTGCCCTCGCGGCAGGGCACGCACTTGCCGCAGCTCTCCCGCTGGGTGAAGTTCATGAAGAAGCGCGCCACCTCCACCATGCAGGTGTCCTCGTCCATGACCACGAGGCCGCCCGACCCGATCATGGCCCCGATCCGCTGCAGGCTGTCGAAGTCGAGGGGCAGGTCGAGGTGCTCGTCGAGGCACAGGCATCCTCCTGAAGGGCCGCCGATCTGCACGGCCTTGAACTTCTTGCCGTTTCGGATGCCGCCGCCGATGTCGAAGATGATCTTCCGGAGGGTGGTCCCCATGGGGACCTCGATCAGGCCGGTGTTCACCACGTTTCCGGTGAGGGCGAAGGCCTTGGTGCCGGGGGAGCCCTCCGTGCCGATGCCCCGGAACCAGTCCGCGCCCTCCTGAACGATCTTCGGGACGTTGGCGTAGGTCTCCACGTTGTTGAGCACCGTGGGCTTCCCGAACAGGCCCTGCTCCACCGTGCGGGGCGGCTTCACGCGGGGCATGCCGCGGTTGCCCTCGATGGAGGAAGTCAGTGCGGAACCCTCGCCGCAGACGAAGGCCCCCGCTCCCTGGTTGATGTGCAGCTTGAAGCTGAAGTCCGTTCCCAGGATGCCGTCGCCCAGGAGCCCCGCCTCCGTGGCCCGTTCGATGGCGGTCCGCAGGCGCTTCACCGCCAGAGGGTACTCGGCCCGCACGTAGATGTACCCCTCGTCGGATCGGGCGGCGTAGGCGGCGATGGTCATGCCCTCGATCATCCGGTAAGGGGCCCCCTCCATGATGGAGCAGTCCATGAAGGCTCCCGGGTCCCCCTCGTCGCCGTTGCAGACGACGTAGTGCTTGGGAGCCTTCTGACGGAGGACGGACTTCCACTTCTTCCCGGTGGGGAATCCGGCCCCGCCGCGGCCCCGGAGGCCGCTGCGGTCGATCTCGTCGCAGACCGCCTCGGGCGTCATGTCGTGGAGCGCCTTGCCCAGCGCCGCGTAGCCTCCCCTCGCGATGTACTCGTTCAGGTCCACCGCGTCGATCTTTCCGCAGAACTCTAGCACGTTGTGGGTCTGCAGCCTGTAGAAGGGGATCTCGTCCTCCGTGCGGCAGGTGCCGCCCTCCGCGCGGTAGAGCAGGCGCTCCACCACCTCGTTGCCCTTCAGAGAGCGCTCGAAGATCTCCTGGCAGTCCTCCAGGCTAACCCTCGTGTAGAGCACGTCGAGCGGCTGAATGTGTAGGAGGGGCCCCATCTCGCAGAAGCCGATGCAGCCGCTCTTCTTCATGCCAAGGTCCCGGTGCCCCGGCTCGAGCCCCAGTTCCACGGAAACGCTCAGCCCCGCTCCCTCGCAGAGCTCTCTCAGACGGTCGTAGATCTTGAGGGACCCTCCGGCCACGCAGCCCGTCCCGCAGCAGACGACGACCTTCTTGTCCTGAAGGGCCAGGCCCCTTTCCGCAGCGGCCTGCCGCTCCTTCAGCTCCCGGACGCTCGCGATGCGCGTCATCCCGCCCTCGCCTCCTTCCCCCGAATGGACTCCAGAAGCTCCCTGGCCTTGTCCACCGTCATCGTGGGGTGGACCTCGTCGTCCACCACCACCACGGGCCCCAGCCCGCAGGCTCCAAGGCAGGAGACGATCTCCACCGTGAAGAGCATGTCGTCCGTCGTGCTCTGCGCCGCAGTCAGGCCCAGCTCCTTCCGGATCGCCCCCAAGATCGTGGCGCCCTTCCGGACGTGGCAGGCCGTCCCGTCGCAACAGCGGATGATGTGCTTCCCCTTCGCGTTCAGGGAGAAGTTCTCGTAGAAGGTTGCGACGCCGTAGACCTTGGAGATGCTGACGTGCAGGTAGTCCGCGATCATCTCCAACGCCGGACGCGGAAGGTAGTTGTAGAGCGCCTGTACCCCCTGCATGATGGGTATCAGGTTCGTCTGGTCAGCCGTGTGGCGCAGCAGAATGTCCCGAATGCGTGAAACGTCAACGTCCGTATATCTCATAGAAGCCCCCCCTTAAGTAAATGAGACAAGACGGAAACAGATGAAAAGAACGCCAGATCCACGCGCCGTTCTCAGCGCGACACAAGACTGGCAATCAGCTATTGTATTATAAAGACAAGTGAAATAATTTGCAAGACGCCTGGAGGGGTGGTATCGTTGTTCTTGCGATAACGTCATTCTACAGGCGAGAAGCTGTCATGGTGCGAAAGGCACTGAAGCGCGTGAGGGGCGGGCGACGGTTGCGGCGATTTTTGAAGGAGGCAGGCGTCAAAGCATGGCTCTGAACGCTCATTCGCGAAGGCCAGTTCCATCGTAAAGCAGCAGCACGTCGCGCGGTGCCACCCCCAACGCATGGGGAAGAAAGCCTGGTCTTCTGTCCTTAGGCAGACGCTGCCACAGGGGTTCGCTGTCAGGAGACTGTCCCTCAAAACGAAACTCCAAAACCCACTCGAAGGGCTCCTCCATTTCGCCTGTAAAGCGCACCCTGCGCCTGTTTTCCATGCAGTCGGCGCTGAAGTAGTGCGCGCGGATTCCCACAGCGGTAAGGCCGTCGCGCACAGGAGCCTCCGTCGTGAAGCGGACTCCCCAGTCCGGAACTTCGACCTCGCGCTCTCCAACCCGGCAGGCCGGCGCCACGTTCTTGCATCCGGATAAGACGGCAGCCGGTACGCTCCCCGGGTCCGCAAAGAAGTCCTTCGTGTCCTTCATTGCCAACAGCCTCCCGTCGTCAATCACGGCAACGCGGGAACACATTCTGGATACTTCGTTCCTGTCGTGAGTTACCATAAGGACGCCGCGGCCGTAACCCTTCAGCACATCCCGCAGCTGTATCTCAAGCCTCAGCCGCAGGTAACTGTCCAGCGCTGAGAACGGTTCGTCCAGCATGAGAAGCTTGGGTCGGTTGACAAGAATGCGCGCCAACGCAACCCGCTGCGCCTGGCCCCCGGACAACTGGCTGGGACGGCGACCTGCCAGACTCGTCAACTGAAGCATATCGAGAGCCTCTGCCGCTTTCTCCTCACGCTTTTTTCTGTCCCGCTCCCAGCGCAGACCGCAAAGCACATTCTGACGCACGGTCATATTGGGGAACAGTGCATAATTTTGAAACAAATAGCCAACCCGCCTCTTTTGCGGCGGAAGGTTGATCCGCAATTCAGAGTTGAACAGAACCGTTTCATCCAGAACAATGAGGCCCTTGTCGGGTTTTTCTATGCCGGCGATGCACTTGAGCGTCATGCTCTTGCCAGAGCCGGACGCGCCCAGAAGCCCAACGATCTCGTCCCCGCTCTCAAAGGATGATTTCAGGTGAAAACCGTCCAGTTCTTTTTCAATATCAACTAGAAGACTCACGTCGCTACTCCTCTTCCTCACGCGCTTTCATATTTGCCTGGTGCGGGAGCGCGAAGCGCCCCCGCACCAGGCTACCCGTCTCTGCCGATCCTCAAGCATATTGACGGCCAAAAGCACGACGGCGCTGATAGCCAGATTGATCAGTACCCATATCAGCGCGCCCCGTTCGTCGTTTGTCCGCCAGAGCTGGTACACCGTGGTTGAGATAGTGGCCGTCCGGCCAGGCGTGTAGCCGATGAGCATGCTTGTGGCTCCGTATTCGCCCAGCGCTCTGGCAAAGGCCAGCACGGAGCCGGCTATTATTCCCTGCCGGCAGGCCGGCATACGGATGCGCCAGAAGATGTAGGTATCGGACAAGCCAAGAGTCTGGCCCGAATAGGCCAGGTTCATGTCGAAGCTCTCAAAGGCGCCCCGAGCCGTCCGGTACATCAACGGAAAGGCCACAACCGTCGCAGCCAGCACACCGCCGTACCACGTCATGACAAATTTAATCCCGTACTGCAGCAGAAACCGCCCCAGCGGGCGCCTTACCCCAAATATCAAAATGAGGAAATAGCCGCAGACGGTGGGCGGCAGGACGAGGGGCAACGTCAGCGCGACGTCCAGGAAACCCTTCACCGTCTTGGGCAGCCGCGCTGTGTAATACGCGGCAAATATTCCGGAGAAGAATACGAGGACGCTGCTTATGGCGGCTATGCACAGCGAGTTCCAGAGCGGGAACCAGTCCATGCCGGCTTACGAATTTTGAATCGTCGTGAACCCTACGCCTGTAAATACGGAGGAGGCTGCATCGCCGGTCAGATACTTCAGGAAGTCCTTTGCCGCGTCCATATGACGGCTGTTCTTCATGATCGCAGCCGGATAAATGACCTGACCGCACATTTCAGGCGTGGCGCTGTCCACAACGGTCAGGCCGGCGCTGAAAGCGTCCGTGGCATAGATGACGCCGCAGTCCACGCTGCCTTCTGCCACCTGTGTCGTGACCTCTTTCACGTTGGTGCCGTAGGTGATTTTGCCATCCGAGGCCAGCTTAGCCTCGTCCAGCTTGAAGTGGGCCAGGATCTTCTGCGTGTACTGTCCAACCGGGACGTCGCTGTTGCCCATGGCAAGCAGGACGTTGCCGTCGGTCAGGAGCTTCGCCAGCTGTTCAAAACTCGTGATGTTTTTGGGATTTCCCTCTGGCACGGCCAGCGTCACTTTGTTCTCCAGCAGGTTGAACCGCGTCCCATCCGCAACGAAGTCAAGGCCGTCGGGGTTGGCCTCCTTCCCTGCGGCGGCGTCCAGTTGGTTCATCTGCTTCGGGGCGGCGGAAATGAAGATATCGCAGGCTGCGCCTTCTTGAATCTGGGTCTTGAGCGTTCCGGACGAGTCAAAATTGTAGACGAGGTTCACGTCAGGGTGCATGGCCTCGTAGAATTCTTTAATCTTTGTCATCGTCTCGGTCATTGAAGCGGCAGCGAAGACGATAAGCTCCGTCTTCGCTCCACTCTCCGCCGCGCTGGCCTTAGTCGCTGCAAGAGTGCTCGTGAGCAGCAGAAATACCGCCGTCAGTGTTTTGAAATTCATTTGTTTCACCCAGTCTTTCATAATTTCATAAAGTCCTTTGAGCCTTGATTCACGCGCTTTTCTCAGCTGAATTTCATTGCCTCGCCTCCTTTCAACCAGTCCTTTGAGGTAGCCGAACCGGGCCTTAAACGGCTTCCACCCACACGTCGAGCGTGCCGCCGCAGACCTCGCCTTCCCGCGCGGCTTCGTCCGCCGTCAGGTCCGCATGGACTAAAACGGGCTCAGGGTCATTCTCTTCAAGCATCGCTGTTGCGCACTGAGTTACCCAGGCCTCCGTGCAGCCGCCGCCAATGGTTCCAACGGTTTTTCCCTCGACGTTACAGAGCATCTTGGCGCCAACGTCCCTTGGGGCGGCACCGTTCTTCATCACAATGGTGCACAGCGCCTTTGGGTCCGGCAAGGGGTTGTGAACCTTCCCCAGAATGTCCCGCAGGATGTTTGGCGGGTACGTCACGTTCTTTTTTTCGTTCTTGACTTGGATGATCTCTGCCATAATGGAAACGGCTATCTCCTCAGGTGTTTCGGCATGGATGGCGAGGCCTATAGGCGCGTGCAGGCCTGTCACGTCGCGGCCTTCCCTGGCGAGCGCCTCCTTCACAATCTGCACCCTTCGGTTTGAACCCATCATGCCGAGGTAGGCGTAAGGCTTTTCAAGGATGGCGCGCAGACACTCGCCGTCACACTGGTGACCACGAGTGACAATCACAAAATACGAGTCCTGTCCGCCCCGTATCTTCTCCAGAGCCTCATGAAATGGCGAGCAGAGCACTGAATCGGCCCCTGCGGCCTCAGCATTTTTCGCAAATTGGGCGCGGTCGTCGATAACGGTTGTGCGGAAGTTCAGCATCTTCCCAATACGTATGACTGGCATGGACACATGTCCCGCCCCGCAGACGATCAACTCCTTTTCGTGTCCTATCAGCTCCCCGTAGACCGACGAGCCGGCCAGGTCAAAGACGCCCGTTTCGCGGCACGCCGTAAGGTCCGCCGCATGGGCTGTCAAAAAGCCGTCGTCATTGGAAAAATATTTCGCCGCCCCCCCTGAGAACAGGGCCTTCTCGCCGTATCCCTCGCCCTCGATCACCGTAAAGGCCACGTTTTCTGCGTTGGAATTGAGTTCGTCCAGAGCTTCAAAAAATCCCATGGTCCCGGCGTTCAGCATTTACTTTCCAAATCCGCAATTCGGGAAGACGCAGACACTGCAGCCCAGGCAAAGACCACCCTCGCCGAGAGAATCTATCTCATCACTCGTCACAGGGTCATTGGCCATGAGGCGTGGCAGAATCAGATCGAAAATCGTGCGTTTTGCGTACATCACACAGCCAGGCAGCCCTACGATGGGGACGTTCCCCTTATAGGCCAGCATGAACATGGCTCCCGGCAGCACTGGCGCTCCGTACGAAATCACGTGATCCGAAGCGGTGCGGATCGCCAAAGGGGTCCTGTCGTCCGGATCCACGCTCATCCCCCCGGTGCAGAGCACCATGTCCGCGCCGGCCTCCAGGAATTCGCGAATAAAGCCGGTCTCTGCGTCCACATCGTCGCCCGAAAGCCGCTGGCCTATGACGATTCCTCCATATTCCTCGACCTTTTGTATAACGACCGGCGTGAATTTGTCCTCTATCCGGTGGTTATAAATCTCGCTTCCTGTCGTAACAATGCCGACTCTCTTCGCAGTGAACGGCAAAACGTTGAGAATTGCGCCTCCCGCTTCCCGCCGCGCTTTCCCCATCTTCGCACGCTCGATGACCAGGGGAATGATCCTCATGCCCGCCAACTTGTCGCCGGCCTTCACAGGGAAGTTTCCGTGACGTGCTGCGATCATCATCTCGCCCTGGGAGTTCACGATATTCAGGCGTTTTTTATCCACCTTGAGGAGCCCGTCGATATCGGCTATGGCTTCTATCTTCCCTTCGCTTATTTCCCCCTGGTGCATATACCTGCCCCGGCAGATGTCGTAGAGAACCTCCGCAGCCTCGTTCTCGTGCATCATGCCCTCGTCCATCTCCCAGATGTAAATATTCTCCTTGCCCACGTCCAGCAGTACGGGAATGTCCTCCTCACGGATGATATGGCCCTTGCGGAACACCGGCCCTTTAAAGAGGCCCGGTATGATCTGAGTGACGTCATGGCAGAGAACCTGACCAACGGCATCCTCTGTTTTCAGCAGCTTCATGAGCTCAATCTCCTAAAAAGTAGGCTAAAGAGGGTTTGGGGGAGGTAGTTCCCCGTTCAAAATTAAATGCCGCAGGTCGTCCGGTCTGTCAACGTCAAGGAGTTTCTCCGGGCTTACGACATAGTAATATGCCATCCATGGGCGTTTCTTTATCAACCTCATCGCCCCCGCATCTCCAGACAATCGCATGAGGTCATTGTAGCACACCCTTGCAAAGATTCCAGGGTTGGCAGGATGGTCCGAAAAAGCGCACCCAAAGGGTCTGCCGGAACAAAGAAACTCCCGCACCAACCTTGCTGTGTCCGCCGCAGGGAAGTTTGGCTGATCCCCTGCCATAAAGAGCACGGCGTCGCACCCCGTCGCTTGCGCCGCTGCTGTCCCCCATCGGATGGAGCCAGCGACGCCCTCGGAACGCTCCGGGTTGGGGACGAGTTTGACGTTATCGCGCTCGTCACTGCTTAAACGTTCCTCGAGGCCGTTCCCCTCCGTCAAAAAAATCATGGATTCGATCCCGTTTTCCTTCAGCAAGCTGTCTCCTGCGCCAATGAGCGACGCCAGCCCGTGGCGAAAGAGTTCCTTTCCCAAGAAGGGATAAAGAAGTTTATTCCCGTTGGATGCGGGAACGCAGAGCGCCTTCGCGCTGCAAGGGCCGCCGAAACGCTGAGAGAAGCCAGATGTCATGAGAATCAGCGCAACGCGCTTGCCGACTTGGGCAGGCATGCCGGAGGGGGCCGACAAAAAATTATTCCGCACGTACGTTATCGGGACGTTACGGAATTTTTCGGACGTCGACAGCGGCGCCAGGTAATAGGTATGCGCAATAAAATCGATCATGGCGGTCGTCACCGGGCTGACGGCGGTGAGACCAGGAAACTCCGCCCTCATTTTGTCAACGTCACTAAGGCTCAGGTGCTGGCACACCTCTCCGATGGGGCGGCCAATGCTGTGGAACCCCATGATGACGACAATTTCACCGGCCTCTTGGGGAATGACTGGTTCATGCGCCCCAGGAATCTTAATGGGGTGATGGCGTGACCCGTCCGCCTCAACGAACACGGCGTCGAACTCACGGCACAACCGCACGAGCTCCGCTCTGCCTGGATATGCCAGCTTTTCGCCCTCCGGTATGCCGCGATAAACGACATCCCCCATGCCCGGTCTGTTCAGCCTGTCAGGCATGTTATAGATGTGGGTCGTGGTCGTGATGCACACGTTCATTCCGGCTCTGGCTGATTCTTCCGCTCGCTTTTCGATGTATGAGCTCTTGCCTCCTGCGCCGACGACGGCGGTCATGACTGCCATAGCATCAACAGGACGTGCCGCGAAGGTGCAGCAGCGCCTCCAGGACGCCGCCGCCGACGGCCAACGACTTATCCGATACGCGGAAGCAGTCGGCCGTCGCCCCCCTGGGGTCGACATCGCCGGCCTTCATGTCTTTTTTTACGCGCGTTCCGGGGGCCAGCATTCCGCGCAGCATTCCATCTATCGCACAGATCATCGGATTCCCCTCCACCTCGGCGGCAACCTCCCCTGCGCGCACAAGATCGCCTATCTGGCGGCGGGGAAGGATGACGCCGTCGCAGGGGGCCCGCAGCACCCGTTCCGCCGCATAGCCCATAACAGTGCCCGGTACGCCGGTGTTGGGAAGCGCAGCCGCGCCAGGCTCGTAAAACGCTCTGCCCAGAGTGTGGCCGCGCTTTGTTTCCACGACAGCATGACAGTCTGCCCCCACAGTAAACCCGGGGCCTACGCCGATGACAATTGGAGCGTCCGTAATGCGGGTGCCGCAGTTTTTCTTGGCGATAATGGCGTCAATCACTGCGTCAGGGGCCAGTTCTTTTATGACGCTTCCGTCGGGGCAGACCATGACCGCTGCGTTGCCCTGGCTGGCTATGGCACGGGCCCGTTCGGCGTCAGGGGCGCAGAAAGCGTGAATATCCTCTACCGATGTCTCCCCCAAGCGGATCGCCTCGCAGAAGCTGACCGTTCGCCGTACGGCTGTAGGGTGATCTGTGTCCAACATGACGACCTCCATATGAGCGCGGATCAGACGCATGGCGACGCCCGTGGCGAGATCGCCAGCTCCGCGGATCACGGTGAGCATTATGTTTTAACGGGGGTAGAAGACCCGTTCCAGGCCCCGCCGCTGCTCGCCTCCAGTGCACTTCGAGCTGCACCGTCCCCCGGCGTCATCACCCTGATCGTATCGCCCGCCCGCGTGCGTCCTCCCTCAAGAACCCTGACGAAAACGCCCTCCCTGGGCATCACGCAGTCCCCGGTGGCTTTGCGGATCGCACAGTCCTGATGGCACTCCTTGCCTATCTGCGTAACCTCGCACAGCGCCGTGCCGATCATGAGTCTCGTGCCAACGGGCAAATCGAAGAGACGTATTCCCTCCGTCAGGATGTTTTCGGCAAACGCTCCGGGTTCCAGCTTAAAATTCACGTGTTCTTGCACGGCAGCGACACTCTCCGCACCGAGAAGGCTGACCTGCCGTAGGCCCTGCCCCGCGTGGGCGTCGCCGGCGATGCCGTGTTCCGGTAGAAGTTCTACCTCGTCCACGGGATATTTCCGTGTCCCCTTGTTCCGGCTTGTGCAAACGGCGACGACCCGCGCAACGGGTTGTCCGCATTCAGCCGTCTTTCCTCCGAGTATCTCGACGCCGTGACGTAGCGAGAGCCGTACTGCCTCGAGACATTCACAGACGGCCTTTTCGCTGCCGGGCAGATTCACTATGAGCGTACTGCCGCGTATTCCAGCGGCAGCTCGCGACAGACAACCCATCGGCGTAATCTTCATGCTGACGGAGCGCATCGCCTCGGGTATACCGGGAGCCTCTCTGTCTATAACGGCCTTTGTCGCCTCCGGCGTGACGTCCCGCGGCGCAAAGCCTGTCCCGCCCGTCGTGAGCACCAACCCAACCCGAAGTTCGTCGGCACAGCGCATGAGCTCCGCTTCGATAACCTCGCGTTCATCAGGGATTATCTTTGTGTACGTCACCTGCCACCCGTCGTCTGAAAGCATACGGACCAGCGCGGGGCCGCTCCTGTCCGTCCGTTCGCCCCCGTAGCCCTTGTCGCTTACGGTGATGACCGCCGCAGTGAACCTCACTCGCCGCACGCTCCCTCTTCTCTCGTAAAATCACCGTGCACACCACCGCTCTTGGAGAGCAGACGCACATCCGTGATAGTCATGTCGCGCTGGACGGCCTTGCACATGTCATAAACGGTCAGAAGCGCCACGGACACGGCCGTCAGAGCCTCCATTTCCACGCCAGTTCGACCCTCGCACGAAATCTCCGCCCGAACCTCCACGGAGAGCCGCGTCTTGTCCAAAGTCAGGGACAGATCAACGCCGTTCAATAGAAGCGGATGGCACATGGGAATAATATCTGGAGCGCGCTTTGCGGCCATTATGCCGGCTGTTTGGGCCACGGTCAGGACGTCGCCCTTCTTAACGCCCCCACTTTTAATGAGCTCAAACGTCCTTTCGTTGACAAGAATGCGCCCTGCTGCAACTGCGCGGCGCTCCGATACATCTTTACCCCCGACGTTTACCATACGGGCGCGGCCCTGCTCGTCAAAATGCGTGAAGTCTTCATTTGCATCAACCATGCCCACATCTCACCCTCCTATACCGTTCATCGTCCGCCCCGCGGCGCTCATCCTGTCCTTCTGCAAATCATGCCGCGCAGGTTTTGCCGCAACCGCCTCCATGATAACGCGCTTCATTTCATCCCTGTCCAATCCGCCCCGCGCTTCTGCGGTCAGAGGCCTCGGTATCGAAAATTCGAGCGGCGAGTGCAGACACGGCTTAACGCGCCCATCAGCCGTTATGCGGATGCGATCGCACGACGCACAGAAGTTGTGGGACATGGGAGTGATAAACCCAACCCGTCCACGCGCGCGTGGGAGCTTGTACAGCCGAACATGAGATGTGAGCTCCCCAGGCTCATCTGGCAGTGGGATCAGGTGGGGCAACCGTGCGGCGGCCTCACCGGCAGTCATGAAAGCCTCGCGCCCGAATTCGCATACCGCTGCAGGCATGGGCATAAGCTCAATGAAGCGCACGTCTATGTCCTCGCTGCGAGTTAAATCCGCCAGGGCTGCAAGTTCATCATCATTAAACCCGCCTATGAGCACCGCGTTTATTTTTGTGTGAGTGAAGCCGGATTTTTTCGCCGCTTCAAGTCCTTTTAATACGTCGGACAGCATTCCGCCGCGTGTAATCCACGCGTATTTTTGGGGATCCAGAGTGTCCAGGCTGATGTTGAGGCGGCTAACCCCGACATCCTTCAGCGCTTCGGCCATGTGCGGCAAAAGCGTCCCGTTGGTTGTAAGGCACAATTCGCGGACACCCGGAATTGCCGCCGCGCGGCGGCACAGTGAAAGAATGTTTTTCTTTACGAGTGGCTCGCCGCCCGTTATGCGAAGCTTAAAGACGCCCAGCCCCACCGCTGCTTCGATGGCCGTTATCGTCTCATCCTCGCTCATCATGTCTGCATGGGCCATTTTCTTCACACCGCCAGCCGGCATACAGTAACGGCAACGGAGATTACAGAGGTCGGTAACGGAAACGCGCAGATAATTTATCCTGCGCCCAAACGTGTCGCACATTTCCGGCATTGTTGACCATCTCCCTGTCTTTATGTAGCCTAAGCGGTTGCGTTTTATCTACGTGGCCCTCAGAGCGATCCGCATCCCCAAAGAGTGCGGCCGTCTCCTCAGCCAGCCGCGGCCGTGAGGCGACGGCCCCCACAGCGACTCGCGTTCCATTTTTTTCATTCCTATCATTACAGCTCACCGCGAAATTGACAAGCGGAAAATCAATGGATGAGCGCATGGCATATTTGTAGAAAGTGCTCTTGCCGGAACGTATGGGGATGATAAAATGAGTCAAAGGAATCGGCAGACGCCGGCGCCACTCCAGACCGTTCGCCTCGGTGTGATGGTCTAAGAAGGAACCTATGTCCATGCGTCGCGTCGCGCCGTTTTCCATGAATTCCACATTGGCGTCGAGAGCGAGAAGTGCCGTCGCCGTATCGGAGTAGTAAATTGCGCGGCAGATCGGTGAATTCGGTATCTGATGAAAGACGCTGGTAAAAGCGGAGGATAAGGGAAGCGCTGATTACCTTGAAAAGTTGTTGAAGGCGATCACGGTTTATCGAACGAAGGGTACCCTTCAGCGCTTCCCTGAAATTTTAACATGGGGCTCGCCCTCTTCGGGGAGCCTTCCGGTTGGCAGTTCTCAACGACTTGGTCCGTGTTTCTTAAAGTCAGGCTAATGAACATCCTCGTCGCTGCGGGAGAGAAGGGTGCAAAACTCTCTTCGGACGCATCCTGAAAGTCAGGCCGCTGCGACGAGGACAGGCCTCGGTTTTAAATTTTCAGAAGCTCGCCGTTCTTCACAAACTCAAAGGCCTTTTGGACGTCTGGCGCCAGCGGTCTGTCGTTCTTGTAAAGGGGCATTGTCTGCCGAAATGCCTCGTAGGCTTTGGCCGTCCCAATGCCTTGTGTGAAGCCGCCATCCAGCTTGCGAAGTTCAATGGCCTGACACGCGTGAATGAGCTCCATACCATAGATATACTGAAGGTCATGCACGATCTGGCGCAGATGTTGTGCGACGAGCGGCGTGTTGTTCGCATGGTCCTCGATGGAGCCGGCAAGCGAGAGATAGTCCATTGAACACGGGTTCGCGAGATGGCGTATCTCGGTGTCGAGTGAGGCGAAGCCCTTCTGAATCGCGCCAAAGCAGTGCGATTCACCGCCGTCGTGACTCAGGAAGCGCGGCAGGTGCGTGAGCACTGGATTCGCGAAGCGGATCATCCTGTAACAGGACATGCGAGACACGTGGCTAAGGACGATGGCAAGCATCTCCATTGCCGTCGCCAGTGTTGTGGTCTCGAAGTTCGAGTTGGAGACGATGCGTTGCTCTTCCAACAGGAGACACGGGTTGTCGTCCGAGCTGTTCATCTGGTTATCGAGGTATTTAGCCGCATATGCCAGCGCATCGCGCAACGAGCCATTGACATACGCTGCTCCACGGAAGCAGAGCGGATCCTGCACAGGCTTTCCGGGATACGTGTCGTAGATGTCGCTACCCTCGAGGTAGGCGCGCATCCGCGCCGCACTTTGTATCTGGCCCTCCAGCCCCCTTGCCTCCAGCACCTCCGGCTCCAATGGCGACGTGTTCCCGTTGAGCCCCTCGAGCGACAGGGAGGTTATTATGTCTCCCATGTCGGCCAGTTCTTCAATTTCTTTGAACACCAGAGCTGCCACACCTGCGGAATAGGCGCTTGAACTGACGAGCGCCAGCGCGTCCTTGGGACCCAGAACGACAGGCTCCAAGCCGGCCTTCTTCTGTGCCTCCGCAGAGGGAAGCCGATACCCTTTATAGTTGACTTCACCCTCTCCGATCATTGCGAGGCCGATATGAGCGAGCTGCGTCAAATCCGCCTCGCCGACAGAACCCATTTCAGGGACGACCGGGCATATTCCAGCGTTTAGAAATTCCGCATAGCGGCGCGCTACGTCAAGCTGAACTCCCGTATGCCCCAGCAGAAGGCAGTTCAGACGAATGGCCATCACTGCCCTGACCTCAGCGTCAGACGCTTCTGGCGCCACAGCAAAAGAATGGGAATAGATGAGTTTGCGGTTGAAGTCCTCAAAGAACTCCTTTGCTATCCTGCGATCCTTGTTCCAGCCAACGCCGGTGGTAAAGCCGTATATGGGAACGTCTTTTTCCGCCAGATCATACACCAGCTTCCTGGCTGCCTCGAGCCTGGCCTCGGCCTCGGGAGCGATTTCGACCTCCACACCGTTCACTGCGATATCCCAGACTTTTTTGACGGTCAAATTTTTCCCGGTAAGGACAATCTTCATGGTAGAACCGCCCCCTTTGTCGACTATTTACCAGACTCCACGTCGTGTTTATTCCCGGCGTCTGCGAAAATCGGGCTCACGTCCATTTCCACTTTATCAACGAAGAATACCTTGACAAAGGCAACCGTCTGAATGGCAAAAATAAAAAGTACCACAAAGCCGGCCACCGCAGCCAGCGCTTTGACGCCATCGACACCCTGCGCTCCGCCACCGAAAGCGGCCATGACAATGGATACGATCCCCACCGATATCCCCCATACAGCTTTCATGTTTGCGGGAGGTTCCGTGCCAATGGGGACATTCCTCACGCACATTGAGCCAATGTTTGTGAGTGTCGCGTCCGCATTGGTGATGAAAGACGCCAAGATGACCAGGATATTAACTGGAAGAACGATAGCGCCAAGGTTGAAAGGCAGGTGCTTCAAAAATTCCCAGAGGGCCATGACTGCCCCTCCACTTTTAATGGCTCCCACAAGATCCGCTGCTCCAGACGCCTGCATATGGATCGCGCTTGCGCCCCATATGGCGAACCAGAAGAAGCCAAACACCGATGGAAGTATCCAGTTGACAATCATATACTCGCGGACGGTTCTGCCATAGGAAAGCATTGCCAGAAATATCCCCGTGACGGGCGCGTACCCCACCCAGAAAGCCCAGTCAAAGAGCGTCCATGAGCGGGTCAGCGCAGGGCCGCCTATGTCTATCGGGTCAAGGCCCCACAGCCAGAAGTTGTTGAGCCACTCGGCCAACCCCGCCGTGCCGATTCTGAGTATGTAAAGCGTCGGCCCTGTCAGCAGCAACAGGATCATCAACCCATAATAGAACCAGGCGTTGAGACTGCCGACGATTTTCAGCCCTTTATCGAGCCCGATGTATGACGAGAACGTAAAGGCCAAAACAATGACAACGCCAATAGCGATGAACAGTGACAGGCTCTCGTCAATGCCGTAACCGCTTTTGAGGCCGGTAACGACAAGCGTAATGCACATTGCGAGCCCAGTGGCCAGCCCGATGGCCAGTGCGAGCATGGAAAGCGTGTCGATAACGGCGGAAGCAGCGGGCGAGGCGATTTTTTTGCCGAAGAGCGGTTTAAGCGTGGCGGTCACCGTGAGTTCGTCGCGCTTGTGGTAGTAAATATAAGCCACCAACAGTCCGCACATCGCGTAGATTGCGTAGGGAAAAACCGTCCAGTTGTAATACGTGCGCGCTATGGCAAAGATTGCCGCCCTGGTGGTGTTCGGTTGAATGCCCAGCGTGTCGAGCTCACCCCATACGTTCCCGAAATATATGACCGGTTCATTGACGCCCCATGTCACGATGCCCGTAGCGATGCCGCCCGTCAAAGCCATGGCGAACCACGTCCAGAAACCGTACCTGGGTTTGGCGTCGCGGCCACCGATCCTCATGCCTCCGATCTTGGAAAAACACGTCACAGCCACAACCAGCACAAGGCTTGCCGCGATAGAAAGCTGATAGAGCCACCCGAAAGTATCAAACGACCAGAAATAAAATACGTTGCTGGCCGCGGTCAGCAGATCCTTGTTGAAAACGCCGACAACGGCGGCTATGGCCACCACAACGTAGGCGGGAATAAATACCTCCCATCGGATATTGCGTTTGACGTCTGGCGCAGAGTGTTTGGAATCCATAAAAATACCTCCCCAATGTTAAGTGATTTTCTTCCAAAATCAAAGATATGTGTTCAGGCAGCGTTGCGGGATATTATTGTTCCTCCGGTTCTGTTTTCAGGGCCGAGATTATTTTTGACGGCGTCAACGGCAGGTGCGTCAACGATGTTCCAAGCGCGCGGTTGACCGCATTGACCACTGCAGCGGCTACAGGAACGGTACATATCTCACCGATGCTCTTTGCCCCATAGGGGCCGCCCGGCTCCTCGTCTTCGATGAGCATTATGTCGACGTCCGGCATGTCGGGCATGTTGATCATATGGTATTTGTCGAAATTACGGGCCTTAGGCATTCCGTCCGCCCCATACTCCAGTTCTTCGCAGAGCGCCATGCCAATACCCATCTGTATGCCGCCGTATATCTGCCCCTCGACGAAATTTCGGTTGATGCTCTGGCCGACGTCGTGTACAGCCAGGTAGCGATTGACATGAACGAACCCCGTGAGCTTGTCCACCGAGACCTTCGCGAAATGCACTCCGAACGATGCGGGATTCTTATCCGGTGCGTATTCGCAACAGGCTTCTATCGAGCGCTTTTTTTCCCTCATTATCCGACGCACGGCTTCGCTGAGCTCGATCTTATCCTCGCCTGCCAGAACGAAACCATCGCAAAACTCGGCTCTGCAGCCATACACTTCTGACGCCTCTCTGCAAAGCAACCGCACCGCGTCCGCGGCCGCGCGCCTGGCGCACTCTCCGCAGACGTAAATGACTCGGCTGGCCTGGCAGCCGACGTCAAAAGAGCTGTAATGCGTATCACCCTCCGTCACAGTGATGCGCGCAATGTCAATTCCTGACGCCTCTGCAGCGATCTGGGCCACTGCCGTCGTCGTGCCGTTGCCAAGTTCATGGAGGGGGGTGCGCAGGATCGCCGAGCCGTCGGGAAGGATACAAAACGACATCTGTACCATATCGTGATATATCGTCTTATAATAACCGTTGCCGTGTGTAGAACAGGCAAAGCCCGCGCCGATGGAGTAACGCCCATCCACACTCAGAAGAGGATGACGGCAGCCCGGCCACCCAAAGCGCGAGGCACCTTCCTTTAGACATTCGATAATCCGTGCGCGCCCAATGTCCGACGCCCCGCTGGGGTCATGGTCGCCGTCATGCACCAAGTTGTCAAGCCTGAACTGGAGCGGATCAAGCCCCAATCTGCGGCACATGAGGTCGGTGTGAATCTCGGTCATGGTATGTATCTGCGGCGAACCGTATCCTCGACAGGCTCCGCCCGGTGTCGTTGACGTGCGCACGGCGCGGCCCTCGAATCGGAGCGCAGGGATGCGGTAAAGACGCGACGCTTTTTTGCCCATAGCCATCATAACTTTTTTAGTCCCGGTCAGGTAAGCGCCGGCGTCAGCCGTAACGTCAAATTTACGCGCCAAGATGCGGCCATTTGAGTCCAGCGCCGTCGTTACACGTCCGAGCACTGCCGCCCGCGTGCGCGTCGCCACCATGGTCTCGGTTCTGTTCGTGTTGATGAATACGGGACGACGCAGCTTCCACGCGGCCCAGGCGCACAGTGGCTCAAAGACACACTCCTGCTTGCCGCCAAACGACCCGCCCATATTCGCCTTGATGACGCGAATCTTCGACAACGGCAGGGGCAGAACCTGCGAGATGGCGTGCTGCACGCCGAAGAGTATCTGACATGGTGTGTGAACCTCGATCACGTGTTCCGGCCTCGGTATCGCAAGGACACAATGTGGCTCGAGCGCCGCGTGGTGTATCTTCTGCGTGTATACCTCGTCGCTCTCGATGTGTGCTGCGGCGGCGAATGCAGCGTCCACGTCGCCGTATTCGATATGCCCCGGGAAGGAGGCCATGCCGTCCTCGTGTAGCAGACCGGCCATCCCCTCCGCCCTGCCGATATCCACAACGGGTGGCAGAGCCTCGTATTCCACCCTGATCTTCAGCAGTGCTCTACGGGCGGTTTTTTCATCAGGAGCAAGGACAAGACCGATGTGATCCCCCACATGGCGCGCGTGGCCCCTCAGAATGGTCTCATCAGGGAAATCGTTCTGCCCCGGAAACCACTCCCCGCTGTTGTATTTGTTTTCTGGGGCGTCGCGAAAGGTCAGCACAATGACGCCATCGGTTTTCTGCGCCTCCGAAGCGTCGATGAATTTCACGATTGCGTTGGGCTGGGAGCTGAGCAACGGAATTCCGATCAGCACATCCTGTGGAAGCTGATCTGCAAGATACCTGTAGGCGCCGCGCACTTTATCGATTGAATCCTCGCGTATTATTCGTCTGCCGATATACTTGTAATTTCTTCTGCTGTTTTCTGCCGTTTTTTTGCTTTTCACGTCGGGGTCCGATGTCTTCGTCAGCATGATCCGATCACCGCCTCTCTTGCTCTTTGAGAAAGCAGAACACAGATATCCTGCGCCAGACCGCGCAGCGCCGACTGTTTGTAGGGCAACGTGGGGCGCCCTGGTATCGCTTCGGCGGCGAACGTGGCGAGTGCTGCTGGGAACGCCTCGTCAAAACCCGCTGCGGAAAGCGCTTCTTCCGCGCCGGGGACCCTTCGAGCTGCCAGCCCCAGCGTACCGACAAAAACCCTTGCGTCCTTAAACAGATTATCCGTACAGCGCGCGAGCACGGCGAGATTGACTCTGGATATGCTTACCTGGCTTCGACTGCCGATTTTCAAAAAGGCAGAAACCCGATTGACATCCAACGGGATACGAAATTCTTTTATAATTTCGCATGAGGCGAGCGTGTTCCTGTTCCGCCCAAGGACGTCCTCGACTGGAACAATCCGTTCCCCTCCTCCCGACGCAAGGACGGCCTCCGCCCCAAGGGCCGCCAGCGCCGGAGGCGTGTCCGCAGCAGGGGACGAGTTGGCAACGTTTCCGCCCACCGTGGCCCGGTTCCTTATCTGCTCCGAACCCATCTTATATGCAGCATCGGCCAGAGCGGAGGCATGGCGACGAACGAGGGGATTCCTGTGGAGAGACGTCATCGTCTCGAGAGCGCCAATGCGAAGAAAGCCGCCTTCGGTATTCTCACCTTCCAACGAGATGCCCTGCATCTCGTCCACTGCGAAAACATCGATCACGACAGCGTCATCCGCCAACTTGGCGTGGCGCTTTATCACCCAGTCAGTTCCGCCCGCGACGAGTTCCGTCCCAGGTTTAAAAACCGAGAAGAGCTCTAAAAGCGTGCGCGGGCGTTCCACTTTCATCGTTTCTCGCCCCTTGCCGCGATTCGCCTTGCCGCAGTTTCAACAGCGTTCAGGATAGGAATGTACCCAGTGCAACGGCAGACATTGCCGGCGAGAGTCCGTTTGATTTCTTCGCGGCTTGGGCATGCGTTCTGCAGCAGAAGCGCTTTGGTTGACAGAATCATACCGGGCGTACAGAAGCCGCACTGGGTTGCATCGCAGTCTATGAAAGCCTGTTGAAGTACGTCCAATTCGCCGTCCTTTTCAAGCCCCTCTATGGTGGTAATCTTGTGACCGTCGGCTTGAATCGCAGGCACAAGACAAGAGCAAACGGCCATTTCGTCCAACAGCACGGTGCATACGCCGCACTCGCCAGCGCCGCATCCCTCCCGCACGCTCACGAGACGAAACTCATCCCGCAGCATATCTATCAAACGTGTGTCGGCATCGACATCGGCTATTCTTTTTTCGTCATTGAGCGTTAAGGTGATGCGCGTCATTTTTTTCCCCCCAGCTGGAGTAAGGAACAAAGCGGTGAGCTGATGGACTTTATTCTATGAATAAGTGCTCCCCATGTCAAGGACCATAAGCATATAAAAGGGACGGGAGGCCGATCGGCCCCCCGTCCTTCGGGTGCGAGGCGCGCTCTTTTTTCGGAGCGCCGTTTTTTACAGCCCGCGGTAGAGGATGACGATGAGGGCCAGCGGGATGCAGTAGGAGACGAAGAGGCTGATCCATCCGGGGATGCGGATGAAGCCCTTTGCCCCCAGGTTGCAGTCGTCGCGGTAGTTCTCGAACTTCCAGTCGAAGGACAGGTAGAGGGCCACCAGGATGGCGCAGACCGGCATCATGATGTCCCCGGAGAGGTGGTCGAAGAAGTTGAAGATGTCGCGGCCCATGATCTTGTAAGCGGCCCAGGCGTTGGCGGGGTCGGGGTTCAGGGAGAGGATGGCCGGGATGCCCAGGAGGAACATGACGAGCAGGACGCCCCAGGTGGAGGCCTTGCGGCTCACCTTGAAGTACTCGGCGAAGCTGGCGGCCGGGGCCTCGAGGTAGCCGATGCCGGAGGTGAAGCCTGCCAGGGCCGCCAGGATGAAGAACATCGCGCCCCAGATCGTCCCGCCGGGCATCTGGCCGAAGATGACGGGCAGCGCCTCGAAGACGAGGCCGAAGCCGCTGGTGGGGTCCATGCCGTAGCAGAAGAGCGCCGGGAAGACCACGACGCCGGCCACGATGGCGAAGCCCGTGTCCATGGAGATGACCCAGAAGCTGTCCATGGGGAGGTCGCTGTCGCTTCCCAGGTAGGAGCCGTAGACGACGGCCGTGGCGATGCCGATGCCGATGGAGAAGAAGGCCTGCCCCAGGGCGGCCAGCACGGCCTCCCAGGAGAGCTTGCTGAAGTCCGGCGTCAGGTACCACTTCAGGCCGTCGAGCGCCGTCCTGCCCCCCTCGACGGCGGGCTTCATCATGGCGGAGTTCACCGCCAGGACGATCAGCATGATGCCCAGGATGGGCAGAAGGAACTTGCAGGTGCGCTCCACGCCGTCCTTGACCCCCTGGGTGACGGTGATGCCCAGGGCGAAGACGACGAAGAGCGTGTAGCCCGCCATCTTGGCGGGGCTCCTCATGAGCTCGTCGAACATGGCCTTCGTCGAGGCCGGCGTGGCGCCGTGGAACGCGCCCTGAACGGACTCCACGGCGTAGGCGAACATCCAGCCGATGATGACCATGTAGTAGGCCATCAGGACGATGCAGGCGGTGCAGCCCACCCAGCCGATCAGGTTCGCCGGCGTCGTCTTGCCCCCGGTGTGCTCCCTGATGCCCACGATGGGCGTGCGCTTGATCTTGCGCCCCAGGCCGACCTCTGCGGTGAAGAGGGGGAAGCCGATCAGGATGCAGATCAGCACGTAGACGAGCAGGAACGCGCCGCCGCCGTAGGTCCCTGTCAGATAGGGGAAACGCCAGATGTTTCCGAGGCCGATGGAGAAGCCTGCCGCGGAGAGGATGAAGCCGATGCGGCTGCCCCAGGTTTCGCGCTTTTGTCCAACCTGTTCAGACATGATAAAACCACCTTCCGTTGGTATCGAAGTTGCATTGAACGCTTTATCGCTTGAAGCGCGGGCCGGCGGTCGAGGCCGGCCCGCAGCGCGCCTCACAGCATGCAACAGGAAGAACGCATGAAGGATGAGGATATCCGCCATGCGTGGAGGTCATAACATTTTGCGAAAAATTTAAGCCCCCGCAGCCGCAGGAATCGCCTTGAGGGGCCTGAACCGCGCGAAAGCTTTTGAGGCGAATGAGGAACGGGGCTCAGGGGAGGGGAGCGGCTTCGGAGCCTCCCTCCTTCAGGTCGAGGCAGAGTCGGGAGTCCCTGAGGGCCCTGCAGAGGAGGTCCTCGTCGATCAGGGCGAAGTCCTCGCTGCGGCCCGGGCCGGCGTCCTCGTCGATGGCCCGCTGGGTCGTGAGCCGCTCACGGGCCTTCGCGAGGGACAGGAGGCCCGCCGCGTCGTAGCGCCTCGCGCTTTGAGCCAGGAGCAGCGAGCGGTAGGGCGCCCGCATGAGGGGGACGTTGGGGGGCAGGGGGGCGGAGACCAGCGTTCGGCCCTCCTGCAGCAGGGCCTCGGTCCTGTCCAGGACGTCGAGGGGGGACCCCTCGACCCGGTGGACGGAGGCGACCCCATGGCTGACCGCGAAGTCCGCGGTCAGCCTGGGGTTGTTCGTCACGATCTCAAAAACAGCACCGCCGTCCATCGGGGTCCGCGTGCCTTCGAGATCAGTCCTCAAAGATCGTCTGATCGTCGATGGGGGTCTGCATGGCCTTGAGAGCGCGCATCACGAGTTCGCGCCTCTTGGCCTTGTCGCCAGCTTCGCCCAGCTGGGGCGACCCCACCGGATGGGGGATGGCCACGCCGGGGACGATACGGTTGGCGCCCACCGTCATCATGATGGGCACGATCGTCGCGATCTGCACCACGGGGATGCCCGC
The DNA here is from genome assembly GCF_964642095.1 of Fretibacterium fastidiosum. NCBI lineage: Bacteria > Thermotogati > Synergistota > Synergistia > Synergistales > Aminobacteriaceae > Fretibacterium > Fretibacterium fastidiosum. Next base: position 1,375,303 of record NZ_OZ209244.1, read on the forward strand.
CGCCTTCTCGATCTCACGCGTCATCGATGCACCGCATCGAGTGCAGGTGCCTCAGGTGGAGGTGAGGATGGCCGCGTCCACCCCGGCCTTCTTCAGCTCGGCGCCTATTTCCCTGCCGAACTTCTCCGCAAAGGCCACGGCCGTGCCCGTGCCCGTCGTCGTGTAGAAGTAGGGGTGGACCTTGGCGAAGACCCCCTCCTTCTCCAGCTCCCGCATGACGTCCAGCGGGACCACCACGTCGGGGTCCTCGTTGGCGAAGGTGCGGTCGTAGCCGCCATGGATGGACTCGTAGGCGCCCTTCATGTCGGAGAGCTTCGAGATGTCGTAGGTGCCGAAGCTCTCGGCGGAGGAGACGCGGATGTGATCCGGGTTGCCGGTGGGGACGATGCCGCCCGAACTCACGAGGGCGATCGTGGCCTTCTTGATGTCCTTGACGGGGGCCGCCGGCGGGATCTTGTTGAACTTCGGCATCTCGTACTCCGTGCGGAACTCCTCGCCCTTCAGCTTCTTGAGGAGCATCTCCACCGCGCGCTCGGCGCCGTTCTTCTCGTGGATGAAGTTCTTGCGGACGCCGCGGTGGATGTAGCCCTCCACGCGTGCCGGGCCCAGGGGTTCGCCCGAAAGCAGCTTCAGCGCCAGGGCGGCCATGGACTTCAGGTTCTTCCCCATGCCCCGGGCGCTGTCCGCGCAGGGGACGATGTAGGTCTTCTTGGAGTAGAGCTCCACGCCGGGGTTCTCGATGTACATGCCCGTCAGCGTCGGGATCTTGAGCTCCGCGGCCGCCACCGAGGCGATGTCGCCGCAGGCGAAGCCGTAGCGTCCGGCGTTGAAGGCGGGGCCTGCGATCAGGATGTCCGGCTTCAGGTCCCGGATGAGCTTCAGGCACTCCTCCCGCGCCTTGTCCGTGTTGTTCCCGTAATAGCTGTCGCCGCAGACGACGGTGCCGACGATCTTCGCGCCGTCGCCCAGTTCCTTGGCGAGCCCCACGCCGGGGCCAATGAGCTCCTCCTTGAAGAAGGGCGTCTGGTCGGCCTTCTCCTCGCCGCCGATGCCGGCGTAGAACTGGTTGATATAGTGAACTACACGCTTCATCGTGTCATATCCTCCTTATCTGGTCCAGGCTTTCTTAAAAGAATGGCTCCGTTCCCGGCCTTCCAGCCAGGGTTAGATCCACTCGCAGCCGACCTTGTTGAACCCGATCTCCGCCGTTGAGGCGATGATCGCCTGCATCTCCACGTACATGGAGCCGTCCTTGCGCAGGCTTTCGGCCGCGCCGCCCGACAGGTGGGCGATGGACTCGGGCCAGCCGTAGACGTTCTTCATGGCGGGGACCTCGAGCATCTCGTTCACGTTGCCCGTGGACACGAAGCCCGTCATCTCAGGCGTGGCGTCGGCCAGGCTCTGGCTCGCGCCGTCCGTCCCGGCGGCCTCGTCGGAGACGACCACGGACTTGATCCCCGCGCGCTCGAAATTGCGGGCGTTCATGCAGAGGTCCGTGTCCGGGTTGCCGTAGCCCTCCTCGGAGACGATGACGCCGTCCGCGCCAAGCTCCTGAGCGATGGAGAGGTTCATCTGGGACGCGCGGACCTTGCCCATCAGCACCGTGCTCTCCTGGGTGGGGATGACGCCCAGGAAGTTCAGGTCCTTGCCGTGGCGCGCGTAGAGGGCCGCCACGATGGGGTTGTGCACGTGGTGCCACGTGGTGTTCTTATCGCAGGCGGAGACGCAGTTGCCGGAAACCATCGCGCCGTCCAGCACCTCGTTGGGGTGCAGCAGCGTCGGAAGGGCGGGGCGGATGTCCGCACCGTAGACGTAGGTGTCGTGCAGAAGCCCCTGGGTGATGTTCATGCAGACGTAGATCACCTTCGGCAAGTTCGGGTGCTTCTCCTTCTCCTCCGGGACGGTGCCCTTCTCGAAGACATCAACGACGTCCGGCTTGGCGTCGCGGCACTTGTCCGCCAGGTACACGCCGAGCTTCAGTCCCGCCTCCCGCAGGACCTGCTCGTACTGATGCTGCTCCAGGTCCTTGATGGGCTCCACCACCAACACCACGTTCTGCGTGGCGGAGAAGGGCGTGTAGACCGCGCCCGGGCCGCTCATGTCGATGAAGCCCTCCTGGAAGGCCACGATGGGCCCGCAGGTCACCACGGCTGCGCCGTCCAACACGAGGGTCCTGCCCTCGCCGCAGCGGGCCATGGCGGTGTTGTTGAAGCCGGGGTAGTAGCCCTTGCGGTCCAGCTTCACGCGGGGCTCCACCACGTCCTTCACGGGGATGATGCGCGTGCTCTCGCCGGGGCGCGCCAGTTCGAGGTCCACCCTGGCGAAGCGGTCCTCCTCGGCGATCAGGGCCTTCGCCTCCTCCTTGTTCACGTAGAGGACGCCGTCCTTGACGCACGTCGCGCTGCCCCACTGGACGTCCTTCACCTTCACCTTGTGCAGTTCCAGTCTCATGCTGCAAGCTTCCTCCTTTTTCTGTTTTGCCGCCCCCCGCCCCGATGGCCGGCGCGATGCGCCGACGCCCGGCTTTCGTGAGGGGTGTGGGCGGGAGGGAACAGGAATCCCTGTGGCTCATGAAACCTATGATAAATTTAGAGGCATCGGGGGGCATTATTCGATGGAATATAAATGGGCGGGATATAGAAAATTTTTTTGTTCTGTTGCATAATATCGCTTGTATGAGACGCCGCTGTGGAGCGGCAGAGAATCGCACGGAGGAGGGGTTCGGGTGCGCAGAAAGACGGCGCAGGCCATCGCGGAGATGACGAGCGAGGTGCTGGGGTACGGCGTGCTGGTGACGGACGAGGATGGGGTCATCATCGGATGCAGCGAGGTCGCCCGTGTGGGGAAGCTCCACGCGCCCTCCCTGCCCGTGCTGGCCAGCGGGATGCCGAACCTGACGTCGAAGGAGGAGGCGCAGACGATGGGGGTGAAGCCGGGCTACACGGCGCCCATCATGCTGTCCGGCCGCGTGGCGGGGACGGTGTCCATCGCCGGGCTGCCCCGCGACGTGGAGCGCTACGGCCGCCTCGTCAAACGTCAGGCGGAGGTGCTCCTGATGGAGCAGGCGTTCCTGGAAAGGCGCCTCAGGCGGCAGTGGGCGGTGCAGGAGCTGGCGGAGAGCATCATGCTCTACCGGCCCGAGGACGGAGGGGGCGAGGCCCTGTTGCAGCGGGGGCAGGACCTGGGCTTTGACCTGGGGGGCTGCCGCATCGCCGTCGTGCTGAACGTCCGGAGTCCGGAGGATCGCCCTTCCGCCGGAGGGGAGAACGCCTTTCGGGAGATGGTCCTGAACCGCATCGTCAACTTCTTCGGCGGTCCGGAGCACCTCGTCTCCCCGCTGAGCAGCCAGCAGATCGTGGCCTTCCTCAGCCTCTCCTGCGGGCGGGGGATGGAGGAGACGGCCCTTCGCCTCTGCGAGGAGCTCGTGGCGCAGCTCCGGGAGGCGGGGGTCGAGGCGGAGGCGGGCATCGGACGTGGGGCGGAGGGGCTGCCGCGCCTGGCGGAGTCCGCCCACCTGGCGCGGGAAGCCCTCTCCACGGGGCGTGCGCTGGGGCTGACGGTCTGCGCCGCGCGGGACCTGAGCGCGGAGATGCTGCTGTCCTACCTCCCGGCCTGGCGCAAGCGTCAGCACATCGAACACGTGCTGGGGGACGGCATGGACGCGACGCTGACGGAGACCTTCCTGGCCTGGTGCCGCAACCCCTTCTCCGCCAACAGGGTGGCGCGGGAGCTGTCCATCCACCGCAACACCCTGCAGTACCGGCTGAAGAAGATCCGGGAGGTCCTGGGGCTCGACCCCTGGAACTTCCACGACGGCTTCGCCGTCTGGTCGGCCCTGATCCTTCGGAAGTTCAGCCGTTCCTTCAGAGCGGAGGGGGCGGGGCGCGCCCCGGAGCCCTGAGCGCGGTATAATAGTTGGCGGAAGCGAATCGAATTATTGAAGCAAACTTTTTATAAGGAAGGGAAGTGAACGCCATGATTCAGAACGTGACGCGGGACGAGGTCGTCGCCCTGCTGCCCCGCAGGAGGCCGGACATGCACAAGGGGGAGCGCGGCCGTCTGCTGGCGGCGGGGGGCTCGGCCCGCTACCCCGGTGCGCCGTCGCTCTCCGCACAGGGCGCGCTGCGGTGTGGCTGCGGCCTGGTGTCGCTGCTCTCCCTGCCCTCCGTCTGCGCCGCCTGCGTTGCGCGCCTGCCGGAGGCCGTGTGCTGGCCCCTGGAGGACCCGGACGAATGGCTTGACGTGGCCCTGTCGGAGGCCTCCTCCTTCGGGGCAGCCCTCCTGGGGCCGGGGCTGGGCCGGATGGAGGCCGCGATGCGCTTTGTGGCGGGGATGTGGGGCCGGTGGCCCGGTCCGCTCCTGGTGGACGGCGACGGCCTCTACGCGCTGGCCCTTCAGGGTGCAAACTGTCGCCTGCGGGAGGACGTGGTGCTGACGCCCCACGAGGGCGAGGCCGCGCGCCTCCTGGGGACGACGCCCGACGCGGTGCGGGAGGACCGGGAGGGCGCGGCGCGGCGCCTGGCGGAGCGCTGGGGCTGCGTCCTCCTGAAGGGTCACGGCAGCCTGCTGGCCTGTCGGGGGCGCTCGACGGTGCAGCGGCTGACCTGGGGCGGCCCGGAGCTGGCCGTTCCGGGGTCGGGGGACGTGCTGTCTGGGGCTATCGGGGCCTTCATGGCCGGCGGGATGGCCCCGCGGGACGCGGCGCTCCTGGGCGGCGCGGTACACGGCATGGCGGGGGAGTGGCTGGCTGCGGGCGGTGTCGACGGCGTCCTGGCCAGCGAGATCGCGGACGCGATGCGCCTCGTGCTGGGGGAGCTCCGGTCGTGAGCTACCGCCATCGCCGGCGCGTGGACTGGGCCGAGGAGATCCGCAAGACGGAGCGCATCCGGCGGCGGGGCCTCTTCACGAGCCTTTTGAGCTTTGCCGTGGCCGCGGCGGTCCTCATCGGGGTGAACCGCACGGGCGGCGTGGACATCAGCGTCCCCCGCCGGGTGATCTCCATCGCCTGCATCGTCGTGGCCTGCTTCGTGCTGCGCGTCACGATGCGCCACCGCGCCCGCGTGGTGCGCGAGCGGCAGGAGAGGGCGCTTCAGGAACGCATCGAGAAGGAGAGGGAGGAATGACGACTCTGGCCCTGAGGTCGTCCTCCGAGGGGGCGACCCGGAACCTGGGCCGGCTCCTGGGCCGCGCCCTGAGGCCGGGGGTCGCGGTGCTCCTTCGGGGGGACCTGGGCGCGGGCAAGACCGTGCTGGTCCGCGGCGTGGGCGACGAGCTGGGGGCGAAGGGCGTTCGCAGCCCCTCCTTCACGCTGGTCAACGAGTATCGGACGCCGGCCCTGCTCCTGGTCCACGCGGACCTCTACCGCCTGGACGCCGGGGGCGCGGACGCCCTGGGGCTGGAGGAGTACGCGGGGCTGCCGGACGCGGCGCTCCTGGTGGAGTGGCCGGACCGCTGGTCCTTCCCCCCGCGGGAGGACGTCCTGGACGTCCGCATCGAGGCGCTGGACGAGGGCACCCGGCGGCTGTCCCTCAGCGCGGCGGGCGCGGGCGCGGAGGGGGTGCTCCGGGCCCTCGCGGAGGCGGCGCGGACCGGGTGTCCGGGCGTCGAGGCCGCGGGTTGGGAGGGGAATCGATGAGGGGCCGCGTGTTGGCGCTGGACTGCAGCCTGAGGCTGACGGGGGTGGCGCTGGGCGAGGAGGGGCGGGAGGTCGCCTCGGAGGCGCTGGACTTGGGCCGGTGCCAGGCGGCGGAGCTGCCACTCATGGCGGCCCGCCTCCTGGAGGGGGCTGGCTGGGCGGTGCAGGACCTGGACCTCGTGGCCGTGACCAGTGGACCGGGCTACTTCACGGGCATCCGCGTGGGGGCGGCCTACGCGGCGGCGCTGGCCTTCGGCCTGGGCGTGGGGCTGGTGCCCGTTCCCTCATTGGAGATGCTGGCCTTGTCCTGCCCGGACCGCACGGCGGTGCTGGCCCTGGTCTACGCCGGACGCGGCTTCGTCTACGCGGCGTCCCACGGCGTGTCGGAGGGCTGTCCCGCGGGGGAGTACGGAGGGGAGTTCATCGCGGAGTGGATGGCCTGCCACCCCGGGGTCCAGGCCATATCGGACGATCCGCAGCGCGCGGCCCGTGCGGCGGACTTGACCTTCCCCATCCGGGCGGTGCGGCCCGACGTCCGGGTGCTGACCCAGGTGGCCTGGGCCCGCCGGGATCGGGCCATTGACCCGAAGGAGCTGAAGGTGGCCTACTGCCGCGCTCCCCAGGGGATGGAGTGAAGGTGGCTCGCCCCCAGCGGGGCCGACGGGCTTTGAATCGAGTTTTTGAAATTGAATCTTAAGGGAGGAAACGCGATCGTGGCGACGGTGGAGATCACGAAGGCGAATTTTGACGACGAGGTCATGAAGTCGGAGAAGCCGGTGCTCCTCGACTTCTGGGCGGAGTGGTGCGGCCCGTGCCGGGCGCTGGCCCCTGTGGTCGAGGAGGTCGCGGTGGAGGCGGAAGCGGTCAAGGTCGGGAAGGTCAACGTGGAGCGGGAGATGGAGCTGGCGCGGCGTTTTGGCGTGAGCAGCATCCCGACGCTCATCCTGTTCAAGGGCGGGGAGGCGGTGGAGCGCACCGTGGGCGTGCAGCCCAAGGCGGCCATCCTCAGGATGCTGGGCCTGTAGGCGAAGAACGACGATCGGGCGGGGCCGTCCCTCCGGGGGCGGCCCCGCTTCACCACGGCGTCCCGGCCCGCGCTCCAGTTCCCCTCTCATAACTCCAATGACCCCCATAACCCTCCATAACTTTCGATAACAAACCTCATCCCCTGCGGGCTGGTATAATAGTCGCGGTCATGGGCCCATAAGGCCCGTGCGAGGACCGAGTTGAGGTTTAGAGGGAGGTCGTCTTAATTATGAGACGTTCTTTGTGCGCGCTGGCCCTGGTGCTGGTCGTGGCGGTCGCGGCCTTCGCCGCGCGGCAGGACTTCCAGCGCTTTTCGGTGGACGTTCCCGATGGGTGGTCGGCGCGGGATATGGGCAACGGCACGGTGGCGATCCTGGCCGACGACCGGTCCGCTGCGGTCAGCGTGACGGTCAACAGCCTGGGGACCTCCACGCTGGAGGAGACGGCCCAGGCCATGGCGAAGGCCCTGGGCGGGACGGACCCGACGGTGGACGAGGACGGAGACTGCCGCTTCACCTTCTGGAACGGGGGCGTGGAGACGCAGGCGTACCTGACGGGCGGGGAGGACGAGTACATGATGCTGGCCGTCACGGGGCAGAGCGACGCCCTGGCGGGCATCCTGGGGACCATCGAGCTCCACTGAGCCGTTCGGGGCGCGTTGCCGGCCGGGGAGGCCTGCGGATTTGGGTTCCCCCCAAATCCGCGGGCAAAATTTTTAACGTGCGTCAGAAACCGGTTTTATGCGTTTTTTGCCTCACCTGACGGGTGAAAGATCAGAATCGGCTTAACCTGTGCTACGACGGGCTTGAGCCTCGATAAAGCCATCGCAACCCGTGGATTTGGGTTCCCGTTCCTCTCTGACTTTTTCTTGATTTTGTGCGACGATTGTGCGTGCGTCTTTGCGTTTGTCTGTTGATCTGAAAAGTGACAGCTCGGAAGCGGATCAGTCGAACAAGTTTGAACAAAAAAGCCCCTCCCGCCCGGAGTGCAGAGCGCAGGGTGGGGAGGGGCTTTTTTTATGTTCCCGGCGCAGGAGGGGGATATTCCGGGCAAAAAGAGGCTGTTTCAGGAAGCTTTTAGGGGGTTGCGCGGCGCAAACGGAAAAAGGAGGGAACGCGATTGAGAAGGGTGAGTTGGCTTGTTGCGTTGTTTTGGGTGTTCAGTTGCGCGGGCGGGGCGTTTGCCTGGGGGCAAAGCGCGCCCCTCTCCCCGGAGTTCCTGCGCTGGCGGGAGGAAGCCGCGCGGGGAAGAGACCGTGCCTCCGGTCCCGCCGGCGAGAGGCCTACGGGTTACGTTCCGTCCCCCGTGGACCTCTCGCACCTGGATGGAGTGGACTACTCCCGCTTCCCGGGCCGGCGATCGAACCGCGGCGATGCGACGCTGCCCGCGTCCTGCGACCTCCGCGCGGAGGGGCGGGTGACGCCGGCGCGAGATCAAGGCTCCTTTGGAACCTGCTGGAGCTTCGCCGCCATCGGGGCGGCCGAGTCGTCGTATCTCACGCAGGGGCTCGGCAGAACCTCGGAGGACCTCGACCTCTCGGAGATGCACCTGGCCTGGTTCACCTACATGGAGCCAGGGAAGGGGTTTACGGGTAGGGCTGGAAATGTCCTTTCCTCTCCGACCTCCGCCGATGTCCTGGGACAGGAAGGAAATAATTTCAAGTCGACGGCGACCCTGGCACGCTGGACGGGGGCGGTCTCCGAGGACAGTCTGCCCTATGGGACGGAACCCGACCAGCCGGCCTCGGACTACCCCAACCGGCTGCACCTGCGGGATGTCTTCTATCTGGGACGTGACCGAAAAAAGCCGGATGACATGGTCTGGAAGACGCTGATCCGGAGGTACGGGGCCATCTCCATTGCCTATTGCAGTGACCCGCAGTATTACACGAGGGGCGGCGTCTCCTTCTACAACAGCAACAGCGACGACGGCGCGAACCATGAGGTGCTGGCCGTGGGCTGGGACGACAATTATCCCAAGGAGAACTTCCGATCCGACCAGCCCCGACCCGCGAGGGACGGCGCCTGGCTGGTCAAGAACAGCTGGGGGCCGGGATTTGGCGAGGACGGCTACTTCTGGATATCCTACGAGGACAAGACCCTGGAGGACGGCGCCGTCTACCGGGTGGTCCCGGCGGATCCCTCGATGCGCCAATACGGGTACGACGACCTGGGGTGGTGCAGATCCTGTTATTTGGGCATGTCCGGACAAGGCTGGATGGGTAACGTCTTCACGGCGGTGGAGGACGAGACGCTGAGGTCGGTCTCCTTCTACACCACGGCGGCGAACGCGCGCTACAGGCTGCGCGTCTATCGCCTGGGAACGGCGTCGGGAACGCCCGTCTCCGGGACGCTCGTCTACGCGGTCGACGGAGCGCTCCCGTTCGCGGGCTACCACACGGTGGACCTGACGGCTCCTGTGCCGTTGGAGGCGGGGGAGCGTTTCTCCGTGGTGCTCCGCATGGAGACCCCCGACTACAGATTTCCCCTGGCTGTGGAGGTAAAGATCAAGGGCTACTCGGACAACGCCGTCTGCAACCCGGAGGAGAGCTATTTTTCCGGGGACGGGGTGAACTGGGAGGACGGTTCTATAAAGGGTATCAACGCCTGCATCAAGGCCTTTACAAAAGTGGCAGCGCCCGCGCTGGAGGCGGAGATCGAGCCCCATACCTTTGATCCAGGCCTGCCTTATCAGGGGACGGTGCGCGTGAAGGGCGTCGCGTCCGTGGATCTGGTGAGCGCGGATGTCACCGCGAAAACGTCCGGCCACTGGTCGACAGGGCCTGCGGCTCGCATCAGCGGCGATGCGGTTGTCCTGTCCGGGACGGTCTCCAGGGATGTCCCGACGACCGGGGTGACCGTGAGCGTCACGCTTGGCGGAGGGGTGGTGCTCTCCGCGGACTATACGCTGATGAAAACGCTGGCGTTTGTCCTGCCCGAGACGATCGAGCCCCCGACCGAGATTGCAGGCGGTGCGCCCTACAGCGGGCTTTTGACGGTGCGGAACCTGGTCTCGTCGGATGTCGCCTCCGTCGATGTCGTCTCGTTCCAGGGGGTCTGGGAGGGCTTGACGGCCTCTTTGAGGGATTCCACGGCGTTCCGGGACACGGATGTGGCGGTGCGGGGGACGCCCAGGGCCGGGTTCCAGTCCTCCATCCTGACGGTGACGGTGACGCTGAAGGACGGGCGTTCTGCGCGAAAAGCCTACACGGTGACGGAGAAGGTCGTGCCTCCGACACCGACGCCAACCCCGACGCCAACTCCGAGGCCGACACCAACGCCGACGCCGAGGCCGACGCCTACACCCGGAACAACACCTGGACCAACGCCTGGACCAACTCCGACGCCCGAGCAAAAGCCTGTCGTGTCGGCCCGCCCCACGGACTGGGTGATCGTGACGGAGGCCGCGGACGCGGAGGGGCGTGTTCCTGTGACGCTTTCTACTGCGGTGACCCTGTACGCGGCCCCGAAGACCCTGTCCGTGGAGGTTGAGGGGTTCATCGAGGGTTCGCTGCGGTACGGCCTGTACGACGGCGGGACGCGGATTCTCTCCGCTGCCTCCCTGTCCGAAAGCGGCCGCACCCATGAACTGCGGATAACGGGTAAGGTCGGTCGGGATGCCCTGAGCAGCGCCGCGGTGACGAAGGTTGTGATCGACGGGAACGCCGCGTCCCTGCCGTCGGGAGGATTGAAACTCTCCGAGATGACCCCGAAGACGGAGCCAAATCCCGGTTCTACCGGGAAATCGAGCGGCGGTGGATGCGACGCCGGGGCAGGCGCTCTTGCGCTGCTCCTCGCGGCATCGCTGGGGCTGAAAAAGAAAGTGTAGGCTCGCAGAGCGAACCCGATCTCTTTTGGACACACCTCAGGGCGGTCCCCAACAGGGCCGCCCTGAGGTGCGTTTTATACCAATTCGCGTTTAATATGGATTGCCTCCCCTGATGAAGCCCCTAAGTTCGACGACGCAAATCAAAGATTTGCTGTCTCACTTATGAAAGGGGAGGTGGTTCGCGTCAGCGAACCGGAGTTCTGCATGCGGAGCCTGCCTACGGGCTGCCTGCTGCGCGGTCTCTGACGGAGCGGAGAAATTTGAAGGAGAAAGGGCTTTAGAGAGAAGGTTCGGGGACGAAGCGGGGCCGGAGTCCACGAAAGACTCCGGCCCCGCTGAGACTTCCCTGCTTTGTATCGCGGAAGATACTGGGGTGAAAGGGCATGAATGCCCTGATATTCCATTGTAAAGATGGCCTGGGGTGAAGCCTTTTCTCGTCATTCCATCGGCTGGCAGAAGATTCTCCGCATTGCGCTGCCCCTCCGGGGATCCATGAAGAAAAGCGCCTCGTTGGCGAGAGACCCGTCATTCCGATACCGCGCAGGGATGAACGAGCCGTCTGCGGTCAGCCACAACGGCTTCCCGTCCCTGCAGGTTTGGGGGCGCCGCCGCGTCCTTGACAGCCGCTTGGTTAAGGGGGTATACTGCCCTTAACATTCAAATAAATATTTGAATGATTAAACGAGCCGCAGGCTCCTGGGGGAGGCGTTGAGCGATGAGGAAGAGCTACAGGATCGAAGTGGACTGTCCGAACTGCGCGAACGAGATGGAGGAGGCGGCGCGGAGGACGCCGGGCGTGAAGGACGTCTCCGTGAACTTCATGGCGCTCAAGATGAGCGTGGACTTCGAGGAGGGGCGGGACCCTGCGGACGTGATGGAGGAGGTTCGGCGGAACTGCAAGAGGGTCGAGGACGACTGCGAGATCTTCGTTGATTAGCGGCGGCGCGGGCTGCCGGGGGGTGGGCTTATGAGTGGAAAACAGAGGAGAAACCTGATCCGCATCCTCGTCGCCTCGGCCATGATGGTCGCGCTCCACTTCGCGCCGGTGCAGGGCCTCCTGCGCTTTGCGCTGTACCTCGTGCCGTACCTCGTGGTGGGGTACGACATCCTCGTCAAGGCGGTGAAGGGCCTCGTCCGCCGCCGGCCCTTCGACGAGTGCCTGCTGATGGCCGTGGCCACGACGGGCGCCATGGCGCTTGCCGTGTACGAGGACGGGGACTACGCGGAGGGCATCGCGGTCATGCTGTTCTACCAGGTGGGCGAGTGGTTCCAGAGCTACGCTGTGGGCAAGAGCCGCCGCAGCGTCAGCGCCCTGATGGACATCCGCCCTGACCACGCGAACGTCGAGCGTGACGGCCGGCTGGAGCGGGTGGACCCGGAGGACGTGCCCGTTGGGACGGTCATCACGGTGCTTGCGGGGGAGCGCGTGCCCATCGACGGCGTGGTGGTCGAGGGCAGCTCCAGCCTCAACGCCAGCGCCCTGACGGGCGAGAGCCTCCCGCGGGACGTCGCGCCGGGGGACGGGGTCGTGAGCGGCTGCGTCAACGGAGGTGGGGTGCTGCGCGTCCGGACGACGAAGGAGTTCGGGCGGTCCACCGTGTCCCGCATCCTGGAGCTGGTGGAGGACGCAGGCTCCCGAAAGTCGCGGTCCGAGGCGTTCATCTCGCGCTTCGCGCGGGTCTACACGCCAGCGGTCGTGATCAGCGCCCTGCTCCTGGCCCTCTTGCCGCCCCTCGTCCGCGCGGCGGCCATGGGACTTGAGCCAGCCTGGGGCAGCTGGGTCTACCGCGCCCTGACCTTCCTCGTCGTCAGCTGTCCCTGTGCTTTGGTCATCAGCATCCCGCTCTCCTTCTTCGCGGGCATCGGCGGCGCGGGGCGCGAGGGCGTGCTCGTCAAGGGCTCAAACCACCTTGAGGCGCTGTCCCGGACGCGGACCGTGGTGTTCGACAAGACGGGCACGCTGACGAAGGGCGTCTTTGAGGTGACGGCCGTCCATCCGGAGAGTCTGGACGAGAGGGGCCTGCTGCACCTGGCAGCCCACGTGGAGCGCTACTCCACGCACCCCGTCGGGAACTCCCTGCGTCGGGCGTACCCCGACGAGGCGGACGACTGCAGCGTGGAGGACGTGCAGGAGGTGCCGGGCCAGGGGGTCCGGGCGCGGGTGAACGGGCGGACGGTCTGCGTCGGGAACCCGGCGATGATGGAGTCCGTGGGCGCGGCGTGGCACCCCTGCAACAGGCACGGCACGATCATCCACGTGGCCATCGACGGGGAGTACGCCGGTCACGTCGTGATCGCGGACGTCGTGAAGCCCAGCGCGCGGGAGGCCGTCGCCGAGCTGCGCCGGGCCGGGGTGAGGCGCACGGTCATGCTGACCGGGGACGATCGGGGGACGGCGGACCTCGTGGCGCGGGAGCTGGGCCTGGACGAGGCTTGGGGCGGGCTCCTGCCCGCGGACAAGGTGGCGCGAGTCGAGGCCCTCATCGAGGAGGGGCGCGGCGGAAAGCTGGCCTTCGTGGGCGACGGCATCAACGACGCGCCGGTTCTGGCGCGGGCGGACGTCGGCATCGCCATGGGGGCCATGGGGTCGGATGCGGCCATCGAGGCAGCCGACGTCGTGTTGATGGACGACGACCCGCTGAAGATCGCAAAGGCCATTCGGATCTCGCGCCGGTGCCTCGGCATCGTCCGCCAGAACATCGCGTTCGCCATCGGCGTCAAGCTCCTGTGCCTGGCGCTGGGCGCGCTGGGGTACGCCAATATGTGGTTCGCCGTCTTTGCGGACGTGGGTGTCATGGTGCTGGCGGTGCTGAACGCCATGCGGGCGCTCTTCGTGAGGAACCTTTAGGCGCGCGGCGCGCTCGGCCCTTCGGGGACCTCTGTCGGGGGTCCCCTTTTTTCTTGAGAAATTCGGCGCAAAATAAGGTAGAATAATGAGACACGCGGATGGTTGGCGCGTCCTGCCGCCCGTGGGGAGCTTAAAATTTCTGGCGGCGGCGGCCGTCCGAGGCGGGGAGTGACCCTTGTCCCATGAGGATACGCAGTGTTTGGAGGGCCGGAGCGGTCCTTCTGGTCCTGTTGACGTTAGTTCTCTCCCCGGCCCGCCGCGGCGCGGCCGCGCCGGAGCCGCGCACCGTCAGCGTGGTGATCTTCCCCACGCTGAACACGACGGGCCTTGAGGTGTGGGAGAGCAAGTACTACCCCTACAACGTGCTGGAGCGGCGGATGTCGGAGTACCTGGAGACGCTCTACAAGCGTTCGCCCCTCATCGAGGCGAGGATCCTGGACGAGTCGGGGGTCAACCAGTGGCTGGCCGGGCCGCGGAGGGGCGACGACATGGCGGTGCAGATGGAGCTCTGCGAGGCGGTCCTGAAGGAGCGGCGCGCGGTGGGCAACGTCGAGACGGGGCGGGTGCAGCTGCGCCTGCGGGTCTACGACTCCGCCCACGTCAAGCAGGTTGCCGTGCGCAGCACGGAGGGCGCCGACCGGCGCTTCACGTTGGACTCGCCGGAGGGGGCTTTCTGGCTGGACGCGGCGGCGGTGTCCCTGTTCGTCCCCTTCAAGAACGGTCTGGACCTCTTCGGCCTCACCGGGGGACAGGACCGGGGGCAGCGGATGAGCCGCCCCACTTGGGATCAGTTCCGCTCCACCTCCCATTGGCAGGCCGTCAAGAACGCCATCGACGAGGCCTATCGCCAGTCCCTGGCTCAGATGATGAACGTCATTCACAGCAACGAGCCGCAGTCCGCCAGCATGGCGAACGACACCTTCTCCCCCGCCTTCTCTACCGTCGGCCGCATCCTGGCCCCCACGGCCCGCTCCACGCGCCGGCGGCGCGAGTACATCATCTCGCTGGGCGGCATGGCCCAGGGCTCGCAGGACTCCGTGAGGGTGGGGGAGGTTCTGGACGTGGTCCGCAGCGACACCTACGTCACCGTGGACCCGGAGCACCCCGTGGCGGTCCTGCCGGAGGTCATCGGAAAGGTGAAGGTGATCCGCGTGTACGATCTGAATGCGGTGGTCCGCGTCATCAAGGACAATAAAAAGGAACCCATCGCCCTCAAGGATATGGTGATCAAGAGGACCGGGGTTTCGGGGAGGCGCTGATGGCCGTGATGTGGAAACTGTTTTCGTTGAACGGCAGGCCGTTCCGCTGCGCGGCGGGAGCGGCGCTGCTTCTGGCGGGGGCGCTGTGCGTCGCGCCCGCCCCGGTTTGGGCCAACGGCAACGCGTCAGCGGACGCCCCGGCGCCGGTCGCCGAGCCCGCCCCGAAGGGGACGGAGGCGCCCGTCCGGAAGTCCGTGCGCAAGGCCCCTCTGAAGAAGGCGAAGCCTGCGCCCAGGGCGCGCAAGGCGGTGCGGAAGGCGACGGCCCTCAGGCCGGCGGTCAGCGCGCTGCAGCAGGGCATCGCCCTCATGGAGCAGGACCGCTGCTCCGCGGCCCTGCCGTGGCTGCGCCGGGCCCTTCAGGAGGACCGCCGGAGCGCTGCGGCGTGGTACTGGTACGGCCTGTGTCACGAGCGGACGGGGCAGTTCTACGAGGCGCAGTACTTCTACACGAAGGCCCTGGAGTGCGACCCGGCCTTTGAACCCCTGTCGCGCGTCGTCGTCTACCCCGGCGACGGGTCGAGAACCCCCCTATGGGACCCCAAACGCCCTGCGCGGGTCTACTCCGTCCCCACGAACGCCCAGGGCATGGCCACGATCCCGCCGGATGCCCCCCAGGCGCGGAAGCTGCCCACCCGTCCGCCCCTCGACCCGCAGCTGCCCAAGGTCCCGCTGTACGTGCCGCCGGAGCCGGGCGCTCAGCCCGCGGACGGCGATGCGTGGCAGCCCTCCCTGTACGTGCCCCCGACGAGGGGCAGCGCGCTGGAGGCGGGGGACGCGCAGCCCGCGTACCTCCCGCCCTCTGCGGGAGCCCTGCCGGGCACGGTGGAAGAGCCTGCCTCGATCGTGCCCCTGCCGGACGTCCAGCCCGTCTATCAGCCGGGCCTGGGCGTGACGCAGGTCCCGGTCGCTGCGGCGCCGCAGGTCCAGGGGGGCGGCGCTCCGGTCTACCAGCCGCCCCAGCCCGAGCCGGAACAACCGAAGCCCGCTCCGCAAAAGCCCCGGCCGAAGAGGAAGCCGGCGTCCAAAAAACAGGCTCCGGTGAAGACCCCGGCCAAGGCTGAGGCCGAGGTGGCCCCCCTCAAGGCCGCGAATGCGCCGAAGGAGGAGCCCGCGGTGCGGAAGGCCCCGGAGCTTCCTGCGCCGGAACCCGTGGCGATCCTGCCCCGGGCGGCGTCCGCGGATCGGGTGCCCCAGGCGGCTGCAGCGGAACCGTCGGCCCCGGCGTCGCCGGAGTCCCTGCCGCCGGTGGGGCAGAGGGCCGAGGGGGCTCAGCCGCTTCCCCCCGTGGGGCAGAAGGCCCCGGCCGAGGATTCCGAGATTCGGTAGCGGTCGAGGAACTAAGGAAACACTGATTAAGTCGTTGAGAACTGTCAACCGTATGGGCTCCCTTCAGTGGCTGAAACTTTATCAGGCCGCGCGAAGCGCGTGGGGATTGGGGCGTAGCCCCATTTTAAAATTATAGGGAAGCGCTGAAGGATACCCCTTGTTTGATGCTCCTTGATTGCTCTCAACAATTTTTGAAGATTAATCAGCGCTTCCCTAAAAAAAAGGAGTGACGATCGGTGAAAGACCTGAGAAGGGAGTTTTGCGCGATCCTCGCGCTGGCGCTCGCCCTGACGGCCCTGTCCGCCGGTTCCGCGTCGGCGGCCCCGGTGGGGGCGATTCTGGTCCATCAGCCCGCCTACGACGGGATGAGCTTTTACGTCTATCAGCCCGTCGGCATCCCGGGCGGCTGGTACGTGACCTACGACAGCTATCCCGTCTGCAGAGGCCGGGACGGCGTCTGGCTCTACGGCGCCGTGAACGGGACCGTCATCACCCCCACCGCCTGCGTGGTGGGCTCCGTGCTCCCCTCGGCGGTGGGGCTCGTCCCCTGGGGGGGCGTCGTGCCGACGGCGGCCGTCATGCTGCCCTCGCCTTGCGCCCCCGCCGCGGTGATCCCCGGCCCCTTCGCGGCCATGGCGGGCGTGCCGGTGCCGGCGGTCGTCCCTCAGCCCGTTGTGGCGCCGGTCTGTGAGCCGGCGCACCCCGTGCCGGCGACCTTCCTGGCCATCGGAGGGTGGCGCGGGAGCGTGGACCGCGTGGGCGTCCTGAGGAAGCCGGCCATCCCCGTGGCGTGGCTGGGCAGGCGCCCGCAGGTCATCTACGCCTGGACGGGCCTTGCGTGGCGTCAGCTGAACGTGAGGGAGGGCGACAGCCCCCTCGCCGTCCTGCGCAATAACGCCTACGACCTGGCGCGGGCTGCGAACCGGGAGGGGGCCGGCTGGAACAACTCGGACACGGCCCTCCTGATCCGCTGCGCTGCGGCGTGGGGCTACGGCTGGATGGGCCAGATCCCGCTGGAGAGGTTTTGAAGGGGCCATGCGGTCGCGTTTAGGGCGCTTTGTCCCCGGCGGGGCGCTTCTGGCCCTCTTCCTGACGGCCCTGCCCCCCGCGGAGGCGAAGGTGTACGTGACGGAGCCCCTGCTGGTGGCCCAGCCCTCCTACGCGGGGATGCAGTTCTACGTCTTCCGGCCCTACAACATGCCGAAGGACTGGTACGTGACCTTCGACGGCTTCCCCGTCCGGAAGAACCCGGACGGCGTTTGGGTCTATGGGACGTCCAACGGGCCGAACCTCACACCGACGAACTACATCGTGGGCTCCGTCGTGCCCTCCATGGCGGGCATCACCCCCTGGGTGCAGCCCGCGCAGATATCCGAGCTGCGCAAGCTCCCGACCCCCGAGATGATCGCCGTGCGGCAGTCCGCCCCGCCCGCCTCGAAGCTGGCCGCCGGGCAGGCCCACTCCACCTGGATACCGGACTGGACCTACAACTCGCGCTTCATGGCGGTGGGGAACTGGAAGGGCAGCGTGGACCGCATGGGAGTGCTGCACAACCCCGCCGTGCCCATCGCCTGGCGCGGGACGTACCCGAAGGTCATCTACGCCTGGACGGGGTGCAGCTGGTATCAGATCAAGCCGAAGGAGTATCAGAGTCCGCTGGGGGCGCTGAAGGCGGAGCTCTACAGTCTGGTGCGGATGGTGAAGCACAACCGGTTCACCTGGTACGAGGAGGACATGCCCGTCCTGGCCCAGCAGGCCACCGCGTGGGGGTACTACTGGATGGGGGAGGTCGTCCCGGAGCGATGAGGGCCAAAGGGATGAAGATTGCCCTCCTGTCGGCGGCTCTGGCGACGGCGTCGGTGCGGGCCCTCGTCCCCTACGCGCCCCCCGCGGTGATCAACGAGTCGGACTGCCCCAGCGCCTTTGCGATGGACGTGCGCCCCAGGCGCAACCCCGGCTCCGTGGGGTCCGTGACCGCGGACGGGTATCCCGTGCTGCTCCGCCCCTCCGGGGCGGCGTGGTACGTCATGCCGCACGGGATGCCCCTTCCGGACCCCGTCGTCCTGCGGGGGTACCCCGGCGCGGACTTCTCTCCGGGCCCCGGTCCCGCCGCGGCGCCCCTTCCGGCGCCGGCCTATTAGGGAAGCGCTGATTAATTTTCAAAAGTTGTTGAAAGCAATCAAGGATCATCAAACAAAGAGTATCCTTTAGCGCTTCCCTGAAATTTTAAAATGGGGCTACGCCCCAAGCCCCACGCGCTTCGCGCGGCCTGATGAAGTTTCAGGCACTGAAGGGAGCCCATACGGTTGACAGTTCTCAACGACTTAATTCAGTGTTTCCTTAGAATGGGCCGGAAGGTTGCGGACGCGATCTTTTCTCGTCATTAAGAAGCAATGAAAGGCGGTGATCTTTAATGCTGGGTGCGATCGTCGGCGACGTCGTGGGGAGCCCCTACGAGTTCGATCGCAACAACGTCAAAACGACGGACTTCCCCCTCTTCTCCCCCCGTTCGAGGTTCACGGACGACACGGTGATGACCCTTGCCGTGGCGCAGGCCCTGATGGACGCCATGCCGGGCAGGGGAAAAGAGACGGACGAGGCGGTGCTGGAGGCAGCTCTGGTGCGGCGGATGCGCGAGTTCGGCAACCGCTTCCCCCACGCGGGGTACGGCTCTCGCTTCGCGATGTGGCTCACCATGCCGGACCCGAAGCCCTACAACAGCTTCGGCAACGGTTCCGCCATGCGGGTTTCCCCCGTGGCGTGGGCGTTCGACGACCTGAGGGACGTGGAGCGCTATGCGGAGGTCACAGCGCGGGTGTCCCACAACCACCCCGAGGGCATCAAGGGCGCCAAGGCGACGGCCGCGGCCGTTCTGCTGGCGCGTTACGACTGTTCTCGCGATACGCTTCGGAAGTACGCGGCGGTCTGGTACGGCTACGACATGAGCCGCACCACGGACGAGATCCGTCCGGACTATCACCATAAGGAGTCCTGCCAGGGGACGGTGCCCGAAGCCCTGACGGCCTTCCTCGAGGCCAGGGGCTTCGAGGAGGCCCTGCGCCTGGCCGTGTCCCTGGGGGGCGACAGCGATACCCTGGCGGCCATCACCTGCTCCATGGCGGAGGCCGCGTGGGACGTGCCGCCGGAGATCGCCGACCGGACGGCCGACCTCCTGGACCCCTTCCTGCGGGACGTGCTGGACCGGTGGGAGGGGTGGCGCGCCGGCGCCCTGCGGAGTCGTTCCCTGGAGTTTTGAGGACCGCCGGGGCAGGCCGTCCGTGCGTTTAAAGTTGTTGATTGGTGAAGCAGATGCGCCTTCGGGCGCGCAGGCAAATTCAGGAAAGGAAAAGGATGTCGTATGGCAAAAAAAGGTGCCGTGTTTCAGTTGACCGCGGAGGAGCGGGACCCCTATTCCTTTGAGTTCACCGTGGGGCGTCACAAGCTCCTGATGAGCCGCACGATGAAGTCGGAGGACCTGCCGGTGTCGGGCTTCTGTCCCGTGGACTTTCTGATGGCCGGCATTGCGGGCTGCGTGGGGATGACGATCCGCGACAGGCTGGAGGCCCGCGGCATCGCCTTCAGCGGGCTGCGGCTCGAGGCGGCGGGAACGCGAACGGAGGATTGGGAGAAGAACGGCCTGAACAGCGTCAGGACGAAGGTGTTCGTCACGACGGACGCCCCGCTGGAGGAGGTGGAGGCGGCCGTGGCGGACGCGGAGGCCTCCTGCACGGTGCGCAGCACCATCGCGGACCCCCCGGCCTTCGAGACGGAGGTCGTCCTGGAGAAGCCGGAGGCGTGAGCGTCATGAGTGCGATCAAAAGGAAGATCGGTCCCCTCGCGCTGGCCCTGTCGCTGGCGGTCGCCCTGCTGGCGCTCCCCGCCGCGGCGGCCTGGGACGCCGGAGGCCGTTGGCTGATCAAGGGCACGGGGTACGGCGAGAAGTCGTCCGTGCGCCTCAGGCTTGCGCTGAACGGCTACATGGACATCAAAACGGCGACGAGCGGCGACGTGCGCTTCATGACGGGCTACGACCTCAACATGAGGCTGGATACGTCCCAGGTTGGGGTCAAGACCTGGACGGAGGAGATTCACGAGACGCTGCGCGTCCCGGTCCTCCTGCCGTCCCTCGACCCCACGGTGAACGAGCCGTTCAGGCTGCCTGCCGTGAGGGCGGAGGGGCTCACCTACGTCGTCACGCTGACGTCCGCCACGTCGGGGACGGTGGACATCTACGGGACGATCGACCTGGACGTCCTGGGCCGGACGGAGGTCAACTCCAAGAGCGCCGTCTGGAAGGAGGGCACCAGTCGGCCGGACCTGGACGAAGACCTTGAGAGCGGCTGCAGCGCGGGGACGCCGTTCCTCGCCCTGGTGCTTCTGGCACCGCTCGCGGGCGTCCTCCGCAGGCGGCGGTAGATCGACGAGTGGGGCGCACGTCCCCGCGGCCTTCGGCCGCGACCGGACGTGCGCCCCGTATTTTTTTGGCGTTTTTCGGCCCTTTCGTGTACAATTATCGAGATATGGCCTGAATATCATCGTGATGAGCGCGTCCTCATCCTCCTCGTCGCATTGCCGCGGAGGGTGAGGGCGGCCCTTGAGGAGGAGAGGTCGGGGTGGCGGAGACGGCGGCGGAACACTCCATGCTGAAGAAGGTCTTGAACTACTCGGACGTGGGCGTTGCCCTGCTGATGGTCCTGGTCGTCGTCATGATGGTCATCCCCCTCCCGACCTGGCTCATCGACGTCCTGCTCTCCGCCAACATCACGCTTGGCGTCGTCACCCTGCTGGTGACCTTCTACGTCAAGCGGGCGCTCGACCTCTCCGTGTTCCCGACGCTGCTCCTGATCGTCACCCTGTTCCGCCTGGCCCTGAACGTCTCCACCACGCGCCTCATCCTGCTGAACGGCTACGCGGGAGAGTTGATCCTGGCCTTCGGAAACTTCGTGGTGGGGGGCAACTACGTCGTGGGCGTCGTCATGTTCCTGATCCTCGTGATCATTCAGATGCTGGTCATCACCAAGGGCGCGGAGCGCGTGGCGGAGGTGGCGGCCCGCTTCACCCTGGACGCCATGCCGGGCAAGCAGATGTCCATCGACGCGGACCTGAACTCCGGCCTGATCGACGAGCAGGGCGCCCGGACCCGTCGCCAGGAGATTCAGAAGGAGGCGGACTTCTACGGGGCCATGGACGGCGCCTCGAAGTTCGTCAAGGGGGACGCCGTGGCGGGGCTGATCATCACGATGATCAACATCGTGGGGGGGCTGTCCATCGGCGTCTTCATGCGGGACATGCCCGTCGAGCGCGCCGCCCAGGCCTACAGCCTCATGACGGTGGGGGACGGGCTGGTGGGGCAGATCCCGGCGCTGCTCTTCTCGACGGCCATGGGCGTCATCGTGACCCGGGCGGCCGCGGCCTCGGAGCTGGGGCCGGACATCGTCCAGGCCTTCACGCGCTACACCCGGCCCCTCTACCTGGGGTCTGCGATGCTCTTCGCCCTGGCCATGATCCCCGGCCTGCCGACGGCGCCCTTCCTGATGCTGGCCCTGCTGACGGGGATCACGGGCTACATGGTGGGGCGCGAGGAGACGGCCTCCGCCGTGGAGGCCTCCTCCCCCTCCGGTGAGCCGGGCGCGCCCGCTCCGGGCGCCGGCGCTCCGGCCGGAACGGGCACGGGGGCACCCGCCGCCGCGGCGGAACCCAAGGCCCCCCCCGCCTCCCCGGAGGAGGTCATGAAGCTCCTCACGGTGGAGCCCATGGAGGCGGAGATCGGCTACGCCATCATCCCCCTCATCGACCCCGCCCAGGGCGGCGACATGCTGGACCGGATCGGGACCATCCGTAAGCAGATGGCCGTGGAGATGGGCATCGTCGTCCCCCCGATCCGCATCCGGGACAACATTCAGATCAAACCCACGGAGTACATCCTGCGCGTCAAGGGCGCGGAGGTGGGGCGCGGCGAGCTCCTGCCGGATCACTACCTGGCCATGAACACCGGAGGCGTCGAGGAGGACCTGATCGGCGTTCCGACGAAGGAGCCCGCCTTCGGCCTGCCGGCCCTCTGGATATCCCCGGACCTCCGCGACAAGGCCGAGGCCATGGGCTACACCGTCGTGGACGCCCCCTCCGTGCTGGCGACGCACCTCTCCGAGGTCATCCGCAAGAACGGGGCGGACCTGCTGACGCGGCAGGAGGTCAAGAAGCTGACGGACATGGTGAAGGAGTCGGCCCCCGCCGTCGTGGAGGAGCTCCTGGCCTCCCTGTCCCTCGGCGAGATTCAGAAGGTGCTTCAGAACCTCATCCGGGAGCAGGTCCCCATCCGGGACCTGGTGACGATCTTCGAGGCGCTGGCGGACTACGGCAAGGCGTCCCGTAGCGTGGACTTCCTGACGGAGCGGGCGCGCGAGGCTTTGTCGCGACTGATCTCCCTCAAGATACAGGGGCCGGACGGCGTCATCACCGCCGCGACGCTCTCCCCCAACTGGGAGCAGCGGATCATGGCGGGAGTGGACGGCGACCTGGCGCGGGGCTGGCAGCTCAACATGGACCCCCGCGACGTGCAGAAGATGATTGCCGCGATCTCCCGCGCGGCGGATGACATGGTGATCAAGAACCTGCCCCCGGTGCTTCTGGTCCACCCGGACGTGCGCCTCATCGTCCGCCGGCTGATCGAGGGGTCGATATCGAACGTTTTTGTGGTATCGTACAATGAGATCGTGCACGGCGTGCAGATCAAGACGATGGGCATGGTGGAGTAGGCCGGGAGGACGGGGGCGCCGGCGCGGCGGTCAACTCGAAGATTGCAGGGGTGGGGACGGACGATGCGGGTGGTCAATCAGATTACTTTCGAGGCGAAGGACGACGCCGACGCGATGCGCCTGGCCGTGGAGCGGCTGGGGCCGAACGCGGTGATCTTCTCCACGCGCACGGTGAGGACCGGAGGCGTGCTGGGCTTCTTTCAGCGCACGGCGCTTTTGGTCACCGCCGGGATCATCGAGGACAACGCGGAGGAGGGCAGGGCGAAGCCCAGGCCCCGGACGAAGGAGGCGCGCGACGACGGCACGACGAGGCGGGAGAACCTGATCGCCTTTCAGAAGCTCATGGAGTTCAGGGACAGGACGTCGGGCGGCGCGGCCAGGGCTCCGGTGGGGGAGGAGGGGTACCGCCCCCATGGCGCGGACGGCAACTCGCCGGAGGGCGACCGGGTGCAGATATCCCAGGAGGGGCTGCGCAGCGCCTATGGGCTGAGGCAGCCGGATGCCGCATCGCCCTCGTCTCCCGCTCCGGCTCCCTCCGCGCCGTCCCTCTCCGCGGGGGACGCGAAGAAGTTGATGGACGAGGTGGGGGCCCTCTCTCAGCGCGTGGAGGCCCTCTTCGCGCGGTTGGCCGCGGACGAGGGGCAGGCCCGGCCTCGGGTCGAGGAGGCTGCGGCTCCGGAGCCTCCGTCGTTTCATGCAGGGCTTCCGACGGCTCCCGTCGCGGAAGAAGCCGGGCTGAGCGCCGAGGACCGGGAGATCGAGCAGCGCCTGCGGGCCTCGGAGGTGGACGAGAAGTACGTCCGGAAGCTCCTGGCCGGCTATGGCGCCACCGACCGCTCCCAGCCCTTCACGGACTGGCTGGCCTTGCAGATCGCCTGCTCCGGGGACGGCGGCGGGGACGCCGTGGGAGGGCGCAAGGTGATGCTGCTGGGGTCCACGGGGGTCGGCAAGACCACGACCATCGCCAAGCTGGCGGCCATTCAGGCGCTTCTGGAGCACCGCAGCGTCCTGCTCCTCACGAGCGACACCTACCGCATTGCCGCGGTGGACCAGCTGCGCACCTATGCTAAGATATTGGGGGTGCCCATCGAGGTCGTCTTCGAGGCGGAGGCGCTGGAGTCCATCCTGAGCGGGCACGAGGGCGCCGACCTCGTGCTGCTGGACACGGCGGGGCGCGCCCAGAGGGACGCGAAGACCCTTGAGGTCTTCGAGTCCCTCTACGAGGCGTTTCAGCCGGATGCGGTGCATCTGGTGCTGGCGGCGAACATGAAGTACCGGGACATGCTGGACGTGACGAGGCGCCTGCCCGACATCCCGATCTCCCACCTGCTCTTCACCAAGCTGGACGAGACGGTCAGCTATGGAGCCATCTTCAACGTTCAGCAGGAGATGGGGCTTCCGGTGTCCTTCCTGACGGCGGGACAGAACGTGCCGAAGGACATCGAGGTGGCCACGGGCGCCCGCATCGCGGATTTCCTGATGACGCCGGAAGGGGAGCGCCTGACGGCATGAACGCCGCCGGGGATCAGGCCGGGGAGCTTCGCCGCCTCGTCAAGGAGAAGCGTCAGGCGGCCCGCCGGCGGGGCCGTCTGCGGACCGTCGCCGTCCTCAGCGGCAAGGGGGGCGTGGGAAAGAGCAACCTGGCGCTGTCCCTGGCCTGCGCCATGGCGGATCGCGACAAGCGGGTCGTCATCATGGACGCGGACCTCGGCCTGGCGAACCTGGACCTCCTCTGTGGGGTCAGCCCGCGGCACGACCTGTCGCACCTGGTGGAGGGCAGCCGCGGCCTGACGGAGGTGCTGACGCCCGTCCCACGGGAGGAGCGCGTGACGCTGCTGTCGGGGGGCGTGGGGCTGAAGGCCATGGCGGACCTCGACGACGACGCGCTGCAGCGGGTGTTCGGTGCACTGGAGGACCTCGAATCCCGTGCGGACCTGCTGATCCTGGACACGGGGGCGGGCATCCACCACGGGGTGCTGGCTTTCGCCCATGCGGCGGACCTGACGCTCCTGGTCACGACGCCGGAGCCCACCTCGGTGCGGGACGCCTACGGGGTCATCAAGTCCCTGGGGTCTGCGGAAGAAGGGGGGGAGCTCCTGCTGGTCGTCAACATGGCGGGCAGCAGGGCGGAGGCGCTGGATGTGGCGGACCGTATCCGCAGGGCGGCTGCGCGGTTTCTGGGGCGCTCTCCCTCCTACCTGGGCTGTGTGCTGCGGGATGCGTGCGTCGAGCGGGCGGTGCGCGGTCGGGGGATATTTTACCGCGCCTCGCCCTCCTCGTCGGCGTCGCGCTGCGTCGGGGAGCTGGCGGATGCGCTGCTTCAATGGGGGGAGGAAGGGCCGGTGCCACGCGAGGCGAGGGGGCTGAGGTCCTTTTTTCTGAGGCTGGCACGGGGCTTTTTTATGGAGAAATGACGATGGCGACAGAACAGGATCACGACAAGAACCTAAAGTTGATCAACTCCCTCATCGGCGCCAAGGCGGAGTTGACCTTCTCGACCGGCCTCTACAAGGGGAAGTACGCCTCGAGGCTCGAGGACGTCAAGTCGGCGAAGGAGGACGAGGGGCCGCTCCTGGGGATGGCGCACCCCATGTTCAAGGGGGCGCTCCTCCCCGTGGCCCGCAGCCTCGAACTCTCGCTGCGCCTCGAGGGCAACGCCTGCTTCTACCAGAGCCCGGCGGAGATCGTGCGCACGGTCGTCAACGTTCCGATCCCCCTGGTGTGGCTTCGACTCGACGCGCCGCTCGAGAGGGTGCAGCGGCGCATGTTCGTCCGCGTGCCCTGCGGGATCAAGGCGCGAGCCTACCTCCTGGAAGTGAACTCGGAGTATGAGGCCGCCGAGGCCGAGAGGCGGGGGGCGCCACTGCCGACCCCGCCGCAGGCCTGGTTCCCGCTCCTCCTGAACGACATCAGCCTGGGGGGCGTGGGCGCTCTGATCCAGAAGGAGCAGGCGGACATGTGCCGCCTTAAGGCGCGCTACCTCCTGCAGATGGCCGTCTCCGGGACGGAGTTCTTCGTCATCTGCGACGTGGTGACGGCCCAGAAGGACGAGGCGGGGCGGCTCTCGGCGGGCCTGTCCTACGAGGGGCTTCCCGCCTTCACGGAGAAGCTGATGGGCGCTTTTATCCGGCAGCAGGAATTGAACGGGCGAGGTTCGTAAGATGACGTCTTCTATTGACAGGAACGGGAGTGGCCGAAGGATCAGGGTGCTGGTGGTGGACGACTCGGCCCTGATGCGGCAGATGTTGGGCGACATCCTGAAATCGGACCCCCGCATCGAGGTGGTCGGGACGGCGCGGGACGGCGTGGAAGCCCTGGCGAAGATCGGAGAGCTCAAGCCGGACATTGTGACGATGGACGTCGAGATGCCCAACATGGGTGGCCTGGAGGCCCTGGAGCGGATCATGAAGACGACGCCGCTTCCGGTCATCATGGTCAGCAGCCTGACCCAGGAGGGCGCGGAGACCACGATGAAGGCGCTGGCCCTCGGGTGCGTCGACTTCGTGGGCAAGCCGTCGGGCTCCATCTCGCTGAACATCCGCAGCGTCGGCTCGGAGCTGATCGAAAAGGTGGTGGCGGCCAGCACGGCCTCCGTCCGCTCGCTGGCGCGGGGAGCGGGCGGAGCGGGGGCGATGCGGCAGCAGCCCCGCCCTCTTTTGGAGTCGCTGGCTGCGGCGCCCCAAGTTCCACGTCCCTCTACCCGGCGGCGGGAGATCGTGGCGATCGCCTCCTCCACGGGAGGGCCCATGGCGCTGTCCGAGCTGATCCCGAAGCTGCCGGGGAACTTTCCCGTCCCCATCGTCGTCACGCAGCACATGCCGCCGGGCTTCACGGCCTCCTTCGCCAAGCGGCTGGACGGGACCTCGGCGCTGAAGGTGGCGGAGGGGGCGGATGGCCTGGCGCTCAAGCCGGGGCTGGTGGTCATCGCGCCGGGCGGGAGCCACCTCGTCTTCAGGCGCAGGAGCGGCGCGGTGGTGTGCGAGCTCATGGATGCGCCTCCGGTGTTGTCTGTCAAGCCTGCAGCGAATATAATGTTCATGAGCGTGGCGGACGAGTTCGGCGGAAACGCCGTCTGTGTCGTCCTGACGGGGATGGGGCGCGATGGGACGGATGGGGCAACGATCCTGCACCGCAAGGGCGCCTGGGTGATCGCGGAGTCGCAGAAGACCTGCGTGGTGTACGGGATGCCGAAGGCGGCGGCGGAGGCGGGCATCGTGGACGAGGTGCTCCCGTTGAACGAGATCCCCGACGCCCTGATCAGAGCGGTGAAATGACGGTCCAGGAGACGGACGTTGCGCTTAAAAACGTGTCGGCGTTCCGGCACAGGGTTTTTGGATATCACGAGTTTGGGGATGGTAGATCATGACGGATATGGACATGAGCCAGTACCTTGGCGCTTTCCTGGATGAGACGGACGACAACCTTCAGAAGCTGGACGACCTCCTGCTGGCCCTGGAGAAGAACATGGTCGATATGGACGTCATCAACGAGATTTTCCGTGCCGCCCACACGTTGAAGGGGATGGCGGGGACCATGGGCTTCAACCAGATGATGGGGCTGACCCATGCGATGGAGGATCGTCTGGATGCGGCGCGCAAGGGGACGAAGCCCCTCGCGGAGGCGGACATCAACCTTCTGTTCTCCGGCCTGGACACGCTGCAGAACATGGTGGACTCCATCCGGAACGGCGGAAACGACGCGCACATCGACGTCTCGCAGATGGTGGCGAAGCTCCGCGGCGAGGCCCCCATGCCGTCCGAGGAACCTGCCGCGCCCGCCGCAGCCGCCGAACCCGCAGCCGCTGCCGCCTCGGAGCTCTCCCAGCAGGAGGCGGAGTGGGTCATGGAGGCCAAAGACTTGAAGATGACGGCGTTCAGCGTTCACGTCACGCTGAAGGAGAACTGCCTCCTGAAGGCGGCCCGCGCCTACATGGCTGTCAACCGCCTCGAGGAGCTGGGCAACCTCTTCAAGACGGAGCCCTCCGTCGAGGGCCTCGAGAACGAGCAGTTCGACCTCGACTTCATGGTCTACCTCGCCTCCTCCGAGTCCGCGGAGGATATCAAGAAGGCGGTGGAGAAGATCAGCGACATCGCCTCCGCCGACGTGAAGGAGATCAAGGCGGCGCCGGCCCCTGCCGCACCGACTGAAGCCGCTGCTGCACCCGCCCCTGCTGCGGTAGCCCCGGCTGCGCCCGCTGCCGCCGCTCCTGCGCCCTCCGCGGCCCCCGCGGCTGCGGCCCCGGCCGGCGCCACGGCTCAGAAGAAGGAGAACGCAGCGAAGAAGGCCAGCCAGACGGTGCGCGTGGACATCGGCCGGCTGGACAAGCTGATGAACCTGGTGGGCGAGCTTGTGATCAGCCGGGCCCGCATCGAGCGCCTGGTGCAGGAGGCGCGGCTCAGGGAGTTCGACGAGCCGCTGTCCCAGCTGGGCCGCATATCGGGCGACATCCAGGAGCTGGTGACGAAGCTGCGCATGGTCCCCGTGTCCTTCACCTTCGACCGCTTCCCGCGCCTGATCCGCGACCTCTCGAAGCAGCTGCAGAAGAACGTGGAGCTGGTGCTCGAGGGCGAGGAGACGGAGCTTGACCGCACCGTGATCGACGAGATCGGGGACCCGATGGTCCACCTGATCCGAAACTCCATGGACCACGGCATCGAGCGCCCCGCCGACCGCAAGGCGCTGGGCAAGCCCGAAAAGGGCACCCTGAAGATCTCCGCCTATCAGGAGGGCAGCGGCGTCGTCATCGAGGTGTCGGACGACGGCGCGGGCATCGATCCGAACCGAGTGAAGGCCAAGGCCGTCGAGCGCGGCATCATCACGCCGGAGCAGGCCGCCTCCATGAGTGACGAGGAGGCCGTCCAGATCGTGCTCCTTCCGGGCTTCAGCCTCTCCAAGGAGGTGACGGACCTCTCCGGGCGCGGCGTGGGAATGGACGCCGTCAAGAGCAAGGTGGAGGCACTGAACGGACAGTTCGACCTCGTGACGAAGCAGAACGAGGGGACCCACGTCTACATCCGCCTGCCCCTGACGCTGGCCATCGTCCTCTCCCTGCTCATCAAGGTGGGGGAGGAGACCTACGCCATCTCCCTCGAGAACGTGGAGGAGACGATCCTGGTCAGGAAGGAGAACATCAAGACGGTGCACGGCGCGCCGGCCACCATCCTGCGGGGCGAGGTCCTCTCCCTGAGCGACCTGGGCGAAGTTTTGGGCGCGGACGGCATCGAGCGGGACCGCGAGGAGTACCCCGTCGTGGTGGTGAAGATCGGCAAGAACAAGATCGGCTTCATCGTCAGCGAGCTGATCGGCCAGCAGGAGATCGTCATCAAATCCCTTGGCAGCTTCCTGTCGAAGATCGACGGGATCACGGGCGGAACGATCCTGGGCGACGGAAACGTGGCGCTGATCCTGGACGTGGCCTCCTTCTACTCCACCAAGGGCTAGTGTGGTGAACGGCCATGCTTGACCTGAGCTCTTTCAACAACATGCAGCTGGACGCCATCCGGGAGGTCGGCAACATCGGCACCGGAAACGCGGCGACGGCGCTCTCCAAGCTCCTCTCGTGCATGATCGACATGGACGTGCCGAAGGCGGAGCTGGTTTCCATCTATGACCTTGCCGGCCACTACGGGGACCCCAACCAGCAGATGGCCGCGGTCTTCGTCCGCTCCCTGGGGGAGTTCAGCTGCAGCCTCATCTTCATCCAGAAGGAGGAGGACGCGGACCTGATGGTGAACCTCCTCCTGAAGCAGCAGTTCGGGGCGGACAACATTCCAAAGGAGCTTCCGCAGGAGATGAGCGACAGCGCCCTGACGGAGGTGGGAAACATCATCCTGAGCTCCTTCCTGAACGCCATCAACCTCCTGATCGGGACGCAGCATCAGATATCCGTTCCGGGCGTGGCCCACGACATGCTCTCGTCCATCCTGGACGTCGTGGCCTCCATCTTCGGCCAGATGGGCGAGACGGCCCTGATGGTCAACACGGAGCTGAAGGTCGAGGAGACGGGGGACAAGCCGATCTCCGGAAACATCATCATGCTCCCGGACCCGGAGGCCCTTGAGCTGCTTTTGAGAAAGCTGCAGGTGCTCTAATTATGGAGAACAGCTACCTGCTTGGAATGGCCGACCTGGTGGTCGCCAACGCGCCTGCAAAGCTGGTGACCCTTGGCCTCGGCTCCTGCATCGGCCTCGTGGTCTTCGACACCGTCGCCAAGGTCGCTGGGATGGCCCACATCATGCTCCCCAACAGCCGCGGGGCTCAGGGCCTCGAAAAGGTTGGAAAGTTCGCGGACACGGCCGTGCCGGCGATCATCGACGAGATGATCCGGAAGGGCGCTTCGAAGTCCCGAATCAAGGCGAAGATCGCGGGCGGCGCTCAGATGTTTGCGCTCCCCGGCGCTCCGGCCGCCTTTCTGTCCGTCGGCGCCCAGAACGTCAAGGAGACGACCGCGGCGCTTTCGAAGATGGGCATCGTGCTGGTCGCCTCGGACACGGGGGGCAACAAGGGGCGGACGGTGGAGTTCTCGACGGAGAACTGGATGCTGAAGATCAAGACCCTGGGGAAGGGCGTCACGGATATCTGAGGAGCCGAGCTCTGATGCCAGCGCCCGGTTCCCGCGTTTTATGGTGGAGGTGACGCCTTGCGTCCGGAGGCCGCCGATGCGGCATTGTGGAAGGAGTACGCTGAGACCCGCTCCGAGGGGTGCCGGGAACGGATCGTGAAGCGCTATCTGCCCCTGATTCGGTACGTGGTGGGCCGGATGGTGGTGACGCCGCCGTCCGGCTTGGACTACGAGGATCTTTTGAGCTTCGGAATCTTTGGCCTCCTCGACGCGATCGAGCGCTTCGACCTGTCAAAGGGCTTCTCCTTCCAGACCTTTGCCGTGCCGCGCATTCGGGGTGCCGTGCTGGATGAGCTGCGCAAGTGCGACTGGTTTTCCCGAACGGGCCGGGAGAAGGTGCAGCGCCTCAACCGGGCGATGGAGAGGGTGCTGAGGGACCGTGGGCACCTGCGGGACGACTGGGTCATGCAGGAGATGGGCGTCGATGAGCGGACGTACCTCGAGGCCCAGGAGCTTGCCAGCCGGAGCTACATCGCCTCCCTCGACGAGGTCTCCATCCTCGAGGACGGAGAGGTCTCCATCGAGGCCACGCTGGCCGACGACCGGGAGGGGGCGCAGGAGCGCCTCGAGTCCGAGAGCGACCGGGAACAGCTCGTCGCTGCGATGAAGCGGCTCACGGAGAGGGAGCGGCAGGTCCTGTCCCTTTACTATTACGAAGGGCTTGCGCTGAAGGAAATCGGGCGCGTGCTGGGCGTGACGGAGTCGCGCGTCTCCCAGATCCATGGGCGCGCGTTGAGCGCGCTGCGGGCGGCGCTTCAGAGCGCGGAACCCAGGAGGGGCGTCCGGCGGCCTTGACCCGGCGCTGCCGGGGCCTCGAAGGCCGGCGTCCGGGGAGTGCGGCAAGGAGGGTGTGCAGTGGGAGATGCGAAAGCGAAGCTGAAGTTGGAGGCGAACGAGCAGGGGGTCTGGCTCTCCGCCTCCGGGGGGGACTTCACGCAGAACGACGTGGCCGGCCTCCTGAGGAACCAGGGGGTGCGCAAGTACGACCTGAAGGCCGTCGAGGCCTTTATCCGCACCAAGGGCGAGAAGCCCTGCAGGATCGCGCCGCGGGACCCCCTGGCGGAGCGGGACGCGGAGGTGATCGTGAAGCTCTCGCAGGACAACATGACCGCCTTCGTCCTGCTGGAGCCGCCCTTCTTCACGAAGCCCTGGCCCACGGCGGAGGGCGTTCGCCGTGCGCTGGAGGCCAGGAACGTGAGCTTCGGGATCGACGATGCCGCCATCCAGGACCTCGTGAGCCGGCGCTTTACGGACGACTACGTGGCGGTGGCCCGCGGCGTCCCTCCCGTGGAGGGCAAGAACGCCCGGATCGAATTGATCCTGGACCCGGACAGGCCGCCTGAGATCCGGGAGGGGGAGAAGATCGACTTCTGGAGCCG
This sequence comes from Fretibacterium fastidiosum, assembly GCF_964642095.1. Taxonomy (NCBI): domain Bacteria; kingdom Thermotogati; phylum Synergistota; class Synergistia; order Synergistales; family Aminobacteriaceae; genus Fretibacterium; species Fretibacterium fastidiosum. The sequence continues at coordinate 1,406,982 of NZ_OZ209244.1, forward strand.
CAGCGCGCTGATCAACGTCCATCCGGGCGAGGTGGTGGCGGTGAAGCGCGCGGCGGTCCCCGGCCGGAACGGCTCCACGGTCGTCGGCATGACGCTTGCTGCCGCGGAGGTGAAGGACGCGGATTTTTCCTTCGGAGAGGGGCTGGCGCCGTCGGAGGACGACCCCCTGTCCCTCGTGGCGACGACGGAGGGGCAGCTGAAGAACCAGGGCGGCAAGCTGGTGGTGCTGCCGGAGCTTGAGGTTCGGGGCGACGTGGACTTCAGCGTGGGGAGCATCGACTTCACCGGCGCGGTCCGCATCAGCGGGTCGGTGCGGGAGGGCTTTCACGTCATCGCCAAGGGCAACATCGACGTGCGGGAGATGGTGGAGGGCGCGGAGGTGTACAGCGAGTCCTCCGTGACCATCAACGCGGGGGTCCGGGGCATGGGGAAGGCCACCATTCGGGCCGAGGGCGACGTGAATATCGGCTTTGCGGACCAGGCGACGATCCGCAGCGGCGGGACGATCACGGTGAAGAACGCCCTCCTGCACAGCCGCGTCTACGCGAAGCAGTCGGTCATCGTCCTCGGCGGCCAGAAGTCCCAGGTGGCCGGAGGCCGCATCGAGTGCGGCATGGAGTTCTCCTGTCAGGTGCTGGGCAGCGAGATGGGGACCAGGACGGAAGTCGTCGTGGGCTTTCCGCCGACCCTGATGGAGCGGAGGCGCGTCCTCCTGGCCGAGGTGGACCGCTGCAACGAGAACCTGGAGAAGATCGAGCCGAACCTGCTCTTCCTGAAGAAGCTGGAGGCGTCGGGCCAGATGGACAGCCAGAAGCGGGGTATGCTGATGAGCCTGATGAAGATGAAGTTTCAGCTTCAGGCTGCCGTGGAGAGCATGAGCGTGGAGATCAGGGACATCCAGCACGAGCTGGACGTCCTGAGCGAGAGCGGGATCGTCCGCGTCCGGGATATCTGCTATCCGGGGGTTCAGATCATCATTCGCGGCCTCACGTACCTGGTGCGGGAGAACTGCCGCTACACGGCCTTCGTCGCGGAGGAGGGCGCCGTGACGCTCAAGCCCTTCGACTACCGGCCCGCCGGGAAGGTCCAAAAGAGCTGACTGATATCGCTCTGTCCATACCTTTGAATGAATAGCGCGGGGCCGCCATCGGCGTCCTCCGGCGGAGGCCTCGCGCGCCCAAAGCCTTAGGGGGTGCTTGCATGGTCCAGCCGATCAGCCTTTTGATGTCGCAGTTTAACGTTGAGAACAGCGCACAGTTGACGCGGAGTGCCCTCGCGGCCGCCCAGGAGACAGGGCAGGGGCAGGAGGTGGTCCGCGACAGCCTGAGGCGCACCCAGATGGTGCAGGCCAACGAGGCCGCCGCCGGGGTTCGTAAGGTGCGCCGCCGTACCGACGAGGAGGAGCGCGAGGGCCGCAGGCGCGACGCTCGGGACTCCTTCGGGCGCTCCGAACCGAAGGGGGACGCGGAGGCCGGAGCGGTCCATGAGGCAGCCGCCGCGAAGGTCCAGGGCAAGGGCTTTGACTTCTATGCCTGAGGCGGCACAGCGGGGCACGGGGGCGAAGGAGCTGGAGGTGGGGTTTGCGTGACGGCATCGAATAACGGCCTTGGCTACATCGTGGTCGACGGCGAGGAGGGCCAGTTCCGTGGCGCGTCGTTGGTGGTGGACCTTCGGGGGATCCCCGTGGACTTTCGATACACGGACCCGATCCGCCCGACGAAGCTGGAGCGCATCCTCTACGGCAGCGCGCTGGACGTCTACCTCAGGGAGGAGCTGATCCTGCAGAGCCTGCTGGGGGCGGTGGAGACGAAGCCGCAGGTCTGGATCTGCGACGCGGAGGAGCTTCTGGCGCCGCTCAGGACGCTGGAGAAGGCGAAGTGCGTCATGCTCTCCGCCTCGACCCACTCGCCCCTCGAAAACGTCGGCAGCGTGGAGCCCATGGGGGACTCGAACGTCGTGCTGCTCCAGGCGGACGCGGTGAGCGCGCCCCTGCGCGCCGCGTTTTCCAGTGGCGTGCGGCAGGACGAGGTGCAGCAGACCGCCTCCCTATTGACGGATGCGGCGAAGACCATGGAGCTCCTGGAGCCATTCAGCCGGATCCGCAAGGCGCTGACCTCCCTGGGTGAGGAGTAGGGCGGTGGCGCTGGAGGAGATACGAAGCTATTTCGCCCGTCACGTCCTCGGCCGCCTGAGGGTGCGCTGCGGCACGCCGGCCATGGAGCCCCCCGCGGTGGGGACGCTGCGGCGCTCGGCGGAGGTCCATCCGATGCGCACCCGGATGCAGGTGAAGGCCCCTGCCCTCCTGTCCTTCCACGGCGGGATCGAGTGCTCGAGCCGGGGCTTTCGCTTCTCGCGGGAGCTGGTGCGTGTGCGTGGGGAGAAGGTGCGGCGGCGAGTCCCCACGGTGGCCGCGGTCCAGGCGTCCCTAGTCCGCGGCGCCCGGCCCAGGGACGGGCTGCGGCGGGCCCTGGCCCTCCCCCAGGAGCGGGTCAACCGCCTCACCGCGCGGACTCCCAGGCCCAACCTGCCGGGCGTGGCGGTGCTGGCGTGGTACGGTCCCCTGATCGAGGGAGCTGTGGTAAAATTGGCCCTGAACCGGCAGCGGGGAACGCTGTTTATCTGGTATAATCCTCGCAGCAGGCATTTCAAACCGGCGGGGCTGTTCCTCTGCAGACGCCTCGGCGCCGGGGCGAAGCCGGAGTGGCTCTGGGTGTGACGGGCGGGCCTGTCGCCCGATATTTTGAACTCACTAAATGGGGGTTTGTGTTGCAAATGAGCGAGGAGAAGAGGGAGGATACTTCTTCGGTCAGGGTGGGCGACCTGGTGGACTGCGTCGTGTCGCAGATCATGCCCTACGGGGCGTTCGTCAACCTGACAGAGTCCGGGAAGCGGGGGATGATCCACATCTCTGAACTGTCCTTTAACTTCGTCAAGAAGGTTGAGGACGTCCTCTCCCTGCAGCAGAACGTCAAGGCAAAAGTCATCAAGATCGACGACAAGGGACGCATCGACCTCTCCCTGAAAAAGGCGGAGGAACGTCCCATGGTGCAGGTGCCGCTCTCTCGCGACGAGAAGGACAGCTTCGAGAAGAAGATGGCCTCCTTCCTGAAGGTGAGCGAGGCCAAGATCGCGGACCTGAACAGCAAGTCGAGCAAGTCGGGCGCCCCTAGGTCCGGCCGCAGGAAGCCGGGCGGCGGGCGACCGCGCGGCTGAGGCGCGGTTTTTGCGGTGAAGGTCTATTTCGACCCTGTGGGGAGGCGGACGCCTCCCCTTTTTTACGCGCCTTTGACGGAGTCGGAACTGGAGCGGGTGTGCCGCCAGATGGCCGGGCATCGGTTTGATCCCTCGGTCGTTCTGGGGGGGGCCGCGCCCTGTCCGTTGGGCGGCTTCCGCGTGCTGGTCTGTGCGCCCCTCTCCAGGGCGGGCGGGGTGCTGAAGCCCTTCCCCACGACCTTCTGGCTGACCTGCCCGCACCTGAACCGCCGGGTGGGTACGGTGGAGTCCGCCGGAGGGGTGAGCGCGCTGGAGGCGTGGCTGACGGAGCGCGTGCCGGAGGCGTGGCTGCGTTACAGCCACCTCCACGCCCTGCTGCGACTGGGGTTGCTGGGAGTCAGGGGCCTGAAGGCCCTGCGGGCGTCGTGCCCCCCCATGCTGGAGGCCCTGGCCCGCGGGGGCGTCGGCGGGGTGCGGGGCGGTGGCTCGGTCCGCGTCAAGTGTCTGCACCTGCAGGTGGCCTCGTGGCTGGCGCTGGGGCACCATCCAGGCGCGGAGTGGCTTCAGGAACAGGGGCTGGGCAACCCCTGCGACGGCCGGATCGGGTGCGCGCTGCGGGCACCTCGCACAAAATACGGGATTTCCCCCCAAATCCACGGGCAAAGTTTTTAACGTGCGTCGGGGTCAAGTTTGCACATTTTTTACTGCACCTGATGGGTGCAAGGCTAGAGTCGGCTTAATCTGTACTACGACGAGCTTGATACCTGATAAGGTTGTCGCAACCTGCGGATTTGGGTTCCCCCCCAACCCACAGGCAAAGTTTTTAACGTGCGTCAGAAAGCGGTTTTATGCGTTTTTTGCTGCACCTGACGGGTGAGAGGTCAGAGTCAGGTTAACCTGTGCTATGACGGGCTTGATCCTTGATAAAACTGCTGCAACCTGTGGATTTGGGTTCCCCCCCAACCCGCGGGCAAAAAAACAGCACCTTGCAGGGACTGTTTGCAAAAACAGTGTTAAGCTTAAGTCACCAAACAATAAGCCATCACCTGCGAGGTGCGAAGACCATTATGCCATACAGACGACCAAAAATCGAGGTTAAGACGACAGACAAGATGCAGGACATCACCCCTTTTGCCGGCCTTTTCCCCGTTATCGAACTTTGGAATCGGCTCCATCTTGACGAAGTCATCGATACTTTCATAGGAATCAGGAAGGACAAAGGGTACCGGGACTCCGAGCAGCTTCTGTCGATGGTCCTGCTGAACCTCAGCGGCGGCAGAGCCGTGGAACACCTGAAGTTTTTGAAGGAGCAGGCGGGGCTGAAGAAAGTCTCCCTGCCGTTTCCATCTCCGACGTCGGCCCGGGACTACGCCAGCTGTTTTCATAACGAATCGGAGGACCGGGAGCGGGGTCATGGTCGTTCCTTTATCCCGGCATCGAATGAGGCGCTGAGGGGATTTGAGGAGGTGCACCGCCATCTTCTGAGGTGCGCGTTCGAGGCGTCCGTGCAGGAGGAGTTGACGCTGGACCAGGACGCGACGTTCATCGAGACGGAGACGAGCGGGGCGTTGTACAACTACCAGGGGAAACGGAGTTACGAGGCGTTGAACGTGTACTGTCCGGAGTACGACCTGCCTGTGGCGACGGAATACCGGGACGGGAATGTGAAGCCTGGGCACGGACAGCTGGAGCAGTTGCAGGGGGTATTGGCGCATCTTCCTGCGGGAGTGAGGAAGGTGAGGTACCGTTCGGACAGTGCGGGTTACCAGACGCGTCTTTTGCGCTATCTGGCGGAGGGTCAGGATGCGCGTTTCGGGGTGATCGAGTTTGCGATCTCGTGTCCTGTATACAGGGATTTCAGGGAGGCGGTGGAGGCAGTTTGTGAGAAGGATTGGCGCCCTTTGGGCAACGGCCAGGAATGGGCGGAGGTCGTCTATGCGCCACAGTCTTTGAGTCTCGACAAGAAAGGTCCGACGTACCGTTTTCTTGCCATTCGCGAGGCATTCGAGTTGGAGGGATCGGGAAAGAAGCTTCGACTGTCTCAGGAGCTGCAGGACTCACGGCAGCTGTTCATACCGGAGCTGATCGACGACCTGGAGTCTGAGAACGCCAAGGTGAAGAAGCTGCATCTGACGGAGCTTGGCGGCCACGTATACAAGGTGTTTGGTATCGTGACGAACCTGTTGGATTGGGAGGGAGGAGCGGTAATCCGGTGGTATCGTGAGCGGTGCGGCAAGTCAGAGGAAGTGCACCGTATCCTGAAGGAGGACCTGGGCGGCGGGCACGTCATCTCGCACCGATTTGGGTCGAACGCGTTCTGGTGGAATGTGTCGGTGCTGTCTCTGTCGCTGCACAGTTTGTTAAAGCGTCTGCTTCTGCCTGAAGCGTTGAGGAGTTACCGTCCCAGGACGCTGCGATTTTTGTTTTACACGAGCATAGGGCGTATGGTGCGCCATGCGCGCCGCATGGTGCTGCAGGTGAAAGGGGGAGTTGTGGGGAGTTGGTTTCTGGGAGCGTACCGGAAGCTTGAGAAATTGGCTATCTCGCTGGAATGAGCAGGAGAACGCCGGGCCAATAGCCGAGAGGGGGTGTGGGTGCGAGCCCACGCTGACGGGGTTATTGTGAGAACGGGAAGATATTTCCGTATTTAAAGGCAGCGGAGGGGTGAACAGCCCATTTTTTAAAACTTTTCCTCTGCCTGGCCCTTTACTTTGCCCGCACTTTGCGTTCCCGTGGATTTGGGGTTTTCCCCAACCCGCGGGCAAAAAAACAGCACCTTGCAGGGACTGTTTGTAAAAACAGTGTTAAGCTTAAGTCACCAAACAATAAGCCATCACCTGCGAGGTGCGAAGACCATTATGCCATACAAACGACCAAAAATCGAGGTTAAGACGACGGACAAGATGCAGGACATCACCCCTTTTGCCGGCCTTTTCCCCGTTATCGAACTTTGGAATCGGCTCCATCTTGACGAAGTCATCGATACTTTCATAGGAATCAGGAAGGACAAAGGGTACCGGGACTCCGAGCAGCTTCTGTCGATGGTCCTGCTGAACCTCAGCGGCGGCAGAGCCGTGGAACACCTGAAGTTTTTGAAGGAGCAGGCGGGGCTGAAGAAACTCCCCCTGCCGTTTCCATCTCCAACGTCGGCCCGGGACTACGCCAGCTGTTTTCACAACGAATCGGAGGACCGGGAGCGGGGTCATGGCCGTTCCTTTGTCCCGGCATCGAATGAGGCGCTGAGGGGGTTTGAGGAGGTGCACCGCCATCTTCTGAGGTGCGCGTTCGAGGCGTCCGTGCAGGAGGAGTTGACGCTGGACCAGGACGCGACGTTCATCGAGACGAAGACGAGCGGGGCGTTGTACAACTACCAGGGGAAACGGAGTTATGAGGCGTTGAACGTGTACTGTCCGGAGTACGACCTGCCTGTGGCGACGGAATACCGGGACGGGAATGTGAAGCCTGGGCACGGACAGCTGGAGCAGCTGCAGGGGGTACTGGCGCATCTTCCTGCGGGAGTGAGGAAGGTGAGGTACCGTTCGGACAGTGCGGGTTACCAGACGCGCCTTTTGCGCTATCTGGCGGAGGGTCAGGATGCGCGTTTCGGGGTGATCGAGTTTGCGATCTCGTGTCCTGTATACAGGGATTTCAGGGAGGCGGTGGAGGCAGTTTGTGAGAAGGATTGGCGCCCTTTGGGCAACGGCCAGGAATGGGCGGAGGTCGTCTATGCGCCACAGTCTTTGAGTCTCGACAAGAAAGGTCCGACGTACCGTTTTCTTGCCATTCGCGAGGCATTCGAGTTGGAGGGATCGGGAAAGAAGCTTCGACTGTCTCAGGAGCTGCAGGACTCACGGCAGCTGTTCATACCGGAGCTGATCGACGACCTGGAGTCTGAGAACGCCAGGGTGAAGAAGCTGCATCTGACGGAGCTTGGCGGCCACGTATACAAGGTGTTTGGTATCGTGACGAACCTGTTGGATTGGGAGGGAGGAGCGGTAATCCGGTGGTATCGTGAGCGGTGCGGCAAGTCAGAGGAAGTGCACCGCATCCTGAAGGAGGACCTGGCCGGCGGGCACGTCATCTCGCACCGATTTGGGTCGAACGCGTTCTGGTGGAATGTGTCGGTGCTGTCTCTGTCGCTGCACAGTTTGTTAAAGCGTCTGCTTCTGCCTGTCAAGCGACATGCAAAATTGACCCATGGGCGACATCGAAAACTGACCCCCCTTGAGCCCTGTTCATTGTCCTGCGATATCCTGCTCCTTTCGCATTAAGCCCGAACGGCGCTTTTCAAGCAGCCGATAACTGCCCCCCCGAAGCGTCACCACCGTCGAGTGGTGCAGCAGGCGGTCTAAAGTTGCAGTGGCCACGACGTTGTCTCCAAACACGTCCCCCCATTCCGATACGCTCCGGTTACTCGTCAGAAGAAGGCTGCCCCTCTCGTATCTCCTGGACACAAGCTGAAAAAACAGGTGCGCGCTTTCGCGCTCAAGGGGAAGGTAACCCAGCTCGTCTACTATCAGCAGCTTCGGCTTGCTGAAAAAGGACAACCGCTCCTCAAGACGAAGCTCATTCTTGCTCTTGCTCAGACTCGCCAGCAAGGCAACCGCCGTGGTGAACAGAACCGAGTAGCCCCGCTCTATCGACGCTCTGCCCAGAGCTATAGCCAGATGCGTTTTACCCACTCCGGGCGGTCCCAGAAAAAGCAAACTGTCCCCATTCGCCACCCACCGACAGTGACTCAGCTCCTCAAGCTGACGACGGTCCGCTGAACTCGATCCCCAATCGAAACCATCAAGCGTCCTCACACACGGGAAGTGGGCGATCCTCAGCCCCATCTGGATTCGACGGATGTCCTTATGCCGCGCCTCCTCGCAGCAAAGACGGTACAAAACCTCGCGGTAGCTCAGCCCCTCCTTGGACGCTGCGTCCAACAAAGTATCCAGATTCTCTCGATGTCAGGCGACAGTATAAACTGACCCATAGGCGACAGAGGAAACTGACCCACCCTCAGAGGAAAGATGAGGGGAGGGGTTTTGTATGGTTCAGCGTTCTGCCAAACTGTTGAGTGGAACAACCCTACAGTTGGCAGGTGAGGGAGCTATCAAACATCAGGACGAAGTTTCAGCCATGCTGCGGCTTCATTCTCAGGGATGGAGCATCCACAAATTATCGAGGGAGTTCTCCATGAGCCGGGTTACGGTTCGTAAATACCTCCGCAACGGCGGAGTTGTGAAGTACAACCTTACGGACAAGCGTGTTTTTCAGGGAGCCCTTCGGGGTCACGAGGACTGGCTCCACGAGAAATTTTTTCAGCACGGCGGTAATGCCGACGTTATCCGGCAGGAGTTGGAGTCGGAGAAGGGGATAGCCGTTTCGCTGCGTACGGTAGAGCGTGCAGTGCAGGCGCATCGTGAGGTTTTAGGCCGGGAGGCTTTAGCAACCGTTCGCTTTGAGACGCCCCCAGGCCATCAAATGCAGATAGACTTTGGAGAGAAGAGAGTCCTGATAGGGGGGACTGAGGTCAAGGTGTACTTTTTTGTCTCGAAGCTTGGGTACTCCCGTCGTCTCTACGTTAAAGCCTTCGAGCATGAGAACCAACAGGCTTGGTTTCAGGGGATGGAGGATTCCTTTGCGTATTTTGGAGGAGTTCCTGCGGAGGTTTTGACGGACAATCCCCGGGCTTTGGTCACAGAGCACAACCCCAGGACACGAGAGCTTTTGCTGAACGAGAAGTTCAAAGCGTTTGCAGATTATTGGGGCTTCACCCCACGGGCTTGCGCGCCCTTCCGGGCCCGCACGAAGGGAAAGGTGGAGAACGGGGTCCGTTACGTGAAGCGGAACTGCATCGCGGGTCGGGAGTTCTCAAGCTGGTCGGATATGGAACGGCATATTGCGAACTGGCTTCGTACGGAGTCGGACGGGCGGGTGTTGACAGATGCCTCGGACACGCCGTTGTGCCGTTTTGAGTCGACGGAGAGAGCAGCGCTCCGGCCCGCTCATGGCAGAGCCCCGTTTGTCCAGGTCCGGGAGTATGTGAGGAAGGTGCCCTCGGACGCCCATGTGGTTGTGGACACGAACCGTTACAGTGTGCCGTGGTCGGCCATCGGCAAACGTGTCCAGGTGCAGGTTACAGAAGCGGAGGTCGTGATTTACCAGTCTGACGGTACGGAGTTGGCGCGGCATGTCCTGCAGCCCGGCACGCACCAGAAGAGCACGGACAAGGAGCACCTTAGAGGAATTATGTATTGTGGTGGGGAGGGGGAAAGCTCCTCTTTGCGCGTGGTCACGACAGATTCCTTGAGCCGTCCGCTGAGTGAGTACGAAGAAGCAGTGCAGGCGTCATGAGCAAGGTTATTGACGAGGAGCATTTCATGAGTCTGCTGGGTCGTCTGAAGCTGACTGGCATTCGAGAGAATCTGGATACTTTGTTGGACGCAGCGTCCAAGGAGGGGCTGAGCTACCGCGAGGTTTTGTACCGTCTTTGCTGCGAGGAGGCGCGGCATAAGGACATCCGTCGAATCCAGATGGGGCTGAGGATCGCCCACTTCCCGTGTGTGAGGACGCTTGATGGTTTCGATTGGGGATCGAGTTCAGCGGACCGTCGTCAGCTTGAGGAGCTGAGTCACTGTCGGTGGGTGGCGAATGGGGACAGTTTGCTTTTTCTGGGACCGCCCGGAGTGGGTAAAACGCATCTGGCTATAGCTCTGGGCAGAGCGTCGATAGAGCGGGGCTACTCGGTTCTGTTCACCACGGCGGTTGCCTTGCTGACGAGTCTGAGCAAGAGCAAGAATGAGCTTCGTCTTGAGGAGCGGTTGTCCTTTTTCAGCAAGCCGAAGCTGCTGATAGTAGACGAGCTGGGTTACCTTCCCCTTGAGCGCGAAAGCGCGCACCTGTTTTTTCAGCTTGTGTCCAGGAGATACGAGAGGGGCAGCCTTCTTCTGACGAGTAACCGGAGCGTATCGGAATGGGGGGACGTGTTTGGAGACAACGTCGTGGCCACTGCAACTTTAGACCGCCTGCTGCACCACTCGACGGTGGTGACGCTTCGGGGGGACAGTTATCGGCTGCTTGAAAAGCGCCGTTCGGGCTTAATGCGAAAGGAGCAGGATATCGCAGGACAATGAACAGGGCTCAAGGGGGGTCAGTTTTCGATGTCGCCCATGGGTCAATTTTGCATGTCGCTTGACACTCGAATGCCAGTCAGCTTCAGACGACCCAGCAGACTCATGAAATGCTCCTCGTCAATAACCTTGCTCATGACGCCTGCACTGCTTCTTCGTACTCACTCAGCGGACGGCTCAAGGAATCTGTCGTGACCACGCGCAAAGAGGAGCTTTCCCCCTCCCCACCACAATACATAATTCCTCTAAGGTGCTCCTTGTCCGTGCTCTTCTGGTGCGTGCCGGGCTGCAGGACATGCCGCGCCAACTCCGTACCGTCAGACTGGTAAATCACGACCTCCGCTTCTGTAACCTGCACCTGGACACGTTTGCCGATGGCCGACCACGGCACACTGTAACGGTTCGTGTCCACAACCACATGGGCGTCCGAGGGCACCTTCCTCACATACTCCCGGACCTGGACAAACGGGGCTCTGCCATGAGCGGGCCGGAGCGCTGCTCTCTCCGTCGACTCAAAACGGCACAACGGCGTGTCCGAGGCATCTGTCAACACCCGCCCGTCCGACTCCGTACGAAGCCAGTTCGCAATATGCCGTTCCATATCCGACCAGCTTGAGAACTCCCGACCCGCGATGCAGTTCCGCTTCACGTAACGGACCCCGTTCTCCACCTTTCCCTTCGTGCGGGCCCGGAAGGGCGCGCAAGCCCGTGGGGTGAAGCCCCAATAATCTGCAAACGCTTTGAACTTCTCGTTCAGCAAAAGCTCTCGTGTCCTGGGGTTGTGCTCTGTGACCAAAGCCCGGGGATTGTCCGTCAAAACCTCCGCAGGAACTCCTCCAAAATACGCAAAGGAATCCTCCATCCCCTGAAACCAAGCCTGTTGGTTCTCATGCTCGAAGGCTTTAACGTAGAGACGACGGGAGTACCCAAGCTTCGAGACAAAAAAGTACACCTTGACCTCAGTCCCCCCTATCAGGACTCTCTTCTCTCCAAAGTCTATCTGCATTTGATGGCCTGGGGGCGTCTCAAAGCGAACGGTTGCTAAAGCCTCCCGGCCTAAAACCTCACGATGCGCCTGCACTGCACGCTCTACCGTACGCAGCGAAACGGCTATCCCCTTCTCCGACTCCAACTCCTGCCGGATAACGTCGGCATTACCGCCGTGCTGAAAAAATTTCTCGTGGAGCCAGTCCTCGTGACCCCGAAGGGCTCCCTGAAAAACACGCTTGTCCGTAAGGTTGTACTTCACAACTCCGCCGTTGCGGAGGTATTTACGAACCGTAACCCGGCTCATGGAGAACTCCCTCGATAATTTGTGGATGCTCCATCCCTGAGAATGAAGCCGCAGCATGGCTGAAACTTCGTCCTGATGTTTGATAGCTCCCTCACCTGCCAACTGTAGGGTTGTTCCACTCAACAGTTTGGCAGAACGCTGAACCATACAAAACCCCTCCCCTCATCTTTCCTCTGAGGGTGGGTCAGTTTCCTCTGTCGCCTATGGGTCAGTTTATACTGTCGCCTGACATGCGTTGCGTTTCAGCGTCGCCATAAGGTCCATGACGTTACGACTGGTCAAAATTAATCAATCTTTTTAAGCGCCATTCTGGCTGGGGAATATGCTGATCTTTGCAGCGGGTTTCCCCGTGGTGTATGGCAAGCGGATACTGTACTTCCTGGATAAGAGCTTTTCCGAACGCTCCAAGATCAATGCACCGGAGAAGAGCGACGCTCTGGCAGGCTCCCACGAATAGGTTCTTGAGGATGCGCCGAAATTTCCCCATTGTAGTGCAATGTCTTGTCTTTTGTTATATAATCAGCATAAAAAGTTAAACGTTAGGGGGAGATTGAATGTTGCTCACAAGCCGTGTACATAAAGTGGGAGGTTCGCTGATGATGCCCATCCCATCCAAGATAACGCGAGCACTGTCCTTGACGCCCGCAACGGAAATGCGATTGGAAGTCCAGAAGGGGCGGATCATCGTTACTCCCTGTAAAAGACCGCCGGAATACTCGCTCCAGCAGCTTGTTTCCATGACTGATTTCAGTGATCGTGACGCTGTCTGGCTGGATGGCGAGGCGGAGGGGGCCGAGTTGGTTTGAAACGCGGCGATATCTGTCGGGTGTGCCTGAATCCCGTCTCGGGGCATGAACAACAGGGAATGGCAAGGCCGGTTTTGGTCGTTTCTTCTTCCGTCTTCAATAACGCTGCTAACGTTGCTGTTGTAGTACCTGTTACTCAAGGGGCTGGCGGAAGCGCCTTCTCACAGAACCTGGGCTTTGCTGTACCGCTTTCTTCTCAGGATGTGAGCGGTGATGAAGCGATCTCCGGTATCATTCGGTGTGACCAACCGAGGGTTTTTGATTTAAAATCTCGTGGAGGCAGGAAGGTTGCTGAGGTTTCAGTTCCAGTCATGGAAGAAGTCCTGGCTCGAATTGTGACGCTCTTCGACCCCTCCGACCCGGATTGAGTGGATTCCGAATCTCCAGGCGGACCTGCAAGTTTTCTTCCGTTGCGATTAGTCAAAGTTAGTCAACTCTTTTCCGCACTATTCTGAGAGGGGAGGGTTGTGGTACCATAGTTAACGATAAAAGCATCACTTATCGATAACTATTTCAACTCGCTTTCGTACCCACTGCGGGGGCTGGAGGGAGGAGGACCTGATGGAAGATACGAAGAACGTCCCGGCCGTCTACGAGGGCAGGGGAGACCTGATCGGCAGCTTACCCGCCTACCAGGAGCGGGTACGGCACCTCCTGCGCGCCTCCGTCGCTCCGGAACCCCGCCGAGCCTACGCCTCGCGCCTGAAACGCTTCTTCGCCTGGTGCGAAACCGAAGGTCTCTCAACCGTCTTCCCGACGCCCCAGGAGGTCCTCGCCGCCTACGTGGCCAGCCTGGCCGACAATGGGGCCGCCCCCGCGACGGTCGAGCAAACCCTCGCCGCCATCGCCGCAGCGCATCGAGCAGAGGGGACACCGTCCCCCACCGATTCCCTCCTCGTGAAGAAGACCCTGAAAGGCTATCGCCGGGAACACGGCACCGCCCCCTACAAGAAAGACGCGGCCACCGTCGAGGTCGTGCGGCTGCTCCTGGCCGCAACGGCACGGGACAATTCCCCGAAGAACATCCGGGACGCCGCCATCATCTCCCTGGGTTTCGCCGGGGCCTTCCGGCGGTCGGAGCTCTCCGCCCTAGACATCGAGAACCTGAGGTGGACCGTCCGCGGTGGTGAGGAGGTCTTAGTCATCGACGTTCGGCGGTCAAAGACGGACCCGGAGGGAAGGGGCATGCAGAAGGCGATCTTTCCCGGCCGGGACGAGGCTACTTCCCCGACATCGCTCCTGAAAAGGTGGCTGGCTCTCGTGGAGCCTCGGGAAGGCCCGTTGTTCCGGCGGATCCTCAAAAGTGGCCAGATAACGGGTGACCGCCTGAGTGCCCAAAGCATCAGGCTCGTCGTCCTGCGGGCGGCATCTGCGGCTAGGCTGTCCCTCGATCTCTCCGCCCACTCCCTGCGCATCGGATTCGTCACGACGGCGATCCGGCAGGGAAAGACGGAACGATCCATCATGAACCAGACGGGGCACAGATCTGTCCAGACCTTGCGGGAGTATTTCCACCGTGAGGATGCCATAGAGGACAATGCCGCAAGAGAACTGATGTGAGGCACTCTCAAGCGCTATAATGTCTGAAAAAGACCCTCCCGGAGAAGGCCGGGTTGATTCGGAGTGGATGGCACGTGGCAGATGAGATCAAGTATGCTTTAGGCGGCTTGTTTTTCACATGGGACGACGAGAAGGCCGTAGCGAATTGGCGTAAGCATAAAGTGACATTTGAGCTTGCTGCTGAAGTGTTTTTTGATGAGAACGCTATGGACCTGCCCGATGAGCTTCATGACGGCTTGGAGCCGCGCCGTAGAATAACGGGATTCATCGCTGATTTCTCAAAGGCACTGTTTGTCGTATACGTCGAACGTGAAGATTGGAATGGCATTGAGCTGATTCGTATCATCTCTGCCCGAGTTGCGGAAAGAAAGGAGAGGGAAGCCTATGAGCGACAATTATCCAAGTGACTATCCTCGCAGCCGGGCGAAAGCCATCGCGGCCTTGCGCACGGTTCGGGATGAGGACATCGACTTTTCCGAGATTCCTGAAACAACAAACTTCTCGAATTGGACGCCCGTTGGTGAGAAGTTCAAAAAGGCCGCGGAGCACAACTTGACAGTACTCAATGAGAAAATACGAGCTGGTTGATGGTATAATACGAAGTGAAGTCCCGCCCAGGAGAGGTTGGACGGGGTTGTTTCTTGGGCTGCCGAAGTGAGGCCGATTTCCCCACCTCGGACTTACGCCCTAACGTGAGGGATTACGCTTTGAAAAGCCGAAGAAGTTCGGCGATGGCTGCTATGAGCTTCGCAAGAGCTTGTAGCAGCTTTGTTATTCTCTCCACGCTATCACCCCCTTTCGGGGGGATGCCCCAAGCAGCTTCGCTCGATGTCCTGAGCGCCTCTCCTACCTTCTATTTTACCGTACTATGACCCTCTAAAGGAGGCGTGTGCTCATATTCTCTCCAGGCTTCACCTCAAAAGGGACAAGCAGCCATTTGTTGAGTGTTTCTCTTGTTTTATAGTATCTATACGATACTGTTTATAATATCCTCTTTATGAGATATTATAAACAGTAAGGACTTGTTAAATAGCATTTATTAGATAGTATCTATTTAGAGCGTGTTCACTCAAAAACATTGTCAAAAGGGTGAAGGTATGTCAAAATAGTTGCATGATGGAGATCAGCCAGGTGCAATACGAGCGTATAGCAGATTGTTTCCCTGTCCACCGAGGTAATGTCGCTTACGACAACCTTAGAGTGCTCAATGCCATTCTGTATGTCATGGAAAACGGGTGCAAATGGAGGAGGCTCCCGAAGGTTTGGAAACTGGCATACAATCTACGTGCGCATGAGCCGATGGTACAAGTCCGGTGTTCTGGATAAGGTTTTTGAACGCCTGCAGCACGAGCGACTTCTCCGCATGAGACTTGAAGCGGTATGTTTGGACAGTTCCTGCGTCAAAGTTCATCCTGATGGGACGGGAGCTCTAAAAAAGGGGGGCCTCAATCTATCGGCAAGTCTCGTGGAGGATGGACCACCAAGATTCATCTGGTTGCCGCGGGTCCCGATTGTCCGTTGATTTTTCATCTCTCGCCCGGCAATGCTCATGACGGTCCGGAAGGCCGCAAGTTGATAGAGCGGCTGAAGGAGTTGCTAGCGCCGGGATGCAAATTGTTGATGGATAAGGCCTATTGTGGAGTGGCGACACGTCGTCTTGTGGAAGAATGTGGGTTGGAGCCGGTCGTTCCGCCCAAGAGCAACGCGAAGAAACCCTGGCCGTATGATGTGGAGCTTTACAAGAGACGAAACGAGGTCGAACGTCTTTTCTGCAGGGTCAAAAGGTTTCGTCGCATTGCTACGCGGTACGATAAGTTGGATGTCATTTTCCTGGGCTTCCTGCTTTTTGCTTTTGTTGTCGACTTCTTGCTCTTGTGTTAACACGACCTAATACTATATTTACGGCACAAAAAAGCTGAACAAAACTATAGAGGGGCAGCCGCTTCACAGCGGAGCTGCCTAAATATTAACTGACCCCGGCCGCCTTATGGCGTGTCGGGGCCGCCCGCAGGGCGTGTTTTTGAAATACTGCTTAACAGATAGTATTTTATTAATACTACCTAAATAGAACGTTACCTGTTGCCCCACGTCAAGATCGGCTTCACCTTGTGGCATTGCTCTCGTTTCGCAGGCCCCAGATAGCGGGAATCGAATCCTCGCGGGGAATCGCTAAGGAGCCAGACTTCATCGGAAGCAAGACGAACAGGCAGCGGAAACGTGCTTAAAGGACGACCGGCCTTGTCGAATGACAGAGGGGCACTGTTTTTAATGACTTTCCCTGCCACACGCAGCAGTCCGGATGAGTCGGGTTCAACAAGGTCACCAGATAAACCGGCAACGTGTTTCAGAAAGTCCCGGCTTTCTCCCCAACCGTTTTTGCGCCAGTACCGCTCAGGCATCCAGCCCGTAGACTTGAAGGCTGCGATGGGAACGCGTACGGTATCGCCGCACTGTAGCGTTTCATCCACACGCCACCACAAGCCAACTGGAACGGAGTACGTCATGTTAAGAACCAGTCGGCCAGAACAGAACAGGGCGGCAAGCGCCGCCCCGGAAAAGATGAGGCAGATAGCAATGATGCGAATTCGTATTATCATTTAAACCCAAATGATATACTCGTGCGCTCATCAATAACGTTCCAATAGAGCATATTTCCGCCGTCATAAGGCTCATATTCCCCGTCCTTAAGTTCCATGCTCTTGTACCCGTGATTTTTCACGTCAAAATTTTTGATCATCTCCGTACGCACCTCTTGAGGGATTCCCTCAAGATTGTAGCCAATCCAGCAGGTCTTATTATTGCCATAGAACGACCAGCGTCCATTAGAAAAATCAACCGTAACTTTATCCTTTTCCAGGTAGGGTTTAAAAACCTCCGCCATATGTTCAGGAGTGTCAAGGACGGTTTCCAGCTTCTTTCCATCTCTGTGATCATTGAAATATCCGCTGAAGCCGTTAGAGAGAATACGTGCTATTCTCTGAATGGGTCTGAGAATAGCAGCAAGCTCTTCTGAGGGGACAAGGGAACTGAGCGTTAGATAATATGAAGTGCCCCGCGATTGCAGCGACGTGGATTTACCCATAAACTGCAAGAGCTGACAAAGGACGCAGCAGAGGGAATTACCATAATGCAATAGGGGGCACTTCACATGAAGAGGATAGTCTATATTGGCATGGATGTCCATAGTACGAATTTCACCCAAATCCACGGGCAAAGTTTTTAACGTGCGTCGGAAACCGGTTTTGCACGTTCGCCGCTGCACTTGGCGGACGCAAAAGGGGAATTGTTTCAATCTATGCAACAACGCATTTTATCCTTCATAAAGGCCATCGCAACCTGTGGATTTGGGTTTCACGTTTTGTTCTCTTGAGCCGAAGCTCGGGGGTGAGGATAAGGTTTTCGGCTGCATGCAGAGCGAGGCGGATGTCAAGAACGTGCTCAAGTACATCGAGGGTTTGAAGAAAGAACTTGGGGACGACGTCGAGTTTCTCTGCGGTTACGAGGCCGGCTGTTTAGGTTTTTCGCTGTACCAGCAACTGAAAAAGCAAGGCGTTGAATGTGTCATTCTTGCTCCATCCACGATGATGGCAAGCAAGGGTAAGCGAATCAAGACGGATGCGCGGGACGCAAAGCGGATAGCTCAATGCCTTGCCTATGGGACCTACCGCAGCGTTCATATCCCTTCCAGCGATGACGACGCCGTCAAGGAGTACATCCGTATGCGGGACGATCACAAGATAGCGCTGAAGAAGCTCAAGCAGCAGATCAATGCACTCTGCCTGCGTAACGGGCGTCAGTACACCAGGACCAAGTGGACGCTGGCCCACTTGAGATGGCTGCGTGAAACGGACTGGCAGGAGGCCGTGTTGAAGGAGACGCTGCAAGAATATCTTATGACCTTCGAGCAAATGACGAATAAGCTGGAGGCCTTGGACAGAAGGATCGAGGAACTGGCCCAGGGAGAGAAGTACAAGGAAAAGGTGAAAAAGCTGGTCTGCCTCCTTGGAGTAAAGATGAGAACGGCTCTGGCGAGCATTGTGGAAGTTGGAGATTTTTGTCGGTTCGAGAAGGGCAGCACCTACGCCGCGTACCTTGGGCTGACGCCCGGAGAAAGCTCCAGTGGAGATACCGTGCGCCGGGGAGGGCTCAGCAAGGCAGGGAACGCACACCTTCGTACCTTGTATATCGAGGCAGCACAAGGGATCTGCAAAGGGAGGATTGGACATAAGTCAAAGGAGTTGAAAGCCCGTCAGGCGGGGAGCAGTCAAGAGGTTATAGCCTATGCCGACCAGGCGAACGAACGGCTTCGCCGCAAATATTGTCGTCTTACCCATCGAGAGAAGAAGAGAAATGTGGCGGTAGCCGCCATAGCGCGAGAGCTGGCCTGCTTCATCTGGGGCCTGATGACCAACCACACAGAGCGGAGGGTTGCGTGACATCGAGTAAAGGAGCAGAGGACGAGTCCAAGGAAGGGCTTGCCCAGACCACGGGAAGTGCAGCTCAGAGAGGAGAGGCGGAACGAATCGGGTAACAATATTCCAGTATAAGAGTTGAAAAATTCATTCCCGACGGTATCCGAAAAGAAGTACCGTCTGCTTGAAGGTTCGAGCCATCTGCGATGCAAACTATGTCGGCACAGAAAAATCCTGTGATCCACGCACTTAGACAGCAGGGGTCAAGCGACATGCAAAATTGACCCATGGGCGACATCGAAAACTGACCCCCCTTGAGCCCTGTTCATTGTCCTGCGATATCCTGCTCCTTTCGCATTAAGCCCGAACGGCGCTTTTCAAGCAGCCGATAACTGTCCCCCCGAAGCGTCACCACCGTCGAGTGGTGCAGCAGGCGGTCTAAAGTTGCAGTGGCCACGACGTTGTCTCCAAACACGTCCCCCCATTCCGATACGCTCCGGTTACTCGTCAGAAGAAGGCTGCCCCTCTCGTATCTCCTGGACACAAGCTGAAAAAACAGGTGCGCGCTTTCGCGCTCAAGGGGAAGGTAACCCAGCTCGTCTACTATCAGCAGCTTCGGCTTGCTGAAAAAGGACAACCGCTCCTCAAGACGAAGCTCATTCTTGCTCTTGCTCAGACTCGTCAGCAAGGCAACCGCCGTGGTGAACAGAACCGAGTAGCCCCGCTCTATCGACGCTCTGCCCAGAGCTATAGCCAGATGCGTTTTACCCACTCCGGGCGGTCCCAGAAAAAGCAAACTGTCCCCATTCGCCACCCACCGACAGTGACTCAGCTCCTCAAGCTGACGACGGTCCGCTGAACTCGATCCCCAATCGAAACCATCAAGCGTCCTCACACACGGGAAGTGGGCGATCCTCAGCCCCATCTGGATTCGACGGATGTCCTTATGCCGCGCCTCCTCGCAGCAAAGACGGTACAAAACCTCGCGGTAGCTCAGCCCCTCCTTGGACGCTGCGTCCAACAAAGTATCCAGATTCTCTCGAATGCCAGTCAGCTTCAGACGACCCAGCAGACTCATGAAATGCTCCTCGTCAATAACCTTGCTCATGACGCCTGCACTGCTTCTTCGTACTCACTCAGCGGACGGCTCAAGGAATCTGTCGTGACCACGCGCAAAGAGGAGCTTTCCCCCTCCCCACCACAATACATAATTCCTCTAAGGTGCTCCTTGTCCGTGCTCTTCTGGTGCGTGCCGGGCTGCAGGACATGCCGCGCCAACTCCGTACCGTCAGACTGGTAAATCACGACCTCCGCTTCTGTAACCTGCACCTGGACACGTTTGCCGATGGCCGACCACGGCACACTGTAACGGTTCGTGTCCACAACCACATGGGCGTCCGAGGGCACCTTCCTCACATACTCCCGGACCTGGACAAACGGGGCTCTGCCATGAGCGGGCCGGAGCGCTGCTCTCTCCGTCGACTCAAAACGGCACAACGGCGTGTCCGAGGCATCTGTCAACACCCGCCCGTCCGACTCCGTACGAAGCCAGTTCGCAATATGCCGTTCCATATCCGACCAGCTTGAGAACTCCCGACCCGCGATGCAGTTCCGCTTCACGTAACGGACCCCGTTCTCCACCTTTCCCTTCGTGCGGGCCCGGAAGGGCGCGCAAGCCCGTGGGGTGAAGCCCCAATAATCTGCAAACGCTTTGAACTTCTCGTTCAGCAAAAGCTCTCGTGTCCTGGGGTTGTGCTCTGTGACCAAAGCCCGGGGATTGTCCGTCAAAACCTCCGCAGGAACTCCTCCAAAATACGCAAAGGAATCCTCCATCCCCTGAAACCAAGCCTGTTGGTTCTCATGCTCGAAGGCTTTAACGTAGAGACGACGGGAGTACCCAAGCTTCGAGACAAAAAAGTACACCTTGACCTCAGTCCCCCCTATCAGGACTCTCTTCTCTCCAAAGTCTATCTGCATTTGATGGCCTGGGGGCGTCTCAAAGCGAACGGTTGCTAAAGCCTCCCGGCCTAAAACCTCACGATGCGCCTGCACTGCACGCTCTACCGTACGCAGCGAAACGGCTATCCCCTTCTCCGACTCCAACTCCTGCCGGATAACGTCGGCATTACCGCCGTGCTGAAAAAATTTCTCGTGGAGCCAGTCCTCGTGACCCCGAAGGGCTCCCTGAAAAACACGCTTGTCCGTAAGGTTGTACTTCACAACTCCGCCGTTGCGGAGGTATTTACGAACCGTAACCCGGCTCATGGAGAACTCCCTCGATAATTTGTGGATGCTCCATCCCTGAGAATGAAGCCGCAGCATGGCTGAAACTTCGTCCTGATGTTTGATAGCTCCCTCACCTGCCAACTGTAGGGTTGTTCCACTCAACAGTTTGGCAGAACGCTGAACCATACAAAACCCCTCCCCCTCATCTTTCCTCTGAGGGTGGGTCAGTTTCCTCTGTCGCCTATGGGTCAGTTTATACTGTCGCCTGACACAGGGCTCACGGCGGACCATTAGCCTGTAGGCAGGAGCAATCCTGATCCACGAATAACAGAGTGGCCAATGCCGGAACTTGCAAGTCGGGGCTTTTCCAGGGTGCCGTCAGGAATGAAATAACGTGCCGCTTGTTAAGTTCTTTTTCCCTCTTTCCCTCTTGACTTCGGGCACTTCATAACAGTTTGTGGCTCTGAATACCGAGTTTCTCAAGCGTCTGCTCGTTCTCCTCAGCGTAATACTGTGTCAGCCAGTGCATTTCCTTCCTCTGCTCTGCCTGAAGTTCCTCAAAGACAGTTCGTGCCTCGCGTACACGGGCTTTCAGCTCAATGTTAGCTGCGGCCGGGTCCTCCGGTAGAGGCGCATCTTTTCTGTCTTTGCAGTATTTTTCAACCCACATGTTCGCAGACTTCGAGCCACCAGCGGCTATCATCTGCAACTCCATCGAAGCATCATGAGCCTGCTTCGTCAGCATCTCATTCTCCGCGGCGAGCTCCTCCGGCGTCATCGAGGCAATGGCCGGCGTGTTGATGGACGAGCCGCCGCTGCCTATCAGGGAATACACTCCGGCAGCTAAAATGCCCAGCACCAGGACAAAAACCGCTATATCCTTTCCGCGAAACTTCTGCATGAGTACGATCTCCTCTCTTGCTAATGCTGTTTTTTGAACACGGGTTTTCCGCCGTCGTCGTCCGCGGTCGCACGGCACGTCGGGTAGTTGCCGCAGCCCCAGAAGGGACCGTTCTTCCCGTTCCTCAAGACCATCTTTGCTCCACACTTTGGGCACTTCACGTCGCCTTTTCCGGCCTTGGGAGCCGTCTTCTTCGTGGCCTTTACAGGCTTCTTCTCCCCACTGCCCTGCACAGAAACGGAGCCCGCCTGGGCAATGCTCTCCCGAATCGTCGTCGCCATCTGCTCCATCATGTCCTCAATGGAGAGCGTCCCTTCCTTAATGGCACGAAACTTCGTCTCCCAGAGCGCGGTGAGGTCCGGCAGAGTTATCGCCTCCGGCAAAGCCTGAATCAGGCTGCGGGCAGCGGGAGTGGAGATCAGTTGCTTCTTCTGCTTTTGAAGCTGGCCGAACGTGATGAGGTCCTTCAGGATGCCCGCCTGCGTCGCCGCCGTCCCGATCCCGTCCGTTTCGCGGAGAATCTTCTTGACCTTCGGATCGGCGACAAACTTGTGGACCTCGTTCATCGCCCTGAGCAGGCTGGCCTCAGTAAACCGTGCCGGAGCCTTCGTCTGCTTCTCCTGGAGCTTCGTATCGCGACATTCTCCCTTCTCCCCTTCGCTCACGACCGGAAGGGCAGCCTGCTCTTCCTCTCGGTCCTCCTTGTCATCATTCTTTTCCGGCTCGTCGTTCCTCTCAACTGCCTTCCAGCCCTCCGCCAGCACCCGGCGGCCGGAAGCGACGAACGTCTCTCCCTCCACCTCAGCAGTGATGCTGGTCTGCATATACTCATGGTCGGGCATGAAAAAGACGAGGTAGCGACGGGCGACAAGCTCAAAGATCAGGGGCTCGTCCCCCTCCAGCGGTTTCGACGCCCTGCAGGACGCGGAAGGGATGATTGCGTGGTGCTCCTCCACCTTCTTGCCGTTAAAGACGGGTGTCTTCCGGGCCGTGTTAAGCTCATCAGGGCGCTTCAGGGAGGACAGGGCATCGATCACCGCCAAGACCTTCTCCGCTTCGTCCTGGTGCCCCTCCGGCAGGTACTCGCAGTCGGAGCGCGGATACGTGAGGACCCCCTGCTCGTAGAGCTTCTGGCAGACCTCCAGGACACGGGAGGGGGACAGGTCGTGTTTCCTCGAAGCCGCCATCTGGAGCTTCGGCAGCGAGTACCCCAGCGGCGGCTTAACGCTCTGCTTTTTGCTCTCGTACTTCGTTATAACAGCCGGCTTGCCCTTGAGCCGCGACGCCAGTTCCTCGCCTGTCGCCTTATCGACCAGGCGTCCTTCCTCATCAAGGCCGGTCTGCTCCTCCTTCGGCCTCCAGCCTGCCCAGAAGGCTCCTTCCTTAACCTGTATTTGCGCCTGAAGGGTCCAATAAGGCTTGGGGACAAAGGACTCAATCTCAAGGTCACGGCGCACCACCAGCGCCGTGACGGGCGTCTTGACCCGACCTATCCGGAGCGGACCTCCATCGTAGCCGTTCTTCTCCGCGAGCTTGGTGTAGAGCCGCGTCATGTTCATGCCGTGCAGCCAGTCTGCCTGACTGCGCGCCCGTGCGGCGTCGCGGTCACCTCGGAAGTCTTCGTTGGGCTTGAGCTCGGCCAGGGCCTTTTTCACGGCATCCGGGTTCGTGTCGCTGATGAGGATGCGCTGCACGGGGCCTTTGTACTTGCAGTGCTCCAGAATCTCGTCGATGAGCAGTTGCCCTTCACGGTCGCAATCCCCCGCGTTGACGACAGAATCCGCCTTCTTGAGCAGGGTCTTGAGGTTGTCGAAGAGGTCCCTGCTCTCCTTCTTGACCAGCATCTTCCATTCCTCCGGAATGATGGGCAGGTCAGCCAGGTTCCAGCGCTTGTACTTCTCGTCGTATTGCTCTGGCATCGCCTGTTCCAGGAGATGACCTGCAGCCCATGCCACGACGTCGTTTCCGGCCTCAATGTAGAGCCTTGAGGCCCTCTGCGGTTGAGGCAGCACGGCGGCGATCGCACGGGCCAGGCTCGGTTTCTCCGCTATGAAAAGACGCATCAATATCTCCCCTGTCTCTATCGGTGCAGCGACCTGGACTGCTTCTGTACAATGGGGTCCAGCTTTGCCTTAGCACCGTCCTTGGAGTAGGTGATCTTCAGGTCCTGCCCCTGTTCCGGCACTGTTTCCAGCTTCTCAAGCCTGTGAACGGTGAAGAGCCTGGAGGCGGTTTGCTGGATACACCTGCCGTGTGCTGCGTCTGTGTGAATGATCTTGCCGGTGAACCACTGGCCTTTGGTGTAGGGATGGAGGTTTATCGTTGGCTCCTGGACGCCGGTGTCCTCCGTGATCATACCGGCAAGCTCGCTGGACACGGCTTCGGGCATCAATGCCTCGCGTTGGCGTTCTCGGCAGATGAGGATGACGGCACGAAGGTTCTCCTGCCGTGCCGCAAAAAAGTCCTTCTCCTCTGGCTCGCTGAAGCCGTTTTTCGCACTGCCGAGGTACTTGATCTGCCGGTTGCAGTTGGTCTCAAAGGGCTCGCCTTTAGGCAGGTTATCCGGGTTTACGCCTAGAACTTTAAGGCGCTCGAAGTGGGCCTGATATCCCTTTACGTCCAAGATGTCGTCCAGAGAACCGCGAATGGCCATATTCTCGACGATCTGCTTGTCGTACCGTGCCTCATCGTCCGGCGTGTTTGCGTAGAGCGCCTTTTCGAGGTTGATGCAGAGCTGTTCGGCATCCAACATATCGGAGACGTTGCCGAAACCGGCAACGTCTCGCAATGTGGTGGTGGTGTTCTGAAGCGCGGCAATGGTGAACTTCTTGCGAGGAGTGCGATCCAGTCGCTCTTTTGCCTCTGAAAAATTCGATATGGCCTGATACAGCTTGTTAAGCTCACCCATTCAACCACCCCTCACCGAACAGCTTCACAGCGTCATTGAGGTTAAACCCCAAATCCTTTAGTTTTTGTATGCCCCCCACTTTCTTCATTCCATCTGCCAAAATAGGATTCATAGGTATGGTATTTCTCAAGCAATTAGCAGCTTCCTTCTCCCCACGCTCATCCAGAGCATCCGCTTCATCCATGATCTTGTCCTTGTCCTCATCCGACATCGTGGACACGAAATCCTTCGGCAACAACATTTGTGCATTCCTCCGTTTCAAAGGGCTACTCTCAGTACTATTCTACCGCCACGCTGCTGGGAAAAGGATATCCCTCTGAACAAAGATCATAAAGCGGTAGCCTGGCTTTATCTTAATGGTCGGCTGCCGGTTGACCTCCCGCTGAATGATCTGAGACATAGCCTCTGCAACGGCACTGGCCGCGTTCTCCGCCAGGATGGAGCGCGGGTCTTCCTTGTCGCGGTCACCATTGCTCGTAGGGGCGGCAATCTCAACACCGGCTCCCAAGAGCGACACCAACAACGCCGACGAAATAATGCTGCCCCAGTGCCGGTTCACTACACCTTTGAACCCGGAGTAGCCCGACTGGTCCGCACCGCCCAGGTTGTCCAGGACCAGCGTGGAACCGTGACAGCTCCCCACGGCTAAAGCCTGGGGCTTCCTGCTTCGCAGACCACAGCCTTTCGCAGTTGAAAGGTCTTACACAATCTCCACAGGCGTAGGAGTTCTGCAACTCCGGTTTGGGCGCGTCCCGCCCTACCAGCTCAAATTTTATACTGCCGACAGGAGGCGACAGCCCTCTAATCAGAATATTTCCCCAACCCGCGGGCAAAAAAATAGCACCTTGCAGGGACTGTTTGCAAAAACAGTGTTAAGCTTAAGTCACCAAACAATAAGCCATCACCTGCGAGGTGCGAAGACCATTATGCCATACAGACGACCAAAAATCGAGGTTAAGACGACGGACAAGATGCAGGACATCACCCCTTTTGCCGGCCTTTTCCCCGTTATCGAACTTTGGAATCGGCTCCATCTTGACGAAGTCATCGATACTTTCATAGGAATCAGGAAGGACAAAGGGTACCGGGACTCCGAGCAGCTTCTGTCGATGGTCCTGCTGAACCTCAGCGGCGGCAGAGCCGTGGAACACCTGAAGTTTTTGAAGGAGCAGGCGGGGCTGAAGAAACTCCCCCTGCCGTTTCCATCTCCGACGTCGGCCCGGGACTACGCCAGCTGTTTTCACAACGAATCGGAGGACTGGGAGCGGGGCCATGGCCGTTCCTTTGTCCCGGCATCGAATGAGGCGCTGAGGGGATTTGAGGAGGTGCACCGCCATCTTCTGAGGTGCGCGTTCGAGGCGTCTGCGCAGGAGGAGTTGACGCTGGACCAGGACGCGACGTTCATCGAGACGGAGACGAGCGGGGCGTTGTACAACTACCAGGGGAAACGGAGTTATGAGGCGTTGAACGTGTACTGTCCGGAGTACGACCTGCCTGTGGCGACGGAATACCGGGACGGGAATGTGAAGCCTGGGCACGGACAGCTGGAGCAGCTGCAGGGGGTACTGGCGCATCTTCCTGCGGGAGTGAGGAAGGTGAGGTACCGTTCGGACAGTGCGGGTTACCAGACGCGTCTTTTGCGCTATCTGGCAGAGGGTCAGGATGCGCGTTTCGGGGTGATCGAGTTTGCGATCTCGTGTCCTGTATACAGGGATTTCAGGGAGGCGGTGGAGGCAGTTTGTGAGAAGGATTGGCGCCCTTTGGGCAACGGCCAGGAATGGGCGGAGGTCGTCTATGCGCCACAGTCTTTGAGTCTCGACAAGAAAGGTCCGACGTACCGTTTTCTTGCCATTCGCGAGGCATTCGAGTTGGAGGGATCGGGAAAGAAGCTTCGACTGTCTCAGGAGCTGCAGGACTCACGGCAGCTGTTCATACCGGAGCTGATCGACGATCTGGAGTCTGAGAACGCCAAGGTGAAGAAGCTGCATCTGACGGAGCTTAGCGGCCACGTATACAAGGTGTTTGGTATCGTGACGAACCTGTTGGATTGGGAGGGAGGAGCGGTAATCCGGTGGTATCGTGAGCGGTGCGGCAAGTCAGAGGAAGTGCACCGTATCCTGAAGGAGGACCTGGGCGGCGGGCACGTCATCTCGCACCGATTTGGGTCGAACGCGTTCTGGTGGAATGTGTCGGTGCTGTCTCTGTCGCTGCACAGTTTGTTAAAGCGTCTGCTTCTGCCTGAAGCGTTGAGGAGTTACCGTCCCAGGACGCTGCGATTTTTGTTTTACACGAGCATAGGGCGTATGGTGCGCCATGCGCGCCGCATGGTGCTGCAGGTGAAAGGGGGAGTTGTGGGGAGTTGGTTTCTGGGAGCGTACCGGAAGCTTGAGAAATTGGCTATCTCGCTGGAATGAGCGGGAGAACGCCGGGCCAATAGGCGAGAGGGGGTGTGGGTGCGAGCTCACGCTGACGGGGTTATTGTGAGAACGGGAAGATATTTCCGTATTTGAAGGCAGCGGAGGGGTGAACAGCCCATTTTTTAAAACTTTTCCTCTGCCTGGCCCTTTACTTTGCCCGCGCTTTGCGTTCCCGTGGATTGGGGTTCCCCTTCCGGGCTTGACAGGCACTGCGAGAATGTCTATACTAACAGCAATTAGTTTTAAGTAACTTATGTGTTGTTTGTCGATGCTTTTTGAGAACGATCGAACGGGATACGACGATCGTCCAATTTCGGGAGGTAACATTTTTAGTGTTTAGCAGAGGCGGTGTTTGCTCATTTTCTTCCGCATCTGACGGAGGGAAGATTAGATGCCAGCTTAACCTGTGCAACGAGGGCTTGAGCTCTGATAAAGCCTTTTATAATCCGCAGTGAAAGGTTCGGTAACCGGCCTGACAGGGCGAGAAGAGCTTGTTGCAGGGCTGGGAATTGTTGTGGGCTGTTAAGAGACAAAAGGCTGTTTGTCGTCTTTTTAGATAAACCAGTTGAGCACAAGCGGCAAAGATTTTTATTGATTCTATCATTTTAACGCATTAATGCGAGGGTTTTCTGTGCGCTTGAAATAATATCGAGGAAACAATGTCGTGCAACGGTGGCACGTTACGACAGTGCAACGAGAAAGCCCGCGACTAAAGTCGCGGGCTGAAAGTTACAACGCCGCCAACTTGTCGGCGTTCGCCTTTGCTTTTGTTTCTCTGAATATACTGTATTTGGTAACTGGTAACGTGGGGTGAAATCCCGTGCCAACCTGTCCCCTTTTGGGGGTACAACGTATCTTGAAAACTCGATATATCGGGTTGTTTGGGGAAGTTCCAAACGTAAAATATCCAACGCCCAAGAACAAACTCAGAATACTTGGGGCAAAGAGTGGGGCATCCACTCTTTAAGGGAGAAGACGTAAGACCGGCTTCGGTCGGCTGTCTTTGTCGATCTTAGAATCCCACGAGTTTATTCGTGGGAGTATGTCAAGACAAGCGAGTTGCTGATTTTCCCGGGTGTTATTTGTATTTGATGCCGCTGTAATCCGGCTTAATTGATGACGTGCCCTGGAAGGAGGGGTAGGTGTGTTTCCCTTGCATGTGGCTCCGGTCAATACGAAGCTGAAGGTCATGAAGGCCGGGAGCAATCCAGGGATGTCCAAACGCCTTGAGAGCCTTGGGTTGGGGGAGGGGAGTATCCTCACTCTGCTGCAGGATCGGGACGGGGATGTCATCGTCAAGGTGATGGAGGGCGAGAGCTGCCTGGCTCTGGACCACGAGATCGCGATGACTCTCCTGGTCGGGGAGGCTTAGAGACGGACATTTGGATGTGGAATGGGCACTGGCTGTCAGGACTGGCCCGACTTGGCGGAACGCCTCCGGGTCGGGTGTTTTGACGTCACGTTTTGAATTCTAGCGCAGATTGGGTGGGAACGATGAGCGAAGTGACGCTTGCGGAGCTTGCCCCGGGTGAGTCGGGGATGGTCGTGGGGATTAAGGGCAGGGGGATGTTGGCCCAGAGGCTGGTTGATATGGGGCTCTATCCCGGAGTCGCAGCCAGGGTCGTTCGAAGGGCGCCCTTGGGAGATCCCATTGAGGTTGACGCCGAGGGTGCACTCGTCAACCTGCGCTATGAGGAAGCTCATTTCGTGAAGATGAAGAAGCTTAATAATGGGCAAGATGAATAAAATGGGCAAAAAGATTGTGGCCCTTGCGGGGCAGCCGAACTGCGGAAAATCCACCGTTTTCAACAGTCTGACGGGCGCAAGACAGTTTGTGGCCAACTACCCCGGGGTGACCGTCGATAAGATGATGGGCTGGTACAGGAGGGACGGAGAGTCGGTGGAAGTGGTTGACCTTCCGGGGACCTACAGCCTGACGTCCTATTCGCCAGAGGAGCGTGTCTCTCGCGGCGTCCTTCTGGGCGAGCCGCTTTCAGCGGTCGTGAACGTCATGGATGCCGCGAACCTCAAGCGCAGCCTGTACCTGACAATTCAGCTTCTGGAGATGGAAATCCCCCTCGTGCTTGACCTCAACATGATGGACGTAGCCGAGAACCTGGGGATCACGGTGGACGCCGCAGGGCTCTCAAAGGAGCTGGGCGTCCCCGTCATTGGGACAGCCATCACCCAGGGGCGCGGACGGGAGGACCTGCTCAGAGCGATTGCCGACATGTCCCGCTCCAGTGCGCGGACGAGTCTGGCCACAGCCGAGCTCTACCCCGACCTTAAGGACGCCCTGCGGGAGCTGGAGGCCCTGCTGGCCGGCGCGTCCCTCGGGGAGACCTTCCCCCTTCCCTGGATTGCCGTCAAGTTGATGGAGGCCGACCCCGAGGTCGCGGCCTTGGTGCGCGAGAAGGCCGAGGGCAGGGCTCAGGAGGTCCTTTTGAAGGCGGAGGCCCTCCGGGAGCACTTTGAGCGGGAGAAGGGTATGAGTGCCGACCTCTACGTCTCCGGCCAGCGCAGCCGGAGGGCCGCGGCGATCGCAGGCCGCCATGTGGTCAAGAAGGACGCAGAGAAGGTGCATATCTCCGAGCGGATCGACCGGGCCGTCTGCAACAAGTTCTTCGGCCCCGTCTTCCTGCTGGTCGTCATTTACGGGTTCTACTACCTCTCGTTCATCCAGGGCTACAACCTCACACACTACACCTGGCCCGTCCTTGCGGGATTCCGAAGTCTGGCCGAGAGCGTCCTGCCGCAACCGGGGCTCATTGAGCTGCCCCTGTTGCGGGAGTTCGTCCTCTGGATTGTCGATAATCTGAATGCGCTCTTCAACTACATCCCGATCTTCTTCATCCTCTTCGCGCTGATCGCGGTGCTGGAGGACAGCGGTTACATGCCGCGGATCGCGTTTGTCCTGGACCGCATCCTGAGCCGGTTCGGTCTGCACGGGCAGTCCACCCTCCCGATGATCCTGGGTGGCGTCGTCCTGGGGGGCTGTGCTGTCCCTGCGGTCATGGCCACCAAGGGCATTCCGGATGAGAAGTCGAAGCTGGCGACGATCCTGACGTTGCCCATGCTCAACTGTCAGGCCAAGCTGCCGCTCTACTTCCTTCTTATCGGCATCTACTTCAACGAAACGGTGCGCCTGCCCCTGTTTGGAGAAGTCAACCAGCAGAACATCGTCATCGTTTTTATTCAGACGATCAGCCTGCTCTTCGTGCTTCCCATCGCCAAGATTCTGTCCATGACGGCGCTGAAACACAAGGAGACAGCCCCCTTTATCATGGAGATGCCGCCCTACCACATCCCCTCCCTGCGGGGGGTTCTGGGGCGCGCAATCGAGCGGATATGGCTCTACATTCGCAAGATCACGACCGTCGTCGCGGCCGTGGCCGTCGTCCTCTTTGTCCTGCTCCAGTTTCCCGGACTGACCCCGGAGCGAAAGGCCCACTACGAGGCTGAGAAGGACCGGGCCGTCCAGGCCTTCCTCGACAGGGCGAAAGATAAGAAACTGGGCTCCGGGCTCAGGAGCGAGGACGACGTGCTCCGCCTCATCCTCTACCAACAGGGCTACAAGGAACTGCTCAAGTCCGGGGCATCCGCGGAGAAGAAGAAGGCCTACGGGCTCAAGAACCCCGACTTCTTTGAGATCATCCAGAACAAGAAGGACCCGGAGGCGAAGGCGCTGGAGAAGGAGCTTAAGAAGCTGGTCCTCTTCCGGACCAATACCCTGACGGCTATCCGCAGAGAGCGCATCGACAACAGCCTTCTGGGAAAGATCGGCCGAGCCCTTGAGCCCGCCTCGAGGTACGCGGGCTTCAACTGGCGCGTCAACGTCGCCGTACTCAGTACGCTTGCGGCCAAAGAGAACAGCGTCTCCACCTTGGGGGCCCTCTACATCAAGGAGCCGGGGGAGGCCGGGGGTGCAGGCAAGAATACTGATACCTTGGAACAACGCATGAAGCAGCAGGAGGGGGACCTGACGCCTCTGCACGCGATGGCCCTGATGCTCTTCATGGTCCTCTGCCCGCCCTGTCTGCCGACGATCATGGCCATCCGGGTCCAGACGGGCTCCACTAGGTGGATGCTCTTCGCTTTCTTCATGCCTCTGCTCCTGGGGCTGCTCACCGCGGTGCTGGTGTTCACCGGCGGGTCCGCTCTTGGCCTGAGCGGCTTCCAGGCGATGTGGATGTTCTACCTGATCCCCCTGACCCTGACGGTTCTCCTGGGGCTGATCAAGACGAAGCGGACCTACAGCTGAGCCATGAGTTATGTGCTGCCTTCAGGGAGCCTGCTTTCGGCAGGATCGCGATCCTCAGGGACCGCGTGACTGGCATACATCACAATTATTTTATGTTATGGAGGTTTTCAGAGATGAACAGAAGGTTGTTGTCTTGCGTATTGGCGGCAGTCCTTGTCGTAGCCTTTGCCGGAGTCGCTCTGGCTCACACCCCGCTCTTCTCCTGCTGGGACAATGGTGATGGGACGCTCTCCTGTGAGGGCGGGTTCTCCGACGGCTCCTCGGCCGCGAACATCCCCATCCGGGTGACCAACGAGAAGGAGGAGGTCGTCTTCGAGGGCAAGCTGGATGAGCAGGGTGAGCTGACCTTCCCGAAGCCAGAGGGCGTCTTCTCCGTTACCTTCGACGGTGGCCCCGGCCACACCATCACCTTGAAGGACAGCGAGATTAAGTAGGGTTCGTGAGGCTTGGTTCGTCCGGGGCCTGTACCCCGGACGACGGAAGATCAGGAAATAAAGGAGTGTTCCTTTAGATGAAAAAAATCGTTGTACTCTCCCTGTTCGCGCTGTTTGCCGCGGCGCTTCCCGCGTCTGCCCACTTCCAGATGCTCTACACCCCCGAGACGATCCTGGACAAGGGGGGCGAGGTGCCCCTGAAGCTGGTTTTCACGCATCCCTTCGAGGCAGGGCACACCATGGATATGGGCAAGCCGCAGGAGTTCTTCGTCGTGAACAAGGAGAAGAAGACCGACCTGCTTGATACCCTGAAACCCATCACCTGGACCAGCCTGGAGAACAAGGGCAGGGCCTTCGAGACCTCCTTCAAGCTGAAGGGCATGGGTGACTACGTCTTCTGCCTGGTGCCTGCTCCCTACTACGAGCAGAGTGAGGAGACGTACATCCAGCAGATCACGAAGGTGATCGTGAACAACGGCAGCCTGCCCACGGATTGGGATGCCGAGATCGGGCTGAAGGCTGAGATCGTCCCGTTGGATAAGCCCTACGCGCTCTGGGCTGGTGGGGTCTTCCGAGGTGTTGTGAAGGGCGACGGCAAGCCGGTTCCCTTTGCAGAGATCGAGGTCGAGTACATGAACCACAAGCCCGACATGAAGAAGAACAGCTTTGAAAAGAAGGCAACTGTTGAAGCGCCGCACGATGCCTTCGTAACCCTGACGATCAAAGCCGACGCCAACGGGACCTTCACCTTCGCCATGCCCAAGGCGGGCTGGTGGGGCTTTGCCGCGCTGGGTGCGGGCCCCGACAAGGAGTTTGAGGGCAGGGAGCTTTCTCAGGACGCGGTGATCTGGGTCCAGGCGACCAAGATGTAAAACCCGGTTCAGACCCACGCCGGGAGCGAACGAGGAGAGGGGGCTTGAGAGTCATGGGCGTAGAGGAACTTGCCATTGTCCTGATCGCCCTTGCAGCCGCAGGGTACCTGATTCGCGGCTGGGTCGTCTCCGCTAAGCGAGGGGGCTGTGGTGGGTGCGGCTGTGGATGCGGGGATAAGTGCCCATCCAAAAAAGACTAGTGAGAAGGATTAGCCAGAACCGGCGGGCGGGTCTCTCGCGCTCCGGCATGGTGCGTTGTGTTGTTTGGGAAGTTATTTTTGGAGAAGGAAATTGAAGGAGGAAGATGTCTATGCGCAAGTTCTTTTCCGTGATGGTGGCCGGAGCGCTCTTTGCGGCTTTCCTGGGCGCGACGGCAGAGGCTCATGAGTTCTGGGTGAACGCGGACTACAAGGACGGCCTGCTCAAGGCCGACCTGGGCTACGGGCACGAGTTCCCCGATCCCGAGGTCATCCCCGACGAACGCACGCACCTCTTTGAGCCCCTGAAGCTGATCACGCCGGAGGGCGCGACGGAGATGGCGCTGGCGGGCGACAAGAACTACCACTACGAGGTCAAGGCGGACCTGAAGAAGGGCGACTACCTGGTGATCGGCAACTACAAGCCCACCTTCTGGGCCAAGGGGTCCGAGGGCTGGAAGCAGGCGGACAAGGCCAAGTACAAGGAGATGACGAAGGCCGATGCCACCTACGCCGAGGAGGCGGCGATGTACGCCAAGCTCGTCATGAACCTGGACGGCGCCGACGGCACGGACCTCATCACCAAGCCGGTGGGGCAGCGCCTGGAGCTGGTGCCCCAGGTCAACCCCGCGACGGTGAAGCCGGGGCAGCGCTTCCCCGTGCTGGTGCTGCTCGACGGCAAGCCTGCCAAGACGGCGGAGGTAAAGGCTGTGTACGCAGGTTTTACCGGTGGAGCGAAGGACGGCGACCCCGCCAACGAGTACAAGTGCTTCTGGGGGCGCACCGGCCTCGATGGCATCATCAACATCATCCCGGTGAAGGCCGGCTACTGGAACGCTTTCGTTCAGGTCAAGATCCCCTATGCGGACACGGCCGTGGCCGACGAGACCGTTCTGGTTTCTCGCCTGACCTTCACGATCGCAGAGTAACGGAGTAAAGAACGCTCGAAGGTCAAACGTCGTTTGGCTCCCGCTCCTTTTTGGGGCGGGAGCTTTTGTGTTCAGCCGCTCTTTAGAGGCCGCAGCCTCACAGCCCAAGGACGCCGAACAGGAGGACCCCCATCGCGGCGCTCAGGCCGATCACCTTCGGGATGCTGACCTTGAACTTCATCAGAAGGAGGGAGTCCAGCGCGCCCAGCCCCAGGGAGGGGAGGTGTGCCGCGCCTCCCTCGGCGTAGTTCGTCATGGCCAGGGTGAGCGCCACCCCGGCGATCAGGCCGATGCAGGCCGGCCGCACGCCCACCATGACCTGCTCCAGGCGGCGGCTGCTCTTGAAGCGCTCGAAGAAGATGGCTGCGACGGCCCCCAGCGTGAAGGTGGGGGTCAGCGCGCCGAGGTTGGCCGCGATGGCCCCAGGCAGCCAGGCCGCCCTCATGCCGGCGAACGTGGCGCAGTTCAGCCCCAACGGCCCCGGCGTCATCTCCGCGATGGCGACGAGGTCGGATATCTCCTCGGCCGTCATCCAATGGTGGGCGCTCATCTCGCTCGAGATGAGCGGGATCATGGAGAAACCTCCGAAGCTCGTGAAGCCTATCTTCACGAAGCTCCAGTAGAGCTCAAGCAGGCCGGCCGGTCCCACGCCGGTCCACCCCCTTCCGCTCGTACCCTTCGCAGATCAGGAGCCCGCAGACCGCGCCCAGGAGCACCAGCCAGACGCTGCTGACGCCAGGGAAGGCGTAGAGGGCGAACGTCACCGGGGCCACCGCCGCGCAGGGCGGGAAGCGAAACGCCCCGCGCACCATGGCGGCCAGCGCGCTCAGGATGATGGGGACGACGGCGGCCCTCACGCCCCGCATGGCCGCCAGGACCCAGACGTTGCCCTGCAGCGCGGCGTAGGCGCAGGTGACGCCCATCAGGATAAGGGTCGGGGGCAGGACCATCCCCAGCACGCAGGCCGCGCCGCCCGGAAGCCCCGCGCGCCGGTAGCCGTAGAACATGGCGATGTTGCCGATCATCGTGCCGGGAAGGCTGCGTCCGATGCTGGTGAGGTCCAGAAGGTCCTCGTTCGTCAGCGTGCCCTCCTTCTCGACGTATCGCTCGCGCATCTGTGCCACGATGCTCCACCCGCCGCCAAAGGTGAAACAGCCGAACCGGAAAAACTGAACGAAGAGCTTCCACGCCTCTGCGGCTCCCCCCATCGCTGCACTTCCTCTCAACAGGCCGCCGCCTCGTGCTTCTGGAGGTCGATGACGACGACGGCGGAGGTGACGGCGCGCCGGTCTGCGTCGAAGGGCTTAGCGTAGCCCTTCTCCTCGATCTGCTTCCGCCCCTCGTCCCGAAGCCTCGCGATCTCTCCCGCGCTCCGGGCCAGCTTGAACTCCAGCACGACAACGCGATGGGGAAAGAGGACCAGGACGTCGCTTCGCCCCCGGTTCGTGGGGACCTCCCCGTGGGCCGTGATGCCCGCCCCGCGCAGGAGCATCAGGAACAGGGAGCGGTACAGGGACTCGTCCCGCCGCGCGAGGTCCTGGTAGGGGATGGAGGCCAGGGCCGTGTTGTAGAGCCGGATGGCCTCGGTGACCTCCCCGTTGCTGAGCGCCTTCCACAGTTGTGCGCCGATGGAGCTGTACCCCTCCACGTTGTAGACGTGCTCCAGGTACATGCCGGCGATGGAGTCCAGGACCTCCCGGTTGGGGTAGTCCAGGGTCAGGGACTGCTCCTCCCACTTCTCGATGGTCAGGTAGCCCGCCTGGTAGAGGAAGCTCTCCGGTCGGGCCCGCTCGATCTCCTGGGAGCTTGCGAAGCTCTCCTTGACGACGAGGTGTCGGTACGCCTCCGGGTCCAATATCTCGTGTCGCTTCATGTAGGCGACGATGAAGGAGGGGGAGCCGGATTCGTACCAGTAGTTGGAGAACCGGCCGTTGAAGAAGAAGTTGAGGATGGAGAAGGGGTTGTAGAGGCGGGTTGTGCCGTCGAAGCAGAAGCCGTCGTAGTAGTCCTTCATCCGCATCAGGAGCTCCTGGCGGGAGAGGCGCATCTTGCCGGCTGTGTCGTCGATCCAGTCCGCGAAGTCCCGTTCAAGCTCCTCCTGCGTGTAACCAACAACGTCGCCGAAGCTCTCCGTCATGGAGATGTCCATCAGGTTGTTCATGGCGGAGAAGACGCCGGTCTTCGTGAACCTGGAGATGCCGGTCAGCATGACGAAGCGCAGGTACTCGTCGCAGCCCTTGAGGACGGTGTAGAGGGTGCGGAGCGAGTCGCGCATGGCCTCCGCCGCCTCCAGATTGCCGATCTTGTCCAGGATGGGCTTGTCGTACTCGTCGATCAGGACGACGACAGGGCCGCCCTGCCTGTGGAGGGCGCGGATAAGCTCTTGAAACTTATCGCTGGGCTGTTGGCTGGAGAGCGTCACGCCCGCATCTTCTGCCCTCCAGGTCAACGCGCTGTTAAGGGACCCTTCAAATTGAGCGACGTCACTGACGTTCATCATGCTCATGTCGAGCCGCAGCACGGGCGCGGGGTGTTTTGCCTGCTCTATGGCCCACGCCTCGGCGGCGAGGCCGCGGAACAGCTCTGCCTTGCCGCCGAACAGGGCGTCGAGCGTCGAGAGGGTCAGGGACTTGCCGAACCGCCGAGGGCGGGAGAGGAAGTACCATGCCCCCGCCTCGACGAGTTTCACCAGCCGCGCCGTCTTGTCCACGTAAACGCAGTTCATCCGCCTCAGTTTCTCAAAGTTGTACGTCCCGATGGGCAGCGTCTTTAAATTTCTTTTCATCGCTCCTTCACCTCGCCTTGTCTTGGGGCCGGCCCTTGCCGGACGCCCGTTGTTTTTAATATTATAGCTTTAATCCCGTGAAGAAAAACGTAAGGCGAAGGCGAAGCCAGGACGGTCGTCCGGATCAGGCGGGGAAGCGGAGTGCGCTATAATAGGACAAAATGAGAGGACTTTCCGCGGGGCCGCAGTCGACGGAGAGTTGGCGTATGGTTGGCGTATAATGAATTGAATAGTAATGGATGTTGAAGTCAATCGTTGCAGGTCGAGGAGGTTCACACGATGAAGAAGGTGGGTTTTCCCCTGCGCGTCGCTGCGGTTGTCGTCCTGGCGGCGTCGCTTGCCGCGGAGGGGACGGCTGCGCCGCAGGACGCCGAAACAGCGCTTCCCGCTTCGGGCGACGAGGCCGTCATGGAGGTCGCCGAGCCTGCGCCTGTCGGTGTGCCGGAGCCGAAGCCGTCCGCAGTGGGCTTCGAGATCATGGGCCCGAACGGGGAGCGCACCGTCGTTCCCCTGGACCGACTGGAGGTGCGGGAGGCGACGGGCTCTCTGGAGGGCCTGGACGGAGGGCAGCTTACGCTGGCCGTGGGGGGGCGGAGGTACGTCTGCCCGCTGCTGGCGGAGTGTGCCTTTGCGGACGA
The DNA here is from genome assembly GCF_964642095.1 of Fretibacterium fastidiosum. Lineage (NCBI taxonomy): Bacteria > Thermotogati > Synergistota > Synergistia > Synergistales > Aminobacteriaceae > Fretibacterium > Fretibacterium fastidiosum. Next base: position 1,443,956 of record NZ_OZ209244.1, read on the forward strand.
GAAGGGCCAGCCGATGAATCGCGCGGCGTTCGCCCAGCGCTTCCTGCGGCGCTACGTCAGGGTGGAGATGGAGAGGACGACGGGGACGGTCCTGTCGTGCCGGGCCATGTGATCGTCCGAGACGACGACGGTCCCATATGCTGAGAAGGAGGCTGTGTTTTGAGGAAACTGCGACCGATTTTGATCTCCGTGCTGGCGCTTGTTGCGCTGTTTGCCCTGACGGGAGCCGCGGCGGCCCGCTGCGTTCCGGGGGAGGTCCTGGCGGTCTTTAAGGGCGAGGGGGAAAGGGTGTCGGCCTCGTCCGTGCGCGCGGGGCGCGAGGCGTTCCGCGCGGCCTCCATTGCCGCCGCCGTGGGCGCGCGCGTGGAGGAGACCTACCCAAACCTCTCCGAGGCGGGAAACGGCGTCTTCGTGCGATTGAGCGGCGCCACCTCCGGGGAGGACCTGGTGCGGAATCTGCTCCAACGGGACGACGTGCTGGCCGCGTCGCTCAACTACGTCGTGCAGGCGTCCGCCAGGGAGCCGAACGACCCCGGCTTCCCCGCCCTGTGGGGGCTGAAGGCCATCAGGGCGCCTGAGGCCTGGGACCTCGCGACGGGGAGCGACGACGTCTACGTGGCCGTGATGGACTCGGGTATCGACACGACCGCGCAGCGCGTCGAGCTGGCGAACGTGGACGGGACCCTGAGCAGGAGTTTCGTGCCGCGCAAGCCCTCGTGGCAGGACGAGGACGGCCACGGCACCCACGTGGCGGGGACCATCGGCGCCAAGGGGAACAACGGCACGGGCGTCGTGGGCGTGAACTGGAACGTGAGGCTGATCTCCCTCCGCACCATGAACGAGAAGGGGCTGGGCTGGACCGGATGGATGATCAGGGGCGTCGAGTACCTGATCGGATTGTTGAAGGACCGGCCGAACCTGAAGCTGGCGGCCGTGAACGCCTCGCTGGGATGGTACGCTCCCGTCCTGAAGCCGGAAGAGCAGGGGAGGGATGTGATGTGGCAGGTGCTCAAGGCCCTGGATAATACGAACAGGGTCGTCCTCGTCGTCGCTGCCGGAAACGAGAGGACGGAGGTTGGTGCCCCGGCGCCACGGGATGGCCCGATGCTTCCTGGGACCGGAGAACCCCTGTACAAGAAGGGGGAGTGCGCCTACCCCGCCTCCTACCGGGGACTGCACAACATGATCGCGGTGGGGGCCGTGAGCACTGACCTCACCTTCGCTGCCGACTTCAGCAACTACAGCGGCGCCTACGTGGACGTCGCGGCGCCGGGCGTGAACATCCTCAGCACGACCTGTGCGGCGAAGGGTTGGCTGTTGTCCAACGATATCCGGGTAGCCGGGATGGCCGGCACCTCCATGGCGGCCCCCCACGTGACGGGGGCGGCGGCCCTGCTGAAGGCCGCGGACCCGACGCGCACGGCGTACCAGATACGGACGGCCCTGATCGAGGGGGCGGCGAAGAACCGGCCCGCCCTCGTCGGGAAGGTGGCGGGCGGTCGCCTGCTGGACGTCAGGGGCGCGCTGGACTACCAGATGGCGCATGGGGATCTGCCGTCGGCCCCGAACCAGCCGTCCATCCCCGACCAGCCGTCGAGCCCTGACCAGCCGCCGAGCCCCGGCCAGCCGGAAACTCCGGGCGGCCCCGACGACGCTCCCGGCTCCAGCATCTCCGCGAGCTACATCCAGCTCGATTCGGACCGCGTCGCCAACGGCGTGGACCTGTCCTTCACCCTGGTGGGGTGCCGCTACGACGAGGCGGCGAAGAGGGCGCAGATCAAGGACCCGCAGGGGAACTACGTGGGGGTTTGGGACCCGGAGGTCCTGATCGACGACACGCCCGTTCAGCACGAGTTCCGCTACGGCGGAGACTCGGCGCGCGTTCGGGTGCCCGCCGTGGAGGTTCCGAAGGACAGGGTCATCAGCCTGCGCGTGCGAGCGCAGATCGTGAGCGGGGACGCCTTGCTGACCACGAGGTATAAGAGCGTGAAGGTGGAGGGCGGCCAGGGGAGCGGCGGCAGCTCCGGCGGCGGGTGCGACGTGGGGCTGGGCGCTTTGGCGTTGGCCCTGCCGCTTCTGGCCCTCTCCGCGCGGCGTCGGGGTTAGCGGGCTGTACCTGCCCGCGAGGGGCAGACGGGGCGGCGGGCCTGAGCCTCAGGCCCGCCCGTTCTGCATCTGGCCGCGCCGCCTCGCGGTGGCTTCGTGGCGTTTGGAGTTTGGACCGAGCAGTTGGGGGGAATACGATGAGAACGAAATTGCCGACGTTTCCTGGAGGGGTGCATCCGCCGGAGGGCAAGGCGCTGACCGAGGAGAAGGCGATTCAGCAGCTGGCGCCGAAGGGCGAGCTGGTCTACCCGCTGTCCCAGCACATCGGGGCACCCTGCGCGCCCCTGGTGGCGAAGGGGGATCGCGTGCTGGTGGGCCAGAGGATCGCGGACACGGATGCCTTCGTCTCCGCGCCGATCTTTTCCTGCGTCTCCGGCACCGTGAAGGAGGTTGCGCCGCGCATGACGATCCCAGGCAGCGTGGCGCCGTGCATCGTCGTCGAGAACGACGGCATGGACGAGCACGCACCGACGCTGTTTGAGGAACTGGGGCACCGGCCGAAGCCGGAGGAGTACGTCAAGCTCATCCGGGCGGCGGGCATCGTGGGCATGGGAGGCGCCTGCTTTCCGACCCACGTCAAGCTCTCGCCGCCCAAAGACCGGGTCATCCGGTGGGTGATCGTGAACGGCGCGGAGTGCGAGCCCTACCTGAACTGCGACAACCGCCTGATGATGGAGCGCCCGGAGCCCATCATCGAGGGGCTGGAGATGTGCCTCAGCCTCTTTTCCGAGGCAAAGGGCGTCATCGCCATCGAGGCGAACAAGCCGGAGGCCATCCGCCGCATGGAGGGCGAGCTCTCGGAGCACGACCACACGCGCATCCGCGTGATGCCCCACAGGGTGAAGTACCCCCAGGGCGCGGAGAAGATGCTGATCGAATCCGTCACGGGGCAGGAGATCCCTCCGGGGGCGCTGCCCGCGGACGTGGGCTGCATCATCCTGAACGCCCGGACGGTGTGGCAGATATGGCTTGCCCTGACCGAGGGGCTCCCCGTGACGGACCGCGTCATCTCCGTGACGGGGGACGCCATTGCGGAGCCGAAGAACCTGCTGGTGCCCCTTGGCATCTCCGTCCGCGAGCTGATCGACGCGGCGGGCGGCTTCTGCGAGCCCCCCGTGAAGGTGCTGGCGGGCGGCCCCATGATGGGCATGTCCATGCGCTCCCTCGACGTGCCCGTGGTGAAGGGGACCTCCGGCATCGTGGCCCTGACGGCCAGGACGGCCCACGTCGAACCTGAATCCAGCTGCCTGCGCTGCGGGCGCTGCGTCGAGGCCTGTCCCGTCCACCTCGTGCCTTCCACGCTGGATCGCCTGGTGCGCCGGCGCGACTACGGCGTCTTTGAGGCCGAGGGCGGCATGAACTGCATCGAGTGCGGCTGCTGCACCTACGCCTGTCCAGCGTCGCGGGCCCTGACCCAGAGCTGCCGAGACGGAAAGGCCGCGGTGACGGCAGAGCGCCGGCGCGCAGCGGCGGCCCAGCAGAAAGCGGAGGCGAAGAGATGACTGCAATGACGGAACGAGACTTGAAGCTGGTGGTGGCGAGTTCACCTCACGTCCATTCGCCGCTCTCCACCCAGAAGATCATGGGCCTGGTGATCGCCGCTCTGCTCCCGGCGGGGGCGGCGGGCGTTCACTTCATGGGCTGGAGGGCCCTGGTCGTGATCGCCGTCTGCGTGGCCGCCAGCGTGGCTGCGGAGTACCTCTGGCAGCGCGCGACGGGGCAGAGGGTGACGGTGTCGGACCTGTCCGCCGTCGTCACGGGGCTCCTGCTGGCCTACAACCTTCCCCCCTCCGTCCCCCTTTGGATGGCCGCCTGCGGGGCCGTGTTCGCCATCATCGTGGTGAAGCAGTTCTTTGGCGGCATCGGGGGGAACGTCATGAACCCGGCCCTGGCCGCGCGCGCCATGATGCTGATCTCCTGGCCCGTCGCCATGACCGACTGGTCCCTGGACGGCGTCAGTACGGCGACGCCCCTGGCCGCGATGAAGGCCCTGAGCGGCGCCGGGGCATCCGCCGCGCCCGGCCCGTCCTGCTCCACGGCGGACCTGCTGCTGGGGAACGTGGGGGGCTGCATCGGCGAGACGTCCGCGGCGCTCCTGCTGCTGGGGGGTGCGTTTCTGGTGTGGCAGGAGGTCATCTCCTGGCGCATTCCCGTGATCTACACCCTCACCGCGGCCCTGCTGGCCGCGCTCTTCCGGCACGGCGGAGGCATGATGCCGCTGCAGGAGGCGCTGACAGGGGGCCTCCTCCTGGGGGCCATCTTCATGGCGACGGACTACACCACGTCCCCCATGACGGCGCGGGGGCAGGTGGTCTTCGCCGTGGGCTGCGGGGTCTTGACGGCCCTCATCCGCCGCTTTGGGGGCTACCCGGAGGGCGTGTCCTATTCCATCCTGATCATGAACGCGACGGTGCCCCTGATCGACAGGGTGACGAAGCCCAGGATTCTGGGGGAGGTTCGGAGATGAACGCGGCAGCTGAGGAGACGAGCCTGCACAAGGCCCTGCGCCTCGGCGGGACGCTGTTCCTCGTCACCGCCGTCACGGGGCTGGTCCTTGGCGGCGTGGAGCGGGGCACCCGAACGGCCATCCTCAAGGCGCGCATGGCGGACCAGGCCGACGCCCTGAGGAACGTCATGCCGGACGCGGAGACGTTCAAGGCCGTGGACGTCGCACCGGAGGACGGGACCGTCGTCGTGACCGGCGCTCAGGAGGCGCTGAAGGGGGACGCGCGCGTGGGGTACTGCCTCACGGTCTCCACCAAGGGCTACGGCGGCCCCATCTCCATGGTGGTGGGGCTGAAGGAGGATGGCTCCGTCAGCGCCATCCGCATCCTGACCCACGCGGAGACGCCGGGCCTCGGCGCGCGCTCCGCGGAGCCGGCCTTCTACCGGCAGTTCGACGGCCGGACGGCCCTGCCCCTGAAGGTGGTGAAGGGCGCCGCGGGGGCGGGGGACGAGATCTCCGCCATATCGGGCGCCACCATCACCTCGACCGCTGTCACGGCGGGGGTGAACGCCGCCGAGGACTACTGGAGCAGGAACTTAAAGGGAGGCGAGAGCAGATGAGCCGGAATCCCATCAGCATCATCAAGAACGGAATCCTGACCGAAAACCCGACCTTCGTCCAGTGCATCGGCCTGTGCCCCACCATCGCCGTCACCTCGAGCGTCGAGAACGGCATCGGCATGGGGCTGGCGGCGACCTTCGTGCTGATCGCCTCCAACGCCGTCATCTCCATGCTGCGGAAGCTGGTGCCGGACGAGATACGCATCCCGATCTTCATCGTGGTCATCGCGGCCTTCGTCACGGTGATCCAGTTTCTGATGGAGGGCTACGCGCCGGCGCTGAACCGGGCGCTGGGCATCTTCATCCCCCTCATCGTGGTGAACTGCATCATCCTGGCGCGGGCGGAGGCCTTCGCCTCCCGGAACGGCGTCATCGCCTCCATCTTCGACGGGCTGGGCATGGGCCTGGGCTTCACGGCCGCCCTGACCGTCCTGGGCGCGGTGCGCGAGGTCCTGGGGGCCGGCACGATCCTGGGCCTGCCCGTCGTCCCCGCGGGCTATCAGCCGGCACTGCTGGTGATCCTGGCTCCGGGCGGGTTTCTGATGCTGGGCATCTTCATGGCCCTGTTCCGCGCCGTTCAGGCGCGCCTTGCGGCCCGGCGCGGGGAGCCGGCTCCGGAGGCCCCTGCGGGCTGCGCCGCCTGCGCCATGAGCGGCAGCTGCCCCGGCGCCCGGATCGAGAAGGAGGATCAAAGATGACGGAACTCTTTCTGCTCTTCGTGAGCTCCATCTTCGTCAACAACATCCTGTTGACCCGCTTCCTGGGCTGCTGCCCCTTCATGGGTGTGTCAAGCCGGCTCAAGACGGCGGTGGGCATGGGGGCTGCGGTCGTGTTCGTCATCGTGCTGGCCTCGCTCATGACCTGGCTGACCTACAACTTCCTGCTGGCGCCCCTGGGCCTGGAGTACCTCTACACCCTGGCCTTCATCCTGGTGATCGCGGCGCTGGTGCAGTTCGTGGAGCTGGTGCTGAAGAAGCTGAACCCGACGCTCTACAAGGCCCTGGGCATCTTCCTGCCCCTCATCACGACGAACTGCGCCGTGCTGGGCGTGGCGGTGCTGAACATGAGCGAGAGGTACACGCTCACCCAGTCCCTCGTCAACGCCCTGGGGTCCTCCCTGGGCTTCCTGTTGGCCATAGCACTGATGGCGGGCATCCGGGAGCGCGTGGAGACGAATGAGGGCATTCCGGCCTGCCTCCAGGGCCTGCCCCTGACGCTGATCACCGCCGGGCTGATGTCCATCGCCTTCATGGGCTTCACCGGAATGGGCAAGTAGGGGAGGGAAGGCCATGAACTTCATGCACGATCTGATCGTTCCCCTGGTCCTGATGGGGGTCATGGGCGCTGTGTTCGGGGCGCTTTTGGCCATCGCCTCCGTGGTCTTTCGCGTGCGGCAGGACGAGCGGGTGGGCAAGATCCGCGCCGTGCTGCCGGGCGCCAACTGTGGCGGCTGCGGGTACCCCGGATGCGACAGCTACGCCGACGGGGTGGTGAACGAGGGCGCCGGGACCAACCTCTGCGTCGTGGGCGGAAGCGCCGTGAGCGCCAGGGTGGCGGAGATCATGGGGGTGAAGGCGGAGGAGACCGTCCCCATGCGCGCCTTCGTCCGCTGTCTGGGCTCCGCCGCACGCTCTCCGCGCAAGGTCCTCTACAGCGGTATCGCGGACTGCCGTTCGGCGGTCATGGTGCCCGGCGGGTCCCCCAACGAGTGTCCCTTCGGCTGCATCGGCTTCGGCACCTGCACGAAGGTCTGCAACTTCGACGCGATCTTCATGGGGCCGGACGGCCTGCCCGTGGTGGACCGGGAGCAGTGCGTCGGGTGCGGCGCCTGCGTCTCGGCCTGTCCCAAGGACGTGTTGACGCTCATCCCGCAGACGTCGGACGTCGTCGTGGCCTGCGGCTCCCACTGGAAGGGCCCTGCGGTGCGTCGGGTGTGTTCCATCGGCTGCATCGGCTGCGGCCTCTGCGCCAGGGTCTGCCCGGCGGGGGCCATCACCATGGACCGGGACCTGGCGGTGATCGACCCCGCGAAGTGTACGAACTGCGGCCTCTGCGCGCAGAAGTGCCCCGCCAAGTGCATCGAGACGGGCCAGTCCCTGGCCGCCTGCGCCAAGACGGCCTAGAGGCGGCAGGGAGGACGCGCCCTGACGGGGTTGCGGCGCTGCGGGCCGGGACCGGAAACTGAACGCACCACTTCAAACACAACCCCTCCGCCTCACTTCGTTCGGCACCTCCCCTTTCAGGAGAGGCAAAAAGAAGAGGCGTGTTTTTCAGGCCCCCCTGGAAGGGGGGCTGGCGAGCCCTGCAAGGGCGAGACTGACGGCCCGTGAGCGGTAGCGAACGGCAGCCGGAAGGCTCCCCGAAGGGGGTGTAGGAGCAGCGAGTGTTTTTCATAAGACGCGCCTGTCTGACATTCCCCGCCAACGCCTCCACAAGGCAATCCATTGCCTTGCTTCGGCACAGCCGACCGACGCAGCGCCGCAATCGCTGACGCGATTGCATAAGCTGCGTCGTCTGGCCGAGCTACGGAAGTCCCCCGGACTTCCTTCGCCCTCAGCCGACCGACCGGCCGCCGCAATCCTCCCGAAAGATCGGCTTGCGTGAGGCCGGTCGTCTGGCTGAAGCGGCCCCGGTCCCCCCTACGGGTTGTTTTTCTTGCCTTTTGCGGCGAAGTGTGCTATGTTCGGGGCGGCGAAGGGGGTGAGCGGAGGCATGGCGGAGGATGGAGCCGAGGTGCGGACGTTCCCTGTGAACCCGCTGAACGACATCCTTTTCAAGTACCTGTTTGCGGCGAAGGAGAACCGGGCGAACCTTCTTCGCCTGCTGAACGACGTTCTGGGGCCGAAGCGGAGGGTGTCGGGCGTGGAGTGTCTGGACCGGGAGAGCGACCCGCCGCGGTTCGGCGGGCACACGTCGTTTCTGGACGTTCTGGCTCGTTCCCGGGACGGACGAATCTTTCACGTTGAGGTCCAGCTTGCGAACGAGGAGAATTTTTTTGAGCGTGTGACGTATTACGCGGCGTGCAGCCTGAGCGACCAGCTGTCGCGCGGGGAGGGATACGATTGCCTGCGGCCCGTGGTGTTCGTGTCGATTCTGAAGCACGGTCTTTTCAAGGAGCGATCGCTGAAGTGGCGCTCCGTGCACCGCATTCTGGACGTGGAGGACCACCGTTGCCGCAGCGACCTGTTGGAGTTTCAATTTTTTGAGCTGGGGAAGCTGCGTCGACTGTACGAGTCGGGTGGGATGGAGCGAGGGGCGGAGACGGGGTTGGAGCGTCTGTTGCGGTACCTTGGACGAATAGGAGGGGAAGCGGAGATGGAACGTCTTGCGGAGCGGGACGCCGGGATCGAGCGTCTGAGGCGTGGTGAGCGGTTGTTTTTCCGTACGCCTGGGAACCTTGCGTTGTACCGAATGCACGAGCGGGAGGAGACGGACTACCACAACACGTTCAGGCTGGCAGAGCGAAAGGCGGAAGCGAAGGGCATGACGAAGGGCATGGCGAAGGGCCGGGTAAAGGGCCTTGCCGAAGGGCTTGCCGAGGGGCTTGCCGAGGGCGAGGCCTTGGGGGAGGCCAGAGGGCTGGCAAAGGGCCTGAACGAGGGGCGGGCGGATGGTATCGCCGCTACGGCGCGGCGGATGCTGAGCATGAGCTTCACGTCCGAGCAGATATCCCAGGCGACCGGTCTTTCCCCTGACGAGGTCGAGGCGCTGCGGTCTGGGACCGGAAACTGAATGTACCCTTCAAAAGCGACCCCTCCGGTCCTTCGGACCACCTCCCCTTGCAGGGGAGGCAAGTAAACGGCGCACTTTAGGCTCCCGGTTTATTAGGCTCCCCTGGAAGGGGAGCTGGCGAGCCCTGCAAGGGCGAGACTGACGGCCCGTGAGCGGTAGCGAACGGCAAGCCGGAAGGCTCCACGAAGGGGAGGCGCTCCTCCCCTGTTCAAACGCCCTTGAACTTTGCTTTATGTGGATTTAGGACGACGACACTCCATTTGCTTTTTAAAACGGTCAGTGTTATACTTTAAAAAGTAAAAATGGAGGGAGTGTTTTTCTATGTCAAAAACTCTTACATCCATAAAAGATCAAATCATTTCCTACAAGGGGCGGCGGGTGCGCTGCCGCATGTCCAAGGGCCGCAACAGGGTGGAGGAGACGGAAGGGATTTTGACGGACGTCTATCCGAAGCTTTTCACGCTGTACAACAACTCGACGGCGAGCACCATCTCCTTCAGCTACGCTGAGGTCCTGACCCATGAGGTGGAGCTTGAGGTCGTCGGCTGAACATCCTGCCAGATGAGGCCCCCGGTTTTCCGAACCGGGGGCCTTTGCGCTTTTTGGGCCGTCGTGGGTGACGATCTCCCTTGAAATTTCAAAGGCGTCGGGTGATATGAACAAAACAGTCCTTCGAGGGCTGCATATTGAGTTCGCCTGTGCTAATATAATCGCTGTCATCGTACTGTAGTCTTTTGCTTTTATATCGAGGGAAGGGAGATTGCGATGAACACGATCGGTCTGGCGTACTTCAGCAATACCGGCAACACGAAGGCCCTCGCGGAGGCCTTCAAGAGCGCGGTCGAGGCGAAGGGCGGTTCGCTCTATTTCTCGGAGGCCGCTGGCGTGGACAAGGCGGCCTTCGCCGCGGCGGACGTCTGGGCGTTCGGCTCTCCGGCCTCGGGCACGGAGGAGATCAACGACACGGAGGTCCTTCCGCTCATCGAAGCGTTGAAGGACCACTTGAAGGGCAAGAAGGTCTTTCTGTTCGGGTCCTACGGCTGGGGCGGAGGCGCGTTCATGGATGCGTGGAAGCAGGACATGGAGGGCAGGGGGGCCGTCATTGCGGCCGAACCCGTAACCTGCCTTGAGGCCCCGGACGGCGCGGCGGAGAGCGCGATGCGGCAGGCAGCGGAGGCCCTGTTGGGCTGAGGCGCGGCGGGAGCAGGCTTTTCAAAATTTCACGACGGGAGAGGGTCCTTGTGAAGGAAGAGAAGGTTTTGTTTGCGGAGGCCCACTGCGACGGGCCCTGCGGCGTGTACGATCCTGCGGCGGCGCGGATCGCGGCGGAGGCGGTGCTCTCCATGACGAAGAAGCTGATCGCGCTGGAGTGCCCCGACCCCAAGGACAAGGCGGCCTTCACCGCGTACCTGAACTCCTTCAGCCGCTATGACACCATCAAGGAGGAGCAGGCCCAGATCGCCAAGGCCGAGCTGCTCATCCTCTGGACGGATTACTTCAAGGCGCCGCACCTGGAGAAATTTCCTCAGCTGCACGACCTGTTCTGGAAGGCGGCGAAGCTCTGCTCCGCCTGCAAGGTCGAGGTGTGCCTGAGCCACGCCGAGGAGCTGATGGACTGCATCAAGGAAGTTCACCGAATCTTCTGGGCCACGAAGGGGCGGGAGGTTGCCTGGTATACAGCCAGCTGAGGCGCCGGCAGAGCTGACGGTCGTCGTCCGGGGGCACAGCATGTACCCCACCCTGAGGGACGGGGAAGCGGTCGTGGTGGACCGGAACGCCTACCGGCAGGAAATCCCGGACGTGGGGGACGTCGTCCTGGCCTCGCATCCTTTCATGAGGGGTGTGTGGATGATCAAGCGCGTCGTCGGCTTTGCCGGTGAAGACCGCTGCGTCCTCCAGGGCGATAATGCCATGGAGAGCAGCGACAGCCGGAGCTTCGGCCCGATCCCCCTTCGGAGCATCCGGGGGAGGGCGACGCGCAAGGCGGACGGCTCGCCTCTGTCCCCGCCTCCGACGCGAGGCGATGCGCTTTGAAGGTTTCGCAAGATGAAACTCGAAGGTCAGGCCGGCGGCGTCAGCCGTCGGCCTGACCGCCCTATGGAGGTCGATGCGTCATGAGTGCAAGAGAACTGAAACAACCGGCCACAGCGTTTGCCTCGCCTCGTTTCTGCAACGTCGGCAATTTTATGCGGATGGAGCGGGTTGCGGACCCCGACGGACTGGACTTCGCCGTCTACGGCATCCCCTTCGACACCGCCTGTTCCTATCGTTCCGGAGCCCGCTTCGGGCCGCAGGGCATCCGGAACATCTCCGTCATGATGAAGACGAACCATCCGGTGCATGAGGTCAATATCTTCGACTACCTGAAGGGGGCGGATATGGGAGACGTCAACGTAGTGCCTGGCTACATCCATCCGACCTATGCCGCCATCGAGGCGTTCGCGTCCGGGATACTGGATGCGGGAGCCCTGCCGATCGCCCTGGGAGGGGACCATTCCATCACCCTGGCGGAGCTGAGGGCGGTGGCCGGAAAACACGGTCCGGTGAGCCTCATCCACTTCGATTCCCACGCCGACATCAACGACGAGGTCTTCGGCGAGAAGTACAATCACGGAACGCCCTTCCGGCGCGCCATCGAGGAGGGCCTGATCGATCCCCACACGTCCATTCAGGTCGGCATGAGGGGGTCCCTGTACGACGCGGGGGAGTTCAAGCTGGCCGCGGACCTGGGGCTGAAGCTGATCCCGACCCACAGGGTGCGCGAGATGGGGATTCCGGCGGTCCTGGACGAGATCAGGAGGAGGGTGGGGGAAAATAAGGCCTTCCTCACGTTCGACATCGACTTCATCGACCCTGCCTATGCGCCGGCCACGGGGACGCCGGAGGTGGGAGGGTACTCCACTTTTGAAGCCATCAGCTTTATTCGCGGCCTGACGGACGTCAACTTCGCGGGGTTCGACGTCGTCGAGGTGGCGCCGCCCTACGACGTTGCCGAGATCACCTCCCTCGCGGCCTGCAACATCGTCTTCGAGTTCCTGTCCGTGCTGGCGCTTCAGAAAAAGGAGGGCAGGAGGACATGACGAGGCGCGAGTGTGGGAAGCGATGAGCGCCTGGCGAACAATTTGAAAATGGAACGACGGGGGCACGAGCCACCGTCGGCTTAACCCGTGCGGCAGCAGGATTACCCCCGACAAGATCGTCTCGGCCCGTGGATTTGGAGGGCCGGGCCGTATGTTCAGACCGCGGGAGGTGTGTTAAAATCCAAGTTCAGCGGACGTTCTCCTGGGGGGCCGTGCGCAGCGGGGCGTTTTTTGAAGCTCCGAGTGATTTCAATTTCTAAGGGGCGATGTTTGGGATGCTGAAGAACCTGAGGACGCACATGAAGTGGATCATGATCACGATCGTGGTGGCCTTCCTGCTCTCCACGTTTTTGATGTACGAGGGGCGCAGCGGACGCCGCGGGCCAAGCCGCAGCGCGGATGGGACCATGACGGACTACGAGGTGGCGGCGGTCGACGGCCGGCCGCTGATGCGCTCCGAGCTCGAGAACCGCCTGCGTGCCTACCTGGAGAACTCCGGCCTGCGCAACGCGGCCTCGCTGGACCTGCCGGCGGTCTATCAGGCGGTCCTGGATCAGTACGTCCTGGAGCGGCAGCTGGAGAGCGAGGTGAAGAAGGCGGATATCGCCATCTCCGACGCCGACGCGGAGCAGGCCATGAAGGCGTACGCCGACTCGGCGTTCCCGACCCGCGAGGCCTTCTACGCGGCGCTGGAGCGACAGGGGATCAGCAGCGCGGAGTACAAGAAAAGCCTGGCCCGCCAGCTGGCCGTGCAGCAGCTGCTGCACATGGCCGTGGGGGACGTCACGGTGAGCGAGGACGAGGCCGTCAAGTTCTACGACTCCATCAAGGACCAGCTCTTCCGCACGCCGGCGGGGGTCAACCTCCAGGTGGCCCGCTTCGGGGCCAGCGCCGACGCCGAGGCGCTGAGGGCCAAACTGCAGGCGGGAACGGACTGGGTCCAGGCGACCTCCGGGGACGCGCTGGCCTCGATGGACGTCCTCAGCGTTACGCGGGAGCCCCTCTTCCTTCCGGAATCGGCCTTCGAGAGCGGCGTCCTGGCGGAGTTGGCCTCCCTGGACGTGGGCGCCGTCAGCCCCGTGTTCTCCCCGGCCAGCGGGGACTTTTCCGTCGCCGTCAAGACGGAGCGCGTCTCGGAGTCCGTCCGTCCCTACGAGGACGTCAGCAGCGACGTCCGGGCCTTCCTGCGCAGCCAGGAGGAGCGCCGTAAGCTGAACGACTACGAGGCGGCGCTCATGGCGAAGGCCGAAGTCGTGATCTACGACGCGTCGCTCTTCCCGGCCTCGGCGGACACAACGGCCAGCGCCGAACCCCAAGCAGTGTCAACCGACGCATCGGCCAGCGCCGACGTCGAGCCGGCCTCTGACGACGCGGCGAAGTAGGCGCCCGGCACAAAACGCGAGAGCTCCCGTCCTCCGGGCGGGAGCTCTTTTTGATGTGAATCAGCGCTTTCCTGGGTTCCCGTCCGCGATCAACTTCCTGACAATTCGCTCTATTTTCCCCGTTTTTTGTTATAATAGGGGCGGTCCTTGGGGCCGTTCCCGGTTCTCTCATCTCATTTCGATCCAATGTAAAATTGGATTAAGGAGGCGTTTTTGGTGAAGTTGAAGTCTGTGTTGTTGGCTTTGCTGGTTTGTGGACTGTTCGCCCTTCCCGCCCTGGCTGCGGAAGCCGATTTCCACATCGGGATCATGACGGGGACCGTGTCCCAGAGCGAGGACGACCTGCGCGGCGCCGAGCTGATGATCCAGAAGTACGGCGACACCGCACAGGGTGGCATGATCACCCACATCACCTACCCCGACAGCTTCATGACGGAACAGGAGACGACGATCGGCCAGATCGTGGGCCTGGCGGACGACCCCAAGATGAAGGTGATCGTGGTCAACCAGGGCATTCCCGGCACGACGGAGGGCTTCCGCCGCGTCCGCGAGAAGCGTCCGGACATCATCCTCCTGATCGGTGAGGGGCACGAGGACCCCAGCGTCACCACCGTGGCCGCGGACCTGGTGGCCCAGGGCGACATCATCAGCCGCGGCTACCTGATCCCCCACACGGCGAAGGAGCTGGGGGTGGACACCTTCGTTCACATCTCCTTCCCGCGCCACATGAGCTACGAGACGCTGGGCCGGCGCCGCGCCATCATGGAGGAGGCCTGCAAGGACCTGGGCATCAAGTTCGTGTTCGAGACGGCTCCGGACCCCACCAGCGACGTGGGCGTGGCCGGCGCGCAGCAGTTCATCCTCGAGAAGATGCCGGCATGGATCGAGAAGTACGGCAAGAACACGGCGTTCTTCTGCACGAACGACGCCCACACGGAGCCCCTGTTGAAGCGCATCGCGGAGCTGGGCGGCTACTTCATCGAGGCCGACATTCCCTCCCCGCTGATGGGGTATCCCGGCGCCTTCGGGATCGACTTCGCCAAGGAGAAGGGCGACTGGCCGGCGATCCTGAAGAAGCTCGAGGATGCGGTGGTCGCCGCCGGAGGCGGCGGGCGCATGGGGACCTGGGCCTTCTCTATGGGCTACACCCACACCGCGGCACTGGCCGAGTTCGGCAAGCGCGTCGTGGAGGGGCAGGCCAAGCTGGACAGCCTGAAGGACCTGATCGCGTGCTACAACGATATCACGCCGGGCGCGACCTGGAACGCGGGCTACTACGTGGACGCTGGGACGGGGGTCCGCAACAAGAAGATGGTCCTCGTGTACCAGGACACCTATATGCTGGGCAAGGGCTTCATGGGGGCGACCTCGGTGGAAGTCCCTGAGAAGTACTACAGCGTCAACAAGTAGCGTGCCGCTCCGCCGACCTCGCACGTTCTCCTGCGAGGTCGGTTTTTTTATGGGAGGACGCCGGGCCCTGACCGGGCGGGGCAATCCTCCCCCACGACCAACCTGACGACTCGCTGCACTCCCCTGTTTTTTTGTTGCGTTATGAGGGGGTCTGGGAGCCGTTTTCGATTCTCCCGTCTCGATTCGATGCAAAATTGACCCAGACAAGGAGGCGTTTTTGGTGAAGTTGAAGTCTGTGTTGTTGGCTTTGCTGGTTTGCGGACTGTTCGCTCTTCCCGCCCCGGCTGCGGAAGCCGATTTCCACATCGGGATCATGACGGGGACCGTGTCCCAGAGCGAGGACGACCTGCGCGGCGCCGAGCTGATGATCCAGAAGTACGGCGACACCGCACAGGGCGGCATGATCACCCACATCACCTACCCCGACAGCTTCATGACGGAACAGGAGACGACGATCGGCCAGATCGTGGGCCTGGCGGACGACCCCAGGATGAAGGTGATCGTGGTCAACCAGGGCGTTCCCGGCACGACGGAGGGCTTCCGCCGCGTCCGCGAGAAGCGTCCGGACATCGTCCTCCTGATCGGCGAGGGGCACGAGGACCCCAACGTGAACACCGCGGCTGCGGACCTGGTGGCCCATGGCGATTTCATCGGCCGCGGCTACCTGATCCCCCACACGGCGAAGGAGCTGGGCGTGGACACTATCGTCCACATCTCCTTCCCGCGCCACATGAGCTACGAGACGCTGGGCCGGCGCCGCGCCATCATGGAGGAGGCCTGCAGAGACCTGGGCATCAAGTTCGTGTTCGAGACGGCTCCGGACCCCACCAGCGACGTGGGTGTGGCGGGTGCGCAGCAGTTCATCCTCGAGAAGGTGCCGGCCTGGATCGAGAAGTACGGCAAGAACGCGGCGTTCTTCTGCACGAACGCCGCCCACACGGAGCCCCTGCTGAAGCGCATCGCGGAGCTGGGCGGCTACTTCATCGAGGCGGATATGCCCTCCCCGTTGAAGGGGTATCCCGGCGCCTTGGGGATCGACTTCGCCAAGGAGAAGGGCGACTGGCCGGCGATTTTGAAGAAGCTCGAGGATGCGGTGGTCGCCGCCGGAGGCGGCGGGCGCATGGGGACCTGGGCCTTCTCTCTGGGCTACACCCACACCGCGGCGCTGGCCGAGTTCGGCAAGCGCGTCGTGGAGGGTCAGGCCAAGCTGGACAGCCTGAAGGACCTGATCGCGTGCTACAACGATATCACGCCGGGCGCGACCTGGAACGCAAGCTACTTTGTCGATGCCGGGACGGGGGTCCGCAACAGGAAGATGGTCCTTCTGTACCAGGACACCTATATGCTGGGCAGGGGCTTCATGGGAACGACCTCGGTGGAGGTCCCCGAGAAGTACTACAACGTCAACAAGTAGTGTGCCGCTCCGCCGACCCCGCACGTTCTCCCGCGGGATCGGCGTTTCATGGGAGAACGACGGGCCCTGACGAGGCTGAGGAGGGGGGATGCCCCTTCTCTCTTCGGCCCCGTCGGGGCTTAATTCTGCGTTTAGAGGTGATTCGTTTGTCCGATACACTCCTCCTGGAATTGCAGAACATCGGGAAAGAATACTACGGGAACCGGGTGCTCTCCAACGTGAGCTTCTCGCTCAGGGCCGGGGAGATCCTGGGGCTCGTGGGAGAGAACGGCGCGGGGAAGTCCACGCTGATGAACATCCTGTTCGGTATGCCGGTCATTGCGCAGACGGGCGGATACGAGGGGACGGTGCTCATGGACGGCAGGCCCGTTCGCTTCGCCTCGCCTCACGAGGCGCTCGAGGCGGGGATCGGCATGGTCCATCAGGAGTTCTCCCTGATCCCAGGCTTCACGGCCACGGAGAACATCCTGCTCAACCGCGAGGTGCTGAACCCCTCCCTGCTGGAGTACGTCTTCAGCAGCCGCATGGCGACGCTGGATCGAGGCAGGATGCGGGGCCGTGCGGAGACGGCCATCCGCACGCTGGGCGTCGACATCAGCCCGGACATGAGCGTTGCGGAGATGCCCGTCGGCTACAAGCAGTTCATCGAGATCGCCAGGGAGATCGACCGCAGCAAGACCCGCCTCCTGTTCCTGGACGAGCCCACGGCCGTGTTGACGGAGTCCGAGGCGGAGATCCTGCTGACGGCGCTCAGGGCGCTGGCGGAGAAGGGGATCGCCATCGTGTTCATCTCCCACCGGCTGCACGAGGTGAAGGACCTGTGCGACCGCATCGTCGTGCTTCGGGACGGGGCGGTGATCCGGGACGCGGACGCCAGGACGGCGACGATTCGGGAGATCGCCTCCTGGATGGTGGGCCGCCACGTGGAGACGGCGGGGGAGGGGGCCTCCGGCCGCCGCCCCGTCCCCCAGACGGAGCCCGTCCTGAAGGTGGAGCACCTGTGGGTGGACATGCCGGGCGAGACGGTGCGCGACGTCTCCTTCGAGGTGCGGAAGGGGGAGATCTTCGGCATCGGCGGCCTGGCAGGGCACGGAAAGCTGGGCATCCCGAACGGCATTATGGGGCTTTATCCGGCGGGCGGGCGCGTGGAGTTTCTTGGGAAGCGCGTCCCCCTGAATCGGCCGCGCCGCGCTCTGGACCGCCGCATGGCCTTCGTGTCGGAGGACCGCCGGGGCGTGGGGCTCCTGCTGGACGAGCGCATCGACTGGAACATCACCTTTACGGCGATGCAGGTCCAGGGTCGCTTCCTCAAGGGGATCCCCCACCTTCTTCAGCTGCGGGACGACCGGGCCATGACGGAGGAGGCGGAGAGGTTCATCCAGGCCCTCGACATCAAGTGTACGGGGCCGAACCAGCGCGCCGGGGAGCTGTCGGGAGGAAACCAGCAGAAGATCTGTCTGGCCAAGGCGTTTGCCCTGCGGCCGGACCTCCTCCTGGTCTGCGAGCCCACGCGCGGCATCGACGTCGGCGCAAAGGAGCTGGTGCTGAACACCCTGAGAAACTACAACGAGGAGCACGGCATCACCATCATCGTCGCGTCGTCGGAGCTCGAGGAGCTGCGCTCCATCTGCGACCGGATCGCCGTCGTGGGCGAGGGCCGCATTGCGGGCGTCCTGCCGGCCTCGAGGCCGGCGGAGGACTTCGGCCTCCTGATGATGGGGCAGAGCGTTGAGGAGGCGGCGGTATGATCAGAAGGTTTATCGAGAACGTGGGCTGGCCGCGCTTCATCATCGGACTCTTCCTGTTGAGCCTCTTCATCGCGGCGCCCTTCGTCGGGGTGCGCGTGGACACGTCGCTCTCGGACGTCCTGGTGCGGTTCGGCATGAACGGGGTGATGGTCCTGGCCATGATCCCGATGGTGCAGTCGGGCTGCGGCCTCAACTTTGGGCTGCCGCTGGGGATCATCGCGGGGCTTTTGGGGGCCACGCTCTCCATCGAGTTCAACCAGGGCGTCCTGGCGTTCGCGGCGGACCTGGCCGCGGGCCGGCCGTGGCTCGCGTTCCTGGCCTCGGAGGCCGCCCGCGCGCCCTTGAGCTTCGCCTCGGCCATCGTCATCGCGGTGCCGATCGCGGCGGTGCTGGGCTTCTTCTACGGCAAGCTGCTGAACCGCGTCAAGGGCGACGAGATGATGATCGCTACCTACGTGGGCTTCTCCTCCGTGGCCTTCATGTGCATCGCCTGGCTCCTCATGCCCTACAGGAGCCCCACCATGATCTGGGGCTACGGGGGCAGCGGGCTGCGCACCACCATCAGCGTGAACGGCTACTGGCTCCACGTGCTGAACGACCTCTTGTCCTTTCAGCAGGGGCACCTCTTCGTGCCGACGGGGACCTTCCTGTTCTTCGCCGTCCTCGCCCTGCTGATGTGGGTCTTCATGAGGAGCAAGACGGGCACCGCCATGACGGCCGTCGGCTCGAACCCGGACTTCGCCAGGGCCTCCGGCGTGAACGTGGACCGCATGAGGACGATCTCGGTGGTGCTCTCCACGATCCTGGGGGCCGTGGGCATCCTGGTCTACGAGCAGAGCTTCGGCTTCATCCAGCTCTACATGGGGCCCTTCTACATGGCCCTTCCCGCCGTTGCGTCCGTCCTGCTGGGCGGCGCGTCGGTGAATAAGGCCGGCATCGTGAACGTCATCGTGGGAACGTTCCTGTTCCAGGGCATCCTGACCATGACGCCGTCCGTCATCAACAGCGTGCTTCAGACGGACATGTCCGAGGTCATCCGCATCATCGTCAGCAACGGGATGATCCTCTACGCCCTGACGAGAAAGGTGAGGGTGAAACGATGAGCAAAGCAGGCAAAAACTGGAACCCCCTGACGTTCCTGGCGGACAACGCGGTCCCCATCGTCTTCATTGCGATCTCCGCCGTGGCCATTCCTCTGTCCGGCTTCTCGTTCAGCCACCTGGTCCAGGAGCTCCTGATCCGGATTGGCCGAAACTCGTTTTTGATCCTGTCCCTCCTGATCCCCATCATGGCGGGCATGGGGCTGAACTTCGGCATGGTGCTGGGGGCCATGGCCGGGCAGATCGGGCTGATCCTGATCTCCGACTGGGCCATCGTGGGCATTCCCGGCATGGCGCTGGCCATGCTGGTGGGGACCCCCATCGCCATCCTGCTGGGGATCCTCTGCGGCAACGTGCTGAACCGGGCCAAGGGGCAGGAGATGGTGACGTCCTACATCCTGGGCTTCTTCATCAACGGGCTCTACCAGCTGGTGGTGCTGTACTTCATGGGCTGGCTCATCCCCATCTCGAACCCCGTCATCCTCCTCTCCCGCCGCTACGGCGTGCGGAACACGGTGAACCTGCAGGGCATCCGCGGCGTGCTGGACAACCTGGTCCCCGTCTCCTTCCCCTTCTTCGGGGGGACGGTGCGCGTGCCCCTGGCCACCCTTCTCGTGATCGCCGTCTTCTGCCTCTTCATCGTGTGGTTCCGCCGCACGAAGCTGGGACAGGACATGCGCGCCATCGGGCAGAGCCAGTCCGTCGCCGACAGCGCGGGCATCGCGGTGAACCGGACGCGCATCATCGCGATCGTGATCTCCACCGTCCTGGCCTGCTACGGACAGGTCATTTACCTGCAGAACATGGGGACCCTCAACACCTACAACAGCCATGAGCAGGTGGGCATGTTCTCCATCGCGGCCCTGCTCATCGGGGGGGCCAGCGTCTCCCGCGCCAGCATCGCCAACGTCTTCGCGGGCGTGGTCCTGTTCCACCTGATGTTCATCGTGGCGCCCATGGCGGGCAAGAACCTGATGGGGCAGGCCCAGATCGGAGAGTACTTCCGCGTCTTCGTCTCCTATGGGATCATCGCCATCGCCCTGGTGCTCCATGCGTGGAAGCGCAACCGGGACCGGGAGGCGTCCCGCCGGAGCCTGCGCGGCCCCGCGGAAGGGAGGGAGGAGGCATGATGCGCTTCCTTCAGAGGGCGCTGGCCCTGATCCTCCTCGTCGCCCTTGGGGTGTGGCTGTTCTACGTCGGGCGCGAGCACCAGGTCCTCCTGGACAACAAGACGATCGAGCTGGAGGGCAGGACCTTCAAGGCCCTTCAAGAGGTCCGCGTCAGCGTGAACGGCGCCGAGCCCGTGGAACTCTACCCCCGCGACCGCGACATGGTGAAGGTCGTGGGCCCCGCGTTCTCCCTGAGGGTGGAGATCGAGGACCCCGGAAGCGACGTGGAACTCGTGGAGCGCGAGGTGCGGGTGGGCTTCGGCAAGGACCTGATGCTGAGCTTCCCCCTGATGGCCGCGAGCCGGGACTTCGTCCTGCCGCCGCCGACCTCGCAGCAGGCCCCAGCCCCGGAGGCGGTCGCCTCGGAGGACGCTTTGGCGTCCGGCGTGGGGGAGGAGGTCCCCGCTGCGCCGACAAACCCCTGACCTGGACGGGACGGCCCCTGCGGGCCGCCCCGTTTTTTGCGTTGCGCGCGGGGCCGGGGCAAAAAACGATTTTCGTCTGGAAACGGGGCCCTTTCTGTGGTATTCTGATTGCGGTTTTCTGGAAGAGAGTATGCGATCATGCAGCCGACGCGGACGTCGAACCAGGGACGTCCATGATCAAGACCCCTGCTCTGAGCAGGGCTTCTTTTAAGGAGGACGTTGTCGGAGATGGGATTTCGCAGCATGGAGGAGCTCTGCGAGGAGCTCAGGGAGAAGCGCGCAGCCGCCTTCAACGGGGGCGGGGAGAAGGCCATTGCCAAGCAGAAGGAGAAGGGGAAGGGGACGGCCCGCGAGCGGATCGATCAGCTGCTGGACCCCGGCTCCTTCGTGGAGATCGATGAATTCGTGACCCATCGCTGCACGAACTTCGGCCTGGAGAAGACCAGGCCCCTTGGCGACGGCGTCGTGACCGGGTGGGGCACCATCGACGGCCGAAAGGTCGTCGTCTTCAGCCAGGACTTCACCGTTCTGGGCGGCTCCCTGGGCGAGATGCACGCGGACAAGATCTGCAAGGTCATGGACCTGGCGATGGAGATGGGCTGCCCGGTGATCGGCCTGAACGATTCGGGGGGCGCCCGCATCCAGGAGGCCATCGACGCCCTGAACGGGTACGGAAAGATCTTCTTCCGCAACACCCACGCGAGCGGCGTCATCCCGCAGTTCTCCGTCATCATGGGCCCCACGGCGGGCGGCGCGGTCTACAGCCCCGCCCTTACGGACTTCATCTTTATGGTGAACAAGACGGGCGTCATGCACATCACGGGCCCCGCGGTCATCAAGGCCGTGACGGGCGAGGAGGTCACCAGCGAGGCCCTGGGCGGTGCCGCCACCCACAACAACATCAGCGGCAACGCGCACTTCATGGCGGCCGACGAGCGGGAGTGCTTCGCCCAGATCCGTAAGGTGCTCTCCTACCTGCCTCTCAACAACCTGGACGATGCGCCCGATAAGCCCACGAACGACGCCGTGGACCGCGCGGACCCCTCGCTCCGGGAGACCGTCCCGACGAACCCCAACGTCGGCTACGACGTCCACGAGGTCCTGCGCAAGGTGCTGGACGACGGCGAGTTCACCGAGGTCCAGGCCGGCTGGGCCCAGAACATCCTGACGGGCTACGGCCACATCGGCGGACGCTCCGTCGGCATCATCGCCAACCAGGCCAGGGTGATGGCCGGCTGCCTCGACATCAACGCCTCCGACAAGGCCAGCCGCTTCATCCGCCACTGCGACGCCTTCAACCTGCCAATTTTGACCTTCGTTGACGTTCCCGGCTACCTGCCTGGGGTGACCCAGGAGCACAACGGGATCATTCGCCACGGCGCGAAGCTGCTCTACGCCTACAGCGAGGCCACCGTCCCCCTGATCACCGTCATCCTGCGCAAGGCCTACGGCGGCGCCTACCTGGCCATGGCCAGCAAGTCGCTGGGCGCCGACGTCGTCCTCGCGTGGCCCCAGGCGGAGATCGCGGTGATGGGCGCCGAGGGCGCCGCGAACATCGTCTTCCGCAAGGAGATCGCCGAGGCCGGCAACCCGGAGGAGACCCGCGCCGAGAAGATCGACGAGTACCGCAAGGCCTTCGCCAACCCCTACGTGGCGGCGGAGCGCGGCCTCGTGGACCGCGTGATCCTGCCGGAGGAGACGCGGCTCTCCATCTGGCAGGCCCTGAACGCGCTCGAGAGCAAGCGCGTCTCGCGGCCCGACAAGAAGCACGGCGTCATCCCTCACTGAGCCGTCGGGAGGTGCAACCCATGAACGCCATGCATTTTGATGGGCTGTCCGGCGCGGCCTACGTCAGCCTCGTGGCCTTTTCCATCGTGTTCATCGTCCTGCTTGGATTGACGCTGGTGATCTTCGCCATGCGCTTCTTTGCCGCCGGCGAGAGGCCGAAGCCGGACGACGGCGCCACGGCGCCCCAGAGGCCCCAGAGCGCTTCCGCCGCCCCCGCAGCCCGGGCCGAGGGCGCTCAGGCCAGGGTGGTGGCGGCCATCACGGCAGCCATCCTGGCCGCCACGGGAGGGATGGGGCGGGTCGTCTCCATCGCGCCTGAGACGGTTGACGCTGTCCAAAAGGGCGCCCGGTGGACCAGGGCCTGGAGGGCGTCGGGCGTCCTGAACCTGATCTCGCGCTCCGTGGACCGGGGCTGGAAGCACTGACCCCGCGCCCGAAAGGGCGCCGTTGGCCCAAAGTCGAGACAAGAGCGAACCTGTGCCCTCGCGAGGGCGCGTCTGCACATTTTGAAGGGAGTTGTATCGGCAGTGAACAAGTATAGAGTTGTCGTGGATGGTACCGCATATAACGTGGAGGTGGAGGAGCTGGGGGCCTGCGCCGCTCCTGCCCCCGTTCCGGCCCCGGCGCCCGTAGCGCCCGCTCCGGCGGCGGCTCCTGCTTCGGCGCCCGCTGCGGCCCCTGCCGCACCGGCTCCGGCTCCCGCCCCTGCGGCCGGCGGCGCTGCCGTGACGGCTCCCATGCCCGGCAAGGTCCTGAGCGTCAAGGTGAACGTGGGCGACCCCGTGAAGAACGGGGACCTGGTCCTGATCCTCGAGGCCATGAAGATGGAGAACGAGATCTTTGCGACCTCCGACGGCACGGTTTCCGAGGTCCGCGTCGGCAGCGGCGCCTCGGTCAACACGGGCGACGTCCTGGTCGTCATCGCCTGATCCGAAAAGGAACGGCGGGGTGGGCCTGCGCGACGCGGAGGGCCTCACCCTCCCGCTTGACCTGGATTGACGCAGGGAGAGGCCCCCTCCCCGATCCCCTGAGGGGATCGGGGAGGGGGCCTCGTCAATTTCTGCGCCGCCGAGACGGGCGGGGATTCCCTCCGGCCTGCAACTCGCGCTATTACGTGCTATCATTAGTGAGGTTCATGAACGGGGGTTCGGTTGGGCCGGCCCTGCCCCGCCCTCGGAGCGGCAGAGCGTCCCCGCCCCGCCGAGGGCTTCCGCAGGATACTTTGTGGAGGTGTTTTATCGATGAAGGCAGCTGTTGGGTGTGATCACGCCGGTTTCGTCTTGAAGCGGGCCGTGCTGGACTTCCTGAAGGAGAGGGGGATCGAGGTTCAGGACTTCGGAACCTTCTCGGAGGACAGGGTGGACTATCCGGACTTCGCCCTGGAGGTCGCCCGTGCGGTCTCGCTGGGGGACGCCGACTGCGGCGTCCTGCTCTGTGGGACGGGGATCGGCATGGCCGTTGCGGCGAACAAGGTGAGCGGGGTCCGCGCCTCGGCCTGCAACGACGTCGAGAGCGCCAGGATGGCGAAGGCCCACAACGACTTGAACGTCATCACGCTCGGCGGGCGCTTCATCAAGCCGGAACAGGTCCGCGGGATCCTGGACGCCTGGCTCGCGACGCCCTTCGAGGGAGGGCGTCACGTGCAGCGCCTCAACAAGATCGCCATGGCGGAGCAAACGACCCTCAGCGTCGGCAGCTCAGGGGAGGGGCGCGTCGCCATCTTCAACCATCCGCTGGTCCAGCACAAGGTGGGCATCATCCGGGACAAGGACACCAACGTCAAGGAGTTTCGGGCGCTGGTCCAGGAGATCGCGGGCCTGATGGTCTACGAGATCACGCGGAACCTCCCCCTCCAGGAGATCGAGGTGGAGACGCCCGTGGCCCGGACGAAGGCCCAGACCCTCGCGGGCAAGACGATCGCCGTCGTGCCCGTGCTGCGGGCGGGACTCGGCATGGTGGACGGCATCCTTCAGCTGATCCCCAACGCGAAGGTGGGGCACATCGGCCTGTACCGCGACCCGGACACGCTGGTCCCCGTGGAGTACTACTGCAAGCTGCCGCAGGACGTGGAGGAGCGCGACGTCTTCGTCCTGGACCCCATGCTGGCCACCGGAGGGTCCGCGTCGGCCGCCATCTCCCTGATCAAGGAGCGGGGCGGGAAAAAGGTCTCGCTGGTCTGTCTGATCGCCGCCCCGGAGGGCATCGAGCGCGTCCACAGGGAGCACCCGGACGTGGACGTCTTCATCGCCTCCCTGGACTCCCACCTGAACGATCACGGCTACATCGTCCCCGGCCTGGGGGACGCGGGCGACCGCCTGTTCGGGACGAAGTAGGGGCGCGCCCTTGCTCGACGTCAGGCTCTTGCTCCTGGGGCTGGGGGGGTTCTTCTGGGGCGGCATGATGACGCCCTTCTCCATCCGCCTGGCGGAGCGGTACGGGATCCTGGACGTTCCGGACCCCCGAAAGCTCCACACGAGGCAGATGCCGCGAGGGGCCGGCCTGGGCCTCTGGTTCGGCTATCTGCTCCTCGCCCTCTGCCTCGTGGGGCGCATGCCCACACTGCGCTGCTCGTCCCTGGGGGCGACGCTGATCTTCCTCTGCGGCTATCGGGACGACATGCACTCCCTGAGCCCGTTCCTGCGCCTGGCGCTCCACTTCGTCGCCTCCGCCCTGGCGGTCCTTCCGCTGCACCTGCCGTTTCTGACCTCGATCCTCGCCCTGGTGTGGGTGGCGGGGGTCACGAGCGCCTACAACCTCATCGACGGGGTGAACGGCCTCTGCATCTCCCTCTTCATGGCGTCCATGGCGGCGCTGTGCTTTCTGGAGGCGGCCCCCGTGGCCGTCTGCATGGGGGCGATGTCGCTTGGCGTCCTGTGCTGGAACTTCCCGGAGGCGCAGACGTTCCTCGGAGATGGCGGAAGCACGCTCCTGGGCTACCTGTTCGCCGTCCACTTCGCGGCCTCGGCGCTGCCCAGGGTGCCGGGGGCCGGGCTGCACGAGTCGATCCTGCTCCTCCTGCTCTTCGGGGGAGTCCCCGTCCTGGACACGATGGCCGCCTTCAGCCGCCGCATCCTGATGGGGCGCTCCCCCTTCTTTCCGGACCGGGGCCACCTGCACCACCTTCTGATGGCCCTGACGGGGTCCCCCCTGTGGTCGGTGGTCGTCCTCCTGGCCCTTCAGGCCCTCTCCCTGCTGGGGGGACTTGCCGTGTACGCACGGCTGCTGTAACGCTGAACGGTGAAAAAATGCGGGGTGCGGTAATGCATAAAGTGACGTGTGTGGTTGGAACAAGGCCTGAGGCCATCAAGATGGCCCCGGTGATTCGCGTTCTTCGCGAGAACGGAAATTTTGACGTGACGGTGCTGGCGACGGGACAGCATACCGACATGCTGGTTCAGGCGCTGTCACACTTCTGCATCAAGGCGGACGTGAACCTCAACATCATGAGGCGCCGCCAGTCGCTGGACCACATCACCTCCTCGGTGCTGACGGGGGTGGGAAGCTTTCTGGACGGCGCGCCCCAGGACATGATCCTGGTGCACGGGGACACCTCCACGACCCTGGCGGCGGCCCTGGCGGCCTTCTACCGCCACATCCCCATCGGCCACGTGGAGGCGGGCCTGCGAAGCCACAACATGGCCCTCCCCTTCCCCGAGGAGGCGAACCGGGTTTTGACGGACCGCCTGGCTTCCCTCTACTTCACGCCCACCGAGAGCGACGCGGAGAACCTGCGGCGCGAGGGCGTGGACCCCAGGAGGATTCACGTGACGGGGAACACGGTGATCGACGCGCTGTTCTGGACCCTGGAGAACCTGGCGCAGCCGGAGGTCCTGCGCGAGCTGCCCCCCGAAACGCCCCTCGTCCTCATGACGGCGCACCGCAGGGAGTCCTGGGGCGAGCCCCTGATGCGCATCTGCAGCGCGGTCTCCGAATTGATTCAGCAGAGGCCCTACGTTCGGGTCCTGGTCCCGCTCCACAAGAACCCGGAGGTCCGGGACCGCATCCAGGAGCGGCTGGGCATGTACCCTCAGATGCTCTTCACGGAGCCCCTCTCCTACCCGGACTTCGTCTCCGCCATGAACCGGAGCCTCTTCATCCTCACCGACAGCGGGGGGATTCAGGAGGAGGCCACCGCGCTGCGCAAGCCCGTCCTGATCATGCGCACCCTGTCGGAGCGTCCGGAGGCGGTCACCCTGGGCACGGGGGTGCTGGTGGGCACGGAGCGCGAGACGATCCTCCGCGAATCCCTGCGCCTCCTGGACGACGCGGCCTATCGCCGCTCCTTCTCGGACCGGGGGATGCCCTTTGGGGACGGCACCGCGTCCCCCAGGATACGGGACGTCATCGGGCGCTTCTTCAACAGCGGCACCGACGAGGACTGGGAGATCGATTTGAAATGAACGTGATGAGGATAGAGGGGGGGCGGCCCCTTCAGGGGACGGTCCGCACTCAGGGGGCCAAGAACGCCGCGCTTCCCGTCATGGCGGCCTGCCTGCTCCTGAAGGGGGGGGCGCTGACGCTCGCCAACGTCCCGGAGCTCTACGACGTGAGCACGATGATGGAGCTGCTGACGGCGCTGGGCGTCACGGCGCGGCGGGAGGGCAAGGAGGTGACCCTCGGCGTCGCCGACGAGGTGTCCTGGGAGGCGCCGGAGTCCCTGGTCCGCAAGATGCGGGCCTCGTCCCTGGTGCTGGGGCCCCTCCTGGCCCGCTGCGGGCGGGCCGCCCTGCCCCTGCCCGGCGGCTGTTCCATCGGCAGCCGGCCCATCGACCTGCACCTCAAGGGGCTCGTCCAGATGGGGGCGAAGATCGAGATACGGAACGGCGTCGTCTGCGCTCAGGCGGACCGCCTGCGGGGCCGGCGCATCTACCTGGACTTTCCGTCGGTGGGGGCCACGGAGAACCTGATGATGGCCGCGGCGTTGGCACAGGGGGAGACGATCATCGAGAACATAGCGCGGGAGCCGGAGATCGACAACCTGGCGGCCGTCCTGCGCAGCATGGGCGTGCCCATCGACATGGAGGGGACGGGCTGCGTCCGCATCAAGGGTGTGGAGGAGGTGCGGTCCTGCCGGGAGCGGGTCATCCCCGACCGCATCGAGGCCTGCACCTACCTCCTGGCCGGGGTGATGACGGGTGGCAGGGTCACGGTGGAGGACGCCATCCCGGCCCACATCGATTCCCTCCTGGCGAAGCTGGAGGAGGCCGGGGTGCGGTTTGCGGTCAACGGCAGCGCCGTGACCGTCTTCCCCGCGGACCGGCTGCAGTCCGTCTCCCTCAAGACGATGCCCTTTCCGGGCTTCCCCACGGACCTCCAGCCCCAGATGGCCGCCGCTCTCTCCCTCGCAGAGGGGACCAGCGTCATCGAGGAGAGCGTCTTTCAGGCGCGCTTCCTCTACGCGGCGGAGCTCAACCGCATGGGGGCGGACATCCGCGTCAAGGGGGACACCGCCGTGATCAGCGGCGTGGAGCGGCTGAGCGGCGCCAACGTCAAGGCGACGGACCTCCGGGCGGGGGCGGCGCTCATCATCGCGGGCCTCGCCGCTCAGGGGCGAACCCAGGTGGAGGACATGGTCCACGTCTGGCGCGGCTACGAGGCCATCGACGTCAAGCTGCGCTCCCTGGGCGCGCAGGTGGAGCTGGCGGAGGACGTGAGGTGATGGAGGTCCCCCGCTCCGACGCCCATGGGGGGCAGCCGGAGGGCGAAACGCCGCGCCGTGGCCTCTCGGCGATCGAGGTCTACGCCTTCGTGGGGCCGGCGGGCACGGGCAAGAGCCAGCGCGCCTCCCACGTGGCGCGCCAGTACGGCATCGACCTGATCATCGACGACGGCCTGGTCGTCGCCAGGGGCCGCATCATGGCGGGGCGCAGCGCCAAGTCGGAGACGAACATGGTGCGGGCCATCCGGCGGGCGATCTTCGACTACGCGCCGCACCGCGAGGAGGTCCTGAAGTACCTGTCGGCCCGCGCGCTCCGCGCCCCCTGCCGGCTGATGATCCTGGCCACGTCGGAGGGCATGGTCCGCAAGATCACCGCCAAGCTGGGGCTCAACGACCCCGTGGCGTTCATCGACATCCACGACGTGGCCACGCCGGAGGAGATATCCCTCGCGCTGCGGGAGCGGCGGGAGAAGAAGCAGCACGTCGTCCCCGTGGCGCGGGCGCAGATCCAGCGCAACTTCGCGGGGAAGCTGGTGAGCCAGATCCGCGGCCTCTTCAAGAGCAGGGACCGCGACGAGGCCCGCAACACCGTGGTCAAGCCGCCCTTCAGCTTCGACGGGAAGGTGACGATCGAGAAGGACGCGATCCAGGCCATGTGCCGGCACCTGCTGGAGCTGGGGGAGCACGTGCAGAAGATCCACGAGCTTGAGATTCAGGCCGACGACGACAGCCTGGAGATCAACGTGGTGCTGGACCTGAGGCTTCGGGACCGAAGCGCCCTCAGCATCGCCCGCCTCCTCCAGAAGAAGACGAGCACGGGCCTGAGCTACTTCACGGGCATGGACGTCCGGCGGGTCAACATCAAGATCAACGAGGTGTCCTTTTAGGGAAGCAGGGGGGTGAACGCATGGACGACAAGGAGCGGGACGCGGCGTGGGAGGCCGCATGGGAAGACCTGCGGGGCCGCGTGGCCGCCTGCAGGCGCTGCGGCCTGTGCGAGGCGCGGACGAACACGGTCTTTGGCCAGGGGGCGGTCCGCACCCCCATCGTGATGGTGGGCGAGGGGCCCGGCGCCGACGAGGACGCTCAGGGGCTGGCCTTCGTGGGACGGGCGGGCCAGCTTTTGACGAAGATCCTGAGCGCCGCGGGGATCGACCGGGAGTCCGTGTTCATCACGAACGTCGTGAAGTGCCGTCCCCCCAACAACCGCACCCCAACTCAGGAGGAGATGCTGAAGTGCGCGGACTTCCTGGAGGCCCAGCTCCTGCTGCTGAGGCCCCGGATTTTGGTGTGCCTGGGGAACACGCCGCTGAAGTGGCTCCTTCGGACGTCGGAGGGCATCACGGCTCTGCGGGGCCGCTGGTTCGATTGGCGGGGCGTTCAGCTCTTCCCGATGTTCCATCCGAGCTACCTGCTGCGCAACGACTCGCGGCAAAAGGGGAGCCCCAAGGACCTGACGTGGCAGGACGTGCAGAACCTCAAGGCGCGCCTGGACGAGATCACAAAGAGGAAAGGAACGGAGGCCAATTGAGCGAGAAGAGAGTGCCGGAACACCTGGCGATCATCCTGGACGGCAACGGAAGGTGGGCCAGGCGCCGCGGGCTGCCGCGGCTCATGGGGCACCGGGCCGGCCTGCGCAAGCTGGAGGAGATGGTTCACCTCGTCAAAAAGGCGGGGATCCGCTACTTCTCGGTCTATGCGTTCTCGACGGAGAACTGGAGCCGTCCGGAGATGGAGGTCGCGGGCCTGATGAGCCTGTTCCGCTACTACATCCGGCGCAAGGTGGAGGCCATCAAGGCGGAGGGGGCCCGCATACGCTTCGCGGGGCGGCGCGACCGCCTGCCCCCGGACCTGCTGGAGCTGATGCGCCACGCGGAGGAGCGGACGAAGGACGAGAGCGTCCTGGATTTCATCCTGTGCATCAACTACGGCGGACGTCCGGAGGTCCTGGATGCCGTCAACGCGCTTTACGCGAGCGGGCACCGCGGGACGGTGACGGAGGCGGACCTGCGGCGCTTCCTCTACCTTCCGGACGTTCCGGACCCGGACCTCGTGATCCGCACCAGCGGTGAGCTGCGGCTGAGCAACTTCTGGCTTTGGGAAGCCGCCTACAGCGAGCTCTACTTCACGGAGGCCTATTGGCCGGACTTCGACGAGGCCGCCCTCAGGGCGGCGCTCGAGGACTATGCGGGGCGGGAGAGGCGCTATGGCGGGCTTAAGGCCTAGCGGCGAGCTTCAGCTGCGCACGGTGAGCGCCCTCGTGATCGCGGCGGGCGTGATCGCGGGGATCTACTTCGGCGGCTGGGCCTGGCTTGGGATATCGCTGGCTCTGGCGCTGCTCTCCCTGGGCGAGTACTACCGTATGCTGTCCAAGCGCATGAAGCTTTCGCGGGGCATCGGCTACATCTGCGCCCTGGCCGTGATGCTGTCGAGCGCCGAGGGCGTGCAGCCCGTCTCCATCACCATGACGCTCTCCCTCAGCGCCTACGTGATCTTCATGATCGAGATGATGCGCCGTCAGGCCACGGGGCAGAGCTTTGCGGTGAACAACGTGGGCGGCACCCTGTCCGGCGTCGTCTTCATCGTGGTGCCCTGGACGTGCATCGTGCTGCTCCGGAGGCTGCCGACGGGCTCCCTCGTCCTGTTCACGCTCTTCGCCTGCACCTGGGGCTGCGACGTCATGGCCTACTTCGTCGGAAGTCGCTGGGGGCGCAGCAGCCTCTGCGAGTACATCAGTCCCCGAAAGACCGTCGAGGGCTTCATCGGCGGCGCCATGGGCAGCCTGCTGACCTGTGCCCTCGTCATCTTTTTGATGGAGCAGCCGCCCTATCCGCTCTTCATCATCGGGGTCATCTGCGGCATCGCGGGACAGCTGGGGGACCTGGCCGAGTCCCTGGTGAAGCGCGAGCTTGGGGAGAAGGATTCGGGGGCGCTGATCCCCGGACACGGAGGCGTCCTGGACCGCTTCGACAGCATCCTGCTGAACGGCCTGCTGACGTACCTCGTCTTCGGCCTGCTCCTGTGAGGACGACCATGACGACGGGCGGGACGGGACGAAAGCGCGTGGCCGTGATCGGCGCGACGGGAAGCGTCGGCAGCGCCATCCTCTCCGTGTGCCGCGCGCACCCGGACGAGGTCGAGGTGCGGGCCCTGGCGGCCCGCAGGCCTTCCGAAAAACTGAGGATGCTCTCGCGGGAGTTTGAGGCTACAATGCTCTGTGCCCATGACGCGCCGCGGGGGACGGAGGGGTTCCTCACGGGCCCGGAGGGGCTGGTGGCCATCGCGGAGAGCCCGGAGGTCGATCAGGTGCTCTTCGCCTCGTCGGGGACGGCGGCCATACCGGCGCTGCAGGCCGCGCTTCGGGCGGGCAAGGAGGTCTCCCTGGCCAACAAGGAGAGCATCGTGGTGGCGGGCCCTTGGGTCATACCCCTCGTCTCCCGGCCCGACCAGCTGCGCCCGCTGGACAGCGAGCACAACGCGATCTGGCAGTGCCTGCACGGCGAGGGAGAGGGACGCGCCGTGAGGTCCATACGCCTCACGGCCTCGGGCGGCCCCTTCAGGACCTGGACGGCGGAGGAGCTGAAGACGGTGACGCCCGATATGGCCCTGAAGCACCCTGTCTGGGCCATGGGGGCGAAGATCACGATCGACAGCGCGACGCTGATGAACAAGGGCATCGAGCTGATCGAGGCGATGTTCCTCTTCGGCCTCGAACCGGCTCAGGTGGACGCGCTGGTGTCGCCGGGTTCCTTTGTCCATGGCCTCGTGGAGTTCACGGACGGCAGCGTCAAGCTCCTGGCCGCGACGCCCGACATGCGTCTGCCCGCGGCCTCCTGCATCTTCTGGCCGGAACGCCGATTTCCCGCGCCGGACTTTGCGCCGCCGCTTCTGGTGCCCCGCACGATCTCCTTTGAGGCACCGGACCCGGTGCGCTTCCCCGCGATGCGGATAGCGCGGACGGCGATGGAGCGGCGCGGCGCGTACCCGGCCCTTCTGGTCGGTTCGGACGAGGTGGCGGTGGATCGCTTTCTGAAGGGGCAGATCGGCTTTACGGACATCGCCGCGGTGGTTGAGGAAACGCTGGAGTCCTGTCCGCTCCCCGCGCCGGGGTCCCTTGAGGAGGCGCTCTTTGCGCTGGAGGAGGGCCGGCGCCGCGCCGCGGCCGTCTGCGACGGCCTGTCGAGGTGCAGGGCGTAAGAGGTCGCCGCCCGTTGGGTTAAAACTTTTGGAGGTTTCGATACCATGTTGATCAGTTTCGTTTCGTTCGTTATCGTCATCGCCGTCTGCGTGGTCGTCCACGAGTTCGGCCACTTCATCACGGCGCGCTGTCTCGGCGTGCAGGTCCACGAGTTCGCCTTTGGCATGGGGCCGGCGCTCTGGCAGCGCAAGAGCACCGGCCCGGAGCCCATGCTGTGGTCGGTGCGGGCGTTCCCCGTCGGGGGTTCCTGCCGCCTGGCGGGCATGGGAGAGGAGGAGAGGGAGGAGGCCGTCCTGCCCGGCAAGGGCTTTAACGAGCAGCCCGGCTGGAAGCGCTTCCTCATCCTGCTGAATGGCTCCCTCTTCAACGTCCTCCTGGCCCTTCTGCTGACGGCGGTCTTCCTCTGGGGTCACGGCGCGCTGGACATGGAGCACACCCGGATCGGCGAGGTCATGCCGGGCTTCCCCGCGGAAGCCGCCGGCATTCAGGTAGGGGACAGCATCACGGCCGTGAACGGCCGTTCCGTTCAGGAGTGGCGCGAGATGTCGGAGGCGCTGCGGGAGGAGGCAGAGCGGGGCGGGGACGTGAGGGTCGAAGTTCGACGCGGTGAGGAAGTCCTCACGATCTCGACGCCCATCCCCATGAGCGAGGAACACGGACGCCCCATGCTGGGGATCACGCCGGCTCTGGTGCGCTACTCCCCGAAAGATGCGGTCCTGAACGCGGGGCAGTACACGTGGCGGATGACGACGCTGATGCTGAGGGGCATCACCGACTGGATCCTGCGCCGGCAGGAGGTGGACGTCACGGGTCCCGTGGGCATCGCCTCCATGTCGGGGCAAGCCATGCGGGCGGGGTGGTGGGCCTTCGTGACGTTCGTCGCCCTCATCAGCCTGAACCTCGGCCTGCTGAACCTGTTCCCCATCCCGGCGCTGGACGGCGGGCGTATCCTTTTCGTGCTGCTGGAGATGGTCTTTCGCCGCCGACTGCCGGAGAGGGTGGAGAACTGGATCCACACGGCGGGCTTCGTCCTGCTCATCCTGCTGATGCTGGCCATCACCTGTCAGGATGTCTATCACCTCTTCTGGACGAAGTGAGCGGGCCGTCGAGGTGAAGCGAAGCGTTCAGATCGGGGCCCTCCGCATCGGCGGGGGGGCCCCCGTTCGCGTCGAGAGCATGCTCAAGGTCCCCCTGTCGAACCGGGAGGCCTGTGCTGCGCAGTGCGCCAGCCTGCTGCGGGTGGGCTGTGAGATGGCGCGGGTGGCCCTGCCGCGTCCAGAACTGGCCCCGGACCTGAAGTGGCTCGTGTCGAACACGGACCTGACCCTGATGGCGGACATCCACTTCGACCCGACCCTGGCCGTGCTGGCCATGGAGGCGGGTTGCCGGGCCATCCGCATCAACCCCGGCAACATGCCCCTCAATCGCCTGAACGACGTCATCCGGACCGCCCAAACCCTTGGGGTGACGATCCGAATCGGGGCCAACGGTGGATCGGTGTCGGGCAGACAGCTGGAGGCCGCGGGGGGCGATCGGGCGGCGGCGCTGTGCATCGCGGTGCGGGAGCAGGCGGAGCTCCTGCTGGGAGCGGGCTTCGAGGACCTGATCCTCTCGGCGAAGTCCTCCTCTGTGCCGGAGTGCGTGCGGGCCAACGTCCTGATCGCGCGCGAGTACCCGGACTTTCCCTTCCACGTGGGGCTGACGGAGGCGGGGCCTGGGGACGGCGGCATCGTGAAGGGCGCGGCGGGCATCTCCGCTCTCCTGGCTCAGGGGATCGGGGACACCATCCGCGTGTCCCTGACGGACGCGCCGGAGCGCGAGGTTCGGGTGGGCTACGAGATCCTGAAGGCCCTGGAGCTCCGGACCCGCGGCGTGAACCTCATCAGCTGTCCCACCTGCGGCCGGCGCCGCGCGGACGTCATGGAGCTGACGAAGTTGATCGAGCCCATGCTGGCGAGCCTGCCGGACGGGACCACCGTGGCGGTGATGGGCTGTGAGGTCAACGGCCCGAAGGAGGCAAGGCACGCCCAGATGGGGATCGCGGGGACGCCGTCGGGCGCGGTGCTGTTCCGGGAGGGCCGCGTGGTGGGGGAGTACCCCTTCGAGACCCTCCCGAACGTTCTGCCCCGCTTCTTCGCGGGGGAGCCCCTGGAGCGGGGCGGCGCGGGACAGGGTGTGGGGCACTGAGGCCCTGGCCGCGGGAACTGGGACGGGACCCCTCGAGACTCCCGCAACGATAAAGAGACGAATTGAAAAAGAGATGAATTGAAGGAGGACATGGACATGGCGGCTGCGGAAAAGCGCGTTTTCAAGTGTGCCTCGTGCGGGCACGTCTTTGAGGAGGGCGCGTCGATGCGCTGCCCCGAGTGTCGGGGCAGGACGCTGATCCTCGAGGCCGGCCCCACCCTGAAGGGGAGGGGCTGCGGGGGGAACTGCGGCGGCGGATGCAGCTGCGGCTGCCACCACTGAGGGGGCCGAAGTCATGGCCACAGGCAAGCAGGAACACACGACGCACCTCCTTGGCGCGGAGGTCGTCGGCAAGACGCACCCGCGCATCGAGTTGCGCGGACGGCTGGACGAGTTGAACGCTCGAATCATTCTGATGCAGGCGCGGGCGCGGGCTGCGGGGGAGCGTCAGCTGGAGGCGGACCTGGAGGAAGTGCGGGTCAAGGCCGTCCGCGAGGCCATGATGGCCGAGGTGACCGACGCGCCCTGCGGCGAGTTGGCCCTGTGGGGACTGACGGAGGAGGAAATCCACCAGCGGTCCCACACGCCGGCGCGCTTCTACGGAAAGGGACACCTCGACCTTCACGCGGACATGGGGCTCTGGGCGGCGGAGATCAACCTGCTGCGCACGCTGGTGCGGGAGACGGAACTCGTCGCGTGCCGCGCCTTCGACGACGGGGCGGGCGGCGTGACGAGGCCGGATGTCGTCAAGATGTTGAACCGCCTCAGCAGCGCGCTCTACATCCTGATCTACAACTACCTGCCTGAGGGGTTCACCCGCTTCTACGGGCGGATCGGGCAGAGGTAAAACCTTAACAAAATCGTGACCGAGGGCCGGTGCGCGCCGGCCCTCGGTTGTTCCCTGGATTATAATACCAATTCGCGTTTAATATGGATTGCCTCCCCTAAGGGGAGGTGGTTCGCGTCAGCGAACCGGAGGGGTTCAGCCAGACGACACGACTTACGGACGCCGACAGGCGGTCGGCGTCGTGTCGGTCGGCTGAGGGCGAAGGAAGTCCGGGGGACTTCCGCAGCTCGGCCAGACGACGCAGCTTATGCAATCGCGTCAGCGATTGCAGCGCTGCGTTGGTCGGCTGTGCCGAAGCAAGGCAATGGATTGCCTTGTGGAGGCGTTGGCGGGGAATGTCAGACAGGCGCGTCTTATGAAAAACACCCCTCCCCTTCGGGGAGCCTTCCGGCTGCCGTTCGCTACCGCTCACGGGCCGTCAGTCCCAGCCCCTTCGGGGCAGCCCCCCTTGCATAAGCAGACGACCGGCGAGGTACGAGCCGTGTCGGTCGCTTAGGTTTTTCATCAGGGGGGCCTTTCTTTCCCTTTAGACGCAAATTGGTATAACTCCGGGTTTGTTTTCCTCAATTTTGTCCGGCCTTTTTCTTAAATTCCGGATTATGCCCTGGTACCACGACCAGTATTGACCGTGTGTGGACGTCTGCCTATAGTAATTACGAAAATATGTGTCTTAACACAAAAATCCGTAATCATCATTCCCGGAGGGCGCATGGAGATCGGGCGGGATTCCTATCTCAACAAACTGACGGACCGCATGGGAAACGGTCTGGTCAAGATTCTCACGGGCGTAAGGCGGAGTACCTGACGCGCCTCCTTGAGAACGTCTACCTGTCCGATATCGTCGAGCGCCGCAGGGGCCGGCAGGAGCAGAACTCCCTTCTGCGCATCGGCGACTCCTTCAGGAAGATCATCATCATCGTCCGAGATAACATCCGCCCGCGGCACGATGAGGCAGGCATTACGACGATCGGCATCTGGAACTTTTTGCTGGATGCGGACAGCCTTGACCTGTAAAATCCGAATCTATAGACAAAGTTTTAATATGCGTCGGGAACCGGTTTTATGTGTTTCCGCCTCACCGGACGGATGAAAGGTCAGAATCAGGTTAACCTGTGCGATGACGGGCTTGATCCTCGATAAAATCATCGCAACCTGTGGATTTGAGTTTTTTCAAGGGGCTTGACGGGAAGTGCAGGAATAGTGTATCATCTTTGGTATACCAGCTGGTATACCAAAGATTCCTTTTTTAAAGAAACACAAACGCTGAATAGATGGAGTTGTCAGTCCCCGTGTGGAGAACGACCGGGCGCACTGCGAAGAGAGAGTGAGTTTTGATGCGGGAGGGCCGCTTGGCTTTCGATGTCTACAAAAAAATAAAAGAAGGCATCCTCTCCCTGGCCTACCCCCCGGGCGCGACATTGCAGGAACGCCAAATTGCAGAGCAGTTCGGCGTCAGCCGAACACCTGTACGCGAGGCCATTCAGTGCCTTGCGCAGGAGGGGTGGCTCGTCATCAGCGCAAGACGATACATTCAAGTGCGCGACGCTTCAACGCTCAATCTTCGCAAGCTTTTTGATGCCCGTCGCCTCTTGGCTGATGACGTCGTGGATATTCTTTTTTCAGGGCGAATGCACGCCGCAGTTTCAAAACGTATGCGGGCCGCCATTGCGGCCATGAACGACGCGAGGGAAAACCTCTTCGCGTTCATCACGGTGGACCAGGCCTTTCACTCGATTGCCTTTGAGGTCCTGGAGAACGAATATCTGCAAAAGTTTTGGCAGAGCGTCAGCGAGGACATGATCTGGTTCGGAATGCTTGCCATGGATGAGCATCGCTATGGGAGTGTTCTGCAGGAGCATGAGGAGATTGTAAGGGCAATGGAGCAGGGGCAGAAGGATGCGGTGAAAGCTGCCGTGACGGCCCACCTGGATTCGACAGAAGCTATCCTGTTCGGCAAGATGTACGACGGCGGAAGCTGCGGCAGAATTTCCCCGCAGGCCCTTGGGTTTAGAAGGGATCTAAAGAAAGGAGTGGCGGTCAGGACATGCGAATGAAATCAGTTGCTCTGCGTAAGGATGGAAGCTCGCATGAGGTTTCATTGCTGTGGGACGCCTGTGTTGCAGCAGGATATACGGGGCGCGATCAAGCTGGTGTCCGTGCACACGTGGAGGAGCTAAAGAAGATCGGCGTCCCATCTCCTGAACGAGTTCCCTCTATGTACTGGATCGAGCCGGAGCGCATCAGTGCTGCATCCTCCGTCTGGGTTGTAGGGAACAAAACGTCAGGCGAGGGCGAGGTCTTTCTGGCCCGCTGCAGCCAGGGGAATTTGCATGTGACCGTTGCCAGCGACCACACGGACAGGGCGCTTGAGACGGTGTCCGTTTCCAAGGCAAAACAGATTGCGACCAAGCTTGTCGGTGCGATCTTCTGGCGTGTGGATGATGTGCGCGACCATTGGGATGAGATCGAGCTGCGGGTCTGGAACGACGGAAAAATCTATCAGGAGGGGACGCTGGGGCAAATGTTGCCTCCTGAAGCACTGTTGGAGCTTGCCGAGGAGGATTCACCGGTTAAGGGTGGGCGCATTTCGCTCTTTAGCGGGACGCTCCCTGTCATTGGCGGAGGCTTAGTTTATGGCAGCCGCTACGTGCTCTCTTTGAGGGACCCCGTTCTGAATCGGGAGCTGTGGCACGAGTATGCGGTCCAGGTCCTTCCGGACCGCAATTAGGAGTAGAGCGACATGAAACTACGCGTTGGTGTCCTGCAATTTGACGTAGTCCTGGGCGATCGGACGAAAAATAGGGCGACGCTTCAGAGATGGCTGAAGTCAGCCTTGGTGCCGTCCGACCTTACGACGGTGCTCGTGATTCCGGAAATCTGGGATGTGGGTTACGCTCTTCCCCGCGCGAAGGAGCTGGCTGACCCTGAAGGGAAGGGGGCGGCGGAGTTTCTTGGCGCCCTTGCCAGACAGTACGGCGTCTGGTTTGCGGGGGGGACGGTGCTTGCTTCCACGCCTGAGGGGTTCGCAAACCGAGGACAGGTTGTCAATCCTCGTGGCGAGCTCGTTGAGTATTACGACAAAGTGCACCTCATCCGCCTTATGGAGGAAGATAAGTACTTTGTTCCAGGGAGGAAAGAGTGCCTCTTTGATGTGGACGGCATCCGCGCTGGCTGCGTGACGTGCTACGACATCCGTTTTTGCGAGTGGGTGCGGACTTATGCGCTGGATGGCGTGCAAGTGCTCTTCGTCGGTGCGGAGTGGCCCATGTCTCGAATTGATCACTGGGAGGCGTTGCTTCGGAGCCGTGCTATTGAAAACCAGATGTATGTCGTCGCCTGCAACCGGTGCGGCGAGTCCGAGGATACGCTCTTTGGAGGACGTTCCATGATCCTTGGGCCAAAAGGCGAG
Source organism: Fretibacterium fastidiosum (assembly GCF_964642095.1). Classification (NCBI taxonomy): domain Bacteria; kingdom Thermotogati; phylum Synergistota; class Synergistia; order Synergistales; family Aminobacteriaceae; genus Fretibacterium; species Fretibacterium fastidiosum. The sequence goes on from NZ_OZ209244.1 coordinate 1,482,676, forward strand.
GTACTCTTCCAGGCCGGCGCCGGCGAGGAGGCAGGCTTTGTCATCCTCGATATGGATGAGGTGGAAAAAACGCGCGGGTTCCTGACGGTCTTTAACGATCGAGTGCCGGGAATATACAAGGTGGAGCGATAATGCCGGATTGACTTTAATTTGGGTGAGCACGATTCCTGAAATCCAAGAGGGGAGCGAATGAAGATGAAACGAAGAATGTTGTTGAGCGTTGTTGCGTTGTTGTGCGTAGGTTTTTGGACGAAAGCAGCCTTTGCGGCAGCTGTCAACATCAAGTTGGCGCATGGTGGCAGTTTGGAGCATCAGTACCACATTGGGGCAATGGAATTCAAGCGCCTTGTTGAGGAGGCTTCAAACAAGGAAATTGAGGTTACGATCTTCCCACAGGGGCAGCTTGGGGGGGAGCGCGAACTGGCAGAGAGCGTTCGCATGGGGACTGTCGAGATTGGCGAGTTGGCGGCCAGCAACATGGCAGGGTTTGTGCCGGAGTTGCAGGTGTTTGGCATCCCCTTCCTCTTCACGGGCAAGAATGCCGTCTACTCTGTTTTGGACGGGGAGATTGGCGCCGAGTTGAACGGCTATATGCTGAATAAGGGCTTCGTCAACCTTGGTTATTGGGAAGTGGGCTTCCGCAATATGACGAACAATGTTCGCCCGATCAAGAAGCCGGAGGATGCTAAGGGGCTCAAGATTCGAGTTCAGGAGTCCAAGATATGGATTGAATTCATGAAGGCGCTGGGAGCCGTCGCGACGCCGATCCCCTTTGGTGAGCTTTATTCAGCGCTGCAGCAAAAGGTGACGGATGGCGAAGAAAATCCTATCGCTACGATCTACTCCATGAAGTATTACGAGGTGCAGAAGTACGTTTCCATGACAGCCCACACCTACGAACCCGCACTGGTTATCGTGAACCAGCAGTGGTTTGAGGGACTGGATCCAAAGTATCAGGCGATTTTGAAGGATGCCGCAATCAAGACGGCCACGTTGCAGCGTGTCAAGTTGGCGGAGCTCGAAAAAGAACGTCTGGAGATCATCAGAAAAGCGGGGGTAGAAATCGAGGAAAATCCGGACCACGCCGCTTTTGCCGAATTGACAAAGGACCTCTATAAGGTGATCTCGGACACTGTGCCCGAAGAACTGGTCATGAGAATTCGGGACGCGATTGCCAAGGCCCAATAACAAACGAAACATTTGTTGCTCGCCTTGTGATAAGGGGGGTGTTGCCCCCCTTTTTTCGTTTGGAACTGTCTGTAGAGGAGTGAGTGCGTTGCAGAAGATGCGATGGCTTTTTGCGACTGCATCGGGAATTTGCCTGGCTGTCGTTTTCCTGGTGACATTGGGCCAGGTCGTTCAGCGCTACGTTTTCCATATGCCCATGCCATGGGCGACAGATGTCACAAGAATATCTTTTATCTATTCCGTGTTTTTTGGCATGGGCGTCGGGGTATTTAATAAATCCCATCTCAACATCGACGTCTTGGTAAGACTGCTTCCCAAGCGTATTCAGCCGTGGTTTGCCCTGCTTTCTAACATCATTGTGATGATTTTTCTTGGTGCTGTCTTTCGCTTCAGTATTCCCTTTGCTCAGGCAAATGCCGATCAAGTGACCCCTTATCTTCTCCTGCCTATGGCCTGGATATATTATGTCATTCCCATCACAGTCACCTTTATGCTCATCTTCCTACTGATCGATACCGTTAAACTCTTGCGCAGCATGGCTATGACCCAATCCGTGGATGGAAGGTGACGCTGATGCTCTGGATCGTTGCGCTGTTTGCAGTGTTTCTTCTTGGCGTTCCGATTAGCTTTTCTCTTGGAATTGTCACGCTGGCAGGTTTGGTCGGTTCGGGACTGCCGTTACAGGTGGTCGTCCAGCGTATGTTCACCGGGGCGGATAACTTTGCCTTTGTGGCCATTCCTCTTTTTATTTTAGCGGGCAACTTGATGGCCGTTGGCGGAATTTCAAAGCGTATTACTTCGTTTGCCGATATGTTGGTCGGACATTGGCCGGGCGGCCTGGGGATGGTGGCCATAGTAGCCTCCATGATATTTGCTGCAGTCACGGGATCGGCCATTGCGGCCACGGCAGCAATCGGCGCTATACTCATCAGCGAGATGATTGTGAAAGGCTATTCACGACCCTACGCTGCGGCATTGGTGGCCACGGCTGGCTCCATTGGTCCCATCATCCCCCCAAGCATTCCGCTTGTAGTTTATGGCGTCATCGTCAGTAGCTCCATTGCAAAGCTTTTCATGGGAGGGGTCATCCCCGGCATCCTGATGGGAGTTTTCCTCATGATCGCTAACTGGCGTATCAGCAAGGTTAGGGGATACGTGGGGCGGGAAAAGAAGGCCAAATGGTCTGAGATCCGTCAAGGACTTCGTGACGCGGTGTTAGCCCTTTTAATGCCCATAATCATCATTGGCGGCATCGTAGGCGGCATCTTCACGCCGACGGAATCTGCGGCCATCGCGGTAGCCTACGCCTTGGTGCTGGGTGGGTTGATCTACCGCGAGCTCTCTTGGCGTTCACTCGCCAAGGCTTTCGTTGATGCAGCAGTGACCACAGGGGTCATCCTTACGGTGCTGATGACGGCAAACTTGTTTATCTGGTTTATGACCGTGAAAATGATTCCCCAGTCCATCGCTCAAAGCCTGCTCTCGGTAATCAGCTCAAAGTGGGGCGCGCTTATGGTGATGAACATTATCCTGCTTATTGCGGGAACATTTATTGACACAACAAGTGCAATCACGATTTTTGTGCCGCTTTTTCTGCCTCTAGTGCAGACGTTTGGCATTGATCTTATTCATTTTGGCGTCATGGTGGCGGTCAACCTGACGATTGGCATGTGTACTCCACCGCTTGGAGTCTGTCTCTTCGTCGCTTGCGAGATTGCGGATACCACTTTGACGAAAATGTTTAAGGACCTCATCCTTATGCTCATCCCGCTTCTCATCCTGCTGGCCCTCATTACCTACATTCCAGCCACTGTTCTTTGGCTGCCCAATGTTCTTGGGCTTTAGGAATGGCTAATGCTGGTCCTCACTGTGAGGAGCAGCATGGTATTCGTTTCCTTCAATTTCCTCAGCGCTTGCCTGCCCCCTGAAGAGCGTGAGCAACAATAGAGACAACGAGACGAACCCTAAAACGCTGCGAGTGAGTAAAGTAGACTTCTTCACCAACGTGCTCCTCTCCCTTCCAGTTTTGTTACACCGTGCCGCCGCCTGCGTTTTCAATCCAGCGGCCTCAGCAAACTCGTGAACGAAGGGCCTGCATCGGCCCTTCGTTTGCCCTTCATTTTCTTCAATTTTGTCCGGCCTTTTCCTCCAGCAGCTTCAACGCCCCTGTGGCCTTGAGTTTTTCATTCATTCTTGCGTAGTCGAGGGCCGTTTTGCCCTCGTCGTTCTTTGCCTTTGCGTCCGCTCCCGCCTCCAGCAGCGCCGTCAGGGCTTTGGGGTTGGGGTTGTGTTGGGCCGCGAGCATCAAAGGAGTCCAACCCTCTTTGTTTTTGGCGTTGACGTCCGCTCCAGCCTTGATCAAGGCCCTCAGAACTTCCGGGGTGTTCTCGATCGCAGCAGCCATCAACGACGTCGCACCATATTTGTTTTTGGCGTTGACGTCCGCTCCGGCCTCCATCAAGACCCTCAGGGCTTCCGGGTTTGAGTTGTATCGGGCCGCAACCATCAACGGCGTCCACTCATCTTTCTGTTTGGTGTTGACATCTGCCCCCGCGTCCAGCAGCGCCGTCAGGATTTCCGGGTTTGAGTTGTTGTACGCAGCAAGCATCAAAGGCGTCAAATCAAATTTGTTTTTGGCGTTGACGTCTGCCCCCGCGTCCAGCAGCACCCTCAGGGCTTCCGGGTTCGAGTTGTATTGGGCCGCAAGCATCAACGGCGTCAAGCCATCTGTGCCTTTAACGTTGACCTCCGCTCCCGCGTCCAGCAGCGCCGTCAGGGTTGCCAGGTTTGAGTTGTTGTACGCAGCAAGCATCAAAGGCGTCCACCCATATTCGTTCTTCGCGTTGACGTCCGCTCCGTCTTGAATCAGCTGCCGCACCTTTTCGGGCCCTGCTTTGCCGGCTACCTCCAGGAGCTCTTCCGTCGTTCCGGCGCCTGCCTGCCCCCTGAAAAGCGTGAGCAGCAAGAGAGACAACGAGACAAACCCCAAAACGCTGCGAACGAGTGAAGTGGACTTTTTCCCCAAAGCGCCCTTCTCCCTTCTCCTTTTTCAGCGTCCGGCCTTTTCCGTCAGCAGCTTCAAGGCCCCTGTGTCCTTGAGTTTTTCGTTCTCCCCCGCGCAGTCGAGGGCGTTTTACCCCAAATGGTTTCAATCTTTTTGTTGCGTCTGGCCTGACAATCTGGCAAGTATTATAAACCGTATTCTAACGATGTTGGAAGGTATGGACCACGGCACTGGTTTATGACGGTGAAAAGGATACCCCAGTCCATCGCTCAAGTGCGGAGAAAGTTAACGGAGAACCTTGAGGAGTCCCATCGTCAGCACGGGGAAATAGGTAAAGAGCAAAAGACAGGCCACCATGGCGCAGAAAACTGGCACGATCTCGCGTGAGATGCTTTCTATATTCTCTCCTGAGATGGCTGAGGCGACGAAAAGATTGATGCCGTAGGGAGGAGAGATGAACCCGCAGGCGAGGTTCACGGTGATGATGAGCCCGAAGTGTATGGGGTCAATGCCAATGCTACGCACAACGGGCAGGAGAATAGGCGTCAGGATGATGACTGCGGCGATGTTATCCACAAAACAGCCGAGGACCAACAGGAAAAAGTTGATGATGATCATCAAGAGGAAAGGGCTTTCAGCGAAGCTTGTGAACCACTGGGCGATGTGCGCCGGTATCTGCGCCATGGCAAGATAGTTGGCGAACGCCATGGAGAGTCCAATGAGGAAGGACGTGGCACCGTTGATGAGTGCCGTGCTCTTAAGACAGTCATAGAGCGTTGCCATGGTCAGCTCACGGTAGACGAACTTGCCTATAAAGACGGAATAGGCCACGGCAACGACAGCAGCCTCTGTTGGGGTAAAGACGCCACCGTAGATGCCGCCAAGGATGATGACAGGGACCAGCAACGCCCAGAACGCCTCACGAAAGGCCTTGGCGACGGAGCTAAACTTCGGACGCTCGGCCATGCTGAGATAATGCCGCTTACGCGCCGTGAAGTAGCATACGAGCATTAGAGCAATGCCGATAATAATACCCGGCACAATTCCGGCAATGAACATATCGCCAATGGATGCCTTAGCGACGATGCCGTAGATGACGAAAGGGATACTCGGCGGGATGATGACGCCAATGGTCCCTGCCGCAGCGGTGATGGCCGCCGCAAACCCTGCGTCGTACCTGCGCTCCTTCATGGCTGGAATCATAAAGGAGCCGATGGCGGAAACCGTCGCGGGACCCGATCCAGATATCGCTGCAAAGAACATGCACGCCAGCACCGTCACCATGGCAAGCCCGCCGACGATCCAACCCACGAGGCTCTCGGCAAGGGTGACAAGGCGGCGTGAGATGCCCCCGCTGCACATCAGCGAACCCGCGAGGATGAAGAATGGTATGGCCAAAAGGGGGAAGGAGTCTAAGCCTGTAAACGCCTTCTGCGCAATCATAACCATCGGGATGTTGGACGTAAACAGCATCATGATCCAAGTTGAAAGTCCCAGTGTGATGCCGATGGGGATGCTGAATGCGATGGTGACGATGAGGATGGAGAATATCAGAATGGCCTCCATGTCACTTGCCTCCCTCTAACGGTTCTGTCGTGTCGCCGGATGGCTTCAGCTCCGTCGCCCTGACCTCGCCACTCTCAGCGTGTGAAAGGCCGTTTTTGTGGAGCTTCCATATTTCGACGATGAGGCGCACACACATCAACGCGCACCCTGCCGGGACGGCGGCGTAGGGCCACGTCATGGGCATGCGCATAGCGGCCGAAACCTGTCCTGCACCACGGATGAAGAGGACGAGTTTTGTACCGTACCATGTCAGAAAAAAGCTAAAGGCAAACCAGATCAGAAGGACAAGGTACTCGATCCATATTCGGGATGCCCCCTTGAACAGGTCCACGAGCATCTCCACCCGAAAATGGCTTCTTTCGCGCACGGCGTAGCTGGCGCCAACCCAGGAGAACCATAAAAATATGAAGCGAGCCAACTCCTCGCTCCACGAGAGCGAGTTTGCAAAGACGTAGCGCATCACAACCTGCACAAAAACGACGATGGTCATGATGGCAAGCGTCCAGACGCAGAAGTACTCCTCAAAGTTGTTGAGAAATTTTTTTAACGTCATGAAAAATAACCGTTCCTTTCACCGCGGAATCACCGGAATAAAAAGGCGCCCCCAGGGGGACGGGGGCGCCAATGGAACACGGGGAGCGCCTACTTCTGCACTTGCTTGATGATTTCCATCAAATCCTGTCCCAGCTCATCGGCGAACTGCGGATAGACCTCCGCCGTTGCCGCCACAAAGGGTTTTTTCTCTTCAGCCGTCAACTCGTTGGCGGTCATCCCGGCTTCGGTGACCTTTTTCTTGAAACTTTCCTCCTCTTCGGCCATGGCCTTGCGTTGCGCTTCCGTCGCATCTTTTGCGGCCTTCAACACCAAATCCCGCAGGGCCTCCGGCAGGCCGTCAATGAACGCTTTGTTGGCAATCAACACCTCGAAGGAAAAGACGTGGCCCGTTTCGGAAACGTACTTCTGGACCTCGTAAAACTTTCCGTCATCGATCATCGCATAAGGATTTTCCTGTGCATCCACAGTGCCTTGCTGCAGGGCCGTGTAAAGCTCTCCCCAACTCATGGGTGTGGGGTTGGCGCCGAGCGCCTTGAAGAACGCGATGTGCATCGGGTTCTCCATCGTGCGGATCTTCAGGCCCTTCATGTCGTCCGGCGTGTGAATGGGGTTACGGTTGTTGGTAACGTGACGGAAGCCATTCTCCTGGTAGCCCAGGATCAAGATGCCCTTCTCTGCCGTCAGCCCGTTCAGTTTCTCTCCAAGCACGCCGTCCACTGCGGCAAATGCGGCCTCGCGCGTCGTGAAGAGGTATGGCAGATCAAGCACCTGAATGCGCTTTTCAAAACCGGCCAGGACGGAAGAGGAGGGGATGGCCATTTGAATGGCGCCAAGCTGCACGCCTTCGCACAGCTCACGGTCCCCGCCAAGCTGGCCGTTAGGATAGAGTTCCACCTTAATTTTCCCCGCCGAGCCTTCTTCGATCTGCTTTGCGAAGACATCCTTCATCACCGTCATCGTCGGATGGGATTCAGAGCCGATGTACCCCAGCTTGATCGTATAATCTGCTGCCTGGACCCCTGAGGCTGCAATCAACACCAGAAGCGCCGCGCCAAGAAATTTTTTCATCGTATTTTTCCTCCTCAGTTATAAAATATATAAAGACGTTTTAAGAAGCGAAATCGATTCTTTCTTTGTTAAACTGATCCTTGCGCAATATTTTGTAAAGCTCTTAAGAAAGGCGCTCCAGCTTTTTGTTTCCCTCCACGCAGGGGAGAAGCGCCTCCGACACCTCAATGGTTTCCAAGTTTAACGTGTTTTTAATCCTCACGATTTTGAGGTTTGCCCGGTCCACCCCCCTTGCAAGCTGAAGGGCAAAGCGCACGGCCTCCTCCTCGGATTCCGCCGTGATGGGTATTTTGACGTCCTCAGGCGCCTTAACGGCCAGTGCGTTGGCGTACATGGACGGAAGGTCCAATTTCTCGAGGACGCGGCGCGTGATCACGTCAAAGAGTCCGACACCGATGGCGTTGCCGTGGGACGGGGCTGTGACATCCAGAAGGATCATACGCTTAATTTTCGGCACGGGAAGCACGAACTTCTTGAGGAGAGAACTGCGGCCCAGAACGTTGGGGTCGAACCCGGCGCCGGATATGTCCTTGCCGATCTCCTCGACGACCAACACGTCGATGTCGGGGAGCATCAACGTGGGCATGAGCCCCTTCGCCGTTTGCAGAAGCTCCTTCTCTCGTTCGACGATGTCCTCCACAGGCACAGCCTCGATCATGGCTGTTTCGTCATATGCGTTCTCAAGGATTGCGACGCCGAACCCAACAGGCGCACGAGCCATGACGATGCGCGCTGCCTCGATCAAGGTTTCCGCAAAACCCTCGAAGCTCGCTTCGTGTAAAGCCGAGCATCCCACGTGGTTGCCAAGCCCTATCGTCAACATCTTGCAAAGGCCGCTCTGGATGTCGCCGACGAAATCCGTGTGCAGTTTGACGCGGTTGATGGGCACGATGAGGTCTGCCTCAAGCGCCGCGGAATCGACCCACACCTCCAGCCCGCTTTTTGTCTTTCCGACGCGCGTCGCGTCTGGAGCCGTGATGATGGGAATGCCCATGGCGTTCTCCGTGATGCCGTAAGAATTCAGGATATGAAGTTGGCCCTCCTGAGTTCCCCCTCCGTGGCTTCCCATGGCGGAGACGATAAAGGGGTTGCCGCCCCAGCGCTGAATCTGCACCAACACCTCCTTCACGATCCGTGCAAGGTTTTTGATGCCGCGGCTCCCCACCGCTACGGCCACCCTTGCGCCCGGCTTAATCCTGTCCGCGATGCAGGCTTTTTCAAACTCGCGCCTGATTTGAGCCTCAAGGTCGTCAAGCCTCGGCCTTGAAAAGTGCTGCCGGACGCGGTGCATTTTGGGAAGAGGATAACGATAGGATTCATCGAGCAGTACGGGCATTTTCTCTGAGTCCTTTTCTCTCGTCCCCGCGCAGTGTGGGAGCGCTATTTTCCACTTTTCTGCACGCGGACTTCACCGGCATCCGCGTCAACTTCCACGTAATCACCATCCTGAATGACGCTGAATGGGTCCGCCTCTAGCCTATCGACCATTGTGCAGCCCACCATAACAGCGGCGGAAACGATGACGGGCTCCGTCTCTTTAATGATGATTGCGGACGGGAGATTGTGCTTCCCCCAGAGTTGATAGAACCCATCTACCTGCACCACGGAGCTGCCCTTGCCGGATTTGAGCGCTAAAATTTTGTTTGCGATGCATTTACCTTGAATCGCATGGTTGCGCTCTATGACGTTTCCCGTGATTGGGTCCGTAAGGTAGAAGCACATGGCGTCCCGAGAGACAATAGCTTCTCCCGCCGCTTTTCCTTTAACAATACCGCGGCATTTGTAGACCTTTATCTCGTCAGCCATCATACGAGCCTCCCCTTTATCGCGGCTTCAACGCACTCCGAGAGCCTGCGGATAGCAAAAGGCTGGCCGCGGCGCTCGCGGTAATAGGCACACTTCGGTGAGTCCGTAAGTCCCAGACTCCCCTCGAAGGACTTCCAACATGGCTCGTCGATGCAAGTATTCCCCACCATACGCACGCCAAGAAGCTCCAAGTGCTCGCGAAGGTGCGAGCGTTCCGCCAACTCTACAGCACCCGATTCTGCCAGTATCCAGAAAGCTGTATTATGATTAACTTTTCGCCCATTAAAGAGGCGTTCTACCTCAAGAAGCTGGCTGTAGGTGTAGTGCGGGCAACCTAACATGACGAGATTAATATCGCCTACAGCTGGTGTAAGCCTGTCCTCCTCTGCCTCAAGGTCCTTGTTTGTAAGGACGACCTCTGCTGCAGGAACCTTTCTTCCGCCGAAAGCCGACTCGACATCCGGCGCTTCCGGCGTGATTTTGACCATGTGGTACATCGCTACGGAGCCGCTGGTCGCGGCTTCGGCGCCGAAGTACAGGAAGTCCTCCGGTCCCGGCCTGACTTCTTTTTTAAATTTCAACACGGGAATGCGGGTGCCGGCTATGGGACCGACACAATGCCCTAGCATGCCCCAGTCGTAATGGTCCTTCATCTCAGCCTCGACCTCAATTAAGAAATCCCCGCGTCGGTTTTCGTCGATGTGGTATCCATAATAGGGCGTTTCACCGATTACCGCTGCAGCCAGAGCGCTGATGGAGGACTCTCGATTGGACCGGGCTCCTAGCGCTCCATTGACGTAGGGTGTCGCACTCGATTCGGAAAAGGCAACGTGTTCGCCGAAAAAGGGGACATTGGAGCAGACGCCGGGAGCACAATGGTATGTAAGTTTGGCACCTATCCTCCGGTAGGCATCACCCGTCCGGTTTGCAAGGTCCAACTCTTCCTTCGTGACGTCGTAGAACTTCGTGAGATAATCCGTATCCCAGTAGGGGTTGGTCGTGGGGGGCACGGCGCAGGTCGCCCCTCCATCGGCCAGAAGCTCACACCAGTAAGTGTCCCCCTCCTGTCCGCTGAGCGCCACATGGGCGCGCTTGATTGAAATAAGCTTCTCTGCGTCAAAGGTAAGGGCGAGCGCATAGAGCATTTCCATCGCTTTCTGCTTCCCGACGCCTTCAGCTCCGTCGAGTATTCGCTTTTCTTCGTCAGTAAGACGCATGATCAACTACCTTTCTCCATCTGTTAAACCTACTGTCTGCTTTCAGAACAGAACGGCCTCATAAATCTCCACCTCTTGGGGCGGGGGAACGTTCCGCTTCAAGTAGCAGCACCTTTCTTCGTGGAAAACCTGCTTAGGCAAAAAATAAATTGCCGTTATGCTCATTGACCACTGTTTTTGTTGCGAGTTTTATCGTAGAATCAGTTTAATTAATAATATTAAAATTGTCAAGCCACGTGTCGTTGCCCAAATCCACGGGAACGCAAAGCGCGGGCAAAGTAAAGGGCCAGGCAGAGGAAAAGTTTTAAAAAATGGGCTCTGTACCCCTCCGCTGCCTTCAAATACGGAAATATCTTCCCGTTCTCACAATAACCCCGTCAGCGTGAGCTCGCACCCACACCCCCTCTCGGCTATTGGCCCAGCGTTCTCCTGCTCATTCCAGCGAGATAGCCAATTTCTCAAGCTTCCGGTACGCTCCCAGAAACCAACTCCCGACAACTCCCCCTTTCACCTGCAGCACCATGCGGCGCGCATGGCGCACCATACGCCCTATGCTCGTGTAAAACACAAATCGCAGCGTCCTGGGACGGTAACTCCTCAACGCTTCAGGCAGAAGCAGACGCTTTAACAAACTGTGCAGCGACAGAGACAGCACCGACACATTCCACCAGAACGCGTTCGACCCAAATCGGTGCGAGATGACGTGCCCGCCGGCCAGGTCCTCCTTCAGGATGCGGTGCACTTCCTCTGACTTGCCGCACCGCTCACGATACCAACGGATTACCGCTCCTCCCTCCCAATCCAACAGGTTCGTCACGATACCAAACACCTTGTATACGTGGCCGCCAAGCTCCGTCAGATGCAGCTTCTTCACCTTGGCGTTCTCAGACTCCAGGTCGTCGATCAGCTCCGGTATGAACAGCTGCCGTGAGTCCTGCAGCTCCTGAGACAGTCGAAGCTTCTTTCCCGATCCCTCCAACTCGAATGCCTCGCGAATGGCAAGAAAACGGTACGTCGGACCGTTCTTGTCGAGACTCAAAGACTGTGGCGCATAGATGACCTCCGCCCATTCCTGACCGTTGCCCAAAGGGCGCCAATCCTTCTCACAAACTGCCTCCACCGCCTCCCTGAAATCCCTGTATACAGGACACGAGATCGCAAACTCGATCACCCCGAAACGCGCATCCTGACCCTCCGCCAGATAGCGCAAAAGACGCGTCTGGTAACCCGCACTGTCCGAACGGTACCTCACCTTCCTCACTCCCGCAGGAAGATGCGCCAGTACCCCCTGCAGCTGCTCCAGCTGTCCGTGCCCAGGCTTCACATTCCCGTCCCGGTATTCCGTCGCCACAGGCAGGTCGTACTCCGGACAGTACACGTTCAACGCCTCGTAACTCCGTTTCCCCTGGTAGTTGTACAACGCCCCGCTCGTCTCCGTCTCGATGAACGTCGCGTCCTGGTCCAGCGTCAACTCCTCCTGCGCAGACGCCTCGAACGCGCACCTCAGAAGATGGCGGTGCACCTCCTCAAATCCCCTCAGCGCCTCATTCGATGCCGGGACAAAGGAACGACCATGACCCCGCTCCCGGTCCTCCGATTCGTTATGAAAACAGCTGGCGTAGTCCCGGGCCGACGTCGGAGATGGAAACGGCAGGGAGACTTTCTTCAGCCCCGCCTGCTCCTTCAAAAACTTCAGGTGTTCCACGGCTCTGCCGCCGCTGAGGTTCAGCAGGACCATCGACAGAAGCTGCTCGGAGTCCCGGTACCCTTTGTCCTTCCTGATTCCTATGAAAGTATCGATGACTTAGTCAAGATGGAGCCGATTCCAAAGTTCGATAACGGGGAAAAGGCCGGCAAAAGGGGTGATGTCCTGCATCTTGTCCGTCGTCTTAACCTCGATTTTTGGTCGTCTGTATGGCATAATGGTCTTCGCACCTCGCAGGTGATGGCTTATTGTTTGGTGACTTAAGCTTAACACTGTTTTTACAAACAGTCCCTGCAAGGTGCTGTTTTTTTCCCCGCGGGTTGGGGCAAAGTTTGTGTCGTTGATCAGTGATCATGTCACCCTATAAGTAGTCAGAGAAAATGTCACCCTCCGCCGCGGCAGGCAGGTCTTTTGGTGATACTTAGGTATGAAGCAGAAGCGAGTGGCATTGCCACAAAAAGAGATCAAGCGTATCAAGGTCATGGTCTACATATCGAAGCGATAAACCATCTGCGTCGAGACGCGGCAACGATGCCGCGTCCCGACATAAGCGACCGGCACAGCATCTGCGGCTTACAGCCGCAGAGAGCTGGCCGTCTGCTTATGAGCCTCTGTCGGAGGCAGATCATCAAGCTCAGGAAAAAGTACGCGGCCCAGGGCGAAATGGGCCGTGTTCACGGTAATCGGGACAGACATCCCCCGCACAGGATAGTCATCGGTATCTGGCTCGCGAAGGGCGAGAGCACCTCAAACGATGTGGTGGCATGGCCTGCCTGCGGATATCTATAGACAGGACCCTTTCCCTCCTGGTGGTGTGGGTTGGAGAGCAGCGGCCAGCAGCCTAAGCCTTGACGGCCGCAAGCTGCCCGCAGGCGGCCATGATGTCCGCGCCGCGCTCCTTCCGGACCTCGAACTCGATGTGCAGCTCGGACAGCGCGGCACAGAACGCCTTGACGCGCCCTTCCGGAGAGCGGCGAAGGTCCGGCCGCATGGGGATAGGGTTGTAGGGGATCAGGTTGACGTAAGGGTCCAGGCCGTCCAACAGCGCCGCCATCTCGTAGGCCATCTGAGGGGCGTCGTTGACCCCGTCGATCATCGCGTACTCGATCGTGATGCGCTCCCCCGTACGGCGGCGGTAGAGGCGCAGCGCCTCCACCAGGCGGCTCAGGGGGTACTTTCGGTTGATGGGCATGAGCCGGGACCGCAGCTCGTCGTTCGGCGCGTGCAGGGAGATCGAGAGCCTCAGCGGAATCTCGAAGTCCGCCAGGTCCTCGATGCCGGGCACGATGCCGGAGGTGGAGATCGTGATGTGCCGGGCCCCCAGGTTCCTCATCTTCGGGTGGTTGAGGGCGCGGATGCTCTCAAAGACGTTCCGCTCGTTCAGCAGGGGCTCCCCCATCCCCATGAAGACGACGTTGTTGATCCCCGGCCCCAACCCCGCGTCCAGGACGCGCCGTTCCATCATAAGAAACTGCCCGACGATCTCTCCGGGCGTCAGGTTCCTCGCGAAGCCCAGGGTCCCCGTCGCGCAGAAGGTGCAGGCGAGGGGGCAGCCGACCTGGCTTGAGATGCAGGCCGTCCTGTGCCCTCCGTGGTCCAGCAGCACGGACTCGACGCGCGAACCGTCCGCCATCTGCCACAGGTACTTCCGCGTGCCGTCCCTCGATCGCCGGTCTTGAATCAGGATGGGCAGGGTCATCAGGACCGTCCCGCACAGCCGCTCCCGCAGGGACTTCGAGAGGCTGCTCATCTCGTGGTAGTCGAAGACCTTGTGACCGTAGATCCACTGGCAGATTTGATCCGCTCGAAAGCGCGGCTCGCCCAGCCCCTCCATCACCCTCCTCCAGGCATCGCAGCTCAGGGAGAGGGCGTCATCCTCCGCCGTCAACAAATTATCCGCAGGGCTCTCAGGGTTCTTCATGATTTCCTCGCGATGACGTGTCCTCGCGCCGCTCCTTTTCAAAAAAATTTCTCAAGCGTTGTCTTGAGCGTCCATTATCGTTTATTATAATAACGACAACAAAGTCCCGGACGCCCCACGGGGACGTCCGCCAATTCACCCGGCGCAGACCAGAGGAGGCCATACCATGCCGACGCCATTCGAGGAAAACGGGCTTCAGGCTCCGCCGCAGCGCGGGGCCACGCTTCAGATCATATCCCGGCTCTGTTCTTTGGCCGCCGTATTCCTGGCGGCGTTCCTCGTCGTCTACTACGGCAACGCCCTCCTGTTGAGGCTTCACGGACATCTCCTCGACAGGCAGGGCAACGTCACGACGCTCTCCTTCGCCCTCTCCAGGGTTTTGATCCACGGGCTGCAGAACATGCTGATCGTCGTCGCCTGGCAGGCCGTCGCCCGAAGGCTCTCGCACCGCACGGCGCATTTTGCGGACGCGGTCAACATCGTGGTCCCTCCTGTAGCCTTCATGGCAACCGCGTGGCTCCTGCCGCACCTCTCCCCGAACCTGACGCTCTCCTTTTCCATGAGCCCCGTCCTGGCCTTCCTCCTGCTGTGCCTGTTCCACGCCCTCACCCTGCGCGTGGAAAACGTGCTGGACCGCAGCCTGGCCCTCATCCTCTGGCTCTTCGCCTCCCACAGCCTGGAGATGATCACGGGGGTGCCCTTCCCCCAGTCCGCCCTGCCGGAGGCCGACGCCGCCTTCGTCAGCATGACGGGCTTTACGCTCTTCTTCTGCTTCCTGGCCGGCGCCATGTCCTCGTCCTGGCTGCTGGTCAAGTACTCCATCCGCCTGAGCGTCCTGAAGAACTCCTGGATCGGCGCGGAGCTGAAGCGCGGCGAGACGAGCGTCAGCGGGATCAACATGCTGGACGTCAACAACCTCGTGCACGACATGAAGAACGTCATCGCCGTCATCAAGGGCACGGCAAGGATGATGGACAAAAAGGAGCCCTCCGAGAGAACGGCGCTCCTCCTGAAGGCCGCGGACTACATGGGAACCATGACCCAGGAGCTCCTGTCGGGGGACGAGAAGCACGACCTTGCCCTAAGCGAGCTCTTCCGCACGATCGAGCGCCACAGCAGCGCCTTCCCGTGGAAGGACGAGGTTTCGATGCACGCCGCCCCGGAGGTCGAGGGAGCGCACATCATGGCGAACAAGCTGCGCCTCATCCGGGCCATCTTCAACATCCTGGACAACGCCTGGCGCGGCAACGCGCTGGTGGGCGCCCACGGCATCCTGCTGCAGGTGCGGCTGGACATCCACGGACGCATGGCGGAGTTCGAGATCATCGACAACGGCCCCGGCTACAGCGGAACTCAGGCGGCGGGACAGTCCGGCTGGGGCTCCACGGGGCTGGGCCTGGCCTTCACGCGGCGGGTGATCTCGCTGCACGGGGGCTCCTTGGCGATCACCAGCCGAAAGGACCAAAAGCGCGGGGCCAGGGTGGTTATTTACCTCCCAATCCTCCAGGGCCCGCGGCCTTCGACGCCCGACGCCTGAGGCACAGCCACGCGGCGTAGCCCGCGGCGATGAGGAGCGCCACGCCGACGCAGCCCAGGCTGATGACGTGCAGGTAGCGCCCCAGCCCCTCCTGGTGCCCCCCCAGAAGGTAGCCCACGAGCGTCAGGGCCACGACCCACCCCCCGGCGCCCAGCGCCGTGAAGGCCGTGAAGGTTCCGAGCGGCATTCGGGCGATGCCGGCAGGAAGCGAGATGTACTGGCGGATGACGGGCACCAGCCGGCCGACGAGGGTGCTGACGTGCCCGTGCCGGATGAAGAACCCCTCCGCCTTCGACACGGACTCCTCCGACACCAGGAAGTACCTGCCGTACTTCAGGAGCAGCGGGCGCCCCAGGCGGACCGCCACCCAATAGTTGAAGAGCGCGCCGAGGACGCTGCCCACGATGCCGGCGGCGATGGCTCCCCAGAGGGACATCTCGCCACGCCACGCCAAATACCCCGCGGGGGGCATCACCACCTCGCTGGGGAAGGGGAAGAACGAGGATTCCAGGAACATCAGGGCCGCTATCCCCGCGTAGCCCAGGCGCCCGATCGTCTCCACCAGCCAGGTGACGAAGCCGCCAAAGGCGTCCCGAAGCGGCGCGGCAAAGGCCAGGGCCGCGCAGCAGAGGGCGCCGCACAGCGCCGCGAGAAGGACCAGTTTCTTCCAATGTACGAGCATCTCTTTTCAGCTTCCTCCCGAAACTCGGCAAATTCGACAACCCGGCGGTTATTTTACGCGACCCCTGCGCCGGTCGCCAGAGGCGGACGGCGTATCCCGCCCTCCGGACTTGGGGGGCTGCCGAATATAAGGTGGAGGATTTTTGCCTTTCCCCAAAAGAGCGATTAAGCCGGGGCGCTGCCCCCGATCATCCGGAGGAAGTCCTCCTCGCTGACGATGGGGACCCCTAGCTCCTCCGCCCGCCTCCGCTTGCTCCCTCCGCCCGCGCCCGCCACGAGGAAGCTGGTCTTCGAGCTGACGCTGCCGGAGGCGCTGCCGCCGTGGGCCCTGACCAGCGCCTCCGCCTCGGCGCGCTTCATGGAGGAGAGCTCTCCCGTGAAGACGAAGGACTTCCCTTCAAGCTCCGTGCCCTCGTGCCCGGCGGCATCCCCTGAGGAGAAGTTCAGCCCGCGCTCCCTCAGGCGCTCCACGAGCGCCAGGTTCGCCTCATCGCGGAAGAACGCTTCGACGGATGAGGCGATGACCGGCCCCACGCCCTCGACGTCCGCGATCTCCGCCTCCGAGGCCGCCGACAGGGCGTCCATGCTGCCGAAACGTTCCGCCAGGAGCTCCGCCACGCGCCTGCCCACGAAGCGGATGCCAAGCGCCGCGATGAGCGCGGAGAGCGGACGGTCCTTCGAGGCCTCGAGCGCACCCATCAGGTTCCTGGCGGACTTCTCTCCCATGCGGTCCAGCGAGGCCCAGTCCTCCTCCGGCAGGTCGTAGACGTCGGAGAGCGTCTTGACCCGGCCGCTGTCGATCAGCTGCTCCGCCAGGCGCTCCCCCAGCCCCCGTATGTCGAGCCCCGCGCGGGAGGCGAAGTAGCGCAGGCCCTCCTTCAGCTGCGCGGGGCAGGAGGCGCGGTTCGGGCAGCGCAGCACCGCCTCGTCCGGCAGGCGCACCGCCTCGGACCCGCAGGCGGGGCAGCGCTCCGGCATCTCGAAGGGCCGCTCCGCGCCCGTGCGGCACTCCTTCTCCACGGCCACGACCTCCGGGATGATCTCAGCCGCCTTGCGGACGCGCACCACGTCGCCCACGCGAACGTCCTTGCGCCGAATCTCGTCCTCGTTGTGCAGGCCCGCGCGCTGCACGACGGTGCCCGCCAGCCGCACCGGCTCCAGGTTGGCCACCGGCGTCAGGGCTCCCGTGCGTCCCACGGAGACGTCGATGCTCAAGATCCTCGTCCGCGCCTCCTCCGGCGGGTACTTGTAGGCCACCGCCCAGCGCGGCGCGTGGGCCGTGGCCCCCAGGCCGTCCCAAAGCGTCAGGTCGTCCAGCTTCACCACGGCGCCGTCCGTCACGTAGGGCAGGGAAAAGCGCCTCTCCTGCCATTCGACGATGAACGCCTCCGCCTCGGCCAGCGACGCGCAGCGCCGCCACGCCGGCTGGATGGGCAGGCCGCGCTCCGCCAGCCACTCCAGGGCGTCCCCCTGACGCGTCACGCCGAGGGACGGGGCGTCAACGAGGTAGTAGAGGAAGGCGTCCAGGCCGCGCTCCGCGACGATGCGCGAGTCCAACTGGCGCATCGTGCCCGCGGCGGCGTTTCGCGGATTGGCGAAGGGTGGCTCGCCCAGTTCCTCTCGACGCTCATTCAGCGCATTGAAGCGGTCCCACGTCATCAGCACCTCGCCGCGCACCTCCACGCGCCCCGCCGGAGCGCCCTTCAGGCGCATGGGGAGGGTCCGCAGGGTGCGCAGGTTCTCCGTCACGTCCTCCCCGACGCGGCCGTCCCCCCGCGTGGCCCCCCGGACGAACCGACCGTCCTCGTAGAGCAGCGAGACGGCCAGGCCGTCGATCTTCATCTCGCAGGTGAAGGTCCAGTCGTCCTCCGGGACGTCCCCCCGGATGCGCTCCAGGAACGACGACAGCTCCCCGGCGCTGAACACGTTGTCCAGGGACAGCATGGGGCGTTCGTGGCGCACCTTCTCGAACCCCTCCAGCACCGTGCCGCCCACGCGGCGCGTCGGCGAATCCGGCCGCACCCGGTCCGGGTGTGCGCGCTCGAGCTCCGCCAGCTCCCGAACCAGCGCGTCGTATTCCGCGTCGGGAATCTCCGGCGCGTCCTCGTCGTAGTAGAGGCGCGCATGGTGCGCCAGCTCCTCGTAGAGCTCCGCCATGCGCGCCGCATCGTCCTGCCCGCGCTCCAGTCCGCGGTCAACCCCGCCCACGTCGTTCATGAAAACCTCCCCCAGGGATAAGACGCCACGACGCCCTCGCGCGGCCCTTCTGCCGCCCAGGCCGTCGCCTTGATCCGGCAGGCTGCCGGCTTGTCGTGAGCGACGGTCACTCGCTCAATCGATCCTTTCCGTTGAAAGCCCCGCCGCCGACACGGCTTTCCTCAGCAGGGCGTCGTCAACCGTCCCCTCCGGCGGCATGTAGACCTCTATCCATCGTTTATCCGGCCGAACGAGGACCCCTTCGACGCCCTCCAGGGCCTCCAACGCCGCCTTCGCCTCGACCTCCCTCGCCGCATCTTCAGCCCCCGCCAGCCTGACGACTTTGTAATCCTGGCGCTCGATCTTGAAGACGACCGGCCTCGTTCCGTCGTTGCAGCAGGCGATCATCATCCTCTCGTCGTTGGTCCAGTGCCTCATGATGCTGCCGCCCTGCAGGGCGGTGTAGATGTAGCGGCTGATGCAGTCCCATGCCTCCCCGCACTGACTGCCCCTTCCCATGGTCCAGAAAGTGTCTTCGTCGGCGTATCGGTAGAAGATGAACTCGTCACCGACGTGATAGAAGGGGCAGGGGCCGGATTTTGGGTCGGCTAAGTACTTCTCCTGATATTCCGGAAAACATCTCTTGTCAATCACCGTGACCTTGCATCGATGTTGCATCGCATCCACCCCCCGAATGGCTTTCGAAACGACGGCCCTGATGCCGCGCTTTTCCGCTGAAACGCGGAGTGAAAAAGCTCCGGCCATTGCCGCCGCTGGCTCGTCCCTTGTACAGAAATCCACATCATAAATTATTATACGCGGCAGGGCCGATGGGGCAAAGGGGGCCCGGACCTTCTCAGACAGGGTCGAGGACCGGCGCAGCGGCCCCGCGGCGTCACGCCCCGTCCGGGGCGTCGGGGTGCGGGCGTCGACGCCAGAGTCAGTTTAACCTGTGCAAGGACTGGCTTGATCCTCGATAAAATCGTCGTGATCTGTGGATTGGGGAGCCGAGGCCCCTTCCTCGAAGCCGTGTTATGTCCTATACTTGTCTGTATTCACTGTAATGCCGAAGGGGGTTTGGGTATGGATGAGTTGCGAGCCTATGCCGTCCTTGGAGTACCTGGAGACTCACCGTTCACTGCTGTCCATCAGGCCTATTGCCTTTTGTGCTGTCTCTACAGCGCTGAAAACGACCCGTCCCCTGAGGCTGCAATGAAGTATCAGGAGGTGAGGACGGCCTACGCGGTCCTGAAGGAGAAATTCGAGAACAAGTCTATTTCGACACAACGGAATCACGACGTTTCGGTGCCGCAAGGGAGCTTTTCGGCGGACGCCATAGCGAATTTGATCTTCTTCGAGGCGAGGCGCGAGAAGGAGGAGAAGCGCCGCCGCAGGATCCGGTTACTGGGAGCCGTAGGGGGTTCTCTGCTGTTCCCGATTCTCAGCGGAAGCGGAATGTATCTTCTGTTCGGGCTCCTTTCGATCCCCGCGACATACCTCTTGTGCTCCTTTCTGGAGCAAAACGACATCCTCTCCCAAAGGGGAACGGACGAGGCCTTCTTCTCCCTGCCCTGTCTGAGCTGGTTCCTGTGGCATCTCTTCGTCTCTTTTGAAGCCTACCGTGGCGACGCATCCTTTCTTCTCGTCGTCAAACTCATCGGCAGACAGACCTATTTTATTATGATCGCTTATTTTCTGAGTTTGTGGCTCCGGAGAGGCTGAAAACCGGCTCTTCCTCGGATGGCGGTTTCAGCCGGGGAAGAGCTCATACCAAGTCACGTTTAAAGAAAAGCAGGAAAGGCCCTCCTGCAAGGGGCTGCCCCACAGGGGGGAGGGGCGGCGAGTGTTTTTCGTAAGACGCGCCTGTCTGACATTCCCGCCAACGCCTCCACAAGGCAATCCATTGCCTTGCTTCGGCACAGCCGACCGACACGACGCCGGCCGCCTGTCGGCGTCCGTAAGTCGTGTCGTCTGGCTGAACCCCTCCGCCGCCCCTGGCGGCACCTCCCCTTCCAGGGGAGGCGATCCACGTCGTTAAACGCGAATTGGTGTCAGGTCCAGGTCCCCCTCGCGAATAGCGTAACGGGTCGACTCGGCTATGCTGTTGCAGCCCACGCCCCATGCTGAAGGACAAAACGTGAGCGGTGCCGGACCCGTCGTTTCCCTCTACGGGATGGCCTGGCCGCCGGACAGAACCAGGAGCGTATTGACGAAGGCCTTGAGCTCGGGACACTGCCCGATTGCGATCAATAAATCGTTGTCCCGCAGTATGGCCTTGGCGTCGCGGGGCTTGACGTAACTTTTTTTGCGTTTCCCCGCCTCGAAGATTTCCTTGATATGACAGGCCGGAGGTTTCCCGTGATCGATGGTCTCCGGTTGTCCTTGAGGGGCGGCTTTGTCGTGAAGCGCCAGCTTTTGGATCGTCGTCCAGTAGGGCAACAGCCAGGCCTCGAAGTCATGCTGTGCCGCGTGTGGATGGAACCTCGGCTCGTTCCCGACCCACTGACGCATCTTGGCTTTGGCGTCTGCGGCATCGTTGAAGTCGGGCGGTTGGGTCCCCGTGTAGACGTCCGTCAGAGCGATGACGTGATCCGAGCTCCCTGCAACAAGTTATGCACCAAACGTTTCAGTTTTTCTGCCTTTGGAATGCGGCCGTCCTGAGGAAGGAAATCCAGCCTGGGCATTCGGGAAATTCTTGAGCGCAGAAAAGCGGTGAGGGCTTCCTTGAAAGCGGTCTCCGTCCTGCCCTCCACGATGATCGAGAGCTTCATGCCCGCCCTCCCATGCGCCCCATCCGCCAGACCTCGTCCAGGGAATATTCGTCGAGCCAACGGGCGAGATCCAGGGTATCCGCGGGCGTGATCGTCGCCTCCCCCTCCTCGCCGACATCCATCACGTAGACCTCGTCGGGTTTCAAGAAACGGACGAACCGATCGGAGTGGGTCGTGACGATCAACTGAGTCCTGGCGGAGGCCTCCCGCATCAACTGGGCCAACAGGTCCAGAAGCTCGGGGTGCAGGCTGACCTCCGGCTCGTCGATCATCGTCACCGTCGAGAGCTCGGGGCTCTGCAGCAGGGCCGTCAACCAGAGGAAGCGCAGGGTCCCCTCCGAAAGCTCATCGGCGTATATCGGGCTCTCAAACTTTTTGTCCTTCCAGGACAAAGCCAGCATCCCTGCGGCTGCGGGCGGAAAAGTCAGCTCCTCGAAATCCGGGTAAGCCGCCCTCAGGGCGTCCGTTACCGCATCGAAGCGGGGCCGGTCGCTCTCCCTCAGGGAGTACAGAAACGGGAGAAGGGCCTCACCATTTGCCCCCGGCAGGTCAGCCGGTTTTACGGGTTGAGGCAGTTTGATCGGAGCTCTCGATCCCACGTCCAGGGTATGATACTGCGTTGCGGTCGCCAGGACGCGGCGCAGGGCCTCCGGCTGACGAAACATCCTGGGGACCTGGGAGAGGGCCGTCTCCCCTGGGTTGTAGTCCCAGTCCGGGACGTCCAGGCGCTTCGTCTCCGTGTTGTAGTACTCGACCCTCCCATGGTGGGCGTCGATGTAAAAAAAAGGCCTGGGACGATCCGACTTCTGCTGCGACAGCGTCTCCTGGGTTATGGAAGAGCCGGCTCCCCTGGGCTCCATTTGAAGCCGATACCTCAGAGGCTCGTAACCGGGCACCTCCATATCGACGGCCAACGCCATTTCTTCGCATTTGCCACGAGTCAACAGCTTTGCGACCCCTCCGAATCGGGACAGGGTTTCGCCCAACCTCCCAGCGGCCGAGGCGGAGAGGAGCGTAAGGGCGTCCAAAAAGGAGGTCTTCCCCACCCCGTTCGCACCGATCAGGACCATGAAGGGCCTCACTGGAATATCCAGCGATCGCAGCCTCCGAAATCCCTCTATGGCAATTCTCCTGATCTTGTAGGTCCCGAACGCCGCCTGCTCGTTCATGGCTCTCTCCTTTCATCCGAAGAAAATCCGATCCGCCCCAGGCGCCTTTCGCGGGGGCTCCCGCGACCCGATACATCGCGATGGGGTCAAAGACCCGCTCAAAGAAGACCCGATACGAAAATCCGTCGTTCGTCGTTTTCATCGCCCCCTCTCGTCGTCTCCGGCCCCCTCACTCCCTGCCGAAGCGCCTCAGGAGCTCCTCCGGCCCTAGGACCAGCATCGTGGGCCTGCCGTGGGGGCAGTGGAAGGGCTGAACGCACCGGTGGAGGTCGCGCCACAGCGCGAGGGCCTCCGCGGGGGCCAGAGCGGTGGTGAGCTTCACGGCCGCCTTGCAGGCCATGGTCGCCCATGTGCGCCACAAAAGCTCCTTCGCGTCGCCGTCCCGGTCCGCCTTCAGCGCAGCCAGGGACGCCCTCAGCAGGGCCTCCGGCTCCGGCGCGCCGTCGGGCAGCGCGGGGACGGCGGCGAGGCGCAGGCCGCCCTCGTGGCTCTCCAGGCTGAAGCCCGCCGCTTCGAGGGCGGCGCGGTACTCCTCCGCCTCCAGGGCCAGCGTCGGCGGCAGCGGCGTCGGGAGCAGGAGCTTCTGGACCGCCGCCTCTCCCATCGCCCGATCGCGGATCCGTTCGTAGCCCACCCGCTCGTGCGCCGCATGGGGGTCCATCAGCACCAGCCCATCCGGCGCGTCGAAGACCAGATAGCCCTGGGAGGTCTGGCCCATGTAGACCGGAGCCTCCACCGCCGGAACGCCCTCCGGCTTCGGGCTCGGCTCGCTTTCCTCCCTCCACGGCGCCGGTGCCGTGGGGGGCTCCGCCTCGGGCCGGTCGGCTCCGCCGAAGTCGGGCGGCTCGACGCGGCTGAAGGGGGGCAGGGGAGGGGAGGAGGCAGGGGGCGGGGCAGGACGGGGGGCCGCAGGGCGGGGCGCAGGGCCCTCCCGGAAGCTCCAGCCGCGCTCCATGACGGCGGCGCGGGACCCCGCGCCCAACGCCGGCGCGCCCGCCGGCGGGAACGTCAGAGGGGCCGGGGCGCCCAGCTTCCCCGCCGCCTCCCGCACGGCCTCGAACACCTCCCCCGCGTAGCGGAAGCGCACCTCCGCTTTGGCCGGGTGGATGTTGACGTCCACCAGCGACGGGTCCAGGGACAGGAACAGGGCCCAGTTCCCCGTCAGCTCCCGCGCGGCTGCAGTCACCGCCCCCTTGACGACGGGGTCGTTCACGGCGCGCCCGTTGACGAAGGCCATGACATCGCTGCGGCCCTGCCGCGACTGCAGCCAGGCGACGAGGGACAGGTGTCCGGCCTCGGCCTCCGCCGTCTGAACGGGGGGCTCCGCGCCCCACAACCGCTCCAGGACGCGCCGGCGGTCCCCCGCCCCGTCCGTGGCGAGGACCTCGCGCCCGTCGTGCTCCAGGGCGAAGCTCACGTCCGGCCGGGCCACGGCGTACTCCCGCATGACGGAGGCCGCGCGGCGCAGCTCCCCCGCCGCGCTCTTCATGAACTTGCGCCGCGCGGGGAGCTCCTTGAACAGCTCGTCCGCCTGGACGCGCGTCCCCGGCGCGCAGGCTGCGGCGACGTGCTCCGTCACGTGCCCTCCCGAAGCTCGGATCAGGCCGCCCGCCCCGCCCTCCGGACGGCTGCGGATCTCGAGGTCCGCCACCGCGACAAGGCTGGCCAGCGCCTCGCCCCGATAGCCCAAGGTGCGGATGCTCTCAAGGTCCTCGATGCCCCGGAGCTTGCTGGTGGCGTGCGGCAGAAGCGCCAGGGGCAGGTCCTCAAAGCCGATGCCGCAGCCGTCGTCCTCCACCACGATGCGCAGCCGCCCTCCGTCCCACAGGCGCACCCGCACCCGGCGCGCGCCCGCGTCCAGCGCGTTCTCCACCAGTTCCTTGACGGCCGAGGCCGGACGCTCCACCACCTCGCCCGCCGCGATGCGGGTCCAGACTCCCTCCGGCAGCTCCCGAATCTCAGGCATGGCTCAACGCCCTCACGCTCTTCTCCTTCAGGCGGCGAAGGGCCTCCAGCGCCTGATCCGGCGTCAGGTCCGTCACGTCCAGCTCCGCCAGCTCCTCCACCACGGCGTCCGTCTCCGGCGAGAACAGGAGAAGCTGGCGCCTCAGCGCCTTCTGGGGCAGGGGAGGGGGGACGTCCGCACGCTCAAAGCCCTCGCGCTCGAAGAGCTCCAGGAGCTCGAAGGCTCGGCGCAGCACGGAGGGGGGCAGGCCCGCAAGCCGCGCAACCTCGATGCCGTAGGAGCGGTCCGCCGGGCCGGGCGTCACCTGGTGGAGGAACAGGATCCCCGTCTTCCCCTCGGCCACGGCCATGCTGAGGTTTTTCACGCCTGGAAGCCGGTCCTCTAGGTGGGTCAGCTCGTGGTAGTGCGTGGCGAAGAGCACGCGCGCCCGGGTCTCCGCCTGCAGGTGCTCCAGCACGGCCCAGGCGATGCTCATCCCGTCCCAGGTGGCCGTCCCCCGCCCCACCTCGTCCAGGATCACGAGGCTTCGATCCGTGACGTTGTTCAGGATGTTGGCCGTCTCCAGCATCTCCACCATGAAGGTGCTGCTGCCCCGCACTAGGTCGTCCCGCGCGCCGATGCGCGTGAACACCCGGTCCACGAGGCCTATGACGGCGCTCTCCGCCGGGAGCCAGAGGCCCGCCTGGGCCATGATGGAGAGGAGCGCCGTCATGCGCAGCCAGGTGGACTTGCCCGCCATGTTGGGACCGGTCAGGATGACGACGCGGGCGTCGTCTTTCCCCAGCGTCACGTCGTTGGGGACGAAGGCCGCGTCCGCCATGGCCGCCTCCAGCACCGGGTGACGGCCCCCCCGGACGGAGAACTCTGCGGACTCGTTCACCGTGGGGCGGACGAAGTTTCGCTCCCGCGCCACGACGGCCTCGGAAGCCAGACAATCCAGCACGCCCAGGAGGCGCCCCGTCACCTGCAGGTCGGCGCCGGCCTGCACCACGCACTCCGTCACCTGCCGGTAGAGCTCCCCCTCGACGCGCGCGATCTCCCCCTCGCTGCGCAGCATCCGGTCCTGAAACTCCCTTAGCTCCGCCGTGACGAAGCGCTCCGCGTTGACCAGGGTCTGCCGGCGCTCGAAGTGGGGCGGCACCGTGGTCAGGCCCGTGCGCCCGACCTCTAGGTAATAGCCGAAGGCCCGGTTGTAGCCGACCTTCAGCCGCGGCGTGGCGCAGGCCGCGCGCTCGCGCTCCAGGTAGTCCTCCAGCCAGGCCTCCCCCTTCCCCGCAGCGTCGCGCCAGGAGGCCAGCTCGGGGCTGAAGGAGGACCGGATCACGGGCCCCTGTCCCAGCGCCCGCGGCAGGTCGTCCTCGAGGGCTTCCTCAAGGTATTGGCGAAGAGCCGAGGCGTCGGGGAAGGAGCGGAACAGGCCCGCCAGGGGCTCCGGGAACTCCACGGCGAGGAGGTCCGGCAGGAGGCGCAGGGTGTCGCGGACCGCGGCCAGGTCCCGCGGCGTCCCCTCGCCCAGGGCGAGGCGCGACAGGGCACGCTCCACGTCCCGCATCCCGGCCAGGAGGTCCTGGAGGCGGGAGGACGCGGGCGCGTCGTCTGCGATGAGGCCGATGCAGGCCTGGCGGCGCTCGATGGCGGCGACGTCCATCAGCGGGCGCAGCAGCCAGCCCCGCAGCGTGCGGCGTCCCATGGGGGTGCGGCAGCGGTCCAGGCAGGAGAACAGCGAGGCACCTCCCGCCGCCGTCTCCGGGATCAGCTCCAGGTTGCGCTGGGCGGCCTCGTCGATGACCATGCGCCCCTTCACGAAGAGCGGCGTCACGCGCAGCACGTGGCGCACCGCGCTGAACTGCGTCGCGGAGAGGTAGTCCAGCACGGCCCAGGCCGGCCCCACGCAGGGGTCCTCCTCCTCGACGCCGAAGGACGCGAGGCGCGAGCCGCCCAGGGCGGAGGAGAGCCTGCGGGCCGCGTTCGCCGTCTTGAAGGCCTCCGGGGCGGCGGGGCGCAGGGGCCGCCCCTCCAGAAAGTCCGGCAGGGCGCCTTCCAGGTTGGAGGGGAAGAGCACCTCCCCCGGCGCGAAGGCCGAGAGCAGCGCCGCGGCCTCCTCCTCCGGCAGCGTGCCGGCCTCGAGGCTGCCCGTCTCCACGGCCAGGAGCGCCAGCGCCGCGCGTCCGTTCCGCAGGGGCAGGAGGGCGGCCAGGTGCCCCGCCTCCGTCCCCTCCTCGGGCACGTAGGTGCCGGGTGTCACGACGCGCACCACGCGCCGCTCCACCACGCCCTTCGACGGGACCGCGCCGACCTGCTCGCAGATGGCGGCGCGGTAGCCGGCCTTGATCAGCCGGCCGAGGTAGAGGGAGAGCGCGTGGTGCGGCACGCCGGCCATGGGGATCTTCTTCTCGCTGTCCCGCGCGGTCAGCGCGATGTCCAGCACGGACGCGGCGACGCGGGCGTCATCGAAGAAGAGCTCGTAGAAATCCCCCATCCGAAACAGCAGGAGCGCGTCCGGGTACCGCTCCTTGAAGGCCTTGTACTGATCCAGCCAGGGTGTCATCCTGACGTCTCCGGGGACCGCTTCCTCCCTCGCCACGGTCAGGCCCCCTCCTTCCATGCGTCCTGACCGCTCAGGCGCTCCAGCGCGTTGAGCAGCTTGCCGTTCAGGTCGGGCACGTCGGCCCGAAGGTCGGACAGGAGGGCGCGCACGCGCTGCCGCTCCGTGTGCCCGGCCCAGGGGCAGGCCGCGTGAGCCAGCACCGGCAGGGCCAGGCGCCGCGCCTCGTCGACGATCGCGGGCTCCGTGGAGAGCACCAGGGGGCGGATCACCGTGACGCCGGCCCTCGACATGTGGACGACGGGCAGGAAGCTCCGCGCCCTCCCGGCCTGGAGCAGGTTCATGAAGAACGTCTCCGCGGCGTCGTCCAGGGTGTGTCCCAGCGCCAGCCTGTTGAAGCCGTGCTGAGCGGCCCAGGAGCTCAGGACCCCGCGGCGCATGTTGGCGCAGAAGCTGCAGGGGGAGCGCTCCTGGCGCTCCTGAATGATCTCGACGATGGGTTGGGGCGCCACGGCGTAGGGCACGCCGCGGGCCGCGCAGTAGGCCGCGAGCCCCCTCGTGTCCATGCCCGTCAGGCCCACGGTGCAGGCGGCCAGCTCGAAGGGAACCGGACTGCACCCCCGGAGGTCCGACAGGGCGTGGAGCAGGACGAGGCTGTCCTTGCCCCCCGACAGGCCCACCAACACCCGGTCCCCCGGCTCGATCATGCGCCAGCGCGCCAGCGCGCGTCCGACACGCCTCCGCAGGGCGTGGCACAGCGGCGTGCCCCAGGCCTCCTGCGCGGCCTCCCCGGCCAAAGCTTCACGGTCCAGCTCCAAACGGCAGCAGCTCCTTCTTTTTTAAAGCGAAACTCCCCCAGCGAAACTATGATAACACAGGTGGATTAGAGCCTCGTGGAGCGATACGCGGCGCGCTCCTCCTCCGGCACCATGCTGCCGCCGGTGCTCCAGACGACGTGGACGGAGCGCTTCAGTTGCTCCTCCGTGAAGCGGCGGCAGTACGCCCGCCCCGCTTCGGTCCCGAAGACGGCCTCCAGCGCGGCGTAAGCGGCGCAGGCGCTCGGCTCCATGAACAGGCCCTCGGTCCCCTCCAGCAGGCGCAGGTAATCGTAGAGCCGGCCGTCGCTGACGGTGGCGATGCCGTCCAGCATGTCCCTCATCACCCGCCCCACGAAGCCGGAGGGTCGTCCCACGGCCAGCCCGTCGGCCTGGGTGCGTCCCGTCAGGCCGACGTCCTGAACGGAGATGCCGTTCCCCTTGCCTGTGGCCATGCCCAGCAGCATACAGGGAGCCTGAACGGGCTCGGCGAAGAAGGCGTGCACGCCGTCGCCGAAGAGCTGTTTGAAGCCGAAGGTCACGCCCCCCGGCGCGCCGCCGACGCCGCAGGGAACGTAGAGGAACAGGGGACGGTCCGCCCCCGGCGCGATGCCCAGCTCCTCCAGCTGGACCCTGGTGCGCCCCCCCGCCACGGCGTAGCCGAGGAAGAGCATCCGCGAGCTCTCGTCGTCCACAAAGAAGCTCTTCGGGTCCTCGTCGGAGAGCCGTCGTCCCTCCCGCACCGCAGCGCTGTAATCGCCGTCGTACTCCTTGACCGTGACCCCGTGGCGGCGCAGCAGGTCCTTCTTCCAGCGGCGTGCGTCCGACGACATGTGGACGATGGCCTGGTAGCCAATGGCCGCGGACATGATGCCGATGCTCAGGCCAAGGTTCCCCGTGGAGCCCACCTGCATCTTGTACTGGGCGAAAAAGTCCCGGTGGTCCGCCAGGACGGAGTAGTCGTCGGTCGGGCGCAGGATGCCGGCCTTCAGGGCGAGTTCCTCGGTGCGGCAGAGCACCTCGTAGATGCCGCCGCGCGCCTTGACGGACCCCGCGATGGGCAGGTCGCCGTCCCGCTTCAGGAACAGGCGGCCCGGTACGGGTGCGGAGAGCGCCGCCTGCATCCGGGGCGTCTCCGTGAGGGGAGACTCGATGATGCCGTCCCCCGTCTCCGGGAAGCGGCGTTTCAGGAACGGGGCGAAGCGGAGAAGCCGCGCCGCCGCGTCCTCCACCATGGCCCCGTCCAGCGGGAAGCCGGGATCGGCCTCCGCGAAGGGCTTGACGTCCGGGTTCAGCCACAGAAAATCCCGCGCCTCAACGAGTTCGGATGGAACGTTACGCATTCTGACGACCTCCTCATGGGATTCTGACGACCCCGTCATCGCGGCCGGGCTGCGCGCGCCGGGAGAACGCCCCCTCGCCGGCCCTTCCGCCTCCCCGGTCGGCGGCAGGCAAAATCCGCTTCGGTCGGGGCCTCCGTTTCGACGGGTCGACGGGCCTTTTGGGAAGATCATAGCACATGGACGCCGCGCGGAGGAATCGAGGAGGGCCGCACGGCGCAAGACGGCGGAGCGGCGGGTTATGGCCTTTCCCGCCGCGCTATAGTACAATGCCTCCTGAAGGGTGTCGGCGCAACCCGTTTTCGGCGTTCCATCGCAGCCGACGGACGGGGCCGCTCCTTCGAGGCCGGGCGGTTGGGTGTCTCAATTTCGTTATGGAGAGAAGGGGGATCACAAATGAACGAAGTGCTGCAACGGATCGCGGACGTCGGCGTCATACCCGTCGTCACCGTGGACAACCCGAACCACGCGCTGCCCCTCGGCACGGCCCTGCTGGAGGGGGACCTGCCTGTGGCGGAGGTCACCTTCCGCACCAACGCGGCGGAGGAATCCATCCGCGTCCTGGCCTCGGAGCTGCCGGACCTCCTCGTGGGGGCGGGCACCGTGCTGACCGTGGAACAGGCCCGAAAGGCCGTCTCCGCCGGCGCGAAGTTCATCACCAGCGCGGGCTTCAACCCGGATTTGGTGGGGTACTGCATGGACAACGGAATCCTCGTCGTCCCCGGAGCCAACACGCCGACGCAGGTGGAGCAGGGGCTTCGGGCGGGACTCTCCCTGATGCGCTTCTTCCCCGCGGAACAGTCCGGCGGGCCGGCCATGCTGCGCGCCCTCTCGGCCCCCTACCACGCCATGCATTACATTCCCTCCGGGGGCGTGAACGCCGCGAACCTTCAGGGCTACCTGGCCCTGCCCTGCGTCCTGGCCGCGGCGGGCAGCTGGATGGCGCCGCCCGACCTCATCGCCGCGGAGAGGTTCGACGACGTCGCGCGGCTCTCGCGCCAGGCCGTCATCCAGGCCGTGGGCTTCGAGCTGGACCACGTGGGCATCAACGAGCCGGATGCGGGCACAGCCCAGGACGAGTCCGAGCTCATGTGCGACCTCTTCGGCTTCCCGCTTCGGCAGGGCAACAAGAGCTTCTTCGTGGGCGACGGCTTCGAGTTCATGAAGACGCCCTTCCTCGGAATGCACGGACACATCGCGCTCTCCGTCCTCAGCATGACGCGCGCCCTGGCCTTCCTCGCCCGCAAGGGCATGGGGACGCGCAGCGAGACGGAGCGGCACGATGAGCGGGGGCGGCTGACCTTCGTCTACCTGGACCGCGAGATCGGGGGCTTCGCCATCCACCTGATGCAGCGATGAGGCCGCCGGGCGGATGGCCTCACCGCCCGCTCAATCCGCCACCTTCGCCCGCCCCGCGCGCTTCAGGAGCTGCGTGACGCTCGTCTCGAACAGCGGCATCGGATCGACGTACTGTCCCGCGAGGCACAGGCCATAGTGCAGGTGCGGGCCCGTGACGCGGCCCGAACGCCCGCTGCGCCCGACGACCTGCCCGCGCGCGACGCGCTGCCCCACCTTCACAAGGCTCTCGTTCAGGTGAAAGAAGACGCTCACCACCCCGTTCCCCGAATCCACGTAGACGCTGCCTCCCGCGTAGTAGTGGTCGCCCACCAGGACGACCGTCCCGGCAAAGGGCGCGCGCACCGCCGTGCCCACCGCGGAGCGCAGGTCCGTCCCCGCGTGGTAGCCGCGCGGCGTGCCGTTGTAGACGCGCTGAAAGCCGTAGCTGCTGGTGACCTTCATCATGTCGAGGGGCTTTTGGGCCGGCGTCGTCCATTTGCGCTGCACCGTCATGGTCCCCTTGGCCCGCGCGGCCAGCGCGGCCTCGCGCTTGATGCGGGCCAGCTCCCCCTTCGGCGGGCTCACCATCTTCGGGCTGACCCTCAGCCGCTCCTGGGGGTACTTCCGGGCCCGCAGCGCCACCTTGCCCTTCACGTGAAAGCGCTGCTCCCCCTGGGTGAACTCGAACAGGATGGGGTACTCTCCCGGCTTGACGTCGCGCACGTAGGAGCCCAGCAGCGCGTAGGAGATGCGCCCGTCGCCTCCCGGCTCCACGTCCAGCGATACCGTCCGCTTGAGCCACGTGACCGTCGGGGC
Organism: Fretibacterium fastidiosum; assembly: GCF_964642095.1. Taxonomy (NCBI): domain Bacteria; kingdom Thermotogati; phylum Synergistota; class Synergistia; order Synergistales; family Aminobacteriaceae; genus Fretibacterium; species Fretibacterium fastidiosum. The sequence continues at coordinate 1,513,880 of NZ_OZ209244.1, forward strand.
GTCGTAGTCGGCGTCCGACGTGATCGACACGGCGAAGGCCTGCCCCACGTCCCAGCTGGTGGGGAAGGAGACGAAAGCGGCCCCCCAGGCGGGGCCTCCCCAAAGCGAGGCCGCAAGGCAGAAAAGCGCGGCGCACCTCGCCAGGGCCCGCCACCCCGCCCCGCAGGCCGCCTCCCTCGAGGAGCCGTCCGACGCGGCCCCGCTGTTTTTTTCCGACCCCAACGCGCTCATTCTGCCTTGTTGTCCTCCCGATTGAGCTCCCGCATCAGCCCGCGGATGATCGCCGTCAGAGGATACGCGGACTCGGCCATGACGGACAGGACCTCGCTCTCCGTCAGCGGCTTCTCCGACAGGCCCGCGGCCTTGTTCGCGACGCAGGAGAGCACCGCGGTCTCGAGCCCCATGGAGTTGGCCACGATGACCTCCGGCACCGTGGACATGCCCACAAGGTCTGCCCCCATCATGCGGGCCATGCGGATCTCCGCCGGCGTCTCGTAGGACGGTCCCTTGAAGGCGGCGTAGACGCCGCGTTGCAGCTGCACGCCCGCCTCGTCCGCCGCCCGGTCCAGCAGCTTCAGGAGGCGCGGGCTGTAGGCGTGGGTCAGGTCCGGAAACTGGGTGTCCCAGCGCAGGTCGAGGGGCCCGGCCAGGGGGTTGTCCCCCATCAGGTTGATGTGGTCCTCCACCGCCGCAATGGTGCCCGGCTCCATCTGCGCACTGATCCCTCCGGAGGCGTTCGTCGCCACGTACTGGCGCACGCCCATCATCCTCGCCACGCGCGCCGGAAACGCCGCCCTGCGTATGGAATGGCCCTCATAGCAGTGTATGCGCCCCTGCATCACCACCACGGGCCGACCCTCCAGCTTCCCCAGCACCACGCACCCCGCGTGTCCCGGCGCGGTGGGCACCGGCCAGTGCGGGATGTCCTCCACGTCTACCGTGCATGGGTCCTCCACCGCCTCCGCAACGGCTCCCAGCCCCGACCCCAGCACCACGGCGGTCAGCGGCTCACAATATACCCTCTGCCTTTGAAGGATGTAGAGGGCGGCGTCAAACGCGCACTCATAGGAGCTCTTGTCATCTCGACCCATTCCATTACCTCCTCGTTGTCCAGAAAAGAAGCCCGCAATCCGTCAGGCGCGGGGGTGAAAGCGATCGTATTCGTCCCGCATCTCGCGGTCGAAGTGGGCGTAGACCTGCGTCGTCATGATGGAAGAGTGTCCCAGCATCTCCTGCAGCGTACGCATGTCCATGCCGCGGGCCAGAAGGTGTGTGGCGAAGCTGTGTCGCAGGATGTGGGGGTATAGGCGGGCGCGTGCGATCCCCGCCATCTCGCCGCGCCGCCGGAGGATGCGCCAGAGGTCCACGCGGCTCAGCCGGCGTCCCCGGCAGGACAGGAACACGAAGGGCAGCCCCCGCCCGTTCAGCTGCGGCCGGGCCGTCTCCAGGTACGTCCGCACGCTGCGGGCGGCGCCCCCAAGGAAGGGGACGACGCGCTCCTTGTCCCCCTTGCCCACCGTCCGCAGCAGGCGGGACTCGAAGTCCAGGTCCAACACCCTCAGACCGCAGATCTCGCTGGCCCGCAGGCCGCAGCCGTACCCCACCTCGACGAGGGCGGCGTCGCGCACGTCCAGGGGCTTTGTCCCCCGGCAGGCCTCGAACAGCCGCTCGACCTCCGCCTCGTTCAGGACGCGGGGCTCCAGTTGAGTTTTTTTAGGCAGCTCCGGGAGGGGAAACTCCCCGTCCTCCCCGCGCTCCATCTCCACGTAACGCCCCCAGGACCTCAACGCCGCGATGGCCCGCTGCTGGGTGGAGCGCGCCTTTCCCTCCGCCTCCAGGCTGCGGCGGAACGCGGAGACGGCGGGTTCCGCCATGGGGTAGGGGGGCAGGGCCGCCTCCTGGCAGAAGCGCAGCCAGTGGCGCAGGTCGGAGGCGTAGCTCTCCGCCGTCAGGCGGCTGCGCCCGCGCTCCGCCTCGAGGTAGGTAAGGAAAGCGTCCACCAGTGCGTCGGCCTCGCGAAAGTCCATGACGTCCCTCCAGCGCGCCCGTTTGGCGCGCGTTTCAATTATACAACGCGGGCCAGGGGACGCCGCACGCTTCGGGGCCTGAACGCAGGACGGACGGGGGATCGATTATTTGGAAGAGCACATCGCTTTTGGTAGGGAAGGCCTCCGCGAAAGCTTTTTCACCTTGCGATGACGGCCGATCCGCAGAAGTCCGGAAGGCAGACGTAGCCGGCATGGGTTTCGGTGCAGAACTCCCTGACCGCCTGACGGACGCCAGGGTACTCCCTGTTGTTGAAATCGTGGATCATGAGGTACCCGCCGGGCGACAGTCGGGGGTAAAAGAACCGAAGCCCCGCCAGGGTCGGTTGATACAGGTCAACGTCGAGGCTGGCGAAGCAGAAGCTCTCATCGATGCCGTCCGCCGTTTCAGGGAACCATCCTTTTTTGACGATGCAGTTTTCTCCGTGTTCCATTTTCTCCAGGACCAACTGAACGGACGTCTGGGAGAAGTCCTGCGATCCCGCTGAAAAATTTTTCTTCTGGTCGACGGCCGTATCGCGTCCGTCAAAGCCCTCAAAGGTGTCGAAGAGGTAGAGCTTTTTGTCGGGGAAAAAGTGGTTGATCCTCCTGGCAAAATCTCCGCGGTAGACGCCCAGCTCGGCTGTGGCCCCTCTGGTCGAGTAACGATAGACCTCCCGCGATATCAGCTCCAGGGCTGCCGCGCGCGGTTCGTAGTCATGAAGCGGTTCGTAGAAGCTGTCGCTCTTGAGCGTGGTGTAAACGGCGTTCCCAAATTTGTCCGCGATCAACTTGTGGAAGAAAAGCGAGGCATCGAACAGCTTACGCTTCCAGGTCATCCGGTGGTCAACTCCTTCGTCGGCACCTTTCGCAATTTTAATGCGACGGCATAAAAATAAACCCGTTCCCTCTGTGCTCTCACACCGGAAGGAACGGGAATGATCGTTGGCGGCCCCAACGAGGTTCGAACTCGTGTTTTAGCCTTGAGAGGGCTACGACCTGGACCACTAGTCGATGGGGCCTTAAACGCTCCGCAGCTTAAAAACGTGTCGCCGCAACAGCGGAGAAAATAATACCACAGGGGGTGCGATAGCGCAAGGGGGAATTTTCATCCGCGGTTGGGAACGAGGCGCTTTTTTCGTTCGGGCTTGCGGGGCGGCGGAAACACGGCGACAAAAAAATGCAGAGACAAGTCCGCCTTGGGGGGGTAAACGAAACTTGTCTCTGCATATCTGATAAGGGCCTTCAGGGGGAGCGGCCTTCGCCGCAGTTGAGATGAAACTTAATCCACACCCAGGCCTCCGGTATCAGCAAATTGAAGCGCCCAGCTCCTTGCAGGCCTCCAGCCCCTCAGCGTTCGGGGCCTCGTTGCAGGTCACGCTCGGCGCGGCGAGGGCAATGCCCGCCGCCTTGCAATCGCTCTCCCAGCTCTCCATCCACTCGCCGCTGCCCCAACCATAGGAGCCGAACAGGGCGACCTTCTTGCCGGCGCACTTGTCCTTCACGCCGTCGAACATCGGCTGGAACTCGGACTCCTCCAACACCTCGGAGCCCATGGCGGGACACCCAAACGCAATGCCGCTGTAGCCGGCCGCCTTGTCCGCGGAGAACTCGCCGCACGTCAGGACGTCAACCTCCGCGCCCTTCGCCTTTGCGCCCTCCGCGACGGCCTTGGCCATTGCCTCCGTGTTGCCCGTCCCGCTCCAGTAAACCACAGCGACCTTGCTCATGTCAGACCATCCTTCCTCTTGACCAAAATCTTAACCGGCGACGATCATTTGCTCCACCGACCGACCCCTCGAGTAGCACCGGCCGTAGATCTCCGTACACCTTCGATACCTCGCGAAGGCCTTCTGGGCCGCAGCCGCGTCGCCGTATACCTTCCACGTTCCGACGCACTTGCACCCCACGTCGCGATGATCCATAAAACCCCGAACGTCGTCGGGAGGATATCCTAAAAACAACCCTATCTCGTGAGGAAACGCCCCTTCACGCCGCAGCCGGCAGATCAACTCCGCCACGCACGCTCCCGGCGTGATGCGTCGGTATCCCCGTTCCCGAAGGATCTTCACCGCTTCCTCGTCCAGGAGGTCGCGATCCAGACGCGACTTCCTGTAGAGGTAGAGCAACACCCTTCCGTTTTTCTTGCTCATCGGCACGAGGACCAGCCCCTTGGGGGACAACATCCGATTGAGCCTTCTCACGTCCTGCCGAATCTCCTCCTCCGACGTGTGTTTGGAGGTGAACAAACTGCCCGTCTTCAAGCCGGCCAGAGTGGGAGCTGCATAGTCGATCAGTTCCTCCTCCGACACCTCCGCCACCCTCCTCGCACCGGGACGTCATCAACTCAAGTTCTTTTTCGTAAATACTAATTAGTTATTTCAAACTTCGAGAAGAAGTATATATTAGCCCTTTCGGTTTGTCAATACGTTTTTGAAAGAAAATTTTTTCGCCGTCAGCGCTTCAGGGAAACACTGATTCATACCAAATCGCGTCTAATGTGGATTGCCTCCCCTGAAAGGGGAGGTGCCGCCAAGGGCGGCGGAGGGGTTCAGCCAGACGACCAGCCTCACGCAAGCCGATCTTTGGGGAGGATTGCGGCGGCCGGTCGGTCGGCTGAGGGCGAAGGAAGTCCGGGGGACTTCCGCAGCTCAGCCAGACGACCAGCCTCACGCAAGCCGATCTTTGGGGAGGATTGCGGCGGCCGGTCGGTCGGCTGAGGGCGAAGGAAGTCCGGGGGACTTCCGCAGCTCAGCCAGACGACCAGCCTCACGCAAGCCGATCTTTGGGGAGGATTGCGGCGGCCGGTCGGTCGGCTGAGGGCGAAGGAAGTCCGGGGGACTTCCGCAGCTCAGCCAGACGACCAGCCTCACGCAAGCCGATCTTTGGGGAGGATTGCGGCGCTGCGTTGGTCGGCTGTGCCGAAGCAAGGCAATGGATTGTCTTGTGGAGGCGTTGACGGGGAATGTCAGACAGGCACGTCTTATGAAAAACACCCCTCCCCTTCGGGGAGCCTTCCGGCAGCCGTTCGCTGACGCTCACGGGTCGTCAGTCCCAGCCCCTTCGGGGCAGCCCCCCTTGCAGGGGGGGCCTTTCTTGCCCTTCTTTTTGAAGATTAATCAGCGCTTCCCTAGATGTCGTAGTAGAACTGGTAATTCACGCTGGTGAGGCGGCCGCCCTCAACGCTGAGGGTCAGGACCTCCATATCCCCGTGCCGCCACGTCAGCTCCGAATCGCTTCGGCTTTCGGGCTTCTCCAGCGCTTCAACGGCCTCGTCGGCGGTCGCGCCCAAGCGAAGGGCCTTGAAGCGCTTGCTGGTGGCCGTAGCGTTGAGTTCCACGAGCGAGCCGTTCAGGTACCCCGCGCTGTGCTCTTTCCACTCCAGGAAGTCCTTCACGATGGGGCCATCTTCGCCGGAAAGCGTTTCCCCATCCTCCTTCTCCGGGGCGCCGAAGAGGGAGCGGGCCTTCGCCGGCGTGATGCCGAAGGCCTGGTTCATGTTCGTCATGAAGCGCGTCCATGGAGAGTCCTGCTGGTCCTCCGGCGCGCAGGGCGTCAGGTATCGGCCCGATATCCATGCCGTCCCAGCCTTCGTGGGGTGCTCCACCTCATACCATGCATCGCCAGCCAGAGACGTCTCCGACAGCACGACGAGGTGGTCGAACTCCTGGGCCTTCCCGATGACCTTTGTGTCCTGGACGCCGGGGTTGTCCCTGAGGCGGACGTCGTTGCCCGTCACGCTCCCCAGGGTGGGGAAGGTCACGAACCGCTCCATGGGGTCCGCCTGGGCCGTCCCCGCCAGGACCAGAGCCGCCAACAGGGCCGCCGCAAAATGCCCTCTTGTTCCGTGCATCACGGTTATCGCCTCCTAAGCGTCGAGGTAGTGGACGAAGCTCATCGACGCGACGCGCCCGCCCTTTACCTTGAAATACAGGAAGGTCGCCGGGTCGAGCTCCCAGAATTGCCCGTCCTCGTCCTCTCCGTTGGGGTCCCCCAGCAGTTCATGGAGCTTCGTTTCGGGGTCCCCGATGCGGACCTCCCCGAAGGGCATGGTCCCCCCTGTGACGTCAACGCGATGGAGGGTGCCGTCCACGTACTCGGCCCTGTGGGTCGGGTACGTCAGGATGACCCGGACCCGGTTCATGGCGCCCGGTTCGAACCAGAACTTCTCCTCTTTTTTCCCCTTTGGGGCGCCGAAGATGACGCGGGCCCGCGCCGGGGTGAGGCCGAAGCTCTGGGCGACCCGGACATGCATGGCGAAGGCCGGCGTCCCCAGGGCGTCGCCCTTGTATGTATCGACGTACTTGCCGAACACCCAGGCCGTGCCCTTCTTTTCGGGGTGCTCGATCTCGTACCACACCGCGCCGTCCACGGCCGTTTCCCCGACGATGACGAAGCGATCCAGGTCGTTCAATCGCCCCGTGATGTTCGAGTCCGTACTCGTGTCCGGGGCCTGCCGCAGCCGGACGTTTTCGCCCGTACAGATTCCGAACGTCGGGTACTCTTCCCCGCCCTCCGCTCCCGCCGCCAGGAGCAGAGCCGTTGCCAGGGCGCACAAAAACCGTTTCGTGTTCATCGCATGATCCCTCCAGACCGTGATCTTTCGCAGGGGGTGTCCGTGCCTCCTGCACGCCCATTATGCAACGTGAACTTCCTCTGCGGCAACACCCGAAAGAGGTGGTCTTTCCCGCCCCCTTTCAGCCCGCGGGCCGTCAGTCCTCCCCTTCGGGGAGCCTTCCGACTTCCGTTTGCTGGCGCTCACGGGCCGTCAGTCTCCCTTCAGGGGGCCTCCCGATCGTCCGGGGCCTGCGCCTCTCCGGGGGCCTCCACGTGCGTTCGGTCGTCGCCCCGTGGCTCCGTCCCATCGACGAAGAATTCGTCCTTGTGTGCGTTCCACAGCCACAGGGCGGCCCCGGCGAAGGCGAAGCCCAGGGCCAGCCCCCAGCCGACGTAGGCGCCCCGGTACTCGCCGCCGAAGACCCCTCCGCCGTACCCCGCCAGGGCGTAGCCGAAGGCGATGACGCTGAACATGGAGAGCGTTGTGATAAAGAGCCTCATGACATCCGTGACCTCCTCCATAGATGGCGAACCTTTCGGGATAATGTACCATAGGCGGGGGTCCCTGTGTACTGCCCCGCCGGCCGATGACGTTCTAAATGATATGATAGCTCGTCGGGATGGGAGAGGGGCGCCGGCTTGGCCGGCATTTTCTTCGAGGAGATGGTGCGAGTGGAAGTTCGGCTTCCGATTTTGGATTTGACGCGGGCGTTTAAGGACGTCCGCGAGGAGGTACAGGCGGCGGTGGACCGCGTGTTCGACGCGCAGTCCTTCATCCTGGGGCGGGAGGTGCGCGCCTTTGAGGAGCACGTGGAGAGCTACCTGGAGCTGCCGGAGGGCGCGGCGGTGGGCTGCGCCTCGGGGTCGGACGCCCTGCTGCTGGCCCTCATGGCCCTGGGCGTGGGGCCGGGGGATGAGGTTGTGACGACGCCCTACACGTTCTTCGCCACGGCCAGCGCTGTGACGCGCCTTGGTGCGACCCCCGTCTTCGCCGACATCGACCCCGACACCTACAACGTGGACCTGCAGGACGTGCTTCGACGCCTCACGCCGCGGACGAAGGCCTTTCTGCCCGTGCACCTCTTCGGGCAGACGGTGCCGATCGAGGAGATCGCGCCCCTCCTGGAGGAGCGGGGGGTTCTGATCGTCGAGGACGCGGCCCAGGCCTTCGGCGCGTGGCGCCGCGTCGGGGACCAGATCCTGCGGGCGGGTGCGTGGGGGGATCTCGGCTGCTTCTCCTTCTTTCCGACGAAGAACCTGGGCGGCTGCGGGGACGGCGGCATGGTGACGGCGCGGGACCCAAAGACGGTCGCCCGCCTACGGCAGCTGCGCGTACACGGCGAGGGCGCCGCGTACTTTCATCGGGAGGTGGGGCTGAACAGCAGGCTGGACGCGCTGCAGGCGGCCATCCTGGACGTGAAGCTCCCGCACCTGGAGGAGTGGAACGAGGCCCGGCGTCAGGCCGCCGACCGCTGGCGTCTGGCCTTTGAGGTGAGGGGGCTTTCGGACCGCGTGCGGGCGCCGAAGGTGTTGCCGGGGAACGGCCACATCTACCATCAATACGTGGTGCGCGTGCCGCGGCGCGACGCGATGATGGCCTGGCTCGAGGAGCGCGGCTTCGTCACGCGGGTCTACTACCCTCTGCCGCTGCACCTTCAGCCCTGCTTCGCCTTTTTGGGCGGGCGCGAGGGCGACTACCCCGAGGCGGAGCGGCTGTCGCGGGAGGCGCTGGCGCTCCCCATCTTCCCCGGCATCAGGGCGGAAGAGCAGGAGGCGCTGGCCGACGCCGTCGGCGAGTTTTTGAGGGTAGAGGGCGCGCAATAGCGGATTTTCCGCGTGCGCCCTTATGCTATACTGACCGTGACGCGGCCCCGTCGCGCGGGGATCGCCGACTGAAACTGCTTATAAGGAGGATGAAGGCCTGTGTTTCCCTATTATATGGATTCGACGGTGCTCTTGCTGCTCCCGCCGCTCCTGCTCTCCCTGTGGGCTCAGTGGCAGGTGAAGTCCGCCTTTGCCCACTACAGCTGCGTGCACTCGCGGGAGAACGTCACGGCGCGGGAAGTGGCGAGGATGCTGCTCTCGCGCTTCGGGATGGGGGACATGCCCGTCAACCGCGTCGCGGGGAGCCTGACGGACCACTACGACCCCACCTCCCGCACGCTGAGCCTGTCTGAGGACGTCTACGACAGCACGAGCATCGCGGCCATCGGTGTCGCGGCCCACGAGGTGGGGCACGCCATCCAGCACAGCAGGTCCTACGCTCCGCTGATGTTCCGGAACAGCATCGTCCCGGCGGTGAACCTCGTGTCGGGCCTGTCCATGCCCCTCTTTTTGCTGGGGCTCTTCATGGGCAGCCCCATGCTGCTCAACGTCGGCATCCTGCTCTTCTGCGGGGTCGTCGTGTTCCACATGGTGACGCTGCCCGTGGAGTTCGACGCCAGCTCCAGGGCGCTGTGGCTGTTGGCGGAGACGGGCGCGCTGGCCCCGGACGAGCTGGGAGGGGCACGCCGGGTGCTGCGGGCGGCTGCGTTGACCTACGTCGCGGCCGCGCTGATGGCCGTGCTCCAGCTGGTGCGGCTCCTGCTGCTCCGCAACTCGCGGAACCGGTAGGCCGATGGGGTCGGCGGCCGCGGCGTCGTGCGTCGAGACGGATGGAGCGCCTGGGTGCTCCATCCGTTTTTCGAGGTGACGGACCTTGCGGGGGATCGAAGCGGCGCTCCAGGTGCTGGAGCAGGTGCGCGCGGGGCGCTTTGCCTCCGAGGCGCTGAGGAGGATCGGCATGAAGCCCGCGGACGCCGCGCTGGCCTCGTCGCTGGTCTACATCGCCCTGCGGCGTCGGGAGCTGTGGCAGGAGGTCTACGGGGGCTTCCTGAAGGAGGGCGCGAAGGGCGGCCACAAGGGCCTTCCTCCTGCGGTTCAGGACGCCCTGCTGGCGGGGACGGCGGGGCTCCTGGAGCTTCGCCGCTTCGCGGGGGGCGTGCTGGTGAACGCCCTGCTGGACGACCTGAAGGCCCGCTCTCTCAAGCGGTGGGTTCCGTTGGTGAACGCCGTGCTCCACAACGTGGGGGAGGAGGGGGCGAAGCGCGTCGAGGCGCTTCGCCGAAGCCCGGCCCTGGAGGATCGGGCCCTTTGGGCCGGAGTGCCCCGGTGGTCCCTGCCCGCCTGGACCCGAACCTGGCAGCGGGCGGACCTGAACCGCCTGTTCGAGCTCCTGCCCCTCCCCCCGGCGGCGGCGCTCCGGCCCGCTCCGGGCCGGAGGGAGGAGCTTCTGGCGCGGCTGTGGGAGGCCGGCGTGGAGGCGGAGCCCTCGGACCTGTCCGAGGCCGTCCGGCTGAAGGACACCCTCCTGCCGACGGAGGTGCCGGGCTTCGACGAGGGGCTCGCCACGATGCAGACGGAAGGATCCATGCTGGTGGCGGACATGGTGCGGCGCTGCTACAGGGGCGGCCTGATCCTGGACATGTGCTGCGGCCGCGGCGTCAAGGCGGCTCAGATCCTGTCCGCCTGTCCGGAGGCCCGGCTCGAGGGCTGGGAGCTGTCGGAGGGGCGGCATCGAAGCGCCCTCCGGGAGGTGCGGCGGCTCGGCGTGGAGGGCAGAGCCCGGCTGCGGTGCGGCGACGCCCTGAAGCTCGAGCCGGAGGAGGCGCCGTCCCTGATCCTGCTGGACGCGCCCTGTTCGGGCAGCGGCACCTGGAGCCGAAAGCCGGAGGCCAAGTGGCGCCTGACCTGGGAGGAGCTGGACCGGCTTGCGGCCGCTCAGAGGGCGCTTCTGGAACGCGCTTTTGCGCTCTCCGCGCCCCGTGGTATTATACTTTACGTCACGTGCAGCCTCCTGCGGGGAGAGAACGAGAGCGTGATGGCGGACTTTTTTGAGGCCCACCCGGAGTGCGCGGAGCTTCCCGCGCGCCCCGAGGGGCCCCCCTTCCGCCGGGGACGCCCGTGGGGGACGTACATCTGGCCTGAAAACCCCTGGCTGGACGGCTTTTACTGCGCGGCGACGATGAGGCTGTCATGAGGATAAAAGAGGACGGAGGCCTGAGACCTTGGGCAAGATGATCCGCTGGACGTTGCTGTTTGTGGTGCTGATAATTCTGGCGTCGGGGGCCGTCGCCTTCTACACGGTGTTCTTTCGGCCCGCGGGGGAGCTGGTCATTCCGCCCCTGAGGGAGCGGACCGTCGTGGACGCCGTGGCGGAGGCGGAGCGGCTGGGGTTCGTCGTGCAGGTCGAGCCGGTGGCCTCGTCGCTTCCGGAGGGCCGCGTCCTGGGACAGTCCCCGGAGCCGGGGACGAGGGCCCGAAGGAGCCAGGTCGTGGTCCTGCAGGTCAGCCGGGGCGGGGAGCTCCACGCCGTGCCGGACGTCCGCGGCCAGACCCTTGCCGGCGCGCAGGGCCGCCTGAAGGAGGAGGGCTTCTCCCTGGGCGACGTCCTCCGCATCCGGGACGGCAGCCAGCCGGGCGGAACGGTCGTCGCCCAGAGCCCCGCGTCTCCGGCGAACGTCCCCGTGTCCCGGAAGATCGACCTCTTGATGAGCGAGGGGGGGGCGGGACCGGAGGGCACCGTGAGGGTCCCCGACGTCAACCGCCTGGGCGAGGGGGAAGCCCGCGCCCTCCTGGAGGCCAGCGGCCTGAAGGTGGAGGCCGTCGAGAAGGTCTACAGTCCCCTCATGCCGGAGGGGCTGGCCATCGAGACCCGGCCTGGGGCGGGGACGTCCCTGGCGGCGGGGGCCGGCGTCCAGCTGAAGATCGCGACGCTGCGGCGGCCGGCCGGCTACGTGGAGGCGAGTCCGACGCCCGATGACGGCAGGAGGGCCGGCGGCATCGTGCGCCGCGTCGAGGTGCCGCAGGGGCCGGAGTCCGCCGAAAGGCCCGCGGCGTCGGGTCCTGCGCCCCTGGTGGTGAAGGTGCCGGGACAGGGGGACGTGTTCATCGGGGACGGGACCGCCACGCCGACCGACACGCCCATCAGGGAGGCCGACCCGAACCTCAGCGTGTTCGACCAGGAGAGGCGGACGCTGCGCCCCGGCGGGGAGGGCGAGGCGGCGCGTCAGGCTGCGCCGGCCCCGACGCCGCAGCAGCGGACGCCCGCGGGGGGCAAGGTGGCCCGGGTGCGCTATCAGGTGCCGCCCCTCACCAGCCCCATGAGCCTCCGCATCGAGGTCACCGACCCGTCGGGAAGGCGCGACGTCCTGAACCGTCAGGCCAGGAGCGGCGAGAACGTGCAGGTCGAGGCTCCCTACACGGGGGAGTGCGTCGTGAGCGTCTACCTCGGCGACAAGCGCGTCTGGCAGGAGAAGCACAAATAGAAAACGAGCCCCGGCGGCTCCGGTCGTCGGGCAGAGTCTTTTCAGGAAGGTGTTAATTCCCATGGATAAGACTGAGGACGGCAGGAACGCGGGCGGGCAGAGCCGCAGGGGCCGAAGGGTCCTCCTTGCGCCCTCCGTGCTGGGGGCGGACCCCCTGCGCATCGCGGAGTCCGTCGAGTCCCTCGGCGGGCGGCACGACTGGCTGCACCTGGACGTCATGGACGGGCACTTCGTGCGCAACCTGTCCTTCGGCCCGGCCGTCGCCGCCGCGATGCGCCGCCGCTGGCCCGACGCCTTTATCGATGTCCACCTGATGACGGACCGGCTGGACGTGGTTCTGCCGCTGTTCCTGAACGCCGGCGCCTCCCTCGTCACCGTCCACGCGGAGGTCGAGCCTCAGCTCCTGCACGCGGAGCTCTCCTCCATCCGAAGGGCCGGGGTTCGGGCGGGGATCGCCATCGGACCCGCGACGCCCGTGGAGAGGATCCGCCCCGTGCTGGGCATCGTGGACCTGGTGCTGGTGATGTCCGTCACGCCGGGGTTCGGGGGGCAGGGCTTCATCGAGGAATCCCTCGACAGGACGCGGGAGCTGGCCGGCCTCAGGGCCTCCCGCGGCTGGTCCTGGCTGATCGAGATGGACGGGGGCCTCAAGGAGGAGAACGTCGGCAGGGCCGTCCTGGCCGGGTGCGACGTGGTGGTCGCCGGAAGCGCCGTGTTCAACAGCCCGGACCCCGCGGCCTGTCTGGACAGGATGAGATCAAAAGTGAAGGAGGCTCTCTCCAATGCCGGATTTGGAGCGAGATAACGCTTTAAGGGAGTTGGGGCGCATGGCCGCAGAGCGGCGCGAGGAGGCGAACCTCACCATCGAGGACGTCTACGAGCGCACGCGCATCCGCCTCGAGTTTCTCCGCGGCATCGAGGAGGGGAACTACGACGGCTTCCCGGAGCCCATCTACATCAAGGGCTTTATCCGCACCTACCTGAAGACCGTCGGAGGCGCGGACCTCCAGGAGGACTTCATGGCGCAGCTGAAGCGGGTGCAGCCCCACAGGCCGGAGCCCGCGCCGAACTTCCTGGGGAGCAGCGGCTTCCCCAAGGGCTTCAAGCCGGTGTCGCACTTCTGGCTGTTCCTGGTGCTGCTGGCCGCCCTCCTGGGCACGGGCGGCTACGTGTGGTACGCCTGGAGCAGCGGCGACCTCTCGCTGAAGAACCTCCTCTCCGATCCCTTCTGGCGCTTCGCTCAGAACGCCTCGGTGGACGAGCGGGGCAGGGAGGCATCCCTGGACGTCCTCTCCGTCGACGCGCTGTCCCTGGACGTGGCCTCCATGGAGGCCGCACCGGTTTCCGCCGCGCCCGTCAAGGCCGAGAAGCCTGCCCCGCAGCCGAAGCCCTCGCTCGCCATCCGGGCGAAGGCGGACGTCTGGATGCGGGTGACCATCGGGGAGGAGCTGGTCTTCTCCCAGACCCTGAAGCGCGGGAACGTGGTCTCCTGGGACCTTCCGGCCCAGGCCCGCGTGGTCTACGGTCGGCCGAACGCGGCTGAGGTGATCCTGAACGGCAGGGAGCTGGGCCCGGCGAACCCGAAGGGGTCCAAGAAGTCGGAGACGTACCTCTACCTGCCCGACGGGACCGTCCGGAAGTCCGGGGGCAAGTAGGTGTCGCGGAACTTTTGCGGGATGGAGCGCTGACTTGAACGTCTTCCTTTTGACGATGGGGTGCGCCAAGAACGCGGTGGACAGCGAGCGCCTTGGAGGGCGCCTCGTGTCCGCGGGACACCGGATCGTGGCCAGCGCGGACGAGGCAGAGGTGGGCATCATCAACACCTGTGGCTTCATCCAGGACGCGGTGAAGGAGAACGTGGACGCGATCCTGGACCTCGAAGCGATGAAGGGAGCCGGGACGCTGAGGCACATCGTCGTGGCGGGGTGCCTCGTGAACCGCTACGAGGCGGAGCTGCGGAAGGAGCTGCCCAGCGTGGACCTGTTCGCGCGGGCCGAGGACTGGGACCGGATCGTGGACTGGCTTGCCGGAGCGGACAGGGGTGCGGTTCCCGGAAGGGTCCGCCGCCGCGTCGCCCTGGGGGAGGGCGCGCCCTGGACCCGCTACCTCAAGGTGGGGGAGGGCTGCGACACCTTTTGCTCCTACTGCGCGATCCCCCTGATCCGCGGGCGGCTGCGGAGCGCGCCGGTGGAGGACCTCGTCGGGGAGGCCCTGGCGCTCTGCCGCGAAGGCGCGCGGGAGCTCTGCCTCGTGGGGCAGGACCTGACGGCCTACGGGACGGACCTCTACGGCGAGCCGGGCATCCGCCGCCTGCTCACGGCGCTGGACGCCGAGCTGCCGCAGGGGGTGTGGGTGCGCCTGCTCTACATGCACCCGGACCGCATGACGGAGGACCTGGTGGACTTCCTCTGCGGGCGCCGGACCGTCCTGCGCTACCTGGACGTCCCCATCCAGCACGTGGACGACGACGTCCTGGCCCGGATGAACCGCCGCACCACCGGTGAGCACATCCGCCGGATATTCCGCCACGTTCGGGAGAACGACCCTCTCTTCGCCATCCGGACGACGATCATGACGGGCTTTCCTGGGGAGACGGAGCGGCAGTTCGGCCGAGTGCTGGACTTCCTGGAGGAGGCGGAGCTGGACCGGGTGGGTGCCTTCGTCTACTCGCCGGAGGAGGGGACGCCGGCGGCCTCCTTCCCCGACCAGGTCCCCCGCAGCACGGCGGAGGAGCGCTACGCCCGCCTGATGGAGCTCCAGGCGGGCATCACCCAGGCCCGGAGCGAGCTCTTCCTGGGGCGGGACCTGGACGTCCTGGTGGAGGACGCCGAGCCACCGGAGGGGGGCTCCGAAGGCGAGGTCTGGGGGCGGTCCTACCGGGATGCCCCGGAGGTGGACGGCGCGGTCTGCGCCGCGGGCACGGCAGCGCGGGGGGACCTCGTGCGGGTGCGCGTGACGGACTGCGAGGAATGCGACCTCTTCGGGACCCTGGAGGCGCGGCTGTGAGGCGCCCGCTTTCGGTGGAGGCAGCCACCCTCTTCGGACTGGGCTTCCGCGTCTGGAGGAAGGGCGGAGAGCTGGGGTCCGGCGCGGGCACGGCGGGGTCCGCCGCAGCCTGCCTGGTCAGCGCCCTCGTCCCCGTCCCCTGGTGGGGGGTCCTCCTGGTGAGCCTGATCGGCCTGTGGGCCTCGGAGGGGGCCTCGCGGGCGCTGGGCGAGACGGACCCGGCCTGCGTGATCATCGACGAGGTGGCGGGCATGTGGCTGTCGCTCCTCCTGCTGCCGCCCTCCTTCATCCTGCCGGGCTTCTTCCTGTTCCGGATCGTCGACATCCTCAAACCCTTTCCCGTCTCGGCGGCGGAGCGCCTTCCGGGCGGCGTCGGGATCATGGCGGACGACCTCGTCGGCGGCGCCATGGTGAACCTGTTCCTTCAGGCGTTGAACAGCTGTTTTCTGCGGTCTGGATGGCTGTACGGCCTCGTGGTCGAGCTTGGGAGGTGAGGCGAATGAACTCCGCGGTGCTGGTGGCCGTCGGCGATGAGCTTCTCGGCGGGTTGAGGCGGGAGGAAAACTGCGCCTTTCTGGCCCGGCATCTGCACGATGCCGGCTGGACCGTGGAGCGGTTGGAGACGATCCCCGACGGGGATGAGGCGATCCTGGACGTCCTCGGCCGATGGGTGGGGAGGACGGACCTGCTGGTCCTGTCGGGAGGCCTCGGCCCCACCCACGACGACCGAACGCGCTCCGCCCTCGCGCGCTACCTGGGGTGTCCCCTCAGGTCCGATTCGCTGTACGATAAGGTGGTCGGCCGCTGTTTTGGGGAGAGGCGGCTGCTCTTTGAGAGGACCCGCGACACCCAGTCCATGATCCCGGAGGCGGCGCGGGCCGTCTACAACCCGGAGGGCTCCGCCCTGGGCATCGCCTTCAGTCGGGACTCCACCCGCGTGCTGGCCCTTCCGGGCGTCCCCATGGAGTATGCGGCCATGGCGCGGCAGGAGCTGCCGGACCTGTTCGCCGGGTCCTGCCGCTGGGCCTCCGTCATCGTCCTGGGCCTGCCGGAGACCGTCGTCGTCGAGCGGATCCCGGAGGTCGTCGGGGACGGAGAGCTCCACGTCTCCGTCCTGCCCGCCTTCCCGCAGGTGGAGCTGGTGATCCGGGGGGACCCCGTGCGCGTGGCCGACGCCGAGGCCCTGGTGCGGTCCCGCTTCTCCGACGCGCTGCCGCTGGGCTGCCGCTCCCTGGCGGAGGCGGTGCTCTGGGAGGCGCGCCGGCAGGGCAGGACCGTCACGGCGGCGGAGTCCTGTACCGGCGGCCTGCTCCAGGGGGCGCTGACCGAGGTCCCCGGAAGCTCCGAGGTCTTCAGGGGCGGCGTCGTGACCTACAGCGACGAGATGAAGGAGAGGCTCCTGGGGGTGCCGCGGGGGCTCCTGGAGGAGTTCGGCGCGGTGAGCCAGGACTGCGCCGAGGCCATGGCCCGCGGCGGGCTGTGGTTCTGTGGGGTGGACTTCTCCGTCGCCGTGACGGGCGTTGCCGGCCCCGGTGGCGGAACGCCCCTCAAGCCGGTGGGCGGCGTGTGGTTTGGGCTGGCGTCCCGCAGGAAGAACGGTAGGGCGGAGAGCAGAGCCTTCCACTGCCTCTTTCGCGGAGGGCGGGAGGAGGTGCGCCGCTCTGCCGTGAGCTGCGCCATGGCGGAGCTCTGGCGGATGGTCCGGGACGGACGGCCGTCGCTGATGCCGTGTTTCGAGCCCGGCGCCCTGGGGGATGCGACGGCGTAGGGGATAAGGCAAATTTCATGCGAAGGAAGTGAGTTTTTTGGCGAAGAAGAAGGCGCCCCAGACCCGTGAGGAGATACTGGATGAGGCGATCGGCGAGATACGATCGAAGTTCGGGGAAGGGGCCATCATGCGCCTTGGCGATGCCGCGCGAGCCAACGTCAGCGTGATCCCGTCGGGGGTGCTGCCCCTGGACGTCGCCCTCGGCATCGGAGGGTACCCGCGGGGGCGCATCATCGAGATATTCGGGCCGGAGGGCTCCGGAAAGACCACCGTGGCCCTCTACGGCATCGCGGAGGCGCAGAAGGCGGGGGGGATCGCCGCGTTCATCGACGCGGAGCACGCGCTGGACCCGCGCCTTGCCGCGACGCTTGGGGTGAAGGTGGAGGACCTCTACCTCTCTCAGCCGGACAGCGGAGAACAGGCGCTCTTCGTGCTGGACTCGCTGGTCCGAAGCGGCGCGGTAGACCTGGTGGTGGTGGACTCCGTGGCGGCCCTGACGCCTCAGGCGGAGATCGACGGCAAGATCGGCGAGAGCCAGCTGGGGCTTCAGGCGCGCCTGATGTCCTACGCGCTGCGGCGCCTCACCTCGGTGGTCGCGAAGACGAACTGCATCGTCATCTTCATCAACCAGCTGCGCGCCCTCATCTCCACCGGCTACGGGGCGGGCCCGACGGAGACGACGACGGGAGGGCGGGCCCTCAAGTTCTACTCCTCCGTCCGGCTCGAGGTCCGGCGCGGCAGGAAGATCGACAAGGGGGATGTGACCATCGGGCACGACCTCTTCCTGAAGGTGGTCAAGAACAAGCTGGCGCCCCCCTTCCGCACGGGGCACACGAGCCTCATCTACGGGCAGGGCATCCCCATGGGCGTCGCCGTGGTGGACATGGCGGTGGACTACGGCGTCATCCACAAGAAGGGCTCCTGGCTGGCCTACAAGGGCGAGACCCTGGGGCAGGGCAAGGACGCCGTGGCGAAGTTCCTGTCGACGAACCCGGCGCTGCAGGAGGAGATCGTGAAGGAGATCCTGGCCGAGGTGGGCAGGGGCATCGGCTTCAAGCCGGAGGGCGCGGAGGACGACGACGGCCTGCCCGCGGACGAGCCCGATGGCGTGCCCGGCCCCATGCCGGCACTGGAGGACGCAGAGGTGCCGGGCGAGGAAGCGGTGGAGGAGGGAATCCTGGACCTCTCCGACGACGAGAAGTGACGGGGCCGGCGCCGCGCCCCTTTCCCAAACGATCTGGAGATGCGTTATAATAAACGACGAGATTTCCCGCCGGGGCCGGCGCGGAAGAACGGATGCCCTGCGTGCGTCCGTAAGGAGGCGAATGGGTTTTGACTGAACAGCTTTTGACGGAAGGGACCTTGACCGGACAGGTCAGGGCCGGGAGCGTGGCGGAAGCGGCCAACGATCCCAGGCAGGATCCCAAGGACGTCGACGTTGAATCTCTGGGCGAGGAGCACATCAACCTCGTCTTTGCGTTGAGCAGCGAGGACTTTGGCGTGGACGTGAACCTCGTCCGTGAGATCGTCCGGGTCCCCTCGTTCATCACGCGGGTGCCGAACGCCCCCGCCTACATCCGCGGAGTCATCAACCTGAGGGGCACCATCGTGCCGGTCTTCGACATGCAGCTCAAGATCGGGATGCCCTCCACGCCCCTCACGGACGAGGCCCGCATCGTCGTGCTCTCCGTCAACGACGTCATGTTCGGAATCATCGTGAATTCGGTCCGGGAGGTGCGCACCATCTACGACACCCAGCTGGAACCGGCGACGAAGCTCTCCTCGGCCATGGACAAGCGTTATGTCCTCTGGGTGGCCAAGCCCACCGACGACCGCCTGATCCTCCTGCTGGACGTCTCCGCGCTCTTCGAGCTGGATCAGATCCTCCAGGAGGAGAACGAATAGCCCTTGATCCGCGTCAACCTCCACACGCACAGCACCAGTTCCGACGGCGCCTTCAGTCCGTCGGAACTGGTGCGTTTGTTGTCCCTCAATAAGGTCGCCGTCGCTGCCCTGACGGACCACGACACCGTCCTGGGGGTTCCGGCCTTCCTTGCCGGATGCCGCCGGCGGGGCATCCGCGCCGTGTCGGGAGTGGAGCTCTCGTCGCGTTTCGAGAACGGGGACGAGCTGCACATCCTTGGTTACCGCTTCAATTTGGAAGCCCCGGCCCTGACCCGTGCCCTTGACGGCTTCATCCGGACGCGGGAGGCGCGCAACGTGGCCATCTGTTCGCGGCTTCAAGGCCTGGGGGTTCCCGTGACGCTGGCGGACGCCGAGGCACGCGCGGGCGGGGGCGCCGTCGGACGCCCCCACATCGCCCGCGCGCTGGTGGACAGGGGATGCGTCCCCACGGTTCAGGAGGCCTTCGCGCGCTACCTGGGCGAGGGAGGGGCGGCCTTCGTCCCCAGGGAGCTCCTTCCGTCAGAGGAGGCGGTTCGGGTGATCCTCGAGGCCGGAGGGCTCCCCGTCTGGGCGCACCCCCTGGCCTCCCTTTCGGACCCCGACGCCCTGGGCCCGGTGATGGACCGGCTGAAGGGCTGTGGCCTGTGGGGCGTGGAGTGTTGGTCCCGAGGCTCTTCCTCTGCGGACGCCCTCCGCTGCATGATGGAGGCCGGCCACCGTGGCCTTTACAGGACGGCGGGCACGGACTTTCACGGGCGGGCCGGAGACGCGACCGGCGTGGCCGGCCGCCTGGTGGAGGACGACTTCCTCCCCTGGGCCCGCTTTTGCGGCGGCCGCTGATCGGGCCGTCCGACTCGAAACTTCGGAGGTGTTGCTGTTGCAGCCCTGTAAATTGGATGAGCGGTCCTGCGGCAAGGCGCTCCCTTCGGGCCGGGGCGGGAGACGGATTCCCCTGGCTCCCCGCGCGGTCGCCTGCGCGGTGAACGCCGCGGGGGCGTGACATGAGTTTTCGCTCGAGGGCCCTTCTGGCCTGTCTCGTCCTGGCGTTCTGCTGCTCCCTGTCGCCCGCTCCCGCCCTGGCCAGCGCCTCCCTCTATCGGGGGGAGGAGGTCCTGGGCTCCGTCGCCACGACGACGGGTCCGCGGGCGGGGGCCTGGGTGTGCCTGGAGGACGTGGGCGCCCTCCTGGGCTTCACGGGGCTGCGGAGCGGGGAGGAACTCCAGCTGGTCCGCGACGACGTCCGCCTTCGGGTGGTGATGAACGCCGCGGTGGCGTGGCGCGACATCTACCTCGTGCCCCTTTCGGACGCCCCCTTCGAGCGGGACGGTCGATGCTGGCTGGATGCGGGGAGCGCCGCTGCCCTGTTTCAGAGGGCCGCCGGGGAGGGCGAGCGGAACCGCCTGCGCTTTCAGGCGGATCGCAATGCCGCGGTGGAGCCAGAGCCTGCGGGGCCGGAGGAGCCCGCCGCCGTTCGCGCGGACGCCCCTCCGCCGGAGTCGGAAAAGGTTGCGGCAAGCCCGGCCTCCGATCGAGGAGGTGCCCCGGTCGCGCAGCAGCCGGCGCGTCGCCAGGAGCGGTTCGAGACCTTCCGGAAGGACGCCCCCGGCCGACGGCCCGCCCACCCCAGCCTGGACGGAGGGGAGCTGCAGGGGCTGCGCTGGAGCACGTCCTCCGGGCGCATCCGCGTCGTTGCGGACGCCAGCGACGGGGCGGACCCCGAAGTGCGGATGGAGGGTGGCGTCCTCCGCGCCCTCTTCGCCTCTGCCAGAGCGGACCTGGAGGGGCTTCCGTCCCCCTACAGGAACGTGGAGGCGGAGCTGAAGAAGGGCGAGGGGGGCGCAGAGCTGACGTTCACCTCCGACAGCCTTCGGGTGGAGAAGATGGTGCTGGACGCCCCCCGCCGGATCGTCTTCGACCTCTTCTTTTCCCCTGAGACGCGCATTCAGGAGGTGCCGCGTCCGGCGCCCGCTCCTGCGGTGGAGGTCGAGACGACGATCACGGCGCCTCAGGAGAGGAAGCCGGTCCCCCAGGCCCCTCCGAAGGGCCCCGCACGAGGGCGGCAGGGGGGGCGGAAGCTGGCGGTGGTGGACCCCGGCCACGGCGGTAAGGACCCGGGTGCCAGCGCCAACGGCGTGAGGGAGAAGGACATCAACCTCGCGATCGGCCTGGCCCTCGAGAAGGCGTTGAACGCGCGCGGCATCGACGTCGTGATGACGCGCCGGACGGACGTCTACCTGACGCTGCAGGAGCGGACGGATATCGCCAACAAGGAGCAGGCGGACGTCTTCGTCAGCGTTCACGCCAACGCGCTGCCCTCGGTGAAGCGCACGTCGGGCTTTGAGATCTACCTCATGGCCCTGCCGACGGACAAGGACGCCCTGACCCTGGCCAGGATCGAGAATCGGGAGCTGGCGGAGGAGAGCCACGCCGGCCAGGCGTCGGACCGCCGGACGGAGGTCCTGCTTCAGATCCTGGGCGACATGCAGCAGAACAACAAGATCAGCGAGAGCACGGGGCTTGCCGAAGCACTGTTTGCGGCCGGAAAGGGAGACGGAATCCCCATGAAGCGGGTCGCCCAGGCGCCCTTCTTCGTGCTGAGGGGGGCCGGGATGCCGGCCGTCCTCCTGGAGACGGGCTTCGTGACGAACGCGACGGAGGCCAAGCTCCTGGCTCATCCGGGCTACCAGGCCCGCATCGCCGAAGCGATGGCTGCCGGGGTCGCAAAGTACCTGAATTAAGACTTGAAGGGGGACTGGGGCGGGCCGCCCCGACCGCGCCGGGACGTTTTCAACGAATCATGTGAGGGAGAGGATCGAGAGATGGTACGCCGAAGCCCCTATCGGGATGAGTACGAGGATGAGATCGGAAGGAGGCCGAAACGCCCCCGCAGGGACCAGCGCCCCACCCAGAGGCGGAAGGACGCCCCTCTCATGCTGCGGGTTCTCTCCTGGCTGGGCGTTATCCTCCTCTGTTTTGTGGCGGGTTACCTCGGCACGTCCTGGGTGATGGACGCCCTGAATGAGAAGCTCCTGCTGAAGCCTGAGAACCGCGTCGAGAACCAGAGCGATCTGGCGAAGCTGAACGCGGCCGTCGAGCGGGACAGGGAAGCCGCCGCCGCCCGGAGCGGAAACGTCCAGCAGGTATCGCTGAAGCTCTATTCCGTGAAGGACGGAAGGATCGCGGAGCCCGTGCGGAAGAGCTTCGTCTCCCGGCTCAAGGAGGACAACATGGCGGAGGCGGTGAAGTCGGTCCTCGCTCTGAGCGGGGTGCCGGGCGCGGACAAGGTTTCCGTCCTGCACGTCTTCCGCAGCGCGGAGACCGCCTACCTGGACCTCTCGTCCGCCTTCGTGTCGGCTCTCGCCTCCATGGGGCAGCGCGAGAGCCTCCTCTTGCTCACGGCCATCGTGCGCACCATGGAGGAGAACTTCGAGCCCGTCGTCCAGGTCCGTTTCCTCATCGACTCCAGGTCCCCAAATCCCGGAGGCCCCGTGGATTTGACGGTGGTCTGGAAGATGCCCTCCCGCTCCTGACGGTCATGTTCGTCGAACGCCTGGTCCTGGCCACGGGCAGCCGGGGAAAGTATCGCGAGTTCGCGGCCATGCTGCCCAGGGAGGTGGTGGGGGAGCTGATCTTTGCGCCGAAGATGGCGCAGATCGAGGTGGAGGAGACGGGGACCTGCTATGCCGAAAACGCGCGCCTGAAGGCCCAGGCCTGGGCCTGGGCCACCGGGCTGCCGAGCCTTGCGGACGACAGCGGGCTTGAGGTGGATATCCTGGGAGGGGCGCCGGGGGTGCTCTCCGCCCGAATCGTCCCCGGTCCGGACCAGGCGCGAAACGACTGGCTCCTGTCGCGCCTCGAGGGGCGTCTCGACCGGCGGGCCCGGTTCGTGGCGGCCCTCGCCCTGGCCATCCCCGATCGCTGGACGCTGATCTCCGAGGGCGAGTGCCTCGGGCGCATCGCGACGGCGCCGGAGGGGAAGGGGGGCTTCGGCTACGACCCCCTCTTTCTCCCCGACGGCATGAGCGCCTCCTTTGCCGCCATCCCCCCGAGGATGAAGAACGCCATCTCCCACCGTGCCGCCGCGCTGAGGAACCTCCTGGAGATCCTGATGCAGTGAGGCTCAGGCAAAATACGGGGCGTGCGCCCGCGGCGCCGTGGGCTTTGTGTGGTAGAATAAAAATGTGGATTTTCCCTGAAGCCATGGGCTGCGGGGAGGACGAATCAGAACGGCGAATATTGGGAGGAATTTCTTTGCGTACTTTGCTGTCAATCGTACACGTTGTTGTCGCGATCCTGATGATGATCGCGGTCCTGGCGCAGCAGCGCAAACAGGGCGGTTTCACCGGCGTGTTTGGCGGAGGCACTCAGGCGGATACGGGGCAGTGGCAGCGATTCACCGGCCTGACGAAGCTCACGATCGGCCTGGCGGGGGTCTTCATGCTCACCTCGCTCCTCCTGGCGGTCCTGTAGCGCGGGCCGCCGCCGGCGAAGGCTGGAATGGACGATTCAGAGAGGGGCGGTGCAGATGCTGGGGTCCCTGAAGGACGTGGCGGACTTCAAGGTTGAAAAGGGGCGGTTCCTGAGCGCGACCCACGAGGAGATCCGCTCTGGCGCGACAACGGACGTTTACTTCGTCAACACGCGGGATATCCTGGCGTCGCTGGGCTGTCTGGACACGCCTGTCGCGGCGGAGATCTTCACGCGCACCCACGGCCTCTTCGCCGGACTGGACGAGCTGATGGAGCTCCTGCGCGGCCTTCCCGTCGAGGTGGAGGCCCTCCCGGAGGGGGAGCGCTTCTCCCCGAAGGAGACCCTGGTCCGCATCCGGGGGCCTTACGGCGCCTTCGGCGTCTACGAGGCCACCATGCTGGGGATACTCGCCAGCTCCTGCGGCTGGGCCACGGCGGCGCGGGAGTGCGTGGACGCCGCGGGCGGCAAGCCCGTCCTCTCCTTCGGGGGGCGGCACCTCCATCCGGCCGTGGCGACGGTGATGGACGCCGTGGCCGTGACCCCCGGAGGCTGCGCCGGGGCCAGCACGGTGCTGGGCGCTAAGCTCCGCGGCCGGGAGCCCTCAGGCACGGTGCCCCACGCGGCGGTGCTGATCGTCGGGGACACGCTGAAGCTGGCGCACGCCTACGACGCAGTGGTCCCCAGGGGGATCGGCCGCGTCTTTCTGGTGGACACCTTCAAGGACGAGTGCGAGGAGTCCCTGCGCCTCGCGGATGCGCTGGGGGATCGGCTGGACGCCGTCCGCCTGGACACTCCGGGCGAACGGGGGGGCGTGACGGTGGACCTGGTGCGCGAGACGCGCTGCCGCCTGGACCGTGCGGGCTTCAACGGGGTCCAGATCGTCGTCTCCGGCGGGCTGACGCCGGCCCGCATCGCGGAGCTGGCCGCCGTTGGGGCGGACGTGTTCGGCGTGGGGAGCTACATCGCCCACGCGGAGCCCATGGACATGACCATGGACCTGAAGGAGGTCAGCGGCGTGCCCGTGGCAAAGCGCGGAAGGCTGCCGGGGATACTTGCCAACGACCGCCTCGTTCGTATACAATAGAAAAGTTTTCGGGTCAAGCGCCAGGGACGGAACTTCGGACGCTGCGCCTTCGAGGGATGGCCCCCTGCCACAAATCCCTCCGGAAGGAGTGCGGCGCCGGCGTTATCGCGGTCCCGGGGCGCGCTGCCTGATTTCGGTTCCATAGATCGTTTTTTGCCTCAGGGCACTTCGCTATCCGCGTTTCACAGCATGACGTCCCTCTCCGGGGCGATTTTGAGGAGGAAGCAAGATGGCAGGCAGCAGTTCCTACCTGGTGAAGCCAGGTCAGGTGGAGAGAAAGTGGTACGTTATCGACGCGGCGGATCGGCCGGTTGGCCGTCTGGCGTCCGCGATCGCCCGCATTCTGACGGGCAAGAACAAGCCGACCTACACCCCCCACGTGGACACGGGGGATTACGTTGTGGTGATCAACGCCGAGAAGGTGAAGATGACCGGCAAGAAGGCCACGCAGTCCAAGTGGCACTATCACACGGGGCACCCCGGCGGCTACAGGGCCATCCCCTGGGCGCGGCTGGTGGTGGAGAAGCCTGAATTTCTGCTGGAGCACGTGGTGCGCGGGATGCTTCCCCGCAATCGTCTGAAGTATGCGAGCAAGCTCAAGGTCTATGCGGGCCCCAGCCACCCCCACGCCGCCCAGGCCCCCGAGACGCTTGACGTATAGTTTTTGGACAGGAGGATACTCAGATGAACAGCACTTTTAGTTGGGGGACCGGCCGCCGCAAGAACGCCCTGGCCCGCGTCAGGCTCTGCCCCGGCAGCGGCGAGTTGAAGATCAACGATCGGACGGTGGAGGACTACTTCCCGCGCCTCGTGTGGCAGTCGCTGGCGACGCAGTCGCTCAAGACGGCGGGCCTCGAGGGCAAGGTGGACGTCTTCGTCAACGCATCGGGTGGCGGCCTGTCCGGACAGGCCGGAGCGGTGAGGATGGGGATCGCCCGCGCCCTCATCCGGATGAACCCGGACCTGCGGCCCGTCCTGAAGAAGGAGGGGTTCTTGACGCGCGACCCCCGCATGGTGGAACGCAAGAAGTTCGGCCAGAAGGGCGCTCGCGGCAAGAGGCAGTTCTCGAAGCGTTAAGCGGTTTCGGGACGACCGTTTCAGGGACGAAAAACACGACAGGAGGAACGCCGCTTTTGGGCGTCCTCCTTTTTTTTTGTTTTTTTGCCCTCATGGCGCCCGCCTTCGACAAAAAAGCGGCGGCCCGCAGGCCGCCGCCCGGATCGATCCCGTCGATCCCGCGTTTCAAATCCGGCTATTGACGTTTCTTCCCCGTGCCGTCCTTCAGCTGGCTGCGCCAGGTGAACTGCTGGCGCGAGGCCGCAGCGCCGCTGAGCGGCAGCTCGACCCACCCCCAGGGGGTCACCAGGATGAAGCGCAGCGTCACGCCCTGCTCGGTCAGCGCGTCCACGTGGGCCGCGTAGCGCACGACGTCGTCGAAGATGAAGGTGTCGCTCACGATCCAGACGCGCTTGCAGTTGGGGCGGTTGAAGAGCGCCGCGTAGTCGATGGCCGTGCGCAGGCCGCTCTCGTAGTCCGGGGGCGGCGTCAGGCTCACGACGATCACGTCCGCCCTGCCGTCGGGGCGGTGGGTGTTGGGGATCAGGTCGACGTACTCCTCCAGCTCCTCAAGGCTCTCGAAGAGCGTGTCCACGCCGGGGCCCTCGTCGTCCTCCTCCTCGCCCTCGAACAGGGCCGAGAAGGGGTCGATGCCACGGTTGGCCGGCGCGTTGATGGTGTCCCGCATCCAGCCCTGGATGCGGGAGAGCGCGTCCAGGATGTACTGCGGGTACTCCGTCATGGAGATCGCCGAGATGAGGTCGTTGACGGTCATATCCCTGCCGGAATCGTTCTTCTTTGGGTCCATGGTGTCCTCTCCTTCCCGGACGGGCCGCGTCCGGATACAGTATAGCACAGAGCCCTGGAATGGCGGCGAAGGGGAGCCCTAGGGCAGGAGCAGCTTCGCCGCGATGAGGAGCGTCCCGACGACGGTGCTCAGGACCGTGTGGACCTCGCTCCGGCGGAGGACCGCCCAGCTGAAGGGACCGCGAACCGTCCCCGGCCACGATCGGGGGAAGAAGGCCCCGACGCGCGTCCGATAGGTGCGATACTCCTCCCCGAACTTCTGAAGGAGAAAGGACTCCTCGTGGGGGATGATGACGAGACTGTAGAGGAGGACGAAGCCTGCGAGGAAGGTGCCCGCAGCCCAGGGGCCGGCCATCAGTCCCCAACCCAGCCCGATGAGGCCGTTGCCGAAGTAGAGGGGGTTGCGCATGAGGGCGTAGGGCCCCCAGGTGACCAGCCGCTCCGCGCCCACGGCCTCCCCCCGGTAGCGCCCGATGGAGCCCGCGGCCCAGAGGCGCCACAGCTGCCCCAGCGCCACGGGCACGAGCCCCAGCGCGACGGAGCGCGGCGTCGGGCGCGCGGCGGCCAGGATCAGGAGGAAGAGGGCCGTCCACAGCCCACCCCTCAGCTGGAAGGCCCGCTCGCGAAGCGTCACGGCCGCGGCCCCTTCGCCCTCTGGTCCTTCAGGACCTCCTCCTCCGGCGCGGCCCCCTGGTGCAGGTCCTCCGAGACGCCCCAGCCCAACATGCGCACCACCACCACCACGCCCATGAAGATCGAGAGATACTCCGTGAAGAAGCGCCAGATGATGGCCATGACGCCTGCCATGTTCCAGGGCATGAGCATCCCGAAGAGGAGGGCGCCGCCCCCCTCCGCGACGCCGCTGGCCCCCGGAGTGGGGACGAAGTAGAGGATGAACATGAACACGGCCTGGATGGCCACGGCCTCGCTGTAGCGAAAGGGGAGCCCTACCGCGTGCATCAGGATGGGCAGGACGGTGAAGAGCGCGAGCAGGTGCATGACGGAGAGGGCCGCCGCCAGGAGCAGGTAGAGCCGGCCCGACCGGGACTGGAAGAGCAGTTTGAAGTTCAGGAGGTAGTTGTCCATCTCACGGTCCAGCCACTGAAACGAGCGGATGATCGTCCGCTGGGAGTGCAGGAGCTTCAGACGCCGGCCCCAGAGAATGAGGGCCTTGGCCAGCCGCTTGAAGGCCTTCGGGCGCGCTATGGTGAAGGCGATGAAGACCCAGGTGGCGATGATGACGACGAAGACGTAGGAGACGATGCCCTTCAGGAAGGGGCTGCGTTGCAGGATCGCCGGGTCCATCGCCAGCACGGTGGGCACCACGACGCTCAGGATCAGGACGGTGAGCATCGTGCGCACCAGCGTGATGGCGATGCCCTTCCCGATGGCGACGCCCTTCTTGTACAGGACGTAGACCTGGAAGGGGCCGCCGCCGCTCTGCATGGGGGTGACGGCGCTGCCGAAGTAGTTGAGCCACGTCAGCACGAGCCCCATGGGAAGGCTGACGCGCTCCTGCGCCGCGCAGGACAGGGCGCAGAACCGTCCCGCGTCGCACAGCCAGGTGAAGAGCACGACGCCGAGCGCTCCCAGGAGCGCGAGCTTATCCGCGTGAAGGAGCGAGCGCAGGGTTTCCGCGTTGACGCTCTTTGCGATGATGACCGAGTTCGCGGCGAAAGCCAGCAGGACGAACACGATAAGGCCTTTTCGAAGGGACAAGCGACATTCCTCCAGCAACAAAATTATGACGGGTCGGAGGCGGGACGGGGACGTCAACCGCCGGGGACGTTCCCTCGGCAAAACCGTTCAGGGGGGTGCCGGGCGCTGCGGCCCCTCCGCCCCCGTTTGCGCTCCCCTCCCGACGCGGGGCGAGGTTATCCGAAAAACCTTCAGTATTCTAGCACAAGCGCGCCGCCCCCGCGACGGCCCTCAACTTTTCGCCCCCGCCGCCGATAACCTTAAAGGGATAGCGGGCGGCGCATGAGGTGTAAAATATCGAGAAGTGGCGGACGAGGATGGATCCGCGCCGCCGTCCGAATTTCACATTCAACAGGAGGTTGCTGTCATGGCTTCTACGACCGTGTCGGGCGTTGCGTCGGGGATCGACTGGGAGGGCATCATCAAGAAGATGACCGAGATGGCCTCCAGGCCCGCGCAGGTTCAGGTGAACAAGCGGAAGAACCTGAACAACAAGAAGACCCTCTTTGAGGAAATGAAGGTCGCGATGCAGAAGATGCACTCCTCGATCTCCTCGCTGAAGCTGCCCTCGACCTACCGGGCCAAGGAGGTGAAGGTGGAGCGCGTGGACTCGAACGGGTCCTACAAGGGCGTGCTGACGGCCTCCGTCACGAGCGACGCGGAGGTCAACGTCTACAACCTCGAGGTCCAGCAGCTGGCCAGAGCCCAGCTGCAGCGGTCGAACTCCTTCTCGGACTCTCTGTCCGAGGTCTTCAAAAAAGGCCCTCTGAATGGCCTGACCAGCACCCGCCTTTGGATCAGCTCCGGGGGGCGGAAGGCCCAGGTGGAGGTCCTCGCCTCGGACACCCTGGATTCGCTGGCCAAGCGCATCAACACGACGATCAAGACCATGAACCCGCCCATGGGGGTCACGGCCTCCGTCGTGGACGGGCGGCTGATCCTGAAGAGCGACAAGACGGGCCTGGGGGAGACGACCTCCAAGGAGGTCATCAAGCGCTCCGCCCTGTCTTGGGACGCCCTCTCCACCCTCCCCATCGACCCCTCCACTCTGTCGAACGGCGACGTCATCGTCACGGGGGACGGCAAGACCTGGACGAACGGCAAGGACTTCGACGTGGTGGGGAAGCAGATCCGCTGGCGCGAGTACGACGACCAGACGGCCAAGGCCGGCGACACCTACCACGTGACCTATAGGACGGGGGAGCGCGACCGCTACTCCAAGGAGGTCACCCGGTCCTCGGGGGACCTCCTGGACCGCACCGTGCTGGACTTCGTCCCCAACAGCGCGAACCTGGCCGCAGGCACGTCCAAAATCACGATCAAGGACGAGGACGGGGCCTCCTATGAGTACGGCACCGCCTTCACCCTGGCGGGCAAGTCCATCGTCTGGAAGGGCGACAACCGACCGGCGAACGGCAAGAAGTACACGGTGACCTACGACCCGGCGGAGAACGAGGAGATCACCCTCCAGGTGAAGCGGGAGGACACGGACAGCGTTAACGCGCCGTATGCGACCCTCGCCGGCGGCACGGCCGTCATCACTCAGGGGGATAAGACGTATCGGGGGGGCGAAGACTTCGACCTCATCGCGTCCACGGGAGGGACGACCCTCGTGCGGTGGCGCCGCGAGGCGGCCTGGAACGCGCCCAAACTCGGCGTTCCGTACACGCTCACCGTCTCCGGGCTGGAGGGAGGGGACAAGACCTTCAGTACGAGTCGCATCAACACGGATTCGCTCAACATGAAGGGCCACGGGTTCTCCACGGCGACCGGCACAGTGACGAGGGTGGAATACGGCTCCTTGTTCAGAAACCTGGACCCGGACACAGGCCATGCCCTCTCTGGCCCCACGGACGGGACCCTGGAGGTCGGTTACGACAATTTGACGGGTAAGTTCACCTGGACTCAGACCTCTGCGCCCACGCCGCGGACCGGGCTCCCCGAGCACGGCAAAGAGCTCACGGTCAACTACAAGCGTCGGGCGAACACCTTCGAGCTGTCCGACAACGGGTCGGGGCTCCTGAGCGCCCTGGGGCTGGACCTGAAGGACGCGGAGCACTTCACGGAGGCGCAGGACGCCGTCATGCTGCTGGACGGGAACAAGGTGACGCGCTCCTCCAACGACATCGGCGCGGACTATGGCAACGAGCTGATCAAGGGCATGACCCTCAGGCTGAAGGGCGTCGGCAAGGTGTCGATGGACGTGGAACAAGACGCGGAGAAGGCGGTCAAGGCCATCGAGAGCTTCGTGGCGAGCTACAACGACCTGATGGGCTGGATCAACACGCGCTCTTCCGAGAAGGAGCTGGACAAATCCGCCAAGGCCACGGTGAACGCCAACGACTTCCGCATGAGATGGGGCGCACTCTACGGCAACTCGCTCCTGCGCGACTGCAAGAGCCGCCTGCGCACCATCGTTTCCCAGGACTACACCTTCACCTTCAAGGAACGGAAGAGCGCGGACGCCCTCTATGGCACGATGGCCCGGAATGGGCTGGCCGGTGAGACGACCCTGCGCGTGAAGGTGGGGGACCGCTCTGCCGATATCCCCGTGAAGCCGGAGGACACCCTGGAGACCATCGCGGAGAGGATCAACGACACCTCGAAGGGAGGGGTGGCGGCGGCCCTGCACTACGACGACGATGGGAAGGCGAAGGACTACGTCAGGGCCTCGGTGGACGGCAATCGGCTTGTGGTCCGGGCGGCCGACAAGACGGAGGTTTCCCTCTCCGGCCAGGCCGCCATGAAGGCCCTCAAGCTGGACTACACCTACAGGGGCGCCTACCAGCTGGGGCTCAAGACGACGAAGGACGACTACGGCAAGAGCGGCAAGCTGGAGTTCGATTCCAAGGCCTTCATGAAGGCCATGACGAGGAACTCCGAGGAGGTCCAGCAGTTGATGGTGTCCTTTGCGGGCGAGATGGACACCTACTGCAAGTCGATGCTGAGGTCCTCCGCGGGAGGGACCTCCGGGACGCTGACCCGCGAGATCGGGGACCTCACCAAACAGATCAGTGACATCGACAAGGACCTGGAGAAGTTCCAGAAGCGCCTGGCGGAGAAGCAGGAGGCCCTGCGCAGGCGGTACGCCGGCGCAGAGAACCGGATCGCCAAGCTGTCGCAGCAGGCCAACACCCTCAACAACATCATTGGGATGATGCAGCAGAACAACAGGGGTTCGGGATCGCAGGCCTCGTAGTCCGGCCCGCCGCAGGGTCCGGATGGCGCAGAAGACGGCACCGCGGCATGGAGGCTCTCCATGCCGCGTTTTTTATGCCTCGGACGGCGGACCTCAAGCCCTCCGCGCTATGTTATCATTATGTGCGGACGGCGCGGAAGAACCGACGTCCTGCGGAGGTGCTTTTGTCTTGAAGGAGTTGGAGCGCGGGGGCGGGCACTATTTCGACGAGATCGTGGAGATCATCGAGCGGCTGCGCGCGCCGGGCGGCTGCCCCTGGGACCGGAAGCAGACCATGGAGAGCCTGCGGTCCTGCATCACGGAGGAGGCCTACGAGCTGGCGGACGCCATCACGCGGCGCGATATGGCGGGCGTGAAGGAGGAGGCGGGGGACCTGCTGCTCCAGGTGGTGTTCATCGCCTCTTTGGCGCGGGAGGCCGGAGCCTTCGACATGAGGGATGTGGTCCGGGGAATATGCGACAAGCTGATCCGCCGCCACCCCCACGTCTTCGGCACGGAGGAGGCCCGCGACAGCGACGCGGTGCTGCGCAACTGGGAGCGCATCAAGGCCGAGGAACGGCAGGAGAAGCACCAGGACCTCTCCATCCTGGCGGGAGTGCCGGAGGGCCTGCCGCCCCTGCTCAAGGCCAGCCGCCTACAGGGCAAGGCCGCCCACGTGGGCTTCGACTGGCCCGATGGCGACGCGGCCCCTCTCTTCGCCAAGCTGGACGAGGAGCTGGATGAGCTGTGGGAGGCCGCGAGCCGAGGGGACTCCCGGGACGTGGAGGAGGAGCTGGGGGACGTGCTGTTCATGACCGTCAACCTGGCGCGCCGACTGAAGGTGGACCCGGATGCGGCGCTGTCCCGCGTCTGCGCCAAGTTCAAGGACCGCTTTCAGCTGATGGAGCGCATGGCCGCCGGGGAGGGGCGGGCGATGTCCGACCGCTCGCTGGCGGAGCTGGACGCCCTGTGGGACCGCGCCAAGGAGCGCCTGCTCCACGAGGGAGAGCGGGGTCGCGGGTCGGCGTCCCCGCGGTGACGCCCCGCGGGTTTTTCTATCGGGTACGGAACGGCGGCGGATTGTCGAGGGCCGCTTTCTTAAAAGACTTAGTAATCGACATAATCGGCGTGGCGCGGGGCGCCGCGGACAGAGCACGGAGGTTTGCGATGGGTGAGGCAAGAAGGGTTCGCATCACGGAGACGGTGCTGAGGGACGCACATCAATCCCTCATCGCCACGAGGATGAGCACGAAGGACATGCTGCCCGTCCTGGAGAGGATGGACGAGGCGGGCTACTGGGCCCTTGAGATGTGGGGGGGCGCGACGTTCGACAGCTGCATGCGCTTCCTGGACGAGGACCCCTGGGACCGCCTGCGCCTGATCCGGTCCCGAATCAAGAGGACGAAGCTGCAGATGCTCCTGCGTGGCCAGAACCTGGTGGGCTACCGTCACTACGCGGACGACGTGGCGCGGGAGTTCGTCAAGCGCGCCGTGGGCAACGGCATCGACATCGTCCGCATCTTCGACGCGCTGAACGACCTGCGCAACGTGGAGACGACGGCGGACCAGGTGAAGAAGGAGGGGGCGCACCTCCAGCTCTGCATCTCCTACACCCTGTCCCCAGTCCACACCCTGGAGGCCTTCGCGGAGATGGCCCAGAGGATGGCGGAGATGGGGGCGGACTCCATCGCCATCAAGGACATGGCGGGCCTGTTGAGCCCCGTGGACTGCGCGAAGCTGGTCCGGGCCATCAAGGAGCGGGTGAGCCTGCCCATCGAGATCCACAGCCACTCCACGACGGGCCTCGCGTCCATGACGTACTACGCGGGGCTGGAGGCGGGCGCGGACATCGTGGATACGGCGATCTCGCCCTTCTCTCTGGGCACCAGCCAGCCCCCCACGGAGTCCATGGTGGCGGCGCTGGCGGGCGGGGAGCTGGATACGGGCATCGACCTCGAGAAGCTGCTCCCCGTGTGCGAGCACTTCAAGAAGGTCCGGGAGAAGTACAAGGCCCTCCTGCCGGCCGTGGCGGGCGTCAACATCAACATCCTGCGTTACCAGATTCCGGGCGGCATGTACTCCAACCTCGTGAACCAGCTGAAGGAGCAGAACGCGCTGGACAAGCTGGAGGACGTGCTGAAGGAGGTGCCGGTGGTGCGCAAGGCCATGGGCTACCCGCCCCTCGTGACGCCCAGCAGCCAGATGGTGGGCACCCAGGCGACGCTGAACGTCCTGACGGGTCAGCGCTGGAAGGTGATCCCCAAGGAGATCCGCCTGTACTTCCAGGGCTACTACGGCCAGCCGCCGGCGCCGGTGGACCCGGAGGTCCGGAAGATCGCCATCGGCGACGAGGAGCCCATCACCTGCCGTCCGGCGGACAAGATCGCCCCGGAACTGGCCGAGGCGCGCAGGGCCGTGAGGGCCTGGTCGCTCCAGCCGGAGGACGCGCTGACCTGGGTCATGTTCCCGGCGGTTGCGAAGGACTTCCTGCCGCGCAGGTTCGGCAGGGTGACGAAGCGCGACATCGGCTTCGGGGACCCCGTGGACGGCATGGCCTACCCGGTATAAAAAACGTCATGGACGAGCTGAGGCAGGGGCGCGCCGCGTCCCCATACGCGGAGACGGTGCCGCTGGCCGGCGAGGGCGCGCTGGCGCGGCTCGTCGGGCCTCACGACGAGAACCTGGAGGCGGTGGAGGCCCGATATCCCGTGTCCCTCTCCGTCCGGGAGGGGGCCGTTCGGGCGTCGGGGCCGGACGAGGAGCCCGTCCGCATCGTCGCCCGCCTCCTGCGCGAGCTGGCGGCGGTGGCGGAGAGCGGGCACGAGGTTCGGGCCGCCGACGTGCGGCACGCGATGGACGCCCTGGCGGAGGGGCGCGAGCCGAAGCTGGAGGCGCTCTACAGCGAGGTCATCTGCACGACGGCGCGGGGCAAGCCCATCCGTCCCAAGACCGCGGGGCAGCGGGCCTACGTCCGGGCTATCCGGGCGAACGACATCCTCTTCGCCGTGGGGCCGGCCGGGACGGGCAAGACGTACCTGGCGGTGTGCGAGGCCGTCTCCATGCTCAAGGAGGGCAGGATCAGCCGCATCGTGCTGGTGCGGCCCGCCGTCGAGGCGGGGGAGAGCCTGGGCTACCTTCCGGGGGACCTGCGCGAGAAGGTGGAGCCCTACGTCCGCCCGCTCTACGACGCATTCTACGACCTCCTGTCCCCGGAGCGCTTCGCGCGCTGCGCGGACAAGGGCGTCATCGAGATCGTCCCCCTGGCCTACATGAGGGGGCGGACCCTGAACGACAGCTTCATCATCCTGGACGAGGCCCAGAACACGACGCCCCCGCAGATGAAGATGTTCCTGACGCGCCTCGGCTTCGGGTCGCGGGCCGTGGTGACGGGAGACGTCACGCAGATCGACCTGCCCCAGGGCCGCCCTTCCGGCCTCCTGAGCGTCCGGGAGATACTGAAGGGCATCGAGGGCATCGGCTTCTTTGACCTGACGGACGCGGACGTGGTCCGTCACGAAATTGTCCAAAAGGTGGTTCAGGCCTACGAACGCTATGAGAAGGACAATGCTTGATTCCGGAGCCGCCGCGGACCGGGCGCGGCGCGCGGCGCTCCTGCGGGACTACCTCGTTCCCGTCCTCGTCCTGCTGATCGCGGGCGTCTCCATCGTGCTGACTCAGTGGGCAATCCTCAGGAACTCGGAGCGCGGCTACCAGACGGGGCGCCCCGCGCCGGAGACCTACCGCGTCGTGTCTCCGATCCGGTACGACGACCACGCGGCCGCGGAAGCGCTGCGCAGGATGGCCAACGAGAGCGTGGTGGGCGTCACCGTGCGCGACGTGGCGGCGAAGGACCGCCTGAATCGGCGCCTTATGGAGCTTCGCGCGGTCCAGGGCCCCGCGCAGGAGGACGTGACTTTCATCCCCGGCCCCCTCCTGAACGCCATCGTCAACCTGAGCGACGACAGGCGGCAGGAGCTGCTGGACCTGACGTCCCGCGTGGGGAACGCCTACATCGACCGGCTGGAGTCGGGCGACGCGATGGGGAACTCCACGAAGGCCGCGATCCTGTGGGCGGAGATCAACCGGGAGAACCCCTCCGCCGAGGACGCGAACCTGGTCTACCAGATCCTTGCGAAGCTCGGCGACCTCGTCTATCACGTGGACAGCAAGCTGACGGAGGGGGTGCGCCGCCTGGCGGAGAAGGGCATCCCGTCCATCGTCCGGCGCCTGGAGCCGGGGGACGTCATCGTTGAGCTGGGGCAGGTCGTCACGCCTCAGATCGCGTCCCTGCTCCACATGCAGGGCTACGCGGAGGACGCCTTCCCCACGGTGCAGCTGATCATCGTCCTGGTCCTGGTCCTGGTCCTTCCGCTGTGGCTCGAGGTCCTGGGGCGCGACGTGGGGCACAACCGCCCCTCGTGGATGTGCGTCGTCTTCACCGTCGCCGTCTCGTGGCTCTGTGGTGCCCTGGCGACCCGCCTCGGCTCCGCCGGGGCCGGCATCCTGCCCGCCGTCCTGACGGTCTGCCTCTGCGTTTCCGGGTCCTTCGCCTTCAGCGTGGCGCTGGCGGGAACGGCGTCGGGGGTCTTCATCATCACGGGGCTTCTGGTTTCGGACCTGATCCTTCTGCTGTCCATGTCGGTGGTCGCCTCCACGGCGGGCTTCTATTTGCTGATGCGCCTGGACTCGCGGGAGCAGCTGACGCGGCGGGTGTTCGCGCTGGCGGTCCTCATGGCCCTGACCAGCGTCCTCATCCGCTGGCTTGAGGGCTTCCCCCTGGATGCGGATTCCTTCCACATCTTCCCGGTCCCTGGCTCCTTCTGGATGGAGAGCGGACGGTTCGTCCTCATCGAGCTGGTGATGTGCGTCGTCATCACCCTGCTGCTCCCGATGGTGGAGAGCTACATCGGGGTGCTGTCGATCCTGCGGCTGAGGGAGCTGAGCCACCCGTCGAGCCCCCTCCTGCGCGAGCTGCAGCGCTCTGTCCCCGGCACCTACCAGCACTGCCTCACGATAGCGACGCTGATTGAGGAGCCCGCCATGGCCCTGGGGATGGACGTCAACCTGGTGAAGGCGGGCGCCTATTACCACGACATCGGCAAACTTCACGACCCTCTTTTCTTCGTCGAGAACCAGGGGGGCGGCTTCAACCCCCACGACGGCATGACCCCGACGCTGTCGGCCTACACCATCATCTCCCACGTCCGCTACGGGCTGGACAAGGCTCAGGAGAACGGCCTGCCGCGCCGGCTCCGGGACTTTATCGCGGAGCACCACGGCACGACCTGCGTCCGCTACTTCTACAACAAGGCGCTGGCCGGGGCCGGAAAGGGGGAGGAGGTGGACCGTTCCTCCTTCTGCTACCCCGGCCCCCGTCCCCAGTCCCGCGAGACGGCGCTCCTGATGATCGTGGACTCCCTCGAGGCCGCGGTGCGCAGCATGGGGCTGGACCAGGAGCTTCAGGAGCAGGGATCGGAGGGGGTGGAGGCCTCCCACGACGGCGGCCGGACGGCGCACCCCAACCGGGGGCGCAGCCAGTCCATCAAGGCGTTGGAACGGACCATCGATCAGGTGATCGCCAGCAAGATGGCGGAGGGGCAGTTCGACGACGTGGACTTCACCCTGAAGGACGTCACCTGCATCAAGGCGGCGCTCCTGCGGGCGCTGCTCAACATGTACCACACCCGGCGGGTCCGGAAGATCGAGCGCCCCCAGCCGGGACGGACGGAGCCGCCCGCCGGGAAGGAGGCACCGGCGCCTTGAGCCGGACCGCCCGATCTGCGGCCGTGCCTTCGAGGCGCGGCCGCGCCTTGTGGTATACTTTCAAAACGGCGCTCCTGCGGGCGCCGGACGAAAGGATTTCGTTGCCGCGTGACTTCGTCTTTTGCGGCCCCCTGGGCCGCGTGAACTCTTTGGGGGGTATTTTCTCTTGAAGTTAGTGTTGAGCGTCGAGGCCCCGGAGGGCGGGGATCCTCAAAATCCCGTTCCCATAGGCGCGTGGAGCGCGTTTGAGCCGGTGCTGGAGGAGGAGCTTCTGGACCTCTTTCCGGAGATGGCCGGCTACGGGAGCGTGGAGGTGTCCGTCTCCATCCTGAGCCCGGATGAGATACGAGCGGTGAACCGGGACTACCGGGAGAGCGACGAGGCGACGGACGTGCTGTCCTTCCCCATGTGGGAGGAGGGCGGGCGCTTCGCGCCGGACCTGATGCTGGCCGGCTCCGTCCTGCCCCTGGGGGACGTGATGATCTGTCCGGGCGTGGCGCGCGCGCGGAACGACGCGGCGTCGGAGGAGGAGGCGCTGTGCCTGGTGCTGGCCCACTCCTTTCTGCACCTCCTGGCCTGGGATCACGACACGGAGGAGCGGCAGGCCGCCATGTGGGTCCGCCAGGAGCGCCTTCGGGATCGCCTTCTGGCCGCGCTGGCCTCCGCCGGACGGGAGGTCCTCTGAGATGGCAGGGATCGACGCGCACGCCCTCGCCGGCGCGTTGAAGGACGGCTTGTGGTTCCTGTTCCTGTTCCTCCTCTCCGCCCTCTTCAGCGCGGCGGAGACGGCCATCACGACGACGGGGCGGAGCCGTCTCCTCCTTCTGCAGGAGAACCGGCCGTTCCTGCGCTCCGTGCTTCAGTGGGTCATCGACGACGTGCAGCAGCCGCTTACGGTCTGCCTGATCTCCAACAACGTCGTGAACATCGCCGCCAGCACGCTGGCCTCCAGCATCGCGCTGCACGTGTTCGGGCCTCGCGCCCTGGTGTGGGTGGTGCCCATCATGACGCTGCTCATCGTCATCTTCGGCGAGATCCTGCCGAAGAGCGCCGCGATGGTCCACTCCGAGGGCATCCTGCTGTTCACGTCCCCGATCCTTCGCCTGCTCTCCTTCGTCCTGCTGCCCTTCGCGTGGCTGATGCGAAAGTGCGTGAACTGCATCGGTTTCCTGCTGCACCTGAACCTGGAGACGAAGAAGGTGTTCGTGACGCGGGACGAGATCGAGCAGGTGGTGAAGATCGGGGAGGAGAGCGGCGCCCTGGAGGCCTCGGAGCGCCGGATGATCGACGGGATCATCGACTTCGACGAGACCCGCGTCCACGAGATCATGGTGCCCCGGACAGACATGCTGACGCTGGAGGCGGAGGACACGCTGGAGGAGGCCGTGAACCTCTTCATCGAGCACGGGCACTCCCGCATCCCCGTCTACGAGGAGAACCTGGACAACGTCGTCGGCATCCTCTACGTGAAGGACACGCTGAAGTGCCTGCGGGACGCGGACCTGAACTGCGAGGTGCGGAGCCTGCTGCGCCGGCCCATCTTCGTCCCGGAGACGATCCGGACGGCGGAGCTGCTGGAGGCCATGCGGCGGGACCACATTCACATCGCCATCGTCGTGGACGAGTACGGCGGCGTGGCGGGCCTCGTGACCATGGAGGACATCCTGGAGGAGATCGTGGGGGAGATCCAGGACGAGTACGACCAGGAGGCCCCCGACGTCCAGAGGATGGAGGACGGCAGCTACCTCGTCCAGGGCAGCACCAGCCTCGAGGACCTGAGCGAGGCGCTGAGCTGCCCCTTCGAGTCCGAGGACGCGGAGAGCCTTGGGGGGCTGGTGCTCCTTCTGTCGGGGGGCTTCCCGCGGGAGGGCGACGAGTTCCTCTATCGGGATTGGCGGATCAAGGTCGTGGACCTCGGTGAGCACCGGATCAAGGTCCTGAGCATGAGACGGAAGGACGACGGGGCTTCCGCCTGAGGGGGAGGAAATCGTGATGGACGGAGAGGCGCTGAGCGGGGGCGCGTGGCCCTTTGGGGATGTGAGGCCGGAGGAGCTTCTGGCGAGGGCGGAGGCCGCCGCGTGGCGCGCCTACGTGCCCTACTCGCGCTTTCGCGTGGGAGCGGCGCTGATCCTGGAGGACGGCACGGTGGTGACCGCCGCCAACGTGGAGAACGCCTCCTACGGCCTCACCCTCTGTGCGGAGCGCTGCGCCGTGGCCGTCATGGTCGCGCAGGGCCGGCGTTCCCCCGTGGCCGTGGCCGTGGTCGGGTTGAGGGCGGATGAGCGGGACCGCCGCGGCGTCGTCCCCTGCCCCCCCTGCGGCGCCTGCCGTCAGACGCTCATGGAGTTCAATCCGGAGCTGCGGGTGGTGCTGGCGTCGGAGGAGGGGCCGCAGGTCTTCATGCTGTCGGAGCTCCTGCCCCATGCCTTCACGCTGAGCGAGGAGGGCCGGCGGTGAGCGGGGCCACGGCGGCGGGCTTTCGGTGCGGCGTGGTGGCGCTGGTGGGGCGCCCCAACGTGGGCAAGTCCTCCCTGGTGAACGCGCTCCTCAGGGCGCGGGCGGCCGTGGTGTCCCCCAAGCCGCAGACGACGCGCAGCGCCGTGCGCTGCATCTACAACGACGAGCGGGCTCAGATCGTCTTTACGGACACGCCGGGGCTCTACTGCCCCAGGGACAGGCTGGGGCGCTTCCTGACGGAGTCCGCCGCGGCGGCGCTGGAGGACGCGGACGCCGCCTGCTGGATCGTGGAGGCGGGGGACCGCAGCCTCCGCCCGGAGGACCGGGAGGCGGCCCGGGCGCTGGCGGACTTCAAGGGCCCCGTCGTCCTGGTGGCGAACAAGGCGGACGCCGCGGACCCCGAAGGGGCCTTTGAGCTCTACGGCGGGCTGCGCCCCTTCGCGGGCCATGCCGCCGTCTCGGCAAAGATGGGGCGGGGGATCGGCGCCCTCGTGGACCTGCTCCTGCCCTTCCTGCCGGAGGGGACGCCCTGGTACGACCCGGATGTCCTGATGGACACGACGGAGCGCTTCATGGCCTCCGAGGCGATCCGGGGCCACGTGCTGGCCCTGCTGCGGGACGAGGTGCCCCACTGCACGGCGGTGGAGGTCCAGGAGTACAAGAGCCCGGAGGAGTACCCGGACCGGAAGCGGCTCTACATCCGTGCGGTCCTCATCGTGGAGACGGAGGGGCAGAAGGCCATCCTGATCGGCGCGTCGGGGTCCATGATCAAGCGAATCGGCCGCGCCGCCCGGACGGATCTGGAGGAGATCACGGGCCTGCCGGTCTACCTGGACCTGTGGGTGAAGGTCTCCCCGCGCTGGCGGCAGTCGGAGGCCGTGCTGCGCCGTCTGGGCTATGCCTGATGCCGCGGCAGGGGCTCCTCTCGGCGTCGGGCACGGTGCTGTCCCGCCGAAGGGCGGGGGAGGGCGGGCTGAGGCTGACGCTCCTGCTGAAGGGACAGGGCCTGACCTGGGCATCGGCCCCCGGAGCGGAGCGGGGCCGCGTGCGCCTGGGCGGCGGGACGGAACCCTTCGTGTGGGGCGTCTTCGGCCTGTACCGCGGGCGCAGCGGTGGGCTCTACATGAACAGCGTGGACGTCGCGAAGGACATGCTCTTCCTCCGGCGCCGGCCCGAGGCCCTGCGGCTGGCCGTGAGCTGGTCCAGGCTCCTGACGCGCCTTTTGATGGCGGGGCACCCGGCGGACGACGTGCTGGCGAACCTCTACTGGAACATGACGCTGCTGGCTGCGCCGGAGGTCCCCGTGCCGGCGGTGCACTGGCGTTTCCTGCGGCGCTGGCTCGTCCTGTGGGGGCTGGCGCCGGACCTGACGCGCTGCGCCCGCTGCGGGGCGAGGCCGGAGCGGGCGGCCTGGACGGAGGAGGGGCTGCTGTGCCCGGACTGCGCACCGGACGCGGCGCGGAACCACCCGGCCTTCA
This sequence comes from Fretibacterium fastidiosum, assembly GCF_964642095.1. Classification (NCBI taxonomy): domain Bacteria; kingdom Thermotogati; phylum Synergistota; class Synergistia; order Synergistales; family Aminobacteriaceae; genus Fretibacterium; species Fretibacterium fastidiosum. Next base: position 1,554,437 of record NZ_OZ209244.1, read on the forward strand.
CGGCCGGGGAGCTGGCGCTGCTCCTGCGCGTGGCGGAGTCCTCCGTGGACGCGCTGCCCCGCCTCTTTGGCTCTTTGGAGGGCCGGAGACCGACCGAAGGCAGGGAGCCCTTTGCCGTCGCTGCACGCTGTGCGGCGAGCCTGCTGGAGGGAGGAGCGCGGTAGCCGCGCGAGGTGTGGGCCCGCGTCGATGTGTCAATTTAAGGGAGGGCGCTGCCGAACGTCTTTGCTGCGTCGCAGGCGAGCCTGCCTTCTGCGGCCGTCCATGAATTCGATTGGCGCGGCTCAGCGCTTCCCTAAGGAGAGATGAGGTTTATGAACTTTCAGGAACTGTGCTTTCGGCTTCAGCGCTTCTGGAGCCAGAAGGGGTGCGTGGTGCGCCAGCCGTACGACGTCGAGGTCGGCGCGGGGACGATGAATCCCGCCACGGCGCTGCGGGTGCTGGGGCCGGAGCCGTGGCGAACCGCCTACGTGGAACCGTCGCGCCGCCCGGCCGACGGGCGCTACGGCCAGAACCCCAACCGCCTTCAGCACTACTACCAGTATCAGGTCATCATCAAGCCGGCGCCGGCCAACATCCAGGACCTCTACATCGAAAGCCTGACGAGCCTTGGGATCGAGCCCGACGAACACGACATCCGCTTCGTCGAGGACGACTGGGAGAACCCCTCCACGGGCGCCTGGGGCCTGGGGTGGGAGGTGTGGCTGGACGGGATGGAGATCACTCAGTTCACCTACTTCCAGCAGCTGGGCGGCGTGAACATGGAGGCCGTTCCGGCGGAGCTGACCTACGGCCTGGAGCGCATCGCCATGTACGTTCAGAAGGTGGACAGCGTCTACGACCTGAGGTGGACGGACAGCGTCACCTACGGCGACGTGCACCTCCAGGGCGAGATCGAGCACTCCCGCTACAACTTCGAGGTGGCGGACACGGACATGCTCTTCAAGCTCTTTCGGGCCTACGAGGCCGAGGCGGGCCGCATCCTGGACGCCGGCCTGGTGTTGCCCGCCTACGACTTCGTGCTGAAGAGCTCCCACACGTTCAACCTCCTGGACGCCCGCGGGGCCATCAGCGTCACGGAGCGCACCAGCTACATCGCGCGGGTCCGTGCCCTGGCCTGCCGCTGTGCCGCGGCCTGGCGCAGGCAGCGCGAGGACATGGGCTTCCCGCTGATGGGGCGGTTTGATGCCGTCCGGGCCGGAGAATCGTTCTTCGAGGGGGGGAATGCGTGATGGCGCTGAAGAACGTGGTGCTGGAGATTGGAACGGAGGAGATCCCCTATCGTTTCATACCGGACGCGCTGGCCGCGCTGAAGCAGGGGGCCGCCTCCGCCCTGAGGGGGAGCCGGATCGGCTTCAAGGACGTGAACGCTTACGCCACGCCGCGCCGTCTGGTGATGATCGCGTCGGAGGTGGAGGAACAGCAGCAGGCCCTGAAGGAGAGCTTCAGGGGGCCGCCCCTGGCCTCGGCCTACGACGACGAGGGGAACCCCACGCGGGCGGCCCTGGGCTTCGCGAAGAGCAAGGGCGTCTCGGTGGACGACCTTAAGGAGGAGACGGTGAAGGGCGTGCGCTACGTCACGGCGGAGGTCTGCGAGGAGGGCCGCGCCACCCTGAGCGTCCTGCCGGACCTGCTGCGCGGCCTCATCGAGGGGCTGACCTTCCCCAAGAGCATGTACTGGAACGACCCCGGCGTGCGCTTTGCGCGGCCCATCCGCTGGATCCTGGCCCTTGCGGACGACCAGGTGGTCCCCTTCAGCTTCGCCGGCGTGGAGAGCGGGCGGATGACGAGCGGGCACCGCTTCATGGGCAAGAAGGCCATCGAGGTGAAGGACGCTGCGGACTTCATGGGCGCGCTGTTCGAGAACAAGGTCATCCTGGACCAGGACCGGCGCCGCCAGGAGATGCTGGCCGCCGTCACAAAGCTGGAGAACCAGTTCGAGGGAAACCTGAAGGCGGAGCTGCCGCCCGAGCTGGTGGAGGAGAACCTCTACCTGGTGGAGTATCCCGTTCCCTTCGTCGGTTCCTTTGATGCGCGCTACCTGGAGATCCCCGAGGAGGTGCTGGTCACCTCCATGAAGAAGAACCAGAAGTACTTCCCGGTCCGCAACGCGGACAACAAGAAGCTGGCGAACTTCTTCATCGGCGTCAGCAATAACCGGGCGGAGAACATGCAGGTGGTCCGGGAGGGCAACGAGCGTGTCCTGAGGGCGCGCCTCGAGGATGCCGCCTTCTTCTGGAAGGAGGACCTCAAGCGCTCCCTCTCCTCCTACGTCGATCGCCTGAAGGACGTCACCTACCAGGAGAAGCTGGGAAGCATGAAGGAGAAGGTGGAGCGGACGCAGAAGCTGGCGCTCTGGCTGTGCGGGGAGCTGAAGCGGCAGGACCTCGCCCCCCTGGTGGAGCGCGCGGCCTGGCTCTCCAAGGCGGACCAGGTGACGAGCATGATCTTCGAGTTTCCGGAGCTTCAGGGGGTCATGGGCCGGGAGTACGCCCTGCGCTCCGGGGAGGACCCCCGCGTGGCGAAGGCCATCTTCGAGCACTACCTCCCCCGCTCCGCGTCGGACGCTCTGCCGACGGACGACGTGGGGGCCATCCTCGGCGTTGCGGAGCGGCTGCACACCATCACGGCCTGCTACAAGGTGGGGCTTGAGCCCACGAGCGCCCAGGACCCCTACGCGCTGCGGCGCGCGGCCCGCGGCATGAACGAGATCCTCTGGGCCAGGAACCTGGACCTCGACGTGGATGCTGCCGTGGACGAGGCCTGCCGCATCAACGAGGTGGACGGGGACACGCGGGAGCGGATCGGGGCCTTCCTGTCCGAAAGGCTTCGGGTGCAGCTTCAGGATCGGGGTTATGACAAGGACCTGGCCCTCCTGGCCATCTCCGTCGTCGGTCGGATGCCCAACCAGGCGCTGCGCCTGATGGAGGCCCTCACGGGGGTCCGGGAGCAGGAGTGGTTCGTGAACCTGGTGTCCGCGGCGGTGCGCGTGCGCAACATCCTGCAGAAGGCGGGGCGCGAGGCGCGGCGGGGCGAGCGCCTGGAGGCGGACCCCTCCCTCATGACCGTCCAGGCGGAGCGCGAGCTGGACGCCGCCGTCTCGAACCTGGAGCCCTCCGTGCACATCGCCCTGGAGTCCCACGACTGGCAGGCGCTCATGGAGCTCCTGGCGAAGCTCTCCCCCGTGGTGACGACCTTCTTCGACGACGTGATGGTGATGGATCGGGACGAGGCCGTGCGGAACAACCGCCTGATGATCCTGGAGCGGTGCGGCGCGCTGTTCAGCGAGGTGGGCGACATCGGGTCCATCAAGCTGGCGCCCGCGGAGGAGCCGGCGCCGAAGGAATAGGCGGACCTTCACGGTCCGACGGGGGCGGCCGCGTGCGGCCGCCCTTTTTTCAGACCTCGACGGGGAGGGAATGGACTTGGGACAGGACAGGGAGTTCGCCCAGCGGGTGCGCCGCCTGAAGCGCGAGCTCTACGACGAGTACGGCTTCTTCTACTACGTGCCGATGGCGGAGTCCTACGCGGTGCAGCTTCCCGTCACCGTCAGCTGCAGCTATGGGCGCTGCCTGTTCTGCGACCTGAACCAGGGCATGAGGTTCCGCGCGCTCTCCATGGAGGAGATCGCCGCGAACGTCGAGCGCCTTCAGGCCATTCACGAGCGGGACCGCAGGCCCTCCGAACGCTTCCTCCTGGCGGGGGGCAACCCCCTCGTGCTGGGGACGGAGGTGCTCCTGCGCATTGCGGGGATGGTGCGCAGCGCGTTCCCTTCGTGCGCCTACATCTCGGCCTTCGCGCGGGCGGACGACGTGCTGCGCAAGACCCCGGCGGAGCTGGAAGCCCTGCACGGCGCCGGGTACGACCGCCTCTGCCTGGGAATCGAGTCCGGGGCGGATCGGGTGCTGCGCTACCAGGAGAAGGGCGTGGGGCGTGAGGAAAACGCCCGCGCCATGGCGGCGCTGGAGGCGGCGGGGATGTCCTTCTCCGTCTACGTCATGCTGGGCCTGGGAGGGCGGGAGATGTCGGCGGACCACGTGGAGGGGACGGCCAGCCTGCTGAACGCGGCCCGCCCGTTCGAGTTGACGGTGGTGACGCTCGTGATCTTCAAGGGCGCCCGCCTGGCGGAACGGGTGCGATCCCGCGAGTTTCGGCGCCTCTCGCCCCTGGAGGCGATGCGGGAGGGGCGGGACCTCCTGTCCCGGCTGACGCTCTCCACGGTGTGGAACGCCACGCACAAGACGAACCTCTTTCCCATCAAGGGCCGCATCCCATTGCATCGAGAACGGCTGCTGCAGCGCCTGGATGAGGCCGACCGGGAGCTGTCGGGCCCCGGCGCCGGGGAGCGCGATATCCTGCGCTGGCGCAACTGGGGGGTGGAGTAGGGGAAGCCGCCGCTTTCTCCGCGCGGGGGCCTGTGCTAGAATTTTTTAGGGAAATACTGATTAAGTCGTTGAGAACTGTCAACCGTATGGGCTCCCTTCAGTGCCTGAAACTTCATCAGGCCGCGCGAAGCGCGTGGGGCGTAGCCCCATTTAAAAAGGGAAAGGCTGTGTAGGTGAACCAGGGAGGTGGGACGATGGACAGGCCCCAGGCCGTCACGGCGGCGGATCAGGCGTACCGGGAGCTTCGCCGCCGCATCCTGCTGCGGCAGTACGCCGCGGGGGAGCGGCTGTCGGAGGCGGAACTGGCGCGTCAGGCCGGCGTCAGCCGCACGCCGGTGCGCGAGGCGCTGCACCGTCTGGGGGAGGAGGGCTTCGTCGTCGTCGTGCCCAACCAGGGCGTGTGGGTGGCGAACCCGACGCCGGAGGGCATGGAGCAGGCCTACGAGGTGCGGGAGGTGCTGGAGTGCAAGGCCGTCGCCAAGGCGGCCGCCAACGTCACGCCGCTTTTGATCGCGCGGCTTGAGGCGAAGGTCGCGGAGGAGGAGAGCATCATCCAGAACCGGGACATAGACCGCTACATGACGGTGAACACGGATTTTCACATGACGCTGGCCATGGGCAGCGGCAACGGGGTGATGGTGGACTTCATCCGGCGCATCCTCATGATCACGGGGGTCTACATGGCCTTCTTCGACCCGTTCTTCGATGAGACGACCCTGGAGGAGCACCGCCGAATCGTGCGCGTGGTGAGCACGGGCGACGTGGAGGGCAGTGTCGCCGTCATGCGGGAGCACATTCGGCTCCGCGTCCCGGACGCGGAGGGGCGCCTGCCGGGCGGGGCGTGACTGACGGCCCGTGAGCGGCGGCGAACGGCAGCCGGAAGGCTCCCCGAAGGGGAGGGGTAGGGGCGGCGAGTGTTTTTCATAAGACGCACCTGTCTGACATTCCCCGCCAACGCCTCCACAAGGCAATCCATTGCCTTGCTTCGGCACAGCCGACCGACACGACGCCGGCCGCCTGTCGGCGTCCGTAAGTCGTGTCGTCTGGCCGAACCCCTCCGGTTCGCTGGCGCGAACCACCTCCCCTTACAGGGGAGGCGAAAAAACACAACGGGCAAAATTGTATAATAAAGTCAGGCAGTGAGAGGACGTTTAGCGAGGAGGCGGGGACATGAAGGACGCAGAGCGGGAGCGCGACGGTGGGCTGATCGGTCCGGCGTCGGGGCCTGTGACGGAAGGGCAAATCGAGGCGGACCTGGCGCGGGGAAAAATCTACCGCCTCAACGACCGATTCTTCAAGTTTTTGTTTGGCCGTGAGGAGCGTAAGCACCTGTTTCTGGACCTCGTGAACTCCCTCGTGTTCCCGGACGAGAGTGCAGGCTTCACGGGCCTGGAGTACGCCGATCGAGAGCTCTCCGCCACTCGGGAGGCTGGAAAGAGCGTCTACCTCGACATCGTGGCCTGCATGGCGGACGGCACGCAGGTGGAGGTCGAGGTGCAGGTGAGGAACCGGAACGACTATCCCCAGCGCTCCACCTATTACCTGAGCGCGCTGCACGCCTCCCAGTTGAGGGCCGGAGACTCGTACCTGGACCTGAAAAAGACGATCTCGATCCACATTCTGGCGTTCAGCCTGTTTGCGGGAGATCGTTTCCGCCGGGCGTTCAGCCTGTGCGACGAGGAGACGGGCGAGAGGCTGTGTGAGGATTTGAGGCTGGTCTACCTGGAGGTGCCGAAGTACGTCCGGCAGGGGACGCCGCGGAACCGTCTGGAGTACTGGCTGATGTATCTTGCGGGAATGGAGGCGAAGAAGATGCCTGAGGCGATGGTGCAGGACCCGATGATCGGCGAGGCGCTGGATTTGGAGAGGCTGTTTTTGCAGAACCGGGAGGAGCGTCTGCGCTACATTTTGAGCTACAAGGCGATGGTGGACGATCTGACGATCGAGGAGACGATCCGCCGGGCTGCCAGGGCCGAAGGGCTTGCCGAGGGTGAGGCCAGGGGAGAGGCCAGGGGTAAGGCTGAAGGCATCGCCGAGGGTGAGGCCAAAGGCATCGCCACCACGGCGCAGCGGATGCTGGACCGGGGCGTCTCGCCCGAACAGGTTGCCGACTTCACCGGGCTGTCTCTTGACGAGGTCGAGGCGCTGAGGGCCGGGACCGGAAACTGAACGCACCACTTCAGAGGACCAACCCCTCCGCCTCACTCCGTTCGGCACCTCCCCTTGCAGGGGAGGCAAAGCAAAGAGGCGCGCTTTAGGCCCTCGGTTGTTTTGGCCCCGCAGGGGGACTGACGGCCCGTGAGCGCCAGCGAACGGCAGCCGGAAGGCTCCCGAAGGGGAGGGGTGAGTGTTTTTCATAAGACGCGCCTGTCTGACATTCCCCGCCAACGCCTCCACAAGGCAATCCATTGCGTTGCTTCGGCACAGCCGACCGACACGACGCCGACCGCCTGTCGGCGTCCGTAAGTCGTGTCGTCTGGCCGAGCTACGGAAGTCCCCCGGACTTCCTTCGCCCTCAGCCGACCGACCGGCCGCCGCAATCCTCCCGAAAGATCGGCTTGCGTGAGGCCGGTCGTCTGGCCGAACCCCTCCGGCCCTTCGGGCCACCTCCCCTTTCAGGGGAGGCAAAGCAAAGAGGCGCGCTTTAGGCCCTCGGTTGTTTTGGCCCCCCTGGAAGGGGGGCTGCCCCGCAGGGGCGTAACCGACGGCCCGTGAGCAAGGGCGAACGGCTGCCGACGAAACTCGAAGGACAGGCGCCCTTCAAAGCGGGGCGCCTGTCGCTTTTAGAGCTTTCAAAAATTTAGAGCTTTCAAAGAACGCCGGTCAATCGTTGGGGACCGTCAACGACTGGCGCAGCGCCTCCCTGCGCGCCCTGTCCCGGTCCGCGGGGGAGGAGGAGGCGGTGCCGAGGGACCGTTCCCACTCGCTGCCGGCCGGGTTGGGGATCAGGATGAAGGACGTGCCGAAGCGCTCCCCTTCCTGGTCCACGGCGCTGCAGCGCTCTGCGGCCGACTTGTCCTCCAGGTCCAGGGGCAGGTCGTCGACGCTGTCCCCCAGGTAGAGGACGATGTCGTACTCCTCAGCGACCTTTGCGAAGCGGGGCATCTTGTCGAGGGGCTCCGCTCCGCTGGTGCGGGCCAGCAGGTGGTCCTCCCCGGCCTGGGGCAGGCCCAGGGCCTGAAGCCCCTTCAAGGCCTCGTCAACCTGCTCCTGCGTCTCGAGGGGACGGTTCGTCGCGTAGAAGATCGCCACGCCCAACTCGTCCGCGGCCTTCAGGAGGTCCAGGGCGCCGGGCAGAAGGTCCTCCGAGGCGAGGCCGTCCCAGCCCTCCGTTCCGTCAGGGAGCTTCCCCTCGATGAGGCGGTCCGCCATGGAGCGGCTGCGGTCCAGGATCGCCCCCGGACAGTCCACGACGAGGGCCAGGGGGCTGTCCTCCCTCCGGCGGCTGACGAAGGCCCATCGGATGCGCTCCAGCGCTGCGTTGTAGGCCTGATGGCACAGCGCGCGGTACTCGGCGGAGGTCCTCGTCCAGAGGACGGCCGTGAGGGACTGGTCGGCGACCTCACGCTCAGAAACGACGGGAACCGGGGCGGGAGCGGCGGCCTCGACCGGCTTGTCTGCGTCGGCCCGGGGCGTCGGGGCCTGCGTTTTGGCCCGGATGACGAGCAGGGTCGCGACGAGGGCGACGACGCCCCACCACGCGAGGGTCCTCAGGTACTTCCTGTCTTCCCCAATCTTCATGGTAAGATCCTCCTTAAAGTATAAAAATGAAGTATAAAAATGCTGCCTTGCTGGACTGCGGTATGGTATAACTATACCACGAGGGGGAATTTTTGGGGCGGCCGCGGCGAAGCGTCACGGTGCGCCGGAGCCGTGAACGCGAGGGCGTCGGCCCCGCCGCGGCGGGCGTGGAAGGCGGTGGCGGGCGAACTCCGTTCGCGTCTCGCCTTTGGACACGAGATTGAGTTGGAAGGAGGAACCCCTGTGACGGGCCACGGACACCGCATCGTGAACTTCACGCTGGTGGGGGCCGTCACCTGCTCCCTGCCCGCGGCCCTCTGCGCCCTCCTGGGCGCCACCTTTCCGGACTCCAGCGAGTGGCTGTTGTGGGGGCGAAACAGGAACCGCTGGCACCGGAGGTTCACGCACTGGTTCGTCCCGTGGCTTGTGCTCTCCCTCCTGTGCCTGAACCGCGCGGGGTGGCGGACGCCGACCCTGGCGGGTTTGACGGAGGGGGAGTCGGGGGACCTGTGGGCCTGCGCCGGATTCTGGCTGGCGGGGGGCCTGCTGCACATCGCGATGGACGCCTGCTGCGGCAAGGTGCCCTTTCTCCTGCCCTGGCGAAGGACCTTCGGAGCGCACCTCTTCAGGACCTCTCCCAGGCCGGGGGAGCTCAGTCCGGGGGAGATGGCCGTCACGTTCTTCCTGTCGGCTACGGCCCTGGGAGCTTGGGCTGCGCGCTCGGGGCTCCTCTAGACGGAACCGCTCGGCCCGCAGAGTGGCGGCGGACGGAGCGCCCCCCGTGAACTCCCATCTCAAAAAGGTCAGGAGGTCTTTTTCATGCCGTGGATATGGTCGGTCCTCATGCCGCACCCTCCCATCCTCGTCCCGGAGGTGGGGCGGGGCAGAGAGTCGGAGGCGGCGGAAACGCTCGCCGGTCTTGGTCGGGTGGCGGAGGCGGTGCGAGGCCGGGCGCCGGAGGTCCTGCTGGTCCTCTCCCCGCATCAGCCCTGCGCGCCGTGCGCCCTGGGCCTCAACGCGGCCCCGGAACCCGAGGGGTCCTTCGCGGCCTTCGGGGCCCCGCAGGTGCGGATGGGGTTCCGCTCCCCCGCGGAGGACCGAGAGGTGCTGGGAGGCTTTTTGACGCCCCGCGGCATCCCGATCTCCTACCGGTCCTTGCCCGACCTCTCGTCGGATCAGGGGACCATGGTCCCCCTCCACTTCCTGCGCCGCGCCTGGGGAGGCCTTCCGGCGACGCTGACGGCCTCGCCGACGGGGCTCTCGCCGCGGGGGGCCTTCGACATGGGACGGGCTCTGGCGGACTTCGACGACGGTCGGTCCTGGGCGTTGCTGGCCAGCGGCGACCTGTCGCACCGCCTGATCCCCTCCGCCCCTTCGGGCTACGCCCCGGAGGCGGGGCGCGCCTTCGACGACGCGGTGCTCGAGGCCCTGCGTCGGGGCTCTGCGGCGCCGATCTTCGCCCTCAAACTCAAGACGATCAATGAGGCCGGCCAGTGCGGGCTGTGGTCCGTCCTGGCGATGCTGGGCCTCATGGAGGCCCTGGGCGGCACGGCGAGGGTGCTCTCCTACGAGGGACCCTTCGGCGTAGGCTACTGCACCGCGGCGTGGGACGCTCCGGTCCCCGCCCCCGTCCGCCTGGCGCGGGAGACGGTGACGCGCCTCCTCTCCGGCAGGCCCCTGCCGGAGAGGGGCAGCGACGTGTGCGCTTCGCCGCTGTGGGGGCGGACCGCGGCGTGTTTCGTCTCCATCAAGACGAGTCGGGGCGCCCTCCGCGGCTGCATCGGGACCCTCGCGCCGTCGCAGGCGACGCTGGACCGCGAGATCATCGAGAACGCCGTGGCGGCCGCGACGCGGGACCCGCGCTTCCCCCCCATGACGGCGGAGGAGCTGGAGGGCGTCCGCCTGTCGGTGGACGTGCTGTCGGATCCGGAGCCCGTCGAGGGCGTGGAGCAGCTGGACCCCAGGCTCTGGGGCGTCATCGTGTCGAAGGGCTGGCGGCGCGGCGTGCTGCTGCCGGACCTGGAGGGCGTGGACACCGCGGAGCAGCAGGTGGAGATCGCGGCCCGAAAGGCCGGCCTCGGCAGCCTGGAGGGCGTCGCGCTCCAGCGCTTCGGCGTGACGCGGTATCGAGAGCAGGATGCGGTGACGGGCCGCCTTCCGATTTTGTCATAACAACTTGAAATGGGGTCGTCAGATGAAGCTTGCGGTGATCGGCACCGGGTACGTGGGCCTTGTGACGGGGACCTGCCTCGCCCGATACGGCAGTACGGTGGCGTGCGTGGATACGAACGGGGAGCGCGTGGCGGCGCTCCGCAGCGGGCGGGTCCCCTTCTACGAGCCCGGGCTGGACGAGATGATGGCGCGCAACGCCGCCGAGGGGCGCCTCTCCTTCACGACGGAGGCGGCGGAGGCTCTGGAAGGGGCGGATGTCTGCTTCATCACGGTGGGGACGCCCTCGGCCCCGGACGGCAGCGCGGACCTCTCCTTCGTCGAGGGAGCGGCCCGCAGCGTCGGGCGCGGCATGTCGGGCGGCCTGCTGACCGTGGTGAAGTCCACCGTCCCCGTGGGGACGAACGCCCGCGTCCGGGACTGGATTCGGGAGGAGCTCGAGGCGCGGGGGGCCCGGCACGCGCTGAACATGGCCTCGAACCCGGAGTTCCTGCGGGAGGGGGCGGCGCTGCGGGACTTCGTGGAGCCGGACCGCGTGGTCCTCGGCGCGGACTCGCCGGAGGCCGCGGAGACCCTGAGGCGCATCTACTCCTTCCTGGAGCCCTCGAAGCTGCTCTTCATGGACATCGCCTCGGCGGAGATGGCGAAGTACGCGGCCAACGCCATGTTGGCGACCCGCATCTCCTTCATGAACGAGATGGCCTGCATCTGCAGCCGCGTGGGGGCGGACGTGGAGAGCGTGCGCCAGGCCATGGGGCGGGACGACCGCATCGGATCGAAGTTCCTGCGGGCGGGCTGCGGCTACGGCGGCTCCTGCTTCCCCAAGGACGTGCGGGCGCTTCGGGACTTCGCCAGGGCGACGGGCTACGAGCCGAACCTCCTGACGGCCGTGGACGAGGTGAACACGCGCGCCAAGGGGCTCCTGCTGGAAAAGCTCCGCGGGCGCCTGGGGGACCTGTCGGGCCGCGTGATCGCCCTGTGGGGCCTGGCCTTCAAGCCCAAGACCTCCGACACCCGTGAGGCGCCGGCCCAGGTCCTGATCCACGGGCTCCTGGCCGCCGGGGCCTCCGTCAGGGCCAGCGACCCCCGCGCCATCGAGGAGACGCGCGCGGCGCTGGGGGACCTGCCCAACGTGACCTACGTTCCGGACCCCTACGAGGCGGCGCGGGGCGCGGACGCCCTGGCCGTGGTCACGGAGTGGGACCTCTACCGCCAGCCGGACTTCGTCCGGCTCCGGTCGCTCCTGCGCACGCCGATCGTCGTCGATGGGCGCAACGTCTACTCCCGCGAGGAGATGGAGCGGGCCGGCTTCGACTACCTCTCCGTCGGGCGCCCGCCCGTTCTGGCCGCCTCCGGCCCGGCGGGGAGGGCGCTCTAGTGTCCGCGCCGTTTCAGCCCCAGCGCGCGCTGGGAGAGTTCCTGCGCAGCGGCAGGGCGGCGGAAACCTCCGTGGCTGTCCTGGGCGACATCGTTCTGGACCGCTACCTCACGGGGTCCACCCGTCGCGTGTCCCGCGAGGCCCCCATTCCCGTCGTGGTGTGCGACACGCGGGCCGCCGCCGACAACCTGGGGGGCGCGGGGAACGTGGCGGCGAACCTCCGGGGGATCGGGTGCCGCGTCTGGCTTGCGGGCATGGTGGGCGACGACGCCTTCGGCCAGAAGGTGAGGGGGCACGTGCAGTCCTTCAGGATCGAGCCCCGGCTCTGGCCGCGCCGGACCCCCACCCTGGTGAAGACCCGGCTGATCTGTGGTGGGCAGCAGCTGGCCCGATTCGACTTCGAGGATGTTGAGCCCCTGCCTCCGGAGGGCGTGGAGAACGCGCTGGCCTTCCTGAGCAAGGCCATCGACGGTGGCGTGCGCACGGTGATCCTGTCCGACTACGGCCTGGGGTACTGCACGCCGGAGCTGTGCCAGGGCGTCATCTCCATGGCGGCCGAACGGGGCGCCCACGTGCTGGTGGACCCCCGCGGGGTGGACTGGTCCAAGTACCGCGGTGCGACGCTGGCCACGCCGAACCTGGGGGAGTTGAGCGCCACCTGGGGACGCCACGTCCGCAACGATCCGAAGACGGTGGCGGAGGTCGGCGAGAAGGTCCGCCGGAAGAACGGCCTGAAATGGCTCCTGGTGACGCGGTCCTCCCGCGGAATGACGCTTTTGGGGCCGGAGGCCGTCCGCCACATCCGGGCCCATCCGGTGGAGGTCTTCGACGTCAGCGGCGCGGGGGACACCGTCATCGCCATGCTGGCCGCCCTCAACGCCGCGGGCTTTGACGCGGAGCGGGCCTCCTGCATGGCCAATGAGGCCGCGCAATTCGTCATCACGCGGTCGGGGACCTACGCCTTCACGGCCAGGGACTACTTGGAGGCCTATCGATCGCGGACGCCCTACCTCTTCAGCCCCGTTGCGGAGGCAGACGCGGCCGTCCGGCAGGTGCGGGCCTGGCAGTCGGCGGGGCAGCGCGTCATCTTCACCAACGGCTGCTTCGACGTACTGCATGCGGGGCACCTGGACAGCCTGCGCCGGGCCCGGCTTCTGGGGGACAGGCTGGTGGTGGGGCTGAACAGCGACCGGTCCGTGCGGGCGCTGAAGGGGCCGAGCCGTCCAGTGAACCCGCAGGACCTGCGGGGGGAGCTCCTGGCCGCCCTGAGGCCCGTGGACATGGTGGTGGTCTTCGATGAGGACACGCCCCGAGAGCTCCTGTCGCGCCTGCGGCCCGACGTGCTGGCCAAGGGCGGGGACTACCGCGCCGAGGAGCTGCCCGGGCGCGAGTTCGTGGACGAGGTGGTCATCCTGCCGCTCCTGGAGGGGCATTCCACGACGCGCATCCTGAACCACGGAAGGGAGGGCGGCGGGCAGGCCTGAGGGCCTTGCCTCCCGGAGGGCTGTCGTGATAGAATGAAACCCGCAGCGAGCTTTCGCGAAAGAGTTGCACGTGTCCTTTAAGTTCAGTCCCGAGAGGCTGAGAAGGCGGCGGTGCGGCGGTTGTTCCGCGTATTTTGGAGGGAATGGTCGTGCCCTGTCGTCCTGGACGGCGGGGCATTTTTTGTGCCCGTTGCCGGCATTTCGATAGAAGGAGGCCGTCATGAGGGAGAAGGCGCGCATCATGGACGCCCAGGCGATGAGCCGGGCGATCCGGCGCATCGGCTACGAGATCGTCGAGCGGAACCGGGGGACGGAGAACGTCGTCCTGGTGGGGATCCGCCGGCGGGGGGTCCCGCTGGCGCTGGAGATCGCGGACTGCATCAACGCGGCGGAGGGCGCGGAGGTCCCCGTGGGGAACCTGGACGTGGCCTCCTACCGCGACGACCGGCTCCCCGCCGCGGAGAGAGCCGCCGGCGACAGGAGGGGCGTCCCCTTCAGCGCCACGGACCGCGACGTCGTCCTGGTCGATGACGTGCTCTTCACGGGGCGCACGGCGCGGGCGGCCATGGAGGCCCTGATGGCGTCGGGCAGGCCCCGCAGCATCCAGCTGGCGGTCCTGGTGGACCGGGGGCATCGGGAGCTGCCCATCCGGGCGGACTTCGTGGGGAAGAACGTCCCCACGTCCCGGAGCGAGCGGATCGCCGTCCGGCTCCCGGAGTTCGACGGCGAGCGGGGCGTCGTCCTGATGGACGCAGGTACGGTGAGTACGGAAGGAGAGGTGCGTTGAGATGTCACGATTGACGTTGCGGGGCGGAGGGCCGGCCCCGTGTCGGGTGGCGCAGGGAACGGCCGGAGGGCGGACGGGGCGAACCTTTCAGGTGGACCGCCTCATCCGGGCCATCGAGGAGAAGGGGAACCCCACCGCCCTTGGGCTGGACACGCGGCTGGAGTACCTGCCCGCGGCCTTCGCCCGCCCCTACCTGGAGGCGGGCGGAGCGGCCTCCGCGGTGCGGGCCTTCAACTTCGCCCTCCTGGAGGCCCTGCGCGACCTCATCCCCTGCGTCAAGGTCCAGGCGGCGTACTACGAGCTGATGGGGGCGTCGGGCGTGGCCTGCATGGAGGAGACTTTGGCGGAGGCCCGCCGCCTAGGATACGTCGTCATCCTGGACGCGAAGCGCGGGGACATCGGGGCCACGGCCGCTGCCTACTCGGAGGCCTACCTGGCGGAGGGCGCCCCCGCGCCGGTGGACTTTTTGACCGTGAACCCCTACTTCGGCACGGACGGCGTGCAGCCCTTCCTGGAGGACTGCGGGCGGAGCGGCCGAGGCCTTTTCGTCCTGGTCAAGACGTCGAACCCCTCGTCGGGGGAGTTTCAGGACGTCCGGATGGAGGATGGCCAGCCGCTCTTCCTCCGTGTGGGGAGGAGCACGGCCCGCTGGGGCGAGGACCTGATGGGAGAGATGGGCTACAGCGCGGTCGGCGCGGTGGTGGGCGCGACGTACCCGGAGCAGGGCGCGATGCTGCGGCGGGAGATGCCCCGCACCTTTTTCCTGCTTCCGGGCTACGGGGCCCAGGGGGCGACGGGCCGGTCCCTGGCGGGCTGCTTCGACAGCCAGGGTCGCGGCGCGGTGGTGAACGCTTCGCGCAGTCTGATCTGCGCCCACAAGAAGGCGGGCACGGAGGACTTCGTCTCCGCCGCCAGGGATGAGGCCCTCAGGATGCGGGAGGACCTTCGGCAGGCCCTGCGGGGCTGAGACGGACGAAAACTTTACCCAGGGAGGTCGTTTTTCATGGAGAAGACGCAGGAGTTGGCGGTGGAGGTCTTGACGCGCCTCGGGGCGCTGAAGCGCGGGCACTTCCGCCTGACGTCCGGGCTGCACAGCGATTGTTACATGCAGTGTGCGGTGCTCTTCGAGCACCCGAAGGAGAGCGAAAGGCTGTGCCGCGCGCTGGCGGAGGGCTTTGCAGGGCAGAGGATCGACCTCGTGGCGTCGCCGGCTGTCGGGGGCGTCATCATGGGCTACGAGATGGCGCGGGCCCTCTCCGTCCGGAACGTCTTCGCGGAGCGGGAGGACGGAAGGATGACCTTCCGCCGCGGCTTCCACGTGGAGCCGGGGGAGCGCGCGCTGGTGGTGGAGGACGTCGTGACCACCGGCGGTTCCGTGCGGGAGGTCGTCGAGCTCCTTCGCGGGGCGGGTGCCGAGGTGGTGGGCGTGGGGTCCGTGGTGGACCGGTCGGGCGGCAGGGTGGACTTCGGCGTCCCCTTCCACGCCCTGATGACGATGGAAGCGTCCGCCTGGCGGGAGGAGGAGTGTCCCCTCTGCAGGAAGGGGGAGCCCATCGTCAAGCCGGGGAGTCGGCAGCTCAAGAAGTAGTGGCCTCCGCGGCCCGCCGTCCCGACCCGCCTTTTCCAGATTGTTTTTCCGAGGGGTTAGCGTTATATTATCCCCAGCAGGTTCCCGATAGACATCCGGGAACGGGAACGGAGGACGTATGGAGTTGGCAGCAGAAGCAGCGAAGCCCTGGTGGCGTGAAACCATTGAGACCATCGTCTGGGCGTTTGTCCTGGCGATGATCATTCGCACGTTTGTCGTGCAGGCCTTTTGGATCCCCAGCGGGTCCATGATCCCCACGCTCGAGATCGGGGACCGCGTCCTGGTGGCGAAGTTCTGGAACTGGTTCTTTGAGCCGTCCCGCGGATCCATCTACGTGTTCACCTATCCGAAGGACCGGGATCGGGACTTCGTGAAGCGCATCATCGGCCTTCCGGGGGACACGGTGGACATTCGGGACGGCGTCGTCTTCGTCAACGGGCGCCCCACGGAGGAGCCCTACGTCGTGAACCATGACGCCTACAGCATCCGGCCTGGAGAGTTCTTCCAGCGCCCCTTCACGGTGCCGCAGGACAGCTACTTCGTCATGGGGGACAACCGCCCCAACTCTCAGGACAGCCGCTTCTGGGGCTTCGTTCGGAGGTCGGACCTCCACGGCCCGGCCTTCTTCCGCTACTGGCCCCTGACCCGCCTCGGCATCCCCCGCTGACGTGGCCCGAACGGTCTGGTATCCGGGCCACATGGCCCGGGGCGGTCGGAAACTCGCAGAGCTCGTCGAAAAGCTGGACCTTATCCTCGAGGTGCGCGACGCCCGCGCGCCTTTTTCCACGTCCGCGCCCCTCGTCAGCGCCTTTTCGCGACTGAGGCCCGTCCTGCTGGTCCTCGCCAAGCGGGACCTGGCGGACCCGGAGCGCACGGGCGTCTGGCTCGAGGCGCTGGGTTCGGACGCCCGCGCGCTGGACCTCCGAAGGAAGGAGGGCCTTGCCTCCCTGCGGAAGGCCCTCTCCGCGCGCCGCCCCCCCCATCGGGAGCTCCGCGTGGCCGTCATGGGCATCCCCAACGTGGGCAAGTCCATGCTGCTCAATGCGCTGGTGGGCAAGGCCCAGGCCCACGTCGGCGGCATCCCCGGAGTGACGCGGTCCGTCAGCTGGTATCGGAACGGGGACCTGTTGGTGGTGGACTCCCCCGGCATCCTGGACCCCCACGCGGAGCCGGGCGTGCATCAGGTCCTGTCCTGGCTGGGCTGCGCCCGGGCCGAGGTCCTGGGGGGCTTCGAGGCGGCGGCGCTGCAGTTCATCCGCTTCCTGCGGAGCCGGGGGCTGTTCGGGGCCGTGCTGGGGAAGTGGGAGGTCCGGGAGCTGGACGAGACGCCGGAGGAGACCCTTGTGCGCATCGGACGCCGGCTGGGGTGCCTCGCGCCCGGCGGAGCGGTCAATATGGAGCTGGCGGCCCGCCGCCTCATGGAGGCCTTCGCCTCCGGCAGGCTGGGGCCGGCAACGCTTGAGCTGCCCGGCGACCCCATTGGCCGGGCGGGTGCGGATGATTGACTTCGCCCTGCCCCGCCACGCCGACCGGGAGCGGGTGCGCCGCCTGATCGGGGCGCTTCGGGCCCGTGGCCCGGTGGTGGGCACGGACGAGGCGGGGCGCGGCCCGCTGGCGGGGCCGGTGGTGGCCGCCGCGGTCCTCCTGACGGAGGAGCAGGAGCTGGCCCTCCTGAAGCTGGGGCTGAGGGATTCGAAGCGCATGACCCCGCGCGCCAGGGAGCGGGTCTTCGCCGCCATGCAGGCGATGGGCGCGGCCTGGGCGGCTCAGGCGGGGAGCGTGGCCCGCATCGAGCGGGAGAACATCCGGTGTGCCTCCCTCTGGGCCATGGGCCGCAGCGTGGCTCGCCTCTGTGCGGCGCAGGGCGTCGAACCGGCCTGCGTGGTGGTGGACGGCCCGGCCTCCGTCCCCGGCCTCGAGGTGGAACAGTGGCCCTTGGTGGCGGCGGACGCGCTGGCGCCGGTGGTCTCGGCGGCCTCGGTGGTGGCCAAGGTGCTGCGGGATCGCGTCATGACGGGACTGGACGCCCTCTACCCCGGCTACGGGCTGGCGCGGCACAAGGGCTATCCCACGGCGGCGCACCGCGAGGCCGTCCGCCGCCTAGGGCCGTCGCCGGTACATCGGCGCTCCTTCTGCCGGAAGTGCCTTGCGGAGCCGGAGGCGCGGCTGTGGATATAAAGCTAAACCCCTTTTAGCCGCGAGTTCCGCGGTGTTAGCCTGTACCCTTGTTTGGCGAACAGCCAAACGGGGCATGCTATGGAGAGTAAGGCTTTGGTCAGGGGCGTAAGCCTTTGGTAACCCACCCTCGGAGAAGCGGGAAGTCAGCGCTAAAGATACCTACTGAGTAGATTTAGGCAGGTCTGAGGGAACGGAGGGATGACGTATGCCCCCGGTAAACAACCTCATCAACCAGAACCTGACGGACCCGAGCCGGACGAGCGCGGGTCAGATCGCGGTTGGCCAGCAGGCTGAAGCCCTCCAGGCGACGCCTTCGCGGGCCCCTGGCCTGCGCACGGGGACCGTGGTCACCGGCAGGGTGCTGGCGGGGAACCCGGACGGGACGTATGCCGTGCGCATCGACGGCCAGGACGCCAACCCGCCCCTTGAACTGCGGGCCAGGGCGACTCTGACCCTCGTCCCCGGCGAGCGGTTTACCGCCCTGTGGGACGCATCGGGGGGCGGCGTGCCGGTGCTGCGCCTGTCGAAGGAGGAACTGTCGTTCCTGGCCCAGATCCCCCAACGGGACCGGGGGCTGGCGACGGCGCTCCTTTCGCGGGAGATGCCCCTTTCGGGGGAGGTCCTGGCCGTCATCCGCGATGCCTGGCGTCGCATGGGGTCCGACGAGGGCCAGATCGCGCCCCTTGTCGAGCTGTGGGCGCGTGGAGTGTCCCTGTCCGCGGAGAACGTGTCCCTGCTGGCGGGCTACACGGCGCTGGACGCGGCGGCGGCCTCGGAGATGTGGAACCGCATCCGCCGGGAGCTGAGGGAGCGGACCAGGAAGGGACAGGACCCTTTAGAGGCCCTCCGCGAGATGAAGGAGGGCAACGGGGAGAAGGCGCGTTTTTTGCAGGCGCACTCCCTCTTGATGCGGGCCCCGCGAAAGGACGTGAACCCCATGCTGCTGGCCGCGCCCTTCTGGCCCCTGCCGGAGGCCGCGGGCGGCATGACCGCGCGCGTCTTTGTCGGGCGCTCGGCGGAGGAGGAGGGCCAGCGCTACTGGCAGGCGGGCTTCGGCCTGACGGGGTCGGCTCTCGGCGCGGTGGCTGGCGTCGTGGAGACGGACGGGCGCGGCTGCAACGTCCTCCTGACCGCCGAGAGTGCAGCGGCCTGCGGCCTGTTGGAGGCCCGCAGGGGTGAGCTGCGGCAGGAGTTGGCGGGCGCAGCCCTGCTGGTCCGATTCATCGGTATCTCCCGTGGCGCGCCGCAGGAAATGCGAGAGCGCCTGCTGGCCGGACGGGGATTGGACGTGACCGTGTGATGGCGGAAGCGAAGCGGGATCAGGCCGTCGCGCTGAAATACGATCGGGAGACGATGAACGCGCCCACGGTGACGGCCAGGGGCGAGGGCTTTATCGCGCGGAAGATCGTGGAGCGCGCCCTTGAGGCGGACGTCCCCGTCCTGGAGGACGCGGCCCTCGTCTCCGCGCTCCTGTCGCTGGAGCTGGGGGAGGAGATTCCGGCGGAGCTCTACACGGTGGTGGCGCGAGTGCTGACCTGGGTCTACCGAGTAGACCGCGAGGCCGCCGGTGGAGGGCGTGATGAGTAGCGCCGGAGACCTGGGTCGCCTGGCCGAAGGATGGGCCACGGACTACGTTCGCTCCCTGGGCTGGCGCGTGCTGGGTCGCAACGTGAAGAACCGCTGCGGCGAGCTGGACGTGGTGGCGCTGGACGAGGTGGAGCGCGAGCTGGTGATCGTCGAGGTACGATGCCGCACGTTGGGCAGGGTGCAGGCGCCCCTCGACTCCGTGGGGCCGCACAAGCTGCGCGCGCTGATCCGTGCGGGCCGGACCCTGGCGGACGAGATGGGCTGGGACGGCCCCTGGCGCATCGACCTGATCGGCGTCACGGTGGGGCGGGGCTCTGAGGGCTGGAGGCTGGAGCACGTCCGGGACGTGACGCGCGGGATGGAGTTTCCGCTGTGAGCGGGATTCTGGGCGCGACGCTGAAGGGGATGGAGGCCCTGCCCGTCGAGGTGGAGGTCGAGATCACGGGCGGACTGTTCGCCATCTCCATCGTCGGGATGCCGGACGTCGCGGTGCGGGAGTCGAAGGAGCGCGTGCGGGCCGCGCTGCGGTCCCTGGGCCTGACGCTGAAGGGCCGCGTCTCAGTGAACCTTGCGCCGGCAGACGTCCCGAAGGAGGGGGCGCTCCTGGACCTGCCCATCGCCCTCGGCATGATGACCGCTTCGGGCCTTCTGGGGGACCTGCCGCAGGCCGTCTACATGGGGGAGCTGGCGCTGGATGGCCGCCTCCGGCGGGTGCGTGGCGCCGTGCCGGCGGCGTTCCTGGCGCGGAGCCTCGGCGTGCCCCTCTACGTCCCGCGCGAGAACTCTGGCGAGGTGGCCCTGGTGCGGGGCGTGAGGGCTTTCTGCGCGGAGACGCTTGCGGAGCTGGCGGCCTGCCTGCGGGGCGAAGCGGAGCCGTCACCCGTGCCGGGAGCGGAGGTCCCGGACCTGCCGGAGACGGCGGACCCGGACTTCGCCGACGTCAAGGGGCAGGCGGCGGCGCGGCGCGCGGCGGAGATCGCCGCGGCGGGACACCACAACCTCCTTCTGGTGGGGTCGCCGGGCAGCGGCAAGACGCTGATCGCGCGGGCCCTGGCCGGCATCCTGCCTCCGCTGACGGACGAGGAGCTGGTGGAGACACTCCTGGTGCGCAGCACCCTCGGCATCTCCGAGGCGCCGGGACGGGCGCGGCCCTTCCGGACGGTGCACTTCAGCGCCAGCACGGTCTCCATCTGCGGGGGCGGCGCTTCCCTGCGGCCGGGGGAGGTGTCCCTGGCCCATCGGGGCGTCCTGTTCCTGGACGAGTACACGGAGTTTCGGCGGGACCTTACGGAGAGCCTGCGGGCGCCCATCGAGGACGGGCGGATCGTCGTGAGCCGGGCGGCCGGCACGGTGAGCTACCCCTCGCGGGTGTTGCTGGTGCTGGCGGCCAACCCCTGTGCCTGCGGCTTCGCCGGGGACCCCGTCGTGAAGTGTACCTGTTCTTCTCTGGAACTGGAGCGCTACCGGCGCAAGCTGTCGGGCCCCATCCTGGACCGCATCGACCTGCAGATCGACGTGCCGCGCCTGACGCCGGAGGAGCTCCTCTCCTTCTCCGGGACGTCGGAGCCCAGCGCCGCGATCCGGCGGCGCGTCATCGCCGCGCGGGCCATTCAACAGGAGCGCTGGGCGCCCTACGGCCTCGTGTGCAACGCGGAGCTGCCGGAGCGGCTGGTGCGCCGCTGCCTTGTCCTGTCGGCGGACGCGCGGGCCTACCTGTCCGGCATGGCAGAGCGGCTGCACCTGTCGGGCCGCGGCCTGAGCCGCGTGCTGAAGGTGGCCCGCACCATCGCGGACCTGGCGGGGGAGACGGAGCTGACGACGAAGCACCTGGCGGAGGCGCTGATGTACCGCTGCGGCTCCGGGAGTCGCGGTGGATAAGGGCGGATAGAGAGGCCCGGCCCTGTTCCAAGCTTGCCAGAAGTTTTCCCCTGGGGTATAATACACGGGCAGTCAGGGGTGGCGTTCGTCCCCAGGCTGCGACACGACAAGCGGACATAGCTCAGTTGGTAGAGCATCAGCTTCCCAAGCTGAGGGTCGCGGGTTCGAACCCCGTTGTCCGCTCCAGCAGATGATCCGGCACAGTCCGGTTACCTTTAAAACCCCGCTCAAAAGCGGGGTTTTTACGTTTTGACAAAAACTTCCACCTCTTGAGGTCTCCAGGAAGAACTTCAGGACGTCGGAAGAGGTGGACTTTTTTAACGCCAGAGCGTCCAATCTGAACGCGGGTTTGAAGAACTTCAAAGAACTCCAGGAAAAGGCCGTGTTCCTCGAACGCGCCGCCGCCAAGGCGGAAGCCCGAAAGCTGGTTGGAGAAGATGGTCAGGTCTTCCGTCCCAACCCCAAAGGCGACCACTGCTACAGAGGAGAGATTCTGAAAGTCACAAACACGCACGCCATTCAGAGCTCCTCCGTCAACGCTGTCTACCTTCATGATCTGAGAGATTTTCCAGGCGACAGGAAACCCTCCGTTGGCGACGTCCTTGCAATACGATACAGCAACGCCAGGATCGAGTTCGTTGAGCCCATCCCGGACAAGACGCAGGCGAAGGTCAGGCAGCAGGTTCTGGGAAGGTGACGCCTTGCCGCAGGCGTCGCAGAGGGACAAAATTTTAACCTCCGCCGCTTTCCTGATCGGTTTCCTCCCCCCGCTCCTGCCTGTGCAATATTCTGCCCTTTGGGGCCTCGTGCCCCTGCTTGCCCTTGAGGCAAACAGCCGCCACGCCTGATCGGCTGGGGAAGTCCTTTGGTCGCCGCCGGGGTGTTTTTCCCTACAACAGGCTGGCGTGAAGGGGAGCGCAGAGCCCCCTTCGCGTTGGTTAACGAACCTTCCTGCAAACTATACCGCCGCCAATGCTAAAAAACAACTCACCAACTAAAATTTCCTCTTTCATCATGATACATATATACGGTATTCCCTCCATCGTAAAGGCCATCATCCTTGTTGGGATTCTTATACAACTTATACGATGAAGCGGCTTTTATGACAAACTTCCGATCTGCATCAGAAAGATTAACGTTACGACCAATCCAACAGCCATCCTTATCACCGTGGAAAAACCAACTCCCATCCGTGTACTTGTCAATGTTATCACCAAGATACTTTCCCAGTTTTTCCTCAATATGTTCAGGTGTATCAAGTACACTCCCAATATTGTGGCCGTCTATTCCCTTCTGACCATATAATCTACCCAACGCATTATCCAGCGGACCAAATTCGTGTAGAAATGCCAGAGCAGCTTTAAACTCCTCACGCCTTCTCTCAAACTCCTGATTTCCGTATTCAACTTTAGCCTTAAACTTCTCTTCTTCACTGGGCTCATTGAAGTCCTGCCCGGCATGGCCCCAGGCCAAGCCTGTTACAAGGAATGTCGAACACAACAAAATTACCAGTTTTTTTGAAATCAATTCTCAACACGCTCCTTCGTCGTCTTTTTCTTCTGTATTTCTGGCCTGCCGTCCACGTCGTCAAGGAAGTTTCGGCACGTTGAACCGATCCTGTGCGCCCTCTTTGGTGTACCGTTGATATCAGCGGTTAACATTTGAACGAGATATATGAAAGAGGGGGCGCAGAGCCCCCCTTTACGTTGGCTAATGAACTTTCATGTAAACTTTACCGCCGCCATCGTAAAGATTTCCATTCATGTCCTTGTAAAGACCATTTCTCTCGGCCCGCTTCACAAGTTCCTTGCCAATCTCAGAGGCCTGTTTTTTGAAGCCGTCATCAAGGTTATAGCCAATCCACCAATCACTGGTGTTGCCTTGAAAAATCCAGTTACCATCAAGGTATTTTTCGACATTCCTCACTTTCTTTTTCAACACTTCCCTGATGTGCTCCGGCGTATCCAAAGTTTTTGTCAGATCAACTTCTTGCTCTATGTGTTCCATGTAGAATATCAAAAGCATGGCCTTCAAGCTTTTCATGTCATCTACCAAAGTTTTCGCTGCGATAAATTCTTGGGAAGCGTCCACGGGTATCCCCGTCATCATAGCCTTTATCTTGGCTTCCTCCTCAGCCTTCTGTGCTTCAAGTTTCTGCTTCTCGCTGGCCACTATGAAATCACGCCCAAAGACACCAAGCGCCAACCCCACCACAACACCAAGCACACCAAACAAAACGATACGATTCTTGGACATTTTGCTACCTCTCTTTCTTTCGGATCGCTGGCTTGCCGTCAACGTCGTCAAAGAAGTTCCGGCACGTTGAACACTTCCAGAACGGGCCGTTCTCCGGCCTTTTTTCACCACTTGAATGTTTCTGGGACATAGTCATACAAAAACACGATATCTCCTCCATCATATACGTTGGCATCACTTTTGTCTGTGGCCTTAAAAAGATTGGAAAAACGTGCTTGGCTCGCAATCTTCTGGCGTACAGCGTTTGATACACCATCAAGCTTATAGCCTATCCACCATCCCGCAGCGTTGCTCTGAAAAACCCAACGTCCATCAGCGTATATATCTCCCAGTTTCTCTCTGATCCGTTCCGGGGTATTCAAGGCAGCCCCAAGGTCATAGTTTTCACCTATTTCCTTGCCATTTTTCATGCGAAACATTGAAAGGTCAGTACTTGCCTGCTTAAGTCGAACAATGATACTGGTAGCAACCGCCTCCTCGGCCTTCTGTGCTTCAAGTTTCTGCTTCTCGCTGGCCACTATGAAATCACGCCCAAAGACGCCAAGCACCAACCCCATCACAACACCGAGCACACCAAACAAAACGATACGATTCTTGGACATTTTGCTACCTCTCTTTCTTTCGGATCACTGGCTTGCCATCCACGTCGTCAAAGAAGTTTCGGCACGTTGAACACTTCCAGAACGGGCCGTTCTTGCCGTTGAACTTCTCCGCCTTGCCCTTGCAGCCACGCACAGGGCAGGAAACCTTGGGAGACGTTCCTCACGCACAACGGGTTTTCCATCCACGTCCTTATACGTCACGCCAGGAGAACAGGAGCACCGCCAAAATTTCCCGTAAGTGCCACTGAATTGCCGCGCCTTCCGCCCGCAATCCAAGGGACAATCCGCCTCGATGACCTCGCCCGTATAGAGTTTCTTCGGGAGCGGCTGTCCATCCTTGTCCTGTGAAAAAGTGGCCTTGCAGACGGGATATGCCAAAAATGAGTTACCATCCTTCCTCGATACCCGACGCAGGTAACCCGCACACCCCTCCGTGAGGCATCGTGGTCGCCGCTTCGCCCCTGGCATTTCAGGGACTTCTAACGGACATTGTAACATCTGGCCAATCGTTTCAGAAACGTAGCGGACAAAATCATCAAGCTGAAGCTTTCCTTCAGCGACTACTCCTGCTGCGAGGTCACCCTGTTCAACGAAAAGGACAAAGCCAGGCAGCGCGAGGAGCAGTTTCCGAAGGACCTTCAAAACGCCCGCGAGCTGGGAAAACGGCTGGTTGAAAAGGCCGCCTCCCAAAGGGGGACTGACGTCGAATAGAAAAACGCCCCGACAGGATCGGGGCGTCCAAAGGGAACGGCAGCGCGATCGGGTTTAACGAAGGGTTCAGACGAAATGGGACGGAGGGGCTGTCCCTTGAGTTCAACAGCCCCTTCAGCCTCGTTGTGACGCCGCAATCTGCTGCCTCTTTTGCTGCTGCGTTGTAAGGCCAGGTTGGTGGTCGGTGAGTGGAGTGGACTCAAGTGTTGTCTTGAAAGCCTAAAAGCCAGGATATTGCTCTTGCGCTTTCTACAACTTCCCTGGTGCATCGCTTACGTTTTTCTTCGCTCATGTGAATAACCGGCCCCGATACGCTGATAGCTCCTAATGGGGGTGTCGTTGATCAGTGGTAAAGTCACCGATCAACGACACGTCCTGTCGGGCCTCTTGACAGCGAAACGCCTTTCGATACGATAGACGTAGATAACCCGAATAGAGGGGGTGTGGGCAGTCCGGCCCATGGGGCCTGTCCACCTTGCAGCGGCAGACAGAGGAGTTTTTCAGCAAGAAAGTTCTGAGGGCATCGTGAGATGAGCATCGTAAGAGTTTTTCATTCTTCGAACTACCGCGTGACGGACTGGAGCGGCGGGCGGACGACGGAGCTGGCGATCGCCCCGGTGGGCAGCCTTTACGCCGAGCGGAAGTTTCTGTGGCGCTTCAGCACCGCCACGGCAGAGGTGGAGGAGAGCACCTACACCAGCCTGCCGGACTACAACCGCGTGATCCTCTCCCTTCGGGGCCTGCTGCGCCTCTCCCATGATGACACGACCTGGCGGGACTTCGCGGAGTTCGAGCCCTACGCCTTCGACGGGGGTGTCACCACGCAGGCCCGAGGGAAGGTCGTGGACCTGAACTTGATGCTGCGCAAGGGGCGATGCGCCGGGACGATGATCCCCATCGTGGGCGGCCCCGGCCTGAGGACGGACGTGACGGCGGCTCTGGCCGCCGCGCTGCCGGGAGCGGAGGAGCTGCTCATCTTCTGCTTTGAGGGGGCAGCGGAGGTCGTGAGCGGGGACGGGACCTGGTCCCTGGGGGCGGGCGATACGCTGCACGCCTCAAACCTCGACGGGGAGGCGTGGAGCGTCAGGGCGACGGAGAGGGTCAAGGCCGTCGCAGCGGCGGTTCGGTACGAGGGCCGCTGCGCAGAAAACTAAGGGAGGACTGTACATGAAACAGCTTATCGAGTGTGTGCCGAACTACAGCGAAGGGCGCGACGCGGGGAAGATCGAGCAGATCGTGGACTGCTTCCGCGGCAAGGCAGGGGTACGGCTTCTGGACTACCAGACGGACCCCAACCACAACCGGCTGGTGGTCACCGTCATCGGAGAGCCCGCGCCCCTGAAGGAGACCGTTCTGGCGTCCTTCGGCAAGGCCGTCGAGCTCATCGACCTGACGAAGCACGAGGGCCAGCACCCGCGGATGGGGGCCGTGGACGTGGTGCCCTTCATCCCCTGCCGCGGCACGACGGTTGAGGACGCGGACCGCCTGGCGAAGGAGGTGGGGGAGGCCGTCGGGTCCCGCTATCAGATTCCCGTCTTCCTCTACGAGGACTCCGCCACCGCGCCGCACCGCCAGAACCTGGCCTCCATCCGCAAGGGGCAGTTCGAGGGGATGCCGGAGAAGCTGAAGGACACGGCGATGTGGACGCCGGACTACGGCCCCGCGGGGCGGATACACCCCACGGCGGGCGTGGTGGCGGTCGGCGCCCGGATGCCCCTCGTGGCGTTCAACATCAACCTGAGCACGCCGGACCTGGAGATCGCGGACAGGATCGCCAAGCGGGTCCGCAACCTCAGCGGCGGCTATCGCTTCATCAAGGCCATCGGCGTGGACCTGAGCGACAGGCACATGGCACAGGTGTCGATGAACCTGGTGAACTATCAGAAGACGGCGGTATACCGCGCCTTCGAGGCCGTGAAGATGGAGGCCCGGCGCTACGGCGTCAGCGTCGTGGAGAGCGAGGTCGTCGGGCTTTTGCCCATGGAGGCCCTGATCGACTGCGCGGAGTACTACCTGCAGATCTCGGACGAGTTCGACCCCGCAAAGCAGATCATGGAGAACCGACTGCTGGAGGAGGAGTAGGCCTTTTTTTGAGGGCGCGCGTCGGCGTAACCTCTCCTGCTGCGCGTTCGTGGCGGGGGAATCGTCCTCCGAGGCCCCGCCGGACGGGAGCGATGCAGAGGCGTTGGTATCCAGCTCAAAGGCTGGACGAGGCGCCTCTGCGTCCTGCAAGGCGTCGGGCCACGCCGAGAAATGCGGGACGGCGCCGAAGGGCTGGAGCACTTAGCAGGCGGGACGCTCCCTCCGCTTTTCCAGGTAGGCCATCCCCCAGCTACATAACCCCTCTAGGGCCGGCATAAGGCTTTTCCCGTCCTCCTTCAGGTGATAGGTCACGGAGGGTGGCACGCTTCCAAGGGAATGGCGGAAAATCAGGCCTTTTTCCTCCAACTCGCGAAGGCACTTCGTCAGCATGGTGTTGGTCACTCCATGAACGCGGCGCTTCAGCTCGTTGTAGTGCAGGCCGTCCTCGTCGTTCAGACACCAAAGGATCGGCAGCTTCCACTTGGAGCCGATCAACTCCATCACGTAGAGCAGCGGGCAGCGCGCGGCGTAGTCCTCTGTTTTTGAATCCTTTGACCCCTTCATGAGCCCTTCAAACCCCTTCCCAAGTTTTAAGAAAGAAAAAACTGCGTACTTGTTTTTTGCTTCTCATAATAATACACTGAATTCGCGATAAACGTCAAAGGGAAACGCACCAGACGTACGGCAGCGGACACATCAACACATCAAGGTTTGGACCGAGGTGGTCCACCATGTCGTTTGAGCGGAGCGCTGCGGCGTTTTGTTCCAAGGAGCCGAAGAAGAGAGGAAATGCTAGGCCCTGAGGGGGCGGAAAATCTAGGGGGTAAGAAATGAAGGCGTTGTTTGTCAACGGAAGTCCGCGCAAAAACTGGAACACCCACAAGATGCTGGAGAGTGCGATGGAGGGGGCCAGGGAGGCCGGTGCGGAGGCCGAGCTGGTACACCTGTACGACGCTGCCTTTAAGGGGTGCGTCAGTTGCTTCGCCTGCAAGGTGAAGGGCAGCAGGACGAACGGCCTCTGCGCCTTTCGCGACCCGCTGACTCCGACCCTGGAGAAGGCACGGGGGGCGGACGTCATCGTCATCGGCAGCCCGGTCTATCTCGGCTGTCCCACTGCTTCGGCGCGCGCCTTTCTGGAGCGGCTGATGTTCCCTCTGCTCATCTACGGGATCAAGGAGAGGCGGGTCCTGAAGAAGACGGTCCCCACGGCGATGATCTACACCATGAACTGCCCGGAAGGATCGGCAGAGCGGTTTCATTACTCCACCCTGCTGGGGGCGAACGCCGACGCCCTCGAGCGTACCTTCGGCTACAGCGAGGCGCTCTGCGCCTACGACACGTACCAGTTCAGCGACTACTCCCGCTACGAGGTCACCCTGTTCAACGAAAAGGACAAGGCCAGACAGCGCGCGGAGCAGTTCCCGAAGGACCTTCAAAATGCCCGTGAACTGGGAAAACGGCTGGTCGAAAAGGTCGCCTCTCCAGCGGAGTCTGACGTCACATAAAAGGTGCCCCGATCCTGACGGGGTGTCCAAAAGAAATGGAACGTGATCGCGTTTTATAAAGTCTCAACACGAAATGAGGCGGAGGGGCCGCTCTTGAGTTCGATAACCCCTCCAGCCTCGTTGCTATATGCAGTCCGCCGCCTCAAGCGGCCTCGCCTGATGCTCTGGACGCCTCTTTTGCCGTTGCCTCAGCCTTGTAAAGCCAAACGGGTAGTCGGTGACTAGCGTGGATGTCAAGGGTTGTCCTGAAAGCCTAAAAGCCCGGATATCGCCCTCGCGCTTTCTACAACTTCCCTGGTGCATAGCTTACGTTTTTCTTCGCTCATGTGAATAACCGGCCCCGATACGCTGATAGCTCCTATGGGGGTTCCCGAAAAATCTATAATAGAAGCTCCAACGCACAGGACGCCAGGCTCATTTTCTTCGTTGTCGACCGCCCAGCCCCGCTCGCGAGTGATCTGTAATTCCCTGAGTAGTGCGTCATAATGAGTGATCGTGTTTTTCGTAAAAGGTATGACGACAATCCTGTTCCAGATGTCCTTGACCTCATTTTCGGACATCCGCGCCAGGATGCTTTTACCCACGGCAGTGGAGTACATCGGTGCTCGCATCCCCACGAAAGATGCCATGCTCACGATACTTTCCCGCATGTCTTCTTTATATAGATAAACAACCTCATCCCCATCGCGAGCTACCAGATGTATCGCCTCGTTGGTCAATTCCGCAAGACGCTCGAGGTATGGCCTCGAAATCGATACCAGATTCATTCCACCGATAATACGGCTGCCTATTTCAAATAAGCGCATCGTCAATCGGTATTTCCCCGTCTCCTTGTCCTGCTGTGCATAGCCGCGCGCGGTAAGGGAAGACAAAAGACGGTGTGTGGTGCTGATATGAAGCCCTACCTTTGACGACAAATTGGTCAATGTGACGCCATGAGGCTGGTTTGACAGTGCTTCAATCACATCCAACACACGGTCGATAGATCTCACGGGGCTTCCGGAACTGTTTACCAAGGGACGTCACTTCCTTATTTTCTCTTCAGATGCCTCTTGACAATCCGTAAAAACTCTTATAGTATAGCATTATGTTCTACCACTACACGATAAGCTATTTCATTATATGAAATAAGGAGATGACTGGAGTGGGTGATCCCGCACAATGGATTAAACAGGGAAAAATTATCGCAATACTTCGTGGTGTTGAGAGCGAAATTTGCTTAAGGGTCGCAGAAGCGTTATTCAACGGCGGTATTCGTTCTATGGAAATCACGTATGACCAAAAAAGACCGGAGACCTGGGAAAGTACGGCTGGCGCGATTCAAGAGGTCGCACGACAGTTCCCCGGCAAGTTGCTGGTTGGTGCCGGTACGGTCACTTCGCCAGAACTCGTGGATTTAACGGCAAAATACGGCGGGCAATTTATTGTATCACCGGATACGAACGTTGACGTCATTCGGCGCACTCGGGACGTTGGCCTTGTTTCCATTCCTGGCGCGCTCACCCCTTCAGAAATTTTGACAGCGCATCATGCGGGAGCGAATATGGTTAAACTTTTCCCTGCGGCTCAATTTGGTGTGAGCTATCTCAAAGCGGTGCGAAGCCCTATTAACAATGTAGATATTCTCGCTGTCGGCGGCATTAATAAGGACAATATCAATGAGTTTCTTGCTGCAGGGGCCGTGGGCGTTGGTGTCGGTGGCAATCTTGTAAACAGTGAATGGATCGAAACTGGAAAGTTTCATAAGATCACTGAGTACGCCAAGCTGTTGACGGAAGCGGTTGCCGTGTGATTTTCAGGCGCTTTTCCAGGAGAAAATAACAATGAACTTCTTAAACAAAAAGGCGAAAGGATTGGAGCAGGGGGCAATCCGTGCTATGTTTGACAAGGCGATTGGGATGAGTGACGTTATCAGCATGGGTATAGGAGAGCCAGATATGCCCACGCCAAGCCTGATTTGCGAGGCAGCTACTGAAGCCTTGAATAAGGGGATAACGCATTATACTCCCAACGCGGGTGCGTTTGAGCTGCGCGAGGCGATAGCACAAAAATCAACGGTCAAGGAAATAGGCTACGACCCATGGACTGAAATAATTATCACGAATGGCGGAATGGGTGCCTTGTCACTTTTGTTTCTGGTAATCCTTGATGAAGGCGATGAAGTGCTGATTCAGGATCCGCAGTGGCTGAATTATGTCGCACAGGTACAATACTGCGGAGGCAAGGCAGTGCGCGTACCGACAAAGAGTCAGGATAATTTCCAGATGAGTGCCGAAGTCATCGAGTCTCTTATCACGCCCAGAACAAAGGCGCTGATGATTAACTCTCCCAACAACCCTACAGGCGAGGTGATGCCTTGGAGCAATGTGGAGAAAATTGCAGAAGTAGTCCAGAGGCACGATATTCTTGTCATCACTGACGAAGTGTACAATACATTGACTTATGGTGATTCGCTGCCGTATCGGTCCATAGCCTCGTTGCCGGGCATGAAGGAACGAACCGTCGTCGTCAACAGTTTCTCAAAAGCTTACGCGATGACAGGGTGGCGGATTGGTTATGCCGCAGGTCCTTCAGATGTCATTGACCGCATGGTCAAGTGCCAGGAAAATTTTAACGCCTGCGTCAATGCACCTGGCCAATATGCGGCGGTCGTTGCCCTGAATCACCCTGAATTGACAAAAGAGTTGAGGGACGTCTTTGCCGGGCGGCGAAAAGCGTTTCTCGAAGGGCTTTCCAATATCGAAGGGATTCGCTGCAACGAGCCTGAGGGAGCGTTTTATGCTTTTCCGGATATCAGCGCGTTTCGCATGACCAGTCAGAGATTTTGCGAGCGTCTCCTGCTTGAACAGCGCGTTGTGTGCATCCCGGGAAGCGCTTTTGGAGAGTGCGGCGAAGGTTTTATACGAGTCGCTTACACCTGTGGCGAGGAAAAACTGCTGGAGGCTCTTGAGAGACTCCGCACGTTTTGCGCAAAAATTTAACAAAAGGGGTGACAACGATGGCAAAGTATGTGACTTTTGGCGAAATAATGTTGCGGTTGACTCCGCCCGGTCATGACGTACTCTTCCAGACGCCTCGCCTTGAAGCGACATTTGGCGGTGCGGAGGCCAACGTGGCCGTTTCGCTGGCAAACTATGGCGAGGACGTGGCCTTTGTGACGGCCGCACCCGCCAACCCAATCGGGGACGCCATGTTGCGCGAACTACGCGGTTTTGGCGTCGATACGCGCTTCATCAGGCGCTGCGGCGACAGATTGGGCGTCTATTATACGGAAACCGGCTCGAATATGCGCCCTTCAAAAGTGATTTATGACCGCGCGCATTCGTCCGTGTCTGAAGTGGAGCCCGGCGATTTTGACTGGAATATCGTCTTTGACGGTGCAAAGTGGTTCCACACGACGGGCATCACGCCGGCCATCGCGGAGGGGACGGCAAAAACAGCGCTGGGAGCCATGAAGCGCGCGAAGGAAAAGGGGCTGACTGTTTCCTGCGACCTCAACTATCGCAAGAAGTTGTGGAAGTGGGGCAAGACGCCGAAAGAGGTCATGAGCGAAATGGCGCAGTACATCGACGTCATGATCGCCAACGAAGAGGACTGCCAGAAGTGTCTTGGGATTGAACTCGACGTTGACGTGACCTCCGGAAAGCTCGACGCCTCGAAGTATGAGGCACTCGCTCGTAAAATCATGGCGACGTATAAAAACGTTCAATATCTCGCCGTCAGCCTTCGCGAGTCCATGAGCGCGGACTGGAACAACTGGTCCGTAGTGTTGGCGTCGAAAGACAGGTTTTACGTCAGCAAAAAATATGAAATTCGCGATATTGTGGATCGCATCGGCGGCGGGGATTCTTTCGGATCGGGGCTTATCTGGGGCCTGAACAACCTGGACGGTCTGCAGGCCGCTCTCGAGTTTGCAGCTGCGGCATCGGCGCTCAAACACACGATTTACGGCGATTTCAACCGCGTCAGCAGGGACGACGTTTTGACGCTCATGGGAGGGGATGCTTCCGGCAGGGTTCAGAGGTAACGCGCAGAATTTATTCTAGATGGCGGGCATCTTGCGGGGCAATGGATGATTTCGCCACCCCCGTGCCGCGGTATGGACGAGATAATTTTTCATTAGCGTACCTTGCTCAAACGTTTAAGTGAACAGGCTATTAACAGGAGGCGTATCATGAAAAAATTTCTTGTGCTCATTATGACTTTGGCTGCACTGCTGCAAATGACGGGGGCGCTTTCTGCCGCGGAAGATCTGGAGAAAATAAAGATTGGCTTTGCATTTCCCATGTCAGGCTCTGCGGCCATGGCCGGTAGATACAGTAGTCATGGAGCTCAAGTCATTGAAAAAGAGCTGAATGGTAAAATCACTGTCCAGGGGAAAGAGTATGACATCGAATTTGTCTACATGGATACCGAGGGGGCGGAGGAAAAGACCGTCAATGTGTACCAACGGCTTATTGAGGGGGAAGAGGTTATAGCCATTGTCGGCCCCGACTCCTCAAAGTGTGCTTTGGCGGCGGGGCCCGTGGCTCAAAACGCCGGCTGCTCCAATATTCCCACGTTCGCTACAAACACAGCCGTGACGGAGGTTGGAGATTATATTTTCCGCGCTTGCTTTATCGACCCCTTCCAAGGAAAGATTGCGGCGACATACTGCTGGAATGCCGGCTATAAAACAGCCTGCATCATGTTCAACAACGCCGACGCCTACCCCGTTGGTTTGAAAGACGCCTTTATCGAAAATTTTGAGGCCCTGGGCGGTCGTGTTTTGGCTATCGAGGAATACTCCGGGTCCGACGTGAAAGACTACAACGTACAGCTGACCAAGTTGGCGGCCCAAAATGCCGACTGCTTGCTGCTGCCGAACCTGAACGTGGAATTGGGACTTGAGATTCGTCAGGCCCGCACTGCCGGCATTACCTGCCCGATTGTCTGCGGCGATTCTGCTGATACCCCAGAGGTCGCTCAGGTGGCGGGTTCTGCTTCAGAGGGCGTCGCCTATGTATCCGCTTTCTCCGCCGAGTCCACCGCTCCTGCGGCCGCTGAGTTCGTGAAGAAATACACAGCCATGTTCCCCCAGGAGTTGCCAAACTCCAATGCCGAATTGACTTACGAGGCGACGCAGATGGTCCTTTATGCCTTGGAGAACGTAAGAGAAATCAGCCGTGAGGGCGTTCGCGACGCCTTGGCCTCCCTGAAAGGTTTGGAGCAGCCGTCAGGTATAATGAACATGGGCGAGGACCGAAATCCCGTCAAAGGGGCGGTAATCATGCAGTACGACAGCAAGGGCGTTTCTCATTTTGTTTCCGCTGTCAACCCTGATTAAAGAACATTGAAATTAATTTACCCGCGGAATGATTTTTTGTGGTAGACGTTTGAGCAAGGTGCGTGAATGGGAGGGTTAAGAGAGCAGAGGGGGTGTTTCTGTGGCCACCATCCTTCAATTTCTTATTTATGGTTTGCAGCTGGGTAGCGTGTATGCTTTGCTGGCGCTTGGCTACACCATGGTGTACGGGATTGTGGGAATGATCAATTTTGCCCATGGCGATTTCCTGATGATCGGCGCTCTGGGAACATATTTTATTGCAAAACTGTTTGACGGCAGTCAGATTGATGGAACGTATCCAATGCTGATTGTGGGAATCATCATCATTATCGCCATGCTGGGTACCGGAGGAATTGCTGTGGGGACCGAAGTCATTGCATATCGTCCGCTGCGTAACAAGCCAAGGATGATTGCACTGATTACGGCGGTTGGGGTTTCCATGTTTCTGGAGAATTTTCCGCGTGCTCTGCCGTTTATTGGCCCTAATCCACGCTCTTTTCCGACTTTGTTCCAACCCGTAACTTTCAGGGTGATGGGGGCGTCCATCACAACCACACAGATCATCATGATCGTTTTGGCCTCCGTCACGATGATGGCGCTTTATTTTGTGGTCAACCGTACCAAAATAGGCGGTCAAATGCGCGCGGTCAGCATGGACAGGGATGCGGCGTCCCTCATGGGCATCAATGTGAATAAGGTCATATCCATCACGTTCTTCATAGGCGGTGCGCTGGCAGCCGTATCCGGCATCTGCTATGCCAGTGCTTATCCCCAGGTTGACGTGTATATGGGGTCCTGGCTGGGCAACATGTCCTTCGTGGCTGCCGTGCTTGGCGGTATCGGCGATATCCGCGGCGCCATGTTGGGAGGATTTATCCTGGGGATCGCCCAGATTTTTGCAACGGCTATCAACTCCACTTTCGGGTACGCTGTGGGCTTCATTATTCTGATCGTTATTCTCCTGGTAAAGCCCGCAGGCATTATGGGCAAGTTTGTCATTGAGAAAGTATGATATTGAGGCGGGTCGGATGAATATGAAAAAACTGTTTAAAAGCGTATATCCAGCCGCGCTCGTGTTCCTGTTCTACGTTCTTGTAACGCTCCTGCGTTCAATGAGAGTCCTTAACGCCTACTATATCCAGGTAATGATGTTTGCCGGCATCAATATCATGATGACGGCCAGTTTAAATCTGGTCAACGGGTTTACAGGGCAGTTCTGTATCGGCCATGCCGGCTTCATGTCGTTGGGCGCTTACGGCGCCGCAGTAGTCACCACAATAGTATTTCACGGCAAAAGTATTCCTGCGGCGGCTCATGTGCCTGTCTTTTTATTGAGTCTGCTGACGGGAGGGTGCGTCGCGGCTTTGGTGGGCGCGCTGATAGGGCTGCCCTCCCTGAAGCTCAAGGGCGATTATCTTGCTATCGTTACGCTGGCTTTCGGCGAGATCGTCAGGGCAATTTTACGTCTCATCCAGCCTATCGGCGGTGCTCGCGGCATGATAGGCATTCCCAACTATTCCAACCTCGCGTGGATACTGTTCTTCGTGACTGTGACGCTGTACCTGCTGCGCAACTTGATTTACTCCCCATACGGCAGGGCGTTCCTGGCCATCCGGGATGACGAGATTGCAGCTGATGCAATGGGAATCAATACCACCCGTTATAAAATCATTTCTTTCTGCATTGCCGCTTTCATTGCCGGCGTAGCGGGGGGGCTGTATGCGCACGTGCTGGCGTTTATCCAACCTGACTCTTTCAGTTTCACAAAGAGTTCTGATTTTCTGGTCTACCTCTACGCGGGTGGCTCAGGTTCGTTGACCGGGTCTGTCCTTGGGGCTACGTTATTGACCGTGCTGCCGGAGATACTACGCTTCCTTGCGGATTGGAGGCTGGCGGTTTATGCGGTCATTCTGGTCGTTGTGATGTTGTATCGCTCCGAGGGGCTTTGTGGAGGAAAAGAGCTTCCTTTTATGCGCGTTTCCCGTGCCTCCCTATATGAAACGCCGCTGTTCGCTGCAAAAAGAATACGCGAGAAAAGAGCAGAGTCATGAGTCTGCTGGAAGTTAAAAACCTCTCCATTATGTTCGGCGGCCTTTGTGCGGTAGACGACTTTAATTTAGAAGTGGAGAAGGGCGAACTGATTGCCGTGATTGGCCCCAATGGTGCCGGAAAAACCACCGTGTTCAATATGCTCACCGGCATCTATAAGCCCACCTCTGGTGTCATCACACTGGAGGGGGAAAACATGGTGGGACTGAAGCCCTATCAGTTTGCGCAGAGTGGTATCGCCCGCACGTTTCAAAACATTCGGTTGTTTTCCAATGCCACGGTGGCTGACAACGTAAAGATGGCCCATACTATGCGCAACAAACAAAATATCTTCAAATGTCTTCTGCGTACTCCTGGCATGATCCGCAGCGAACGGGCATTGGACGAAAAGGTGATGGAACTGCTGTCGCGCCTGGGCCTAGCGGATAAGGCGGATATCCCGGCTAAAAACCTGCCTTATGGAGATCAGCGGCGTCTTGAGATTGCGCGTGCGCTGATGACCGCTCCAAAGATACTGTTGTTGGACGAACCTGTGGCGGGCATGATCACTGCGGAACTGGAGGATATGGCTCAACTGGTCTCCAAGATTCGGCGGGACTTCGGCCTGACCATTATCCTCATCGAACATCACATGAACTTTGTTATGCCCATCGCTGACCGAATAAAGGTGCTGGATTTTGGGAAAACCATTGCTGAAGGTCTGCCGTCTGAGGTGCAGACCAATCCTCTCGTCATTGAGGCCTACCTTGGAGGGGGATACCAAGATGCCAATGCTTGAAGTACGGGATCTGCAGGTCTCCTACGGTGCCATTCAGGCAGTGCAGGGGGTATCCTTTGAAATGGACAAAGGAGAGATCGTGGCGCTGATTGGCTCCAACGGCGCGGGGAAGTCCACGATTCTACGCACAATATCCGGTCTGGAACACGCTAAAAACGGCTCTATCGTATTCCAAGGTGCAGAATTAACAAAAATGAAGCCTCATAAAATTGTGGAGTTGGGGATATCCCATGTGCCGGAGGGGCGGCGGGTGTTCCCCAGGATGACTGTGACGGAGAACCTCCTCATGGGAGCCACCTTGGCAACGGATAAGCAGGCCGTCAGAGATGACTTGGAGCGGGTGTTTTGCATTTTTCCCCGTTTGAAGGAAAGGGCAGGACAGGAGGCTGGTACACTGTCCGGCGGCGAACAGCAGATGCTGGCGTTGGGCAGGGCGCTGATGACTAACGGGACGCTCCTGATGCTGGATGAACCCTCAATGGGGCTTGCGCCTATCGTCGTTGAAGACATCTTCCGCGTAATCAAGCAGATCAACGAGAACGGCGCCAGCATACTGCTCATTGAGCAGAATGCTTTCCTGGCTTTGACGACCGCCTCGCGCGCTTACGTGCTGGAGACTGGAACTATCACAATGCAGGGTGCTGCAAAGGATCTTTTGACGGATGAGCGTGTAAGGGCGGCCTATCTTGGAGTCTAAGGTAAACAGTCGTGCCCCCATAGGTCAACGTGCTTCAGCTTCAGAGGTGCATTTAAAAAGCGATGGGACACGCACCGTGTGTGAGGCTGTTGCAGGGGATTTTTGGCGATGAGTGGGGTTCTCATTCATTCAGTCATGGGTTTTAACGTCCTGCATGATACATCCCTGTGAAAATCGGCATGGTGTGCTGAAGGTAGGGGCAGGTTATGCCAGTGTATTAAGAGGTGATTGCTATGATTGACGTAATCAAAAAAATCAGGGACATCGGCATAGTCCCTGTAGTGAAGCTGGACTCTTCGGAGCAGGCTGTCCCCCTGGGGAAAGCGCTGATCGCGGGCGGTATCCCCATTGTCGAGGTGACGTTCCGCACAGACGCGGCGGAGGAGTCCATCAAGAAGCTCGTAGCGGAGCTACCCGAAATCATGGTCGGCGCCGGCACTGTGACCACCATCGACCAGGCGAAGCGTGCTTGGGCTGCGGGAGCAAAGTTCATGGTCTCCCCCGGTTTCAACCCCAACGTCGTGCGCTGGTGCATCGAGAACAATATTCCAATAACTCCCGGCGTCAACAGCCCCTCTCAGATAGAGCAGGGCATTGAGTCGGGGCTTTCCGTTCTGAAGTTTTTCCCTGCGGAGCAATCGGGCGGTGTGAATACGCTGAAAGCTTTCGCCGGGCCGTACGGCAGCGTTATGTACATACCGACCGGCGGCGTGAACCTTAAGAACATGTGTTCTTACCTCGCGTTTAAGAACGTCCTTGCAGTTGGAGGGAGCTGGATGGTAAAGCCCGATACCATAGCCGCAGGAAAGTACGATGAGATAACAAAGCTTTGCCGTGAAGCCGTCATAACAGGACTGGGTTTTGAGCTGCGTCACGTCGGGATCAACGACCCGGACGAGGACGCAGCCAGGAGGGACGCTGCACGGATGGAGGAACTGTTCAGTTTTACGTCAAAACCCGGAAATTCGAGCATCTTCGCAGGTGTCGGGTTCGAGTTTATGAAAAGCCCTTACCTGGGGAAGAACGGGCACATCGCCATTGCGACGTACAGCGTTGACCGCGCCGTTGCCTGGCTGGCCAACCTGGGCGTTAAGACGAGGCCGGATACGGAAAAGCGCGACAGCATGGGCTCTCTCACAGTCGCTTACCTTGACGAGGAGATAGGCGGCTTCGCCGTCCATCTGGTAAGGAGGTAGCCGAGCTTTGCGATACCGAATGCAACGGCAGGGGATGGAAGATAAAAAGGTCCGTAGGTGACAGCCATTCACGGTAAATGAGGTTTACAGATTGCAGCAGCGCTGTCATTCTTTCCACGCCCCCTTTCGGGAAGGGGCCCAAGCGCTTCTTCGCCCGATGATTCCGGGTGCCTCTCCTGCGCGTTCTTCGATCGGCGCAGCGGAAACGTCGTCCAGCCCGTAGCCCCTCACCGGCGAGAAGGCCTCAACCAACAAGAAGACCTCAAAAAGCGAGGTCCTGCCTCGCGACAGGCAGGACCTCAAGTCAGGAATAGAGCGCGCCAAAGACGCCCTCCGGTGAGGGAGGCGTGTGCGCGGGGAGCCGTTCGTCCGTCTCAGCGGCCTCCCGCACCGACGGTTGCGTTACTTCTTTGGGTCCTTCGCCATCCGCTCTTGGGAGAGGGACGTTTTGCCTTGCCCAAGAGCCTGTATGGATACAAAATGCGATCCTACCGGCAGCGTCTGCGAAGGAACGGAGCCGCTATGGACAGCAGGAGCAGCCCGCCGAGGCCGGCATTGCATCCGCCGCTCCCGGAGGCCTTTTTCTCCTCGGGTTTCGCCTCGGGCTCCTGCTTCTTCATGGACTTCAGGAGGATTCCCTGGTCGCCCAGGCCGATGGTCCTCTCGCCCTCGACGCCCTCCAGCCTGCAGCGTATCGCCCGGATGCTGGCCGTATCCCACTGGCCCCTGGCCACCTTGCCCGAGATACGAAGCCCGTAGCTCGAGGCCTGGGCAGATGTAACCTCCTGCTCCAGGGCCTCTGCCTCCAGCCCCTCCGCCAAGGCCCTCGCGCTGCCTTCCTGGATGGCCTCGACCGTGAGCGTCCCGGGGACGAACCCGGTGGCGTCCGCCTTCAGGGAACCCGCGACCGGCGGCTTGGGCAGCGATATCCTCACCTGCAGCCTCACGGGCACGTTCCCCGCAGCGTCCGGCTCACCAACGGAGATTCCCCACTGCTCCGGGTCCCTGGGGACGGCGTTGTCGTCCGGGTTTGTCGGCTCATTCGGCCTGGGCGTGTCCGGCGACGGCTTGTCGGGCTTGCCGGGAGAGGGCTCCGTGGGCTTGTCCGGGGCTGACTGATCGGGCTTGTCCGGCGTGGGGTTCTGAGGGTTGGGAGTGGGCCCGGGATTGGGGTTGGGTTGTGGGTTGGGCCCAGGGTTGGGATTGGGGTTCGGGTTCGGGTTCGGGTTCGGCTGCGGCGTGGGATCGGAAGGGTCCTTGAAGCCGCGCATATCCCTGATCATTATTGGGGATGGAGTCAGCGTCGCCTCCATCACGTCATCCCACTCCCTGACCCTGTATCGGATGGAGGCGATCCCGAATTCCTTGAGCCGGGCAGTCGGTATCCTGCCTCTCCAGATGAGCCGCCAACCGCTTCCGTCCTGTGCGTAGTCGAAGTACGCCGCCTGGATCAACTCACTTCCCGGGACGTCAACGACCTGGACGTCGGGACTCGACGGGCTGCGCCACCCCGTATTGAAGGGGACCTCCACCCAGACTCGACAGGTGTCTTCATAAGAGTCCTCGTTGACGTAAACCTTCCAGCTCTCCTTTTTCAAGACCACCGGGGACGGCGGAATGGGCGGATACCCCGCGATCCTGCGGAGAAGCATGGGCGCACCCTGCAGTTTTGCGGCGAAGCTGCGGTTATCGACCTCGTAGGTGAGCCTCCTGAGGACGGTATAGTCCAACAGGTCCTCCGAGATTGTCCCCTCGATGCGGATTCGCCCTATCTCTGAGGAAACGTCCAGGACAGCCTGAACGCTCTCCGGGTCGTTCCTCCAGAAAACCTTTACGGCACCGGGCGCTTTGCCCTTCAAGGGCTTAAGGTCGAAGCTCGCCGTGAGGACGACCTTTTTATATCCCGCCCTTCCGGGCCCCACAGAGATGTTCCAGGAGTCCCGCGGGACCTCGATGGGGTGAGGGGAGGTGGAGCCTCCGGTCTTGAGCCGATCGTACGCACCCTTCACGTCCAGCATTCCCCAGACGGAAATTTTTTGCCCCAGCGCGTTGAGCCCCTTGTGATTGGAGCTCTCCGAGTCGGGGTTCGCGACGGGGTTGATATCCCGGTTCGCCCCCTCCAGGATGGCCGCCTTGAGCTCCGAGGCCTTTTTGTCCGGGAAGGCGGAGGCCAGAAGGGAGACCGCCCCCGCCACGTGGGGCGCCGCCATGGAGGTCCCGTTCCACTGGACGTAATCCTTGTTGTACGGCGAACCGTTCTCGTCCGGCGCAACCTTCGGAATCGTGCTCAGGATGCCGACCCCCGGGGCCGCGATGTCCACGTTCGTGTCGCTCCAGTTGCTGAAGGAGGCCCCTTGATCGTCGCTCCGCATGGCGCCCACGACAACGAGGTTATCGATCCCGATGTAGGAGGCCGGGTAGTTGTAATAGCCCTGGATGACGCTCCTCGAGTAATCCGTGAAGGGCGCCGGCCTGCCGACCTCAAGGCCCTCGTTTCCGGCCGCGACCACGATCACGGTCCGATCCAGGTCGCTCAGCGCCTTGTAGGCCCGCCACATGGGCGATCCAACGTTTTTCCCCGGACTGTTGCGCTCGTATCCTCCAAGCGACAGGTTCACGGCGGGGACCTTCAAGGAGGGGTTCCCTTGCAGGAGCTTCGTCAGGTAGTCGAGGGCCTTCGCGATGTCGGCGTCCGACGCGCCGTCCTTCCCGTCCGGAAAGACCTTGAGCGCGATGATCCCCCCGTTCCAGTTGAGCCCGACCACGCCCTTGGCGTTGTTCCCCGTCGCCGCGATGGTCCCGGAGACGTGGGACCCGTGGCCCTTCCTGTCCTCGATGTCCTTTTCCTCTCCACCGCAGCAGTTGCGGCTGTACTTCAAGCTGAAGCGGTCCTTCAGGTCCTCGTGGTCCCTGGCGATGCCCGTATCGATGACCGCCGTGTAGACGTCCGGACTGCCCGTCGTCGTATCCCACACCTCCGGGGCTCTGATCTTCTTCATCCCCCAAAGGCTGCCGTCCGCATACTGGGGGTCGTCCGGGCTTTTCAAAGGGTAGACCCTGTAGTTCGGAGAGGCGGCCAGGACGTTGGGGTTCTTCTCCAATTCCCGGACTAGCTCCTCCGTTGTCTTATGGTCCGACGCCACCAGGGCGAAGACCTCCCTGCCGGATGCCTCGGACAGCGCGGGATACGTGCTGAGGACCCGGGCCCGGGCGGAGGCCGCCACGCGGTTCAGCTGGCTTCGGGCCCCCCCGTGGGAGACGTCCGCGGCCGTCACGTGCGAGACCCCGCCCTTCAGCACCACCAGGGCCTGCCCCTCGACGTACTCCGAGCGCTCCGATCCCCAGGCCGTTGCCGACAGCAGACAGGCCAGCAGGACCGAGAGCCAACACCTGCAACGCTTCAACATCGAAACACTCCTTTACCCATACTTTCGACAGCAACAAATGCGGCCCCGCCCCCAAAAGCACGGCGGGGGCCGCATGACGTAAACCGTTTTACTTCGCTTTATGTGCCCTGCGGTACGGAAGCAGAACCGCAGCGACCAGCAGGAGCAGCCCGCCAAAGCCGGCGTCGCATCCGCCGCTCCCAGAGGTCTTTTTCTCCTCGGGTTTCGCCTCGGGCTCCTGCTTCTTCATGGACTTCAGGAGGATTCCCTGGTCGCCCAGGCCGATGGTCCTCT
The DNA here is from genome assembly GCF_964642095.1 of Fretibacterium fastidiosum. Classification (NCBI taxonomy): domain Bacteria; kingdom Thermotogati; phylum Synergistota; class Synergistia; order Synergistales; family Aminobacteriaceae; genus Fretibacterium; species Fretibacterium fastidiosum. The sequence goes on from NZ_OZ209244.1 coordinate 1,596,494, forward strand.
CGCCCTCGACGCCCTCCAGCCTGCAGCGTATCGCCCGGATGCTGGCCGTATCCCACTGGCCCCTGGCCACCTTGCCCGAGATCCGAAGCCCGTAGCTCGAGGCCTGGGCAGATGCAGCCTCCTGTTCCATAGCCTCTGCCTCCAGCCCCTCCGCCAAGGCCTTCGCGCCGCCTTCCTGAACGGCCTCGACCGTGAGCGTCCCGGGGACGAACCCGGTGGCGTCCGCCTTCAGGGAACCCGCGACCGGCGGCTTGGGCAGCGATATCCTCACCTGCAGCCTCACGGGCACGTTCCCCGCAGCGTCCGGCTCACCAACGGAGATTCCCCACTGCTCCGGGTCCCTGGGGACGGCGTTGTCGTCCGGGTTTGTCGGCTCATTCGGCCTGGGCGTGTCCGGCGACGGCTTGTCGGGCTTGCCGGGAGAGGGCTCCGTGGGCTTGTCCGGGGTCGGCCGATCGGGCTTGTCCGGCGTGGGGTTCTGAGGGTTGGGAGTGGGGCCGGGATTGGGGTTGGGCCCAGGGTTGGGATTGGGTTGGGGATTGGGCCCTGGGTTGGGGTTGGGCTGCGGCACGGGATTCTCCGGGGCCTTGACGTCCTCGAAGACCTCGAGCAGGATCGTGAACTTATCGTCGTCCAGGTGAACCCGGGCGCTTGCGTCCTCAGAGGCGGCATTGCCCGGGACGATGTCCTTCGAGGCGTTCAGCCAGGAGACCCGGACCTTCGTAAAGCTCTCCCCCGTCGCCTTGTCCTTGGTGCGCAGCTTCTTCCATTCCTTCGCCTCGACGGAACCGATCAGGGATATCCAGCCTTTTTTGAGCGTCCTGGCGGTGAGCTGCGAGGGGTCCAGCTGGATGGTCAGTCGGGGATCAACGCCGTCCAGGTAGTAATAGTCGATGGTCTTGGCCTTGAAGATGGGGCTCCTGTCCGCCGCCTCGGCGCGCGTGCCGGCGACGTCGCCGTCATTGGGAACGACGCCGATGCAGCTGTATTTCCCCAGGCTCAGCTCCACGTTTTTGGAGAGGTCCCTGACGCCCCTGCCCAGAGAAAATGTTCTGGCCAGGGCCCTGTTCCCTATCCCGATATTGATGCGGGCAAGGGGTTCGTTTCCCGATGCCGTCCTCTCCGGAAGGCCGCTCAGACGCAATTCTCCGCCGCGGACATGGATATTCAGGGGACTCGTCCAGTTGAACCTCCTGCCCTCGCCGCCGAACTCCACCGCGCCGCTCAGGTTTTGGCTGCCGCCCGTAATGGCCGAATTGATCGTGAGGGGACCTGATTGAAATTTGCCGCTTGGCAGCTTTTTGTGTGTGTTGACGGCAATGTCCCTGAAGGACAACACCTGCCCCTGCTCGGCCGCCAGCATGCCGCCGAACTTGACCTCGGCCTTGCCGGCCACCTCCAGAGTCTTCGCGGCCACCAGGGTGGCTCCGCCTCCCGTCTCGAAGCCGTCCTCTTCCTTGATGGCTCCGACCGTCACCTTGCCCCCTCCGATGGACCCGGCGCCTGCAAGCTCCAGGACCCCATTGACCACCAGGGTCTCGCCCTCGGCGAAGATTTTGTTCTTTGGGTTGTTGAGGAACAGGGTTAGGTTTCTCCCCGAGTAATCCTTGTTCTGGAACGTAAAGTCCCGGGGATGTCGTTTCCCAAGTCGGGAATCGAGCACCAGGTGAAACTTGCCCTTCAGCAGCCCGTCCACGTGCGAGTCGTTCCCGTCCAGGGTCACCACGACGTAGGGGTAATGGAGCTGTCCGCCCACGGCATAGGGTTTTGCCTCGAACGTGGAGTCAGGCTCGGTGTTCAGCTGGCTGAAGATCTGGCTGCGGTCCACGGCGACGCTGGCGCCCTTCCTGATCCAGAGAGGGTTGTAGAAGTGACAAGTCACATAATTGCTCTCCGTGTGAAGCGCCTTCTCCCTCAGAAGTCCCCGGTTGAAGGACTCGGTGTCCGCCAGGGATCCGCTGCCCTGGAAGGATGCCCAGACCCTGCCCAGGGAGCCGCGGAAGTGGTCGCCGGGGACCTTGAACTCCCCGCCACGGACGATCAGGCTGCCCTCCCGCACGTCCGTGCCGCCCAAATGGTGCGCCCCGTCCAGGGCCCTGGCCTCGAGGCCCTTGTCCCCGGCGTTCGCGAGGTTGGGTGTCCGCGCGTCGGAATCGATCGTCAGCGTCCCCTTGCCCGTCTTGACCAGGCGGACAAAACCCTTGCCCGACGTGGACCCGTAGAAGTCGTTGTCGAACGCCTCGAGCTCCGCCAACTCATCCCCCAGAGCCATGGCCCTGGGCCTCCTGACCTGCCTTTGGCCCAGGCCGTGCCGAAGGGTCAGCTCCTGCTGGTCAGGGGCGTCCAGGATGCCATAGGTGAGGCGCTCGTTCCCCACGTCCTCGCTTTCGACGAACAGCAGCAGGGGTTGTCCCTCGGCCCTTGCTGCCCCCAGGGTTAGGGGAAGGGGACCGTCGGCCGCCAGGGTGGGGGCGTTCGCCGAGTACGGCGCGCTCAGGATGCCGACCCATCCCTGTCCGAGGGCGTCGTTGGCCGCGCTCAGCACGCCGCCTCGGATCAGCGTCCCCCCGCTGTAATGGGTCCTGTACTCCTCCTCCGAAGGGTTGTCCCCGTTCGACCCTCTGACGACGACCCTCCTGCCGGCGTCGGAACTCACGAGGAGCTGGAAGGTTTTGTTCCCCGCATCGCCGTCGAGGGACTTTTGCGCGCCGGGAGCCACGACCAGGGACCCGCTGCCCGCAGCCGTAAGCTGGAGCACCCGCGTCCTGCCGGGCTCGCCCTTGACGGCCCCCTCGAAGCGTCCCCCTCCCCGGATGGTGTTGAAGACGCCGTCGTCGTCCGTGGGCGTCAGGGTGAAATCGGCACCATTCGTCGTCCCCGGGGGGACCTCCAGAACGCTTGCCGTGGCCCAGGCGGTACCGACCGCCAGCGCGCCTGTCAGCGCGAGCCAACCCAACACTTTTCGCTTACCTCTCAAAACGATGTCCCTCCTTACAAGATTGGAACCTCCTCCTCAAGACGAAAGCCAGAGGGAAATGTTCCTTTGCCGCTAAGAGATGATTTTGAAAAACGAACTGAGATTATACATGTTTACTTAAGCATCTACAAGACGAATAATTATTTTTCAAATTTAATTATTTTAAATAAATATTGGTTGGTTTATCCTTTCTTGGATGCGCCGTGTGGCCCGATGCAGGACGGAAGCCTCGATGCCCTGGTGCTCCGTCGTAAGCGCCGGAGGGGACGGTCTGCCATGGAGGCGGACTGCCCTTCGGCGGGATTTCGTTGTACAATCGTCGCGTTAAGAATATCCTGATGGTTGGAGGTTTTTCTGAAAGATGCTTGTCTTGAAAGACGCGAGGGTCGTCACGGTTGCGGGGAGGACGCTCGAGCGCGGCACGGTCCTGGTGGAGGATGGAAAGATCGCGGCCTGCGGCGTGGACGTCGCGGTCCCGGCCGGGGCGGAGGTCCTGGACCTGACGGGGAAGTGGCTGACGCCGGGGCTGATCGACGCCCACACGCACATCTCGACCTTTAACGAGCCCAATACCCTGCCCGCCCAGATCGACGGAAACGAGAAGACCGACCCGGTGACGGCCCAGGTGCGCGGCATCGACGCCCTGAATCCCTTTGACATGGCCATCGAGGAGGCCCGGCGCGCCGGCTTTACCACCTGTTACACCGGTCCCGGGTCGGCCAACGTCATCGGAGGCACCGGCATCAGCTTCAAGACCAGACGGGGGGCGACGGTCTTCGACATCGCCATCCCCGGCTCGGAGCACATGAAGTTCGCGCTGGGGGAGAACCCCAAACGGGTCTACGGCGTCGAGCAGAAGCGAGCTCCCATGACGCGCATGGGCCTGGCCGCCATCCTGCGCCGGACGCTCTATGAGGCGCTGGACTACTCCGAGGAGCTTCGGGCGGGGGAGGCGGATCCCGAAAAGAGGCCGAAGCGCAACTTCGCGCTGGAGGAGCTGGTCCCCGTCGTCCGGGGCCAGAGGAAGTGCCGCATCCACTGCCACCGGGCGGACGACATCGTGACGGCCATCCGCATCGCCGAGGAGTTCCGCCTGGATTTTTCCATCGAGCACTGCACGGAGGGCTACCTGATCCTGGACTTCCTGAGGGAGCACCGCGTGGACTGCGTCATCGGCCCGCTGACGATGCCCCCCGGCAAGATGGAGATATGGGGTCGGAAGCTGACGACGCCCGCGAGGATGGAGGAGGCCGGAATCAACTTCTGTCTGACGGCGGACACCTCCTCCGGGACGAAGTACCTGCCGATGCACGTCGGCCTCTGCATGGCCCATGGCCTGAGCGAGAGGGCGGCCTTCGAGGCCGTCACCCTCCGTCCGGCACGCCTGCTGGGGCTGGGGGACCGGATGGGAAGCATCGAGCCGGGCAAGGACGCGGACCTCGCGGTGTGGAGCGGGCACCCCTTCAACAACTTCACGCTGTGCGAGCGGACCATCATCGACGGCACGGTCTACGACAACCTGAGCTGAAGCGAAAAGACGACGGGAGGAGCGGGACTGAACCCGCTCCTCCCGTGTTTCCTGCCTTTTTTGTGTTACGCGCCGGTACGCCCGTAGAGCTCGCAGAGCGACCGCATCCGCTGCGTGAGGTCGGGCGTGATGGCGCCCGGCTTCATGCGCCACGTCCAGTTCCCCGCCGTGGTGGACGGGGTGTTGATTCGGGCCTCCGGTCCCAGGTCGAGCCAGTCCTGCATGGGGATGACGGCCGTCTCCGCCACGGAGGCCAGGGCCATGCGCGTCATGACCCCGGACACGCTCCCTGCCGTCACCTCGCACCCCAGGTAGGCGGAGAGGTTCGCCCGTTCCCAGGGCGTGGCGTCGGCCATCAGCCATCCGCGGGAGGTGTTGTTGTCGTGGGTTCCCGTGTAGACCACGGTTCCCGGCGTGTGGTTGTGGGGGGCGTAGGGGTTGTCCGATGGGTGCCCGAAGGCGAAGTGGAGGATCGTCATTCCGGGAAGCCCCATGGCGGTGCGGGCCTCCTCCACCTCCGGGGTGAGGATTCCCAGGTTCTCCGCCCAGAAGGGCGCGTTCGGAAACTCGCTCCTGAGGGCGCTGAAGAACTCCCGGTGGGGCACGCTGCGCCACTCCCCGTGCTCGGCCGTCTCGGCGTCCGCCGGCAGCGCCCAGTAGGCGATGAGCCCCCGGAAGTGGTCGATGCGCACGCGGTCGAAGAAGGTCAGGAGGCGGCGCAGGCGTCCGGTCCACCAGCGGAAGCCGTCCCTCCGCATGGCCTCCCAGTTGTACGTCGGGTTGCCCCAGAGCTGCCCCTTGGCGCTGAAGTAGTCCGGGGGGACGCCCGCCACGGAGACGAAGTTCAGGTCCTCGTCCAGGTCGAAGAGGTCCGGGTGGGCCCAGACGTCGGCGCAGTCCCCCATGACGTAGACGGGGACGTCCCCCACCAGCTCCAGCTTCAGCTCCGCCATGCGCCTCCGCAGCACGGACATCTGCCGCGCGAAGACGTACTGGATGAAGTTCTGAAGCCCGATGTCACCGTTGTGGTCTCGACGGAACCGGTCGAGGTCCTGAGGGCGGCGAAACTTCAGCCCGTCGGGCCAGTCGCGCCAGGCGAGCCCGCCCATGGCGCCCTTGATGGAGATGAAGAGGCTCCAGTCCTCCAGCCACTCCCCCTGGCTCTGGCAGAAGGCCTTGAAGTCCGCGCTCTCGCCGCCGCGGTGAAACTGCGCCCACACCCTTTGCAGGAGCGTTGCCTTGAAGGCTCCGGCCGCGCCGTAGTCCACCCGGTCGTTCGAGAAGTTGGGCGCGCTGTCCAGGTCCTCCTGGCTCAGAAACCCGTCCTCCATCAGGCCCTCCGGGCTGATCAGGAGGCCGCTGCCGGCGAAGGCCGAAGCGGGGCTGTAGGGCGAGTGGGCGCACCCCGCGTCCGTCGCGGTCAGGGGCAGGACCTGCCACAGCGATTGCCCCGCCCCCTGCAGAAACTCCGCGAACCGCAGCGCCCCCGGCCCCATGTCGCCGATCCCGAAGCGCGAGGGAAGCGAGGTCATGGGGAGCAGCACACCGCATTTTCTCCTGTCCGTTTTCAATTTATTAAAACCTCCAAGTAGGGCCGGCAGGGCGCAGGGGGAGTTTTTTCCGCCTCACGCGGCCCCGCCGCGCTCCCTCAGTCGAGACGGCCTGAGCTGTGGGTGACGCGCCCGCCGCAGAGGGTCAGGTCCACTCCGATCTCCGCGAGGTCGCCGGGGTGGACGGCGAAGGGGTCCCGATCCAGCACCACGAGGTCCGCGTCGCGCCCCGGCGCGATCTCGCCGCGGCGCCCCTCGTTGTGGCCGCACCAGGCGGCGTTCCACGTGCAGGTGGCGATGGCCTCGGCCACGGAGAGGCGCTCCTGGGGATTCCATGCGCCCTCGCCGCCGCCTGGGGCCGCCCGCGTCACGGCGGCCTGGATGCCCGTCAGGGGGCGCAGGTCCTCGATGGGGGCGTCCGAGCCCGACGCCAGGACGATGCCCCGCCGCATCATGGTGCGCCAGCGGTAGCTCCGGTCCGCCCGCTCCTGCCCCAGCCGCTCCCTGGCCATGGCGCGGTCCGAGGGCACGAAGGAGGGCTGGATGGCGGCGCAGAGCCTCAGAGTCCGCATCCGGTCGAGCTGGTCGTCGTCCGCCACCTGGGCGTGGACGATGATGTGGCGGGCGCTCCACCTCCGCTCCGACTGAGCGCGCTCCAGGGCCTCCAGGCACATGTCGAGCGTCCGGTCCCCGATGGCGTGCAGCGCCGTCTGCATCCCGGACAGGTGGGCGGTGAGGACCAGGTCCTCCAGCTCCTCCTGGTCGAAGAGGACCATGCCCCGTTCGCCCCACGCATCGGCGTAGTCCTGCTTCAGGCAGGCCGTCCTTCCCCCCAGGGAGCCGTCGCAGATGAGCTTCATCGGCCCGATCTGGAAGAAGGGCACTCCGTCACCGCTCCGCCACCCGTCGGAGAGGAAGTCCAGCAGGAGGTCCCGGCTGGGCAGGCGCATCTGCTCCCGCAGGCGGAAGGGCAGGTCCCCCGCTAGGGCCGCGTCCATGAAGAACCGCTCCGCCCTGCGAAAGTCGAAGGAGAAGACGGCGAGGTCGTCGGAGTGGATCTCCGTCAGGCCGAAGCTCGCGGCCAGGGGGCCGCAGGCGTGCAGCAGGCGGGTGAGGTCCTCGTCCGACAGGGGGGGCAGGCATCGCTCCACGAGTTCGACGGCCGCCTCCTTCAGGATGCCGTCGGGCTCGCCGTCCAGCCCCAGCTCCACGGTCCCCCTCTCCACGCGGGTGTCGCGCGTGATGCCTGCGGCCTCCAGCGCCGCCGTGTTGACCGCGGCCACGTGCTCGCAGGCGCGCCACAGGATGACGGGGACGTTGGGGAGGACCGCGTCGAGGTCGTGTCGGGTGGGGGTGGCGCCCCGCAGGTTCTCGGCCGTCCAGCCCAGGCCGCGGTACCAGCCGCCTGCGGGGAAGGGGTGCTCCGCGGCGAAGTTGGCGAGGGTCTCCAGGAGCTCGTCCATGGAGTGGCACCCCCCAAGCTGAACCTGCTCCTGAGCCATCGCCCAGTGCAGGAAGTGCGCGTGGGAATCGCAGAAGCCGGGCAGCACCGTGCGCCCCTGCAGGTCGAAGACCCTCGCGTCCCCGGAGGGTCGCGCGGCGGGCACCATGCCGACCGCCGCCACGCGCCCCGCCTCGACCGTCAGGGAGTCCATGATGCCGTTTGGGGTGTGAATGCGTCCGTTGATCAGGGCAATCCTTTCCGTCTGCCGCATCCGAATGCAGCCTCCTTCGCCCCCGGAGGGGCGCTGAATTTTCCTGACTTTATTATAAACGTCAAAAGGCGTTTTTGAACGCCGGCCCGGCGCCCGAAGTGGCGTGCTGTCCTCACGATCGCCTGACTTGCAAGCGGCGTTTGCCGTCAAAATCCGCGTTTGTGTGATAAGATTGTCAATTATCGCGCCGTCGGTCCGCCCGCTCCCGGCAGGGAGCGGAGGTCCGGCGGAAGACCGGCGCGGCTGTCCCGAAGGACGGGCAGGGCGCGGAATGATTCGGGAGGCAGCTTTTTATCATGAGCAGTCAGGAGAAGGACTATAAGGACACGCTGAACCTTCCCGTCACGAACTTCCCCATGCGGGCCAATCTGGCGAAGAGGGAGCCCGATTTTCTGAAGTTCTGGCAGGAGAAGGACATCTACCACAAGGCCCTGAAGGCACGGGAAGGCGCCCCGGAACGCTTTGTGCTCCACGACGGCCCCCCCTACGCCAACGGCAACATCCACCTGGGGACGGCCTTCAACAAGGTGCTGAAGGACTTCATCGTCAAGTACAAGATGATGACGGGGCGATACGCCCCCTACGTTCCGGGCTGGGACACCCACGGCCTGCCCATCGAGCTTCGGGCGCTGAGGGACAGCCACATCTCGAAGGACGGCGTGGACCCCCTGGAGCTGCGCAGGAGGTGCAGGGAGACGGCGCTGCACTTCCTGAACGTGCAGCGGGAGCAGTTTATGCGCCTGGGGGGCCTCGGCGAGTGGGAGAGGCCCTACGTCACGCTGAACCCCGGCTACGAACGTCATGAGCTCGACGCCTTTGCCGACATGGTGGACAAGAATCTGATCTATCGCGGGCTGAAGCCCGTCTACTGGTGCATCGACTGTCAGACGGCCCTGGCGGCCGGCGAGATCGAGTACTGGGACGAGGAGTCCCCCTCCGTCTACGCCGCCTACCCCCTGCCCGGCGCGACGAAGCGGTTCCCGCAGCTGGAGGGGAAGGACGTCTACGTCGTCATCTGGACCACGACGCCCTGGACGCTGCCCTCCAGCGCCGCCGTCGCCGTCCACCCCCGCTACGAGTACGGGTTCTACGAATGCGGCGACCGGGTGTACTGCCTGGCCGTGGACCTGAAGGGCGCGGTCTGCGCGGCCGCGGGGCTTGCCCTGGGTGACCCCCTCCTCGTCGTCCCCGGTGCGGAGCTGGATGGGCTCAAGGGCACGCACCCCTTCTACGACGACCGCGAGATCCTGATGGTGCTGGCGGACTACGTGGAGCTGGACATGGGCTCCGGCTGCATCCACACCTCCCCCGGTCACGGCGTGGAGGACTACGAGACGGGCATCCGCTACGGGCTCCGGATCGCGAGCTCCGTGGACAGCACGGGGCGCTTCGAGCAGGACGTCCCCGTCGTGGCCGGCATGTCCCTGGAGGAGGGCGGGGCGAAGGCCCTTGAGATGCTGCGGGCCCGCGACCGGCTGTTGGGACAGGGCAGGCTGATGCACAGCTACCCCCACTGCTGGCGCTGTAAGAAGCCCGTCATCTTCCGCGCCACGGACCAGTGGTTCATCGACGTGACGAAGTTCAAGGACGAGGCGCTCCGCGTCATCGACGACGAGGTGCGCTGGATCCCCGGCTGGGGACACGACCGCATCCGTAACATGGTGCAGACCCGCTCCGACTGGTGCATCAGCCGCCAGAGGGTCTGGGGCGTCCCCGTGCCGGCCATGCACTGCAGGGACTGCGGCGCCTTCACGCTGACGGCGGACCGCATCCGGACGCTGGCGGAGAGGGTGAACGGGGACCCGGAAGGGACTTCCATCTGGTGGAGCCGCTCCCTTCAGGACCTGTTCGGGGACCGGGCCCTGTGCGACCACTGCGGCTCGCGCAACGTGGAGAAGGACAGCAACATCCTGGACGTGTGGTTCGACTCCGGCGTCTCGCACCTGGCCGTGCTGAACGAGGACTTCGGCCTCTCCTGGCCCTGCGAGATGTACCTGGAGGGCAGCGACCAGCACCGGGGCTGGTTCCAGTCCTCCCTCCTGGCCTCCGTGGCCATCGAGGGCCGCGCGCCCTACGGCAGCGTCCTGACCCACGGCTTCATCCTGGACGGCGAAGGGCGCAAGATGTCGAAGTCCCTGGGCAACACGATTCTTCCGGAGGAGATCGTGGACGAGAGCGGCGCGGACATCCTGCGCCTGTGGGTGGCCTCCACGGACTACAGGAACGACGTTCGCATCTCGAAGGGCATCATCAAGGGGCTGTCGGAGACGTACCGCCGCATCCGAAACACGGCGCGCTTCCTCCTGGGGAACCTCCACGGCTTCGACCCCGCCAGGGACGCCGTGCCCTACGAGGGGTTGCTGTCGATGGACCGCTGGATTCTGGACCGCCTGCAGCGGACGATCGAGCGAGTGCGGGGCTCCATGGAGGACTACGAGTTCCACATGCCGACGTCGGCCATCCACTCCTTTTGCGTCAACGAGCTGAGCGCCTTCTACCTGGACGTGAGCAAGGACAGGCTCTACGTCGAGGCGGCGGACTCCCTGACCCGCCGCAGCGCCAAGACCGCCATGTGGGAGGTCCTCTCCGCCCTCACCCGGATGCTGGCGCCCCTCCTGAGCTTCACGGCGGAGGAGATTTGGCAGGAGATGCGCTCTCTTGACCCGTCGCTGGCCGAGAGCGTCTTCCTGACGGACTTCCCGACGGCGGACCGTGCCAGGGTGGACGACGGGCTGGACGCGCTGTGGGAGAACGCTCTGACGCTGCGGGGCGCGGTGAGCCGGATGCTGGAGGGCCTGAGGGCGGACAAGACCATCGGCACCTCGCTGGAGGCCGCCGTCCAGGTGAAGCGGTCCGAGGCCACGAACCCCGCCATGGAGGGCTTCACGCCTCAGGAGTTGGCGGACGTCTGCATCGTCTCCCGCTTCGACTTCGTCGATGAGCTGACGCTCCCCCGACGCTTCAAGGACGCGGAGACGGGCATCGAGGCGGCGGGCGGCTTCACGGAGGGCACGAAGTGCCCGCGCTGCTGGAAGTACTCCGACGCGGCGGACGACGAGGGCCTGTGTCCGCGCTGCGCTGCCGTGCTGCGCGGAATGTGCTGACCTCCGTGCCCCGCTGGAACCGTGGCCCCCTGTGCAAGGGGGCCTTTTTTTGAAGGGAGGTGCGCCCACATGGCCGAAGGCGAGGCGTTGGAGACCCTGATGGGGGACGAGGAGGGCGGCCGCCTCGACGTCTTCCTGTCCCACGGGCTTGGCGTCACGCGCTCCTTCGCCCAGAGGCTCCTGAAGGAGGGCCGGGTGGAGGGGCCGGGGGGGCGCCTCAGGCCTGCCGCAAAGGTCCTGCCGGGCGCCGCCTACCGCGTGGCTCTCCCGGAGCCGGAGGGGATGGAGATCGAGCCGGAGCCGGCGGCGTTCGGGGTCGTGTACGAGGACCGGGACCTGGCGGTGATCGACAAGCCCGCGGGGCTCGTCGTACACCCTGCGCCGGGACACTGGCGCGGCACGCTGGTTCACGGGCTCCTGTGGCGCTACCCTGAGATGCGCCTCCTGAGGAACCGACTGAGGCCCGGCATCGTGCATCGGCTGGACGCCACGACGTCGGGCCTCATGGTGGTGGCCCGGCGTCAGGAAGCCATGGAGGAGTTGCAGCGGATGTTTCAGGCGCGCCGGGTGACGAAGGAGTACCTGGCCCTGGCGCAGGGGGCCCTTCCCTCCGATCGGGGGACCCTCTCCGGCCCCATCGCGCGGGACCCGGAGAACCCGCTGCGCATGGCCGTGGTGGAGGGGGGGCGCCCCGCCCTCACGGGCTATCGCGTCCTGTGGCGCCGGGGTGGGGCGTCGCTGACGGTCTGTTCCCTCTTTACGGGGCGCACGCACCAGATCCGCGTCCACATGGCGGCTCTGGGGCACCCGCTCTTCGGCGACGCGCTCTACGGCGCGTCCAGGGGGCGGGAGCTGGGGCGCGTGTTCCTGCACTCGTGGTGTCTGGCCTTCCCGCATCCCGTCACGGGCGTCCCGCTCTCCTTCCGCCTTCCGCTGCCCCGCGAGCTTCGGGAGGGCTTGACCCCCATAGTGCAAAATACCCCAAATCAATGAGGATTAAGTCTTTATGTATGCGGTCGGTTCGTGTAAAATAGCTGGAATAAAAACGAACGAGCGCTTTGCCGCTTTGCTGTGCTGGGGGGATGAGGTTAATCAAATGAAGGTCTATATCAGCGCCGATCTTGAGGGGGCCACGGGCGTGGTGCACGTCGATCAGACGAACCACGAGAGGCCCGTCGAGTATGCGTTCGGCTGCAAAATGCAGCTCCACGACGTCAATGCGGTGATCGAGGGGTTGATGGACGCCGGGGTTGAGGACGTCCTGGTGAACGACGCCCACGACCGGATGATCAACCTGGACGTCTCCGCCCTGAACCAGGGGGTGCGCCTCCTGAGCGGGACCCCGAAGGTCATGGGGATGATGGAGGGGTGCGGGGGAGCCGACGCGGTGATCTTCGTCGCCTACCACGCCATGGCCGGCACGCCGAACGCGGTGTTGGACCACACGGTCAGCGGCCGGCGCGTCTACTCCGTCCAGCTGAACGGACGCGAGGTGGGGGAGACGGGCCTTAACGCCGCCGTCGCGGCGCACTACGGCATCCCCGTGGCGATGCTGACGGGGGACCGCGCGGCCTGCAGCGAGGCCTCGGCGCTGTTGGGGGACGGGCTGGTGACGGCCTGCGTGAAGGAGGCGCACGGCAGGTTCTCGGCGGAGTGCCTCACCCCGGACGAGAGCGCGAAGCTCCTGCGGGCTGCAGCCGTGGAGGCCGTGGAGCGGGTCCGGGCGGGGACCGCGCCGCGGATGGACGTCGGGGACGGCAGCTTTGACCTGCGCATCACCTTCCACACGACGCTCCAGTGCGATCGGGGGGCCATCCTTCCGGGCGTGGAGCGCCTGGGCGGGCGCACGCTTCGCGTCTGCGGCTATGGTATGGCGGAGATGAGGCGGTGGTCCGGAGCTCTCATCGGCCTGGGCAGCGACTGATCATGGCGGTCGGGGAACGGAGTCCCTGATGGAGGGGTGTTATGTCGGATAAGGTAGCGGTGCTGGAGGACCGCATCCTTCAGTTCATCCAACAGAGCCTGGACGAGCTGAACTCGATCCGCAAGGAGGAGGCGTCCCGCCTGGAGAAGGCGCGAAGCCGGATCACCGCGATGTCCATCGAGCTGAAGGAGCTGGCATCGGGGATCGACAGCGCCTCGCGGGAGTATTCGTCCCTTCGGGAGAAGCTGGTGCTCTACTCGAAGCAGGGCCTCATCGCCGAGGAGAAGGAGGCCTACGACCGGGCCTCGGAGTCCATGAAGCTGCACGCCCTGCTTGAGGAACGTTACCGCAACCTGACTCAGCGCCGGGACGAGCTGCAGAAGGAGGAGCGCGCCCTGTCGCGCGTCGTCTCCAAGAGCGAGAGCATGGGGACGCGCCTGCGGATGGTGATGAACCTGGTGGCGCTGCCGGAGGCGATGCCTGCGGCCCAGGCGGCGGAGATCGTCAACGACGGGGCGCTGGTCACGGCCTTTCAGATCGCCGAGCGCGAGGCCCGATCCTTCGCCCAGGAGCTTCACGACGGGCCAACCCAGTCCTTCTCGGCCCTCGGCCTGACCCTTGAGATGGCCCAGGAGCTCATGTCGCGGGGGGAGTACACCGAGGCGGCGGGCGAGCTGAAGCTGGCGTTGAGCCAGCTGCGGGGTGGGCTCAGCGAGGTCCGATCCCTTTTGTTCGGCCTCAGCCCGACGGGGATCGACATGGGGTTCGAGGTGCCGCTGAAGCGCCTGGCGGACCAGGTGAAGCGAAGCTGGGGCACGGAGCTGACGTGGAAGCTGACGGGCAAGCTGGAGGAGGTCCCCCTGCTCCAGCGGGGCAACGTCTTCAAGACCGTTCACCAGGCCGTCGTCAACGCCGCGAAGAGCGGCGCCCCCCACGTGAAGGTCACGATCGGCAACTCCCGGCGCACCGTCCGGGGCCTGATCATCGACGACGGCAAGGGCTTCGACGTGGAGAAGGAGAAGGCGGCGGCGCGGGAGCGGGGCTCCTACGGCCTGCAGAACATGGAGGAGCGGGTCACGGTCCAGGGCGGGGAGTTTACGGTGAGCAGCGTCATCGGCAAGGGGACGACGATCGCCTTCAAGGTGCCCCTGAGGACCGGGGAGGGGGAGTGAGGCGCGGGGTCGATCCTGCTGCACGTCGTCGAGCGCGGCCGTGCTTTCGCCTCCCCTTCGGGGAGCCTTCCGGCTGCCGTTCGCCCCTGCTCACGGGTCGTCAGTCCCACCCCTCCGTAGCAGCCCCCCTTCAACGCTTCGGATTGAGCCGTAGCGGAGTTCCCCTCCGCCCTTCCGCGTAATTCCGCCGTGCCGGTTTGACATTTCGCGCCGGTCGGGGTACTATGAGTCCCGCATCGGCCTCGTGAATGCCTGGCTGTGGGGTCGTGCAAAACTTGATGCGGAGGTGGTATCCTCCTTTGCGGAGGGGAGGTGAAAGGATGGGATGTGAGACGACCAAGCTGGTCTACTCCGACGAGAGGCCCCTGTGGCTCACGTCGGACGGCTCTCTGGTCCCCGCCGTGCGCGGCGAGGACGGGGCGCTGAAGGGTATTGCGCTTTACCTGAAGGATCGCAGCGGCGCGATGCGCCGGCTCTATGCCTAGGGAGCGCGGCCCCAGGCTTCACGGCGGCACGGTCCGCTTCTTTGTTTTTAACGCAGAACGACAGGGCGCAGGCGCCCTTTGACCCGGTTTTTCCTGCTGAATAAAGATGAAGTCTGAGGAACGGGCCAAAGCTCACCGCGAGCCACGGCCCGTTTTACAATTGAGATTTTTTTGAATAAATCCTTGTAATTATCCCAAAACTTGGTATTATTAAAAAATGACTGCAGAGATGATGGACCATCTGATCGACGCCTTTATGGCGTCGGTGCAGAACAGATCGCAATCGGAGCACACGCTGGTCAACTACGCCTCGGACCTCAGGCAGTTCGCGGAGTACCTCGAGGGGTGTGGCGCGTCGGAGGTCCGGTCGGTGGAAGCGCCGATACTGAGGGCGTACCTGCGGGCGCTCTTCGGCTGGGGATACGCCAAGGCGACGGTGGCGCGAAAGCTCTCGTCACTCCGAAGCTTCTTTGCCTTCCTGAAGGAGCGCGGCGTCCTGGAGCGGGACCCGGCTCGAAACCTGCGGGGCCCCGGCGCGCCCCGGCGCATTCCCCGCGCCCTCAGCGAGGAGGTGGTGGAACGCCTCTTTGCTGCGGCGGGGGAGTCGGAGGAGGCGCTGCGGGACACGGCGATCCTGGAGGTCCTCTACGGCTGCGGGCTTCGCGTGTCGGAGCTGACCGGCCTGCGCTGGGAGGACGTGGACCTGGACGAGCGCTGGCTCATCATCCTGGGCAAGGGCAGCAAGGAGCG
Source organism: Fretibacterium fastidiosum (assembly GCF_964642095.1). NCBI lineage: Bacteria > Thermotogati > Synergistota > Synergistia > Synergistales > Aminobacteriaceae > Fretibacterium > Fretibacterium fastidiosum. Next base: position 1,611,699 of record NZ_OZ209244.1, read on the forward strand.
GCGCGTGCCGTTCGGCCGCTGCGCCCAGCGCGCGCTGACGGCTCTGCGCGGGGAGCAGGCCCTCGGCCCCTTCGTCTTTGTGGGGCACGAGGGAGCGGGCAGCCCCGGCAGGGAGGGACGGAGGGGGCGGACCGGGCAGAAGCCCGTCACGGTCCGCACGGTGCATCGCGTCGTGACGGCCCTGGCGGCCCGGGCGGGGCTTGAGGGGGTGACGCCCCACGTCCTGCGCCACAGCTGCGCGACGCACCTTCTGGAGCACGGGGCGTCCCTGAAGTTCGTCCAGGAGTTTTTGGGACACGAGAGCCTTGCCACGACTCAGATCTACCTCACGGTCAGCGCCTCCTGGATGAAGGAGAGCTACGCGGCGGCCCACCCCAGGGCCCACGTCGGCACGGACGAGGGATGAGCCGCACGGCCGATGGCCTGTGTCGAAACGGGGCGAAACGGATGGCTTGGCATTTTTCTGAAAGGATGATCACGCTGTTTACGGGAACGACGATTGTCTGCGTTCGGGATGGAGCGCGGGTCGCCATGGCGGGGGACGGCCAGGTGACGCTTGGGAGTCAGATCATCAAGTCCGGGGCGCGCAAGGTGCGTCCGCTGCTGGGGGGAAAGATACTGACGGGGTTCGCCGGCAGCACGGCGGACGCCATGACGCTTTTGGAACGTTTTGAGAACTGCCTGGAGCAGGAGAAGGGCGACCTGATGAAGGGGGCCGTGAAGCTGGTGCGCGAGTGGCGCATGGACAAGGCGCTGCGCCGGCTCGAGGCCATGATGCTAGCGGCGGACAGGAGCATGACGCTGCTTTTGAGCGGAGCGGGGGACATCCTGGAGCCGGAGGGCGACGTGGCCTCCATCGGGTCCGGGTCCGGCTACGCGCTGGCGGCGGGGCGGGCGCTGCGGGAGGCCACGGACTGGAGCCCGGATCGCATCGCGCGCCGCGCCATCGAGCTGGCCTCCGAGATCTGCATCTACACGGACAGCGTCGTGACCCTGGAGGTGCTTGGAGAATGAGCGGGCTGAATTCTGCGCTGACGCCCTCGCGGATCATCGAGTACCTGAACCGCTACATCGTGGGACAGGACAAAGCCAAGCGGGCCGTGGCCATCGCGCTGAGGAACCGCCTGCGTCGGCGGGCGCTGCCCCCGGAGATGGCGCACGAGATCATGCCGAAGAACATCCTGATGGTGGGGCCGACGGGGGTGGGCAAGACGGAGATCGCCCGCCGCCTGGCGACGCTTTCCGACGCGCCCTTCATCAAGGTGGAAGCCACGAAGTTCACCGAGGTGGGCTACGTGGGCCGCGACGTGGAGACCATCATTCGCGACCTGATGGAGTTCGGCGTCGCCATGGTGCGCAGGCGGATGCTGGAGACGATGCAGGCCCCCGCCCTGGAGCGGGCGGAGCAGAGGCTGCTGGACGCGATGCTCCCCAAAAAGGAGCGCAGGTTCTCCGTGCCGGACCTCATGAAGGCCTTTGGGGCCTCCCAGGAGGAGGCCGCCGAGGAGGACCGGGAGGAAGAGGGGCAGGCCGAGGAGAACACCAGGACGCGCGCTCGCCTGCTGGAGATGCTCAGGGCAGGCAGGCTGGACGACCGGGAGGTGGACGTCGAAGTGACGGACGCCGTGACGGCGATCCCCGTCATGGGGGCTTCGGGCATGGACAGCATGGGCGTCAACATCAGCGAGATGCTGAGCGGGATCCTGCCGAAGCGCTCCAGGAAGCGCCACATGAAGGTGAAGGAGGCGCTGCGCATCCTCCAGTCCGAGGAGGCGGAGAAGCTCATCGACAAGGAGACGCTGGCGCGGGAGGCACTCGAGATCGTTCAGGAGGGCGGCATCGTGTTCCTGGACGAGCTGGACAAGGTGGTGGTCCGGGGCGGCAGCACGGGCCCGGACGTGAGTCGCGAGGGCGTGCAGCGCGACCTCCTGCCCATCGTGGAGGGCAGCGTCGTCCAGACGCGCTACGGTCCCGTCAAGACGGACCACATCCTCTTCATCGCGGCGGGCGCCTTCAGCGGAGTGAAGCCGTCGGACCTCATCCCGGAGCTGCAGGGGCGGTTCCCCATCCGCGTGGAGCTGGAGCCCCTGAGCTGGGAGAACCTGCAGCAGATACTGACGGAGCCGGAGAACAGCCTCATCCGCCAGTACACGGCCCTCATCTCTACGGAGGGCACGGAGCTGGTCTTCACGGAGGAGGCAACGGCGGAGATCGCCAAGCTCTCCAGCAAGATGAATGCCGAGATGGAGGACATCGGGGCCCGGCGGCTGCACACGATGATGGAGCAGCTGCTGGAGGAGATCAGCTTCAGCGTCTGCGACCGGAGCCCCGAACGGATCGAGATCACCGCGGACCTCGTGCGCGAGCGCCTCGCCCCCCTCGTGGAGAACCGGGACATACGGCGTTATCTCCTGTGATCCCCCTGGTCTTGAGGCAAATTTGGGTTAAAGTTCTCTTTAATTGTGTTGAATTGTTGTGAAATTATTGTTATACTGTAGCAAAAGGACAGCAGGCGGGCGAATCACAGCGTGCGGCATCGCGTGTCGCATTGGCCCTGCTTCTAAGTCTTGACGCAGCGGATGGCCGTGCGGTTCTTCCGCCGGCTGATCCTCAGGAGGAATGCAACAATGGCAAAAAGAACTGAAAAGCGGCGTGGAACGAGGAAAGTGGAGGCTGAGGGGACGGTGGATATCCTGAACGGAACCTCCGTCACGGAGAGCGGGTGGGAAGCGGGGCCCTGTTCGGAAGCGGTGACGAAGGCGATGGAGGACATCCTCGAGAAGACGCGGCAGGTGGGGCGGGCACTGCAGAATCGCCGGGAGGGGGATCTCCTGGACTACGACAGGTTGGCCCGCCTCCTGTCCGAATTCTCTACGGCCAACGTCTACATCGTGGACAAGATCGGCAACCTGCTGGGGCACAACTGGCTTCCGGACTACGAGTCCAAGGCCCTGTCGGCAAGTATGAAGAACGGCGTCATGCCGGAGGAGTTCGTGGTCCGAATGAACCGGTGCAGGGACTCCGAGGTCCACGACGAGGACGCCTTCCTGTTCGATGACGACTACGCGGGCGAGCGGCCGGAGAAGCACCTGATGTACGTCCCCATCATCGGCGCTGCGGCGGAGCGGCTGGGGACGGTGCTGCTGGTCCGTTTCCGCGCCCCCTTCCTGCTTCGGGACCTCCTGCTGGCGGAGTACCTGGGCACGCTGGTGGGCATCGAGATTCTGAACGAGCGCAACCGGACGATCGAGGAGCGCTCCCGCGACCGCATTGCCGTGCAGATGGCGATGCGGGCCCTCTCCTACTCCGAGGTGGCCTCCATGAAGCACATCCTGGCGGAGATCGACGGGCTCGAGGGGGTCGCCATCGCGAGCAAGGTGGCGGACCGCGTGGGGGTGACGCGCAGCGTCATCGTCAACGCGCTTCGCAAGCTGGAGAGCGCGGGGCTCATCGAGAGCCGCAGCCTGGGGATGAAGGGCACCTACATCAAGGTGCTGAGCCCTCTCTTCGTGGAGGAGCTGGGCGTGGCCACCTCCCCCCGCGTGCTGTACTGAAGGGGACGTGGAACGCTTCGTGGTGTATAATGAAGCGAAGGGAGAGGTGAGGACCGTGCTGGGAGATTACACTTGGAGCGTCGTGGAGAAGGAGACGGAGTGCCTTGCGGAGCGCTTCAAGGCGGTGACGAGGAACGTGGCGAACGCCAACACGCCGGGCTACGCCCGCCGGAACGTCTCCTTTGAGGACCAGATGCGCGAGGTCATGGAGAACGGCAGAAAGCTGCACATGACGGTGACGGATGCGGGACACATCCCGTCTCGCCCCCTGCGCATGTCGGACGTCAGGGCCTCGGAGATCAGGGTGTCGGACGAAATCTACCGCCTGGACGGGAACAACGTGGACCCGGAGCGCGAGATGGCCGTGCTGTCGGAGACCCGCATGATGTACGGGGCGATGATGCGCGTTGCCGCGGGCAAGACGGCGCTCTTGAAGTCTGTCATCGCGGGCCGCTAGAGGGAGGCGTTCCTGGATGAAGGTCTTTGACAGCATGGAGGTTGCGGGCAGCGCCCTGACGGCCCATCGTCTGTGGATGGACACGATCTCCTCCAACCTGGCGAACATCAACACGACCCGCACGCTGAGCGGCGGGCCCTATAAGCGGCGCGTGCCCGTCTTCGCGGAGATGCTGGACAGGACCATCGGGGGCTACCGCGACATCGGCGGCGTGCGCGTCACGGCCATCACCGAGGACCGGACGGCCCCGCGGATGACCTATCAGCCGGACCACCCGGATGCGGACAAGGACGGCTACGTGGCCTATCCCAACGTCAACCTGGTGCGGGAGATGACGGACATGCTGGTGGCCAGCCGTGCCTATGAGGCAAACCTCTCCGTCGTCACCACGGCGCGCGAGATGTGGAACGGCGCCCTGGAGGTCATGAGGGCCTAACCCTGCCCAAAAAACCTGAAGAACCGATCAGCCCCGACGAGAGTCGGGGCTGACGTTTGTCCTCGAAGCCTGCTCCAGCCCTACGCCAGTCCCTTGACGACGTCGGTAAAGTCCGACCAGTCCTCGACCTTAAAAGCCCGGATGTCGCGCACGGAATTTTTGAACCACTCAATCCTTGAAAGCGCGTTGATCGCCTTATACACGGCGGTAAGGTTATCCCCGTCCTTCATGGAGAGATAGACGCTGCCCTGTGTCCACTCAAAGCCCGCTTTTTTGAGCTCTTCATTGATCTCCTGATAGGCCCCGTTGTAGGGATCCCCATAATTTTTCTTGAGTTCCGCAACCTTCAGGTCAAACGCGATCGCGTACACGCTCATCCCTCCTTCGGAGTTTCAATGTTGCGGCGGCCTCTCCAGGATCATTTTATCACAAACAATCGCGGACCCAGCGGCCGAACCTCTTTCCGACCGCTCGGCGCTACCGTTCGTAGTGCTTGATCAGCGTCTGAGTCCCCATGTCCCCGAACCCGTCGCGGGCCAGCTCTCCGTAGTCCTCCGTCACCTGAGCCAGGACCTCCAGGTGCAGGCGGCTCTGCGCCGCCTCCTCCGAGGCCAGCGTCAGGTCCTTCAGGAAGTGCTTGAGGAAGAAGCTCGGCTGGAAGTCGTTCGCCGCGATTTTTGGCCAGCAGGCGTCCAGCTGCCTGCTGGCCGCTGCACCGGTGGACAGGGACTTCAGCAGCACTTCGAGGTCCAGCCCCTTGGCCCGTGCGTAGGCGATGGCCTCACACACGCCGGAGAGCGTCCCTGCGATCATGATCTGGTTCGTCAGCTTCGCGTGTTGGCCGCAACCCGCCTTGCCCTGGTAGTTGACGTTGGCGCCCATGGCGCGGAACAGGGGCATGCAGGCCTCGTAGTCCGCCCTGTCGCCTCCCGCCAGGATGGAGAGCGTCCCGTCCCGCGCCCCCGTCTCGCCGCCGGTCACGGGGGCGTCCATCACCCGGAAGCCGCGCTTCGTGCCCTCGGCGTAGAGCCGTTCGGCCAGCGTCGGGCTGCTGGTGGTCATGTCGATGAGGCAGGCGCCCCGTTCCGCGCTGTCCAGGACGTTCCCGGCCCCGAAGTAGACCTCCTCCACGTCGCGGGGGAAGCCCACCATCGTGATGACCTCGCTGCAGCCCTTGACGCACTCTGCGATGGAGCTGCCGAAGGCCGCGCCCTCCGCGATCACGTCGGCGACCTTCGCCCTGTCCCGCGCGAAGATGCGGAGCTCAAAGCCCGCCTTCATCAGGTTGCGCACCATGGACTTCCCCATGATGCCCACGCCGATAAAACCCACTTTTCGCAATGTGATACCCCCTTTGGAATGCGATCCGCGGGGCCGCCCGCACGACGGCCTCAGCCCCTGTCGTGATCAGGTCTTCATCATAGCACAAACGGCCGCCGCGCTCCAAAACGTCCAAACTCCGCGGGCATTTTGCCGGAGGACAGGATAAAATAAGAACCATCGGTCGCCTGGGCGGCTGGAACTTTGGAGCGGAGGGATTGCCTGTGAGGAAGAGACGTCCTGTGCTGGGGAACCTGGAGGAGGCCGGTGCCCTGTGGCGAAGCGGCGGAGCGGTGCTGGACCGCGCGGGAGGGGCAGCGCGCGCCTGGATGTGTCCCGCGGGGCGGACCCTCGCGGTGCTTCCGGACCTGCGGCAGGCCTCGGAGCTGGTCGCGGACAGTCGGGCCCTGTTCCCGGACCGGCCGGCCATGCTGCTGTCCGAGCTTCCCCTCACCTCCCAGTCCGTCAACAGCCGTCCCCTGCTGCTGGAGCGGGGCGAGACGATCCGTCGCTGGGCGGCGGAGGGCGGCGTGCTGGCCGCCACGCCCGGCGCGCTGATGGCCCCCTGCCTCCTGGGGGAGTCGGAGCTATCCGTCCGTAGGGGAGAGGACTACGCCAGGGACCGCCTCGCCGCCTGGCTGGAGCGCAACGGATACCAGCGGACGGACCTCGTGTGGTCGCCGGGGCAGTACGTCCTTCGCGGCTTCATCATGGATGTCTTCGACCCCGCCCACGCCCTGCCCCTGCGCTTTGAGTTCTTCGACGAGAACCTCGACCGCATCGCGGCGTTTCACCCCTCCACGCAGAAGAGCGCCGCGGAGCTGGAGGACGTGAGCCTCCACGGCATGGCCACGGCGACGGAAGGCGTCCCTGCGGAGATGCTGCCCGATGACGCGCGAATCCTCCTCTTCGACCCCCAGAAGTTGGAGGCCCAGGCGATCTCCTTCCACTGGCTCTGGCAGGAGCTGTCGGCAGGGGCGGAGGGGAAGGTCGTCAAGGACTGGGGGGAGATCATCAAGGTGCTGGCCCGGCTGCCGCACCTCAGGATCACGGACGCCGCGGAGGCCGCGGACGCCGAGCTGGACGTCCGCCCCCTGCCCCCCTTCAAGGGGGACTTGAACGCGGTCCTGCGCCTGTGCCGGGACTTTGAATCCCAGGGCTGCCGCGTCGCGGCCCTCACGACGAACCCCCGTTTCCTGGACCGGGGAAAAGGGCCCTTCAGCGTCCTGGGGGATGGGCTTGAGCTCCGGGAGGCCCCCCTGACGTCGGGCTTCGAGGATCGCTCGTCCGTTCGGGCCTTCATCTCCGACCGGGAGCTCTCCGGCGTCTCCGCCTCCGGCACGACCTCGGAATGGCGCGCTCCCGTAGAGTGGCGGGACCGCCTCTCCGAGGGGCAACTCGTCGTCCACGAGGACTACGGCGTCGGAGCCTTTCGCGGCATCCGTGAGGTGGTCACTGCCGGCGTGACCTCGGACGCCCTGATCGTCGAGTTCGCGGACGATCAGCGCCTGCTCGTCCCCGTCCTGCAGGCCCACAGGCTGACGCCTCTCGCAGAGCACGAGAACGAGGAGACGCAGCTGGACTCGCTGCGCGGCACCCGCTGGCGAAAGAGCGTGGAGAAGGACAAAGAGCGCGCCAGGGAGGAGGCGAAGGCGCTCCTCGAGATCTACGCGCGCCGCGAGCTGGAGAGGCAGGAGCCCTTTGCCGCGCCGGAGGAGCTCTACGACGACTTCGTCCGTGCCTTCCCCTTCAACGAGACGGCGGATCAGCTCCGTGCGACGGCGGAGATCATGGCGGACCTGTCGAGCCGCTTCCCCATGGACCGCCTGCTGGTGGGGGACGTGGGCTTCGGCAAGACGGAGGTGGCTCTGCGCGCCGCCTTCCGCGTCGTGGCGTCGGGCCGTCAGGTCTGCGTCCTGGCACCGACCACGATCCTGGCACAGCAGCACTTCTCCACCTTCCAGTCACGGCTTGCGGGCTTCCCCGTCAGCGTGGGGCTGCTCTCGCGCTTCGTGTCACGGAAGGAGGCTGCCGCGACGCTGGCCCGCGCGGAGGCGGGGGAGGTGGACGTCGTCATCGGCACGCACAAGCTGCTGCAGAAGGGCGTACGCTTTAAGGACCTGGGGCTTTTGGTCATCGACGAGGAGCACCGCTTCGGCGTCATGCACAAGGAGGGGCTGAAGCGCGCCTACGGCGCCGTGGACATCCTGAGCCTCTCCGCCACGCCCATCCCCCGCACCCTGGCCATGGCCCTGAGGGGGCTGCGCAGCATCTCGGTCCTCTCGACCCCGCCGGAGGACCGCCTGCCCGTGACGACCTTCGCCGGCCCCTGGCAGGCGCCCCTGGTGCGCAAGGCCGTGGCCTATGAGCTGAACCGCGGCGGACAGGTCTATTTCGTGGTGAACCGAATCTCGCGGATGGAGGAGCAGGCCCGCACGCTCTCGGCCTTCTTCCCCGAGGCGAAAGTCCAGATCGCCCACGGCCAGATGGCGGGGCGCGAGCTGGAGCGCACGATGATGGACTTCTACGCCGGAAAGATCGACGTCCTGGTGGCGACCACCATCATCGAGAGCGGCCTGGACGTGGGGCGGGCCAACACCATCATCGTGGACGACTCCCAGGAGCTGGGGCTGGCTCAGATGTACCAGCTGCGCGGGCGCGTGGGCCGGCGGGGCGAAAACGCCTTCGCCTACTTCTTCTACCCGGACCGGGAGGTTCTGCCGCGGGAGACGGCGGACCGGCTGGAGGCCATCTCCACCATGACGGACCTGGGGTCGGGCTACGCCATCGCCCGGCGCGACCTGGACATCCGGGGCGGCGGGGAGATCGGGGGCACCAGCCAGCACGGAAGCGCCAGGAGCGGCAGTTTCCACGTGTTCTACAGGATGCTGGAGCAGGAGCTTCGCCGTCTGCGCGGCGAGGAGACGAGGATGACGGACCTCAGCTTCGATCATGGTGGCTCCGTCCCCACGTTCTACATCCCCCAGGAGGACGTGCGCGTGACGATCTACCGCCGGCTGCTCCAAACGGTGGGGCTGGACGAGCTGGCTGCCCTGATGGAGGAGGTCCGCGACCGCTTCGGCGCGCCGCCCAGGGAGGTGCGCCTCCTGGCGGCGATGACGGCCCTGCGCAACTTCGGAGGCCGCTTTGGCCTGGAGGAGGCCTCGGTCCGGCAGGACGGCACGACCGTTTCGGGCGACATGGGGCTCCTGGCCCCCTTCCTTGGAGCGGAGCGGGGCTGGACGGTGATGCGCGCCCGGGCCGCCGGCCCCGGAGGCCTCGTCGGGGCGGAGGCCCTCGTTGGCGCCATGAGGCGCGCCGGGGAGGGGATGGCCGGAAGACCGGCCGCTCCCGCTGGAGCCGTGAGCGGCGAGCCCGTGGGCGCGGAACCAGGCGCCGCGGGCCGCGTGGAGCGTTGAGAAAACCGCAGGTTCGCCCTTCGTTTTGGGAGGCGACACGGGATTATTGCAGGCTGATAACGGGCTCATTACAGGGAGGGTGAGGGGTATGACGTATTACGTCGGCGTCGATGTCGGCGGCACGAGCGTGAAGATCGGCGTCGTGAGCTCAGCGGGGTCCATCGTCAGCGAGGTGGCGATCGCGACGGGGGCGGAACGGCCCCAGGAGGTCGTGCTTCAGGACATCCTGGAGGGCGTGAGGCAGGCGGTCGCGGCCAGCGACCTGGGGTGGGGGAAGGTGCGCGCCGTGGGCGTCGGCTGTCCGGGGATGGTGCGCGCCGAGGAGGGCACGGTGCTCTACAACAACAACCTGGGTTGGCGCGATTTTCTGCTGGGCCCGATGCTGACGGAGGCCCTTGACCTGCCCGCGCGGGTGGAGAACGACGCCAACGCCGCGGCGCTGGGCGAGGTCGTAGGGGGCTGTGCCAGGGGGGCGACGAGCGCCATGATCATCACGCTGGGGACGGGCGTCGGGTCGGGCTTCGTCATCGACGGGAGGATATGGGCGGGGTACAACTCCGCTGCGTGCGAGTTCGGGCACATGGTCATCGTCCGCGGGGGCCGTCCCTGCACCTGCGGCCGCAGGGGGTGCTTTGAGGCCTACGCCTCGGCCACGGGGCTCATCGCGATGACGAACGAGGCCATCGCAACCGACCCGGAGGGGGCGATGGCGGAGATGGCGCGCCGCGAGGGGCGCGTCGGAGGACACACCTCCTTCGTCGCCGCCGAGGCCGGGGATCCGGCTGCCATGCGGCTGGTGGACGAGTACACGGACTACCTGGCCTGTGGGGTGGCGAACCTCGTCAACGGCCTTCAGCCGGAGGTCGTCGGCGTCGGCGGAGGCGTGGGCAAGCAGGGCGAACGGCTGCTGGTCCCCCTGCGTCGGAAGGTCTCGGCGGAGCTCTACGGCCGCGATTACGAGGACGATCGGGCGACGCGCCTGGTCTCCTGCACGCTGGGCTACAAGGCGGGGCTGGTGGGCGCGGCGATGGCGGCGAAGGTTGCCTACGGGGAGTGAGCCCTGGGCTGGCAGGGTGGGGAACGGGAAACCGAAAAAATCGCAAAAGGTTGTTGACAAGTTCGGGAAATACGGGTAGAATACACGCTGTTGTGGTAACGGGGCTGTAGCGCAGCTGGGAGCGCGCTTCCCTCGCACGGAAGAGGTCGGGAGTTCGAATCTCCTCAGCTCCACCATTTTAGTTCGGGGCGTAGCGCAGTCTGGTTAGCGCACCTGCTTTGGGAGCAGGGGGTCGAAGGTTCGAATCCTTTCGCCCCGACCAGCGCTGACCAACGGTGATGCCGCGGGAATAGCTCAGCTGGCTAGAGCGATGGCCTTCCAAGCCGTAGGTCGCGGGTTCGAATCCCGTTTCCCGCTCCATTGAGATACGAACGCGCTTGTAGCTCAGCTGGATAGAGCAACGGCCTTCTAAGCCGTAGGTCGCGGGTTCGAATCCTGCCGGGCGCGCCATTGATATGGTGAGCGTAGTTCAATTGGCTAGAGCACCGGGTTGTGGTCCCGGGGGTTGGGGGTTCGAGTCCCCTCGCTCACCCCAATAGTTAATAGTGCGCTCGTAGCTCAGTTGGATAGAGCGACGGACTTCGGATCCGTAGGCCGCGGGTTCGAATCCTGCCGGGCGCGCCATTCAAATAACGTGGACTGTTAGCTCAGTTGGTAGAGCAGCTGACTCTTAATCAGCGGGTCGTGGGTTCGAGTCCCTCACAGTCCACCATTACCTTTTTCATGAACGTCCAAAGTCGTCCAAAAAGCCCGCTGTCAAGCGGGTTTTTCTTTTGTCTTCACTCCATGAAAGTCCACCCTGATGCCAATTCGCGTTTAATATGGATTGCCTCCCCTGAAAGGGGAGGTGCCGCCAAGGGCGGCGGAGGGGTTCAGCCAGACGACACGACTTACGGACGCCGACAGGCGGTCGGCGTCGTGTCGGTCGGCTGAGGGCGAAGGAAGTCCGGGGAACTTCCGAAGCTCAGCCAGACGACACGACTTACGGACGCCGACAGGCGGTCGGCGTCGTGTTGGTCGGCTGTGCCGAAGCAAGGCAATGGATTGCCTTGTGGAGGCGTTGGCGGGGAATGTCAGACAGGCGCGTCTTAGGAAAAACACTCGCCGCCCCTACACCCCCCCTTCGGGGAGCCTTCCGGCTACCGTTCGCTGCCGCTCACGGGCCGTCAGTCCCCCACTTCGGGGCAGCCCCCCTTGCAAGGGGGGCTTTCTTGCCCTTTAGACGCAAAATGGTATCAGTTCGGGCTCTACCCGGAGGGGGCGATGTGCCCCCGGTTTCGACCTCTCCACTCGGCTTCGGTCTCGCCTCCACCTCACCTCCCCCGATTCCCCACCTCTCATCGCGCCTGACTCCCGCTCCCCGGTGGGGGAGACCTCTTTGCCCGTCGCCTGGGCCTCACCCTGTCAATGTGCCACTGCCTTGCTCGATGGTTATATATTGCAGTTATCTGTAATCAAATCTATCAATAGTATTGCTTAATAATTACAGACATCTGTATTTTATAATGTTGCTGAGAGGTGATTACAATGTTGCGCGAGGAGTATCTAACAACAGCGGAAGCTGCAACATTGACAGGGAAAGGAGCAAACATGATTGCAAAACTCTGTCAAGCTGGCCGTCTGCCTGGAGCTGAGAAGATGGGGAATAGCTGGGTCATCCCTAGGGAATCGGTTTTGAAATATCAGCCCTCCAAGCGTGGAGTGAAGCCCCGCTCTGAGCGGGTGAAGGCGGAGCGGGCGGCCTTGCGGGAGGAAGTCGAGGCCGCGATCTCAGCGGCCAGGGGGGAGGAGGGATAGGGGATGGCAACCTATACGGCTTGCTACACGAAGATAGAGGCGGGCTATATGGGGCAGCTCCTCGAATGGCCGGAGGTCATCACGGAGGGGAGCACCCTGGAGGAGTGCCGGGCTATGCTGCTGGACGCCGCCCAGGAGATGACGAGGGCCTACCTGGAGACGGGGCAGGTCCCTCCTCAGGCTCAGGTACTCTTCGAGCCTCTCCCTGTGGCCATGGAGAAGGTGTCGCATGTCGGTTAACCGACGCGATCTCGTGAGGCACTTGGAGCAATACGGATTTTTTCTGCAGCGGGAGGGCCGCAATCACAGCATCTACAACAACGGCAAGGGCAAGATGGTCCCGGTCAAGCGCCACACGACCTTCGACCGCATCACGGCAAACGCCCTGTGCAAACAGGCCGGTATCCTGGCGATCTTTTGATTTTGGAGGAGGGGTAAGGGATGGCGACGCATACTTTCACGGCGGTCATTCACCGGGAGGACGATTGGTATGTTGCGGAGTGTCCTGAGGTGGGGACGGCCAGTCAGGGGGCGACGCTGGAGGAGGCCATCGCCAACCTGAGGGAGGCCACGGAGCTTTACTTGGAGGAGGAGGCATACACTCCGAGAGGGCGGCCCCTGGTGACGACGTTCGAGGCTGTGGCTCATGCCTGAGCTGCGGGGTTTCTCGGGACAGGCGGTCGTCGGGATTCTCCAGAGAATGGGCTTTGACCTCCGTCGGAGCAGGGGCTCCCATGTTGTCTTGCGTCGGGATGGGGCTGTCTGCGTCGTCCCCATGCACAACGAGCTTGCCGTGGGAACGCTCAGGAGCGTCTTGAGGCAGGCAGGCGTATCCTCGGAGGAGTTTTTGAAGAACTCTTGACCTCCCCCACGCGGCCACAGGAGAGAGGTCTACAGGTAGGCCAAGGAGTGACCCTTAGGAGACGCTTGTTAACGTTAACATCCCCGCCGAATTACGCACAGGGGCAAGGTCTAAGCTGGAAGCCTGGAGAGCGTTCCGGGGAACATGAAGGGGGGATAGAGGGATGGCTCAATTCGTGCTGGAGCTGCCGCAGGAGCTGCGGGAGCGTATCGAGACCCGAAGCGGCGCGGCCAATCAGAAGCCGGAAAAGTTCATGTTGATGGCCATCGAGCAGTACCTTGAGGACTTGGAGGACTACGAGGACGCCGTGAGAATTTCCGAGGAAGTCAGGAGCGGCAGGATGAAGACCTATAGCCTGGAAGAGGTGAGGGCTCACCTTGGCTTGGACGATTAGGCTTTCCAAGGAGGCGGAGAAGGCTTTAGAGCGCTTGGACAAATCTGCGCACACACGGATAATCGATTTCCTGAGTACCCTATCCTCCGCACCTTCTCCACGAGAAAAGGGGGCGGCCCTGGCCGGTCAGTTCTCGGGGTATTGGCGCTACCGCGTGGGAGACTACCGGCTGATCTGCGAGCTCCGTGACGGGGAGCTTGTCGTCCTCGTCCTGAAGATCGGCCACAGGAGAGAGGTCTACAGGTAGGCCAGGGAGCAGGGGGCTGGACACAGGAACGCATCGGCAAAGCTCTGGGGGTTAGCAAGATGACTGTGTCAAGATGGCTCCCCGTAACAAATGTTACAAATCAAAATTCAGACAATTGCCTATCTCCAACCCCAACCCAGAACCTGGAAGCGATACCCAAGGAGCTGTTGCAAAAGCGCGGTATCCCTTGGCGTAAGGAGGATTGAGGACGTGGCGGCTCGGCTCGTTGGGGAATCCATGGGTGGTGAGGGATTATTTTTTTTGTTTGCCTTCGACGTGACAGAGAAGACTCAGAAATCTCCGAAGTTTAATATACCGATTCAAATCGGCTTTGTTTATGTCAGACGAGGCGATACAGAAGAGCGATATTGTGACAACACAATAGGCTCCATTACTGCTCACAATCCGTATTGGAACGACCCCACGACGGAGTTTGCCCAGGAGGAGATTGAGCGAATCGTCAACCTGCCCCCCTTGAGTGGAGACGGTAAGTCTCTCACCCCCGAGGAGCTGGAGTGGAACCGAAAACAATTCCCGCACTGACCCCATGGGGGGACACGGAGGAGAGGACGCGGCATGAAGAAACAGACACCCCGAAAATGGACCGAGGAGGATCGGCAGACGATCTTAAGAACAATGGCCCGACTCACGCCGGAGCAACAAGCCCAATTTTCCGAGGATGTCAGGCGTGGGGAACGTTCTTTCACCATTGAGGAAAGATGGCTACTGGATGAGTTTTACGGTACACAGCCCGGTCAGCTCGCGATGGTAGAAGGGCGAAATAGCGCCGACTCATGTAGGTAATGCTTGAGCTTGCTCGTGCCCAAGATTTCCTGATGGAGATACCTTGATGATGAAGACACAGACAGATGAGTTTCGAGGAAGGGTGGAGGCCGAGGTCTTCACGTCCACGGAGGCGGCAGACTACTTGGGGATGAGCCGCCAGAATCTCTCTCGTCAGACCAAGGCCGGGCGCATCCCCTGCATTCGGGGGAAGCTGTACCTCAAGGGTGACCTTGATGAGTACAATGCAACGGCTCGAGGCGGCCCGGAGAGGAAGGGTGGGGACAAAAAGCGGGGCGGTCGTGAAGACCCACCTATACCCGGCCTGTAGACCCTACTGAAAAAACAACGACCCCCCTGAGGTTGTGGCTAGGAATACCGTTGGAATTTCCGACGGAACCTCCCCAGCCTTAGAAGGACTGGACGAAGACGAACGGGCTATGTTTTTCTTAGGGCGTCGAGGGGATGAATCCCTTTCACCCCCTTGACGTCCCTCACGGTTCGTCAGGGACTGGCCAAGGGGGCTCAAGTGTCGTCATTTTGACGACGGTTGGAGGGCGGTCCCTGCTCCCCTTGGCCAAGAGACAACCGAAGTCAGAACGACTGCGGTTGAGGTAGGGCTGAGCCTCCTCTCCTGTGGTCACGCAGCCACAGGAGAGGGCGCCCTAAACGTGGACGCCCTTTTTGCTTAGTCCTAACCCGATGTTCTGTCTTGTATGGGAATGTACGGTTATGTATAATCATAGACAAAGAACTAAGGGGAGGTGAAGTGATGGCGAAGGCTTTGGACGTTGCAGAGTATTTATTGTCTAAAGCAGATACCACAGAGAACGACATGACACACATGAAGCTGCAAAAGCTCCTGTACTACTGTCAGGGGTTCTCCTTGGTCCTCCTTGGGCATCCGCTCTTCCCGGAGGTTATTGAGGCGTGGCTTCATGGCCCCGTAGTGCCGGTCGTTTATCAAGCGTTCAAGCGTTACGGGAAAGCTCCTCTTGAGAGAACGGGGCTGGGGGCCATTGATGCCCTTACCTCCGAGGAGAAGGCTTTGATTGACGATGTTTACTTCGTCTATGGAGGCTACTCCGCTGCGAAGCTGCGCAACTTGACTCACAGTGAGGCCCCCTGGCTCAATGCGGAGGGCAAGGCCGACAATACCATCACTACAGAATCCATGAGCGCTTTCTTCCCGACGTTGCTTGAGGAGATGGCATGAGCGTGAGGCTCAAGAGGCGTATAAACTCGAAGATTGCCGAACGAAAAGACCCCGGAGGTTCGTTTGCGGACGAGCCTCCGAAGTTTTCTTTGCGGTATCTTCAGGAGAGCCATAGCATTGTCTGCTGCACGACGGAGGAACGATTGGGCTTTGTCGATGCCATGCACAAGCGGCGAGATATCCCCTGGAGCCAGCTCGAAACGATGCCTCACGGAGGGTTAGGGTGCGAGGTCATCCGGCATGGTCTGAGGGTTGCACTTCCCAGCAGCGCTAAGGGTAAGTCAATCCTGTCCTTTCGCTTCTCGGGCAAGAAGGCTATGGTCGGGTTCCGGGAGAGGGACGTATTTTATATCCTCTGGTTCGACAGGGACTTTTCCGTGTACAGTTATGGGTAGCCCCCTTGTCGCGTTGCTCTGAATGAAGGAGTCTGAGCCTTGGCGAAACAAAGGGCAAGCGGATGAAAAAAGGCCCACAAAATGGCCTACAATTAAAGAATGGAAATCTATATTTCATTGTCTTGAGCTGATTTATGGGTATAATTCGCTAGCCTCACAGACCACCATTTCATTTTAGCGAACGTCAAAAACTGTAAAAAAACGCTGAGAGGCGGGTTTTTCTTAGTCTTTTAGGAAACCCCCGGCTCAGCCAGGGGTTTTCTAAAAGACTAAGAAAGTTCGTGCCGCTTACAACCATGTGGAAGATCTGGTTGAGCGGCGCGAGATGATGCAGGTCTGGGCGGATTGGCTGGAGGGGTTGAGCAGAGATTGATTTTACACCTCTCCATCTTTGGCATATAATGAACCCGATGTCAATATAAATGGCACTGTCTTTATTAGCCGTTGGAGGAGGGCTGCGAAATGCCATATTACACGATAGGCTACGAGGGCGTGAAGCTCGAGGGGTTCATCCTTTGCCTGGAGCAACATGGTATACAGGTCCTGGCGGATGTTCGGGAAAAGCCTTATTCCCGTAAACCAGGGTTCTCGCAACGCGCACTGCGGGACGCCGTAAGCTCCCACGGGATTCGATATCAGCATTTTCAAAGATTGGGATGTCCTCCCGATATTCGCAGCGCCTATCAGGAGGATGGAGACTGGGGGCGCTACCGCATGGCCTTCAATCGGTATCTGACATCCAACCTAGATGCAGTGAAGGAACTTGCCCTGTTTACCAGGGACTTTCCCTGCGCCCTGATGTGCTTCGAGGCCGACCCCAACCGCTGCCACCGTCTTCTCATCGCACAGCAGATCGAGAAGCTGTACCATGAACCGATCCGGAACCTACACCCGGCAGACGTCACTCGTCAAATAGGCCTTTTTGAAAAAACAGTTCCCTGTACTGCCTAGGCGGAAGAAACACGCTTATGGCAAGCCATTGATCGGGGTGTCGGTGCATATTGCCCATCAGGATCATGGGGCCGAGCTTGTTTGCTTCGGCCTCATATTTGTTCCGGAGGAACCTCTCCCAGTCATCGCCGTGCTCTCTCACGCAGCGCCAATACAACGCCCCAATCTCCCAATCCGTGATCTTGAGGCGAACTTCTTTCACTCCACCTTCGGCAACAGGAGCTTCAAAAAAGTAATAGAAATTGTAGGGAACCTTCTTCAGCGCTGGAGGAAGATCCAGCGCTTTTCTCGAAAAAAGGGGATTATCGCTTTGCAGCAGGGCTTCTTTTTCTTTCGGGGTCCAGTCCTCCGCGCCCTTTTTGATCTCCAGACTCACAGGGCTATCAGGAACATACAAAGCGAGCGAGACCTCTTCAGGAACGGCTGGTGTGCAGCGTTTCCCCTGGTCAGGAGGGAGAAATCCCCGTATCCGTGGAACTCGCTTTAGCCACTCCATTCTGGCTCGCCAGCCTGTTCCACTCTTCATGAGCTCTTGAAGCTGAATCGTATCGAAGTTACCCCGACGGCTTTCCTTGCGGTTGTCACCTACCGCCGCCTCCGCCTCAATCATGATCCACTGCCATTTTTTGAACCGTTTCTCTTCACCGAGAAAACGAAACGGGACAGGGAAAATCCTGCGCATCTCCCCCGCCTCCGTTATTCCGGCAACACAGGTGGTTTCTACATAGCCCCTGCTTGGCTCTGGGCAGGTTTTGACAAGGATGAGAATTCTTTCTCGAGGCATCATAGACCTCCCTAAACGCCCCTGCGAATATCACCGTAATTCTGAAAGGAGCCCCCAGAGCACCGAGATAAGCGCCAGGACCGCGATTAACCAGAGCACCATCCGCTGTTTTTTCACTCCCGCTTTTTTCTCCTCATGAGTAAAGATTCTTCCGCACCCCGGACACGCCACCGCCTTATCGGAGACTTCTTTGCCACAATCCTTACACTTGAAAATTGCCATAACATTACCTCCTCTGCAATAAATGACACACAACTATCTCGTGGCCACCTTCGACATGCGGCGCACAATGAAGATCATTCCCAGACGTTGCCACCGTACTGCAGCCCCGCCAGTGCCGAGAGAGCCGATGCATGGGAAGCTATTGCTCCTGTTCCCAAGGCGGGATTATGGCGTGGCCGCGCTCCTTATTCCCCCCTTCTAACTCCTTGTCGTTTGATGCTGGAATGGAAGGGGGGAGAAGGCTTCTCTCTCCCTCTATTCCTCTATTCTTCAAAAGTACTGCTATCGAAATAGCGAAGGTTATTCCCGTCCCATATGCTGACCGGCTAGGACGCAGTTCTTTATATAAGTTGTCAAAAACGTATGTTTGCGCAACTGTAGATAAAAGCATAAAAAGAAAAGATAGCAAAAAAGTCTTGAAATATGAATATCGCTTCTTGAACACAAATCGCATGATTAAAGCCGGGGTAGCTCCCAAGGTCCCAATCAAGACAATATCCCAAAATGAAAAATATACACGAGGCATTGTATCCTGAACACTCGGTAAAGATGGAAACGGACTGTAACGTTCGGGCGTTTGATGTTCTCTCGAAATCGTAGACCCCCGTATTTGAGAGTTATCAGCATGAGGTGGCACCAGTTCCCAACGGGAAAAAATTTCCTTCACAAGGCCGTGCCATCTATTCTCAGCGTCAGGGGGATAGGTCAAAACGAAAATCAATACCTTATCGTCATGCCTCAAAGCCGCACATTTCAAACGCATATAAACTCCCTTTGCGACCGCAACCTCATAAGTCGCCATCGGAGAGGTCTGCGTTTGAAGCTCAAACGTTTTTTTCTCAATGCGGCGCAAAGAAGATTTGTAGGCCGGTTGCAATCCTTGGGCAAACCCCTCTAAGAAATGTGAAAGGAGATATGAAAGGTCTCCCCCTAGCAAAGAGCCCCCCGAATCTTCCGACCACAGGGCCAGAACCTGCAGGGTAGAAAGCGGCTCACCGTCATTCTCAGCCGGAATTCTGACATTGAGACACCGTTGTGTGTTAAGCACAGCATTGTAATTGTAAAGCGCATCTTTTTGCACAGGGTTGTCTTGAAAGACTACAAGCCAAGACGCTGGGATAAAAATTGTCCCCGCATTCTGCAGTGGTATTCCCTGCCAGGCATCATTTTTAACGTCAGGGAAGGAAGCAGCAGCAATCTCTTTTACGCTCTGTCCCGGCTGCCACAGTTCCAAGGCGCGTTCAAAAACGGGGAACCAGTGTCGTTCCCCCCGAATTCCGTAAGTGGCTGAAAGTCTGTAAAGAATCCCCTTGTGCTCAACATAAGCCTCCAACATTCGCGACCCTCCGCCAGGCCCAAATGTTGCATCAAAACGCCAAACCTTACCGTATTTTTCTTTTTGAAACCTCACTGGGCCGACCCGGCTTCCAGGAAAATTTTTCAAGACAAAGGCTCTTGTCTGGTCTATCATAAACCTTGCCCCATCTTTTCTAAGGTTTACGATTCTACCTTCCTGTGAAAACCATATGCGGGAAGAAACAACGGAGCAGACAATCCCCTCGTTTTCCTGTTTTGCATTAATCAAGGATTGCGTGTAATAGGACACAGATTGATTTTGTTGGGGTTGCACTTCGACTTTAGCGTCATTCCAAAAGTTCACAACAGCCCATTCCCCGGGCAAAAAAAGAGTACCTTTATCTGGCTGGGGATAGGCAGTCCACTCGTCTGAGGAGGAATTTGCAAAAACGACAGAAGAAAGGGCGACAGAGATAAACACAGCCAATAGGATTTTCTGCGCACACCTGTTCATTAGGCATCCCTTCCTTTAATCACGTGGCCCGTGCAATGTTGCTGGAGCGATGCTGTCTATTTATCCCCATAATGAGTGCGGCACTGCACAATCTCGATCGTATCGTTCAAGACGCGATAAACCAGACGGTTCTTCTCGTCAATACGGCGGCTCCAACCCAAATCCACAGGTTGCGATAGCTTTATCGGCGCTCAAGCCCGTCGTTGTACAGGTTAAGCCGATACTGACCTTTCACCCGTCAGGTGCAGCAGAAAATGTGCAAAACCGGTTTCCGACGCACGTTAAAAACTTTGCCTGTGGTTGGGGGTCCAATACCCGGAGTAGTTTCCGATCAAAGGCTCCGGGTTTCCGATGCCGTCATAACCGTTGCGTTCAATGTCCGTAATCAGCTTATTGATGCGGCGAAGGGTTTTCTTGTCCTGCTCAAGCCAGTAGAGGTAATCTTCCCAGGCTCTTTCGTCCCATTGCTTTTTCATCTTTCGTCATTCGCAGTTTATGAGCTCATGGGTAACTCCCTTCCCCGCCTTCATATCGTTGATTGCCTCCAGAAGCAGCTTCTGGTTGTGCTCGTTATAAAACGCATCGTTCGAGAGCTCTTTTATACGCCGATCCAAATCCATCCTTATGGACGCCTGAACAGTCATCACGTCTATCACCATCCTCATAAAAACTACCTTAACACTCTTTCCCTCGCATCACACAGACCGGGCAATGCCACCAGAGCGAGGCAAGGTGGAGGGCTCTTCTTTCAAGCTCTTTGTCATCATCGCCACGACTAATTTTTCAAACAGCTCTCGATTCTCCGGAGTATCCGGCAAGTCCAGACGCTCACCATTCGGACGCTCATAAATAAGACGAGCTACCGCTTCGGAGTCTCCAAGGGCGCCATGTTCCGACGTTACAAGAGAAGAGTCATTCCCATCGGTTCCCACCAATTCCAACAATCTGCTTGTGTAACGTTTAGGGTCATTCATCTCGCCAAGGAGATAGGCCGTTGAGGTGTCGAGGGCCTGGGCAAGTTTTTGGAGCATATCCGTATCCGGGATTCTCTTCCCCTGCTCCCAGCGACGCACAGTATCTACAGACACGCCAAGCGCTTCTGCTAGCTGAGTTTGAATCCAATCCTTTCGTTTCCGTGCCATAACAATACGTTTTGAAATCATGCCATTCAGCAATAAGCAAATCAAGAAGCAAAACGGCGACCTTAAAATGCCGAACGGCTTTAATACCCATTTACAATGCTGAATAGCGTGTTATCATTCTCTTATAGGCTTTTCGTGACAATGAAGGGCAGGGAAATCCATCACGATATAGTCGCCCTCTTTCCCGATCAATAGCTCCTCGCTCAATGTATGAAACACCAATTTTTCTTTATCCGTTTCATAATAATGGAACAAAACGTATGATGCTGCAAGCGTCGCATGACCGCACAGTTTCACCTCGCCTCCCGGCGTAAACCATCTAAGCTCATAGCCATCATTTGTCTTTACGGTAAATGCTGTCTCAGAAAAATTATTTTCTTTTGCGATGTTTATCATTAACTTGTCTGATGGCCATGTATCCAATACACATATGGCAGCTTGATTTCCATGGAATATCTGTTCTGTAAAAGCATCAACTATATATTGTTTCATTTTTCTGTACCCTCTTACAAATTTCGATTTATCACTCTGTTGCTTGATCTGATTATATCATTCTATTCTCTGTTTTTCTACCTGTTTCCCCTCTTTATTGGGCCTTGACTTGAGGGTCACGATAGTACATATTATTAAGAGTTGAGTTTTCGTGATCGTCACTGATACGGCGCCGGCAACTCAGGTGCAGGGACGATTCAAAGACTATTGCGGCGGGCTGGATCGAACGAACAAGGCCTTTGTCCCTCACCTGACGCAGCAGCCCGCGAGGACGCGAAATATTTTGGAGGCCCGAATTTTATGGAAAAGATTCGTCTCGGTGAATTAAATAAGGCTTTACGCCAATGCGGCATAGGACTTGACCTCGACGAAATCGACAATACCCCCTGTTTCGGAGTGTATCATGTCCATGACTGGAATCATGGCTATGATGGCTTTTATGGAATAACGGTATATGAGGATGGAAGCTATACGAAGGGTACTGCAGGGTTTCATGGAACAAGACGACAGTTTTACAGGGATATGCAGGAAACGATCAACTTCCTGCTTGAATATTTCCGTTTCAAAAAGATTCAGGAGTTGATTATAGCGCCATGCTTCCAATACACGCAGTTTTCGTTCAATGCGGAACGTAACGATATTTACGAAGAAATTTATGCTTTTTTGCGAAAAAACAACGTCCGAAAAAACGAACGCTCCGGTGTAAAAATAAACCTCAAAGACGATATTGGGCCGCTGGAGATGACCGTAGAAGGAGCTTTCAGGGGCGTTTCGGAATTGTGTTTGTTTGCGCCAACTCATAAGATGCTTATCGCTCCGAACCACCATTTCGGTTTTACATTTTTTACTCAGCAAAAATCACTTGAAATGGAAGTCATCACTGAATTGTTGGGCGGCTATTTGAATTTGCTCTACCTCGAGGACCAGGAGAGCCAATGAGCTTGACGAGCGCAAACGGCGAAGAAGAGGGGCAGCCGGAGCCTGACCTTTCCTTGAAAAATTCTAAAGGGGATGGGAGGGGGCGAATTTTTTGCTTTACGGCACGCAGGCGTTCCGCAATGGACGGTCGTGCCCGAAGGGCTTGTGAGCTTTGGCCTGATGTGGCGAACCGCTCCCAAAAACACCTTGCGTGATGGGGTAGACTATACTCATGGCTTTTTGCAGGGCCACGGTCTGCCCCCTGATTGCGGGGTGGGAAGGGAGACGCGCAGGATGAATGAGACGGACGCACCGAAGGCGATTCAGGTCCGAGGCGCCAGGGTGCATAACCTGAAAAATATCGACGTGAACATACCGCTGAACCGAATCGTCGGGATCGCGGGCGTGTCCGGTTCCGGCAAGTCGTCGCTCGCGCTCGGCGTCTTGTACGCCGAGGGATCAAGGCGCTACCTGGAGGCGCTGTCCGCCTACACGCGCAGGCGCATGACGCAGGCGGCGAAGGCGGACGTCGACGAAGTGCTCTACGTGCCGGCTTCCCTTGCGCTGCACCAGAGGCTGGGCGTACCGGGCATTCGGTCCACCTTTGGAACGGGAACGGAGCTCTTGAACAGCGTCCGGCTGATGTATTCCCGGCTGGCGAACCACGTCTGTCCCAACGGACACCCTCAGGAGCCCACGCTTGCGGTCGCGGCGGAGCAGGAGCTGGTTTGCCCCGTCTGCGGCGCACGGTTCCACGCGCCGTCGGCCGAGGAGCTTTCCTTTAACGGTCAGGGGGCCTGCGAGCGCTGCGGGGGCACGGGCATGGTGCGGACGGTGGACGAGGCGACGCTTGTGCCGGACGAGTCCCTGACTATAGACGAGGGCGCAGTGGCCCCGTGGAACAGCCTGATGTGGTCCCTCATGACCGACGTCTGCCGGGCGATGGGAGTGCGCACGAATGTGCCGTTTAAAGATCTGTCGGGTAGGGAGAAGGACCTCGTCTATCACGGCCCCGCCGAGAAGCGGCACATCCTGTACAAGGCAAAGAACTCCAACGTGGCGGGCGAAATGGACTTCACATACTACAACGCCACCTATACGGTGGAGAACGCGCTCGCCAAGGTCAAGGACGAAAAGGGCATGAGGCGCGTGGAAAGGTTCCTCAAGGAGGAAATCTGTCCGGAATGCGGCGGCAGCAGACTGTCAGAAAGGGCGCGGCAGCCCAAATTGCGCGGAGTGTCCTTGGACGTGGTCTGCAGGATGCCCCTGTCGGAGCTCCTCCAGTGGGTTGAGGCCGTGCCGGGCTCCCTTCCGCGAGAAATGCAGCCCATGGCGAACAGCATCTGCGAGTCCTTCCGCACGGCGGCGCGACGGCTGATGGATTTGGGGCTCGCCTACTTGTCCCTTGACCGTGCGGCGTCCACGCTCTCCACGGGGGAACGTCAGAGGATGCAGCTTGCCCGTGCGGTGCGAAACCGGACGACGGGCGTGTTGTACGTGCTGGACGAGCCGTCCATCGGGCTGCATCCGGCCAATATCGCAGGGCTAAACGCCGTCATGCACGATCTTGTGGCGGACGGCAATTCCGTCCTGCTTGTCGATCACGACATGCAGGTCCTGAAGGAGGCCGATTGGCTCATCGAGATGGGGCCGCAGGCGGGCGCTGAGGGCGGCAGGGTCATCGCGGAGGGCACGATCGCGGACATAGAGAAGGACGCAGCCTCCCAGATCGGGGCGTTCCTTGCGGGGGGGCGGAGGGTTGAACGGGAACGCCCCCTCCGTCCCAACGGAACGTTTGCCGAAGGGACGATACGCCTTGTGACTTCCGCGATCCACACCGTCAAGCCGCTTCGGGTGGCCATTCCCAGGGGACGGCTGACCGTGGTGACGGGCGTGTCCGGGTCCGGCAAGACGACGATGGTGCTGGAGAGCCTCGTGCCCGCGCTGGAGGCCGTGAGGCAGGGGAAGAGGGCGCCCGAGCACGTCGTTGAGGTGGCGGCCGAATGCATCGAGCACGTCAAACTGATCGATGCAACGCCCATAGGCGTCAATGTCCGCTCTACGGTGGCGACCTACGCGAACGTCCACGATGAGCTGCGGAAGGCCTACGCGCGCACGCAGGACGCGAAGCGGCACGGCTATAAATCCGGGGACTTTTCGTACAACACGGGGAGCCTGCGGTGCCCCGTCTGCGATGGGACCGGCTCCATCAGTCTGGACGTGCAGTTCCTGCCGGACGTGGAGGTTCCGTGCCCGGATTGTCACGGGTCGAGGTATGCAAAGGCGGCCTGCCAGGTCAGGCACACGAATGGTGCTGGCGTTTCCCGTTCCCTGCCGGAGCTGATGGATATGGACGTGAGCGCCGCGCTTGAGTTCTGCAGGGAGATGAAAACCATCCGGTCAAAGCTGCGGGTGCTGCAGAGCCTCGGCCTTGGCTACCTCAGGCTGGGCGAAGATACGCCGGGCCTTTCCGGCGGCGAAGCCCAGAGGCTGAAACTGGCGAGCGAGATGGGAAGGGAGCAGGCCGATTCCGTGTTCGTCTTTGACGAGCCCACGATCGGGTTGCACCCGCTGGACGTGCAGACCCTGCTCAACGTGTTTCAGACGCTCATAAGGAACGGGGCGACCGTGGTCGTCATCGAACACGACCTCGACGTGATCCGCAACGCGGACCACGTCATCGACATGGGGCCGGGAGGCGGGGAAGCGGGCGGTACGATCGTGGCGACCGGCACGCCGCACGAGATCAGGGAGGACGCAAGGAGCGTGACCGGAAGGTACTTGTAGCCGCGGCGGCAGGGGCGCCCGAGGGCTTTTCCTAACGTGATGTCGATCGGCAGTGTGGCGAGCCGATGGCCGGAGGCCGTGGTCTGGAGTGGACTGGAGGCGCTTTCCATGGCCGGGAGGATGAAAATGGAATGGGCGGACGGGGTCGCCCGCAACATAGAACGGATCGGAGCGCTGTTCCCCGGCTGTGTAACGGAGGCGCGGGGCGCGGACGGCAGGCTCCGGGCGGCGATCGACTTCGAGCGGCTTCGTCAGGAGCTCTCCGACGAGGCGATCGCGAGGGACGAGGCCTATGCGTTCACGTGGGTGGGAAAGAGGGCGGCCATCGCCGAGGCGAATCGGCCCATCCGAAAGACGCTTCGCCCCTGCCCGGAGGACAGCGTGGATTGGGACGCGACGGAGAACCTCTACATCGAGGGGGACAACCTCGATGTGCTGAAGCTCCTGCAGGAGAGCTACTTCGGAAAGGTCAAGGTGATCTACATTGACCCTCCGTACAACACGGGGTCGGATCGCTTCGTCTACTCCGACACCTTCGCCGTCAGCGAGGAAGAATACCTGGAGCGAAGCGGCGCGAAGGGCGAGGATGGGACGGTCCTCTTCAGGGAAAACAACTTCGCCAACCCAAGGTTTCACTCGGACTGGCTCTCCATGATGTACCCCCGGCTCTTGTTGGCACGGAACCTGTTGAGCGACGACGGGGTGATCTTTATCTCGATCGACGAAAACGAGGTCAGCAACCTTCAGAAGCTCTGCAATGAGGCGTTCGGCGAGAGAAACTACGCGGCGACCTTCCTCTGGACCAGGACCAACACTCCGCCCGCGCTCTCCTGCAAGTGCCGAAAGACCGTGGAATACGTGCTGGCATACGAGAAGAGGCGAAGCGCGCTCAAGTACTTCGGCGCGCCCCTCGACGGCGGCGACGCCCCCCTCCTGAATGCCGGGAATCCCGAAAAGGCGCTCCGGTTTCCTTCGGGCAGTATTCACTTCCCCTTCCTCCGCGACGGGGTCATTCCCGCTGGCGAGAAGGGCAGGGTCTGGCTGCTGGACGAACTGCGCGTGGAGGACGGCGTGAACGCCAACGCGGTCCGCCTCGCCGGGGAGTTCAAGTGGGAGCAGAGGACTCTGGAGGCGGAGGTCAGGCGCGGGACCTG
This sequence comes from Fretibacterium fastidiosum, assembly GCF_964642095.1. Classification (NCBI taxonomy): domain Bacteria; kingdom Thermotogati; phylum Synergistota; class Synergistia; order Synergistales; family Aminobacteriaceae; genus Fretibacterium; species Fretibacterium fastidiosum. The sequence goes on from NZ_OZ209244.1 coordinate 1,637,896, forward strand.
TTTCGTCGTCAAGTCCGACCGGTTCGCCATCCGCTTTCAGAGGCGGAATCTGGAGGACGCCTACAAGACGCCGACCAACCTTCTGAACGTCGAACTCAATCGGGAGGCCGCCGTAGGGACGAACGAGACGGCGCTTCGGGAGCTGGAGGAGCTGGGCCTTGGGAAATGCTTTGACTACGCGAAGCCGCTTTCCCTGGTTCAGGCGGTGGCCAGGATGGTCTGCGCTCAGGATAAGGAAGCCCTTGTGTTGGACTTCTTCTCCGGTTCCGGGACCACGGCGGACGCCATCATGAGGATGAACGCCGAGGACGGCGGGCGCAGGAGGTTTATCATGGTCCAGATTCCGGAGCGCACGGCCCCGGACACCGTCGCGTTCAAGATGGGGTTTAAGGACATTGCCGAGCTGGGCAGGGAGCGCATCCGTCGTTCCGGCGCGCGAATCGGGGCAAAGGAGCCGGACGGCGCGAGAAGGACGGACGTCGGGTTCCGCGTCCTTCGGCTGGACGAAAGCAACATGCGGGACGTCTACTACGCTGCCGGAGAGTATCGCCAGAGCCTGCTCCCCGCGCTCGCGTCCAACGTAAAGCCGGATCGCACGGACATGGACCTTCTCTTTGGCTGCCTGCTGGAGTGGGGGCTTCCACTCTCCATGCCGCACCACAGCGAGGAGGTGGAGGGCTGCAGGGTCCACACATGGAACGAGGGAGACCTGATCGCCTGCTTCGCCGAGGACGTGCCGGATTCCGTCGTCAGGGAGATCGCGAGGCGCAGGCCGCTTCGCGCCGTGTTCCGCGACGCGGGCTTCAGGGACAGCCCGTCCAGGATCAACGCCGTGGAGCTCTTTAAGGCGCTGGCGCCGAACACGAGGCTCAAGGTCCTCTGAGGGAGGGGCTGCGGTGAAACTTCGGTTCCGACGCCAGAAGTTCCAGGAGGACGCGGCCAGAGCGGTTGCGGACGTGTTCGCCGGGCAACCGTATCGGACGCCGGCGAACAGGACGGACAGGGTCGTGGGAGAGGCGCTGTTGCCGCGTCCGGCGGGCTGCGACGGGTGGAGCAACCCGCCCGTCGTCCCGGAGCTGACGGACGCGCGGGTCCTGGAGAACCTGCGGAGGGTGCAGCGCGCCAACCGGATCAAGCCGTCCGAGAAGCTGGAGGGGCGCTACAACCTGACGGTCGAGATGGAGACGGGAACCGGCAAGACCTACACCTACATCAAGACCCTCTATGAGCTGAACGGGCGGTACGGCTGGAGCAAGTTCATCGTCGTCGTCCCCAGCGTCGCGATCCGCGAGGGCGTCTACAAGTCCTTTCAAGTCATGCAGGACCATTTTGCGGAGGAGTACGGTCGGAAGGTTCGATACTTCATCTACGATTCCTCGCAGATGACGGAGATCGACCGGTTTGCGTCGGACCGCTCCATCGACGTCATGATCATCAACGCGCAGGCCTTCAATGCGAGAGGAAGGGACGCGCGGCGCATTCACATGAGGCTTGACGAGTTCCGATCGCGAAGGCCGATTGAGGTCATCGCCGGAACCCATCCGATCGTGATCATCGACGAACCGCAGTCCGTCGAGGGCAGGCGGACCAGGGAGGGGCTGAGGCAGTTCAACCCCCTGATGACCCTGCGCTACTCTGCGACCCATCGGCCCGACAGCCTCTACAACCTGGTCTATCGGCTGGACGCGATGGAGGCCTACAACGAGCGACTGGTGAAGAAGATCGCCGTCAAGGGCATCGTGGAGACGGGGGGCGCCGCGACGGAGGGCTACGTCTACCTTCAGGGCGTCAACCTGTCCAGGGCAGCCCCCACCGCAACGGTTCAGTTCGATTGCAGGGGGACGTCGGGGGTTCGGCAGGTCACGAGGACGGCGGGCGTCGGCTATGACCTCTACGAGCGCTCCGGCAGGCTGGAGGAGTATAGGGACGGCTTCGTCGTGAAGTCCGTCGACGGCCGGGACAACTCCGTGGAGTTCCTGAACGGCGTCAGGCTCTGCGCCGGAGAGGCGGTTGGCCGTCTGAACGAGGATCGGCTGCGCCGCATCCAGATCCGTGAGACGATCCTCTCTCACATCGAGCGGGAGCGGCGGCTGTTCCGCCGGGGCATCAAGGTGCTGTCCCTTTTCTTCATCGACGAGGTCGCGCACTACCGGGAGTACGACGCCGATGGGCGGCCTCAAAACGGCCTTTTTGCGCGGATGTTCGAGGATGAGTATCGGGACGTCGTCTCCGTGACGCGGGGCGGTCCGGGCGAGGAGGAGTACATGGAGTATTTGGGGGCGATCGCGCCGGACAGCACCCACGCCGGATACTTCTCCATCGACGGGAGGGGACGCATGACCAACGGCAGCCTGAGCGACAGGCGTGAATGCACCTCGGACGACATCGACGCCTACGACCTGATCATGAGGGACAAGGAGCGCCTTCTTGATGGTGACCCCAGGAGGTCGCCGGTGCGCTTCATCTTCTCCCACTCCGCCCTGCGCGAGGGTTGGGACAACCCCAACGTCTTTCAGATCTGCACGCTGAAGCGAAGCGGAAGCGAGGTCCGTAAGCGTCAGGAGGTGGGGCGTGGCCTGCGCCTCTGCGTCAACCAGGACGGGGAGCGCATGGACGCGGAGGCCCTCGGAGATGAGGTCCATGACGTCAACGTGCTCACGATCATCGCCAGCGAGAGCTACGACAGCTTTGCGAGAGGGCTGCAGGCAGAGCTTGCGGATGAGGCCGCGGGCGCGGCTGAGGCGGTCGTTGCGCCCCCTCGCTCCGTCTTGGACGTCCGTGTGCTGCAGCCGGAGGACGCCCGCAGCGCAGAACCGACCATGGGGCCGGAAAAGCATGCCAAGGCAGAGTTGCAGGCACAGTGGTCCGGCGTCGACGAGAAGCCGGTCTGCGCAGTGGACTTCGATGCCGATGCGCTGATCTGGAGGGCGGTCCGCGCGCTGAACGGGGGGCTGCGCCTCCCAAAGGCCCTCGTCCGCGTCGAGTCCGGCGTCCTGGGGACGATGGTGTCGAAGGAGGGCCTGTGGTCCGGAACCTCGTTCGCGAGGGAGGGGGTCGAGGTCTACGAGGCCTCTGGTGGGGCGGGAGCTCGGAACGTGAAGTACGACCTGATCGGCAGGCTGGTCGAGGCCACCGACCTCACCAGACGGGATGTCGTTACCGTCCTCACCGGAATTGCGGCGCCCGTCTTCGAGCAGTTCAAGGACGCCCCGGAGGAGTTCATCCTGAGGGCCGCATCCCTGATCAACGGCGAAAAGGCCACGATGACGGGCAGACGAGGCGCTGTCTGCGACGTGGCGGACGGCGCCTCGGGCGTTACCGGGGTAACGGATGTAGATTGAGCCGCATCGCAGCGGACGAAGGCACAACAAAAATATCCTCCGACGTGCTGAAAAACGATCCACTGCACGTTCACGTCAAGTTTGATGTCGCTTCGCCCAATCCGCGCTCCTTAGTACCTTGCTCCATAGCGCTGCCTTGCCAGGCTGGTGTGCTTTTTTATGAAGTCCCCCTTGGCTTCGGTGTAGCCGTCCCGATCGTGTTCAAACCGTCTCCACAGCGATAACTTCAACGCCTCGTAGGCCTTTGCGACGGCGGGGAATTCCCGCAGATAATCTCTGAAGTACAGCTCGTCGTTGTCCCCCCAAAGGCGAACGTGAAGGTGAAAGACCTTCTGAGCGAAGCCGCTGGGAGTGTACCCCTTGTTCATCGAGACCCGATGAGCGCTCCGGCTCATGCACAGCCAGTCCTTTTGGAGGAGCCGCTTTTCTACGTTGTTCAGGTCCTCCTCGCTCCCGACTTCAAGGAGGATGTCCACGATGTTTTTTGCCCAGATGTCGGGGACGGCCGTGCTCCCGACGTGGGAGAGCCGTTTGACCGTTTCGCGCGGGAGCAGCGCCGTGAGTGTGCTCTTTTCCTCGGCGTACCAATCGTCCCACTCCTCATGATGCCGGACGAGGAAGATGGGGAACAGCTGCCACAGCTCCTTCAGGCTCATTTCCTCTAATTTTCTGTCCATTTTTGCCTTCCCGTTTGTCCGTTGTCAAAAACTTGATTTAGAATTGGCTTCGTGAGTAACGCACGGTTACGATACGCACCTCTTGTTTCTCCTTATGCACACGATGATTTACCTCATCGCAGGGAAGCTACAGATAGGGATACACACTTAAAATAGCGAAGAACCCCTTAGCTTTAGTGCAATTTTAAATAAATCATGTCAATTAACGGTTGCCCATCTTCATATATAGGGTGGTCGTAATTGTCTATAAAAAAATTTTTAACGATATGCGATTTCTTAAAACCACATCTTTCATAGAAACGGAGGATCGTTGGGCAATTGCCTGTTCCAACGTATAACTCGCCGTTCAATTTCCTGTAGTAATCAGCGACAACAGAAATCAGTTTTTGTCCATATCCGTTGCGTTGATATTGGGGAACGGTTACAAGATTTTTAATTTCGTATACGCCGAGTTGTTCCTGTGTCACGATACAAATCGCCTTAATATCGTCATCATACAAGGCAAACATATCACCGCGGTATAAATATTTTTCTATCATACTTACTGACTCATCCGCGATGAGAAGCAAATCCATATACTTCGTTTTATCACCATCGATAATTTTTACAGATACCATGCACTATTACCCCTATTTTTGTAGACTTTATGTAGCCCATTATACCTTTTAAAATTTCAGCTTCGGATCGGTCTCCCTATTTTCATCTGCTGACGCCACTCTGGTGCCACGCCATCATTGGACCAATACTCTTCAACGAATGATATTTTCTCATCCCGATAGGTAAAAAAGCTAACGACATGAAATGCTGCCGATGAGTCCCGTGCAAAAACCCTTGTCACGGTGATGCACCCTGCGTCAGTGTTTTCAATGAGTTCAACTTCACCGTCCCACTCGCCTGGATAATCACAATTGACGCGTATAAACTCATCCGCCGAAAACTTTTCGTTTGTGCATGGCCAATGGATTTCAGCCTCAGGGCAAAAATATTTTTTTAGTTCTTCGCGGTTTTGTTTCAGAATGTCTTTCCAAAATAATTTAATATCCATGTTATTTCTCCCTTAGATTGGACCTTAGTCAAGCAAGAGGACAGAGGAAGCGATACTTCCCTTTCCCGTGTCCGGACACCGCCTCAATGATTCTGTGCTCCGCCATTTCGCGTAAGAGCGCTGAACTTCTTGTCGGCTTCAGTCCAAGTATTCTCTGAACATCCGACCTTCCAAATGCGTTCTGAGTGCCTAAATCCTCTCGTAATTTCTGAATATGAGAAGCGGTCTTGGCTGTGAATACATCTTCAATGCTCACTTTTTTTGTATCAATATTCGCTTTTTCGGAGTCAATGTTCGCTTTTTCCGGTTCTTTGAATTTGCCTCTGATGTGCAATGTCCGGTTATGAAGCGGATGGTTCTCGTTCAACAGGAGATTGCGGAGGAAAACCTCAAGGTACTCCGTCGTTTCGTGAATGCCGTTTTTCAGGTCATTGTAGTTTGCCCTGACCAGGGAATTCCGAAAATACCACGCGTTCTCGGCAAAAATGTCGTTAGTCACGTCAAAGCCCAGCGTGCGCAGATATTTGATGAAGAATACGGCCGTCGTTCTGGTGTTGCCCTCGCCAAACACATGGATCTGCCACAATCCGGATACGAATACCGCGAGGTGGTGGATGATCTCATCCATCGAGAGATTTTTATAGGAAAACTTCTTCTCCTCCGAGAAATCATAGTCGAGCGTCGCACGCAGCTCCGTGGCGCTGCCATAAAGCACGGTCGCACCATCGAGCACCCATTCTTTCTTCGTCATGTTGTAATCCCGAATGCGCCCGGCATGAGAATAAATGCCGGAAAACAGCTTCCTGTGAATGGAAAGATACTCGTTCGGCGTAAAGCTGAAGGCACGTTCGGAAAGAAGCGCGGCGATCCGTGCGGACACCTTGTCGGCCTCCTCGGTGCGGTCTGACGCGTCACGGGGGGGATTTTTCTCATAGTAGGCCTGCAAAAGCGCATTTGCCTCTTCAAAGGAAATCTCGCCTTCGATATTCCGAACGGCAGTATGCACCAGATATTCTGATGTTTTCAGTCCGTCGACTGCCTGCAGGCCAATAGCAGTATGCCACGCATAGCGCTTGTCCCGCTTTTCCGGTTCGGATTCTTTGATATATTCTCTAAACGGATCTTGGTTCACTCCACATCACCTCGCTGTCACTTTTTGTCCCCACAAGAAATCGAGTACTTTTGCAGGTGTCATCCCTTATTATAACGGCACGATTACGTCGTACAATCTGGTCCTCGTTATTCTGTGTGGGTAAAGAACGATTCAGTCAAATTCAGCTGTCTGGCGACGGGGTAAATCATATCGATAAAGGTCTGGTTGTTTCGATACCCCGTACCACGATTGGGCTCCTCAAGAACCGCATTGTTACCTGAGAGGTAACCCATTGCAGTATCCCTTCCCGAGGAGGAAGTGCTGAGCCTGCTGAGACGTTACGAGTCCTTTGAGAATATCTTTGAAGGGGCCTGTTCAGGAGTGGCCTCTTCATCAAAACGTTGCCCGACGCTCCAGCCAGAACCCCAACGACAGAGAGGACAATCGCTCCATTCCTTTCTATTAACGGTTATTCTGATTCTATTTCTTTGAGTGTCTTGCCATTTTTATCTTTCCAGTGGGCGGGGCCGCTCATGCTATAGCCCGTCACAAAAATCGCTGCGGATGATGAGCTTGAAAAAAGTATATCTTCCGTTGTTACAAGGTCTGAGCTGACATGACCGGCATCAAAGTGTTTCTGGCGAAGTTTTGCCATCCCTTTTGACAGTGATTTATCGGAGCTCTTAGCATTGATCTTTGCTCCAGCAAGGACAACGAAGCCTTCTGCTGTAACAGCCCCCACGGCATCTGTTTTTCCTGTTTTAAGGTAGAGGAATTTCTCTTCTTCCCCATCGCCGGAATGCCCCTGTCGTAGTGGCTCTAAGACCTTATATCCAAGCGTGTTAATAAGAACCTTAATATTTTCCAGGAATTCTTCCATTGCCGCGATCTGAGACTCTTTCAGAACGGTATTCTTATAGGTGTTTTTTGTAAGAATATCATAACGATTGCTTGCCAGTGCAAGCTCAACGAGTCTATTCTCTAAATAGCGGATCAGAGCCTTATTCAGATCACGACCAACAAAGATGAGTGCCGTGTTCCAATAATACTTTTCTTGTTCTGTCGTAGCATCTCGAAGATGCTGTAGCAAGCGTTCCTTTACATTTTCAGCCTCTCCGATGTAGACAGAATCTTTGTTGTTCTCATCGTCTTTACAGAATAAGAAATAAACGCCTGGCTCTTGTATATCTTTGCGCATGCAATCAGCTACCTCAATTCGAGGTATCTTTACTGCCTTACCGTTCCAGTTGGACAATTCCGCAGTGACAATACTTTCCGCTGTCCCATTAACGAGGAACAATTCTATTGATCGTCCATGCACAGTGATATTCCCCTTTGCTTGAGTTGATCAGAAGGATGCCTGTTGCCAGGAGTTCTTTTGATTTCTTAATGACGCCGCTTCGTCTGGCCATTTTGTTTTTAGATTTATCATCTTATTCACAACCATTCACAACAGCAGGGGATAAACGGAGCCTGTTCAAGCTTTAGCGATACATGACTTCAGCTGACCTGATTCCTTGTCAATCAGTTTATGTTACGAATAGGAATTGTCAGTATGCAATATGTTCTCAAGCACAAAGCCTTTGTTTGAGCTGAATACGCTCATTGCCGTACCAAAAAGCAAACGATATTGCTCTGTAGGCAAGGCGATGCGCGTTAATGAGGTGTCTCACATATCATTGCCCCTTTCCATCAATAAATCTTAAATATTGCTTATACTTGTGCAGCATCATGTTCTTGGAGTACTGCTCCATGTAGTCGTAGTCGGGCTCACCATCATTGTTGACAGGGAGCATTACCTTAGTTTTTGTCAATCTTCTCCCCGTCCAACTATGGCCATGAGAAAAAATGGCTTTGTTTGAGGAAAGGCATCGCGCAATAAATAGACCATTATATAAATTCTGATGTTTTGAATATCCAACTGATGTTTTTCCTGACATTCCAACAAAAGGCATTGGTACATAATGTGCAAGTCCTGCTGCGCCATCTCCCAGCTGTACGAAAACCATGCCATTTCCCTTAGAGGCCCATTCGTTATTTGCCACCTTGGAACAAATTTGACACCCGATTATAGATTTTGCTGCTGCAATATACGGCAACCCTTCACCGTCAACTAGACCGGACGTTGTTTTTCCTTTGGTAGGCTCAATAGTGGGGAACAACGAATCAACGCTAAACGCCTCCCACTCCTTCTCCTCAAGAGAAGGAATCTCAACGTAATCGCCCAACTCGTCATCGTCCCTTCCCTTCGTGTCCTCGAACAGGTACTCGCGGTTCTGCATGACCATAGAAAACTCAAACGTCAGATAATCACCGATAGTCTTCTCAAAGTCGGCATCGGTTGGAATCTCATCATTGAAATAGTAAAACGAGTGAAGCCACTCATCCGATGCTTCAACGGTCGTTTTGACACAGAACTTTGAAGGAGCCTCAATGCGTCCATTCCATACATCTAGAAGATGCTGTTTCTTATCCTTTGCAGAATCTCCCTCGACTAAACCGACATGCGCCCTTGTCTCGAAACCGTCATTTCTGAAGTCGATAAACTTGCATACCTTGTCCTCAGGATGTGGCTCGTGTGCCGTAAACAACGCGATAACAGGATTCGTACCAACGCCATAGAAGGTCTCGGTATTGCAAGTGATCACACCCTCAAGGGTGTGATTCTTCAAGATAGACTCCTTGAATACTTTTTCCTCGGCACTCTTTCCCGTCATTGAAGACTGAGGAACAATAACAGCCGCCCGCCCTCCCTCTGTCAGGGAGTCCAGCAAATGCTCTACGAACGAAAGCTCGTACTGGGACGGGTCAGCCTTCGTACCCTGCGAGTACGGTGGATTCATAAGACCAATTGTCGCACCCTTCATCTGCACCTGAGCGGGATTCTTCTTCAGGAAGTCTGTGCATTCGAGGTTGCTGTTCCCGTCATGGCGCAGGATCATGTTCGCTGCCGCGACAGCAAACATATTGCTCTGGAGCTCAAAACCGTGAAGCTGTTTTTTCTTGATGTCCTTCCTCTGGGCATCGCTGTCAGACATGGACAGCATCTTGTGCATGGCCGAGATCAGAAAACCTGCCGTCCCGCAAGTAGGGTCTAGGACGACATCATTCACCTGTACATCGACCAGATCGCACATCAGGTCGGTGATGTGGCGCGGGGTCAATATGATGCCAAGCGTCTGCCCGTCTCCACCGGAATAACTCATGAACTCGCCGTAAAAGCGACCGATGAAGTCTTCAGAGGTTTTTTGATATTTGATGTTCCGAAACACGCGGTCATACAGAAACTTCGTGTAGAACTTCAACGGCGTCTTGCCGAGAACGTCGTTGACTTCGTTCAGCCTGAAGCTGGTATTCAAGATGCTAAACTCCGATAGGAGTTTGTCCTTCTTCGCATCTGGCCCCACGTTCGAACGTGTCAGCCTCGTGTTGATGGCTTTCATCAGCTTATCGCCGTCGTGGTTCTTATCCACCTGACTGCCCGTCAAGTTGTCGATTTTGAACTCTTCATGTTTTACCTCGTCCAACGCAAGCAAGATTCCGGCCACGACGAGGGGCTTGTCCTGGTCTTTCAATGTGCCGTACGTGCGCAGGTACTCGTGCAGCTCCGCCGCGTCCTTGAGAATCTGCTCCGTCGTCTTCTCGACGTCCGTCGCCTCCTCCAGCACATAACGTGTATAATACTCGCCGATGTTACTTGGAGAGAACCATACGAAAGATTCAATGTCGGGCAACTGCTTGTATCCTTCGCGGTCATCCACATACAGAGGTGTTATGACGTGATGCTTCTCGTCGCCAGAGACACCGAGCGCGAACACCTTCTTAAAAGAACTATTCTGTGCAATGTGCTTACCGTAAAAATATGCGCCGTTTACGGCATATTCTGTAATCGACTTCGTATCCGTGTCAATAATCTTCTTGTCGGTCAATTTCAGCTGTTTGTCTGTATCGGCCTTGTCCTCAATAACAAGAACGAAATCGCCAATCACGGCTACATACTCAGGATAACCGACATTGCCTGTACCGCGTTTCGATGCCGTCTTCAGGGCTTCGTTAATTTCTTTGATATTGCTTCCTTGTGCATCAAAGTTGATACCGCACTCATCCAGCTGCTTAGCAACCCATAAATCCGTTCTGACTTCCTTCTTTGCCATCCATTGCCACCTCGTATCTCCAGTTGTCAATTTTGGGACCACTATACGGCTTTTGCCCCTTTTTCTTCGATTCCCTCCTCTGGGTTTACAATACAAAATGCGACAGCAAAGGGTGAGCGGAGTCTATTCAAATCTTAGTCCTTATCCCGCGCCATCAGGACAACCGTCTCCACGTGAGCCGTCTGAGGGAACATGTCGAAGGCGCGGATGGTTTGAAGCCGGTAGCCGTGTCCGGCCAGGATTTTGCAATCGCGGGCCAGCGTTGCGGGGTTGCAGGACACGTAGACCACCCGCGGCGCCCCAAAGCGGGCCACGGCCTCCAGCACCGGTCGGGCGCAGCCGTCGCGCGGCGGGTCCATCACCACGGCCCCGTACCCTCCGTGAAGCTCCTCCACCACGTCCTCCGCTCGGCCGCAGAGCGTCCGGACGTTCAGGCCGTTGGCCTTCAGGTTGCGCTCCGCCATCTGCACGGCGCTGCGCCATTCCTCCACGCTGGTGACGGCGCCGCGCTCCGTCAGGTAGCAGGTCATGGACCCGACGCCGCTGTAGAGCTCCAGGAGCTCCTTTGCGTCCTCCGCCTGCTGGACGGCGTAGCGAAAGAGGCGCTCCGCCTGTCCCGTGTTCACCTGAAAGAAGGAGGTGGTGTCGAAGGCCAGGGTCCATGGACCCAGCTTCTCCGCAATGCGGCCGTCCCCCGACAGGGCCTCCGTGTGGGGCCCCAGGATGACGTTGCCGGGGCGCGAGTTGTGGTTCAGCGTCAGCGTCGTGGGGCGGGCTCTGGCTCCCAGGGCGGCCAGAGCCTTGATGCCTCGCGCGGCGAGGCGTCCGTTCAGGACGAAGGACAGGAGGGTCTGGCCCGTGTTGAGCCCCGCGCGCATCACGATGTGGCGCAGCTTGCCCTCCTGCGTCCGCTCGTCGTAGCCGTCGAAGGGCAGGTCCTTCAGGCCGCCCAGCACGGTGCGGTAAAGGGCGTTCAGGGGCGCGGCGTTGACGGGGCACTCCTGCAGCCGCTCCAGTCGGTGGGTGCCCGCGCGGTAGAAGCCCGTGACGATCTGACCGTGGAGGGACTGCACAGGGAAGGAGGCCTTGTTGCGGTAGCCCCAGCTCTGGGGCGAGGGCACGCACTCCAGCCCCTCGAAGAGGTCGGGGGAAAAGCCGCCGATGCGCGTCATGGCGTCGCGGACCAGAGCGGCCTTCAGCTTCAGCTGCAGGGGATAGGCCGCGTGCTGAAGCTGGCACCCGCCGCAGCGCCCGTAGTGGGGACAGCGCGGCTCGGCGCGGCCCTCCGCGGGGCGCTCCACCGACAGCGTCCGCGCCGTGGAAAAGTCCCGGTGGCGGCTCGTGACCTCCGCCGTGACCGACTCCCCCGGCAGGGCGCCTGTGACGAAGACCACGCCGTTTGCCGTGCGTGCGATGCCCGCGCCGTCGCTGGATAGCGCACTGACCTCGAGGCGCACCCTGGGCCCTCTTTCGCCTCGCGTCCGTCGCCCCGCCTCCGCGCCCCGACCGCGCCCTCCCTCAGCGCCTCCGCTGCCGTTCCGCCCGTCCCGCATGAGACCGCCCTCCCAATGGCATTGATGGTGTAATGATACAACAAAAAGGCGTGAGACGCCCTGAAAAAGCAAAAAAAGCGCCGGCCCCCGATGGGGAAGCCGGCGCTTTTAATGTAAGATGGTTTGGTTTACTTGAAGAACTTCTCCCAGTAGCCGGCCAGGAAGACGAGGAGGACGATGACGGGGGCCACGTAGGTCAGGTAGCCGCGCAGGAACGTCGGGAACTTCACGCCCTGGCCCGTGTTGACCTCCCTGATGAAGGCGTCCCAGCCCCAACCGTAGCGCGAGACGCAGAACGTCACGTACACGATGGCCCCGATGGGCAGCAGGTTGTAGCTGAGGAGGAAGTCCTCCAGGTCCAACACTCCGGATCCGGCGCCCAGGGGCTGGAAGCCGGACCACCGGTTGAAGCCCAGAGCGCAGGGCAGGGCCAGCACGAAGAGCCCGCAGCCCGTGACGAGGGCGGCGAGGGGGCGGCTCCAGCCCAGCTTGTCCATGAAGCAGGCCAGGATGTTCTCGAAGACGGCGATGACGGTGGAGAGGGCGGCGAAGCTCATGAAGAGGAAGAAGAGGGTGCTCCAGAGCTGCCCGCTGGGCATCTGGTTGAACATGTTGGGCAGCGTGACGAAGATCAGGCCGGGGCCTGCGCCCGGCTCGATGCCGTAGGCGAAACAGGCGGGGAAGATGATGAGCCCCGCGCAGAGGGCCACGCTCGTGTCCAGCGTCGAGATCAGGAGGGCCTCGCCCATCAGGGAACGGTCCTTGCCGATGTAGCTTCCGAAGATAGCCATGCTGCCGACGCCAAGCCCCAGAGTGAAGAAGGCCTGTCCCAGCGCGGCGTAGACGGTGGTCCAGAGGCCGTTGGCCGTGAGGTTTGCGAAGTTGGGCTTCAGGTAGAACTCGAGGCCGCGCTCCGCCCCGGGCAGGGTGACGGAGCGGATGGCCAGCGCAACCATGATGACGAGGAGGCTGGCCATGATCGCCTTCGCCGCGCGCTCGACACCCCGCCTGAGGCCGGAGCAGCAGACGGCGGCGCTGACGCCCACCGCCAGGGCCAGCCAGCGCACCATGGCCGCCGGGTCCGCAAGGAGGCTGGCGAAAGCGCCCCCCACCTGGTCCGGGGTGAGCCCCGCCAGGTCCCCTCTGGCGGAGTAGCAGGTGTAGGCCAGCATCCAGCCCGTCACCACGGTGTAGAACATCATGAGGAGCGTGCAGCCGATCCAGCCGGCGTAGCCCCAGACGGACCAGGCGCGGTGCCGGGGGCAGAGGGCGGCGAAGGAGGTCACAACGCTGCGTTGGGACGCGCGCCCCACGGCGAACTCCATCACGAGGAGCGGCAGCGCCAGGGCCAGCAGGCAGACGATGTAGATCAGGACGAAGGCCGCCCCGCCGTAGCGGCCCGTGATGAAGGGGAAGCGCCACACGTTGCCGAGGCCGATGGCACACCCCGCCGAAAGAAAGATGAAGCCCAGCCGGCTGCCCAGAGTTTCCCGTTTCTTTTCCGTCATTTCCATCATAAGACCTCGATTTTTTGAAAGCAAAGAGAGCCGGCTACTTCACGAACTTTTCCCAGTAGCCCGCCGCAAAGATGGAGAGCACGAGCAGGGGCACCACCCAGGTGAAGTAAGGGCGGAGGAAGGCGGGGAACTTGATGCCGCGCCCGGCGTCCGCCTCCTGGATGAACCCGTCCCATCCCCAGCCCCATCGCGAGACGCAGAAGAGCAGGTAGACGAGGGACCCCAGGGGCAGCAGGTTGTTGCTGACGATGAAGTCCTCCAGGTCCAGCACCCCGGACCCGGCGCCCAGGGGCTGGAAGCCGGACCATCGGTTGAAGCCCAGGGCGCAGGGGATGGAGAGGAGGAGGATCGCGACGCCGGTGAAGAGCGCGGCGGCCTGCCGATTCCAGCCCAGGCGGTCCATCAGGCCCGCGATGATGTTCTCGAAGACGGCGATGACGGTGGAGAGGGCAGCGAAGCTCATGAAGAGGAAGAAGAGGGTGCTCCAGAGCTGCCCGCTGGGCATCTGGTTGAACATGTTGGGCAGCGTGACGAAGATCAGGCCGGGGCCGGCCCCCGGGTTGACGCCGTAGGCGAAGCAGGCGGGGAAGATGATGAGCCCCGCGCAGAGGGCCACGGCCGTGTCCAGCGCCGTCACCAGGAGGGCCTCCCCCGTCAGGGAGCGGTCCTTGCCGATGTAGCTGCCGAAGATGGCCATGCAGCCGATGCCGAGGCTGAGCGTGAAGAAGGCCTGTCCCAGCGCGGCGTAGACGCTGCTCCAGAGGCCGTTGGCCGTGAGGTTCGCGAAGTTGGGCTTCAGGTAGAACTCGAGGCCGCACTCCGCCCCCGGCAGGGTGACGGAGCGAAGGGCCAGCGCGATCATGATGGCGAGGAGGCCGCACATCATGACCTTGGTCACGCGCTCCACGCTTTGGCGCAGGCCGGTCCAGCAGACGGCGGCGCCGATGAGCGACGTGAGCGCCGTCCAGCCGAGGAGCTCCTTCGGGGCCGACAGCAGCGTGCCGAAGGCGTCGTTCACGGCCTCCGGCGTGGCGCCCGCGAACCTCCCCGATGCGGAATACCAGACGTAGGCCAGCATCCAGCCCGTCACCACGGTGTAGAACGTCATGAGCATGACGCTGCCGATCCAGGCTCCATAGCCCCAGAGGCCCCAGACGCGACGCTCCGGGCACAGGACCTTGAAGGACCGGGTGGAGCTCTTCTGCGAGGCGCGCCCCACGGCGAACTCCATCACCATGACGGGAATGCCGAGGAGCAGCAGGAAGGCAACGTACATCAGGACGAAGGCCGCCCCGCCGTACTGCCCCGTGATGAAGGGGAAGCGCCACACGTTGCCGAGGCCGATAGCGCACCCCGCCGACAGGAAGATGAAGCCCAGCCGGCTGCCCAGAGTTTCCCGTTTCTTGCCGTTCTCCATGACGAATACCTTCCTCTCAAGTCTGGCGTTAAGGGGGACAAAATCGGCTCCGCCGTCTTTTTGAGCCTGCGCTGCAGGGGCTCGGACGCCCTCGAAATCGGGGGGCTTTCCGGCTCCGTGCAAGGGCTCTCCCTTAACGAAAACAGAATTTCCCTATTATACAACAGGTCGGTATTTTGAAGGATGATGCGACGCTCAAGAGAAGGGTATAATACCTGATATTTTTTCTATATTTTATTTGGGAGGGGATCTCAATGGCGGAGGCGGTTAAGGCGGCGGAGCCCTTTGAGGTGACGAAGGCGACGACGATGGGAGAGATGCTGGCGCATGACATGGGCATTGCCCAGGTCCTGATGCGGAGCGGGATGCACTGTGTGGGGTGCCCCTCGTCGATAGGGGAGTCCCTTGAAGATGCCTGCGCGGTTCACGGCCTCGATGCGGATCAGGTCCTGGCCGCCATCAAGGAATACCTGGCGGGCAGGTAGCCGGGGGACATGAAGCAAAAGGGGCAGCCGTGGGGCTGCCCCTCGCCATTATGTGAGCGGTTCTACGCGCCTTCGGATGCCTTCCTAGCGAGGGCGTTCTTCAGCCAGTCCCGGCCGTCGACGAAGCGGGAGACGATGAAGGACGCCACGTAGTCCCCCGATGCGTTGATCATCGTGGCGGGGGGGTCCACCAGGTTGCCGATGGTGATCGCGATGGGGTAGGCCAGGGGTAGGTGGTCCGGGAAGAAGAGGGAGCACAGGACGAACTCGCCGATGTAGCCGCCTCCGGGGATGCCGGACATGGCGACGGAGGAGACCACGGACACCAGGATGACCCGAAGGAACGTGTCCACGCCGCTGAACTCCATACCAAAGACGCCGAACAGGAAGGCGATCTTCAGGGTGCAGGAGAAGCAGGAGCCGTCCATGTGCATGGTGGCCCCCAGGGGCAGGACCATCTCGGTGATGTCGCGGGAGATGCCGCTGTCGTCCGCGGCCTCCATGTTGGCCGGGATCGTGGCGATGGAGGAGCAGGTGCCGAGCGACGTGACGGCGGGCTTCAGGATGTGGCGGAACATCACCCGCGGCCCCGCCGCGCCGCCGCCGAACCAGGCCATGAGGGGAAAGGCCGTCAGGATGTAGACGAAGCACAGAGGGTAGTAGACGACGAGCGCCCGGCTGTAGTCGCCGATGAGCTGCGGTCCGTAAGTCGCCACGAGGGAGGCGAAGAACCCGAAGAAGGCGATGGGCGCGTAGTAGGTCAGGAGCTTGATGACCTTCAGCATGCACTCCGTCATGTCGGCCAGGGCCCTCGCGGTGAGGGTCGCGGGGCCGCCCGCCATGCTGACCCCGAAGCCGAAGAGGATGGAGAAGACGATGAGGGGCAGCATGGCCCGGCGGCTGAGGAGGGCGGAGAAGTCCGGGACGGTGAAGAAGTTGACGACGAGCGTGGCAAGGCTTGCCTGATCGCCCACCTCGGCGGCTTTGAGCTCCGTCCAGGGGACCGGCACGGGCGGGTAGAGCTTCATGAGGGCGATCGTGATGACGGAGGCGATGGCCCCCGTGACGACGAAGGTGGCGATGGTGACGCCCATGATCTTTCCGGCCCGCGCGCGGCTTTTCATGTTGGCGATGGCGCCCGCGACGGAGCAGAACACCAGCGGCACGACGATGCAGAACAGCAGGTTGATGAAGACGGTCCCCAGGGGTTCAAGCGCCGCGGCGCCGGGCCAGGCCCAGCCGACGGCACACCCGGCCGCGATGGCGCCCAGCATGGCGATCAAGAGCGCGTAGTTCTGAAAGACGGACTCCCTTTTTGGCATGATGACGATCTTCCTTTCCTTTTAATCGCGTTTTGACTTCTCAAGTGAACGAGGGCTTTCCGCGGGCGACCCCGCCGCCTCCGACGGGGCCGTCGCCGACCTGCTGTTTATGATGGGGTGTCGAAAGGGCTTCGGTCGACGAAAAAATATACCGATCCATATTACCACATTATCCCATAGAAAATCCGACGCCGTGAATCTCTGCGTGAAGGTCCATTGGATCAGACTACGGAAGTTTCCGCTTCAAAACAGGTCGCGGAGCAGGCTGACGAAGAAGATGGCCAACACCGTGAGCATGATGGGCTTGACCGCCCTGGCCCCGCCATGCTCGAAGGATCGGGCCCCAAGGTAGTTCCCGGCGAGGCCGAAGCATGCGGCAAGCAGGCCGAGGGGGAAGAGCACCCGGCCGTTGATCAAGAAGACGGTGAGGGCTGCGAGGTTGCTCGCCATGTTGATGGACTTGGCGACGCCGTTGGCCGTGTTGAGGCTCAGGTGGGCCGCCGCCGCCAGCAGGAGCAGCATGAACGTGCCGGCTCCTGGGCCGTAGAAGCCGTCGTAGGCTCCCAGGGCAAAGGCGATGGCTGCGCTGGTCAGGACGGTCCGCGCCTGGGGCAGGGGAGGACGCTGGTGCACCAGCGCGCGTCCCTTCAGGACGTAGAGGGCCGTGACCGGCAGCAGGAAGAGCATCACGAACTTGAAGATGCGGTCGTTGAGAAAGAGCGCCAGGTGCGCCCCAAGGTTCGAGCCCATCAGCGAGGCCGCCACGCAGAGGCAGGCGAGCTTCCACGGGATGAAGCCGGCGCGGGCGTATCGAGCCGTCGTCAGGGCGGTGCCGATGCAGGAGCTCAATTTGTTCGTCCCGAGCGCGAAGTGGACGGGCAGCCCTGCGAACAGGTAGGCGGGCAGGGTGATCAGCCCGCCCCCGCCCGTTATGGCGTCCACGAAGCCTCCCAGAAAGATCAGCGGACAGACGATCGCCGCCTGCTGCCAGAAGGGCAGTGCCTGGTACAGATTCGGTCCCATGATGATAACCTCCCAAAAAGTGAATTTTATGCCCTATTTTACCCCTTAGCCTTCGTTCATCCATCCCCTCTGCGGGGGCGTTGCCTGATGTGCTATGATGAATTTTAGAAGGTTATCGGGCCTTGAGAGGGAGTGGACGAGATCGAACGGACGGACCTGCTGGAAAAACTGCGCGGAGGGGAGGCCCTGAGCCTTCGGGAGGAGCTCCTGCTGACGATGCGGCTCAGCGTCCCCGCCATGCTGTCGTACCTCGCGACCATCGTGATGGAGTACGTCGATGCCGCGATGGTGGGGAGCCTGGGAGCCCGCGGGGCGGCTGCCGTTGGGCTGGTGTCCAGCAGCACGTGGTTGATCATCGGCCTCTGCGGGGCGGTCAGCTCTGGCTTCTCGGTGCAGGTGGCGCATCGCGTGGGCGGAGGGCGCGGAGCGGAGGCGCGGAGCGTGGTGCGCCGCGGCCTGATGACGGCGCTGGCCTTCAGTTTCCTTCTGGCCGCCGTCGGGGCGGCGTTGAGCGGCTCCCTGCCACGATGGCTTGGCGGGGAGGAGGACGTCTGCAGAGATGCAGCCTCCTACTTCTTCATCTACGCCCTGGGCCTGCCCGCGCTTCAGATGAACTACATCGCGGGCGACATGCTGCAGAGCAGCGGCAACGCGCGCCTGCCGAGCACGATAAACGCCCTCATGTGCGTCCTGAACGTGGCCTTCAACGCGCTCCTGATCTTTCCCTCAAGGGTCGTGCCGCTGTGGGGCGTGGGCGTCCGGCTTCCGGGCGCGGGGCTGGGCGTGACGGGGGCGGCGCTGGGGACGCTCCTCGCCGAGGCCGTCAGCGCTGCGCTGATGCTGTTCTTCCTCCTGGTGCGCTCGCCGGCGCTGCGGCTGCGGCGGGAACCGCCGGCGGGCCGGCTGAAAGAGGACCTCGTCAGGGCGCTCAAGATCGGCCTTCCCCTCGCCCTGGATGGGGTCGCGATGGGAAGCGCCTACGTCGCCTGCACCGCGATCGTGGCGCCGCTGGGCACGACCGCCATCGCGGCGAACACCTTTGCCGTCACGGCGGAGGGTTTATGCTACATGCCGGGCTATGGCATTGAGCTCGCCGCCGCGACGCTGGTGGGGCAGGCCCTGGGGGCCGGACGGGGGGAGCTGGCCAGGCGGCTGGGCTGGATGGTCGTCCTGCTGGGGATGACCGTCATGGCCCTCGGTGGCATCTTGCTCTACCTCCTGGCCCCGCAGGTGATCGGCACCGATGACGACCGACCCGGAGATCCTGTCCCTGAGCGTGGAGGTGCTGCGCGTCGAGCTGCTGGCGGAGCCACTGTATGGGGCGCACATCGTCGCTGCGGGCGTCTTTCGCGGGGCGGGGGACACCCTCTTTTCCAGCCTGATGACCCTCGCCAGCATGTGGGGCGTGCGCCTTCCGCTGGCGGCGTTCCTGGCCCCCCGCAGGGGCCTTCGCGGGGTGTGGCTGGCCATGTGCGTCGAGCTCTGCGGGCGGGGAGCGATCTTCCTGGCGCGGCTGGCCGGCCCGCGCTGGCAGAGGCGGGGCCTCGCCGCAGCGACCGAAAGGAGTGGGGGGACGCGGGACTGACGGTCGCCCGTGTGACGCCCCTACTCCTTCTCCTTCCCGCGCCAGAAGACGCGCAGCGGCGTGCCGGTGAAGTCCTGAAGCCGCCGCAGCTCGTTGCGGACGTGGTTTTCAAAGGCCGTGTTCACGATGTCCGGTTCGTTGACGAAGAAGATGAACGTCGGCGGTTCCGTGTCGGCCTGGGAGCAGTAGTAGATGCGGAGGGAGCGGCCCTTGCGGTTCGAGGGCAGGCGGTCGAAGGCCAGCACGTCGCGCATCAGGCGGTTCAGGACGTTGGTGGGGATGCGGCGGCGGCGGGCCTCCCGCACGGCGAGGACCGTCTGGGCGATTCGCTGCAGCCCGCGGCCGCTCCTGGCGGAGGTGAAGAGGATGGGCGCCCAGCTCAGGAAGGGCATGTCGTCCCGGATGCGCTTCGTCAGCCTGTCGCCGGGCCGCTCTCCCGTGACCAGGTCCCACTTGTTCAGGATGAGGACCAGCCCCTTCCCCTTCTCCACGACGTGGGCAGCGATCTTCTTGTCCTGGTCCGTGCAGGGGTCCTGCGCGTCCATCAGGAGTAGCGCTACGTCGCAGCGGTCCACGGCGGCCAAGGTGCGGACGAAGGAGTAGTACTCCAGGGCGGAGTCCATGCGGCCGCGCCGGCGAAGGCCCGCGGTGTCCACGATGCGGAAACGCTGCCCCTCCAGGGTGACGGCGGTGTCCACCGGGTCCCGCGTGGTCCCCGCCACCGGGCTGACCAGCGAGCGCTCGGCGCCGGCCAGGCCGTTCAACATGGAGGACTTGCCCACGTTGGGCTTGCCCACGATGGCGAGGCGAACCTCGTCCGTGGCCTCCTCCTGCAGCTTTTCATCGGGAAGCAGCTCCGTCAGCAGGTCCAGCAGGTCCTCGAGGTTGCGCTTGTGCAGCGCGCTGATGGGCACGACGTGCTCAAAGCCCAGTTCGTAGGCCTCGTTTGCGCTGTCGTCGTGCTTGATGTCGTCCAGCTTGTTGGCGGCTACGATGACGGGCTTGCGGCTGCGCCTCAGGAGGTGGGCCACCTCCTCGTCCGCCGCGGTGACCCCGGCCTGGCCGTCCAGCACCATGACGACGGCGTCACATTCCTCGATGGCCGCCTCCACATGGGCGCGGATGCCTGCGCTGAAGGCGGACTCCTCCCCCAGGATTCCCCCCGTGTCGATGACGTAGAACGACCGGCCGCGCCACTCCGCCTCGCCGTAGATGCGGTCCCGCGTCACGCCCGGCGCGTCGTCCACGATGGACTCCCGCCGCCCGATCAGGCGGTTGAACAGCGAGGACTTGCCGACGTTGGGCCTGCCGATGATCGCTGCGATGGCCATGCTACTTCTCGCCCTGCCAGTCCATGTACCGGCGCAGCTCGTCGTCCTTCAGTCCGTCCCCCAGGCCGATGGCCAGGCGGATTCGGGCCTGAAGCGGGGTGAGCCCCCGCGCGCTGAAGAGCCCCATCTCCAGGAGCTGTGCCGCGCTGCCCTCGAAGTTGTCCATCGGCTGGACGTATCCCATGGGGCAGCGCGTGGCCAGCACGACGGGCACCCCCTCGCGCAGGATCTTGCGCAGGAGGGGGGGCCAGGAGGAGGGGACGTCTCCGTCGCCGAAGGCGGAGATGACGAGCCCGTCCAGTTCCTCGATGCGCTTGTCCAGGATGGCCTTCAGGATGAGGTCACCGTCGCCCAGCGAGGCGCTGACGATGGCGATGTTGCGGGCCGGGACGGTGTCGATGCTCTTCGCCTGGCGGGCGCGGGGGGCGCGAAGGGGGAAGAGTCGCCCGGAGGGCTGCAGGAAGATGCCCAGGGGGGTCTCCGGAAAGGCCAGGACGCCCGCGCTGCGCGAGTTCGAGATGCTGATGACGTCGGCCGGGGCGTAGACGGCGTCTCCCATGCAGATCAGCGCGCCCTTGCCGGCGCAGAAGCCGGACAGGGCGGCGCGGACGGCCTGTCCCAGGCGCAGGGACGTCTCGCTGTTCGGCGTGTTTGCGTGGAAGATGGAGCCCGTGAAAACCAGGGGCGGGTTGAAGCCCCACACGAGGTCCGCGAAGTAGGCCAGCTCCGACATGCCCTGGACGTCGCAGGTGACGACGACCCCCCTTGCGCCCTCGTCGTTGACGTAGCCCGCCGCCATGTGCATGATGTCGCTGCACATCCGCAGGCTGCAGTTGGAGATGGGCTGGGAGCTCCACTCCTGAAACGACGTGAGGTCCTTCAGGTCGTCGGGCAGGAGGGCCGCCAGCTCCGCGTTTGAGAGGAGCGTCTCCTGCCGCTGTTCCTTGTCCTTCTCGGCCTCGGAACGGTGAACGATCCTGCCCCCGGCGAGGAGCACGACGATCTTGTCTCTGTTCTCCATAAGCGATACCTTCCTGTCTCTGCGGGATGGCCCGGCGTCAGTACCCCAGGCCCTCCCCTGCGATAATGACGTGAACGGCGCGTCCGCGGGGCGGCGCCTCCAGGATCAGCATGGCGCGGCAGGCCCGCGAGGGGGCGCGGCAGTCGACGCAGCGCCCCGCTTTGGTGCAGGGCGTCTCCTCCCCCAGCCGCAGGGCGTTGGGGATCACGGCGGACCGGGCCCGGCGGATGCCGTCCTCCAGGGTGGAGGCCAGTTTGTTGAGGCCGATGACGAAGATCAGCTCCCCGCGCCCCCAGGCCATCGCGGCCACCCGGTTCCCCATGCCGTCGATGCTGATGATCTCTCCGGCCTGCGTGAGTGCGTTGGCGCTCGTGAGGAAGAAGTCCGCGGCGTTCTCGTCCAGCCGCGCCTGAGCGCACTCCTGAGAGGACATGTCGCCCCAGTGCTGGATCACCCGGCAGCCTCGCGCCCGAAGCGCCTCCATGGCACCGACCTCACGGACGGTCACGGAGCCGGGGACCCCGACGCTGGCTCCGGCGGGGATCAGGTCCAGAACGGCCTCCAACGCCTGCTCCTTCGTCGGGGCATAGAGGGCGTCGAAGCCCCTCTTCTTGAGCTCGCCCACGACGGCCCCGCCGACCGCCGAACCGGCGCGCGCCAGCGCCGCAGAAAATGCGTCCTTCATAAAAAGCAGTCCCTCCTGAGTTCTTCGTTGGGCCGACGGGAGCCTACGAGCGCCCTCCCGGCCCCGGCCTGCGGCCGAGCTGTTCCTCGACCTCGCCGCGCAGGGTCTCGATGGTCGGGTCCCCCGGACACGTCTTCCGGGCGTCGTCCAGGACCTTGAGGGCCCTGTCCGGCTCCCCCCTGTTCCGCCATGCGTCCGCCAGTCCCAGCCACGGACGCGGGTCGTCGCTCCGGATCTCAAGGGCCTGAGAGAAATAGGAGGTGGCCTCGTCGTAGCGCTTCAGGTTCAGGGCCACCGTCCCGACCTCGATGCGCTTCTCGTAGGCGGGGCGAAGGTCCTGCTTCGACTCCGTGGACGCCTTGATGGCCTCCAGCATACGCCGCATCGCCGTGTCCGCCTCCTCCGAGGAAGGGCGAAGGTCCAGGGCGACGCGGTAGGCGCGGAGGGCGTCCTGTGCCTTCCCCTGCCTCTCCAGGAGCTGTCCCAGAAGGATGTAGACGTCGTAGTCGTTCGGGGCGTACCGGGTCGATTGCAGCAGGTGCGCCACGGCGCCCTCCGCGTCGTCCAGGGCCGCGCGGACGGCCGCCTTCTCGTAGAGCGCCCGCGCCCGCCCCGCCGTGTCGTCCTGGGAGAGGACCTGAAGGCAGCGCTCCAGGGCCAGGTCCGCCGTCTGAAAGCGCCCGGCCCCTATGGCGGACCGCGCGAGCCCCATCAAGAGGGTGGGGGAATCGGGGAACTTCAGGTGGGCGTCCTCGTAGGCGTCGATGGCCGCCTCGTACCGCTCCTCGCGGTAGAGCCGCTCCGCCCTGTCGCTCAGCCAGTCGTAGGAGGTGCTTCGGACGTATCGGACGGTTCCGTAGGCGATGAGCGCGACCAGCAGGAGCGCGGTGCAGAGGACGGCCCGGCGCCTCGTGCTCCGTCTGCGCCCGCTCTCCTGCCCGCGGAGCTCCTCCGCGCGGTCCCGGCGCATCTGGATGACCTGGTGCAGCCTTTTGGAGAAGAGCAGGTCGCGCTCCAGCTCCTCGTCCGACAGCTCCTCCTCGTCGGGGCTCCAGTCGACGGGACGGGAGATCGCGTGGGACGGGACCTCCGTCTCCTCTCTGCGGGGCTCCTCGGGTGCGGGGCCGTCCTCGCCTTCCCCCTCTTCCCCGGCGTCTTGAGGTTCAAGGGCGCTCTCCTCTTTCGGGGCGTCCTGGGGGGCCGCCCCCTCCTCCGGCTCGGAGGGATCGGGAACCTCCCGGGGAGTGGGGAGGGGCTCCCCCTCGGGCGGCGCGTCCGGCGCCGCGCCCTGGACGGCGTTCAGATTCAACGCGGCGACGGACTCCAGGTCCATGGGCGTCGTGCCCAGGGGGGACCTTTCCGCCGGTGGGACGCTCCCCTCCTGGTCCGGCGCGCCCGGCGCGGGGCGCCGCGAGGGCGGCGTCGGCCACCGGAGGGGTGCCCGCTGCCGCTCGGAGGGAGCTTCTGGGGGTGAGGCTTCCACGTCCTCCGCCTGAGGCGTGGGTTCGGCAGGTCGTTTGGGGAAGTCGGCATCGGGGCGCGCCGCGCTGTCGGCGCCCCCGGACCCCGCTGTGGGGGGCGCCAAAAGGAACCCCTGCGCCCCCTCGTTGGAGGCCGCGTCATTCAATGCGTTCGTGCCGTTCAGCCAATCCGTCAGATCCTGTTTCACCGCGCTCACCTCACAGGTCAGTTTATCAGCATTTTTGCGAGTTGGCAACGCCTCTGCCCGCTTGAAGCCCCCGTGGCGTCACGGCCCCCCGGCCGCGCTCCGCGGTCCGCCCCGCGCCTGCGGCGCCGGGCACTTCAGGCCTTTCTATGTAGGGAGAAAAGCAGGCCAGCGTGTTATAATTTCAAGTCAAACAGGCCGTATGGGCGGCGACCGGCCGGAGGGATTGGGATACGAGACGTCGGCGCCGGGGAGGGAAGACGTGTGGCGGAGTCATCGATTTTTCGGCGCGTCGTGCTGGTGCGCCACGGGCAGACGGAGTGGAACGAGGCGCGGCGCTTCCAGGGAAAGACGGACATATCGCTGAGCGACGTCGGCCGCCGGCAGGCTCAGGCCCTGGCGGAGCGCCTCTCGTCCTGGCGTGCGGAGGCCGTCTACTCGAGCCCCCTCTCCAGGGCCCTCGATACCGCCCGGGCCGTGGCGGAACGCCACGGGCTTGTCCCCGCCGTGCTGGAGGAGCTTCACGAGGTGAACTTCGCGGGGTGGGAGGGGCTTTCCATCTCCAGCTTGAAGGAGGAGCGCCGGGAGGATTTCGCGCGCTGGCGGGAGGACCCCTTCTTCAACCCGCCGTCCGGCGCGGAGGGATGGGAGGACATACGCCTCCGGCTCGAGCGGGCCGTGGGTAAGATCCTGGCCGGGCCGGAGACGCGGATCGTCGTCGTGTCCCACGGCGGGGTGATGCGGGCGCTCTACGCGGTGCTGGTGGGCTTCGACCCGCACCGCGTGTGGAACATGGACGTGACGAACTGCGCCATGACCGGCGTGGAGCTTCGGAACGGCAGGGCCTGCATCCGCTTTGCCAACGACGACCTGCACGTCCGCGGCGGCCGCGCGGGCCGGACCCTGCCGGTGTGGGACGAGGCCGGCAGCCTGGTGTGAGCGATGCGAAAACCCGAAACGGCTGAAAAGAGCTCAAGGTCCCTGTCCCCTGAGAGGGAACGGGAGCTGTGGTGTCTCTGCCGCGGGGGGGATGCGGCGGCGCGGGAGGAACTGATCGTCGCCTACCGCCCGCTGGTCTTCTGGATCGCGGGGCGGCTCCGGGCGTCTCCGTCCCTCAAGCAGGACCTCGTCCAGGAGGGGATGCTGGCCCTGATCCGCGCGGTGGACCGCTTCGACCCCGGGCGGGAGCTGCGCTTCTCCACCTACGCCTACCACCGGATTCACGGCCAGATGGTCAACCTGCTGGAGCGCTCGGAGCGGCGCGCCCCCATTCCGGTGCCGGACGAATGGCTCACGGCGGCCCAGCCGGAGGAGGACGACGACAGGCAGGACTGGCTGGACGTCGCGGACAGCATCGCCCGGCTTCAGGGTCGCGAGGCGGAGGTGGTGTCCGCGCTCTTCTTTGATGGCAAGGAGCCCCGCGATGTCGCGGCGGAGCAGCGGATGGACATCAGCCACGTCTATCGCCTGCGCCGGACGGCGGTGGCGAGGATTCGGGCGTGGCTTGGGCTGGACGGCCATGCCATAAAAGAGGCGGGGGATGGGATAAAGTAAGAGCGGCCTTTGACGGGCGTTCGCGGGGAGGTGCGGGATGGTTCAGGGCGGCATGGACAGGCGCATAGCCGGCATCATTCGATGGCTGGAACGGTTTCAGAGCTCCTACCGTTCCGGGGCCATCGAGAGTGCCCTGATGGATGCGGAGTGTGCCAGGGCGGACCTGGAGGACCTTCGATCCGACGTGTGGCGGAGCGTGGGGGTGGTTCGGCCGAGCCGCGTCCGCCGAGCGGTCGTCGGCTGGCTGTCCTCGCTGGTGCTCCTGGCCGTGCTGGCCGTCCCGTCCCCCCTGTCGCGGGAGGAGGGGCTGCCCCCTCGCCGCGAGGTCCGGGCCGCGGTGCAGGAGCCTGAGCGGAGGGTTGAAACGCCCCCTCCGGCCCCGGCCGAAGCTGCCCCCGCCCCTGCGACATCCCACGCGGTCAGGGCCGAGAAGCGGCCCGCCTCCGGCAGGAGGACGCGGACGGCCACGGCAGCGCCGAAGCCAGAGGGGGCTGCCGCGGTGCGCCCCGCCCCTCGGGACGGGGACGCGGTGCCCTACGACAAGATGTTCCTGCTGCTTCAGACGGGAGCCAGGGCCCTGCGGAACGAGGGGCCGGCGATCCGAATCGACAAGGCGCGATGAGGACGGCTGAATGCGGACGCGCCAGGCTTTTTGATATCGTAACGTTTTAGGGATGTCTAAAATATTGAAAGGTTTTGAGGGAACTCTGAAAGGAAGTGGAAGACCTTTGAGCTGCACTTTGATGAGGGGCTCCGCGGGAGGACGTCCCGGATCGGCATGGAGCTTCCTGGCGGTGGCTCTGGCGATGGTGCTCTTATGCCTGCCCGCAGAGGCGGAGGCCGTGTCCGTCGCGAGGGTGAGCGTATCGGGGAACAGCCAGGTCACGTCGGACTACATCCTGGGCGTCGTCTCGACGAAGGCAGGGCAGACGCTGGATCGGGACGTGCTGCAGAAGGACATTGAGGCGATCTACAACCAGGGCTTTTTCTCCTTCGTGGACGCAGACCTCGCGCCGGAGCAGGACGGGGTCGCCGTGACCTTCTCCGTCAGGGAGAACCCGATCGTAGAGTCCATCGTCTTCGAGGGCAACACCGTCTACACGAGCGAGCAGCTGATGAAGGAGGTCTTCTCCCAGGTCGGGACGGTCTTCAACCGCGTCTTCTTTCGGAACGACCTGGATCGGATCCAGAACCGCTACCACACGGATGGCTACGTCATGGTGCGCGTGTCGGACGTGCAGGTGCAGGGCGGCGACATCCGCGTCAAGATCCTGGAACCCAGGGTGGGGGACGTCATCATCCAGGGCAACACCCGAACGAGGACGCGGGTGATCCGGAGGGAGATCAAGCTGAAGGAGGGGGACCTCTTCAACGTCACGCGCTTCCGCTACCAGCTGGGGAAGCTGCAGGGGCTGGGCTACTTCGAAGACGTCAACGTTGCCTTCGACAGCCCTGAGAACCGGGACGACGTGGTGGACCTCATCCTGACCGTGAAGGAGAAGCGCACGGCCTCCGTGGGGGTGAACCTGGCCTACGGCAGCGAGAGCGGCTTGAGCGGCGGCCTGACCTACGGGGACACCAACCTGTTCGGTAAGGGCCTCAACTTCGAGATCGGCTTCGACGAGGGCGACGAGGCCAGCTACTGGCTGTCGCTGTCCAGCCCCTATATGGACTCCGAGACCTGGGCGTGGCGCGCGGGGGCGCGCTACCGCACCTACGACGACCGCTATTACTACCGTCAGGGAGAGCGCCAGTTCGAGTTCGACGAGAAGAACA
This sequence comes from Fretibacterium fastidiosum, assembly GCF_964642095.1. Classification (NCBI taxonomy): domain Bacteria; kingdom Thermotogati; phylum Synergistota; class Synergistia; order Synergistales; family Aminobacteriaceae; genus Fretibacterium; species Fretibacterium fastidiosum. The sequence goes on from NZ_OZ209244.1 coordinate 1,665,141, forward strand.
CCCAGTTCTACGCAGGGATCGGCAGGAAGTTCAAGAATGAGGACTGGAGCTGGTTCCTGACGCTGCGCCACGAGGACACCAGCTACGACGACGTCCACAACGCCGTGCCGGGCTACATCGACGACCTCACGATGTGGGAGGGCGTCAATCAGACGGCCGAGCTTCAGTTCACGCTGGACAAGCGCGACCCCTACCTTCCCTATCCGAGGGGCCTCGTGTGGGAGACGACCCTGGAGAAGGCCTTCGAGGGGCTGGGCGGCGAGTTCGACTACATGAAGTACTGGACTCAGCTGCGCTGGTACGCGCCCTTGAACAAGCTGGTGGAGGGGGTCGTGGACGTCGAGGGGACGTGGACCGACGAGAACCCCATCATCCTGGCCGCGCGGCTTCGCGTCGGGTCGGCCACGAACGACGAACTGCCCGCCTTCGCCCGCTATTCCCTCGGCGGGATGAACACGCTTCGCGGGTACAGCAGCCGCTCCTTCGAGGGCAGCAACGTCCTCCTGGGCAACTTCGAGCTTCGGCTCCCCGTGCAGGACAACTTCACGCTGGTGGGGTTCTTCGACGTCGGGAACGCCAGCAACTCCATGGACTGGGGCGACCTCCACGACAACTACGGCATCGGCGTCCGGGTGAAGACCCCCTTCGGCAACCTGCGCGTGGACTACGCGCACGGCGAGGACGAGAACAAGACGTACTTTGGCTTCGGCGATATGTTCTAGCCGTTTTGGGCGAGGGCGCGGCGCCCGCCGCCGGAGGCCCTTGAGGGCGGCGACGGCGCTCCTTTTTCTGTCCGCGCTACTCGTCCCCGTCCCCGCGCGGGCGGCCCTGAGCGTCTCCGGGCTTCCGGCCTGGCTTGAGCCCGCAGTCCGCCGCAGCCTCGAGGCCGTCTGGAGCGAGATCCCGAAGGGCCCCGGCGTGGACCGGGAGGGAACGCTTTCCACGGTGGCGGGGCAGCTCTTCGCGGGCTACGGCGTCGAGGTGCGCCCCGGAGGTGAGGCTCCTGCCGTTCGCTTCGTCCCGGAGGCTCGGACGTCCTGGGACGTGGAGCTGCGGCTCCCTGAGTTTCGAGGGGCGCTCTCGGACTGGTTTCGCGCGGACGTGAGCGGGCTTTCGGAAGAGGTCGCGGCCCTGCTGCACCCGCTGCCGGAGGCGGCGCTCGCGTGGGCGGACGAGGCCCTTAGAGGGCGGATCGCGGAGGCCCTGGAGGCCAGGACGCCGGGCTGGGACTTCTCCCTTCAGGTCGCCTTCTCGCCCGCGGGCGGGACGTTGACGATCTCCTTTCGCCCCAGGGCGCCCCTCGTGCTGGCGGTGGCCCCCTCCATCTACTCGGGGACCATCCCCATGATGTTTCAGTCCGACCTTCAGGCCAAGCTGGTGACGGCCTTTTCCCCGCTGATCGGGCTCCCCGTGCCCTGGGTGGCACGCCACCGGGCGGACGCGGAGAGGATGGCGCGGGAGTTTCTGGAGGAGCGCCACTCCGTGGAGAACATGCGGGCGCGGGCGGAGGCGACGTTCGTCGCCGCGCCCGTGGCGAAGCTGGACGCCAGGGTGGACAGCGACCGGTTCCTCTTTCAGGTCTGGGTGTCGGCCTACGCCGGGCTGGAGGGCCGCTACCCGGAGGCGGGGGCCTTCTTCGGCTGGAACACGGCGAACCTCACCGGGGTGGACCTGGAGCTCTACGGGGAAGCCGTCGTCGGGCTGGAGGCCTTTGAGCTGACGCGCCGTCTGGGCCTGCGCCTGCGCCTCTTCGGGGACCTCTGGGCTGGAGCGGAGGTGCAGTGGCCGGAGGAGGAGTGGTTCGGCCGCCTGCAGTGGGGGCCCGCCCGGATGCGCCGGCCGTACCTCTGGTGGCGCTGGAGCCCGGAGCTGGGGCAGGAGGGCGCGCTGGGCTACCGCGTTGACGAGCACATCTCCATCGAGGTCTACTACGACGGCACGAGCGACGATCGGGTGGGGCTGCGGGGGCTCTGGTCCCTGTGATCCGCGCAGAAGGAGGAAGTGCGATGAAGGAGGTCACCCTGAACGCCCTGGCCCGGGAGCTTGGGTTGAAGGTCGTCGGCAGGGGGGAAAGGACGGTGTCCCTGGCCGCGGCGCCCGGCACGGCGAACGAGAGGACGATCTGCCCGGTGTGGGAGGAGCGGTCTCTGCCGCTGGTGGGGAAGGACGTGCCCATCCTGGCCCCCCTCGCCCTGTTCGAGCAGGGGCGGGACGGGATCGCCTCCGACCGCCCGCGGGAGGCGCTGCCGAAGCTCCTCGCGTTCTTTGAGCCGGAGCGTCCCGTTCGCCGCGGCGTACACCCCACGGCGGTGGTGGACCCGGACGCCTCCCTGGACCCCGACGCCTGGGTGGGGCCTCACGCCGTGGTGGGGCCGGAGACGGTGGTCGAGGGCGGAGCGGAGGTCGGCGCGGGGGCCTTCGTCGGCGCGCGATGCCGCGTGGGGGCCGGGACGATCCTGGAGCCCGGAGCCGTCCTGTTGGACGGGGTGCGCGTGGGGCGGAACTGCATCCTGCACTCCGGCTGCGTCCTGGGCTGCGACGGCTTCGGCTTCCTGCCCTCGCCGGACGGCCCCGTGAAGGTCCCTCAGATCGGCGGGGTGGAGATCGGCGACCGCGTGGAGATCGGGGCCTGCTCCACCGTGGACCGCGGCACGATGGGGGACACGGTCATCGGCGACGGGACGAAGATCGACAACCACGTCCAGGTGGGGCACAACGTGCGCGTAGGGCGCGGCTGCATCCTCTGCTCCATGTCGGGCATCGCGGGCAGCTCCGTCCTCGAGGACGGGGTGACGCTCTCCGTGCAGGCCGGGATCACAGACCACGTCACGATCGGTCGAGGCGCCGTGCTGGCGGCCCGGACGGGCGTCACGAACGACGTTCCCGCCGGGGCCGTGATGTCCGGCTTCCCGGCGCGGCCCCACCAGGAGGCCCGGCGTGCCCTGGTGCTGGCTGCGGACCTTCCCGCCCTCTTCAAGCGGCTCCGAAGCCTGGAGCGTCGTCTCGAGGGCCGTTCTGGGGAGCGGGAGGGGCTGAGGGAGGAAAAAAGGTGAGCCCCCTGGACGCAGCGGGCGCGGGGCGGTATCGCCGTCTGGTCCGCCCCCTCTCCTTCAGCGGCGTGGGCCTGCATTCGGGGCTTGAGTGCAGTCTGCGCATCCTGCCGGCCGAGGGAGGCATCGTCCTGGCCTCGGAGGGACAGGAGGCCCCCCTCGAGGCGTTGGCCCTGTCCGGAAGCGGACGCGGGTCGGACTACCTCTTCCCGGACGGCCGCAGGGTCCGGACCTGCGAGCACGTCCTGGCCGCCTTGACGGGCCTCGGAGTTTGGGGGGCCCGGCTTGAGGTGGACGGCGGGGAGATGCCGGCGCTGGACGGCTGTGCGGCCCGCGTCGGCGCGGCCGTTATGGAGAACTCGGAGCCCTGCGGGGAGGCCCCGGCCCCCCTGAGCCTCTCCGCCTCACTCCGGGTGGGGGACGAGTCCCGCTTCGTCGTGGCGTTCCCCGCGGAGGGGCTTCACGTCACCTGCGTCGTCCGCTACGATGCGCCCGTGATCGGCGTGCAGATGCTGGAGTTTTCCTGGAGCGCGGAGGGCTTCCTGGAGCGGGTCGCCCGTGCCCGGACCTTCGCCATGGCGCGGGAGATCGAGGCGCTGCGGGCGCAGGGGCTGGCTCTGGGGGGGACGCTGGACAACGCCATCCTGGTGGAGGGGGCCTCGGCGCGGGCGTCGGGGGGGCTGCACTGGCCGGACGAGTTCGTCCGGCACAAGGCGCTGGACCTCATCGGCGACCTGGCGGCGCTGGGGCGTCCGCTCTGTGCCCACCTGGTGGCTGTGAAGGCGGGGCATGAGCTGCACCTGCAGATGGCGGAGCGCCTTCGGGCGCTGGTGAAGAGACAGGCGTGATCCCCCGTGGGATGGGCCCTGCGAGGAGGTATGGGGTTTTGGACATCATTGAGATCATGAACACGCTGCGGCACCGCTATCCCTTTCTGATGGTGGACCGCATCACGGAGTACGACGAGTCGCACGTCACGGGCTACAAGAACGTCACGATCAACGAGCCCTTCTTTCAGGGCCACTTCCCCGGGGACCCGACGATGCCCGGCGTGCTGATCCTGGAGGCCATGGGGCAGGTGGCCTCCGTGCTGGTGGCCGTCCGGCTGGGGAAGGAACAGACGGGGAAGATCGCCTTCCTCGCCGGGGTGGACAAGGCACGCTTCCGCAAGCCCGTGCGACCGGGGGACCGGCTGGTCACGAAGGCGGAGTTGACGCGGCTCAGGGGCGTTGCCGGCAGGGCGAAGGTCACGGGCTACGTGGACGACGAGGTGGTGGCGGAGGGCGAGTTCATCTTCATGGTGGGGTCGACCCTGAACAGGCGCGAGGAGGGTGAGAAGTGAGCGTCGACGTCCATCCCTCGGCCATCGTCGCGCGGGGGGCGGAACTGGGGGATGGCGTCCGCGTCGGCCCGTACTGCTGCATCGACTCCCGCGTCGTCATCGGGGAGGGGACGGTGCTGAACGCCTTCGTCACGGTCCACGACGGCGTGACCGTCGGCCGAAACTGCCACGTCTACGAGTACACCGCCCTGGGCGGCGATCCCCAGGACCACAGCTACAGGGGAGAGGCGTCCCGGGTGCGCATCGGCGACGACAACGTCATCCGCGAGAACGTCACCGTCAACCGGGCGACGGGCGAGGACAACGAGACGGTGGTGGGGAACGGGTGCCTCATCATGGAGGGCGTCCACCTGGCGCACAACGTCCACGTCGGAAACGCCGTCACCATCGCCAACAAGGTTGGGCTCTCCGGCTTCGTCCAGGTGGGGGACCACACGGTGTTCGGCGGCATGGCCGGCGCCCATCAATTCGTCCGCATCGGCTGCTACTGCATGGTGGGGGGGCTCTACCGCGTGGCGAAGGACATCCCCCCCTACACGCTGGCGGCGGGCGAGCCCCTGCGCATCGAGGGGCTGAACTCGGTGGGGCTGAAGCGGGCCGGGTTCTCCGCCGAGACGCGGAAGGCCATCCGGGCCTTCTATCGAGAGCTTTACCGCAGGGACTGCCGCTTCACGGATTCCCTGGAGGAGTTGAGGAGAAGGCGGGACGCCTTCATCCCGGAGGTCCAAAACGTCATCGACTTCTACGAGGGGAGCCGCCGTGGCGTCACGTTCTGGGGACACGGCTCGGAGTCGGACTGAGCCGTCGTGCGCAGGACGCGCTCTCCTGAAGCCTCAGGTGGGTGCCAGGGCATGGATTTTGGATAGAGTTCCCAATGAGGAGGTTTTTGCAACCATGGAAAAGGTCACTGAGGCCGCGCGCAAACCGGTGAATCTTCCAGCCCTCATCAGCGATTACTACACCCTGGAGCCGGACCCGGAGGCCCGGTCCCAGCAGGTGGCGTTCGGCACGTCGGGCCATCGCGGCTCCTCCAGGCTTCGCAGCTTCAACGAGGCCCACATCCTGGCCATCGCCCGGGCCGTGGCCGAGCACCGCAGGGAGGCGGGCATCCTGGGGCCGCTCTACATCGGGGCGGACACCCATGCCCTGTCGGAGCCCGCGCTGCGCACCTGCGTGGAGGTCCTGGCGGCGAACGGCGTGGACGTCGTGCTGCAGGAGGGGTTTGCCCCGACGCCGACGCCCGTCATCTCGCGCGCCATCCTGGCGCACAACCGCGAGGTTGGGGCAGCCGTGGCGGACGGCCTGGTGATCACGCCGTCCCACAACCCTCCGGAGGACGGCGGCATCAAGTACGACCCGCCGAGCGGGGGCCCCGCGTCCCCGGAGATCACGTCGCGGATCCAGCGGCGCGCCAACGAGTTGATCCGCGGGGGAGTTCGCTCCATCGAGAGGGTCCCCTTCGAGCGCGCGGTGAAGCTGGAGACGACGCACTTCGAGGACTACGTCATGCCCTACGTTCGGGCCCTGGCCTCCGTCCTGGACATGGAGGCCATCGCACGCTCCGGCCTGCACGTCGGCGTGGACCCCCTCGGCGGGGCGGGGATCGAGTACTGGGACCCCATCGTCGAGGTCTACGGCATCGAGAACCTGGAGGTCGTCAACCGGACGATCGACCCCACCTTTTCCTTCATGCCCCTGGACCACGACGGCAAGGTGCGCATGGACTGTTCCTCGCCCTGTGCGATGGCGAACCTGCTGAAGATGAAGGACCGATTCGACGTGGCCTTCGGCAACGACACGGACTACGACCGACACGGCATCGTGACGCCCGCGGGGCTGATGAACCCCAACGCCTACCTGGCCGTGGCGGTGCGCCACCTGTTTGGGACGCGCAAGGGCTGGCGGGCGGACGCCGCGGTGGGCAAGACGGTGGTGTCGAGTTCCATCATCGACCGGGTGGCGGAGGGGATGGGCCGCAGGCTCTGCGAGGTCCCCGTCGGGTTCAAGTGGTTCGTCGAGGGGCTCCTGGACGGCTCCATGGGGTTCGGCGGCGAGGAGAGCGCCGGGGCGTCCTTCCTCTGCCGCGACGGCTCGGTGTGGACGACGGACAAGGATGGCATCATCCTGGACCTGCTGGCCGTAGAGATCGCGGCCGTGACGGGGAAGGACCCGGCGCAGCATTACAAGGAGATCACGGAGCGGTACGGAGAGTCCTGCTACGCCCGCATCGATGCGCCGGCCTCGCCGGAACAAAAGGCTGCGCTGGCGAAGCTCTCCCCCGATGCGGTGCGGACCGACGCGCTGGCGGGGGACCCCATCGTGGCGCGGCTCACGAAGGCGCCGGGCAACGACGCACCCATCGGCGGCCTCAAGGTCGTCGCGGAGGGCGGCTGGTTCGCCGCGCGTCCATCGGGGACGGAGGACCTCTGCAAGATCTACGCGGAGAGCTTTAAAGGGCCGGATCACCTGAAGCGCATCCAGCAGGAGGCTCAGGAGATCGTGGCGTCGATCGCCTGAGGCGGGGTGCGCGATGCGAGTCGATAAGTTCCTGAAGATGGCCCGCCTGGTCAAGCGCCGCAGCGCGGCTCAGGAGATGGCGGAGCTGGGGGCGGTGCGCATCGACGGGCGGCCCTGCAAGCCCGCCTCGGAGGTGCGCGAGGGCAGCGTCCTGGAGGTGGCCTACATGAATCGGGTGCTGAAGGCGCGCGTGCTGTGCGCGGAGGAGGCGCTCCTGAAGCGGCCCGGGACCGTGAGCTGGGAACAGGTCGAGGAGCGTCCGGTCTCTCCGGACGAGAACCCCTGGGGAGAGTGAGCCCGCGGGAGCGTGCCCGAAGGACCGTAAAAGTTGTAGAATAGTGCGGCGTTCTTGAAACGCGCGGACTTCGGGTCCGTGCGGTCGTCTTTATCTTAAATCATTCTGGAGGTATGTCTCATGAAGAAGATCATCAGTTGCGACAAGGCCCCTGCGGCGATAGGTCCCTACAGCCAGGCCATCCAGGCCGGAGAGTTCCTCTACGTGTCCGGACAGATCCCGGCCAACGCCAAAGGTGAGGTCGTCCAGGGCGGCGTCGAGGAGCAGGCGAAGCAGTCCCTGGAGAACGTCAAGGCCATCCTTGAGAGCGCCGGCTACGGCCTGAAGGACGTGGTGAAGACGACGGTCTTCGCGACGGACATGGCGAACTTCGCGGCCGTGAACGGCGTCTACGCCAAGTACTTTGACGCGGAGGCCCCGGCTCGGTCCTTCGTGGCCGTCAAGGCGCTTCCGAAGGAAGTTCTGGTGGAGATCGAGGTGGTGGCCTGGAAGAGGTAGCTCCAGGCCCTCCGCGCCCTCGAAATCTGTTATAATCAAACTTCGCGAGCCTCCTGAGGCTTGAGGTTCTGCCTCTCGGCGGAAGATCGTTGCCCGCCGGGAGGTGCTGTTTTAAAAATTCAGGGGAGGTATTTTCATGGCAGACACAGCAGCAGCGCCGGAGGCGGCGCAGCAGACGACGGCGGTTTCGCCCTGCGGGTCGCTCTTCGGGGGCGGCGCGTCGGCGCCGTCGGGAGAGGGAGGCGCCGCCCCCCAGCAGCAGGCCAGCCTGATGGGGATGCTCTTTCCGCTGGTCATCTTCGTGGTCATTTTCTACTTCTTCATCATCCGTCCCCAGAGGAAGCGTCAGAAGGAACACGAATCCCTGCTCTCCGGCATCGGGCGGGGGGATCAGATCGTCACGATCGGGGGCTTCCTGGGCACGGTGAAGGAGGTTCGGGACGACACCTTCCTCATCGAGATGGGAGAGGGCGTCCGCGTCCGCATCCTGAGGTCCGCGGTCCAGACGAAGCGGACGCCGGCCCAGGGGCAGCCCGCAGCCGAAGAGAAGAAGGACTAGGAGAGCGTTGGCATGGGGCGGCCTCGCAGCCGCCCCCGGAACGCCGCGCCCGCCCGTGGGGCGGCTGGCTTTTTTTGATGCAGGGGGATAAGCATGAATCGTAGGGATCGACTGCGGCTGTGGGTCGTGTTGATCGTGATCGTTGCCGCCCTGGCCTACTCGTGGCCGATAAAGGGGCGGATCAACCAGGGGCTTGACCTGAGGGGCGGGGCTCACATCGTCCTTCAGGCGAAGGACACGCCGGAGAACCCGGTGGGGCCGGACAGCATCGACCGCCTTCTGGCCGTGCTGCGCAACCGCGTGGACCAGTACGGCGTGGCGGAGCCCATCATCCAGAAGAGCGGCGAGGACAGGATCATCATCGACCTGCCGGGGATCCAGGACCCCAAGGCGGCCCTTGAGCTGATCGGCAAGACGGCGCAGATGGACTTCCGGGAGGTGATGGACGTCACCGCCTCGACCCTTTCCGCGCCTGAGCGGAAGAACTATGACAGCGACCTTCAGTTCAGCCAGGCCCAGGAGCGCTGGCGCGCTGCGGTGGAGGCTCAGAGCAACTCCAGCGCGGACCTCGCCGCGCGGGCCAGGGGCATCGAGGGCGCCATCGTGGCTCCGAGCGAGGAGGAGGAGGGGGAGGCGGCCCGCTTCTACCTGTTGGGGAAGAGCCTTCTGTCGGGAAAGGACCTGGAGACGGCCTCCGTCAATCCGGACAGGCTGGGACGCATGGGCGTGTCGCTCTCCTTCAGCCCCGAGGGGGCGAAGCTCTTTGAGGAGGCCACGGCCCGCCTCGTGGGGAAACAGATCGCCATCGTGCTGGACAACGTCGTGATCTCGGCCCCCGTGGTCCAGGACCGCATTTCGGGCGGAGAGGCCCAGATCACGGGACGCTTCACGGCCGAAGAGGCCTCGCGGCTGGCCATCATGCTGAAGGCCGGTGCGCTGCCCGTGGCGGTGGAGATCGCGGAGAACCGCTCCGTCGGGCCCAGCCTGGGGGCGGACTCGGTGCGGCAGGGGATGCAGGCCGGCCTCTTTGGCGCGGCCATGGTGCTGGTGTTCATGCTCATCTACTACAGGTTCCGGGGGCTGGCTGCCGACGTGGCGCTGGTGGTGACGATCCTCCTGATCTTCACCGGGCTGATCGCGTTCCACGCCACGCTGACCCTCCCCGGCATCGCGGGCATCATCCTGACGCTGGGCATGGCCGTGGACGGCAACGTCCTGATCTACGAGCGCATCCGCGAGGAGGTCCGCTCGGGCAAGACGCCCATCGCAGCCCTGGACGCCGGCTTCCGCAAGGCGCTGGTGACGATCCTGGACTCGAATATCACGACGCTCATCGCGGCGCTGGTCCTGTTCCACTTCGGATCGGGGTCCGTCCGCGGCTTCGGCGTGACGCTCTCCATCGGCCTCGTGGCCAGCGTGTTCGCCAACGTCGTCGTGACGCGGGCCCTGCTGCAGCTCTTCGTCAGCCGCCGGCAGAACGCGCTGAAGCGCAGCTAAGGAGTGGATTGCGATGAACAGAAACTACAACTTTATGGCGCTTCGCAGGCCCGCTCTGTCGCTGAGCGCCGTCCTGGTCCTGGCAAGCCTGGCCTTCCTCTTTACCCGGGGCTTGAACCTCGGCATCGACTTCACGGGGGGCAACGTGATCCAGCTGGAGTTCGACAACCTGCCCGAGGTGGCGGAGGTCCGCAAGGTCGTTTCCGGCGTCGTGGCCCAGGAGGCCATGATCCAGAAGTTCGGCGAAAAGGGCGTCATCATCCGCACGAACGAGGACACCGAGGAGAGCCGTGAGCAGGTGATCTCCGTCCTTCAGAAGGCCTTCCCCGACATGAAGGTCTCGGGCTACGAGAAGGTGGGGCCCGTCGTGGGAGGCGAGCTCCGCCGTCAGGCGGTCATTGGCGTCTCCATCGCGCTGGTCGCCATCCTGATTTACATCACGGTGCGCTTCCGCTTCCGCTTCGCGGTGGTGAGCGTGGTGCCCCTGGTGCACGACGTCCTCATCGCCCTGGGGTTCTTCAGCCTCACGCAGATGGAGGTCTCCTCCTCCTTCATCGCGGCCATCCTGACGATCGTCGGTTACTCCCTCAACAACACGATCATCATCCTGGACCGCATCCGTGAGAACTGGCGCGACCTGGGCCGCGACGGCATCGAAAAGCTGGTGAACGACTCCGTCAACCAGACCCTGGCGCGCACGATCAACACGACGCTGACGACGCTCTTCCCGGTCATCGCCCTGTGTGTGTGGGGTGGACCCGTGCTCCAGGCCTTCAGCTACGCCATGCTCGTGGGGATCATCGCGGGCACCTACAGCTCCATGTTAGTGGCGACGGGCGCCCTCATCGAGTGGTACAAAGCCCGCCCCGAGTCGCGGTAGGGGCGCGTTGACGAAAGATTTCGGGACCCGCGTCGGCGGGCCCCGATTTTTTTGAGAGGAGATCTTTTGTAATGAAGACGATGAAAATTTTCCTTGAACTTCTCTGCGCCGCCGCGGCGGTGTGCTGTCCGCTGCTCCTTCCCCGCGCGGCCTGCGCGGCGGAGGAGGAGGCGCCCCGCCGACCCGTGGCGGTGTTCAGCACCAACATGGGGCAGTTCAAGGCGGAGCTCTACACGGACCTGGCGCCCGTCACCGCCGGTAACTTCATCGACCTGGCCCGGCGCGGCTTCTACAACGGCGTGATCTTCCACCGCGTGATCGACCGCTTCATGATTCAGGGCGGCGACCCCACGGGCACGGGCACGGGCGGCCCCGGGTACAAGATCGAGGACGAGTTCGGACCGGGCCTTGCCCACGATGCCCCCGGCGTCCTCTCCATGGCCAACGCGGGCCCCAACACGGGGGGATCGCAGTTCTTCATCACGCTGGTCCCCACGCCGTGGCTGGACGGCAAGCACGCGATCTTCGGCCGGATCGTCGAGGGGATGGAGGTCGTCGAGGCCATCGGGCACGTGGAGACCGCCCGGGGAGATCGACCCGTGAAGGACGTCGTGATGCAGTCCGTCGTCGTCGAGGAGCCGAAGGAGTAGCGCCTGAGAGGCGCTTTTAGGAGGGATTTCGATGTCGAAGGTTTACGTCACGCGCATGCTGCCGCGCCCCGTGATGGAGGAGCTGGGCAGGGTGTGCGAGTACGCGGCGAACGAGGAGGACCGTCCGGCCTCGCGCGAGGAGCTTCTGAGCGGGGTGAAGGGTTGTGACGGCGTCATCAGCATGCTGAACGACGCCATCGACGCCGAGGTCATGCAGGCGGCGGGGCCGCAGTGCCGTATCTTGGCCAACTACGCCGTCGGGTACAACAACATCGACCTGGCGGAGGCCCGGAGGCTGGGGATCGCCGTCACCAACACGCCTGGCGTCCTGACGGATGCCACGGCCGACCTGGCGTGGGCGCTGCTCTTTGCGGCGGCACGGCGCGTCCCGGAGGGGGACCGCCTCGTGCGCCACGGGAGCTTCAACTGGGCGCCGGAGTTCATGCTGGGGGCCGACATCACGGGCCGCACCCTGGGGGTGATCGGCGCGGGGCGCATCGGGCTGAACTTCGCCCGGAAGGCCCGCGGCTTTGACATGAAGGTGATCTACGCGGGGCGCCACCGCTCCTCCGAGTTCGAGGCGGAGACGGGAGGAACCTTCGTCACGAAGGAGGAGCTCCTGCGGACGGCGGACTTCGTCTCGCTGCACGTGACGCTGACGCCCGAGACGCGCCACCTGATCGGGGAGCCGGAGCTTGGGATGATGAAGCCGACGGCCATCCTCATCAACGCCTCGCGCGGCCCCGTGGTGGACGAGAAGGCGCTGGTGCGCGCGCTTCGTGAGCGCAGGATCCTGGCGGCGGGGCTGGACGTCTACGAGAACGAGCCGGAGGTGGAGCCGGGGCTCAAGGAGCTGGACAACGTGGTCCTGACGCCCCACGTCGGCACCGCGACGGTGGGCACCCGGACGGAGATGGGCTTCATGGTGGTGCGCAACGTGGCCGCCGCCCTGGCCGGGCAGGAGCCGCCGAACCTCGTGAGGGCGTAGATCGAGAGGGGACGGGCTGCGCCCGTCCCCGTGTATGGACTCAGGTCAGCGGTCGCCTGCGCGGACCGATGAGGGGGCCTGCCGGCACCTCACGCCAGGAAGCCGTTGATGATCTCCTCTTCCGCCTGCTGTTCGGTCAGCCCCAGCGTCATCAGCTTGATCAGCTGTTCGCCCGCGATCTTCCCTATCGCCGCCTCGTGGACCAGCGAGGCGTCCACGTGATGCGCCTCGAGGGAGGGCACGGCGAGGATCGTCCCCTCGTCCATGATGATGGAGTCGCACTCCGTATGGCCCTTGCACGGGGCGTTCCCGACGATGCAGGCGTCAAATCTCTGATAGGATCGGTCCCTGGCGATGGAACGAGAGACGACGTCGGCGCTGCCGCCCTCCTCCTGGAGGGTCACCTTGTAGGTGCTGACCGCGTGCTGCTCTCCGTGGGTCATCAGGCGCTCGCGCACGACCAGCCGCGCGTCCTTCTTCAGCTCGGCAAGGGTGGTTCGGTTGGTGGAATCGACGCCCTTGATCTGCGCCATTTCCATCTCCACGGAGCTGCCCTCCTCCATGTACACCTCCGTGACCGGGTTCAGGATGCGCTTGCCCGTGCCGTCCCCGGAGCCGTAGTGCTTTTCCACGTACTTGACCTTCGCATTTTTGCCGACATAAAACCGGTGAACGCCATCGTGTTCCGAATCCTGCACGCCGCAGTTGTCGATGCCGCACCCCGCGACGATGGTGACGTCGCTGCCCTCGCCGACAAAAAAGTCGTTGTACACCGTCTCCTTCAGCCCGCTCTGGGAGAGGACCACCGGGATGTGGACGCTCTCGCGCCTGGTTCCGGGCTTGATGTGGATGTCGATCCCGCTGCCGTCCTCTTTTGAGACGATGTCGATGTTCGCCGTGTTGTTCCTGCCGGCGAGCCCTCCGTTGGCGCGAACGTTGTAGGCTCCCATCGGGACGTCATGGAGGTCCGCCACCTCGCGAAGCAGACGCTTCTGCACCTCCGTCAGTTTTTCCATCACACGCCCCTCCTCAATCTGCTGCACGGGCCCTGCGCGGCTTCCGTCCCCACCAGGTCCGGAAAGACCTCCGCTTTCGTGCCGTGCCGTTCTATCGTCCCGTCGGTGAGGACCGCGATCTCGTCCGCGATGTTCAGGATGCGCTCCTGGTGGGAGATGATGATGATGGAGCTGTCCCTGATCCCCCTGCGCATGGACTCGAAGATGCGAATGAGGTTTTGAAAGCTCCACAGGTCGATCCCCGCCTCGGGCTCGTCGAACACCGTCAGCCGGGAGTGCTTGGCGAGGACGGTGGCGATCTCGATGCGCTTGAGCTCCCCGCCGGACAGGGAGGCGTTCACCTCCCTGTGGATGTAGTCGTGGGCGCACAGCCCGACCTCCGAGAGGTAGTCGCAGGCGTCCGAGACCGAGAGGTCTTTACCGGAAGCCAGCCGCAGCAGCGCGTGGACCGTGATGCCCTTGAAGCGCACGGGCTGCTGGAAGGCAAAGCCCATCCCCTTCCTTGCGCGCTCCGTTATCCCCATGTTCGTGATGTCGAGGCCGTCCAGGAGGATTTGACCTTCGGTCGGCTTTTCGATCCCGACGATCAGTTTGGCAAGCGTGGATTTCCCGCTTCCGTTTGGACCGGTGATCGCGACAAATTTGTTGTCGTCCACGATAAGGTTCAGGTCGTGGACGATCTCTTTCCTGACCCCGTCGTTGTCGACGGAGAAGGACAGGTTCCGCAGTTCCAACATGACCTCGCCCCCCGCGATAGTCTTTGGATGATAATTATTTTACCGGTTCATTCCAGGACCAACAGCAGGGCCATCTTGAACCGGCCGTCCGCCTTGACGTAGTGCCGTCCATTCTTTTGGAAGCGAAAGTTCTCGCCGGCGCGGAGGGGGTACTCCTTCCCCTCGTACCCGATGATCGCCTTGCCGTCCAGGGCGAAGACCAACGCTTCGCCGGGCGCGGAGTGCTCAGACAAGCCGGTGCCCTCGTCAAAGCTCATCACCACGAACTTCATCTTCGGGGAGCTCAGGAGGTCCAGGTTCACGATCTTGCCGTCCTGATAGGGGATGAGGTCCTTCAGCTCAAAGACTTCCTTGTCCTTCAAAACAGGGTTCATCACGGTCTCCTTTCTCAACGACACCTCGACGTACACGCTGTCTGCTTCGGCCTTGATCCCCACGGGCATCCCCACGGGCGTCACGTAGCCCTGTCCGGCGCCAAGGGGGATTTCCCTTCCCGCCACGACGCACATGCTGCCGTGGACGACCAGCCAGAGCTTGTGGTCCGGATAGCTTTCAGGGCTGATGTCCGTCCCCTCCGCCATGGAAAAGACGAACGTGTCCTGGATGACCTTGCCGGACAGGGTGCAGCCGGGGACGGCAGGGTTCTCCGCTGCAAGGCTGAAGGGGCCAGTCTTCATACGAACGCCTCCCTTTTGTGATTCTTGACTTTTCCAGTATAATACAAAGGGAGTAAGGTTTCCATATCTCGAGATACGGATTCAGTATAGGGAAAAAGGCTGACCCAAATCCACAGGTTGTGACGACTTGATCGAGGCTCAAGCCCGTCGTCGCACAGGTTAAGCCGATTTTGATTTTTCACCCGTCAGGTGCAGCGAAAAACGCGCAAAACCTGTCTCCACCACACGTTAAAAACTTTGCCTACGGTTTTGGGGCTGACCCCCACAGCGCGACGCTCGCGTTTTCCGCTCGCCGCTCAGCCCGTCGTTTGGGAGGCCCTAATACAGGCGCATCATGTCGACCGGCACCCCGTAGGCGATCGAGGTGATCCTGCCGCCTTTGCACTCGATGAGGAAGGCGGAGTTTTGCTCCAGGTAGCCGATGGAGGCGGTTCCGGAGGGGGGCAGCTCGTTCTCGTACTCCAGATATTCCGAGTCGAAGTCCTCGGGGTAGTCGGAGCGGTTCAGGCAGCCTTTGAAGTAGCTTTCCAAAACCTCGGTGCCGGCTCCCACGCGGATCCCGCCGGGGAAGACGATGTCGGGATCTCTTATTTCAATCCCGTAGGGGTGGTACTTTCCGCCCTTCTGTTGAGAGGCCCCCGAGACGGTCGTCCCGTTCTTCTTCCACTCCAGGAACCACAGGTCGTCGATGTCCTTCTCCTCCAGGGGGCAGTACCGGGATGGCTCTGCGGAGGGCTTGTCGTCCCGAATCGTCCTCTCCGCCAGGGAGATGGCCTGTTTCTCCAGGGCCAGGCATCGATTGAAAAACACTTCCGTCCAGTGCTCCGCGGCAACCCCGCGGGACGCGGAGAGGACCAGGCAGGACAGGGCCGCCATCGACAGCAGGCACTTTTGCAGCAGCGAACTCCTCATGACATAACGCCTCCTGAACTCAAAGTCTGTGTTGTCGGCAAAGGGCCGTCACGGCTTAAACTTAACGGCACAGCGCCACTTTGTCAAGATCGCGCTCGTCGTTTCGGGCAAGGCTGAGCGCCACGACACAGCGTTTGGTGGCCGGAGCGGTTGTGTTTTCGGCCCTCCAAAATGGAATTTGCGGTAAGATATATGCAATAGTACGGAGAGGTGCGATCCCACGAAGTCCTGAGGGCGTCGTGCTGAGGTTTAAAATCAGTGCAAAAAGGAAGTGCGCGCATGAAATTCTTTCACCTGTCGGATCTGCACATCGGCCTGAAGCTCATCAACCGGGACCTTCGGGAGGATCAGGAGTACGTCCTTGACCAGATCGTGAGGGCTGCCGGGGAGGTGAGCCCCGACGCCGTCGTCGTCGCCGGAGACATCTATGATAAGGCGATCCCCTCCGTCGAATCGGTGGAGCTCTTCGACCGCTTCGTCTCGAAGCTTGCGGGAGCGGTCCCCACGGCGGAGATCATGATGATCAGCGGCAACCACGACAGCGGCCCGCGGGTCAACCTCTTTCGAAGCGTGCTGCAGCGGCGGGGAATCCACATGGTGGGTCTCCCGCCCCGGACCCCAGAGGATTTCATCGAGAAGGTGGTGCTTTGGGACGAGTTTGGCCCCGTGAACTTCTACCTGCTCCCCTTCGTGAAGCCCTCCATGGTGAGGCTCGTCCTGGATGCGGGCGCAGACGCATCGGGCGGCGGGGATGAGGCTGCGGACGCAACGCCGCGGGGCCTTTCCTACGACGAGGCGCTGCACCGGCTGATCGATCGGGAGACGATCGACCCGGAGCAGCGGAACGTCCTGGTGAGCCACCAGTTCTACCTGCCCTCCGGGGCCGTCCCGTCGGGAGTGGAGCGCATGGACTCCGAGGTGCGCACCGTCGGCGACATCGACGGGGTGAGGTCGGACGTCCTGGAGCGCTTTGACTACGCGGCGCTGGGGCACATGCATAAGCCGATGGAGGTCGGCAACGAGCGCTGCCGCTACTGTGGAACACCTCTGGCCTGTTCCGTAAGCGAGGCGGGGCAGCAAAAGGGCATCATCGTGGTGGAGTTGGGGGAAAAGGGCTCTGTGAAGACCTCCGTCCTGCCCCTGACCCCGCTCCGCGAGGTCCGCGTCATAACCGGCGCCTTTTCCGAGGTCCTGGGCCAGGGGTGCGAGGACTACGTGACGGTGGTCCTGACGGACAAGGAGGACCTGGACGTCCTCGACATGCAGGATCGCCTTCGCGCCTGTTTCCCGAACCTCCTCGAAATCCGGCGGGAGCTCCCGCAACGGGCGGGCGACCGTGCCGGGCGGGGGGCGGCGGAGGCGGAGATGAGCCCCTTTGAGCTTTGTGGCTCCTTTCTGAAAGAACAGTGGGGCGGCAGGGAGCTGGACGAGGAGGAGCGCTCGCTCCTTCAGGATGTGATCAACAGCGTTCAGGAGGCGCACTGAGATGAGACCGCTGACACTCACCATGAGGGCGTTTGGCTCCTACAACAAGGAGACGACGGTGGACTTCACCCGGCCGAACCAAAAGCTCTTCCTCATCACCGGGGACACCGGCGCGGGCAAGACCACGATCTTTGACGCCATCGTCTTCGCCCTCTACGGGGAAACGAGCGCAAGCGGCAGGAGCGGGGGCAGGCGGCAGGGCGAGGACCTGCAGAGTCAGTTCGCGGACCTGGATACCGAGCCCTTCGTGAAGTTGACCTTCTCGGAGGTCCACGGTGGAGAGAAGAGGCACTACACCGTGACCCGCACCCCTCGCTGCCACCAGTCGCTGAAACAGAAGGCCGGCTCCAGGCCCAAGGGGGAGACCGTCTCCCTCTCGATGCCGGACGGCCTGGTGTACACCGGGAATCTGCGGGAGACGAACCAGAAGATCGGAGAGATCGTCGGGCTGACGAAGGAGCAGTTCATGCAGGTGGCCATGATCGCCCAGGGGGAGTTCATGGAGCTGCTCTGCGCTGGAGCGGACAAGAAGAAGGACATCTTTCGGAAGCTCTTCCGCACCCGGCTCTATCAGGACGTCGTGGATGAGTTGAAACGCCGGTTGGACGATGCGGCCAAACGGGTGACGGAGATCCGCAGCGCCTTTCAGGCCGAGGCGGGACACGTCGTGATCCCGGAGGAGCTCGATGGCATGGAGCGGCTGAAGGAGATACGCTCTCGCCTCCTGACCTCCGAGGGAGGGACGGTCATGGACATGGAGGCCCTTCTGGCGGAGCTCAGCGCCCTCTGCAGCAGGCTCAAGGAAGGAGCTGCCCTCGCTGCGTCGGAGCGGTACGAGGCGGGCAGGCGGCGGGACGAGGCGCGCGACGCCTACACCGGGGCTCAGGACCTCGCACGGGCCTTTGAGGAGCTGGAGAGGTCGGAGAGGGCGCTTGCCGAATGTGAGGCCGAGGAGGGGCGAATTCAGGAGGCAGGCCGCTTGATGATCCAGATCAACGCTGCCTGCGAGATTCAGCCCCTGCATCAGAGGATGGGCGACGCGGAGAAGGCCGCGGCGGAGACGGAGAGAAAGCTGGCGGATTTGAAGGGGTCCCTTCCGGACCTCAACCTGGACCGCCAGCGGGCGGAGGCCTCCGAGGCAGAGGCCCGGTCCGTCCAGGCGGCGGGGATCGAGGAGTTCACGCGAGTGTCCGAGCGCGTGAGCAGGGCGCTTCAAGTGCTGGAGCGGATCCGCGCCACAACGGAGAGGTTCGAGGAGTGGCGCGCTGCGCTCAGCGCGGCGGAGATGACCTCGCTCCAGGCCAAAGACGCTCTGATGAATTTCGAGGCCAGGGAAGCGGCGTGGCGGGCGCGGGAGAAGGAGCTGGAGGGTGCGGACCTGCGCCTGGCGCACTGGGAGGTCCGACGAAGGGAGGCGGAGGACCTCATGGTGGAGGTGTCCCTGGCGGAGGACGCCGGACGGGACGCCCAACGGCAGAGGGCGGAGACGGAGCGGCTGCAGGGGGAGTATGCCTCCGTCAGGGAGGAGTACAACCGCAAGAGGGACGAGTACGTCCGAAGACAGGAGGAGTTCCTGGACGCCCAGGCCGGGTTCATCGCCTGGGAAAAGCTGAGGCCGGGCGAGCCCTGTCCCGTGTGCGGCTCCCTGGATCACCCGCGCCCCTGCCTGCTGCCGGAGGGCAGCCGGGATTTGACCCGGGAGGTCGTCGATGCGCTGGCCGAGGAGGTCGCGAGCCTGCAGCAGGACCTGACGAAGCGCTCCACGGCGTCGGGCTCCGCCCTGAGCCTCCTGGAGGAGAAGGAAAGGACCTTGAAGGGGGCCTTGGCACGCCTGCAGGAGCGCCTGGCAAGGAGCGTTCCGGAGGCGTCGGAAGCGCCGAGCCTGGATCAGGTGCGGGCGCTGTTGGAAAGCTGGAGGGCCGGGATCCGGGCGGAAGGGGTTGCGCTTCAGGAGGGCGCGCAGGCTTTGAGCCGCATCAAGGAGTCCCTGAAGAGCGTGGACGAACAGCGGCAGGCACTGACGATCGCCGTCGATCAGGCGGTTCGGACGGCTCATCAGGCGGAGAGCGCCCTCGCCGCCGCCGAGGCGGAGCTCAGGGGCCTCGAAGGGCAGCGGGACTACGCGACCGTGGCGGACGCGCAGTCGGCCCTCGACGAGGCCAGGGTCGCGAAGCGGAAGGCGGACTCGACCTTCGAGGCCGCTCGCGAGGCGGCGCAGGCGGCGCGGAGCTCGCTGGAGAACGCGGAGGCTGCGATCGCCCGGTTCGCGGAGGAACTGCCCCTTCAGAGGGAGGAGGCGGAGCGGCGCAGACAGGCCTACGAGGCGCTCATGGACGAGAAGAAGCTGTCCGAGGCGGATTGGATGGAGACCGTTCGCCGGTACGGTCGGGAAGACGTGGGCGAGCTGCTGGATGAGGTGGAGGCGCACCGCAAGAAAAAGGCGGCTGCGGAGGGCGCGCGCGACGCGGCCCTGAAGGCCGTGAACGGACGTGAGAAGCCCGTCATGGAAGACCTGGAAAGAGCCAGGGACAAGGCGGAAGAGGAACTGGAAAAGGCCCGGGCCGCCTGGGCGCGACTCGACAGGGCCTTTGAGGCGGACGACGCCGCCCTCTGCGCCCTGTCGCCGAGGATGGAGGAGCGGAAGCAAGTTGCGCGGGAGCACGCCCGGCTCAACGGGCTGCACCGGGGGCTGGGGGGCAGGGAGTCGGGTGCCCGCATGGACATTGAGACCTTCGTGCAGCGGCACTACCTGCAGCGAATCCTGCACGCGGCGAACACCCGCTTTCAGGACATGACCGCGGGGCAGTTCGAGCTCCGCCTGGTGCAGGAGGACCAGGCGGGGGAGGGGAGGAATCAGGGGCTGGACCTCGTGGTCTATTCCTCCGTCACCGGCAGGGAACGGAGGGTCTGGACGCTCTCCGGCGGCGAGTCCTTCGTGGCGGCCCTCTCGCTGGCTCTGGGGATGGCGGACCTGATCCAGGAGAGCGCCTCGTCGATCAGCCTGGATATGATCTTCATCGACGAGGGCTTCGGCTCCCTGGACGACCGAACGCGAAATCAGGCGGTCAGGGTGTTGCAGCGGATAGCGGGCAGCCGCCTCATCGGCATCATCTCCCACGTGACGGAGCTGAAGCAGGAGATCGAGGACCAGCTGATCGTCAGCAAGGACTCGGAGGGCAGTCGGGTCCGTTGGCAGATCAGCTGACGGGCTGCTGGTGGAGAGGAGGCTTCAGCCTGGCGTGCGCGTCGGGGGCCGTCGCTGCGCGGGGCCGGGGCGGTCGGCGTGGACGGACCCCCGACGCAGGGCCTATGCTCCCCGAAGACAGCGTCGGATCGCGAGGGCGACGCCGCCCTCCTGGTTGGACCTCGTGATGAAGTCCGCCGCGCGCTTGACCCCCTCCGGGGCGTTGGCCATGGCGACGCTGACGCCCGCCGTCCTGAACAGGGCCAGGTCGTTTTCGGAGTCGCCGCAGGCCATGCTTGCCGACAGCGGAACGTTCATGAGCTCCATGAGGCGCGACAGCCCGCTGCCCTTGTCGACGCCCGCCCGGTTGAACTCCCAGTTGTGGTTGCCGCCGCAGACGTAGGTGATCTCCGGGTGGGCGGCCAGGATGCGCTCCGCCTCCTCCCGCCCCGGAAGGGCGTCGCCCTGCCGGCAGAAGTTGATGGTGACCTTCTGGACGCGAAGCGCCTCGCGCTCAATGCGCCCCAGAAGGTCGCTTTCGTAGATGCGCGTGCGCCTGATGTAGGCCTTGGCGCTTTCCGGCAGGACGGTTCGCTCCAGGAGGTCCCGACGGTCCTCGCGGGCGTAGGCGTCCCCGTCGACGAAGACGTCGTAGTAGAGGTTCAGGGGTTCCAGGTCGCGCAGGACGCCCAGCGCGGTCCGGGTGTCCATGCAGTCGTCGAAGAGGAGCTTTCGGTCCGGCAGCGTGTAGACGGCGGCACCGTTGACCGTGAGCGCGCAGTTCACCCCGAGGGGTGCCACCTCCTCTACGGGCACGCCGCAGTAGGGGCGCCCCGTCGAGATGATGACCGTGACGCCCTGGTCCGAGGCCTCGCGGATGGCTGCGGCGTCCTCGCGCGATATCTCGCCTCTCTCGTTGAACAGCGTCCCGTCGAGGTCGAGGGCGATCAGCCTGACGGCGGGCAGGGGCTCCTCGCGATCGGACAGGAGGAGGGGAGCCGACGGGCCTCCCCCCTCCTGCGCCCTGTCCGCCCTATTCAACGGTGACGCTCTTGGCCAGGTTCCTGGGCTTATCGACGTCCAGCCCCCGCGCGCAGGCCAGGTAATAGCCCAGGAGCTGCAGCGGGATCACGGCGAGGCTCGAGGTGAAGTGCTTGTCCGTCTGGGGCAGAAGGAAGACGAGGTCCGCGTCGTCCCTGAGGGCGTCGTTCCCGCGGTTGGTGACGCCCAGGAGCCACGCGCCGCGGCTCTTGACCTCCATCAGGTTGCTGGCGGTCTTCTTGTAGAGCTCGCACTGCGTCATGAGCCCGACCACCAGGACGCCCGGCTCGATCAGGCTGATGGGGCCGTGTTTCATCTCGCCGGCCGCGCAGGCTTCGGAGTGGACGTAGCTGATCTCCTTCATCTTGAGGCTGCCCTCCATGGCCAGCGCGTAGTCCAGCCCGCGCCCCAAGAAGAAGGCGTCGCGCGCGTCCTTGAAGCGCTCCGCCACGTTCTTGATGCGCTCTTTCTCGTCCAACACCGCGTCGATCTTCTCCGGCAGAGTCTCCAGCTCGCGCAGCAGGTCGCGGTAGCGGATGGCGGAGATCGTGCCCCGGACGTTCGCGAAGTGGATGGCCAGGAGGTAACAGGCGATCAGCTGGGCGCTGTAGGCCTTGGTCGTCGCCACGGCGATCTCGGGCCCCGCCAACGTGTAGAACACGCTGTCCGCCTCCCGCGCGATGGTGCTGCCCAGCACGTTGACGATGGCCAGCGTCCTGATCCCGTTCTCCTGGGCCAGGCGCATGGCGGCCAGGGTATCCGCCGTCTCGCCCGATTGGCTGATGACGATGGCCAGAGCGGAAGGGGCCAGCGGGATTTTGCGGTAGCGAAACTCGGAGGCCAGCTCCACGCGCACGGGGAGTTTCGTCAGGTCCTCCAGGACGTACTGGGCCGCGACGCCCGCGTGGTAGGCGGAGCCGCAGGCCAGGATGTAGACTTGACTGAAGTTTCTGATCGCGTCGTCCGTCAGGCCCGTGGCGCTCATGTCCAGCCGCGTTCCCTCCTTCAGCGCGGAGCGGAGGGTGTCCCTCACGGCGCGGCCCTGCTCGTGGATCTCCTTCATCATGAAGTGCTCGAAGCCGCCCTTCTCCGCGGCCTGAGCGTCCCACTTGATCTCCGTGGACATCTTGCTCAGGGGGGCGCCGTCCTTGTCGTAGAAGCGGATGTCCCCCTTGCAGATCTCGACGATCTCCATGTTGCCGATGTAGTACACCGTCCGGGTGTGCTGGAGGATGGCCGAGACGTCGGAGGCCAGAAAGGACTCGCCGTCGCCCCTGCCCACGATGAGGGGGTTGTCCTTGCGCACGCCCCACACGGCGTTGGGAAACTCCCTGAACATGAGGACAAAGCAGTAGGAGCCGCGGATGCGCTTCATCGCCTTCGTGAGGGCCGCGATGGGGTTGTTTCCGCTTTTTTTATAGTAAAGGTCGATGAGTTTGACGGCCACCTCCGTGTCGGTCTGGGAGTAGAACGTGTACCCGTTCCTGAGCAGGTCTTCCCTCAACTCCTGGTAGTTCTCCACGATGCCGTTGTGGACCGCCACGACGGTCATGTCGTCGCTCCAGTGCGGGTGGGCGTTCTCCTCCGAGGGGACGCCGTGGGTCGCCCAGCGCGTGTGCCCGATGCCGCAGGTTCCGGACAGCGCCCTGCCGGAGTTGATTCGCCCCGCCAGGGCCTTCAGCCGCCCCTTCGCCTTGACGACCTTCACGTCCTCACCGTCGCGGACGGCCAGCCCGGCGGAGTCGTAGCCCCGGTACTCGAGCTTCTCCAGTCCATCCAACAGAACGGGTGAGGCCTGTCTGCTCCCGCTGTAACCAAGAATGCCGCACATAGAAATGCCCCCAGTCAATCGAGATCGGGCGCCCTGTGGCGCTAACGTTGGACCCAGCCGCTTGTGCGCCCTGTTGCCCCGGCGCGTTCTCTCATTATATCCAAATTGTCCCTGAAACAGGAGGAAAATTCTCGGGACCGCCCCAAAGAGCGGCCTCGATTTCGAGGGAGTGGGGTGTGGGGAGGTTCACGCCTCCGCGGCGGCGTGGGCTTTCAGCCAGCCCAGGATGAGCTCCATCGCCCTGTCCCGCTCCGGCCCGTGGAGGAGGTCGTGCCAGGCGCCCTCCAGGATGGTCAGCGTCCCGTCCGGCGAGGCGGAACGGACCCGGAGGTTCTCCGCGGACGCGGGTGGCACGATGCGGTCCTCCGAGCCGTGGAGGGCCAGGAAGGGCAGCCGGTGGGCGGGGAGCGCAGCCGTGAGGTCGTCCATGCCCTTCACGAAGACCTCGACGAGCAGCCGGTTGACGAAGGCGTGGAGCACCCAGGGGTCTCTCTCGTACTCGTGCCGCGCCGCCTCGTCCGGGGTCAGGAGGTCCTCCCCGACGGAGGGGGAGCAGCGCATCAGCAGGCGCTGTACCTGAGGGCGCCGGAAGTTTCGATAGCGCCCCGTCTCCAGGGTGGGCGCTCCGATCAGGACCTGCCCGGATATCCCTTCGGGCCGCTGGACGCCAAGCAGGAGGGAGAGGAGCCCTCCCATGCTGTACCCGACGGTAAAGAGCGGGCCGGGCCGCTCCGCCAGGGCGGCGTCCGCCATGAGGCGCACGTCCTTCACCAACAGCCGGTAGTCCCGGACGTCGGCCCGCGCCCCGCCAGAGCGGCCGTGCCCCCGCAGGTCAAAGCGCGTCACGCGCCACCCTGCGGTGGCCATCGCGGCCGATGCGGCGTCGAACCGCCGGCAGTGTCCTCCCAGCCCGTGGAGGAGGAGAACGCTTCCCAACGCTGCCCCTGGAGCTTCGTCCGTACAGCGGTAGAGCTCCGTCCCGTCGAAGGATCGAATCAACGCCTCATGCATTGCCCCTCAACCTCCCGATTGAAATTGCATTTGACAGTACGGCTTTTTATGTTATATTAACATAGTTCCTTTGCGGGCTTGTAGCTCAGTGGATAGAGCGACGGCCTCCTAAGCCGTAGGTCGGCAGTTCGAATCTGCCCAAGCTCGCCATATAGGGATTGCAGGGGTTTACAGGGGAAAAGCAGCAAAAATAAAGAAAATAGGCCGTCGCTCATGGGGAGCTTTGCAGTGCAAAGATTCCTGTCACCTCGCTTCCAAAATGTCCGTTTTTCCATTCGGGAGAAACGGCTTTTTGTCTTTTACCGTGTAATTATAACAGTCCATCTGGAAGGGGCGTGTAAGCGACAAAGTGGACACACAATTGGTGATGGAGACGGCGGAAGAAGCGTACCTCAATGAGGGGGATTTGCATTGAATGATAAGAGTCTGCTCAGCGTCACAGAAGTTGCAGCGATTATGGAGCTGGGGAGAAGCCAGATTCTGAGGTTGTGCAATCAACACCGTTTGTATGGAGCCCAGAAGATCGGCAACACGTGGGTTATTCCCCGGTCGTCTGTCGAGGCATACGAGCCCGGCCCCCAAGGGTTTGCTGCCGTATGGGGGCGCCGCAAGGTGGAGCGGGCGGCTTTGCGAGAGGAAATCGAGGTCGCGATCTCGGTGGCCAAGGGGGAGGAGGGGTAGGGATGATTCAAGCTGTGGCAGCGAAGAGGAAGAGCCTGTATCGCCAACTCCAAAACCTGACCGAGGAGGACTTGGACAGGGTGAGCCATTATGCGGCATTCCTGCAATACCTGGAAGCCCAGGAAGACGAGGAGGATATCGTATGGATCGAGGCCCACAAGGACGACCCGACGGTTCCCCTGGCGGACGCGCTTAAAGCCCTGGGGCTTGACTGAATTTTACGATGCTTTATGCCCTTGAGGTCAAAAAGAATGTCCTGAAAGCAATAGCCCGCCTCGATTCGAGCGTCCAACGGCAAATCATCGAAGTTTTGAAAGGCCTTGTGTCCTGTCCTTATCCAAGTGGGAGCCGCAAGATACAGGGACGAGCTGATACCTGGCGCGTCCGGGTCGGGAAGTTTCGGGTCGTCTATGAAGTGCATGACGAGCGTCTTGTCATCTGTGTTGTCCGAGTTGCACACAGAAAAGATGTCTACAAAAACCTTTAGCGAGCGCTTGGGCAAATCCGCCCATACGCGGATAGTGAATTTTCTGAGCGCCCTGTCCTCCGCACCCTATCCACGAGAAAAGAGGGCGGCCCTGACCGGTCAGTTCTCGGGGTATTGGCGCTACCACGTGGGAGACTACCGGCTGATCTGCGATCCGGGACGGGGAGCTTGTCGTCCTCGTCCTGAAGGTCGGCCACAGGAGAGGGCGTCCTAAACGTGGACGCCCTTTTTGCTTGGCGGAGCTCCTCCCTCAAACCTTCCTCACCCTGTGGCGTCCGGGGGGCCAACCTCTCGGCTCGACGGAAGTCCAGAAACAGGAGGACAAGTTTTTGCATTGCAGGGGTCCCCTTAGCCGGTCTCGCCGGGCTCTTCATTCCTGCTGGATGCCGGGTTTGTCCTTTGCCCTGCGCTCAGCGCGTCCGACGCCCTCCTCGCCCTCCGGGGGCCGATGGACGACGTCGGCGATTGAGATGAGCTGGCGTCGCCGCGGGCAGCCCTCGATGTGGTCGTTGACCACCCCGCAGGACTGGAGGTGCGAGTAGACCGTCACTGCCCCAAGGAACTTGAAGCCGCGCGCCTTCAGGTCCCGGCTGACGGCTGCGGACAGGGCGTTGCTGGCGGGGATGTTCCCCGCCTGGTGTCCGTCGTAGAGGATCGTCCTGCCCTCGGTGAAAGCCCACAGGTACTCGCTGAAGCTGCCGAACTCCTCCCGCACCTTCTGGAAGCAGCGGGCGTTGTCGATGATGGCCTGGATCTTGCGCGTGGCCCGGATCATGCCGGGAGTCTCCATGGCGCGGGCCACGTCCTCTCCGGTGAAGGCCGCCAGGCGGTTCCAGTCGAAGCCCGCAAGGCATTGGCGAAAGACCTCGCGCTTCTGCAGCACCGTGTTCCAGCTCAGCCCGCACTGCATGACCTCCATCATCAGGTGCTCAAAGTGCTTCCCGTCCTCGTGGACGGGGACGCCCCACTCCGTGTCGTGGTAGCGGCGCATCTCCGAGTTCATCAGGGCCCAGGGGCAGCAGCCCGTCTCCATCGCACCGTCCGTCGTGCTCACTTGCGTTTCGCCTCCTCGTCGTACCCGTTCTGTCATACGGTGAGGATGACCCACCGTTCAGGCGTCGCCTCCGAGCATCGCGCTCAGGGCCTCCTGCGCCTGTTCGTAACTTTGAAACCGGATGGCCTGCATCCCGAAGTCCCGCGCCCCCTGGACGTTGGGCTCCAGGTCGTCGATGAAGACGCATCGGCCCGGCGTCAGGGCGTATCGCTCACAGAGGGCGGCGTAGATGGCCCGGTCCGGCTTCAGGAGCTTCACGTCGCAGGAGAAGACGCCGCCGTCCAGGGCGGGCAGGAAGTCCAGCACGCCGGGGTTGGCGTCCATGATGAGGCGCGAGTAGTTGGAGAGGAAGAGGACGCGCCGGCCCGTCGACTTGACCGATTGAATCCACGGGACGGCGTAGTCCAGCCGGCTCACGCAGCCCCCCACGTGCTCCATGAGCGTGCGGATCTCGCCCTCCCGGCGGGGCGCACCGGCGATGAAGCCCTCGACGATCGACTCCGTGCTCAGCACGCCCCGGTCCAACTCGTCCCACAGTCCCGTCCCCCAGAGCGCCTCGTTGATCTCCTGGATGGCCCTCTCGTCCCGGACCCAGCGATGGACGTAGCCGTTCCAGTCGAAGTTCGCCAGCACCCCTCCGATGTCGAAGATCACCGTGTCGATCGCAGCCGTACTCATCGTCTCACGTCCCCGTCCGCATAGATTTTTGAACGCAGTATAACACGACGTCCCGACGGACGTCAGGCTCGAAATAACGAGCCGGATACGGTACAATAATTTAAAAGGGAGTTTTATCCGCGTCCTGTGGGGGCGCGGCACCGTCGTCGTTCTTAATCTTGGATTGGGAAACTTGAATAAAGAAAGGAGCTGGTTCAAATGACCGTCGTCATGAAGGGGGCCGAGGTTGCGGTCGGGATGAAGGAGGCGCTCCTGGCGGAGCACGCGGAGCTGAAGGGGATGGGCGTGGATCCGAAGCTGGCCATCGTGAGGGTGGGGGCCAGAGGGGACGACCTGGCCTACGAGCGCGGAGCCCTGAAGCGCTTTGCCGGGCTGGGCATCACGACGCAGGTGTACGAGTTGCCGGAGGACATCGAGCAGGCGGATTTCGACGCGGAGTTCGGGAAGGTCAACGCGGACCCGAAGGTCCACGGCATCCTCCTGTTTCGCCCGCTTCCAGGCGGCCTGAGCGACGAGGCGGCGCGCCGGACCATTGACCCCCGCAAGGACGTGGATGGAATGAGCCCCATCAGCTCGGCCATGGTCTTTGCGGGCGCGAGGGACGGCTTTGCCCCCTGCACGCCGGGCGCGGTGATGGAGATGCTGGCGCACTACGAGGTGGACCTCAAGGGAAAGAACGTGACCCTCGTGGGGCGCAGCATGGTGGTGGGGCGCCCGCTGGCGATGCTGATGCTGGCAGCGAACGCCACGGTGACGATCTGCCACACGAAGACCGTGGACATGCCGGCCGTCTGCCGTCGCGCGGACATCGTGGTCGCCGCGGCGGGGAAGGCGGGCATGATCGGCGCGGACTGCGTGACGGACAGGAGCATCGTCGTGGACGTGGGCATCAACGTGGGGCCGGACGGCAAGCTCTGCGGCGACGTGGACTTTGAGGCCGTGTCGTCCATCGTCAGCATGGTGAGCCCCGTGCCGGGTGGCGTGGGGGCCGTAACGACGTCCGTCCTGGCCAGAAACACGCTGCGGGCCGCACGGCTTTTGACGAAACGCTGAGGGCCATGTCCCTGTCCGTCCGCCAGGTGCTCCAGCGGGTGAGCGAAGGGACGATGAGCGTCGAGGACGCGCTGCTGCACGTGAAGGAAAAGCCCTTCGAGGACCTGGGCTTCGCCAAGGTGGACCTGCACCGCAGGGTCCGCCAGGGTGCGGCGGAGGTCATCTACGGCGCGGGCAAGACGCCGGAGCAGATAGTGGGCATCCTGGAGGCGATGCGGCGGAACGGACAGGGGCCCGTCCTCATCACGCGCCTGTCGCCGGAGGCCGCGGAGGCCGTCGGCCGGTCCTGCGCGCTGGACTACCACGAGGAGCCCCGCGTCGGCATCGTGGGAGACCTGCCGCAGCCCGATGGGATCGGGCGCATTATTGTGGCCACGGGGGGGACC
Organism: Fretibacterium fastidiosum; assembly: GCF_964642095.1. NCBI lineage: Bacteria > Thermotogati > Synergistota > Synergistia > Synergistales > Aminobacteriaceae > Fretibacterium > Fretibacterium fastidiosum. The sequence goes on from NZ_OZ209244.1 coordinate 1,693,650, forward strand.
AGCGACATCCCCGTGGCGGAGGAGGCCGCGCTGACGGCCGAGGTGCTGGGCAGCGAGGTGCAGCGGCTCTACGACGTCGGCGTGGCGGGTCTCCATCGCACCCTCTCCCACCTGGAGGACATCATGAGCGCCAGCGTCCTCATCGCGGTGGCGGGCATGGAGGGGGCCCTGGCCAGCGTGCTGGGCGGCCTGGCGGAGTGTCCGGTCATCGCCGTGCCCACCAGCGTGGGCTACGGGGTGTCCTTCGGCGGTCTGGCGGCGCTCCTCGCGATGCTGAACTCCTGCAGCAGCGGCGTGACGGTGGTCAACATCGACAACGGCTTCGGGGCGGGGTACTGCGCCAACCGAATCAATCACATGGGCGTTAAGAGATGAAATAGCGGGGCCAGGCCCCGCTATCTTTCATCCTGTCTTCTTCTGTCCCGCTCGCCCTCCGGCCCGCAGCCCGTTCCCCAGTTGGGGGTGAGGCGTTTGCGGCGGTCCACGCCGCCGGGGGCGCCTTTGTCGCTGACGCGGCGCTCCTTCTCCATGGAGGGGTCGTAGATGACGCAGCAGGCGCGCCCGCTGTGCTTCGCCTGGTAGAGGGCCAGATCGCTCCGGTGGATGAGGTGGTCGATGGCCGAACCGGTCTCGCTCTCGGTCGTCTTGGTGATTCCACCGCTGATGGTGAGGTTCGCCATTTTATCGGAGCTGTGGAAGTAGGCGGCCATGTCCTGAATGAATTGGTCCACCCGTCCCTTGAGGTCCTCCACCGACAGGTCCCCAAAGAACACCATCATGAACTCGTCCCCGCCCAGTCGGGCGATGAAAGCGTCCGGGAAGGTGTGCTGCATCATCTCAGCGGTGGCGGCGAGCGCCGCGTCGCCCGTCTGGTGCCCCCAGGTGTCGTTGACCTCCTTAAAGTGGTCGAGGTCCAGGTAGACGCAGATGACGTGTTCCTCGTCCTGGTGGGACTGCATGTAGTTCTGGAAGTACCAGCGCGAGGCCAGACCGGTGAGGGCGTCCTGCCGGGCGATCTCCAGGAGCTGCTGCTGAAACTTCAACTCCTTCGTCATGTCCCGTGCGACGCTGACGGTGCCGATGATCGTACCGTCCTCGTCGAAGATGGGGGTCTTGTAGGTCTTCAACCGGCGCAGGCCCTCCGGTCCCCTGACCTCCTCGTCGAAGACACAGGTCTTTCCCTGACGGATGACCTCTTTGTCCGTCTCGGGGCAGGCGTACTCGTCCTTCGCCCCCTCATCTTCCGGCATCCTCCAGATGTAGTAGTGTCCGCGTCCCTGGATTTCCTCTTTCGTCTTCCCGACGAGCTGGCAGAAGGCGTCGTTGACCTTGACGTGGGCGCCCTTCAGGTCCTTGTACCAGATGAGGTCCGGCAGGGGATCGATGGTCTGATTCAGCTGATTTTGAGCTGTCCAGAGGTCCTTCTCCGCCTGGATCTCCCGCAGGATGCGTTGAAAACGAAAACGCAGCATCGCGGGGGAGAGAGGCTTTACCCACACGTCGTCCCACAGTGCCAGGTCCTTTTCGGACAGGTTCTTCGGACGGGAGGTGCAGAGGATACGCTTTGCACCCCCATCAATGGACGCGCACAAATCTCCCTCCGAGAGCCCCGCGCTCTCGTCGAGGATGACGATCTGGCGATCCCTCCGAGGCAGACCTCCCAGCGGCTTCAAGGGCTGGAAGTAGTGGATGAAGCGCGGAAGCGGCGCCACCCCCTTCAGGACGCTCAGGGAAACGTCGTCAAGCCCGTAGCAGCTGATGATGAGCTTGCAAGAGTACAATCCTGCTCCGCCTCCTTAAAATTTGTCCGAAAGTTTTTCGCGGTTCATGATTACCGACCAACTTGCACGTTGATTTATTATTATGCCAGATATCTCGAAAAAAGCAAAAAGACACCGTCGGGAACCTGTTGTTCGTGGCGCGGCGTCCCCCTGGAGGTCGATCTTTGAGATTGCTGGAACGGCTGCTCGTGCGAGGGCGGAGATGAGCACGAACGGGCGGGTTTTGCTTGACAAACTGATGCGGCGGAATTACAATTTTTAGGAGGGGAATTGTATCGTCACTTTGTAAAATTCTGGAGGAGGACTCTTTATGTCTATTCGTGGAAAACTGCGCTTGATCGCAGGAGCAATTTTCCTGGTGATCCTCTTGATGACCAGCGTGACTTACGTTCGATCGGGAGCAATGCTCGACAGTTTTCTGAAGAGTTCTGGCACCGAAATTGCAGTTGGGGCTGCAAACATCGTCCAGGGTGAACTTAACCGCTACATCGCTACCATAAACGTTGCTGCAGCCGCCATGCGCCAATCCTACATCGACGCAGAGAACCCTGATGCCGGGGCAAGGAACGTTGAGGCGATCTGCGAAAAGATTCTGAAGAACGCTGAGGACAAGAACATCCTGAACCTCTACCTGGCGCTCGAGTCCACCGGGTTATTGGCCATCGCAAGCTCCGAGGGCAAGTGGGTGGCCCCGGCGGGGTATGACGCCCGGACGCGGGGTTGGTATCAGCAGGCTGTGGCCGACCGCGGGGCGACCAAGTTCAGCGCTCCCTATGTCGAGGCTGCTTCAGGGAAGCTGGTGATTGCAGCCACAAAGGCCGTTTATGACGACTCCGGCAAACTGGTGGGCGTGGCATCTATTGAGGTGGATTTGGACAAGCTGAGCGCTTTTGTGGTTAGCCAGAAGGTCTTCGGTCAGGGATCGGGCGCCCTCGTGCAGAAGGACGGCACGTTCATTGCCCACAGCAACAAGGACTACGTTTTGAAGGCCAACCTCCTCAATGGGCAGGAGTTCGATGCGTCCGTCCATCAGTTTGCGGTCAAAGTCGTGGGCGGTGGGACGGGCTTCGCAGACTACCTCAACAACGGGGAAAGGCGGCGCGTCTTTTACGCGCCTGCAGGCCACGACTTCTTCTTTATCGTGTTCTTCCCGATATCGGTGATTCACTCGATGGTGCATGGCCTGACGGTCTTCCTCGTCCTCATCGCTGCGGCGGCGCTCCTCGTCATCGGCTTTCTCATCTTCGCCATCATGCGCAGCCTCTCCCGCTCCCTCAAAGGCATGAGTGCTGCGACGGTCGAACTGGGCAGGGGCGACCTGACGGTCCGCTTCGACGAGACGGGACGCGACGAGTTGTCGGGCATGTCCAGGGAGCTCAACGCGATGATCGCTTCCGTGTCCGAAACGCTTCGCAACATCCGGATCGAGGCTGACGAAACCTCGAGACAGGCCGATACTCTTGCGGCCCTGTCCGAGGAGACCCTCGCATCGATGAAAGAGGTTTCGGCTTCCATCGAGCGCGTCAACGGCGTCGTCAGCTCCGCCTCCTCCGCGACGGAGGAGACCCGTGCATCCGTCTCGGAGATTGCCGACAGCGCTCAGTCCAGCGCACAGAGCGCTACCGAGAGCGCCGAACAGGCTTCCCGCGTGGCGGACGTCTCCAAGAACGCCGTGGATGAGGTCGGGGCCGTCGTCACGGGCATGAGGGAGGCAAAGGACAAGTCCAGCCATAGCATCGCCCAGATTCAAGAGCTTGGGGAGTCGGTCAACGCGATATCCTCCTTCGTGACCACGATCACCTCCATCGCCGATCAGACGAACCTTCTCGCCTTGAACGCCGCCATCGAGGCCGCGAGGGCGGGAGAAGCGGGGCGGGGATTCGCCGTCGTCGCCGAGGAGGTGCGCAAGCTGGCCGAGGAATCGGCTCATGCGGCTCAGGAGATCGAGAAGTTGATAGCGGGCCTTCAAAAGCACTCTGAAAGCTCCGTCGAGGCGACGAAGGAGACGGAGAAGCTCCTGATCGAGACATCGGCGACGGCGGAGGTGACGCAGCAGAAGCTGAACGGCGCCATGGACGCCATTGCCCGTCTGAACGATGCCATTCAGAACATCGCCGCGATATCCGAGGAGCAGGCCGCCTCTTCCGAGGAGATGACGTCGGCCATACAGCACGTCGCAGACGCCAATCACGGCGTGGTTGAGGCCGCCGATTCGATTCAAACCGCGACCCGCGAGACGACCAGGGCCGCCGAATCCATCGCCGGCGCCGCACAGGGCCTGGCCTCCACGGCGGAGAAGCTGCAGGGCTTCATCGGCTCGTTCTTCCTCGAAAAACAGGGCGATATCGTTCCGAAAAAAAATCGATGACGTCCGAATCCTGAAGCGAGGCCCCCGACGGGCTAAAAAAGTCCGTCGGGGGCTTTTTCATCTGCTGAAGCGCCAACCTTCACCTGGATGGCCCGCGGCGCGGACGCTCCCCGCCTTCGGCCCCGGGAGGCCTGAAAGCTGCTTCCACGAGGCTTGGGGCGGTTGCATTTAGCCGGTTGATCTGTTAATTTAGTATGAAGAAGGGAGGGATTTTGGAATGCAGAGCAACTTTTTGAGCCCCGCGGAGGTCGCGGAGCTGGTTGTGGGCGTGGGGCAGCGGAAGGCGGAGATGTCCGTGACGAACCAGCTGATCCTCGGCGTGATGGCGGGGGCGTTCATCGCGTTTGGGGCGGCCGGGTCCTGCGTCGCCGTCCACACGGTGGAGTCCGCCGGAGTGGCAAAGGCCCTGGCGGGCGCGCTCTTCGCCGCAGGGCTCATCATGGTGGTGGTGGCGGGGGGCGAGCTCTTCACGGGGAACTCCCTCATGCTCATGGCCCTGGCCGAGGGGCGGATCTCCCCGTGGCAGCTCCTGCGCAGCTGGCTCGTCGTCTACGCCGGGAACTTCGCGGGCGCGCTTCTCACCGCCGGGTTGGTGTGCCTGTCCGGGCAGTGGGGGATGTCGGGGGGGCTCTTGGGGGCCTCGGTCATCAAGACGGCCGCCGGCAAGACGGCCCTGTCCTTCCAGAACGCCTTCTTCCTGGGCATCCTCTGCAACTGGCTGGTCTGCCTTGCGGTGTGGATGAGCTTCGCCGCGCGGGACATCGCGGGCAAGGTGCTGGTGATCTTCTTTCCCATCTGGATCTTCGTGACGTCGGGCTTTGAGCACAGCGTGGCCAACATGTACTACATCCCCGCAGGCATCCTGGCCGCGGCGGACCCGGCCCTGGCGGAGCGGGCAGCTTCCGTCGGGCTGTCGCCGGAGGCCCTGGCGAACCTGAACTGGGGCGCCATGCTTCAGGCGAACCTCCTGCCCGTTACCCTGGGTAACGTTGTGGGCGGCGGCGTCCTCGTGGCCTTGGCCTGCTGGTTCGTCTACCGGCGGGACAAGCGGTAGGGCCGAAGACAACGCAAAAGGGGCCGGAACGCTCCGGCCCCTGAAAATTGAAAAATCCCCGCATGTACCGTGTCCTGAAAGTCTTGACCCGCTCCCATAACGAATGGGACTGTCTCGCCTCAGTTCAGTCAGCGTAAGCCGTCATCCCCGACGAGAACGTTCGTCCCCGCTGGAATCGAGTGTTGGCTCAAGACATTATCACGATCACGCATACCGCAGGGGTATTGCGTTCCATCACGCTGTTATTATATCAGAAAATCCACGAAAATCTCCCTGGAACACCCTTAGGGCCTCAAGAAACATGGGGTAACTCGCGAGTGCTGTCGGGGGCAACCGGGCTTGGTTCAGGGGAGGCAATCCTATTAAACGCGAATTGGTATCAGGCACCAGGGGGGATCATACGTTTGAGTGTCCTCAACGACCTGGCCGGTGTTCCCCTCCGCGAGGTTGACGGTTTTTCCGTGCGGGGGCGCGCTCGATTCCTGCCTTCTGCGGAATGAGCCCGCCTGTCGGCACGCTATAATAACGGTCGGCCCCGCGTCCTGCCCAAAACGGCGGCGGGGTTTTTCGGAAAGCTAAGATGTCGGACGAGACGAATGAACGCGAATTGAGGAGGCTGTGACGATGACCTTGAAGCTCTTCAGGCGTGCCAGGATCTACACGCCCACGTTGGGGGCCGCGCCGGCGGCGGGAGCGGAGCAGGGACGGATCCGTTCCGTTGAGGACGGCGCCTTCCTGGTGGAGGACGGACGCTTTGCGGCGGTGGGGAGCGCTTCGGAGGTGGAGGGAAGCCTCTCCGGACGGACGCCGGACCAGGAGTTCGACCTGGGAGGGGCGGCGGTGGTGCCGGGTCTGGTGGACCCGCACACCCACGCCTGTTTTGCCGCGCGGCGGGAGGCCGAGTTCTCCATGCGTCTGGCGGGGAGGCCCTACCTGGACATCCTGAAGGCGGGCGGCGGAATCCTTTCCTCCGTGCGCGCCGTGCGCGCTGCCTCGGAGGAGGAGCTCTTCTCCTTCTCCCGAGACCTGCTTCGGCGGACGCTCCACTACGGGACCACGACGATCGAGATCAAGAGCGGGTACGGCCTGGACCTGGACTCGGAGCTGCGCATGCTGCGCGTCATCGGGCGCCTGGGGCGTGAGACGGTGCAGACGGTGGTGCCGACGTTCATGGGGGCCCACGCCGTGCCGGAGCCCTTCAAGTCGGACCCGGATGGCTACGTGCGGCTGCTGACGGAGGAGATGCTGCCGGCCGTAGCGGAGCAGGGGATCGCCCGCTTCTGCGACGTGTTCTGTGAGGAGGGGGTCTTCTCCATCGAACAGAGCCGCAGGATCCTGCTGAGGGCGCGGGAGCTGGGCCTTGGACTCAAGATCCACGCGGACGAGGTGAACGACCTGGGCGGCGCGTCCCTGGCCGGCGAGCTCCGGACCGCCTCCGCGGAGCACCTGTTGGCGGCCTCCGACGAGGGAATCCGGGCCATGGCGCGGGGTGGGGTCGTGGCGGACCTGCTGCCCGCCACGGCCTACAGCCTTCGGAAGCCCTTCGCCCGCGCGCGGAAGATGATCGAGGAGGGGGTCCCCGTGGCCCTGGCGACGGACCTGAACCCCGGCTCCTGCTACTGCGAGTCCATGGCCTTCGTCATCAGTCTGGCCGTCATGGAGATGGGACTGACCCCGGAGGAGGCGCTGACGGGCGCGACCCTCAACGCCGCCTGGTCCCTGGGGATGCAGCAGGAGGTGGGCTGCATCGAGCGCGGCAGGATGGCGGACTTCCTGGTGCTGGACGGGGAGACGCCCGCGACGTTTGCCTACCTGTCCGGAGCCCGGCCCATCCGCTCCGTCTGGAAGCTTGGGGAGCGCGTAGCGTGATCCCTGCCCGATGCGGCGCAGGCGGCCTGTAAGGGTCATGCGATTTCATTTTTCGGGGCTGCGCGCCCGGTCGCGGGCGCTCTGCCTCGCGGCAATCCTTTTTCTGGCGATCCCCTGCAGAGCGGAGGCCGTGACGCGCGGCGCCTTTCTGGCGGCGCTGCTGGACGCTCGGGGGCTCTCCTCGAACGTCCCCGTGGGGAAGAACGCCGTCGCCTTCGTGCAGGAGACGGGGATCGTGACGGATGGGATAGGGGGCCCGAACGCCCAGGTGACGCGCCGTGAGGCCCTGCGCTGGTGCATCCAGTCTCTGGGGCTGGCCTTTGAGGCGGGAGCGCTGTCCGACGTGTCGGCGGGGTTCTCGGACGAGAAGGCGCTCACGCCCTTCGAGCGGGGCTGCCTCGCCGTGGCGGTGAACATGACGCCGGCCCTCCTGTCGAGGGACCGGAGCTTCCGTGGTGCCCAGCGCTTGACGGAGAAGGAGATGCGCTTCCTTCTGGATCGGGTGAGCCAGGCCAGTGAGGGACTGAGCCTGGAGGTGACGCTCACGCCCGTGGAGGGCCTGACGCTCCTGTTGCACCGGGATGGGGTTCCTACGGGCGTGCCGCGTTGGCGCGTCTATGCCGACGGCTTCGAGGACAAGGCGGCGGCGGAGTCGGCTCAGGCGTTCTTCAAGTCGAAGGGCTTTGAGATGTCGATGCTCCAGCCGCAGTACGAGTGGTTTCTGCGCTCCCCCGTGCTGGAGGATTATGGGGCCGCGCGGCGCCTGGCGTCCCTGATCCGGCAGCGAAAGCTTGCCGTGTGCCTCCTTCCCTCCGTCTCGAACTCCAACACGGATATCCTGCCGCGCTACTGGGCCCTGCTGACCATCGACCCCGGCCTCTGGCGAATGGTCCCTGCGGCCTCGTCCGAGGGGCCCGCTGCGCTGACGCCCCTCAGCCGGATCGTGAAGGACAACGGCCTGAGCGCCGCCATCAACGCGGGGTTCTTCGCCGTGACGGGGCGCAGGCAGGGGTACCCCATCGGCCTCCTGAGGCGGGACGGCGCGGAGGTGCACAAGCTCTACAACGGACGCGGCTGCCTGGGCTGGAACGACGAAAACGAGGCCGCCTTCGGCCTGCCCTCCCTGGTGAACGGGGAGCTGGTGGGCGCGGGAGGGGAGAGCTGGAGCGACATGCCCTTCGCCATCCAGGCCGGACCCCTTCTCCTGAGCGACGGCGTCGTGCAGGGAAACGATGAGGGGTTCTCCAATTCGCTGCTCTCCGCGCGCCACCCGCGCTCCGTGGTGGGGCTGACGGCGGATGGGGAGTGGTTCTTCCTGGCGGTGGACGGCCGCAACGGGCTGCACGCCGCGGGCGCTACGATGAGCGAGCTGACGGACATCCTGCGCTCCTATGAGGTCCCCTACGCCCTCAACTTGGACGGCGGCGGGTCCACGGAGCTCATCGTGAAGGGCCGGCTCTTCACCTTCCCGTCGGAGGGCAGGGAGCGTCCCATCAGCTACGCCCTGGGGGTGGTGCCCGCCCCCCGGTGAGCCGGCTTCGCGACGCGAAACGCAGGACGAAATCGTGGCAAAGACAAACGCCGAGCGAGGCGTTATGTGCTAGAATAGCAAGAATCGAACGGGACGGTGCTGCGGTTGTAAGCCCCGTTACTTTGAAGGAAAGTGGAGTGTTCTAATGAAGAAGTTGCTGTTGTGCGCGCTGCTGATGGGCCTGCTGGCTGTTACCGTTTCCCCGGCGCTGGCCTGGGAGAAGCAGAAGGACCTTGGTCAGGACCACGTGAAGATGAAGTGGTACCTCCTGGACTACGGCGTGAAGGATAACGTCCCCTTCGCCATCGCCCGGAAGTACTACACGAACACCTCGATCAAGAGCCAGACGGTGGACCTCCTGATGTCCAAGTACAACATCTCCCCCGAAGTGGCCGGCAGCCTGTATTTCACGGAGTACGGCTACGAGTACACGCCGGACGGCAAGCAGTTCGCGGTGACCTACCTGCGCCACTACGACATGCTGGGCAACGAGATATACGCCACCGTCTACGACGGATCGAGCGATGCCCTGAAGAAGGTCTTTGCCAACGTGGACCCGAAGTCCACGCCGGGCAAGGGCGCGGCCTACGCCCTGGGCAAGAAGCCGGCGGCCGAGAAGCAGCCGGCCGCCGCCAAGAAGGCACCGGCCAAGCGCCCCGCCAAGAAGGTCAAGGTGAAGAAGTAGGCGACGCCGAGGCCCTGCCTCGGTCGAACCCCAACTCCATCCAAAACGACAAGGGCCGCGGGAGACCGCGGCCCTTGTCGTGCGCTGCGGTTTAGAGGGTGTTTGCCGTCAGGGCCTGGTCCCAGCCGTTTTTTCTGACGTAGAGGATCAGCAGGACGGAGCAGAGCAGCCAGCCCGCGGGGTAGCTGAGGGCGATTGGGGTGATCGAGTCCGTCAGGCGCGAGGCGACGAGGAGGTAGACCTGGCGAAACAGGACGAAGGAGCCCAGCATGAAGTACATGGGGGTCCTGGCGTTTCCGACGCCGCGCAGCGCTCCGCCGTAGATGATGTAGACGACGTTCAGGAGGTCGAAGACGCTGTTGAGGCGCAGGAAGAGCACCCCGTAGCGGAGGACCTCATCGTCCCGGTTGAACAGGGCGACCATCCATGGGGCCGAAGCGTAGATGACGGCGACGATGAGGGCGGTGATGCCTGCGGAGATGCCCAGGCTGGCGCGCACTCCGGCGCGGACGCGATCCGGGCGCAGCGCTCCCGCGTTCTGTCCCGTGAAGGTCGTGACGGCCATGCCCATGCTCTGAATCGGCAGGAAGACGAAGGCGTCGATCCTGATGTAGATGCCCCACCCCGACGCGCTGGCGGCGCCATAGGCGTTGATGTAGCCCTGGACGAAGACGTTGGAGAAGGAGGTGAGGGCCAGCTGAACGCCCGACGGCAGCCCCAGGTCGAGAATCCTTCGCAGGATGTGCCGGTCCACGCGCATCTCGCCCCAGGTTATGCTGTGGCATTCCCTGCTGCGGAACAGGAGACGAAAGACGACGAGGCCTGAGACGAGCTGCGACAGGATCGTGGCCCACGCGACGCCTGCGACGCCCGCCTTGAAGGAGATGACGAACAGGAGGTCCAGCGCGATGTTCAGGACGGAGGAGAGAATCAGGAGGAACAGGGGGCGCAGGGAGTCCCCCACCGCGCGCAGGATGGCGGAGCCCATGTTGTAGAGCATCAGCCCGATCAGGCCCAGCATGTAAATTTGAAGGTACGTCGCGGCCTCCGGCATGATGGAGGCCGGGGTGTTCATGAAGCGCAGGAGTGCGGGCGTCGCCACATACCCTGCGGCGGACAGGACCAGCGACAGGACGACTGTGGCAACGACGGCGGTATGAACGGCCCGGCGCAGGTTGAGCACGTCCCCGGCCCCGAAGTACTGTGCGATGACGACGCTGGCCCCCATCGTCATCCCGATGAAGAGGCTGATGAAGGTAAAGACGATGGGAACGGTGGACGTGACGGCGCCCAGCGCGTCCGCGCCGACGAAGTTGCCCACGACGACGCTGTCCACCGTGTTGTAGAGCTGTTGAAAGATGTTCCCCACGAAGAGCGGCACGGCAAAGTCCACAAGCTGCCTCCAGATCACGCCCTCCGTCATGTCCATGACGGTCCTGCTCGGCATCTTCGTCCTCTCAAGGAATGGATTGGGGACGCCCTGACCGCCCCCTCCGTTTCATTATAGCCTGCAAACGGGAAAGGACAAGGGGCGTCCCCACGGACGGCCCGGCGCCGGCCGGTCCCTGAGCGGCGGGCGCCGGCGAAGGGCCTCAGGGAGGGAGACGGCGCGCGGTCAGCTCGCTTCCGCTGGAGCGTCAAGCCACGCGGCGATCCTTTCGGCGTCCGCCCGACGGACCCTCAGCCCCTTGTGGACGTGTCCGCGACAGGCGGCGGCGATGTCTCGAACGCCCCTTTCCGGGCCCGTCATGCTGCTGGTGCAGAAGGGGTAGACCTCCTTTCCGCTGAGGTCGCAGGCCTCCAGGAAGGAGATCACGGCCATGGGACACGTCCCGAACCAGACGGGCCATCCCAGCAGGACCCGATCGTAGGGCGCGGGGTCGGGGGGCATGACGGCGAGGCGCGGCCGTTCGCCGGACTTGAACTCGCGCCGTCCCTCGAAGAGGGTCTTGAAGTAACTCGGCGGGTACGTCTTGTCCACCTTGATCTCGAAGAGGTCCGCGCCCTCCAGCAGGGATGCGATCTCCTCCGCGGCCTTCCTCGTCCTTCCGCTCTTGGAAAAGTAGACGATCAATGTCTTCATGAATCAGACCTCCCATAGAAGATTGATAGAAACTGCTGGCTCCTCACTGTTCTATGTGGGTAAGGAACTATTCTGTCAAATGTAACTGTCCGGCGACGAGGTAAATCATATCACTGAAGATCTGTTTGTTTCGATACCCCCGTGCCTTCGCTTTTGCCGCCTGCACCAGGCTGTTGGTCCCCTCAAGAACCGCATTGTTGACCTGAGAGGTAAACCATTGCAGAATCCCCTCCCATTTACCCACACATAATAACGAGGAACCAAAAGAAGGGGGTTGCCCCGGAGTGGTTGGTCAGGGCAGCTCGGAAGAGTAGTCGCCCTCAGTAGCCATCGAAAGCCGGGGCCCGACATCAGACGATCTGGAGAAAAACCAACACTGCCATGACTGTGACGTAGAGCCCCCCCGACAAACAAGCACAGTGCATGCGGCGGCGAATCGTACCGGACACCTCCAGCATCCAGATGGCCTCCCTTCGGGTCATCCCCGTAAGCGAATACCTTCGGTTCCTCCGTCTCTGCGCCCACCACGCCCATGCGTGCGTAAAGAAAGAAAAAACAAAGAAAATCATGCAGAAAAACAAAAGATAACCGCAGAATGTCTCATAAAATTCAAAGTATCCTGAACTTGAGGTAAGGAAGTAAAGGCCCAGCAGAAGACAACCGAAGACAGCGAAAAGGGACCGTATCGCCCGTCTGCCCAGCCGACTCCTTTGGTATTCCAGCGTTTCTCCGAGGGAAAGCACTCGCGACTCGCCGATTTCCGGTTCGCCCTCAGGGCGATCGGGCCTCGGCGGAAAGCTCCTGACGCAAAAGAGATAGGGGCCTGTGACGAGGAGCATGGCGAGGTATCCCCAGAGCAACGACATAAAAATGCAGCCCAACCCATCCCCCAGGTGGCCGAAGTACGCGAAGGTGGTCGCGACGTTCAGCAGGACCAAAAGGAAAAAAGAAAAAAACAGAACGATGTTCTTGACATAGGCTTTTTTTGTGCGCGCTTTTCTCGTTTTCATGAGTCCTCTCCTCTCGTTCCGAGTCAAGAGCGGTCCCCTGCTCCCTCAGCACGGCATGGCAGCAAAAAACACGCAAGGAGAAACAAAATCACGGCTCCGTTCAGGGCACTGCATCCGCCGCCGCGCCTTTCGTCCCCCTGGTCGCTGCTGCCCGAACCACCCGTCACCTTGACGACGAAACTCCCCGTCGCCCTCACGCCGTCCTTCCGCTCGAAGCCGTAGGCAATTCGATACCGGCCCTCCGTCCGGGGATGGAAGTCCGCCGTCAGGGCCAATCTGTCCGCCGAAAGACGCGCGCCGTCTATTGTGGCCTCGGCCTCGTTCCGCCCCTCCTCGGCCGACAGCAGGGATGCGGACAACACGTGCCGCTCCACCGCATTGGCAAAACGGAAGGCGAGCGAGACGCTCCTTATGCCCTCAACCAGGGACGTCCCGCCGGGACCAAGGGGCCTGCCATCAACGAGGACGGCGGAGACCCCCGGCGGCAGGGGAACGGGCTCCTCGGGATCGGGCGTCTCCGGGCCTCTCGGAGGACGCCCCGGCCTTCCCGGGCCGCCTCCGCCACTGCCGCCATCACCGTCATCCCCCGGATCCGTATCGACGTCGTCATCTCCGCCGGGGTCGCCTCCGGGAATGGGCCTGGGCTTGCTTCCCGCATCGTCTCCGGGTTTCCCCGGCTGAGAGCCCGGACCTTCCCGCCGTATGACCTTCACCGTAATGGTCCTGCCAATCCTGTCCGGATACACGTCGCTGCTCAGGGTCAGCGTAAAGGTCCCGGGCCTCAGCGTCCTGACCGTACAACCCGTCGCATCCTGCCGGACGAGTCGCGCCACCTGGTCGGGGCCACGCCTGCTCCAGCTGGCCGTTGAATCGTACCCCTCCGGCAAGCGCAGCGTTCCCTCGAAAAATATCTCCTCGTTCTCAAACACCGTGTGGCCGGACTGCACAAAGCCCGCTCCCGCAAACACAGGCTGCACGACGCTCAGGGCGAGCGTCCTCCGTTGGGCCTCCACCAGGCGTATCAGCGCCGGCGGAACGGCGTTGCAGACCTGCAGGCGACCGCTGGAAGAGCCGTAATCCCGGTCGGTAATCACGCGAACGACATTGTAGCGCCCTTCGGGGTCCGGAAGTATCCTGAATTTATCGCTGTTGTCCACGCTCCAGGCAAAATACTTCGCCATCATCGTGCCAAGCTCCCCGGGAGTGATGTCGGCGCTGTACTCCGTCTCGATCCCCTCGAGGATGTGCTGTGGACCCTCGATGTCCCCGATGCTCAGGATTGGCAGCGTCATGTGCGCACACACAGGATCAGGGGCACGGGCCGTTTCGGGGTCGTAGATCACGTCGAACGTCACCTGGTCCATCCTCCTGAACGGCTCCGTGACCGCATCCCCCCAGAAGGGCGACTTTCCCTCCAAGTCGAAGCTCCCCTCCGGGTCGTTGGGTTTCGACAGGCGGGTGACGTACGCGCCGCCGTCATTGTCAGCGGTCGTGACCACCTGGTAGTGTCCCAGTTCGTTGCAGAACACTTCCCCGGTGTAGATGCCGTCCCGATCGGCGAGGTCCGGCGCAACGCCGTCGTCCCTCATGTGTATGCTCTCGCTCCATCCGGCCGGATGGATGACCCTGGCAACGACTGAGAGCCCCGTAAGGAGTTCCTCGCCCTCATATGTGCTGCACTGGAGCCGAAGCCGTTTTCCGTTCTCGGCGGAGTTGAAGACGCCCCCGGATACGCCGGCCGCCTCCAAATGATGGAACAGTGCCCCCCGATAACCCCGCCCGCCTTCTTCCTCTTGCCGGACGGAGACTTCGTCTTTTCCGACGGCGTCCCGTTTGCCATCCTCATCCAAAGTTTCTCCGGCCTCCAGCCCTCTCGATTCGCCAACGATATAGAAGGAGACCTGTGCCTCTTTGTATCCAGCCCCCTCGCACTCCAGGCGCCAATACCCCACCTGGGAGGGTTTCACCTTCACGCGGACATTCAAATTGTTATCCATCCCGGTAATCATGCCCCCAATGGGGAACCTTTTTCCGCCCGGCGCCACCAACGTGCATTGCAGAGACCTTCGATAGGGATTGACGATATTGATGAAAGCCGAAAAAGCGCCGATCCGGCTGTCCAGAAGGAAGGGCGAACTTGTGAGCCTTTCGCCCCGCACCTTCGCATCCCTTTTCTCCTGTATGGCCTCCGGCATCGAAGGGCCGGCCTCTCCTGCGACGGAATCCGGACTTCTCCATTGGGTGTTGCTCTGTACTGTCCGGGGAGGCGAGGTTCCGAGGGCCGAATGGCCGGAGAAAACATCCCCAAAGTCGTCGGCGCACAAAAGCTGCAGGTGCCCGTTCCAGGGGTTCAGCAGCAGGTAGGGCTCCTCCTGAAAGGAGCGCCACGGGGCATTGCCGATATAGCGGATCCTCTCCGGCGAGAGGGGAACAGAACTCTTACGGACATAGCCCCCGGTCTCACGGCTCAAGCGCTGGTAGAGCTCGATGCTGCGGTTCCTGAGGCTCACAAAAGACAGGGGGATAAAAAAGCTACGGCTCTTCGCGGCCAGGGCCTCGAAGGTCGTCTTTCCGGAGTGTTTCTCGGAGTCCTCCGGCTTCTGGGCGACGAGGACGACGATATCGCCCAGAAGAATGTGCCTGGCATCCATGTACGCTTGAAGGCGGTCGATGGCGTCCGACAGGACGTCATACAAGGGGATGTCGATACCCGTCTGAGTATCCTGAGGGCGCAGCAGGGTGCGCAGCTTGTTCTGCGTTTCCATACTCAATCCATCTCTGATGATGGCATTTTCCGGTAGAACCCCGCCTCCATTGGGTCCGTCTGCTATCTTTCGGAAAGGAACGACCTCATGAACACCGTCCCTGTCGAAGGTGAAGACGCCGACATCCGCCCCGGCCGGGATCGCCGTCAGCATCATGTCCACCAGGTTACATACCTCGGGGGTATAGGGCCAGGTCAGGCCAAATATAAATTCCAGTAGGTTTCCCGAGTTTTCGACCAGGATCATCCGGGCACGCTGATTCCTCGTGGTGCCCCACTCGATCTTCAGGTCGTCGATCGCGGGACTTTTCTCCCGGAACTCCGCCTCCGTCGAACCGATCCGAGGGAAGCCGTTCCTGTGGGTGATGTCGAAGCTGGCTGTGGGCTTCGCGGAGACGAGGTCCCTGTAGAAGCGGCGCTTGTAGGAGCGCAAAAGGGCCCAAGCAGGCAGCTCCTTGCTCACCAGCGTGCTCCAGCACGAGACGGTCCTGGGATAGAGCCTCCGCTGGGCCGTCTGATACTCCTCCGGGCACTTTGTGCCGTCGAAACCGTAGTGCTCGTCCGTAGAGAAGTTCAGCGCCATCGCTCTTTCATAAGGGAAGAGATTCCCATCTAGAGCAAATCCACTTATTTGATCCCTCATGATAGAATGCGCTGTATCAATAGATTGTTGCTCATCATCACTATATACAATGATATCTACCATATGGTCCCCTGTTCGAGGACTATTGGGATATATCCATCTCGGCCACCAATTAAAAGCATCTCCTTCATACTCGTCGAACAGTCCGTAGACGTAATGGCCGCACTCGTGGGCCAGCGTGTACCCCGTGTCGATCGGCCCTTGATCGGACGAGAAGTTATCGCGTCCCCCGAGAAACTCGCTGCTCATCTTGATGGCATGTTTGGGGCTGACAGCCTCCTGCCGGTAGGGGACGTAGGCCCCGGCCTCCGTCTCGGCATGGGTTTTTCCATTTTCATGGTAATTCTCCAGCCACCTGACATGAGCGAACTCCCTGTTCCCCTTGCCCTGCACGATCTTCACGCGGCCCAGGCGGTGCCGGCCGTTCGTCATCTCGTACACCGCCACGGACCAGTGCCGCATCGCCTCGGTAAAGGCGTCCCGGGAGGCGGTGTTCATGTACTCGAAGCTGTCTATCGTCATGTTGATGGGGCTGACCGTGTCGTACTCCTCGATCGCCGCGCCTGCCGGCGTGGCGCAGAGCGCCAGCCCCAACAGTGCACAGAACCCAAAAGCCCTTCTCATCGTATTCACCTCCATAACGTGCCACACGACTACACCACGCGGATCAGAACCCAGACGACATCCCAAGCCCCATCCTCCCGGCGCTTGACGCAGGGGATGCAGTACAGGCCACGGGGGGCGTAGATTCCTCCCAAGCCTTCCGTGGAAAGCACTTTGAAACGGTCGCCCTCCACAGTGAAATAACCTCCGGTAAAAAACATGGCCATGGGATTATACCCCGACTCGCCCAGAGGGACGCTGCCCAACTCGTAAACCTCCACGGCCCTCTTCACCTCGATATAGCGCACCCTGTCCGAGCTTGCGATCCCCTCCGGAACCTGCCCCGAGACGACGGCCCGCAGAACCGCAGGTCCCTCCTCGCCGGGGATTCTCACCTCCTTCGTCGCATCGTTTTCTCCATCCACACGGACGAACAGGCCGCCTTCCCTCAGTAAAAGCAGTGTGCCCGATCCATACTTGAAAAGCTCGTAGGAGGGCATTTCTTTGACAACCCCTTGCGGTATCCTCCCTTGCGGCACCCTCATCCCTTCAAGCTCTCCTACCAGAGCCACCATTGAATCATGGCGCCTGTCGCTCACCTTACCCATGAAACAAGGCGATCTATGAAGAAAATAACCTTTTGTAGCAACGTACCCGACAATTCCGCCGACCCAACGCTCTCCGGACACGCGGCCTACAACTCCGGAGAACCCTACCAAAGCAGTGTTCCAAACGTTCGCACAGGAGCTGGCGCTGGCCATCCCCCCCTCGCAGCCGCTCCATTTTCTGGACTCCCTAGCCCACCGGCCGATCAGACCACCGACCTCCTCCCTGCCCGTGACCTCGCCGCGGTAGAGGTTGAACTTACAAAAATTCCAATCGAGATAACCGGCCAGGCCACCCACGCGGTCCCTTCCCCGCACCGAGCCCGATACACCACAGTTTTCTATGCGCGTGTAATCTCCGTCGCCGACGAGCCCGCCGACGCAGTCCCGCCCCTCGACGTCCACGCTCTCCAGCGTGACGCTTGACAAACGCCCCTGTTCCATCACCCCGACGAGCCCCTGACCGTCGCGGTCCCCTCGGATCGTCAGGTTGGAGACGACGGCTCCGGTGCTCTCCAGATGTCCCGTGAAGGGGTTTTCCCTCGTCCCTATCGGCACCCAGTCCCGGCCCGACAGGTCGATGTCACTCGAGATATGGAAATGGGCCCCCTTCGCCCCCCCTCCGTTGACCTGTTTCGCCATCAGGGCCAGCTGCTCCGCCGTCTCGATCACGTAGGGGTCGCCCGGACCGCCGGAGCCCCCGGCAAAACCGCCCGCCGCATGGTCGATCCAGTACTCCCGCCCCGGAACCCGGACGAACTCCCAGTTGCCCCGGTCACGAAAGGTCAGGTACGTCACGGGCCACGCCATCAGCGCGGCGAACAGAAATACAATCGCTCTCCTCCTCAACATCGTCACCACCTTTTTCCTCACACCACGCGGATCAGAACCCAGACGACATCCCAAGCCCCATCCTCCCGGCGCTTGACGCAGGGAACGCAGTACAGGCCACGGGGGGCGTAGATTCCTCCCAAGCCTTCCGTGGAAAGCACTTTGAAACGGTCGCCCTCCACAGTGAAATAACCTCCGGTAAAAAACATGGCCATGGGATTATACCCCGACTCGCCCAGAGGGACGCTGCCCAACTCGTAAACCTCCATGGCCCTCTTCACGGCCCTCTTCACCTCGATATAGCGCACCCTGTCCGAGCTTGCGATCCCCTCCGGAGCCTGCCCGGAGATGACGGCCCGCAGAACCGCAGGCCCCTCCTCGCCGGGGATTCTCACCTCTTCTCCATCCACACGGACGAACAGGCCGCCCTCCCTCAAAAGCAGTGTGCCCCATCCATAGAAAAGCTCGTAGGAGGGCATTTCCTTAATAGCCTCTTGTGGTGCACCCTTAATCCCTCCTATCAGAGCCACCATTGAATCGTGGCGCCTGTCGCTCACCTTACCCATGAAGCTGGGATTTCTAAAAGAATTGTGTCTTTCAGTAATGTACCCGACAATTCCGCCGACCCAACGCTCTCCGGACACATGGCCCACAACTCCGGAGAACCCTATCAGGGTGGTTTTCCAAATATCTTGTACATTGGCGCTGGCCATCCCCCCCTCGCAGCCGCTCCACTTCCTGGACTCCCTCGCCCACCGGCCGACCAGACCACCGACCTCATCCCTGCCCGTGACCTCGCCGCGGTAGAGGTTGAACTCACAAAAATTCCAATCGAGATAACCGGCCAGGCCACCCACGCGGTCCCTTCCCCGCACCGAGCCCGATACACCGCAGTTTTCTATGCGCGTGTAATCTCCGTCGCCAACGAGTCCGCCGACGCGGTCTCGCCCCTTGACGTCCACACTCTCCAGCGTGACGCTCGACAAACGCCCATGTTCCATCACCCCGACGAGCCCCTGCCCGTCGCGGTCCCCTCGGATCGTCAGGTTGGAGACGACGGCTCCGGTGCTCTCCAGATATCCCGTGAAGGGGTTTTCCCTCGTCCCTATCGGCACCCAGTCCCGGCCCGACAGGTCGATGTCACTCGAGATATGGAAATGGGCTCCCTTCGCCTCCCCTCCGTTGACCCGTTTCGCCACCAGGGCCAGCTGCTCCGCCGTCTCGATCACGTAGGGGTCGCCCCAACCGCCGGAGCCCCCGGCAAAGCCGCCCGCCGCATGGTCGATCCAGTACTCCCGCCCCGGAACCCGGACGAACTCCCAGTTGCCCCGGTCACGAAAGGTCAGGTACGTCACGGGCCACGCCATCAGCGCGGCGAACAGAAATACAACCGCTCTCCTCCTCAACATCGTCACCACCTTTTTCCTTAAACCACGCGGATCAGAACCCAAGTCACATCCAGGGTATCGTCATCGAGGAACTTGACGCAGGGGATGCAGTACAGGCCCCGGGGGGCAAAAAAGTTCTCACAGTTCTCGTCTATGGGCAGCTTGATGTGGTCCGCGGCCATTCCGGAATACATCGATATAAAAAACCTGATCCCATGCCAGCCAACGGGACCTCCGATATCGGTAAAGGCCAATTCGGGGATTCCCGATGCCCTCTTCACCTCGATATAGCGCACCCTGTCCGAGCTTGTGAGCCCATCTGGAACCTGCTCCGAGACGACGGCATGCAGGACAGCAGGTCCCTCCCGGCTGGGGACCCGCACCTCCCTTACGGTGCCCTTTTCCCCGCAAACACGGACAAACAGGGCGTCCTCTCTCAGAAAAATCCACGCTCCCGGCTTGCTCCACACGAGATCATAGGGGAAATTCTCCCGGTAGTCCCAATCCGGTATACTGCCCCCGCCTCCCACCATGGCAACAGTCGATCCATGGCGATCGTCAGCCACCCTGCCCGTAAAAAAACCGTTCAAGATGCTATACCCATTTGCCGCTACATAGCCAATGAGGCCACCAACACACTTTGCCCCTCTGACGCGACTGATAACACCGACACCCCGAATAAAGGCGCTGTTCCAAACGTTCGCACAGGAGCTGGCGCTGGCCATTCCCCCCTCGCAGCCGCTCCACCTTCTGGACTCCTTCGCCCACCGACCGATCAGACCGCCGACCTCCTCCCTGCCCGTGACCTCGCCGCGATAGAATCCATCTATGCAATAGCTCCAGTTCGTGTCCCCGGCCAATCCCCCTACGCGATCCCTTCCCCGCACCGAGCCCGATACGCCGCAGCTCCCGATGATTATGTAATCCCCGCCCCCGACGAGCCCGCCGACGCGGTCCCGCCCCTCGACGTCCACGCTCTCCAGCGTGACGCTCGACAAACGCCCCTGTTCCATCACCCCGACGAGCCCCTGACCGTCGCGGTCCCCTCGGATCGTCAGGTTGGAGACGACGGCTCCGGTGCTCTCCAGATGTCCCGTGAAGGGGTTTTCCCTCGTCCCTATCGGCACCCAGTCCCGGCCCGACAGGTCGATATCACTCGAGATATGGAAATGGGCCCCCTTCGCCCCCCCTCCGTTGACCCGTTTCGCCACCAGGGCCAGCTGCTCCGCCGTCTCGATCACGTAGGGGTCGCCCCAACCGCCGGAGCCCCCGGCAAAGCCGCCCGCCGCATGGTCGATCCAGTACTCCCGCCCCGGAACCCGGACGAACTCCCAGTTGCCCCGGTCACGAAAGATCAGGTACGTCACGGGCCACGCCATCAGCGCGGCGAACAGAAAGGCAATCGCTCTCCTCCTCAACATCGTCACCACCTTTACCTTCCCCATCAGAAGCGGCCTCCCGCTCCTCCGGACCGGCCAAATAGTAAGAGGCACACAAGGAGGAACAGAACAGCGGCGCCGTACAGGGCATTGCATCCGCCGCCGCGCTCCACAATCGTCGTATCGCTCCCCTCGCCATAGTACTCCGCCACCCGGATGGTGTAGCGCTCGCTGCGGGCCGTACCATCCCCGCCGTCCGTGTAGTCCAGGCGGGCCGCGTAGTATCCCGGTTCCCTCAGCACGGCAAGGCCCTCCCACTCCAGCCGATCGTCCGAGTGGCGGATGTCCGGCCTGAACTCCCTGCCGTCCTCATCCGTCAGCGTCATATCGACGGCCCTGGGAGCCTTCGTGAATACAGCAATCATAGACAATGTCTTGTCCTGATAATATGGAGGGTCGGACAGGCGAAACACCTTCAGAGACACGTCCGATACCCGGACCTCCCTCGAGTCCTCGTAGCTCCTTCCGGCAGAGTCCGTCATCCTGAAGTCGAAAATATAACTGCCCTTCTCCGCAAAGGTCAGTCTTTTGCCTATCGTCCCCCGGACGGAGTCCGATATCGCGATGGGAAGTTCTTTCTCAACCGCCTCGGGATGTCCCTTACGGCGGATCGACACGGTGCTGTAGGCACAGGGCCGAGAGTATGTCGCGACGTACGTGTTTTCCATGTTATTCTTCGTGCTGTTGGGGCTCAGCGCAACGACATACAGATCGTCCTCGCCGTCCCGAGGCGTGGGTTCCCCAGGCCCTGGGCGCTTCAGGCGGACCGACAGATCCAGATACTGCAACGGCCTGTTTGCAACCGAAGCCCGGACCATGCCGTCGCCTCCCTCCAGCGTATCGACCACCGCAAACGCGCGTCCGTTGTCCTCCGTTATCCTCACCTGGGGCAGCCGTCCAAGATTGCTGCCCTGCATCAACTCGAAACGGATTTCCACGTCCTTCAGGCAGTTCGTCACGCTGTCTGAGCCGGTCTCTATCTTCTCCACCAGTTTCACCTTGATCGAGCCCGTGTCTTTTGGGCGGAACGCGATCGTCGTGGAATTCCGGATGTTTCCCGGAAGAAGCGAAACCTGCCCGAACCCCCAGGCGCCGACGGAGGCCCCTTTCGAATAGTCATGTGGAACGCCGCGTGCATCGGCTCGGAAATTCCAGGGGTAATCTGTCAGCATAGCCGGCAGGTCGGCGGAAACCCTCCCCTCGGCTGGACCGGCGTATCTTATTGGAATCGTGGGCGCATGGCCCCCGCGATCCTCGGCCTCCGGGGGCCATGACTCGAAAACCTCTCCGACCGTGCCGTCCGACATGCCAGCGGACGGTGCTTCAACCAGGTTGCAGTTTTCATCCAGGACAACGCCGTCTGCGCTGTCCTCGAGCCCATCCGCCAGCAACGAGGCATAAAAGAGTGGCTGCACCCCGAAAATGGCGGAATCGCTCCGCCTCGCGACGTTGCCGAACAACGTACTGTTGCACAGTGTCAGGGCCTGAGCCTTCACCGCGCCGCCGGCCGATTGCGTCTCGTTATCGACGAGAAGGCAATCCTCCAGCACGAGGCATCCTCCGGGTGCCCACTTCCTTATCGAGGGGAAAAATGCATGATGTACGGCAAAGGGAACCTCTTCCACGACAGCATGCCTCGCCGCCGACCGGCATATTGTGAAATCCGGAGAGACGACGACATCGCCAAGCTGATTGCCGACAATCGTGTTGTGTACCGAGGGCCACGGCGAGGGATGGGAGACAGCCGCTGCTCCCCCGCGGTCCGCGCGGTTCCAGCCCACGAACGTTCGCAACAGCGTCAAGTTGACGCCGTCCGCCAGCAATGTGCCGGGACCACTTCGGGATCTCCCCCGAAACAGACAGCGCTCCATCCGCGAGTCTCGACCGTAGGAAACGCCTAAGTCGATAACTACGGCGCTCTCCCCTCCAACGATGTCGACAAAGGAACAGTCTTTGAGGACGAAACCGCTGCAGTTACAGAGCAGGCCCCCATTGCACTCCCCCGTATTCCGAGGGTCCCCCCTGCCGAACCCCTTCAGTACAAGCCCGTTGGCGAGGAAATCCCCAGCGGCGTGCAGATGACGGTAGCCCCCGTCGCGAAGGCCAAGAACCAGACGCTCTCCCTCACGACCCGTGCTGGCATCGATTTTCAGCCCTCTTATCGAACTCGCATCGAGCACGCCGCACAGATCGATCTCATGGACCGACGGCGCAAATTGGATGACATCCCCCTCCGTCCCCAGCAACCGGATCGTCCATAAGATAGACCGAAGGCTTCCGGCGGGTGGATCGTTCATGTCGTCCCCCGGGTCGGTCACCCTGTAGGTTGCAGCTCCGGCGGGGAGCGCCGCCAGGGACAGCGGTACCATCAACAGAAGAAGGCAGGCTGCACGTCTCCCGCCTCTTTCCACCTTTCTTTTAACGACAACGAAGAAAAGCACGAGAAAAAACGACGAAATGAAAAATGGAAAGGAGCGACAGCCTCCGCCACTCTTTTCGATAGCGATCTCCCCACCGCCGCGATCGTAGGTATCGACATAAACGGGGATGGACTCTCTGCATACCCTCCGAGTGGAGGGATCGACGAACGTCAGGACGACCTCGTGAACCCCGGACGAACGGGGCGTCGGATACCCGATTGCCTCCAGATCGCCGCTGTTCAGCATGACATCGGCACCCTGGTAATCACCGTCCTTCAGGATACCGATATCTACGCTGCCGGGCAGGGATGCGAAGATCGCCGCAACCTCGAAGCTCTGCCCTACGTAATAGGGGGCCTTGGAGGCCCGAAAGTCCCTCAGAGGTTTCGGCGCCGGACGGCAACGAACGGGAAAGGAAAAGAAGGAGGTTGCCCCGGAGTGGTCAGTCAGTGCCGCCCGGAAGCGGTAGTCGCCCTCAGCCGGAAGGGACAGGGGCCGGCGCGTCGCCGCATAGATTCCGCCTTCGACCGACAAGGGCAGGTTCTCATGGAGGACCCGGCCAGAGACGTCCTCGACCGCTAGCAAAGTCGCGCTCTTCATCGCCTCGACCGTCACGACCGTATAACGGCAAGGCGCGCCGACATAGGCATCAGGCGGGGAGAAAAGACGAACCTGCATTTCCGCGGAAACTATCCGTCCCCCCCAGAACACCGACAACACTGCTGCAAGAAAAACACATCGCCTCTTCATGACCGCACCTCCGTCAATCCTTCATATAATCCCCAAATCCACGGGAACGCAAAGTGCGGGCAAAGTAAAGGGCCAGGCAGAGGAAAAGTTTTAAAAAATGGGCTGTTCACCCCTCCGCTGCCTTTAAATACGGAAATATCTTCCCGTTCTCACAATAACCCCGTCAGCGTGGGCTCGCACCCACACCCCCTCTCGGCTATTGGCCCGGCGTTCTCCTGCTCATTCCAGCGAGATAGCCAATTTCTCAAGCTTCCGGTACGCTCCCAGAAACCAACTCCCCACAACTCCCCCTTTCACCTGCAGCACCATGCGGCGCGCATGGCGCACCATACGCCCTATGCTCGTGTAAAACAAAAATCGCAGCGTCCTGGGACGGTAACTCCTCAACGCTTCAGGCAGAAGCAGACGCTTTAACAAACTGTGCAGCGACAGAGACAGCACCGACACATTCCACCAGAACGCGTTCGACCCAAATCGGTGCGAGATGACGTGCCCGCCGCCCAGGTCCTCCTTCAGGATACGGTGCACTTCCTCTGACTTGCCGCACCGCTCACGATACCACCGGATTACCGCTCCTCCCTCCCAATCCAACAGGTTCGTCACGATACCAAACACCTTGTATACGTGGCCGCCAAGCTCCGTCAGATGCAGCTTCTTCACCTTGGCGTTCTCAGACTCCAGGTCGTCGATCAGCTCCGGTATGAACAGCTGCCGTGAGTCCTGCAGCTCCTGAGACAGTCGAAGCTTCTTTCCCGATCCCTCCAACTCGAATGCCTCGCGAATGGCAAGAAAACGGTACGTCGGACCTTTCTTGTCGAGACTCAAAGACTGTGGCGCATAGACGACCTCCGCCCATTCCTGGCCGTTGCCCAAAGGGCGCCAATCCTTCTCACAAACTGCCTCCACCGCCTCCCTGAAATCCCTGTATACAGGACACGAGATCGCAAACTCGATCACCCCGAAACGCGCATCCTGACCCTCCGCCAGATAGCGCAAAAGACGCGTCTGGTAACCCGCACTGTCCGAACGGTACCTCACCTTCCTCACTCCCGCAGGAAGATGCGCCAATACCCCCTGCAACTGCTCCAGCTGTCCGTGCCCAGGCTTCACATTCCCGTCCCGGTATTCCGTCGCCACAGGCAGGTCGTACTCCGGACAGTACACGTTCAACGCCTCGTAACTCCGTTTCCCCTGGTAGTTGTACAACGCCCCGCTCGTCTCCGTCTCGATGAACGTCGCGTCCTGGTCCAGCGTCAACTCCTCCTGCACGGACGCCTCGAACGCGCACCTCAGAAGATGGCGGTGCACCTCCTCAAATCCCCTCAGCGCCTCATTCGATGCCGGGATAAAGGAACGACCATGACCCCGCTCCCGGTCCTCCGATTCGTTATGAAAACAGCTGGCGTAGTCCCGGGCCGACGTCGGAGATGGAAACGGCAGGGAGACTTTCTTCAGCCCCGCCTGCTCCTTCAAAAACTTCAGGTGTTCCACGGCTCTGCCGCCGCTGAGGTTCAGCAGGACCATCGACAGAAGCTGCTCGGAGTCCCGGTACCCTTTGTCCTTCCTGATTCCTATGAAAGTATCGATGACTTCGTCAAGATGGAGCCGATTCCAAAGTTCGATAACGGGGAAAAGGCCGGCAAAAGGGGTGATGTCCTGCATCTTGTCTGTCGTCTTAACCTCGATTTTTGGTCGTCTGTATGGCATAATGGTCTTCGCACCTCGCAGGTGATGGCTTATTGTTTGGTGACTTAAGCTTAACACTGTTTTTGCAAACAGTCCCTGCAAGGTGCTGTTTTTTTGCCCGCGGGTTGGGGTAATCCGTATAGTCCGCCATTGGTCCGCTCTCCGGAATGTACCTCATTTGCAATCGAAGATTTGCAATCGAAGCCGCCGTACGTCTCGTTATTCTCCGACAAAAACGTCTGCGAAACCGACCGAACTGTCTCCACACATGCAAAGGCGCGGAGCATCCCCTTCGGGTTGCTCCGCGCCTTTGCATTTCCATGGAATTCCGTATATTTACTCAGGTCGTACCCGGATCCCGCGCCGCCCCCGAATTTATAACGATTCCAGACAATACATATTTCCACTTCTATTTTCCCATGTTAGGCTCCAGGGAGAAATATGTCAAGGACTCGTGCACCTCCCAAATCCACAGGCAAAGTTTTTAACATGCGGTGAGGTCAGGTTTTGCGCGTTTTCTGCCGCACCGGACGGGTGCAAGGTCAAAGTCGGCTTACCTGTACAACAACGGGCTTGAGCCTCGATAAGGCCGCCGAACCTGCGGATTTGGGGAGCCGTTCCGGGCTTTGACTTTAGTCCATTACGTTGTAAAATAAAAGACAAGGCAAAGGGCAGGGGGACGCCCACGACGAGACGTCCTATGGCCCGGCGTTTCCCGTTCACGAACAGGAAGTTCCAGTCACGACAAGACGAGGTGAGGTGTAATGGTTCAGGTTGAAAACAGCGTCACGGTCTCAGGCCTCCTGCACTTTATCAGCAGGAAGAAGGATCAGAAGTACATTCCCTTTTCCATCCGTCACGAGAACCCATGGCCGGATGGGACGACCCGCAAGGACTTTTTAACGGTGCGCGCCTTTCCCGCCGAGCTTCAGGAGAAGCTGAAGAACCTGGCGGAGGGGACCCCCGTCTGGGTGGATGGGGTCCTCCGTTCCTCGCGGGGGAGCGGAGAGCTCTACCTTGCCGCACTGAAGCTGGACGTTATAGAGGCACAGAGCTGACGGAGGCCGCCCCGGCGTCGGGGCAGGCCTCCGCGTTCTCCGGGCGGTATGCCTGAAATCATTATAATACCAATTTGCGTCTAAAGGGCAAGAAAGGCCCCCCTGCAAGGGGGGCTGCTCCGAAGGGGCTGGGGGGTGTTTTTCATAAGACGCGCCTGTCTGACATTCCCCGTCAACGCCTCCACAAGGCAATCCATTGCCTTGCTTCGGCACAGCCGACCAACGCAGCGCCGCAATCGTTGACGCGATTGCATAAGCTGCGTCGTCTGGCTGAACCCCTCCGGTTCGCTGACGCGAACCACCTCCCCTTTCAGGGGAGGCAATCCATATTAAACGCGAATTGGTATAAGATAAGCAAATTTTAAGGAGGTTTTTCCCTTGAGCTGGGAGAATAAGGTGAGGCTGGCGGGGCAGGTGCACTTCATCAAAGCGCAGGCGGAGGGCGAGACGGGCACGGGAAAGTACGTGCGTTTTGCCGTGAAGCAGGACAACCACGAGTTGGACGGCTCGCCGCGAAAGGACTTCCTGGTGGTGCGCGTCTACGATCAGGCGCTGAGGGACGTCCTGTCGGGCAAGAAGGACGGAGACCCCGTGGCGGTGGAGGGCACGCTTCGCTCCTCGCGGGGGAGCGGCGTCAACTACGTCCGGTGCAGCGCCATTAAGTGAGAGGGGCGGGCGGAGCGCCACCGAAGGGCGTTCCGCCCGCCTCGACCGCACCCCGGCGTGCGTTACAGCAGCTTCTTGAGGGCCTCGACGGCGTCCTCGTAGTTGGGCTCGTCCGTCACCTCCGGCACCACCTGCACGTAGCGCACCACGTCGTCCTTGTCCACGATGAACACGGAGCGCGTCAACAGGCGCAGCTCCTTGATCAGCACGCCGTAGGCCGTCCCGAAGGACGCCGTGCGGTGGTCGGAGAGGGCGATGGCGTTCTCGATCCCCTCGACGGCGCAGAAGCGCTTGATGGCGAAGGGAAGGTCCATGGTGAGGTTCAGGACGACGACGTCGCCCGGCTCCTGAGCCGCGTCCTCATTGAACCAGCGGAGCTGAAGGCTGCAGACCGGCGTGTCCAGGGACGGCGCGACGGAGAGGACCTTCACCTTCCCCGCGTAGTCCTTCAGGCTCTTTTCGGCAAGGCCGCTGTCCAGGACCACGAAGTCCGGTGCCTTGTCTCCGACCCTGGGCGTCGTCCCCAGAAGCGTCAGGGGCTTGCCCTTCATGGTGATGATTCCCGTTCTTTCCTGCATTGCGATGACCTCCCCTTAATTTGAAATTTGCTTATTCCCCACAGCACCCGCCGCTGCATCCGCTGCATCCGCCGCTGCAGATGCCGGTCTGCCATGCGTTGACCACGGGCACGAAGACGTCCAGGATCGCGGGGATCTGGTCCGTGCCCTCCTCCGTGCCCGTCAGTTCGAGTTCGGCCATCACCGCCTCCGGGGTCTCCGCCCCGTCCAGGATGAGCTGGACGATGTCCTTCAGCAGGATGTTCTTCTCCGGACAGACGGGGGTGTCCGCCGGTGCCTTGATCCACTCCATGATAAAACCCTCCTCACGGTCTTTGTCGGCTGCGGCCTCGCGACCTCGTGCCTGCGAAGCATTGTATCGTAAACGGGGCCTCGTGCAAAGGGCGCGGGCTAAGGGCTTTTACCTGACTTTGATCGTTCAGCTTATATTTAAGGGGGACGTCGGTCAATCTTAAAAGTGGTGGGAAGCGATCGGAGATCGTCAAACCAGGGGTGTCCTTCAGCGCCTGAACTGCCCCACGCGCTTCGCGCGGCCCGATGGAGTTTCAGGCGCTGAGGGGAGACCTGCGGTTGACCGCTCTCGACGATTTGGCCAGCGTTTCCTCAGCGGAGCCGGAAGGGCTTTGGCATAAACGGTCGGTGCCTGTATAATCATGAGGAGGACCCGACGCAGGTGACAGGGCGTCAGGCAGGAACCTTTGGGGCGAGGAGGCGAAGATGATGACGTTTGTCTGGCTGGGGGCTGGGATCGTCTTTTTCGGCTTGGGGTTGTGGCAGTGGGCCCGCGGAGGCTCCGGTCTGTGGCAGATACTGAACCTTCGGCGGAGGGAGAAGACCCTGACCGCGGAGGAGAGGCTCGAGGCCGAGGGCACGGTGCACCGGCTGGAGCGCGCAACGGACCGCGCTCTCTTGCTGAGCTTCAGGATTTTGGGCTATCTGGCGATCGTGCTGTGGCTGGTGTTGGGAGTCAGCCTGCTCATGGATTTTCTTGGGGTCGACTGGACCAGCCGCTTTCGGGCACGGCAGTATTGGAATGCCGACACGGAGGCGCTTCCCGACCGCAACACGGTCCTGCGCTCCATAGGGTCGAAGCTGAGGAAGTAGCGGCGGCGTCTGAGGTCAAGGTCGGTCGGGCAAGGGTGCCCGACCGGCCTTTTTCATAGCGGCTTTCCGTCCTGCGGGCCCCGACGGGCGATCTTCGTCAGGAAGAGCCAGCCCTGCCACAGGCCGAAGAGGAGCGCCGCCGGGATGGCGGCGACGGAGAGCCAGCCGGGGTACCCCTCCGCGTCTAGCCACCGCGACAGCCAAACGCCAAGAAAGGCATAACCGGCCACCACCAGGCCCGTCGAGAGGACGCGGCCGAAGAGCGCCACGTCCCGAAGCCCCTTCCCCTTCATCGTGCCGCCTCCTCCGGATAGAGCATCCTGAGACACGTCTCCAGCGCCTCCAGCAGCTGAGCGTCGTCCACGCCCTGCAGGCCGTCCAAGACGATGCGTCCCGCGCCGCTGCGCCGTCCGACGCGGATCTTGATGCCCCGTCGCCGAAAGTCGCGGAGCGGCCGAGGAAGCCGCAGGGCCTGGAATCGCCCGCGGGGGGGCGCCGGCAGCTCTGGAGCCACTGGCTCGTCCTCCTCCGGAAGGCGGACGGCCTCCTCCAGCTGACGCACGGTCATGGCTCCATCGGCAGCGCGCAGGCCCAGAGCCACGCACCTCGCGGCGGACTCCGCGCCCAGGAGCGCCCGGGCGTGCCCCTCGGTGATGCGCCCTGCCGCCAGGAGCCCCCGCACCTCGTCCGGCAGCTTGAGGAGCCGCAGGCGGTTTGCCACGAGGGCCCGGCTCCACCCCAGACGGTCGGCGCACTCCTCCTGGGTCAGGCTGCTGCGCTCGATCATGGCCGCGAGGGCGGAGGCGACCTCGATGGGGGAGAGGTCCTTCCGCTGGACGTTCTCGATGAGGGAGAGCTCGCGCGCTTCGGCCTCGGAGGCGGTCAGGATTCGGGCGGGGACCTCCCGCAGGCCCGCCAGGGCCGCCGCACGCCAGCGCCGCTCCCCGGCGACGATGCGGAGGCCTCCGTCCTCCTCCCTCCGCAGGAGGAGGGGCTGGAGGATGCCGTGGAGCTCGATGGACGCGGCCAGGTGCTTCAGCTCCTCCTCGTCCATCTCCTTCCGGGGCTGTTCCGGGTCCGGCCGGAGGTCCTCCAGGCGTACCCGGTAGATCTTCTCCAGGGCGGCGTCGCCCGCCCCGCTCCCCAGGAGGGCCGAGAACCCCTTGCCTAGGGCTTTTCGCTCAGCCATCGCTGGATGACCTCCTTCGCCAGGGCCTCGTAGGCGCGGGCCCCCGTGCTGTTGGCGTCGTAGTAGGCGATGGGTGAGCCGTAGCTCGGCGCCTCGGACAGGCGGACGTTGCGGGGGATCACCGCGTCGAACACGACGTCGCCGAACTGGCGGCGCACCTCCGCCATCACCTCGTTGCCCAGGCGGGTGCGCGAGTCGTAGAGGGTCAGGAGGATGCCCGATATCTCAAGCGACGGGTTCAGCGTCTCGTGGACCAGGTTCACCGTGCGGACCAGCTGGGTGACGCCCTCCAGCGCGTAGTACTCGCACTGAATGGGCACCAGGAGGCGGTCGCAGGCCGCCAGGGCGTTGAGGGTGAGGATGCCCAGGGAGGGGGGGCAGTCGATCAGGACGAGGTCGTATCCGCAGACCTTCTCCAGTTGGCGCTTGAGCTTGGACTCCCGGCTGATGGCGCTGGCCAGCTCGATCTCCGCACCGGCCAGGTCCAGTGACGAGGGCAGCAGGCTGACGTTCTTCCAGGCCGTCGTCAGGATGGCGTCCTGAATGGGGACGTCGCCGATGAGGACGTTGTAGACGCTCCTTCCCAGGGCCGAGGCGTTGACCCCAAGCCCGCTCGTCCCGTTGGCCTGGGGGTCCATGTCCACGAACAGGACGGAGTAGTCGTGTCGGCCCAGCTCGGCCGCCAGGTTGATGCAGGTGGTCGTCTTCCCCACGCCGCCCTTTTGATTGGATACAACGATCGTTGGAGCCTGATCGGACGTTGGCACTACAGCCACCAGCCTTTCATTGAAGCCGCGCCTGCGGGGCGCGGGTACGCGCGGGGACAGGGCCAAGCCTTCTCCCACAGGACGAGGCGGCGGGAGGACTCCGGCCCTCCGTACCCGTAGATGAGGGGCGCCCTGAGTCCCAGCCCCTGCCAGCGGCCGCGCACCTCCGCCAGCTCCGCGTCGAGCTTCGGCCCCTTGAAGGTGAGGAGAACCCCGCCCACCTCCACGAAGGGGGACAGGAGCTCCGCCGTGACGCCCGCGCTGGCTACGGCTCTGGCCCCAGCCAGGGCAAAGGACTCGCGCCGAGTGCGGGCGGCTTCCTCGCTTCGAGTGCAGAGGACCGTCACGTTGGAGAGCGCGAGGGCCTCCGCGATCTCCTGCACGGCGCGGCACTTCTTGCCGACGCTGTCCAGCAGGAGGATCCGGAGGTCCGGCCGGCAGATGGCCCAGACCAGTCCGGGAAGCCCGCCGCCGCTGCCGAGGTCGAGGACCTGTCCCGTGGGCGGCAGAAAGGGCACGGACTCAAGGCAGTCCGCGACGTGCAGGCTGTAGAGCTCCTCCGCGCCGCGCGTGCCCGTCAGGCGCGCCGTCGTGCAGGACGCCAGAAGGTCCGCGTAGCGGCGCAGGACCGCCCGATGCGTCTCCTCGATCTCGGCGGGGCCGGGACCCTGTGCGGGCGTGGCCCCGCCGAAGGAGGCCCTCTTTTTGTCCTTTTCTTCCCTCTCGCCCAAACCGTCCGCCCCCTGAAATTCGACCTCGGCCAGTGCCATCTATTCTATCATTAGTTCCGTCATTGCCGCCTGCCGTTTGTTGCCCCCGGCGTCCGCGGACGGCGGGGGGAGGCCGCGCGGACGCAGCCTCCCCTTCTAGCTTTCCACCGTCCCTGCCGTATCCTACCCGGCCCGCTCCTCCTCCATCAGCTTCAGGACGTCCGGAAAGAGCTCTAGGCTGCGGCGCAGGACGCCGTGCATCTGCGCGATGGCCATGCCGTAGTTGACGATGGGCGCGCCCGCGGCCTCCGCCTCTCCGATACGGCGCTGCATCTCCCGTTCGTTCAGCATACAGCCGCCGCAGTGGAGGACGAGGGAAACGCCCGACAGGTCCCTGGGGAAGTCCCCGCCGGAGGCGAAGTCGAAGCAGGGCCTCGCGCCGGCGTACCGCTCGATCCACCCCGGCATGAGGACGACCCCGATGTCGCCGCACTGGCGGTGGTGCGTGCAGCCCTCGGCGATCAGCACCCGGTCCCCGGTCCTGAGGCGCGAGAGCCGCCCCGCCCCACGGGCCAGGGCCGCCAGGTTCCCCTTGTACCGGGCGAAGAGGATGGAGAAGGAGGTGAGGGGCACGCAGGGGGGCACGTCCTGCGCGGCGCGGGCGAAGACCTTGGAGTCCGTGACGGCCAGGCGCGGAGGGCGGGTGAGCCCGGAGAGCGCCTCCGCGACCTCCGTCTCCTGACAGGCCACGACGATGGCGTGGGCGTCCAGGACCTCCCGGACCGTCTGCTGCTGCGGCAGGATCAGGCGCCCCTTCGGGGCGGAGCCGTCCTGGGGCATGATGAGGAGCACCGTGTCGCCGGGGGAGAGGAGGTCCGCAATGAGGCGCTTTTTGTCCTCCACGCTCCGGGCGAGGGCGGCAATCCGCTCCTTCAACTCTTCGACGTTCTCGCCGGTGACGGCGCTGACGCAGAGCTCGTCCCGGCCCGGCGCGGGGCGCTCC
The DNA here is from genome assembly GCF_964642095.1 of Fretibacterium fastidiosum. Classification (NCBI taxonomy): domain Bacteria; kingdom Thermotogati; phylum Synergistota; class Synergistia; order Synergistales; family Aminobacteriaceae; genus Fretibacterium; species Fretibacterium fastidiosum. The sequence goes on from NZ_OZ209244.1 coordinate 1,726,235, forward strand.
TCCGGCCTCAGCAGGTCCGCCTTGGTGCGGGCGATGAGGAAGGGGATGGCCCTCTCCTTCAGGAGGGCCAGCAGCCTGTGGTCGTGCTCCGTGAGCGGGCGCCGGGCGTCGGCCGCCAGGACCGCGGCGTCCGTCTCCGCCAGGATGCGGAGCGTCCTCTCCACGCGCAGGGCCCCAAGCGCCCCCTCGTCGTCCAGCCCCGGCGTGTCGATGATGAGCACGGGGCCAAGGGGCAGGAGCTCCATCGCCTTCCTCACCGGGTCGGTGGTGGTGCCCCCAACGTCCGAGACGATGGAAAGGTCCTGCCCGGTCACGGCGTTGACGAGGCTGGACTTGCCCGCGTTCCGAACCCCGAAGAAGGCCACGTGAACCCGCTCGCCCGACGGGGTGTCGTTCAGCCCCATGGCGTCCCCTAGAAGCGGAAGTCCCGCCGGTTGGAGTTCCGGATGGCCTCGATGTTCTCGCGTGCCGTCGCTCGCACCCTTTCGCGGGGGATGCGGTTCAGCTCGCGCGCCACCATCTCGTAGCCGATGCGCTTCGTCTCCGGGCTGGCGTAGTCCTCCAGGTACTCCGTCAAGGTCATCAGGGCGTTGGGATGGCAGCAGTTCAGGATCTGGCCGCTCTTGCACAGGCTCATGAACCGGTCTCCCGTGCGGCCCGCGCGGTAGCACGCCGTGCAGAAGGAGGGGATGTGCCCGCTGTCCATCAGCCAGCGGACGACCTCGTCCAGCGTGCGCTGATCGGAGACGTCGAACTGCTCCGTGTCGTGGGGGCGCTCCTCCTCCGTGTAGCCGCCGACGGAGGTACGGGACGCGCCGCTGACCTGGGAGATGCCCACCTGCAGCAGTCGTGCCCGCACCGCCTCGGACTCGCGGGTGGAGACGATCATGCCCGTGTAGGGCACGGCCAGCCGGATGCAGGCGGCGATCTTCGTGAAGGTGTCGTCGGAGATGGAGTTGTCGAAGACGTCGGGGTCGATGCCGTCGGCCCGCTTGACGCGCGGCACGCTGATGGTGTGGGGTCCCACGCCGTGAACCGCCTCCAGGTGTTCCGCGTGCATCAAAAGCCCGGCGAACTCGTAGCGGTATTTGTCGAGCCCGAACAGGACGCCCAGCCCCACGTCGTCGATGCCGCCGTCCATCGCCCGGTCCATCGCCTCGGTGTGGTAGTCGTAGTCGTGTTTGGGACCCGTGGGGTGCAGCTCGAGGTAGCCCTTCTTGTGGTAGGTCTCCTGGAAGAGGATGTAGGTGCCGATGCCCGCGTCCTTCAGTTTGCTGAAGTTCTCCACCGTGGTGGCGGCGATGTTGACGTTGACGCGCCGGATGTCGCCGTTCTTGTGGTGGACGCCGTAGATGGTCCTGATGCAGTCCAGGATGTACTCGATGGGGTTGTTGACCGGGTCCTCACCGGATTCGATGGCCAGCCGCTTGTGCCCCATATCCTGCAGCGCGACGACCTCGCGTCGGACCTCCTCCTGCGTCAGCTTCTTGCGCGGGATGGTCTTGTTCGCCGTGTGATAGGGACAGTAGAGGCAACCGTTGACGCAGTAGTTGGAGAGGTAGAGCGGCGCGAAGATCACGATGCGGTTTCCGTAGAACGCCAGCTTGATCTCCTCCGCCACCTCGTACATTCTCGCCACCTTGTCCGGCATCTCGCAGGCCAGGAGCACGGAGGCCTCCCGGTGGGTGAGGCCGCTGCACTGACAGCCCCCCGCGGTCCGACGCGGGCGCGCCTTCTCCAGGAGCTCGTCGATCAGGCGGACGTTCTCCTTGTTGCGGTCCGCGTAGTCCAGCGTCTCCAGGATCTCCTCGTCGTTGATGAACTCCGTTGCGCGGAGCGACTTTGGATCGTAAACAGCCATGGATGATCACCCCTTCTTTCAGGTCAGAACGTCGTCTTCCCTGTTAGATATTTTTAGGGAAACACTGATTAAGTCGTTGAGAACTGTCAACCGTATGGGCTCCCTTCAGCGTATGAAACTTCATCAGGCCGCGCGAAGCGCGTGGGGCTTGGGGCGTAGCCCCATTTTAAAATTTTAGGGAAGCGCTGAAGGATACCCTTTATTGATGTTCCTTGATTGCTTTCAACAATTTTTGAAGATTAATCAGCGCTTCCTTAACTATTATTAAGGTTTAGACGCTTTGAGGCGGCGACGCGCTCGCGTTCCATCGCGGGCGAATCAGGCGGGCCAGGCCTCCCGCTTGACGTCGCCTCGGTCCATGGAGAGGCGCCGGCCGATGCCGGCCATCCTGCGCGCGAGGCGCGCAAGGCCCTGAGCGGACTCCTCTCCGGTGCAGAGCTTGCCGTCGTAGATCGCGTACTTCTTCCGCACGGAGGCGGGGGAGAGGTTCGGCATCACGACGTTGGCGCCGGCCCGAATCCCCATCTCCCGACCCATGGGGTGGACGGTCCCCAGCGCCGTCGTGGCGGGCAGCAGGACGGGCGGGTGGATGAGCCGGATGATGGAGAGGAGGTAGCAGGTCAGCTCCGCGCTTCCCGCCGGGCGGCCTCGGAACTCCGTGTCCGCCTGCGGGATGAAGGGGCCGATGCCGCACATCTCCGGCTTGAACGCTTCGATGAACTTCAGGTCCTTCGCCAGCTCCGCCGCGGTCTGAAAGGGGGACCCCACCATGAAGCCGCAGCCTGCCTGATAGCCGATCTCCTTCAGGTCCCGAAGGCAGCACATCCGGTTTGCAAAGGACATCTCGGGCGGGTGCAGCCTTGCGTAGTGGGCCGGGTCCGCCGTCTCGTGGCGCAGGAGGTAGCGGTCCGCGCCGGCGTCGAAGAGGCGCTGAAAGCTCGCCCTCCCGCGCTCGCCCAGGGAGAGCGTCACCGCAGAGCCGGGGCAGCGCGCCTTGATCTCCCGGACGAGCGCGCAGAGCACGGCGTCGGTGAAGTGGTCGTCTTCGCCGCCCTGCAGGACGAAGGTGCGGAAGCCGAGCTCGTAGCCCTCGCGGGTGCAGTCCAGGATCTCCTCCGGGGGCAGGCGGTAGCGCCGGGAGCGTCCGTTGTCGCGCCGGAGCCCGCAGTAGAGGCAGTTGTTTCGGCAGAAGCTGCTGATCTCGATCAGGCCGCGGGCGTAGACGTCCTGCCCGTAGATGCGGTCCCGCTCCCCGGCGGCCAGCGTCCGGAGCAGGGCCGCGCCCTCCTCCGTGCGGCGGACGATGAGGCGCTCGTACTCGTCCAGGCTCAGGCTTCGACGCTCCGCCAGGGCCCGGATCAGCGGAAGGCAGTCCCCTCCCGCGTCACTCACGGAAGACGACGTTGGAAAAGGCCGTCTTGACGCTGACGCCGTTCAGGCTGCCGACCCGCCCCGACAGGGCGGAGATGGTGTCCTGCGGCGCGTCCAGCGCGATGGAGATGATGTGGACCTTCCGGCGGCGGTAGGGCAGCCCCATACGCCCGATGATGTGTTCCCCGAACTCGTGCAGGATTCCGTTCAACTCCTCGACGGAGTCCACGTTCTCGACGACGATGCTCATGACGGCAACTCTTGTCTCCATGGACGATCCCCCCCTGAAAAATTGTGCCCATGATGTGATGAAGGAACGGCCGCGAAATGAGAAAGCCGCGCCCCGTGACGAAGGGCGCGGCGGAACGTACGGGATGAGCCCTTCTTCTCAGGCGCCTCTCGCGGGCCTTTGAACTCAGGAATACCTTTATTGTGTCACAGGACGTTTGAAAAAGCAACCGAAAAGGGCGCGCCGCGTGCTATAGTTGAGGCGCAGACCGCCGGGCTTCGGAGACGGCCCGGACAGGGGAAGCGCGGGGGGTGTGGGCGATGAACTTTTTCGAGGCGTTGGACGCGGCGGCACGGAGGGTGCCGGACTGCGGCGTGGCCCGCCTGGTCCTGGGCTGGCACGCCAGCTTCGCCCTGGCGGAGGACGGGCGGTGGGGCGTCGGGTTCGTCCCGGACTCCATGAAGGAGGCCCACAGGGCGCGGGCCGTACACACGGAGGAGCTGATCCGCGCGCCTCTGGCGCGCCTGGCGGGGCTCTACGTCTCGCCCTTCCCCCAGGAGTTCGCCGCGGCGTCGGCAGCCTGCGCGGCGCTCCTGCCCTTTGGGGCCGGCGGTTCCCCGCTGGACCTCGCCATGACCTGCGCCCGGGGCGACCGCGTGGCCGTGCTGGGGTACGAGCGCGACCTCCTGCCCTTCATGCGCGACTGGGGCTGGCGCGTCGCGGTGTTCGATGACCGGGGCATCGGGCCGGACTGCTTCCCCCAAAGCGACTTCTCCCGAGGCGTTCGGGAGGCGGAGTGGGTGTGGCTGTCCCCGGAGGCAATCCGCGACCGGTGGCTGCTCTCCACGCGGGAGGAGCTGACGAGGAAGAAGGGCTGCTTCCTCCAGGGCCCCGGCCTCCCCGCCCTGCCCGGAGCCTTTGCACCCCTCGGCGTCACGCACCTCGTCGTTCCGAGGGGGGACGCTTCGCCCGAGGCGGCCATGGCGGCGGAGGCCCACGTCGCAGCGGGCGGCAGCCCGTGGCTCAGCGGCGCGCTGACCTGGAGGGTCTACCCGGCGCAGGGCGGGGGCCGCCGCGCGGCGAACGACCCGGCGGAATCGTGCGGTGGGGGCTCAGGCGCTCCTTTTGTGAAGTGAAGAAAGGGTATAATAAGCAGGGGAAGCGGACGATCTTGTACGGAGGGGGCGGTTTTTCGTGCTACAGCGTTCTTATTGGCTGAATGGACGGGAGGATGTCGCCGCGGCGGTCGAGAGGGCGAAGTCCGAGGCCTCGAAGTTGCCGCGTCTGGATTCCGTACTGGCGGTCGTTTTTCTGAAACGCACGGCGGTCCCGCTCTGGGGAAATATCCTGGGGAGCGTTCGAAGCGCGTTCCCCGGCGCGGAGGTCTGTGGGGCCACGGTGGACATGAGCGTCACCGACGGGACCCGATGGCTCTCGCCGGAGTGGGGTGAGGACTCCGACGTCCTTGGCTCCCTCACCTTCATGTTCTTTGAGCGCTCCTCCGCGCGGGCCATGGTGCTGCCTGACGACCCGGTCACAGCGGGCACGACGCTGCGACAGGCGCTGGATGAGGACGCGGACGCCAGAGCCGTCGGCCTCCTGATCAGCGACATGCGCGTAGACTTCAACCCCCTCTTTCGGGAGATTTCCCACGTCCGCCCCGAGATCGTCTTCTTCGGCGGGACGGCCTGGGCCTGGAGCGAACCTGAGGGACGCCGGCTGTTTTGCGGGGATGTGGCCCTCACGCGCGGCATCGTCGTCGTCTTCTTCAGTGGTCGGGAGCTGCACGCCTGCGAGAACTCGTCCTTCGGCTGGGTGCCCATGGGCCCTGAGCTGATGGTCACACGCATGAAGGACGACTTCACGGTCTGTGAGCTTGATGGGAAGCCCGCCGGCGAGGTCCTGGAGTACTACCTGGGCTGGCGGGAGAGCTGGGACCCGCTGGAGGACGCCATGGCCTTCCCCCTGTGCTTCGAGCGCGGAGGGCAGCTGGTGGGGCGTCACATGAACGCCTTCCTCGACGACGGGAGCGTCCAGCTGGATGCGGACCTTCGGGTGGGGGAGAGGCTTCGCATCTCCTGCGGCGCCCCCTTCGCCATCCTTCGGGAGGCCGTGGCGAACCACAGGCGAATGGTGGACTTTCGCCCGGAGGCGATTGCTGCCGTCAGCTGCGCTGGCCGGCACCAGATGCTGCGGGAGAACCGGGGGCAGGAGTTCGACGTTCTCCGCCAGCTGGCGCCCTCTGCAGGCTTCTACTCGTACGGCGAGGTCCAGCGAAACGGTGGCGAGATTTCGATCACGAACCTGATGCTGGTCACCGTCGGCTTTCGGGAGGGGGAGCCCACAGGGGCGGAGCCCGTGATCCGGGTGGCGCCGCTGCACCTTCAGAAACAGACCTCCGTCATCGCCCACCTCCTGCACATGGTGGACGTCATGACGCAGGAGTGGGAGGACGCGCGGGGCCGCCTCGTCGTCCTGGCGGAGCGCGACGCGCTCACGAGCCTCCTGAACCGCCGCGCCATGGAGGAGTCCCTGCGGCAGGTCCTGCGCGAGAGGGCGAAAAAGCCCCAGGACGTCGCCGTGTTGATGATCGACCTGGACGACTTCAAGGGCATCAACGACACCTACGGGCACGCGATGGGCGACAAGGCGCTGGTGGCGCTGGCGGATATCCTGCGGAACAGCACGCGGCGCAACGACGCGATCTGCCGCTGGGGTGGGGACGAGTTCTTCGTCATCCTGACCGGCGCGAGCCGCGCCGTCGCGGAGCGGATCGCCGAGCGCATCCGGTCCGCGGTGTCGATCCTGAACCTCCTGCCGGATGGGAGGCGGCTCACCCTGAGCGTCGGCGTGGCCTCCGTCGTTCCCGGCGACACGCCCACCCAGCTCTTTCACCGCGTGGACGAGGCGCTCTACGCCTCCAAGCGGATGAAGGGCAAGAACCGCGTGATGTTCCGCTGAGGCTCCTTGTCCTCCGTCCGGCATCGGGTTTAGAACAGCAGGCACGTTTTTGTCTTTCGTGTAGATTGGAGTGACGGGCATGAACAGGATCATCACCATCGGCCGCGAGTTTGGCAGCGGGGGGCGGGAGCTGGGCCGCCGCCTTGCCGACGCCCTTCAGTTCGCCTATTACGACCGCGAGATCATCACGGAGCTGGCCAGGCGCACCTCCCTCTCGGAGGAGTACGTGCAGCGGATCGTGGAGCATCGGCCCACCGCGGCGTTCCCGATCCACGTGGGGCGCAGCTTCTACCCCATGGTCAACCCGATGTGGGAACAGGGACAGGCCGTCTATCAGGAACAGCACCGCCTCATCAAGGAGATGGCCGCAGCGTCGAACTGCGTCATCGTGGGGCGCTGCGCGGACTACATCCTGCGGGACATGCGGCCCTTCCGGATCTTCGTCTACGCGGAAATGGCGAGCAAGATGCGGCGATGCCGCGAGAAGGGCGAGGACGCGAAGGCGATGTCGGACAAGGAGCTGACGCAGCACATCAACGACATCAACAGGGGCCGCGCGAAGTACTACGAGTTTTACAGCGGGCAGGAGTGGGGCGGACGCCTGAACTATGACCTCTGCGTCAACACGACCCAGCTGGACCTCGCCGAGGTCGTCGCCGCGATCGCGAAGCTGTTTTGACAGTCGGGGCAGAGATGAAAAATGAGAGCGGGGGAACGGCTGTTGCAGCCGTTCCCCCGTTCGGTTTCAAAGCCCGCAGGGAATAGGGCTGATCCTAATCCCCCGACGTGATGGCGACCTTCTTGTGGGCCCTGTCCTCCTGCTTCTCGTCCACCTCGATGGTGAGGACCCCGTCCTTGAAGGTGGCCTTCGCGCTGTCGGGGTCCGCCTCGACGGGGAAGGAGATCACGCGCTCCACCTTGCCCCAGCTGCGCTCGGACCGGAAGTAGCTCTTGCCCTCCGTGCCCTCCGTCCGCTCGCTCCTCTTCTCCGCGGAGAGCGTCAGACGGTCGCCGTAGACGTGAAGCTCCACGTCCTCCGGCTTGATGCCGGGCAGCTCCGCCTCGACGCAGAGCTTCCCGTCCTTGCGGTAGAGGTCCGTCTTCGCGGAAAGCCCGCCGCTCCCCTCGAAGGGGAACAGCCCCATCTGCTCTGCAAGACGATCCATGCTGTCGAAGATCGACGCCGCAGGTCCTCCAAAACGGCCATAGACTACCGGTGCGTATCCGTTCCTCATCGTAAACAACCTCCTGAAAGAAGTATTTTTTATCGTTTTTCCGTCGGAGAGGAGGCGTTGCCTCCCCGGCTCCATCCTCCCTCGACGTGAGTTATCATAACACTGACCTTTAATGACTATATCGTCAAAATCGATGAATGCGTACCTCCGTCGTTTCGCTGACCTTTGCTGACTTTTTGCTTTTCGCGCCGCTACGATGTGGATCGTCCGGATATTTGCTATACTTTTCACGATGCTGTGCCGCCGGAGTGGAGGTGCCGTGCGGCGTCCCCCGACGACGAGGGGGCGATCTGCTTATTCTGGGAGGACTGTAGACTTTGCGTATTTTTTTGCCTGGCGCGGGAGGCTTCATCGGGAGCCATCTGATCGAGAAGATCCTGAACGAGTCCGATTACGAGGTCGTGGCCTTCGACCTCTGCGGCGAGAGCCTGAAGCGCTTCGAGGGGCGGGATCGCTTTACCTTTCATCAGGGGGACATCTTCAGGGAAAACGACTGGATCGAGGCCCAGGTGGCCGCCTGCGACGTCGTCCTGCCCTTTGCGGGCGTCGCGAAGCCCGCGTACTACCTCAGCAGCCCCCTGTGGACGTTCGAGCTGGACTTTGAGCAGAACCTCAAGGTGGTGCGCATGTGTGCGGAGCACAGGAAGCGCGTGATCTTCCCCTCGACCTCCGAGGTCTACGGGCTGTCCAGCGACTCCGTGCTGCTGGAGGACGAGAGCCCCCTCATCGTCGGCCCCATCTGCAAGATGCGCTGGATCTACAGCTGCGGCAAGCAGATGATGGATCGCGTGATCGCGGCCTACGGCCTGGAGCGCGGGCTCCAGTACACGCTGTTCCGTCCCTTCAACTGGGTTGGGCCGAGGCTCGACACGATGGAGGACGCCCGCTGTCGCAAGGCCCGGTCCATCACCCAGATCATCTACGACGTCCTGTACCGGGGGGAGGTCACCCTGGTGGGCGGCGGGGAGCAGCGCCGGAGCTTCACCTGGATCGGGGACGGGACGGATGCGCTCATGGCCCTTTTGCGAAACGAGGGGGGACGGGCGGACGGCCAGATCTTCAACATCGGCAACCCGGACAACAACTTCTCCATCCGGGAGCTGACGGAGCTCATCCTGGACGTGATGCGCCAGGACCCGCGCTTCGCCCCCCGCGCCGAGAAGGTCCGCGTCGTCTCCGTCCCCGCGGAGGAGTACTACTCGAACGGCTACGACGACATGAGGAACCGGGTCCCCTCCATCGAAAAGATGAGGGAACGGATGGGCTGGAGGCCGAAGGTGGGGCTGCGGGAGGCCGTGCGCCTGACGCTCGATGCGTTTGAGGTGCCCGCGGAATGAGGCCGGGCGGCAGGGAGGGGCCTCGCTTCCTCCGCTGGCTGGCGGCGGCGCGTCCCCTCATCCCATGGGCCGTCCTGGCCCTGCTGGCGGTGGCCGTCTACTTCTGGGGTCTGGGGCGGTACGGCCTCATCGACCCGGACGAGGGGCGCTACGCCGAGATCCCCCGTGAGATGATCGAGTCCGGCGACTTCGTGACGCCGCGGCTGAACTACGTCAAGTACTTTGAGAAGCCCGCGCTGCACTACTGGCTGACGGCGGCGTCCTTCGCGGCCTTCGGGCAGAACGAGGCGGCGGCCCGGCTCTTTCCCGTCCTGTTCGGGCTGGGAGGGTGCCTGCTGACCTTCGTCGCCGCGAGGCGCATGACGGGGAGCGCCCGCGCGGGGGCCGCCGCCGCCGCCGTGCTGGTCAGCTCCGTGCTGTGGTACGCGCTCTCGCGGCTCAACGTCATCGACATGACGCTGACGTTCTTCTTCACGCTGGCCATGCTGGGCTATTGGCTGTGGTTTCGGGGTGGGGAGGGTGCCGGCCGCCGGCCGCTCCTGCTCTTCTACGCCGCCATGGCGTTGGCGACGCTCTCCAAGGGGCTGATCGGCGTCGTCCTCCCCGGCGGGATCGCCGTGCTGCACCTGGCCAGCCTGAGGCGGTGGAGGGCGATCCCGCGCCTGTTCTCGCCCTGGGGAATCGCGCTGTACTTCGCGGTCGTCCTGCCGTGGTTTCGGGCCGTCTGCGCCGCCAACCCGGACTTCTTCGACTTCTTCTTCGTCCACGAGCACTTCACCCGCTACCTGACGACGGAGCACGGCCGCTACGAGCCCTTCTGGTTCTTCGTCCCCATCCTTCTGGGGGGCCTCGTGCCCTGGACCGGGATGCTCTGGGACGCCTTTCGCGCCGCGCGGGGACGGGGCGGGCTCCTGAGGCGGGAGGACGGCCTGTTCCTGAGCCTTTGGTTTGCCGTTCCCCTGGCCTTCTTCTCCCTGTCGGGGTCCAAGCTGGTCCCCTACGTCCTTCCGTGCCTGCCCCCCCTGGCCGTGCTCATCGGCGCAGCCGTCGAGGGGATACTGAGGGGCGGTGCTCCCGCCATGCGGGCCGGCCGCCGATTCGCCTGCCTGAACGCCCTGATCCTGCTCCCCATCGTCCTGGCCGGCGCGGTCTACCCCGCGCTTCGTCCGGAGGACGCCTACCTTCGGGCGGCGACGAACCCCTTCTGCTTTGTGCTGACGGCCTTCTGCCTGGCCTCCTTCGTCCTGCTCCGCGCCCGGACGCGAGGCTTTCTGCTGCTCTGCCTCCTGGCGCTGACGGCGCTCTTCGTGGCCGGGACGGGTTTCGACCTGATGGCGGCCCGCGACTCGAGGCGCCCCATCGCCGCCATGCTGCGCGAAAGGCTGCGGGCCGACGACACCGTCGTCGCCTACGGGGACTTGATGCAGGGGCTGTCGTTCTACCTGGGCCGCCGCATCGCGATCGCCGGCGGTCGGGGAGAGCTGGACTTCGGCGCAGCGCAGGAGGAGGACCCGCGCTGGTTCCTGAACGCGGAACAGCTCCGCAGGCTGTGGAACGGGCCGGATCGCGTCCTGCTGGCCGCGAGCCGGCGCAGGCTGGAAGAGCTGACGCGGGACCTGGGACGCGAGCCCGTGCGCCTGGGGGAGACGGAAAAGGAGATCCTGTTCACGAACTTCTGAAAAACGCATTGTCTTTAGGGGACGACGGGGCTGTGCCTTGAGGGACGGCGCCGTCCGAATTCCTCCGCGACGGCGGATTTCGTGGGCTTTGCGCCATTGACGCCTTTTGCACCAGGGAGGGCTGCTTGAGATTGAGTGATACGACCGCATCCATGAAAGAAAGCAAGGACATTTCCATCATCATTCCCGTCTATAACGAGGAGGACAGCCTGCCCCGGCTCTTCGATCGGCTCTTTCCGGTCCTGGAGGGCATGGGGCGGACCTATGAGGCCGTCTTCGTGAACGACGGCAGCGGCGACGCCTCCCTTCCGCTCCTGCTGAGGGAGTGGAAACGGCGGCCGGAGGAGGTTCGCGTCATCGACTTCAACGGCAACTTCGGCCAGCACATGGCCATCATGGCGGGGTTTAACGCCGCGTCGGGGAAGAACGTCATCACGATGGACGCGGACCTGCAGAACCCCCCGGAGGAGATTCCCCGCATCGTGGCCTGCCTCGAGGAGGGGCACGACGTGGTGGGGACGGTCCGTCGGCACCGTCGGGACACGCTGTTCCGCCGCACGGCCTCGCGCGTCGTGAACTGGCTGACCAATCGGATCACGGGCCTGTCGCTGCACGACTACGGCTGTATGCTGCGGGGCTATCGGCGTGATATCATAGACATCATCAACGAGTCGGCGGAGACGACGACGTTCATCCCCGCCCTCGCGCAGAAGTTTGCGGTCAACCCCGTGGAGATCGAGGTGGCGCACAGCGAGCGGGAGAGCGGGGCCTCCAAGTACAGCCTGTTTCGCCTCATCCGCCTGAACTTCGACCTGATGACCAGCTTCTCCCTCGTCCCGCTGCAGGCCGTCACGATGATGGGGCTGGCCGTCTCCGTGTTGAGCCTCTGCTTCGCCGTGTTCATGCTGATCCGGCGCCTGTGGGTCGGCCCGGAGGCCGAGGGCGTCTTCACGCTCCTGGCCCTGAACTTCCTGCTGATGGGGGTGACGATCTCCTGCGTCGGCATCACCGGGGAGTACATCGGCCGCCTCTATCAGGAGGTGCGCCGCCGGCCGCGCTACATCGTGCGCCGCTTCTACGGCCTGGACGGAGAGGCCCCGGAGGCGGGGGAGGGGCGGTGAGCGAGGTGAGCGAAAAGAGGCCCTGCCGCGCCGTGGTGTTCGCCTACAGCTCCGTCGGCTGCGAGTGCCTGAAGGTCCTGCTGGAACAGGGGGTGGACGTCCGCCTCCTCTACACGCACCGGGACGACCCCGGCGAGGTCCGATGGTTCGATTCCGTGGGCGACCTGGCCAGGGCCCGCGGCCTTTCCGTGCTGACGCCGGACGCGCTCTCGGGGGAGGTGGAGCGGGTGCGGGCGGCTGCACCGGACGTGATCTTCTCCTTCTACTACCGGTCGCTGATCCCCATGAGCGTCCTGAGCCTCGCGCCGTTGGGGGCCTTCAACCTGCACGGCTCCCTCCTGCCCCGCTACCGGGGCAGGGCCTGCGTCAACTGGGCCGTGCTGAACGGAGAGCCGGAGACGGGGGTGACGCTGCACCGCATGACCGCGCGGGCGGACCGAGGCAACGTCGTGGACCGGATTGCCGTCCCCATTGGGCCGGACGAGACGGCCATCGAGGTCTTTCAAAAGCTGGTCCCCGCGGCGGGCGCCGCCCTGCGGCGCAGCCTGGGGGCAATCCTGGCCGGAGAGGCCGGGGGGACGCCCCAGGACGAGAGCCGCGCCACGACCTTCGGGCGGCGGCGTCCGGCGGACGGGCTGATGGACTGGACGCAGGACGCGCAAGCGCTGCACAACCTCGTCCGCGCCGTGGCCTGGCCCTTCCCTGGGGCGTTCACCTTCCTGGGAGGGCGGAAGCTCATGGTGTGGCGCACGCGCCCGTCGGAGGGGACGTCCGCGGCCTCTCCGGGCACGGTGCTGCGCTCGCGGCCACCCCTGGTCGCGGCAGGGCGGGGCGCCCTGGAGCTCCTGCAGGCCCAGTGGGCCGACGAATGGGGCGAGAGAAAAAAGGACGGGCTTGAGGGGGACGACGCCTGCCCGCACCTTGAGAGAGGCATCCTTTTGGGGGGAACGCTGAAGTGACGGTAGAGAACTGCACCCTGGCGATAAAGATAGACATCGACACGCTGAAGGGATATCGGGAGGGGCTGCCGAGGCTCCTCGACATACTGAAGGCGCACGGCGTCCGTGCGTCCATCTTCTTCTCCATGGGGCCCGACGAGTCGGGGAAGGCGCTGCGACGCATCTTCCGAAGGGGGTTCCTCGCCAAGATGCTGCGCACCCGCGCGCCCTCCACCTACGGGCTCAGGACCCTGTTCTACGGAACGCTGCTGCCGGCGCCGATGATCGTGTCCTCCGAGCCCTCCCTGCTGTGCCGCGCCCTGGACGAGGGGCACGAGTGCGGCATCCACGCCTGGAACCACGTCCTGTGGCAGGACCGTCTGCCCCGCATGACCCCCGACGTCATCCGCCACGAGCTTGGGATGGCGGTGGAGCTCTTCCAGAGGGTTTCGGGCGCGCGCCCCTCCTGCTGCGCCGCGCCCGGCTGGCAGGCCACGCCGGACAGTCTGGCGGTCCAGGACGAGCTGGGCTTCGCCTACTGCAGCGACACCCGCGGCAGCGCTCCGTTTTTGCCCCGGATGGGGGGACGGACGTTCCAAACGCCCCAGGTGCCCTCGACCCTCCCCACGCTGGACGAGGTGCTGGGGCGCGACGGGGTGTCCGCCGAGAACGCCGCGGACCATTACCTCGACCTCCTGGAGCCGGGGCTGAACGTTCTCACGATCCACACGGAGATGGAGGGCGGCGCGATGAGCGGCGCCTTCAGCGCCTTCATGGACGCCTGCAGCGAGGGGGCCCTGACCTTCATGACGCTGGGCGAGGCCCTGGCCGCCTCCCGGCCCCTCCCGGAGGCGGACGTCGAGATGCGCCCCATTCCCGGCCGCGCCGGGACCGTGGCGACTCAGGTCGTCTGAGCCGCTGTCTCGAGGCCCGCGGCCCCGCCGCGGGCCTCGAGGATAATGGACTTTTAGCGCGCCGCGTGATACCATAACGACGTTTATTATCGGAAATCACAGAACTTCTCGAATTGTGTGTTTTAACGAAAACAGGTTTTAATTACACGTTGCTTTAGCGTTTTATCCTAAAACACCCTGGGGGGTATCCAAATGCGGAGGTATATCTTTCAACGAGTTTGGGCCAGCTTCCTGACGCTATTCGTCGTCGTGACCCTGACCTTCTTCATGATGCGCGCCATTCCGGGCGGGCCGTTCACGGACGAGAAGGCGATCCCGCCCTTCATCCTGGAGAAGATCATGGCCCGCTACCACCTGAACGACCCATTGTACGTGCAGTACGGGCACTATCTGTGGGACGTTCTGCACTTCGACCTGGGCCCCTCCTACCGGTACGAGGGCATGACGGTGAACCAGCTCATCGCCTCCGGCTTCCCCGCCTCGCTGATGGTGGGGAGCATCGCCATCCTGCTGTCCCTCGTCGTCGGCATTCCCGCCGGCATCGTCTCTGCCCTGCGGCGGGGGCGCTGGCAGGACCGCACGGCGATGGTGCTGGCCACGCTGGGCATCACCATACCCAACTTCGTCATCGCGACGATCCTCGTCTACTTCTTCGCCTACCGCTGGGGCTGGGTGACGGTGGGCTTCTGGGAGGGGCTGCCCACGGCCCTGTTGCCCGCCATCACGCTGGCGGGGTACCCGACGGCCTTCATCTCGCGCCTGACTCGCAGCAGCATGTTGGAGGTCCTCCAGCAGGACTACATCCGAACGGCCTACTCCAAAGGCCTTCGGGAGCGGGCCGTGGTCTACATCCACGCGCTGCGCAACGCCATCATCCCCGTGGTCACCTACCTGGGGCCCCTCATCGCTGGCATCCTGACGGGCAGCTTCGTCGTGGAGCAGGTCTTCGGCGTGCCGGGGCTGGGCACCTTCTTCGTCACGAGCATCTCCAACCGCGACTACACCACCATCATGGGCGTCACGATCTTCTACAGCGCGCTTCTGGTCTCGCTGAACCTCGTGGTGGACATCTGCCTCGGGTTCATCGACCCGCGGATCAAGCTGAATTGACGGAGGGGACGGATATGAGCAGCATGGAACGAGCGGTTCCCGATATCAGCGATCCCCGGCTGTTCGAGCCGGTGTCGCCGGAGGAGAGGACGCGCGCGGAGTTCGTCCGCCCCTCCCTGAGCTACTGGCAGGACGCCTGGCGGCGCCTCTGCCGGGACAGGGTGGCGATCCTGGGGCTGGTGGTCATCCTCATCATCCTGGCGATGGCCGTCGTCGGCCCGTGGCTTTCGCCCTACACCTACGACGGGCAGGACTTCATGGTGTCGAACGAGCCCCCCAGCCTGAAGTTCTGGTTCGGGACGGACATGTTCGGACGGGACATCTTCGTCCGGGTGCTCTTCGGCGCGCGGATTTCGCTGGCCGTCGGCTTCGTGGCGAGCTTCATCAACCTGTTCATCGGCGTCATCTACGGCGGCATCGCCGGCTTTGTGGGCGGACGGACGGACAACGTCATGATGCGCATCGTGGACGTCATCTACAGCGTCCCGACGATGATCTACGTCATCCTCCTCATGGTGGTGGTGGGGCCGGGGCTGAAGAGCATCTTCATCACCCTCGGCATCTCCTACTGGGCCTCCATGGCGCGGATCGTGCGGGCCGAGGTGATGCGGATCAAGAACGAGGAGTTCGTCCTCGCCGCGCGTGTGCTGGGGGCCTCCAGCACACGGATGCTCCTGCGCCACCTCATCCCCAACGCCATGGGCCCCATCCTGGTGACGCTGACCTTCTCCATCCCACGCGCCATCTTCACCGAGGCGTTCCTGAGCTTCGTGGGGCTGGGGGTCAGCGCGCCCATGGCGAGCTGGGGCGTGCTGAGCAACGACGCGATCGGCTCCCTTGCCATCTACCCGTGGCAGCTCTTTTTTCCGGCCGCGGCGATCTCCGTCACCATCCTGGCCTTCAACTTCCTTGGTGACGGCCTCCGCGACGCGCTGGACCCGCGCCTGAGAAAGTAGGGGAGGGAGAACGATGAACGATCGCATGAACGCCATGAACTCATCGGACTTCCTGCTGCGCGTGTCGGACCTTCGCACGTCCTTCTTCACGCCGGCGGGAGAGGTCAAGGCCGTGGGCGGGGTATCCTTCAACGTGAAGCGCGGCGAGGTGCTGGGCATCGTGGGCGAGAGCGGAAGCGGCAAGAGCGTCACCATGCTCTCCGTGCTGGGGCTTTTGGGGACGTCGGGCCGCGTCGTGGGGGGCAGCATCGACTTCGACGGCCAGGAGCTCACGAGGATGCGACTGCGGGACCTGGAGGAGCTTCGCGGGAAGCGGATATCCATGATCTTTCAGGACCCCATGACGAGCCTCAACCCGGTGCTGACCGTCCGCTGGCAGATGGAGGAGTCCCTGAGGCGCCACAGGATCCCCTGCGACCGGCACGACCGGGCGGTGGACATGCTGAAGCGGGTGGGCATCGTCCCCGCGGAGCGGCGCCTGACCCAGTACCCCTTCCAGTTCAGCGGCGGGCAGCGGCAGCGCATCATGATTGCCATGGCCATGATCTGCAACCCGGACCTCCTGATCGCGGACGAGCCGACCACCGCCCTGGACGTGACGGTGCAGGCCCAGATACTGGAGCTGATGAAGGAGCTTCAGGGGCAGTTTGGGACCTCCATCATCCTGATCACCCACGACCTGGGCGTCATCGCCGGCATGGCGGACCGCGTGCTGGTGATGTACGGCGGGAGGATCATGGAGCGGGGGACGCGGCGGGAGATCTTCTACGAGCCGGCCCACCCCTACACCCGCGGCCTGCTGCGCTCCGTCCCCAACCCCGAAGAGCTGGTGAGGCAGCGGCTCATCCCCATCGAGGGGCAGCCGCCGGACCTGCTGAACCCGCCTGCGGGCTGTCCCTATGCGCCGCGCTGCCCTGAGGCCATGCGCGTGTGCATGGAGTACTCGCCTGATCGGACGGAGCTCACGGGATCGCACAACGCGGCCTGCTGGCTCTTGAACCGTCCGGCGGGGTCGGCCGCCGACAGGAAGGAGGGAGCGCGATGACGATGGAGGGGAAGGGCGTCCCGATGCTGGAGGTCGTCGGCCTCAAGAAGTACTTCGAGGTCGCCGCCGGCACGGTGCGCTCGGTGGACGGCGTCACCTTTGACATCCGGCCCGGCGAGACGCTGGGGCTGGTGGGGGAGTCCGGGTGCGGCAAGACGACGACGGGGCGGACGATCGTGCGCCTCTACGACCCGACGGGGGGGACGGTGCGCTTCATGGGGCAGGACATCACCCGCCTGTCCCAGGGGGCGATGCTGCCGTGGCGCAAGCGGATGCAGATGATCTTTCAGGACCCCTACGCCTCGTTGAACCCCCGCATGACGGTGGGGGACATCGTGATGGAGCCCATGGCCATCCACGGCATCCCGAAGGACGAGCGGGGCGACCGGATGCGACGCCTGATGAAGCTGGTGGGGCTGAACGGCGAACACGCCAACCGCTATCCGCACGAGTTCAGCGGCGGGCAGCGGCAGAGGATCGGCATCGCCCGCGCCCTGGCCGTGGAGCCGGAGTTCATCGTCTGCGACGAGCCCATCTCGGCGCTGGACGTCTCCATTCAGGCGCAGATCGTCAACACACTGGAGGACCTGCAGACCGAGCTGGGGCTGACGTACCTCTTCATCGCCCACGACCTCTCCATGGTGAAGCACATCAGCAGCCGCATCGCCGTGATGTACCTGGGCGACATCGTGGAGCTGGCGGAGAGCAACGAGCTCTACACCAACCCGCTTCACCCCTACACCCGGTCCCTTCTGTCGGCCATCCCCATCCCGGACCCGGACCGGTCGGACGCCCGGCGGCGCATCATGCTGGAGGGCGAGATTCCAAGCCCCCTGAACCCGCCCGCCGGGTGCAAGTTCCACACCCGATGCCCCAACGCGAAGCCGGAGTGCGCCGAGGCCGATACGGTGCTGCGGGAGCTCCGTCCGGGGCACCTGTGCGGCTGCCCGATGATGTAGGCCGTCCGACGTCGGACGAGTGGGGAAGCGATACATTTTATGAAGGATCAAGAGAAGAGGATCTTCGACTGGCTCTCGGCCCATAAAGAGGACATCGTCGCCGACCTGCTGGCGCTGGTCCGCTCGGAGTCCCCTACGGGGGACAAGGCCGCCGTGGACGCCTGTGGAAGGGTTCTGGCCTCGCTCTATCGGGACCGCCTTGGCGCCGTGTCCCGGACGGTCCCGCAGACGGAGGCGGGAGACCACCTGGTGACGGAGGTCGGGGAGGGGGAGCGCACCCTCCTGATCGTCGGGCACATCGACACGGTGCATTCCGTGGGGTCCGTGCCCGTCCGTCGGGAGGGGGACGTGCTCTACGGCCCCGGGGTCATCGACATGAAGGGCGGCGACATCGCCGTCGTCTGGGCCCTGAAGGCGCTGAAGGACCTGGGCCTCCCCCTCGGCAAGAGGGTCCGCATCGTCAACAACTCCGACGAGGAGACGGGCTCCGAGAGCTCACGGGGCCTGCTGCTTGACAGCGCGCGGGGGGCCTGCGCCTGTATCGTCCCGGAGCCGGCCACCTGCCCCGACGGGAAGGTCAAGCCCAGCCGCAAGGGCGGTGGGGAGATCGTCGTCCGATGCCGCGGCAAAGCGGCCCATGCCGGCAACAACCCCCAGGAGGGTGTCGACGCCAACGTGGAGTTGGCGCATCAGATCATCTACCTCAAGGGGCTGTCGGACTACGAGGGGAAGGGCAGCACCTACAGCCCCGGCGTCATATCGGGCGGCAAGGCCGTCAACGTCGTCAGCGACTACGCGGAGGCGACCGTGGACTGGCGCATGTGCGTCCCGGAGGAGATCCCCCGCACGAGGAGCCTCCTCGCGGAGCGGAAGGCTGTCCTGCCCGGCGCACAGGTAGAGTTCGAGGTCAGGGTAGGGCACCCGCCGCTGGCGGAGAACGCACGGAACCTCGCCCTGCTGGAGCTCTTGAAGCAGTGCGGGGCGGACCTTGACATGAGGATCGAGGCGGCTCCCATGGTGGGCGGCTGCTCGGACGGCAACGACATCTCGGACGCCGGGGTCCCCACCATCGACGGCATGGGCATGGTGGGAAACTTCATCCACAACCCGCAGGAGCAGCTCTTTCTGGAGCACCTGGTGCCCCGCGTCGCCCTCCTGGCCTCTCTGATCCTGAGGGTGTGAACCGTGAGCGCCCTGTCCGAATCGGACGGGCGGTCGTGAACGGAGGCGATCGATAAATCTGCGCGTATCGGGTCGCGCGAGAGCGCGAGGTTTGGGCAAGGCCCGTTTTTTCAATATTCTTAAGGAGGTCGTGTGTTGATGAAGGGAAAGAAGTGGTTTCTTGCGCTGGCGGCCGTGCTGTGCCTGATGGGGACGGCGTGGGCCGGGGAGAAGGAGATCGTCTACAACCTGAGCATCGAGCCCCGGACGATCGACCCCGTGCTGAACAACGCGGTGGACGGCTCGAACGTGATCTTCAACCTTTTTGAGGGGCTGGTGCGTATCGGCTTCGACGACGCACCGGAGGCGGGGTGTGCCGAGAAGTGGGAGGTCTCCGAGGACGGGATGTCCTGGACGTTCCACCTGCGGAAGGGCCTGAAGTGGTCCGACGGCAAGCCCATGACGGCGGAGGACTTCCGCTATGGCTTCCTGCGGGCGATTACCCCGGAGAACGCATCGCCCTACGCCCACTTAGGCTTCTTCATCAAGAACGGAGAGGCGTTCTTCAACGGCAAGGCGAAGGCCGAGGAGGTGGGACTGGTCGCGGTGGACGACGTCACGTTCCGCATCGACCTGGAGTACCAGACGCCCCTGATGTTGGACTACCTGTCCTACCACATCTTCTATCCGGCGCGGGCCGACGTGATCGAGGCGGACCCCCGCGGCTGGACGTCCAAGCCCGAGACGGCCCTGGGCAACGGACCCTTCATGCTGGCCGACTGGCAGCACAACAGCGAGATGACTCTGGTGAAGAACCCCCACTACTGGGACGCGGACAACGTGAAGGTGGACAAGCTCCGTTTGGTGATGATCACGGACTCCAACACGGCCCTCGCGGCCTTCAAGGGGGGAAAGGTGGACCTGATCGATAGCATCCCGCCGCAGATGACGCCGCAGCTCATCAAGAGCGGCGAGGCGAAGGTGGCCCCGACGCTGGGCACCTCCTTCTCCGTCTTCAACGTCACGCGGGCCCCGTTCGACAACCCGCTGGTCCGTCGCGCCTTCACGCTGGCGGTGGACCGCACGGTCATGGCGGAGAAGGTGGCCATGGGCGGCCAGAAGCCTGCCGTGGCCTTCATCCCCTACGGCATCCCCGGCGTGGAGCCGGAAAAGGACTTCCGGGCGGAGGGCGGAGCCTTCCTGCCCGATCGAGCCGACGTGGAGCAGGCGAAGAAGCTCCTGGCCGAGGCGGGCTATCCGGACGGCAAGGGCTTCCCCAAAGTTGTCTACAAGTACAACCTGAACCCTATCAACAAGGCCATCGCGGAAGCGCTTCAGGCCATGTGGAAGCAGAACCTGGGCGTCGAGGTGGAGCTCTCCAACGAGGAGTGGAAGGTCTTCATCAACACCCGCATGAAGCATGACTTCGACATCGCGCGCCACGCCTACCTGGTGGACTTCTTCGACGCGGGCAGCCTCCTGGAGCTGTGGCAGGCGGGCGTTCCCGAGAACGTCGCCGGCTACGCCAACGACGAGTACGATGCCCTGATCAAGGACTCCCTCAAGCAGATGGACCGCGCGAAGCGCGTCGAGGCCATGCACAAGGCCGAGCAGATCCTGATGCAGGACCTGCCGGTGCTGCCGCTCTACTTCTACTCGACGCCCTACATGCAGAGCGCTCGGGTAAAGGGGATCTACATGTCGCCGCGCAAATGGGTGTTCTTCCGCGGCGCTGAGGTCGTGGAGCCGTAGCGATAGGACGAGAGCCGAGGCCTGCGCTCGACCCTCGCTGGGGGGTCAGGGTCGCCTGGCCCCCGTCTGTCATCCAAATTGTTTTTCGAAGGAGGTTGTGTGTTGATGAAGGGAAAGAAGTGGCTTCTTGCGCTGGTGGCCGTACTGTGCCTGATGGGGACGGCGTGGGCCGGGGAGAGGGAGATCGTCTACAACCTGGGTATCGAGCCGCGGACGATCGACCCCGTGCTGAACAGCGCAGTGGATGGCTCCACGGTGCTCTATAACATCAGCGAAGGTCTGGTGCGCATCGGCCTTGACGACGCGCCGGAGCCGGGGTGCGCCGAGAGCTGGGAGGTCTCAGAGGACGGCCTGTCCTGGACGTTCCACCTGCGGGAGGGCCTGAAGTGGTCTGACGGCAAGCCGCTGACGGCGGAGGACTTCCGTTGCGGCTTCCAGCGCGTGTTCAACCCGGAGAACGCCTGCCCCTTCGCCTACGTCGGCTACTTCATCAAGAACGGCGAGGAGTGCTTCAAGGGCACGGCGAAGCTGGAGGAGCTGGGCGTGACGGCGGTTGACGAGAGGACGCTGCGCCTGGACCTGAAGCACCCCAGCCCCCTGATGCTGGACTACCTGTCCTACCACATCTTCTTCCCCGCGCGGGCTGACGTGGTGGAGCAGGACCCCCGTGGCTGGTCCGCGTCGGGCTCCTTCCCCTGCAACGGGCCCTTCATGATCACGGAATGGAAGCACAACAGCGAGCTCACGGTGGTGAAGAACCCCCACTACTGGGATGCCGACAAGGTGAAGCTGGACAAGGTCCGCATGGTCATGATCAACGACGTCAACACGGCCCTGGCGGCCTTCAAGGGGGGGAAGGTGGACTACAACACCCTTGTCCCTGCTCCAATGCTCCCGCAGCTCCTGGAGAGCGGCGAGGCCAAGGCGCGAAACACGCTGGGCACGTACTTTTACGTTTTCAACACGGCCCGCAGGCCCTTTGACGACGCGCGCGTGCGCAGGGCGTTTGCTCTGGCCGTCGACCGCACGGCCATCGTCGAGAAGGTGACGAGGGGTGGACAGAAGCCGGCCAACGGCTTTATTCCCTACGGCATCCCGGGCGTGGACCCCAATGACCCGGCGGCGGACTTCCGCGCTGAGGACAAGGCAGAGTACCTCCCCCCGCGCGCCGACGTGGAGCAGGCGAAGAAGCTCCTGGCCGAGGCGGGCTATCCGGACGGAAAGGACTTCCCCAAGGTGCAGTGCAAGTACAACAGCAACCTCGGGAACAAAGCCATCGCGGAAGCGCTTCAGGCCATGTGGAGGCAGAACCTGGGCGTTGAGGTGGAACTCTATAACGAGGAGTGGAAGGTGTTCATCAACACCCGTAATAAGAAGGACTTCGACATCGCGCGCCACGGCTACCTGGTGGACTTCTTCGACGCGGGCAGCCTCCTGGAGATGTGGCAGACGGGCGTTTGGGAGAATTCTGCCAGCTTCAGCGACGCGGAGTATGACGCCCTGATCCGGGATTCCCTTGAGCAGATGGACCGCGCGAAGCGCATTGAGGACATGCACAAGGCCGAGCAGATCCTGATGCGCGAGATGCCGGTCTGCCCGCTTTACTTCTACACGACGCCCTCCATGCAGAGCGCCCGGGTGAAGGGAATCTATCACTCTCCGCGCAACTGGGTGTTCTTCCGCGGCGCTGAGGTCGTGGAGCCGTAGCGCGAGGACGAGAGCGGAGGACTGGCGCTAAAAAACTGAAGGGGGTCGGACAGAGTCGACCCCCTTCAGTTTTTTTAGCCGGACTGCAGCGTGACGGTGCGGCTGGACGCCCAATAGGCTGATGTTCGCCCCGTGCCCCGGATTTACTTCCTGTTGGACGGGTCCGATTCTCCCCCGGCCCTTCGGGTTGCCTTTCGCCGCTCCAGTTCGTCCAGGATGGCCTTGCGCAGGCGGATGGACTGCGGCGTGACCTCGACGAGCTCGTCCACCTCGATCCACTCCATGGCCTTCTCCAGCGACATGCGGCGCGGGACGTCGAGCTTTGTGGTCAGCTCCTTGGTGGCGGAACGGTGGTTCGTCTGCTGCTTCCTCTTGGTGGGGTTGCAGGGCATGTCCCCCGGCCGGCTGTTCTCTCCCACGATCATGCCGTTGTAAACGGGTTCCAGGGGGGAGATGAAGAGCGTCCCCCGCTCCTGCAGGTTCTCCAGTTGGTAGGCCGTGGCCTCTCCGGTGTCCAGGCTCACCAGGGAGCCGCGGCTCCGCGTGACGAGGTCCCCCGCCCAGGGCGCGTAGCCCGAGAAGCAGCTCGACATGATGCCCAGGCCGCGGGTGTCGGTCAGGAACTCCCCCCGGTAGCCGATGAGGCCCCGCGTCGGGATCTCGATCTCGATGCGCAGCAGGCCGCGGTCCTGATTGACGACGTTCTTCACCTTGCCCTTGCGCTGGGACATCTTCTCGAAGACGATGCCCTGGTACTCGTCCGGGACGTCGACGGTCACCAGCTCGTAGGGTTCCATCTTCACGCCGTCCCGCGTTTCCATGATGACCTCCGGCTTCGAGACGCAGAACTCCATCCCCTCACGCCGCATCTCCTCGATGAGGATGCTCAGCTGCAACTCGCCGCGCCCCGATACTTTGACGCCGTCCGGACGGCCCAGGTCCTCCATGCGCAGGGAGACGTTGACGTGCATCTCCCGCTGGAGGCGGGCCTTGAGCTGCCGAAGCGTTACGGCCTGTCCCTCCCGTCCCGCGAAGGGGCCTGTGTTGACCAGGAAGAACATGGATACCGTTGGCTCTTCGATGGACAGGGGCTTCAGGGGACGGTCCGCGATGGCCTCTGCGGCGAAGGTGTCGCCGATGTCGATCTCCGTCGGTCCGGTGAGCCACACGATGTCGCCGGCCCCCACCTCGTCCACCTCGACGCGCTCCAGTCCGCGGGTCACCCACAGCTGCACCACCCGGGCGTTCTCCTGCCCTGTGGTCGTCCAGTCCGTGCCCGTGTGGTCCGTGGTGTTCCACTTCGTGGAGACCCGCACGAAGGGGTCCCCTTTGCGGATATGTCCCTGCAGGATCTTACCGCAGCCGATGCGGCCCACGTACTCGTTCCACGCCAGCGTGCTGACCTGCATGAGGAAGGGCTTGTCCGGGTCCACGTTGGGGGCCGGCACGTAGTCGATGATGGCCTGGAAAAGGTCGTCCATGTTGTCGCGCCGCGGGTCGCTCAGGTCCTTCACGGCCCAGCCGGCGAGCCCCGAACCGTAGAGGACGGGGAAGTCCGCCTGTTCGTCCGTTGCGCCCAGCTCAAAGAAGAGGTCGAAGGTCTTGTTGAGGGCACCGTTCGGGTCCGCGCCCTCGCGGTCCACCTTGTTGATGAACACCAGGGGCTTCATGCCAATGGAGAGCGCGTGCTGCAGCACGTAGCGCGTCTGGGGCATGGGGCCCTCGTTGGCGTCCACGATCAGGATGACGGAGTCCACGGTGGAGAGGATGCGCTCCACCTCTCCCGAGAAGTCCGCGTGCCCCGGCGTGTCGATGATGTTGATGAGGTACCCGCCCCATTCGACGGTGCAGGGCTTGGAGCGGATGGTGATGCCGCGCTCGCGCTCGATGGCGCCCGAGTCCATCACGCGCTCCGCAACCTGCGTGTGGGCGCTGAAGGTCTGAGCCGCCCTGAAGATGGAGTCGATCAAGGTCGTCTTGCCATGGTCAATGTGGGCTACGATAGCCAGGTTTCTGATCTTTTCTGCCTGCATAGGTCCTTGCCTTCCCAAAATGAAAATAGGTTCCCCCTGCGGGGAACGTTTCCCCTTTTCGTTCCTCAAAAAAACGCACTGCATTGTACCGCAAAAGGCGCCCCGCCGCCAAGCGCTTTTTGTCAGTTTGTCCGAACCCGCAGGATGCGGCGGCCTTTGGGGTGCTGCGCGGCCATTCAGGACGGGGTCATGGGCTTTGAGGGCGCGCGGAGGGGAGGCCGCTCTGCTGTTTTTGCGGTGCCGGCGCAGAAGGCCAAAAAGCAAAGTAAAAGAGGAGCCGGCCGGCTCCTCTTTTACTCAATTTCACCGAACGGCATGGCCTTCGCCCGAAGGTCCGTGCTACATGGACGCCTGCGAGATCATCCAGATCGCCTTGCTGTAGCTCTCGATGAAGTCGTCCATCTTGGTGGAAACGAGGTGGTTGTCGGAAGCGTCCGCGTCCTTCTTGATGGCCTTGACGCTCTCCAGGAGGTGCTTGAAGTCGCCGAGGATGGACGCATAAACCGCCTTCACGTCGCCGACAAAGCCCTCGGAGGCGTCCTTGACCTTCGCGTGCCTGGCGAAGGCCGCCATGGTCGACACCGGACGGTACCCGACCATGAGCATGGTCTCGGCGACCTCGTCGATCTGCGGCCGGATGTCGTCGTAGTACTCCTCGAGCTTGGCGTGGGTCTGGAAGAAGGTGGGGCCGCTGATGTACCAATGGTAGCTCTGCAGCTTGTGATAGAAAAACACGAGGTCCGAGAGTAGCGCGTTCATTTTGGCTTCCATAATGTTAATCTCCTTAAGTTTTTTTGGCCGATGGCCGAAATTTTTTAACCGATCTCGTCCAGAAGCTGCTGGACGCCCTTCTTGCCGAACGTCACCCTGTCGTCGTCGATCACGAGGCAGGGGACGCTCATCACGTTGTAGCGCTCCTTCAGCGCTCCGAAGTGGTTGATGTCGTACACGTCCGCCGTCACCGAGGGGTTCAGCGCCGCGATCTGCTGCGCGGCCGCCACCAGCTCCGGACACATCGTGCAGGAGAGGGAGACCAGGACCTTCATGCCGACCTTCCGGTCGATGGCCCGGATGCGCGCCCGCGTGGTGTCGTCCAGGGACTGTCCCGGCCCCGCGGCGTTGTAGAGCCCCAGCATGAAGGAGGTGAACTCGTGCCCGCCCGGGACGCCGTGGAAGGCCAACCCCGTATCCGTGCCGTCCGCCTTCAGGACCCGGACGCAGGGCAGCTCGGCTTCGGGGAGCCCCGTGCCCGTCCTCACGGTGAGCTTGTCCGTCATTCCCGCCAGCTCCGTCATGTAGCCTTGCAGCTCGCGCGAGACGGGGCGGTCGTCGAGGAAGAGCTCCAGGATCAGGTTCTGTTCCATCCGGGCGAAGACGGCCTCCATCTGCTGACGCATGTCCTCGGAGAACAGGCCGCCCTCCGCGGGGGCTTCGCGCTTCGCCTCCCGTGTCGGCGCAGCGGCGGTGCGAACCGGCTTTTTGGGGTGGATGCCCGTCTTGGCCTGCATGGCGGCGGCGTACCGCTCCAGCTCCGTCGCGGCTGTGGCCCCGTCGCCCACGGCGGTCACAACCTGACGCAGGTTCTTCACGCAGACGTCCCCTGCAGCGTAAACCCCGTCCAGGCTGGTCTTCTGGCTGCGGTCGGTGACGACGTAGCCTTGGGGGTTGAGCTCCACCTTGCCCTTGACGAGGTCCGTGGCCGGGACGTACCCGGCGAACACGAAGACGCCGAAGGTGTCGCCATCCTCCGCGGAGAAGACCGTCTCCGTGCCAGTCTTGGAGTTTTTGTAGCGGATTCGGCGGAGGGCGGTATCGCCCGAAACCTCCACCACCTGCGTGTTGGTCAGCACCGTGACCTTGGGGTGCTCCAGCGCCCCACGCGCCGTGGCCTCGGCGCAGGTGAAGGCGTCCTCACGCACGAGCACCGTCACGTGGCGGGCGTAGCGGGTCAGGAAGACGCTCTCCTCCGCCGCGGCGAACCCGCCCCCGATGACGAAGACCTCCTTGCCCGTGAAGAACTCGCCGTCGCACGTGGCGCAGTAGGCCACGCCGCGGCCGCGGAACTCCGTCTCGCCGGGGAAGCCCAGCACGCGGGGGTGCGCGCCGGTGGCGATCAGCACCCCGAAGCAGGAGAAGACGCCCCGGTCCGTGTGGACCTTCTTGACGTCCCCGTCCAGCTCCAGGTTCGTGACGTCCGCCATCAGGAACTCCGCCCCGAAGCTCTCCGCCTGGGCGCGCATGGTATCGGTCAGGGCCCTGCCGTCCGTCCGCCCCGCTCCGGGGTAGTTGACGACCTCGGAGGTGATGGTGATCTGGCCTCCGAAGGTCTCCTTCTCGACGACCAGCACCCGGTAGCAGGCGCGGGCGAGGTAGAGGCCCGCCGTTAAACCGGCAGGGCCTCCTCCCACCACGACGACGTCGTAAAAGTTCCGGTCGTCCATTAGAGCTTGCCGACGAGGTCCAGGCTGGGCTTCAGGGTCTCCGCACCGGGCTGCCACTTGGCGGGGCAGACCTGGTCGCCGTGCTCGGCCACGAACTGGCTGGCCTGAAGGCGGCGGAACAGCTCGTCGGCGTTGCGGCCCACGTTACCGGCGTTGACCTCGTACACCACGATCCTGCCCTGCGGGTTGACGATGAAGCTGCCGCGCTCCGCCAGCCCCGCGTCCTCGATCAGCACCTCGAAGTCCCTGCTCAGCGCGTGCGTGGGGTCCGCCAGCATCGGGTAGGTGATCTTCCCGATGCGCTCGGACTCGTCGTGCCACGCCTTGTGGACGAAGTGGGTGTCCGTGGAGACCGAGTAGATCTCGCAACCCGCCTTTTGGAAGTCGGCGTACTTGTTCTGCAAGTCCTCGAGCTCCGTGGGGCAGACGAAGGTGAAGTCCGCGGGGTAGAAGAAGAAGACGCTCCACTTGCCCAGGATGTCCGCCTTCGTCACGGTCTTGAACTCGCCCTTGTGGTACGCCTGAACCTTGAAATCGCTCACTTCTTTGTTGATCATCGACATGAAAAAATCCTCCTTAAAATTGAAATTGAATTTTGTTCTGGCCGGCTGCCCGGCTCTCCCTCTATTAAGAGGCGGAACCCGCTCCGCGCTCCCTCCCGGTCGAATCGCTCCTTTCCTCACGCTCCGCGGAAGCTTCCTTCTCGCGGCACTTCTTGCAGATCCAGGAGATCTTCAGTTCGTAGAAGTCGACCTCAAGCCCGGTCTCCGCCCTCAGGCGGTCCGTCAGGTCCCCGATGAAGACGTCCGTCAGCTCTCCACAGCGCCGACAGATCATGTGGTCGTGCCGGATGGTCCTGTCGTAGCGGTCCGGCTGTCCCTCCAGCCTCAGCCTCCGAATCGCCCCCTGAGCGCAGAGGGCGTTCAGGTTGTTGTAGACCGTCGCCATGACGATGGCGGGGTGCCGCCGCTTCATCTCCCAGAAGATCTGTTCGGCCGTAAGGTGCCCACCCGGCCTGCTGACGATGTCCAGGATCCCGCTGGCATACTTTGTCATGCCTCACCTCCTTCCTGGAATTAGTTTAAATCTAATTTAATCGATGCTCCTCGTTTTGTCAAGCCCCATTCTGCAAAAAATTTGCAAGTTTGGACGAAAGCGGCGATGCGCCGGACGGCAGGGGCGATTGCCATGCACCTTGCCTGATGTGATGGCTACACGCCTTCGCTGCGGCCCGCAGAAGCCGCCTCATCATGTCGCGTCGTATCAGTCACATATTAATGAAGCATGTTTAATGAAGTACGAATGGAAGTACGAATGATTTTGAATGGAATTACGGGTTGAGAAAGGGCGGGATACGTCGTCCGCCTCTGGCGGCCGGCGCCGGGGTCGCGTAAAATAGCCGCCGGTCTGTCGAATTTGCCGAGTTTCGGGAGGAATCTTAAAAGAGATGCTCGTACATTGGAAGAAACTGGTCCTTCTCGCGGCGCTGTGCGGCGCCCTCTGCTGCGCAGCCCTGGCCTTTGCCGCGCCGCTTCGGGACGCCTTTGGCGGCTTCGTCACCTGGCTGGTGGAGACGATCGGGCGCCTGGGCTACGCGGGGATAGCGGCCCTGATGTTCCTGGAATCCTCGTTCTTCCCCTTCCCCAGCGAGGTGGTGATGCCCCCCGCGGGGTATTTGGCGTGGCGTGGCGAGATGTCCCTCTGGGGAGCCATCGCCGCCGGCATCGTGGGCAGCGTCCTCGGCGCGCTCTTCAACTATTGGGTGGCGGTCCGCCTGGGGCGCCCGCTGCTCCTGAAGTACGGCAGGTACTTCCTGGTGTCGGAGGAGTCCGTGTCGAAGGCGGAGGGGTTCTTCATCCGGCACGGGCACGTCAGCACCCTCGTCGGCCGGCTGGTGCCCGTCATCCGCCAGTACATCTCGCTTCCTGCCGGCATCGCCCGAATGCCGCTCGGAACCTTCACGGCCTTCACGGCGCTGGGCGCCGGGGGGTGGGTCGTGGCCCTGACGCTCGTGGGCTACCTTCTGGGGGGGCACCAGGAGGGGCTGGGGCGCTACCTGCACGTCATCAGCCTGGGCTGCGTCGGCGTGGCGCTCCTCATCGCCGCGGGCTACGCCGCGTGGCTGTGCCTCAGGCGTCGGGCGTCGAAGGCCGCGGGCCCTGGAGGATTGGGAGGTAAATAACCACCCTGGCCCCGCGCTTTTGGTCCTTTCGGCTGGTGATCGCCAAGGAGCCCCCGTGCAGCGAGATCACCCGCCGCGTGAAGGCCAGGCCCAGCCCCGTGGAGCCCCAGCCGGACTGTCCCGCCGCCTGAGTTCCGCTGTAGCCGGGGCCGTTGTCGATGATCTCGAACTCCGCCATGCGTCCGTGGATGTCCAGCCGCACCTGCAGCAGGATGCCGTGGGCGCCCACCAGCGCGTTGCCGCGCCAGGCGTTGTCCAGGATGTTGAAGATGGCCCGGATGAGGCGCAGCTTGTTCGCCATGATGTGCGCTCCCTCGACCTCCGGGGCGGCGTGCATCGAAACCTCGTCCTTCCACGGGAAGGCGCTGCTGTGGCGCTCGATCGTGCGGAAGAGCTCGCTTAGGGCAAGGTCGTGCTTCTCGTCCCCCGACAGGAGCTCCTGGGTCATGGTTCCCATGTAGTCCGCGGCCTTCAGGAGGAGCGCCGTTCTCTCGGAGGGCTCCTTTTTGTCCATCATCCTTGCCGTGCCCTTGATGACGGCGATGACGTTCTTCATGTCGTGCACGAGGTTGTTGACGTCCAGCATGTTGATCCCGCTGACGCTCGTCTCGCCGCGCTTCAGCTCCGCGCCGATCCAGGAGTTCTTCAGGACGCTCAGGCGGATGGAGTACTTGACCAGCAGCCAGGACGAGGACATGGCGCCGGCCAGGAAGCAGAAGAAGAGCGTAAAGCCCGTCATGCTGACGAAGGCGGCGTCGGCCTCCGGCAGGGCGGACTGGGGGAAGGGCACCCCCGTGATCATCTCCAGGCTGT
This sequence comes from Fretibacterium fastidiosum, assembly GCF_964642095.1. NCBI lineage: Bacteria > Thermotogati > Synergistota > Synergistia > Synergistales > Aminobacteriaceae > Fretibacterium > Fretibacterium fastidiosum. The sequence continues at coordinate 1,756,040 of NZ_OZ209244.1, forward strand.
GGGAGGCGAAGAGCCAGAGGATGAGGGCCAGGCTGCGGTCCAGCACGTTTTCCACGCGCAGGGTGAGGGCGTGGAACAGGCACAGCAGGAGGAAGGCCAGGACGGGGCTCATGGAAAAGGAGAGCGTCAGGTTCGGGGAGAGGTGCGGCAGGAGCCACGCGGTTGCCATGAAGGCTACAGGAGGGACCACGATGTTGACCGCGTCCGCAAAATGCGCCGTGCGGTGCGAGAGCCTTCGGGCGACGGCCTGCCAGGCGACGACGATCAGCATGTTCTGCAGCCCGTGGATCAAAACCCTGGAGAGGGCGAAGGAGAGCGTCGTGACGTTGCCCTGCCTGTCGAGGAGATGTCCGTGAAGCCTCAACAGGAGGGCGTTGCCGTAGTAGACGACGAGGAACGCCGCCAGGAATACGGCGGCCAAAGAACAGAGCCGGGATATGATCTGAAGCGTGGCCCCGCGCTGCGGCGGAGCCTGAAGCCCGTTTTCCTCGAATGGCGTCGGCATGGTATGGCCTCCTCTGGTCTGCGCCGGGTGAATTGGCGGACGTCCCCGTGGGGCGTCCGGGACTTTGTTGTCGTTATTATAATAAACGATAATGGACGCTCAAGACAACGCTTGAGAAATTTTTTTGAAAAGGAGCGGCGCGAGGACACGTCATCGCGAGGAAATCATGAAGAACCCTGAGAGCCCTGCGGATAATTTGTTGACGGCGGAGGATGACGCCCTCTCCCTGAGCTGCGATGCCTGGAGGAGGGTGATGGAGGGGCTGGGCGAGCCGCGCTTCCGGGCGGATCAAATCTGCCAGTGGATCTACGGTCACAAGGTCTTTGACTACCACGAGATGAGCAGCCTCTCGAAGTCCCTGCGGGAGCGGCTGTGTGGGACGGTCCTGATGACCCTGCCCATCCTGATTCAGGACCGGCGATCGAGGGACGGCACGCGGAAGTACCTGTGGCAGATGGCGGACGGTTCGCGCGTCGAGTCCGTGCTGCTGGACCACGGAGGGCACAGGACGGCCTGCATCTCAAGCCAGGTCGGCTGCCCCCTCGCCTGCACCTTCTGCGCGACGGGGACCCTGGGCTTCGCGAGGAACCTGACGCCCGGAGAGATCGTCGGGCAGTTTCTTATGATGGAACGGCGCGTCCTGGACGCGGGGTTGGGGCCGGGGATCAACAACGTCGTCTTCATGGGGATGGGGGAGCCCCTGCTGAACGAGCGGAACGTCTTTGAGAGCATCCGCGCCCTCAACCACCCGAAGATGAGGAACCTGGGGGCCCGGCACATCACGATCTCCACCTCCGGCATCGTGCCCGGCATCGAGGACCTGGCGGACTTCGAGATTCCGCTGAGGCTCTCGATCTCCCTGCACGCGCCGAACGACGAGCTGCGGTCCCGGCTCATGCCCATCAACCGAAAGTACCCCCTGAGCCGCCTGGTGGAGGCGCTGCGCCTCTACCGCCGCCGTACGGGGGAGCGCATCACGATCGAGTACGCGATGATCGACGGGGTCAACGACGCCCCTCAGATGGCCTACGAGATGGCGGCGCTGTTGGACGGCCTGGACCCTTACGTCAACCTGATCCCCTACAACCCTATCCCCATGCGGCCGGACCTTCGCCGCTCTCCGGAAGGGCGCGTCAAGGCGTTCTGTGCCGCGCTGTCCGAGCTGCACATCGAGTTCGAGGTCCGGAAGGAGCGCGGCGCGGACATCATGGCCGCCTGCGGGCAGCTTGCGGCCGTCAAGGCTCAGGGACCTGTCCGCTGACCGCCGTCCCGCGCCGCGGGGCCGCGGATGGCCAGGAAAGGAGGGGAAGGGCGCCAGCCGCGGCGCGAAATTTTTGTCGGAGTTTCCACTGGGGGCCGACATTTAGCTTGACATCCAAGACTTTATTTTGCTATGATACCTCTCACGTCTTGTGCGCGGGAGGTATTGTCATGCCCTTAAACGAATTGGCCGCGGGCACGAGGGTCGTGGGGGAGAAAGAGGTCCTGCGCGCCCTTGGGCGGGACGGGCTGCGAAAGCTTTTCGTGGCGAAGGACGTTGAGTCGGAGAGGCTGCGTCCGCTTCTGGAGGGGGCGCGTGCGCTGGGCGTGGAGGTCGAATGGGCCGATTCCCGCCTCGTTCTGGGGCGCGCGTGCGCAATCGACAGGTCGGCATCGGCAGCAGGGCTGCTGAAGCCTTGATCTCATAGATGTCGCTGGGTTTTTGAAGACGTTTCATTTTTTGAGGAGGAGATTCTGTGCCAACGATCAACCAGCTCGTCCGCCTCGGGCGCGACGAAAAGAGGACCAAGAGCAATTCTCCTGCGCTGCAGGCCAACCCCGCGCGCAGGGGGGTGTGTACCCGCGTGTACACGATCACCCCGAAGAAACCCAACTCGGCTTTGCGCAAGGTGGCGCGCGTGCGCCTTACCAACGGCATTGAGGTGACGTCCTACATTCCGGGCATCGGCCACAACCTGCAGGAGCACTCCGTCGTGCTGGTGCGGGGCGGTCGCGTGAAGGACCTTCCCGGCGTCAGGTATCACATCATCCGCGGCACGCTGGACTGCGGCGGCGTGGAGAACAGGAAGCGCAGCCGCTCCAAGTACGGCGCGCGCAGGCCGAAGGCCAACTAGGGGGAGAGATCGCCATGCCTCGTAAGGGTCATGTAAAAAAGCGCGAGTCAGTGCCGGATATCCGGTTCGGGAGCGAGGCCGCATCCCGCTTCATCAGCAGCCTGATGCTGGGGGGCAAGCGCAGCATCGCGGAGAGGATCTTCTACGGCGCGCTGGACAGCGCAGCGGAGAAGCTTGGCGTTGAGCCCTTCGACGTCTTCGACAAGGCGATGGGCAACGTCGCCCCTCAGATCGAAGTGCGGCCCCGCCGGGTGGGCGGCGCCACGTACCAGGTCCCCGTCGAGGTGACGCCGGAGCGCGGCGTGCAGCTCTCGATCCGCTGGATCGTCTCCTTCGCCCGTTCCAAGAAGGGAATGCCCATGCAGGATCGCCTGATGCACGAGCTGATGGACGCCTACAAGAACGAGGGCAGCTCCATCAAGAAGCGCGAGGACACCCACAGGATGGCGGAGGCGAACAAGGCTTTCGCGCATTACCGCTGGTAGTGAAGATTTTTTTGTGATTGATTGGGTAGGTGCGTTTTTTGGATATTCACAAGCTCAGGAACATAGGAATAGCGGCCCACATCGACGCGGGCAAGACGACGACGAGTGAGCGTATCCTCTACTACACCGGCAGCAGCTACAAGGTCGGCGAGGTGCACGAGGGGACGGCCACGATGGACTGGATGGAGCAGGAGCGGGAGCGGGGGATCACGATCACCTCGGCGGCCACGACCTGCAGCTGGAAGGGCTATACGATCAACCTTATTGATACGCCCGGACACGTGGATTTTACGGTCGAGGTGGAGCGCTCCATGCGCGTGCTCGATGGAGCGGTCGCCGTCTTCTGCGCCGTGGGTGGCGTAGAGCCTCAGTCCGAGACGGTGTGGCGTCAGGCGGATAAGTACCACGTGCCCCGCGTCGCCTTCGTGAACAAGATGGACCGCATCGGTGCGGACTTCAACGCCGTGGTGGCCGCCATCCATGAACGCCTTGGCGCCTGCGCCATCCCCCTGCAGCTCCCGATCGGCGCGGAGGACGACTTCGCCGGGGTGGTGGACCTGATCGATCAGAAGGCGCTCCTCTTCAGCGGCGTCCTGGGGCAGGAGCCCAGGGAGGCCCCGATTCCGGCGGAGCTGGCCATGGCGGCCAAGCAGGGGCGCGACGCCATCGTGGAGGCCCTCTCCGACTTCAGCGACGACATCATGACGCTCTACCTGGAGGGGCAGGAGGTCGGCTCCGAGCTGATCCGAAAGGTCCTCCGGGAGGCCACCATCGGCCTCAAGGCCGTTCCGGTGCTCTGCGGCTCCGCCTTCAAGAACAAGTGCGTGGAGCCCCTCCTGGACGCGGTGGTGGCGTACCTGCCGAGCCCCCTCGACCTGCCCCCGGTCACCGGCACCTCGCCGACGGACCCGGAGAAGGTGCTGGAGCGCCACTCCGACAACGGCGAGCCCTTCACGGCGCTGGCCTTCAAGGTAGCGGTGGACCCCTTCCTGGGCAAGCTCTTCTTCCTGCGGGTGTACTCCGGAAAGCTGGAGAAGGGGAGCACCGTGTACAATTCCACGTCGGGACAGCGGGAGCGCATCGGCCGCATCATGCGGATGCACTCCAACAAGCGCGAGGACATCGACGCGATGGAGGCGGGCATGATCGTGGCCGTCCCCAGCCTGAAGCTCACCAAGACGGGCGACACCCTCTGCGATGAGGCCCACCCCATCGTCCTGGAGAGCCTGGTGTTCCCGGAGCCGGTCATCTCGCTGGCCGTCGAGCCGGCGACGCAGGGCGACAAGATCAAGCTGAGCAAGGGCCTGATCGCTCTGGCCGACGAGGACCCCACGTTCCGCGTCCGGACGGACGAGGAGAGTGGTCAGACGGTCATCTCCGGAATGGGGGAGCTCCACCTGGAGATCATCGTCGATCGCCTGAAGAGGGAGTTCGGCGTGGACGTCAAGGTCGGCAACCCCCAGGTCGCCTACCGGGAGGCCATTCAGCGCGCGGCACGGGCGGAGGGCAAGTACATCCGGCAGTCCGGCGGCCGTGGCCAGTACGGACACGTGGTCTTCGAGATGGAGCCCCTGCCCGACGGCAAGGGCTACGAGTTCGAGGACCGCATCGTGGGTGGCGTGGTGCCGAAGGAGTACATCGCTGCCGTCGAGAAGGGCCTTGAGGAGGCCATTCAAAGCGGCGTGCTGGGCGGCTACCCCGTCGTCGGCGTCAAGATCGCCCTGGTGGACGGCAGCTACCACGAGGTGGACAGCTCCGAGATGGCCTTCAAGATCGCCGCGTCCATGGGCTTCAAGGAGGCCATGAGGAAGGCGGGGCCCATCCTCATGGAGCCCATCATGTCCGTCGAGGTCGTGACGCCTGAGGACTACGTCGGTGACGTCATCGGGGACATATCCTCCCGCCGCGGGCGTATCGAGGGTATGGACATGCGGGCGAACGCGCGTATAATAAGAGCTTATGTGCCTCTCGTGGGGATGTTCGGCTACGCGACGGACCTGAGGAGCAAGACGTCGGGCCGCGCGACCTACTCGATGCAGTTCGACCACTACGAGCAGACGCCGGCCGAGGTTGCGGAGAAGGTCCTTCAGGGCCGCAAGGCCGGCGAGTAACCTTGAGTAAGCAACGCATTGACAAAATAGATTCAGTATCTTAACCAGGAGGAATCGGAGATGGCAAAGGAGAAGTTTGAGCGGACGAAGCCGCACCTGAACATTGGTACGATCGGGCACATTGACCACGGGAAGACGACGCTGACGGCGGCGATCACGAAGTGTCTTGCGACGCAGAATTTTGCGGACTTCACGGCGTACGACATGATCGACAAGGCGCCTGAGGAGCGTGAGCGCGGGATCACGATCAACATTTCGCACGTGGAGTACCAGACGGAGAAGCGCCACTACGCGCACATCGACTGCCCGGGACACGCGGACTACATCAAGAATATGATCACGGGAGCGGCGCAGATGGACGGAGCGATCCTGGTGGTGAGCGCGGCGGACGGGCCGATGCCCCAGACGCGGGAGCACGTGCTGCTAGCGCGCCAGGTGAACGTGCCTGCGCTTGTGGTGTTCATGAACAAAACGGACCAGGTGGACGACCCCGAGCTTCTGGACCTGGTGGAGATGGAGATTCGGGAGCTTCTGAACAAGTACGAGTTCCCTGGCGACGATACGCCGATCGTGCGTGGTTCTGCCCTTGAGGTGCTGGAGAAGGGGAACGGGACGCGCGAGGACCCGATCTGCAAGCCGATCTGGGACCTGATGGACGCGTGCGACAGCTACATTCCGGACCCGGTTCGTGACACGGACAAGCCGTTTTTGATGCCGATCGAGGACGTGTTCACGATCACGGGGCGCGGCACGGTGGTGACGGGTCGCGTGGAGCGCGGGAAGGTGAAGGCCGGCGAGGAAGTGGAGATCGTCGGGATGTCTCGTGACACGAAGAAGACGGTGGCGACGTCTCTTGAGATGTTCCGTAAGATCCTGGACGACGCGGAGGCTGGAGACAACGTCGGGATACTGCTCCGTGGCATTGACAAGGACCAGGTGGAGCGTGGCCAGGTGTTGGCGAAGCCCGGTACGGTGACGCCGCACACGAAGTTCAAGGGCGAGGTGTACGTTCTGAAGAAGGAGGAGGGCGGGCGCCATACGCCGTTCTTTGCGGGGTACAAGCCGCAGTTCTACTTCCGGACGACGGACGTGACGGGTGACATCAAGCTGCCGGATGGTGTGGAGATGGTGATGCCTGGTGACAACGCCACGTTTGAGGTGTCTTTGATCGTGCCCATCGCCATGGAGGAGGGGCTGCGCTTCGCGGTGCGCGAGGGCGGCCACACGGTGGGCGCAGGCGTCGTCACCAAAATCCTGGAATAACGCTGCAGGAAGAGGGACGCTCAAGTGGCTAAGAGGATCCGCATTCGTTTGAAGGCGTTTGACCACAGAATTCTCGACACGTCTGCGGCCCAGATCGCGGAGACGGCGGCCGGCACGGGGGCCAGGGTTTCTGGCCCCATCCCGCTGCCCACCGAGATCGGCCGGGTGACGATCCTGAAGTCGCCCCACAAGGACAAGGACGCGCGGGAGCAGTTTGAGATGAGGACGCACAAGCGCCTCATCGACATTATCGAACCGACGCAGAAGACCATGGATGCGTTGATGCAGCTTAATCTTTCCTCTGGAGTGGACATCCAGATAAAGCTCTAGCCCTGGGGCTGAGGCCGACGGAAAGCGCTTAGGCTGAAAGGAGAGAAAACGATGGGTATAGGGATCCTGGGGAAGAAGATGGGCATGACTCAGATTTTCGACGCTGAGGGACAGGCCGTTGCGGTGACGGTCATCGCGGCGGGGCCGTGTCCGGTCGTGGCCGTCCGAACCCCCGAACAGAACGGGTACTCTGCCGTTCTTCTCGGCTTTGGGGCCGTGAAGCCCCACAAGCTGTCCAAACCCGTAAAGGGCCTGTTCGACAAGAACAAGGTCGAGCCCAAAAGGACGCTTCGCGAGTTCCGCCTCGACAAGGCGGAGGGCTACGAGGTGGGGCAGGAAATCAGGGTGGATTTGTTTGAGGCGGGCGAGAGGATAGACGTCAGCGGAGTCAGTAAGGGTAAGGGCTTTGCCGGAGTCATGAAGCGGTATCACTTCGGCGGCCAGCAGTTCAGCCACGGAACCTCGGTGGAACATCGCCATGGTGGCTCGAGCGGCGCTATCTCCTACCCGGGGCGCGTGTTTCCGGGGAAGAGGATGCCCGGACACATGGGAAGCGACAAGGTCACGGTCAAGAACCTGACGGTGATGGCCGTCGATCTGGAGAACAACCTCCTCCTTGTCAAGGGGGCCGTGCCGGGCGCTAAAGACGGCCTGGTCGCCCTGTACAAAAAGTAAGGGATAGGGGAAGGAGGTAACCGATTATGCCAACGATTAAAGTGGTTGATTTCAGCGGCCAGAGCGCCGGCGAGATGGAGCTCTCCGAGGTGGTGTTCGGCGCGCCGATCCACGTTGCCGCCATGCATCAGGTGGTGGTGGCGCACCTCGCGAACTGCCGCCAGGGGACGCACGCGGTGAAGACCCGCGGCGACGTCAGCGGCGGTGGCAAGAAGCCCTGGCGCCAGAAGCACACGGGCCGCGCCCGTCAGGGGAGCACCCGTTCTCCCCTCTGGGTCCACGGCGGCGTCGCTCACGGCCCCAAGATGAGGGACTACAGCCAGAAGGTGAACAAGAAGGTTCGTCGTCTGGCGCTCTTGAGCGCCCTCTCCGTGAAGGTCCGCGACGCGCAGATGCTGGTGGTCCGGGGCATGGAGATGGAGGCCCCCTCAACGAAGACGATGAAGGGCTTCATGGACGCCATCGGCGCCGAGAAGGCCCTCGTGATCTATAGCGGCAACGGCGAGAACGTGGCCCGCTCCGTCCGGAACATTCCCGGAGCCAGGTATCTGAACGTTGCGAGCATCAACGTTTACGATCTTCTGAACTCCAGGACGCTGGTTGTGACTCCGGAGGTCGTCGCCCGCCTTGAGGAGGTTTACGCGAGATGAGTCTTTCAGCTCACGATATCATTATTCGCCCCGTCGTCACGGAGAAGAGCAGCGCTCTGATGGAGCTCAACAAGTACACCTTCGAGGTTCGCCGGGACGTGAACAAGATTCAGATCCGCAAAGCGGTCGAGGAGGCCTTCAAGGTCAAGGTCTTGAGCGTCAACACCATCAACGTCAAAAGCAAGCCCAAGCGCATGGGCGCTTCCGTTGGAAGGACGCGCTCCTGGAAAAAGGCGATCGTATCCCTTCCCCAGGGGCAGCGCATCGAGTTCTTCGAGGGCGCTTCGATTTAGAAAGGGGTAAGTCGATATGTCAATCAAACAGTTCAAACCCTATACCCCTGGCCGCCGTCAGATGACCATTCAGGGACGTGAGGACATCACGGCGGACAAGCCGGAGCGTTCCCTGACCCGTGAGCTGCGCAAGCACGGCGGACGCAACAACACGGGGCGCATCACGATGCGCCACATCGGCGGCGGGCACAGGCGCGCCTACCGCATCATCGACTTTCGCCGCGACAAGATCGGCGTCCCCGGCAAGGTTGCGACGATCGAGTACGACCCCAACCGCAACGCCCGCATCGCCCTGATTCACTACCTGGACGGCGAGAAGCGCTACATCCTTCTCCCCAAGGGCCTGAAGGTGGGGGACACGATCCTGGCCGGGCCGGAGGCGGACATCACGCCGGGCAACGCCCTGAAGCTGAAGGACATTCCGGTGGGCGCCGTCGTTCACAACCTCGAGCTTCAGCCGGGCCACGGCGCGAAGCTGGTCCGCTCCGCAGGGACCTCCGCGCAGCTCATGGCCAAGGAGGGGAAGTACGCCTACCTCCGCATGCCGAGCGGCGAGCTCCGCCTCTTCCTCCTGGAGTGCATGGCCACGGTGGGGCAGGTCGGAAACGAGGAGTATGAGAACATCTCCCTGGGCAAGGCGGGGAAGACCCGCTGGAGCGGCCGTCGTTCCTCCGTCCGCGGCATGGTGATGAACCCGGTGGACCACCCGTTGGGCGGCGGCGAGGGAAAGAGCAAGAGCAACAAGCATCCCGTTTCTCCTTGGGGTACGCCGGCTAAGGGATATCGTACGCGCAGACACAAGGCCTCCGACAGGCTGATCGTGCGCCGCCGTTACGATAAGTAACAGACGAGGAGGACGTTAGAGGATGGCTCGTTCTACTAAAAAGGGACCTTTTATCGAACAGAGGCTCCTGGCTAGAATTGAGGATATGAACATATCGGGAAACAAGAAGGTCATCAAGACCTGGTCCCGTCGCTCCACGGTGGTCCCCCAGATGATCGGGCACACCATCGCCGTGCACAACGGCCGGATGCACCTGCCGGTGTACATCAGCGAGAACATGGTGGGGCACAAGCTGGGGGAGTTTGCCCCGACGCGCAAGTCCGCGCGCCACGCCGGGCAGGAGCGCGCCGCCAAGGGCGTTAAGTAGGAGGGGGCCGCTGATGGAAGCTAAGACGATGGCAAGGGCCATGGCTCGCCAGGCCCGGATCGCCCCGACGAAGGTGAGGCAGGTCCTCACCCTGATTCGAGGCAAGGGCGCCGAGGAGGCCCTCACGATCCTTCGCTTCAGCCCCCAGAAGGCTGCGCGGATCGTGTACAAGGTCCTTCAGAGCGCGGTGGCGAACGCAGAGCACAACTACGGGATGGATATGGATAAGCTGTACGTCCTCACGGCCTTCGCGGACCAGGGACCCGTGATGAAGCGCTTTCGTCCCGTCTCCATGGGGCGCGCTCATCCTTATGTGCATCGCACATCCCATGTGACCGTTACGGTTGCGGAACGTTAGGAGGGTTTATTCGTGGGACAGAAGGTTCATCCCGTAGGATACAGGCTTGGTGTCGCGTCGGACTGGCAGTCCAAATGGTACGCGGGGCGCAAGGAGTACGCCGCGAAACTCCATGAGGACCTCAGGCTTCATGACTGGATCATGAAGAAGTGGGAGGGAGCCGCCATCTCCCGCGTCGAGATCGAGCGCGTGGGGCACGTGATTCGCTTCACGATCTGGACGGCGCGCCCCGGCGTCGTGATTGGCAAGGGCGGCACGGAGATCCAGACGATCAAGGACGAGCTTCAGGCCATGACCGGCGGCAAGGTGATGGTGAACGTCCATGAGCTGAAGAACCCCGACGTGGAGGCCCAGCTGGTTTCGGAGAGCATCGCCTCCGCCCTGGAGCGCCGCGTCTCCTTCCGCAGGGCCATGAAGCAGGCCATCTTCCGTGCGACGAAGGCGGGCGTCCTGGGGATCAAGGCCCAGGTGGCGGGACGCCTCGGCGGCGCGGAGATCGCGCGCACGGAGTGGTACAACGAGGGGCGTCTTCCCCTCTCCACGATCAAGGCGGACATCGATTACGGCTTCGCCGAGGCCCGGACGATGTACGGCGTGATCGGCTGCAAGATATGGATCTACCGCGACCGCGAGCACGAGCGTCCCATGATGATGCGCGGGTCGCGCCGCGATCGCGACAAGGCAAGGGGGTAGTCCTTTATGCTTATGCCCAGCAGAGTCAAATACCGCAAGTCGCACAGGTCTCCGCTGCGTGGCGTCTCCAAGGGAGGCACCACGGTCGCCTTCGGCGACTGGGGAATTCAGGCGCTTGAGAACGTGTGGCTTACAGCGCGGCAGATCGAGGCGACGCGCGTCGCCATCTCCCGAAAGATGAAGAAGGGCGGAAAGATATGGATTCGGGTTTTTCCGGATCGCCCCTACACGAAGAAGCCCCTGGAGACCCGTATGGGAAAGGGAAAGGGCGCTCCCGAGTTCTGGGTTGCCGCCGTCAAGCGGGGCCGCGTGCTCTTCGAGTTTTCGGGGATATCTCCTGAGCTTGCGGCGGAAGCCTTCAGGACGGCCTCGCACAAACTGCCCGTCAAGGTGCGCATTGTATCACGGGAAGGCATGGGTGGTGAAAACTGATGGATGCGACGAAACTTCGCGAACTCACGCTGGATGAGCTTCAGGAGAAGTACAGCCAGTACAAGGAGGAGCTCTTTAACCTTCGTTTCCAGAACGCAGTCGGACAGCTCAAGAACACGAGCCGCATCCGTGACGTTCGCAAGACTATAGCCAGAGTGCTGACCATCGCGGGGGAAAAGCGCCAGGCGATGGCCTCAGATGCCGCCAGGAGGTAGGTTTCCATGGAGCCTTATAAGGAGACGGCTCCCGCGCACCGCAAGGTCCGCGTGGGAATTGTCGTGAGCAACAAGATGGACAAGACGGTTGTGGTTAAGGTTTCCCGCCTTGCGGAGCATCCCCTCTACGGGAAGCGGATCCGCCGCGCGAAGAAGTACGTGGCGCACGACGCGGAGAACACCTGCCGGGTGGGCGACGAGGTTCGCATTCGCGAGACCCGGCCCCTGAGCAAGACGAAGAGATGGGAACTGGTTGAGGTCATGCGGCGTGCTCCCGTCTTCGATTCTGATACGCCCGGAGAGGAGTAACTTATGATTCAGCTGACGACAGTACTGAACGTTGCTGACAATTCGGGCGCGCGGAAGCTCTTCTGCATTCAGGTCATGGGGGGCAGCAAGCGCAAGTGGGGCACGATCGGTGACGTCATCGTCGCCTCGGTGAGGGAGGCCATCCCCAACAGCAACATCGCGAAGGGATCGGTCGTCAAGGCCGTGATCGTTCGGACCCGCAAGGAGGTTCGCCGCCGCGACGGCTCCTACGTCCGTTTTGACGACAACGCGGCGGTGATCATCGACGCCAACGGCGAGCCCAAGGGCACGCGCATCTTCGGGCCCGTCGGCAGAGAGCTGCGCGCCAAGAAGTACATGCGCATCCTCTCGCTTGCGCCTGAAGTGGTTTAGGAGGCTGTTCCATTATGTCAGTAAGGCTTAAGAAGAACGACCGGGTGCGCGTGATATCCGGCAAGGACAAGGGGAAAGAGGGCAAGATCCTGCGCCGCATCCCGGACCGCGACCTGGTGGTGGTGGAGGGCGTGAACCTGGTCTCGCGCCACATGCGCCCGACCCAGAAGAACCCCCAGTCCGGAATCCACAAGCAGGAGGCGCCCATCTACGCCTCGAAGGTCATGCTGGTCTGTCCCCATTGCGGCGCAGCGGTGCGCGTGGGCTCCTCCTTCCTGGAGAGCGGCAAGAAGGTTCGAGTCTGCAAAAAATGCAGTGAGATCATCGACAAGGCCTGAGTGGGGAGGGGTTAGAAATGGTTCCGCGCATGTTGGAAAAATACAAGAAGGAGATCTCTCCCGCCCTGCTCAAGGAGTTCGGATACAAGAACGTCATGCAGCTCCCCAGGGTCGAGAAGGTCGTTGTGAACATCGGGGTTGGCGACGCGAAGCTGGACATCAAGTTCATGGATGCCGCCATCGCGGAGCTCCGCGCCATCACGGGCCAGCAGCCCCTCCTGAAGCGCGCCAAGAAGTCCGTTGCGGGCTTCAAGGTCCGCGAGGGGATGCCCGTGGCCTGCTCGGTGACGCTCAGGGGAACCCGTATGTGGGAGTTCCTGGATCGCCTCATCTCCCTTGCGCTGCCCAGCATCAAGGACTTCCAGGGGGTCTCCCGCAGGGGCTTTGACGGGCGCGGCAATTACAACCTCGGTCTCCGGGAGCAGCTGATCTTTCCGGAGATCAGCTACGACAAGGTGATCCGCTCAAGGGGCATGAACGTCTCCATCGTGACGAGCGCGTCCACGGACGAGGAGGCCCATGCGCTCCTGAAGGGCATGGGAATGCCCTTCAACAACCGCTGAAGAGGGGGCACGATCTGAAATGGCAAGGAAAGCGTTGAAGTACAAGGCAAAGCTGCCCCCCAAGTTTGAGGTTCGGCAGCACAACCGCTGCCCGCTCTGCGGCAGAATCCACGGATATATGCGCATGTTTGATATGTGCCGCTGCTGCTTCCGCAAGCTTGCCCGCGAGGGCAGAATACCCGGCGTTGTCAAGTCGAGCTGGTAGCCTAAGGGGGCAACGGAATGTACGTTAACGATCCTATCGCGGATATGCTCACGAGAGTGCGCAACGCGAACATGATTTACAGCGAAAGCGTGGATGTTCCCGCAAGCAAGATGAAACTGGCCATCGCCAGGATCCTGAAGGACGAGGGGTACATCAAAAACGTCAAGACGATCACCGATCCGAAGAAGCCCTACGCCTCCATCCGCATCTTCCTCTCCTACGGGCCGGAGCGCGAGCGGGTGATCCAGGGGCTGCGCCGCATCAGCAAGCCCGGTCGGCGCCTCTACGTGGGAAGGGACAAGCTTCCGGTCGTCATGGGCGGCCTGGGGCTTGCGATCCTCTCCACCTCCAAGGGGCTCAAGACCGGCGCCGAGGCCATGAAGCTGGGCCTGGGCGGCGAAGTCCTGTGCTACGTGTGGTAAGGGGGCTTCTCTATGTCTCGTATTGGACGAAAAGCGGTGGCCCTGCCCAAGGGAGCCGCGGTCTCCGTCAAGGGAGATAAGATCGTAGTCAAGGGCCCCAAAGGCGAGCTCTTCGCGCCCCTCATGCCGGGCATCGCCGTGGACGTTGACGGCGAGAAGGTGCAGGTCACCCGGTCGGGCGACGACAAGCAGACCTGTGCGTGGCACGGCATGACCCGCGCCCTGATCGCGAACATGGTCACCGGGGTGACCGAGGGCTTCCAGAGGACGATGGAGATCGTGGGCGTCGGCTGGAGGGCTCAGCTGCAGGGCAAGAAGCTGGTCATGAACCTGGGCTTTTCGCATAACGTCGAGTTCACCCCTCCGAGCGGCGTCGAGATCGTGGTGGAGAACCCGATCAAGATCGTCGTCAAGGGAATCGATAAGGAGCTGGTGGGGCAGACCTGTGCGCTCCTGCGTCAGTACCGCCCGCCGGAGCCCTATCATGGCAAGGGCATCCGCTTTGAGAACGAGCACATCATCCGCAAGGCCGGAAAAACGGGTGCGAAGTAGCTAGGGAGCGCAGAAGATGAGAAAACGAAGCAGAAACGATATGCGCATTGTGCGGCATGAGAGGCTGCGCCGCACGTTGGCCGGCACGGCGGAGAAGCCGCGGATGGCCGTTTTCCACAGCCTGAACCACCTTTATGTTCAGATCATCGACGACGACCTGGGACGCACTCTGGCCTCCGTCTCCACCCTCGAGAAGGCCCTGAGGGGCGAGCTCAAGGGGACCTGCAACGTGGAGGCCGCCAGGGTCGTCGGCAGGCTGGCCGCGGAGCGCGCGAAGGCGAAGGGGATCGAGACGGTGGTCTTTGATCGCGGCGGGCATCAGTATCATGGCAAGGTCAAAGCCCTGGCTGACGCGGCGCGCGAGGCCGGCCTTAAGTTTTAGGATCAGGAGAGCAGGCTGAACATGATCAAAAAGCGAATCGATGCTAAATCACTGGACCTCAAGGAGCGCGTTGTCGCCATAAACCGCGTCAGCAAGGTCGTCAAGGGCGGAAAGCGCTTCAAGTTCGCGGTCCTCGTGGTGGTGGGCGACGGCGACCGTTACGTCGGGGCCGGAATCGGCAAGGCCAAGGAAATCGCCGAGGCCGTGCGCAAGGGGATCGAGAAGGCCAGCAAGGAGCTCGTCGCCATCCGCAGGAACGGCGACACGATGCCGCACCCCGTCACCGGGTGCTTCGGCGCGGCGAAGGTCCTCCTCAAGCCCGCCCCCGCCGGAACGGGCGTTATCGCGGGCGGAGTGGTGCGCGCCATCATGGAGCTCGGAGGGGTGAAGGACGTCGTCACCAAGGTGGTGGGGCGCACCTCCAACTCCATCAACGTGGCCTGGGCCACCCTCGAGGCGATCAAGGAGACCCGGACGGCGGACGAGATCTACAAGCTCCGCGGCAGGAAGCCGGCAGAGCCGGCGTCCGCCTCCGCGGATTAGGAGGTTTGACCATGGCTAAGATTAAGGTCAAATGGGTCAAGAGCGCCATCGGTTTCGCGGAGCGCCAGAAGCGGACGATCAAGGCTCTTGGCTTCAAGAAGCTGCAGTCCACGGTGGAGCATGAGGACACCCCTCAGATCCGCGGAATGATCGAGCACGTCCGGCACCTTGTGGTCTGGACTGTGGAAGACTGAGGAGGGGGACGGGTATGAACCTTCATGATCTCAGGCCCGCACCGAACTCCCGCACCAAGGCGAAGCGCCTGGGGCAGGGCATCGGCAGCGGGACGGGCAAGACCTCCGGCAAGGGCAACAAGGGACACAAGGCGCGCACGGGCGGCGGCGTTCGTCCGGGGTTTGAGGGCGGCCAGATGCCCCTCGTGAGGCGGACGCCCAAGCGCGGCTTCAACAACGCCCGCTTTGCGCGGACCTATCAGATCGTCAACGTCGGGTCCATCGAGGACAAGTTCGAGGCCGGCCAGGAGGTCACTCCCGATACCCTCATGAGGGCGGGACTGATCTCGGGCGCCTCCCTTCCCGTCAAGGTCCTGGCGAAGGGAGACTTGCTGAAGGCCCTCACCGTGAGGGCGAACGCCTTTAGCAAGGGGGCGGAGGAAAAGATCAAGGCGGTTGGCGGGAAGGCTGAGGTGATCTGACGTGTTCGGGTCTCTCGGCGACGCCTTCAAACTGCCTGACCTGAAAAGACGCCTTCTCTTCACCCTCGGCATCCTCTTCATCTTCCGGCTTGGGGCTCATATCCCAACGCCGGGAGTGGACACCGCCGCCATGGCGAACCTCTTCAACAGCGTCGGGGGCGGGGTGATGGACTTCCTGAACCTCTTCTCCGGCGGCGCGCTGAGCCAGTTCAGCATCTTTTCCCTCGGTGTGGCGCCCTACATCAACTCAAGCATCGTGATGCAGCTCCTCGTGGTGATCTTCCCCGCCCTGGAGAAGATGCAGAAGGACAGCGCGGACGGCCGCAAGAAGCTCATCCAGTGGACGCGGTACGGCTCGATCGTCTTTGCGGTCGTGCAGGCCGTGGGCATGACGGCGTGGATCGGCAGCCAGGGGATCTTCTCAGGCACCTTGGGGGACGCCTTCATGATCGTCACCACCCTCACGGCCGGCTCCCTGGCGGTGATGTGGCTGGGCGAGGAGCTCTCGGACCACGGGATCGGCAACGGCATCTCCCTCCTGATCTTCGCCGGCATCGTCGCCCGTATCCCGGAGGCCTTCATCCGCGTGGGGACGATGCTGCGCCTCGGCGAGATGAACTTCCTGGCGCTCCTTGCGGGGCTCGTGCTGATGATCGTCGTGGTGGCGGGCTGCATCCTCCTGCAGGAGGGGCAGCGCCGCCTTCCGGTGCAGTACGCCAAGCGCGTCGTGGGGAACAAGGTCTATGGCGGACAGAGCACCTTCATCCCCCTGAAGATCAACCAGGCGGGGGTTATCCCGATCATCTTCGCCTCTTCCATCCTGATCTTCCCCTACACCATCGCCAACTTCTTCAGCGACAGTGCCGTTGGGGCCTTTATCCGTGACCTCTTCGCGGCGGGCAGGATATTCTCCTTCTACACGCTCTGCTACGTCGTGCTGGTCGTCTTCTTCTCCTACTTCTACACGGCGGTGGTCTTCAACCCGACGGACATCGCCTCCAACATGAAGAAGTACGGCGGCTTCATCCTGGGCATTCGCCCCGGTCAGCCGACGTCGGACTACATCAGCCGCGTGATGGAGCGCATCACCATGGCGGGGGGCATCTTCCTGGCGATTGTCGCCATCATCCCCAACGTGATGACCTCCATCGTGGGGACCCGAAGCTTCTACTTCGGCGGGACGGCGGTCCTGATCGTCGTGGGCGTCGCCCTGGACACGATCAACCAGATCGAGGCCCAACTCCTGATGCGGCATTACGACGGGATACTGAAGAAGTCCGGCGGAAAGGCCGGAAGCCTGCTTCGCATGTAGGGGGCGGGACGAGATGCGACTAGTCCTTTTAGGCGCTCCCGGCGCCGGCAAGGGGACGCAGGCCGCCCTGCTGAAGGAGCGGGAGGCGTGCGTCCACGTCTCGACGGGAGACATCTTGAGGAAGAACCTGGGGGAGAGGACGCCCCTGGGGCTGGAGGCCAAGAAGTTCATGGACCAGGGCGTCCTGGTGCCGGACGACCTCGTCCTGAAGATGGTGTCCTCCCGGCTCCTGGAGCCCGACGCGGCGGAGGGCTTCCTCCTGGACGGCTTCCCCAGGACGGTGCCCCAGGCGGAGTTCCTGGAGTCCTTTCTGACGGAGCACCACGCGAAGCTGGACGCAGTGCTCCTGTTCTCCATCGCTGACGAGGCCCTCGTCCGCCGCCTCTCCAACCGGAGGACCTGCCGCTCCTGCGGGGGTATCTTCAACCTCCTCACGATGGGCGGGGCCGCGGGCGCGAAGTGCCCCTCCTGCGGCGGCGAGCTCCATCAGAGGGACGACGACCAGGAGGCGGTGATCCGAAACAGGCTCAAGGTCTTTCACGAGCAGACGGAACCCCTGATCGCCTGGTATCGGGACCGGGGGCTCCTCTCCGAGATCGACGCCGCAAGCGCCCCGGAGACCATCTACGCAGGGGTAAAGGCTGCGTTGAACCGGCATGCTGCACCTTAAGACTCCCGAAGAGATCGACCTGCTGCGCAAGGCAGGCAGGGTCGTGGCGGATATCCTGGACCACATCGGCACGGTGGTCCGTCCGGGCGTCTCCACGGGAGAGCTGGACCGCATCGCGGACGAGCACATCAGCGCCTGCGGCGGGACGGCCGCCTTCAAGGGGTATCGGATGACGAGCAGGACGCCTCCCTTTCCGGGGATCGTCTGCGCCTCCATCAACGACGAGATCGTCCACGGCATCCCCTCGGATGAGCGGAAGCTCGAGGAGGGGGACATCCTCAGCATCGACGTGGGGGTCTGCCTGAACGGCTACTTCGGGGACGCGGCCTGCACCTACCCGGTGGGGGCTATCAGCCCGGAGCGTCAAAGGCTCCTGGAGGTGACGGAGACCTCCCTGAACAGGGCCATTGAGGCGGCCCGGGTGGGGAAGACGGTGGGCGATATCGGCTACGCGGTGGAGTCCTATGCCGTGCCCCTGAAGTACGGCATCGTCCGGGATTACACGGGACACGGGGTGGGGCGAAAGCTGCACGAGGCCCCGCAGGTCCCCAACTTCGGACGTCCGGGACGCGGCGTCATGCTGCAGAGGGGGCTGACCCTGGCCATCGAGCCCATGATCATGTCGGGGCGCGAGGCGGTCCGGGTGGGCGAAAACGGCTGGACGGTCCTCACTGCCGACGGTTCTGACGCGGCGCATTTCGAGCGGTCCATCGTCGTCCTGGACGACGGACCTGAGATATTGACCCCATGGACAAGCCGGATGGGCCGTTAGGCCCGGACCCCGTTTCCTGCCGTCTTGGGCAGGTGGTCCGATCCACAAAGGGAAAGGACCGGGGCAGGCTTTACGTGGTCGTCGGTTTCCTGGACGGAAATCGACTGGCTTTGGCGGATGCGGAGCGGTTCAATGTTCTGCAGCCCAAGAAGAAGAATCCAAGGCATGTTCAGGTGACGCCGCAGTGCGCGGCGGAGTTGGTCGCTTTGATAGAGGCGGGTAAGAACATCGACCGAGGCCGCTTCTGCCAGATTCTCGCAGGGCTCGGGATGCGCTTAGATTGAGATTTCAGAACGGAGAGGCAGGGCAGCATATGGCAAACGCAGGCGGCAAAGAGGAAGTCATCGAGGCTAAGGGAGTGATCTCGGAACCTCTCCCCAACGCCATGTTCCGCGTGGAGCTGGAGAACGGGCACAAGCTTCTGGCGCACGTTTCGGGGAAGATGAGGATGCACTTCATCCGCATCCTTCCGGGGGACAGGGTGCTGGTCGAGGTGTCTCCCTACGATTTGAGCCGGGGAAGGATTATATATCGCTATAAATAAGGGCTGACCTTATTTCGAGTTCTTTTTTCGAGGAGTGGGAGCAATGAAGGTTAAACCGTCGGTCAAGCCGATCTGTGAGTTCTGCAGGGTGATCCGCCGTCATGGCGTCGTTCACATCATCTGCAGCCGTAACCCGCGTCACAAGCAGCGCCAGGGTGTGAGGAGGTAGTCGAATGGCTCGTATTTCAGGTGTGGACCTTCCGCGCGAGAAGCGCATCGAGATTGCCTTGACGTATATCTTCGGCATCGGAGTGCCCTCCGCCAGGAAGATTTTGGCGGCGACGGGCGTGAACCCCGACGTCCGGGTGAAGGACCTCAGCGAGGATGACGCTCAGAAGCTGCGCCGCGAGATTGAGGAGCACTACGTCGTGGAGGGAGACCTGCGCCGTGAGGTCAGCATGAGCATCAAGCGCCTGATGGACATCGGGTGCTACAGGGGACTTCGGCACCGCCTGGGACTTCCCGTCCGCGGTCAGAAGACGAAGACGAACGCAAGGACGCGCAAGGGCAAGCGCCGCACGGTGGCCAACAAGAAGGTTGCCACGAAGTAGCGGCCGGGCCTGAACGGAATTTTTAGAGGAGGCGAAACTCGCGTGGCGAAGAGAACGGCAGTCCGCAAGGGCAAAAAACGTGAGAAGAAGAACATAAACTATGGAGTGGCCCACATCTACTCCACCTTTAACAACACGATCCTCTGCATCAGCGACAAGGAGGGGAACGTCATCTCCTGGTCCAGCGGCGGCAACGTGGGCTACAAGGGGACCCGCAAGTCCACCCCCTACGCGGCGCAGATCGTGGCCCAGCAGGTGGCCAAGGGCGCTCAGGATCATGGCGTGCAGGAGATCGACGTCATCGTCAAGGGCCCCGGCCCCGGCCGCGAGTCCGCGATCCGCTCCCTGCAAGCGGCGGGACTTCAGGTCAACCTCATCAAGGATACGACCCCCATTCCTCACAACGGCTGCCGGCCGCCGAAAAGACGCCGCGTCTAACCGCCCCTTGATCGGCGGCTGGAAGTTGATGGGCGCGATTGAATGCGGCCCCTGGCGTCTGCGAAGAATAGGAGCGTAAACTATGTTGGAAACCTTGGAGATCTTGCGCCCGGTGCTTAAGCTGGAGGAGAACACTCCGACTTACGGGCGCCTGTACCTGGAGCCCCTGGAACGCGGGTATGGAATGACGTTGGGAAATGCGCTTCGAAGGGTGCTCCTCTCTTCGATCCGGGGCGCTGCGATCACGTCGGTGCGCATTGACGGGGTGCTGCACGAGTTCAGCACGGTCCCTGGCGTGCGGGAGGATGTGATGGAGATCCTGATGAACCTGAAGCACATCCCCGTCCGCTCCAAGAGCAAGGAGGTTCGCGTGGTCTCCCTGGACGTTGAGAGGGCGGGGCTCGTGACGGCCGGAGACATCCCGGAGAACGGCGAGATCGAGTTTATCGACCCGAACGCGAAGATCTGCACCATGGAGGAGGGGGCCCACCTCAGCATGGAGCTCTACATCGAGCAGGGGACGGGCTACCTCTCCGCCGAGCGCCCCAGGCCGGCCTATCTCCCCGTGGACGCGCTGCTTACGGACGCGATCTTCTCCCCCGTGCTCCGCGTGAACTACGGCGTGGAGGCGGCGCGGGTCGGGCAGAGGACCGACTTTGAACGGCTGGCGATGGACGTCTGGACCAATGGGATCATCGCCCCGGACGCGGCGGTGGGCGAGGCGGCCCAGATCATCGAGAAGTGTTTCAGCTACATCGTGGCCAGCGTCGGCCAGGCCGGGCCGGACGGCGTCGGAGGCGGCGCCTACGACATCGACCTGGGCGCGGACAGGAGGATCGGGCCGGCGGGGAACGAGGAACTTCTTGCCAGGCCGGTCCGCGAGCTGGAGCTCTCCATACGCAGCGAGAACTGCCTGCTGCGGGGTGGGGTCCAGACGATTGGGGATCTTCTTCAGAAATCCCGCGAGGACCTCTTGAAGATCCGCAACCTCGGAAAGATATCTCTGACCGAGATTGAGGAAAAACTGGAAAGCGCGGGGTTAAAGCTGCGCGAGAAAAAGGAAAAAGCAGGTAAGGAGGATTAACCTATGAGACACC
The DNA here is from genome assembly GCF_964642095.1 of Fretibacterium fastidiosum. Lineage (NCBI taxonomy): Bacteria > Thermotogati > Synergistota > Synergistia > Synergistales > Aminobacteriaceae > Fretibacterium > Fretibacterium fastidiosum. Next base: position 1,777,040 of record NZ_OZ209244.1, read on the forward strand.
GTGTGGATCATAGAACGCTCGGCCGATACGGCAGCCACAGGATGGCGATGTTGGGCAACATGGCGGCCAGCCTGTTCCTGAGCGGACAGGTCAGGACCACCGTCACCCGCGCCAAGGAGCTTCGCCGCGTTGCCGAGAAGCTCATCACCCGCGCTCGCGGCGGCTCGGTGCACGACATTCGCGTCGTGTTCTCCCGTATGCCCCACAAGGAGGCCGCGACGAAGCTCTTCAAGGAGGTGGCCCCCCGCTACATGTCCTTCGACAAGGGCGGCTACACCCGCATCGTCAAGTTGGGCGTCCGCGCGGGCGACGGCTCCGAGATGGCCGTCGTCCAGCTGATCGAGAAGTAAGCGCGCCGTCCTTGAACCTTGAACGGATCGAAGGCCTCCCACCCGCCCATGCTTGAGCTGCGCTCCGTCTCCTTTTCCTACGACGGAGCGCGCCAGGCGCTCGAGGACGTCTCACTCAGGGTCGGCCGCGGCGAGAGGGTCGCCGTCCTGGGCCACAACGGGTCCGGAAAATCGACGCTCGTCAAGATCATGGGCGCCCTGCAGGTTCCATCGCGGGGCGCCTGTTTTATATCCGGACGCGACGCGCAGGACCTCCCCTTCCGGGAGCTGCGGGGGCTGGTGGGGGTCGTCTTTCAGGACCCGGAGAACCAGATCGTCGGGGCGGTGGTGGAGGACGACGCAGCCTTTGCGCCGGAGAATCAGGGCCTGCCCCCGCAGGAGATTCAGGCCCGCGTGGACTGGGCCCTCGAAAGGGTCGGGATGCGGCACAAGCGCAGGGCGATGGTCTCCGCCCTGTCGGGCGGGGAGAAGCAGCGCGTCGCGCTGGCCGGAGCCCTGGCCGCCCGCGTGCGCTGTCTGATCCTGGACGAGCCGACCTCGATGCTGGACCCGGAGGGGCGCCTGGAGGTGGAGGAGGTCCTGCGGCGGGTACACGCTTCGGGCGTCACCCTGATCCAGGTAACGCACCAGCTGGAGAACTTCGAGGACGTGGATCGGGTCCTGCTGTTGTCCAGGGGCCGCCTTGCCTGGCAGGGGCCACCCGATGCGTTCTGGTCCATGGCGGAGTCGCTGGGGTTCGAGCTCCCTCCCCTTCGTCGGCTGACGGAGAGGCTTCGGAAGCTGGGCCTTGACGTTCCGTCGGCCGACGCCGAGGTCATCTGCCGCGCGCTGGAGGGGCGGGTGGGGAACCTGCCTCGGTGGCGCGATGGGGTTTCCCCGGCCGGGCGGACGCCCTTCATCGAGGTGCGCCGCCTCGCCTTTCGCTTTGACGACGGATCGGACGGCGTGGCGGCGCTCTCGGACGTCTCCGTTGATGTGCCCCAAGGCGGCTGGCTCTCCATCGTCGGGCGGACGGGGAGCGGGAAGTCCACCCTCGCACAGCACATGAACGGCCTCTACAGGGTTCAGGCCGGCCGCATCCTCCTGGAGGGGGAGCCCCTGCCCCAGAGCGGGGAGGCGCTTTACCGCTTGAGGCAGCGCGTGGGCCTCGTCTTCCAGATGCCAGAGAGGCAGCTGTTCTCGCCCACCGTCCGCGAGGAGCTGGCCTTTGCGCCGGCGAACGCGGGGTTCGAGGGGGAGGCGCTCGACGAGGCCGTCCTTGGGGCGCTCAGGGCCGTGGGGCTGAGGGAAGACTTCCTGTCCCGAAGCCCGTTCCAGCTTTCGGGAGGGGAGCAGCGGCTGACGGCCATCGCCTCGACGCTGGCCGCCGGGCCCGACTGCGTCGTCCTGGACGAGCCCCTGGCGGGGCTGGACGCCGCCTACCGCCGCGGCATCCTGGCCCTTCTGACGCGGCTGCGAGACGAGGGCAGGAGCGTCGTCACCATCACCCACGACCTGGACATGGCGCTCTGCTTCAGCGACCGGGTGCTGGTCATGGACGGGGGGCGGAGCCTGGCGGAGGGCACGCCGCAGGAGGTGCTGCCGTCCCTGATGGAGGCGCTCCGGCCCGACGTGTGGCCGGGGGCCCTTCAGGTGTCCGCCCGCCTCCGGGCGCGGCATCCGTCCTTCCCCCTGGTCTGGCGGGTCGAGGCGCTGTGGGACCTCCTGAGGCAGGGGTTCTCCCCCGACTTTGAGCGCCCGTCCCCATCGTCGGCGAGAGGGGGAGCTTGAGTTTGCGTTTTTCCTCCATGGTCATGGGGCAGTACGTCCCCACCGATTCCATCGTTCACAGGCTGGACCCCAGGGCGAAGCTCCTGGGGCTCCTGTGCCTCGTGTCCGGGGCCTTCGCCGCGGGGGACGCCCCCGCCGTGGCCCTCTCTACCCTGACGTTCGCGGCTCTCCTCCGCCTCTCGCGCCTGTCGCTCGCGGCCGTGCTGCGCTCCGCCCGCCCCGTCTTCTTCCTCGTCGCCTTCACCTTCGCCTTCAGCGTGGCCTCGATCTGGCTGGGGGAGGGCGACCTCCTCCTGGGCCTGCGGACGGGGGGATTCAGCGCCTTCCGCCTCCTGATCCTCATGCTCTTCGCCGTGCTCCTCCCCCTGACGACGGCGCCCTTGGAGATGGCGGACGGGCTTGAGGAACTCCTGAGCCCCCTCGCCCGGCTGGGATTCCCCGCCGGCGAGTGCGCGATGATGGTGGGCATGGCCCTCCGCTTTATCCCCCTCCTCATGGAGGAGACGGACCGCATCATGCGCGCGCAGATCTCCCGCGGGGCCCGGCTGGACCAGGGAGGGGTCCTTCGCCGCATCGTGGCCTTCTTCCCCGTGCTCATCCCGCTCTTCGTCATCGTCTTCCGCAGGGCGGACGACATCGCGCTGGCCATGGAGGCCAGGGGCTACGGGGGCGGGGCGGGAAGGACGAGACGGCGCCCTTTGCACTGGAAAAAAAGCGACACAGGCGCTACAATCTTATGTGCGTGTTTTGCCGCCTCGCTCCTCCTGTGGAGGGCGTTTCGCGGCTGAGGTACGGGTGCGGACCGCAGACCGCGGGCGCCCAGGGGAGGGAGGGCTCTCGGTGACGGAATGGCGGTACGCCGTTCAGCTGGCCTACGTTGGGAGCCGCTACTGCGGCTGGCAGCGTCAGGCGGACGCGATGGGCGTTCAGGAGGCCCTGGAAACCGCCCTGTCGCGCCTCTCGCCCGCGCCCGTCAAGGTCACGGGAGCGGGCCGCACGGACCGGGGCGTCCACGCCCTGGGGCAGGTGGCGTCCTTCGCCCTCGGCCGGAGGTGGCGGGAGGAGCGGCTGCGCCTCGCGGTGAACTTTCATCTGCCGGAGGACGTCCGCGTGATGAGGCTCTTCTCCGTGCCCCCGTCCTTCAGCGCCCGTTACAGCGCGCTCTGGCGCGAGTACCGCTACTTCGTGTGGCACGGCTGGGTCTGCCCGCCCCACATGAACGGCCTCGTCTGGTGGAGGACGGCCCCCTGGGACACGGACCTCGCACGGGACGCCTGCCGCGCGCTGGAGGGGGAGCACGATTTCCGCGCCTTCTGTCAGACGGGGGAGTGCCCGGAACGGAGCGTGCGGAGGCTCGACCGCGTCCGGCTCCAGCGGTGGGGACCGATGACGGTGCTGACGGTTCGGGCGCCGTCGTTCTTGATGAACATGGTGCGCATCATCGCGGGCAGCGTCGATGCCGTGGCGCGGGGGGAACGCCCCCTGGCCTGGCTGGAGAGCCTGCTGCAGGGGGCGCCGCGAAAGGACGCGGCCATGACCGCCCCGGCCTGTGGGCTGTGGTTCTGGCGCGCGGCCTATCGGGAGATTCCGCTCCTGCCGCCCATGGGCGGAGAGGGCGCGTTCTTCGGCCCCTGGCCGTCCGACCTGAATGAGGACGAGGACGGATAGGGTTGGGAGCAGGGGCTTTGGCGTGCCCGTCGAACCTCCCCCGGAGCGGCCGGGCACGGCCGGCACCGTGATGGATGCACGAAATTTGAAGGATCGCGTTCCAACGAGGGAGCGCTTGTGAGGAGAGGACTCCCGAGGGGGTTAGGCGATGTTTGGGACGGATATCGGTATCGATCTGGGGACCGCGACGGTCCTGATCTACGAGAGGAAACACGGCGTCGTGCTGCGGGAGCCGTCGGTGGTGGCGGTGGATCAGGACACGGGCAACATCCTGGCCGTGGGTTACGAAGCGAAGAACATGGTGGGCCGCACGCCGGGGAGCATCGTCTCCGTGCGCCCGCTCCGCGACGGGGTGATCGCGAACTACTCCATGACCGAGGCGATGCTGCAGCACTTCATGCGCCGCGTGACGAAGGGATGGCAGCGTTTCTTCCGCAACCGCGTCATGATCTGCGTGCCGTCCGGCGCGACGGACGTGGAGCGGCGTGCCGTGCTGGAGGCGGCCCTCGAGGTGGGGGCCAGCGAGGCCTACCTCATCGAGGAGCCCATGGCCGCGGCCATCGGGGCGAGCCTCAACGTGGAGGAGGCCCGCGGCAAGATGCTGGTGGACATCGGCGGAGGGACGACGGACATCGCCGTGATCTCCCTGGGGGGTGTGGTCGTCTCGAAGTCCCTGCGCCTCGGCGGCGACAAGTTCGACGAAGGGATCATGCGCTACCTTCGCCGGCAGTACAACCTGGCGATCGGCGAGCAGACGGCAGAGAACCTAAAGATCATGATTGGCACCTGCGTCCCGCTGGAGGAGGACCAGCGCATGGTGATCAAGGGACGGGACCTGGTGCAGGGCCTGCCCCGCCAGGTCGAGGTGACCAGCTCCGCCGTCAACATGGCGATCGGCGAGATGGTCCAGACCCTTGTGGACGGCGTGAGGAACGTTTTGGAGCTAACGCCCCCGGAGCTTTCAGCCGACATCATAGACAGGGGCATCGTGCTGACCGGCGGCGGCTCCCTCCTGCGGGGCCTGCCGGAGCTGGTGGCCCAGCAGACGGGCATCAACTGCTTCACGGCGGAGAACCCGATGGAGTCGGTGGCCCTGGGGACGGGGCGGGCGCTGGCGGAGATCGACAGCCTGCGGAAGCTCCGGCAGAAGCGGGATCCTGGTGAACCTCAAGAAGGGGCGCCGGCGTCGTTATTGACTTAGGGAAGCGCTGCTTAAAAAGTTGTTGAAAGCAATCAAGGAGCGTCAAACGAAGGGTATCCCTCAGCGCTTCCCTAAAATTTTAAAATGGGGCTACGCCCCAATCCCCACGCGCTTCGCGCGGTCTGATGGGGTTCCAGGCGCTAAGGGGAGACAATACGGTTGACAGTTCTCAACGACTTAGGCAATGTTTCCTTAGGGGGCGTGATCTTTTGAACCGAGGGCTCTACGCGGCCTGTTCCGCCATGTTGGTGCAGGAGACGAACCTGGACGTGACCACGAACAACCTGGCCAACGCGGACACGAGCGGCTACAGAAAGCGGGTTTCGACAAACGCGGAGTTCAGCGCCTACATGGACCGTCACGAGAAGGTCTCGGAGGACGCCGAGACGAAGATCATGACGGCGCCGCCCTTCACCATGAACTGGAAGGGCAGGCAGACGATCGGCACCCTGGCCCTGGCGACCGTCTACTCCGAGGACGTCACGGACATCCGGCCCGGCGTGGTGAAGACGACGGACGACCCCCTGGAGCTTGCCATCGACGGCGACGGCTTTTTCGCCGTGCAGGACAGCAGGGGCAACACCTTCTACACCCGCGCCGGCAACTTCACGCTGGATAGCGAGGGCGTCATCATCACGCACAACGGCATGACGCTCCAGGGCGAGGGCGGCGGCATCGAGGTGGGGCAGGCCACGAGCGTGTCCGTCACCCGGACGGGACAGGTCGTCGCGGACGGCGAGGCCGTGGGGGCCATTCCCCTCTACACCTTCCAGAACCCGACGTACCTGCGGCAGGCGGGGCAGAACCTCCTTCAGCCCACGGTGCAGTCCGGGGACCCGGAGGCCGTGGAAAACGCCCGCCTCATCTCGGCCGCGCTGGAGCAGTCGAACGTCAGCGTCGTCGAGGAGATGGTGCGGATGACCGAGGCCCAGAGGGCCTACGAGGCAGCCTCCAAGGCCCTGATGACCCACGACGAGCAGACGGGAAAGCTGATCACGTCCTACAGCAGAGGATAGCGGAGGACGATTCGGGAAGCGCCGCAGGGCGTTTCCGTGACCCGAAAAAGGGGGATGCAACGATGTTACGAGCGCTCTGGAGCAGCGCGTCCGGCATGATCGCCCAACAGACGAACCTGGACGTCGTCTCGCACAACCTCGCGAACGTCAACACGCAGGGGTACAAGAAGCGCAGGGCCGACTTCGAGGACCTGCTCTATCAGGTGTGGCGCGAGCCGGGGACGCCCGTGGAGCCGAACTCCACCGTGCCGACGGGCGTGCAGGTTGGGCTTGGAACGCGTGTCACCGCCACGCCGAGCTTCATGACGCAGGGCCACTTTCAGATCACGGACAACAAGATGGACTGGGCCATCGCAGGACAGACCATGGCGGGGGAGAACGCCTTCTTTCAGGTGACCCAGCAGGACGGCACGATCGCCTACACCCGCGCCGGCGCGTGGGAGATCGACGGCGACGGCCAGATCGTCAGCGAGGACGGGCTTTTGCTGGAGCCGGCCATGGTGGTCCCGGAGAACGCCACCTCCGTGCAGCTGACCCGGACGGGCCGCGTGATGGTGACGATCCCCGGCCAGACGGAGCCGCAAGAGATCGGCCAGCTGGAGCTGGCGCGCTTCATCAACCCCGCGGGGCTTCGGGCCCTGGGCGACCGCCTCTTCCTGGAGACGAGCGCGAGCGGCGCGCCCATCGTGGGGCAGCCGGGGCAGAACGGGATGCCCACGGTGCGCCAGGGCGTGCTGGAGATGTCCAACGTGCAGGTGGTGGAGGAGATGGTGGGCATGATCATCGCCCAGAGGGCCTACGAGGCGAACTCCAAGGGGATTCAGACGGCGGATGAGCTCCTGCGGATCGCCAACGGCTTGAAGCGCTAGCGCGGAGGGGACCGTGTCCTGTCCTTCAGGGCGGAGGCCTCTCCGCCTTTTTTTTATCCGAGCGGCGTTTGGGAGCTGTCTTTCGGCCCTGTCCCTCCTCATCTGCCTCGCCCTGTGCGCCCCCGCGGCACAGGGGGCCCATGGCCTCAGCGTGCGCGTCACCCTTCCCGCCGTCCTCCACACGGCGGACAGCGCGTTCACGCTGGGGGAGGTGGCCGGGATCGAGGGGCCACAGGACGCGAAGGAGGCCCTGTCCGCCCTGCTCCTGTCCGAGGAGGGTGGAGTGCTCACGCGGGAGCAGGTGCTTCAGGCCATCCGGGCCAGCGGGCTTGAGGGCGTTCGTGTGGAGCTCACCATGCCCGCCGTGGTGCGGGTGGAGCCTTCGGGGGGCGAGGTCGGCGCCCCTCAGGCCCCCGCCCCCCGCTCTGACGTTTCCCTGTCATCTATGATAAAATCACTGGCAGGGTGGGACGGCGCGGTGGAGGTCGCCGCTTCGGGCCCCGTCCCGGCGGGACGCCTCGTGGCGCCGGCCTCGATGGTGCCGGGGACGCCGGCGGCGACCCTGCGGTTTCAGGACGAGGCGGGGCGGCTGCGCTCGCTGGCCGTGCGGATGACGTGGCGCCAGGACGTTCAGGTCGCGGCGCGGACCCTTCAGAGGGGGCGGCCGATCCGGCAGCAGGACCTCATGACGCGCCAGGTGCAGATCGCCCGTCCGGGCGTCTACGCCGAGCGGGCGGAGCAGGTTTTGGGCTTTATCCCGCGCCGGACCCTGAATCAGGGGGAGCCCGTTCTTCTGGAGCTCCTGACCTCTCCGACCCTCGTCAGGAAGGGACGGCCGGTGAAGGTGGTGGCCCGGCTGGCCGGCCTCACGGCGACGGCAGAGGGCGTGCTTCTGGACGACGGCGAGCCGGGGGACGTGGTCCGCGTGCGGCGGACGGACCGGAAGAACGCGGTTTTGGAAGCGCGAATCATTGATGAGAACACGGTGGAGGTGACGGTCCCATGAAGATTTGCTTTAGGCAGGGGAGGGGCGCTGCGCTCACGGCCCTTGCGCTCTGCGCCCTTTTGGGGACGTTCCTTGCCGGGGCGGCCGACGCCGCCTCGCTGTGGGACGACCGGACGAACTGGATCGTTGACGTGCGACCGGGGCGAGTGGGGGACGTGGTGACCGTCCTGGTGAACGAGAGGACGAACGCCAAGGACGAGGCGACGATGGACCTCAAGAAGTCCTCCAGCAATTCCGTCAGCGACGGGACGGGCATCCTGAAGTTCATTCGGGCTCTCTCCCTGACCAGCAAGAACAGCAGCGCCGGCGATGGCTCCTTCGAACGGAAGCACCACGCCACGGCCACGGTGGCCTGTCTTGTGACCGAGGTACTGCCGAACGGGAACCTGGTCATCGAGGGGACGCGCGACGTCCGCACGAGCGAGGAAACTTTGCAAATTCAGCTGGTGGGCGTCATCCGCCCCCAGGACGTCAACAGCGACAACCAGATCAACAGCTCTCTCGTGGCCAACGCGGAGCTGGCGGTCAAGGGGCGCGGCGCCATCGCCCGCACCCAGAAGCCGGGGATCATCTCACAGATCCTGCAGGCCGTGTTCTAAGGAGAAGCGGCGAATGAAGTGCTTTCGAGCTCTCGGTTTCGTCTTGGCGTGCCTCCTCGTCGGCCTGCAGACCGCGGGGGCGACGGCCTCCGTCAACCTTCAGGACATGGACTTCACCAAACTGCACCCCAGGGTCCGCATCAAGGACATCGCGGATATCGAGGGCGCACGGGACAACCAGCTGACGGGGGTCGGGCTGGTGACGGGCCTGCGGGGGACGGGTGACAACTCCGCCATGACGACCCACATGATGCGGAACATGATGCGCAACTTCGGCGTGACGCTGGCCCCGAACGAGGTAAAGACTCGAAACGTCGCGGTGGTTTCGCTGACGGCGACGCTTCCGCCCTACGCGCGTCCGGGGCAGAGGATCGACGTGAGCGTCAACGCCATCGGCAACGCTCAGAGCCTTCAGGGAGGGACCCTGATACAGGCCCCCCTTCACGCTGCGGATGGCAACGTCTATGCGGTGGCCCAAGGCTCCGTGCTGGTGGGGGGATGGGCGGCGGACGGAAGCTCCGCTTCGACGACGAAGAACGTCCCCACGGTGGGGCGCGTCCCCAGCGGGGCGATCGTGGAGAGGGATGTCCCCTCGGACTTCACCCTGGGGGGGCAGATGGCGCTTCTCCTGCGCGACCCGGATTTCACCACGGCTCAGCGCGTCGCCGACGCGATCAACCAGAAGTTCGGGGCCATCGCGTCCCCCGTGGACGCGGGGCGGGTGGCCGTCAACCTTCCGGGGCAATACCTGGCGGCTCCCACGGCCTTCCTCGCCAACGTGGAGCGGCTTGAGATCACGCCGGACATGGTGGCCAGGGTGGCCGTGAACGAGAGGACGGGGACGGTGGTGATGGGCGGCAACGTGCGCATCAGCTCGGTGGCGGTGGCGCACGGGAACCTGACCGTGTCCGTGAAGGACGACCCGAACGTCGTGCAGCCGGAGGCGTTCAGCGGCGGAGAGACGCGCGTTGAAATCCGGACGGACATCACGGTGAACGAGGACGGGGCCAGCATGATCGCGATGCCGGCCACCACGACGGTCCGCGACATGGTGCGCGTGCTGAACGCCATAGGGGCGACGCCGAGGGACATCATCACGATCCTTCAGGCGATCGACAAGGCGGGCGCGCTGCACGGCCAGCTGGTGAACATGTAGGAGGGGACGGGGAGATGACGATCGACGCCCTGCGGGAGAGCGCCTCCCGCGCGGGTCGCGCGCGGAGGACGGAGGTCGATCCGGAGGTCCACCGGTCGAAGGAGGCCGGGCGGCTCCGGGAGTCCTGCCAGCAGTTCGAGTCCATCCTGTGGGCGAAGCTGTGGAAGGAGATGCGGAACACGGCGCGCTCTTTCACCACCTCAAAGGACCGGCCCTGGAAGCAGATGGAGGACCTGTCGTTGGAGATGGCCTGCGACGAACTGGTGGAGAGGTCGGGAGGCGCGGGCCTGTGGAAGATGCTCTACGACAGCATGATCGAGCGCGTCGCCGCGGAACAGGAGCGGGAGCGAGCGGACGGCGAAGGGCAGGACGCCGGGGACGCGGAGGCCCCCGTCTCCTTTGACGCCCGCGCATGAGGCCCTGCCCTGGTGGAGCGAGGGCCTTCGCTTTGGGTGCTTCGGATGTGGCCGTTGCTGTCGCTGGGGGCCCGGAGCGGTTTTCTTTTCCGAGGAGGAGGGGCGTGCCGTCGTGGAGTTCCTCGGCATCGACCCCTCGGACTTCAAGCGCCGCTTCGTCACGATGCGGTGGGGAAGCCCCAGCTTCGCCGAGCGGTCGAACGGCCACTGCGTCTTCTACGATGCCGGGAGCGCGCGGTGCCTCATCTACGCGGTGCGGCCCGAACAGTGCCGCTCCTTCCCCTTCTGGCCGGAGCTCCTCCAGTCGCGCGCGGCGTGGGACGCCGAAGCCCGCCGTTGTCCCGGCATGAACGAGGGCCCGCTTCGCAGCGCGGCGGAGATCGAGGAATGGACCCGCAGCGCCCGAAATTGGCTTGCGGCGCGGGAGGGCGGCCGGTGACGGGATGACGTTAAAACTCTCGAAGCCAATTGACAGAAGTCCCCAAGTGTCCTACACTAAAATTGTCTGTGGATTCAAACTTAAGCCGTTGCTCTTGGAAGGTGTTTTCTTCGTTATGCTGTTGTGTGTTGTGGGAAGCCCGAGTTTTGGGCGGAGTTCGTCATGAACCGGCAGGTCATAAGGAGGAAATTGAGATGCAGTCTTGGTTGGGTCCTGTTTTTGGCGAGTTTTTCGGTACGTTGGTGCTCATCGTGTTCGGCGACGGCGACGTCGCGGCGACGGCGCTGAAGGGATCGAAGGGCGAGGGAGCGGGCTGGGTCCACGTGAACTGGGGCTGGGCATGGGCCGTCGTGATGGGCATCTTTGCCGCCCAGGCGACGGGATCGCCCCAGGCGGACATCAACCCTGCCGTCACCCTGGCGAAGTTCATGGCCGGGACCTACGCGGCGAACGAGGCCCTGGTGGTCATGGCCGCGCAGTTCGTCGGCGCTTTCCTTGGGGCGGTCATCGTCTACTTCGCCTATCTGAACCACTGGGAGGGGACGGCTCCGGACGCGCAGCTCGCCGTGTTCTGCACGGGGCCGGCCAGGAGGAATTACCCCTGCAACTTCCTGACGGAGGTCATCGCCACGTTCTTCCTGGTGACAGGCATCATGTGCATCTTCTCGAAGGGCGTCGGCGGGCAGGGCGGCTGGATGGGCGCCTTCATGGTGGGTGGCCTGATCTACGTCCTCGGCGCTGCGCTGGGCGGCCCCACGGGCTACTCCATGAACCCCGCGCGCGACTTTGGTCCCCGCGTGGCACACTTCGTCCTCCCGATGGCCGGCAAGCGCGATTCCGATTGGGGCTACGCCTGGGTTGGCACGATCGGCCCCTGGGCCGGTGCCGCCGTTGCGTTCTTCTTCTGCCGCGCTTTTGGGTTGATGTAGCGTTTTTCGGGGCCGGGGGCTTTTGTCCTCCGGCCCTCTTTCGTCCATGGAGGCCGGCTGCCGCACTCAACGGGGCGGGAGGTCGGTCCGTTTGCGTAAAGGAGGTTTTGTCATGTCGGAGAAGAAGTACGTGGCCGCGATCGACCAGGGCACGACCAGCACCCGATGCATGATCTTCAACAAGAAGGGCCTGCCCGTGTGCTCGGACCAGATGGAGCACGCGCAGATCTACCCCCATCCGGGCTGGGTCGAGCACGATCCGATGGAAATCTGGTCCCGCACCCAGGACGTCATCCGCAACGCGCTGGAGCGCGGCGGCATCTCACCGGCGGAGATCGCCGCCATCGGCATCACCAACCAGCGCGAAACGACGGTCGTGTGGGACAAGGCGACGGGCCGTCCCATCTATAACGCCATCGTGTGGCAGTGCGTGAGGACGCAGGACTTCTGTGCCCAGTGGCAGAAGATGCCCGGCTGGGAGCAGACCGTCACGGGCGAGGGCAAGGTGAAGGACCACACGGGGCTCCTGATCAACCCCTACTTCTCCGGGACCAAGATCAAGTGGATCCTGGATAACGTGCCCGGCGCGCGGGAGCGCGCGGAGCGCGGCGAACTGCTGTTCGGAAACACGGACTGCTGGCTGATCTGGAACCTCACGGGCGGTCCCAACGGCGGCGTGCACGTCACGGACGTGTCGAACGCCTCCCGAACCCTTCTGATGAACATCGAAACGCTGCAGTGGGACAAGGCCATGCTGGACTTCCTGGACGTCCCGGAGGCCATGCTGCCGAAGATCATGCCGTCGAGCGGCGTGTTCGGCATGACGGCGAAGAACGGGCCCTTCGGGGCGGAGATCCCCGTGTCGGGGGACCTGGGCGACCAGCAGGCGGCGCTCTTCGGGCAGGCGTGCCTCAAGAAGGGCGAGGCGAAGAACACCTACGGCACGGGCTGCTTCATGCTGATGAACATCGGGGAGAAACCCATCCAGTCCATGAACGGCCTCCTGACCACGGCGTTCTACAGCCGGGAACAGGGCAAGTGCGTCTACGCCCTCGAGGGGTCCATCGCCATCGCCGGAGCGGCCGTCCAGTGGCTGCGCGACAACCTGAAGCTCGTCGATGCCGCGCCGGACACGGAGTTCTTCGCCTCCAAGGTGGAGGATTCGGGCGGCGTCTACTTCGTCCCCGCCTTCTCCGGCCTCTTCGCGCCCCATTGGGACATGACCGCGCGGGGCGCCATCGTGGGACTCACGCGCTACGTCCAGAAGTCGCACATCATCCGCGCGACGCTCGAGAGCATCTGCTACCAGACCCGCGACGTCATCGACGCCATGCAGAAGGATTCGGGCGTCAACCTCACCAGCCTGAAGGTGGACGGGGGCGCTGTGAAGAACGACCTCCTGATGCAGATGCAGGCGGACATTTTGGGCGTCGAGGTGGTGCGCCCCGTCGTGAACGAGACGACGGCCCTCGGCGCCGCCTATGCCGCAGGCCTTGCCGTGGGCTTCTGGAAGGACGAGAACGAGATCCGGGCCAACTGGGCCGTCGACCGTAAGTTCGCCTCGCTGTCGCTGCCGGAGAAGCGCGAGAAGATGTACGCCGGCTGGAAGAAGGCCGTGGAGAAGTCCCGCGGCTGGACGGAGTAGGTCGGCTCCGGCTGTCCCGCGCCGCCGGCCGCTTCCTGCGCGGCAAATGAAGGTCAACGAACGGGCAGCCCGCTCAACCCTGGGCTGCCCGCCTTTGTAGCACAGGCAATGTGGGGAGGGGGTAACACAATGTCCCGCGAAGAGTTTGACGTCGCCATCATAGGCGGGGGCGTCGTGGGGGCGAGCCTGGCGCGCGAGCTCACCCGCTGGAGGGTGCGCGTCGTCGTCCTGGACAGGGCAGCGGAGCTGCCGTCGGGAGCCAGCCGCGCCAACAGCTCCATGATCCACGGCGGCTTTGACGATTCGCCGAACACCCTGAAGGCGCGCTTCTGTCCGGAGGGGAACCGCATGTACCACGCGCTGAAGGACGAGCTGGACTTCCACCTGGACGAGTGCGGTTCCTACGTCTGCGCCTTCGACGACAAGGACATGGCGCACCTGGAGAAGCTCCTGGTGCAGGGCAGGGCGAACGGGGTCCCCGGACTGGAGATCGTGACGAGGGAGAGGCTGCGCGGGAACGAGCCTAACGTTTCACCCGACGTCAAGGCGGCTCTGTGGTCGCCGACGGCGGCCATCGTCAACAACTTTGAGGCGGTCGTGGCCTTTATGGAGAGCGCGAAGATCAACGGCGCCGTCCTTCGGCTCGAAACGCGGGTTACGGGCCTGATGCTGGACGACCGGGGGGAGGTGCGGGGCGTTGAAACGGACCGCGGCCCCGTGTACGTCCCGATCGTGGTCAACGCCGCGGGGGTTCACTCCGAGGAGGTCGCCTCCTGGGCGGGCGAGCCGGACTTCCACATCACACCGACCCGCGGCGAGTACTTCCTGCTGGACCGCACGGCGGGGGACTTCGTCACGAGCTTTCTCTTCGCCTGCCCGTCGGAACGGGGCAAGGGCGTCACCGTGGCCCGCACGGCGGAGGGCAACCTGCTGGCGGGCCCCACCGCCACGGTCCAGAAGGACAGGGACGACACCGCGACGACCCCGGAAGGACTGGCGCAGGTGCTGGAGGGGGCGCGGCGCCTCGTGCCCAACTTCCCCGTGAACCTGAACATCACCACCTTCGCCGGCGTCCGGGCCAACACGGACACGGGGGACTTCGTCATCGAGGCGCTGAAGGCGCCCCGCGGCTTCGTGAACGTGGCGGGGATCAAGTCGCCGGGTTTCACGTCGGCCCCGGCCATCGCCGTCCACGTGGCGGAGATGATCCGCGCGGAGCTGGGGGACCGAGCGTCGTTTGAGCCCAACCCCCATTTCGTTCCGGAGCGGCGCGGCATCCCCCGGTTTGCGGAGCTCCCGATGGAGGAGCGCGCACGGCTGGCGAGGGAGGACCCCGCCTGGGGACAGATCGTCTGCCGCTGCGAGACGGTGACGGAGGCTCAGGTGCTGGAGGCCATCCGGCGCGGCGCGCGGACCGTTGCGGCCGTCAAGATATGGACCCGCGCGGGGGCGGGCCGCTGCCAGGGCGGCTTCTGCTGCCCGCGGGTGGCGGAGATACTGGCGCGGGAGCTTCAAATCCCCTTGACCGAGGTCACGCGGCACGGCGGGAACTCCCGGCTCCTGCTGGGCGGGGCGAAGGAGTTCCTTCTCGACGAGGGGCGAGGAGAGGAGGCGCGGTCATGAACGGCAAGGACAGGATCGACGTCCTGATCGTGGGGGCGGGACCGGCCGGCATCGCGGCGGGGATCGGGGCGCGCCGGGCCGGCGCGGAGCGCGTCGTCGTGGCCGAGCGGGACTGGGACCTTGGCGGCATCCTTCAGCAGTGCATCCATCCGGGCTTCGGGCTGCGCACGTTCAAGGAGGAGCTGACGGGGCCGGAGTACATGCACCGCTTCGTTCAACAGGCACGGGAGGCGGGGGTGGAGTTCCTCACCAACACGATGGTCTTTCGGATGGACCCGGACGGGGGGCTCTGGACGATGAACCGGGAGCGCGGGATCGAGCGCCTGACGGCGGGCGCGGTGGTGCTGGCCATGGGATGCCGCGAGCGCCCTCTGGGGGCCATCCGCGTTCCGGGCACCCGACCCGCCGGGATCTACACCGCCGGAACGGCACAACGCTTCGTCAACATGGAGGGCGGGATGCCGGGCAGGCGGGCGGTCATCCTGGGGTCGGGGGATATCGGCCTGATCATGGCCCGCCGCATGGTGTGGGAGGGCGCGTCCGTCGAGGGGGTCTACGAGGTCATGTCCTGGGCGGGTGGCCTGAGGCGCAACATCGCGCAGTGCCTCGACGACTACGGCATCCCCTTCCACCTGGAGACGACGGTGACCCGCGTGCACGGCCACGACCGCCTGGAGGGGGTGACGGTGGCGAAGGTGGACGAACGCCGCGCGCCCATCCCCGACACCGAACGATTCGTCCCCTGCGACACGCTCCTGCTGGCCGTGGGGCTCATCCCGGAGAACGAGCTCTCGCGCATGGCGGGCCTCGCGATCCACCCCGTCACGGGTGGCCCCGTGGTGAACGACCTGCTGCAGACCAGCCGCCCCTCCGTCTTTGCGGCGGGCAACGTGTCGATCGTCTACGACCTCGTGGACAACGTGAGCGACGAGGGGCTGAGGGCCGGGGAGAACGCGGCGCGCTACGCCCGCGGCGAGCTGTCCGCGGCGCGGGCCATTCCAGTGCGCGGCGGCGAAAACGTCCGCCTCTTCCTGCCCCAGTGCGTGACGGGGGAGACGGACGTCACGATCTACATGCGCGTCACCCACCCCATCGAGGGAGCGTGTCAGGTAACGGCGGAGCCGGGGCTGTTCTCCCGGCGCCTGCGCTACGCCCGCCCCGGAGAGATGTGCGAGGCGCACATTGAGGCGCAGCGGGTCCGCGCGGCGAACCCCGAAGAGATCGTGGTGGACGTCCAGCCGGCCTGATACCAATTCGCGTTTAAAGAAGGGCAAGAAAGGCCCCCCTGCAAGGGGGGCTGCCCCGAAGGGGCTGGGGGGTGTTGAGTAGGCTAAGAGCGAACCCCTCCGCCGCCCTTGGCGGCACCTCCCCTTTCAGGGGAGGCAATCCACATTAGACGCGATTTGGTATGAGCCAGTGCGTTGACGGGACCGGAAGGGATCGGTGGTGCTGGAATGACGAGGGAACGGAAGTTTATCTGCGTCTCCTGCCCTCTGGGCTGCGGGTTGACCGTGGCGTTGGACGGGGACGCGATCGTGAGCGTGAGCGGCAACAGTTGCCCGCGGGGCAAGACCTATGCTGAGTCCGAGGTGAAGAACCCCTGCCGGGTGTTTGCCTCCACGGTGCGGGTGAAGGGCGGCCGGCTGCCCGTCTGTCCCGTGCGGAGCCGGACCCCGGCGCCCAAGGGGAAGCTCCTGGACATCGCGCGGGCCGTGGGGGAGCTGGAGGTCCCGGCGCCCATCGCAATCGGACAGACGATCCTGAAGGGCGCCTGCGGCACGGACGTGGACATCGTCGCGAGCCGCGACCTGTCCGCTTTGTAGGCCCATCTGCGGGCGGGGGGAGCGCGCCGTGTGCGATGGTCGTTTAAGGGGGCGTCGGTTGACGGGGCGGGGGCGCTAAACCGCACCCTTCGTGTCTCCCTCCCCCTGCGGGGCCGCATGGCCCAGGAGGCGCGCCTGCTCCCGGACCCGCCGGCGCACCATCTCGACGAAGCGCTCCGGCCCCAGCACCCGGACGAGGGGGCCGAACGCCAGGACGCGGATCAGGAGCTCTTTCTCGTCCTGGGTGTCATAGAGGATGTGGAGCAGGCGCTCCCCGCTGGGTCCGGTTTGGGGACGGCAGGGGAAGCTGGCGAAGTGCAGAAGGGCCCGCTCCATGGCCTGCCGTTCCTCCGTCAGCAGCAGCACGACCGGCTCCGTCCGCGCTGAAGGGAGGGCCGCGCCCTCGGCTGCAGCGTACCTCGTGCCGAGGACGGCGCACTGGATGCGCGCCAGGTTGATCGTCTCTTCCCAAGCCGGTAGCCCTGGGTCGGCGCGCCGGGCGAGGAGGCGGAACCGGTCGTCCTTCAGGGAGTATTGAAGCCTTCGGGGCAGGAAGTTCCCGCGGACCTCGCGACCGTGCCCCGACGTGAAGCGCGCCCACAGGAGCCGCCCCTCCCGAAGGGACGTCAGGACCGTGCGAAAGACGCTGCGGTATTCCTCGTCCCGGAAGGGATCGGGGTCGTGGGAGCGGTCGAAGGCGCAGAGGTCCGAGGCCCGGAAGAGCGGCGCAGCCCCGCTCAGCCGGGCCTTCGCGCGGCGCAGGGCCTCCGGCTCCAGAAAGAGCCCCATCCGTTCGTCCTCCAGCAGCGCGGCGAGCCATCGCCGTTCCAGCGTGGAGAGCGGGCGGCGAACGGAGCGGAGACGGGGGACGAAGGCACGGTCGGCCCCCCTTTGAAAGAGCGGCCATTCCCCCTCCGTCAGGGGAGGGAGCATCAGGGCGGGGGTCTCGGCGAAGCCCCACCGGGCGACGCGCCGTCGGATCGCCTCCAGGGTCAGGGGGCCTTCCCGGTCGGCCCGCTCCAGCAATCGGGCCGCGATGACGTAGTAGCGCCCGAAGGCCTCGTGAAAGAGCGCGTCCGCTGCCCTGCACCGCCCGCCGTCGCTTGCGGCGTTCCCCTTCGAGCCGCTGCGGGCCGTTCTTGGCACCGAACCCTCCTTCGGCATCGGGCCGCAGGGGACGGACCCGCCGTCGCCGGAGTAGAGCGCCTCCATGCGGCGGAGGTCGTCGTGGAAGCGCCGCAGCATCCGTCGGTTGTCGCCTTTCAGGCTCAGAATCCGTCCCGTGAACGTCCGCAGGAAGGGAAGCATCTCCATGGAGTCCGACGCCCGCCGCTCGTAGACGATCGTCCCGTCGGGCCGCTCCGTCACACTCCCCCCGCGCCCCTCTCGTTTTAGGCGCTCTGCTACGTAGCGCTCCCTCCGTCCCTCCGTGGTCAGGACCATGCGCACCCGCTCCTCTCGAAGTGGGTAGGGAAGGCTGGCTCCCCACAGGCGGGGGAGGAGGGCGTCGAAGGCCTGCCGCTTGGCCTCGAAGTCGGGGACAGGCTCCCCCAGCCGCGCCGAATCCACGCGGTCCAGCCGGATCAGGGTGAAGCGCCCGCCCCGGTGCAGGACGCCGTAGCGCCGCCCGCTCTGAAGCCCGAACAGGGCCTTGACCGGCGTCCCGGAGACGGTGCGGTCGCGGAGCTTCAGGACGACCTCCCGACCCTCGGCCGTGGCCGTGAGCAGGGTCAGGAGGACCGCGTCGTCCAGCGTGTGGACCAGGAAGTCGTGCTTGAAGCGAAAGAGGACGTTGACCCGCCCCAACTCGTCCTGGATGCGGGCGCCGATCTGTCCGAAGGGAGCCGCCTCCGTGAATAAATCGACGGCCTCCAGCAGGTCCCCGCCCAGGTCCTCCGCACACAGGGGCGCGAGTCGGAACCGCTGGCGGCGTCCCGAATCGACCTCCTCCACAAGCCCCAACTCCGCGTACTCCTTCAGCTTCAGGCGCACCGTCGCGGTGCCGAAGACCTCGCCCCAGCGCTCCGCCAGGGCGTCAGTCGCCTCGTCCGCCGCGAGGGACGCACCGTCGCTCAGGAGGTCCAGCAGCAGGAAGTGGAGCAGAATGTCGTTTCGGGTGAAGCTCTTGGTCGCCCACAGGGCGTAGAGCGGGTTGCGCGGTTCGTCCGCGGCGTCCAGGCAGAGGGAGACGGCGCGGCCGCCCGGCGCGGGGGTGCGGCGCATCGAGTCGCCAAGCCAGCTCTCGATGCGCCGCCGCTCGTTGTCGTAGCTTCGCCTCGCCTCGTACTCCTCGCGGGTCCGGTAGCCGAACAGGTAGAAATCCCGAAGATAGCGGCGCGCCCGATCCAGGCTTTTGACAAGCTCCGAAAAACGCATCTCCTTTCCCCCTTCGTCCTGAAACGGGGCCTCCCGGCCCCTTTCGTTCAGCATACCATGCCGCCTCCCCCCGCGTATCCCAAAGTTCGCAAGTTTTTTTGAATGAACTTTTTGCCCCGATCGGTTATCCTGTATTCAGCGCGTCGGGGGACCTCAAAAAAGTCCGGCGGCGCCCTTGAGCACTGCTCCTGGGCGTTCCGCTGAGCCGCCGCGAGGAATCCTGGGGTTGCGGGTTCGAATCCCGCTCCGGTCGGGAGGCCGGATAGCTCAAAGGCAGAGCGCAGGGCTGAAGTTGCGGGTTCGAATCCCGCTCCGGCCGGGAGGCCGGGTAGCTCAATGGTAGAGTTGCGTAGAAACAAAACGACGAAGTCGGAACGATGGGATATGGCGCTTTGCCGGTTCGGTCGCAGTTTGGGCCGGACGCCCCTGAAACCGTCTCGAGGCGTCCGAGGCCCCGTCCCGGACCTGCTGTGGCCCAGGCCTCCCCGGTGGGGACGGCTCCGGCCCGGCGCGTCCCGGACGGAACGGAGCCCCACGGGGACAGAGGGGCGACGCCGTATTCCATCAATATTCAAGGACGCTGATTGACGAAAGGCGCGTCCCGGAATGAATTTTAAGGAGGAAAAAATGAAGATCACAGTCGGCGAGAACGAGCGCGCGTTTCTCTTTCGCAACGGTCGCTTCGTGAGGATGCTGGGAACGGGCAAGCACCGACTGTTTCGCTTTCTGGGAGAGGAAGTCCGTCGGCTGGACGTGAACGACGAGCCCCTGAACGCCGACATCCCGCTGCCGGTCTACCTTCGTGACGAGAACTTCGCGCGGGAGGTAGAGACGGTGCGGGTCTCCGACGGGCACGTGGCCCTGCACTACGTGGACGGACGCTTTGCGGGCGTGCTGGAGCCGGGGGAGCACACCTACTGGAAGGTGTTCAGGAGCCACGACTTCAAGCTGGTGGATACGGAGGACGATACCGCTACCCTGCCTCCGCTGGTCCAGGAGGCCATCCCGAACTCGCTCTGTGAGCGGGTGGAGGTCGATGCCCACGAGGTCGCCCTGCTGTACGTGGACGGACGCTTTGAGCGCCTGCTGGAGCCGGGACGGTACTTCTTCTGGAGAAACGGCAGGAACATCGACTGGACGCCCTGCGACCTGCGCATCCGCCAGGTGGACGTCGCGGGCCAGGAGATTCTGACCCTGGACAAGGTGGCCCTTCGTCTCAACTTCGTCTGCACGTACCGAGTCCTGGACCCGGTGCGCCTGTATCGGGAACAGGAGGACCCGGAGCGCCAGCTCTACGCGGCCCTTCAGTTGGCCCTGCGCGAGGTGGTGGGACACCTGCGGTTCGACGAGCTCCTGGAGCGCAGGAACGACCTGGGCTCCCTGGTCCTGGAGGCCCTGCCCCATGACGGAATCGTGGAGTTCGTCTCCGCGGGGCTTCGGGACATCGTCCTGCCAGGCGAGATCCGGGAGATCATGAACACGGTGTTGGTCGCAGAGAAGAAGGCCCAGGCCAGCGTCATCACCCGACGCGAGGAGGTGGCCTCCACCCGCAGCCTGTTGAACACCGCAAAGCTCATGGAGGAGAACGCCACACTCTTCAAGCTGAAGGAGCTGGAGTACCTGGAACGCATCTGTGAGAAGGTAGGATCCATCTCGCTGGACAACGCCTCCGGGATCCTGGAGCAGTTGCGGACCATGACCGCCCTCAGCGGGACGAAGTCCGACGAAAGGTAACTGGATTTTTAAGGTAACGCCAGGGATGGAGAGGGTGCCTCTCTCGTGGTATCTCTCCCTACAACCCGCGAGCGATGGCTTTGAATGCTTCTATATTACACGTGCCCGGCCAGCCCGGTTGTCTTTGCTGAAACACCATGTAGTAGCGGAAGTCTTTCCCTGCCGCGCTGGCCCATTTGTCCCCGGTCCAGGCTTTTTCCCGTGAGTCCGCGTTCTCCAAGTGGTCGCCCTTCGCCTCGATCATCAAGACTTTGCCACTTTTGGTCATTGCGATGAAGTCCGGGTAGGCGTGCAGGGGCCCGTTGATCTGAAACTCCCGCTTGGCGATGTTCCGGTGCCACCACAACAGGTTATCCATACCGGAAAGCTCCATCACCATGTCCCGCTCGTAGCCGTTCATGTCCTCCTCGGCGGTGTAGAGGGACTTTGCGATCGCCGCGGTGTGACGGACCGGAGAGATGACCTCCCGCAGACGAAAGGAGGGACGGCAGATGATCTTTCCCTGATTCAGCAGAAGCTCAAAACGCTTCCTTCGGTGTTCCGTCAGCAGCGCGTTGATCTTTTCCTGAATCTTCCTGAAGTACGGGAAGGGCGATTGCTCCATGTCCCCAAGCTGATCTGAGTCCATGTTCTCCACGACGCGCTCGACGTACTTTCTCAGGTCAACGTCGCTGATGCAGTTGATCTTTGACGAAAGCTGCTCGAAGATCGTCTGCCGACACACGGCTATCCTCACGGTGGAGGGCTGGGAGCTGAACCACTTTTTGAACTGGAGGCTATCCGCTTCGGAGAGCTTCCAGGCCCTGGGAGCCTCGCCCTTCGCCCCCACGTCCACGCCGCCGATCTGGGTGTTCATCGTGCTGAAGTCGATCATCGTGTCTTTGTTCCGCAACGTGAAGTCCACCGTCAGGTCCTCCGGCTCCACGATCTCATAGTTGGCGTAGTCCCCCTCGTCCAGGGAGAGCAGGAGCATCTCCTTCTGTATCATGAACTGCGGAAGGATCAGTTTCTGCGCCGTCTCCCGATACTCCTCCCGCATCGCAAAATACTCCATCTTCTCCCGCACCTCCACCGGAACGCGCGACAGGCCGCCGCCGTTTTTGCCGTCCCCGCCTTCCTCCTTCTCCATCTCCGCCTCGTATTTCGCGTTTTGCTCCAGCGCGCGGGCTAAGAGGTCATGACCGGGAATTTCGTCGGATATTTCAGGTTCCGACGAGCGATCCTCGTCCGGTTTCATCGCCTCCGCCACCCTGGTTTTCAGCGCGACGACGTCCACGTCCTGGTCCTCATTTGCCTCTGGAGTCTCATGGGCGCCCGATGGGTTCATTGAATCCGCTTCGGGGGAGATGTGGAGCTGCAGGGCGGAAGGTTGCGTGTCCGCCTCGGCGGCGGGCGCAGAGTCCTCCGCGCGGTAGTCCCGACTGCTGAAGCCTGCGTTGTTCAACCCTGCCACCACGCGCTCCAGCGTGTCGTAGAAGTCGGCCGACGACGTGATGACGTAGGAGAGGTTCAACACCTCGCTCTTGTTTTTTCGCGCGTGCGGAAGGCGCAGGACGCGCCCCAGTATCTGCTCCACGTCGACCGGCGAAGATCGGTTTGCCACCGTGGCCAGCACGTAGGCAAAGGGGCAGTCCCAGCCCTCCTTCAGCGCGTTGACCGTGATGATAAAGCGCACCGGGCAGTCCTGCGAGAGCAGGTCCACGCCCCGCAGCTCGTCCCGGTCGGCGGTCTTTATGGCGATCTGCGCCTCCGGGATGCCCGCATCCACCAGCGTGTCCCTGATCTTCTGGTATGTCGCGTTGTCCGTGCTGTTCTTCGGCTGGGCCTGAAACAGGGCGATGGGGCGGATGTACGCCCCGGACTTCTCCGAGGCGGCGGCCCGCTCCAGCTTCTCCCGGATGCTGATGGCGTCTGCGTACACGTCGCCCTGGGTTCGGCGGTTATAGACGATGACCGGTAGCTTCACCATGTGCTCTCGCTTCAGCTGCACGGCGTCCACGAAGGAGATCACGTTGCTCCTTTCCTTCGGTGTGGCCGTCAGCTCCAGCACGAAGCAGGGGTTGAAGTTCGCCAGCATCTCCCGGCTCAACTCGCTTTGGGCGTGGTGGCTCTCGTCCACGATCACCATTGGATTCATGCGGCGGATGACCTGTATCAGCGCCGTGTCGTCGGCCTCCGCCGATGCGCCGCCGCTTTCGGCCTCCTGCTCCCTGTAAAATCTGGCGAAGGGAGCCAGGTTCCCGTTCTCCTGATAGGCCTTTCGGCCCTCCTTATTCTTTGTCCGGAAGGAATCATAGGACAGCACGAAGACGGAGAGCTGCTCCGTCACGGCCACGGGGTTGAAGTTCTGGCCGTTCAGAAGTTCCTGTTTCGTATAGACCTCAACGCGGCCGCTGAAGTCCAGGTTCAACTGCTGGCGGTAGGGGTGGCTGGCGGTGGAGAGCGCCTGATGCGTCTGCGTCAGGATAGCGTCCGATGGCACGAGCCACGCTACGGCCCGCACGCGACGGGCGGGCATGGCATTGAAGACCCGGCGCACCGCGTTGGCAGCGATGAAGGTTTTGCCGCCGCCGGTGGGCACCTTCAGGCACACTTCCGGCACACCCTCCAGTCCGACGCGGTAGGTCGCCATTCCGCTTTTTCCGCCATCGGTCACGGGCACGCCCCGCTCCTCCCACAATCGGCGGTAGGCCTCCCTGCTGTTCTGCGTTTCGTTCAACAAGTCAAGGAAACGCGACAGATCGGCGAGGACATCCTGTTGATACGATTTCAACTCCATCTTTCGCGCCCCCTATATCTTCGTTATGTCCCGCGGGATTTTCTTAAATAAGACTCCGTATTTTTTCAGCTTGGCCGCCGACAAGGTGCAGATGTCCGCGTAGATGACTCTGGCAGCCGGCCCCGCCGGGAGCGTCCGCAAAAAGGCTTCGTCCAGGGCCGTGGGGCGGTCCGGCTCGTAGTAGAAATAGTACTCCGTCCCGTTCCATTCCCCCAGGCGCCAGGGGCTGGCGTCCGTTGGCGCCCCGGCCCAGGGCTGGCGCGTCTCCGTGTACCACACGTACTCCATCAGGCGCTCCGTCGGCGTCCTGGGGTTGATCAGGCCCTCCGCCGTCATCACCGTCGGGCCCAGCTCACAGAAGGTGAAGTCTCCACCCGTGCCTTCCGTGCCGCCGTAGCCGTTGATGACCCGGCGCACGCGCTCCGCCGTGATGCTCTCGGCGTAGTCCATCATCTCGACGAGGATGAACCGCCGCCGCCCGCCGTCGGCTTTGTTCATATTCAGCACGGCGTGGGCCGTGGTGCCGGACCCGGCGAAGGAATCCAGGATGATGGAGTCGGGGTCGCCCGCTATCTTCAACACGAACTCTACCAGCCGCCGGGGTTTCGGTGTGTCAAAGGTGGCCCGGCCGTCGAAGATGGCCAGCATCTCCTTCTTCGCCTCGTCGGTGTGCCCCGTCTCCGCGTAGGTCCACAGATTCGTCGGCAGACGTCCGCCCACGCTGTCGAGGTATGTCTTTCTCGTGATGCCGCCTTTGCCGCCCTTCGTGAAGTAGAACCGTGGCCACTGGCCCCGCTTGTACACCTTTCGCGCATCGGCGGCGGCCTTCTCCGGAGGAACCGCCAACACGATGGCCTGCACTCCGGGGCGCACCTCCTCCGCCGCCACGCCGCACACGATCGCCCGTGCCTCCTCGTCGTGGAGGTCTTGCAGCTTGTAGGCCGTCCACCCGCTCATGATCTCCAGCATCTGGTCCTGTCCGAAGGTCCAACAACGTCCATTTGTTGGGTAAATCATCTCGCCGGTAAAGGGGTGCTGGATGGCGTACACCATGCCCTGATGGGTGGCCGCGCCGGGCGCAAAGGGGTTATCAGAGCGCCACAAGGCTACGTCGTTGTCTGGGTTCCTATATTTTGCGTCCATCTCTTCCGTCCTTGGGAGTTTGTTTGGATTCCAGCCGGGACGCCGGCTGTAGGTCAGGATGTGTTCCACCTCGTTGACGATGCCCTTGGAGTCGTTGCGGGTGGAGTAGGTGCGCTGCCATGAGATATTGGACACGAAGCAGTCCGGGCCGAATATCTCATCACACACGGCCTTCAGGTTGGAGTATTCCGCGTCGTCAATGCTGATGAAGATCGCGCCGGCAGGGCTCAACAGGCGGTGCAGCAGCCGAAGGCGCGGGTACATCATGCAGAGCCATTTGTCGTGTCGGCTCAGGTCCTCGCCCTCTTTTCCCACCACCGCCCCCAGCCAGCGACGGATCCTCGGGTCGTTCACGTTGTCGTTGTACACCCAGCCCTCGTTGCCGGTGTTGTATGGCGGGTCGATGTACACGCACTTAACGCGACCTTCGTAGCGCGGCAGAAGGGCCTTGAGGGCCTCCAAGTTGTCGCCGCGTATGATGAGGTTGTCGCTCTCATCGGCCCCCACGGTGTATTTCTTCTCCAGCACGCGGAAGGGGACCTCCTGGTGGTGGTTGATCACCTTGTCCTTCCCGATCCATTCAAGCGTTGGCATGAGCTGTACCTCCGTTGGTTCGTTCGTTCCGCTCCAGATACGAGCCGTGCGGCCTGCTCTGACCGTGGCCGTGACCCCGCGTCGGCCTCTTCAGTCGGATGCCTCCCCCGTAAGGAGTAAACTCGATTTTATCACCAACCTTTGCTGTGTGATCGCCCCGATCGCCGGCACAAGTCGCCTCCCTTTTCCGGGGAGGCGACGACGTATTCTGGTTCGGGGAAGGTTGATTGATTGAACGCAGAGTTTCGTCAACGCAGGTTTTTGCGTGTTGACCCTGGGTTACGCGCAAAATGCGCTGCAAATTTGGGGTTTGTGACCCGTTGTTGCTATAATAAAGCCAACGAATACGTTGCCTGCTGGGGGTGATGAACATGGATGATGACAAGGGAGAGAAGTCGAGGGGCGTTCCGGTGATGACGACGCACGAACGGCAGGAGATGCTGAACCTCCAGGAGCAGGGGGAGCTGCCGGAGAACATCGACCGCTCCACCGACCTGTACTTCCGCTTCCTGCTGGGGACGCCGGCGCGGGGCCGGCTGCTTCGCGATATGCTGAACGCCTTCTTCGGCGCCCTGGGCTATCCCCTGCTGCAGACGGTGACCCTCACGGACACCGAGCGCGAGCCCGAGGCGCTGGGGGCGAAGTACACGCGCCTCGACCTGACGGCGCTGGACGATCTGGGCCGCACCCTCCACATCGAGATGCAGCGGGAGAACTACACCCACTTTCAAAAGCGCTGCCTCTTCTACCTGTGCCGGAACTACACGAGGTCGCTCAAGAGGGGCGAAGGGTACGCGAGCCTGTCCCCGATCGTCTCCATCTCCCTGTTGGGATTCGACCTTTTCGAGGGAGAGCGTGGGCTGTGGGACTTTGCGCTGATGAACCCTGATACGGGGCGTCGCCTGATGGAGGCGGACGACCTTCTTCTGTTCTACGTCGAGCTGAACAAGGCGTCGCGCCCCCTTCGGGAGCTGCGGGCGAAGCTGAAGGCGAGGCCGGGGCACGTTCTGAGCCCCGAGGAGCGTGCGCAGGTATGGGGAGGCTACATCAACAACGAGAGCGAGGGGTTGGCCCTGCTGCGCGAGAGCTTGTCGGGGGATACCGTTTTTTCGGAGGTGAGCGAGGTGGAGCAGGAGTACTGGAGTTCTCCGGAGAACCGCTACTATCAGCTGCGGGAGATGATGACGCAGCTGGATTATAAGGCGATTCGTGAGGACCGTCTGGCGGAGGCGACGAGGGCAGTCCGTGAAAAGGCTTGGGCCGAGGGTGTAGCCGAGGGCAGAGCTAAAGGCGAGGCTAAGGGCTGGACTAAAGGCAAAGCTGAGGGCAAAGCTGAAGGCAAGGCCGAGGGCATAGCCGAGGGCGAGTTACTGGGCAGGCAGGAGACGGCGCGCGCCATGCTGCGGGAAGGGATGTCCCCGGCTTCTGTCGCGCGCTTCACCCGCCTTTCCCCGGGCGAGGTCGAAGCCCTGAAGGGGAGTTGAGAGGACGGACGATCGGCGGATTCGCGTGGCCGTTTTCAGGGAGTGATGAACGTGGATGATGGCAAGGGAGAGAAGGCGAGGGTCGTTCCGGCGATGACGACGCACGAGCGGCAGGAGATGCTGAACCTCCAGGAGCAGGGGGAGCTGCCGGAGAACATCGACCGCTCCACCGACCTGTACTTCCGCTTCCTGCTGGGGACGCCGGCGCGGGGCCGGCTGCTTCGCGATATGCTGAACGCCTTCTTCGGCGCCCTGGGCTATCCCCTGTTGCAGACGGTGACCCTCACGGACACCGAGCGCGAGCCCGAGGCGCTGGGGGCGAAGTACACGCGCCTCGACCTGACGGCGCTGGACGACCTGGGCCGCACCCTCCACATCGAGATGCAGCGGGAGAACTACACCCACTTTCAGAAGCGCTGCCTCTTCTACCTGTGTCGGAACTACACGAGGTCGCTCAAGAGGGGCGAGGGGTACGCGAGCCTGTCCCCGATCGTCTCCATCTCCCTGTTGGGATTCGACCTTTTCGAGGGAGAGCGTGGGCTGTGGGACTTCGCACTGATGAACCCCGGGACGGGGCGTCGTCTGATGGAGGTGGACGACCTTCTTCTGTTCTACGTCGAGCTGAACAAGGCGAAGCACCCCCTTCGGGAGCTGCGGGCGAAGCTGAAGGCGAGGCCGGGGCACATTCTGAGTCCCGAGGAGCGCGCGCAGGTATGGGGAGGCTACATCAACAACGAGAGCGAGGGGCTGGCCCTTCTGCGCGAGAGCTTGTCGGGGGATACCGTTTTTTCGGAGGTGAGCGAGGTGGAGCAGGAGTACTGGAGTTCTCCGGAGAACCGCTACTATCAGCTGCGGGAGATGATGACGCAACTGGATTACAAGGCGATTCGGGAGGACCGGCTGGTGGAGGCGACGAGGGCGGTCCGCGAGAAGGCTTGGGCTGAGGGCGAGGCTAAAGGCTGGACTAAAGGTAAAGCTGAAGGTAAAGCCGAGGGCGAGCTGTTGGGCAGGCAGGAGACGGCACGCGCCATGCTGCGGGAAGGGATGTCTCCGGCTTCCGTCGCGCGCTTCACCCGCCTTTCCCCGGGCGAGGTCGAGGCCCTGAAGGAGCGTTGAGGGGACGGACGATCGGCAGATTTGCGTGGCCGCTTTCAGGGGGTGATGAGCATGGATGAGGACAAGGCGAGGGTTGTTCCGGCGATGACGACGCACGAACGGCAGGAGATGCTGAACCTCCAGGAGCAGGGGGAGCTGCCGGAGAACATCGACCGCTCCACCGACCTGTACTTCCGCTTCCTGCTGGGGACGCCGGCGCGGGGCCGGCTGCTTCGCGATATGCTGAACGCCTTCTTCGGCGCCCTGGGCTATCCCCTGCTGCAGACGGTGACCCTCACGGACACCGAGCGCGAGCCCGAGGCGCTGGGGGCGAAGTACACGCGCCTCGACCTGACGGCGCTGGACGATCTGGGCCGCACCCTCCACATCGAGATGCAGCGGGAGAACTACACCCACTTTCAAAAGCGCTGCCTCTTCTACCTGTGCCGGAACTACACGAGGTCGCTCAAGAGGGGCGAAGGGTACGCGAGCCTGTCCCCGATCGTCTCCATCTCCCTGTTGGGATTCGACCTTTTCGAGGGAGAGCGTGGGCTGTGGGACTTTGCGCTGATGAATCCCGGTACGGGGCGTCGTCTGATGGAGGCGGACGACCTTCTTCTGTTCTACGTCGAGTTGAACAAGGCGAAGCACCCCCTGCGGGAGCTGCGGGCGAAGCTGAAGGCGAGGCCGGGGCACGTTCTGAGCCCCGAGGAGCGCGCGCAGGTATGGGGAGGCTACATCAACAACGAGAGCGAGGGGTTGGCCCTGCTGCGCGAGAGCTTGTCGGGGGATACCGTTTTTTCGGAGGTGAGCGAGGTGGAGCAGGAGTACTGGAGTTCTCCGGAGAACCGCTACTATCAGCTGCGGGAGATGATGACGCAGCTGGATTACAAGGCGATTCGGGAGGACCGGTTGGCGGAGGCAACGAGGGCGGTCCGCGAGAAGGCCTGGGCCGAGGGCGAGGCTAAAGGTAAAGCTGAGGGCGAACTGCTTGGCAGGCAGGAGACGGCGCGCGCCATGCTGCGGGAAGGGATGTCCCTGGCTTCCGTTGCACGCTTCACCCGCCTTTCCCCGGGCGAGGTCGAGGCCCTGAAGATTTAGGAAGGTGCTGAAGGATACCCTTAGTTTGAACCAAAATCCTCAGGCAAAGTTTTAACGTGTAGCGGAGATAGATTTTGTGCGTTTTCTGCCGCACCTGCCAGGCGCGGCAGAAAACGTGCAGGCCTGCCCTCACTCTATGTTAAAAATTTCCCGTAAAATTAAAACTTTCGACCCTGTCAACCGCCAGAGAAAAAGCCATCCTTGAGACACTCTTCGCTGAGCCAGGGTGACCGTTTTTCCTGAAAAGACTGCTTCCAGGGATGGTTTGGGACGGGCGTGTGGGTTTTTGCAGGTTCGCCCTCATTTCCTTTTGTCGCATTGCTCGGAGCGGCACGCTCCGCCTTCTCGACCTCCCTCATCTCGATACGACATCCCTTGTGAATGACCCATATCTTTCCTGAGAGACTCTCCCTGACCTCCACATCGGAACGGGCCATAAAGGCTTTCTCAGGG
This sequence comes from Fretibacterium fastidiosum, assembly GCF_964642095.1. Lineage (NCBI taxonomy): Bacteria > Thermotogati > Synergistota > Synergistia > Synergistales > Aminobacteriaceae > Fretibacterium > Fretibacterium fastidiosum. The sequence continues at coordinate 1,806,309 of NZ_OZ209244.1, forward strand.
GTGTTGGGGGCATAGGTTCGTCCTTTGTAAGAAATGCTTCCGCCGCAATCCATCTTACGCATCTCCCGGTGAGCGAAAAGGAAATCCACATCGACCCTTTCTGCAGGCTCAACGTAGGCGCTCTCCTGTTCTGCGGGCAGAACCGCTTCCTGCCCGCCAGCAGCTCCATGACCTTGATGCGCTTGATCTCTTTTTGTGACAATGCCACTCGCTCCTGCTTCATACCTAAGTATCACCCAAAGACCTGCCTCCCGCGGAGAGGGGTGACATTTTCTCTGACTACTTATAGGGTAACATGATCACTGATCAACGACAAACTTTGAGGCCCTGCTTGACAGAAACGACAGGGGTAGGTATACTATCTTTCGTGCTTGAGGGCGGATAGTTCAGCGGTAGAACACCTGCCTTACACGCAGGGGGTCACAGGTTCGAACCCTGTTTCGCCCACCATTGAAAAAGCGGGGTCGTAGCTCAGTTGGTTAGAGTGTCGGCCTGTCACGCCGAAGGTCGCGAGTTCGAGTCTCGTCGGCCCCGCCAGTTCAATATTTCGTGGGCGGGATAGCTCAGATGGTAGAGCAACGGACTGAAAATCCGTGTGTCCCCAGTTCGATTCTGGGTCCCGCCACCAGGTCAGCGAAAATGCGGAAGTAGCTCAGAGGTAGAGCACAACCTTGCCAAGGTTGGGGTCGCGGGTTCGAACCCCGTCTTCCGCTCCAAATTTTAAAGAGTGAGGTCCTGCAGGAAGCGGGACCTCTGTTTTTTTGAGAACTGTCCTAATGGAAGAAGAGGAGCGATGGGAGGGTTTTTGATCAATTTTGAATGAACCCGATGCCCTTCTCCTTTAAAAGCCTGAAATTTTTTTTAGCGGACCTCGTTTTTTTACGGATTTTCATATACAATCAACAAGGTGTCCCAACAGGGTATCCTCGGTGCGCTTTATGTGAAGGCTGGGGCGTCTCTCCTTCGGGGGGGGAAGGGGCTATAGCGATGATTGAGGTGCATCGCCTGAACGGCGAACGTTTTTTGCTGAACTCTGATATGATTGAGACCATCAACGTGACGCCTGATACCGTGGTGCGGCTTTTGAACGGCCACCGCTATATCGTGCGCGAGGGGATCGACGAGGTCTGCGAAAAGATCATTGCGTTTCGGAAGTTGGCGGGGTACACCTGCATCGTTGCAAATTCTGCGGACGAGGTGGAGGATTCCGAAGGAGCGGGATCGTGATGGAGCATGCTGCTGGACTAGGGGTGAATAGGCTTTGGATTTAACGAGTATCGTTGGATTTCTCATATCTTGGATTCTGGTTCTCGCTGCCATGGCTGGGGGAGGAAACTTCGGCGCCTACATCGACGTTCCCTCCATGATGATCACGATCGGCGGCGCGGTGGGGGCAACGATCCTCTCAAACCCCTCGGACAGGCTGAAGGCCATAGGGGGCGGACTGAAGAGCGCCTTCGTCTCCCACGAGCCCAACCTCGTGGGGATGGTACAGATGATCGTCAGCTTCGCCGAGAAGACCCGCAGGGAAGGCCTGCTTGCCCTGGAGAGCGACGTGGCGGAGCTGGACAACGAGTTCCTGAAGAAGTCCATCCAGCTGGTCGTGGACGGCACGGACCCGGAGCTGGTGCGGGCGATCCTGGACACCGAGATCGGCGTCCTGGAGGACCGCCACTCCGCCAACAAGTCCGTGTTCGACACCCTCGCGGAGTTCGCCCCCTCCTACGGGATGATCGGGACGCTGGTGGGCCTCATCGCCATGCTGGGGAACCTGGCGGACGTCAGCTCCCTGGGCCCCAACATGGCCGTCGCCCTCATCACGACGATGTACGGGTCCATGATGGCCAACATGTTCGGCATCCCCATCGGCAAGAAGCTCGCCGCCCGCTCCGCCCAGGAGGTCGTGGCCATGGAGCTGATGGTGGAGGGGATCCTGGCCATCCAGGCCGGCGAAAATCCCCGAATCGTCGAGGAAAAACTGAAGGTCTACCTTCCCCCCAGGCTTCGCAGCAGCTTTGACAAGAAGGAGGGCGAGTAGCCTTGGCGCGCCAGAAGAAGCCGGAGCCGCCGGGGCTGAGCGCCCCCTTCTACATGGGCACCTACGGGGATATGGTGACGCTCATCCTGTGTTTCTTCATCCTGCTGTTCGCCATGTCCTCCATCGATGCGCAGAAGTTCCAGAAGGCGCTGATCTCCCTCAGGGGCTCCCTGGGGGTTTTGAAGGGCGGCGTGACGACCGAGGAGTCCATGGAGCCCAACCAGAGCGGGGAAGAGGGAGTGGACGCGGGGTCGTCATCCAGGGTGGAGCTGGATACCCAGCACGTCGCCTACACGATCAACAGCTACCTGCGCTCCGAGGGGCTGGGCAAGTCCATTCAGGTGACGATCAACCAGCGCGGCGTGTCCGTCTCCATCTCGGATCAGTTCCTCTTCAACTCCGGCAGCGCGGAGGTGAAGCCGGAGGGGCGGCGGGTGCTCTTCAAGATCGCCTCCCTGGTGCGGGACAAGGTCCCGGCGGTGGCCGTGGAGGGGCACACGGACGCCACGCCTCTTCTGGGGGGTATCTATCGCGACAACTGGGGGCTCTCCGCGATGCGGGCGGCCGTCGTGGCGTCCTACCTGGAGCAGGATGGAGGCTTCGACCCGCTGAAGCTCCAGGCCGTCGCCTTCGGCCCCAACCAGCCGATGGTGCCCAACGACACGCCGGAGCACCGCGCCCTGAACCGCAGGGTCGAGATCGTGTTCCTCTCGGAGTATCCCAAACGCTAAGGGGTTGATGGATCAACATGAAACGAATGATTGTCTTTGTCGTTATCGGTTTGGTGATGTTCGGCGTGGGCTTTGGAGGAGGCCTGATGCTGGGGAGGACGATGGCGTCCGGCGAGGGCGGAGCCGCCAAGGCCCGCGAGGTCGCGGAACCGGGGCCCATCGTGACCATCGGCGAGTTCACCAGCAACCTGGCCGGCGCCGGAAGGCACGTCGTGAGCTTCACCGTGTCCCTGGAGCTCGTGAACAAGAAGGAGGAGATCGCCGCCGCCGTTCAGAACATGGGGTGGCTCGTGAGGATCAAGAACGAGATTCTCCTCATCGCGAAGGACAAGACCTACGACGACCTCAACAGCGCGGAGGGGACGGTCCAGTTTCAGGGGGACATCAAGAGGGTGCTCAACTCCATCCTTCCGAACGTGGGGGGGGAAGCCCCCATCGCCCAGGTGCTCTTCGAGTCTTTCGTGCTTCAATAAACAAAAAAACAATGTAACATAAAAGGCAACGGAGAAAGATTTTGGGTTTGTTTTGTGGGGACTGCGAAAAACGGCGGCAGGTGTGATATCCTGATACGTAGTTTTTCTTCTTCGGGGCGGTGACCCCGGAAGGCAGGTGAGGACTTCTGACTCCTGATGTGTTGTCACAAAGCGAGATCGATTCGCTCTTGAGCGCTCTCACGAGCGGTAACGTGGATATCGACTCCATGGCTGAAAAGGCCGACGAGCGGAACCTCAAGGTCTACGACTTCAAGAGGCCGGATAAGTTCAGCAAGGACCAGCTTCGAGCCATTCAGATGATCCATGAGGCCTTCGGCCGACAACTGACGACGGCCATGTCCACGCTGATCCGCTCCATCGTCTCGGCAGAGGTGGCCTCGGTCGATCAGCTGGCCTACGAGGAGTTCCTGAACTCCCTGGTGCAGCCGACGGTGATCGGGATGATCGAGATGCATCCCTTTGACGGCAACATGCTCCTCGAAATCAACCCCAACCTCGTGTTCGCCATCATCGACAGGATGCTGGGCGGGAAGGGAAACTTCACGGGCAAGCTGCGGGAGCTGACCGACATCGAGAAGACCGTCATCGAGCGCGTGCTGATGCGGATGCTGGAGCTTCTGGAGGACAGCTGGAGCACCGTGGTGGACGTTCGTTTCCGCTTCGAGAGCATGGAGAGCAACCCGTTCTTCGTGCAGATATGCTCTCCGCGCGATATGGTGCTCCTCGTCATCCTGAAGCTGAAGGTCGGCGACATCGAGGGGATGATGAGCCTCTGCTTTCCCTACTTCCTGATGGAGCCCATCGTGGACAAGCTGTCCTCACAGCAGTGGTTCGCCTCGACGAACCATGAGCGGGACGAGGAGGAGCAGCGGAACCTGATCTCGTCGCTGCATCGCGTCAAGATTCCCCTGGCGCTGGAGCTGGGGCACACGATCCTGAGCCTGGCGGACGTCTATGCCCTTCAGGCGGGGGACGTGATCAAGCTTGACGAGACGAAGGACAGCGATGTCGCCGTTCGGGTGGGCAACCGGGTGAGCTTCATGGCGAAGCCGGGGACCGTCGAGGGGCGTCTTGCGGTGGAACTGACCCGGATCCTGAAGCGGTCTGCGGACGAGTCGTCAGAGGGAGAGGAAAAAGATGGATGATCTGCTTAGTCAGGATGAAATTAACGCCCTGCTTTCCGGCGGCGACCTGGGCGGTGGGGCCGATTCAGACCTCTCCATGGAGGACTCCCACCTGCTCGGCGAGGTGTCTTCGATCTTCGCGGGCGCCGAGAGCAGCGTCATCGGCATGTTGTCCGGCAAGGAGGTGGACACTGCCGTCGACGACGCGGAGGTCGTGACGCAGGCGGACTTCCGGGGAAGCCTGCCGGCGGGCCCCTTCCTCTTTACGGCGACGTTCGGGGGCTTTGACGACATCCCCCTGGCGTTGGCGGTGGAGCAGAGGGGCGCCCTGACCCTTGCGGACCTCATGATGGGCGGAGAGGGAAAGGACCTGCCGGACGAGCCCAGCGACCTCTACCTGAACGCGGCCCAGGAGGGGCTGAGCCAGGTGGTTGGGTCCTCCTTCACGAGCCTGAGTGGCCTCCTGGGCGGAAAGCGCCTGATCCCGGAGAACACGACCTCCGGGCTGGCGTCGGGGGACTGGCTGGCCTTCTCCTCCATGGCGCCGGAGACGAAGCTTTGGATGAGCCCGGTCGAGGTGAAGATCAACGGGCTGGATCCCTTCAAGATATGGGTTGCGCTGCCCCTGGACTCCGCCCTCAAGATGGTGGGGCTGATGCGGGAGATCATTGGCGAACAGGAGCCGCAGCAGCCGGAGGAAGCGGCAGCGCCCGCTCCTTCGCCCGCCGCGGGCGTTTCGGCGCAGTCCGGCGGCGGGATGAGGGCGCCCATGGGCGCTCCAGCCCCTCGGGCCTCTCAGCAGCCCACTCCCATCGTGGACGTGCATCCGGCGGCGTTCCAACCCCTGGGGGGTGCCGCTGCCGGTGGTGCGGTGAGCCCCATCGACATGATCGCGGACATCCCGGTCCGCGTGACGGTGGAGCTTGGCAAGACGCGCAAGAGCGTGTCGGAGGTCCTGGCCCTGACGAGCGGGTCGGTCATCGAGCTGGACAAGATGGCGGGCGAGCCGGTGGACATCCTGGTGAACGGAAAGCCGATCGCAAGGGGCGAGGTCGTCGTCATCGACGAGAACTTCGGCGTGCGCATCACGGACATCATCGGAGCCGCGGCGGGCGCGCGTTCGACCTCCTAGCACAGGCTAAGGGCTCGCGCCGCAGAGGCTTTCGTCCCATCGTCGGGCTTTTTTGCGGCGGGCGCTTGCCGGGCGATTTTTCATGATATAATCAATGCGTTGTGCGGTTGGTTCTGTCAGTGGGGCGTCGCATTTATCTTCGTTTTTATGAAGACCTTTTCTCTATAAGGCGCAGGGACCGAGCCCCTGTGCAGGAGATTTTTGACGTAAGCGAGGGATTACAGGATGGGCAAGAAAGTTCTTATCGTCGATGACGCGGCCTTTATGCGAATGATGCTGAAGGATATCCTTCAGAAGAATAATTTCGAGGTGGTCGCCGAGGCTGAAAACGGCAAGGCGGGGGTCGCCGCGTATCAGAAGTACAAGCCTGATATCGTGACGATGGACATCACGATGCCGGAGATGAACGGCATTGACGCCGTTAAGGCCATCAAGGCCCTTGATCCCGACGTCAAGATCGTGATGGTTTCCGCGATGGGGCAGCAGCCCATGGTCATCGAGGCGATCCAGGCGGGAGCCAACGACTTCATCGTCAAGCCCTTCCAGCCGGAGCGCGTGATCGAAGCCATCACCAAGGTCCTGTCCTGAGCCGGAGGGACGTTTTTACTGCTGCCCCGGCGACGAAGGCCTCCGGGGCCACGGTTTTGTGCGTGCTGTCGCGGTGTAGATCGCGGATGGGAGCGGTTGAAGCCTTGTGGAGAAGTCGGCGCCTGAGGGGGAATCGGTGATCTCGGATCCCAGCCTTGTGGCCTATTTGGCTAGAGTGTCGCTTGCCTTGGTTGTTCTGGCGCTTTCCGCCGTCCTTCTGGTGCGTTTTGTGCGGGGGAGGCGCGGGGGGGTAAGAGATGACGGGGCCGTTAAGCTTTTGGCGTCCTTACCCGTGGGTAAGGATGTCTTTTTTGTGTTGCGCTGCGGACCCGACGTCGTCGCGTTTACCTCCGGGGCGAGTGGAACTTGTCTGATGGGCAGGTGGAAGTATGAGGAATGGGTTGGCGCGGGAGACGCTCCAGCGGAACGGACGGAAGATGGCGCGCGCTAGGGGGCTTTTCCTCGTCCTGACGCTCGCGGCGTTCCTCGCCTTTTGCGGAGGGTTTGCCCTTCCGGCCTGGGCCGCGGATTCGGAGGCGCTTTCCGGGGTGCCGCTCCCGACGATACAGTTTGGCGTCACGCCGGCGGACTCCCCGCGGGACGTGGCACTCTCCCTGCAGATACTGGCCCTGATGACGGTGGTGAGCGTCGTCCCGGCGATCTTCCTCATGGTAACGAGCTTCACCCGCATCATCGTGGTCCTGGGCTTCGTGCAGCGCGCGATAGGGCTTCAGCAATCGCCGCCCCAACAGGTCATCGCGGGGCTCTCGCTCTTTTTGACGCTCTTCACCATGTACCCGGTGTGGGACCGGGTCTATCAGGAAGGGCTTGCCCCGTATCTTTCGGGCGCCGCCAGCGCCCCTCAGGCGTGGCAGAGCACGGTGACGCCGATCCGCGAGTTCATGTTTCGCTATACGCGCCAGGAGGAACTGTCGCTCATGGTGTCCATGTCGGGGACCGAGCGCCCCGCGTCGCAGGACGCGGTGCCGACGCGCGTCCTGATCCCAGCCTTCATGCTGAGCGAGCTCAAGACGGCCTTTCAGATGGGCGTCGTCATCTACATCCCCTTCATCGTGGTGGACATGGTGGTCTCAAGCGTCCTGCTTGCGATGGGGATGATGATGCTCCCCCCCATGATGATCTCCCTGCCCTTTAAGATCCTGCTCTTCGTCATGGCCGACGGCTGGAACCTGGTCGTCCTGAGCCTTCTGAAGAGCTTTGCCAACGTCCCCTGACGCAGGGCGGCCAGCGCGCCCGTTCCCCCAGAGGTCCGTGTGAGAGAGGAGGCGCCCGAAGATGGCGGAAACGGCCCTGAGCCTTTTTGATCTCCTGAGCCAGTCCATCTGGACCATGTTGGTCGTGTCCCTGCCCGTGCTCCTGGTGGCCATGAGCGTGGGGCTCTTGATCGGCATCCTTCAGACGGCCACCTCCATACAGGAGCAGACGCTGATCTTCATCCCCAAGATCCTGGCCGTGTTCATCTGCATCATCCTCCTGTCCCCCTGGATGGGGCAGAGGATGCTCGTGATGACGCGGGAGATATTGGGCCAGCTGGAGCGCTTTATCCAGTGATGCGGGGCGGCGCTTTTTCATGAGGGGGATCGAGCTGCCGGCTCAGCTCTTGATCGTCTGTCTCCTCCTTCACCTTCGCTTTGTGGGGCTCGTGTTCAGCGCCCCCGTGTTCACCTCCGTCATGGCCCCGACGCCCGTGCGCTACCTCTTTGCTGCGCTCCTGACGTTCTCGGCGGCGGGGGGCCTGGGCGGTGCGGAGGTCCCGCTCTTCTACTTCGACAGCGTCTTCTCCATCGCCCTCCTGGGCGTTCGCGAGGTCCTGATCGGAGTGGCTCTCGGATTCCTCTCCGCGCTGCCGCTGGTGGCGCTGCGCGTGGCGGGAGAGCAGGTGGGGACGGTGATCGGCTTCTCCATGGCCCAGGTGCTGGACCCGACGACGCAGACCGAGAGCTCCATCATCGGACAGCTGGAATTCCTGGTGGGCTTGTGGTTTTATTACCACTGGAACGGGCACCTCCTCATGATTCAGGCGGTGATGGAGAGCGTGAGGCTGGCCCCCGTGGGGCGCCTCCTGCCGTTTCCGCCGGATTTGATCGAGGTGGGGACCTGGCTTCAGGACCTGTTCATTCTGGCGATGCGGATCACCCTTCCCTTCTTTTGTTCGCTGGTCCTGGCGGACGTCGGCCTGGGCTTTCTGGCGCGGACGGTCCCTCAGATGAACATCTTCGTCCTGGGGCTTCCGATCAAGGTGGCGCTGGGCTTTATGGTCCTTGCCGCAGTTCTGCCGCTGACCGTTGACCTCATCTACACCCAGTTTGAGCGCTGGATCGAGTTTGCCCTGGAGGGGGTGCTGCCTTGGAGCGCTGCGCCGTGAGCTGCCGCGTCGCCTTCGACATCCAGTTTTTCGCCCAGGAGCGCACGGAGCCCGCGACGCCCCGGAAGCGCGAGAAGGTGCGCTCCGAGGGCAGGGTGTGCATGAGCAAGGACCTGACGGCCGCCGTGGGGCTCCTGACGGGGCTTTTGGGGCTGGCGGTCCTGGGGGCCTTCACGTGGCGCGTGATGAGCCGTCTTCTGAGGCTTTCCCTGAGCTTCATCGGGGATGCGACCCTGGAGCGGGACGGATGGTTTCACTACCTCTCCTGGGAGGTCGTGAAGGACTTCTTCATCTCCTGGCTCCCCCTGGGGTGCCTGATCGCCTTTTTCTCCGCTGCCGCCGTCATCTGCCAGGTGGGCTGGACGATGACCAGCGAGCCCTTCAAGCCCAACCTGGGGCGGCTCAACCCCATCAGCGGCATGAAGAAGATCATCTCCCTGCGCTCCGTCGTCGAGCTCTTGAAGGGGCTCTTGAAGGCGGGGGTCTTCGCCGTCGTGATCTACTCCGCAATCAAGAACTACCTTCCCGCCTCTTCGAGGGCCATGCAGATGCCTCTCGCGCACGGCGCCGCCTCCTTCTGGGACATGCTGTGGACGCTCTCCATGCGGCTTGCGGCGATGTTGTTGGCGATGGCGTTGGTCGACTACCTCTACCAGCACTGGGAGTTCGAGCGCTCCATCCGCATGAGCCGGCAGGAGATCAAGGAGGAGTACAAGCAGATGGAGGGGGACCCGCAGATCAAGAGCAAGATCCGCCAGAAGCAGCGGGAGCTGGCCAAGAAGCGCATGATGGCGGACGTCCCCAAGGCGGACGTCGTCATCACGAACCCGACGACGCTGGCGGTGGCCCTCCTCTACGATCGAAGGCTGATGAAGGCGCCTCAGGTCGTGGCGAAGGGCAAGGGCTTCGTGGCGCAGAGGATTCGAGAGCTTGCGGAGGCTGCGGGCGTCCCCGTGGTTGAGAACAAGCCCCTGGCCTGGGCGCTCTACGGGGGCGTCGAGGTGGGGGAGGAGATATCTCAGGACCTCTACCGCAGCGTTGCGGAGATCCTGGCGATGGTCTACCGGCTCAGGGCGTCGTAATCGAAGTGAAAAAAGCGGCGGAAACGCGCGTTTCTGTTGTATAATCATGGTGTAGCCCCGTTGACGTTTGCGTTTGAAGCGTTATCTGCTCTGAAATTCTATCTTTAAATTTTATCTTCTTACGATGATGAAGGGAAATCATTCAAACATGAAAAAGACGGTATGGCTTGTGTTGGCGCTTGCGATATGCCTCGTTCCCCACGCGGCCTTTGCGGCCGACTTGCCGGAGCTCGCGAGGTGGACGCGCACCAGCGACTTCGCGGATCGCGACGAGGCGCAGAGGGTGAAGGTGAGCGTGGTCTATTACTCCAACGAGTACGTTGAGGCCCTTGTGAAGGCCGAGGCGGAGAAGAACCTCTGGACCCGGGACGAGACGGAGAACTACAAGTACACGCTCCTGAAGACGCTGAACTTCCACGACGCCATCGCCTTTCAGCTGACCCTTTACGTGGAGGGCCTCCCCATGTACGCTCAGCCCTTCGATCGCCACATCAGCCTGTGGATCGGCAACAAGCGCTACAACCCTACGGACTACGACAAGCGGTTCAACGTCAAGATCCTTGGGGAGCGGGACGGGATGATCTGGTTCCCGCGGTACGACCCCAAGACGGGCGCGGAGCTCCTCAAGGGGGCGAAGGACATCCGCCTCGTCCTGGACGGCGCCATCAGTCAGGCGATCTCCCCCCGTGGCGACGCCATGTGGGTCTGGGACATCACGAAGGACGTGGAGGGGGCCCTGGGGAACGGCAGGGCCATGGACCGGCTTGAGCTGGATCGTCTGATCAAGCGCCTCGAGAAGCTGAACCAGGAGCGCGGTGCGCTTCAACTTCAGGTGGATTCCATCGACCAGGAATTGAACAAGGTCAATTCCCGCATCGATGAGCTGCAGGGCAGGTAATTTCAGGAAAGGAAGGGAACGCCATGGATCGTATCGCCGTATTGACCAGCGGAGGGGATTCGCCCGGCATGAACGCAGCCATCCGCGCAGTGGCCCGCACCTGTCATTACAACGACAAGGAGTGCATCGGCGTCATGCGGGGCTATGAGGGACTGATCGAAGGGGACTTCAAGGTGCTGGACCGGGCCTCCGTGGGGGGCATCATCCATCGGGGTGGCACGATCCTCAAGACCGCGCGCAGCGATCGCTTCAAGACCCAGGAGGGGCGCGAGGCGGCCCTCCTGAAGATGAAGGAGGCGGGAATCGAGGGCCTGGTCGTGATCGGCGGGGACGGGTCCTTCCATGGCGCGAAGGCTCTGCACGAGATGGGGATGCCCGTCATCGGCATTCCCGGCACCATCGACAACGACGTGGCGGGGACGGACGAGACCATCGGCTTCGACACGGCGGTGAACACGGCCCTCGAGGCGATCATGCGCCTGAGGGACACGGCCTCCAGCCACGACCGCCTGTTCATCGTCGAGGTCATGGGGCGCAACGCCGGCTTCCTGGCGCTTGAGACTGCGGTGGCCTCCGGCGCGGAGTACGCCGTCGTTCCGGAGATTCCCCTGAGCATCGGCAACCTCTGCAAGCTGCTTCGAGAGTCCCATGCGGAGCACAAGAGCCACACCCTCATCATCCTGGCGGAGGGGGTCATGTCCGCCACGGAGATGCGGGACAAGCTTCAGGATACGGGAGGGTACGACGCCCGGGTCACGGTGCTGGGGTACATCCAGCGGGGTGGAAGCCCCACGTCCTTTGACGTCGTCCTCGCCACCCGCATGGGGGCCTTTGCGACGGACAACCTGCTGATCGGAAAAAGCGGCTTTATGGTGGGGAACGTGAACCACAAGCTGGTCCTGAGCGACCTGGAGCGCTCCTGGACCGAGCACAAGAACCTGAGCCCGGAGCTGCTGAACCTGATCCACAAGATGAACTGACATGGGTTCCGGGGAAGGAGCGTCCGCGGCGGCGGACTGCGGAGGCCTCGACGTCGGGGCGCTCCTGCGGATCGTCGCCTCTGACCTGGGGGGACGAAAGGTTCCCGCCCTCTCCCGCCCCTCCGCCTGGGAGGAGGCCCTGGCCCTCTGCCTGGCGGCCGAGGGCGTGGCGATCGTGACGGGGTTCTTTATCGCGTCGGCCGGCGCCCCGGAGACGGACGGACCGTCGGGAAGCGTCGTCTTGGGGCGGGCCCTGGAGCTCCTGGGCCGGAGGGTGCGGCTGGTGACGGACTCCCGCAACAGCCTCGTCCTGTCCGCCTGCTCCACCGCGCTGGGCGGTCCCCCCGTCGCGGCGATGGATCGCCCTCACCCCGACGCGCTGGAAGGGGCGGACCTCCTGGTCTTTCTGGAACGTCCGGGGCGCGCCGGAGACGGACGGTACTACAACATGAGGGGGAGGGACATCTCGGCCTCCGTCGTGCCCCTGGACGACCTGGCCGCCCACGCGCTGGAGCGTGGACTTCCCGTCATAGGGATCGGTGACGGGGGCAACGAGGCCGGAATGGGCGCCCTTTACGAGCCGCTGAAGCGGCTGATCCCGGAGTATGCGCGTTGTCTGTCCCGCGTGCCTGCAACCGTCTGCCTCCCCGCGGACGTCTCCAACTGGGGCGGGTACGCGCTGGCCGCCCTCCTGTCTGCCGCCTCGGGCCGGTGGGTGGGCCTGTCCCCCGGCGAGGAGGGGCGGGTCCTGAGGGCCGCCGTCGGCGCGGGGGCGGTGGACGGCACGACGGGCCGCAGCGCCCTCTCCGTCGACGGGTTTCCGCTGGAGCGCCTGGAGCGGGTGGCGGTGCAGCTTGAGGATTGGTATCGCTCTGGAAAAGACGTTCTCAATAAAGACAAAAACAATGCCTGAAGCGTGATGTCCGGTGAAGCACAAATCCTTTTTTCCTCTGCTTTTGATATCCTTTGCGATGGCGCTCACGATCCTGTCCTTTTGGGTGGTTCGGAAGAACAGCCTCAATCCGCGGCAGGGCTTTACGATCTCCAACGTCTCGGTCAGCGTCGATTTTGACGACCGCCGCTTCCTGGCAGGGACGGCCTCGCGCTTTCCCTATGGGGCAAGGCAGGTGTTCGTGCGCTTCGATTACAGCAGTCTTGAGACGAACAGCTCGATGGACCTCTCCTGGGACTGGGGGCAGAAGCGGGTGCAGGCTGAGACCTATGAGCTCTCCGCGCCGTCGGGCACGCGGATGTACTGCCTGCTGAAGGAGGACGGCTCCCCTCTGCCGCGGGGGGTGTACACCGTCACGATCCAATGCCTGACCGAGATCATGCCGCACTTTCATTTTGAGATCTATTGACGCTGCGCCCGGTCCGGGGACGGCACGGATTGAGCGCGACGAAGGATCGGCGATTTTTTCAAAAGGGGCGTTCCGTGAAATTTTAAATGGGGCTGCGCTCCCCTTCGGGGAGCTTTCCGGCGGGCAGTTCCCAACGATTTAGCTAGCGTTTCTTTCTAAATACAAAATCGCGTCTAATGTGGATTGCCTCCCCTGAAAGGGGAGGTGCCGCCAAGGGCGGCGGAGGGGTTCAGCCAGACGACCGGCCTCACGCAAGCCGATCTTTCGGGAGGATTGCGGCGGCCGGCCGATCGGCTGAGGGCGAAGGAAGTCCGGGGGACTTCCGCAGCTCAGCCAGACGACACGACTTACGGACGCCGACAGGCGGTCGGCGTCGTGTCGGTCGGCTGAGCCGAAGCAAGGTAATTGATTGCCTTGTGGAGGCGTTGACGGGGAATGTCAGACAGGCGCGTCTTATGAAAAACACCCCTCCCCTTCGGGGAGCCTTCCGGCAGCCGTTCGCTGACGCTCACGGGCCGTCAGTCCTAGCCCCTTCGGGGCAGCCCCCCTTGCAGGGGGGGCCTTTCTTGCCCTTCTTTAAACGCGATTTGGTATAAGGTGTTCGCTTTAAGGTGAAATTTTTTTGAGGTGAAAGACGATGAAGCACAACGAACAGAACTTGGAGCGGTTATGGTGAAGGTTCTTGACGAGAAGGCGGCGACCCCTCGCAGGAGGGGACGGCCGCCGCGCGTGAAGGAGCCTGCGGAGGCCCTTGAAGAGGTGAAGGCGACGCAGCCTGAGGAGGCGGAAGGTTCCTCCCCGGCGGAGGAGAGCGCGGTGGTGAAGGTGCGCCGCCCGCGGGGCAGGCCGCCGAAGAACGCGGCGAAAAAAATTGAGGAAGCGGAGACCTCCCAACAGCTCCTGCTCCTTCCGGACGCCCGGAGGGTGGAGGCGGTGGAGCCCTCCGAGGCGTCGAAACCGGAGGTGCCGGCGCCCGACGAACCGGTGGATGAGATGGAGGAGACGACGGCGTATGGGGCGGAACCTGATTCCGCGTCCGAGGCGCAGGTCGTCCAGCCCGTCGAGGACGGGGAATCACCGGCCCCTCTCGAGCCGGCCCCCGACGAGCCGGCGGAGGCACGGGCACCTTACGCCCGTGCGTCGGTTCACGAGGTGACGCCCCATCCGAAGCCCAAGCACACCTACTCCTACCTTGCGGCCCAGACCCTCACGGACCTTCGGAAGATCGGGCGGGAGTTCAACGTCGCGGGTCCCACCACGATGCACAAGGACGACCTGATCATCTCCATCCTGAAGGCCCAGGCGGAGAGCATGAACTACCGCTTCGGTGGCGGGACGCTCGAGATCCTGCCCGAGGGGTTCGGCTTCCTTCGTCCCAAGGGGATGCTGCCGACGGACAACGACGTCTACCTCTCGCTGTCCCAGATTCGGCGCTTCGGGCTTCGGAACGGGGACGTCATCTGGGGCCTGATCCGCCCGCCGCGGGACCAGGAGCACTACGAGGCGCTCCTGCGCGTGGAGACGGTGAACTTCTCGGACCCCGAGTCCTCTCGACATCGTCCGATGTTCGCCCACTTGACGCCCATCTTTCCCAACGTCCGAATCAACCTGGACTCCGGCCCTGGGGACTGGGCAACGCGCCTGGTGGACATGTTCGCCCCCATCGGCCTGGGGCAGCGCGCGCTGATCGTCTCGCCCCCCAAGGCGGGCAAGACGACGCTCTTGAAGCGCATCGCCAAGGCCATCTCCGCGAACTCGCCGGACATTATCCTGATGGCCCTCCTGATCGACGAACGCCCCGAGGAGGTGACGGACATCTCCCGCTCCATCGACGGAGAGGTGATCGCCTCGACGTTCGACCGCCCTGCGGACGAGCACATTCGAGTGGCCAACCTCGCCATCGAGAAGGCGAAGCGCCTGGTCGAGGCAAAGCGCGACGTCGTCATCCTCCTGGACTCGATCACGCGCCTGGCCCGCGCCTCGAACCTGACGGTCCCGCCGTCGGGCCGTACCCTGTCGGGAGGCCTGGACCCCTCCGGGCTCTACTTCCCGAAGCGCTTTTTCGGCGCTGCCCGAAACTTCGAGGAGGGCGGGAGCCTGACGATCATCGGGACGGCCCTGACGGATACGGGCAGCCGCATGGACGACGTCATCTACGAGGAGTTCAAGGGAACGGGCAACATGGAGCTGCACCTGTCGCGCAAGCTGGCGGAACAGCGGATATTCCCCGCCATCGACATCACGCGGTCCGGGACGCGGCGGGAGGAGCTCTTGATCCCCGAGGACGAGCTGGCCCGCCTCTGGGCTCTGCGGAAGCGAATCGTTGGGGTGGACGAGGCCGGGGCGCTGAACCTGATCCTCGACAAGCTCAAGCAGACGAAGGACAACCACGAATTCCTGATGTCCATAAAGCTGGCCTGACCCGACGCCTGGGGCGCGGGACGGAACTTTCGCGCGCGTCGGGCGATTATGCGGCATCTTGTGCTATAATTCACGTATCGTACTTTGTCTTATGACGAGCTTTGTGCCGGAACCGCATCCGCGCGCGGCGAAGGCATGTCGGGAGGAGTTGTCTTTGAGGACATTCGATCGTCGAACGCCGGATCGAAAGGTTTTTCCTGCTGAAGGCAAGAAGCGCAGAGGAAGGGAAAAAAAGGCTTCGCTGGACTTTTGTTGGGGTTTTTGCGTCGTCGTCTGTTTCACCTTTGGTCTGGCTTCGTTTTTGATGTTCTCCGCCTGGGAACGCTTTTCCGGCGTGGCGTGGGGCGGAGTCGAGGATCGGGAAAACGAGGGGGTCGTGGCGGAGGAGGGCTTCCTCGCGTTCGACGTGAGCGACATGCAACGCGATGACCTCCTGGCCGCAGCGCCCCTGGAGGTCATCGGGGAGGACGATCGGGAGGAGCCGATGGCCTCCCTCCCCGCCGAGCCGGCGGAATCCGAGGTCCGTGCCGAGGTCAGCGAGCTTCCGCTGAAGGAGGACTTCGGCCCCCTTCCCAAGTACCTGTCGGATTACGAGAGCATCGTCCTGAGCGCTCAGGACGACGGTACCCGCTTAGCGGAGGACGTCATCCCGTCAGACCCTGTCCCCCAGTTTGTGGAGGTGGGCACCGACTGGAAGGAGCACGTCGTCAAGTCGGGCGAGACGCTCTCGGACATCGCTCTGACCTTTGGCGGGCTCACCGCTCAGGACATCCTGAGGGCCAACGGGCTTAAGGACGCCAATCGCCTGGCCGAAAATCAGCTTCTCCTGATCCCTAAAGACGCGGACAAAATTGAAGAAACCCTTGAGGAGGTTCGCACGCGGCAGGCCCGCGTGGCGGCCCTGCGGGAGAAGGTCGAGCCTCTGAAGGTCTCGTCCTACGTGGTGGCCCAGGGAGACAGCCTGTGGTCCATCTCGAACTCCCAGAACATAGAGCTGGACACGCTTGTGGGCAGCAACGTCTTCAAGGCGACCCTGCACCCCGGACAGACCCTCCGCATCCCCAACCAGGAGGGAATCTTCTACACCCTGCGCAAGGGGGAGAAGATCGAGGCCGTCTGCAAGCGCTACGGGGTCGAGCTGGCCAAGCTGCGCCAGGTGAACCACACCGTTGACGTGGTTGCCCTGAAGCCGGGGGATGAAATCTTCCTTCCCGGCGCAAGGCCGGAGGCCCTGGCCGTCACCCACGAGGAACCCCTTAAGGCGGAGAAGTCCGCCCCTGCCAGGAACGCTGCGCCCAGGGTTGCGAAGAACGCGAAGCAGAAGGAGGCGCCTGGGGCCGTTAAGGCCTCCCGCTCCTACCGATGGCCGATCATGGGGCGGATCAACAGCCCCTTTGGCTGGAGGCGGCACCCCATCACGCGTCGTCAGGACTTCCATACGGGGATCGACATCAAGGCCAGCCGGGGTGCGGCAATTCGTTGCGCCCGGGACGGTCGGGTGGCCTATGCGGGCTGGATGGGCGGCTACGGCAAGGTGGCGGTCATCGAGCATCCGGGCGGGCAGTCCACGCTCTACGCACATTGCAGCACCCTCCTGCTGAAGCAGGGGGCGGCGGTGAGGCAGGGAGAGAATATCGCAAGGGTTGGAACGACGGGACGCTCAACGGGGCCGCATCTCCACTTTGAGGTTCGCAACGGGAACAGCCCGGTCAACCCTCTGAAATATCTGAAGTGATTCCACATTGTAAAGAAGACGGGGGTCAGAGCCTTTCTGGCCCCGTTTTTTATTTTGAGGCCGCCCCGGCCACTCGGCGGGGCACTGAAAGAAACACTGACTAATACCAATTTGCGTCTAAAGGGCAAGAAAGGCCCCCCTGCAAGGGGGGCTGCCCCGAAGGGGCTGGGGGGTGTTGAGCCTGAGAAACAACCCCTCCGGTTCGCTGACGCGAACCACCTCCCCTTTCAGGGGAGGCAATCATTAAACGCGAATTGGTATAAGTCGTCGAGAACTGTCAACCGTTAAGTCCAAGGGGGCATCGAGGAATGGTGAAGTACGTCTTTATCACTGGCGGCGTGGTCTCCTCGCTGGGGAAGGGGATTACGGCCGGATCCGTGGGCACCCTGCTGAAAAAGCGGGGCCTGAAGGTCTCCATCCTCAAGGTGGACCCTTATTTGAACGTGGACGCCGGCACGATGAACCCCTTTCAACACGGTGAGGTGTTCGTGACGGACGATGGCGCCGAGACGGACCTGGACCTGGGGCACTACGAGCGCTTTATCGACGAGACGCTCAGCGAGCAGAACACGATCACGACGGGAAAGATCTACTCCAGCGTCATCGCGAGGGAACGCCGGGGGGACTATCTGGGGGGGACGGTGCAGGTGATCCCCCACATCACGAACGACATTCAGGAGCGCCTCGTGCGCGCCGGAGAAGGGCTTGACGTCCTGATCGTGGAGATCGGCGGCACCGTTGGCGACATCGAGAGCCAGCCCTTCCTGGAGGCGATACGCCAGATGGCGAACCGCGTCGGGCGGGAGAACGTCGTCTACTGCCACGTCACGCTGATCCCGTGGCTCGAGGCGGCGCAGGAGCTCAAGACGAAGCCCACCCAGCACAGCGTCCAGGAACTGCGGCGCATCGGCATCCTGCCCAACCTTCTCGTGTGCCGCACCAGTCACCCCATGGACCAGGGCATGAAGAACAAGATCGCGCTCTTCTGCACCGTCCCTTCCGAGGCGGTCATCGAGGTCATGGACGAGCCGACGATCTACAACGTGCCCATGGCCCTGCACCGGCAGAGGTTGGATGACCTGATCCTCCGCTACCTGGAGCTCCCCTGCGACGCGGAGCCCGACCTCTCGGACTGGAGCCGCGTCGTGGACCGCTTCATGAACCCACAGGAATCCGTGGACATCGCGCTGGTGGGCAAGTACGTCCAGCACAAGGACGCCTACCTCAGCGTGGTGGAGGCACTCCACCACGCGGGCATCCACCACGACGTGCGCGTCAAGGTCCACTCGGTCGAGGCGGAGGACCTGGACTCCTGCGACCTCGCGGGCGTCCTTGGCTCCATGGACGGCATCCTGATCCCCGGCGGGTTCGGTCCTAGGGGCGTGGAGGGCATGATCCGCGCCATTCAGTACGCGCGGGAGAACCGGGTCCCCCTCCTGGGGATCTGCCTTGGGATGCAGATGATGGTGGTGGAGTACGCGCGCAACGTCTGCCACCTGCACGGCGCCCACAGCAAGGAGATGGACCCCTCCACCCTGCACCCCGTCATCCACCTGATGGAGGAACAGCGGAACATCGACAGGCTGGGGGGGACGATGCGGCTGGGGGCCTACCCCTGCGACCTGACGGAGGGGACGCTGGCCGCCCGCGCCTACGGGACGCTCCACATCTCGGAGCGCCACCGCCACCGCTACGAGTTCAACAACGCCTATCGCGAACGCCTGGAGGGGGCTGGGCTGAAGGTGGCCGGGGTCTGTCCGAAGCAGGACCTGGTGGAGCTGGTGGAGCTGCCGGGGCACCCCTGGTTCGTGGGCGGGCAGTTCCACGGGGAGCTGAAATCCCGACCGATCCGGCCCCATCCACTCTTCGCCGGCTTTGTGGGCATGGCCCTGGAGCGCCAGCGCGCGGACCGCGGTTAGCCCTTTGGCCCAAGAGACAATGAGGGAGGTATATTGACCTTGAAAAGAACGTTTTTGCTGTTGGCGGCCGCGTTGCTCCTCTCCATGGCCGTCCCCTGCGGCGCGGGGGCCAAGGACGGGGACAAGAGCTCCTCGGCGCAGATGATGGAGCACATCGAGACGATCGTGTACGGCGACACCTCCAAGGGAGGCCTCACGGAGCGGCTCTCCTCGGTGGAGGAGGCGCTGTTCGGCCGCAGCCTTCCGGGCACCATCGCCGAGCGCCATGCGGCGATCCTGAACTTCCTCGAGGTCGGCACGGAGGACCAGCCCTCAATGATCTTCAAGCTGGGGGTCGCGGAGTGGATCGTCAACAAGAAGATCTACGCCTCCCGATCGGCCGTCAGCCGCCTCGAGACGCTGGAAGCGGACCTGGACGGGGAGGTCCAGCACGGCAAGCCCATCGCGATGCGGGTGGAACACCTCCTGTCCACGCTGGTGACGGACCCCGTCACCTTCCGTGTGGTCACCCTTCCGGGCAACGTGCCGCTGAGGCTGCGCTTTATGGACGAGCTGAGCCCGGCCAAGAACAGGGAAGGGGACCAGGTTCGCATCGAGCTGACGAACGACCTGGTCGTGGACCAGTGCCTTGTGGCCCCCGCCGGTTCCCTGGTCCTGACGGAGGTCCGCGAGGTGGTGAAGCCCCGCGTGTTCGGCGTTCCGGGCGAGGTGCGCCTGACGTTCAACGGATTGAAGCCCCTGGGGCCCCAGCGCCCCCCGGTGGCCGTCGGCGAAGCGGCGAAGAAGGCCATTGACGAGGCCCGCAAGACGGGAGACCGCGGCGAGGGCGCCATCGTCGGCGCCGGGGCGGCTAGCATTGCCGGCGCTGCGCTGCTGGGGCCCGTTGGGCTGATCGGCGGCCTCTTTATCCGCGGCAACTCCATCCGGATCCCGGAGGGCTCCATCACCTTCGTGCAGACTTCGGGCGACGTGGAGGTCTACGCCTACCCCATCCCCGACAGCCTGCGCGTAGACCCACTGTCCGCCATTCAGCAGAGCGTCCGGGGGGGCGACGCGCCGCGTCCGTCGGACCCATCGCAGGCTCCCTCTTACGACCCGGACCGCGACACCATCATCAAGAGCGACAAGATCCTGAACCCGGAGAGGACCCGTCGAACCGCCCCGCCGGAGACGACGGAGGACGGAGGAGCGCCGGGCAACTTTGATCTGCCGCCGGAGCAGAAGGTGCGCTGACGCCTTGATTCAGTGGGTGTCCAGTGTCTGCCCGCGGCGCCTGAGGGGAGGGCGATGGAGGTCGTCCCTCCTTGTCGCGGTGCTGTTGGCCCTTGGCTTGACGTGCTCCCGCCGGGCAGGGGCCCAGGAGGCTCCGGACGAGGCGTTTCGCATCCTGGAGCGGTGTACGGCGGCGCACTGGGGGCAGGACTGCTACGTTTGGGTGCTCCACTACCCGGAGGCGCTGATTGAGCCCTGGGTGGAGGCCGAGGCGGCCCGCCGGGGCATGACGGAGGTCCAGAAGGAGGCCTATCGGAGCGCCTTCGTCGCGGACCTTCGCCTGGACAGCTCGGAGGCCTTTCTGGTGAGCGTCTACTCCTTCGGGGCGGCCCCCGTGAGCCTGACGCCGGTGCCGGACAACGTGGCGCTCCTGACCTCGTCGGGCGAACGCCTTCGCCCCGTCCGCTACGACTCCGCCTTGGACGCGCCCGCGTCCGGCGTCGTGCAGGGGCTCGTGTTCTTCCCCAAACAGGCGGACGACGACCTTGCCCTGGTGATCCGGGGGATCGGGGGAGGGGGCGAGCGTGTCTTCGCCTTCAGCCCCCTGGAGGTCAGGGAGCCTGAAGCCCCGGAGGCCCCCGCGGCCCCGGAGGTGGTGGTCGTGGACCTCCCCTCCAGGGGAAAAAAGTCCGTCCGCAAGGTGACGCCCAGGCCGCCGTCGGGGGAGCAGCCGAAGGTCATCAAGCCGAAGGAGCCCATCCCGCCCGCTGCCCCGCGTCCCATCCCCCCGCTGCTCTCCGAGGACTCGCGCGGCATGGCGGACTTCGTGAGGTCCGTTCGGGAGCGGGGTGCGGCTTCCGGGGACGCCCCCTCTTCGGGCCGCAGCGGGGGAGGGACGCCCAGGCAGCTGAATGAGGAGAACTCCTACGTGAGCCGCGAACAGGTGCTGCGGCAGTTCCTGAGCCTGTGGGCCGCCAATCGCGCCGGGGAGATGTACGACATGCTCTCGGACGCCTCCCGGCGGGTCATCTCCCGCGAGAACTTCGCGAAGGAGGTGGCGCGGGCCGCGGAGTTTCGCGCCGGCCTGAAGGAGGAGTACCGCATCGAGTGGATCGGCGAGGAGCGGGCGAAGGTGATCACCGACCGGAGGGTATTGATGTTCCGCTCCCTGGTGACGCGCACCCTGGGCATCGTGCGCGAGGGGATGGCGTGGAAGGTCGTCTGGTGAGGTCGGGTTCAGGCGTCTTGCCGGAGAGGGGGCAGCCATGAAGGTCAGTCGGGTAAAGGTCGGCATGGGCGTCCTCGTCGTCGGCATCGTGGCGCTCGTGCGCTACGCGATGCGGGACATGCGGCTCGACGTGGACCTCCTGCGGGAGGGGCTGATGAACATACCGGGCCTCGTCATGGAGAACATGCAGCTGGCTCGCGAGGTGTCGGGCGACGTCTGGCACGTCCGCGTCCCCTACCTGGAGCGCAGGGGAGAGCTCGTCGCCGTCCGGTCGGTGGACGTCCGCCGGCAGATCAGGGAGGGCGGGGAGTGGTATCTTTTCGGCGCGGAGGGCGTCTACTCCAACGACGAGAGGACGGCCTGCGTCAACGGCCTCCTGGGGACGCTCGAGGCGCCCGCCCGAATCTGGAACCTGGAGAGCCCCCGGCTGCTCTGGTCCGAGGCCAGCGGCGACTTCGTCTTTCCCAGAGGGCTGACGCTCTACGACGACGAGTTTCTCCTGTCGGCTCCGGAGGCCAGCATGGACCGGACGGGAGTGGTCCTATTGGAAAAAGGAGGTCAGCTCCAATGGACGAAACCCTTGGGATGACGGGGGCAAAGGGCGTCTCTGTCCGGGGCCTTGCGGCCGCGGCGCGGACTTTGGCGCTTGTGCTCCTCTTGATGGCTTCAGCGTCCCTTCCCGCTCAGGGGGCGGACGAGAAGGTGGTCCTGAACGCGGACCGCGTCTCCTTCAACGACGCGACGGGGCAGGCCAGGGCGGAGGGGAAGGCGAGCCTGAGCTACCAGGGGACGACGATCCAGGCGGAGCGCATCGACTACGACGCCGAGACTCAGAAGGTGCAGGCCATGCCGCTGCCGGGGGAGCGGGTGATCATGAGCCGGGAGGGCAGGTCGCTGCTGGGGGACCACCTGGACTACGACCTGGTGAACCAGGAGGGGGTGATGACCGGCGCCGCCACGAAGATGCCCCTCCAGGACGGGACGCTCTACGTCTACGGCGGGGAGATCAACGTCATGCCCTGGGACATGGCCGTGGAGCGCGGGGTCGTGAAGGGACGGGTCGGTGGCTCCGAGGACTACGTCGCTCAGTGGCGGCAGGTTTCTCTGACGACCTGCGTGCTGGACCATCCCCACTACCACCTGGAGTCGAAGAGCATCTCCTTCGTCCCCGGCAAGCGCATCGTGGCGAAGAAGCCTCGAATCTACCTGGGCAGGACCTACATCATGACCTCCCCGCTGGACTACGTGGTGCAGATCAAACGGCGGGCGGTGCGCTACTCCG
Source organism: Fretibacterium fastidiosum (assembly GCF_964642095.1). Classification (NCBI taxonomy): domain Bacteria; kingdom Thermotogati; phylum Synergistota; class Synergistia; order Synergistales; family Aminobacteriaceae; genus Fretibacterium; species Fretibacterium fastidiosum. The sequence goes on from NZ_OZ209244.1 coordinate 1,828,920, forward strand.
TGCTCCCCTACGTTCAGCACAGCGACTCCCGCGGCACCGGTGGCGGCCTGACGGGAACTTTGGCATGGGAGACGGGGTCCTTCTCGCTGGGCTTCGCCTGGGCGGGCAGGAGCGGGGCCGAGTGGCTCTTCTCGGTGGAGCAGGACCTGGGCCACAACTTCAGCCTCCTGGCCCAAATGGAGTACTCGTGGGACGACGCCTGGTCGGAGACGATCTGGCGCCCCTCCGCCTCCCTGATCTACGAGCGCGACGGCTGGCGCGCGCGGCTGAACTGGCGGCGGGACGAGTACGTGGAGGACCAGAAGGACTCCCTCCACAAGTATAAGGGACGCCTGGACCGCGAGCCGGAACTGGTCCTCCAGACCCCGTGGTTCAGGACCTCCCCCTGGGCCTGGCTCAGCCTGGCCGCCTCCTTCGGCAGCTATCGGGAGAAGCTCCTGGCTCAGGAAGGGGATTTCACGTCCCGGTGGGGACTCGAGGCCCACAGCTATTTCGAGAGGCCTCTCAGCCCGGAGGTGGAACTCTTTGCGGACCTGAGGGGCGCCGCCTGGTTCTACGACCGGGACGACGCGGACCAGCAGATGCTCAAGAGCTTCGTGGGACTGCGCTATCGCCTGGGGGCCTTCGAGATGGGCTCCGCCTACGAGCGCCGGTATGCGTGGGGGAAGAGCGCCATGCTGTGGGACCAGTATCGGAGTGCGGAGAGGATTCACCAGAAGGTGCGCTTCCCGTTGGGGCGCGAGGTCTATGCGGCGTTCCGGGGGAGCTACGACCTGGAAGAGGCCATGATGGACGAGGCGATCTACAGCCTTCAATGGTCCACCGACTGCATGTTGTGGGACCTGCACTTCATGGACGACCGGACGTCGGGGAACGACGACAAGGTGGGGCTGTCGCTCTCCATCCTGGCCTTCCCCGACCGGGACGCTTCTCTGGGCCAGAGCCTCGCCCAGGACCCCTTCCTCCGTCCGAGGGATATCCCCAGGGAAAGCAAAAGGTAAAGACCGGGCGAAGCGGCCACCGGTTTCGCCCGCCTGGTTTTATAATGAAGTGAGGGACGCTTCTCATGAAACTGTGTTACGTGAACGGACGTTTCACCCCGCCGGAGGAGGCGGCGCTCCCGTTGAGCGACCTCCTCGTCCAGCGGGGCGTCGGCGTCTTTGAAGTGATCGGGACCTATGGAGGGCGGCCGCTTCTCTTGACGCCTCACCTGGAGCGCCTCCTGAACGGGGCGGAGCGCGAGCGCATCCGCCCGACGCTCTCCATGGAGGACATGAAGCGCCTGGTGCGCGAGGGGCTGGCCCGGGCCGGGGGCGACGTTCAGGTCAAGGTGTACCTGTCGGGAGGCGACGTCTTCGACGACGTGGAGGGCTTTACGGCCCCCCGCTTCTTCATGATCTTCGAGGAGCTCTCCCCGCCCCCCCGCAAGGCCTACGAAGAAGGTGTTGCCCTGGCGCCCCTGCCCTTCGGGCGGAAAGACCCCGCCGTGAAGAGCGTGGACTACCGCACGACCTATGCCCTGTCGCGGTCTGGCGCCTTTGAGGTGCTCTACTGCCCCGACGGGGAGATCACGGAGGCGGGGCACAGCACCTTTTTCCTCGTCCTGGAGGGTCGGCTTGTGACGGCCCCCCTCTCCCGCGTGCTGAAGGGGACGACGCGGAGCGTCATTCTGGAGTTGGCCCGCGCCGAGGGGATCGAGACGCAGGAGCGCTGCCCGCGCGTTGACGAGCTGCCGCGCGCCAGCGAGGCCTTCATCACGGGGAGCGTGAAGAAGGTGCTGCCCGTGGTCCGGGTCGGGGAGCAGCGGATTGGGACCGGGCGGCCGGGGCCGGTGGCCGCACGGCTTCTGAAGCTCTACCTGGACCGCATTCAGAACTGGCTGGAGTGAGGGGGCGGCCCCCTGACATATTCGCAAATCTCATTTTGAAGGAGGATGCTGCATTATGGAACAGATTCGTTCGTTGTCGCAGTTGATCGAGGGAGCGAAGAAGCTCTGCGCCGAGAAGGGGAAGAAGCGCCTCTCCGTGGCTATGGCGGAGGATGCGGGGCTGATCGCCGCCATCGAGGAGGCCCGCAAGGCCGGGATGGTGGAGGCGACGCTGGTGGGCAACCCCGACAGGGTCAGGGCCTGCATCCAGGAGGCGGGCGCCTCCGAGAAGGACTACAACGTCATCGAGGAGCGCAATGAGGCGAAGTGTGGCATCGTGGCCGTGACGGAGGTCTCCGCGAAGCGCGCTGACATCTACATGAAGGGCCAGCTCCACACGGACCATTTCCTGCGGGGAATGCTGAACAAAGAGGTCGGCCTCCGCAGCGGCAAGACCATCTCCCACTGCTATTTCCACCACATCCCCGGCTACGACCGCGTCCTCTTCATCGCCGATGCCGCGTTCAACATGTACCCCGACGTGAAGCAGAAGGCCGACATCCTTCAGAACACGGTGAACTTCGCGCGGGCGCTGGGCGTGGAGTGCCCGAAGGTGGCCTGCCTCGCGGCGGTTGAGGTGGTGAACCCGGACATGCCCTGCACGCTGGACGCCTGCGCGCTGGTCCAGATGAACCAGCGCGGCCAGATCCGAAACTGCATCGTGGACGGCCCCCTGGCCCTGGACAACGCCATCAACGAGGAGGCCGCGAAGATCAAGAAGATCAACTCGCCGGTGGCCGGACATGCGGACATCCTGTTCGTGCCCCAGATCGAGGTGGGGAACGTCCTGGCGAAGTCCATCACCTACTTTTCCAGGGACAGCGAGACGGCGGGGCTCATCATCGGCGCTGCGGCGCCCGTGATCCTCACGAGCCGCGCGGACCCGATGCGCGCGAAGCTGCTCTCCATCGCCGGCGCGGTGATGATGGCACACCACAAGGGGTAGCGCGGACTGGCAACAGCGACATCGACGGCGGGGGCCTGCGTGGCCCCCGCCGCTTTCGTGTGCCGGGAGTGGGACAGACTTGTCGTGATCTCCGTGGCCAGGTCGTATCCCGTCTCCTGCGGTAAGTGTATAATGAGGACCAGGAGGTGTGCTCTATGTCCATCGCCGTGTCCGAAGTGAGTGCCAACTTGAAGAAGCCCCTTGCACCTGTAGGAGCGAAAGGAATTGATGTTGCAAAGGGCGGCAGGGGAGCAGCGAAGCTATCAACCCCATGTCAGGATCGGGTGGACGTCGCGAAATCCCTCTTTGGAGTCCTTGCTGCAGACGTCACTTTGGAAGAGGCCATGGAGGAGAGGCGGAGCCGCTAGGGGATTTGGCGCCGGACGTCAGAGCTGCGGCATCTCCTTGATGAGTTCGGCAAAGACGGAGACGTCCTTCAGGAACTCATCGGCCTTTTCCACGGGGAGCGGCACGGAGAAGAAGAAGCCCTGGCCCGCCACGTTGTACTCCGCGAGCCACTGGTTCTGGTCCTTCGTCTCGATGCCCTCCGCCACGATGCCGAGGTTGAGGGAGCGGGCCATCTCGATGACGCTCTTCACCAGGCTTGCGGTCTTTCTGGACTTCAGCATCTGATCGATGAAGGAGCGGTCTATCTTCAGGCTGTCCACGGGCAGCTGGCTGATGTACTGCAGCGAGGAGTAGCCCGTCCCGAAGTCGTCCAGCGCGACGCTGATGTTGAGCTTCTTAAGCTTTTCCAAGCGTCCGCGCGCCTCCCCCAGGTTTTCCATCAGGACGTCCTCCGTGATCTCCAGGGTGAAGCGATCCGTGGGGAAGGTCACGTTTTTCAACTTCCCCTCGATGAAGTCGAAGAACGAAGCGTCCTTCAGCGAGAGCCCGGAGGCGTTGGCGTTGAGGTGGAAGTTCAGATTGGGGTACTTCCTGGTGAAGCTCTCCATGACGGCGAGGGCCTGCGAGACGATGGATCGGTCGATGGCCGTCAGCAGGCCCGATTCCTCCGCTTCGGGGATGAAGGCGCCAGGCGGCAGGATGTCGCCCGTTGGATGCCTCCATCGCGCCAGCGTCTCAAAGCCCAGGAGCTGCATGGTGGCCGTGTTGTAGATGGGCTGGAAGTAGGGGATGAACTGGTCGTTCAGAAGGGAGGTCTGGATCTCCGCAGTGACCTTCAGGATATCCTTGTGCTTCGCCTCCTTGTCCCGATGTTCCGTCGCGGGGGAGACGAAGAGGACGCAGCCCAGGCCGCGCTTCTTCGCCGCCTTCATGGAGCTCGACAGGCCTCCCAGCACCTGAAGCGCGGAGAAGTCCTTCGGGATGTCCAGCATTGCGGTGAGGCAGGCGCTTGGAAACACGCTGTCCCCGTCGATCCAGATGGGGAGGGAGATGAGCTTCAAGAGTCGGTCCAGGGTGGACTCCAGGTAGGATTGTGAGCTCACGCCCTTCAGGATCGCCATCACCTCGTCCCCGCCCGTGCGGAAGATCGTGGCGAAGCCGTGGAGGATGGTCTTGGTGCGCTCGATGACCTCGATCAGGACCTTGTCCGCGGTGTCGGAGCCGTACTGCTCGTTGAGCAGCTTGAATCGGTCCATGTTGAGAAGGATGACGCTGAAGGTGTAGCCGTCCGCGCTGTTCAGCTTGCGGAGCTCCTGGTTCAGGGAGTCCATGAAGCAGTCCCGGTTCGGAAGGCCCGTCAGGGAGTCGTAGTAGGCGATGCGCAGCAGGCGCTCGTTGGCGGCCTGCTGCTCGCTGAGGTCGAACAGCGCGGAGAGCGTGAGCTTGTACGCGTTCCACGTCACGGAGCCGGTTAGCTGCTTCACGGGCAGGGCCACCCCCTCGGCTCCCAGGAGGATGAGGGCCTGCCCGTCTGGAAGGTCCTGCCTCTCCCGCTCCGCCGGGTCCTGCGCGTCCTCGGAGTGAGGGTCCAGCTTTGCCCTGGGGACGAGGATGGAGGGGAGTTTTTTGCCCTTCAGGAAGTCCTCCGGGCCGTTGATCAGGGAGAGGAGAGCCCGGTTGGCGTACAGGATGCGGTCCTGCTCGTCGCTGATGACGAGGGGGACCGGCAGCTGATCCAGGATCGCATCACGGGAGGCCAGCAGCTGCTCCGTCGAAAGGGAGGCGGCCTGCCGCCCCGAAAGGGCCGAGTCTCCGTCATCCGCCGGCAGAAGCGCCGACAACGCCTCGTCCAGGAGGCCGAAGGATGGGGCGGCAGGTCGGAATGGCTTCATGGCTGTCCCTTCATCATATCAGTCCTTAAAACCGATGGAACTCGTAGGCTGAGAACTGTGCGATGAGGCGCAGAGCGGCCAGCTGATCCTTCGTCGGCGTCGCGCGGTCGTCCGACCCCAGAGCGGCGAGCCCTATCAGGGACCGGTCGTCGCAGATGGGGAAGAGGCAGGTCATGGAGGCCATGCTTGCCCACGGGCACTTGCCGAGCCCCCAGGCTTTGAGGGCGGTGTCGGCGCTGACGTCCCTGAGGTCGATCTGCGCCTCGTGGACCAGTGGAGCGGCGACGGGGAGGGACGTGAGGAGGACGCCCTCGTCGGGGTCGTCGGCCAGACGGTTGGTCCGTTTGGCCGCGCAGACGTACCCGCCGCGCGCCTGGTCCCAGATGGCCAGGATGCAGTTGGGGAGGCGGCCCTGTTCCATGAGGACGTCGGCCAAGAGAGAGCAGAAGTGGGCCCGGTCCGGCGCGCCCTTCAGGACCTTCAGGACGTTGGAGAGCGTCATGGCGGTGAACTCCCCGGCGAGGTTCTCCTCGGAGGCCCTGCGGCTCTGCTCTCTCAGGGCATTGATGGCGATGGCCCGGACGGCCAGGTTCCCCAGCAGCTCCATGAAGTTCAGCACGTGGGCGTCCGGCAGGTTGTCCCAGGTCAGGACGCAGAAGAGGCGGAGGGGCTCCTCCGCGATGGGCAGGACTGCCTCGAAGGGTGCGCGGTCGGACCGGGTGAGGACGGGGGTCGGGGGGAGGTGCTCCTCCTGATACACCCCCGTCCGGTCCGGGACGGAGTCGGCCCGGCCGGCGATCGGCGTCAGGGCCGTGCCGTCGTCGTTGAGGATGGTCACGGTCTTGGGGAACAGGCTCTCGCGCAGGACGTCCGCCAGAAAGGCGGTGAAGTACTGCAGCGGCATGGGCTCAAAGATGGACGCCAGCGTGTTCTTCGTGGTCAGGATCATGTAGGAGAGGCGGGAGAGGCGCTGTTCCGTGGCGTCGATCTTCTGGAAGGTCTGCCACAGACGGATCATCCCGGCGTAAGGCTGAATCTCCGAGAGCAGGGCGTCCTCCGGCCGCTTTCCCAGGAGGACGAAGATCGCCCACTGCGCCCCGCGGATGCGGAGGACGCAGGGCCAGGGGTCGCTGCCCCGCGCCGCCTCCACCTCGAAGGAGCCCTTGGGGGGGCGCTGGGGAAAGAGGGGCCCCAGCTTCAGGTCGGCCTCCTGGAACGTCAGGGAGTCGGGGGACAGCCCCACGGCGTCCAGAACCTGGTAGCCCGCCTCCCTGGGTTCGAGGATGAGGGCGGTCAGCCCCTTTGACCTGAGGAACTCCGAGAGGTACTCCAGCGCGCCCCCGGATACGATAAAGTCTATTTTGCGATACAGATCTTCCATGAATGCCACCTCCGGCTTGAATGGCGCCCCCATCGACGTGGGGCGGTCGGTCAAAGACACGTCCTGGAGCGCCCTGGGGTCCGCATGTTTGGGAACGCGGACCTCGATGCGTTTTTGCCGCACTGTCCCCGCTATTCTATCGCTTTTCAGACAGAAAATCGACAATCCACGGACCCTTTCGATGATTTTCGGGAAAGGGTGGCGACGGGGCGCCACACGGGACCCTCCTGCTTGTATTATAATAGAAAAAATACGGTATCACACTCTGCCGCCCTCCGCGTCGAGGCGGGGGACGGCGGCATCTGGAGGCTGAAAGTTATGGAAGAGAAGCACGGGGTGGAAAGAGGCGGGCCCGAAGGGCACCGGCGTCGGGTCGGAGTTGAGGCCCACGGGATTCGGCTGCCCGTCATCCAGCGGGGGGACGACCTGGTGCGGATTGTGGCGGAGAGCCTGATCGAGGCGGCGCGCTCCCCCTACGCTCCCTTTGCCCTGCGGGACAGGGATGTCGTCGCGGTGACGGAATCCCTGCTGGCGCGGGCCCAGGGCAACGTCGTCTCCCTGGACGACATCGCCCTGGACGTCGCGGGGAAGCTGGATTCGGATGAGGTGGCCGTCGCGTTCCCCATCCTGAGCCGCAATCGGTTCTTCCCCCTGTTCAAGGCGCTGACGAAGGCCATTCGGGGCCGAGTGCACCTCTTCCTGTCCTGCCCCGCGGACGAGGTGGGCAACCACCTGGTGGACCCCATGGAGTACCTGAAGCGCGCGAGTGGCCTGCCGGAGTGCTTTGGCCTCGATGAGTTCCGCCGGCGCTTCGGGGAGTACCGCCACCCCTTCACGGGCGTGGACTACGTCGAGCTCTACAGGGGCGTGGCTCCGGACCGGATCGAGGTCCACTTCACGAACAACCCCCTGAACGTCCTGAAGGCGACGAAGTGCGTCATCATGGCCAACATCCACCAGCGAGGCACCTATGCGGCGCTTCTGAGAGAGCAGGGCGCGTCGGTCCTGACGCTGGACCAAATCTGCAACGCCCCGTTGCGCGACGGGGGCGGGTACAACGCGGAGTTTGGCCTGCTGGGGTCCAACTTCTCCAGGGAGGGCAGCGTGAAGCTCTTCCCCAGAGACGCGGAGCGCTTCGCCCTGGACCTGCAGCAGGAGGTCCTGCGGCGGTCCGGACGCAGGGTGGAGGCTATGGTGTACGGTGACGGCGCCTTCAAGGACCCCGCCTGCGGCATCTGGGAGCTGGCGGACCCCGTGGTGTCCCCAGGGTTCACGGAGGGGCTGCGGGGCACGCCCTCGGAGATCAAGTTCAAGATGGTGGCGGACAACGCCTCCGGGGACGCAGAGGCGGCCGTACGCGAGGCCATACGCTCCAAGCCCGCGTCGGATGGGAAGGAGTCGGGGCTGGCGGAGTCCCGGAACGCCCTCGGTACGACGCCGCGGCGCTATACGGACCTCCTGGGCTCGCTGTGCGACCTGGTGTCCGGCAGCGGGGATCGGGGAACTCCCGTCGTACACGTCTCCGGGTACTTTGACTCCTGGAACGACGAGTGACGGGCGCTCCTCTGGGCAGCCCTCTTAAAAAGCAGCACTTTTGCGCCGGACCGTCCTTGCGGGGACGGTCCCTTTTTGTGGCGAGGGCAGGATGAGCGTGCCCTTTGGCCTTTTCGCAAGGGCGTTTTGGCGTTCCCCCTTCCCCCTCTTCGATCTTCACAGGAGCCCTTTGCCGCGTTCACATTGTTCTCATATCGGAGGGGTATTTTGTGCCGCATGGAGAGTGCTTCCGTGATGGACGGACCTCCCCTGCGAATGGCGCTGCGGCTGTCCCGATCCTGGGAAGTGCGTAGGACAGGATACGCTCCTGTTTTTTCGTCAAATGGCGGTTTGAAGTTTTGCGATGAAAGCGTAATCTGGTCCGCACAGGTTTTTTTCGTGAGGGGCTCTCTTCTTCCCTGTGGCTGTCCGGTGGATTGGAGCGATCTCCTTTTGAAGTTTGGAGGCTGAGAACGACATGAGATCGGAAAAGAGAAGAAGGGGCGGGAGCGCTGTTCTCCTTGCGGTCCTGCTCTGTTTGGTTCTGGCCGTCTTCCAGGCTTTCCCTGCACGGGGAGAGGAGACGGCCCGTACCCTGACGCTGGAGGACTGCCTGGCCTTGTCGGAGGCGAACCATCCCGACCTTGTCGGGGCGGACGCGAAGAGCGAGGCGGAGCGCCGGCGGCTCTCCCTGGCGGCCGCGGAGGACCGCCTGCAGGCGTCGGTCAGCGCGTCGGCGAACCGCTCCGAAAGGGAGGGGGCGTCCGCGGGCAGCAGCTACACGGTCGGGATTACGGCGAGCCTCAAACTCTTCGACACGAACCGGACGAAGTACGCCGTCGAGGCCCAGCAGAGCGTGCTGTCCGCCACGGAGGCCGAGGGAAGGAAGACGCGGCTGCAGGTCCGTGCCGGGGTCAAGAAGGCCTACATGGACCTGCTGCTGGCGGGGGAGGTCCGGGGCCAGAGGCAGGAATCGGTGGATTCGTTCCGGCGGCATCTGGAGCGCGCGAAGGGCTACTACGAGACGGGGCTCAAGCCGAAGATCGACGTGACGAAGGCCGAGGTGGACCTGGGGAACGCCCAGCTGGCGCTGGTGGAGGCGGAATCTGAGGTTCGGGTTGCGCAGGCCGCGCTGCTGAACGCGATGGGCGTGGACTCGATGGGGCCGTTCGAGGTCCGGATGGCGGAGCGCAAGCTGCCGGAGGCGGCGGAGGACGATGCCGAGGCCCTGGCCCTGGAGCACCGTCAGGATTACGCGGCCGTGGACCTGCGGACGCTCGCCGGAAAGGCCGAGGTGCGCTCCGTGGCGCGGGGCTCCTCCCCTAGCCTGTCGCTGAGGGGCGGGTACAGCGCCGGCGGCGAGGAAATCTCCTCGCTCAGCTCGGAGTGGAACGCGGGCCTTTCCCTCACCGTCCCCGTCGTCGACGGGGGGGCGACGGCGGCCCGAACGGATGCTGCGAGGGCTCAGGTCAAAAGCCTGGAGGCGGCCCGCGAGGCCCTGCGGCAGAACATCCTTTTGGAGGTCCGCAAGGCCGTTCTGAACGTCCGCAACGCCAGGGAACGCATCCGCATCGCGGGACTGACGGTCGCCCAGGCGGAGGAGAACTACTCCCTGGCCGAGGGGCGCTACCGGACGGGCGTCGGCGATTCCCTGGCGCTCTCGGACGCGCTTTTGGCCCTCACCGACGCACGGCTCTCCGTCTACCGGGCCCGCTACGACCTCCAGGTGGCCCAGTTCGCGCTGGAGAGCGCGACGGGGGTCGAGCTGACGGAGCCGGAGGGCTCCCCGAAGGAGGGGGAGGGTAGGGACGGCGAGTGTTTTTCATAAGACGCGCCTGTCTGACATTTCCCGCCAACGCCTCCACAAGGCAATCCATTGCCTTGCTTCGGCACAGCCGACCGACACGACGCCGACCGCCTGTCGGCGTCCGTAAGTCGTGTCGTCTGGCTGAGCTGCGGAAGTCCCCCGGACTTCCTTCGCCCTCAGCCGCCTTTGGCGGCACCTCCCCTAAGGGGAGGCGAGGCAACCCCTCCGACCAAAGTCTGCCTCCCCAACAAGGGGAGGCAGACCATAGTATCTCTTTAAGTTAAGAGCGATTGGGATTGGCCCTTCAGACTTTAGCAATCAGCCTTTTAAAGCCGCCCTCCCGGCGCCCGAAGCGCCCGCGGACACCTTGAAGCGCGAAAGGGCCCCCTTCAGTCTGTCCGCCAGGACCGCAAGGCCGTCCGCCTGCTTCGCAACTTCCTCCGCCACCCTGGCCGTCTCATCCGAGGAGCTCTGTATCCTCTCCATGTTCTGAAGCATGTCCACCGTCGATTTTGTCGCGGCATCGATGCCCGAGGCGATCTCCCGACTTGACGCTGCCTGCTCCTCCGCCACCGCCGCGATGTTCTGGATTCGGTCGTTCGCCTTGTCTATCTGCCCCATGGCCTCGTTCAGGGACTCCTTGGCCTTATCCGCCTTCTCCGTCGTCCGCGTCAGAAGCTCAGAGGACTCCGTGCTCGAATTCATCGTGTCCCTCGCCCCGGCCTGCAGCGTCGTGATCAAGCCCTTGATGTTGTTCGCCGCCTGACCGGAATCCTCCGCCAGCTTACGGACCTCCTCAGCGACAACGGCAAAGCCACGCCCGGCCTCTCCGGCCCGCGCCGCCTCGATCGCGGCGTTCAGCGCCAGCAAGTTCGTCTGATCCGCTATCGACGTGATGACCCCAACAAATCCGCTGATCTGCCCCACGGATTCCACAAGCTCGCGGAGCCTCTCCCCGCTCTCCTCGGACTTCTTGAACAGAAGGCCCATATCCTCGATCGTCTCCTGTACCATCTCCACCGCCTGGCCTGAGACCACCGTGGTCTGAGAGATGAACTCCGCACAGTCCGTCGCCGCCTGTGCCGCGGTCATCGACGCCGCGGACATCTCCTCCGTCCCCGCGTTGCTCTCCTGCAGCGATGACGAGTTCGACTCGCAAAGCGACACAACGCTCTCTATGGCCTGTTTTGCGTTTGCGATGGACTCGCTGGACTGACTTGACGAGGTGCGCATCGTGTCCGCGCTCTCTGCGCTGCGCTCCGCAATCTCCATGGCTTCCGTTATCGTCCGGCGCTGTGCCCCAACCATCTCGATGAGGGCATCCGACAGCTTGCCCAACTCGTCGTTCCTCTCCTCGCCCAGATCCGCCCGTGTCAACGTCAGGTCCCCGCCCCCAGCCCGTTCTGCCACGGACACCAAAAGCGAGAGCGGCTTCGTGATCATCCGTGAGATCAAAAACGCTATCAGCAGCCCGACAACCACAGAGACCACCGTCAAGGCAATCAACATCAGGACGGAGAGGCTCAAATTGTCATCCGTTTGAGTGATGATTCCCCTCGTGCGTTTCTGCGACACATCGAAGATGGCGTCGCTCAGCTCGTCCAGGTCGTCCCCCTGCTGTTTGACGATCTTTGTGAGCTCGCTGATTCGGACGAGCTGGTCCGCCAGCTCCCTCACGCCAGTCGAAAAGGCGTGCAGGTGCGTCAGTGCGTCCGCAAGGTCTCTGCGGATCTCCTCCGAGCGCGTATCATCCAAAAGCTTCTGTCCCCGCTTCCCCATCGCGTCCACCCGCGAGAGGATGGCATCGATGCCCGAGACGTCACGGTTCGCCATCACCCAGGAGTAGCTTCTGCGGACCTCCCCTATCTCCGTGGTCAGCGCCTCGCCCTCGCGGACCCTCTCGAGCCTGCGCTGGGCCTCGGTGGCGTTCCCTGCCGAAATGTCATTCTGCAGCTTCCGGTATATGGGCACAAGGGCTTCGTTGAGCTTGTCCAAAAACTCCTGAGAATCCTTGGCCAGGCCCTGCACCGTGTTCCGCTTCGCCTCCGCGAGGGAGACGACCTCCTCCATGTTTTTGGAGTAGGCCTCGAGGGGACCCTTCAGGTCCGAGATCCTGCTCAGGGCGACCAGTCGGGGGTCCTCCCGATACATCCTCTCACCACGGGCGATACCCTCCTCCAGGGCCTTCAAGGAGTCACGCCCTGTCTTCATATCATCGGCGTCCTCCGCGTACAGATATCCCCTGGCGGAAAAGCGCAGGCCGCTTATTCCGTCGTTCAGGTCCGTGATCAAAGCGAGCACCTCGGATATCTTCGCCATCAAGCGGTTGTCCTCCTGCACCCCCGAGATCTTCGCCCGGGAAAATGCCACCGCGACGACGAACACCAGCAGCACCAGCCCAAACCCCAGAGATAGCTTCAGCGAAATCCTCATGTTGCGAAACATACAGTTCACTCTCCTCAAAATAGCGTCCTGCCCCGATAGCCGATTCGAAAACGCTCCCTATATTAAAGCCAACTCCACGGATAATGTCAATAAAATTCCTGGCAAGTTCAATAACTTAAACTGTTTTTTCAAAAATATAGTAAATACCAAAATAGCCTAAACACACCGGGTGCTCTTTTTTGCCTGTGAGTTGGGATGAAATGAGGGAGGGGAGGGGCACCTCCCCTTGCGGGGGAGGCGAAAGCGAAGAGGCGCGTTTTTCAGGCCCCCTGATGAAGCCCCTAAGCTATGCCCCGTTTCTTGGGCACAGCCCACTGCGTTCGCTGGCAGTCTGCTTGTGCAAGGGGGGCTGTCGAGCCTCGAAGGGAGGACTGAGAGGTTGTTTTGGCCCCGAAGGGGATCGTCCTCTCGCTCTTTCGCTGATCTGCCCCGCCCCCGCGCTTTCAATCCGCCTCGGGGCGTGCGTATTTCTACGATGTCCCCCTCCGTGTATCCTTACGTTGTCCGTCGGAAGCCCATCCCCTAATGCTTCCTCCCGGACGGGACGAGCGTCATCGAGTTCTTCGAGACAGCGAACAGGAGCACGAGCTTCCACGAGTTCCATATCTTCAACAAGAGGGTGGAGTTCAGCGACGGGGAGGATGTGCCCCCAGATGGCCGACGACGTGAAGACGATCCTCGATGAGGCCGGAGTCTCCCGCGAGGCGTTCGACACGGACACGAACGGCGTCCGGGGTCGGCGGGGGAGGAAATAGCGGGGGACAGGGTTTTACCCCCGCCCCCTCCCGTCGCCTACCGTCTTACGACGGTGGAGCCTGGCTTAAAGCAGATGCTTACCGTCAGGTGTCCCAGCTTCAGATGGAGCTTGAAGCTGAGGCTTCTCAGCCAACGAAACACGTGAGGTTCCTCCCTTCAAATCAAAAAGGGATGTTCGCCCCGCTAGAGACGAACCAACACGAGGGGTTGCCCCGTGAAGACTGAAGACGGCAGAGTAGCGGTCCCTCAACTGGCTGATACGGTATCCATATTTTATCAGAGCAGGATAAAAATATCTCCCTTTTCTTCAGCGCTAGCGGACGCTAAGAAAAGGGAGGCACCTCATGATGTTTCATTGGCTGGCTAGATTATACCACAAAAAAAGAGCCTCTTTCCCGTGTTCTTTGAAGCTGGCGAACTCCAAAGAGGAAAGAGGCACGCTCTCATATGCGGCTAGATTATACCACAAAAAGCGCCTCCTTGAAATTTCGGCGCTAGCGAACACCGAAAAAGGAGGCACCCCTGCAATAGCTGAGGTAAGTATACCACACGCCCCTCTCCAGGAGGGGCTTTTTTGATACCAGGAGGGAATCATGAAAATCCACCTGCCCGACAAAGGACTGACCCTCAGTTTCCCCGACGACATGACCGAGGACCAGATGCGCGACGCCATCAACCGAAATTTCTACCCGGAGAAGCTGTCTTCTCAATCGCTCACCCCTGGGGCTGATGCTCTCCGACCCGTTGCAGAACATGGCGACATTTGGGCTGGGCAAGCTGTTCCCCAACGCCGGGGCCGTCACCCGCACCCTGGGAGGGCTCGCGCTCAACATGGGGGGCGAGGGGTTGGAGGAGGTCCTGGAGGGCGTAGCGGCGAACAAGGCCGTGGGAGACCCCAACGACTGGAGCGAGCTGGGGTACGAGGGTCTTCTGGGGGCCCTGTCCGGTGGGTTGTTCGGGGGCGGCGGCATGGCGGTTAATGCCGCAGTCAACGCACTAACGAAGGGCAACAAGAGCACTCCCCCCGCCGCAGAGACAGGCGCTGCACAGGCCCCCACTGACCCTGTGGCCGGGGCCTTGGAGGAGATTCGCAGGGAGGACGACACCCGGCAGGCGCTCTCCGGCACGGAGCGTGCCGAGCTGCTGCGATGGGCACATGGGGAAACCGGGCGCATGGCCGAGGAGGCGCAGTTTGCCGAGGACGGAACGCCGGAGAACCCGCTGAGCGAGGCTGACCTTGTGCGGTATCAGGAGATACAGGACGCTATGAAGCGCAGGGACTACGCTGCGCTCTCAGCGATGCGGGGGGAGGCGGAGGATGCCCGGAATGTAGCCCAGCAGGATGGAGAGCAGTACGAGCAGCAGGGCGTAGGGCCTGCACAGACAGCGCCCCGACAGGCGGAGAGTACAGGGGCTAGGGGAACCGTACGCACCCGGACGCCCGCCGAGCTGCGTCAGCTGGCCAAAGACGTGGAGGCAAGGATGATCGCCGCGGGCCACGACGTTGAGGAATCCAAGGCCATGGGCCTGCTGGCGTCGGAGTTCGCGCATCGCTTTGCGGAGCGCACGGGCACGGAGGCAAAGGACGCGCTGAACATCGAGTTCCGGCGGGGGAAGGCACAGGAGAAACGGGGGACGCAGGGCAAGGGGTACGCTCAATCCTCGACACGCCAGAGCGAGGAGTACGACCCCGGCGACCCGAAGACCTGGCCGGTCGGGGCCGCCCGGGACGAGGCGTTGGCGCTCGAGGCGTGGCAGAACTTCGAGAACGACGATGAGGTAGAGACCTGGCCGGAGAGTCCGGAGAAAACTCGTGCCCTGGAACTCCAAAAGGAGAGCAGGCAGATCGATGCGTGGATTGAAAACCTGCCCCGTGAGGAGTTCGACCGGAGGCTGCGGAGCGACGACCCGGAATTCGTCTGGAAGAACGAGCGGGGGACGGAGCTCGAAAATGAATTGCACGCGCTGAGAAAAAGCCTGAGGAAGGGAAAGCCCAAGGGGGCCGAAAGGCGTCTACTCCAGCTCATCGAGGCCGAGGAGGAGGCCGCGGCACGGGAGGCGGAGGAGGAGTACTACCAGCGGCAGGCCGAGGAGACCAAGAACATCCGCCACGGGCGGGCTGCTATGGAGAAAGTCATCGCCGAGCACACCGACGTGATGGACGCCACGTTAAAAACTTTGCCTGTGGGTTGGGGCGCCCCCAACGGCAGGACGTACTTCCTGCCGGACGGGACGAGCATTATTGATTTCTTCGAGACCGCGAACAAGAGCACCAGCTTCCACGAGTTCGGGCACCACATCCTCAACAAGGTGATGGAGTTCAGCGGCAGGGAGGGCGTGGACCCTCAGATGGCGAAGGACGTGGAGACAATCCTCAAGGAGGTGCACGTCTCCCGAAAATCATTCGACGCCGATATAAAGAACGCCCGCAGGCGAGCGCACGAGTTCTTCGCCCGCGGGTTCGAGAAGTACCTGGCCGAGGGGAAAGCCCCGACAAAGACCCTGCGGGACGTGTTCTCGCGCATCCGCAACTGGATGATCGAGGTTTACGAGAGGATTGCGAACATCCCCGGCAAACAGCTTTCCGACGAGATGCGGGGCGTCTACGACCGGCTGTTCGCCTCGGACGGTGCGTTCGGCGACGTCTACGGCGCGGAGGACGTGAAGGCCGGAACAAACGCCCCGGCCCAAACGCAGGAGATGGTCACGACCACGACCCGGAAGGGTGTGGAGGTTGTCATGCGGAGGGCCAGCAGCCCCGCGTGGCGCACGGCGGAGACGGACGCCGTGGCCGAGGAGCTGGAGCGCAAGATGCTGGCCGTCGGCAAGGACCGCGAGGAGGCGCGGGTGTTCGCCAGGGTCGGTGCATCCGTCGCCGGGATGCTGGCGCGGCGCGCCAATATCTCCCCGGCCGACGCCATGAAGCTGACGCTCCGGCGCGGCGAAGACGCCGTGCAGAGTGAAGGGTTCGCGCAGCCGGTGAACGCCGGCGTGGACCTTGGACAAAAAGTGCCCATACTGGACCTGAGCGGGAAGCTGGAGGACGCTAAGAAAGCGACACCGCAAGAGCTATTTGCATTCTTGAAGGCGGAGTTCATTGGCAGAGAGCCAAATATAAGCTCTGATGGCGAGGCGTTGATAGGTATCCCCTCCAACTCTGCGGCAAGACACGTTGTGCGCTCTTCACGGAAGGGGCTGACCTATGAGGATATGGACACGCGGACGGCGGGGCTGCTGTCGCTGCGTGAGGTTTTGCAGAATGCGCGCCTGATAGAGAGCCATAAGAACCAGAAGGATAATAAAAAGCATCTCAAAAACGTACATCGCTTTTATATCCCTGTCTGGTCTTCCGACGGGCTGAAAACGTTGCGCGTCGTTGCTCATGAAAGAAAATCCAGCGATGGCAGGATACCTGTTGAAGTTGATTTGAATGACGTCATCATTGAGGGGGCAAGCAGAAACCCTGCGCGCCTCTCTGGCACACCCCTTTCGGGAGTTCTTCCAGAACGGCAACTACGCAGGGTTTCTGAGATCACTATAGCCGATATGCTCCGGGGCGTCAAGGACGCGGAGGGCAGGCCGTACGTCGGGGAGGAGTATCGGCAGATCGGCACGAAACGCAAGAACGAGATGGATGCCTCGCTGGCGAAACACAGGCCGGACCTGACGCCGGAGCAGCGCACCGACGCTATCTCCGAGATCGAGAAGCTGGGTGAGGAGGTCAAGGCCGGAGGCTCGCCGAAGCACGAGAAGGCCGCCACAAAGTGGCTGCTGGGCGGGCACATCATCCTGCCGGAGGACAACTACAAAATCCTCGACGCGCTCAAGATCTGTGAGCAGCAGCACCTCGACCCGATGAGCTTTGGCGACCCCAACGAGATACTGGCGAAGTACACCATCAAGGAGAGCGCCGCTGAAAAACGGGTGAACCCGGACACCGTCTCGGAGCTCAGCGACAAGAAGGAGTACCCCGATGGCATAACCGTCTACACGGTGCAGAACGATAAGGCTGGACAGGCCGCTGTAAGGAAGATTATTGATACGCACTGGGGCGAGGACGCCAACCCGTGGTGCCTTGCGGCACGGGGGAAACGCGGCGGAATGACCGACGCATGGAGGATGTGGCGGAATTATGATTCCATCCCGAAGCGTATTGCGTTTCAAAATGGGAAGTTGTTGGCGTTTTGCGCATCCGATAAGGAGGAAACGCAGTGGTGGGACAGGGAGGATGAATCGTTTCCTGCAATCCCATACAGACTGGGGAAAGGCGACGGTGTCATTTATGGTTACCATGAAGATTTGGGACACAGCTCGAAGGTAAAAGAAAAGCTAAAGGATGGAACAATACGCGAGTTCTATCCGAGTAATCAGATTAAACGAATAATCCTACCCGGGAAGTTTCTTCGTGAATGGTACCCGAACGGGCAGATGCAGACGGACTATACTCATGGTGGCACAAAAACAGAATGGCACGAGAATGGACGGAAGGGATACGAATCTCTCCCTGATGGAACTGAACGCCAGTGGCATAAAAATGGACAAATGTTGTACGAAAAACTGCCTGACGGAACATCTCATAAATGGGCTTATGACGGGCTTATATTAAGTGAGAGGTTCTCCGATGGGACACATATTGAATGGACTTGGGCTCATGGCCCCAGAGGCAAAGGTGTGGAAGTGATAGAAACCCTGCCCAACAGGACAAGGCGAGTATGGGTTTTGACCAGCGCCCGAGAAATCAAGCAAATGCCAAACGAGGCAAAGCTGGATTTTATCAGAAGCAAGCAGCCCAAATACATGATTTTGCCTGACGGGACACGGCGCGAGTATGAGCAGGAAGCAGAGGTCTACAACCAGATCGCCTATAACGGGACACCACGCCAGAGCGCCTCCGGTCAGCAGGAGGCACGCGAAGACCCCGGCGCTTTGCTGCGCAGGGTGTGGGGTAACAACCTGGCATACCAGACGCGCGAGGACCTGGAAGGAGTCATCGCCGCCATCAATGGAGGTCTCACCATAGAGGGGTTCCCCGACGATGGAGTAGGGTATTTCCTGACCCGCGAGGCGCTGGACCGCATGGGGCTGGAGCGGCCAAACCGCGTGGGCTATGACGAAAACGACCCCACGACGTGGCCGGAGGGGCCGCGTAAGGAAGAAGCCGTAAAGTATCGCGCACTTTTGGATGAAACACCCCTGGACGGGGACGAATACGAAAAAATCGAGGCAATCCTCGACCGGCTGTGTGATGAAGAAGCCCGTGACGCGGAGAAAGAACGCGAGATATACAGCAGGCTTGAGGAGTGGTATGCCGGTCACCTCAACGCTATGAAGGACGACGCAGAAGATCGCCTGCGGGATATGAGGCTGTTCGGGGTCAACAGCCTTGCGGAGCTCTACGACCGCATGGACGAGGCGGAGGCGACTCCGGCGTCCGAATGGGACCCTGAGCTGCGGGCGTTCATGGAGCGTTTTGTGACGGTCACGAAGTACTACGAGCCGTTTCTGGGGCGGGGGCCGGAGGACTATGCGTTCTATGAGGCGGGGAGCGACCCCGGCGAGACGATGGAGAAGCCGACCCGCTGGCGTGGGGTCCCGGAGCTGGAGGAGCTGTTCCTCGACCTGGCGGAGGTCGAGAAGAACCTGGCGTTCGACGATGACAAGGAGGTGCAAAAAGGCCTTCGTAAAGAGAAGGCCGGCATCGTCAAGGAGGCCCACGCCATCCTGAAGCGAATGCACAAGGAGCTCGACGCCCTCATCGACGAGAACGAGGCGCGGCAGAAGGCACTGTGGGCCAAGGCGGAGGAGGCCGGGATAAAGGTAGAGGACGATCAGCACCCGGAGACGTACTACCAGATCATCGGCAGGCGCGGGGCAGAAACCCTGGATGCTGCTGAAGAAGGCACGGCCCGCCTCGACAACCTGAACGTCGCCCGCGAGATGGAGCAGGCCGGGAAGGACGCCAGGGCGATTCGCCTGGCTACGGGCTGGGAGCGTGGGGCGGATGGGAAGTGGCGGCACGAGATTCTGGACGGGACCTTCCGGCGCGAGGGGTTCATCACCAACCCGGATCTGCTGGAGTTTCGTGAGCTCGAAAGGAAATTTATTGACGGGGATATCACGGAAGAAGAACAGGCCCGGCTTGAGGAGCTGAAGCCTGTTGCACGGCAGATAAGGGAGCCATCCCGGCTCTCTGATTTTTACGACGCGCCGGAACTTTATGCGGCGTACCCGGAATTGGCGGATATCAATGTCAGGTTCCAGACCGGGCACAGGGAAATTAGCGGGAGCTATAACCCATTCGGGAACACAATTTCACTCAATGCGTACCTCCGAAGTGATATCGCAAAGACAGCGCTTATCCACGAGATACAGCACGCGATACAGAACATCGAAGGGTTTGCCGGCGGCGGGAGCTTTGCGATGGAGGGCGAAAACTATCACCGCCTTGCAGGAGAAGCGGAGGCCCGGAATGCCGGGAGACGCACGCTTCTGTCCGACAAAGAACGCAAAGAGCGCCTGCTGGCTGAAACAGAGGACGTGGCACGGGAAGATCAGATCATCCTGGAAGGGATGATGGAGGCATACTCTGAGCAGCAGGCCGAGGAGACCGAGAACATCCGACGTGGGCAGGCCGCCATGGAGAAGGTCATCACAGAGCAGACCGACGTGATGGACGCCATGCACCGGGAGGAGCTTGGAGATATCGCGTTCCTTTGGGGAAATAAGGGGGCCGGGATAGCTCACATCTTGGAATATCATATCCCGGAGGGGACAAGGCCACAGGAGTTTATGAGAACGTTGGTCGATGTTATTGCAAAAGGAGATGTGGGGAAAGAATATCCTATCCAGAATGGGCGGAAACGGCGCGTCAATATAACAAAAGGCCCTTATACCGTCGTGCTGGGTAAAGAGTACGATGGCAAAAAAGTTAATTGGGTTGTATCTGGATGGGATGAAGATGTGCCGGATAAAAGAACCCCCCGCCCCGATACGCCGGACAAGGGCCAAGACTTCTCCGGCGCTACGCTCTCCGAAGCTACATCCTCCGCAACGAAGAGGGAGCGGGCCAGGGGGACTGCCCTAAGTAAACCACCTCTGCCCCAAAAAAGCAAGCCCGAGTCCGCTATCAACGCCCGTTTGACGGTCCAGCCAGACGGCATGAGCTTGATCGAGTTCTTCGAGAACGCGAACCGGAGCACGAGTTTCCACGAGCTGGCGCACCATGTCTTCCGGATGCTGGACGAGCTCAGCAGAGTGGAAGGGGCAGACCCTCAGCTGAGGGCCGACGTGGACGAGGTGCTGCGGCACGCGGGGGTGACGCGGGAGGAGTTCGATTCCGAGGACGCCGAGGTGCGCCGGCAGGCCCGGACGCAGGCTCATGAGTACTTCGCTCAGGGGTTCGAGACGTACATCGCCGAGGGCAGGGCGCCGAGCCGGGCCCTGTGGGGCGTATTCCGCAGGCTGCGGGCGTGGATGATCGAAGTCTACCACGACGTGGTGCAGGCGCTGGGCATCGAGCTCAGCCCGGAGATGCGGGATATCTACGCCCGCCTGCTGGCGACCCCGGAGGAGATCACCGCGGAGACGACCGTGCAGGAACTGGCCGTCGAGAACGCGGCGATCAAGGAGGAGATTAAGCGCTATCAGGCCGAGCTGCGGGAGCGGACGGAACAGGAGCAACTGGGGTACGAGGCCCCCGACGAGTGGAGCTTCTACGAGGTCCCGGAGGATGCCAGGGAGGCCGTGACCGGCTGGCTGGGACAGCTTGAGGAGTACGAGTTCAAGCGCAACGCGCACGAGGCCGTGCAGAACGTGGCGCGGCTCATTCGCGAGAACGGTGGGCTGCGCTTTGGGGATTTCATCGTGCAACTGGGAGAGGACCTGGCGCGGGACGTCCGCAAGCGCTGGCCGGGGCTGTTCCGGAACACGACGGAAGGGCCGCAGCTTGCGTTGGACGTCCTCACCGAGGCGCTTCAGGCGCACGGCATTGATCTTGACGTTCAGGGGCTCGTGGACTGGCTTCAGGAGAACGTCAACGAGGTGGTGAAGAAGCCCGCCCCGCTAGTGGAGGTTAACGCCGACACGCTGAACGCGCTGGTGGAACATCTGGGCGTGGACGGCGCGCGGGAGTACATGACGGACCGCCGGCGGTACCTGACGAGGCTTCAGAAGGCGCTCCAGGCGGAATACGACCAGGACAAGAACAACGCTCAGGTCAAGGCTGACCTCGAGGCGACGTACCGGGAACAGAGGGAGATCGCCGAAAGCGTCAAGGCACTGGACCAGACGCTCTCAGCGGAGGGCGACGTCGTGCCCGAACGCACTATGGAGCCGGTGGCGCTCACTCCGGAATCCGGACGCTCCATCGACGAGGCGGACGACAGCGAGTTGCTGATGTTGCCCGACGGGTCGACAGCCCTTGGCATGATCGACGAGGACGTAGCCGCAGCGGCGGGGATACAGGCCGGGGTCATTCAGGCCAACGTCGGGGCTGTGAGGCACGCGGAAGAGAAACACGGAGCCCAGATACTCGATGCAGGGTATCCTGATGTGCAGACGTTTATTCTGGACAGCCTGGCAGAGTTCAATGAGGTGCGCAGGGGGTCTGGGGATTCTCTTTTGCTCATCCGTCGCGGAGACGAAAAGAAACATCCCACCGTTGCGGTGGAGCTGATCAATGAGGATGGGGTCTATCGTGTAAAGACAGCGTGGTTTGCAAACAAAAATTATGTCAGCAGAAAAAAATTGCTTGCGACGAGGAGCGCAACCCCCGTCAACGGCCCTGCTTCCGTTCTGGCTTCGGGCTCCGGGAGTCAGGAGGTGCAGGGTAACTCCCGGCGTTGGAGCGCTCGCCAGACAAGCAACTCTGTTGAAAGTATAGCATCAGCTAGCAAGGACGGCAACCCCGAAGCCGTGCTCACGCTGTCCGAAGCGATGCGGCGCGGGTACGCCATGGCGGAGAAGTACAGCAAGGCCGCCTGGCGCCAGGGGGTCAAGGAAGGGCACGCCAAAGGACGCGCCGCAGTGGAGGCGCGTATTACCGCGCTCAAACAGAAGCTCAAGGAACGCCAGGAAGTCAAGGCTGAGGTTGGAGAGCTTGTCAAGGGCATCAACCGGATGGCGGGCTCCGAGACGGTCACCTGGGCAGCGCACAAGGAGATCGAACAGCTCCTGTCCTCCTACGACCTGAAACGGCGCAGCAAGAAGACGCTGGAGCACAGAACGGAGGTCGCCCAATGGCTTAGGGAGGACCCGGAGCTTGCGGAGGCCTTGAACGAGAAGGACACCGCGCACCTTGGGGAGACAACGCTCAACGAGATGACCATAGACGACCTGCGCGCCCTGAACGATCAGGTGCAGCAGATCTACGACCGCGGCGCTGAGGAGTACAGGATATGGGACCTTGAACGCACGGAAAGGAAGGACACGATCTACACCGACCTGCGGGACACGCTGGAGAAGCGGAAGGCCGACCTGCCAAAGGTCGTCACCGGGCCGGAGGACCTCAAGAAGCAGTACAAGGGGTTGAGTGGTAAGGCGGCGAAGGCCAGAGACTGGACCTATGCCGTGACGCTGGCAAAGGACCGCTTCTTCGACTGGCTTGACCACGGGCGCACGGGTTATCACGGACCGTTCGTCAAGTACTTCGTCGATATGACGGCAGCAGCCCGAGACGAATCGTTGCGGCACATTCAGGCGCGGCGGGAGTGGGTGGAGACGGGGCTGCGGGAACTGGGGTTCCGGGTGTCCGACTTCGCGCGAATCGCGACCACGTACAACGGGAAGGACTACACCTGGAGCGAGATTCAGGAAATCTACATGGGACTGCGCAACGAGAAGAAGGCACAGGCCATCCTGAACGGCAACTTCAAGAACTCTCTCGACGCCTCGGGCGACACAGCGTACCTGGTCAGCCTCCTGAGCGAGGAGCACAAGCGGGCGGCGGAGCTGGTGGCGGAGGACCACAACCGGAACGTGGACCGCATCGAGGCCGGGATGATCGCGGCGTACCAGAAGGGCATGGAGCGGGAGACGGACTACACGTCGATACACCGGCTGGGATATCCTGCCGAAGGTTTTCAAGGCGGGGATTGTGACGCTGATGTAAAACGGGGCCCTGCGGGGCCCTCTTTTTTTGTTTTTGCTTCAAGGGCGCTTCAAGGAGAACAAAAAAGGTTCAGGAGAAAATCTCCTGAACCCTTGCTGTCACTGGTGGGCGATAGAAGAATCGAACTTCTGACCTCTTCCGTGTCAAGGAAGCGTTCTACCTCTGAACTAATCGCCCCAACGGTGAAACATTATATCAGTCTCTTGCTTTTTGTCAAACCAATGGGCCGTTCCCAGTCCGCAGGTCGTGAGGCTTCATCGATTGAGCGCGTTTAAGATGCCTCCATCGTCCTTTCATATGGCAGGGCTGAAGTGGAATTACGCGAACGCCGCCGCCCTGGCCAGCTCGTCCCGAATCGCGATGTGCTGCGGGCAGACCTGCTCGCAGTGGCCGCACCGAACGCACTCCGCCGCGCGCTTCCTGCCGTGCCCGCCGACCAGCCAGGACTCCTGGTGTTTGGCGGCAGCCAGGTCGCTGTAGAGCGTCAGGGCGTTCATCGCCGTGAACGTCCCGGATATCCCGACCTCCACGGGGCAGACCTTGGAGCAGTAGTTGCAGGTCGTGCAGGGGATCAGCGGGATGTGGGCAAGTTCCTCCCTGGCTTCCTCCAGCGTTCGCCGCTCCGCGTCGGACAGTCCCGTGAAGTCCTTCATGAAGGACAGGTTGTCCTCCATCTGCGCCAGGTCGCTCATGCCGGAGAGGACGGTGAGCACGCCGTCCAGGTCCGCGGCAAAGCGAATGGCCCACGACGCCATGGAGGCGTCGGCATCGGCCCGCCTCAGGATATTCGCCACCGACTCCGGAGGGGTCGCCAGCATTCCTCCCTTCACGGGCTCCATGACGATCACCGGCTTGCCGTACTTCCGGGCCATCTCGTAGCAGGCCCTGGACTGGATGGCCGGGTTCTCCCAGTCGCCATAGTTGATCTGAAGCTGAACGAACTCCATTTCGGGATGTGCCTTCAGGATATCCTCCAGCTCCTCCGGCGTGGAGTGGAAGGAGAAGCCTGCGTGCCGGATGAGCCCTTCCTTTTTCTTCTCCTGCACGAAGCTCCACATGTCGAAGTCATTAAAGAAGTGCGTCCTTCCCTCTCCCAGGTTGTGCAGCAGGTAGAAATCGATGTATCCGGCCCCCGTTTGCCTCAGCGAGGTCTCGAACTGCGCCACGGCGTCCTCGCGGGTCTTGCATTCCAGCCACGCGGCGTTCTTGGTGGCCAGCTGAAATTTCTCCCTTGGATAGCGCTCCACCAGCGCCTCGCGAATCGCGTCCTCGCTGCCCGGATAGGCCCAGGCGGTGTCGAAGTAGGTGAACCCCTCCGCCAGAAAGCGATCCACCATCCGTTTCGTCTGCCCGACGTCGATCGCGTCGCCATCCCTGGGCAGGCGCATCAGGCCGAAGCCCAGCTTTTTGATCCCTTCCTCAAGGCAAGTCATCGTAACTCCCCCCCATGTTTTTCGCCCTGACACAAGTTCCGTCAAACCGCCCAAGTTCAGCGGCATCGGGTCAAAAGCGCCGCCACTTTGGGATAGCGTCAGTGTATATCCTGAAGTCGACTCCGGGTCAAGATGGAAATGGATGAAACCATGTCACGCTGTAAGGGCGATACCGTGTGAAAAAACGACTTCAACTTACCCCAAAGCATTGTTTTTATATGTGCTTCATTGGCAAGACCGGAGGTGAAAAAAGATTGGTCTGCGATGGGGGTAGGGTGTTAAATGCCCGCTGAGGCTCAAAGCGCCGTACCGCGCCGGGGCACGAAAAGGCGCGACATGTCGACGCCCTCCAGGGTCAGGAGCTTTTGCTTTTTGTCCACGCCGCCGGCGTAGCCCGTCAGGCTTCCGTTCGCCCCCACCACTCGATGGCAGGGCACGATGATGGAGATGGAGTTGTGTCCCACGGCACCCCCCACGGCCTGAGCGGACATGCGGGCCAGTCCCCGCTGCCTTGCGAGCCGGCCCGCGATGTCCCCATAGGTCACGGTGTGACCGAAGGGGATGGCGCGCAAAATCTGCCACACCGCAAGCTGGAAGTCGGAGCCGATCTCCTTCAGGGGAGGAGTGAAGTCCGGAGCCCGACCGGAGAAGTAGACGTCGAGCCACCGCCGCGTGGTGTCAAAGACCGGCAGATTCCCTTCCTCCGTATCCTCCGTGATCTTGTCGCAGAAAAATTTTTCGCCGTCAAACCAGAGCCCGATCAGGCTCTCGCCGTCGCTTCCCAAGGTGATGGCTCCCAGGGGCGACGTGTAGCGTCCAAGGTATTGCATGGGTGCTCCTCCTCATACCGGCGCCCTGAAGGCACAGAGGGGCGCGTCGCAGTCGCCGCACCTCTCCACGTTCTGCAGGCAGGTTGCAGCCCTGGGGGGCCCTTCGCCCCGCCAACACGAGTATAGTATAGCGATTTTTTCCTGGGACATACGGTTGTTGTCGGCCATGGAAACGGCCTTCCGAGGCCGGCCTGCGGGGCAAAATGAAAGGCGCGTTCCATCTGTTAGAATGGACGAAAAGACGGGGTCGTCCCCGACACCCCGCCCGCTCCTGGGGACGGCAGATGAGGAGGTCTAGCAGATGTTCATCAACATTCATGGATTCGGAGGGCAGGGGGAGAATACGAAATACCTCTGGCTTCGAAAGACGTACCCGGAGGAGGAGATATTCTGCCCCACCTTCGACTACACCACGGCGCATCCGGAGGAGGTCCTGTCGCGTTACGAGGCGGAGGTGCGCGCCCAAGTCAAGGCGGGCCGGAGCGTGAGGGTCGTGGGCACGTCCTGGGGCGGCTTCTTCGCCTACTGCCTGAACGCCCTGTTCCCCAGCCTGCCCACCGTCCTCGTGAACCCCTCGCTGAACCCCCACCTGTCGAGGCGCTGCATCGTGCTGAACCATGACCTGTTGCTGGAGTACATGGAGGTTCTGAGCCGCCACATGCTGCGCCACAGCGACGCGAGCTGTGCCGTCATCATCGGTTCCCGGGACGAGGTCATCCCCCATGAGGTCGTGACGGTCCCCATCTTCGCGCCGGAGAGCGTACACCGCTTCGACGTGCAGCACAGCTTTGACATGGACGCGGAGCCGGAGTTGCCCCGGCTCATGATGGAGCACTTCGGGAGGACCTTTGCCTGAGCGGAGAACGCTTTGAGGTGGACCGCCCATTGCAGAGGTCAGCGGACGGCAACCGGAAGGCTCTCTGAAGGGCGTAGCTCCTTTTTAAAATTTCAGGGAATCGCTGAAGGATACCCTGAGGTTTGATGTTCCTTGACTTTTAACAACTTTTGAAGATCGATCAACCCTTCCTTAAGTTTCTCGTTTTGGAAGCGATGGGGCGTGAGGGGCTTCGGTCGTTGCCCTCCAGGGATGAGCGCTGTCAAAAATGCCCCCTAAAGCAGGGACGCTGGGGCCGCGTCCTGTCTCTCGATCAGGGCGATGAACGCCTCCTCCAGGGTCGGGTCGGGACAGGCCTCCGTCCGCACGGAGGCCTTGAGCGCGTCGGGAGGGCCGGAGGCGATCGTCCCGCCCCGGTACACCAGCGCGATGCGGTCGCAGTACTCCGCCTCGTCCATGAAGTGCGTCGTCACCATCACGGTGACGCCCTTCAGCGCAAAGCTGTTGATGCAGGTCCAGAACTCGCGCCGCGTCACGGGGTCCACGCCGCTCGTCGGCTCGTCCAGGAACAGGACGTCCGGCCCGTGCATCACGGCGCAGCCCATCGCCAGGCGCTGCTTGAAGCCGAGAGGCAGCGAACCCGCACGGGAGGAGAGGTAGGGGGCGAGGCCAAAGGTCTCGACCACGCGCTCCAGCGCCGCGTCGCCCCTCAGCCCGTAGATGCCGGAGAAGAACCGCAGGTTCTGCAGCACGGTCAGGTCCCCGTACAGCGAGAACTTCTGCGCCATGTAGCCCAGTCGCGCCCGCGCCGCGCCGGGAGCCGTCCTGAGGTCCAGCCCCGAGACGGCGCACTCGCCCTCCGTGGGGGTGAGGAGCCCGCACATCATCTTGAACGTGGTGGACTTTCCGGCTCCGTTGGGCCCCAGGAGGCCAAAGATCTCGCCCCGTTCGATCGAGAAGGAGACGTCGTCCACCGCCGTGAAGTTCCCGAACCGCTTCGTCAGGTGCCGCGCCTCCACGGAGACGCGGCCCGTCCCCTTTTCCTCGAAGAACGCCGCCACCGCGTCGCTGCCGCGCCGGGCTCCGCCCAGGAGCTGCATGAAGGAATCCTCAAAGCGGGGCGGCGCAGGCCTGAGCGTAAGGCGGGAAGAGGGATCGGCCAAAACTTCGGCCTCGCAAGCGATGGCGTCCAGGTTCTCTCTCAGCTCCGCACCGTCGTCGCTGGTCAGAACGCGCACGCTGGAGCCCTGGATGACCGCGTCCAGGGTACACTTACGCTCCATCAGGGGGGCGATTAGCTTCCGACGCCTCCCGCCGGCCCCGCCCAGCAGGAAGACCCGGCCCTCGACGCGCTTTGCCAGGTCCTCCGGCGTCCCGTCGTAGAGCAGCTTGCCCTCGTTGAGGAGCAACACCGCGTCGCAGGCCTCCGCCTCGTCCAGGTAGGCGGTGCTCCAGACGACGATCCGGTCCCGAACCAGGAGCCCCCGCACCATGCGCCACAGCTCCCGCCGCGCCAGGGGGTCCACGCCCACGCCCGGCTCGTCCAGCAGCAGGACGGGAGGCCGGGAGAGCAGCGTACAGGCCAGGCCCAGCTTCTGCTTCATGCCGCCGGAGAGCCGGCCCGCCAGGCGGCCCGTGAAGGGCTCAAGCCCCGTGAAGGCCAGGAGCTCCGCATAGCGGTCGGTCCGCTCCCGGCGGGGCACGGAGCGCAGCTCGGCGTACAGGTTCAGGTTCTCCATGACCGTCAGGTCCTCGTAGAGCCCGAAGCGCTGCGGCATGTAGCCGACCCGCTCGTGGATGGCGTCCGCGTCCTCCGCCGTGTCGCACCCGCACACGGAAACCCGCCCTGCGGTGGGCGCCAGGAGGCCGCAGAACAGGCGCAGGAGCGTCGTCTTGCCCGCGCCGTCCGGCCCCACCAGCCCCGTGATCCGCCCGCCTCCAATGCGGGCCGTGATCCCGTCCAGCGCGGTGCGTTTGCCGAAGGTGCGGACCAGCCCCTCGACGACGATCTCCGAGGTCTTCTGGGAATCGATGGGCAGCCGCTTCTCGACCTCGCTCATCTTGACGCCGCGCCCTCGGAGGCCTCGATGGATTCCATCAAGACGGTGACGGGCATCCCGTTCTTGAGCCGCCCATCCCGATCGTCCTCCACCAGAATTCGAGCGCGGTAGACCAGGTCGGTGCGCAGGTCCTCGGTCTGCACCTGCTTGGGGGTGAACTCGGCCGTCGGGGAGATGAAGGTGAGCGTGCCCTCGATGGGGGCGGGGGACGAGTCCGTGACGATTTGGGCCGGCATGCCCACCCGGACCCGTCCCAGCTGAGGCTCAGGGATGTAGGCCCGGACCTGGATGGGGCGCTCGAGGGCCAGGGCGTAGACGACCTGGCCGGCCCCCACGACGGTTCCCGGTTCGGTGACGCGGGTCAGGATGGTCCCATCGGCCGGGGAGCGCAGCTCCGTGTCCGAAAGGGCGTTCTCGGCCGCCGCAAACCGGGCGCTGGCCGCCTCATAGGCCGCCTCCGCCGCCTCGATGTCCTCCCTGCGGTAGCCCTCGCGCATCAGGGCCAGAGCGTTCTCGGCCGCTGCAAGCTCTGCCCTCAGTGCGTTGCGTTGCGACGACGCCCGGTCCAACTCACTCTTGGCGACGGCCTTCTGGGCGAACAGGTTCGAGATGCGGCTGTAGTCCTTCTCGGCCAGGTCCAGCGACGCCTGGACCCGATCGCGCTGCGCCGCCGCCTCACGGACCTCCTCGGTGCGGAACCCCCGGTGCAGCTTGTCCAGGGCCGCCTTGGCCTGGAGCATGGCCCCCCTGGCCTCGGAGCGTTTGATGCGGTAGGGGACGGGGTCCAGGATGCTCAGCAGGTCGCCGGACGCCACCCTCTCGCCCTCCTCGCGGTAGACCGCCTCGACGCGGCCCGATACGCGAAAGCCCAGGAGCACCTGTCGGATCTCCACGTTGCCGTAGAGCCGAATCCGATGGGGGTCCTTCTCGCGGAAGCGATCGATCAGCCCATCGAGCTCCCCGTTCGCGTAGAGCGCGCCGAGGACGGCAGCGAGAACGAGAAGCAGAAGGGCGAACCGTTTTTTCATGGAAAAGACTCCTTTCTTTCTCCGGGGCTCCTCCCCGGAACCCCGGCAAGGGCCGCGGGCCCTTGCAACCCGATTTATGGACCGATCGGGGAAAAACGGCGCAGGGGTCACTGAACCCTGCGCTTGAAGAACCACCCGGCGGCGCCGAGCGTCACCGTCGCGATCCCGCCGAGCCAGAGGAGCTGCACGGCGACCTCGCGCAGGGGAATGCCCTTGAGGTAGACGCCGAGGGCGATGACGATGATGTGGCGGGAGGGATTGAACAGGGTCAGGGTCTGCAGGGCGTGGGGCATGTTCTCGATGGGCGTGGCGAATCCGGAGAGCAGGACGAAGGGCACCATGCAGGTGAACACCCCCAGGAACGCCTGCTGTTGCGTGTTGCAGAGCGAGGAGACGAAGAGCCCCACCCCCGTGCAGGCCAGGATGAAGATCAGAAAGCCGAAGGCCAGGAGCCCCAGGCTCCCCAGACAGGGCACGCCGAAGACCGTTCGGGCCAGGACGTGGATGGCGACGCCGATCCCGAAGGCGATGGCGACCGCAGGCAGGGTCTTACCGACCACGATCTCCAGGGGCGAGAGCGGCGAGACGAGCAACTGCTCGAACGTCCCGAGCTCCCGCTCACGCGCGACGCTCATGCCCGAAACGACCAGGGACAGCATCTGGGTCAAGACGACCAACAGCACCGGCAGGGTGAACCAGAGGTAGTCGTGGTTCGGGTTGAAGAGCTGCCGGGGCTCCACGGACAGGAGCGCGTCGGTCCCGGTGAGGGTTTTTCTGAGCCCGCGGGCGAAGCCGTTCGCGATGGAGGTGGCGTAGCCATAGGCGATCTGGACCGCGTTGGCCTTCCGTCCGTCCAGGACGACCTGCACGGACGTCGGCTCGCCGCGCATCAGGGACGCCGAGAAGCCTTCGGGGATGCGCAGGACCATCAGCGCCCGCTGTTCGGCGATGGCGGGCTCGATCTCCCGGACGCTCGACAGGGCGAAGGAGCGCGTGAAGGCGGGCCCCGCCGTGAAGGCCGCCTCCAGCCTGCGCCCCAGGTCGCCGTCGTCCTGGTTCAGGACCGCCAGGGAGGCGTTACGCACCTCCATGGTGATGGCGAAGCTGAAGAGAAAGAGCATGACGAAGGGCCCGACGAACACCTGAAATCGCGTCTTGGGGTCCAGCAGGACGGCGTAGAGCTCCTTGACGATCAGGGAGCGAATGCGGGCGAACATGGTCAGGCCAGCACCTTTTTGGTGTATCGGAGCGTCACGGCCAGGAAGAAGAGCCCCAGCAGCCCCAGCCTGATCATGTTGGGGAGCAGGAGCGGCCAGACGTCGCCGGCCAGGAAGAGGGTCTGGAGGCAGGTCACCAGGTATCGCGCCGGCAGGACGGCGGCGATCGCCCTCTGGACGAGCGGCATGGAGTTCAGCTCGAAGATGAAGCCCGACAGGAGCACGACGGGCAGGAAGGCGGAGAGCAGCGCCGCGAAGGAGGCGACGTACTGGTTTTTGGAGAGCGTGGAGATGATGAGGCCCTGCCCCAGCGCCGACATCATGAAGAGCGACGCCACGGCGAAGAGGGCAGGCAGGGAGCCGCGGAACGGGACGCCGAAGAGCGACACGGACAGAGCCAGGCTGAAGAACGTGGAGAAGATCGCCAGGAGGTAGTAGGGGATCAGCTTGCCCAGCAGGAGTTCCAGCGCGCTGACGGGCGTGGAGAACAGCGCCTCCATGGTCCCGCGCTCCCACTCGCGGGCCACCACCAGGGCCGTGAGCATCGTCCCGATCAGGGCCATGATCACGGCCATGATGCCTGGGATCAGCGAGTACCGGCTCTCCAGCCCGTCGTTGTAGCGGAAGTGGGGCTCCACGACGATGGGCAGCGACGTGCGCGACAGCTCCCCTCCCCACTGGAGGATCGCGGCCAGCGCGTAGTTCTCCGCCAGGGCGCCGGAGTTCGGGTAGCTTCCGTCCGTCAGCAACTGAAGGCTGGCCTTTCGGCCCGAATTTTGATTCAGGTTTTGATTGAAGTAGAGGGCGGCGGAGGTGCCCTGGGGGACGATCAGGACGCTCTTGAGCTCTCCCGTGACCAGAGCCGGCAGCAACTCCTGCCGCGACGCGGCGAGGCTGGGGCTGAAGTAGGGGTTGGCGGCGAACCGTCGGGCCAGGTCCCGCGCCGGCTGGCCGCCGTCCTCCAGCGCGATCCCGATGCGAATTTCGCGGGCGTCCAGGGAGAGCCCGTAGCCGAAGAGAAAGAGCAGGGTGAGCGGCAGCACGAACGCGATGACGATGCTGCTGGGGTCCCGCACGATCTGCAGCGCCTCTTTTTTCGTCAAAGCCCAGAGCCTTTGAGCGAACATCGGTCCCATCTCCTTGGCTTGAAGATTTTTCGGAAAGGTCGGCTCGCACGTTTGGGGTCCTGCCCCAGCGGGCGCGGACGCCCTGTCCTCTCAACGTCGTCTCTCAACTTAATTATGATAGCACTTCGATTTTGAAATCCCATACGCTGCTGTAACGATAAACCCCCTGCCGCGGGATGCCGCAGCCCCGTCGACCTTGAAGCCTGTCGGCAGTGCGCCTTGCCCATGGCTGCACCCTCGGTGCAAACTCGCAGTGTCTTTTCCCGCTCATCTATGATAAGGTAAATCCAATGGGTAGAGCCCATGGGGGATTCGGTCCCTCCGTCATCGTCCAGGCGTCACCGCTCCAGCGAAATTCGGGCACCCGTGGGCCGTTTTTTCACCGCCTGCGCAAGGGGCTGCAGGGCCGGGTGTCGATTAAGAGTTTTTTAGACGGAGCCGCAACGGGAAGGAGACAGCAATGTACCTGAAATGCCGTGTGCTTCAACAGGCGAAGGTCGGCGCAGAAGCCTTCGCACTCGACCTCGACGTGCAGGATATGGCCGGGCTCTCCCGCCCGGGGCAGTTCGTCATGGTCCGGTGTTGGGAGGGCGACGACCCCTTCCTGATGCGTCCGTTCAGCATCAACTCGGTGGACAGAAAGAACGGGGTCATGACGTTGCTCTATCAGGTCAGGGGCCGTGGAACCGCCCTCATGGCCGCTCTGAGGCCGGCCGACAGCGTCGCGGTCCTCGGCCCGCTGGGGCGGGGGTTCCCCGTTCGGGAAGGTGCCTCGCGGGTCGCCCTCATCGGTCGGGGCATGGGGATCGCGCCGCTCCTTTTGCTGGCGCAGGACTACGCAGCCCATGGCACGGAGCTGCACGTCTACCTCTCCGCAAGGAGCGAGGAGGGCCTGTTCAACCGATCGCAGTTTGAGCGCCTTGGGGCCAGGGTGACGACGACGACGGCCCCCTCCCTCAACGTCACGGACCGGATGGCGGAGGACTGCCGCAGCCTGAATTTTGACGCCGCCTATTCTTGCGGTTCCCGTCGCCTCGGTCTGGGCATGAAGGAGTTGCACCTCAAGTACGGTTTCCCCGCCTACGTCTCCCTCGAAGAGCACATGGCCTGCGGCCTTGGAGCCTGCAAGGGGTGCGCCTGCAGGACGCGACGCTCCGAGGCGGGGGGAGAGTACGCCCTGGTGTGCAGGGACGGTCCGGTCTTCGACGTGGACGAAGTGCTGTGAGACGGAGGATGACGATGTCGGAGCTCAAGTATCGGACGGATCTGTCGGTGAAGGTCGGCGGCATCACCTTTAAGAATCCGGTCATGCCAGCCTCCGGAACCTGGGATTGTTTTGAGAACAACGCGGGCCTTTTCCCCATGAGCGAACTCGGCGCGGTCCTGGTCAAGAGCGTTCATCGCCTCGTTCGGCAGGGCAACCCGCCGCCGCGCATCGCAGAGGTGACGGGCGGCATGATCAACGCGGTGGGCATCCCCTCCGTCGGCATCGAGGCCTTCATGACGCAGGAGTTGCCGCGCTATGACGGCATCGGCGCGCCGGTCGTCCTCAGCCTATCGGGCAATCGAAAGGAGCACTACCGCGAGGCCCTGGAGATTGTCGCCAACGATCCGCGCATTGCAGCGGTGGAGCTCAACCTCTCCTGTCCCAACATTGGCACGGGGTTGGCCTTCTCCTCCACCCCGGACGTCCTTCGCGAGACCCTCAAGGCGGCGCGGGAGGCGACCCGGCTCCCGATCTTCGTGAAGCTAGCCCCCAACGTGACCGACATCCGTGTCAGCGCGAGGGTCAGCGAGGAAGAGGGGGCGGACGCCGTCACCATCGCCAACACGTGGCGCGCCATGCTGATCGACGTCGAGACGCGCTCCCCCGTCCTGAGCAACGTCTCAGGCGGCATGTCGGGGCCGGCCGTGAAGCCCCAGACCCTGTTCCTGGTCTGGCAGGCCCGCGCCGCAACGGCCATTCCGATCATCGCAAGCGGTGGGATCGCGCGCTGGCAGGACGCGGTCGAGTACTTCCTCGCGGGGGCGTCGATGGTGCAGGTCGGCAGCGCAAACTTCCAAAATCCCGCGGCCATGGTCCAGATCGTCGACGGCATAGACCGCTATCTTGCGGAGCACGGCCACAGGGCCCTCTCCGAGATACGGGGGCTTGCCCATCAGCGCCGTGGAAATTCCTGAACGGAGGCAGGAGAACGTCATGCAGCACAGCGTTTCAGAGATAAGGTACTGCGGGGAGCTCTTTGAGGCCTTTTACGACGTGGGGAGCACGAGGGAAGGAGGGGTTACGCGGCTTGGGTACTCGGCCGTCGAGGACGAGATGCACCGCCGTTTCGAGGCCCTCGCCAGGGAACTGGGGTGCGGTGTCTTTACGGACGAGGTGGGCAACACCTTTGCGTCCAACGGGGAGGAGGGGGACTACTACCTGTTGGGCTCTCACCTGGACTCCGTCGTCGATGGCGGGCGGTACGACGGCGTCGCGGGCGTCATCGCCGGCCTGATGGTCGTCAGGCGCCTTCAGGAGGAGGAGGAGGTCAGGCTCCCCCTCAGGGTCGCGGCCTTTCGGTGCGAGGAGTCCAGCAACTTCGGGCTCTGCACCATCGGCTCTGGCCTGATCGCCGGCCAGGAGAAGTACTCTTCGGACATCGGGAGCCTGAGGTCGCGGGACGGCGAGCGACTCGACGAGATATTTCAAAAGCGGGGGCTGTCCTTCTCCCCGAAGAATATCTCAGGGATAAAGGAGTACCTGGAGCTGCACATCGAGCAGGGCAAGGTCCTCGAGGAGACGGGAACGGAGATCGGCATCGTCAGTACCATAGCGGGGCCGCGGCGTTTTCGGTTCATCCTGCGAGGCATGGCGGAGCACTCGGGCGCCACCCCCATGGGCCTGAGAAACGACGCCCTGTGCGCCGCAGCCGAGGTCATCCTGGCCGTGGAACGGATCGGGCGCGAGGAGGCGGTGCATCAATCCGTCGCGACCGTCGGCGTGGTGGAGAACCGCCCCAACGTCCTGAACGTGATCCCCGGTGAGGTGGCGCTGGGCATCGACCTGCGCGGCATCGAGGAGGAGAGCCTGGATCGGATGGAGCAGGCCCTCCGCTCGAGGGCGCAGGACATCGCCAAAAGCCGCGGCGCGACCTGCCTGGAGATGAAGATCGGCAGCGTTCCGCCCGTCGCCATGAGCCGCCGCGTTCAGCGGGGGCTGGAGCGAGCGGCGTCACGCCTTAAGATCAGCTCAAGGAACATGCCGAGCGGCGCAGGACACGACGCGATGTCGTTTGCCGCGCTGTGCGACACCGGCATGGTCTTTATTCCCTGCCGGCACGGCGTATCTCACAACAGGAAGGAGTTTGCCTCGCTGTCCAGCATCTGTGACGGTGCAGCGGTGATCTGCGAGTACCTGAAAGGAGAAGCGGTATGATCCTGATTCAAAACGGGAGGGTTATCGACCCCAAAAGCGGCCTGGACGAGGTTCTGGACGTCATCGTCCAGGACGGTCGGATCGCCGGCATGGGGAAGTACGCGAGGGGCGGGGAGTTCACGGAGGTCATCGACGCCGAAGGCTGCACCGTTGCGCCGGGCCTGGTGGACACGCACGTGCACTTTCGCGACCCAGGGCTCACCTACAAGGAGGACGTTGCGACGGGGGCGGCGTCCGCCGCGGCGGGCGGCTACACGACGGTCATCTGCATGGCGAACACGAAGCCGCCGTTGGACGACGCGGAGGCGCTGAAGGACCTCAGGCGGCGCGAGTCGGACCTCCCCATCCACGTCCTGAACACGGCCTGTGTGACCCGCGGCATGAAGGGGCAGGAGCTGACGGACATGGACGCCTTGAAGGCCGCGGGGGCGATCGGCTTCACGGACGACGGCCTGCCCATCAAGGACGTCAAGCTGATGATGAGGGCGATGGAGCGGGCGCGGGAGCTCGGCGTGCCCATCAGCCTGCACGAGGAGGACCCGGACCTCATCGGAAGCCCCGGCATCAACCAGGGAAGGATATCGAAGGAGGTCGGGGTGCCCGGCGCCCCTGCCGTCGCGGAGGAGACGCTGATGGCCAGGGACTGCCTTCTGGCCCTGCACACCGGGGCCAGGGTCAACATCCAGCACCTGAGTTCCGGCGTGTCCGTGGAGGTCCTGCGCCTGATGAAGAGGCTGGGCGCGGACGTCTGGGCGGAGGTCACGCCGCAGCACTTCTCCCTGAACGAGGAGATCGTCCTGGAAAAGGGAACGCTGGCCAAGGTCAACCCTCCGATTCGGACCGAGGAGGACCGATACCAGCTCATTCGCGGGCTGAAGGAGGGCGTCATCGACATCATCGCGACGGACCACGCGCCGCACGCCTCCGAGGAAAAGGCCCAGGACCTCCTGCACGCGCCCAGCGGGATGATCGGGCTGGAGACGGCCCTGGCGCTTGGGATCACCAACCTGGTGCGAAAGGGGCACCTCACCCTGCTTGAGCTCCTGGAAAAGATGACCGCAAGGCCGGCAGAGCTCTACGGGCTCTCCTGCGGCAGCCTCCGAGAGGGCGGAGATGCGGACCTGGTGGTCTTTGACGAACGGGAAAGCTGGACCGTGGGGAGCCGCTTCTTCTCGAAATCCTCCAACTCTCCCTTCACGGGCATGACGCTCTACGGACGGGTAAAGCACACGCTCTGCGGCGGCAGGGTGGTCTATACGGACGGAAAGGACGTGAGGTGAACATGAAGCAAAAGCTGTTTGGTTGTGTTTTCCTGGTGTTGCTCCTGTTGGGGGCGCTGCCGCTGTCGATGACCTGGGGTGAGCAGGGATACCTCTTCGGGTGGCTGCCCGTGGCCCTGGCGTACTGGTGGACTCTCATGGTCGTGAACCTGGCCTTTGTCCTCCTGGTCTGTCGGGATTTTGTAAGAAGCAGCAAGAAAGGAGAAAAATAAGGCATGAACACAGGGGTATTGAGCCTCGGAGTGATCGTCCTCTACCTGGTGGCGATGCTGGTCATCACCGTCGTCCATGGGCGCCGCAAGAAAAAAGCCTCCGCGCTGGACTTCTTCCTTGCGAACCGTGGGGTGAACTCCATCCTGCTGCCGCTCACCATGATCGCGGCCATGCAGAGCACCTTTGCCTTTCTGGGGTCGCCCGGAATGTACTACACCCACGGCATCTCCTTCATCGTCCTCGTCCTGAGCCAGGTCTGGGTGGCGCTGATGGTGGTGTACTTCGGGAACAAGATTCGGCTGCTGGCCAACGAGCGCGGCTACATGTCCCTGGGGGACTACCTGGAGGACCGCTTTCAGAGCCGGTATCTGAAGGTCATGGCGGCCTGCGTCTCCGTGCTGATGACGATGATCTTCCTTGCGATGCAGTACGTGGGCAACGCGCGCGCCATGAGCGTGGTGAGCAGCGGGGCCATCAGCTACAACGCGGCGATCCTGGTCAGCGTGGCCTTCTCCCTGCTCTACGTCCTGATCGGGGGGGCGGGCGGCGTCGTGCTGCTGGACGCCGTACAGGCCGTCATCCTGTTGATCGGGATCGTCCTCGCGGCGTGGGTCGCCCTGGTCCCGTCGGGAGGCATCGTCAACCTGTTCACCCAGGTTCGCCAGACGGCCCCGGAGCTCCTGTCGCGGCCCGGCCTGAAGGGGCTGTACACGGACAAGTACTGGGTGATGCAGTTCATCGTCCTGCCGTTCGGGATCTGGCTCTGCCCCCACGTCTGGAACAAGTCCCTGATGGCGCGGG
Organism: Fretibacterium fastidiosum; assembly: GCF_964642095.1. Lineage (NCBI taxonomy): Bacteria > Thermotogati > Synergistota > Synergistia > Synergistales > Aminobacteriaceae > Fretibacterium > Fretibacterium fastidiosum. The sequence goes on from NZ_OZ209244.1 coordinate 1,866,308, forward strand.
ACGAGGAGGCGCTGGCGCGGTCCGCCATCAGCATCCCCATCTCGCAGATCCTGATCTACGGCTTTTCGACGCTGTTCATCGGACTTGCCGGGCACATTCTGGTGAGCGCCTCCGAGGTCCGCGCTGCGGACAACATTTTGCCGATCCTGATGCTGAAGTACTCCAACTGGTTCGTGGCAGCGCTGATCATGGCGGCGGCCATCGCGGCCGGCATCTCCACCATCAACGCCATGCTCCTCGTGAGCTCGCAGCTCGTCTCCCAGGACCTCATCCTGCTGACCCGAAGGGGCCGGATCTCCAATGAGCAGAACATGCGGATATCGCGGATCATCGTGTTCGCGGTCGCTGCGATCTGCGGCCTGATCGCGCTGAAGCCGCCCGCAACCTTCGTGCAGGTCATCCAGGATGTGGCCTATACGGGCCTTGCCCAGCTCGCGCCCCCCTTCCTGCTGGGGATGTACTGGAAAAGGTGCTCTCGGCTGGGGGCCTCCGTGGGGCTGACGGCAGGGATCGCCATCCTGTTCGGCACGCGCATCCTGGGCGTTTCCCCGCTGGGGTGGCCGGGGTTCATGTGGGGTTTCTTCATCAACATCATCCTGACGGTCGTGATCTCCCTTCTGGGGAAAGAAGGGGAGGCGCCGACCGCCGAAGTGCACTGACGGGAGCTGTGGGCTCGATTCAAACCGGGGCCGTCGAAATCCATCGACGGCCCCGGCTCGTACCTTGCTCCCGAGTGAGGAGGCGGCGGACCTGCCGCGTCATACCAATTTGCGTCTAAAGGGAAAGAAAGGCCCCCTGCAAGGGGGGCTGCCCCGAAGGGGCTGGGGGGTGTTGAGCCTGAGAAACAACCCCTCCGGTTCGCTGACGCGAACCACCTCCCCTTTCAGGGGAGGCAATCCATATCAGATCATTTCAATTCCCAATTGCCTCGTCGTCTTTGCCCGACGGCCTCGTCGCTCAGCCGGCCCGGTGCCCTTCAGCGATTGAACGCGTGGACGCCCGGATAGGCGGCCGCGTTCCCCAGCGCCTCCTCGATGCGCAGGAGCTGGTTGTACTTGGCGGTGCGCTCTCCCCTTGACGGCGCCCCCGATTTGATCTGGCCCGTGTTCAGGGCGACGGCGAGGTCCGCGATCGTCGTGTCCGCCGTCTCGCCCGATCGGTGGGAGACGACGGCGGTGTACCCCGCCCTGTGGGCCATGCGGACGGCATCCAGCGTTTCGGACACGGACCCGATCTGGTTCAGCTTGATCAGGATGGAGTTTCCGCAGCCCATCTCGATCCCCCTGGACAGGCGTTCCGTGTTCGTGACGAAGAGGTCGTCGCCGACGAGCTGCACCTTCCCGCCGAGCTGTCGGGTCATCTTTTTCCAGCCGTCCCAGTCCTCCTCGTCCAGCCCATCCTCGATGGACCAGATCGGATACCGATCGACCAGAGCCTCCCAATGGGCGATCAGCTCATCGGAGGTGAGGTCCAGGCCGGACTTCGGCTGATGGTAGAAGCCGACGCCCTTTTCGCTCTTCCACTCGCTGGATGCGGCGTCCATGGCCAGGACGAAATCGCGCCCCGGCTCATAGCCAGCCTTCTGGATGGCCTCAAGGATGGACTGAATCGCATCCTCGTCGTCCTTCAGGTCGGGCGCAAAACCACCCTCGTCCCCAACGCCCGTCGCGCGGCCCCGCCCCTTCAGGATGCCTCGAAGGGAGTGAAACACCTCGGAGCACCAGCGGTACGCCTCGCGGAAGGACGGTGCGCCGACGGGCATGACCATGAACTCCTGGATGTCGAGGGAGTTGGCGGCATGGGCACCCCCGTTCAGGATGTTCATCATCGGCACGGGGAGGAGGCTCGCGTTCACGCCCCCCAGAAAGCGGAACAGCGGCACCCCCATGGACTCCGCCGCGGCCCTGGCACTGGCGATGGACGCGGCGAGGATCGCGTTGGCGCCCAGCCTGGACTTGTTGGGCGTCCCATCCGCCTTCAGCATGGCGAAATCGACGGTGTGGACGCTCTGAGGGTTCAAGCCCCTCAGGACGTCGTTGATGACCGTGTTGACGTTCGCCACCGCCCTGGCCACGCCCTTGCCGCCGAAGCGCTTTTCGTCGCCGTCCCGAAGCTCGACCGCCTCGAACTCGCCCGTCGAGGCTCCGCTGGGGGCGATTCCCCTCCCGACGGTCCCGTCCGACAGGACGACCTCCGCCTCCACGGTGGGGTTGCCGCGGGAATCCAAAATCTCCCTGCCCGTTACCTTCTCAATGGCTGCATGTTTCCACATCGCTTCTACGCGCCTCCTTTAACTGTTGTCCCCGTACCGCAATCCGGAAGGCCGCAGGGCAGTGGGCAGCAATCTGCCCCGTGCCCCTGCGGCCTTCTTTCGGTCGTCAGGCGATCAGCAGTTTCAGGTCCTCGTCCACGGTGCCGATCCCTGCGATGCCGAAGTTCTTCACCAGCACGCCCGCCACGTTGGGGGACAGGAAGGCGGGGAGCGTCGGCCCAAGGTGAATGTTCTTGACCCCCAAGTAGAGGAGCGCCAGCAGGACGATAACGGCTTTCTGCTCGTACCAGGCGATGTTGAAGGCCAGCGGCAGCTCGTTGACGTCCTTCAGGCCGAAGACCTCCTTCAGCTTCAGGGCGATGAGGGCCAGGGAGTAGGAGTCGTTGCACTGCCCGGCGTCCAGCACGCGCGGTATGCCTCCGATGTCCCCCAGGTCCAGTTTATTATACCTGTATTTCGCGCAGCCCGCCGTCAAAATCACCACGTCCTTCGGCAGCTTGTCGGCGAACTCCGTGTAGTACTCCCGCGACTTCATCCGTCCGTCGCAGCCGGCCATGACCACGAACTTCCTGATGGCGCCGGACTTCACCGCGTCCACCACCTTATCGGCCAGCGCGAACACCTGCTCGTGCGCGAAGCCGCCCACGATGCTGCCCCGCTCGATCTCCTCCGGCGCAGGGCACGTTTTAGCCTGCGCGATGATCGCGGAGAAGTCCTTCACCTCGCCGTAGGCGCCGTCGATGTGCCTGCATCCGGGGAAGCCCGCCGCCCCCGTCGTCCACAGTCGGTCCTTGTAGCTCTCCGCCGGAGGGACGACGCAGTTCGTCGTCATCAGGATGGGGCCGTGGAAGCTCGCAAATTCCTCCTTTTGCTTCCACCATGCGTTTCCGTAGTTGCCGGCGAAGTGGGGGTACTTCTTGAAGGCCGGGTAGTAGTGCGCAGGCAGCATCTCGCTGTGCGTGTAGACGTCCACGCCCGTCCCCGCCGTCTGCTCCAGGAGCATCTCAAGGTCCCTCAGGTCGTGTCCGGAGATCAGGATGCCCGGGTTCTTCCTGACGCCGATCTCGACCTTCGTGATCTCAGGATTCCCGTAGGCTCCCGTGTTCGCCCGATCCAGGAGCGCCATGCCCTCCACGCCGTACTTGCCCGTCTCCAGGGTCAGGGCGACCAGGTCGTCCACCGTCAGAGCGTCGTTCAGCGTGCTCGCCAGCGCGCGTTGGATGAAGGCGTCCACGGCCTCGTCGTCCTGCAGCAGGGCGTTCGCGTGCTTCGAATAGGCAGCAAGGCCCTTCAGCCCATAGGTGACCAGCTCGCGAAGGCTGCGGATGTCCTCGTCCGACGTCGCCAGGACGCCCACCTTTGCCGCTTTCGCCTCGAATTCGTCCCTCGTCCCCTTCCAGGAGGCCGCTTCAGGCAGCCCCGACGCATCCTTGACGCGCGCCAAAAGCTCCTCCTTCAACCTCAGCGTCTCCTCGATTCGGGAGACGATCGCGTCCCGGTCGAAGTTCGCGTTCGTGATCGTCGTGAAGAGGTTCACGGTGACCGAATGGTTCACCTTCTTGTCCACTTCCTGCCCCTCGCTCCGCAGGCGTTCCGTAACGCAGGAAAGCCCCTTCGTCACATAGATCAGAAGGTCCTGCATCGCCGCCACGTCCGGCTTCTTGCCGCAGACGCCGCTTTTGGTGCAGCCCTTTCCGCCCGCCGTCTCCTGACACTGAAAACAAAACATGCTGCAATCCATCTTCATATACCCCCCCATGTTTGATTCACGATCCATTTTTAGGCCCCATGAGCCCGATGTCCGCTCATTGCGCGCCGGGCTCGTGGCCTCCTGTCAACCGCGATCCGAACGCCGTTTCGAAAATACTATAGCCCGCTTCGGTCGGTTTGTCCGTTGTTATGACAACGCCCCGTGAATTCATGAACACTCCAGGGCACGTTGATGACGTCGTTGAGGTGATTTTAGGATGAACCTGTGGACGCTGACTCCAAGTTCACGGTGATCGTATACTTCGTTGTTTTTCTCCGGTCATCGACAGACACCTTGACGAAACCGGAAATGCCCGTTAGAATACCGTGGGTTTTAGAAATTGATCCATCTGGGGGCAGCAAAGTGGCCGTTACCAAAAGAGGCAAGCTCGACGTCATACAGAAAATATAAAGGGCACACAGGAAAAATTTTTTTCCGGTGTGTCCTTTTTTTATACAGGGATTTGGAGGCATGACCGCGCGGCGACAGGGAGGGCATCCTCTCCGTGTGCCCAGCTTCCGGCTCCTGCCAGACGGGAAGGCCCGTTCTGGCGCCGGTTCCGTTTTTCGCGGCCGTTCCTGACGTTGAAAGGAGATTGAATAACGATGAGCGGGGAAATGAAAAGTATCGGCAATGAGGCCATCTACGACGCCAGGTCCCTTGGCGTGGGCAGGATGTTGATCCTGGGCGTGCAGCACCTGTTCGCCATGTTCGGGGCCACCGTCCTGGTGCCCCTTCTGACGGGGCTCAGCGTCAGCTCGACGCTCCTCTTTGCGGGGGTGGGCACGCTGCTGTTCCACATGATCGCAAAGTGGAAGGTGCCCGCCTTCCTGGGCTCCTCCTTTGCCTTCCTGGCAGGCTACGCGGCGATCGCACCGAAGGGCGACCCTGCGCTTTTGCCCTATGCGTGCTTTGGGGTTGCCTGTGCGGGGCTGGTCTACCTCCTGCTGGCGGCGGCATTTCGCGCTTTCGGAGCCAGCCGTGTCATGCGATATTTTCCGCCCATCGTCACGGGGCCGATCATTATCGCCATCGGGCTGACCCTGTCGCAGTCCGCGATAGAGAACTGCTCGAAGGACTGGTTCATCGCCCTGGTCGCCATCGTGGTCGTCATCGCCTGCAACATCTGGGGGCATGGCATGGTGAAGATCATCCCGATCCTGCTCGGCGTGGCGGGGTCCTACCTGGCAGCGGTAGCGATTGGCGCCGTGGACTTCAGCACCATTGCGGCGAAGCCCTGGTTCGGCTTCCCCGTCGAATATGGTCAAACGGTGTTCGCGATCTTCACCAACGGAAGGGTCAACTTCGACCTGTTGATCTCCTCGGTCATCACCATCGTGCCCATCGCCTTCGCAGCCATGATGGAGCATATCGGCGACATCTCCGCGATATCCTCCACGGTGGGCATCAACTTCATCAGGGACCCCGGCCTTCACAGGACGTTGACGGGCGACGGCCTGGCGACGACGGCGGCCTCCCTCTTCGGTGCGCCGGCGAACACGACCTATGGCGAGAACACCGGGGTGCTTACGCTGACGAAGGTCTACGACCCAAAGATCATACGCCTGACGGCGGTCTTTGCCGTCCTGCTCTCCTTCTGTCCCAAGTTCGCCGCGGCCATTGAGAGTATGCCCACGGCGACGATCGGCGGAATCTCCCTCATCCTCTATGGCATGATCGCCTCCGTCGGCGTCCGAAACATCGTGGAGACGAACGTCGATTTCTCGCAGAGCCGCAACGTCATCGTCGCCGCCCTGATCCTGGTGCTGTCGATCGGCATCAACTACAGCTCGGCCGGAGCCCTCAACTTCACGCTGGGGGGCATCGGCATCAAGTTTTCCGGCATCGCCACCGGGTCCCTGGTCGGCATCCTGCTAAACGCCGTCCTTCCCGGCAAGGACTACAAGTTTGACGATGACGTGCCCAACCGAACGGGGGTCAACCTGGAGATCGCCCAGGGCAAGAGCCTGGACTGGCGGGCTTCCGATGGCGTGGAAGGGCAGGATACGGTGATATCCTAAGGAGAAACGACCCTGCCGAAAGGCGGGCGGAAAACCGTAAAAACAAGACAGCCGGCGATCGGGTGAGCGACGCCGGCTGCCTTGTTAAAACAGGGATGCGAAAAAAACGTTCTCGGCGGTGAAGGAGAATCCTGAGGAACGGGAGGAGCTGGGCGTTCCGAAGCTGCGGCAGCTATCCGATGTGCCGTGCAAACCCGGACGACAAGGACGGCAGACCTGGGTTTAGGCAATGATACAATATCCTCGGAAAGGAGGAGGGGCTTTATGTTTCAATCGACAATGTCAGAAGCTCGACGTAAGGAAATTGGAAGACAGGTTGCAGATGCAATGAAATTTGGTAATAAGGATCTCGCAATAAAGCTTTCGATGCAAATTCCTTTAGACCTACCAACAGCGAGGGTTCTTAAAGCGGATGGGGGAGTAGAGCGCTTGAAAAATTTTGGATTCAACCTTGATGATGTGGTAGTAGCCTATGGAAAAGAATGGCTTGAGTCCTGATGTTTTTCGTTGAAAGAGAAAATTTTTTCCTTGACCGAAGATTTTTGTCGAGCCGCACAAGGATGGCCAGACGTACAAAGGCGAGATCGTTCATGTAAACGAGGAACGTGACCAAGGAGGTACAGTTACAACTCATGTTTCAATCTACAATGTCAAAAGAACGTCGGAAGGAAATAACAGATCAAGCTCTTGCAGCTTTCAAAACAGGAGATAAGGAACTTGCTTATAGAATCATCATGCAAATTCCATTGGATATCCCTACGGCCCGTGTTCTCAAAGCGGATTGGGGAGTAGAGCGCCTGAAAAATTTTGGGTTCAACCTCGATGACGTGGTAGCAGCCTATGGAAAAGAATGGCTTGAGTCCTGATATTTTTCGTTGAAAGAGAAAATTTTTTCCTTCAAAAGGCCGGACAATTCAGTGCCATCGCTTCAACGGAGGATCGAAGCGGCTGCAACGCGGCGCTGAAGGAGCTTTCGTCCGTGCTGTTCGAGGCGTCTCGGGATGGAAATGCCCTCCACGCCCTCAAGCTGGAGCGCCAGTGTGTCGCATCTGGGCGTTGGAAAACGATACTTTCCGGCACAAGGGGACGCCAGGACGGATAAAGCAGTCCTCTCAATGCTAAAATAGGCATATAAGGAGGTGCGGTTATATGAAAACCATGTTTCAATCCACTATGCCGATGGAACGAAAAAAAGAGATTTGTCAACAAATTATCGATGCAATGAAAGCTGGAAAGAAGAATCTTGCAACGAAACTTGCCATGCAAATTCCACTCCCTTTACCGCTCGCAAACGTTGCAAAACAAGATATGGGCGTAGAACGTATGTTGAAGCTCGGTTGTAATTTGGATGATGCGGTAGCAGCCTATGGAAAAGAATGGCTTGAACAGTAGAGATTGAGAAGGAGCTACCTTAGCTAAATTAACTTCTGCCTTCAGAAGTATTGCTTCAACGGAGGATCGAAGCGGTTACAACGTGGCACTGAAGGAACTTTTGTCCGTATCGTTCGAGGCGTCTCGGGATGGAAATGCCCTCCATGCCCTCAAGCTGGAGCGCCAGTGTGTCGCATCTGGGCGTTGGAAAACGATACTTTCCGGCACAGGGGGACGCCAGGACGGAATACTATGCCGCCCGGCAGGCGAATCTGAGAGCCGGGCTCGAACACTTCCAGGAGCTCTAGCGCGAGGCGCTTTCTCCGGATGCGGTAAAGCTGGAGAAGGAAATCCAGGAACTCGATCTCATCGGGGCGCCGAAGATTTTTGTCGAGCCGCACAAGGATGGCCAGACGTACAAAGGTGAGATCATCCACGTGAACGAGGAACGCGGCTACTGCGTGCAGAGGATCGGCAGTGGCCTATACGTCCATAAACTGGACAGGACTGGATGTTCTCCCGGAGCGTGGTCAGAACCTGAAGATCGTTTGTGCCAGGGACGGCAGCACAGCGCGTATCGAGCCTCTGGAACAAAAGGACAAAAAAACGTTGCACAGATAGCCTGTGTGGCAAGATGGAAAGGAACGGGTTTCATGAAGAAGCTGCAAACGGGAAACGTGGTTATTGTTGTTCTGGTGTTGGGCATTCTGGCTGCCGGGGCGTATTTCCTGATGGGCAGCGGCTTGTTCATCAGTACGCCGGCCGTCGCCTCGATGACGCCGGAGGAGCTCGCCGCAGAGAATGAGGCGCTCATGAAGCAATTTCAGGAGGCTGGAAGATCGATTGGAGGGATGGCCGTCCTTGGAAGGAGCAAGGCGGCTTTGGAATGGCTTGAAAAGTACGCTCCTGATGGGCATCCTACGCCGTTACCGGACGACCCCAAGGCTGCCAATGAGGGGTTGAAGAAGCGCGTTGCCGATGCCAAGGTGATTTTTGAAGCGATGCAGGCCGCTGAAAAACGGGAAAATCCATGGTTGAGGCAATATTACGGCGAGGAAAACGAACAGACGCTTAAGAAACTCGGAATCAAGAGTTTGAAGGTTAAAGAGGCGCAGGACGATGAAATCAAAAAGTTCCTGAAGCCTGCAAGGACAACGGCAAAGGCCTTGAAGGGTTTCCTCTTGAAGCACGGTCGTGAAATCGCTCAGGACAAGAATTACAACCTTGCTTCGGTCTTGGACACCCCTGAGCATATCCTGGGGGTGGTGAAGCCGTATCTTGAGGAAGATGTAGATTACAACGACAGTCGTTTTTCGTTCCACGGCGACAACAAAGAGTGGTGGGTGGGTTACAAACTCGACGGCTTGTCCGACGAGCTTCGTCAGAAGATTGTTGAGGGTAACATCGGCTTGTATCGTGACCTGTACAAGGCCCCTGACAAGGGCAAGTACCTTATGGATATCAACGCACTCTACGATGGCGGAGACATTGTGTTCCTGAACGTGAATTCCATTCTCTTATAATACGTCGAATTGCAGCGTTAATTCTTCTTATTGGGGCGGCGTTTGCCGCCCTGTTCGGTTCCGGCCGACTGGTCCTGATACCAAATCGCGTCTAATATGGATTGCCTCCCCTGAAAGGGGAGGTGCCGCCAAGGGCGGCGGAGGGGTTTGGCCAGACGAGCGGCCTCACGCAAGCCGATCTTTCGGGAGGATTGCGGCGGCCGGTTGGTCGGCTGTGCCGAAGCAAGGCAATGGATTGCCTTGTGGAGGCGTTGACGGGGAATGTCAGACAGGCGCGTCTTATGAAAAACACCCCTCCCCTTCGGGGAGCCTTCCGGCTGCCGTTCGCTACCGCTCACGGGCTGTCAGTCCCAGCCCCTTCGGGGCAGCCCCCCACACCTTGCAGGGGGGCCTTTCTTTCCCTTCTTTAAACGCGAATTGGTATGAGGCTTCGCGGGCCGTTTCATCGTGGGGTGGTCGGGCCTGTGCCGCTCAAGCGCTCAGGGTATTTCTTTTCTACGCCCGCAATTCCGGCGCAAAGAGCCCTTCCAGCTGCGGCAAACGCCCCTGCCGGGGACACGTCACGCACGCCTCTGCGGCGGGCAGCATATGCCAGCCTGTCCATATAGCGGTGTGCGGCTGTTCCTTCAAGGTCAAACATGCATCGAGCGGCAAGGGTTATAAGACGTTTTCTTGTCTCCTGCATGATCATCCCTCCCGCAATTATTGTATCACTCCCGCCTCCGTATGCCCACCAGATTCAGCGCGGCGGCCGGTCGGTCGGCTGAGGGCGAAGGAAGTCCGGGGGACTTCCGCAGCTCGGCCAGACGACGCAGCTTATGCAATCGCGTCAGCGATTGCAGCGCTGCGTTGGTTGGCTGTGCCGAAGCAAGGCAATGGATTGCCTTGTGGAGGCGTTGGCGGGGAATGTCAGACAGGCGCGTCTTATGAAAAACACCCCCCAGCCCCTTCGGGGCAGCCCCCCTTGCAGGGGGGCCTTTCTTGCCCTTTAGACGCGAATTGGTATGAACGCCTAGAGCGCCAGTCACGTCGTCCGACGAAAAGGAGGACGTGTTTAAAAAAACAGACTACGCTCATATCATGATTCCTTCGCTTATCTTGTCCTTTTTCTTGACGATGGTCCAGGTGGGGGCAAGTAAGCGAAGGCCCCCTCCGTGAGGGGGCCTTTCTATTCTCTGAATCCCTTTTGAAACTCAGGGTTTTTCGCTTCTGGTGGCGGCGACTGGAATCGAACCAGTGACACTGCGGGTATGAACCGCATGCTCTAGCCATCTGAGCTACGCCGCCTTGAAAATTGGTTGCGGGGGCAGGATTCGAACCTGCGACCTTCGGGTTATGAGCCCGACGAGCTACCTGACTGCTCCACCCCGCGATGTCGTGTCCGCTGGTGCCGAGCGCGGGACTCGAACCCGCACGGACAAACGTCCACAGGATTTTAAGTCCCGTGTGTCTACCAATTCCACCAGCCCGGCGACACTCGAACATTATACCATCTTTTATCGCTACGTCAAACTTTTTTTTCAGCCCCTCAGGAATTCCGGGCCCAGGAGCGAGATGTCCGCAATCGGGCCCTGAAGGCGCTCGACGGCCGAACCGTTCCCAACCAGCATGTCGCCGTGTCCCAACAGGTGCTGCGCCTGGGTAAACCCCTCGCCCAGGATGATCTGGCTGTTGCTCTTGCTCGCCACCTTCAGCGCCACGCGCAGCTGAAGGTTGGCCTTGATGACGCCGGTGACGACCTTCGCGTCCGGGCGCTGTGTCGCCAGCAGCAGGTGGAATCCGGCGGCCCTTCCCTTCTGGCAGAGTCGCTGGATGAAGTGTTCGAGGTCCTTGGCCGTCTCCTTGTGCATCATGAGGTCGGCGTACTCGTCGATGATGAGAACCCGTCGCCGCAGCCGCTCTTCGGCGACGGCGTTGTAGTCCGTCAGATGAGAGACCTTCGCCCCCTCCATGAGCTCATAGCGCCGCTCCATCTCCTCAACGGCTTCCTTCAGGGCCTCCATGGTTTCCTCGACGTCGCAGAGGATCCGCCCCTCCTCCAGGGCCCGCAGCCCCGCCAGATCGACGAAGGTGAGCCGCTTGGGGTCGATCAGGGTGAAGTTCACGCTGTCCTTCGGCGCGCAGAGCAGGAGCCCCACGACCACGGAGCGGAGCAACACGCTCTTTCCGCTCCCGGAGGTTCCGCCGATCAAGATGCTGGTCATGGAGGGTTCTGCCAGGTCGGCCCAAAAAACGCTTCCATCCACCCTCATCCCCAGGGGGAAGACGGCCTCCGAACGGGGGCGGCTCTCCTCGCCTTGCCGGAGTAAAGTTTTAAGGGAAAGCGCCTGAGGGCTGGACCGTGGAACGTCAACGCCAACGTAGCCGCCATAGGCCTGAATCACGGGGGGCACGGGAAGGGCCATCTGAACTTGAAGGTCGTCCGCCCGGTTGTCTATCTTCTTCACGGTCGTCCCCCTGGCGGCGTCGGGCAGGACCTTCAGGCGTATAAAACGGGGGCCACAGACGACCCCAGCGTCGGCGACCGACAGTCCAAGGTCCTTCAAGGCCTTGAGCAACTGCACCATACGATCAAGACCCTCTGCATGACAAAATATTTCTTGAGGCACTTCGCCAAAGTCATCACGAGCTTTGTCGCCCGATTCGCTTCCTGACTTCTCCGGAACAGTTTGAGGAGTGGGGGCCGCGCCCAAATCGTTACGACAAAATATTTCTTGAGGCACTTCGCCAAAGTCATCACGAGCTTTGTCGCCCGATTCGCTTCCTGACTTCTCCGGAACAGTTTGAGGAGTGGGGGCTGCGCCCAAATCGTTATGACAAAATATTTCTTGATGCACTTCGCCAAAGTCATCACGAGCTTTGTCGCCCGATTCGCTTCCTGACTTCTCCGGAACAGTTTGAGGAGCGGGGGCCACGCCCAAATCGTTGGAGCAGTCCCCGTTCTGCGGACGCTGCTGGCAGAGCTCGGAGTTCACCGCCACGGGCAGAGGCAGGCGCTTCTCCTCCGATGCGCTGCCGCTTGTATCCTTCGGTCCACTGGTGGAAGGTGTGGGGTCTTTCCCGCTCCCTGTGTCCTTGCTCCGGTCGCCATCACCGGGTTTTCCGCTCTCCCCGTCAAGGCCGAGAAGGTTCCAGCGGAAGCCCTCCTTCATGTAGCCCGAAAGGTCCTCCGGCGTCGCCAGGCGAGGTCCACCCGATGGCGGGTAGAGGGTAACGTCTCCGTTACAGACCTTGTTTTGGAACGCCACGAGGCCGTACCAGGCCGCGCGTCCATCCGGTTGGAGGACGACCGTCCTCCCCTTCAGAGCCCTGAACTGTCCGAGGAGCTCATGAACCTGCTTCCAGTTTTCGGGGCCCTTGAGCGCCCGCTCGTCCGTGACGTAACAGCAGAACCCGTTGGGATTTTCTTCCAGAAACTTGATCCCCCTGTCGATTGCGGCTGCCGCGGAACGATGATGTCGGGTCGCCATGATGATGAAGGCGCATGGCGCCTCCGGGCCCTCGGCGGAGCGTTTCCCGGACAGCCGGAGATACTTATCGGCAGAGCGGGACACTTTAAACTCCGGATGTGCACCCAGCCACATCTCAAGCGCACTCAGAAGGTGATTCGCGTTGGGGGGCCAGGAATTGGGGTCCGAGGCCACCTTGTCGCACTCCTCGCGGTAGGCCTCAGCCAGGGCGTGTTCGACCTCATGGGCTGCGTCCGCCCCAGCTCCCGCCTCCTGGATTGCCTGATTGGCCAGGGTTATGACCATTCGAGGAGAGTATCCCGGCTTCAGCGTCGTATTGAGGCGCGCCATCAGCCATTGGTACTTCTGCTCCACCTCATCGTCATCGTCGAAAAAGGCCTTGATACGCTCTTTGATCAATTGCTTCGCCTGCTCCAGGTTGCAGTTTGCCATGGGGAGGCGGTGATTTAAGAACTTCTGCCTTACAGCGTCGTCCAACCTGGGGGAAAAACGCTGTTCCCACGTATCTGCGCGAAGAAAGGCCAGGGGCAGAACTCCGTAAACATCGTTGATCAGGAGGCTTGCCGCCGTCCCCCAGGCGTTGAGCAGGTCCTCTGAAGTCATGCCGTCGAGCTGATCGAAGCAGACCAACATGGGGACGCGGACGTAGCGCAGGACGTGCCCCAGGGAGAGGAGCCTGTCCCGTGCCTTCTTCTCCTGCGCTGCCGGCGTCATCTCGTCCCAATTGCAGGCGATCACATCCAATTTCTCGGAGAAGCTCTCGTCGGACTCCCCCCTCATCCAGCGGAGAATATCATTCTTCAAGGAGGCGTCCTCCGTGCTGGCGTAGAGCAGCAGGCAACGAAGGAAATCGTTATTGACCCTATCCAATTTCATCTGAAGAGGCTCAAGTCGAGCCATTCCGCCAAGGGCATCCTCTCTAAAATCCCTGCGATAAGCTTTGTCCAGCGCCTCGAGCAGCAGATCGATTTGCAGCTTCCCGTCCCCGTGCTCCCGCCCCATGCTGATGAAGACCTCCCGCAGCAGGTCCTGCAAGACGCTCTCCGGGTCCATGAAAGCCCTGACCGTTACGAAGATCGCGATTTCCCCGCTTTCGCGAATCCTGCGGAGGACGCGCTTGAGCATGTGGGTCTTGCCCGCTCCGGCCTCTCCGAGGATCAGGCCGGCAAAGGTCTCTGCAGGGTTCTCTCTCGTCATCTTCAGGAGCAGGTCAATATGGTCGACGACGGTACGGTTGAGGGAGTCGAGGTCGGGGTTGGCGTTGTCCCAGGGATTGGGGGCCGCGGACGAGGCAAAGGGATTCTTCGCCACCAGCTGGCTGCGAATCACGCTGTCGTTCAGGCTATCCATGTCATCGTCCCCATCCTGAAGCCGTTCTCGTCCACAAAGCCGTCCTGAACCTGGTCTGGCGTCATCAGCGTCACGTCCCCGGCGTGAAGCTGCACGGCCTCATCGTCGCGCAGCCGCCGGAGCATGTCATCGAAGACCTCGCGCGGCCAGCCCAGACGACCGCGCAGGTCGCAGATGCGGACGAAAGTACTCCCTCGATCGAGCTCCCGAAAGGCCGCATGAAGCTGTTCCCTGCGTTTGTCGAACGTGTCCGCCAGAGTTTCACATGCTGTCCCGGCTGCATCTTTCTTCACAGGTCCCATCGCCCCAGAGGCGAAGAAACGAGGCGCAAACTCGGCAGCGAGCTTCAACGTGACCTGTCCGCTCTCCAACAGGTTGTTTAAAATCCTTATGAGCTCATCCTTTTTGATAAACGGCATTCCGTTAAGCAGCTGCGGACCACTTTTTCCCGCTTTTCCCCGTATAAAGCACAAAACGACTTCGGCCAGATTGGTCCCGCGCAACAAATAAACAGCATTGCCCTTGCTGCAGATTGCCAGTTTGTCTTCCAAATGGGGTGTAAGGATCTTTATCACATTTGGGTTTGTCAAGTTCCTTCCCGTCAACCCCAGACGCTTGCGGAGCTGGGAGCTCATTGCCTTCCGCATCGCGCTCAGGGTCATGAAATCCCTCCCGCTGCGGCGCAGGACCTCCAGCAGCTCCCCGGCGACGCTCAAATCCCTGTCCTTATCGCTCATGCCCGATTCTCCTTCGTCTCTCTCCGCTTACGCGCTCGCCAGGAAGTCCGCCGCGAACTGGGCCATGACGGCCGCTCCGCGCGTCAGGATGCCCTCGTCCACGGTGTACTTCTCGTGGTGGTTCGTGTAGGTGATGCCCTTCTCCCGATTCCTGCTGCCGATGAAGGCGAAGATGTAGGGGATTCTGCCGCCGTCGGAGAGCCAGGGGAAGTCCTCGCTGCCCATCATGGTGGGCATGTGCCCGACCGCCTGCTCTCCGTAGAGCTTCACCACGGCCTCGCGGGCGATCGCGTTGAGCTTGTCACTGCCGTTGATGAGGGGCGGGGTGAGGCGCTTGTACTCCAGGGTCCCCTTCGCGCCAAAGGCCGCGGCGGTGTCCGCGATGATCCGGCGCATGATCTCCGACTTGCTGAGGTCCTCGTCGAAGGTGCGGACCGTCCCCTCCATGCGCACGCGATTGGAGATGACGTTCCAGCGGGGGCCGCCCTCGATGAAGCCGATCGTCAGCACCAGGGGGTTCAGGGGGTCGTTCATGCGCGAGACGCACTGCTGCAGGTTGTTGATGATGGCCGCCGAGACCGTGATGGCGTCCACGCCGAGGTGGGGGGCGGAGGCGTGGGCCGCGACGCCCTCCACCTCGATGGTGAACTTGTCGCAGCAGGCCATGCGGCTGCCCGGCGTCACGTCGATCAGCGGCGCGTCGAAGTTGCCCCAGACGTGGGCGCCGTAGATCGCGCTGACGCCATCGAGCGCGCCGCCCTTCAGCATGTCGAGGGCGCCCGAAGCGACCTCTTCCGCCGGCTGGACCAGCAGGCGCACCGTGCCGTGCAGCTCCGCCTTCACCTCGTTCAGAATCTGCGCGGCGCCCAGCAGCATGGCGACGTGGTTGTCGTGCCCGCAGGCGTGCATCCGTCCCTCGTTTTTGGAGGCGAAGGGCAGGCCCGTATCCTCCTCGATGGGCAGGGCATCCATGTCGGCCCTCAGGGCCACCGTGGCGCCCTGACTCCCTCCGCGAATGTCGGCGACGAGGCCGTAGCACCCGGAGACCTCCCGGACCGCGATCCCCATCGCCTCCAGGTCGCGCCGAATTTGGGCGCTGGTCTCCTTTTCCTCGTTGGAGAGCTCCGGGCACGAGTGATAGTAACGCCTGCGCTCCACGATGTAGGGCTCGTACCTCTCCGCCAATGCCTTGATGTCCATCTCTCAAAACCCCTCTCTGAAAATTGAGCAGCTAAGGAAACACTGAAAGTCGTTGAGAACTGTCAACCGTATAGACTCCTTCAGTGCCTGAAACTTCATCAGGCCGCGCGAAGCGCGTGGGGATTGGGACTGACGGCCCGTGAGCGCTAGCGAACGGCTGCCGGATGGCTCCCCGAAGTGGGGGGCGTAGCCCCATTTTAAAATTTTAGGGAAGCGCTGAAGGATACCCTTTATTTGATGCTCCTTGATTGCTTTCAACAACTTTTGAAGATTAATCAGCGCTTCCCTAAATTTTCAGGTCAAAAAACAGTATAGCACCGGGGGGGTGTTCGACAGGACGAAACCGGGGCGCAGCTATTCCTCGCGGCCGGACCTCGTGGGGCGGAGCGCCTCGAGGTCCCGGACGAACAGCGCGGCGGCCAGGGCAACCTCCGCCCCTCTGGGGCTTACATCCGCCTCCCTCAGCCGCCTGTCCAGGGCGTCGACGGCCTTGCGGCCCTCTGAAGTGAGGACGCCCCCTGCCAGGAGGGCGGCCTTCGCCTCCGCCTGAACCCGGAGCATCCCGTCGAGCCCCGCCCTCTCCGCCAGGGCGGAGTCCGAGTTCCCGGCCAGGATGCCGAGCAGCGCCTGAGCCGCGCTCTCCCGCCCGGAGGGGGAGTCGTCCCCCTCCTCGAGCTGCCGCAGGAGGTCCACGGCCTGTACCACGACGGGGAAACCCCTCTCCGCCTCGCCTCGCGCGCCGTCCACCCCGTAGAGCGTCCAGGCCCTCTCCCCCGGCGTCAGTTCCGCGCTACCCTCGTCCAGCCCGCGCAGTTCCCGCTCCACCAGGCCGCGAACGCAGGAGGAGGCCGTCAGAGCCAGGGCCAGGGGCGTCAGGTTCCGCTCCTGCGCAAAGAGCCGGCCGGCCGCCGCGCTGAAGAGCCCCAGGAAGAAGATGCTTCCCTTGAAGGAGGTGCGCCCCCGGACGACCCCCTGCACCTCGCGCTCTCCCTGCATCCCCGCGGGCCGCAGCAGCGTCATGACGTCTTCGGGGTTCATCGCCTCCGTCTCAAGCCCGATGGAGGCGCAGTTGATAAAACAGGGGAGGAGCCCCAGAGCTCCCTCGACGATCGTTTGAAACGCCGTCCCCGCCGCGTCGGCCAGGGGCGTGACCAGTCCCGGCTTGGGCCAGGCCGCCCCCGCGTTCAACATCGACTTGACGGCGAGACGGGCGATGTTGAACACCAGGATATCGTTCATTGGGCCACCTCACCCCCCGAGGTCCGGCTCATGCCCTCAGCCAGCTCTTGAAGCCTTCCCCCACGACCTCGGAGACCTCGGAGAAGATGACGAACGCGGTCGGGTCCAGGGAGGCGATATAGCGCTTCAGGGACGCAGCCTGTCGCCTCGGCAGGATCACCAGCAGCAGCTCGAGCGGCGTGTCTCTGTAGGCACCCTTCGCCGGGATCAGCGTGGCCGTGCGCTCCAGGTCCGTCATGATGTAGTTCTTGATCTCAAGGACCCGGCCGCTGATGATCAGGGCCTGGGTGCGGCGGTGGAAGGAGTGTACCACGTTGTCGATGGTCAGCGTCTCCACGTAGAGCATCAGCGCGCCAAAGAGGACCTCTTCCAAAGAAACCGCCACGAAGGAGGCCAGCAGGATGACGAGGTTGATGTAGAGGGACATCGTCCCGATGTCGGCCCCCCAGCGCTTCCTTGCGGCGGCGGAGACCACGTCCATCCCTCCGGAGCTGGCGTCGACGCGGAACAGCATCCCGTAGCCGATCCCGCCGATGATCCCGCCAAGGATGGCAGCCAGAAGCGGCTCCTGGATCACAGGGTACTGAAACATCTCGACGACGGGCAGGACCAGGCTGGTCAGGATGGTGACGTAGAGCGTCCAGAGGGCGAAGCGCATCGACAGGTAGTGCCAGCCCCACAGGAGAAGGAGTGCATTGCCCACCGTGATCACCCAGACCGGCGAGAGCCCCCAGAGGTAATTGGTGATGAGCGCCACCCCGGTCACTCCGCCTGAGGCGAACTTGTAGGGCATCATCAAGGCGATGATGGCAAAACAGGTCAGCACCGTTCCAATGGTCGTGCTGATCAGAGTGTCCAGCTCCTCCGTCATCAACCTGTGCAGAAAATCTGCTGCCCTGCTCCGCTGCGTCCTCTCGCCCATCTGATACCCACCGTCCGTCAAGATAAAATTAGGCCCCGCAGAGGGGCCTTTCAATCATAACACAGACATAACACAGACGGTGCACAACGCAGACCGTGCGCGGCGAGGACGAGGGCGTCCTCTGCGGGAGAGCAAAATTTATAGAGGACAGATGACGGCGAGGTCCCCCGAACGGCGCAGCGTCCCCCTGGGGCATGGTCAAGCTCTCCGCGCCATGCAGGCCATCGAGGCTTTGTGGTACGCCCTGTCCAGGAGCTGAAGCGTTCGGACGGCATCCTGATACTCGACGCTGCCCATCACGAAGGATGCAGGGTTCAGGAGCTCCTTCCTTCGTTCGTAAGCCCTTTGCACCTCGTCCATCGTGGCGCTCCGTGCGATCCCCAGACAGCTGAAGGCCTCTTCGTCCGTGAGGTCCTGCAGCGTTTCGAGCCCACTGCTGGCTGAGAATACGTTCGTCGGCTGCGGCTGCACCTGTGCCTGCGGCTGCGCCTGCACCTGCGGCTCAGCGGCGCCCGTCTCCCAGGGGGGCAGCAGGGCCTGGCCTCGAATGGGCGCTGCTGCGGGGCCGGAGGGAGAAGGAGAGGGGGAGGGGGAGGGGGCAGCGCCTCTCGTAGCGCCTCTTGTGGCGCCTTTAACGTTTCGGTAGGAGCTGAACGTGTAACAGAGGGCCCCGATCGAGGCCACCGCCTGCACAACCTTTCTGTTCAGCGTTTCGTCCTCGTCGTCGAGCACGACGCACCAGCCCGCCAGCAGGGCGATCGTCAGGCCCGTAAGGGCGAGCAGCCTGCCCGTTGAAATCGCGTTTTTGCCGGAAGACCGATACGTGAGAATGTTGTAAGCGCTGAAGAAGTCAAAGACGAGCGGGAAATAGGGCTCCTCGTACACGAGCCAGCAAGCCAGAATGGAAATGACGATCGACAGAACCGTGAAGGCATAGGTCTCCACCCCATACCGCGTCCCCCGCCTCAGGAGCAGAAAGCGTATCACCGTCGGGAACAGGACGCCTCGGAACAGGACGTAAAGACACATATCCAGGATGAGCTGCAGCACGAGCTGCGAGGTTAGCTGTTCCTTCATCCCTGGCATCACCAGCGGGATCAGGACGGGAAGAAGCGAGATAAGGGGAAAGACGAGATAGGCCAGCCACAACTTTCTTCTGTCGATCGCGTTCTGTACCTCGATCGGGCTTCGTTTGCTCTGCATCCTCATGCTCAAGCGCCTCCTCAATTAGAAATAGACTTTACGATTTTTATATATCTTACTATTTTACAATATATCAAAAGGGTCGATTCCGCAAGGCCGTCCTTCCCCAGCCCTCCCGCGCCAGCACCTCGGCGATCGGCACAGACGTGTCGCCTCGCTGACCGGAATTCGGCTTTCAAGCCGGTCCCGTCGCGGAGGGGCCGCCGTCCATTTACGGGGTGGCACCATCGTCTGGAGGGCGAGCCCTTGAATGGGGCGCAATGTGTTATACTTAACGAGTGTTTACCTGAATTTTTTGAAGGGGTCGGACGGATGGCGAAGGGTGGCTGTTCTTTTGAATAACGGTGAACGGCAGCCTGTCATTGCGCTGATCGGGCCCACGGCTGTGGGCAAGACGGCGCTGAGCTTCGACGTCGCAAAAAAGTTGAACGCGGAGATCGTCTCGGTGGACTCACGCCAGGTCTACCGCTATATGGACGTGGGCACGGACAAGGCGCCCGCCTCCGTTCGGCGCGAGGTCCCGCACCACATGATCGACGTCGCGGACCCCGACGTCAGATTTTCCGTGTCCTCGTTCGTGGAAGGCGCGATGGACGCCGTTCGCCGCATCAACGCGCGCGGACGGGTGCCCCTCTTTGTCGGAGGGACGCCCTTCTACTACAACGCGCTGTTCGGCGCCTCCATGAACGCATCCCTGCCCCATGATTCGGACGTCCGCCGCCGCTACGAGGCCATGGCGGAGGCCGAGGGTCCCGCGGCGCTGCACGCACGCCTCATGGAGCTGGACCCCGACACGGCGGGCCGCCTCCACCCCAACGACGTCCTGAGGGTCTCGCGGGCCCTGGAGATATGGGACCTGACGGGGACGCCGCCCTCGCGGCTCTATGCGGAGGGGACGAAGCTGGATTCGGGACTGGACGTCCTCTACCTCGGTTTGGTTCGCCCGCGGGAGGACCTGGCCCGGCGCATTGCCCTCCGGCTGCGCGCGGAGTTCGACGGGGGGTTTCCGGAGGAGGTCGCCTGGCTGATCGACCACGGCTTTGATGAGCGCTTCCCTCCCATGCGGGGCTTGGGGTACCGCGAGCTTGCGGCCTGGAGGCGGGGGCGGATGACTTTGGACGAGGCCTTTGAGGGAGCGGGGTGCCGAACGCGCGCCTTTTGTCGAAGGCAGATGACGTGGTTTCGTCATTTTCGGCCCGCCTTGTGGTATGATACGTTCGCCCTGTCCGTCGAGCGGGTGGAGGAAGCCCTCCTGGAAGCGGCCCTTCGTCACCTGGAGGGACGCCCTGTCGAGGCCGGAGGCTGCGCGGGGGCGCCGGTGTGGTGAAGCAGGTTGTCATGGCGCTTCACGCCGGCTTCTGCTTCGGCGTGAAGCGAGCGGTGGACGCCATCCTGGAGGCCCTGAAGGAGGGACGGCCCGTGTGGACGATCGGGCTGCCGATCCACAATCCTCAGGAGGTGGAGCGGCTCAAGGGGATGGGGCTTCGTGTGGCCTTGGACGAGAGCGAGGTCCCGCCGGGGGCGGACGTGTTTATCCGAGCGCACGGCGAGCCTCTTGAGGTGCTGGAGGCCCTGAGGAAGAAGGGCGCGCGGGTCTTCGACATGACCTGCCCCTTCGTGGGCCGCGCTCAGAACCTCGCCTCCGAGCTGTCTCAGGCGGGGTGGCACGTGGTCCTGCTGGGCGACCGCCAACACCCGGAGATCCGCGGGATCATGGGGCACACGGACGGGCCGTTGGACGTGGTGAAGGACGAGGACGAGGCGGCCCTCCTGCCGGAGCGGCCCCGCATGGCCCTCATCTCTCAGACCACGCAGCAGGAGGAGCGTCTTGCCGCCGTGGCGGGGGTGCTGGTCCGGCGCGCGAAGGAGCTTCACGTCTGCAACACGATCTGCCGCGCTACGATGGAGCGCCAGGAAGCGGTGCGGGCGCTTTTGAAACAGGTGGATGGAATGGTCCTCATCGGCGGACGTGCGAGCGCCAACACGGGCAAGCTGCGGAACATCGCCGAGGCGAACGGCATGGACGTCCTTTGGGTTGAGGATGCTCAGGAACTGGATGACAGCCGGGGGTGGTTTGAGGGCAGGAACAGGATTGGTATTGCCGCGGGGGCGAGCACGCCCGAGTGGCTTATCACAGAAATAAGCAATAAAATCGCGAGAATGTAGGCAGGCAAGGGGGATAAGTGGGTTATGGAACAGGAAATGAACAGGGATATGGAACTGGAGCAGGCTGCACAGAGCGACGGGCAGGAGATGGATCAGGGCAAGCTGATGGAGGAGTACGACGTAGCGACGCGCCTTCATCCGGGCGAGATCATCAAGGACGGCACCGTCGTCGCTGAGACGGAGAACGGCTGGCTCGTCGATGTCGGCTATAAGTGCGAAGGGTTGCTCCCCGAAAAGGAGTGGACGCACCGCATCCTCATCGAGGACGTGGAGAAGCCGAAGACGGGCGACAAGATCGAGGTCCAGGTGGTCAAGATCCGCGACGGCGAGGAGGCACAGCTTCTTCTGAGCCGGTGGCGCAGCGAGTTCGACCGTCGATGGGCTGAGCTCGAGGCCCTGCTTGAGGGGAACGAGACGGTTCAGGTGAAGGGGCTCCGCAAGGTCAAGGGCGGCCTGATGGTGGAGTGCTGCGGCCTGGAGGGCTTCATCCCCATGTCCCATATCGCCGAGAACGGCCGAGGCTCCAACCTGTCGAGCTTCATCGACGAGACCTTTGAGGTCAAGCCCCTGGAGCGGGACAAGCGGAAGCATCGTCTGGTCTTTTCCCGTAAGGACCTCGTGGCGAAGGAAAACGCCGAGAAGCGTGCGAAGTTCTACGACGAAGTCCACGAGGGCGACGTCCTGGAGGGCGAGGTCAGCAGCATCACGGACTTCGGCATCTTCGTGAACCTCAAGGGCGCCATGGACGGCCTCGTCCACGTCAGCGAGATCACGTGGAAGCGCAACGTCCGCATCCGCGACCTCTACAAGAAGGGCGACAAGGTCACCGTCAAAGTCATTGGCCTCGACAAGGAGAAGGACCGCATCTCCCTGAGCATCAAGCAGGTTCAGGGAGACCCCTGGCTGACCGCCGGCGAGCGGATCCACAAGGGCGACGTCATGAAGGGCGTCGTCACCAATGTGACGGACTTCGGGGCGTTCGTCGAGCTGGAGCCGGGCATCGAGGGCCTGATCCACATCGGCGACATCAGCTGGGCCCGCATCAAGCATCCGAGGGACACCTTCCGCAAGGGGCAGGAGGTGGAGGTCCTGGTGATGGATATAGCCCTGAGCGAGGACCCGAAGAAGTGCCGCATCAGCTTGGGCTACAAGCAGCTCAACGACCCGTGGAAGGACATCGACAAGCGCTACGCCGTCGGCCAGGACCTCAAGGTCAAGGTCGTGCGCCTCGCGGAGTTCGGTGCCTTCGTGGAGGCGGAGGAGGGCGTGGAGGCCCTTATCCACATCTCTCAGCTCAGCAACAGGCGCGTCGAGAAGCCGGGCGACGTGCTGCATGAGGGGCAGGAGGTCGTGGCCCGCATGATCGAGGTCAACCCCGAACAGCGCAGGATGCGCCTCTCCCTGAGCGCCCTGGAGGAACCGACGGAGCCCCAGCAGCCCAAGCGCGACGAGCGCCAGCAGCACCGGAAGGAGTCCCGCGAGGATCGCCGTTCCAACGCAGGCGACGCGGGGCTGGACGAGGGCGGCCTGTACCAGAACCCCTTTGCCGAGGCCTTCAAGGACAAGAACTTCTAAGGAAACACTGATTAAGTCGTTGAGAACTGTCAACCGTATGGGCTCCCTTCAGTGCCTGAAACTTCATCAGGCCGCGCGAAGCACGTGGGGATTGGGACTGACGGCCCGTGAGCGCTAGCGAACGGCTGCCGGAAGGCTCCCCGAAGTGGGGGGCGTAGCCCCATTTTAAATTATAGGGAAGCGCTGAAGGATACCCTTTGTTTGATGATCCTTGATTGCTTTCAACAACTTTTGAGGATTAATCAGCACTTCCCTAAAAGACGAGACGACGGCGTTTGCCGTAAGCGGAAACTCGAAGGGGCGGCCGGTCCGCCCCTTTTTGTATCTGCCCCTCACGTTCGGGGGACGGTAAGGGGGAACGCTATGCAGAGGAGGCGAGGACAGGTGGCGAACCTCTTTGACTACCTTGAGTGGCGGGGCGACGTCCCCTTCTCCGTGGACCCGTTCAACGAGGTGGACAACCTCGTCCTCTCCGAGCTGGCGTATGCGGACTTCGAGGGCGTCGTGACGCCGCAGGACGAGCCCGTCCCCGTCCGCGCGGTTCGCGACCGGTACTTCCGCCTGCACACGCGCGAGGAGGTGCGGGCCAGGAGGACCTTTATCGGCCCCGCCCCGTTGCTCCTGGACCCGCTTGCGGACTCCGTCCGGTATCGGGACATGCGGATGGCCTGGTACTGCAACCACATCTCTATGGAAGAGGTCGCGCAGATGGCGGCCGTTACGCTGTGGCCCGGCGACGGCACGGTCTATGCAGCCTTCCGCGGCACCGACAACAGCCTCGTCGGGTGGAGGGAGGACTGCACCTTCAGTTACCTGGCCGAGACGCCCGGTCAGAGAATGGCCGTAGAGTACCTGAACGACCACTTTCGAGACGGCTCCCTGCCCCTCCGCGTGGGAGGGCACTCCAAGGGCGGCAACTTCGCCGTCTACGCCTCCGTCCTCTGCGATGAGGGGATCAGAAAGAGGATTCGGAACGTGTTCACCAACGACGGCCCCGGCCTCGCGAGCGCCGTCACGCGACTGCCGGCCTATCGGGATATCGCTCCCCGGATCGTCAGCATCATCCCGGAGAACTCCCTCGTCGGCATCCTGATGGACAGCGCCGTGGAGCACAGGATCGTCCGGAGTTCCAACGCGGGGCCGACCGCGCACGACGCGCTGTCCTGGCTGGTCAGGGGGAACCGTTTTCTCCCGGCGGAGGGGAGGAGCGGCTTCAGCGTGTTCTTCGAGCGATCCGTGCGGGCCTGGCTTGCGGACCTCTCGGATGAGGAGAAGCGCCGCTTCGTCGAATCCGTCTTTGGCGTCCTGGAGTCCACGGGGGCCCTGACCCTGGAGGAGATGCGCCAAACTCCGCTGCGGAGCGCTCTCGCCATCCTCAAAGCCGCGCGGGCCCTCTCTTCCGATCGGCAGAGGCAGGTCCGTGCGGTCCTGGCGCGACTGGCCGAAAAGGGCGGGACGGTCTTCGCTCAGGCGTTCGGCGGGAGCGCGGCGAAGCTGCAACGGCGTCTGTCCGCGTGGCTGAGGGGCGACCCGAAAGGCTGATGGTGACGCTTCCTTCCCTGTCTTCCCTTTGATTTCGTCGACGTCAATAGCCAGAGAAAAACAAATTCGCAGGCAAAATTTTAAACGTGCGACGGACACCGGTTTTATGCGTTTTCTGCCGCACCGGACGGGTGCAGGGTCAAAGTCGGCTTACCTGTACAACGACGGGCTTGAGCCTCGATCAAGTTGTCGCAACCTGTGGATTGGGGCCCTCCTGGATGCGTTGACTTCCCCGAACGAAGAACATAAAATGAAGGGCGCAGCGTTGTCTGAAGGGGCGTGACCGCCCCCGTTCAGCCTGCGCATCCGAAGGATCGAGCTGGAGGTGAGTTCATGGACGGCGGCGGCAGTCAAAGCGACGGACAAGGCGTTCCCTTATCGCACAGAATCGCGCGGCCCGGCGCCGTTCGCCCCTGACCGTCGGCCCCGGAAAACGCGGAACGTCATCGTCCCTCCCCGTGCGGCGCAGCCGGGGGCTCCGTCCCTTCTGCCTTGCGCCCACGTTGCAGCGGCCCCGACGGGGGTCCGCTCATTGCCTTTAGTCTTTTAAGGAGGCGTGGGACCAATGGACCATACGCGCACCATCCCTGCCGAGGAGAGCGCCTCCACGGCACAGCACCCCAACTACGAGGAGAAAATCGCTCAGGTGGTGCGGGGGAACCTGACCCCGAAGATCATGCGGGAGCAGCTCCTCACCTATCACGAGAACGACGTCGCCGCCGCCCTGGACCTCTTGAAGAAGGAGGACCGCTACCGGCTTTACAGCGTCCTGAATCCCGAAACCCTGGCGGACGTCCTGGAGTACTCCGAGAAGATCAACGAGTACGTCGGCGAGCTCAACCTCAGGAAGAGGGCGGAGGTGCTGGCGCACCTCGAGCCCTCGGTGGCCGTCGATTACCTCCAGGAGGTCGAGAAGGGAGAACGCGCCGCCATCATCGACCTGATGCCGGACGACGCGAAGCAGGAGATATCCCTTCTGAGCTCCTTTGACGAGGACGAGATCGGCAGCCGGATGACGACGAACTTCGTCATGATCCACATGGGGATCAGCGTGCGCCAGGCGATGCGCGAGCTGGTGGAGCAGGCCGCGGACAACGACAACATCTCCACGATCTACGTGGCGGACGACGACGGGATATTTGCGGGAGCCATCGACCTGAAGTCCCTGATCATCGCGCGGGAGGGGACGGAGCTGGACTCCATCATCATGACCTCCTACCCCTACGTCTACGCGAACGAGCTGATCGAGGACTGCATCGAGCGCATCAAGGACTACTCCGAGGACTCGATCCCCGTGCTGGACCAGGAGAACCGGCTGAAGGGGGTCCTCACGGCGCAGGACGTGGCCGAGCTCATCGACGACGAGATGGGGGAGGACTACGCCAGGCTGGCCGGTCTGACGGCGGAGGAGGACCTTCAGGAGCCCCTCTCGATGAGCATCGTCAAACGCCTGCCCTGGCTCCTGGTGCTGCTGGGCCTGGGGCTGGTGGTGTCGAGCGTCGTGGGCCTCTTTGAGGCGGTCGCCGCGGGGCTGACGATCATCGTCGCCTTCCAGTCACTCATTTTGGACATGGCGGGCAACGTCGGAACCCAGTCCCTCGCCGTCACCATCCGCGTTCTGATGGACGACCAGTGTACCGGGCGGCAGAAGCTCTACCTCGTCGCGAAGGAGGCGAAGATCGGGCTCTGCAACGGGCTGATCCTGGGGTCCCTCTCGATCCTCTTCATCGGCCTCTACCTCCTCCTCGTCAAGGGGGAGGCGGCACACTTCGCGTTCTCGATCTCGCTCTGCGCCGGGGCGGCGCTGGCTCTCTCCATGTCCCTGTCCAGCATCTCCGGGACGACGATCCCCATCCTCTTCAAAGGGCTTGGCGTGGACCCGGCCGTGGCGTCGGGCCCGCTCATCACGACGGTCAACGACCTGATCGCCGTGGTGACGTACTACGGGCTGGCCGAGGGGCTCCTGCGCGGGGTTCTGGGGGGCTGAGGGGTTGCGAAGGCCTCGTCGAAGGTTGGTGCCCGGCCCCAGGGGGGCGGGCACCAACCTTCAGGCGTAGCGAACGTCCTCGCCCTGACCGGCGGCGGCCCCTTTGGGGGCCGGTTTGCCCCTGGCGACGAAGAGGACGCTGAGGAGGATCAGGGCCGCGCCGGCGTAGCCTCTGGCGTCCAGCGTCTCCCGCAGAAAGAGGAAGGCGAGGAGCGCGGAGAACACGGGCTCCATGGCGAAGAGCAGCCCTGCGTGCTCCGGCGTCGTGTACCTTTGGGCCACGGGCTGAAGAACGAAGCCGAAGGCGCTGCAAAGGAGGGCGAGCCCGAGGACTGCGGCCCACTGGGCGGCGTTCGCCGGCCAGGCGGGGACCTCCAGCAGTAAGGAGGCGACGAATCCCAACAGGGCCGCGAAGGCGAGCTGCCAGACCCCCAGGAGAAGCCCGTCCTCCTGGTGGGTGAAGATGTCCGTCAGGAGGATTTGACAGGCGTACAGCAGGGCTCCGCCCAGGCAGAGGAGCTCGCCCCATTGCAGCGTCATGGCATCCCGAAGGGTCAGGAGGCCAATGCCCGACATCACAGCAGCCGTCCCGACCACGGTGGCGGCGTCGGGGGCCTTCCGCCGGAAGATCGCCTGGAGGAGGGGGACGAACACGACCGTCGCGCTGGTCAGGAACCCCGCTGCGGAGGCCGAGGTGGTCCTGAGCCCGTACATCAGGAAGGCGAAGAGTCCGAACAGGAACAGCCCCAGGATCGCTCCGTGCCGGAGGGTGCGTGACGTGGTGCGGCGAAGCTGCCGCGCGAAGATCAGCGCCACCGTCAGGAAAGCGATGCCGAAGCGCAGAGCGATCATTGAAAGGGGAGGGATTCCCTCAAGCCCCATCTTCATCAGGAGGTAGGAACTCCCCCACGCCATGGCCACCAGCCCCAGCGCCGCATCCGCCCTCTGCTGCGTCCAGCGGATTCCCCGCGGCCCTGCCACAAAACTCGTCAGCGTCCTCATGCTCATCGCTCCTTTTGCCCCGAAACGACCAAAAAAGCCCGGACTGCGGGCCCCTTTCCACGTTCTCCTGCACCGGCGGGCTCGGAGGACCCGTGCACTTATCCTTAGTTTTATGATAGGGGACGGCTTGTTATTTTGAAATAGAATGTTTATACTGCCCGACAATACATCATGTAATGGGTGAGGCCATGGAATCGACGTTCAATCGTTACGAGGTGTTTCTCAAAGTGGCGGAGCTCGGCAACATTACGCGGGCTGCGGAGGCGCTGAACTACACCCAGTCCGGGGTGAGCCACTCCATTGCAGCCCTGGAAAGGGAGGCGGGCTTTCCCCTGTTCCTGAGGGGCAGCGGTGGCGTCGCGCTGACGGAGAGGGGGCGGCGGCTCCTCGCCCCCGTTCAGGAGCTGGTGAACCGCCAGCGGAACCTGGCTCAGGCCATTCATGAAATCAACGACGTGGTCTGCGGCACGCTGCGCCTCGGCACCTTTACGAGCGTGTCCGCCCAGTGGCTCCCATGGATCATCAGGGACTTCCAGAGAAGCTGTCCCAGGGTGGAGTTCGACCTGCGGGCGGGGGACTACGACGAGATCGGCGAGTGGATTCGGCGGGAGAAGATCGACTGCGGGTTCCTCTCCGCGCCTGTGCCGGAGGGGCTGTCCTTCCGGCCCCTGAAGGAGGACCCCATGAAGGTGATCCTCCCCGTGGGGCACCCCCTTGCGGAGCGCGGGAGCCTGACCCTCCCGGAGATCGCGCAGGAGCCCTTCATCATCCCGATGAAGGGCTCGGACAACGACATACAGGCGTTGCTGCGCCGGTCGGGGGTTTCCGTGCGCGTCCGCTACGCGCTGAACGACGAGTTCTCCGTCATGTCCATGGTGGAGCACGGCTTCGGCGTCAGCATCATGCCGGATCTGATCCTGCGAAACTTCCGCTTCAGCCTCCTGAGTCGGGACCTGTCTCCCGAAGCGCACCGGACGCTGGGCATTGCGTCGCTGCCCCCGGAACGGGTCTCCGTCGTGGGGCGGACCTTCATCCGATACCTGTCGGGGCCCGCTGTGGACCTCTGGAGGCTGTAGGTGCGGGGGAGGGCTGCGCGTCACGCAGCGGGGTTCACGTGGATCATGATGTGCTTGACTCCGGGGAAGCGCTGCTCCACGGAGAGGTGGACGCGCTCCGCCACGGAGTGGGCCTTTCGGAGGGACTCGTCGCCGTCCACCGAGATCTCGAGGTCCACGTAGACCCTGTTGCCGAAGCGCCTGGTGCGGAGCAGGTCGACGCGCACCACGCCCTCCTGCGCGGCGATGAAGTCTGCCAGCTCCCGGTCGTAGCTCCTGCCGCAGGAGGTGTCCAGCAGCTGTCCCAGGGCGTCCCTGGTCGTCCTGAGGGCGACGGTCAGGATCACGAGGCAGATCACGACGCCGGCGGCGGGGTCCAGCGCGGGATAGCCCATCATGGCGCCGGCGATGCCGATGAGCGATCCGATGGAGGAGAGCGCGTCCGACCGGTGGTGCCATGCATCCGCCATGAAGGCCGCCGAGTTGAGATGCAGGGCGCAGCGCCGCGTGTACCAGTACATCGCTTCCTTGACGGCGATGGACACGACCGCCGCCACGAGGGCGATGGAGCCGGGACCGCCACGCTGCGCGTCGTTTCCCGACAGGAGGGCCTCGAGGCCCGCCTTCCCGATCAGCCCTCCCGTCGCCAGCAGGATCAAGCCCAGGAGGAGGGCTGCGACGCTCTCAAATCGTTCGTGCCCGTAGGGGTGGTCGTCGTCCGCCGCCCGCTTTGAGAGGAGCACTCCGACGAGGGCGATGAGCGTAGCGAGGACGTCGGAGAGGGAGTGAGCCGCGTCCGAGACCATGGCGCTCGACCGCCCCGCGACGCCCGCAAACAGCTTGAACGCCGAGAGCGCCGCGTTGCCGGTGATCCCCGTCAACGAGAGGCGTCGGACGACGGCCCTCTCGTCCTGGGCGTCCGCCCCCCTCGTCCCCTTCATCACCGTTTCTCCGCTGGCTGTCATATCAGAGCCTCCGTTCCGCCGCCCGTGCGGCTGTGTGATATCTCCTTTATGGCACTCCGTTCGGGGTATCGGGATAGAAAGAGGCGCACCCGCGGAACGTTCGACACTGTCCCGCAGATGCGCCGGTTTGAACCGTGATCTGCTGCCGCTGACTTCGCGGCCCGGCCCCACGCCCCCGTCCAAACGGGGACATCGCCTGCTCAGTTTGTACTGTCGATCTCGCATCCCCAACAAGAAAAAGTGACCGGGATGTAATGCAGTGCAAAGAGATTGATGACATTATATGGGTCCGTTCGCGATCCGTCAACGACAGGCCGAGGAGCCAAAACCACGGGTTGCGGCGGGCTCATCGAAGGTGAAGCGCGTTGGGACCGTATTGTATAATGTCGGCTGGGCGCCGCTGCGATCCCCTTGGAAGGTTTGTATGCCAACCCGCTTTTGCCAACGGCTTTTGCATAGTTGTCGCCTCCTTGAGGTCGCGTTTGCAGAGCAATGCCGCCTCCTGCCCTCCCGAATGAAAGGAGCCTGAAGCATGGACTGCGCTTACAGCGTTGAACCGAGAGATCGGCCTGCCCATAAGATCGAGACGCATGGAGTCCGATTCGGCCTGAGACTTCGGGACGATCGGGACGTGCGGCCTGTAAAGCTGAGCGCTTGACCTCCCATGAAACGTTCGCTTTCCGACTTCGTCCCCCTTCTGCTGAAGGATGAAGGGCTCCCGGAGATCATCGACGAGATTCGCGCCGAGCTCTCCTTCGGGGTCGCTTGGCGTGAGCTGGATACGGGGAACGTCCTTTGTCGCGGAAACCCCGCCTTCGAGGAGCGAATGCTCTCCTTCCCGCTTCGGGAGATCGTCCGGATCTACGTATCGCATGAGGTCGAGGTTTCGGGAAACGCCATCGGCCTCCTCGTGCTGGACTTGCCGAAGGGGCTGCCGGGTCCCCTTCCGGAGCGTTTGGAGGACTGCCTGTCGGTGCTGAGGCTTTTCTACGGGCAACGGCTGGCGGAGAGCCGTCTGAAAACCCGGTATCGCAACGAATTTGTGCAGGACCTCATCTATGGCCGGATCTATCACGAGGAGGAAATCCGCAACCGCGCCAGGACATTCCACTGGAAGTTGGATGGCGGCATCGTATGCCTCGTCATCTCGCCGGAATTGACAGAGACGACTGGAGCCGTGCTGGACGAAGCGCTGCTGAGCGGCTTCAATCTGATTCAGTCGAGGGTTCTGGCGTTTTTTCCAAAGTCCGTCTACGCCCGTCTCCCGGATTCTCTCGTCGTCGTGTTGACCCTCGCGCTTCCGGAGGAGCGCGGACGGGAGACGCGCCTGCGGGACTTCAGGGCCGCGCTGCGAGAGGTTATGGAGAACGCGCTGCACGATGCCCGCGATCGTTGCAGGATAAGATTTTTCGCTTCGGTCGGAAGCTGGCGCGAAAAGCCCATCCTTGCCTACCAAAGCTATCAGGAGGCCCGTCAGGCCTTGATGATCTTGCGAGGCGGGATGTCTCGGCAGGATTTCGTCTTCTGGGAACAGTTGGGGGGAACCCGCATGATCGCCATGCTGGCGGACATGGAGCCGGCCCGGGAATTTTGCCGGCAGACCCTGGCCCCTCTGCTGCGGGAATCCCGCGGCGGGGAGGAGCTCATCCATACGTTGCTCCGCGTCGAGGAATGCGGCGGAGATCTGAGGCAGGCTGCAAAGTCCCTTTCGCTGCACTACAACACCCTGCGCTACCGGCTGAGGCGGATTCAAGAGATATTGGACCTCTCTCCCCACGACGGGGAGCGTCGATTCAACCTGTCCCTGGCGCTGCGCCTCCACAGGGTCTTGAGCAAAAACAGGACGGCGTGAGGTTTTTTCTGGCCTCACCGTTCTGCTTTCCGAGCCTTCCGAAGGCCTGCCAAAAAACCGTCGGCTTGCCTCTGAAAAAACTTTTAGCCCTTTTTTGTTAAAAAAAACAAAAACACCTTCAAGGTTTCATCGTTTCAGGCAGTGCTTTTACCCCTCTGCCCTTTTAAAATACGGGCAGTCTTTCTTGAAAGAACCTGAGATGCTTATCTTGAGGGGGACACGAGATTGTCTGAGCCCGAGCGGTGCGCCAGAGAGATTTTGGGGCAGCTGGTCCGAATCCGGACGCCTCAGCCTGTCGGCGACGAGAAGGACGCCGTCCTTTTTTTGAAGGAAATCTTTGATCCGTTGACCAGGGAGATCACGGTACTCGACCACGGGGCCAACAGGGCCTCCATGATCCTGACCCTGCCCGGGCGGGATCGCGAGCGGGCTGTCGCCGTGACCGGACATCTGGACACGGTGAACGTGGACTCCGAGGAGGCGTGGACGCACGCGCCCTTCTCCGCCTACTGCGACGGCGAACGGATCTATGGGCGTGGGGCGGCGGACATGAAGGGCGGGGTGACCAGCATCGTTCTGGCGGCGCTCAAATTGCTCCGGGAGCGCTTTGAGCCGGCAGTGGACGTTCACTTTTGCTTCACGGCCGACGAGGAGTACGGCGGAATGGGCGCGGAGGCCCTCTGCAACAGCGGCAGGCTGGATCGCGTAATTGAGTTGATCGTGGTCAAGCCCACCGATGGGCGGGTCGGGTTGGCTGGAAAGGGAGCCTTGGGACTTTCCGTCACCGCGAAGGGACTGAGCGCTCACGCCTCGCGTCCGGGGCAGGGGGTCAATGCGGTTGAGCAGGTTTCCGCCTTTGCCCGATCCATATCGGCGCTGCTTCGCAAGAAGGGGCGATACCCGCTCCTTGGGCTCTCCACCTGCACCATCACCGGGCTCCATGGTTCCATCAGCACCAACGTCATTCCCGACAGGGCGGAGGCCACGTTCGACATCCGCACCTCTCCGGGGATATCCCATGCGGGGCTTCTGGAGCAGATCCACGAGATCGCCCGCGTTCAAATGCAAAGGCATCCGCCCCTGGTGCTGGAGGCGACGCCCTACCTGGACCGCCAGGCTTTGGGCATGGACGAGAAAGCCCCTCTGGTGCGCCGTTTTATCCGCATCTTCGAGGCGCTGGGCCTCCCATGGGAGACGACGGGGATCGCGTACTTCACCGACGCCTCCGTGTTCGTTCCGAGGCTGGGCGTCCCCTTCGTCGTCATCGGTCCGGGGGACGAACGTTTCTTCCATCAGGCCGACGAGTACGTCACCGTAAAGGCCGTGCTCCAGTCGTCGAGGGTCCTGGAGGAATACGTCAGGACGATCCCCGACGCGGAGGGCGGAGAGGAATAGGGCGCTTGACCGTGGCTCCGAAAGGACTTCATTTCGATGCATTGCGGCTGCCGTCGCAGCGGACGGGGCATTGAGCCCGAATCTGCAGCCGATTCGCATAAGGGGTTTGTCCCCGAAGGGTTCCAAAATTTTTTTGAAGAAGGGGAAAGAGAATGGCAAAACAATATGTGCACTCCGCTCCAAACTTCAGCGCCGGTCGGGACAAGGCGGTCGTGGACGCTATCGTCAACGTGGTTCGCGACCTTCCGGGCGTCCGTTTGATCGATTGCTACCCCGATGCGGACTTCAACCGCACGCCCGTGGAGTTGATCGGCGAGCCGGAGCCGCTCGCCAGGGCGCTGGTTGCAATGGCAGGCAAGGCCTACGAACTGATCGATATGCGCGAACAGAAGGGGAAGCACCCCAGGATCGGCGCCCAGGATACCATTCCGCTTTTCCCGCTGCGCAACATCAGCCTGGACGAGGTCAAGGAACTTGCGTTCCGCATCGGACAGGAGTTGTGGAACAAGTACGGCGTGCCCGTATTCTTTGCGGGATTCAACGCGCGCTCCGAGGAACGCCGGGACATCTCCTTTATCCGCCAGGGGCAGTACGAGGGGCTGAAGAAGCTCCTCGAGGAGAATCAGGACAACCCCGCGGTCCTGGAGTCGCGCGCGCCCGACCTGGGGAAGGGGCTGCTGTCCGAGAAGAGCGGCGCGACGATCGTGAGCGCCGGAGAGAGGAACCTGGTGGCCGTCAACGTGCTGTTGAACACGAAGGACCTGGAGGTCGCCAAGAGGATTGCGAAGATGGTCCGCGGACCTTCGGGCGGCTTCAGCACCATCAGGGCCGTGGCCTTTACGCCGGACGGGTACGAGGAGGTGGCCGTCTCTATGAACATGTTCAACACGGACGAGACGCCGCTTTATCGTGTGGTGGAGCTCATCCGGTCCGAGGCTGCCAGCATCGGGGTCTCCGTTAAGGGCGTTCAGATGAGCGGGGTCTTCCCCACGAAGGTCCTGCTGCAGTGTGCGGACCATTACCTGCATCTCCTGGATTTCAAGGAAAATCAGCTGCTGGAGCACAACATGCTGCTGTTGGACGGCGAGTGAGCGCAGGACGGCCGAAAACGGAGTGCGGCGCCGGCGCGGAGACCCCGGCCATCGATCGTCCTGAGGGCCTGAACTTCCGGGCATCGGGTCTTGTGGATGCTACGATATCCGAAAGTCCCTCGGAGGGGTTGGGGGACTTTTCATTGAGGAGGCACAGTATGGCGTTCTTTCAAAAGCTGAACGTGTTTACAGAACGGATTGAAAAGTTCATCATCGCTTACAGCATCCTGGTGATGGCGGGAGTCTCCATCGTCAATGTCATCGCAAGAAATTTCCTTCATCGCAGCTTTTCCTGGGTCGAGGAGGTCACGCAGTTTTCCGTCGTCCTGGTTACCTTTGTGGGGACGTCCTACGCGGCCCGGACCGGGACGCACATCCGAATGAGCGTTCTCTCGGATTTTGCGGGGCGAAGGGGAAGGAAGGTTCTGGCCGTTCTGGTCTCCCTGGGAACGGCGCTTTTCATGAGCTATGTGACCTTTTACAGCGCCCTTTATGTTCATGGCCTCTACACGATGAACAAGTACACTCTGGGGCTCCAGATACCGATCTACGTCATCATGATCTGGGTCCCCATAGGGTTTGCCATGACGGCAGCTCAGTACTTCGGGACCCTCTATCTGAACCTGACGCGCCCGGAGGTCTATATCTCGCCTGCCAAACCGGATGCGGTCGGCAGCGAGGACGACTGGGTCGTAAGGGAGGTGTAGGAGAATGTTGTGGGTCCTGATGGGAACGATGATCGGGCTGTTGGTCCTGGGCTTCCCCATGATGATTCCCCTCGGCGCGGCCGCTTTTCTGACGGTAGGGCTTTATTTCCCCATCGATCCCGCCATGCTGGTGCAGCAGGTGGTCGGCGGCATCCAGCCGATCTCCCTGATCGCGGTCCCCATGTTCATCTTTGCCGCGGACATCATGACGTCGGGGCAGGTGGCGGAACGCCTTTTGAACTTCGTGGTCAGTCTGGTGGGGCACAAGAGGGGCGGTCTTCCCATCTCAACGACCGTAGCCTGTACCCTTTTCGGAGCCGTGTCGGGCTCCACCCAGGCCACCGTCGTCGCCATCGGCGGTCCCCTGCGGCCCCTTTTGTTGGAGGCGGGGTACAGTCCTTCCTTTTCCACCGCCCTCATCATCAATGCGGCGATTATCGCGCTGTTGATCCCTCCCAGCGTGTATATGATCGTCTACGGTGTAGTGGGAGGGTGCTCCGTCGGGGAGCTCTTTATCGCGGGCGTGACGCCGGGCATTCTCTTATGCGTGCTGTTCTGCATTTATTGTTATTTTAAGTCCGGGGACTCCAACCTTCGGGCCGAGGTTTCCGGGGCGGAAAAGTGGCGGGCCTTTCGACGCGCACTCTTGAGCTTTTCCTTTCCCGTCATCATCTTCGGCGGAATCTACTCCGGAAAATTCAGCCCCACGGAGGCCGCCTCGGTTTCGGTCCTCTATGCGTTTCTGGTGGAGTACCTGATCTATCGCTCCATCAAGCTCGCCGACCTTCCGAAAATCGCTCTCAGGACCGGAATCGTCACGGCGATCGTGTTCATCCTCATCGCCATGGGGCAGGCCTTCTCCTGGACGGTTTCGTTTGGCCGGATTCCCAACATGATCCTCCCTCCGCTGCTGGGAGCCGAACCTTCCGCGGTCCGCATCCTGCTCGTTTTGACGCTCGCGTACTTCCTCGGGTGCATGTTCGTGGACCCCATCGTCGTCATCATGATCCTGACGCCTATCTTTAAGCCGGCGATCACGGCTTCCGGTCTGGACAACGTCCTCATAGGCATCATCGTCACCCTTCAGGCCGCCATCGGTTCGACGACGCCGCCTTTCGGGTGCAACATCTTCACGGCCATGGCGATCTTTCGTCAGAAGTATGTGGATGCGACGCGGGGATCGTTTCCCTTCATCGCCATTATGATGGTCGTATCGCTCCTCTTGATCTTTTTTCCTCAAATCGCTCTGTTTTTGCGGGACCTTTCGGTCCGTTAACGGCGTGCGCAGGGTAAGGTCGTTTTACGAAAGACAACACGAGTTGAAGGAGAGGTTGATGAAAGTGAAGAAGTGGTTGCTTGTATTGGTGTTGAGTCTGTCTCTGTTCGCGTCCCCGTCGTTTGCGGCCAAGTACAACTGGCGTCTGGCCAACGAGGAGATCGCAGGCAGCGTCTCGGACCTCTACGCCCAGGAGTTCGCCCGGCTGCTCAAGGAAAAATCCGGCGGGGAAATTCAGTTGGACCTCTTTCCCAGCGGCACGTTGGGGACGCCCACGGAGATGTTCGAGCTGACCCTGAACGGAGCCGTCGAGTTCTGTTTGATCGGGCCGGGGCAGTGCAGCGCCATCGTCCCCGAGAATCAGGTCCTCCTGCTGCAATTCCTGTTTTCGAGCGACGAGGACAAGAACGAGCGCTTTTTGGCAACGAGCCGCTCTTTGAACGAAAAGCTCAACTCCATCTACGAGAGCAAGGGCGTCAAGGTCCTGAGCTTTTTCAGCGAGGGCGCCATGTACTGGTCGTCCAACACGCCAATTCGCAACCCGGAGGACTTCAAGGGCGTCAAATTCCGCGTCATGCCCTCCGAGCTTCTGGTTGACGTTTACAAGGCCTACGGCGCGAGCCCGGTGCCCCTCTCCTTTACGGAGGTCTACAGCGCGCTTCAGCTCAAGATGCTGGACGGCGAGGAAAACGCTCCTTACATCATTCAAGAGATGAAGTTCATGGACGTCCAGAAGTACCTTATAGCGTCCAAACACAATATCTACGTGATGCAGAACATCGTCAACAAAAAGTTCTTCGACGGCTTGCCGGAGGATATCCAAAAGATCGTTCTGGAGAGCGTTGCGGAGACGCGCCCTTACGTGGATAAGGTGCAGCGGGAGCTCAACGCCAAGAGGCTGGATATGATGCTCAAGGAGTTCAAAGACGGTCAGGAATTGATTCAGCTGACGCCCGAGTCGTTCAACGCCTTTCGTGAGGTCGCCAAGGGCGCGGACGAAAAATACTACGAGCTCTCGCGCAATCCCGAATTCGCAAGAGAGCTGCTGAAGACGCTGCGCGAGGAGATGGCGGAGGTGGAGAAGCAATAGCGCAGACCACTATGGGGAAGCGCTGATAATTTACGAAAACTGTTCCTGTGACCGCTGATTGCAGGTTGTCCGACAGCGCTTCTCCGGAATTTTACGTAGGCGTAACAAGGCGTCATTGCCTTGTTACGCCAGCTTGATGGCGTCGCAAAACCTTCAACGTTTGCGCAGATTGGCTGCCCGTTACGCTTAGGCCGTGATCTTTGCCCTCACTTTTGCCCTCACTAAGAAAAACAAGTCACCTGAATTGAATCTGCGTTTTTTCGGAAATTTTACCTCCCGTTCCTGAACGTTGAATTTAAGGTACAACGACACGACGGCACATGGTCCTCCCCAATCCACAGGTTGAGACAGTTTTATCGAGGATCGAGCCCGTTCCTGCACAAGTCGAGCTGACTCCGCTCTTTCTCTCTTCAGGTGCAAAAAAACGCGCAAAACCGGTTTTCGACGCACGTTAAAAATTTTACCTGCGGATTTGAGGTCCTTGACATCGCTTGTTCCTTTTGTTAAAATCGTCAAAATTACGGAAGTAATCTATTCCGTCAAAAACTTTTCAGGAAGGAGGATTCTTGATGCGTTGCGCTGAAACGTGATGTGCGGTCGTTCATGCACGGGCTGCATTTTTATCTCGGTTCGGAGAAGACGCTTAAGGAATCCTCTGTACTTTCCTCCTCGGTACAGGACAAGAAGAAACTCTTGCCTTCGTCATTCAGTTCGAACCCTTTTATTGTTTCGCAGCGGTTGTTGCCCGTTGCTGGGGTCATTATGCTTGTGTGCGTCGTTTGAAATGCTTTACTTGACTGCCAAACTGTTTCAAGTTTGGTGACGAAGATTTGACGGGGACATTTTAAACGGCCGCCAAAAACGGTTTTCTATTGCCTCTGCTCATAACTCGTTTTTGGGAATTTTTCGTCAAATATCTTAATGATTTTGACGAAAGTTGTTATCGAAAGGAAGACTTCGATGAAAAAGTCATGGGGTATCGTTCTCTTGGCAGCGCTTGTTCTTATGGGGATTGCAGTGGTGGTTCTGCAGAAAACGGACACAGGTAAAGGACTCCTTTCAACGTCTACGGCGCTCTCGGAAGACGGGGAAGGGAACCGTGAGGAACAGATTGAGAGCAAGTGCATCAGAATTGGAGCAACACCGGGTGAGGACATAGCGAAGATCACCAGCCAATATGAAGTTTTTCTGAAATTTCTGGAGAAAAAACTGGGCTATAAGGTGGAGTTGTTTACCGCAACGGACTATGCAAGCGTTATTGAGGCGATGAGGTCCAAGAAGATCGATGTTGCGATGTTCGGTCCCCTCTCTTATGTTTTGGCCTCCTCCATTGCGGATGCGGAAGCATTTGCTTCGGATTACAGAAAAAACACGGGTAGCTTTTATAAGGCGTATGTCATCGTACATCCTGACAGCGGCATAGAAAACCTGACGCAGCTGAAAGGAAAAAAATTTGCGTTTGTGGATCCTGCATCTACGGGTGGATACATGATCCCAAAATTAGAGATGTTGAACATGGGAATAGACCCCGATAAAGACTTTGCCTCCGTGATATTTGCGGGCGGACATGACGCGTGTGCGTTGGCAGTGAAAAACAGGAGTGTCGACGGTGCCACCGTAGTGGCGTTTATGTATGATAAAATCATGGAGGAGGGGTTGATCTCGGAGAAGGACGCAAAGATAATCCATACGACGCAAAAATTTCCAGGCAGTGCTTGGGCGTACAGGAGGAGCTTGGACGATAAAACCAAGAGGGAAATCAAATCGATTATGCTGGGTCTGACCGATGAGGAAAAAGAGGAATTGAGAGAATTCCTTGGCTCAACGATAAAGTGGGCGGAGGTTAAGGATTCGGATTATGATTCTCTAAGAGAGGCTGCAAAAAAGCTGAACATCGACTTAGAGGCGCAATGACAATGCTCGAGATTCGCAACCTGTCGAAATCTTTTAAAAATGCCCCCTGGGCACTGAACAATGTGTCGTTGAGTGTCCAGGAGGGTGATTTTATCATGTTGCTTGGGTTGAGTGGATCGGGTAAGACCACTTTGTTGAGGTGCATCAATTTTCTTCAAAGGCCCACCTCAGGTTATGTCTCCTTTAATGGGAGAGAAATAAGAGATAAGAAGAGCATCATATCCGCTAGAAAAAAGATGGGGATGGTCTTTCAAAATTTTAATTTAATCGAGCAATTGACCGTGTTACAAAATGTCCTGTGCGGGAGGTTGTCGTACGCCAATAAGCTGCTGTCCTGCCTTAAGATGTTTTCGGAGGAGGATATTGATATTGCGCTTGATTGCATCAAGCAGGTGGGTTTGGAAGATAAAGCGTATACAAAAACCATGCATTTGAGTGGTGGTCAAAGACAACGTGTCGGAATAGCCAGGGCACTTGCGCAAAGGCCTGTCCTCTTGTTGGCGGATGAACCGGTAGCGAGCCTCGACCCAAGAACCTCAAGGCAGGTTTTGGAAATCTTGAAGGAGATCAATAAAAGTTACAGGATCACAACCGTGGTCAGCAATCATAATTTAAGTCTGGCGTTGGAATATGGAACTAGAATAGTAGGTTTAAAGAACGGTGAACTTGTGTTGGATAAAAAAAGAGATCAAATCACTAATTCAGAAATATCAGCTTTATACGGCAGCAATCATGAAGAATAGCCGGATCGTCAGCACAAAATACAGACTTGTCGTCAACGCCTCGTCAGACGGGTGGCTGTTGCTTAAAAGGATGCTTCAGGTAGTCGCGGTTGTAGCCGTAATTATCTGGAGCTTTTACAGCATTGGCTTTAGCCTCAAGGAGTTGATTCAGGGACTGGACGGAATCGTAGATATTGCCGGAAGAATGTTCCCTCCTAAAGTAAGCAAGTGGAGAGGCATTGTAAAACCGATTGTTGAAACGATCAATATTTCGGTTAGCGGAACATTTATAGCGGTGCTTTTGTCCATTCCGCTGGGAATATTGGCTGCGAAAAACATCAGTCCAAATGGTTTTTTTTATAATTTGAGCAGGCTGTTGCTCAACACGATAAGGACGATTCCCGATATGGTGTTTGCATTAATTTTTGTTGCGGCTGTTGGCTTGGGCCCGTTGCCTGGAGTTCTTGCCATCGGCGTCAGTTCGTCTGGGATGCTGGGAAAGTTTCTTGCAGATTCCATCGAAGGAACAAATCAGGGGAAAATAGATGCGATAAGGGCAACAGGGGCCAATTATATGCAAGTTTTGGTCTATGGAGTCATCCCCCAGATCACGGCGGAATTTATATCCCTCGTGCTGTTTCGATGGGAGATGAATTTTAGGTCCTCAACCGTTCTTGGGATCGTCGGGGCGGGGGGAATCGGGTTTGATCTGATCACGTCGATAAGATTGTTTCAGTACAAGGAGACAACCACGATCTTATTGGGGATTTTACTGGTTGTCATCTTGGTTGATTTTATCTCTAATTCTATTAGAAATTCGTTGAATGCGGATGATTAGGAAACGGCGTGGCTGTCGCCCTTTTTTGTTTGAGAGATTACTTCGAGGTGGGAAACATGACGAGTCAATCAGAAATAAAGATAGCACTGTGCAACAGGGGGTTCAAAGAGATAGATCAATTGTTTCAATTCGCCTATGATAATAACTTTCAAGGAGTGGAATACACGATAGAGGCAGAATCGTATACGGATTTTGATCGTACTTATGACAGATTGTTGAAGTTAAAGGAATCGGAAGAAGAGACGAAATTTGTCAAGGGGTGTTTCTGCGAAATAACACGCATGAAACACCCCTTGGCAATCAGCCATTATTTATGTTTATTAGTATGCCGTTGTCACAAGTCAATTCAATATGCTTAGCGAAATAATGGTCAACCATATCTGAGT
Source organism: Fretibacterium fastidiosum (assembly GCF_964642095.1). Taxonomy (NCBI): domain Bacteria; kingdom Thermotogati; phylum Synergistota; class Synergistia; order Synergistales; family Aminobacteriaceae; genus Fretibacterium; species Fretibacterium fastidiosum. Next base: position 1,906,929 of record NZ_OZ209244.1, read on the forward strand.
GATCTACAACAATGATTGTCTTATTCTTGCTCCTAAGCCTGTCCAAATATTTAACAACACAATAGATTTCAGTATTACTCAAACCCTTAAATGGTTCGTCTATTCCGAATACTTTGGTGGTAGATTTCATAGCCTTCAAGAGTTTAACTCTAATGTTTTCACCACCGGACAATGTCGATATTGGTTGACCTATCTTCAAATGTCCAAGTAGTAGAGAAGCTGCCTCGCTCAAAGAAGCTGCAATTTTACTATTTATTTCATTAAAAAATGGAATTGCTTCATCAATGGTCATGTTCCAAATATCAAAGATGTTTTTACTTTGCAATTTATATTTTTGGAGTTTTTTATTGAAACCCGTGCCACCACAATCTTTGCACACCAACTGAATTTTTGAATCATACCCACTGTCATATTCTATATATCCAGCTCCCATACAAATCTCGCACACGCCCTCACACCCAGTTTGGTTAGAAAAGAAACGCCTGTCCTTTTTATGCTTGGTTGCAAACAAATCCGAAATATGGGTAGAAATATCTAATGCAGTGGCAACTGAGGAGTTCTTGTTACCCAACAAAGGCTTTTGACTAATATAGAGATATTTCTCATAGTATTGAGGAAGGTATTCTCGCAACAAAGTTGATTTCCCTATGCCAGAACGCCCAGTGATTAAATTCATGCAGTTTTCACCGATTTCAAGATTTACACCATTATACAAATAGACGGGATTTTCTATTATGATGTGATTCAGCTTCTGTGCAGGGAATACATCGATTTTGTTTCTAACATTCTGTTCTGATAAATACTTCTTTGAATCAATGATATAGCCACCATTGCATCCACCTTTTTCGCCCAACGCTATAATGCTCTTGGAGCTTTTCACAAAAAGGTCACTGTGGTCAACAATGACAATAGTATGCATTTTTGCTAAATCAATAATAGATTGAAAAACCGCTTTTTTCTCAGCTCCAGATAATCCGGCTAATGGCTCATCTAAAACTAAAAGAAGATTTGATAGTTGCGTGTTTAATACCTGTATCATCCTTAATCGTTGTAATTCTCCACCCGAAAGAGTGGGAATGGCTCTGTGGAAGAATAAATAGCCTAATTTAAGTTCAATAGCTTTTTTTACAAATCTATGAATGTTATTGATTGCAAAAAGAAGATTTGTATCTGTAATATCATCGATTATTTTTTCAATGTAGGTTAGAAGTTGTTCAAATGGTGTGGTCATAAAATCGCCAATCGACAGCCCATTTACCAAATACTGTTCATGTTGTAAAGAATATTTCTTACCTTGGCAAGATTTGCAGGTTTCATCTGTGTAAAACTGTCCGCTAGGGACAAAATTCACCATCATAGGCTTTCCGGTCATTACACCATAATATCGAGTGCTTCTGCGAGATAACCCATTATTTTTTTTGAAACGGATAGAGTACTTCTCATCACTTTCGCCATACAGAATCAAGTTCTTTTCTTTGTCTGTAAGTTGACGAAAAGTCTTTTTATCATCAATATCTTTATCAACGCAAAATTGTTGAATGATTTGTTGATAAAAATCTTTGTATCTGTTCCACCATCGGAACGGATTTTTACCCAGTGGAATGTCATAATTGATGATTCTATTTGGATCTAATACTCTGATGTGGCCTAATCCATGACACTCGCTACAAAGGTTTTCTTCCTTGTTTAGTACAAAAAATTCCTCATCAATTCCCAGCATAGCGGCATAAATTAAGATAATACTTCGGTTCATTCCAAAGTAAGTACCTATTGTGGATCTCATATTGTTATTAAAATTTGATTGCCTAATGGGAACCGCAGCGAGCATATTTTCGTAGCCTTTTATACGGTAAGTCGGATCAGAAATATTATCTGCAAACATCGACATAAATTCATGTTGACCTATTTGTGCAATAGTATCGTATGCCAACGACGATTTACCACTTCCGGAAGGACCGATAATCAGGTTGATCGCATTTCGCTCAATATGAGCATCGATATTTTTTAGGTTATTTGTTTCGATCCCCCAAATGTTAATTGATTTTTCCATGCTCAACCTCTTTTCGATAACCGACCTTGATACATTATCCAAGTAAATTTTATAGTATTATTATGTTTTACGCAAGTAGTGGCTGACACATACAAATGCCAGCCACTACGCATACGCAACCGGCTTTCGACGACAAGGATATTTCCGGATAGAATCAGCCTGTCCTTGAGCAATAATGCGATATAAATCTTTTATGAAAAACTCCAAAGTTTTCTTAGAATGAACACAGAATCGCTCGTCAATAGAGTGAATTGTATTGCCGGGTTTAAGGTACATTGCATTAACCGGACAGCCACCGCCGCAAATGCCGAGAGCAGGGCAATCCATACATTCTTCATGATTTAACGGTGTTAGTTGTGACCACTCAATAAAGTTTTCGTCTTTAACGGCAACAAAGTCATCGTCATCAATGTGTGCCACAAAATACTGTTTGTTATGAAGGCAACCATGACAGATACCAACCTGTCCATTGGGAGCAATAACAATCTGTCCTCCCGTAGTCGCAGCACAATCTGAGAAATAAACTTGCGCTTTGGAAAATGATTTCAGCTTGCGCATCATACGATCTTCGTATATTCCACGCTCTCGTAATTCAAGGAACTCATCGATAATAAACTGAGCAGCTGCCTCATTATAGCTTTGAGGTAACACGAAAGTATCGCTCGACATCATAATATTAAATCCGAACGCTTTAACCCCATAGGTATCCACTAAATCCAAAATGTCCTTCGTGTTTTTAATGGTTTCCTCGCTCAGGGTTACAGAAAGAGATATATCTACGCCCAAACTCTTGCATAGATTGAGTTTGTCCAAGATACGAGAAAAGACGGGTTTACCCGTAATATCTACTCGCATATTGTTTGCTTCTTCTGTAAATCCATCAATCGAGATTGCGATAGACACGCCGAGTTCATGTAATCTCTTTATGCGGGACTCATCGAGCAATAATCCATTGGTAACAATAGACATCTCAATATTACGCATACATTTTTCGGTATCACGCAATTCATTAACTTTTTCCGCCGTATATTCCAACACTTTGAAATTGACTAATGGCTCTCCGCCGTAAAAAATCAACACAGGCTTATTATCTTCGATGTCTAAACCGGATTCTTTGATTTGACGAACAAAAAAAGCAAGTGCCTTGTCTGCGGTTTCAGCAGACATATTTTCTAACAAAAAATTACTCCGCTTATCACAGTCATTGTTACCCAAAAAACAATATTTACATGCCAGATTACACTGCTCACTCATAATCATGTAGCAAACATTGACTGCCGGAGAGGGTATCTTTGATCGAACAAAGCTAAGAACTCTATCATCCTCATTTGGTGTTTGCGTAAGGATTTTATATTTAGCAAGTTCTTGAATTTCTGCTTTAATTTCTTTCGGTGCATTTTCTATCTTGTCGCAAAAGGAGCTTGCAAGCCACGCCTGCAAGCTCCCGAAAGCATTTTTAGATAAATACACCGGCTTCATTCTCAGTGAATGGTAAAGAGCAACAGCTTCCCCAAAATCGTAGGAATGGGTAAACCGAGACATATTTACCATTCGATTTCCTCCATTTTGGGAACCGCACGGCAGGAACAAGCGCAGGTGCAAGAATTGCAAACTACGCAAGCACAACGAGCCATAACAACAGCTTCGTTACAAATCATCCCGAAAAGCTGCATGTATTGAGCATTATTAGCACTCATTCTTACATTACCTCCCATTCAAAATCAGAAACATATCCACCAGAGCAGGAACAACGGCAATTGCACATACACCCCGTACACTGCCCAATACAAGAGGCAGCGTGAGAGAGCATGTCCTTACCGATATTGCCCAGCAGAGCCTCGTATGCGCCAGGGTTAATTTGAATCATGAAAAGCGCCTCCTTAATTCTATTTTTAATTACACTATATCACATTATTTGTCAAGTGTCAACATGCTGAACAAACATACTGAACATACGAATTTTACTTTTTAAAAATACACAACATATAGTACTTGATATAGTACTTGCTTCTCCGCTAAATACTAGACCTGTCCACTAACCATGTTGAAAGTTATATATGCCGCAAATCAAAGAGAAGCGCAAGGCAAATTTCTTACGTCTATTCCTATAGCGGGAAGAGAAGATGCGAACCCTCTTGATATATCGATTAATATGTTCGATATAGATTCCACACTTTGAAACAACAGCATTATAAATCTTCTCAAGAGCAGACAACTGCTTCCCTCTCTTTGCTTTTATCGGCATCACGCTGTTCGTATGAAGTTTCTTGAGCCCCTGAAAACCTTTATCCGCGATGACTTGAATTCGCGGGGAGAAATGCACTTTGCTCTCTTCAAGCATCTTGAAGTCATGTTGCTTGCCCTTGCCCACTGAAATACAAAGAATATCTCGAGTCGAAGCATCGGCGACGATCTGGACTTTCAGAGTATGCATCTTCTTCTTGCCTGAATAGTACTCTCTCTGTTTTTTTTCGGCCGCTCGATTTCACACTCCGTCACATCAACAAGCACTGCTTTTACGTCTTTTGTCTCTAAAAGACTTCTTTTGGAGGGCAAGGAAAACTCCTTGCTCTGAATTCAGAACGTCCTCTACCCAATGAATGCTCTTATGGACCATACTTTTCGATACTCCATAGTCAAAGGCGATATGTCGCATAGTGCGATACTCTCGATAGTATCCCAGAGTAATGATCAGCTTGTCTAAAACAGACAAGTTCTTAAGAGGATTTCCCTCCTTGGAATGTCGTTGTTTGTAGGCTTCTTCCAAAATCGACGGCATCTTATCAAAGGTAGCCTTTGTTACTCCAAATATCCCTTGATACTCTTCTTCCTTCAATTCTTCGCGCCTTTTTAAGTTATTCATGTCCTAAAGAATAACTCTTCACGATCCCTTTTTGCAAGGTTGGTGGACAGGTCTAGTATAATGTCTATAAGAGCCGGGGGAAGAAAACCAGCGAGGAGGATTGAGGTGAAAAACATGGCAGATATCAAAAGGGATAAACTGAAAATCCGTAACAGCACGGTGGATTTTCTTGTGTTTACAAAGGACGCCCATGAGGATGGCATTGAGGTGCGGGTACAGGATCATGATGTCTGGCTGACGCAGAAAGCCATTGCACAGCTTTTTGATGTAGACCGGAGCGTTGTGACAAAGCACCTGAAAAATGTATACGAAAGCGGTGAATTGTCCGAAGATTCAACTTGTGCAAATTTTGCACAAGTTGCGGATAACGGGAAAACCTATCACTATAAGTTCTATTCTCTATCCGCCATCATTGCCGTAGGCTATCGGATCAATTCCGGCAGAGCCACACAGTTCCGTCAGTGGGCAACCAAGGTGCTGGACACCTTCACAAAGCAGGGGTATGTGCTGGACAAGAGCAGGCTTATCAACGGGCAGATTTTTGATGAGGACTACTTCGACCACCTGATTTCCGAGATTCAGGAGATTCGAGCCAGCGAGCGGCGCTTCTATGCGGCTAACGCCGCACGACGCTTCGACCCTGTATTCAAAGAATTCTATGACAGGATGATTGCCAGGGGCAAACATCCCAAACAGGCCTTAGCCGCCGTCGGCACAAAACTCCTGAGGGTGATTCACGCCGTCATGACTTCGCAGAAACCTTACAATCCTCAAAAACTTTTACCCCCTTCGACCAGAATTTCTCAATTAAACCCTTGACTTTTTCTAGCAGGTCTTAAGTTTCATTTCTTTCGGTGGGCCAACCACGACGTTGGCCTTTTCGCGAACTGCCTTCTTGCTCTCCTGGACCTGGATCGCCTTTAGCGTCTTGGCTACCAGCTTGACCTGTGCGATGACAGTCTCGAGCTCCGGCAAAGCCGTCGCGACCCGTGGGTCGGGTGGGAAACACCAGCCTTGACAGCCTCGAAGGCCCTTTGTAGAATGGCGACGATTCAGGCTTTACGAGGGAATCTGTTTCAGTCATATGGAACCTTTGGGGAGGGAGCTGTCATGCGTTGCCATGATGTTGCGAGCCGGTATGGGACGTTGCCTCGTTGCGCGGGCACGCAGGACGCATGGAAGGGCCTCGTCCCCTCTCTTGGGGGGGACATCCTTCTTTGGTGGTGAGGCCGTCGTCCTGGCGTAGGAACTGCGCGTGAAGGGGCGCAGGGGCAAAGCGGTTTGGTGTTAAAAGACGGAATGGAGGTTCTTGAAGATGAGACGGACAGTACGGTTCTTCCTTTGGGCAATCCTGTTGTTCTGTCTGCTGTTCCCCGCGGGGATGGCCCTCGCGGCGACGAAGGTGCAGATCGTGGAGTACCAGTGTCGGGTGTGTGACAAGATATTTTACGGCTTCAAAGGGGATAAGCTGGACGATGATATTTTTATGAAGCAGGATGTCCAGCTTGCCAGGATGTCGAAGCTGTCCGACCGGGGAAAGCCTTTGGACCCCTGCAAGGGGGGAATGAAGTCACACATCCTCGATAAAAAACGCGAGGGCGAGGCCACGATGGAGTTCATCTCCCAGAACCTGGACAAGTTCGTCGTCCTGAAGGGCAGCGGCTCCGTGCACGGGACTTTGAAGGAGTGGGAATGCTTCATGTGCAAAAAACCCTTCTACTCCCTCAACAAGGAGGACCTGAACATCAAGGAGTGGGACGAGCAGCAGAATTACCTCTTCAGTTTGAAGGGAAAAAAACCCATATCTCGTTGTAAGGAGGGTTATCAAGGACATGTCTTCATGCCCAAGAAGGAGGGCAGCTTCAGCTCCAGCGAGCTTGCCATTGTCGTGTATGACTTGTTCTGGTCCAAGTAGGGCTATTGAGGAGGTAAACGTCATGTGGAAAAAACTGTCCACGGTGTTGGCGCTTTCGGCTCTGCTCCTTGCCGTTGGAGGGGAGGCTTGGGCTGCGCTTCCGCGGGACTATCAGGAGTTCAAAGCCCGCTATCAGAAGGAGGGCAAGACGCCGGAAGGCGCGGTGAAGCTGTACTTTGAGGCTGTGTTCTGCTATATCAACGAGGCAACGCGGGCCGAGGGCTCGAAGATGGTGCGCTACGCTCTGCACTACGACAGGCCGATCGAACAGTCGAACAACTTGTCGACGTTCGCGGAGCGCCTGCGGGATCCTGAGATGCACCACATCTTCCGCGGCTTTGCGGAAGGAACCTCGCCCGAGAACGATTACCGGATGTCGCCGGACAACTTCAATCTCGTCGTGGGCAAGAAGGTGCAGGAACAGGGATACCTTAGGGTCTTCCTGCGAAACTCCGGGGCCGACAGCCCGAGGGTCGTGTGGATGAAGGAGTTCGACGGCCTGTGGTACATGATTAACAACGCCAGCACGTACGTTGAAGTGCGCCCCCCCAAGGCCTTCATCGATCGCACGAAGAACGCGCACGACGCGGACTATGACGCTTCTCCGGCACCGGACCCCAGGAAGAGGGACAACGATAATACCCCGTCTCCGTCGGAGGGCAATGCGTCCCCCGAACCCACTGCCCCCTCGGATGAAGGGGAATCGACCGAGGACGACGAGGAAGTCGTCTTCAAGTAGGCAGGAAGCCGTGGCTCTGGGCTTGTCCGCGCGAAGGGGAAGCGTCGGGCGGGGCTGAAACGGCGATGCGCTGAGTATCGACAGGGGCGGCCTTCGGGCCGTCCCTCCTTTTAGGCTCTTGATAGGGGAGACGTTGAACCAGCGGTTTGACTATTGACTTTTTGGGTTCCCCTGATAAAATATCTTTCTGTTGAGCGTTGGGGAATGGTGCAACGGCAGCACGCCTGACTCTGGATCAGGTAATCGGGGTTCGAATCCCTGTTCCCCAGCCATTTTTATTATCTCAATTCGCCTGACATGGAAGACGTGGCCTGCTTGGGGGTGCAGTATGCCTCGGCAGGCCTTTTTTTGCAGTTTTTTCAGGCTTCCCCGTCGGGCGGAGGACGGAGGTCATGGTCATGACTGAGGCGCTGTCGCTTTTGAGCAACGGGTACGTCCTGTTCATCCTCGGCTACGCGGTGCTGCTGATCCTGATCGGTGCGCTGGTGGGGCGGCGCGTTACCAGCGCGGAGGGGTTCTTCGTGGCGGAGCGCAGGCTGGGGCCTGCCCTCCTCTTCACAACGCTGACCGCGGCGAACCTCGGCGCGGGCTCCACGGTGGGCGTCTCGGCCCTGGCCTGGCGCCACGGCCTCTCCGCCTGGTGGTGGATCGGCAGCGCAGGGATCGGCTCGATGATCCTGGCCTTCTGGGTGGGCCCCCGGATCTGGCGCCTGGCGGTCCGGCACAACCTCTACACCTTGAGCGACTGGCTGGACCTACGCTACGGCAAGGCCTTTCGCGGCCTGCTCTCCGCGATGATGGCGGTGGGGACCCTGGCGCTCTTCGCGGGGCAGCTACTGGGCATCGCCTGGATCCTCCAGGTCGCGGCAGGCGTGCCCACGACGGTGGGGGTCGTCGCGGGGGCGGTGGTGACGACGCTCTACTTCGCGGCGGGGGGCCTGTTCTCGGCAGCCGTCGTCAACCTGGTGGAGGTGGCCGTCATCCTCGCGGGGTTCGCGGCGGCGCTGCCCTTCATCTGGTCCTTCGTGGGCGGCTGGGAGGGGCTGACGGCGAAGGTGGGACAGAACCTGGCGGAAGCGGAGCGGACGGACGCCTATTTCTCCATGGGCGGCATGGGGACCACGGCCATCGTCGGCTACCTCGTCATGCTGGTGCCCTCCTTCTTCATCTCGCCGGGGCTCATCGGCAAGGTGTTCGGCGCCCGCGACGAGCGCACCATTCGCTGGGGAACGGCGCTGGGCGGGGTCGTCCAGCTGGTCTTTGCCGTCATCCCGGTGTTCATCGGCGTGGCTGCCTTCGCCTGCTTCCCGGACCTCAGCCGGGCGGACCTGGCCCTGCCCACGGCCATCAAGGAGATGCTGCCCTTCTCCATCGCCACCCTCTCCCTCGCCGCCATCTTCGCCGCGGAGGTCAGCACGGCGGACGCGGTGCTCTACATGTTGGCCGGTTCCATCACAAACGACCTGTACAAGCGCTTCCTGCACCCCTCCCTGTCGGATCGGGGGCTGCTCTGGGGCTCGCGGCTGGTCAGCCTCGCCTCAGGCGTGGCGGGCGTATTCCTCGCGCTGCGGCTGGAGAGCATCATCTCGGCCCTCACGATCTTCTACTCGCTGATGAGCGTCTCCCTGGCGGCCCCCCTCGTCCTCGGCCTCCTCACCTCCCGCGCCTCGACCACGGGAGCCATCCTCTCCGCGGTACTGGGCGTCCTCCTCACGCTCTTCTGCACGTTCTACAGCGGCACAGCGACGGTGAACCTGGGCTTCGGGGTGCTGGACACGGCGACCCACCTGGTGGACGTCGGCTTTGCCCGGCTCAACGCCACCACGTGCGGCATCCTCCTCTCCTTCGTGGCAATGGGGGCGGCAACGCTCCTCATGCCGGCCCGGCGGTCGGCCGGGGAGCGCGGCCTCCACTGACGCTCTCGCCTCTTTGAGGCCTTTCTGTGTTATACTAATCACCGTGTCAAAAAACACACGCACCCGCGCCGGGGAGCCAGAGGTGTCCCTTTGGGATCGCGAAATCCGGAGTTGCAGAGCGGGGCGGAGGCCTAACCTTTGGGAGGTATAAGAATTGGCAGTTGTGAGCATGAAGCAGTTGCTGGAGTGCGGGGTCCACTTCGGGCACCAGACGCGCCGCTGGAACCCCAAGATGAAGCCCTACATCTTCACGGAGCGCAACGGGGTCTACATCATCGACCTGCAGAAGACCGTGAGGGGGCTGGACAAGGCCTACGACTTTATCCGCACCACCGTGTCGGAGGGCGGGCACGTTCTGTTCGTCGGCACGAAGCGCCAGGCGCAGGAGACGATCCGCGAGGAGGCGACGCGCTGCGGTCAGTACTTCATCAACCAGCGCTGGCTGGGCGGGCTTCTGACGAACTTCCCCACGATCCGCAGCCGCGTGCAGCGGATGATGGAGCTCCGGAAGTACGACGAGGACAACGAGTGGGAGAAGCTCAACAAGAAGCAGGTGGCGGCCCTTCGCAAGCAGCAGACGAAGCTTGAGAAGTACCTTGGAGGGATCGCCAAGATGAACGCCGTGCCGGACGCGATCTTCCTGATCGACCCGCGCCGCGAGGAGAACGCCATCGCCGAGGCCCGCAGGCTGGGCATTCCGGTGGTGTCCATCGTTGACACGAACTGCGACCCGGAGGTCATCGACTACCCCATTCCCGGCAACGACGACGCCATCCGCGCCATCAAGTTGGTGACGGGGCTCATGGCCAACGCCGTCATCGAGGGGCGTCAGGGCGAGGACGACGCCTCGGCGGAGGCCGGAGAGGCGCCTGAGGCGAAGGCGGAGGACGCGATCGACACCCGCGAGCGCCTGCACGAGACCTACTCCGACAACAAGTACGAGGAGGCATAAACGATGGCTGAGATCACTGCTGCGATCGTCAAGGAGCTTCGGGAGCGCACCGGCTCCGGAATGATGGACTGCAAGAAGGCCCTGGCCGAGTCGGGCGGGGACATGGAGAAGGCCATCGACTACCTTCGCGAGAAGGGCCTGGCCAAGGCCGCCAAGAAGGCGGATCGCGCGGCCAGCGACGGTCGCGTCTTTCAGTACATCCACACCAACTTCAAGGTGGGCGCCCTGCTCGAGCTGAACAGCGAGACGGACTTCGTGGCCAAGACGGACGAGTTCAACCACCTCGGACATGAGATCTGTATGCAGATCGCCGCTGCGAACCCGCAGTACGTCCGTCCGGAGGACGTGCCTGAGGACGTGCTGCAGCGGGAGCGCGAGATCTACCGGCAGCAGCTCATCGAAGAGGGCAAGCCGGCTCAGGCCATCGACAAGATCCTCGAGGGCAAGGTTCGCAAGTTCTACGAGACGAGCTGTCTCTTGGAGCAGGAGTACATCCGCGACTCCAACAAGAAGATCAAGGACCTGGTCACGGACATGATCGCCAAGCTGGGGGAGAACATCGTCGTCAAGCGTTTTGCCCGTTTTTCCATCGGCGAGTAGGCCCTGTTGGGATTGAAAAGGCTCCGGCGTGGGATTCCTCCGCGCCGGAGTGTTTTGTATGCGAGCGGCGCAGGCGGAGCCCCTGCCGGAGGCATGCGGATGCCTGCGCCGGGCTGGCTGCATGGGGCCTGAGAGAGGAGTGGGGTGCGATATGCCAAGGTACAATCGGGTGCTTCTGAAGCTGTCGGGCGAGGTCCTGGCGGGGGACGAACGCTTCGGCCTGGACTTCGACGCCGTGCGTCGGGTCGGGGCTGAGATGGTGGAGCTGCACGGCGCCGGTATTCAGCTTTCTCTCGTGGTGGGGGGCGGCAACATGCTGCGCGGCCGCGACGTGCAGAAGCTGGGCATCGAGCGCTCCCAGGCGGACTACATGGGGATGCTGGGCACGGTCATCAACGCGCTGGCGCTGCAGGACGTGCTGGAGAAGATGGGCGTGCCCACGCGGGTGCAGACGGCCATCGAGATGCGGGAGGTGGCCGAGCCCTACATTCGCCGCCGCGCCCTGCGCCACATGGAGAAGGGGCGCATCGTGATCTTCGCCGCGGGGACGGGGCATCCCTTCTTTTCGACGGACACGACGGCCGCGCTGCGGGCTGCGGAGATGGGCGTCGACTGCATGGTGAAGGGGACGAAGGTGGACGGCATCTACGAGGCCGACCCCAAGAGCCATCCGGAGGCGAGGTTCTTCCCTCACCTGTCCTACTCGGAAGCCCTGCAGCGCAACATCGAGGTGATGGACGCCTCCGCCTTCTCCCTCTGTCGCGAGAACCGCATCCCCATCCTGGTGCTGAACGTTCAAAAGAAGGGATGTCTCGTTTCGGCTCTTGTCAACGGCGAGCGAATTGGTACAATCGTGGAGGATGCCTGAGGGGCGCTGCCTCATGCCCCGATCGTCAGGACGATACTTTTTAAGGAGGGAACGTTATGCCGAAGGACGAGCTCAAAGAGCTTCAGGAGAGCATGGATAAAGCCATTGACTTTTTGCAGAACGAGTACCTGTCAATCCGCACGGGGCGGGCCCACCCCGGCCTGGTGAGCGACATCAAGCTGGACTACTATGGCACGCCGACCCCACTCAAGCAGATCGCCAACATCACCATTCCGGAGAGCCGGACGATCCAGATCGCCCCCTTCGACCGGACCAGCCTCAAGGCCATCGAGAAGGCCATCCTGGCGGCCAACATCGGGATGACGCCGCAGAACGACGGAGCCAGCATCCGCCTGACGCTGCCGGAGCTGACGCGCGAGCGCCGCGTGGAGCTGACGAAGCTCCTGGCGAAGAAGGCGGAGGACGCGCGGGTTGTCGTCCGCAACTACCGACGGGACGCCATCGAGTCCCTGAAGAAGCAGGAGAAGGCCTCGGAGATCACGGAGGACGACCTGAAAACGCTGACGAAGGGCGTGCAGGACAAGACGGACGCCTACGTCAAGAAGGTGGACGAAATCTACAAGGCGAAGGAGAAAGAGGTCTTGGAGGACTAGCCGCTTCCGGGGTGGCGGAGCGCCCTCCGGAGGCCGTGGATATCGTGGGGCATCAGGGACATCGTGGAATGGAGGGCCGACCCGTGGGTCCCTCCCTCAAACCGGTTCGGGAGGTACCGACCATGCCAGAGGCAACGCAGTACGATTCGCCCGCATACTCAGCGTTCAAGCAGAAGATGCAGAAGATCATCGGCCTGGACCTGAACTCCTACAAGGAGCAGATTCACCGCCGTATCCACATGCAGATGGATCGGTGGGGCGTGAAGGGCAACTACGACGAGTACTTCAACATGATCAAGAACGACTCCAAGCGGCTGCGGGAGTTTCTGGACTATCTGACGATCAACGTGTCGGAGTTCTTTCGGAACGATTCCCAGTGGTGGAAGCTCAGGGACAAGATCATTCCGGAGCTGACGCAAAAGCGCGGTAATCGGCGCCTGAAGCTGTGGAGCGCGGGCTGCGCCACGGGGGAGGAGCCCTACTCCCTGGCCATTCTCTCCGCGGTCTGTGGGCTGGAGGCCTCCGCGCCGGTCCTGGCGATGGACATCGACCAGGGCGCCCTGGACATCGCCCAGAAGGGGCACTACGTCAAGGCTCAGCTGGTCAACGCGCCAAAGGAGTACCTGGCGAAGTACTTCACCACGAAGGACGGCGGCGAATCCTACGACGTCAATCAGGAGATCAAGCGGCGCGTCGCCTTCAAGCGCTTCAACATGATCGACGACTCCTTCGGGACGGGCTTCGACCTCATCCTGTGCCGCAACGTCGTCATCTACTTCACGAACGAGACGAAGGCCGCCCTCTACCAGAAGTTCTTCAACGCTCTGGCCCCCGGAGGCTACTTCTTGGTGGGGTCCACGGAGCAGATATTCGACTACCGCAAGCTGGGCTTTGAGATGGCCGGGCCCTTCCTCTACACGAAAAAATGAGGGGCTGAAGGCGGATGGGCCCTGGCGCTTGACGAAGCGTGCGTTTGCCGTTAGAATAACTGAGGTGAAAGGCGCGTCCGAGGTGTTTTGACGCGCCGATTTTAAGGGCGGCATAGCCAAGTGGTAAGGCAGAGGACTGCAAATCCTTTACCCCCAGTTCGAATCTGGGTGCCGCCTCCAGAAGATCATCCGGCTCCGTCCGTTATGCTATAAAACCCCGCTCAAAAGCGGGGTTTTTGATTTCTGACAGTCCGCCACGATATTGTCTCTATCCGGCGCATGACCGTATCTGTTTCCGTCCCCATCTTTCGTGGGCGCTCCGGAATGCGGTACGGCGGTCCCCTTCGGGACCGCCGTACTATACTGGCCATACTGGCCCGGTCTATCGGCCTGAGGGCAGGGCTGTGCCGCCCTTCCCCTCGTCCTCCTCGTCGAACCGGAAGCGCCCCACCATGACTTCCAGGCGGGCCACGCCCTCGCTCATCCTCTGGGCCTCCGTGGCGACATTCTCGCTGGCCGCGGCCGTCCCGCCCGTCGCCTTTTTGATGTCCTCCAGGGTCCTGCCGACCTCCGCCGTCGCGCTCGACACCTGGCCCACCGAGTTCGCCATCTCGCTGCTTGACGCCGCCTGCTCCTCCGCCGCGGCCGCGATCGTCTGCATGTGTCCGCTCAGCGCGTTCACCTCGTCAAGTCCGCGCTTCAGGCTGTCCTGCGCTTCGCCGGAGCTCTTGACCGTCTCGCTCAGCAGCTCGCCCAGTTCCCGGATGACCGCGCTCGCTTGGTTCGAGTCGTCCTCCAGGTTGGAGATCAGCTTTTGCACCTCCTGCGCCGCATTGCCCGACTCCTCGGCAAGCTTGCGCACCTCCTCGGCCACCACCGCGAACCCGCGGCCGGCCTCGCCCGCGCGCGCCGCCTCGATCGCCGCGTTCAGCGCGAGAAGGTTCGTCTGGTCCGCAATGCCCGTGATCGTCGTGACGAAGCCTGCGATGGCGTTCACCGACCCGTTGACCTTCCCGATCGACTCCCCGCCGGCGCGGGAACGGTCCTCAGCCTGTCGAATCCTGGCGATGACGGAGTCCACCTCGGCGAAGGCGCTTTGCGTGAGGTCCGCCGTGCGGGCGGCGATCCCGGCCCCCTCCTCGGAGGACTGCGCCGTTGCGGCGGCGGCGCGCGAGACCTCGTCAACCGCCGTGTTGGTGCTCACCAGAGCCTTCGCGTTCTCGGCGGAAAGGTGGGCGACCTCGTCTACGGAGGCCTTGACCTCCTCCATGGAGGCTACGGACTCCTCCGAGATGGCCGCGAGGTTCTGTGCCCCGGAGGCAAAGGTCTGCGCCTCCCTGTTCAGGTCGCGGATAAAGTGCGTCAAAGTGCCCTGCAGGAGGGCGTAGTTGTGGGTCATCTCACCGATCTCGTCCCTGTAGTCCAGCAGCCAGTTCTTTGAGCGGTCGTACATGAAGTCGAGCTCCGAGGCGCGGTGAATGATCTCGCTCAACGCGAGGATGGGGCGGACGATGCGCCCGCTGAGCCAGTAGACTACCCCGAAGAGGATGAGAAGACCAACGATGGCGGTCAGGATCGTGTTGCGGGTCATGGCCCTCGACTCCGCCAGCATCACGGACATGGGGACCAGCGCGTTGACGCACAGCGTCTGTTTCGCGGGGGCAAGGGTCACCGGCGCATAGGCCTTCAGCGACTGGTCATTCGTCGCCACGGCGTAGTCGTACTCCATGAACTGCCTACCCTCCCGGACGGCCTGAAGGACCTGCGGGGCCGTCTTCTGGCCCTGAATGATGTCCCCCAGCTGTCGACCGATCATCGACTGGACCGTAGAGTAGATGACGAAGCCGTCGTCGTCGATCAGGAGAAGGGCGGTCCGATCGCTGAGGATCCGGAAGGTCTTCATGCGTTCCTGGATCAGAGCATAGTCCATGTCGATCCCGACCACTCCGGCGGTCCTGCCGTCGATTTTGATGGGGACGGAGATGGAGGAGATCAGGGTCTTGACGCCGTTTTGATAAGTGTAAAACTCCGGGTTCCCGACGATCGTCTCGCCCGTCTTGAGTGGGGTCGTGTAGTACTCGTTGCCGGAGGCGTAGATCGTCTCGGCCGTCACGTCGCGGGTGCGGACGGCCTGGCCGTTCCGTTCGACGAAGCTGGCCGTGAACTGTCCCTTTTTGCCGTACCACTCGCTGTCCGCGAAGTCGCCGTCGCGCCCGTCGAAGGCGTCCGGCTCGAAGGCCACCCACATGGAGACGATCTCCGGCCTCTGGAGGGCGCCCGACTCAAGGAGCGCCAGCACGGTTTCCCGCGCGTTGGGTGCCTTGCTGTCGATGCGGGGGATCGCTCCGGCGACCGTCAGGAGGATGTCGATGTTGCCCTTGATCTGATTCTGGATGTCGAGCGCGACCTCACCGATGGAGGCCAACGTCAGGACCTCGGCGTCGCGGGACGCCATGTTCGACGTGGAGACCGTCACGTAGGCGATGACGGAGCAGAAGACGATCAGGACGACGGACAGGATGCCGAGGAGCAGCTTGCTCCTGAGCCGCAGGGCTCCGGAGCGCGAACCACGGGTGGAACGACTGGAAAAAACCGACACGATCAATCCCTCCAAAAATTGTCAGTTCATTTGGAAATCTGCAGCATCGACAGCCTGCAACGGTCGGGTTGCCTCGATGAGCGGCGGCGAAGAGGGGAGAACGCAGGGTCCTCCCCCCTGCCGAGGCGTTTACTGGGTCGGAGCGGTGAAGTGCCCGCGCTCCGACGGCCTCCACGAGATCAGGGCCAGGACGGCCCGCGCCCGCGTGCGGACGCCTCCCTTCTCCTCGCGCGCGCTCAGGAGCGACCGAAGGTCCGTTCCCCGCTCCGAGGCCGCCCTGCCCAGGCCCATCCCGTAGCGATCAAGGGCTTCCTCCAGGGTGAGCGTCCGATCCTCGATCCGCTCCGCAAAGTCCATGCGAGGGAGAAAGCCGTCCAGCCACAGCCGGTTGAAGATCGCCCACGCGATGCTCCGGTCGTTGTGGGGGTCGTCGCCTCGGTCGAGCCCCAGCTCCCCGGCCATGGACTCCGCCAGGGAGTCCTCCATGGCAACGTACTGCGCGACGACGCAGACCCCCCGGCTGGCCGCGGCCATCTTCGCCAGCCCCGATGAGGTCCGCGCGGGCCTGCACATGCAGGCGAACACCAGGTCGAAGCACCCCTTCAGGTCACCGATTTCATCGAGCTCCCAATCGTGCTTCAGGATCCGCAGGTTGGAGGCTCCGGCCGCTTTGGCCCGCTCCGCACAGAGCTCCAGCATCCTGGAGGAAACGTCCGCGGCGACCACGTCCTTTGCGACGGCGGCGAAGGGGAGCGCATAGCTCCCGTAGGCGCAGCCCACGTCCAGGACGGAGGTTTCCGGGCCGAGCATCCCTCCCCCGGTCAGGCAACGGACTACGCGCTCCGTCAGGTCGGCGCCGTAGGTGCGTTTGCTGGCGAGAAAGGACTCGGCCCTCGCGTCCCAGAAGGCCTCCGCCTCGGAGGCGTCCTGGGACTGACGGTCCAGAATCGCGTTGAAGAAGTCCACGTCCATCGAAAAAATCTCTCCTTCCTAAACTCCTGAAAACCCTTCGGCGAGCGCAGACGCCTTTGGGCATAACGTAAGACATTGTCCTTCGTTGCCCAAAGTATAGCAGAAAAAGTCGGGGCAGGACAACGCCTGCCCTCCGACGGGGGCTGTAAACGAAAGAGGGAAGGGACCCCTCAGGGCCCCTTCCCTCTCAATCTTCCCTTGATCTTTGGCGTGGATAAGCCGGGTTAGGGCAGCATCTCCACCATCTCGTCCGCCTCTTCAAGCATGTCGTGGGCAAACTTCGCAGCCGTCGTCGTGGACTCGCAGAGCGTCGGGAACCACATGGCCAACTTCGGATCGTCCAGCAGGGCCTCCACGCTCTTGTCCCCGTAGCGCATGTGGAAGTGGATGAACCCGTCCTCGCTGTCCTTGCCCTTCGGCAGCAGGGTAAGGTACTTGTAGGGTCCCTCGGCCTCGGCCTTGAAGACGGCCCACGGTATGGGGTACTCTCCAAACTTCCGGGCTTCGATGCCGTCGAAGACGTAGGACACCGTCGCCTTGACGGCCCCCTTGTCGTCCATGAAGGTGAACTTGTTTCCCTCCACCTTCGCCCCGCCGGCGAAGTCGGATTTCAGCATCGTGTCTTTCATGAAGCCCTTCACGGCCTCCGGCGTGTAGGTCTTCCCCTTCACCGCGGCCTTCTTCGACACCGCCTCGTAGACGGGCTTCATCAGGGGGTCGTCCAGGAAGCTGATGGGGTTCACCCAAGTGCCCTTCCAGCCGTCGAGCGGGTTGACGCTCTTGAACATATCGACAATTTCTTTCACGGCCTCAGGGGTCGACATATCCTTTAAGAGGCGGGCGACATCTCCCGGTGCGCAGAGCGTCGGCCACCACATGGCCTTGGCGGCATCGTCGATCAGTGCCTTGAGGCTCTCGCTTCCGTAGCGCATGTGCCAGTGCTTGACTCCCTCCGGAGTATCGCTGTGCACTTTGAGCATCACCAGGTACTTGTATCCCTTCATCTTATCCGACGCGCCGCTTGCCGCCTCGAACTGATGCCACTCGATGTCGAAGGTCCCGAACTTCCGTTTTTCGACCCCGCGGGACGCGTAGGTCAGGGTTCCCAGGGAGGCTCCCTTGGAGTCCATGAAGGTGATCCCGCTTCCCTCCACCTTTATGCTGTCGAAAGCGGTCTGGTAAGAACGACCAAGGGCACTCTTCACACCCTTCTTGGTGTAAGCGGGCAAGGACGCCGCAGCTTTCTCGCAGACGGCGTCAATCTCGGGCGCATCCAAGGAACCGTAGAAACTCTTCCACTCTCCCTCCCAATCCTTCAACACCCCGACCTGAGGCTGAGGATTGGGAGCAGGGTTAGGATTCGGACTGGGGTTCGGGGTGTTCCCCGGGATGTTGTGGGGGCCCCCGCCGCATCCGCCCAGTGCCAGCAGGGCGATGAGGAGCACGGACAACAGAGTACCGAAACGCCATGATTTGTTTCTCACGTTAACCACTCCTTTAAAAATTAAAATGATGAAACAATAGAAGTATAGCTCTAATTTTAGATAGCTGCAACTCTCCATTGCCATTTTGGCGTTTGGGGCGTGGCCAGGCCGTCTTGAGGAGCGCGTCAGCCTCCTGGCGTATTTCAACGTGCTGCGTTTGTCTAAGGGGGGCTGTCGGGGTACAATGGCGCCGGAGGTGTTGGTGTGCATGTCTCGTATCTTTGGAAAGTCCGCTAGGGGAGGGGCCCTTCTGCTGGGGGCACTCTTATTGGCAAATCCGCCGACGCCGGCCCTGGGGGCCGAGGGGGACGCAGCCGCCGAGCAGACGGCAAGGGAGCTTCGGGCGGAGCTGTCCCGCCTGGGGTCCTCCGAGGACCCCGATGCGCGGGAGGTCCTTCTGCGCCAGATCATCGAGCGTTGCCCGGACACGGAGGAGGCGGAAGCCGCCCATTGGGCGCTTGCGGACCTCTGCCTGGACGGTTTCGCCGAACCGAGGGAGGAGCAGGCCCGCAGCGTGCTTGAGCAGTTCCTGAAGCGTTATTCCTCGTCGCGGTGGGCCACGCAGGTGAGGTGTCGCCTGTACTGCCTCTGCGAGGGAGCCGACGCGGAGCGCGCGGCACAGCTGAAGGCGGAGCTCCTGAAGGACAAGGCGCTGCCTCAGGTGATACGGAGGTCCTTCGAGCGATGACACGATAATGGCCCCGCACGATGTGAAAGCAGGTCCCCCTCGCGCGAGGGGGACCTGTTGGCGGTCAAAGATGCCGGCCGCAAGTTTTTGCTCTCATCACCCCTGATGGGACGGGCGGACTGCCGGCGATTCCAGGAAGGGAGCGTGTTGAACCCGAAGTGCTCAGGCCCCGGCGGCGTTGTCCTTCAGTGCTTCGACCTCGTCAAGGGACAGGCCGGTCGCCTGGGATATCTGACTTGGAGATAAACTCATGTCCAGCATCCGCCGCGCCGTTTCAACCCTGCCCAAGTCTCTGCCCCTGTTCTCGCCCTCGGTCATGGCCTCCTGCACCGCGAATTTCAGGTTGCTGCGGTAGTCCGTCTCGGCGCGCTCTCGCATCCTGTAGAGCGCGAGGTTCCCCCGTTTGCGGAAAAACGTCCGGACCCCATCCTCAAGCCGCTCGATCCCCCGGTCGCACTTCACCAATCGCTCCATCTCAACTTCCCCTCCTATCCGGCCAAGGTATTTCATCACGCGGCTCAGGCCCACATCCTCGACGCGGCCCGCCGCCGTCAGGCGTTTCAGCTTCGGCATCTCGATGAAATGAAACTCCATGCCGTCGCAGTAACTCCGCTGTTCCTTCACGTCCAGAAGCCGGTGCAGCGATCGCCAGTCCTCCGCGCGATCCGGAAAAAGGCAGAAGTTCAGGATCGATACGAAGATGACCGGCCTCAGCTTGTCGTAGCTGTCGGAGACGGACAACTGGTCCGAGTAGCTGCACGAGGCGTAATAGAGAGCCCGTTCGAAGAAGTAGCCCTCTCTTCCCAGCTGAACCTCCACGTGGCACACCCGACCGTCCTCCGCGCGGGCCAAGACGTCCACGCAGGAGGTCCGGCCCTCGTCCCGACGGGGATCGTTCTCCCGATCCAGGTACTGCAGGGAGACGATGCCCGGCCCTGGAGCCAGGACGTCGTTCAGGAGGCGCAGAAGGTTCTCCTCGTTCCCCTTCGTGGCGAAGAGGTACTTGAAGACCACGTCGTTCAGGAGGTTTGCGGAACGAACGCAACGCTCCAACTCCTCCGGCGACAACTCGGTCGTCAGGCCTTCGCGTCCGCAGGTCATGGCATTCACCTTCTCCATAACGGGTTGAGGCGCGGCAAGCCACAACCTCTTGAATTTATTATAGCCGATTTCGGCCCCACAGGTAAAAACAGGTCCCCCTCGCGCGAGGGGGACCCTTTTTGACTTGTGGGCCGTCGGCGCTAGGCCGAGACGATCTCCTTGATCTTCATGAGGCGGCTGAGCGTGGAGCGCTCCTGTTCGTCCAGCTTCATGCTGATGTAGCGAATCGTCTCCTTGTAGTTGGGGATCATGACGTACTCCAGGGCGTTGACCCGGCGTCGGGTGCGCTCGATCTCGCCGGCCATCATGCGGATGGCCTTTTCCTCCGCCGCCATCTCCAGGAGCCGGAGGATCAGTTTGCTGAACTGCTCGAGCGCGGTGTCCAGCAGCACGGGGACGGAGACGAAGCCGTAGTTCACGGGGTTGCCCTCCTGCTCGACGTCGTACTCCGGGACCATGACGCTCATGACGTTGCGCCACTTCACGGACAGCGAACAGCTCGCGCCGGGGAACATGAGCGCCTGCTCCAGCACTTCGGGGGTCGTCTGCGCACGGGAGAGCACGAAGGTGCCGTAGCACTCCGCCAGCTCCTTCTCGACCTTTTCCCGCAGCTCCTTGCCCGCGCGCGCCTTCTCCAGGAACGCCTTGATCAGGGCGTCCTGTTTGTCCTTCAGGAGCTTGTGGCCCCTGACGGCCGTCGTCAGCCGCTTCTTGAGCTTGGAGAGCTCCATGCGGTTGGGGTTCACGTTGATGCGTGCCATCGCTCACCGCCCCCTCAGGCCTTCGCGCCCTGTGCCGCCTTTTTCTCGAGCAGAGGCTTCAAGTACTTGTCGATGTAGGCGTCGCGGACGCGCTTCAACTCCTTGGTCGGGACCATGGTGAGCAGGTTCCAGCCCAGGTCGAGGGTCTCCTGGATCGTTCGGTTCTCGTACTCGCCCTGGCGGATGTACGTGTCCTCAAAGACGTCGGAGAACTTGGCGAAGGCCTTGTCCTCATCGGAGAGCGCGCCCTCGCCCAGGATGACCGCCAGCTCCTTCGCGTCCTTGCCGCGGGAGTAGGCGGCGAACAACTGGTTCATCAGGTCCGCGTGGTCCTCGCGGGTCTTGTCCTTGCCGATGCCCTTGTCCTTCAGTCGGGACAGGGAGGGCATGACGTCCACCGGCGGGTAGATGCCCTGGCGGTGCAGGCTGCGGCTCAGGATGATCTGGCCCTCCGTGATGTAGCCCGTAAGGTCCGGGATGGGGTGCGTCTTGTCGTCCTCCGGCATGGTGAGGATCGGGATCTGGGTGATGGAGCCCACCTTGCCCTTCAGACGGCCGGCGCGCTCGTACATCGTCGCGAGGTCCGTGTAGAGGTAGCCGGGGTAGCCGCGGCGACCGGGGACCTCCTTGCGCGCCGCGGAGATCTCGCGCAGGGCCTCGCAGTAGTTCGTGAGGTCCGTCAGGATGACCACGACGTGCATACCGCACTCGAACGCCAGGTACTCCGCGGCGGTCAGGGCGATGCGCGGCGTGCTGATGCGCTCGATCGCGGGGTCGTCCGCCAGGTTGATGTAGAGCACCGTGCGCTCCAGCGCGCCCGTCTTGCGGAAGTCCTCCATGAAGAAGGAGGCTTCCTCGAAGGTGATGCCCATGGCCGCGAACACGACGGCGAAGTCCTCGTGTCCGCTGATGACGGTGGCCTGGCGCGCGATCTGCGCCGCCATGCGGTTGTGGGGGAGGCCTGACGCCGAGAAGATGGGCAGCTTCTGGCCGCGGACCATGGGGTTCAGCCCGTCGATCGTCGAGATGCCCGTCTGGATGAACTCCGAGGGGAAGTCGCGGGAGTAGGGGTTCATGGGCATTCCGTTGATGTCCAGGGTCTGCTCTGCGATCAGGGGAGCACCGCCGTCGATGGGCTCGCCGCGGCCGTTGAAGACGCGGCCCAACATGTCGCGGGATACGGGCAGGGTCTGCACCTTGCCCAGGAAGCGCACCTTCGTCTCGTTCGTGTCGATGCCGGAGGTGCCCTCGAAAACCTGCACCAGCGCGCGGTCGGACTCGATCTCGAGGACGCGGCCGCGCCGCCTCTCGCCGCTTGCCAGCTCGATTTCCGCCAGCTCGTCGTAACGGACGTCCCGGGTGCTCTCCACCATCATCAGGGGGCCGGAGATGTTGGATATGGTCCTGTACTCCTTAGGCAACATTGCCTTCACCTCCCACAGGGACGATTCCGTTGATCTGTTGTTTCATCGTGTCCTCCAGCTTGTCGATCTGCGAGATCTGCGACTCCTCGAGGTAGCGCATACGGGCGATCTGCTCGCGCACCGGAAGGTTGAACAGCTCGTTCATGGGCGCGCCCCTGTGCAGGGCGTCAAGCCCCAGGTGATGGAAGCGGACGATCATCCTCAGCATCTTGAACTGCTTCTCCATCGAGGCGTAGGTGTCGATCTCGTGGAAGGCGTTCTGGTGCAGGAAGTCCTCGCGAAGGGACTTCGCCGTCTCCATGACCATGCGCTCGTCGCGGGAAAGCGCGTCGATACCCACCAGACGCACGATCTCGTTCAACTGGGCCTCCTTCTCCAGAAGGCTCATGGCCTCCACCCGCAGGCCGCTCCACTCGTCGTCGAACTTCTCGTTCCAGTACACGTCCAGCCGGTCCGTGTAGAGCGAGTAGCTGTTCAGCCAGTTGATGGCGGGAAAGTGGCGCTGGTAGGCCAGGTTGGCGTCAAGCCCCCAGAACACCTTCGTGACGCGCAGCGTGTTCTGGGTGACGGGCTCGGAGAGGTCGCCGCCGGGAGGCGAGACGGCCCCGATGACGGTGATGGAGCCCTCGCGGCCCTCCCTGCCCAGGACGACGCAGCGCCCCGCGCGCTCGTAGAAGGAGGCGAGACGGGTGCCCAGGTAGGCGGGGTATCCTTCCTCGCCGGGCATCTCCTCGAGGCGCCCCGACATCTCGCGCAGGGCCTCCGCCCAGCGGCTGGTGGAGTCCGCCATGAGGGCGACGGAGTAGCCCATGTCGCGGTAGTACTCCGCGATGGTGATGGCCGTGTAGACGGAGGCTTCGCGGGCGGCCACGGGCATGTTGGAGGTGTTGGCGATGAGCGTCGTGCGCTTCATCAGGGGCTGCCCCGTCTGGGGGTCGTCCAGCTCCGGGAACTCGAGGAGCACGTCCGTCATCTCGTTGCCGCGCTCGCCGCAGCCGACGTAGACCACGATCTGCGCCTGAGCCCACTTGGCGAACTGGTGCTGGATCACCGTCTTCCCTGAGCCGAAGGGGCCGGGGACGCAGGCGGTCCCGCCGAGGGCCACCGGGAAGAACGTGTCCACGACGCGCTGCCCCGTCGTCATCGGGACGTTGGGGGCAAGGCGCTTCGACACGGGCCGAGGCTTGCGGACGGGCCAGCGCTGGAGCATGGTGACCTCGTGCTTCACGCCGTCGTCATCGAGGACGGCCACCACGTCGAGGACGGTGTGGTCCCCGCCGTTCACGCTCTTTACGGTCCCCTTCATGCCCACGGGCACCAGGATGCGGTGCTCCACCACGACGGTCTCCTGCACGACGCCGAGGACGTCGCCCGCCTCGACCGTGTCGCCCACCTTCACGCGGGGCTCAAACTTCCACTTCTTCGCGTGATCGATGGCGGGCACGCTGATCCCGCGGGAGATGTAGGGGCTCTTCGCCGCCTTCTCGATCAGCTCCAGCGGGCGCTGGATTCCATCGTAGAACTGCTCGATGATCCCAGGCCCCAACTCGACGCTCAGGGGCTCGCCAAGACAGACGACGGGCTCTCCCGGCTTTAGGCCGGACGTCTCCTCGTAGACCTGGATGGACGCCTTGTCCCCGTCCATGTCCATGATCTCTCCGACCAGACCCGCCGTCCCGACGTGAACCACGTCGGACATGCTGGCGCCCAGCATTCCCCTGGCGACGACCAGGGGGCCGGAGATACGCTCTATCGTTCCCTTAACTGCATTTTCGTTAGGCACTCTTATCGCCTCCGCCTGTGCTTTTTCATGTGAGACTACCTCTCAGCAAAGATGTCCATTCCGACGGCCTTCTCGACGCTGCTTCGGATGGATTCAAGCCCCGCCCCGCTCGTCCCGGAGGGACCGGGAATGGGCAGGACGCTCGTGGGGTAGCGGTCGTTGACCTCCTGGACCTTCCCGCCGAAGTCGACGAAGAGGTCCTCCTGGATGAAGACGACCGCGTAGCTCTCGCGGGCCAGCTTCTCCAGGATCTCCTCGAAGGAGCCGCGCTTCTCCCCATCCAGCACCACGGTCTTGACGCCCACGGCCTGGAACGGCAGGACCATCTCGTAGCTGCCGATGGCTGCCATCGGCAGGGAACGGTTATCGGGCATGGCTCAGCAACCTCCTTGAGAACTCGCGGCTCAGTCCGCCCGCCACGCACACCAGCGCGATGCGCAGGTTGCGGGCCTCGGCCTCCTTCGTCAGGAGGTAGAGGAGGACGTTGGCCGGTGCGCTCGTGGAGTACCGCACCCTCTCAAGGACGCGGATGAGGTACTCGTCCAGGGCCTTCGAGACGTCCGACAGCGCGGCCTGCACGTCGGAGCTCTCCTGAAGCGCGTCCAGGACGGCCCCGATATCCGTGTAGGAGAGGATCTTTCCCCACGTCTCCTGCGGCTCGCCCAGGAGGCGCGCGACGTCCGCTGCCCGGATGAAGCCCCCTTCGTGGAAGAAGGGGAGCCCCTTCGCGGCGTCGTAGCGCATACGGGCAAGGCGGACGGCACTCTTGAGGTTCTCGGCGTCGATTCGGTGTCGCACCCACCGAACGACGTCCGGCATCTCAAGCCCTCCGGCGATGCGGAGCATCGCCGCGAACAGGTGGTGGTCCAGCAGGAGCTCCACCGCCTGGGGGTTCTTCGTCTGGTCCCACAGCGTCCAGCAGTGGGGCACGACGTCGCCCAGCCCGTAGGGGAGACGTCCGTACTCCTCCGTCTCGATGGCCTCGACCAGCCCTTCGGAGGGAAAGGCGCCAAGGGGGGAGAGCAGGTCGTGCCTGCGCCCCTCGGCATCGCCTCCGCGGACCCTGAAAAGGCTCTTGAGGGCGACCTTCACGTTGTGGTAGTCGTAGGGCATCCGGAACAGGGTCAGAAGCCCCTCGTCCGGCACGAACTGCCCCAGCTCCCGGCACGTCGCCAGGAGCTCCTCGTCGATGGCCTTGTCGAAGTCCTCGCCCCCGGCCTGCGTCAGCCACTGGGCATAGGACGTCTCGCTCAGGGCCTTCAGGGCGTCCTCGAGGGTGGAGCTGTCGATGAGCCTGGAGAAGAAGGCCGCGTCAAGGAGGTGTGTCTCCATCCCCCTGAGCCTGGCCACGGTGTACACGTAACTCATAGCCGACCCCTCCCCTTAGGAGAACAGCTTCTTGACAACTTCGGATTCGATCTCCGGGCGAACGTCCTCGAGCAGCATCTCCCACGAGCAGTTGGTGTCGATCTTCTCATCCCTCAGCACGAAGCCGCCCGATATGGGCAGGCGCTCCTGCGACAGCGTCAGGGACGTCCCGTGTTCGGCGTTGTAGCCGTCGAGCCACCCCTGGTTCAGGTGTTTCTCGTCCTTTCCCACGACGACGGCCTCGTGCCCGGAGGACACCGCCTCCTTGAGCAGCCTGGAGGCGAACTTGAGGCAGGCGTCGGCGGGGAGGTCCGCGAGCTTGCGCAGGGAGGCCGCAAAGGCGTCGTCCACGAGGCGGCGACGGACGCCCAGGTCAAGTTTGTTGGCGTCGATCCCGGCCACGATCTCGCGGCGCCTCAGGACCTCCGGCTCCTCTTTGGCGAAGCGGGAGGCGTAGGTGTCCTTGACGCTCTTGACCTCCGCGTTCAACTCCTGATTGATCTGACGGACCTTCTCATCGGCCTCGGACTCGATGGCCTGGATCTCGGCCTGCGACTCCGTGCTGATCTTCGCTTTGATATCGGCAAGTGACATGCGAGCCACCTGCCTAAAGTTTAATTCCGAAATTAAGCATCATAATGCTCGTCAGTAGGGCCAGAACCGCGTAGGTTTCCACCATCGCCGGGAGGATGATCGCCTTGCCCATGGCCTCAGGCTTCTTCGAGATCATCTGAATGGAGGCCGCGGAGGTCTTCCCCTGATAGATGGCGGAGATCCAGCCGACGATGGCGATGGGCATGCAGGAGGCGAAGACCTGAAGCCCCTGGTTCCAGTTCAGCGTCACGGCGCCAGCGTCGCCCAGGAGCCCCAGTTTGATGAGGACGAAGAACATGATCAGTAGACCGTAGATGCCCTGCGTTCCGGGAAGGGCCTGAAGGATGAGGCATTTTGAGAACTTATTGGGGTCCTCCGTCATGACGCCCGCAGCGCTCTCGCCGGCGATGCCGATGCCGATGGCCGAGCCGATGCCGGACAGTGCCGCGGCCAGCGCGGCGCCAAGCAGAGCCAGAGAAAGTCCAAGATATTCCATAGTGTCAAGCACTCCCTTCAAATTTTCGGCACGGCGCTCAGGGCCCTGCCGTCGTTTTTATAAAGCGTGTCCTGCGCGAAATCTCTCGCGCCCCGGCGCGTCAGTCGGCGATCTCCACGTACTCCTCCGTGTTGACGAGGGGGATGAAGGGCTCGCCTCCGCCCGTGTAGAACTTGCCGAAGAACTCGACGTACTGCAGACGCAGGGGGTGTACGAAGGCCCCCAGGATGTTGATGAGGATGCTGAAGATGTGTCCGCCGACGATGACGACGACGGCGATGAGCCACCCGACGTAGGGGATATCCGCCGCCATGCTGCCCAGCAGGTTGATGATCATGCCGATGACCGCCGAGCCGAAGCCCAGCGCCAGAAGGCGGCTGTAGCTCAGGATGTCCCCAAGGTAGGACGTGGAGCCGTAGAGGGCCAGGAAGCCTGAGACGACCTTGCCAAAGAGGTTCGTCTTCTCGCGGCCCGCGTACCAGAAGACGATGGCCGCCCCCGCGATCGCCATGAGCTTGCCCAGCAGGACGAAGTGCGGCGGCGTGATGCCGCCCATCCCCGTGCCGAAGAAGCAGAGTCCCACGATCAGGAGGAACCAGGAGATGTCCGCTCCGATGGCGTCGACGAGGTGTCCCTGGCGGAAGTTGTCGTAGGCTGCGATCAGGAGGCCGAACATCAGGTGGACGACGCCCAGCAGGAGGGAGATGCCCAACACCTGTATGGGGTTGTTCATCGGATCGACCAGCATCAGCGCGTTCTTCAGGGGGACCAGGAAGGGGAGGAAGGAGTCGATGAAGTTGCCGAAGAAGCTCCCGCTGACGACGCCGTAGGCGAAGGTCGAGACGGCGCTGAAGGCGAAGAGCGTGATGAAGTCCTTCACGCCCATGGGGATGCGCCGGTACTTCTTGAACGCCCACCAGATGGTCCCCAGCATGACGATGGCGTATCCCGCGTCCCCCAGGCACATGCCGAAGAAGATGAAGAAGAAGGGCGCCAGGAGGGGCGTGGGGTCGATGCCCCGGTACTTCGGGGGCGAGTAGAGCTCCGTCAGAATGTTGAACGGACGGATGAGCCCGCCGTTCTCCAGGAGCGTCGGCGGTTCCTCGTCCTCCGCCGGGTCGCTCAGGGTCAGGGCCACGTTGGGACTGATGGCCTCGACCTTCTTCTGGACCCGTGCCGCGTCCTTCGCAGGCACCCAGAAGCGCGTGTGCATGGTGCGCTCCGTCTCGTCGCTCCTGCCCAGGGCCTGATACCGTTGCGTGAGGCTGTTCCAGTAGTCCGAGAGCTTCTGCACCGCGGGCATCCACCTCTCGGCCTCCCGCTTGAGGTCGCTCATCAGAACGGCCTCCCGTTTTTCGAGGTCGAGCAGGGTGGCGTCGACCTTCGCGGCCTCCTCCTGGACCGTCCCCCTGAAGGAAGCGGGGACCTCGATGGCGGACAGGCCGTTCTTCGTGCAGGCGTCCAAAACCGCCGCGCCCCTGTCGCGCGAGTAGTAGAGGAGGACCTGCACCTCGGCCGCCTTCGCGTCGTGGGGCTCCAGGATGAGCTCCGTGTCCTTTGAAAACGCTTCGAGGGCCCCTTGCAGGGCCTTCAGTTGTTCCGTCTTGACCGCGCCGAGAAGGCCGGCCAGGCGCTGCGTCCCCTCCGTGATGGATGAGAGCGGGTAGGGAAGGAACTCCAGCCCCGCCAGAAGCGCCCGGTTCGCCCTCAGCTGAGAGAGCTCGAGCCGCGCCTCCGCGGTCTCGTGTTCCAGGTCGCGGACGCGAGAGGCGATGGCGCCGAGGTCCGTCTCGCCGGCGAGCTTTGAGAGGTCCGACATGGAGATGAGCGCGCGCTCGCCCAGCGTCCTGTCCAGGGAGGATACGGGGTCGTCGTAGCAGGGCGTCAGCGTGCGCATGAGGTAGCGCACGTCCGACAGGCGTCCCTCGCTCTCGGTCAGCCTGGCCTCGACGTCGGCCGGGCGCAGAGCCTCCTCGGAGGAGCCGATGATCTGGCAGACGCCGGTTTCCTGCAGGGCCTCAGCGATCTCCTCATGAACGGATTTGTGATAATACAGCTCCGCTTTTTTGAGCTTAGCCACGCCCATATCTACCCATCACCTCTTCCGTTATCCAGGAGGCCGCACCGGCGACCTTGTCCTTGTGCTTCGCGTAGAAGGCCTTGGCGTCGGCCTCGCGCTTGGACAGGATATCCTTCGCCTTGATCTCCGCCGCCTCTTCCGCCCTGTGCAGCTTCTCGCGGAACTGACGCGCCGCAGACTGACGGGTCTCCTTCAGCGTGCTCTCCGCGTCCGTTCGGGCCTGGTTCAGCCTGCGGGCGGCCGCCGACTTGGCGTCCTGGACGCCTGCGGCCGCCCTCTCCTCTGCCGCCTTGATCTCCGCTATGGTTGGATTGTCTGCCATCGTTCTTCACCTCCTTCCTGCAACGCAAAAGGGAAACGAAAATAACGGTACGGCACGTCCCAAGCCCCCAAGGGTGGGATGGGTTCGCTGTTTTTCAGAGGGCCTGGGCTTCCTGCGCTTCAAGGCCGTTCCTGCATCGCAGCGCGCTGGAGGAACGGCTGAAAGCACACTTTTCCATTATATTATTTTCGTTCCTGAAAGTAAAACAAAATGGAGCACGCGCGATACTATACAAAAAAAGGGTTGCCGCTGAGGGCCCCCCTCTTCTTGATTCGGACGAACGACCGACGGGCCTATGCCTCTGGCCTGCTCAGGCCTTTGACGGCACGAGCCATCAGTTTCTTGCGGCGGGACGCCGTGTTGCGGTGCATCACGCCCTTCACCACGGCCTTGTCGAGCACGCTCTGGGCCAGGTTGAAATTCCTGGCTGCGGCCTCGCCGTCCCCGGCCTCCACGGATTCCAGAAGCTTCTTGACGGCGGTCTTGCACCGCGTCGTCCAGTAGCGGTTGTAGAGACGATTGCGCTCCTCGATGCGGACGCGCCTCTTTGCCGACTGCTTGTTTGGCATGGACCTTCACCCCCCTCCGGTTCAGACGCCCGTTCGAGCTTGTGCCCGAAAGCCCTGCCCCTTAAAATACAACGCAATGCATTGTAACATTCTGTATAATAGGTGTGCAAGCCTTGACGGCGCTTTCACCAAAATAATCCGCCGTCGCCGGAGAGCGCGCTTTGAGCTTGCCCCTGAGCGGGGTTTTGTGCGTCCTCCAAAAAGTCGTCGGCATCGAGGTGAATTATACCACGGAACTTTCTCTGAAGGACTTTTATTCCCCGTCGGGAAAGATGTCGCGCCTTCCCAGCTACGAGTTTCGACCTCAACAGCTGGAGGCCGCCCTGGCCGTTCAGGGGTTCCTGAGGGACGCCGACGCCGCCGTCCTCGCTCTGGAGGCCCCCACGGGGGTGGGGAAGACCTTTGCCGTGTTGGTCCCCGCCCTCATGGAGGCCCGGCGTCGGGGAGCCGGAATCCTCTTCCTGACGGCCAGCATCGCGCTTCAGGAGCAGGTGATCGGGAAGGACCTGCCGCGCCTGGCGGAGCTCCTGAACTCCGACCTCCGCTTCGGGCTCCTAAAGGGGCGCTCCAACTACGCCTGTCTCCGCAGGGCCGGCAGCCTTTCGGGGCCCTCGCTCTTCGACGCGGGGCCTGATGAACTAAAGGAGATCAAGCGGTGGCTTCAGGAGACGGAGGCGGGGGACCTGGCGGAGCTGGGGCTCTCCCCCTCGAGCCCCCTGACGGCGGACCTGTCGGCGGGGGCGCGGCAGTGCGTGGGACCGGCCTGCCCCTATCGGGACCGCTGCTTCGTGGTGCGGGCCTACCGCAGGGCCCAGGACTGGGACGTCGCCGTCGCCAACTACAACCTGTTCTTCTCTCACATCCTTGAGGGAGGCGGAGCCTTTCCCCTGCGGTACGACTGGCTGCTCTGCGACGAGGCCCATCGCATCCCCGACGCCGTGAGGTCCTCGTCGGCCGTTCGCGTCGGGGCGGAGAGCGGTCCCGGCCTCTTCGGCCCGCGCGTCCTTCAGGGGTTTGCGCCCCTGCTCCGCGCTCAGTCCGTGCCGGTCGAGGAGCTGCAGGCCCACGCGTCCCGCGCCCGGGAGGAGCTGCGGACGCTCTTCACGGCCCTGCCCCTCCTCCTGCCGCGCGGGGGCGAGCTCTCGGCCCCGAACGAGGAGCTGCTCCATCGGGGTCAGGCGGCGGCGGAGGAGGCGGACCTCCTGCTGCGCCCCCTGCGGGCCTTCGAGGAACGCTTCATGGCCGGGAACTTTTCCGACAAGGGGGAGATGGCGCGCGGCGCGGAGCTGATGCGCTGGATCGACGACGTGCGGGAGTTCAAGCGCGACCTGATCTGGTGCCTGTCGGCGGCCCGTTTCCCCAGCTGGGCCTACTGGGCGGAGTCCGGCGCGTTGACCAGCAAGCCCGTGGCGGCCTCGGAGATCGTCCAGGAGGTCCTGCAGAAGGAGGAGCCGGAGAAGCTCGTCCTGACGTCGGCCACGCTGACTCAGGGGGGGAGCTTCGACTTCTGGAGCCGGGAGACGGGCATCGTTCCGGATCGCAGCCTCGTGGTGGACTCCCCCTTCGACTTCTCGCGTCAGATGGAGGTCCTCGTCCTGGACGTTGGACTGCACGTCGGGGAGCCGGGGTACGACGAGCGCATGTGCCGGATCATGGAGCGGCTGTGCGACAAAAACGGCGGGCGCACGCTGGTGCTGCTCTCGTCCCTTAGGCTGCTGAACGCCTTCGCGGATCGGATGAGGGCGGGGGACCGTGGCTACTCGGTGCTGGTTCAGGGGGATATGCCCCAGCGGCAGCTCCTCAAGAGGTTCACGGAGGACGAGACCTCCACCCTCATCGGGAGCATCTCCTTTCGCGAGGGAGTGGACGTTCCAGGGGAGGGGCTGACTCAGGTGATCATCGACCGCATCCCGTTTCCCCATCCCAACGACCCCATGGTCCGGGCGCGCAACGAGCTGGAGGGTGGCAAGGGGTTCGTCCGCGTTACGCTTCCCACGGCCCGAATCCTCCTTCGTCAGGCGGCGGGGAGGCTGATCCGCAGCTCATCGGACCACGGGCGAGTGGTCCTTCTGGACGTCCGGGCCGTGGAGCGGAAGGACTGGAGGATCCTCTCCGCCTTCCCACCCTGCCGCCTTAGAAAGCTTTCCGTGGAGGGGGTTTGACCTTGACGACGACGAACGCCTTTGAAAGTGAAAGGAAGCCTTCACGGGCCGTGGGGCGCGTGTGCCGAGGGGAGACCCTGGTGGAGGTTTTGATGGCCTCCTTCATCCTGGCCCTGATCCTGCCCGCCGTCTTCGGAACGCTGGCCAGCAGCCTTCGCGCCCAGGCGGAGCTGCAGCGCCTGGACGCCTGCCGGTACGGCGCGCAGTGGTGGTTCAGCCGCGTGGACCGCCCCGCGTCGAAGGGGATTCTGGAGGCCATGCCCCGAACGACGCCCGACGGCGCGCTCTCCTTCAGCTGGGAGTGCAGCCCCGGCAGCTGCGGCGCCCTCCGCGTCACCCTGACGGTCCGGGCGCGGGGAGCGAGTGTGCCCCTCGTCCAGGCGAGGACGTTCTAAATGGACGTCCGACGTCGCTGCCGTCCGACCTCGCGTGCCTTCACCCTGGTGGAACTCCTGGTGGGGCTCATGATCGCGGCGTGCCTGGGGGCGATCCTGACGGCGGGATACCGCTGGGTCGTCCTGTCCTCCAGCCGGACTTTGCGACAGCTCCTGGCCCGTGACCGCGCCCTGAGGGCCGTCGCCTTCATCGAGCCGAGGGCCCTGCACGTTGGCCTGGGGCTCTCGGCGTGCTGCGGCAGCGGGGCGCTTCAGAGGGCCCTGGGGCGGGGCGTTTCGGACGCTCCGCAGATGGCGGGCTGGTCCGACTCCTTCCGGGGGGTCCGCGTCTACCGGGAGGGGCCGATTGGCCTCGTCCCGGCGGCGGAGAAGGACGGCGTCTTCGCTGGAACGGCGCTCTGCCTCCTCTACGCCATGCCCTCCGGGATGATCCTGAGGGCGGAAGCGGGGAGCGCGGACCTCAAGCCGGGGCAGAGGGCGCGCTTCACCGTCCTCTCGGCCGCTCCCGGAACGTCCTTCCGCAGCGGGCGCTTTGAGGACCTGCGGAGTTGGGGGGTGCTCCCCCTGGCGGGGCTTCCCCTCCACGTGACCTCCCTGTCCGGGCGACAGGCTACACTCCGGCTTGCCCCCTCCTCCCCCCTGCCCCTCGACGCGCCCTCCGTGGCCGAGCTCTACCTCCTGCGGTGCGAGCGCTTTTGCGTGCAGAACGAGACGCTTTGCTTTCAGGGGATGGAGACGGACTGGTATCCGCCGAACTTCTATCCGCGGGAGGAGGGGGTCCTTGCCCTCTGGGCGGAGTGGCGGCCGGGGCTTAAGTGTCTGGACCTCTGGGTGCTGGCGTCGGGTGGTTCCGCGACTTTTGGCGGAGGAGGGCGTCCCGCGGCGTGGCCGGATGCAGCGCCCTGGAGCGCGGAGTTCGGACGCCGCGAGCTCTACGTGGCCCGCGCGTCCTGGAGGATTGAGAACCTATGAGAAGAAGGCCGGGTGTGGCGCTTCTGGCCGTGATGCTGTTCTGTTTCGCAGCCGCGTTGGTGGGAACGGAAACCTTCCTGCTCCTCGAGTGGGCCCACACCTCCGCCGCGTCGAGCCGATGGCGCTTTGCGGGCAGGGTTCAGCTTGCCTCGATGGTGGAGGTGGGGCGTCGTTGGCTGAGGGAGGAGTTGAAGACGGGCAGGCTGCCCCATCCGGGAGGAGCGCTCCCGCACGACTTCTCGGAGTGCCGGCTGTTTCAGGAGGTGGGGGAGGGCGGTGCCGTGGTGAACGTCTACGACCTGGACTACAGCGTTGAAGGCGTCCCCGTGGCGCGGTGGCAGGAGGAGCGCAGCGCGGAGAGCTTCTTTCCGCCGTGCCGGGGCGCCTTCCTCATCCGGGCCGTCAAACCGGTGGAGTCGGGGCCGGTCATGATGCTGGAGGTCGCGGTGGCCGTCCGGGAGGTAACGCTCCCGGACGGGGGGCGGACTTTCGTGCTGGAACCCGCCCCGCTGCTGTGGCAGGAGGTGTGGCTTTGAGTCGCTTTATCACTTTTTATCATTTTCTTTGATATTCTGTGATAAATTTTGTTCCATATAGGGCTATTTTTAATGTAAAATACTGAGGACTAAGTATAAGTCGGCAGACACTCTGTCGACCGGAGGTGAAGGAGACAGGACGCTTTTCCCTTGGAAAACACGGTAGGTAAAGTGGTTTTGTGCTGCCTCGTACGGGGTGGAATCTTTGCGAACTTGATCGGAAGGAGGCAGGAGGTTGCTTTCTCGAAAAAAGAAAGGCGTGTGTGCGGGCCTGGCCCTTCACGAGGACTCCCTTCGCTACATTGAGCTGGATCTTGACGGGCAGGGCTTCAAAGTCCGTCGGCAGGAGGTCTTTCCTCTGCCTGCGGGATGCATCTCGCGGGAGTCGATACAGCAGTTCAACCTGCTGGAGAAGGCGTTTGATGACTTCAAGGGACAGGTGGGGAAGTTTCCCTGTCCTGTGGCGCTGGGGATTCCGGAACGGGATGTGATCCTGAGGCTGATCGACTATCCCAAGATGCCGGTGGCGGACATTCGGGACGCCCTGTCCCTTGAGTTCGAGGGCTACTTCCCCTATGCCTGGAACGAGGCCGCGGCGGACATCGTGGAGGTCGATGTTCCCGCGGGCGTGGAGCAGAAGACGACGGTCCTGGCGGCCACGGCCCGCCTGGTCTACGTGAACGACCTCCTGAGGCTGATGGAGCGCGCGGACATTCCCGTAGGGGCGGTGGAGCCGATGAACGTGGCCTTCTTCAGGGCCTCGGTGGGACGGACCGCCCGAAACGGCGCCTACTTCGTCCTGGGCGTCGAGCCCGAGGTGACCAACATCATCTTGGGCTATCGGGATAACGGCATCCTGTACCGGTCCACCCTGGCGGACCTCCGCAACCCCATGAGCCGCAGCGCGGACGAGGCGCTGATGCCCATCGCGCAGGACGTTCAGAACACGATCCTCTTCGCCCGCAACCAGTATCGGGACCTCGCGATCCGCCACCTGATCCTGGGGGGCAGCCTGGGAGAAAACCCGAGGCTCAAAGCGCTTTTGGAGAGCGGAGCGTCGCTGAACGTCGTCGTCTCCAACGTTTGGTCTACCTGGCAGATTCGTTCAGACCTTGGCGGCGTCCCCGGTTTTGACGCAGCTGTCGGCCTGGCTTTGAGGGATGCGATATGAGAGTACAATTCGACCTCTGTCCTGCGGAATACCTGGCGAGGAGGAAAAAGCGCCATTCGTTCAACGCCACGCGCATCCTGGCCGTCCTGTTGCTCCTGTTCTTCCTGGTGGCGGGCATCGGCTACATCGTGATGGCCTTCATGGAAACTCGTGCTCTGGCCTCCGACATCGAGATGGTCGAGGACGCGGTAGCCAAGCTCGAAGCCGACCAGAGCGAGTTGACGGCGGAGATCGTCCGTCTGAAGAACAAGGAGCAGCAGTACGCCAAGACCTTGCAGATCATGCGGAACGAGCCCCCCACGATCGAGGCGCTGAGCGCTCTCGAAACCAACATGGACCAGGGGATGGGGATAACTTCCATCCGTTTTGCCCCGGGAGGGACAAATGAGGGAGGGCTTGTCGTCTACACGGCGGACGTGGACGCTACGGCTCTCGTGGAGGACCAGATCACTGCCCTGACGACCGGCCTCAGCGGGAGTGGGGTCTTCAGCGGCGTGACGATGCCGAGCTCCCAGAAGGACGAGAAGACGGGGCGGGTGGACTTCAAGCTGCATCTGGAACTTCGGCCCTTCGGCCAGATCGACATGACGGGCGCCGCCGACTCCACAGGAAAGGAGCCCAACCCATAATGAAGGACAACAAGGTTACAGTACTTACGCTCCTCTTCTTCCTGCTGTGTGCCTCTCTGATCGGTGGCGTCTGGTTCCTGGACAAGCGCGTGCGGGACCTCCAGGAGCAGTACGACGAGGTGGAGCAGCGCCGCGTGGACCTGAACGGTGCGACGGGGGCCCTCATGGAGCAGAAGAAGGTCTTCACGGAGGCCTTCAATGAGCTTGACAACTACCACGTCAACGTGGCCTCGGACGACATGAACTTCTATGCCAACGTCCAGCAGGCGGTTCAGGACAAGGGCGTGGAGATTCTGTCCACGCGCCAGCAGGGCGTCAACGCGGAGGGTGTAGGGGCCATCTCGATGACGCTGCGCGGAGACTACTACGACATGGTGCAGGTTCTGGCCGCGTGGCGCAGCCTCCCCATGACGGTGCGCGTGGTCAACTTGACCGTGCGGCAGAACGAACCCTCCAGGGACAGCGGCAACGGGAAGAATGCGCCGCTGGGGCGCGTCGAGGCCGACGTAACCGTGGAGGCCATCGTCGCCGCCAACAACAGCAGGAGGTAGGGCCATGCAGTCAACTTGGCGCGAGGCGATAGCTTATGCCTGGGGGAACTTCACCGGAGTGATGAGCGAGGGTTCCGCCCGTGCGCTGCGGCTCCTGCTCTTTCTCATCTTCATCGGAGGAACTGCCTGGGCGGTGTACAGCTATCTTGAGCTGCAGCAGCTGCGGGAGGAGAAGACGTTTACGGCATCGAGCACCACCACCAGCGTGAATGAGGACAGAATACGACTGGAGGCCATGGTCACCGAGGTGCGCGACGCTTCGGCCCGCCGTTCGGGCAGTGCGATGACGGCGCAGACCATGAAGGACATGGGGAAGTACCTCTTTGACGACCCATCGCGGCGGATGGCTGCGGTGGTGCCTGAAATACCCCTTCCTGGCGGCGGTGTCGTGGCTCCTCAGGTGGAGGAGGTCGTCGAGCCACCGCCCGAGATCACCCTGCGGGCCATCATGGTCATAGACAAGACGAAGACGGCGCTCATCGACATCGCGGGCGTGGGGACGGGGCTTCTCGTGAAGCAGGGCGACACCTTCCTGAACCGGGAGGGGCGCATCGTTCGCATCACGAACGATAAGGTCGTCGTCCGTTGGAAGAAGAAAACCTGGAACGTCACCCCAGGATTTTGATCAGGAGATGGGAGATACAGATGAGACGACTTACTTTTAAGGCGGCTGTGTGGGCACTGGTTCTTTCGCTGACCCTTGGGTCTCCATCCCTGGTTTGGGGGGCAGGCTACGATAGGGAGACGCGCGAGGCCCTTCGCGGCGCGGACTCGGAGAGGGAGTCCGCGCGGACCTCCTCCGAGAACGGGGACAAAGAATGGAATGGACCGATGCTCCTGAACTACGAGCTCTACCAGCTGGGGGCGTCGGAGGTGGTTTTCGGCCTGTCGGGCAAGGCCCTTCCCGACCCCGAGGTGAGCTGCGAGAGCACCCGAGTGCGCTTCCTCATCCGAAACACCCACGTGGACAGGGCGGAGATGAGCAACCACGCGCTCGTCACCCCGATGATCTCGGACATGCAGATCAACCAGGTTCTGGACGACGTCGAGATCGTCATGCAGACGAAGGCGCCGCTCTCCGTCCGCTCCAAGCGGGGTTCTGCGCCGTCGAACGAGTTCTCCTACCGCATGATCGCCGGCGTGGAGGAGGAGCGCATCCGCCGCGAGCCCCTAGAGACGCGCCCGAAGCTGGAGGCGCCGAAGCCCGCCGGCCCCTTCGCCAATAAGACGAAGATCACCCTGGACCTCAGGGATGCGGAGCTGCGCGACGTGTTTCGTATGTTGGGAACGCACCTGAAGAAGAACGTCATCATCGACCCGTCGCTTCCCCCCGCCCTCGTGACGATGACCCTGAAGAACGTCCCCCTCAGCGAGGCGTTCGACTACCTGATGAGGACCTACGACATCGCCTACCACATGGTGGGGAAGGACACGATCGTCGTGGGGACCCAGGACGGGCTGTCCAGGCTCTCCGGCAACGAGGAGACCCGCACCTTCAACATCGCCTACGGGGACCCGTCGGTGATCCAGGGGCTCCTGGTGAACCTGACGAAGCTGCCGGCGGACCGCGTCCTCGTCGACCCCCGCCTGAGGGCGTTATACGTCACCTCGACCCCGCAGAAGTTGATGGAGGTGAACAACATCCTCCAGAAGATGGATAGGCCGGGGAAGCAGGTCATGATCTACGCCAAGATCTTCGAGTTCAGCGACAACGCGACGGACGAGGTGGAGACGGCGTTGAACGCGGTGTACAACCACTGGTGGCTCAGCTATTCGGGAGGGGGCGGAATGCGCGGCGGCTACGCGGACGACAATCGCCTGGGGCGCAATCTTAAGACCGATAATCACACGATCCTCCCCCTTCAGACGGACCTGAGGACGCCGATGCACGGTATCTGGCGCGAGTTCGACGGAGCCTTCCGTGCCCTGGAGGAAAGGGGCAAGGGCAAGGCGCTGGCCAGTCCTTCCGTCATCACCATCGACGGCATGGAGGCGAGGGTCGAGTTGACGCAGGACTACCCCTATATCTCCGAGCGTGACGACGCGGGCAACCCGACGTGGTCCACACAGACGGTGGGCCCGCAGATGACGATGACGCCCAGGGTGGGGCGCGACGGGGTGATCAACCTCGCGTTGGACCTTGAGACGGGGGAAGTCATACAGATGATCACGGGCAGCACGGGCGAGCAGATGCCCAGGACCTCCAAGCGCCACGTGACGACCAACGTCCGCGTGCGCGACGGCGAGCCCTTCGTCATCGGCGGCCTCTTCAGCGACAACAAGAGCAGAACGCGCAACAGAATTCCCATCCTGGGGCAGCTGCCGCTCCTGGGCGAGCTCTTTACCTACCGCCAAGACGAGCACCGCAAGACCCAGGTGGTCATGCTGGTGGTGCCCTACGTCCTGGACACGCCGGACGCGGCCATCGAGCAGGAGCCCCTGTTTCCGCGCACGGCGGCACGGTGAGCGTACCACTAAGAGAATCCAATCCGACGCTGTGTTTTTTCGGAAGGGGCGGCCCCACGTCGCCCCTTCCTGTTTTTTTGACGGCCGATACGCTATAATTAAGGCTGGACTTTCGTTTTCACCGTGTTTATGCGGATAAAACGAGTAAAAACTGGAGGAATCGGTATGGCTCAGGTAGTGGACACCACGGATTTTTACGTAGGCCTGAAGTTCAGATGGCAGGACGGCATCTGGGAGATCGTGGACTACGATCATCACAAGATGGGGCGCGGCGGCGCCGTGGTGCGGACCAAGCTGCGCAACGTGGAGACGGGCTCCACCGTCGAGAACTCGTTCAAGCCCGGCGAGAAGTTCGAGCGCATCATCTACGAGGAGAAGCCGGCGCAGTACAGCTACCGCGATGGCGAGGACTACGTCTTCATGGACCTGGCGACCTACGACCAAATGACACTTTCCCCGAAAGTCCTGGGGGAAGCTGCGAAGTATCTGGTGGACGACCTTGAGATCCAACTCGAGTTCTTCGAGGGGAAGGTCATGGGCATCGAGCTTCCCAAGAGCGTGACCCTCAAGGTGACGGACACCCCGCCCAGCTTCAAGGGGGACACCGTCACCGGCGGCGGCAAGCCCGCAACGCTGGAGACGGGACTGGTGGTCACCGTCCCCGTCTTTATCGAGCCCGGCGAGGAGATCGTGGTGGACACGCGCACGGGGCTTTATCTGGAGCGCGCGAAGAAGTAACGAGCCTGCGAGGCCCCTCCCTTCGGTCGGGGGCCGCGAGAGCTTAAGGAGGCGGAAACTTTGAACGCGAGGGAACGGATCGCCTATCTGCGTGGTCTCCTGGATGGAATGCCCGCTGAGGACCCGCACCGCAGGACCTTTTTGGCCGTCGCGGACGCCCTCTCCTCGCTGGCCCTTGAGGTGGAGGCCGAGGGCAGGACGACTGCGCTGCCCCGCGAGGAAGGGGGGGCGTCAGAGCTTCGGGATTTGATCGCGAAACTGCACGGCGCCGTGCTTGAGCTGAAGGACGCGATCCTCTCCGGCGCGCTTGAGGACTGGGACGAGGACGACGGCGAGGACGAGGAGGACGACCGGACGACCCCGGACTTCGCCTCCATCACCTGCCCCTTCTGCAGCTGCTCCTTCTACCGCAGCGGCGGAGACGGCGCGGAGGATGAGGTCCTCTGCCCGGAGTGCGGCAGGGCGATCCCCGGGGCGTGCTGACCTTGACGCTTAGGAGGCTTTGATTTTGGACTCGACGCAGGAGAAGAAGGATGCCGGCCTCCCCTTTGGCGATGAAACGCACTACGACGGCATTATTCACATTTCTGAGGACGTCATCGTCGAGCTGACGAAAAAGACGATCCTGGGCATCCCCAACATTCAGGCGGCCAACACGCGACTCTCATCGAAGTTCGGCATCGGCCGAAAGGGCGGCGACGGCATTCGCGTCTCCGTCGAAGACGGGCCGTCGCCGATGATCACCGTCGACGCCTACGTCCTGATGAAGTATGGCCAGCGCATCCCGGACCTGGCCTGGGACGTCCAGGAAAAGGTCAAGGCCAACCTGGAGCGCTACACGGGCTACACGGTGAAGGCCGTGAACGTCAACGTTCAGGGGATATACCTCGAGAACCCTCCCCTGCTGGATGAGGCCGAAGGCTCAGCCGCTCCTTCGGAGGTGGATGCGGAGGCCGTCGAGGCCCCGTCCGGGGAGGGGGAGGCGCCGACGGCCGACGAGAGCGCCGGGCGAACGGAGGAGCAGGCTTGATCCAAGGCCTGCCCGCGTGGAAGCGCCGCTTCTGAGCGAGCCGTTTTGCGGAGGTGACGACGTGTACTTTTTGTGGAAACGAACGCCCCATGGAATGATCCGGGTGTCCTACGACGGGCTTTTCGACTTCGTCCAGGGCTTTTTGTCCGCACGGTTCAGGCTGTACGGCCTGGCCCTCGCGGCGGGAGACAACGCGCTGTTGACGCTCCTGATGTCCTCCGGCGACGTCTCTCGCGAGCCCGAACTTGCGCGGAGCCTTTCCGCCCTCATGGAGCCCCTGGGGATGCTCACCTCCGTGGTCTGGTTCAGTCGGGGCACCCCTGGATCCGACTGGATGGAGACGCGGTTTTCGCTCATAAGGAGCCCCTGGGCCTGGATGGCCCTTGCGTCCTCCGTCGCTCTGATCGTCATTGCCGGCTGGGTGGGCTTTTTCTGGACCGCCTTCTGGGGGACCGCCGCGTGGTTCGTCGTGAGAGGGCTCACCTTCCTCTTCTTTAGACGGAAGAACTTTCTCCTGCCTCAGGCGGGGATACGGAATGGAGACGGACGTGTCTGAGCCGGCTCGCAGGGCTCAAAGCCATCACCGCAGTCGCCAGGAGCGCGGCTACGCGGCCCGCCGGCGGGCCCGTGAGCTCGCGGTTCAATTCCTGTACTCCATGGAGTGCGGGCCGGGGCAGGACCTGGAGGAGGCCCTTGAGCTCTTCCTGGGAGCGGAAAGCTGCGCGGAGGCGGAACCCCCGGCGGTGAAGGAGTACTGCCGCGCCTTGGTGCGAGGGACCTGGAGCCGGCGCACGGAGGTGGACGAGGTCCTGTTGAGCGTCGTGACGAACTGGAGGCCGGAGCGCATGGTGGCCGTGGATCGCGCGGTGCTGCGCCTCGCGGTCTTTGAGGGCTTCCTGGACTGCGCGCTCCCCTTCAAGTCGGCGATCTCCGAGGCCGTGAACCTCGCCCGGTCCTTTGGGACGGAGGATTCCGCGCGGTTCGTCAACGGGGTCCTGGCCCGGGTGGTGCGGCGCCTGATCCCGGAGGAGCGAAAGGAGGGCGGAGCGGATGGTCAGGGAGAGGACCCGCAGGGCTGAGCTGACGGTAGACGAGTTGA
Organism: Fretibacterium fastidiosum; assembly: GCF_964642095.1. Classification (NCBI taxonomy): domain Bacteria; kingdom Thermotogati; phylum Synergistota; class Synergistia; order Synergistales; family Aminobacteriaceae; genus Fretibacterium; species Fretibacterium fastidiosum. The sequence continues at coordinate 1,948,365 of NZ_OZ209244.1, forward strand.
ACGCCTACATCCAGGGGCTTTTCAACTCGGACCTCCTGCTGAAGGCGCTCGTGATCTCGGGCGAGATCGCCGAGTTCAAGCGCCACACCAGCGGGCACTGTTACTTCACCCTGCTGGGGACGGATACGCGGATATCCTGCGCCATGTTCCGGCGGGACGCCGACCTGCTCCCGGAGTGGCCCCGCAACGGGGACCAGGTGTTGATCGAGGGCAGCGTGGGCGTCTACCCCCAGAGGGGCGTGTACCAGCTCTACGCCCGGCGCCTCATCCCGGTGGGAGCGGGCGCCATCGAACGGGCGCGGCAGGAGCTGAAGCGGCGCCTGGAGCTGGAGGGGCTGTTCCACCCGTCCCACAAGCGTCCCATTTCGCCCTATCCCTCCCGGGTCGCGGTGATCACCTCCGCCACGGGTGCCGCCCTGCGCGACGTCCTGCGCATCTCGGGACGTCGGTATCCCCTCTCCGACATCGTCGTCGTCCCCACCCTGGTCCAGGGGCCCGACGCGCCGGAGGACATCGTGAGGGCCTTTGCACGCGCCGGCGCGATGTCCGGCGTGGACTGCGTGCTCCTGGTGCGCGGCGGAGGCAGCCGGGAGGACCTCGTGCCCTTTGACGACGAGCGCGTCGTGCGCGCGGTGCGGAACTGCCCCTTCCCCGTGGTGAGCGGCATCGGCCATGAAGTGGATTCGACCCTGAGCGACCTGGCGGCGGACCTGACGGCCTCGACGCCCTCGGCGGCGGCGGAGGTGGTCTTTCCGGATCGGGCGGCGCTCCTTGCGTGGCTGGCTCAGGTTCGACAGCGCGTGGGCGGGAGCGCGAGGCGACGGATCGGAGTGGAGCGGGCCCGGTGCCGTTTGGCGCTGGAGGGGATGGAGCGGGCGTTGAAGCTGCGGACGGGAACGGAGCGATCGCGGCTTCATGAGGGGCTTCGTGCCCTGTCCCGGTCCATGACCCTCCGCCTGCGGGACGCCCGGAGCGAGTTGAGCACCCGTGCCGCCTCCCTGTCGGGCCTCTCCCCCCTCGCCGCTCTGGCGCGGGGGTACGTGATCGCCGAGCGGGAGGGTCGCCGGCTTTTCTCCGTCCGGGAGGCCCTCTCCGGCGCGGCGCTCTCCCTGTGCTTCCGGGACGGAAGGGCGGACTGCCTTGTGCGGGCGATCGCACCGTTCGACCCCCCGAACGAGGGGGCCCTGGAGGAGAGATGAGCGTGGAGCCGATCCAGGCCGTCCTGTGGGACGAGGCGGAGCGCGCGCTGCGGCTCCTGGACCAGCGGGCGCTCCCCGCGGAGGAGCGTTACGTCCTGTGCCGCAGCGTGGAGGAGGTCGCACGCGCCATCGAGGACATGACGGTCCGCGGGGCGCCGGCCATAGGGATCGCCGCCGCCTACGCCGTCTCCCTGGCGGCGCCGGAGGGTCGGGAAGCCGTGAGGGAGGCCCTCCGGCGCCTCGCGCGGACACGCCCCACGGCGGTGAACCTCTTTACGGCGCTGGACAGGGTGCGCCGCCGGCTTGAAGCGCATCCTGATCTGGAAGGGCCCCGCCTGGCGGAGGCCCTGCTGGCGGAGGCGCGGGCCATTCACGCTGAGGACGTGGCAGGCTGCCGCAGGATGGGGGCACTGGGGGCGGAGCTCCTGCCCCAGGACGTCCGGGTGCTGACCCACTGCAATGCCGGGGCCCTGGCTACGGGCGGGTACGGGACGGCGCTGGGGGTGATCCGATCCGCCCGCGAGGCGGGAAAGTCCGTCCGGGTCTACGCGGACGAGACGCGCCCCCTGCTTCAAGGCGCCCGCCTGACCGTGTGGGAGCTGGCGCGCGAGGGCTTCGACGTGACGCTCATCACGGACGGCATGGCGGGGGCGCTGATGCGGAGCGGCGCCGTCGATGCGGTGATCGTGGGGGCGGACCGCATCGCCGCCAACGGCGACACGGCGAACAAGATCGGCACCTACGGGCTCTCCGTGCTGGCGGCGGCGCACCAGATCCCCTTCTACGTCGCGGCGCCCTGGAGCACCTTCGACCTCTCGGCGGCGGACGGCACGGCCATCCCCATCGAGGAACGGGCGGAGGAGGAGGTGCGGGCCCTGCCGGGCGGCTCCCGCGTCCCGGAGAGCGTTCGGGTCTGGAACCCTGCCTTCGACGTGACGCCGGCGGCGAACGTCACGGCCATCGTCACGGAGCGGGGCGTCTTTCGGCCTCCCTACCGCTTCGGCGCGGGCGGGGAGCCGTCCCCTCCGGCGGCCTGAGGCCGTTCGGTCGCATCGAGCTCACATTGCAGGACAATCAAACTTTTTTTGGAGGTATCGTCTTGGAGAACTTTAAGGTCGCGGATCTCGGTCTGGCGGAGCACGGTTGGAAGAAGATCGTGTGGGCGTGGCAGTACATGCCCTCCCTTCAGTTTCTGTACAACAAGTATAAGGACGCGCGCAGCCCTTCAAGGGGGCGACGATCGCGGCGTGCCTTCACCTGGAGGCGAAGACCGCCAACCTGCTCCTGACGCTGGCGCACCTTGGGGCCACGGTGGCCGCGTGCGGCAGCAACCCGCTGTCCACGCAGGACGACATCTGCGCGGCCCTGGCGGAGAAGGGAGTGCACGTCTACAGCCATCGGGGGATGAGCACGAGGGAGTACTTCGACTACGTGCGTACGGTCCTGGGCTACAAGCCCAACGTCATCATCGACGACGGAGCCGACCTGGTGGCGACGATCCACAAGGAGCTTCCGAAGCTGATCCCAGGCATCCTGGGGGCCTCCGAGGAGACCACCTCCGGGGTGAAGCGCCTCCGCGCCATGCGGGATGAGGGCGTGCTGAAGTTCCCCGTCATCGCGGTGAACGACGCGCTGAGCAAGTACCTCTTCGACAACCGCTACGGCACGGGCCAGTCCGTGTGGGACGGCTTCATCCGCACCACGAACATGGTGGTGGCCGGCAAGACGGTGGTGGTGGCCGGCTATGGCTGGTGCGGACGCGGCTGCGCCATGCGGGCCGCAGGCCTGGGGGCCCGCGTCATCGTCACGGAGGTGGATCCCCACCGTGCCTGCGAGGCGCTGATGGACGGCTTCCAGGTGATGAGTATGGAGGAGGCCGCCCCGCTGGGAGATATTTTCATGACGCTCACCGGCAACATCCACGTCCTGCGCAAGGAGCACTTCATGAGGATGAAGAACGGCGTCGTGCTGGGCAACGCGGGGCACTTCGACGTGGAGATCAGCAAACCGGACCTCAGCGCCCTGGCGGACCACATGGAGCAGCTGCGCGACAACATCGACACCTACGTGATGAAGGATGGCCGCCGCATCAACCTGCTGGGCGAGGGCCGGTTGACGAACCTGGCCTGCGCGGACGGGCACCCCATCGAGATCATGGACCTCAGCTTCGCGCTCCAGCTGGAGGCGGCGCTGCACATCTACACACACAAGATGGAGCCGGGCCTGTACCCCGTGCCCATCGAGACGGACCGCGCCGTGATGGAGTCCAAGCTGGCCGCCATCGGCGTCACGATCGACCAGATGACGGAGGAACAGGTCGAGTACATGAAGAGCTGGCAGGAGTAGCCTGAGGAGGGACGGCTTATGGCGACATTGTTCAAGGACGTGCTGATGTTGGACGGCGGGCGAAAGCAGGCGGTGCGGGGACACCTCCTCGTCTCCAAGGGGCGGATCGTCTCCATCCTGGGGCTCGAGGAGAGGCTGCCCGGTGCCGACAAGATCGTCTCGGGGCACGGCCGCATGGCGGTGCTGCCAGGATTCGTCAACGCCCACACTCACGCCGCCATGGTCCTTCTGCGCGGCCTGGGCGAGGAGGCTCCCCTGATGGAGTGGCTGGAGAAGAATATCTGGCCCGTGGAGGCGAAGCTGACCTCGGACTTCATCTACTGGGGAACCGCCTCGGCCGTCCTGGAGATGCTGGCGGGTGGGACCACCTGTTTTGCCGATATGTACTTCGAGATGGACCGAGTGGCGGAGGTCGCCCTTCAGGCCCGGATGCGGGCGGCCCTGTGTCGGGGGATCGTGGCAGGAGAGGCGGGCAAACTCGACCGTTCCCTCCAGGAGGGCCTTGACCTGGCGGAGCACTGGCACGGGCGGGAGGGCCTGATCACCGTCCAACTGGGGCCCCACGCCCCATACACCGTTCCCCTGGACGACATGCGGAGGATCTTTCAGGCGGCTCGCGAGCACAACCTGGGAGTGCATCTGCACTTCCTGGAGACGGAGTGGGAGCTTAACTACCTGCGGCAGGAGCTCAAGAGGGAGCCTGCCGACTACCTGCGGGACGTGGGACTGCAGGACGCGCCTCAGACCGTCCTGGCCCACGCCGTGTGGCTGGATCCGGCGACGGAGGTGGACCTCTCCCGCGTGACGCTGGTCCATTGCCCCGGCAGTAACCTGAAGCTGGGCAGTGGGGTGATGCCCCTTGCCGCGTGGCTGGAGAAGGGAACGCCCGTGGCGCTGGGCACGGACGGAGCCTCCAGCAACAACCGCCTGGACATGTGGGAGGAGATGCGGACCGTCGCGTTGCTGCACAAGGGGGTGAACCACGACCCCATGTGCGTTCCTGCCCTTGACGCCCTGCGCATGGTGACTTATGAGGGGGCCAGGGCCTTCGGTTTTGCCCAGAAGGGCATGATCCGCGAGGGCTGGATGGCGGACCTGGTGCTGGTGGACCTGGACCGGCCCCACTACGTCGGAGCCAACGAGGAGAACCTGGCGGCGTACATCGTCTACGCGGGGAGCGCCGCCGACATCGTGGGCACGATGGTGAACGGAAAGTGGAGCTTCCGCAACGGGGAGTTCCCGACGCTGGACCGCGAGGAGATCGTGGAGAGGGCGCGGGAGGCGCGGGAGGCCATCACGAGATAGCCCCGCAGGGGCCGTGGGGGACCGCCGCATGGGACGTCTGCCCTGCGGCGGCCCTTGATTTTTTGGCCCTGGGATGCCCTCGCGCGATGGGTTGTCCCGCCCCATCGATCCCCCTCGTTATTACTGTAGTGAAAGGAAGTGAGCGAGTGCGCTTCGTGCTGCCCGCCTTTGCAAAGCTGAACCTCTCGCTGAGGGTGACGGGCCGCCGTTCCGACGGCTACCACGACCTGCTCTCGATCTTCCTCCGTATCCCGTCCGGAGAAGCGCTCCGGGTCGAGCTTTTGCCCGCGGGAGCGGAGGACCGCGTGGAGGTCCTGGGGATGGACCTTCGCCTGACGGGGGAGAACGTCGTGGCGCGGGCCCTGCGGCTGGCGCGGGAGGCCGGAGCGGAGGTCCCCCCCCTCAGGGTCGAGGTCCTGAAGAGCCTCTTTCCCGGAGCGGGCCTTGGAGGAGGGAGCGGCAACGCGGCCGCCCTGCTGCAGTGGCTGGCGTCCAAAGACGCTTCGGGCCCTTGGGGGGAGGTGGCGCGCCGCACGGGGGCGGACGTGCCCTTCCTCTTTTCCGGCGCGCCCATGGCCCTGGTCGGCGGGACGGGGGACCGCCTGGAGCCCCTCGATCCCCCACGCCTCAGCGGCCTGATCGCCTTCCCTGCCTGGGAGGTGGGGACGGAGAACGCCTACGCATCCCTGGACGCCGCCCTGCGCGGAGGCTACCCGAAGGACGAGGCCTCCGCGCGGAAGGAGGCGGAGGGCATCCTGAGCGCCTTGAGGGAAAACAGGCGCCTGGGGTTCCTGCCCAACGACTTCGCGCCCCCCCTCATGGAGGCCCACGGGCAGTATCGTGAGCTCTTCGCCCTCTTTGAGGGGGCGGGGGCCCTCGCCTGGGGCATCACCGGGAGCGGCGGTGCGGCCTTTGCCCTGACCCGCGGAGGAAAACTCGATCTGGAGTGGCCGGGCTGGGTCCGGCAGGTCCTGTACCTTCCGCCGCTCCCGTGACCAATGAATTAAAGGACGAAGAACAGGAGAATTCGATGCTGAAGAAGCGCTTTGTCGTTGAACGATGCGCCGTTCTGGCGCTCCTGATGGGATTGGCCGCCGCCCTGCTGTCCGCCCTCCCGGCCGGGGCGGCCACGATGCAGGACCTCTTCTGGAAGCGGGCATGGAAGGAGATGGAGGTGCTCTACGCCTCCATGGACGAGAGGTCTCCGCAGGATGCTGCCCTGATGGCCAACGCCTACCGCATACAGGATCGCTGGCCCGACGCGGTGGCGATCCTCGAGGAGTACGCGGGGAAGTTCCCCGCCTCCATCAGGCCCTATGCGGATATGACGCTCCTTCTGGGGTACGAGAGGGGGAAGCGAGACCAGGAGGCCCTGGCGTTGGCGGAGAGGCTTTGGAAGAGCGCTCCCCAGGAGCTGAAGTACTACGTGGCCTACGCGCAGTACCGCCTCCTGTCGAAGGGCGGGGATGAGCGGAGGATCGGGGAGGCGCTGTCCCACATGCTGGCGGCCGCCGAGACGAAGGAGCGGCGGATTTACGCTCTGTCGAAGCGGATCGAGCTGTCGGGGAATCGGGCGGAGTCGGCGCTGAAGCTCCTCGAGCTTCAGCCCTCGAACAAGGATGCCGCGAAGGTCCTCCTGCAGCAGCCTCAGCCCTGGTCCAACGCCGTCAGGGTGGCGCTGGGCGTCTACGCGCACCTGGCGGGGGAGAGCGCCGCCGCGGAGGAGCGGTTGAGGCCCGTCCCCATGACAGCGGCGGGGGGGCGCAAGGCGGCCTACTACCGGGCCTGGTCCCTGTACCGACTGAAGCGCAGCGGCGAGGCCCTGGACCTCTGGAGCCGCCTGGCCCTCAGCGGCAACGCCTACGCGGAGCCCTCCGTCCGGCGCATCGCGACCCTTGCGGGAAAGGCGGGGAAGGCCGAGAAGAAGGCGGCCATGAACGTTCTGGAGCGCGTGATCAAGGAGCGCAGGGGCAAGCCCCAGGCGCGGGCCCTGCTCGTGCTTCGTGACCTCCTGGACAAGTCCCAGGCGAAGTACCGGGACGCCCTGGAGGCGAAGGTCCTGAGCGCCTATCCCGACACGCCCTACGCCTTTGACGTCCTGTGGGGGCGGGGTTGGAAGAACGTGGCCGCAGGCAACCTCACGGAGGCCGTCCGGCTCTGGCGCCAGGCGGATGCCCCCAACATCGGCCCCATGCGGCGGGCCCGCCTGCTCTACTGGATCGCCGACGCGGAGCGGCGGTCGGGCAACAAGGCCGAGGCCGACCGAACCCAGGCCCTGCTTGAGCGCCGCTACCCCCTCTCCATCTACGCCCTCCTGAACGGGGGCGAAAAGCTTAAGGTCGTGAACGGGGAGGACCCCGCCCTGGCGACGAAGCCCTCCGAACTCGAGCAGTGGGGGTTCGTCCTCTACGCGAAGCTCAGGCTGTCGAGGCCCAAGGCCGGGGTGCGGGAGCTCTACCGCGCGCTCAGGCTGTCGCGCTGGCTGGGGCTTGAGGAGTCTTACAATGAAGCCCGTCGCCTGGAGACGCTCCTGACGTCGGGGAGGACGCTCTATCGTGCCAACCTGGAGGCCCTCTACCCTCGTCCCTTCCGGGCGCAGGTCAAGGCGGCTTGCGAGGCCTACAGCGTGGAGGATGCCCTGGTGTGGGCCGTCATGCGGCAGGAGAGCTCCTTCCGTCCCGACGCCCGGAGCCATGCCGGCGCCACGGGATTGATGCAGCTGATGCCCGGAACGGCAAAGGGCGAGGCGAAGCGGGCGGGGCTTGAGAAGTACGACCTCCTGGACGTCAACGACAACATCCGGCTGGGGACCTCGCACCTCGCGTGGCTGGGGCGCTCTTTCCCACGGGTGGAGTGGGTGATGGCCGCCTACAACGCGGGGTCGGGCAACGCCCGCAAGTGGCTGAAGAACGGGGGGGAGGACCTGCCCCTAGACCGCTGGATCGAGGCCGTGAAGTTTGACGAGACCTGCGGCTACGTGCAGCGCGTCTCGGCGAACCTGAGGGTCTACCGGATGCTCTACGGAACGGCCGAAGCGCGATGACGGAGGGAGAACGGGCCGCCGCATCCCTCTATCGCCGTGCGCTGGAGCGCATGGGCGAGGTCGAACGGGCGCGGGAGCGGGATCACGGGGCGATCCCCTACGACCTCTCCCTCCGCGCCCTCGCGGGGCCCTTCCTGGAGGCGGGGATGAGGCAGGGGTGGCTGCCCTGCGGAGGCAGGGTGCTCGCCGCCGTGTCGGGGGGTGGGGACTCGATGGCCCTCCTCTGGCTCTTCAAGACCTTTTACGACGGCCCCCTGACCGTCGCCCACGTGAACCACGGCATCCGGGGAGGGGAGGCCGACGCGGATGCGGCCTTCGTGCGAGACGCGGCGGAGGGATGGGGCGTGCCCTTCATGGAACGGACCCTGGACGTTCCGGGGGAACGGGCGCGGGGGGAGTCCATCGAGGCTGCGGCACGACGGCTGCGCTACCGGGCGCTCCTCGAGATGGCGGAGGCCTGCGGCGCTGTGGGCGTCGCCCTGGGGCACAATCGCGACGACCTGGCGGAGACAGTGCTCTTCAACCTGCTGCGGGGCGCGGGCGTGCGGGGTGCCGTGGGGATGCCGGAGCGGCGGGGCCTCCTGTTCCGCCCGGTGATCGGCATGAGCCGCGACCTGCTGCGCCGGGTCCTGAGGGTCCGGGGCATCGCCTGGCGCGAGGACGGGACGAACGCGGACGCGGGCTGCACCCGGAACTTCCTGCGGCTTGAGCTCATGCCCCTCCTGGCGCGGCGCGTGAATGCGCGGGCGGCGGAGCACCTGGCGGCCTTCGGCGCGGAGATGCGGGAGCTGCGCGGCGAGGAGGAGGCCCGTGGGGCGCAGCTCCTGGCGGGGCTGGCGCTGGAGGAGGAAGCGGGCCTCCTGGCCCTGGACCGGGCGGGCGCGGCGGCCCTCACGCCGCGGGAGCGGACGCTGGTGCTCCGCGCCGCGGGCCGCAGGCTGGGGCTGGCGGCGCTCCCAAGGGGCCGGAGCCTGGAGTTGGCGCGCCTCATGGGGCGCGCCGGCCCCTTCGTCTTTCAGTGGGGCGGGGGCGCGTCGGTCCTGGGGGAGCGCGGCAGGCTCCGCTGGACGGCGCCGACAGAGCGCCCCCAATAGCTTGAGGCACGGATTTTTCATCATTACTTTACGGGAGAAGATTGCAGATGGCGAAGGAGTACAGGCTCGGCGAGGTGCTGCTCTCGCGGGAGAGGATCGCGGAGCGTGTGGCGGAGCTGGCGCGTGAGATCGCGTCGGACAACGGGGGCAGGCGGGAGCTGCTCGTCGTGGGTATCCTGACGGGGGCGGTGTTCTTCTTGACGGACCTGGTGCGGGAGATGCCGGACGACCTGGACGTGCACATCGACTTCATGTCGGTCTCGTCCTACGCGGACGCGACGAAGAGCAGCGGCGTCGTGCGCATCTTGCACGACCTGAAGAACAGCGTTGAGGGCATCGACGTGCTCATCGTGGAGGACATCGTGGACACGGGGCTGACGCTGTCCTACCTGCAGGACCTCCTGCGGGCCCGCAGGCCGGCAAGCCTCAGGACCTGCGTCCTGCTGGACAAGAGCGCGCGGCGGGAGACGGCGGTGAAGGTCGATTACTGCGGCTTTGAGATACCGGACGCCTTCGTCGTGGGCTACGGGCTGGACTGTGCCGGAAGGTGGCGTCACCTGAAGGACATCCGCAGCGTCGAGGCCCTGTGACCCCTGCGGGGCCCGGCGCGTATCCGCAATATCCTGTTTGGACTGCGGCGGCCTTAATGTTACAATAAAGCGTTGTCGTCGGTCGCCTCAGGATGCGGGCGTTCCGCGGCGGAGCAGTCGATGTGGGCCCCCGGAGGCTGGGGCGGGCCCGTGAGAGGGGCGATGTTTTGGGGCGAGTGGTTAAGAATCTGGGCCTTTACCTGGTCCTCATCCTGCTGGTGGTGAGCATGGTCAACGTTTTCATGACGCCGGAGGAAGCCCAGAAGCAATACAGCGAGATCAGCTACAGTTCATTCCTCACGGAGCTGGAGGGGGGGCGCATCCGCATCCTTCAGATCCGGAACAACACCCTGCCGGGGGAGTCCTCATCCGCCGTCCTGCGGGGCGAGCTGAAGGACGGGAAGCGTTTTCTGACCTACGGCGTGGACGTCAGCGGCCTTGCGGACCGGGCGTCCCGCGCCGGAGTGGTGGTGACGGTGGAGGCGCCTCAGAAGACCTCCTGGTGGATGTCGATGCTCTCCTCCCTCGTCCCGACGCTGCTCCTGGTTGGCGTGTGGGTCTTCTTCCTCTACAACATGCAGGGCGGCGGCGGGAAGGTCGTCTCCTTCGCCAAGAGCAAGGCGAAGCTCTTCCTGGACAACCGCCCCAAGGTGACGTTCGCGGACGTGGCGGGCTGCGAGGAGTCCAAGGAGGAGCTGCAGGAGGTCGTGCAGTTCCTGAAGTCGCCCGAGAAGTTCACGAGGCTGGGCGCCAAGGTCCCCCGCGGCGTGCTCCTCCTGGGGCCTCCCGGCACGGGGAAGACGCTCCTGGCCCGCGCTGCGGCGGGGGAGGCCAACGTCCCCTTCTTCAGCGTCAGCGGATCGGACTTCGTCGAGATGTTCGTGGGGGTCGGCGCTGCGCGCGTCCGTGACCTCTTTGAGCAGGCCAAGAAGTACCAGCCCTGCCTCATCTTCATCGACGAGATGGACGCGGTGGGACGCCACAGGGGCGCGGGGCTGGGCGGAGGGCACGACGAGCGCGAGCAGACGCTGAACCAGCTCCTGGTGGAGCTGGACGGCTTTGACGACACCAGCAGCACCATCCTCATCGCGGCAACGAACCGGCCCGACATCCTGGACCCGGCGCTTCTGCGCCCCGGCCGTTTCGACCGTCACATCGTGGTGGACCGCCCGGACGTCAACGGCCGCGAGGAGATCCTGAAGGTACACATGAAGGGCAAGAAGTTCTCGGACGACGTGGACACGGGCATCCTGGCGCGGCGGACGCCCGGCTTTGTGGGGGCGGACCTGGCGAACCTCATCAACGAGGCGGCGCTGCTTGCGGCGCGTCACGACAAGAACCGCATCGACATGGAGGAGCTTGAGGAGGGGATCGAGCGCGTGATGGCGGGGCCTGAGCGGCGAAGCCGCCTCATCAGCGATCGGGAGAAGAAGATCATCGCCTACCACGAGGTGGGACACGCCATCGTCGCGAAGGTGCTGCCGGACAGCGACCCGGTGCACAAGATCTCCATCATCCCGCGTGGGCACGCCGCGCTGGGTTACACGCTGCAGCTGCCGGAGGAGGACCGGTTCCTCCGGTCCAGGTCCGACCTCCTGAACCGGATATCCATCCTGCTCAGTGGGCGCGTGGCGGAAGAGATCGTGTTCGGCGACGTCACGAGCGGCGCGGCCAACGACCTGGAGCGCTCCACCCAGACGGCCCGCCAGATGGTGACGGAGCTGGGCATGAGCGAGAGGCTGGGGTTGGTGAAGCTGGGCAACAAGCACGAGGAGATCTTCCTGGGTCGGGACATCTCCGAGGAGCGAAACTACAGCGAGGAGATCGCCTACGCCATCGACCAGGAGGTCAAGGCGATCATCGACTCCTGCTACGACAAGGCGCGCGCGATCCTCGAGGAGCACCGTGAGCTCATGGACCGGATCGCGGGGATACTCCTGGAGCGCGAGGTCCTGGATCGGTCGGAGTTCGACGTCCTGATGGAGGGTGGGGAGCTGCCCCCCAGGTCGGCGAAGAAGGCCGAGGCCTCGAAGCCCGCTGCGGATGGCGACGCGAAGGCGCCGGACGATGTCCCCGAAAAGGAACGGGACCTGACGCCGCCTCTGCCGGAGAACCGGGTGGACGGCCTGCCGAAGAACGGCCTTCTGGGTTGAAGGGAAATCTTGCAATGCCCCCTCTCTTTGAGGGGGCATTTTTGTGGAGCGGCTTCGCTGGAAGAAGAACGCGGACAGGTGGACAGGGTCTTACGTCGGATGCACGAATCGTGTGACCGCCGTGCCTCGCGGCCATTTGCGCGCCGGAGGTACGGTATCTTTTCCCGCCCTTCTGTTGTAAGATGTCCTCGGACAGCGTGCAAGGCCGCTGGGAGGAGGCTTCACTTGATACAAAAAAACTTTATCCTGCACTCGGAGTGGCCGCCGGCGGGCGACCAGCCGGAGGCCATCGAAGCCCTGAGGCGAGGCCTCGATGCCGGGCAGCGCTTTCAGACGCTGATGGGCGTCACGGGCAGTGGCAAGACCTTTACGATGGCCAACCTCATCGCCGCGGCGAACCGGCCGGCCCTCGTCCTGGCACACAACAAGACGCTGGCGGCGCAGCTCTACAGCGAGTTCAAGCAGTTCTTTCCGGAGAACGCCGTCCACTATTTCGTCTCCTACTACGACTACTACCAGCCGGAGGCCTACATCCCGTCGAGCGACACCTACATCGAAAAGGACGCCTCCATCAACGACCGCATCGAGCGCCTGCGCCTGGCGGCCACGAAGGCCCTGATCGAGCGGCGGGACGTACTGGTCGTCGCGAGCGTCTCCTGCATCTACGGCCTGGGCAAGCGCGACAACTACGAAAACGCCATCTTCTCCTTCAAGGAGGGGGACCGCATGGAGCACCGCACCTTCCTGGAGCGCCTGCTGGAGAACTACTACGAGCGCAACGACACGTCGCTCGAGCCGGGTAAGTTCCGCGTGCGGGGCGACACCATCGAGATATTTCCGGCCTACGCCGAGACCTGCATCCGCGTGTCGTTCTTCGACGACGAGATCGAGCGCATCGACCAGGTGGACCCCCTGAGGGGGACGTCGGTGGAGCACACGCCGGAGGCCTCGATCTTCCCCGCGCAGCACTACGTCACGCAGACGGACGCCATCGCGCGCTCCCTCCCCCTGATCCAAGAGGAGCTGGAGCGGATGGAAAGGCGCTTCAACGAGGCGAACAAGCCCCTGGAGGCGGAGCGCATCCGGATGCGCACGCGCTACGACATGGAGATGCTGGGGGAGGTGGGGTACTGCTCCGGGATCGAGAACTACTCGGTCTACCTAGACGGACGAAAGCACGGAGAGCCGCCGGGCACGCTGATCGACTTCTTCCCGGAGGACTTTCTGCTGTTCGTGGACGAGTCGCACATCACGCTGCCCCAGGTTCGGGGCATGTTCAACGGCGACCGGGCGCGCAAGACCGTGCTGGTGGAGAACGGGTTTCGCCTGCCCTCCTGCCTGGACAACCGCCCCCTCCAGTGGGACGAGTTCAAGGAGCACATGCACCAGGCCGTGTTCGTTTCTGCCACGCCGGGGGACTACGAGGTGGAGGTCTCCTCTCAGGTGGTGGAGCAGGTGATCCGGCCCACGGGCGTCCCGGACCCGATGGTGGAGGTCCTGCCGGCCCGAACTCAGGTGGACGACCTGGTGGAGAGGCTGCGGGGTGTGACGGAGCGCGGAGAGCGGGCGCTGGTCCTGACGCTGACGAAGCGCTCCTCCGAGGACCTGGCGGACTACCTGAGCGAGCTGAAGTTCAAGGTCAAGTACATCCATTCGGAGCTCAACACCTTTGAGCGGGCGGAACTGATCCACGGCCTGCGCGTGGGCGACGTGCAGGTGCTGGTGGGCATCAACCTGCTTCGGGAGGGGATGGACCTGCCGGAGGTGACGCTGGTGGCCATCCTGGACGCGGACCGCGAGGGGTATCTGCGCTCCTACCGCTCCCTGATTCAGATCATGGGGCGGGCGGCCCGGAACGTGGACAGCAGGGTGCTGCTCTACGCGGACGCGGAGACGGAGAGCATCGCCCGCGCCGTGAAGGAGACCCGGCGGCGGCGGGCGCTGCAGATGGCGTTCAACGAGAGACACGGCATCGTCCCCCGCAGCGTGGAGAAGGAGGTCACGACGCTCCTGCCCCCGGAGCTCCTGGAGGCCTATCGGCTGGACGGCGTCGGGGCGAGGGAGGGGGAGGCGGCCCCGGCGAAGCCTGAGATGTCCGTCAAGGAGATGGAGCGCGCCATGTGGGAGGCTGTGGAGCGCCTGGACTTTGAGCGCGCAGCGGCGCTGCGGGACCTGATCGCGGAGGCGCGAGGGGTCAGCGTGGAGCGCAAGCCCTCGCCCAGGGGGTTTCGCTCCCGCCCCCGCCGCGCGCGGGAGAGGACGCGGAAATAAGGCGTCCGGCTGCATGTGAACTGTATATGGAGGGGAAAAACTGCATGTCGAAGGAAACGCTCCTGGTGGTGGATTGTCAGTACGACTTCATCGACGGATCGCTGGCCTGCTGCGGCGCGGAGGATGCGGTGAAAAATGCCGTGGACTACATCAACGCGCACCCGGCCGTTCGGGTGCTCTACTCGGCGGACTGGCATGGAAAAGGGCACTGCAGCTTCAAGGAAAACGGCGGCCAGTGGCCGGAACACTGCGTTGCCGGCGAGCGCGGCAGCGCGATCCACGAGGCCTTCACGCGGGACGTGGCGCGCGCCGGGCAGCGGCCAGGGGAGGAAAATGTCTACCATAAGGGCACGGACGACGGCCGGGAGGAGTATTCCGCCTTCGAGGCGCGGAACGCGGCGGGACGGACCGTGGGGCAGGACGCGGGAGAGTGCGTTGTCGTCTGTGGCATCGCAAGCGAGTTCTGCGTGCGCGAGAGCGCGCTGGATCTCCTGAGGACGGGGCGCAGGGTGACGCTCCTGGTGGACGCCGTCGGGTACGTGAACGCTGAAAAGCACCGTGAGAACCTGGCGGACCTTGAGGCGCAGGGCGCGACGATCGCCTGAACCCCGTCCCCACTCTACCGTATACTTCGTTGTTTTCGTTCGTCTTGCTCGACGTACCGTGATGTACGCCTTTGCTGCGGCTCGCAAAAGTCGCTTCGCCTGCGAAGGGTTTTAAAATGGAATGAGACGCAGGACACAGGTCGAGACAGTCGGTTGTGGTTTGATTCAGAACCCTTTGCGTCAATTTGCGTCAATCTGTGTCAAACTGGAGACGGGGGACGGATTCAAATCCGTCCCCCGTCTCCAGTTTGAGGGTAGCGTTTTTTCAAAGGAGATACGAACGGCCTGCAAAGAGGAGGGGGTGTATCCCGTATTGTCTCAAAGGAAGGTCATGAGAAATTGAGAGGCCAGCACGACCAACACCAAGGCAACGGGATAGGTTGCGGCGTAGGAGGCCGCCACGTCGTCCGTCTTGGCCACGTTGATCAACGCGCCCAACGCCGGAGTGCTGGTCATGCCGCCAGTGATCGCGCCCAGGTTGTTGAGCAGGCAGAGCTTGACGACGTGTTTGGCGATGAAGTAGCCGACCAATAAGGGGACGGTCGTCATCAGGGCACCGTAGAGGAACAGGATCAGGCCATATTCCCGAACGATGTCAACGAAGCCGGACCCGCCGGGCACGCCCGCCCCGATCAGGAACATCACGAGCCCAAACTCGCGAAATGCCTTGAGGAATCCCGCGCTGATCCGCATGTTGATCCGCCCGATCCGGCCAAAATGCCCCAGGATCAACCCCACGATGAGAGCTCCGCCCGTGTTCCCGAGCGAGAAGTGCGTTCCGAGAGGGAGGGGGAGCCGAACTTTGCCCAGCAAAATCCCCAAAACGACAGCCAAAGAAAGAGGACCGAGGCCGATAGGGTCGATGTCGAGCAGATTTTTTTGCGCATTTCCCTCCTGCCGGCGGTCTGGTGTAAACTCCAGTGGCTGGCCCGATGCGGCGTTGATCTTCTTTTGTTCCTCCAAGATGTTTGCTTTGACGAGCTTTGGGACGATCTGCACAAAGAGCACGACGCCGACAACTCCGAAAGGGTACCCAATGGCGTGGCCCACCGTGACCTCATTCAGAAGAAACTCGTTCGAGCGAACGATGTCCTGTGCTGCGGCGAAGCCGGGCGTTGTGGTTAAGGCTCCTGAGAGTATGCCGACGCCCATGGCCGAGTCTACGCTGGTCAGCAGGATTACCGCCGCGCACGTCAGGGCGCCGCTTCCGATGATGATCAATCCCAGAAAAGCATAGGATTTGACGTTTTTTTTGAGGTTGTGAAAGAAATTTGGGCCTGCAATAAACCCGACGGAAGTCACGAAACAGAGCAAACCCATTTCCTGAATGAGGGACATGCTGTGCTGCATGAATCCGCTTGAGACGGTAATGATTCCCATCTGGCGGAGGAGAGAAGCGTCTGAGTAAGCGAAGTGCCCAAAAAACAATGCGCTCAGAAAGACGCCCGCCGTTCCCAACTCCACGCCTTTGACCTTGATATCTCCCAATAGATATCCGATGAAGGTTATGCAGAATATGATGAACATCATGCTGCGGCAACTTGAAAAGACGATCTCTTGAAAATAAGCCATCGATAGTTCCTCCGGGATGAGATTTAGATGAAGAGCCTTTATGAAAGGAGATGTTAAACCTTGCGCATGGAGGAAGGTCAAGCCCTGGGCTTTGTGCTGGTCATGACAGGGATGCGCCAACTGACCACAATTGTCGGGAGGCGCTGAAAATTCAACTGAAAGATGCCGCAGGAACGAAGGGGTTGTCGCGTGGGGATTGCCTGAGTGGGGACGGCGGGCTCCCGCCGTCCCAGTCCGATCAGTCGAATCTTACAGGCGTTGTCCGATGGATGGTTGGGCTGTACTTATCCTGACGATCCGCGCTTCTGTCGATCTCACTTTACGGCTTGGAGGTAAGGCACAAGATAGCCGAAGGTGAACAGCGCGAACATAAAGATCGAGAACGCAATGTGAAATTTGTAAGCGCCCATGGTTTTGCGCATCTCGACGACGTCTTTTTCGGACTCCGGAACGATAAAGAGCCTCTCCCTCTCGGCGATTTCTTCCGGCGTGGGCTTTGCCAGGGCGTTTCCCACCACCATTCCTATGATGGACAGGTAAATGCCCACGAAAAAGGAATCCAGGAAAAAGGGAACGGTCACGCCCCATACGCTGGTGGCCAGGCGGACCCCAAAACAGCCGATAAAGCCAAGAAGCATGCTTAAGAAAGCGCCTTTTTCCGACAGCCTTTTGCTCCAAATGGCTGCGAACGACACGAGTCCCCATGACCCCGCGATGACCGTCCCGCCGAAGTACATGATCCAGAAGATGCGGTTTGCGAAAAACGCCATGGCCAAAACCACTAAGCTTACAAGGAACATGCCGATACGGGATATCTTCAGTTTTTCTTTTTCCGGTTTGTCGTCCAGAGTCAAAATGTCGTTGATAAAAGAGAATCCCACCAGAGCGAGAAAATTGGAGGCGGATGAAATCCCTGCGGACAATATCCCCGTAAGCAGGATGACGCCGATGGTCGTAGGCACCAAGTTCATTGCGCCCCAAATCATCGTATCGGAGCCGAGTCCGGGTTTTACGCTGGCCACGAATACGGCGGCAAAATACAAGAAGATTGTCGTGGTGATCACTCCCATGGAGGCCCAAATAGCGGAACGGAGGACGGTGTGTTCGTTTTTCGCCATCATGTAACGGGAGGTTTGCCAGGGGCTGACCATGACGACCAGCATCCACACGATGCCGTAGGTAATGGCCCAAAGGGTCGTTTCACCAGTTTGGGCTACGAAGTCCGGATTGCCGGCAGCGCTGATAATTCCTGGAATGGCCTGGAAGTTGGCCAAATTGCCGATGGCGGTATACCACCCACCCGCAGCCATCACGATACTGGGGACCGTGATGATGGCTGCGGACAAGAACACCAAAAACATCATCGTATCGGTCACGAGCACCCCAGGAGAGCCGGAGACGATCGTGAAGATCGTAAACGACAGCCACGCGATCAGAATGGATGCCCATTCCGGCAGCCCGGTAATGTTCATCATGAGCGAGGTGATGCCGCGCGTCGCCGACAGCATGTATGCGGAGACGGCAATAATGCACGTGATTCCAGCCAGCTTCCGCATACGCTTGGAATGGAACCTCCGCCCATAGAACTCGGGCAACGTCAGGGTCTTGCTTCGGCGAATGTAGCGGCCAAAGAAATTAGCCCCATAGATGTAGCCGCAGGCCTGTATAAGACCGACGATGCAAATGGCGATAAACCCGCCGCTTGCCGCCTCTCCGGTATCTCCCAGGAAAGCACCCGTGCTCAAGAATGAGGCGACGAGCGATCCGACGATCAAGAGGACCGGAGCGTTCCGTCCTGCAACGTAGTAATCGTTGATGTCCTTAACTTTTCGCCCTACGATGACGCCTACGGTAATGTAGAGCACCATAGCCACTGCGATGCCTGTGATGAAAATACTGTGCATCCGGGGTTCGTCCTTTCTTTGATTTCCAACGCAAGTCCGGGCCTGTTGTCCGGTGAACTTGCAGCCGTTGGCCTCTCCGGTCGAAGGCGGATGCTGAGGGCAGACGATCTCTGTAGGAAATAGTTTCGATCTTGTACCGCTGCCGACAGCGTTACGGAGGGGACGACAAGTGGTGTATGACTCGGAAGGCGCGTTGAACCGGACCGCCAGATTGCGGATAAGGCCTCGCCATGGGCTGAAGGGACCCGAGGTCGATGGCCGTTCGGCAAGTTTTATCCTCCTCTGCGTTTTTCGGCCGCAGTTCCTTTCGTTACTATCCGTCTTCCGTTGGAGAATTCAATCCTGTGCCTGGACTGTTCCATCCCTTTACGCCATAGGTATCGTACTCTCGCTTGACGGCGATTCGATACATGACGCCGGTGGCAATCAGCCAAACGCCGGCCCATATACAGAAGATCATCTCAGCCATGGGAAGCCTCCTCTACATTATCAAGAATATCTTTTTCCGATGCGTCTGAACGAGAAACGGTGACCGCACTTTTTTAAACGGCAGAGCATTGAGTGGAAATTTCAAGAATACACAAACATTTTTCTTTAAAAGTGCGGTCACTGCGACTGCTACAAGCCCATTGCGCTTACTTTGGCAAGCCCTTTTAGGCCTTCCGGGCTCAGACTCCCTCAGGGTGGATCATGATCTTGATGGCTTCGCGCTTCTGGAACGTCTCGAATGCCTTTTCCATATCCTTCAAGGCGTAGTGATGCGTGATCATCGGCGTGACTTCAACCCGTCCATCCTGAATCAGATCCAGGCATTCACGGAACTCTTCCCGCGTGTAACAGATCGTTCCCCGAATGTCAATCTCGCTACGCACGACCTTGCCCAAATTGACCGGCGGGTCCGAGTGGAACAGGCCTGTGATGTAGTAGGAACCGCTCTTTTTTATGGAGTTCATGGCCGTTTCAACAAGTGCTGCCGCTCCTGCACAATCATGCACGAAATCCAACATCTCGCCGCCTGTGATCTCTTTCACCCTTTCGACGGGGTCCTCTTCCGAGTTGTTGATGATATCCGTCGCGCCGAGTTTTAGCGCCATTTGCAAGCGATCTTTGTCGCAGGCCGCTCCGAGCACGATGATCTTCCGGGCGCCGCGCAGCTTCAACAACTGGGTTGCATACAGCCCGATTGGTCCGGGGCCGAGGACCATCACCGTATCCTTTGAGGTGAGGGGCATTTTTTTGACCGTGCGGTAAGCGGAGGCAACGGGATCGACCGCTGCGCCAAAGTCATAGCTTGTGGTGTCGCGCAGTTTTACCAGAACTTTGGCGGGAACGCGAACGTACTCCGCAAAAGCGCCGTTTACGTGAATCCCCGTCTCGATCAGGCGATCGCAAAGCGGTTCGTTCCCTTCGATACAGAATTTGCAGTTGCCGCAGCCGATCACGATGCAGGCACTGACCCGATCGCCAACCTTCCATCCCTCAACTTTGGCCCCCGTCTCGACGATGTCCCCCGCAAACTCGTGTCCGGGAATCAAAGGCCATGGAACCTCTCGTGTGCCTGCTAAAATCGGACCATCCGTTCCGCAGAATCCAACCGACTTCACCTTGACGACGACGTCGTCCTCACGACATTTCGGTTCAGGTACGTCTTTGATGACAAAACCAGGACCACTGTGTTCTTTTACGACGGCTAGCATCTCGCTTATGCTCCTTTCCAAAAAATGATTTCCGTAACAAGCGCCGGAGAAAGTCCGGAGAAGAGGCGAGGACGATTTGTATGAAGCGGTTCATGCCACGTGAGCAACTTCCCGACAAGGCCGCGTGCAAGCGTTTGTCGTCGTTAGGGGACCCCGCAGCGATGTCCTTTATGGAATTCTGCTGAATTTTCAAAACCTTATCCAGATAAGCCGCTCTGCCTTGGGCATGGTTGCCGAAATCCTCAAAATATCGTCTTGAGCGCCTGCAGCCGTTTGCGCTCATGAAATGGGATTGGTTGTCCTCGTCCGTGTCATGAATATCTCAGGCGTCCTCCGGTGCAACGCCAATCTGTCAATCGACGATAACGCCTTCCCCGACATTCGCCGTGCGTCCGTGCTCGCTTCTTTGTACAAACACCTCCTTTGCTAAAACCGTCTGCTGAAATCTGTGCCTGCGCTCAACGAGCCCTCTTTCTGGGGGACCATTCAATCATCGTGTCTCAAAATTACAAAGGGATTCCTCAAGGTGCGTCCATGATATACCTTCCTGCAACGGTAAGGTCAAGAATCCGTCTTTGCCCGTGCGATTGCTCGACGGCGATGTCCTCCGGCGAGGTCCTTTTTTGGATAGCATCTGGCGTGGAGTGGGAGCGGGGGCATTGCCGCGAAAGAGAGGCGAGGTCATGAAGCTGCCACTGGACGGGAAGACGAGTCTCCGGTAAGCACAGCTCAGTAGTTGGCGAAGGGCCGTGTCTCTTGCGATCCGAGCGTTGGCAAACGGCATGGCGGCGCCTTGGCACGACAGTCTCTTGAGCCTAATTCGGTATTGGCGGGGCGGTTTGACATTACCCCTGCGGGAAGCCATAGAATCGTCAATCAATAGGGGATCCAAGCAGCATAGTGCTGTAACAGAGCGATGGGCTTCTTGAAAAGGAGTGGATAACGTGAAAAAGGACCCGGGGTTTGTGCATCCCTATATGCCCAATAGCGTCCCTGCCATTAAGAAAGCCATGCTGGACGAGATTGGAGTCGAGAGCGTGGAGGCCATCTACAAGAGTTTGATCCCTGACGATCTTCTGTACAAGGAGCGCCTGGACCTGCCGGAACCTATCGGAAGCGAGTACGAGTTGAAGAGGCACGTCATGGGCATCCTGAACAAAAACGTTACGACGGACGAGTACATCAGTTTTCTTGGTGCAGGATGCTACAGGCACCAGGTCCCCGCCCTCTGCGACGAGATCAACTCAAGGGGCGAATTCTTGACGGCCTATTGTGGAGACACGTATTCGGATCACGGAAAAATGCAGGCGATCTTTGAATATTGCAGCATGATGGGGGAACTGCTCGATGCGGAAGTGGTTAGCTATACCACTTACGACGCATCGCAATCCGTCGCTTCGTCGCTGCGTATGGCGCTCCGCATCAAGGAAGCCGAAGGGCGTTCCAAGGATACGCTTTTGATCCCTTCTACGATGAACCCTGAGATCGTCTCTCAGGTCACCCAGTACGTCGGAAGGTCGATTAAAATTATTAAGGTGGAGTGTGACAAAAAGTCCGGCCTCATGGATTTAGCGGACCTCTCCGCGAAGCTGAAGGAGAACAAGACGGCGGCTGTCTTCTATGAAAACCCCTCCTATCTGGGCTTTTTTGAAACGCAGGCGGAGGGCATTGCGGACAGGGCTCATCAATACGATGCCTTGTGTGTCGCTCAGCCGGAAACCGCTTCGCTCGGCATCGTAGAGAGCCCCTTGAACCTGGGGGCGGACCTGGTTTGCGGGGATATCCAGCCGTTGGGGATGCACGTGCAGTTTGGAGGCGGTCAGGCGGGCTTCATCGCCTGTCAGCAGAAACAGGAATATGTCGAACAGTTCCCAACGTATATGTACGGTATTGCAAAGACGAAGCAGGAAGGACGATTTGGCTGGGGACGGGCGATGAACTATCGCTGTTCGCACGGCAGCCGCGAGAACGCCAATGAGTACTTTGGCACCGAAACAGGGCTTTGGGCGATCACTGCCGCCGTTTATCTGGCCAGCATGGGGCCGAAGGGCATGTATGAGCTTGGAGAATCCATCGTTCAAAAGACGAAGTACGCCATCTTGGACTTGAGCGAAGTTCAGGGCCTTAAGGTCAACTTGTTCGGAGGCGCGAACTTTCAGGAGTTTGTCGTTAATTTTGATGAGACGGGAAAAAGCGTTGCCGAGATCAACGGGGCGCTGCTGGAGAAGGGGATATTCGGTGGCAAGGACCTCAGCGGCGACTTCCCACAACTCGGCCAGAGCGCGCTTTATTGCATCTCGGAGCTGACTTCGGAGGAAGACGTGCAGGCCTTAAAGTCGGCTCTTGCTGAGATCGCACGGAGGTAGGGAAGAATGGGCAAATTCAGGAGAAACAGGGACTTTCATGAAGCGCGGTGGGATGAACCCATTATCCTGGAGTTGGGCAATCGGGGAGAACGCGGTATCCTCATCCCGCAGGCCTCGGAACATGTCAGGGATAAAGCGGGGCGCGTCGAGGATCTGGTGCCGGAGCGCCTGAGGAGAAAGAGCGCTCCCGCCCTTCCGGAAATGTCGCAGATGCAGGTGCTCCGCCATTATATGCGGCTGTCGCAAGAGACGCTGGGCACGGACCTCAACATCGACATCGGCCTGGGGACCTGTACGATGAAGTACAGCCCCAAGATCAACGAACAATTCGTGCGTTCCCCAAAGCTGATTGAGCTCCATCCTTATCAGGACGAGAGCACGGTCCAGGGCATTCTGGAGATCATGTATAAAGTGTCGCAGTACCTCAAAGCGATATCCGGCATGAGCTGCGTGAGCCTTCAGCCCTCTGGAGGAAGTCAGGCCATTTTTGCCAACGTTGAAACGATTCGCGCCTACCATGAGGCCAATGGAGAGGGGAAGCTGAGGAATGAGATCATCACCACGATCCTGTCCCATCCCGCAAACCCTGGCGCTGCGGCGACGCTGGGATATAAGGTGATCACACTTTTCCCGGGACAGGACGGCCTCCCTGACGTTGAAGCGCTAAAAGCGGCTCTTTCGGAGCACACTGCAGCCCTGATGCTTACCAATCCTGAAGATACGGGTATCTATAACGATAAAATTCGAGGGTTTGTGGACGCCGTGCATGAGGTCGGAGGGCTGTGCGCTTATGATCAGGCGAACCTGAACGGCGTGTTCGGGATTACCCGCGCGCGGGATGCAGGCTTCGATATGTGCCATTACAACCTGCACAAGTCCTTCTCCTCCCCCCATGGCTGCCAGGGGCCTTGCGCAGGAGCGCAGTGCGTCAGTGAAAAGCTTGCGAAATTCGTGGCCGTGCCGACGGTGGAGTTTGACGGAAAAAAGTACTACCTTGATTACCGCCGTCCCGACAGCATAGGCAAGCTGCGAAAATTCTACGGGGTGCCGGCTGTTCTGGTCAGGGTCTATGCCTACATTCGTTCCCTTGGCCCCGACGGGATGAAGGAAATCGGGGAGTTGTCCATCCTGAACAACAACTACATGCTGAAGAAACTTCTGACGATCAAAGGGCTTTCAATGCCCTGGGCGGAGGGAAAATTCCGCATGGAGCAGGCACGGCTGAGCTGGGAGCAGTTGACGCAGGATACGGGAGTCACTACGGACGATATCTGCCGGAGGATCGTGGATTATGGTTTCCAGGACTATTTTTCAAGTCATCATCCGAGGGTGATCCCTGAGCCGTTTACCCCTGAGCCGGTGGAGACGTACTCCAAGGATGATATCGACGAGTTCGTCGAGGCGTTCCGCTCCATCGCCGAGGAGGCCTATACGGACCCTGAGGTGGTGAGGACGGCTCCACACAAAGCGGCGCTTGCGACGCAGATCGATGAGGCTTACATGACGGAATGGGATAAGTTTGCCACGACATGGCGAGCATATAATAAGTACCTCAGGGATAAGTGAAGCTTCAGGAGCGTATTTTCAAACATTCATAACCACTGGGAGGAAGACGAGAATAATGACCAGTTTTATCGGCGCGGACCAGACGTGGGTGTTGTTTGCTATCCTTACGGCGATTGCGGCGTTGAGCATCCAGTTGGAACATAACTATCGGTGGGCTTCCAGAGTGACAGGCTGTGTGCTCGCCTTGATCGGCGCGATGATCCTGTCCAACCTGAACGTCATCCCCCTGGACGCACCGGCCTACGATTTCGTCTGGAGCTATGTCGTCCCGCTGTCCATCCCCCTCCTGCTCTTTAACGCAAACATCAGAAGGATATGGAAGGACAGCGGTCGCCTGCTGGTCATCTACTTGATCAGCGGCATCGGGACGATCCTGGGCGCCTTTATCGGCTATTTCCTGCTGAAGGATCTCGTCAAGGACCTGGGGATTGCCGTGACCATGATGATCGGCACCTACACGGGCGGCAGCGTCAACCTGGTCGCCATGGCGGATGCCTATAAAGCCCCGGCCGATCTGGTCTCCTCCTCGGTGGTTGCGGACAACCTCTTGATGGCCTTGTACTTCTTTGCGCTGATCGCGGCTTCAGGCTCGAAGTTCTTCCTGAAGAACTACAAGCATCCCCTGATCGACGCGGTGGCGGCCAGGAGCGACGGCGATCGGGGCGCGGCGTCCTATTGGGTGGCGAAACCAGTCGCCCTGAAGGACATCGCAAGTTCGGTGGCGTTGTCCTTCGTGATCGTCGCTCTGTCGACGGTGATCGCGGACTGTTTTTCGGCAGCAATCGCGAAGGACAGCTTTGCCAAAGCCCTTATCAACGGACTATTGGGAAATAAATATCTGGTCATGACGACAGTAACCGTCCTGATCGCGACGGCGTTTCCAGGGTTTGTTGGCGGCATTGCCGGAGCGCAGGAGATCGGGACCTTTCTGATCCACATCTTCTTTACGGTGATCGGCGTCCCCGCTTCCATTCGTTTGATCGTGACTCAGGCGCCGCTCCTCCTGCTCTTCTGCACGATCATCGTCGCCACGAACATGATCGTTTCCTTTAGCGTCGGGAAACTGTTCGGCTTCACCCTTGAAGAGATCGTCATCGCATCGAACGCCAACGTCGGCGGCCCTACGACGTCGGCGGCCATGGCCATCTCCAAGGGGTGGACCGAACTCGTCGTCCCCGCTATCCTGGTGGGGACCCTGGGGTATGTCCTTGGCAACTACTACGGCGTCTTTGCCGGGACCTGCCTTGGGCTGTAGGCACGACGAAAACCTCATGTGCCGATCTCAGGGGCTCGATTGCGGAGCCCCTTTTATTTCACCTTAAGGGGTAAGAGGTGATGCCATGAAACGATTGGGACTGATCGTCAATCCCATAGCAGGAATTGGTGGCAAGGTTGGGTTAAAGGGCTCCGATGGGGTCGATACCCTGCAGCGTGCGCTTCTCCTCGGCGGCGAATTTGAGAGTGGGAAGAAGGCCTCGGTAGCGCTTACGCAGCTCGGTACACTGAATAAGGGGTTTGAACTGTATACCTGTTCCGGTGCGATGGGGGCGGAGGCCTGTCAGCGGGTTGGGCTTCCCTGTACGGTAGTGGGAGAGCCCTGCGTCACTCACACAGGGCCCGAGGACACGATGCGGGCGGCCAGGGCCCTCCAGAGGCTCGACCTTGATCTGCTTCTGTTTGCAGGGGGCGACGGCACCGCGCGGGACATCCTGAAGGCGGTGGGACAGGAGGTAACGGTGCTGGGTATCCCGACAGGATGCAAGATACACTCCGGCGTCTATGCGCTTACGCCACAGGCTGCAGGCCTGCTCGCCCGTCAATGCGTGCAGGGGCGAATCCATAGGGCCAAAGAGGCCGAGGTCATGGACATCGATGAGGACCTGTTCAGGCATGGCGTCGTCCAGGCGCGGCTCTATGGTTACCTCAAAATTCCGGACGACGAGGCCCTGGTGCAACGCACAAAGATCGGCGGCTCCGGAAGCTCTTCGGTTGAAGCGTTGGCACGATTCGTTGCAGGCCAATGGCAGAACGACACGCTTTATATCGTCGGGACAGGTTCGACGACGGCCGCTGTGATGCGGGAGCTCGGTCTGCCCAACACGTTGCTTGGAGTTGATCTGGTTTACGACAAAAGGGTCGTCGCCCTCGATTGTACGGAAAAGCGAATCCTTGAGGCAGTGCAGGAGTATGACAGGGTCAAAATTATCGTGACGATCATCGGAGGGCAAGGCTGTCTCTTTGGTCGCGGAAATCAGCAGATCAGTGCAGAAGTGCTCCGCAGGGTCGGCAGGAATAACATTATCGTTGCGGCAGGCCGTGATAAAGTGCTCTCCTTGAAGGGCCGCCCATTGTACGTCGATACGGGCGACGAGGAAGTGGATCGCTCTCTGGCAGGATATATGAAAGTCGTTATCGGCTGCGAAGAGTTTACGGTGTTGAAGGTGGCCGGGGTTGCACTTTGACGATCAGGAACCGCATTTGTATCATCAATAGATGATTTTGCAAGGGACGGGCTCTGCAACTCAACGTGGACGGTGAAGATGATGACGGTCAACAAAGATAAGTACACCATTGGACAAATGGCGAAGCTTTGCAACGTCTCGACAAAACAGCTGCGCTTTTACGACGAGCGCGGTCTGGTCACGCCCGCTTACAGAGATGAGATAAATGGATATCGCTACTACGAACGCCGACAGATCGAGGAAATCCTTCTTCTGTCAGAGCTGAAGCAATACAATTTTTCCCTGGAGAAGATCGGAAGGCTGCTCCGTAACAGGGAGCTGAATCCATTGCAAAAGGAGCTGGAACAACAGCTTTATGAACTTCGCAGGGAGAGAAAGGACATTATGGCAAAGTACGATTCCATCATCGACCGTATCTTGAATATTCTGCACAGCTCCGTCTATCTTATAGCGAATCAAAAGACGTTCGCTCAGGATATCATCTCCGTTCAAACGTTTCCCGAGACGGTTGTGGCGTACACTCGCTACGTCTCCTACTGGCACGTGGACCAACTTTTCACGTCAAGGCGCGCGGAACTCTTCAAGTTTTTGAGCGAGCATCGTCTGGAAGAGATGGGGGCCAACATGGCGTTCTTTTACAATGGCTATAAAAAGCAATTTAGTGAGAACCCCGATGACAGAGAAGGGGATTTGGAGGTCTGCATAAGGATTAAAAACCCCGATCTCTCTCTGCCCTGCGTTCGCGTCGTCGAGGAGTTCCAGGCGGTTTCCTGCATTTACGTCGGCCCCTACCGGGACATGCTTCCTGCCTACCTGGACCTCGAAAGTTACGCGAGGCAACATCAAATCCCCTTGAGCGGAGAATCGCTGGAGGAGTACCTGATTGGCGCCAGTATGACTGCGAACCCCAACGACTACGTGACCAGACTCTACCTGCCTTTTGCGCGTGAGAAACGCGTCAGGCCGTAACGGAGATTCTTGTGTTTCTGCGCATCTTTCTTCAGGCCTCCGGATAAAACCGTAAGAACCGGCCGGGATGGGCAAAAGGCTCGTCCCGGCCGGTCGTTTTTAACGGTAGATCGCGCTTGCGGCGTTCTTTTCCATCTGGTAGCGGAGGAAGGTCAACTCGTCCTTGGTGCGCCATGGCCACATGCCCGACGGCCCGTAGGGGAGGAGCCCCCGGCTTTGCAGCTCGCGTTCCAGAGCGATGAGCGGCGCCTGCAGGTCGTCGCGTGAGCCCTGAAACTTCGGCAGGATCTTTGTGGTGACGGCCCAGTCGAAAGCGCGCATGGCCGCATCGACGTTGTAGGCGTCCTGTCCGCTGAGGCACATGAAGTTGGCCATGAAGTTGTAGATCGCGTCCCGAGTGCGGTAGCCCAGCGAAACGGTGTGGTTTCCGGGGATGGTGTTCACGGCGGAGAGCAGCTCCTCGATTTGGAAGTCCGTGCGTATTTTTTTGCGGAAGGCCTTCAGCTTTTCCTCCATCTCGCCGTCGATGATGGCGAGGAAGGTCGCGGCGGCCTTGGCGGACTGCAGGGCCGTGTCGTCGCTTTGGTCGTCAGTGAACATCACGTCGTTCACCCGGAAGCGAATGTAGAACGCCCGATCCAGAACCCTGGGGCTGAAGGGGAACGTCGTCGCGTCCGCGTTGGCCGTTCCGATGATGAAGAGGAACTTCGGCATGCGGTAAAAGTTCCCGTCGGGGCAGGGGATCAGCGCCAGATTCCGCATGTCCATCGCGCTGAGGACCTCGGTCAGGTAGTCCTCCGATCGGGCCAGGTCCATCGCCTCCAGGATGATGAAAGCGCGCTTCTGAGGGGTGATCTCGCAGGCCGACAGTGCATCGTAGAAGGCGGTCCCCGAGAACGTGCCGTTCGCACCAAGGGTCTGCTGGCGGTTCAAAAGGTCTCCGACGTTCCTCCAGTCCGACCGGACGGGCAGGAGGTCGGCGGAGACCTCCGCATCGAGGCCGGTGATCTTTTTGGCGAAGCTGATGGCCATGTGGGTCTTGCCCCCGCCGTTGGTCCCTCCCAGGATCGTGAAGCCGCAGGTCGCCGTCGCGGCCATGAGCGCCAGCTCTATGTTGTGCCGATTCGCCTGGTCGTCGTCCGGCTTCAGGAGATGACCGTCGGAGTCGATGAACTGATTGGCCGCGAAGAACCTCTGAGGATGTGCAGCCATCGGGTCGTCCGATTCAGGTTGGGGGGCGAGGGGGGACTCCTTCGCGGACACAGGCTCTGCCGCGGGAGCGGACGCCTGCGGTGCCGTGGCAGGTTCCTTCACGGGCGCAGGCTCCGCTGCGGGAGCGGGCTGCGGTGCAGGAGTGGGCGTTGGCTGCGCCACAGGGGCAGGCTGCGGTGCAGGGGCCGACGCTGGCTGCGGCACGGGGGCAGGGGTTGGCTGCGCCACAGGGGCGGGCTGCGGCGCAGGTGCAGGGGTTGGCTGCAGCACGGGAGCGGGTTGCGGTGCAGGGACCGGCGCTGGCTGCGGCGCAGGCGCAGGGGTTGCCTGCGCCACGGGAGCAGGTTGCGGTGCAGGGGTCGGCGCTGGCTGCGGCGCAGGTGCAGGGGTTGGCTGCGACACGGGAGCGGGTTGCGGCGCAAGAGTAGGTGCTGGCTGTGGCGCAGGGGCCGGCGCTGGCTGCGGTGCAGGGGTTGGCTGCGGCACGGGGGCGGGTTGCGGCGCAAGGGTAGGCGCTGGCTGTGGCGCAGGTGCAAGCGTTGGGTGCGGCGCGGGAGTGGGCTCGGGGGCTGGCGCGTAGCCGATGAGATGGCACAGCGCCTCGTACTTCGGGTCGTTCAGGTCGAACTTGAAGACGCCGGAGTCGTAGAACTCCGGATAGGAGGTCCTGTCGGGGTCTTTAGAGGTCCTCAGTATCTTGATGAGCGCGTCCACCACCTTGTCGTTATCCTGCCAGGAGGTGGAGTCCAGGTTGAAGAACTTCCTTGGGTCGCCGCGGAACAGGAACTGTTCCCGATCCTTCGTGGTCGTCGTGGAGAGCGTGCAGGCCAGGGTGTAGACGTCGATGTTGGAACTCCACGTCTCCGGAGAGGCGGTGAAGATGGCGTTCCCGCTCCACTCGTCGCTCGAGGGGTACAGCAGCAGCAGAGGGGTGTTCGCGCCCCCTTCCTCTACGGTAATCCCCTGGAGGCTCTCCGGCTTTAGGTCGAGAGCGGTGTGCTTGAACTTGAACAGGATGTCTCCGCTGCGCTGGCTTTCGGATTCGAAGGCGGCGTCTTCGTTGTTGTTGTCCGTGCGCACAGGAATGTCAACGGACCTGGGGCAGGTCGCGGGGTCAAGGGTTTTAAAGCTCGTGTAGATCAGGAAACAATTCATCACAGTACCTCCAGTCTGTCCGGGCTCCGAGACGCCTCCGGAGTCCGTGAAGCGAAGTCTCACGCCCAATACACTAAACAGTTTGCCTGACATTATACCTCTTGTGGGCTGTTTTCGTTCGACTTTGCGGGAGAGGACCCCGCCGACCTTTTCAAGCCTTTCACTCAAAAGCGGTTTCTCTCTGCTAGAATACTGGTACCCACGGGGGCTGATCCTCGACCGGCCCCCGTGACGTTCAATGAGTGAGGAGAGGACTAGACATGGCTTTCGAGGCGGTCAATAAGCGGCTTGTGCGCTTCAGGGCTCTGCTGAAGGAGAAGGGACTGGACGCTTTCGTTTTGCTGGTCCTGGAGCGACACAACACGGAGAACTGCCATTACCTGTCGGGCTTCAGGGGGAGCAGCGCTGCGCTCGTCGTCGACCGGGAGAACGCGCTTCTGGTGACGGACGGGCGCTATCGCATTCAGGCCGCGGCGGAGACGCCATTTGAAGTGGTCATTCAGTCGGAGCTTCCGCTGCCCGCCTGGCTGGCGAAGGCCGTAAAGGACGCGAGATGGCGCAGGGTGGGGTTTGAGGCGGAGAAGGTGTCCCATCGAATCTTCAGCCTCTCGTTGGAGCCCGTGGGGATTGAGTGGGTGGATGCGTCGGAACTCATCCCCTCGCTGCGCCGTGCCAAGGACGCCGAAGAGGTGGAGGCGATCCGGCGAGCCGCCCTCATCGGGCGCCAGGCCTACGGCAACGTGCTTCGGACCGTGCGGCCCGGCATGACGGAAGCGGAGTTCGAGGGCGCGCTCCTGCTGGAGATCAAGAGGCTGGGGGCGGAGAAGGGCTGGGCCCACGACGACTTCATCGTGGCCTCCGGAGCGCGGGGCGCCATCTGTCACGCCCACGCGACCTCGCGGGCCTTTGAGGCGGGCGACGTGGTGACGGTGGACTACGGCGCCATGGTGGGCGGCTACATGAGCGACATCACGCGCAACTTCGCGGTGGGCCGGCCCGACGACAAAGCCCTTGAGGTGAACGACGTCCTGCTGCGGGCGCACCGCGCTGCGGCTGCGGCGCTGCGTCCGGGACTTGCGGGCCGGGAGGCGGACGCCATCGCCCGCCGCATCATCGCCGAGGCGGGCTACGGCCGAAACTTCGTACACAGCCTGGGACACGGCCTGGGGCTTGAGGTCCATGAAGCGCCGCGCCTCTCCGCCACCTCAAGGGACGTGCTGCAGGCTGGGGACGTCGTGACCGTCGAGCCGGGGATCTACATCGAGGGCTGGGGCGGCCTCCGCATTGAGGACGACTACCTCATCACCCAGGACGGCGCGGAGTGTCTGACGGCGACCGACAACCAGTCCCTTGAAGTCGTCGCCTGAGCCTGGGGACCGCTGGCCGAGTTGTCGAGGGGCTCCCCGAAGGGAGATCGGAGCCCCATGTCGAAATTTCAGGGAAGCGCTGAAGATACCCTTGGTCGAACGTACCTCGATGGCTTTCGACAATTTTAAGATGAATTTAAGATGGATCAGCGCTTCCTTAAGAGGCTGAATAAAATTTTGATCGAAATAAAATTCTGAAGGGAGAACGCACGCATGGAGAACGCCGTGAAGGGCCCCGGCCAGGGGGGGCTGGAGCAGGAGGGCGCGGATAACGAGGTCGTCCGGCAGATGAAGGAGAAGCTCCTTCGCCTGCGCCGGGAGGAGGGCTTTGACCCCTACGTCGCCGAGACGTGGGACTGCCGGGACCACCTGGCGGACGTCCGCTGTCGTTTCGAGCACCTGGCGCCGGAGGAGTCAGACGAGACGGTGACGCTGAGCACGGCGGGCCGCCTGATGACGCTGCGCCGGCAGGGCAGGACGACCTTCGCCGATTTGGCGGACGAGACGGGGCGCATCCAGCTCTACTTTCAGGTGAACGCTCTTGGGGAGAAGCCCTACGAGTTTCTGAAGAAGTGGGTGGACACGGGGGACTGGCTGGGCGTCGTGGGGCATCCCTGCCGCACCAAGCGCGGAGAACTGACCATTCAGGTGACGGACTACAAGCTGCTCAGCAAGTCCATCCGCCCGCTGCCGGAGAAGTGGCACGGCCTGACGGATACGGAGACCCGCTATCGACGGCGCTACATGGACCTCATCGCAAACCCGGAGGTGCGCGAGGTGTTCCGCAAGCGCTCGAAGATCATCTCCTCCTTCCGAGAGACGCTGGAGGCCCACGGGTCGCTGGAGGTGGAGACGCCCATCCTGTCGGTGCTGGCGGGGGGCGCCAACGCCCGGCCGTTCAAGACCTTTCACAACGCCCTGGGTTTGGACATGTACCTGCGCATCGCGGTGGAGCTCTACCTGAAGCGTCTCGTGGTGGGCATGATGGGCCGCGTGTACGAGATCGGGCGCAACTTCCGCAACGAGGGCATCGACACCATGCACAACCCGGAGTTCACGATGATGGAGGTCTACTGGCCCTACGCGAACTACGAGGACATGATGAACCTCGCGGAGGAGCTGATCCGCAACGCGGCAAAGGCCATCGGTACCCTTGAGATCGAGTGGAACGGCGTCAAGGCGGACCTGTCGCGGCCCTTCCGCCGCATCACGATGCTGGATGCGGTGAAGGAGTACGCCGGCGTGGACCTGAGCGCCGTGACGGACGACGAGGCGGCGCGGAAGATCGCCCGCGAGAAGGGCTTGGGCGGCGACCTGAAGGGAACGGAGAGCCGCTTTGCCGTGCTGAACCTGCTGTATGAGGCCTTTTGCGAGGAAAAAATGGTGCAGCCGACCTTCGTGATGGGGCACCCCACGGAGATATCCCCCCTCTCGAAGCGGGACCCGGAGAACCCCGACTACACTCACCGCTTCGAGCTCTTCATGTTCGGCAAGGAAGTGGCCAACGCCTTCAGCGAGCTGAACGACCCGCTGGACCAGCGGGCGCGCTTCGAGGACCAGATGCGCAAGAAGGAGGCGGGCGACGATGAGGCCCACGCCTTCGACGAGGACTTCATCAACGCCATTGAGGTGGGGTTGCCGCCCACGGGGGGGATGGGCATCGGCATGGACCGTCTCGTCATGTTCCTGACGGGGGCGCGGTCCATTCGCGACGTCATCCTCTTTCCGGCGATGAAGCCGAACGAGTGACACGGCGGACAGGACCCCGTTGACGCGAGGGGGCGGCCTGCAGGCCGCCC
Source organism: Fretibacterium fastidiosum (assembly GCF_964642095.1). Lineage (NCBI taxonomy): Bacteria > Thermotogati > Synergistota > Synergistia > Synergistales > Aminobacteriaceae > Fretibacterium > Fretibacterium fastidiosum. Next base: position 1,981,040 of record NZ_OZ209244.1, read on the forward strand.
CCTCGCGCGCTCTCTGTTTATGAGATGGTTTCAGGAGATCAGGAGCAGCATCTCCCGCGACAAATAGAGGCCCGCTGCGATCAGCGCGAGGCCGCACGTGACGTTCAGGGCGCGCAGGATGACGGTGCCGCGCTCGCTCTGCAGCCAGCGGGACGCCAACTGCGCAAAGGTCCCGGAGAGGACCAGCACGGCGCTGTACCCCAGCGCGTAGGCGACGATGAGCCCCGCGGCCGCGACCGGTTTTGTCGAGGCCTGGGACAGGGCGACGGAGAGCAGGGGAGAGATGTACCCGATGCTGCAGGGGCCGATGGCCAACCCGGATACGACGCCCAGCGTCAGCGCCCCGCGCAGGCCGCGGCGGTCCGTGCCGCCCGCCTTGTCCGCTCCGCCGTTGAAGGAAAAGAGGCGAATGTGGACGATCCCTATCAGGTGCAGCCCCATGAGGATGAACACCGCCGCGGTGACGAACGTCAGCAGGCGCTCATGCCCTCCCAGCAGGACCCCCACGCCCGAGGTGATGAGGGCCACCAGCAACAGGTTCAGCACGATGCCCACGCAGAAGACGCAGGATATCCTGAAGGCCTCCCACCGGCCGGGCTCCTCCGCGTTCGCGATGTAGCCCACCACCAGGGGGATGGCGGCGATGCCGCAGGGGCTGAGGATGACGCTGGCCATCCCCCACAGGAAGGCCCCCAGCCACTGCAGCGCGCCGCTTGAGAGCATCGCAGAAAAGATCGCATCGAGCATCGTTAGAGGTTGACACCCGCCTTCTTGAAGACCTCGACCACCTCGTCGAGGGACCGGTACCCCACCTCGGTGGCGACTTCCTTGCCGTTCGCGTCCAGGAAGATGAGCGTCGGAACGTAGCGGACGTTGTGCTGCTCCGCCGCCTCAGGGTGTTCCTCCAGGTAGACGTGCTCCGTCGCCAGCTTGCCGGCGTACTTGGCGTCGATCTCGTCCAAGACCTTGGACATTATGGAGCAGGTGGGTCAGGTGCGGGTGGAGAGCATCTTCAAGGTCGGCGTCCCCGCGGCAGAGGCGGGAACGGCTGCCAGGACGGCTGCCAGAACAGCGATAAACAGTGCTTTCATTATAGACACATCCTTTCGATCGTTCGGCCCCGCGGCCGTCGGCTTTTGCGCTCCCGGCCGCGAGGTCCGTTTTGTGAAAGCTATTTTACAGTGAGGCGGTTTTTGCGGTAAGGCGGGAAATGACGAACCCGGTGCTGGGGATTGAACGGACCCCGGCCTTGTGCGCCCCGTCCCTCTGGTGTAAGATAACGACGGCATGTACGCCGCGCAGGGCGCGAAATCGGGCTGGTTCGGAGGCCTCCATTGTGACGGTTGCTATCATTCCTGACGGCCTTTGCAGGGTTCTCCGCGCTTCCCTGGCGGCTAAATTAAGGGGAGGATTCTTTTATGGACGATAAGGGCGAGATCGTCAGCAGCCACGACGTGGACGACAACCTGTCCCTACAGATCTGGACGAAGGGGCACACGCCCCGCCTTGTCATCTTCAACAAGGCCAAGAATTCAAAGAAGCTGATTCGCCTCGGGTGGGTGGAGAAGCGGGACCGCAAGCTGGCCGTCAGCGGAAAGAAGCGCGGCGAGAGCGTGAACTACACCATTCAGGATTTTGAGCCGACGTTGCAGCGCATCCTGACGGAATACGCGGTCTACGCGAACTTCCGCATCAAGCTGTGGCGGTTCGCCGTGGAGCTGGAGAAGATCGTCAACGCGCCGGAGATCGTGACGGACAGCGGGGAGATGAACCTGCTGACCGAGGACAAGCGATCCTCGTTCTGGATCGCGGACTGCACGGGGCCGGACCGCAAGGCGGGCTTCTTCCGCCCCTTCTTTCCGGTCAGCGGGGCCGAGGCGGATGCGGTGGCCGGAGACCGGCTCCGCATCGCAGAGGGCAACCGCGGCGTTGAGGCTCTGCTGAAGACGGGGGTGCTGCGGGACCTGGCGAAGGCCAACCCAAAGCGATGGCACAATCCCGTCCGAGTCGTTGCGGCGGCGATGCTTCTGGGCTTCTCCTACTGCGAGGAGGACGGATCGGACTTCTCGGACGAGCTCTGGGGGGCGGGGGCCGAGGGCGGTGGAGAGGACGCCGCGGCGGCGGCCCTGACGGGGACGGTAAAGTTCACGCTGCGGGACCCCAGGCTTTTGGGCTTGGGCAGGAAGCTGGTGGCCTTCGTCCGACACTTTGACGCCGTGCCGCAGGTGGAGGTGTCGAACTCCGTGGACAGCGACAAGGAGCTTCAGGAGCAGGGCTTCGGCCGCACGCGGCGCCTCGAGTTCGGAGCGGGAACCATCGGCGACGTGCCGTACAAGGTGACGTTCTTCGAGCACGAAGACGGGCGCATCGCTCTGGGCTGTAAGCCCGAGGCCGCGACGCAGCGGCATAAGGGGGAGCTGGTCCTCACCCTGCCGGGTGACGTCTACCGGACGGCGCTGAAGCAGGACACCATGGGAGGGCCTGAGGACGACTTCTACACCACCACGCAGCTGGCCTGGGCCTGCCAGTTTAAGGAGTGGCTTGACAACATCACGCCCTACATTTCAAACTTTGCGGGCTTGATGTAGCCTCGCCCGAAGGGGGCCGAACGGGACTTCATGGAGGCGGCCTCTGGCTGTGGAGGACGCCTCCATGGAGGAGAGGCGAGTTTAGAAGGTGTCGTGGCGCGTCGTCGCCGAAAGCGGAAGGCGCTCGCCATGCTTTGGGGACGCTCGTTTCGTGAGGGTAGCCCATCGGCAGGATGGCGACCGGAATCACGTTCTCCGGCAGTGCGAAAGCCGACCGCACCTTCTGTGGGTCGAAGTGCCCCACCCACGTGGTCCCCAGGCCGAGGGCTGCGGCTTCAAGCATCATGTGGGTGGTGACGATGCTGGCGTCGACCTCCCCCATGTCCTTGTCGTCGTAGGGCCGCTTCCAGCTCACCGTGTCGTCGTAGCAGACGATCAGCGCGAGGGGCGCGGAGAAATGACAGGGCGTGCAGTCCTTCAGTTTGTCGAGGGCTTCTGCCGTGTCGAGCACCAGAATCCGCTGCGGCTGATTGTTGCAGGCGGTGGGGGCCAGCCTGCCGGCCTCCAGCACCGCGTCCAGCTTCTCGCTTTCGACCGCTTCAGACGTGAACTTCCGAACGGAATAGCGTTCCCTTGCCAACTTCAGAAAATCCATGATAACCCCTCCCGACAACTTTTCTAAAAATTTTACGACTCGTCGCGTCGTCTCCGCTATCCGTTGATTTCCTGGTCCCCTGTGAACCACACCTGTTTTTCCCGGCGTTTGCGGGCTTGTTCTGCGCCATGACGCTGGCGAAGGGCTGCGGCCGACATGGGGCCTCCGGATAGGCGGCCTCCTCATCCGTAAGTATGAAGTCCACGGCTACTCACTCAGTCCCCAGCAGCCTGAACAGGCATACTCAACTTTTGTCTTGGCGGCACCTCGGGGTAACCCGTCCTGGTGAGGATCCCGCAAGCTGGGATTGATTAATTCTGTAAATCTTAAAAGATATCCATCCGGGTCTTGTACTAAAAATTCTTTTTGAACAATATCTTCATCACCATTGCGGTAATGGCTTATACTCATCTGCCTAAATGGCTTAATTTGAAAACCTAAAATTCGTTTATACAGACCTTCCACATCAGAAACTGTCATTTCAAAATTCACTCCTCTCCCATAGGGATATTCAAGTTCGCCAACACTCCAATATCCATTATCTTGTTCAAACATCATTTGATTATCTTCCAATGAAAGAAAAATAAATTTATCTTCCGATCTTTCATATTCAATTACGAAGTTCAAAATATTTACATAGAAATCTTTAGTTCTCTCTATATCTGATACCACCAACTCTGGTATTAAAGAATTGAACTTCATAATAACCTCCATAAATCCCAATTTTATCTTACTGGCTATTTATAACATGCTACAGCCGCTAGGATTGACAATCCAACGCTTCTTCCTCCGCTGCATAAAAGATAACCTTAAGAGATTCTACTATAGTTTTAAAACTTGCTCGTCAATAAATTGCAGGAAAAGCACCGTGAGTATTGTATGCGCTAATATGACAGGGTGAAAAATGGAGTGTGAGGTATCGCTCAACCTGTAGATTGAGGGATGAACTCCCCCCTTGACGCCGTAGGACGTACCCCCTATACTTCTTTTAAAAGCAGATGTTAGTACCAGGTGCTAAATTACGGAGTGGTCTGCGGACCATTCCAGGATGGATGGACGGCGTTGCGAAGGGGAGGTGTTTGCGATCAGTTCCGGGAGAACGGTGGAGACGTCGAGAAAGCTTCGGCAGGAGCGTCTTTCGGCGATCCTGGAGGCCAACCCCATGACCACGGATCAGGAGCTGGCCGCGTCCCTTGGCGTGAGCCTGGGCACGGTGCGTCTGGACCGCGCCATGATGGGGGTGCCGGAGCTGCGGAAGCGCGTGCGCTCCATGGCGGAGCGGGCGAGCAGCCGGCTTCGCTCCCTCAACCCGAGCGAGATCGTGGGCGACCTCCTGGAGCTTGAGCCGAACCGGTGGGCCCTGTCCGTCCTGCGCACGGCGCGGGACATGGCCTTTCGCTTCACGAACATCGTTTGGGACCACTACATCTATTCTCAGGCCAGCTCCATCGCCGTGGCGGTCATTGAGTCCGCGGTCGTCATCGTGGACTCAATGCGGGGTGAGTACAAGGGGCACGCCCACGTGGGCGACACGCTCATCGCCCGCGCGAAGGTGGGAGTGAACCGCGAGGGGCGCCGCATCGTCAGCGTCCGCACCCGGGTGGGCGACAAGGAGATCTTCGTCGGCCGCTTCATCGTTGAGGTGTTGAGATGAGCGCGCGGGGACGGCGCTTGCTCCGCGGAGCGGCCAGACAGCTTGAGAGGACAATGCCTGAATGAAGAAGATGACCATAGCAGTGGATGCGATGGGGGGGGACAACGCCCCTCAGGCGATATGCGAGGGGGCAGCCCAGGCCTGTGCAGCGTTCGAGGACCTGGAGGTCGTCCTGACGGGGGATCGGGAGAGGCTGCTCCCCCTGGTGGAGGCCTCTCCTGCGGCGGTGCGGTCGCGGATAAGTATCCGGCACGCCGACGAGGTGATCGGGATGGACGAGCACCCCTCGGCGGCCATCCGCCGCAAGCGGAACTCGAGCCTGCGGGTCGCCATGGAGATGGTGCGGAGCGGGGAGGCGCAGAGCTGCGTCTCCGCCGGCAACACGGGGGCCATCGTGGCGGGGGGTGTGCTGGTGGTGGGACGCCTGCCGGGGATCGACCGTCCGGCGCTTGGGGCGCCGCTGCCCACCATCGAGCGCTGGACCTTCCTGCTGGACGTGGGCGCCACGGTGCGCTGCAAGCCCGTGAACCTCTATCAGTTCGCGCTGATGGGCAGCGTGTACGCAGAGAGGATCATGAAGGTGGAGGCCCCTGAGGTCCGGCTCCTGTCGAACGGCACGGAGGAGATCAAGGGGGACGAGTCCGTCTCCGGGGCGCGGGAGCTCCTGTCGAAGAGCCGGCTGAACTTCATGGGCTACACGGAGGGCGACGACATCGCCTGGGGCCGATCGGACGTCGTCGTCTGCGACGGCTTCATGGGGAACGTCGTCCTGAAGTTCGGCGAGGGGCTGATGTACGGGGCGAAGTCCATCATCTCCCAGGAGATGGGGCGCCGCATCCTGCCCAAGGTCGGGATGCTCTTCATGATCCCCATGGTGAAGTCGCTGTGGTCGCGCTTTAACTACGAAAAGTACGGCGGCACGCCACTTCTGGGGGTGAAGGGGGTCGTGATCAAGGCCCACGGCCGCTCCAGAGCGCCCGCCATCAAGGGTGCCATCTCCGCGGCCCGCCGGTTCATCGAGGAGGACGGGGTGGGGCAGATTCGAGCGGAGCTGGACACCGGAGCGGGGCCTCAGGGGGAGTCAAGGGGAGCGCAGGGCCAGGCTGAATATTGAGGTGACGTTTATGATCAGGAACAATCGAGTTTGTGAGCTGCTGGGGACGGAGTACCCGTTGATTCAGGGCGGTATGGCGTGGGTGGCCAACGCCAGCCTGGCGGCAGCCGTGAGCAACGCCGGAGGCGTGGGGCTCATCGCGGCCGGCGCGTCGCCCGCGGAGGTGCTGGAGCAGGAGATACTGAAGGCCAGGAGCCTGACGGACAAGCCCTTTGGGCTCAACATCATGCTGATGTCCCCGACGGCGCCGGACGCCCTTGAGCTGGCGGCGAAGCACCGCCTGCGCATCGTCGCGACGGGGGCGGGCAGCCCCGGAAAGGTCCTGGAGAGGCTGAAGCCTCTGGGCACCATCGTCATCCCGGTGATCGCCTCGGTGGCCCAGGCGAAGCGGGCGGAGAAGCAGGGCGCGGACGCCGTGGTGGCCGAGGGGACGGAAGCCGGAGGGCACATCGGCGAGTTGACGACGATGGTGCTGACGCCGCAGATCGCAAGCGCGGTGAAGATTCCCGTCATCGCCGCAGGGGGCATCGCGGACGGCCGCGGCGTGGCTGCGGCGTTCGCCCTGGGGGCGGAGGGCGTTCAGCTGGGCACCCGCTTCATCTGCTGCTCGGAGTGTACGGTACACCCCAACTACAAGCAGGCGGTGATCGACGCGCGGGACCGCAGCACGGCGGTCACGGGTCAGAGCCTGGGACACCCTGTGCGCTGTCTGCGCAACAGGCTGACGGCCGAATTCGAGAGGCTGGAGGCCGAGGGCGCGCCCGCGGAGGAGATCGAGAAGCTGGGGATGGGAAAGCTCCGGGCGGCCGTCGTGGACGGCGACACGGAGTGGGGCTCCCTGATGTCCGGCCAGAGCGCCGCGATGGTGAACGATGTCCTGCCCGCGCGGGAGATCGTGCGGGGCCTGTTCGACGAGGCCCGGAGGGTCCTGCACGGCATCCGGGACGCAGCGGGCGCGGAGTAGAGGATTTCGAGGACCAGGGACTTCAAGTTACCCCGCGCGCCATGGCGCCGCAGGGCAATGCGAGGAGGCGGTGTTATAGATGAAGTACGCACTTTGTTTCCCCGGTCAGGGGGCGCAGCAGGTGGGGATGGGCCAGGAGCTCTACAGGGCCTTTCCCTCCGCGAAGGCGGTCTTTGACGAGGCCGACGACGCCCTGTCCGCACACCTGACGAAGCTGATCTTTGAGGGGCCGGAGGGGGAGCTGACCCTGACAGCCAACGCCCAGCCCGCCATCATGACGGTGAGCGTCGCGGCCCTCTCCGTCCTGGAGAAGGAGATGGGCGTGGCGCTGAAGCCCGCCTGTGGGGCGGGGCACAGCCTGGGCGAGTACACGGCCCTGGTCGCTGCGGGGGTTCTGTCCTTCAGCGACGCCGTCCGGCTGGTGAACAAGCGCGGCCGGTGGATGCAGGAGGCCGCGCCCGAAGGCGTTGGCGCCATGGCGGCCATCCTGGGCCTGGGGTCGGACGAGGTGAAGGCCCTGTGCGCGGAAGCGGCGCCCGGAGGCGAGTGCCAGGCGGCGAACTTCAACTCGCCGGGGCAGGTGGTGATCTCCGGCGTCAAGGAGTTCGTGGAGAAGGCTGCCGCGGCCGCCAAGGCCAAAGGGGCCCGCAAGACCGTGATGCTGAACGTCAGCGCGCCCTTCCACAGCCGCCTGATGCTCCCCGCGGCGGAGAAGCTGAAGGAGGAGTTCGAGCGCTGTTCCTGGGCCGAACCGAAATGGCCCATCGTGGCCAACGTCAGCGCGAGCGCCGTCGTTTCGGCTGAGGAGATTCGGGACGCGCTTTACGAGCAGACCTTCAGCCCCGTGCTGTGGGAGAGCTCCGTGCTCTACATGGTGGATTACGGCGTGGACACGTTCCTGGAGCTGGGGCCCGGCGAGGTCCTTTGCGGGCTGATCAAGCGGTGCCGCAAGGGGCTGAAGCAGATGGCGGCCGGCGAGCCGGAGGCGCTTGAAGCCATGGCCACGGCCCTGCGGGAGGGCGCGTGATGGCGCGCCGGGTGGCCCTCGTCACAGGAGGGGGGCGGGGCATTGGCCGCGCGATCGTCCTGGAGCTTGCGCGGAACGGCTGCGACGTGGCGGTGAACTACGCAAAGAGCGCCGACGCGGCGGACGAGACCGCCCGCGCGGCGTCCGCTCTGGGCGTCCGCGCGGAGACCTTCGGCGCGGACGTCTCGGACCGCGCACAGGCGGAGGCCCTGTTCAAGGCCGTCCGGGAGGCCATGGGGCCCGTCGAGGTGCTGGTGAACAACGCCGGCATCACCCGTGACGGGCTCCTGGTCCGGATGAAGCCCGATGACTGGGACGCCGTGATCGCCGCGAACCTGAGTTCGGTGTTCTACTGCACGAAGGAGGCCGTCCGCGACATGGCGCGGGCCCGCTGGGGCCGCATCATCAACCTGGCCTCGGTGGTGGGGCTCATCGGCAACGCGGGACAGGCGAACTACAGTGCCTCGAAGGCGGGGCTCATCGGCTTCACGAAGTCCGTGGCGCGGGAGTACGCCGTGCGCGGCATCACGGTCAACGCCATCGCGCCGGGCTTTATCGACACCAGCATGACGGCGGTCCTCAAGGAGGACGTCAAGGCCGCGATCACCACGCAGATCCCGATGGGGGCCATCGGGACGCCCGATGATGTGGCCCGTGCCGCCGCGTTTTTTGCCTCGGAGGGAAGCTCGTACATCACAGGGCAGGTTTTGGCAGTTGACGGCGGCATGACGATGTGTTAGATATACAGCAATCGGTTTTACGGGGGGAGGTGAGCTGGATGAAGAAGGAAGAGGTTCTGGCCAGGCTGAAGGAGATCATCACGGACCGCCTGGATGTTGAGGAGGATCAGATCGTTCCGGAGGCGACGTTCGTCGAGGATCTTGGAGCGGACTCCCTGGACATTGTGGAGCTGATCATGGGCATCGAGGAGGAGTTCGATATCGAGATCCCCGATGAGGACGCCGAGAAGCTGACCTCGGTCGGCGAGGCTATGAATTACACGCTGGGCAAGATCGGCGTCGAGGAGTAGGCCTTTTGTGTCGGATGGGGGGAGGGCGAAGTCCTTCCCCCTTCGTGTCCATTGGCGGCCCCCGCGAGGGGGCCGAACGAAGAAGACGGCTTCCCCGGCTGGAGACAGCGCAGGCAGGGAAGAATATCGAGCATAGAGCAGGAGTGATCGCGCAATGAGCGCAACGAGAAGAGTGGTCGTGACGGGCCTCGGCCCCGTCAGCCCCATCGCCCTGGGTAAGGACGCCTACTGGAAGGCGCTTCGGGAGGGGAAGAACGGCATCGGCCCCATCACGACGTTCGACCTGGGGGACTGTCCCGTGACGTTTGGCGCCGAGATCAAGGACTTCGACCCCACCCTCTGGATGCCGGGCAAGGAGGCCAAACGGTCCGACCGCGTCATCCAGTTCGCCGTGGCCGCGGCCAGGATGGCCGTGGAGGACGCGAAGCTGGACACGAGCGCCATGGACCCCTATCGCCTCGGCGTCTACATCGGCACCGGCCAGGGCGGGATCGAGACGTCCTTCAACAACTTCAACACCATGCTGACCAAGGGCTCCCGGCGGGTCAGCCCCTACTTCATCCCCATGATGATCAGCAACATGTCCACGGCCTACGTGGCGATCGTCCTGGGCGCCAAGGGCCCGAACCTGTGCGTCGTCACGGCCTGCGCCACGTCACTGCACAGCATGGGGGAGGCCTATCACACCATCGTGCGCGACGACGCGGACGTGATCGTCGCGGGGGGGACGGAGGCCGCGCTGCGCACCATCAGCATCGCGGGCTTTGCCGCGATGAAGGCCCTCTCCACCCGCATGGATTCCCCGGAGACGGCCAGCCGGCCCTTTGACAGGGACCGGGACGGCTTCGTGATGGGGGAGGGGGCCGGAGTCGTGGTGCTGGAGGAGCTGGAGCACGCAAAGGCGCGCGGTGCCCACATCTACGGCGAACTCGTCGGCTACGGCACCTCCTGCGATGCCGGCCACATCACGGCGCCGGACCCGGAGGCGGAGGGCGCCGCCTACGCCACGCGGCACGCCATGAAGATGGCGGGCTGGCGGCCGGAGCAGGTGGACTACGTCAACGCGCACGGCACCTCCACGGGGCTGAACGACAAGATGGAGTCCTTCATGATCCACAAGGTCTTTGGGGAGCGCGCGAAGGACGTGACGGTGACGTCCACGAAGTCCATGATCGGGCACTGCCTCGGCGCGGCGGGAGGCCTCGAGGTCATCGCCTCCCTGCAGGCCATCGAGGAGAACTACATCCACCCGACCCTGAACTACACGACGCCGGACCCGGAGTGCGACATCACCCTGTCCACGGGCAGGGGCGTCGAGCGGAAGGTGGACCGGCTTCTGGTGAACAGCTTCGGCTTTGGCGGGCACAACGGCGTCCTGGCGTTTCAGCGCTGCGAGTGATGCCGGGGAGCGCGCTCCTGAGGGATATCCTTGACGCCGCCCTCTCCGAGCAGGAAAGGGCGCGCATAGAGGGGCGCGACCTCGCGGCGCTGCAGGCCGCCCTGGGGTACTCCTTTCGCGACGAGGGGCTCCTGGAGGAAGCGCTGTGCCACGCCTCCTTCGCCAACGAGCACGGGCTGGCCGTCAGCAACGAGCGGCTGGAGTTCCTGGGGGACTCCGTGCTGGGCTTTGTCGTGGCCCGCGCCCTCTACCGGCTCTATCCGGAGGCCAGGGAAGGCGACCTGACGCAGAAGCGCGCGGAACTCGTCTGCGGCCGCTCCCTTCGGGACCGCGCGCGGGAGCTGAACCTTCCGCCCCTGATCCTGCACGGACACTCCGTGAGGGACGAGGCGCTTCCCACCTCGATGTGCGAGGACGCGGTGGAGGCCCTTCTGGGCGCGGTCTGCCTGGACGGCGGCGTGCAGGCGGCGGAGGGCGTGATCGGACGGCTGTTCCTGCAGGAGGCAGAGGTGCGAGCCGAGACGGACGTCAGCCCCAAGTCGAGGCTTCAGACGTGGCTTCAGGCCCGCAGGATCCCCCTGCCGACCTACGAGCTGGTCTCCGTCACCGGCCCCTCCCACGCGCCGTCCTTTCGCGTTCGGCTCAGGGTGAACGGCGTCGAGCACACCGCCTGCGGCAGCACGCGCAAGGGCGCGGAGTCCGATGCAGCGGAGCGGGTACTCGAGGACCTCATGAGCCTGGAGGTCGGCGAATGAGGGGGCGCCCCCTCGTCCTCGCGGCGGCGCTCTTCCTCCTGTCGCTCCCCGCGCGCGCCGCCCTGGCGGACGAGCTGCCCATCGCCGTGACGCAGCCCTGGATCGCCCTGATCGTCTCCTTCCTGGGTGGCCCCAACGTCGCCGTCAAGCCCCTCCTGATCTGGAACGACGCGGGGGACTCCATTCGCGCCGAGGGTGGTCGGGCGCTGCGGAACCTGCCGACCGACGCCCGCATCGTCGCGTTGGACTCCGCGGACCTCACGGGGGCGGGATTGAAGGTCGGCGCCTACGGAAACCTGCGGACGCTCTACAACCCCTTCCCCATCCCCCCGGAGCGCTGGGACGCCTCGCTGCCGGACCCCTCCGTGATGCCCTTCGTCGCCCAGAGGGTGCTGACGGTGCTGGCGGACTGGGACCCTCAGAACTACCTGTACTACCAACGTCGCCTCGCGGAGTTTCAAGCCCGGCTGTCGAGCTCCGTCCTGGCCGGACGGCAGGTGCTGCGGGACGTGCGGGTCTGCGACCTCAGCGGAGCCAGCAGCGCGCTGCTTCGGGCCGCCGGGTGCCGCATGGAGCGACCGGACCTCCACCTGCTCGACAGCTGGAGTCGGGCCAGCCCCAAACAGCTTCAGGAGTTTTTGGAGGAGAGGATCGCCCAGGGCGTCGTCCTCGTGATGGACGGAGGGACGCCGCGCAACCTGCGGAGCTTTCTCGGAGGCCGAACGGAGGTCTTCAGCTTCGCCCGGCCGCCCCTGAACCAGGACTATCCGGCGTTCCTGAACGAGCAGTACATCTCCCTCTGGCAGAAGATCACGGCGAAGCCGCCCGCAGGCCGGAGGCCGGACGCGCCGCGCAGTCGGTAGGGCGGACCCGCGGGGCGGAACCTTCAAGGGGACGGCAGGGGCCGCCCCCTTTCTGCATCCAAATCTCCCGACGGCCTTTTTCTTATCGCCGATTGGGCGTATGATAGGCCTGTCGATTTCAGATGCGAGGATGAGGAGGCGTTTTGGGATATGCTCTACAGGATGGAATACGAGTCCCCGCTGGGGACGCTGACCGCGATGAGCGACGGAGAGAGCCTGGTCGGGCTCTTCATGGACCCCGTTGAGGCGAGGCCGGGGGACGCGGCGGATGAAGGCCTTCCCGTCCTCGCCGCCCTGCGCGGGTGGCTGGACGCCTACTTCGACGGGAGGAGGCCGACCCCTGCGGACCTTCCCCTGGCTCCGGCGGGCACGGAGTTCCAGCGCGCGGTGTGGCGCATCCTCCTGGACGTCCCCTACGGAAGGACCACGACGTATGGCGCCATCGCCGCGATCCTGGCGGAGCGGAACGAGCGGGGGCGGATGGCGCCCAGGGCGGTGGGCGGCGCCGTGGGGCACAACCCCATCTCCATCGTCATCCCCTGCCACCGCGTCGTGGGCGTCGGAGGGAACCTCGTGGGCTACGGCGGCGGGATGGATCGCAAGGTGCGGCTCCTGACCCTGGAGGGCGTCGACATGTCGCGCTTCTTCGTCCCCGGTGAGGGACGGCGTGTTTGAGCGCCGGTCGCGGCTGATGGGGGTCCTGCTGCTCGCCGTACTGCTGGAGCCCCTGGCCTGTGCAACGGCACGGCGCTTCGGCGCGCGGCTCTCCAGGAACGCGGGCCTGTCCTTCGGCCTCCTGGCGGGGCGCCCTGCGCTGGCCCTGGCCCTCTCCTCCCTCGTGCTTGCGGCCGTGCTGTGGGCCGCGTTCCTGTGGAGGAGGCCGGGCGGCGTCGTGCGTGCAGGGCTGGCGATCACGGCCGGGGGAGCCGCGGTGAACCTCGCGGAGCGGCTGACGCTGGGAGCCGTCCTGGACTGGATACCCCTTCCGTTTTCCTCCTGCCTCGTGCCGGGAGGCCTGTTCTTCAACCTCGCCGACGTCGAGATCGGGATCGGCGCGTGCCTGGCCGCCTGGGCCGCCGTCTCCGCCAGGGAGGGGACTGAGTGACGGAGCCCCTGGACCTCCTGAACAAGGACGTCCCGATATGGCGGCTGATCCTCTCGCTGGCGTGGCCCGCCATCGTGGAACAGCTGCTCCAGACGGTGGTGACCTACGTGGATACGGCCATGGTGGGCAGCGTCGGCGTGGAGGCCACCGCCGCCGTCGGGGTGACCACCTCGACGGTGTGGCTGCTGGGTGGCCTCATGAACGCGGTGGGGGTCGGGTACTCCGTCCTGATGGCGCGGCGGATCGGCGAGGGGAAGCTGGAGGAGGCCCGTGCGGTGATCCGTCAGGCGGTGCTGGCCGTCTGCGTGCTGGGAACGGCACTGACGCTCTCCGTGACGCTCTTCGTCGCCCCGAACCTGCCCGTCTGGATGGGGACGGACTCGCGCGTGACCCCCCTGGCGGCCACCTACCTGCGCGTCGTGGGGCTGTCCTACGCCTTCAACCTGTCCGTGCTCGTCTGCTCCAACGTCCTGCGCTGTGCCGGCGACAGCCGCACGCCCCTCAAGTTCAACTTCCTGACGAACCTCATCAACGTCGCGGGCAACTTCATGCTGATCTACCCGACGGCGACGTTCTCCCTCGCGGGCCTCGAGTTTACCCTGCCGCGGGCCGGGTGGGGCGTGGCGGGGGCCGCTGCGGCCACGTCGCTGGCCACGGCCTTCTCCGGGACCTGCATGATGGGCGTGCTCTTCCTGAGACGGTCCCCCCTGCAGATCGCCCTGCGCGAGAGCTTCCGGCCGGAGCGGCGCATCATCCGCCAGGCCGCCGGGCTGGCGTTCCCCGTGCTGCTGGAGCGGCTCTCCATCGCTTCGGGACACCTGGCGAGCACGGCCATGATCTCCGGCCTCGGCACCGTCTCCCTGGCCGCCCATCAGCTGGCCAGCACAGGGGAGGCCGTCTGCTACCTGCCGCCCTACGGCTTCTCCATCGCCGGCACGGCCCTCGTGGCCCAGTCGCTGGGGGCGGGGGAGCGGGATCGCGCCTTCGCCTCCGGCGAGTGGTGTGCCCGCCTGGGGGTCCTGGTCATCCTCTTCAGCGCCGCGGCCATGTACTGCTTCGCCGTCCCCCTGGCGGGCTTCTTCACGTCCGACGCCGAGACCATCGCCCTCAGCGCCCGGATGCTGCGCCTCGAGGTGTGGGCGGAGCCCTTCCTGGCCGCCACCATCGTGCTGGGCGGCGTGCTTCGCGGGGCGGGGGACGTCCGCTGGCCCGTGTACATCGCGGTCGCCGGCATGTTGGTGCTGCGCGTCCCCCTGATCTGGGTGCTGATCCACCGTTTCGGCTGGGACCTGACGGCCGTCTGGGGCGCCATGATCGTGGACTGGATGCTTCGCGCCCTGATCTCCCTCTGGCGCTTTTACGGGCGCCGGTGGCTCTCCGTCTGGCGGTGAGGGGGCGGCTGCGCGTCTCCGGCGTTTACACGACGATTTCGTTCAATCCATCGAGAAAAACTTATCCTGTTCACTGCGGAGGTATGAGACTTTGAAGACCATGGGTTATGGGCATCAGTGGATCGACGACGACGACATCGCGGAGGTCGTCCGGGTCCTGAAGGGCGACTGGCTGAGCCAGGGGCCGACGGTGGAGGCCTTCGAGAAGGTTCTGGCCGATTACGCGGGAGTGCGGCACGCCGTGGCCTACGCCAACGGGACGGCGGCGCTGCACGGGGCCATGACCGCCGCGGGGCTCAGGGGCGGGGAGCGCGCGCTGACTACGCCCCTGACCTTCGTGGCGACGGCGAACGCCGCGCTCTATGCAGGGGGCGAGCCGGTCTTTGCGGACATCGACCCGGACACGCTGTGCATGGACCCCGTTCGAGCGGAGGCCAAAATGCGGGAGCTTCCCCGCCGGATCAAGGTTATCGCGCCCGTGAGCTTCGCCGGCTACCCCTTCGACATGGCCCCCTTCCGGAGGATGGCCGAGAGGCACGGGGCCGTGCTCATCGAGGACGCCAGCCACGCCCTGGGCGGGGATCGGGGGCCGCGCAGGGTGGGGGCCGACGCGGACATGACGACCCTGAGCTTCCATCCGGTGAAGCACATCACCACCGCCGAGGGCGGCGCAGTCCTGACGAACGACGACGAGTTCGACCGTCGGCTGCGGCTCTTCCGCAATCACGGCATCACGCGGGACCCCGCGGAGTTCCAGGACGCACCGGACGGGCCGTGGCACAGCGAGATGCAGACCCTGGGCTACAACGACCGCCTCTCGGACGTCGCCTGCGCCCTGGGCCTCAGCCAGATGCGCCGGCTGGACGCCTTCGTCGCGCGCCGACGCCAGATCGCCTCCCTCTACCGCGAGCTCCTGAGCGGAGTGCCCGGTCTGACGCTCCCTCCCGACCACGAGGGGCACGCCTGGCACCTCTTCGTCGTTCAGGTGGGCGCGGAACGGCGGGCTCCGCTCTTCGCCCGCCTGGCGGAGGAGGGCTTCCGCCTCCAGGTGCACTACAGGCCCGTGCCGCTGCAGCCCTACTACCGCGAGCGATTCGGCTACCGGGAGGGGGACTTCCCGGAGGCGGAGCGCTACTACAAACGGGCCATCTCCCTGCCCATCTTCCCCCTGATGGAGGACGACGACGTGCGCCGCGTGGCGGACTGCATCAGGAGGTTCTTCGTGGAGTAGGGGAGTTGGAGCCGTCGCCGTGTTGCGGGCCGGCCCTCCGGTCGGGCGGTAGGATCGTAGAGCGACGACAAGTTTCGATTTTTTCCATCTTGACCTTTTGAAGAAATGCGATAAAATAAATCACTGTATTCGGGACGTAGCGCAGTCTGGCTAGCGCATCTGCATGGGGTGCAGGGGGTCGGAGGTTCGAATCCTCTCGTCCCGACCATTTGAGAGGTTTGGAGGAGTCCGTAAGGGCTCCTCCTTTTTTACTTTGTGCCCCTTTGCGCTATAATCAGGGGGCGTCTTTCGGCGCTCTCAGCGGTGCCTCGCTCAGTCGCCGGCCCGAAAGATGTCAAAACCTTTTAAGGAGTGAATGTCGTTATGTCCCTTCCCAAGCTGAATGGGTTTCCGGTCCCCTCCCTCTCCGAGGAGGATCGGGCCGCTCTTGAGGCCGCAGCCCGACGGGCGCGCGTCAGCGCCCTGACGATGGTGACGGCGGCGTCGAGCGGACACCCCGGCGGCGCCTTCTCAGGCATCGAGATGTTCCTGACCGTCTACGGCACGGCAAACCTCACGCCGGAGAACTGCAATGCCCTGGATCGGGATTACGTGGTCGTGTCCCATGGGCACACGTCGGCGGGCGTCTACGCGGCGCTGGCGGAGTGGGGATTTTTCGACGCCGGGGAGGCCATGGCCCACTTCCGGCAGTGCGGCAGCGTCTTTCAGGGGCACGTGGAGCGCGAGGTCCCCGGCGTGGACTGGGGGACGGGCAACCTGGGGCAGGGGCTCTCCGCCGGCGTGGGCTTCGCCCTGGCGCAGCGCGCCCGCGGGCACAAGGGGCGCGTCTACGTGCTGATGGGGGACGGCGGGCAGACGAAGGGCCAGCTGGCGGAGTCTCGCCGCCTTGCCGTCAAGGAGGGACTGACGGACCTGGTGGCCCTGATAGACTGGAACGGCATCCAGATTTCGGGGCGCCTTGACGACGTCATGCCCTGCAACTTCAGGGCGCTGTGGGAGGCGGACGGCTGGGAGGTGGTGGAGTGCGACGGGCACTCCTTCGACGCGCTCTACCTGGCGCTGAAGGACGCGGGCCGCCGCGGTCGGCCCACCGTGTTGCTCTGCCGCACGGTGATGGGCAGGCAGGGGCAGGCCATGGAGGGGACCGCTGCCTATCACGGCAAGGCCCCCTCGTCCGAGCTCTACGAGCAGATCGTGAGGGACCTGGGCGGAGACCCTGAGACGCTGACCAGGGCCTTGGAGGCGCGGAAGTCCGTGCCGTCCTTTAAGGGACGGAAAGTCGTCCCGCCGGCACCTCATCTCGAACTGGGCACCCCGTTCTCCTATGAGGGGAACAGGTCGGACAACCGCGGGGCCTTCGGAAAGGCCCTTGCGGACGTAGGCCGCCGAAACTGCGGCAGGCCCGGAGCGACCCCCATCCTCGTCTTCGACTGCGACCTGGCCCCCTCCGTCATGACGAAGGACTTCAAGGCGGAGTGCCCAAAGAACTTCATCCAGTGCGGCATCCAGGAGCACTCCACGGCCACGACGGCCGGCGCGGCGGCTGCGGCGGGGACGACAGCGGTCTGGGCGGACTTCGGCGTCTTTGGCATCGACGAGGTCTACAACCAGCAGCGCCTGAACGACATCAACCAATCCGGGGCCAAGACCGTCCTGACGCACGTGGGGCTTGACGTCGGAGAGGACGGAAAGACGCACCAGTGCATCGACTACGTGGGGCTGTTCCACAACACCTTTGGCTGGCGCCTCGTGGTGCCCGCGGACCCGGAGCAGACGGACCGTGTGACCCGCTGGATGCTGGGGACGCCGGACAGCGTCTGCCTGGCGGTGGGCCGGAGCAAGGTGGACCTCGTGCGCGACCCGTCGAGCGGCGCCGTCTTCGGCGGGAGCTATCGGTTCGAGTACGGCCGCGCCGTGAAGGTTCGTGACGGCAAGGACGGCGCGATCTTCGCCCTGGGGGCGATGACGCAGCGTGCGCTGGCCGCGGCAGCGGCCCTCGCTGAGAAGAACGTCAGCGCAGCCGTGTGGAGCGTTTCCTGCCCGCTGGCGGTCGACATGAAGGCCCTCAGGGAGGCCTGCGGGCTTGGCTGCGTCCTCACGGTGGAGGACCACCACGCGGATACGGGCATGGGGTCGATCCTGGCCGTGGCCATGGCGCGGCACGGCCTCTCGGCGAAGATGAGGAACCTGGGGGTGACGCGCTACGGCGACTCCGGCCCCTCTGCGGCCGTCCTGGCGGCCATGGGGCTGGACGAGAAGGGCATCGCCCAATCCTTCCTGGAGCTGAGGGAAGGACGCTGATGACGGATCGGGAGGAGGCGCTGCCGGCAGGGCGGCGCCTCCTGCTTCACATCTGCTGCGCTCCGGACGCGACCGTCCCGGCGCGGGACCTGACGGCAGAGGGCTGGCAGGTTACGGGCTTCTTTTACGGCTCCAACATCCACCCCCGCGAAGAGTACGTTCGGCGGCTGACGACGCTCCACCGGCTGATGGCCCACGAGGGGCTTCCCCTGGAGGAGGGGCCTTACGCGCCGGAGGACTGGATCGTGCACATGGAGCGGTCGGGGCTGATGGAGGAGCCGGAGGGAGGGCGGCGCTGCACGGAGTGTTTCCTGATGCAGCTCGCGTCCGCGGCAGAGGCCGCCGTGCGCCTTGGCTGCACGCACCTCTGCACCAGCCTGACGACCAGCCCTCACAAGGACGTGGAGCGCATCGCCCGCCTCGGCACGGCCTGCGCCGCGTCCCGCGGGCTGACCTGGGAGCCCCGCGTCTGGCGAAAGCGGAACGGCTTCCTCCGGTCCCTGGAGATATCACGGGAGCTGGGGCTCTACCGCCAGAACTACTGCGGGTGCGTCGCGAGCCTTCAGGGGCTCCCCGTGGAGTGCGCGCTGTGAGGTCTTTGGCCCGCCGTTTTGCGGCGGCGGCCCTGGCTGCCTGTCTGGCGGGACCGGCCTGGGCGCGGCCCCTGAGCGGGGACTTCGCGCACGTCCTCGAGATCGCGGGGGCGAAGGAGGGCGCCCTCTGCCGGCTGAGGCTCCCGACGGGGGTCTACGCCGGACTGGCCCGATCGCAGACCGAGGACCTCGCCGTCTTGGACGCGCGGGGGGAGCCCGTGCCCTTCGCAGCGGAGCCGGGCCACCCGATCCCTCAGGGGCCTCCGGTCCTCGTCGAGACGGAGGTCCCCTGCTTTGAGCTCTCCCCGGCGGGGCAGGGTGCCGGGCCGTCGGAGTTTCGCGTCAAGGCCCAGCTGGGGGACCGCCTGATCGAGCTTCAGGGGACGGTCCCGGAGGCCCGCAGAGGCGAACGCCGCTATCTGCTGGACCTCTCCGAGCTCTCCCCGGCGGGCCCGTCGGACCGCTACCGGCTGCTTCTCGCCTTGGACGGGGTGGGGATGGAGGCGCGGGCCGACGTCCTGATGAGCGTGGACCTGAAGCGGTGGCGGGAGCTGATGAGCGATGCCCCCCTCGGCTCAGGGGCGCTGGAGCTCCCCAGGGCCCCGACGCGCTGCCTCCTGCTGCAGGTCCGTGGGGCGGGGGAGGGGTTCGCCATCCGAGGGGCGAGCTGCGCCTACCGGGTGTGGGGTCACGCCGTGGAGGACGGGTTCGCGGACTTTTCAGGCGCCCTGACGAAGGATCGCCGCGCGGCGGAGTACGACACGGGGGGCGCCTGGCCCGTCACGAGGGTTCAGCTTCTGCTGAGCGAGCCCGGACGCCGGCGCGTGCGCTGTCTGTCGCGGACCGACCCCGGGGGCCCCTGGCACCTCGTGGGGACGGCGGAGCTCTATTTGACGCGCGGGAGGGTCGGCGCGGAGCAGCGAAACGGCCCCGCTCCCGTTCGCCTGAGGGAGGACCGCTATTGGCGCGTCGAGTTCGACAGCGCCCTCATGGAGGAGCCGCCCCTGCTGAGGACCTGGTGGAGCGCGGGGACGGTCCTCTTTCGGGCTCAGGGTCCCGGCCCCTGGTCTTTGGCCTTTGGGTGCGACGATCCGCCCCCGTTGGAGGTTTTTCGGAAGCCGGCGGGAGAGTTCGACGGGGACGCCCTGGAGGTGACCCTGGCGATCGCCGATTCATGGGGCGGAGAGGCCTTCAGGGCGCCCCCGGAGCCCGGCGCGGAGGAGGAGGGCTACACGGCCCCTTGGCGCGTTCCCGTCTGGCTGGGGCTGGGGGTCTTTGCGAGCGCGGCCGCGCTGGCCGCTTGGCGCGCAGGGCGGATGGGGTGATGAGGTTGTACCACGAAGTCGTCCAACGCTGGAGCCCCGTCCCCGACCGCCTCTGAGCGGACTGCGGCAGCCGTCCGCTCAGAGGTCGTCTCCCTTGAGGGGAGGTGGCCCGAAGGGCCGGAGGGGTTGCTTCCCAGGTACAACGACAACCCCTCAGGCTCGCTCCTTTGGAGCTCGCCAGCCTCTCTTGCAGGGGGGCCAAATAAACCGGGGGCCTAAAAAGCGCGCTTCTTCTTTTCGCCTCCCCTGTAAGGGGAGGTGGCCCGAAGGGCCGGAGGGGTTGCTTCCCAGGTACAACAACAACCCCTCAGTCTCGCTCCTTCGGAGCTCGCCAGCCCCCCTTGCAGGGGGGCCAAATAAACCGGGGGCCTGAAAAACGCGCCTCTTCTTTTTGCCTCCCCTGAAAGGGGAGGTGCCGAACGTAGTGAGGCGGAGGGGTTGCTTCCCAGGTACAACAACAACCCCTCAGTCTCGCTCCTTCGGAGCTCGCCAGCCCCCCTTGCAGGGGGGCCAAATAAACCGGGGGCCTGAAGCGCGCCTTTTCTTTTCGCCTCCCCTGCAAGGGGAGGTGTCGAACGAAGTGAGGCGGAGGGGTCGCCTCTGAAGTGGTGCGTTCAGTTTCCGATCCCGACCCTCAGCGCCTCCACCTCGTCAGGGGACAGTCCGGTGAAGTCAGCCACCTGCTCGGACGAGACGCCCCGCGCCAGCATCCGCCGCGCCGTGGCGGCGATACCTTTGGCCTCGCCCTCGTTCAGGCCCTTTGCCAGCCCTCTGGCCTCACCCCTTGCCTCGCCCCTTGCCTCGCCCTCGGCGCGGGCAACTCGACGGATCGTCTCGTCGCGCGTCATCGCGTCCCGCATTGCCTTATAGCTCACAATGTATCGCTGCCGTTCCTCCCTGCTCTGCAAAAACAGCTTCTCCAGATTCAGCGCCTCGCCGATCATCGGGTCCTTCACCATCGCCTCAGGCATCTTCTTCGCCTCCATCCCCGCAAGATACATCAGCCAGTACTCCAGACGATTCCGCGGTGTCCCATAACTCGCGTACTTCGGAACCTCAAGGTAGATCAACTTCAGGTCGTCGCTCAGCTTCTCCCCGCTCTCCACGTCGCACAGACAAAACTCGCGGCGAAAACGCTCTCCGGAAAACAGGCTGAACGCCAGAATGTGGATCGATACCGTCCGCTTCAAATCCAGGTACGAACCACCCAGGCCCATCTGAGAGGCGTGCAGCGTGCTGAGATAGTAGGCGGATCGCTGCAGGTAGTCGTTCCAGTTTCTCACCTGCACCTCAACCTCCACCTGCGTCCCGTCCGCCATGTTGGCCACGATGTCCAGGTAGCAGTCCTTCCCCTCAACGCGTGCAGCGGAGAGCTCCCGGTTCGCGTACTCAAAATCGGTGAAGCCTGCGCTTCCGTCGGGAAACACAAGGGCGTTCACCAGGTCCAAAAACAAGGGTTTGCGCTCCTCGCGGCCAAAAAGAAACTTAAAAAAACGATCGTTGAGGCGGTAGATTTTTCCCCGCTCCAGGTCCGCCTCGATTTGCCCTGCCGTCACAGGCCCCAACGCCGGACCGATCAGCTCACCGTTGCGCTCCCGCTCTGCGTCCTCCATGTCCCCACCTCCTCGCTACCTTATTATAACAATTCGCTTATTGCGTTTTTCGCCTCCACTAAGGGGAGGGGTCGCCTTTCGCGCTCCAAAAACACCCTCCCTTCGGGGAGCCTTCCAGCAGCCGTTCGCTGGCGCTCACGGGCCGTCAGTCTCGCTCCTTTGGAGCTCGCCAGCTCCCCTTCCAGGGGGGCCAAATAAACCGAGGGGCAAAAGTGCGCCTCTTCTTTTTGCCTCCCCTGCAAGGGGAGGTGGCCCGAAGGGTCGGAGGGGTCGCCTTTCACGCCCCCAACAACCCCTCAGCCCCTGCGGGGCAGCCCCTCTTCCAGGGGGGCCTGAAAAACCGGGAGCCTAAAAAACGCGCGGCCCCCGTATCGGGGGCCGCGCGTTTGTCGCGTCTGTCCTGCGCAGCGGCTCAGCGCCGACGCCGGATGTAGAGGGGAACGAGAGCCAGCAACGCCACCGAGCCCAGGCCCGCGGCACACCCGCCGCCGGAACTCGACTTCGGGGGCTCCGTCCCCTTCTTCATGTCCTTCAGCAGGATACCGTCGCCGTTCGTCCCCAAGCGAACCATCTTCTCCTCGCCGCCCTCCAGCCTGTAGTGCAGCGCGTCGATCCGTGCCGTGTTCATGGCGTTTTCGGCCACCGTGCCCGTGATCTGGAGCAGGTAGCTGTGCTGCTGCGCCATTGCACGAGCGGAGGCCGCCGGGCTATCGGGAAGAAGTTTGATCCTGATTCCCTCGATCCCCAGGGCATCGATCCGGATCGAGCCCTCGATCAGGGGGACCTCTGACTTGATGGGAACCTGGACCGTCACTTCAACTTTGCCCTGCGCGTCGGGAGTGCCCCAGAAGACCGTCCACTGCCCCGCGGAGGCCGGGATATCGACCGACGCGGGAGGATTCACGGGCGGCACGTCCGGAGAGGTTGGCGGCACGTCCGGCTTATCCGGCGACCCGCCCGGATTGCTCGGCGACCCGCCCGGCCAGCCCGGCGACCCGCCCGGTCTGGCCTTGAACGCGACCCTCAAAGTATGATTCTCCGTCACGTTGCGGAACGTGTACTCGTAACGCGTCGCTACCAACGGGACGCTCACCGGGGCGTCGTCGACCCTCAGGGAAGCGATCGCGTAACCCGCGTCCGCCGAGACCACGAACGTCGCGTCTTTGCCCTTGGAGACGACCACGTCGCCGGACAGCGCCTCCGTGGACCCCTGATGCGTGACCCTGCCGCGGCCGGACACGGACACCGTGATCACGTTGCCTACGATAAGGGTGACATCCATCAAGGGGGCTTTGTCATTGCTGGTAACGTACCGATACGTCACCTTCTCCGGTTCGGCGTCAAAGGTGGCCTTGCCGCTCGTGGAGTCATAGACGGCGGGGATCGACATGCCGCCGGATAAGCCGGCGAGGCGGGTCACCTTGATGAATCCCTCCCGGGGGATGAAGGTGCCGAGATTGGCCTCATACTTGTCCCCGCGCTGCTGGAGGATCAGGTCGTCCCGCGTCTGAGCGCCCACAGTGGCACTACTGGTCAAAGGCAGCCCCTCCAGATCGAGGAACGTGAGACGGTTTCCCTGGCAATACAACGCATCCAGCCTCGTGTTCGCCTTCACGTCCAGCGCCGTCAGCCGGTTGTTGGTGCAGTTCAGCGTTGACAGCTCCGTGTTCTTGCTCACGTCCAGCGCCGTCAGCCGGTTGTTGGTGCAGTTCAGCGTTGACAGCTCCGTGTTCTTGCTCACGTCCAGCGCCGTCAGTTGGTTGTCCGAGCAGTCCAGCTTCAGCAGGTTCGTGTTCGCCCTCACGTTCAGCTCCGTCAGCTGGTCGTTGGCGCATTTCAGCTCCCTCAGCGCCGTGTTCTTGCTCACGTCCAGCGTCGTCAGAGCGTTGCTGGCGCAAGCCAGCTCCGTCAGCGCCGTGTTCTGGCTCACGTCCAGCGACGTCAGGGCGGTGCCGGAGCAAGCCAGATCCGTCAGCGCCGTGTTCCGGCTCACGTCCAGCGTCGTCAGCGGGTTGTTGGTGCAATTCAACGTCTCTAGCTTCGTGTTCCGGCTCACGTTCAGCGACGTCAGAGCGTTGTTGTTCTCACAATGCAGCGTCTTCAGCTCCGTGTTCTCGCTCAAGTCCAGCGACGTCAGCAGGTTGTTCGTGCAATGCAGCGACGTCAGCTTCTTGTTCCCGCTCAAGTCCAGCGACGTCAGCTCCAGGTTGCTGCAAACCAGCGTCTCCAGATACGTGAAATACTCGATCCCCTTCAGGTTTTTGGCGCCAAATTCGGGTTTAACGATCATACTCTTCGCCGCTTCAATCTCCTCGGGGCTCAAAATACCGTCTGAGTTTGTGTCATGTTCCCTAACGAAGACAATGAACGCATTATCCGGGAAGTTTGTACTGTTGATCACCACGTCCGCCAGGGCCGCCCCCGGGGCAGAGGCCGCCAACAAAAACGCCGCCAACAAAACCCATAGCTTTCTCATCTTCCTTAAAAATTCCTCCTTGCCGTTTGCAATGCGTTCCGTCCGGAAGGGCTCCCCGCAGAGGAGAACACGCCGCCGGGAGGCCTCCGTCCGGAACGCCGGACCTGTACCATCGGCCCATGTAGACGCTCGTATTGCGCCTGACGATCTCGACCCTGCAATATCATACAACTATTTTGACATGCCTTGAACCCCTTTGGCAATGTTTTTGAGCGAACACGGCCTGGAATTTTTGAACGGTCTGGCCGCGGGAAGTCGTTGCCGAATCCCGGGACGGTCGCCTTTGACCCCGCCTCAGTCTTTGGATCGAAGCGGGGTCTTCAGTTTCACCTCCCGGCCGGTCGGGGCAGGACCTGCACGGCTTCGGGGTGGGCGGCGACGAACCGCATCAGCGCGTCGCACAGGGCCTCCACGGCGGGAGAACGGGAGACGGGCGTAAAGGGCTGGTCGCAGGGCGTTCGGGTCAGGAGCTTGTCCGTCTTGGTGAAGGTCGCGGTGACGGCAAAGCGGGCCGTGCGGTCCTCCGGCCGGTAGAACAGGCTCACGATGCTGTAGGCCCATCGCCTGATCTTTTCGCGCTCCCTCTCGTCCCGCGTCCTCTGCAGCAGCTTGTCCCGATAACGCCAGCTGATGACGCTCTTGTAGCGGAACAGGAAGACGTCTCCGCCCTCCTGGCGCTGGATCGTCTCCGTGTCCAGGAAGTAGAGGCCCATCCGGTCGTCCTGGAACGCCGGCAGGTATCGATCCCCGTCCTGCGCCGCCGCCGCGCTCCGGCAGGCGGCGAGCGCCGCGGCCAGCGCAAGGATCAGGGAGAGCGTTTCCAGCGGATGTCGCAGCAGATCTTTCAATTTTCGCGGATCAACTCCTCGAGAAACGGCGGCAGGATGAAGGCGGCGCGATGGATGGCGTTCGTGTACCAGCGCGTGCCGCTCACCTCCCGCAGGGGCGTGGCCGGGTCGGCCGACAGGGAGGCCGCGCCGTAGGTCCACATGCCGGACGGGTAGGTGGGGACGACGCCCCAGTACGTGCGCACCACGGGGAAGACGGCCCGCATCTCGCGGAGGGCCTGGCGCATCAGCGCCGTGTCCGTGAAGGGGGACTCCGTCAGCTCCGTCATCATGCCCCGTTCGTTCAGGACGGCCTTCAGGTCCCGGTAGAAGGGCGACTGAAAGAGCCCCGCGGCGAAGTCCACGGGGTCGGTGCCGTCCACGATGGCGACGTCGAACCGGTCGGAGGTCGTGCGGAGGTACTCCATCGCGTCCATGCAGCGCACGTCCGCCCTGGGGTCCGAGAGCGCACAGCCGACGGTGGGCAGCCACTCCTTCGACGCAGCGATGACGCGCTCGTCGATGTCGATGAGCGTGCACCGCTCGACGCCGGGGTGCTTCAGCACCTCCCGCAGAATGGCCCCGTCGCCGCCACCCACGATCAGGACGCGCTTCGGGTCCGGGTGGGAGCAAAGGGGCACGTGGGCCATCATCTCCGAGTAGGTGAACTCGTCCCGCTCCGTCAGCTGAAACGCCCCGTCCAGCATGAGGGTGCGGCCGTACTCCGGCGTGTCCACCACCAGGATGTCCTGCCACTTCGTTCGCTCGCGGTGCAGGACGTCCGTCACCTTCAGCGACAGGCGCAGGCCCTCGCTGCTCTCCTCCGTCAGCCACAGATCGTTCGTCCGCCTGGCTCTCGTCACGGGCGCGTCGCCCATGTCCATCCCCTCCATTCCTGGTCGTAAGATCGTTCGGGGGCGCGGCCCCCTGCGCTTGAGCGTATGGGCATAGCGTACCATGAACCGCCTGCGCCGCGCAAGCGCCGCCGGCCGGGGGCCGGCGCCTGAGCCTCCGGCCCCGCCTTCCCGATTCAATTCAAGGGGCAAGCGCCTTGCACGTTAAATTTGAGTTACAATAATAGTGGCGTTCGATCGGTTCGGGCCCGCCCTGGCGGGCGTGGGTTTTCTCACTTGGAGGGGAGGTTTTGCTCTTGAGACGACAGACGCCCGGTCGGCGCGGGGCCGTGCTGTTCGCTGCGGCGCTCCTGCTGGCCCTGGCCTGCGGGACCGCGCGGGCCTTCATCCGCGAGGGCGGCATCGCGGGACGACCGGGGCTCTCCTTTCACGGGATGGCCTGCTTCTGGGGCCACCTGGACGTGAACATCACCAACGGGACGAGGGAAAACGTGATCTTCGGCGGCACGATGCTCTTCCTGGACCGCCGGAAGCGCGTCGTGGCGAGGGCGGAGATCCTGCCGGAGCGGATCGGCCGGCGCTCCACGCGGCGCCTTCGGGGCGTCTTTACGGAGGGCAGCGGGGAAGATGCCTCCACGGCGTCGCTTCTGGTGTGGGAGTTCCGACAGAGGACTCGTTAGGAGGCGGACATGAAAAGGACGAGGACCCTGGTGCTCTTCGCCGCGGCGTGTCTTGCGGTGCTGGCCGCGGGGGCTGCCGAGGCGCTCTCGAACAGCGCGGACGCCTTCATGTCCCTGCCCTTCGGCCACCCCTTCAATCGGACGAAGCTGCGCATGGAGCGGAGCGGGGCGACCGCGAAGGCCCAGGACGGGGACTACCTCTCCATGGAAGGGCTGTTTGAGGGGCGTCCGGCCCTGTTCGTCTTTTCCTTCCACGGCAGGAAGGGGCTGAAGTCCAAGGCCCTGTACCTGCAGACCGTGGGCAGGGAGGAGGATGAGCGGCTCTACACGGTGCTGATGCAGGCGTACAACGGCCGGTTCGGCAGGACGGAGGAGCGGCCCCTGCCCAACACCTGGGCGGAGGGGAAGATCATGCTGCGCTGCACCTGGACGCCGGACCGGTGGACCTCCGTTGTGCTGACCTACAACCCGGA
Organism: Fretibacterium fastidiosum; assembly: GCF_964642095.1. NCBI lineage: Bacteria > Thermotogati > Synergistota > Synergistia > Synergistales > Aminobacteriaceae > Fretibacterium > Fretibacterium fastidiosum. Next base: position 2,007,898 of record NZ_OZ209244.1, read on the forward strand.
GACGGCGGTTCGCTTTCCGGGGCCGTCGATCAGGGACCGCCCCATTCACCTGGAGTACCGATATTCCCGATGGGACTGATTCTTTCCGCCGAAGAATTAGGATAAAATAGTGTCCTGCATGAGAAAACCTGAATTTTGTGCCCTGAAGGGGCGCGTTTGGGGGCTTTGTCAATGGGAAAGAAAATGAAGAACATCGGCATCATCACGTCGGGCGGCGACTGCGGCGGGCTGAACGCCGTCGTGCGTGGCGCGGCCAAGACGGCGATGCAGCGGGGCATCGGGGCGTACATCGTCCCCAACGGCTACGCGGGGCTCTACAACCTGGTGGACTTCGACCGTCTGGTGTTCCTGGACGAGGAGCGCACGGACCACGTCAACTCCGCCTTTGCCGGCAGCGACGCCGGTCACAGCCGGGTGAAGATATCGAAGATACCGGACCCGGACAAGTACAACCGCATCCTGCTGGGACTGCGCAAGTTCAACTTGGACGGCCTGCTGATCTCAGGCGGCGACGACACGGGCAGCGTCGTGGTGGACCTGGCGGAGCACGGAATTCCCTGTGTTCACGCGCCGAAGACCATGGACCTGGACCTGCAGACCTACTCCGTGGGCGGCGACTCCGCCATCAACAAGATCGCGCGCATCGTGGAGGACCTGAAGACGACGGGCAAGACCCACAACCGCATCATGATCGTGGAGGTCTTTGGGCGCTACGCCGGGCACACGGCGTTTCGCGGCGGCATCGCGGCCGATGCGGACTGCATCCTGATCCCTGAGATCGTGGCGGATTTCGACGCGATCTACAAGCACCTGAAGCACTACTACATCCGGCGCATCCTGAATTCCGACGTCCATTCGGGCACCTACGTCATGGTGGTCGCCGAGGGGGTGAAGGGCGAGGACGGAAAGTACTTCTCCGACAGCGGGGACAGCACGGACTCCTTCGGCCACGTGCGTCTGGCCGGCGCGGGGCGCTACATCCGCACGCGCCTCGAGGCGATGATGCGGGAGGACCCCCAGATCCACCAGTTCATGAAGGTCTCCGGAATGTACGTCCCCGGAGTCTTCGAGATTCCGGAGATTCGCGAGGTCATCCCCGGCCACATCGTGCGCAGCGGCTCCACGTCGTCCTACGACGTCAACTTCGGCAAGCAGATCGGCGCGTCGGCGGTCATCCTGCTGGACGAGGGGATCAGCGGCGTGACGGTGGTGGAGGTCTACAAGGGGCGCATCCGCTACATGCCGACCGCTGACGCCATTGTGCCGCGTCCCGTCAGCCTCGAGGACGTCACCTTCTACGAGCAGATGGACATCTGCTTCGGCCGGACCCCGCAGCACTACGAACCGGTGATCGAGGAGCAGAAGGGCGAGGTGGAGCGCTTTTTGTAACGCCTCCGTAACGGACTCGAACGACAGGCCCCGATCCGGGGCCTGTCGTTCGCTTTCCTGATACCAAATCGCGTCTAATGTGGATTGCCTCCCCTGAAAGGGGAGGTGGTTCGCGTCAGCGAACCGGAGGGGTTCGGCCAGACGACACGACTTACGGACGTCGACAGGCGGTCGGCGTCGTGTCGGTCGGCTGTGCCGAAGCAAGGCAATTGATTGCCTTGTGGAGGCGTTGGCGGGGAATGTCAGACAGGCGCGTCTTATGAAAGACACTCGCTGCCCCTACACCCCTCCCCTTCGGGGAGCCTTCCGGCAGCCGTTCGCTGGCGCTCACGGGCCGTCAGTCCCAGCCCCTTCGGGGCAGCCCCCCTTGCAGGGGGGCCTTTCTTGCCCTTCTTTAAACGCGAATTGGTATGAAACTACTTTGCGGGCGCAGCGTCACCGGTCGTCCCCTGGGCAGGGGCTCCGGGCTTGACCGTGCTGTTCAGTCTGCGCTGAGCTGCGGTCTCCTCGATCCGGTCCAACCGCCTGGTGAAGGCTGCCGTCTGGAGTTCGTCCCTCAGCTTCTGGATCTGGCCGTAGAGCTCAAGGGCCTTTGGTCGGTCGATGGGGGTTGAGGCAAGGGCGTAGTCGAGGTCGATGCGCAGCTTCTCCAGCGACCTGGCCTTCTCCTTAAGTTCCTGGGGCAGGTCCATGACCCATCCCCTGTGGGCCCCCCGGCCGCCGTTCCTGCCCCAACGGGCGGGGCCCCCGCACCATCCGTCTGTCGCCTCGCCGAAGCAGGAGCTGTCCTGCCTGCCCCAGCAGGCGTCGGGACGCGCGCCCTGCCACCCGCAGCCCGGACCGGCAGCGGGGTTCTGTCCCCAGTGCCCTTCCTGCGCCGGAGGGCAGTAGGGTGCGACAGCCCGCCCATGCCCGCAGTACCCCCTGGCCAGCGCCGCGCCGGCCAAGCCGACGGATCCCAGAACCAACAGGGTGATGATCGCTTTCTTTGCCTTCATGACAACGTCCTCCTTAAATTAATTGCTTTCGCGTTCCTTGAGCCCCCGTCGTCCCCGTGCGGGCTGCAGGGGCTTGAACGGTTTAAGGATACGGCTACAATATGGAGAGAATATGGGCAGTTTGCGGAGAAAATGTGGAATTTGAACCGAGGCTCGACAGGGGCCGCAAGGGGCAGAATCCGTATGCCCGGTGGGTGCAGCCTGTGGATTGGAGGAATCTTTTGATGTGGTTCGTGTACGCAATGCTCTCCGCTGCGTTCGCCGCGGCGACGTCCATCCTGGCCAAGGTCGGAATCAGGGGGGTGAACTCCAACCTGGCGACGGCGATCCGGACGACTGTCGTGCTGACGATGTCCTGGGGGATCGTCTGGCTCACCGGCGCGCAGAGCGGCCTGACTGAGATCAACCGTCGGGGTTGGGTCTTCCTGATCCTGTCCGGCCTGGCCACGGGGGCGTCCTGGCTGTTCTACTACCGCGCCCTGCAGTTGGGCAGGGTATCGCAGGTTGCGCCGGTGGACAAATTCAGCATCGTGATCACGATCGCGATGGCCTTCTTCCTGCTGCACGAGGAGGTTGCGGTCAAGACGCTCGTCGGGGCGGCCCTGATTGCAGCGGGGACCTTCGTGATGATCCTGTAGCGGTTCAGGGACCAAGGCGCCGGTGTCCCGACCGGCCTGGCCGTGGAGGCGTCGTCTTAGGCTCCTCTGCCTCCGTTTCCGGCACGTTCATATTTTCTTCGCCTTTATGTTTTACCATATGATCGTCAGTGATTTTAAGCGGAAATTGCCGGAGGTGTGCGCGTTGAGGCTGTTGATCGTTGAGGATGAACCGATGATCGCGGAGGTGGTCGCTGCCTACGCAGAGCGCGAGGGATATGAGACGCGCTGCGCCCCCGACGGAGAAACCGCGCTGAAGCTATGGGACAGCGAGGGGGCTGACCTGGTGGTGCTGGACCTCATGCTGCCGAGAGTGAGCGGCGAGGAGGTGTGCCGGCGCATCCGGGCTCGCTCGGCCTCCGTCCCTATCATCATGCTGACGGCAAAGAGCTCGGAGTCCGATGTCGTCGCGGGCTTGGATGGGGGAGCGAACGATTACGTTTCTAAACCCTTCAGCCCAAGGGTTCTGATGGCCCGTATTCGTGCCCAGCTTCGCCCGGCGGCGGTTGGGACGCCGGGGCCTTCGGTACCGGTCCGTTGTGCGGGCGGACGCATCGAGGTCGATGCGGACAGGGTGGAGGTCCGAAAGGACGGCGTGCCCGTCCCCATGACCCGCAGCGAATTTCTCATCTTCCAGACGCTGGCCTCACGTCCCGTTCGCACCTGGTCTCGAGATGACATCATCCGTGCAGCGTTGGGCGACGACTACGACGGTTTTGATCGGACGGTGGACACCTACGTCAAGAACATCAGGAAGAAGCTGGCCGAGCCGGGGCATGAGAACGGCTGGATTCGCACGGTGTACGGCTTCGGATATCGCCTGGATGATGCGGGGGAGGACCGCCCATGACGTCCGCGAGAGGACGTTCCCTCCGCTCTCACCTGATGTGGCTGTACGTGCTCCTGGCGATCTTCAGCGGGGTCGTGGTGCCGCTCCTTGGGATGCTCTTCAGCCATGCAAGTTTTCAGGAGTACCAGCGACAGGGACGTCAGGCGGCGCTGGACTTGCTGGCCCGTTCCCTTGAGGACCTGTATCGGGAAACCGGCAGTTGGGATCGGGCGCGCGTCATGGACGTCCTGAGCCTGCCGGCGCGGTGGGGCGCGGTCAACATCGCGCTGCGGGACCAGGAGGGGCGGGTGGTCTGCGCTGCCGGACCGAGTGGCATGCACGCCAGGGGCGAAGGCCATGGGGCGAAGGGGCGGGCGCGGGAAACCGGCCACTCAGGGCATGTGATGGGGGAGCTGTCGCAAGCGCACGGTCACTCCTCGACGGCGCTGTCGCCCCTCGATGAGGGCTCCGGATCGAAGGGACGGATGGTCATTCAGCTCACCTCGGAGGGACGGGTGATCGGCGTCCTGGACGCTGACGTGCGCGTTCCTCAAGGCCGGTTTGAACGGGCGTTCGTTTCCCATCTGACCTCCTACACGCTTGCCGGGACCTTGGTGATGATCCTGGTGGCCTGTGGCTTGGGGTATATGGTGGCGGGGCGATTGAGCCGCCCTGTTGCCAGGGCGGTGGAGCGCACGAAGCGCATTTGTCGCAGGGAGTACGACCTCAAGCCCGCAAAGCCTTCCGGCATTCGGGAGATGGATGACCTCACCCGTGGCGTGGAGGAATTGGGGCGCTCCTTGGCGGAGCAGGAAAGGCTTCGTCAACGGCTGATGACGGACGTGGTTCACGAGCTTCGGACGCCGCTGACGGTGGTTCGAAGCCAGATCGAAGCCATCGCGGACGGGGTGTGGGAGGCCAGTCCGGAGCGGCTGGCGCTTTGTGTGTCGGAGATGGAGCGCCTGAGCGGCCTGATTCGGGACGTGGAATCCGTGACGCGCATGGAAGGAGACGCCGTCGCCATCAAGCCTGAGCCGGTTGATCTGTCCGCGTTTCTTTCCTCGGTGCTGGATGCGTTCCGTCCGCTTTTTGGAAGGACCGGCGTGGCGCTTCGCCGGTCCCTTGCCCCAAGCCTGCACGCCGAGGTGGACGAGGACCGCTTTCGTCATGTGATGGACAACCTGTTGTCCAACGCCCTGCGCTACACCCCGAAGGGAGGATGGGTCGAGGTTCGGCTCCGGCGTCGGGGGGATGAGGCTGTGATTGAGGTGCAGGATTCGGGGAGTGGAATATCCCCTCAGGACCTGCCCCACGTCTTCGACCGCTTCTACCGGGCGGACGAGTCCCGCGCCCGTGTGACGGGGGGACGGGGCGTCGGGCTGTCCATTGCGCGGGCGGTGGTGGAGGCCCACGGCGGGACGATAGGCGTTGAGAGCGAGAGCGGAGTCGGCAGTTGCTTCACCGTGACGCTGCCGGCTGTGGAGGGACAGGCGGCACGATCAACGAACTCGATGGACGAGGCGGAGAGCGCGAAGGGCCCTGAGTTGCCATTCAGATAGACGGTGCAGCTCAGAGCCCTTCGCGCCCCTTGTCGGCCTGGCGTTCCGAGTGATGGGCGGGGATTTCCTTCAACGCCTCCTCCGTCTTTTTGAACGGGGACCCTGCCTCGAACGGTGGACGCCAGACTGGTCCCGTGCAGTCCATCCTTTACTTTCTCATCAACCCCGCACCGGCCTTCCAGGCCTGTCCGACCTTTTCTCCAATCTTGTAATAGCCGTTCTGAAACTGGTCGAAGGCAAAGGCGTTCAGCTTCGCCGGATCGACCTTCCCCTTTGAATCCAGGACCTTCTCGTCCGCGCTGACGCCGACGATCTTCCCAATGACGCAGTGAAGGTTCTCGGTGTCCACGATCTCCAGCAGCTCGCACTCCATCGCGACAGGGAACTCCTTGATGACAGGGGCGTTTACGTGAGCGCTCCTGACCTGAATGGACGGATCCTTTGCGAATACGCGGCTGTCGTTCGTGAGTTCCTGAATGGCTGTGTTCTTCATGTCCGTAACCTCCGTTGCGTTTGTCGGCGCCGCCATGGCGGAGCCGAAGGACAGGATTCCCGCAAGAAGCGCGGTCAGCGCGAGTATCGGTGTTTTTTTCATTTTGACCTCCTGTGTGTTGGGCTTCGGAGCGGCGCTTTTGCCTCCCGCCATGCCTTGAAAACAACGCCTGGATATCGACCCTTTCTCCCCGTTTTGGGATTGCCACCCTCGCTGTCCATACGATAAACGTTCCCAGGACATAGGTCAAATGCCTAAAGTGCAGCTTCAGGAATGCCTGAAAGGCATGGCCCACTATAGAACGCCGTGCGGAGAAGGAGGACTGCGAAAATTCGCGTCCTGCGTTGTCTTCCGGAGGTGGTCCGGCCCCCTACGGCTCTCCTGCCGGGACCAGATTGCTGACGTACGCCCTTTTTCCGGAGAGGACCTCGTCGTAGAATCGTTGCTTTGCGTCGATGTATTGGATCGAGTTCTCCAGGGCCGCCATGCGCTCCACAAGCCTCCTCCTTTTTTGTTCGAGCAGGTTTTTCCGCTCCGGAATGCTGGAGACTCCCTGGAGGCACAATTCCAGGTATCTCTTCATCTCCTTGATGCTCATGTCGCAATCCCTGAGACAGCTCAACCCTTTGATCCACGCAAGGTCGCGTTCGTCAAAAACCCTCCTGTTTCTCCCGTCCCGCTTCACGTTGGGCACAAGGCCCTCGTTGCAGTAAAATTTCAGGCCCTGATAGGTCATTCCCGTCTCCTCGCAGGCCTGCGTCATCGTGTAGACCATCTTCTCTCCCCCGTTTTACGTAAAAGCACAGTTGACCGATGGCAACAATCGGTTTGTAGAATCTTTGTTATGACCGGGAGCCGTTATATCTACTCAAGTTGCCAAGTTGCCGCTCGGCTGTTGGGATTGCAGCATCCGTTCTCAAGCAATGACGCGATTGGGCCCGACGGGGGCTCAAATCCGAGGCGATTTCAGCTATACTGGGAGGCAATGGCGATGGAATATGCGAAACCGGGGAACGGCTTAAAGATATCGTATGAAGGAACTCGGGGTCGTGATGCGCCTTCGGGAGCTTGGCGTCACCGGGACCATGCTTAACACAGGGAGGCACCCCATGGGACTTTCTTTGAGCGCGATGCGTAAAGTATTGGAAGATGAGAATATTTGCGATTCCCTCAAGGGGCGGGTACAGTATTTTGTTACTCGGTATAGAGAATCCCACGACCAGGAGGGGCGCGTTGCCGTCCGTCTTGACGGAAACGAGATTTTCAAGTCCAACTTCTACGACGGGGAGATAAAGCGCCATGAAGCATGGAGCGAAATTGACGCAAGCAAAGGCAGACATACGGAATATTCGGAATGCGGAGAACAGATAGAGCTTGAAGCCTTAAATAAGGGCGGCTTCGACCGATTTGCTTTTTACAATGCTTTTCATAGTTACCAAAACAGCGGCATCGACGACAGCTTGCAGTCTCCTGACCCTGTAGTGCGGCTCTTCGCCATTTTGGACAAAAGAGTCGGGAAAAGGCGATTGCATAAGATTGTTTCCGAGACCGAACAGCAGCCCGCATGGTTGAAGCCTTTCTACCGATTACGGCTGGAATTGGACGGTATTATTTGATATACAGCAAAACAAAAAGAACTGACTGACGTTCAAAATCGGCCGGCTCTTTACTTTTTTCAAAAATCGATCAACGTTGCCGCTCGACCCTTGCCAGCCTCGCAAGCCCATTTTGATCGTCGTGGACGGCTTCCAGGTTATATCAAATCACGTCTAATGTGGATTGTCTCCCCTGAAAGGGGAGGTGGTTCGCTTCAGCAAACCGGAGGGGTTCAGCCAGACGACCGGCCTCACGCAAGCCGATCTTTCGGGAGGATTGCGGCGACCGGTCGGTCGGCTGAGGGCGAAGGAAGTCCGGGGGACTTCCGCAGCTCAGCCAGACGACACGACTTACGGACGCCGACAGGCGGTCGGCGTCGTGTCGGTCGGCTGTGCCGAAGCAAGGCAATGGATTGCCTTGTGGAGGCGTTGGCGGGGAATGCCAGACAGGCGCGTCTTATGAAAAACACCCCTCCCCTTCGGGGAGCCTTCCGGCTGCCGTTCGCCCTTGCTCACGGGCCGTCAGTCCCAGCCCCTTCGGGGCAGCTCCCCTTGCATAAGCAGACGACTGGCGAGGTACGAGCCGTGTCGGTCGCTTAGGTTTTTCATCAGGGGGGCTTTTCTTGCCCTTTAGACGCGAATTGGTATAAAGCGGGAGTTTCAAAATAAGGAAAGGGGAGTCTGTTTATGGAGTTTCGCGACAGGCAATACGACGTGTTCAACATGTTCGACAAGCAATGGGGGTTGGCGACGGCGGGCACCCTGGAGGATTTCGACGGGTGCACCATCGGCTGGGGCAGCCTTGGCAGCCTCTGGGGATTGAGGAGCGACGGGCGGCTGATCGTGACGATTTACGTCAACCCTCTGCGGTACACCAGCGAGTACCTGCTGAAAAGCGATTGTTTCACCGTTTCCTTCTTTGAGGAAAAATATCGCAGGGATTTGTTGACGCTCGGAACGAAGTCGAAGCGGGATTGCGACAAATTTACGATGACCTCGCTGACGCCGGAGAGGCACGGGGAGGGCGTCGTCTTCAGCGAGGCGACCCTGACCTTCGTCTGCCGAAAGCTGTACTGGGAGCAGTTCGATCCGGCCCACATCGACCCGGAGGTCATGCGCGAGATCTACTCGGACCGCCCGCCGCACTATCAGTTCATCGGCGAGATCATGGAGGTCCTCGACAAGCGGTGAGGGAGGGACGGGATCGCCTCCTACCGCACGATGCAGGAGAGGACGCGCAGGATACGGGCCCAGGGAACGGATGCGGAGATCGAGGTGTTCGATGGCCTTCCCCACGGCTTTGGACTGGGCGAGGGGACCCGGAGGGTTGGATCGATCACGCCGTGGCTTTCTGGGAACGGCAGATGCGATGAGCGCTGGTGATATTCGGGCATGCGCCAGTTCGCCGTCGATCGTCTCGGAAAAGGTTGAAGCGGCAGCAACGTGGTCCTCGATTCGAGGACCACGTTGCATGTGGTTGACCGTCCTCGACGACCCAGTCAGTGTTTCCTTAAGTCTTTGCAGGCGCGTTTCGTTTCCGCTGAAGTTGCCGCACACTGCGGATGGGGAGGACGGGCAAGCCTTGCTTTTTGGAGTACAATGGCGGATACTAATACCCGATTTGTGCTGTCACTGTACGGAGCAGTGAGCTCGAAAACCAAAACGTTTCGCAGGTGAGGTCATCAGATGCCCATTCCCCAGATCAAGCCAGGAGGCAGCCGAGAGAGCGCCAGAGCGCAGGTCTACCGTCAGCTTCAAGACTGGATCGTCGATGGCACGATGCAGCCAGGGGAGAGGATCAGCGATCAGGACGTTGCTGAATACTTTTCAGTCAGCAGAACGCCGGTTCGCGAAGCTTTGCAGCTGCTGTCCGAACAGGGGTTCGTTCGGGTGGAGCCCTCTCGCGGAACCCACGTTTCCCCTCTCAATGGCGATTTGGCCTATTCTATTTACGAGGCTCTGTCCTCCCTGTCCGGCTGTGCTGCGAAGCTTGCCTGTCAGAAGCAGAAAAAGGGTGACATCGCCAGGCTGCGGGAGCTGAACGGGGATTTTGAAAGGGCTGTCGCGGCTGGAGAACACGACCGACTATCGAACCTCGACAACGTCTTTCACAAGTTCATCTTAAAGATGGCGGACAACCCTTACATATCGGATGCGGTCCTCAATTTGACCATGCACTCCAACCGTTACGAAAACTTGTATTTCCGCGAGGGGACCGACCGCATGGAGTCCGTGCGGGAGCACGAGGCCCTCATCAGGGCCCTGGAGGTGCGGGACGATGAAGAGAGCGCTCGTGCCGCAGAGGAAAACTGGCTCGGATTCTACCGCAGGCGTCTCCAGAAGATGCTGTGAAGCCCCAGCTTCCGGGACTTCCTTCTCCACAGCGTCCTTTCGTGTCACCGACGCCGGACTTTTGCTCATGAGCGCACTTGTCGATGCCCCTTCTTTAGACGATGATCCTAAAAATCAACGTTTCTCACGTTTTCAATTTGACAGAACGGGCGTCAGGGTGTATTTTAAGGGCACCAATAATATGCAATATATTGCATCCGATTCTCTTGATCGACGACGGACGATGACGCGACGGATTGATGAGGAGCAGATTACAGAGACGTTTCCGAGGGGATTCGGAAGGTGCCGAAGCGGGATCGCGGAGCGTCGAAGCGCAAAGCCTACTTCAATTCTGTGCTCTACTGACCCTGCACCGCGGGGTCAAACTCGGCCTATCCTCTGACGGAGGTCTCAGGAGGGCCGAATTTCAAAGACAGGAGGGTTTTCAGTGATGTGGAACGTGCGTGTTTTGAGGAAGGTTTTAGCCGGAGTCGTTTTTTTGATGGTCCTCCATGCTGCTGCGGTGTTCGCGGAGCCGGAGTACAAGTGGCGCTTTGGTCAGACCTCCGTTCGTGCCTCGCAGGGAAAGTCCTATCGCCTCTTCTGTGACCTCATCAAGAAGTACAGCGATGGTCGCATCGAGGTCGAGTTCTTTCCCGACAACCAGCTCGGAACGCTCGATGAAATCTTCCACGCCGTGCAGGACGGGGAGGTCCAGATGTGCGGGTTCGCTCCCTACGTCAACCTCGTCCCCGGCGGGATGTTCAACTGGATGCCCTGGACGGTCGAGTCCTGGGAGGAGTGCAAGATGGCCTTCTCACGACCGGACGGCTGTCTCTTCGTTCCTCTGGAGGAGGCTATGAAGGAAGTTGGAGTGCACATCCTGTTCACCGTGTCTCAGGGGTCCTACGGAATTGGAAACCGGGTTCGTCCCATCAGGACGCCGGAGGATTTTAAGGCCCTAAAGATGCGAGTCTCCTCATCCCTTGGCTGTGTCCGCGGGCTCCAGAACATGGCGGAAGGCACGGGCATGACGGTCGAGACGGTGCCCTGGGGCGACCTCTACAACGCCCTCTCTCGCGGCGTGGTGGACGGCTGCTGGGACATGTGGCCCTCCCTCGTCGAAGAGCGTCACTGTGAGGTCATGAAGTACTACACCTCCCTCGACTGGATGTGGGACGCCAACCAGGTCGTCATCAACCGCGAGCTCTGGGATTCCCTGCCTGGCGACCTGAAGGCGGCGATCCAGAAGGCCGCCGACGAGGCCGAGGCCGACCAGTACCGCATTCAAGAGGAAGAGGAGGCTAAGTTCAAAGCCTTCCTGGAAAAGCTGCCGGACTTCGAGATCTATTACCCGACGGAAGAAGAGCGAGCTCTGTTCCGCGAGAGGGCAAAAAACCTCGAAAACTGGCAGGAGCTCTGCGCTCCCTGGCTCGACAAGCACTTCCCCGGCCAGAACATGACCCAGAGGATCCTGGATGCCCTCGCGGAGAACCGCGAGAAGGTCCTGGCCGGGAAAAAGATGCCCCAATAGTATGGAAGCGGAGGAACTCTTCGACTTCGTGATGTCGTGTGGGGCACCGTGATGAATTGGCGGAGTGACCCGAAGGGCCCTCCGCCCTTCCTTTTCGAGACTGCGAGACAAAGAAAGGTGTAGACGGATGAAAAGATTCTTCGAGAACCTCCGGCGCCTGGAGTTTTTTCTGGGCGCGGCAGGCCTCAGCCTTTCGGTTATCCTCACCTTCTGTCAAGTGTTGAACCGCTACTGGCTGCATTACGAGATCATGTGGATTGGCGATATGGCCCTCTTCATCTTCATTTTTACGATCTATGTCGCGATCTCCTACGGAGCTGCGCTCAAAACCCATATCTGCGTGGATATCCTCCCGGATGCCATAGCGCAGGGAAACGAGAGGAAAAAGGCGCTCTATGACATCTTTAAAAGCGTTGTCACCGTCGTGATGGTGCTGTCGATGGCGCCTGCCACATGGAAGGTCGTCAAACGCTCCTTTCAGTACCCGGAATACGCCACCCTCGTGCGCTGGTTCAACATGAGTTGGCTCGTCTATGCCATGGGAGCGATGGTCGTCCTCGTTGCCCTCCACTACGCATGGCATATCTGTGAGGACGTTTTCCTGATCCGAAAGAGCCTCTGGTTCGAACAAAACGAAAAGACGGTGAGCCGCGATGATTGATTTCGGAACGATGACGACCCTGGTCAGTTTCCTGGTGGGACTTCTCATCGGGCTTCCCATCGGGTGGGTCTTCATCGGAGCAACGATACTCGGCCTGACCGTGACGGGAACCTCCGCCGGATTTGTGGCCAATGCGTTTTTCCACTCCCTCGATTCAGCCACCATCATGGCGATCGCCTTTTTCGTCTTCACGGGAGCCCTGATCAATGAAGCGGGGCTGGCGGACAGGATCGTCAACTTTTCTTACGCCCTTGTGGGACGCCTCAAGGGAGGTCTGACGGCCGTCGGGATCGTGGCCTCGGTCTTCATGGGCGCCCTGACCGGCTCATCCGTCCCCTGCATCGCGGCTCTGATCCCCCTTCTCGTCCCGAAGCTCGAAAAATTCGGCTATGACCGAGTTTACACGACCGCTATTCTCTGTTCGTCAAGTTACCTCGGCTACCTGATCCCCCCAAGTGTCCCCGCCATGATCTACTGCCTTCTGGCCGGGCAGTCCGTTGCGGCCCTGTTCCTCGCGACGGTCTTTCCGGGGCTCCTCCTCGCTATCGGCTACGCCGTCCTCAACTACTTTGTTGTGGACAAGTACACGGTCAACAGCGATGAAACTCCGGAGCTCCCAGCCACTTTCTCCGGGGCTCTGAAGGAGATCGCGCGCACCGGCTGGCTGGCCATCCCTGCCCTTGGTTGCCCGCTCCTGATCCTGGTCGGCATCTACGGCGGCATCTTCACTCCCAACGAGGCCGGAGGCGTCGCCGCGATCTATTGTCTCCTGGTGGGCTGGCTGGCCTACCGCGAGCTGACGTTGGAGCGCCTCAGAGCGGCTCTGTCGAGCACCATCGGGACCTTTGGGATGACAACCCTTCTGCTGGCCGGAGGCACGATCCTGACCCGATACCTCACCCGACAGGGGGTCGCTCAGGAAGTGGCCATGACGATGATGTCGCTCTTCGAGGGCAAGGCTATGATCCTTCTGATGATTAACGCTTTTCTTCTCTTCCTTGGAATGTTCCTCGATGGAATTCCCATCCTTGTCCTGGTCGTCCCACTGGTTTTGCCCCTGATGCAGGAACTCGGCGTCAACCTGGTCCACCTGGGCGCCATCATGACGGTCAACGTCGGCATCGGCGTCATGACCCCGCCCTTTGCCATGTCGATCTTTGTCGGCTCCCGCCTCGCGAACGTTCCGGCTGCGAAGCTGACCCGTGCGATGATGCCCTTCCTGCTCTACGTCTCCATCCCCGTCCTCCTCCTGACGACCTACATTCCATTTCTCTCCTGCTGGCTTCCCCAGGTCCTTCTGGGGGCCTCCGTCGTCGGAACGTGGTGAGCGGTTTTCTGCCCCGTCTTTTTGGGGCCTGTTACAGGAGGTTTTTCGATGTATGACTTGCTGATCAAAGGTGGAGTTTGCTACGACGGCACGGGACGGGAAGGCTTCAAGGCCGATATCGCCATAAAGGATGGCCTCATCGCGAAGGTCGGAGAACCCGACGCTGATGCCGCGAAGGTCATCGACGCGAAGGGCCTCGCCGTGGCGCCCGGCTTTATCGACACCCACAGCCATTCCGACCTGGTGGCCCTTGTGGAGCCCGGCATCACCAACAAGACGACTCAGGGCGTCACGACGGACGTCATCGGTCAGGACGGCATGTCCCTGGCTCCGGTTCTGCCCCGGTACGTCAGCACATGGCAGAAGACGATGGCAGGGCTTGAAGGGCAGTATCCCGTCGAGTGGAGGTGGGAGAGCGCAGCGGAGTACATGAAAGCGTTGGATGCGATGGACCTGGGCCCCAACCTGGCCTATCTTGCCCCTACGGGAAACCTTCGCATGTGCGTCATGGGATTGAGCAATCGTAAGGCGACCCCAAGTGAGGTCTCCATGATGAAGGACCTCCTGGAGAAGTGCATTGAAGCCGGAGCGGTCGGACTTTCCACAGGCCTGATCTATCCGCCCAGCAGCTACATGGAGGAGGATGAGATCGCCCAGGTCACCTCCGTCCTCGCGAAGTACGACCTGCCCTTCGTCATCCACCAGAGGAGCGAGGCTGACACGATCCTTGAGTCCATGGACGAGGTCTTCCGCATCAGTCGAAAATCAGGATGTCCCGTCCATTTCTCCCACTTCAAAGTCTGTGGAAAAAAGAACGCCCACCTCTTTGACGCCGTCATGAAAAAGCTTGATGAGGGAGAAAGGGACATCAAGCTGTCCTTCGACCAATACCCCTACGGAGCGGGGAGCACGACCTTCAGCGTGATCCTGCCGCCCTGGGCCCACGATGGAGGCGCTGACCAATGCCTCCTTCGCCTCGCAGACGAAGCGGAGCGGCAGAGGATGAAGCGGGATATCGTGAACGGGATCCCCGGCTGGGATAACTTCATCGACTTCGCGGGGATGGAAAACATCCTGGTCACCTTCGTCAAGACGCCCAAAAATGCCGACCTCGTCGGAAAGAACATGATTGAGATCGGAGAGATCCGAGGCAGGGAGCCCCTTGACGCTGCCTTCGATCTGCTGCTTCAGGAGGACTTGGCCGTGGGGCTTGTCGATTTTTACGGTCTTGAGGAACACGTCCGGACGATCATGACCCATCACCTCCAGAATCCCTGTACGGACGGCATCCTGGGAGCCCAGCCCCACCCCAGGGTCTACGGGACCTTCTCCCGCATTCTGGGCCACTACGTGCGGGAGCTCGGCTTGATGACCCTGCCCGAGGCGATCAGAAAAATGACCTCCCGGCCGGCCTCCATCTTTCACCTTGAGGGACGCGGGGTCCTTAAGGAAGGCTACGTCGCCGACGTCACGGTCTTCGACCCGGAAAAGGTCATCGACAAGGCGACCTACACCGACCCCATGCAGTTCTCGGAAGGAATCCCCTTCGTCATCGTGGGGGGGACATCCGTGGTTGAGGACTCCCAGGTTCTGAAGGGCAAGGCGGGAAAGGTTCTGCGGTTCAAAAAGTGACGTCCCCTTCAGGTGGACGTTTCGAGCTTTATTTTTTAGAAGGAGGGCTATCAAGTGGCAAGGCAGTGGGAGGACGAGCTGGTTGAGCTGTGCCGCGGCATGATCCGGCGTCAGAGCCTTTCCGGTCAGGAGAAGGACGTCGCGGACTTCGTAGAGGACAACATGAAGAAGTTCGGCTTCGACTCGACGGAGCGCGACGGGTACGGCAACGTGTCCGGGCGAATGGCCTTTGGAGGCGGAGGAAAGAGAATCCTCTTCGAGGGGCACATGGACCACGTGGACGTCGTGGACCGGTCCAGGTGGACCCACGACCCCTTTGGGGCGGAGGTCGTCGATGGCAGGATCTACGGCCGGGGGACGAGCGACATGAAGGGCAACCTCGCCGCGGCGATCGTGGCCGCAAAGCTGCTGAAGGAGGACCCGAAGGGCCTGTCGGGGGAGTTCATCGTCTGCGGTGGGGTGCACGAGGAGTGTTTCGAGGGCGTGGCCTCGCAGGAGCTGGGGGAGAGGTGGAGGCCGGATTGCGTCATCATCGGCGAGGCCTCGTCCCTGAACCTGAAGAGGGGGCAGAGGGGGCGGGCCGAGGTCGTCCTTGAAACCAGGGGCAAGGCGGCTCACTCTTCGAACCCCGACGTTGGACTCAATGCGATCAAGACGATGGTCCCCCTTCTCGCGGCCATCGAAAAGAACTTCAAGCCGAAGGAACAGCCGGTGTTGGGCAGGGGAATTCTCGAAGTGACGGATATCATCTCCAGTCCTTACCCCGGAGCGAGCGTCGTTCCGGAACGCTGCCGGGTGACCTTCGACCGACGGCTTCTCGTCGGAGAGACGGATAAAGAGGTCCTTCAACAGATTCAGGACATCGTCGACGCCGAGGTGAAGGCGAACCCGAAGATTCAGGCCCGGCTCAGCCTCGCCAAGGGAGTCGATACGTGCTACACCGGAAGGAAAATTGAGGCCGAGCGTTACGCCCCAGCCTGGCTCTACCCTGAGGACAACTGGTTTGTGAAGGCTGCGCTGGAGGGACTCCGCTCCGTCGGACTTGACCCCCAGCTCTCCCATTACGCCTTCTGCACCAACGGAAGCTACTACGCCGGCAAGGCGGGCATTCCGACCGTTGGCTTTGGAGGTTCCCTTGAGTCCCTCGCCCACGTGATCGACGAGTACATCGAGATCGATCAGCTCTGTAAGGCCTGCCGGGGATATCAGGGCATCGTCCGTTCCGTCCTGAAATAGCGGGCGACGGCCATGGCGGACTGCCTTTTGCGATGTGCCCTCTGCGGAAGGGAATTCAATCCGGAAAGTCGCGTCAAGACCTGCCCCGACTGCGGCATCGACGGGACGATGCACGTCCTCTACGACTATGACGAGGCGAAGAAGCGGATGGGGCGCAAGGAGCTTGCCGCCTCTTTCGACTTCAGCCTGTGGCGTTATTCTGCCCTTCTTCCTGTGAAGGAAGGCGCGCGAAGGCCGTCGCTCCATGTGGGGTGGACGCCCATCTACAGCGTTTCCGGAATCGCACGGGAGTACGGGGTGCGGGAGGTCCTGGTAAAGGACGACGGGAGGAACCCTACCGCCTCGCTCAAGGACCGGGCCAGCTGCATCGCCGTGACCCTGGCCCTGCAGGAAGGGCAGGAAACGGTCGCCTGCGCTTCCACGGGGAACGCAGCGAGCTCCCTCGCCGGGTTCGCCGCGAACGTGGGACTGCGGAGCGTCATCTTTGTTCCAGAAGCTGCCCCCGCGGCGAAGGTGACGCAACTTCTGGTCTTTGGGGCCAACGTCTTCCTGGTTGGAGGCGACTACGCGGCGACGGTCCGACTCGCCATCAAGGCGATCGAGCGCTGGGGATGGTACGACCGGAACTGCGCCATCAATCCCTTCCTCGTGGAGGGGAAGAAGACCTGCGCCATGGAGATCGCGGAGCAGTGCGGGTGGGACGTGCCGGACAAGGTCTTCGTCTCCGTCGGGGATGGCTGCATCATCAGCTCCACCTACAAGGGATTCTACGACCTTCATCGAGTGGGGCTTATCGACCGGGTCCCACAGGTCATTGGAGTGCAGGCCGAGGGGGCGAGTCCGATCCATCGAGCCGTCCAGAGCGGGGCCAGGACGGTCGTTTTCGGCCCCTCTCGCACCGTTGCGGACAGCATTGACGTTGGTGCCCCCCACAACTGGGCCAAGGCGCTCAACGCCGTTCGTTCGAGCCATGGGGATACGGTGGCCGTGAGCGATGGAGAGATTCTGGCCGCACTCGCGGAGCTCCCCCGCAGGAGCGGGGTCTTCGCAGAGCCTGCCGCTGCGGCGGCGTATGCGGGCTTCGTCAAAATGGCCCGCGAGGGGCGCCTGCAGGCCTCTGACAGGATCGCTGTAATCGTCTCTGGAAACGGCTTGAAGGACGTGGTCGCGGCCCAGGAAGCCGTCTCTCCCGCAAGAAAGATCGCGCCCGACATGGCGGCGTTGGAAAACGCCCTGGGGCTTGAAAAAGCCTGATCGAATCGAGTGGACTGTCCCTGCAGGGGAGAGCGATCACCCGCGCGGGGAGTCCATGAAGCGTTGGGCCTTGTCGTCCCGCGCGAAGCCGCGTCTCTCCCTATGGGGTGGAGCGCGGGGCACAACCCCATGTTAAGGTTAAACTAAGGAGAGGGTGTTCTTGTACAGACAGATCGATCTCGACGTCAACGAAAAGAACCTCGAAAAGTGCGTGAGACAGGCGAAGGAGCGCTACATTCGCATTCCTACGTTTCGGCAGATGAAGGACCCGGCGAAGGACACGCCGGAGGCGGTCAAGGAGGGGCTCAAAAAGACGGGCCTGTGGGACGTCAATCCCCTGAACCTCTTCCGCATCACCTGGAAGAACGCCCCCCAAAGCGCAGGAGGCCTCTATGGGGCGGTGAACTTCGTGGAGTTCCCGCGGGAGCTAACGGGCGTGAAGGCGCGCATCTTCGCGCTGGTGGGGAAGTGGTTCCCTACGGGCGCCCACAAGGTGGGCGCGAGCTTCGGCTGCCTTGTCCCGCGCCTCGTGACGGGACAGTTCGACCCCACCCGGGATTGGGCCGTGTGGCCCTCGACGGGCAACTACTGCCGCGGCGGAGCCTACAACGCCCAACTTCTCGGCTGCCGTTCCATCGCCATCCTCCCCGAAGGGATGAGCCGTGAGCGCTTCGAATGGCTGAAGACCGTCGCAGGTGAGATCATCGCCACTCCTGGGACCGAGAGCAACGTCAAGGAAATTTACGACAGGGTCAACGAGCTTCGGGCAGCACGCGACGACGTCTGCATCTTCAACCAGTTCGAGGAGTTTGGAAACTACCTGTGGCACTACGAGGTCACGGGGTCGGCCCTCGAAGAGCTGGCAAAATCCCTGAAAAGGCCTGGCGATCGCGTCGCGGCCGCAGTCTACACGACCGGCTCTGCCGGAACCATCGCGAGCGGAGATCGCCTGAAGGAGCTCTGGCCGGATGTGAAGATCGTCGCGGGCGAAGCGCTTCAGTGTCCTACCCTGCTTCGCAACGGCTGGGGAGCGCACCGGATCGAGGGCATTGGCGACAAACACATTCCCTGGATACACAACGTCCGGAACACGGACATGATCACCGCCATTGACGACAACGACTGCATGGAGCTTCTTCGCCTCTTCAATGAGCCCGCCGGACGCGAGTACCTGAAGTCGGTCGGGGTTCCCCAGGCGGCGGTCGATCGGTTGAGCCTCTGCGGAATCTCAGGCATTGCGAACCTTTTGAGCTCCATCAAAGCGGCAAAATACTACGAGATGAATGAGCACGACATGGTCTTCACGATCTTGACGGACTCCGTCGATATGTACGGCTCGCGTCTGGAGGAGCTGGCGGCGAAGGAAGGCGAATACAACGGAGTGAAGGCTGCGGTGGACTTCGCCAGCCGTCTCGTCGGACAGAAGGCGGACAACGCCCTCGAGTTGACCTATCCAGAACGGCTTCGGGTCCACAACCTGAAGTATTACACCTGGATCGAGCAGCAGGGCAAGACGAGCGAGGAGCTCTCCGCCCAGTGGTACGACGCCGACAACTACTGGGGCGAGGTCCGCAGTCAAGCGCCGAGGATCGACGAGCTCATCGAGGAGTTCAACGCGGCGACAGGACTGAAATAGGCAAACGACCCTGATCGATGCCTCTGGCTCTGAGGACCCCGTGCCGGCCACCTTCATGAATGACAAATGAATGACAAGAAAGAAGAAAGGGGACTGACCTCGTGGTCAGCCCCCTTGCGTTGTCTATCGAACCGGACCGTCCGGCTTTAGTACATGTCGCCCATGCCGCCCATCCCACCGGGCATGGCGGGCGCAGCGTCCTTCTTCTCCGGCTTGTCGGCGACGATGCCCTCCGTCGTCAGGACCATCGCGGCGATGGAGCCCGCGTTCTGCAGCGCGGAGCGGGTGACCTTCACGGGGTCGATGATGCCCGCAGCGACCATGTCCACATACTCACCGGTGCTGGCGTTCAGGCCGTTGCCGGGCTTCAGGTTGCGGACCTTCTCCACGATGACGTCGCCCTGGTAGCCGGCGTTCTCGGCGATGAGGAACAGCGGGGCCTTCAGCGCGTCCAGCACGATGCGCGCGCCCGTCCGGACGTCGCCCGCGAGCTTCTCGACGAAGGGCTCGAGAGCTGTGGCGCAGTTCAGGGCCGCCACGCCGCCGCCGGCGACGATGCCCTCCTCCACGGCCGCCCTCGTGGCGTTCAGGGCGTCCTCGATGCGGTGCTTCAGCTCCTTCTGCTCCGTCTCCGTGGCGGAGCCGACCTGGATCACCGCCACGCCGCCGACCAGCTTGGCCAGGCGCTCGTGCAGCTTCTCCTTGTCGTAGTCGGAGGTGGAGTCCTCGATCTCCTTCTTGATCTGCGCGGCGCGCTTGCGGATCTCCTCCTTGTCGCCGGCACCCTGGGTGATGGTCGTGTCCTCCTTCGTGATGCGGACCTTCTTGGCCTTGCCCAGCATGCTGAGCTCCGTGTTCTCGAACTTCAGGCCCAGCTCCTCGCTGACGACCTGGCCGCCCGTGACGATGGCGATGTCCGCCAGCATGGCCTTGCGGCGATCGCCGAAGCCGGGGGCCTTCACGGCCGCCACCTGCATGACGCCGCGCAGCTTGTTGACCACCAGCGTCGCCAGGGCCTCGCCCTCAACGTCCTCAGCGACGATGAGCAGGGGCTTGCCCGTCTGCACGACCTTCTCCAGCACGGGGAGCAGGTCCTTGATGTTGCTGATCTTGCCGTCGTGGATCAGGATGTAGGCGTCGTCGAAGCTCGTCTCCATGCGCTCGCTGTCCGTCACCATGTAGGGGCTGATGTAGCCCTTGTCGAACTGCAGGCCCTCCACCATCTCGAGCGTCGTGCCCACCGTCTGGCTGTCCTCGATGGTGATGACGCCGTCCTGGCCCACCTTGTTCATGGCCTCGGAGATCAGAGAGCCCACCGCGTTGTCGCTGGCGGAGATGGAGGCGACCTGCGCGATCTTCTCCTTCTCCTTCACGGGGATGGACTGCTTCTTCAGCTCCTCCACCACGAAGTCGATGGCCTTCTCGATGCCCTGACGCATCTGCATCCCGTTGGCGCCCGCTGCGACGTTCTTCATGCCCTCCCGGATGATGGCGCGGGAGAAGATCGTGGCGGTGGTGGTGCCGTCGCCGGCGACGTCGTTGGTCTTGGAGGCGACCTCCTTCAGAAGCTGGGCCCCTGCGTTCTCGAAGGGGTCCTCGAGCTCGATCTCCTTCGCGATGGTGACGCCGTCGTTCGTGATCGTGGGGGAGCCGAACTTCTTCTCGAGGACGACGTTGCGCCCCTTGGGCCCAAGCGTCACTCCAACCGTATCCGCAACTTTATCGATGCCACGAAGCATCGCGCGGCGAGCGTCCTCGCCGAAGGAAAGAATCTTAGCCATAGTATGTATCCTCCTCTAAATCCGTCTCAAATGTTCCTTGAAGGTCCCGCGTGGACTACTTCTTGTCCACGATGGCCAGGACGTCGCGCTCGCTGAAGATCACGTAGTCCTCGCCGTCCAGCTTGACCTCGGTGCCCGCGTACTTGCTGAAGATGATGCGGTCGCCCACCTTGACCTCGATGGGAAGCTTCTGGCCGTTGTCCAGCACCTTCCCCGTGCCCACCGCGATGACCTCGCCCTCCGTGGGCTTCTCCTTCGCCGTGTCGGGAAGGACGATGCCGCCCTTCGTCTTCTCCTCGCGGGAGAGCACCTTCACAACGATCCTGTCTCCAAGTGGTTTGAGATTCATCTAAAATTCCCTCCTGATCTTTTGTATCAGCACTCAATAACTAAGAGTGCTAATTGCTCAACACGAAGAATATTAGTCCCTGTTCTCTGAAAGTACATCGTCAGATTTACGTACTGTTTTGACGTGGAACGGCGGGGCGTGTGGAGTCATGTAAAGAGGGGACGCCCAAAGCGTCCCCTCGAGCCTTCGATGCTTGTGGCTTCTACTTTTTGCTGAGCTGGTCGAAGGCCTCCAGGGCGATGGCCGAGTGGGCTGCGCTGGGGCCGCCGCCCATGGTGATGGTCACTTCAAGGGCCTCCACGACCTCCTCGCGCGTGGCGCCCGCGCTGAGGGCTCCCTGAGCGTGGGCCGTGATGCAGGGGATGCATCGGGCCTGCACGCCCAGCGCCAGCGCGATCAACTCCTTCGTCTTGGCGTCCAGCGCGCGCTCCTTGTGCGCGACCTCGTTCAGGGAACGAAATGCCCCGACGACCTCCGGCGCTGCCTGGGCCAGCTTTCCCATGAGCTCCTTGCCGTCGCGCGCCTGCTGTTTGAAATCCATGGCGATGCCTCCTTCAAAGATAATGCTTCCGATGGTGTTGAAACCAGAGAGGACTTCTCTCCTGCCGTTTATTCTATCGTGGGCGGTCGCCCTTCACCTGAGCGTTTACCCGTATCCCGCGTCGCGACGGCCGAAGGCTCACCCCCCGATTTCGAGCGACGGATTGGGGGACAGGTCCTCCGGGCTGCGCAGGCCGCGGTCCCAGCCGCTTTTGCCCGCCATGGCGATCATGACGGCGTTGTCCGTGCAGCGGCTGACCCTGGGCAGCCACGCGCGCCAGCGCCGCGCCTCGATGCCCTCCGTCAGCGCGCGCCGCAGGGCGCTGTTGGCCGCCACGCCCCCCGACGCCGTCACGCTTCGGATGCCCGTCATACGCACGGCGAGCGCCACCTTGGCGATGAGCGCCCTCGTCACGGCGCTCTGGAAGGACGCGCAGAGGTCGGCCAGCGGCAGCCGGCCCCCCTCCGTCCCAAGGGCTTCAAGGCGCCGGACCTGCCACAGGAGCGCCGTCTTGAGTCCGCTGAAGCTGAATTCCACATGCTTCGTGTGCTGCAGGGGGACGGGGAAGGCGAAGGCGTCCGGGTTTCCGTCCTGCGCCAGGCGGTCGATCTCCGGCCCGCCGGGGTAGGGGAGCCCCAGGATGCGCGCGGCCTTGTCGTAGGCCTCGCCTGCCGCGTCGTCCCGCGTCTGGCCGAGGAGCTCGTAGCTGCCCAGGGCGTCCACCCGCACGATCTCCGTGTGCCCGCCCGAGACGATGAGCGACAGGAACGGGGGCTTCAGGTCCTCCGAGTCCACCATCGGGGCGAACAGGTGCCCCTCCAGGTGGTTGACCCCCAAGACCGGAACGTCCCAGGCCTGGGAGAGCGCCCGGGCTGCCTGTACCCCAACGATGAGGGAGCCCATGAGGCCCGGACCGCAGGTGACGGCGATGAGGTTCAGGTCCCGCCCGCTCACGCCTCCCTCCCGCAGCGCCGCCTCCACCAGAGGCAGGAGGTTCTCCAGGTGCTTTCGCGCCGCGAACTCCGGAACCACGCCGCCGAATCGCGCGTGGTCCCGAATCTGACTCGACAGGAGCTCCGCGAGGATTCGCCGTTCGCCCTGCAGGAGTGCCACCCCCGTGTCGTCGCAGCTGGTCTCGATGCCGAGCGTCAGGAAGTCGCTCATCGGGCCGGCGCCTCCAGGTCCGCGCTGTCCGGACCGAGCGCGAGGTGCACCCTGCGCCCCCCCTTCAGCGAGGGGACGCGAACGAGGAGCGTCCCCTCCGTGCCGGAGGGAAGCTCCCCGACGACTCGTATGCTGGCGTTGCCCAGCAGGTCCTCGGACGTCACGCGGTAGCCGTCGACCGTCAGGGCCGTGGGGTCGAAGTTCCAGTTTTTCTCCGCGCGGTAGCGAAGGGCCAGCACGTCGTGTCCCCGCATCCTCTCGGCGGCCTCCTTCCTGGAGGCGTAGTAGTTGCTCAGCGCGGCGACCACCCAGTCCTCCGCGCTGCCGTCGCGGTCCAGCAGCCGCATCAGCGAGCGCGGCAGCCACGTGACGTCGACGCGCGCCCGCGCGTTGAGCACGAGCTCATCCATAAACTGGGCGTCCACCCAAAGGCGGACCGTCCGCGCACCGATGACCTTCCTCCACGGAGAGGAGGGAGCCGCATCCGCGGAGAGCGCCGTCAGGACCGTTGCACACAGGAGAAGGACTCCCGCAAACTTTCTCATCATGACCTCAACCTTTCAAAGTCTTTGTTACTTTATCTCTCTTTATCCCTCTTTATCCCTGTCCCTCTTGCCGCGTCGTGAGAACGCATCGAGGATCAGCCCCCACTCGCCGCAGCGAAGGGCCCAGGTTGCGCCCCCGTAGGCCGCCATGCCGACGACGATGACGCCCAGGTGCCAGGCCGCGCGCAGGGTGAGCGCCGCCTCGGGACGGTAGGGCAGGGCGAGGCGCCAGGCCGTCGTGGCCAGGGCGAGCGCTGCGAGGGCAGCGGCGGTTTTGGCGAGCCACGTCCGGCTCAGGACGTTCAGGGAGCGCCCCAGCTTTCCCCGCACGTAGCGCAGTCCCAGCAGGCCCGACAGGGTGAAGGCGATGCTGGGGGCCAGGGCCAGTCCGTCGTACCCCATGGGGAGCATCAGCGCCGCGGAAAGGAGCGCCGTTGCGGCGACGCTGAAGAGCGTGGTCTTGAAGGCCGCCCGCGGCATGGAGAGCGCGTAGAGGGCGCGCATCACCACGGTGGAGCAGGCCATGCCGGGCAGCCCCAGCATGGAGAGTGCGAGACAGGACGAGGTGGCGCGCCAGGCCCAGTCGTTGAACTCCCCACGGACGAAGACGAGGTGGACGAAGGGCCCTGAGATGAGCATCAGGCCCAGCGACGCGGGCAGCACGATGAAGAGGGCGAAGCACAGCGCCTGGCGCAGTGTCTCCGCGAAGTCCTCCGGCCCT
The DNA here is from genome assembly GCF_964642095.1 of Fretibacterium fastidiosum. Taxonomy (NCBI): domain Bacteria; kingdom Thermotogati; phylum Synergistota; class Synergistia; order Synergistales; family Aminobacteriaceae; genus Fretibacterium; species Fretibacterium fastidiosum. Next base: position 2,032,129 of record NZ_OZ209244.1, read on the forward strand.
TTGGCCCGGGCGAGTTGGGGCAGCACGGCTTGGGAGATGGCGATGACGAAGAGCCCGAGGGGCAGCTGCAGGATGCGGTTGGCGTAGTTCAGCACGGAGATGCTGCCCTCCTGAAGGAATGAGCCGAGCATCCGGCTGACGACGGGGTTGACCTGGTTCAACGACAGCCCGGCCGCGTAGGGCAGGAAGAGCGCCATGATGCGGCGCAGGTCCGGGTCGTGCAGGTCGGGCCGCGCGGGATAGATCGGGGCGCGCATCCTGAAGGCCCAGAACCATTGGGTGAGGAAGTGCATGGCCCCGCCGCACAGCACGGAGAGCGCCAGCCCATGAACGCCCCAGCGGGCGGCGAAGGGCGGGGCGGTGAGGATGAAAGCCAGGTTGCTGAAGGCGGGGGCCAGGGCCGGGACGAAGAAGGACCCCAGGCTGTTCAGTGCGCCCATGGTGAGGGCGGCCAGCGAGATCAGGATGAGGAAGGGGAACATCCAGCGCGTCAGGCTGGAGGCGAGGGCCGCCGCTGCGGGGTCGAAGCCGGGGGCCATGACGCGGGTCAGGAGCGGTGCGCACAGGATGCCCGCCAGCGCGGCGGCGGAGCTGGCGAACAGCAGCACCGTCATCGTTCCGCGGGCCAGTGCCAGGGCGTGCGACCGGCCCTCCTGCAGCGCGCGGGAGAACACGGGCACGAAGGCGGCGGAGAGCGCCCCCTCCGCCAGGAGCTGACGGGCCAGGTTCGCCAGCGTGTAGGCCACGTTGAAGGCGTCCAGACCGCGGGACGCGCCGAAGAACGCCGCCACCACCACCTCCCGCACCAGCCCCAGGATGCGGCTCAGGAACGTCCCCGCCATCATCATCATCGCGTGTTTCACCATACCGGATGCATTCTGCCGCTCCACCGCAAGTCCCCCGATCGATCTCAAGTAATGCCGTGTCGTTAGGACGTTGTGTCCCCGAACCCTTCTCCGCGGGGCGCCGCCTTCAAGAACCTCCGCGTCGAGAGGAACGGGCTGTCCTTCACGGCGAAGCGGTAGGGCAGGGCGGCGTCCTCGCCGGCGTAGTCCACGTTGATGCGCGGCGTCGCGACGACCTCCGCGTCCTGAATGGGGTCCCCTCGCAGGATTCGGAGCGTCTCCCCGCGGAGGTCCGCCCCGTTCTGCTCCCGCGTGACGGCGAGCGCCATGCAGAGCTTTCCGGGGCCGCTACAGAACTTTCGCTCGTCCTCCGTGCCGCGGCGCGCGCACATGAGGGGCTTCCCCTCGAGGGGGGCCAGCGCGCGGACCAGCACCGCCTCGGCCCGGCCCGCGGGCGCGCAGGTGACGTTGAAGCAGCAGTACATGCCGTAGATCAGGTAGACGTAGGCCAGGCCCCCCGGACGGAACATCACCTCGGTGCGGTGCCCCGGACGGGGTCCCTCCAGCTTGAAGGAATGACATGCCGCGTCCGTCCTCCCGGCGTAGGCCTCCGTCTCGACGATGACGCCGGAGGCCGTGCCCTCCGGCGCGCTGCGGGCCAGCACGCACCCCAGGAGGCCCCGCGCGACGGCGACGGCCCCCTGTTGGTAGAAGGCCGGGGTGAGGAGCCGGGACCTCACCGGTCCTCCTGGGGCCTGTGAGGCATGGGCAGCGGGGGGAAGCGTTCACGCAGGCGGCGGAACACGCCGGGGGGCACCATGTCGTGGACCGTCCCCCCGAAGCGGAAGATGTCGCGGATGCCGCTGCTGGAGACGAAGGAGTATCGCGGGTCCGTGACGATGAAGAAGGTCTCGATCTCCGGGGCCAGCTGACGGTTCATCAGCGCCATCTGAAACTCGTACTCGAAGTCCGACATGGCCCGCAGCCCCCGGATGATGACGCGCGACTGCACCTGGCGCATGTAGTCGACGAGCAGGCCGGAGAAGTGCTCCACCCTGACGTTCGGAAGGTAGCTCAGGGCCTCGCGAGCCATGGCGCACCGGTCCTCCACGCTGAAGGTGGAGTTCTTCTGCGCGTTCACGAGGATGCTCACCCGCACCTCGTCGAAGATGGCGGAGGCCCGCTCCGCGATGTAGATGTGTCCGTTGGTGATGGGGTCGAAGGAGCCGGGGTAGACGGCGCGAACGCTCCTCTGCATGGTGATTCGCCTCCTGGGTTAAACGAGGTTGGGCGCGGGCGCCTGGTCCGTTCGCGCCTCCGCGGCCCTCAGAAACGACAGGCGGCTCTCGCCGTAGTCCCGTCGGGAGGCGAGCTCCCACGCGGGCGTCAGCGTCAGCTCCTCCCGGACGGAGTGTTCCGCGACGAGGACCCCCCCTTGGGCCAGAAGCCCCTCTAGCCCCCGAACGCCCAGGAGGGACGCCCCCCAGCCCTCGTGGTAGGGCGGGTCGGCGAAGATGACGTCAAACTGGAGGCCCCGCTTTCCGAGCCAGGCGATGGCGCGGCGCAGCTCCAGGGACAGCACCACGGCGCGGCGTCGGGCGTCCGTAGGCAGCGCGCGCTCAATGGCCTGAGCCCGCTCTCGGAGGGACTCGACCCACGTCACGCTGGCGCCCCGCTCCAGGGCCGTCAGGCCGACCCGCCCCGTCCCGGCGAAGAGGTCCAGAAATCTCCCGCCGTCCACGTCCCCCAGGATGCTGAAGAGGGCCAGCAGCACGCGGCCTGCCGTGGGGCGGACCGCTTTCATCCTTCCGGTTCCTCCGGCGCGTCGATGCGGGTCGCGACGTCGGCGAGGGCTCCCTTCACGGCGGGGGTCAGAAAAGCGTTCGCCGTCCGGTCCAGCCGGACCAACGCGCCTTCGTCCCGCGGCGAGATGTGGATGTAGTAGCGCTGGTCGAACTCCTCGTCGTTTGAGAAGGCCTCGAGCAGAAAACCGCCCTCCGGCCCCCGCTCCAGGGCGAGCCGGCCGAAGGACCACCGCGCGTCTCCGGCGCCTCCGCTGACGTCCGCCAGGGCGTTCAGGCACGCCTCCGTCGGCCGGCGCCTCGTCCTGATGTGCACCTCAGATCCCTCCCAGGTTTGCCGCGCCGTGGTGAAGGGGCGCGTCTTAACGAAGGTCAGCCGGTAGATCGGCTTCCCCAGCTCCAGCCATTTGCGCTCGTATTTCGTCGTCACGCTTCGGGCGGGGTTGACCTCGAAGCCCCGGCCCTCCAGCGCCGCGTGATTCCCGATCCGGTCCAGCGCCTCGCGGGCGTAGGGCTCGTCGTCCGTCAGGAGCTCAAAGACGCCTCCCAGGCGCAGCACGGCGGCCAGGCTGTCGGTGAAGTCCCTGGCCGTGACGCGCCGGTGGGCGTGACGCCGCTTCGGCCACGGGCAGGGGAAGTTCATGTAGACGCGGTCCAGGGCCTCGTCGCGGAACAGCTCCTTCATCATGCGTCGGGCGTCCGTGCGGATGAGGCGGAGGTTGTCCAGCCCCGCCGCCCTTCTGGCGCAGCGCAGCACGCAGGCGGGCGATAGCTCGATGCCCCACAGGAGGACGTCCGGAGCCCGTCGGGCGTGCTTCACGGTGTACTCTCCGTTGCCGAACCCGATCTCAAGCTCCGTCCGGCGTCCGCGCGCCATCGCCTCGAGGTCGAGCGGCAGGGAGAGGTCCCCCGGCAGGGCGATGACGCCGTACTGCGGCCGGGCCTGCTGGGGCGCCGGCGTCAGAACGTCCATGCGAAGTCGGGCAGTCCCTCGTCCAGGAGGCGCCTCTTGACGTCGGCCATGATGAGCTCCAGGTCCTCCTGGCTGCGCCCCTCGCAGCGGACGGTGATGACCGGCTGGGTGTTGGACGCGCGGATCAGCCCCCAGCCACCGGGGTAGAGGATGCGGATGCCGTCGTGGGTCAGCCCCTGATGGTCCTTGAGGGCCTTCTCCCGGATCCGGCTCACGACGTCGAACTTCTCCTCGTCCGGGCAGTCGATGCGGGCCTCCTCCGTCGTGGGGTAGAGGGGGATGGAGCTCATGAGCTCGGAGAGCTTCCTGCCGGTCTTCGCCAGAATGCGCAGCACCCGACCGGCCGCGTAGAAGGAGTCGTCGAAGCCGTAGTACTCGTCGGCGAAGAACATGTGTCCCGAATACTCACCGGCGAAGGGGGAGCCGATCTCGCGCATCTTGGCCTTGATCACGGAGTGCCCCGACTTCCAGAAGAGGGGACGCCCCCCCAGCCTCTCGACCTCCTCGGCCAGAGCCATGGTGCACTTGGGCTCGATGATGACCTCCGCGCCGGGGTGCTCCTCCATGATCTCGCGCCAGTAGAGGGCCATGAGCCGGTCGCCGAAGATCACCTCGCCGCGCTCGTCCACGACGCCGATGCGGTCCGCGTCGCCGTCGAAGGCGAAGCCTGCGTCCGCGCCCGCCTCCCGGACGCAGGCGATGAGGTCCTGGAGGTTCTCGCGCTTCTGGGGGTCCGGATGGTGGTTGGGGAAGCGTCCGTCGGGCGTCCCGTAGAGCTCGGTGCAGTCGCAGCCCAGGAGCTCGAAGAACCGTTTGGTGAAGGGCCCCGCCGCCCCGTTGCCGCTGTCGCAGACCACGCGGAACCGCCGATGGAAGGGCTGAAACCTGGACTTCAGCATGGACAGGTAGGCGTCCGGGATGGACTGATGCGTCAGAGCACCCTGCCCCGTCCTGAACTCCCCGGAGTCCGCGATGCGGCGGATGGCCTGGACGTCGTCGCCCCACAGCGTGGCCTTGTCCCAACAGAGCTTCAGTCCGTTCATGTTGGGCGGGTTGTGGCTCCCGGTGATCATGATGCCGCCCATGAGGTCCAGGTGGTGCAGGCTCCAGTAGAGCATGGGCGTGGTGAGCGTGCCCACGTCGATCACGCCAACGCCGGCGGCGAGGACGCCCCGGGTCAGCGCGGCGCGGATGCGGGGCGTCGAGAGCCTGACGTCCCCGCCGATCGACATCCTGTTGAAGCCGCGGTCAAGGAGCCACGTGCCGTAGCTTCTGCCGATGGTCTCGACGACGGCGTCCGTCAGGTCCCGGTCTGCGTCGCCCCGAATGTCGTACTCCCTGAAGATGTGCGGTGACAGTGCCATTCGGTCTCCCCTTCCTGCGCCTACCGCCGTTTGAGGACGTCCTTGAGGACGTCCATGCCGCGGGCTACGAGCGCCTCGTCCGCCTGGGAGCCCATGTGCCCGACGCGGAACACGCGCCCCGCCAGGGAGCCGTAGTTGCCGCCCAGGGCGAGGCCCCGCGCGCGAAGCGCCGCGTCGAGCGCCTCCCAGGTCCAGCCTTCGGGGACGTAAAAGGCCGTGACGCTGGGGGAGGAGACGGCCTCGTCCAGCGGGAAGAGCCGAAGTCCCATCTCGCGCCCCCTTCGGCGGCACAGGGCGGCCGCCCTCTCGTGGCGGTCGTAGGCGTGTTCCAGTCCCTCCTCCATGATCGCGGAGAGGGCCGCGTGCAGCCCCGCCATGGCCTGCCAGTCGTGGGTGTAGGGCATGGCGTGTACCGCAGGGACCTCCCGCCAGGGCAGGTAGGCCTCGTAGCCGCTGTAGCGCACCTCCTCGATGACCTTCCACGCCCGGTCCGACAGGGTCGAGATGGAGAGCGAGGGCGTCATGGACAGGACCTTCTGGCTGCCCAGGAGGCCGATGTCGATGCCGTTTTCATCGACGTCCACGGCAGCGGCCCCGGCACTCGACACGAAGTCGACGACGAAGAGGGCTCCCACCTCCCGCGCGATCTCACCGAGCTCCTTGATGCAGGGGGTCAGCGTTCCGGAGGGCGTCTCGCAGTGTACGGCCGTGATGACCTTCGGCCGGAAGCGCAGCGCGGCCTCGCGCACCTTCTTGAAGTCAGGGGTCTGGTCGTGAGGGGCGGCGCAGAGCTCCGCCTCTGCGCCGATGGCCCGCGCCATGTCGGCGAACCCCTCGCCGAACAGACCCGACGCCACGGCCAGGAGCCGGTCGCCGGGCTTCAGGGTGCACTTCAGGGCGCCCCACAGGATGGACATGGCCTCGCCCAGCGTGATGACGACGTCCCCCTTCGTCCCCAGAAGCCTCCGGACGAGCTTCTGGTTGTCCGCGTAGAGCTCAAAGAACTCTCCTTCGAGGTCCGAGCTTCCAAAGTCCGTGTTCCACGCGTCCCGAACCCTCTGGGGGATGGAAGTCGGTCCGGGGACCAGCGCGATAGGATAAGTCTTCATGATTGCAATAACTCCTTTGTCTGATAGTTTGTGTCCCTGGCGTTCCCGTCAGCGGCCTGCCTTCCCGCTACCTCTCGAGCGCGGAGACGGCACGGCCGGCCAGGTCCAGGAGCTCCGCCTCGTCTGTTCCGGAGCCCTCGAGGGTCAGCGTCGTGTCGGGGCTGACGGCTACGGCCAGGGCCGGAGCCAGGAGTGGATGGCGCTCCAGGATCGCGCGCCGCCCCGCCACATCGAGGACGCGGTAAGCCCCGTCCTCGTCCATCACGCCGCCGCCGGCACCTGCCGCGGCAGGCACGCGCAGTGGGCCGGGGCCCTTCCCCTCCATGAGGTTCACCTCGACGCGCCGCCTGGGGGCCTCGCGGGCGTAGACCCGCCGCGTCCACCGGCCCAGGTCCTCGGAGGCCGTCTGGAGCGGCGTGACGTCCTCCGAGACGAGGCGCCATGGGCCGAGGGCGTCGGGCAGGGAAGCGCCTCGGGCCGGCACGCCGCTCAGCGTCAAGAGGGCGCAGCACAGAAAAAGGGTACTGGATCTCGCTTTGATGATGGATCACTCCTTTGGGGTTGACGAGTCATCTTCCTGGAGCTTTTTGATTTTCAGATGGGCCGCGCCTCCTGAGGGCTATTGCTGGCGCAGCTCGTCGGCTTTTTCCTGGGCGAAGTCGCGCGAGATGTCCCTGACGTCGAGGGCGTTGGCCGAAAAGCCCCCCGCCGTCGTGCGGCCCCCCCCTCCCGCGTCGGGCATGGACGTCGAGAGCGTCAGGCGCAGGTCCTCCTCCTTGATGCCGAGGTCGGTGAGTTCGGACATGAGCTTGTTGTAGAGCCAGCCCACGTCCCTCGCGTCGTTGTCCTCGTAGCGCGCCCAGATCCTGCAGGGCCAGGAGAGCCTGCGGGACGTCCTCCATTGGGGAAGACAGAACAGCGCGTCCTTGATGAGACCGCTGTTGATGCGCTGCATAAAAATGCCCGCCATCAGGCGGAGCACGTGCTCGTCCTTGTCCCTTCTGTTCCTGTAGCGTGTGGCCATGTTCAGATCCTCTTCAACAATTAATAATCGTTTTTTGCGCTGAAGCGGCCTCCGAAGTTTAAGGCGTTTGCCGCTTTCGCTGTCTGCGCGTTTATAGTATATACTTTTAGCCGAGATGGTACAGAGGCGTTAGGCGGAAAATTTGGGACGGGCGTCCCCCGCGCAGCGCAGAGGGGCCGGGCCGCACGCCGGGCGCCATGGAGGGATGCAGTTCTGATCGACATCAAGGGGCTGAGGCTCGCTTTCGGGGAAAAGGTGATCTTTGACGGCGTCAACTGCCGCGTCGGAGACGATGCGCGGCTGGGGGTCGTGGGCAGCAACGGCTCCGGCAAGACGACGCTCCTGCGCGTCCTGATGGGGGATGTGGTGCCGGACGGGGGGACCGTCGAGCGCTCCAAAGGGCTCACGGTGGGTTGCCTGCCGCAGGACCTCGTCGAGCTTGAGCCCGTGCCGCTGATGGACTTCCTCAAGGACCGCGCCGGCATCGCGGCGATCGAGGCCCGCCTGCGCGAGACGGAGGCCCGCCTGTCGGAGGCCGCGTCGGGTTCCGTTGAGCTCTCCTCCCTCCTGGAGGAGCACGCGCGGCTTGAGCGCCGTTTCGAGCTGTCGGGAGGCTTCGCCTTCGAGTCCATGGCCTTGAAGGTGCTGCACGGCCTGGGCTTTCGCCGGGACGACGGCGTGAAGAACTGCGCCGATTTTTCGGGCGGGTGGAAGATGCGCGTCGCCATGGCGGCGCTCCTGCTCTCCGCTCCGGACGTGCTGCTGCTGGATGAGCCGACGAACCACCTGGACACGGAGAGCATGGAGTGGCTTGAGGGGTGGCTGCGGGGGCATAGGGGGGCAGTCGTCGCGGTGTCCCACGACCGACGGTTTCTGGAGAACACGGTCGCGCAGATCGCGGACCTCGAGCGCGGCAGCCTGACGCTCTATCCCTACGATTACGACCGTTACCTCACGGCGAAGGCGGAGTCGCGCGCGCAGCTGGAGCAGAGCGCCGAGGCCCAACAGCGTCAGATCGAGCGGATACAGCAGTTCGTCTCGCGCTTTCGCTACAAGGCGACGAAGGCCGCGCAGGTCCAGAGCCGGCTGAAACAGCTGTCCAAGATGGAGGTCATCGAGCTGGAGGGCCCGGAGAGGAACGTGCGCTTCCGCATTCCGGAGGCGCCGCCCAGCGGCCGGGAGGTGCTGAAGGCGACGGACCTGTCGAAGCGCTACGGGGACCTCTGCGTGTTCGACGGCCTAAACTTCACTGTCGAGCGGGGGGAGCGCACGGCCCTGGTGGGCGTGAACGGAGCGGGCAAGTCTACGTTGCTTCGTCTTCTAAGCGGCGTGGAGCAGTCGACGCGCGGCACGGTGCGCCTGGGACACAACGTGAAGCCCGCCTTCTACTCCCAGGAGAGCGCGCAGAACGTGGACTACGCCCGCACGATCTGGGAGGAGGCCCGCGCGGCTCCCTCGCGCCTGAACGACGTGGAGCGGCGCAGCCTCCTGGGGGCGTTCCTGTTCTCCGGGGACGACATCCACAAGCCGGTCGCGGTGCTGTCGGGCGGCGAGAAGGCGCGGCTGGCGCTCTACAAGCTGATGCTGGCGGAGACGAACTTCCTCGTGCTGGACGAGCCGACGAACCACCTGGACCAGACGACCCGGGACGTCGTGCAGCGCGCCCTGCTGCAGTACCAGGGGACCCTCCTGATCGTGTCCCACGACCGCAGCTTTCTGGACGTCCTGGCCGAGCGCGTGCTGGAGATTCGGGACGGTTGTCTCTACGACTATCCGGGCAACTACTCGTGGTTCCTGGAGAAGCGGGAGGAAGCGCTGGCGCGGGCGGAAGCTGAGGCGGCCGGGGTTGAGGCGCGGGACCTTCGATCCCGCGAGGCCCGGCGTGCCGCCGCGGAGGAGCGTCAGCGCGTCATGGCTGCGGCGCGGGAGATCAAGAGGAAGCTGGACCCCCTGGAGGAGCGGATCGGACGGATGGAGGCCCGGCAGGCTGAGATCGACGCGGAGCTCTGCGATGCGTCGGTCCTGTGCGACTCCTGTCGGGTTCAGGCGCTCATGGTGGAGCGCGGCGCCATCGCGGCGGACCTGCCGGCGGCCTATGAGGAGTGGGAGCGGCTGTCCACGCAGCTCGAGGCCGTCCGCCAGGAGCGGTGAGGCCGCACGGCGACCCTTTGAGGTGAAGGGACGGCGTCCGGGGTTGAGGAGGTGCGCGGCGTGTACGAGTTTTCCCTGACGAAGTCGGTGAACGATACGATCCTGGGCATGTGCCGGAACTCCGGGTGGCGCCGCGTGCGCCGCATCGTGCTGAAGGTGGGCGGGATGCGGCGGGTCAACCCGGAGCTGATGGCCTATGCCTTCGGCAGGATATCCAGGGGCGCCCCGACGGAGGGGGCGAACCTGTCCATCATGGTGCTGCCCGTCACGTTTCGCTGCCACGCCTGCGGCCGGGAGGTCCAGAGCGAGGGCACGGAGTTCGTGTGTTCGGCGTGCGGCAGCAAGGACGTGGAGCTGGTGTCGGGACTCGAGTTCGCCATCGAGTTCCTGGAGGTCGAGGGAGGCGCCCCGCACTTGGGTGACTAGAATTCCCGGACGGATTGGCGCTGGAGCAGCGCCTTGCGTCCGGAGGGACGCTTCGCGCAGAACGGAGAAGAACATGTTGGAAAACGATATCCTTGAACGCCTCTCGCCCCGTCAGCGGGAAGCGGTGACCTACGTTGACGGGCCGCTTCTCATCCTGGCCGGCGCCGGCAGCGGCAAGACGCGCGTCCTGACCCACAAGGTGGCCTGGCTGATTGCCGAAGGGCTGGCCCGGCCGTGGGAGATCACGGCGGTGACCTTCACCAACAAGGCGGCGGGCGAGATGCGGGAGCGCGTGTCGGCGCTGGTCCCCGATGGGGCGGACAAGGTGTGGGTCAGCACCTTCCACGCCTTCGGGCTGCGCTTCCTGTTCCGGAACCCCGAGGCGGTGGAACGCCTGACGGGGCTGAGGACGGGGTTCGCCGTGCTGGATCGGGGCGACAGCCGTTCGCTGGTGGGGCAGATCATGGAGCGCCTGGGCGTCAACACCAAGGATACCGCTCCGGCCTCCGTGCTGGACGCCATCTCGCGCGACTGGGCGGCCTGGGCGCCGGGCCCGCGGGAGCCCCTTCTGGAAGGGCTCTACCTCGACATCGCAAACGAGTACCGCCGCGCGCTGCGGGAGCGCAACGCCGTCGACTTCGACGACCTGATGGTGCTCCCGCTCCAGGTGCTGACGCAGGATCGGGAGCTTCGAGAGAGGGAACAGGCTCGGATCCGGTGGCTCCTGGTGGACGAGTTTCAGGACGTCAACAGACCGCAGTACCTCCTGCTCCGCAACCTGGTGGGGCCGGACTGCCTGCTGAACGTGGTGGGCGACCCGGACCAGTCCATCTACGGCTGGCGTGGAGCGGACATCGGGATGATCCTGAACTTCGAGCGCGACTTCAGGGGTGAGGAGGGCCACGCGGACGCGAAGACGATCGTGCTGGACGAGAACTACCGGTCGACGGGCAACATCCTGGCCGCCTCCAACGCCTTGATCCGCAACAACTCCACGCGCATGAAGAAGGACCTCAGGACCTCGCGGGGCATGGGGGAGAAGGTCTACACCCTGCTGGCGAACAGCGACCTGCAGGAGGCGGACTTCATCACGGCGGAGATCGCCCGCCTCAAAGCGCACCATGGCTACGACTACGGGAACATCGCGCTCCTCTATCGGCAGAACGCCATGAGCCGCCTCTACGAGCAGAAGTTTCTGGAGCTGGGCATCCCTTACCGCATCGTGCGCGGCGTGGCGTTTTACGAGCGCCGGGAGGTTCGGGACGTCCTGGCGCTCCTGAAGCTGGCGCTGAACCCGAACGACCTCACCTCCTTCGAGCGGGCTGCGGAGTTCGCCGTCAAGGGCATGGGGCCGAAGCGCCGCGAGGATTGGACCTCATGGCTTGCGTCGGGCGCCGTCCCCACGTCGCCGGCCTCAGACTTCTGGGGGGCGGCCGCGAAGGGGGCCTGGCCCGTTCGGGGGCAGGTGGGGGCTGCGGCGGCGGAGTTCGCGGCGCACATGGCACGCCTCCTCGCGGTATCGGAGCGGGGGATCGGTCCCGCTGTGGACTACGTGCTGAACCAGATGGGCTACGAGGAGCTCTTGAGGTCGAAGGAGCCGGAGAGCTGGGAGGAACGCTACGACAACGTGATGGAGCTTCGCTCCGTGGTGCCGGAGGGGGGCCTCTCGGAGGCGCTGGCGGAGGCGGCGCTCTTCACGGACGCGGACCGGCAGGATGACTCCGGGAACGCCGTGGGGCTTTTGACGCTGCACGCGGCCAAGGGGCTGGAGTTCCCCGTCGTGTTCCTGGTGGGCATGGAGGAGGACGTCTTCCCCAGCTCCCGCGCCAAGGATCAGCCGGACCAGCTGGAGGAGGAGCGGCGCCTGTGCTACGTGGGCATGACCCGTGCGGAGGAGCGGCTCTACCTCACGGCGGCCCGCAGCCGCCGCCTGTACGGCACGACGCTCAGCAAGGGCTTCTCGCGCTTCATCTACGAGGTTCCGGAGCAGTATCGCGAGATCGACGACCGGGCCGGCGAGGGACGCGGGTGGGACGAGGGGTACGGCGGCGGAGGGAGGCGACGTTCCTATGGCGGCTATGGCAAGGGCTATCGCCCTTACGGGGGACGTTGGGGCGGGTAAGTCCACCGTCGCCGGCCTGCTGGAGGGGATGGGGGGCGTGCGCCTTGACGCGGACGCCATCGCCCTGGAGCAGTGGAGGAGGCCGGAGGTCGCCCGCGCCGCCGCGCGCCGTTGGGGGCGCCGGGTCCTGGACCCGTCGGGCGGGATCGTCCGAGGCGCCGTGGCTGGACGCATCTTTACGGACCGCGCGGAGTACGACTGGGCCTGCGGGCTCATGCATCCCCTGGTGATGGCTGAGCTGGAACGCCGCGTCGCCGAGCTTTCGCCGGACCGCTGGGCCGTCGCGGAGGTGCCGCTTCTGTTCGAGGTGGGGCGCCCCGCGTGGGTCACGGCGGCGGTCTTCGTCACGGCGCCCCGCGCGCTGCGCATAGCGCGCTGTCGCGAGCGCGGCTGGGGCGAGGACGAGCTGACCCGCCGGGAAGCCTTTTACCTGCCATCGGACGAGCGGATGGCCTTGAGCGACTTCGTCCTCAACAACGAGGGGGACCTGGCGTCCCTGCGCCGGAAGGCGGAGGCGATCGTTCAGGATATCCATCAGAACCCCTATCCATGACGACTTCTTGCCTGTTTGTTTGCAGCGTCTGGTGCGGGCATGGGGGCTGCAAGGTCATTTTTTGTCGTCGTCTGGCTTCTTTTGTTTTTTTAGGATGGACGGTTTGCCGAGATGAGCTGTCGCTTCGAGGCAAGTTCCTCGTTGAGGACGACGACGGAAGTCGGCGCAAAGCGCCAGATTCTGACGAGGGGGCGAAGGGACTGTCGTAGAGCATCCTGTATCGGCGGCAGCCAGCCTTTTGGATGACCGTTGATTACAAGCACAAAACGCACGTCGAACTGAGATAAATCGAGCAATTCAAAGGGGCCTGGTAATTCTGCTCCAGCCTGTCGATGTCGCCCAAGGAGGGAGGCCAGGGTCAGGGAGAGGGCATCGATCCATTTTTCCCGGACTTCCGCGATGAATTGACTGAAGTCAGGCTCGCTTTTTGGTCGGGGAGAACTCGACTTGGCCTCCACCACCCAAAGCATGGCGGGCCTGTTGCTGTCGGCGCGCAGCAACAGAAATTCCGCCATTTTTACCCCTTGCCGAATGTCTTTGTAGAGGGCACTTTTCTCAATGTGAAAACAGCGTTCGGAGGGGTAGGGGCCGAACGTCATCCCGGACTCGTCGATGGTAATGGTCTCAATAGAGGTCATCGGAGCGCCATGTCCACTTCTTTTTCGTAAAGCCGGATCGATTCGTCGATGATCGCATTGTCCGGCATCCCGCTCCTGAGGTCGTCCGCTGTCCAGTGTCCATCCTCAGCCTGTGCCGAAAGCACGGGGATGGACAGTTTCCGTTCCTGAGCGATCAGGAAGAGCTTCTTGATGACGAAATAGGAATGGCTGGCCATAAAGAACTGGATTCCACGGCTCGCCAACGTCGCCACGATATCGAGGAGTGCGGAGATCGCCGAGGGATGCAAGGCGGACTCCGGCTCGTCGAAAAAGACGATGGCGCTAAGATCGAGATAACGATTGCCAAGCAACGTATCGAGAATGGCAATTTTCTTGACCCCTTCCGCCGTCACTCCGATGGGAAACTTTTGGCTGCCTTTTCTGAACTGCCAGCGTCCTGAGGCCTCGTCGTACTCGATGCGACCGCCCAGGATGTCCTCCAGGCTCTGGCGTGAGGCGGCGAATTCGGTATAATTTTTGCCCTTTTGGGTGGACTGGCGCAGCGCCCTGGCGAGGTCCAGATAGGTGTCGTCAAAACCGAACACCTTGTCCTGTTCGCGGGACTTCAAGATGATCTGCTGCAGGGATAGAATTTCCTTTGCCGGAAGGAAGATGGAGTTGCTCGACCTTGGAGGGATTCCATTTTCCAGCGAGGTAATCTGTTTGGTCGTGTCCCTGCCGAAGCTGTAGGAGAAATCCTCGTCGTTGAAGCGAACGACACAGGACAAGGAGGCGGCACCCTTTGTCACCAGATCGCCGATCCTGTCCAGCTGAAAGGTCCAATAGAGCTTATCCGCAAGGATCTCCGCCTCCGTCCTCCGGTCGTCGCCACGTTTGTATTCTTCGATCGTCCGCATGGCACTGTACAGGACTTTCAGGAGAAAGGTCTTTCCCGAGCCGTTGCCCCCGACCACCAGATTGATGGGGCCAAGTCCCGTCCATTCCAGGTGGGAAATCGGGCCAAAATTGTCGAGTGTGATGCCGTTTATCATAAAATAAAGCGCCTCCGTTGGGGTGTGTCCAAGGCGGTCGTTGCCCTGCACGAGTGGCCTTTCGCCCCTGTTCTTATCTCAATTTAAAGAACGAACTGAGATTAGCTCTCCTAAATAAATAATAGCATAGTATTGATACCAAATCGCGTCTAATGTGGACTGTCTCCCCTGAAAGGGGAGGTGCCGCCAAGGGCGTCGGATGGTTGTGTTTCAAGGACACTCGTTCTTTGTACGTTTCATAATATAATAGGTACGCACCAATATCGGGGAAGGAGGGAAGTGAGGGGAGCGGAGAGCGGACCGTTTTGCAGGCGTCCCGCTTTCCCGTGAGGATTTTGCGCTCTCCCGCTCACGTCGTGTCCTTATGTATCTGATAACGAGCCACCTCAACACGGACTTTGATTCGCTGGCCAGCATGATCGCCATCCAGAAGCTGTATCCCGACGCCGTGATCTGTCCGCCCGGCGCGATCGGCCGCAAGGTGAAGGACTTCCTGAACCACTACGGGCATCAGTGGAACCTGCTGAAGCCCAAGAAGGTCCCGCAGGACCAGGTGACGCTTATGGTCGTGGTGGATACGCGGGCGCGAAGCCGCATCGGGCCCTTCGCGGCCCTTGCGGGGCGCCAGGACGTCACCGTCCACGTGTACGACCATCACCCGCCGACGATGGACGACATCCCGGCGGAGAAGATGTGCTATGCCCCGATCGGGGCCACGGTAACGATGATCGTGGAACAGCTCGTCAAGGAGCGCAAGAGCATCTCGCCGGAGGAGGCGACGCTCTTTGCCCTGGGCATCTACGACGACACGGGCGCGTTGACCTACGAGTCCACGACGGAGCGCGACATCCTGGTCGTCGGCCGCCTGCGCGAGATGGGGGCCGACCTGTCCCGGACCCTGTCCCGCGCGGAGGTCTCCATGTCCGCGGCCGACCTCCACCTGCTGGATACGTTGGCCGAGAACGCCAGAGAGAGCTACATCAACGGGGCCAAGGTGCTGCTGACCTGGGCCAGGACGGAGGAGTACGTGGAGGGGCTCTCGCTCTTCGTGCACCGCCTGCGCGACTACTACGACTCTCACGTCACCGTCTGCGTGGTGTGCAACGGGGGAAAGAAGGACAACGTCATCGTCAGGAGCTCTCCGGACGTCCTGAACGTCAAGGACTTCCTCACGCCCTACGGCGGGAGCGGTCACCTCCAGGCGGGCTCTGCGACGGTGCTGGACCGAGACCCCCAGGAGCTCCTGGCGGAGATCGAGTCGAAGCTCCCTGCGCACATCCCGCAGCTGGTGGACGTGGGGAGCGTCATGACGTCTCCGGTGCTCGCCGTGTCGCCGGACGCCCGCGTCGATGAGGCGTACCGAACGATGCTGCGCTTCGGGCATCAAGCGCTGCCCGTGGCCAACGCGGACGGCGAGGTGCTGGGCATCATGACCCGCAAGGACCTGGACAAGGCGCACATGCACGGCCTGGACCGCGCGCAGATTCGAGACTTCATGACGGAGGGCGTCATCGGCATCACCTCCAGGGCCTCGCTGGATGAGGCGCACCGCCTCATGGCGACCTACAGCTTCGAGCGCCTGCCCGTCATGGAGGGCGGCAAGCTCATCGGCATCTTGACGAGGGCGGACCTCCTGCGCGCTCTCTACCGCTCCTTCCAGCCGGCGGCGGACCGCAGCGCGGGGAGCGGCTTCATGTGGATGGAGAGCGTGTCCGGGCTGATGGAGGCCTCCTTCGGCCCAACGGTGCTGAACCTCCTGCGCCGCATCGGCGCGAGGGCGGAGTCCCTGGGAATGAGGGCGTACCTGGTCGGTGGGACGGTTCGCGACATCCTGCTGGGCGTGCCGAACGTCGATATCGACGTCTCCGTCGAGGGCGACGCGGAGAAACTCGTGACCTCCTGGGACGAGCCGGGGTGCCGCGGCACGGTGCACGGCCGCTACAACACGGGGACGATCACCTTTCCGGACGGGGAAAAGGTGGACGTCGCCACAGCGCGGCGCGAGTTCTACGAGTACGCCGCGGCGCAGCCGACGGTGTCGAGCGACTCCCTGAAGCAGGACCTGGGCCGCCGCGACTTCACGATCAACGCGATGTCGATCTCTCTGAGCGAAGCCGACTGGGGCACGCTGGCGGACTACTTCGGCGGACGGGCGGACCTGAAGGACGGCATTTTGAAGATCCTTCACAACCTGAGCTTCGTCGAGGACCCCTCGCGCATCCTGCGGGGCATCCGACTGGAGCAGCGGCTGGGCATGAGTTTTGAGGACAACACGATGCGCCTTCTGAGGAGCGCCCTGAAGGGCGGCCTCCTGGAGTGCCTTTCGACGCCCCGCATCCGCGCGGAGCTTGAGATCGACGCCAACGAGCCGTGCTTCAGAAAGATCGCGCTTCGGATGCAGAAGCTTGGCGTCTGGGTGGCGCTCTTCCCCGGGATCCGGCTGGGAGAGACCCTTGAACGCAGGCTCCGCGTCATGGAACGCCTCCTGTCCTGGGCGCGCCGCCTCGGCGTTGACTTTAAGGGGATGGGATGGCTTGTGGGAATGGCCGTCGTGCTGACGGAGACTCTGCCCAACGTCCGCTTTTCCGTCATGGACCGCATGAGCCTCACCCCGGCCGAGCGCCGCGAGCTGACGCAGTGCTTCGAGGCCTGGCCGCAGGTGGAGCGCTTCTGCACGCTGAAGAAGACGCCCAGGAATTCGGAGGTTTACCTCTTCTTCAAGGATTACGGCACCGTGCCACTGGTCTATTGGATGACCTGCATGAAGTTCGCGAGGTCCCGCCGGCTTGTGGTGCAGCACCTTCTGTCCTGGGTCCCCCTGCGGGGGGAACTGACGGGGAACGACTTGAAGGCGATGGGCCTGAAGGGGCCGGAGATAGGGAAAGCGCTCCAGCGTATCCGCCTGGCCCGCATGGACGGCCTCATCTCGACGCGAGACGGCGAAGCCGGCTACGTGGCGAGCGTCATCGCCGAAGGGCGCGGACGGGAAGGCGCGAAATAGCCCGTCAACGTTTCCGCTGTTTTGCAGAGGCTTATTCCCCGAAGCCCTATAGTATTGAACGGACGTGCCGCTGGTGGCAGCGCGCGGCGTGGGCTACTATCTTAATTAGTTGGGAAGTGATGAGGTTGCTGGACGAACCCGTTAACCTTTTGCTCTCGATTCCCGCCCTCCTGTGGGCGATCTCCTTCCACGAGTTCTGTCACGGCTTTGCGGCCAAGATGGTGGGGGACCCCACGGCCGAGCGGCAAGGCAGGCTCTCTTTGAACCCTCTGGCCCATTTCGACCTTGTGGGCACGTTGATGCTCTTGTTCGTGGGCTTTGGCTGGGCCAAGCCGGTGCCCATCAATACGCGCTATTTCCGCCATCCGCGGCGGGACATCCTCATCGTCTCGCTGGCGGGCGTGGCGGGCAACCTGCTTACGGCGGCCCTCACGGTGTTCTTTCTGCGCTTCTTCGGCAGGGCCTGGGTCGACCTCACCGGAAAGGCCGGGTTCACCGTCCTGTGGCATATGATCAGGATCAACCTGGGCCTGGCGGCCTTCAACCTCATTCCGATCCCGCCCCTTGACGGCTCCAGGGTGATCGAGGCCTTCCTGCCCTACAAGTACCTGTACCATTACCGCTGGCTGGAGCAGTATGGGATGTTCATCCTGCTCGTCCTGGTGGCGTCGGGGATCATCAACCTCCTCTTCGACCCGATCTTCAATGTCCTGTGGCGCTTGACCATGTGGCAGCTCCTGTCCATCGGATCGTGACCTTGAATTGATAAACGGCCAATGGGCCGGGCGGGGCCTGTGACGCATCGCGTCACGGGCCCCGCTTCTCGTTTCGAGGCGGGCGCGCCTGTCGCCGGGTTGGACGTCCTCCTGGACGAATGCGCCAGCAAGGCGGCTTGCGGTCATCCTGCCAGGCGATCTTGAGGATAATCCTTGACAGGGGTGACACTATGCTATAGTGTATGAGCATTGCATGAACCTGATGATATTTTGAAAGAGCGGAGGCGTTTCAAAAATGAGGTCGAGATTCGTGTCGCTGGGCGTGCTTTTCTGTTTCGTATTCGTTTGGAATATTGAGGCAACGGCGGAGGTCCCCTTTCACATCGGGATCATGACGGGCACCGTGTCTCAGTCGGAGGACGAGCTGCGCGGGGCCGAGCTGCTGATTCAGAAGTACGGAAACGCAGCTGAGGGCGGGATGATAACCCACATCACGTACCCGGATCACTTCATGTCGGAGATGGAGACGACCATCGGGCAGCTGCTGGGCTTGGCGGACGACCCCCAGATGAAGGTCATCGTGGTCAACACGGCGGTGCCGGGAACGGCCGAGGCCTTCCGTCGCATACGCGAAAAGCGATCGGACATCCTCCTCTTCGCGGGGTCGGTGCAGGAAGACCCCGAGGTCATCACGACTGCGGCGGACCTCTCCCTCACCAAGGACAACATCAGCCGCGGCTACACGATCCCGCTTGGCGCAAAGAGGATGGGGGCGAAGACCTTCGTCCACATCTCCTTCCCCCGACACATGAGCTACGAGCTGCTGGGACGCCGCCGCGCCATCATGGAGGCGGCCTGCAACGACCTCGGCCTCCAGTTCGTCTTTGAGACGGCCCCGGACCCGACGAGCGACGTGGGGGTGGCCGGCGCGCAGCAGTTCATCCTGGAGAACGTGCCCACGTGGCTGGAAAAGTACGGCAAGGACACGGCGTTCTTCTGCACGAATGACGCGCACACGGAGCCTCTGCTCAAGCGCATCGCCGAGCTGGGCGGGTATTTTGTGGAGGCGGACAGCCCCTCGCCCCTGATGGGGTATCCGGGAGCCCTGGGCGTGGACCTGGCGCGGGAGAAGGGCGACTGGCCGGCAATTCTGAAGAAGGTCGAGGAAGCCGTCGTGAAGGCAGGCGGCGGGGAACGTATGGGGACCTGGGTTTATTCCTACGGCTACACCACCAGCGCGGCCATGGCGGAGTTCGGCAAGCGCATCGTCGAGGGCAGGGCCAAACTGGACAGCATGAAGGACCTCATTGCCTGCTACGACGACCTCACCCCAGGGGCCAAATGGAACGCCAGCTACTACACGGACGCGGGGACGGGAGTGCGCAACAGGAAGATGGTCCTGGTACGTCAGGATACCTACGTCTTTGGCAAGGGGTATCTGGGAGTGGCGGACGTCGAGGTCCCGGAGAAGTACTTTCAGATCGGCAGATAACGTCTCGTTGGGCCAGGCGCTCACGCTGTTCCCTGACGTTCGTGGACGGTGCGGCAGAGAACGGGTGAAGCCCACCTTCGTCGCACGCCAAAAACTTTGCCTGTGATGGAGCGCGCGCCCCATTTCCTTGCGTTTTCAATAAAAACGTGTATACTAGTTGGTACTTCGATAAGTTTTTTACTTGAGGAGTGGGTCTGTGCCCGCTCCTCGTTTCTTGTCAAGGTGTCGATAGGGGAGGAAGGAGCGTGCTGCCGTTGGGTGAGGGGGGAAAAAACGAGGAAAAGAGCCTGATGGCCTCCGTGGCGGAGGTCGTCGAGCGGCTGGGGTATGAATGCGTCCACGTCGGGGTGAAGACGGACTCCGTCCGTTTGAGGCTGCAGGTCCTGATCGACTCCATGGGCGGGATCAACGTCCAGGATTGCGAGACGGTGTCCCGCGCCGTGAATCGCCTTCTCGACGAGAGGGACTTCACGGAGCTCAGCGGACGGTACTACCTTGAGGTCAGCTCCCCCGGCCTGGAGCGCCCCCTCTTCACGCCCGGACAGTACGGACGGTTTCGGGGGCAGGAGGCGCGAATCAGGCTGAGCAGCCCTGTGGCGGGACGAAAGACGCTGACGGGCGCCATCGTGGAGGCGACGGAGGAGCGCGTCGTCCTCTTCGTGGAGGACGAGGAACGGGAGATCGCGGTCCCGTTTCAGTGGATCAAAAGCGGCAACCTGGTCTATCGTGGACTGGAGCAGGAGGCGCCGCGAGGGAAGAAAAAGGGCGCGAAGCCGCCTGTCGAACATCGTGGGAGGGAGCTTTAATGCAGCTGGGGCGCGATTTTGTACAAGCGCTGAATCAAATTGCCGAAGAGCGAAACCTGGCGCCAGAGCTGATCGTGTCGAGCCTGGAGGCGGCCTTGATCTCGGCCTACAAGAAGTATCAGAGCGGCGACCAGAGGGTAGAGGTCCACGTCAACACCGAGACGGGCGACATCCTGGTGGAGGAGCTGCGCACCGTCGTGGAGGAGCTTGAGTCGCCGGATACGGAGATCACACTGGGGGATGCGAAGCGGCTGGGCTTTGCGGACGCATCCGTTGGGGACGAGCTGCACCTGGAGAAGGACCCCGGTCATTTTGGGCGCATCGCCGCGCAGACGGCGCGGCAGGTGATCATCCAGCGGCTGAAGGACGCCGAGCGGCAGGTCATCTACAGCGAGTTCTCCGACAAGGTCGGCGAGATGATGACGGGCACGATCGTCAAGGCCGAGAACGATCAGGTGCTGGCCCGCATCGGCGAGCGCACCGAGGCGATCCTGCCGCGCAAGGAGCGCATTCCGGGGGAGGAGTACGTCCCTGGCCAAACGATGAAGTTCTACGTGCTGGACGTCCGCCAGATGACGCGGGGCCCGAAGATCGTGATCTCCCGAACGCATCCGGGGCTCCTGCGCAAGCTGATGGAGCTTGAGATTCCGGAGGTCAGGGACGGGGTCATCGAGATCCGCAACATCGTCCGCGAGGGTGGCGGGCGCGCCAAGGTCTCGCTCTCCACGATGGATCAGAACGTGGACCCGGTGGGGGCCTGTGTCGGAGCCGGCGGCGCGCGCATCAAGGCCATCAGTCAGGAGCTGATGGGGGAGAAGGTGGACATCATCGTCTGGAGCAGCGACCCCCTGGCCTACATCCGCAACGCGCTCTCCCCGGCCCAGGTCGTGAAGGTGGAGCCGGTCCTGGACCAGGAGCACGCGGCCAAGGCCTACGTGGAGCCGGAGCAGCTGTCGCTGGCCATCGGGAAGGCGGGGCAGAACGTGAGGCTGGCCGCCCGCCTGACCGGGTGGAAGATCGACATCAACGCCCTGCAGGCGGAGCGTATGCCGACGCTTCAGGACATCTTCCACGAGGTCGCGGAGGCGGACTAGTGACCGCGACGCGACAGAGGCCGCGAACGTGCGTCGCCTGCCGCACGGAAGCGCCCAAGAGGGCCCTGGTCCGCATCGCCCGCACGCCGGATGGAAGGGCGGTGCTGGACGTCACGGGCAGGCTGCCGGGGCGGGGAGCCTACCTGTGCCTGAACCTGGAGTGCCTTAAGAGGGCCAGGAGGACCGGGGCCCTTTCCCGCGCCCTGAAGGCGGCGCTGTCGGACGAGTGCTGGGCGGCCCTGGAGCGCTGCATCGCCTCCTATACGTCGGAGCGTGGCCCGGAGGAGCGCATGAGGGAGCTTCGCTCGCTTTTGGGGCTTTCCCGTCGTGCCGGACAGATCCTGGTGGGGAGGGACGATGTCCGTTCCCACGACGGACGCCCCCTCCTGATCTTGACGGCGCAGGATGCGTCGGGATCGGTGAGGGCGTTCGCGGAGGGGCTTGCGGCGTCCTCCATGGAGCGCGGAGGCGGTCATGAGCATCGGGTGCTGCCCCTTGGCGGGGAGGGGCTTTCAGCGGCTCTGGGAGCCGGAAACGTACAGATTATAGCCCTGCCGGCCCGAAGCGGGCTGGCGGACAAGATCAGGGCTTTGCTTGGAGAAGGGGGAGACGCCCTTGAACAACAAGATACGGGTTTACGAACTGGCGAAGAAGCTGAACAGGAGTAATAAGGAACTGATGGCGGTTTTGGAACAGCTTGGGATTCAGATCAAGACGCATATGAGCTCCATCACCAACGAGGAGGCTCAGATGGTGGAGTCCCTCCTGGCCGAGGCGGAGAAGGCGAAGAAGAAGCCGTCGCCGGCCTCCGGGAAGGCAGCGGCGGACGGAAAGCCCGCACCGCAGGCGAAGGCGGAGGAGGCGAAAAAGGCGGCTCCCCAGGAGAAGCCGGCGACGTCCAAGGCGGACGTCAATGGGGCCGGGGAGGCCCTGCAGAAGGGACGGCGCGTTGAGGTTCACGCCGGAGACACGATCAAGTCGACGGCGCAGGCCATGGGCATATCGAGCGCCGACGCGGTGAAGGCGCTGATGGATTCGGGGATGATGCTTTCCGCTATGACGGCCGTCAACGACGCGGTCCTGGCGGTCTTCTCGAAAAAGTTCGGCGTGCAGTTCGAGGTGCTCCCCGCCGTGAAGAAGGCCGAGGCGGTCTTCCACGAGAAGAAGGCGGGGAAGGGCGCCAAAAAGCACGGCGCGGCGAACGCTGCGGCCCGAAAGCCGGGGGTTCTGACGGCCCGCCCCCCCATCGTGACCGTGATGGGGCACGTCGATCACGGCAAGACGACGCTTCTGGACTCCATTCGCCATTCAAACGTCACGGCGCAGGAGGCGGGCGGCATCACGCAGCACATCGGCGCTTACGTCGTCACGCACGAGGGCCGGCCCATCGTCTTCCTGGACACGCCGGGCCACGAGGCCTTCACGGCCATGCGGGCACGGGGCGCGAACGTGACGGATATCGTCATTCTGGTCATTGGCGCGGACGACGGGGTCATGCCTCAGACGAAGGAGGCCATCAACCACATCAAGGCGGCCCAGGTGCCGCTGGTGGTCGCCATCAACAAGGTGGATAAGCCGACGGCCAACCCGGACCGGGTGCGTCAGCAGCTCACGGAGCAGGAGGTGTTCCTCGAGGGCTGGGGCGGCGAGGTTGGAGCCGTCGAGGTCTCGGCCAAGACGGGGAAGGGCATCCCGGAGCTGCTGGAGCGCGTCCTGCTGGAGGCCGAGATGCAGGAGCTCAAGGGGGACGCCGGCGCATCGCCCGAGGGCGTCGTGATCGAGGCGGAGCTGGACAAGGGGAAGGGCCCCGTCGCCACGGTCATCGTCCAGAAGGGGACGCTTCAACTGGGGGATATCGTCCTGTTCGGCACGGCCTGGGGCAAGATACGCGCGCTCTTCGACTGGGCGGGGAAGCCCACCAGGAAGGTCGGGCCCAGTATGCCGGCGGAGATTCTTGGCCTCGACGAGGTTCCGCAGCCCGGCGAGACCTTCACCGTCGTGGAGAGCGAACGCGAGGCACGCACGATGATGGCCGAGGCCCGCGCACGGGAGCGGGACGAGGGAGCGACGACGGCCAGACGCACCTCCCTGGACGACCTCTACTCGCAGCTTAAGGAAGGGGAGCTTCCACAGCTCAACCTCGTGGTCAAGTGCGACGTGCAGGGCTCGCTGGAGGCCCTCTGCGCCTCTCTGGAGAAGCTGGCCACGAACGAGGTGGGGGTTTCCATCATCCACCGGGGAGTGGGGCGCATCGCCGAATCCGACGTCATGCTGGCCTCCACCTCGAACGCCGTCATCGTGGGCTTCAACGTCCGTCCCGACGCCAACGCAAAGCGCGCGGCGGAGGCGGATGGGGTCGAGATCCGTACCTACAGCGTCATCTACGACGCCATCGACGACGTGAAGGCGGCCATGTCCGGCCTCCTGAAGCCCGTCCTCCGCGAGGAGTCCCTGGGTGAGGTGGAGATTCGGGAGACGTTCAAGGTGCCGAAGGCGGGCAAGATCGCGGGCTGCCATGTCATGCAGGGCCTCATTCGGCGCACGGCGCGGGTCCGCCTCGTTCGGGACGGCGTCGTCCTGTGGGATGGGAGGATCGCCACGCTTCGTCACTTCAAGGACGAGGCGAGGGAGGTCAAGGCAGGCATGGACTGCGGCGTGGCCCTTGAGGGGTATCAGGACTTCCTGGTGGGCGACCTGCTGGAGGTCTACGACGTCGTGGAGGAGAAGCGCACCCTCTAAGGTGCGTCCGGATTTTGGGTTGAGCCCGCGGGAGGAGGAATGGCTTTGGGTACTTTTCGTATGGCCAGGATCAACAAGCAGCTTCAACGGGAGATATCCCTCCTTCTTGAGAGCCGGATCAAGAAGGAGGCGGTGAAGGATGCGATCATCACCGGCGTGGACTGCAGCCGGGACCTCGACGTCGCAAAGGTCTTTTTCACCGCCCTGACCCCGGAGCGGAGGAGGGAGCTCCGCGAGGAGCTGGCGAGCGTTCGGGGCGCGCTTCGGACGCTTCTCGGACAGGTCCTGAAGCTGCGCCGAATCCCGTCCCTCGACTTCGTCCCCGACGAGAGCGCGGACTACGGCGAGCGCATCGACGGCATCCTGAATCGCCTGGGCATGGATTCCGCTGTCGCCGGGTCTGAGGAGCCTGACACAGCGGAGGAAGGGGCGGGTGAGCCGAATGATTGAAGGTCCTTCCCTGGAGGAATTGCGCCGGGTGTCCGACCTCCTGGCGGAGGCCCCTTCCTGGACGCTCTTTACCCACCAGAAAGCGGACGGTGACGCCCTGGGCTCCCTCACCGCGCTCTTTGGCGCGGGACGGCTCCAGGGGAAGTACGTCCGCTGGATGGGGCTTGACAAGGCCGTCACCCCCGCCTACCGCTTCCTCGACCACACGGAACACTACGCGCTGTGCCCCGTCCCCTTCAGCTTCAGCGATCCGAAGGAGCTCTACGTCTTTCTGGACTGCGCCAACGTGGAGCGGAGCGTCAAGGACTTCACCGCCCCGGCCCCCGGAGTGCGGGTGCTCAACATCGACCACCACGAGGACAACACCTTGTTCGGCACGACGAACTGCGTCGATCCCGGAAGCTCCTCGACGTCCGAACTGGTGTTTCGCATCCTGAGGATGGGGGGATGGCCGTTGTCGCGGGGCATCGCCCAGAGCCTCTACGTCGGGATATGGACGGACAGCGGCGGGTTCACCTTCTCGAACACGTCCCCCGAAACGCACCGGCTGGTGGCGGAGCTCATCGAACTCGGCGTGGAGCCGGACGTCGTTGACGACGAGATCAACCAGACGCGCACGCCGGCGGGGGTCGCCCTGTGGGGGCGCGCCTTTTCTCACGTCCGGGTGTTCGGACCGGGGAACGTCTTCGCCCTGGGGTGGCTGGGGCCAGAGGACTTCAAGGCGGTCGGCGCCGAGGCGTCGGATACGGAGGGGCTCCCCGGCAGCCTGATGAAGATCCACGGGGTCCGCCTGGCCGTGTTCCTGACGGAGCTGAGCCCCGCGAAGATCAAGGCCAGCTTTCGATCCCGCGGGGGGATCTTCCCCGCGGCGGAGGTCGCCCGCTCCTTTGGCGGCGGCGGCCACCCCCGCGCGGCGGGCGCGACGTTGACCGGCGACCTTGCAGGCTACCTTGAGACGATCCCGAAGCTTTTGGAAGATCACTATGCTGAGTGGGCTCCTGCTGATTGACAAGCCCCTGGGGATGCGGAGCACGACCTGCGTGGGGCACCTGCGCGCCCTCCTCGGGAGGGGGACGCGCATGGGGCACGCGGGGACGCTGGACTCCACGGCGTCGGGGCTCCTCGTCCTTCTGGTCGGCGCGGCCACCCGCGCCTCGGACTACGTCATGATGCTGCCCAAGCTCTATCGTGCCCGGGTGCGCCTTGGCGAAGCTACGGACACCTGCGACCATTCGGGGAGGGTCCTCCACCGGGGCGACGCGAGCCGCGTGTCTGCCGGAGACGTTGACCGGGTCCTCCTCTCCTTCCTCGGGTGGCGTATGCAGCGCCCACCGGAGATTTCCGCGTTGAAGCTGGGGGGGCGCCCCTCCCACAGGCTGGCGCGCGCGGGACTTGACGTCGCCCTTCGGCCCAGGCCCGTCTTCGTCCGGTCCATCCGTCGGACGTCGGCCCTTGAGGAGGGGTGCTTTGACATGGAGGTCCTCTGTGGCAAGGGGACCTACGTCCGGAGCATCGCGCGGGACATCGGGGAGCGGCTGGGCTGCGGGGCCTGCATCGAGTCCCTGAGGCGCCTGTCCACGGGGGGCTTTCACGTGGATGCGGCCCTGTCTCCGGACCGTGCGGAGGTCCTGCTGCGCGAAGGTCGCCTGAAGCTTCAACCTCTGAGTGCCGTGTCCCGCCTGTTTCACCGCGTCGAGCTGTCCGGGGCCGCTGAGGCGGCGCTGCTGCATGGCCTTCCCGTCCCGCTGGTTGGGGCGGGCCGCTACGTCCCGGGGCCGGTCCCGCCGGACCAGGCGTTCTGCGCCGAGGGCCGAGGACTCTTGAGCTTCGTGGACCGGCGGGACGAGGGCAACGGGACGGTGCTGAGGCCCCGCGCGAACGTCCTGCTTCAGGACGGGGCGGAGCGCCCCGCCGTCGCGCGGGGCCCGATCTTCGCCATCGGGGCCTTCGACGGATTTCACCGGGGGCATGCGCGGCTTCTGGAGCGGGCGCGGGACCTCGCAGCCCTCCTGGACGAGGATTGGGGCGCTGTGACCTTTGAGCCTCACCCAGGGGTCTTTCTGGGAAAACTCGATGCAACGCTCTTCACCCTCCGAGAGCGTGAGCTGATCCGCCGCGTCCTGCGGGTCCCCCGCCTCCTTGTCCTGAACTTCGACGAGGAGGTCCGGGACCTTTCACCCTCCGACTTCTGGCGACGGCTGCGGGGGACGTTCCCCGTCGGCGGGGTGGTTGTGGGGCGCAACTTCCGCTTTGGCCGCGGGCAGGAGGGCACGGCGGAAGCGCTGATCTCCCTCTGCCGGGACGATGGGCTCCCCGCGGAGGCCGTGGAGCTCCTGACCTGCGGCGGGCTTCGCCTCTCCAGCACGGAGGTGCGTCGCGCCGTCATGGAGGGGGACGCGGCGCTGGCCGCGAAGGTCCTGGGCTTCCCCTGGTTCTTCTGGGGGGCGGTGGTCCACGGCGACTGGCGCGGGCACGAGCTGGGGTTCCCGACGGCGAACGTAGACCTCTCGAAGGCGCTGACCCGCCCTGGCGAGGGCGTCTACGCCGCCCTTGTCCCCATCGGCGGACGCTGGCATTGCGGGGCGCTCTCGGTGGGCGGGAACCCCACCTTTGGGGACGTTCGGGAGACGAGGGCGGAGGTCTTCCTCCTCGACTTCGAGGGTGACCTCTACGGACGGGACCTGCCAGTGTTCCTGATCCGGCGGCTGCGCCCCATGACCCGCTTCCCCGACGCGCAGGCGCTGGCGGCACAGATCGCGCGGGACGTCGAGCGCTGCCGCGAGGCGGGGCGTGAGGAGCTCGCCGGGCGCGCCCCGCTCTACGCCGCCTTCGCCGAATCCCTGGCGTCCATGGAGGCGGAGGACGCCTTTGAGCCGAGGACCTGGAGGCTTGCCAAATGCTGATCGATTCCCATTGCCACCCGAACTCCGACGAGCTGCGAAAGGACGCTGAGGCCCTGGTGGAGCGGGCCGCCTCCGCGGGCGTGGGGCGGATGCTGATCGTGGGCTGCGACCTGGAGGACAGCCGTGAGGCGGTCCGGATGGCCCATCGTTTTGAAGGCCGCGGGGCCTGGGCTGCCGTCGGGATTCACCCTCATGAGGCTTCCCGCTACGCGGAGGCCCTCCCGGAGGAGCTGCTGCAGCTGGCGGGGGATTGCCGCACTCTGGCCCTTGGGGAGATGGGGCTGGACTACCATTACGACCTTTCGCCGCGGGAGGTGCAGCGGGAGGTCTTCCGGCGGCAGCTGGCCTGGGCCGAAGGGGTTGGGATGCCCGTGGTCCTGCACGTCCGCGAGGCCATGGAGGACGCCCTTGCGATCCTCAGGGACTTTCGGGGCCTCAAGCTGCTCTTTCACTGTTATGACGGCGGCTTGAAGTTCCTCGACGAGGCGTTGGGCCTGGGAGCGCTCTGCGCCCTGGGCGGCGCCGTGACCTGGAAGAGGAGCGTGGAGCTTCGCGAGGTGGCGCGCCTCATCCCGGCCGATCGCCTCCTTACGGAGACGGACTGCCCCTGGATGGCGCCCGTCCCCTTTCGAGGGCGGCTCAACGAGCCGGCCTACGTGCGCTACGTCTATGAGGCGCTGGCGGAGGCGCGGGGTGTGCCGCCGGAGGAGCTTGCGGACCAGATTGCGCGCAACGCGGACGGGTTCTTCGGCTGGGGGAGGGAAGCGCATGTTTGAGTTCAAGGTCCTTGCCGTCTGCCCGGAGACCGGCGCCAGGGCGGGGGAGCTGACCACGCCCCACGGCGTGATCCGGACGCCGGTCTTCATGCCGGTGGGCACTCAGGCTACGGTGAAGGCCATGGCGCCCTGGGAGCTGGAGGAGATCGGCGCGCAGATCGTCCTTGGGAACACCTACCATCTCTACCTCAGGCCCGGCGCGGAGCTGGTGGCGGAGGCGGGGGGCCTGCATCGCTTCATGAGCTGGGCCCACCCCATCCTGACGGACAGCGGCGGATTTCAGGTCTTCTCTCTGGCGGACCTCAACAGGGTGACGGACGAGGCGGTGGTGTGCCGATCGCACCTCGACGGATCGAGGCACGTGATGTCGCCTGAGTGGTCCATGCGCGTCCAGGAGCTTTTGGGCAGCGACATCGCCATGTGCTTCGACCAGTGCGGCCCCTTCCCCGCGGACCACGGACAGGCCGAGGCCGCTCTCGTCCGCACCACGCTCTGGGCCCGCCGCTCGCAGGAGGCCCACAGGCGGGAGGACCAGGCGCTCTTCGGCATCGTGCAGGGCTCCGTCTACGACGACCTCCGGCTCCGCAGCGCGGAGGAGATCATTGAGCTGGGCTTCCCCGGCTTTGGCATCGGGGGGCTGTCCGTCGGCGAGCCCCATGAGGTGATGTACCACGTTCTGGACCTGCTGAACGGCGTCATGCCGCGGGAGAAGCCCCGCTACCTCATGGGGGTGGGCTACCCCTCCAACGTCGTCGAGGGCATCGCCCGCGGGGTGGACATGTTCGACTGCGTCCTCCCCACGCGGAACGGGCGCAACGGGACGCTCTTTACGTCCTTTGGACGTGTTAATATTAAGGGGAAGCAGTACGAGCACGATTTCGGGTCGATCGATCCGGAGTGCGGCTGCCGCCTCTGCCGTGGTTTTTCCCGCGCGTACCTGAGGCACCTTTATCATTGCGGCGAAATCCTGGCGGCCCGGCTGTGTACGCTGCACAACTTGAGCTTCACGCTGAACCTCGCTGCCAGGGCCAGGGAGGCCATCCTCGACGGGACCTTTCCGGCCTTTCGCGCCGAGTTCAACGCGAAGTTTGTGGACGGACCGGGAAGGGACGCCGGAGGGGAGCGCTGACTGCGGGATGGAGACGCTGAGGATCGAGTTGGACCCGTGGAACCCCAGCGGGGAGATTCTGGCCCGTGCGGCGGAGGTGTTGAGGAGCGGAGGGCTGGTGGCCTTTCCGACGGAGACGGTCTATGGGCTTGGGGCGAACGCGCTGAACCCGGAGGCGGTGAAGGGGATTTACCGGGCCAAGGGGCGCCCCTCGGACAACCCCCTGATCCTCCACCTCTCTCGCGTGGAGCAGGCGGAGCCTCTCGTCTGCGTGGACGAGAGGGCGCGGCGGCTGATGCGCGCTTTCTGGCCCGGACCCCTGACGCTGGTGCTGAGGGCCCGGGACGTCGTACCCATGGAGGCGCGGGGAGGGCTCTCGACGGCCGCCCTGCGAATGCCGAGCCATCCGGTAGCCTCTGCGCTGATCGACGCTGTGGGCTTCCCCCTGGCGGCGCCGAGCGCCAACGTCAGCGGGCGCCCCAGCCCGACGGACGCGGAGACGGTGTGGAGGGACCTGCGGGGCAGAATTGAGATGATCCTTGACGGCGGACCCGTCTCCGTCGGCATCGAATCCACGGTGATCGACGTCAGCGAGGAACTTCCGCTCCTCCTGCGGCCGGGCGGGATGCCGGCGGAGGAAATCGAGGCCTTCCTGGGCGAGCCTCTGAGGCGTCCGGACGGCCGGAGCAGCCGGCGCTCACCGGGGACACGGTATCGCCATTATGCCCCAACGATCCCGGTGAGGGTGTGGCATCCGGAGGCCCCCTTTGAAATGGCGGAAATGGTGGGGATGGAGCTGGAACGATGGGGCTTCATGGGGCTTGCCGTCCCCCCGGCGCGCTTCGGGAG
The DNA here is from genome assembly GCF_964642095.1 of Fretibacterium fastidiosum. Classification (NCBI taxonomy): domain Bacteria; kingdom Thermotogati; phylum Synergistota; class Synergistia; order Synergistales; family Aminobacteriaceae; genus Fretibacterium; species Fretibacterium fastidiosum. The sequence continues at coordinate 2,062,083 of NZ_OZ209244.1, forward strand.
GGTGCTGCGCTTTGAGTCGGTCGAGAACTATGCGCGGGGGCTCTTCTCGGGGTTTCGCGCCCTCGAGGCGGAGGGGCTGCTGGGGATCGTCGCGGAGTGGCCGCCCGCCGCGGGGGTTGGGCTGGGCCTGCGGGATCGGATCCGCCGCGCGGAGCAGGCGTGACCGCACGGGTAATAAGGCCCTTGCGCTTTCTTCGTTTTCGTTTAAAGTTTTGACGGAACGCCGTCAGGGGGCGGCGCATGGTGAGCGGATCAGCCGGAGGACGGTCGTCGCGGAGGCCAGGGGCCGACGGGACGGGAGATCTCTGCCCTGGAGGAATGATTGATGCGTTGGACTATTTTTGCTCTATCCATTGGAGCGGCGGTTACATCCATTATTCACGGACTTTTTATGCTTTTGAGTTCGCTGTCGGGCGTGCCTTCGGCAGACGTCCTCCCCATCTGGCGGGCCTCCATGCCCCTTGCCTCCGTCATCCCTGCGATGATAGGAGGCCTCCTGGCGTTCAACAGGAGCCGATGGAGCGCCGTCTTTTTCGCCATGGGGACGGCCCTCTGCTCCTTCGCACCCAGGGAAATCTGGATATATGGCGGAATTTTCCTCTTCTGTGCCCTGCTTTCCTTCTTCCTGCGTTCCGACCCCGACCGATACGACTACGACTACGACGACGCCGGGGATTACGAAGGTGAGGACGAAGAGGACGAGCGGGATTACGAAGTGGCTTTTGAGCGCAGCCGCCTCCGCGAATCGAAACGTGGGGCGCATCCCGCCGCCCCGATGGAGCCGGCCGAAAAGGAGGGTAAGGTCAGGCGGCGGACCTCCAAGACCTGCCCGACCTGTGGGGCGACCGTGGCCATCGAACACCGTTTCTGTCCCAACTGTGGGGCGGGCCTCCACATTCCGGCCCAGGTCCAGGAACATCGGGAGGAGACGGTCGGCCCGGAATCCGACCTGGCGATGGAAGCGGCGCCCGTAGAGAGGGTCCAGGCTGTGCCGCCATCCGAGTCCGAGGCGTTTGAGCCGGAAGAGCTTGATCTTGAAGCCGAACGCTCCGCGCCGGAGGCGGACGCTCCACGCGCAGCCGCCCGACCGCTTGCCGTGGACAGGGACGAAGGGAACGAATACGAGGACGAGGAAGCTCTGTACGAACGGGTAGAGCCCCTCCTGCCCCACAAGGTGATCGTCCGTCCCGTTCGGGAGGACTTGAGCCTTCCGCGCCGCCCCATCGACCTCGACGTTGAGCCCGACGCCGCCTACCATGAGTTCTCGCAGTACACGCGGCGTCGCAAGAGGCGCCGCAGCTCCGCCGGCCGACGGGCGCTGGGCTTCCTGCTGCTCATGTCCCTCGTGGGCGGCACCCTGTGGTTCCTGCTGGGGCTTCGGAAGCTTCCGCCGGACGACCTGCCCCCCCTTGTCCAGCCCGACATCGTCATCGAGAGCGAGAAAAAATCGGAGGACGTCCCCGTGGTCCAACCCGTCGCCCCCGTCAGGGACCTGACGAGTATCCTGGCTTCCTTCTCTCCGGACCTCTCCCTGAAGCGCGGCGTCACGACGGGAACGGACGTGAACCTGCGGGAGGATCACTCGACCTCATCCAAGTCCCTGGCGCGCCTTTCGGTGAACACGGTCGTGTCCATAACGGACGCCTGGGAGGGACAGGCGGGCAAGTTTAAGGGAACGTGGTATCGCATTCGTTCCGGCGAGAGGGAGGGGTGGATCTTTGGCCGATACCTTCAGCCGTTGGGCGCCCCGCTGCCCACAGGGTATGCCGCAGCCTTCATCGTGGCCTTTGGAGGGGATCGCGCCGCTCTGACGCAGAAGCTGGGACAGCCCACCAGGAACACGGATGCCGTCATGGAGTGGCCCGGTGTGAGCGCCGGTTTTTCCGGCGAGGAGGTCACGCACCTGAAGGTTTCGGCAAAGCGCGACCTGCCCAATAAGCTGAGGGTCGGCATGTCGCAGGAGGCGCTCTTTAAGGCCATGGGCTACCCCACGTCCCTTTCTCAGCGACAGCTTCAGTACCGGGAGGGAGGAAAGGCGTCCCTGACCTTTCAATTGAGCAAGGACGGACTGGTTCAGAATATCACGGTGGACACCGATCGATAGAGGGCGCGCGTCAATGCGAACGAAAAGAGGGGGCGAGGCCCCCTCTTTTCGTGTGTGCACCTGGTGCGGGGCCGGCACTTGGAGTTTCCCTGCCGACGCATCGACGCAATCGAGCCGTCGCGCGCCAAAGGACAACGTGAAGGCTGATACCAATTTGCGTCTAAAGGGAAAGAAAGGCCCCCCTGCAAGGGGGGCTGCCCCGAAGGGGCTGGGGGGTGTTGAGCCTGAGAAACAACCCCTCCGGTTCGCTGACGCGAACCACCTCCCCTGAAAGGGGAGGTGGTTCATATTAAACGCGAATTGGTATGACAGTTATCGACCGCTTTTTGCCCTGTTCCTGAGGGGCGGGGCTTCCCGATGCGTCAATCGGACGCCTGAGCGGCAAGCGCCTTCAGGCCATCCTCGAGGAACTGTAGGGGGCGGTAGCCAAGGATACGGGCGGCTCGTTCGATGGATGCCGAGGAGCGGCGGATGTCGCCCTTCCTTTCCGGCTCGTGGACCGGCTGGACGGTGCAGCCGGGCGCGAAGTTGGCTGCGACGAGCGACAGGAGCTCGTTCAGGGTGACGCTTTTCCCGCAGGCGACGTTGAACACGCCGCCCGCTGCGTCCGGAGCGTCGGTCAGGGCTGCCAGAAGGTTGGCCAGGACCACGTTGTAGACAGGGCAGAAGTCCCGCGTTGCCGTCCCGTCCCCATAGAGGACGGGGGATTCGCTCTTTCGGACGGCGTCGATCCAGCGCGGGATGACTGCGGCATAGGCTCCTTCGGGGTCCTGCCTTGCCCCGAAGACGTTGAAATAGCGAAGGCCGATGCAGTCAACGTGATAGAGGCGGGTCCAGAGGTTGGCGTAAAGTTCGTTTACGGCCTTGGTCAGCGCGTAAGGGGAAAGGCAGGCCCCCGTCTCCGCTTCGATCTGGGGGAGGCGTTGAGCGTCCCCGTAGACGGCGCTCGAAGAGGCGTAGACCACCCGGTGCGCGCCTCCCTTTCGCGCGGCCTCCAGGACGTTGACGAACCCCCCCGCATTGACAAGGCTGAACCGATCCGGGGCCTCTATGGAGCCTGGCACGGATGCCAGGGCCGCGTGGTGGAGGACGAAGTCGGCCCCCTCGGCCGCCTCCAGACACCGTTCGGGGTCGGTGATGCTCCCCTCGATAAAGCGAAGGCGGGCGCCGGAGTCGGGCCCGGCCGCCTCGACGGCGAGGTCGAGGTTTCGCCGTCGCCCCACGCTGAGATCGTCCAGTGCGGTGACCCTCTGTCCCATGGAGAGCAGGGCCTCCACAAGGTGCGAACCGATGAAACCGGCCGCCCCCGTGACCAGCCAGCGGTGCTCCTTCCCCTGGAGCGCGGGGAACATCGGGTGAAGCGTTCGATACTGCGACGTCGGCTTCTCGCTCAATGACGTCATCTCCTTTTCAGCTGTTGTCTTTCTCGGTCGCCGCGTCCAGCATCGCGACGTTCCACGTTCCGCTGAGGGACAGGGCGGAGTAATAGATGCGGTGCCGTCCGCTGCCCAGGGGCACCAGCGAGGATCGGTAAACCCTCTTTCCCTCAAAGTGGTAGGCGGGAGTGAAGGGCTTTCCTTCGACCTTCCATGAAAGCCCGTCGCCGCTGCCCATGAAGAGCTCCGCCTCGTAGCCGCGTTCGGCCGCCGTCGTCAGGAGGATGCGGAGGACCCCGTCGTCGTCGACCACGTCGAGGTGCCATGGGGCGTTCACGGGGAACGGCGAGCTGACCGCGGCGTGCACCGGATCGCCCCAACGGCGCCCGTCGGGGCCTGAGCGCCGAACGATGAAGCGCTCTCCGCCCTCGCAGTCCACCGTCCAGAGCGCGTACTTCCCGTTCAGGACCAGCGCGCTTGGCGAGAGAAACTTACGGTCCAGCCCCGTGGGGCGCCTTTCCTCCAGAACCGCCTCGGGCGGCGTCCAGTGGACCCCGTCCCGGGAGGTCGTCAACAGTATCCGGTTCTCCGTCTCCGAGTGGAAGACCGCCGTCCAGCGATAGTAGTACAGCAGCTCGCCGTCCTCCTTCAGGAGGAGCGAGGGGTCCGAGTGGAACTCCGCGCGGGCCCCGTTCCGCGGCTTGAGCGGGACTCGGGCCAGGGGAGGGTGCAGCCCTTCCGGGACCGTCCACTGGATGCCGTCGTAGGAGACACAGAACTCCGGGTTCTCGTGGTAGTCGGTCCCAAGGGGGTAGGGCGTCATGGCCATGAGCCACGTCCAGCCTCCGGCCCCCCAGCCCTGGGGGACGTGGAGGATGTCGGGGTGCGTGGCCTCGCCGGACCCGTCGGAGGTCGGCAGGTTCAGGAGGATGGGGGAGTGATCCGGAACGGCCCCGTTCAGGCGGGCGAAGGGGGAGCGGCAGATCCGTTGAGGGTTCCGCTCCATGACCCACAAGCGAAGCGACGGAACGCAGAGGCCTACGTGGCGCAGGCCCTTCTCCGCCTCGCGGACGAGGCCGTAGAGCAGCTGTCCCGGACTTTTTCTCTTGAGGATCAGGGCCAGCAGGACGAGTGCCGGCAGAGCGCAGAGCGCCGTCACGGTCAGCCTCATCGGATCGAGAGCTCCTCCCGCATCCTTTGGAACGCGGCGAGGGCCCGCTGCGGCGCAATGTCCGCGAGGCAGTCCCTGGGGCAGCCGTAGTTTCGGCAGCCGGCGAGGGGACAGGCGACGCGGACCTCCCGGAACCAGGGCATGCGGAAGCCCATCTCCCAGGCGTCCGTGACGCCGAAGAAGCCCAACGTCGGCGTCCCGACGAGGGCGGCCAGGTGGAGGGGGCCTGTGTCGTTGCCGACGGCGGCGGCGCAGGACTGCGCCAGGGCTGCCATGAGGGGGAAGTCGGCCCTCCCCACGAGGTTCAGCACGAGGGGGCTTGCGAGCGCTCCGACGATCTCCTGGGCCGTCTGCATCTCCCTCGTGCCGTGCCCGTTCAGGACGACGCCCCACCCCTCGCCGACGAGGGGACGAAGGAAGTCGATCCAGTGGGGGATGGGCCAGAACTTCTGGGGCTTGCTGGCGCCGATGATGCAGAAGAGGCGCCGGGAGGGCAGGGGCTTCAGCATGGCCTGCGCCTGAGCCCTGTCGCTTTCCGTCGTGAAGATGGCCGGTTCGGGGCGGCTGGTGAAGTCCACCCCCAGCGCGTCCAGGTACTCCCAGTGCGTCGTGGTGTAGGCGAACTGAAGTCCGCTGTTGTAGCCCAGCCGGATGGGGGCCTTGCTGAGGAGGGCGGTGAGCGCGGCGGCGGCGCCCCGGTGCTGGCTGACCAGCCACTGGTATCGGCCGCGTATCCGGCGGATGACGGAGAAAAAGCTCCAGGGGCGCTTGAGGTCCCAGAAGAGGAGGTCGTCGATGTACGGCTGTCTGCCGAGGAGGCCGCCGTACTCCTTCTGCGTCAGGAACGTCAGCCGCGTGCCGGGAAAGGCGCTCTTGAAGGCCCGCGCGCCGGCGGCGCACTGCAGCACGTCCCCGAAGGCGCTGAAGCGAATCCACAACACCCTGTCCCCGTCCTTCGGACGAACGATGCTCATGGCTCCTACCCCTCTCCGCTCTTTTGCAATCTGCCGTCGTCCTGCGCCGCCTCGAGGATGAGGTCGCGCCACAGAGCGGCGGACCTGGCCACGGAAAAGCGTTCGGCGGCCCGGATCAGGTCCGCGCGAGGCAGGGGATCGAGGAGCGCGTCCCGAATTGCGCGCACAAGCGCCAAAACGTCGCCCACGGGGACCAGACGTCCCCACCGACCGCCCTCCAGGATCTCCCGCGGTCCGCTTCGGCAATCCGTGGCTACGACGTTGGTTCCGCAGGCCATGGCCTCCGCCAGGACGCTGCCGAACCCCTCGCAGCGAGAGGAAAGCACCAGCGCGGAAGCCCGCGCCATCCACGCGTAGGGATTCGTCTGACGTCCTGCAAAGCACACGCAGTCCTCCAGGCCGAGCGTTGCGGTCAACGCCTCAAGCCGCCCCCGCTCAGGGCCCTCCCCAAGGAGGACGAGGCGAGGTGCGAAGCCGGCCTCCTCCCGGAGAATTTGGAAGGCCCGCAGCAGGTCGTCATAGGCCTTCAGGGCCACCAGACGACCCACGGCCAGCAGCACGGGGACCTCCCCGCCCATCCACGGGTGGTCCACCGGAGCCTTCGCCTGCTCAAGCATGGAGGGGGCCACGATGGGGTTGTAGATGACGCGGGCCTTCCCGGCGGGGACGACGCCAAGGGCCGTCAGGTCCTCCGCGACGCCCTGCGACACGCAGACGACGCAGCGTGCCTTGCGGTAGAGGGATCGGGCGCGGAGCCTCCGCCGCAGGCGGGAAAGCGCCGAGCCGTCCGCGATGCGCTGGCTGAGCGTGCTGTGCTCCGACGCGACGAGGGAGAAGGGGAAGCCCCACAGCACCTTTGCCCACGCGGCCAGCAGGTTGGTCGTGTGTCCGAGGGAGATCACGACGTCCGATTGCGCTGCCCTGAGGGCCCGGCCCAGTTTGGAGGTGGGGAGGAGCAGGGCAAGGGGTTGGCTGGTGCAGCCGAGTTCATGGACCTCGATGGTCTGTGGTAGGAGGCTGCGGAGGGCCCCGCCCCGACGGAGGACGAGGCAGAGGGGATGGACGCCCAGGTCGGAAAGCCCTCTGGCAAGGTTCACCGCGACGCGCTGAAGCCCGCCGATCTCAAGGTCGGGGCAGAGGATGAGGACTCTGGGAAACGCCGCTCGTTCCGGAGCGTCAGTTCCTTTTTGCCTTGATGCCGCCACGGTCGATGCTCGTGATCTTCAATCGGCGCGTGCCGCGGGGATCTTGACGTGGACCTCGTCGCCGATGGCGTGTCCGAGGATCGCCTGGCCGACGGGGCTCTTCTGGGAGATGCGCTGCACCGCCGAAGTGCTTTCCTTGTTTGAGCTGGAGAGCTCCTCGGAGCCCACCAGGGTGTACGTGTAGTCCTTCTTCGAGTCGAGGTCCTGAAGCGAAACCGTCAGGCCGATGCCCACCCGATTCGTGTCCAGGTTGGCCTCATCGACGACGTTGACCTTGGAGAGCATCACCTCCAGCTCCATGATGCGCCCCTCGACCCTGCTCTGCTCGTCCTTGGCTGCCGCGTACTCCGCGTTCTCGCTGAGGTCGCCGAAGGCGCGGGCCTCCTCGAGCTGACGGGCGACCTCCAGCCGACGGACCGTCCGAAGGTTCGTCAGCTCCGCCGTCATGCTCTCAAAACCGCTCCGCGTCACCACCGATTGATTGTCGTTTTTCCTGCTCACCACTTGAAGCCTCCTGAAAGCTCTGTCTCCACGATCCGGTCCAGTGCCGCCGAAATCATTGGCTGGGGCGTATTTTAACATATTTTTCAACCCTCCGGGCGACAGGCCTTGAGCGCGCGCAGGGCCCGGCTGCTCCCGCTTCGTCCACGAAGGCAGCGAAGGGGACGTTTTGAGATCGCCGTCGCTCCGCCTTTCGCCCCATGGCGTTCGGATTGGTGGTTTGATAAAATAAACTCAACCTAGAGAGCGCGTGGGGCTTGCCCCCGCCGCTGTGGCCCTGGGGACCTCGAAGCGCTCGTGGGGCACCGGCTTTAAGACAGGACATCGAATTTTATTTTCGTAAAGGGGAGATTGCAATGTCGCAGGAGTTTACCAGGGAGCTTTCCTACTCGGTCGCGGACTCGCGCGTCGATCTGGTCAACGCGCTTTTCCGTCGCGTCTATCAATGGATGGCGATCGGACTGATCCTGACGGCCGTCACCGCCTACGGGGTTGCGTCCAACGGGACCCTGATGAGGGTGTTCTACGGCTCGCCGATGCCGCTCATCGTCGTCGCCGTCGCCACGTTGGGCCTCGTGTTTGCGCTGAGTGCGGGGATCCGGCGCATCTCAGCCGGCGCCGCGTCGGCCCTGTTCGTGATCTACAGCGTGTTGAACGGCCTGCTCTGCTCGGGGGTGCTTCTGATCTACGCTCAGGAGTCCGTGTACGCCGCCTTCTTCTCCACGGCGGGGATGTTCGCCGTCATGAGCGTCTACGGGCTTTACACCCGGCGCGACCTGACGTCGCTCGGCAGCTTTCTGTACATGGGGCTCTTCGGGCTCATCATCTCCGCCCTCGTCAACCTGTTCGTCCGGTCCACCATGGTGGAGTTCGTGAGCAGCATCATCGGCGTCATCGTCTTTTTGGGGTTGACCGCCTATGATACGCAGGCCATCCGCCGGATGGGGGACGAGATCGAGGACGGGGAGGACGGCGTTACGATCCGCAAGGTGGCCGTCCTGGGCGCCCTTTCGCTCTACCTCGACTTCATCAACATCTTCCTCTACCTTCTGCGCCTCTTTGGAAAGCGCCGCTGACGATCGCTCGATATCGTTGGCAAGAAACTGAGCTTTAGGTTAAAATAAGCAGGGAGTCCCCGTCGCGGCGAGACGGGGACTCCCTGCTTTATGGACGGCAGGGTGAGCCGAGTCCGTTCGAGGCCGCCTTTGCTGTCGCCAGCTGCCGAAGTGGACAGGGCGGGCGCCGGGGGTGCAGGTACAAAAGGCACCGCAGGTGCGGTATGGCCAAGTTGACGTCCACCCCACGACAGCTTTTAAGATGGCATGGATTGTCCCCGTCCACGCAGGACGGCATTTTAGCGGAACTCTTGAGGAGGAAACGGCATGAGTGACAGGAAACTGGAGTTTTACGGCGGGGAATGGATGGCGTTTTTACCGTTTGTGATCTTTCTTTCCCTGATCCTTTTGACGACATTTTTCTGGGGGTCCATCTCCGATGGAGCTCTCTGGGTTCCTGCATTTCTGGCGTTGATCGTCACCTTCTTTTTCTCCAGGGATAAGGCGCATTACGCGGATGTGGTTATCTCCGGCATCGCCAGCAGGGAGGCGATCACGCCGGTGGTCTGCTGGCTGTGGGCGGGCGTGTTCTCCCGGCTGTTGCGCGTCTCCGGACTTGCGGCGGCCATTGCCGGCTACGCTGCAGGGCTTGGCGTGGGGAGCACGGCGTTCCTTGTCATCACTTTCCTGGCGTCCTGCCTGTTCGCCACGGCCAGCGGCACCGGCTTTGGCACCATCGCGGCGGCCATGGGGGTCCTGTACCCGGCGGGCGTCGAGCTGGGCTGTCATCCTGCCCTCCTGGCCGGGATCATCATATCGGGCGCCGCTTTCGGCGACAACCTGGCCCCCGTCTCGGACACCACCATCTGTTCCGCCACCTCGCAGGGGGTGGATGTGCCCGGTGTCGTTCGCTCCCGGTTCAAATATTCCTTTGTCGCAGCCTGCATTACCATCGCGATAACCGTCTTTCTCTCCACGAAACTGGACACAGCGGCCTCCGCGGTCAACGCGAATTTCTCTTACGACCCCAGGGCCTTCTGGATGCTTGCGGCGGTGATTTTAACGCTTGTTATGGCCATGAGGACGGGAGACATCATCATCGCGACGACGATAGGCATTGTGGCCGCTGCGGTGGTTGGCGTGGCCTCCGGCCAGTTTGACTTTCTGCAGGTCGACGCCGTCAATCCCGCGCAAACGGCCCTGATCGCGGTTCACGGTGAGGGGCTGGACCGGACGGTGGACGGCATCTTCTACATGGGCCTGGCCAGTATGCTTCAGGTCTGTATCCTGGCGCTGCTCCTCTTTGGCTCCATCGCCATCATGCGCGCCGGCGGGGGGGACAAAAAACTCCTGAACGCTCTGGGGACGGTGGCCTCCACCGCCTGCGGCGCGGAGGTCGTGATCTCCCTGATGGTCATCATCCTGTCGGCGGTGATGGGGCTGAACGCCCCGGCGATCCTGGCGGTTGGCGCCTCCTTCGCCAAACCGCTGTCGGAGAAGTACGGCTTCACGGGATATCGGGCGGCGAACCTGCTGGATGCGCAGTCCAACACGCTCGTTTACTCCATGCCCTGGACCCCTGCCGTGATCTACACCATCAGCTTTGCGTCGGGGACGAAAGCGCCCCTGGCGGCCATTCAGGTTACGCCGTTCGTCGTCTACGGCTACGTGCTCATGTTCGTGATGTTCGCCTCGATTTTCCTTGGGATTGGCCGAAATGACGGTTCTGAGATACTGAAGAAGAGGGCGTCGCAGGGGGAGTGAGCCTTTCCCGCTGTGCGGCAGGGCGAGTGGGCCCGACCGCGACGGCAGGAATTGACCCGCGCTGCGGGTGGGGTTTCAAGTAACAGGGGAAACCATCAAGATCGTCGAGTAAAAGTATTGTTGAGTGAAAGTGAAGTTTGTTTTCGCTCGGCAGATGAGGACGCCATAAGATGAAGCTGCGAGGGGCGGACATGCCGGCGTCGGCCCCCGCTCGCAGCCGAACGGGGCGATTCGTAGTGAACGCAGGTCTGCCTGAGAGCGGCGGACGGTATCAATCATAAATAAATTTACGGACATAAATAAATTTACGGAGGCAATGCGCATTCATGGCAGAGAAAACTGCACGGTCGCGCCGGAGGCCCAGGGCGTCCGGCGTTGGGAAGGGCAAGGAGCACTTGAGCTTCATCCCCCTGGGAGGGCTCGGCGAGATTGGAAAGAACATGTACGTGGTGGAGTACGGGGACGACATGATCGTCATCGACAGCGGGCTGATGTTCCCCGACCAGGAGCTTCCTGGCATCGACTACATCGTGCCCGACATCTCCTACCTCGAGGCCAATCGCGAGAAGGTCCTGGCCGTCCTCATCACCCACGGGCACGAGGACCACACGGGAGGGCTCCCCTACGTCCTTCCGCGGCTGAACGTCCCGCTCTACGGGACCAGGCTGACGCTGGGGCTGATCAAGAACAAGCTGCAGGAGGACCTGCCCAACTTCCGGCCGAAATTCAACGAGGTCAAGGCGGGCGACGTCGTCCAGATCGGCCCCTTCAAGGTTCGCTTCATCGCCGTCGCGCACTCCATCCCGGACGGCGTGGCCCTGTCCATCGAGACGCCGCTGGGGCGCATCGTCCACACGGGGGACTTCAAGCTGGACTCCACCCCCATCGACGGGCGCATAACGGACTACGGCGCGTTCGCCGAGGAGGGAGACAAGGGAGTGCTCCTCCTGACGTCGGATTCCACGAACGCGGAGCGCACGGGCTTCACCCCCTCCGAGCGCATCATCAGCGGCACCCTGGACCAGCTCTACCGCAACTACAGGTCTCGGCGCATCATCATCTCCTCCTTCGCCAGCAACGTCCACCGCGTTCAGCAGGTCGTGGACGTCGCCATGCGCTTCAACCGCAAGATCGCGTTCCTGGGCCGCAGCATGATCCGCAACGTGGAGCTGGCCCGCGAGCTGGGGTACCTCAAGCTGGACCAGAAGATGATCGTCCCCGTCGAGGACATCGGCAGGGTCCCGGACAACCAGCTGGTCATCATGACGACGGGCAGCCAGGGGGAGCCCTTCTCCGGCCTCGTGATGATGAGCCGCGGGGAACACCGCATGGTCACCCTCGGCAGCCACGACGCCGTGTTCCTGCTGGCGTCCGTCATTCCAGGCAACGAGAAGCTGGTCAACAACACGATCAATCGCCTGTTCGCGCTGGGCTGCGAGGTGGTCTACGAGCCGGGCAGACAGATACACGTCTCCGGACACGCCTCCTCGGAGGAGCTGAAGATCGTCCTGAACCTGGTGCGCCCCGACTATTTCGTCCCGGTCCACGGGGAATACCGCCATCTGGTGCGCCACTCCCAGCTGGCTCAGGAGGTGGGGGTTCCCCCCCGGAACGTCTTCATCATGGCAAACGGCGACGTGCTCACCTTCACGAAGGGGCTCCAGCCGAAGCTGAAGGGACACGTGCCGTCGGGCGCGGTCCTGATCGATGGAAACGCGGTGGGCGGGCTGAAGAGCGACGTCGTGAGGGAGCGTCGGGACCTGGCCGAGGACGGCGTGCTGGTGGTTGCGGCAACCCTTGGCGAAAAGGGGGCGCTGGCGGCCCCCCTGGCGATCGAGACGCAGGGCGTCTTCATCTCAGACGACCACAAGCGGGTGTTCGACGAGATCCGGGCCGCCGCCGAGCGCGGCATCAGGGAGTTCGCGGGCAGTCGCTCCGTCGATCGGGAAGCCGTTGCGAAGGTCATCCGCAGCCGGGTCCGCGACGTCCTGCGGCGCCGAAACTACTCCTATGCCGTGGTCCTGCCCGTCATCTCCGTGATCGGGGAGGACCACGGGGCGGACGACACATGGATGGAGAAGGACTTTTTCTAGGGGGATGCGGCGCGCCCGGCCGGCGGACGGTTTTGCGGATTATTCCCTGGTTTGACGTTTGAGGTGATGCAGCGGTGGCTTTTAACGTGGAAACCCTTGTGCTGGGCGCCGTGCAGGGGCTCTGTGAGTTCTTGCCCATCAGCAGTTCCGGGCACCTCGCCCTGTTTCAGATATTCTTTGGCCTTGACCAGGGAGGGCTCCTGTCCTTCGACGTCCTCCTGCACTGCGCCACCATGCTGGCTGTCCTCGTCTTCTTTTGGAAGGACGTCGTCACGATCGCCGGACAATGGCTGCGGGGGCTCCTCTTCAGCGCGGAACGGGAGCGGGAGGGGTGGAGGATGGGCTGGTTCATCCTGCTGTCCTCGGCCGCGACCGCCCTGGTGGGGCTGCCGCTCAAGGGGACGGTGGAACGGGCCATGACCTCGCCCCTCGCCGTGGGCGGCGGGCTGCTCCTGACGGGGACGATCCTTGCCCTGACGCCCCTCTTCGCGGACCGGCAGGGGAGGCTTCGCGCCGCTGCGGCCATCGTCGTCGGCCTGGCTCAGGGCGCGGCCGTCCTGCCCGGAATCTCCCGCTCCGGCGCGACGATCGCAGCGGGACTTTTGATGGGGCTTGCGGTCGGCGAGGCCTTTCGGTTCTCCTTCCTGATCTCCATCCCCGCGGTCCTAGGGGCGACGCTCCTGGAGCTCCTGAAGATCCATCGCGCCGGAACGGTCGCCGCGCTTCCGGAGGGCTGGGCCTGGGCGGCCGCGGTGGCCTTTGTCCTGGGGTGGCTCTCGCTTCGCCTTCTGCGCCGCCTGGTCTTGTCCGGGCGGTGGGCGTATTTCGGGCTTTACTGCCTGTTGGTCGGATCGGCCGCCATCCTCGTGGCCCTGGACCTCTTTTAGGGGGAACCTCATGACGGAGCGACCTGTTGTCGTGCCCCTGCGCGTGAGGCTGGCTTCCAGCAGCCCCCGCCGTCGGGCCCTGTTGTCCGATTTGGGATGGGACCTCGATGTCCTGTCGCCGGACGTGGACGAGTCCCACCGTCCGGGGGAAGGGCCGGCGGAGCTCTGCGAGCGCCTCGCCCGCCTCAAGGCCGGGGCCTGCGCTGCGGACAGCGACCTCCCCGTCGTCGCGGCGGACACCGTCGTCGCCATCGACGGCCTGGCGCTGGGCAAGCCGACGGATCGCCGCGAGGCCTGCGCGATGCTGCACAGGCTTCAGGGACGGACCCACGAGGTGATGACCGGGCTCGCCGTCTCCTGGCGAGGACGGCTTCTCTCCTGCGTGGAGCGGACCTCCGTCACCTTTCGCCCCTTGAGCGAGGAGGCCGTCCGCGCCTATGCCGCCTCGGGCGAGGGCGACGACAAGGCGGGGGCCTACGCGATACAGGGGCGTGGGGCGCTTTTGGTCTCTGAGATTCGGGGAGACTACTTCAACGTCGTGGGGCTCCCCCTCTGTCGCCTTGGCCAGATGATGGAGTCCCTCGGCTTTTGTCTGAACGGGATGCTGGGATGGGACCGGCCCGGCGTTTGCGTGGAAGAACGCTCTTTCGGTTTCTGAGGGTAAAGTGGAGGTTTGAAGATGTCTCGTCGTTGTTTCTTATGGCTGACGCTCCTGTTCGCTGTGGCTTGTGCCCTCCCCGGCCTGCTGCCGCGATGGCGCGCCGAAGGCGCGAACCGGACGGTGGCGATCGTCACCGATTTTCGATCGATCCTGCCCCTGGCGCGCAGCGCGGGGCTCTCGACCTCCGAGGCCCTGAGCCGGCTCAAGGGGAAAGGGTTGAGCGGCCTCATGGTGAGCGAGCTGACGGGGGAGGACCTGGAGAACGGGATCGGCCCGGCGGTGATGCTGAGCCTGAGGCGGGGCGCGGGGGAGGGCCAGGGGACGCTGCTCTCCATCATGCCGGAGAGCCCACACGCCGAACGCCTGTCGCGGTGGCTGCGCATCCGCCTGGTGGCGTCGGCTGACGCGCTCTCTGCGGGGCCGGTGACCCTGCCGATCCCCATCAACATGATGAAAAACGTCGGCGTCGTCCCGGACGTCGAAGGGCTCGATGCGGCAAAGGAGGCTGGGCTCCCCATCTTTTATCGCCCCGCTCAGACGCTCGGCTGGCTCGTGGCAAACGCCGCGGCCGCGCTTCGGGCGACGGCGGATGCCTATCCCATCGCCGCCTTCGCCCCGGCAGGGGAGATCGTCCCCGGCTATCCCGACGTCAGCGGCCTCGCCTCCGTCTCCCATGAGCGCGACCTCCCCGTCGCCTCCGTCGAGTTCTCTCGTCAGGTCGGGGCCGGCGCGCTCGACGCCGCGGCCTTTCCCCTCCTCCTGCCCCTGCACAGCGTCACCAACGAGGAGTTGATGGCGCGCAACATCACAAGTCGGGCGCTGCGTGAGCGGCTCCTGCGCGCCGCCGTGGAAAGGAGCGTTCGCCTGCTGGTGGTGCGCCCTTCCCCCCAGAACATGGGGACCGCCACCTTCGATGACGTGGCTCAGGAGATCGCCGCGCTCGCCGACACGTTGATCTCCCATGGCTTCACCATGGGTTGGCCCCGTCCGGCGTTCGGGAGCGGATGGGGTGCCGCAGCCCCCTGGCCCGCGGTCGCCCTGGCCGCCCTCCTGCTCCTGATGTCCTGGCGCCTCGCAGCCCGCATGAACGCCTGCACGTCGGGGCCGATCGGGCTGCGCGCCGCGTCGTTCTTTGCCGCCTCGACCGCGGTCCTGGCCCTTCTGCTGTTCAAGTTCCCCGCGGCAGCCCGCCTGGCCGGGGCCTTCGCCGCCCCCCTCGTCGTGACGGAGGCCGCGCTGACCGCGCTGGACTTCCAGGGACGCCCGCCGCTGTGGCAGAGGGTCGTCGAGGCCTTCGGAGTTGCCGTCGTGGGGGGGCTGGCCCTGGCCGCCCTCTTCAGCGTCCCGTCCTACATGCTGAGGCTCAAGACCTTCTCCGGGGTGAAGCTGACGCTCCTCCTGCCGCCGCTCCTGGTGCTGGTCCACGACCTCAGGAACCGCGTCCACCCGGAGTCCCTGACGGACCTTCTCCGTCGCCCGCCGCTGTGGGGGGAGCTCCTGCTCGGCGGGGTGCTGCTGGTCGGGCTGGCCGTCATGCTGTTCCGAAGCGACAACGTTCGGTTCATCCCCGGCTTTGAGGCCCGGATGCGCGAATTTCTCGAACGTTTGCTCGTCGCGCGGCCCCGAAGCAAGGAGGTCTTCCTCGGATACCCTTGTCTCTTGCTCCTGGCCTTCCTCGTCAAGAGAGGGCTTTGGGCGC
The DNA here is from genome assembly GCF_964642095.1 of Fretibacterium fastidiosum. Classification (NCBI taxonomy): domain Bacteria; kingdom Thermotogati; phylum Synergistota; class Synergistia; order Synergistales; family Aminobacteriaceae; genus Fretibacterium; species Fretibacterium fastidiosum. Next base: position 2,077,573 of record NZ_OZ209244.1, read on the forward strand.
AGTATCGGGAGGTCCTGCGCATCGGGGTGGTCCTGGGCTTCTCGTCCGTCGTGAACAGCTTCTGCCATTTTCACACGCCCATCCTGTTCATCCTCCTGAGGGAGTTCAACGGGCTCTGGACCGGGCTGCTGGTCGGAGCGCTCCTCGTGGCGGTCGTTCGCTGGCTCATGCTGCCCCTTCTGAGGACGATGCGCCCGTTGGCGGAATGAGCCGCCGCTATCGCGTTGCCCTGGCCGGCTATTACGGCTTCGGCAACCTGGGGGACGAGCTCCTGTTGCGGGCCTCGCTGGAGGCGTTGGAGCGCTGCGGCGTCGGGCGCGATCGGGTCGTGGTCCTGTCCAGCGTCCCGGCTGAGACGTCCTGCATCCTGGGCGCGGACTCCGTGGACCGCTGGAACCTTTCCGCCGTGCGAGGGGTCCTGCGGTCCAGCGATACGCTGCTTTTGGGCGGCGGAGGGCTCTTTCAGGACAGCACGAGCCTGCTCTCGTGCCTCTGGTATTGGGGGCTGGTCCGTCTGGCGTGCCTGTGTGGGGCGCGCCCCTGGGCCCTGGGGCAGTCGATCGGCCCCCTGAGGCGACACGCGGCGCGATGGCTGACCCGGACGGCGCTCGCCTCCTGCACGGTGCTTCAACTTCGGGACGGCCCCTCCATGGAGTGGGCACGGCGCCTGGGGGTTCGGGCGACGCCGGGAGCGGACCTGTCTCTGGCGCTTGAGATGCCAAAAAACGCGGCCCCTGCGGGGAGGGAGAGGCTCCTCGTGAACCTGAGGCCCGTCGCGGGGCCTCAGCGGTTCGTCGAACTTGCCGCGTCGTGCGTCGATGCCTTTGACGGCGAGCGGGTGGGCGTTGCCATGTCGCCGGAGGACTATGAGCTCCTGGAGGGGGCGAGGCGGATGGGGCGGCTGCGGATCGAGCGCACGGTCCTCGCGGAGAGCGCGTCGGACGTCGCGCCCCTCTGGAGCGCGGCGACGGGCGCCGTCGGGATGCGGCTGCACTTCGCCGTCCTGTCGGCGATCTACGGGACGCCGCTGGCCCTCCTCTCCTACGACCCCAAGACGGCGGCCTTTGCGGAATGGGTGGGGCTCTCCGGGGTGGGGAACCCTGCGGAAGGGGCCGTGAAGCTGGTCCGCCCCCGCCTCCCGATCGCCCCTGAGAAGGTTCGCGAGGACGTGGATGCCCTTTGTCGGGCGGCGCTTTCGGAGGCATGATGGTGCCTCCGCCTTCCCCAATCTTCAAATTCAAATTTTCAAGCCGGATGGGCCGGAACGCGCATCCGTGCTTTTCATTAGGAGCCTCCTGCGTTATACTTAAGGAACGTTGATGAAATCGTTTTGCCCGTCCTCGCAGGGGGAACCGGTCAACCGCACCGCGATTCAGTGAGGCATTGCATTTTAGCGGACCGCCCTCGAATCGAATGGGGGCAACGGGCGGTCACCGCCTTGCGAGCCCCACATAATTTTTGCAATAATAGATGAAATGACTCGTGCGCATGGAAGCTAAAGCGGCGTGCAACTCGTTCTCTGGCGGTGATTGTATTGGACAAACGTCGTATTGATGAGCTGGGCATCAGTTATGTTGAGAAGTTCTCCCTTTACGAGGAGTACGCCTCACGCATACGCAATCTGGTTCAGGACCTTATCGAGGGAGAGGGGGTGGAGTTTCAGGCGATCGAAGGATGGGCGCAGAAGCCGGACGAGCTGCTCAGAGCCCTGAACGCGCTGGACGAGGACAGCCTCTCAGGGGTGGACCTGGTGACGGTGCGGGTGCTTTTGCGCTTCCCGGAGGACGTTCAGCAGATCGAGGAGGTCGTCCGTTCGGAGTTTGACGTCGACATGGGGCGCTCCATCCCCTCAAGCGGGTTGGAGGACCCCTTCCGCTTCGGCTATCCTGCGGTGGTCTACACGCTCTCGCTCTCGGAGACGCGCTCCACGCTCCGCGAGTGGGCGAAGTACAGGAACCTGAGCTTCCGGCTTGAGTTGAGGACGATGCTCCAGGACGCCTGGGCCGCCATTGCGCCCAGGGTGGACCTGAACGTCAGCACGGTCTCCGAGAAGAAGCTGAAGCGCAAGCTGGTGCGCCTGGCGGCGCTCTTGGAGGAGGCCGACGAGGGGTTCCTGGCCCTTCGCGCGCAGGTCGGCGACGAGGCGCTCCTCGTGCCGTCCGCGCCGCAGGGCCGGCGGCGGCCCCAGGAGCCGCTTGTCGCCGAGCGCACCTTTACCGATGATGAGCTGTACCACTACTTCAAGGAGGATCCCAGCCTGCTGGGTACCTGGAACGCCATCGCGCTCAAGGCGGGGTTCCCGCCCTTCGTTCCGGATTCGGACTACCTGAAGGAGAGTTTCGGCTGCCTCTGTCGGATCTTCCGCGCTGCGGGGATCGACACGATCTCCGACGTTCGGGAGTTCCTGGGGGAGATGGAGGAGGACGACCGGGGGCTGAGGCAGCTTCAGGGCGTGCGCATGGACGTCCGGCGCAGGGACGTCTCGTGGCGCATGGACCCCTTCTCCGCTCTTTTCCTGCTGGTCCTGAACTCCAAGTGGGACGTCCTGAAGGACAAGGACCTCGTGAAGCTGGGGATCAAGCGCGGCAACGATCGCATTTTGGGCATCGACTGAGCCTGCCTGCCGCGCAGGCCGCTTTTGCGGAGGGGGGAATGGGATTTGCAGGTTGTGCTGCTTTGGATGCTCATCTCGTATTTGATCGGCTCTCTGCCCACGGGCTATCTCGTCGTGCGCCTCACCCGCGGAATCGACATTCGGACGGTGGGGTCGGGCTCCATCGGGGCGACGAACGTTCGCCGCGCCCTGGGGCAGGGATGGGCGGTCTTCGTCACGATCGTGGACATGTCCAAGGGGGCGCTGGCGCTCCTGCTGGCTGCGCACGCCGGAACGACCTCCCACGAGCTCGTCGCGCTCTCCGCCTTCGCGGCGGTGGTCGGACACAACTACCCGATATGGCTCAAGTTCCGCGGAGGAAAGGGCGTCGCGACCACCTACGGCACCATGTTCTTCGTCTGGCCCTACAACTCCTTCGCCATCGTCCTGATGTGCGGCGCGATATGGTACGGCGTCATGTCCTGCACCCGCTACGTCTCCCTGGCCTCCATGCTGTCCCTCCTGATGCTGCCCGTCTTCTTCTGGATGCTGGGGGCCCCGTGGCAGTTTCAGCTCCTGGCCCTGGCTCTGGCGCTCCTCTCGATCTTCCGTCACCGCTCCAACATCTCCCGCCTGCTGCAGGGGAAGGAAAACCGCGTTTGACGGGGGCGACGACCTTTGACGCAAAACGCTGTTCCGACCGACCCTGACGAGGCCGTTCTGACCGCGCCTGCCGTGCGGCAGCCATGGAAACGGTGAGGTGCTTTCTCGACCCCGTGCGGGGAGATCGGGGAAGTGCCGTTCGTTTCACGGCGGACCTGAGCGGCGGGCCGGGGGGAAGCTTCTCCGGAACGCTGCACCGCGCCCCCCGCAGGAGGACGGTCCGCCTGATCGTGGACGAGCGTGGCCTCACCGTCCTCGTCCCGCGTCTCTTCCGGCCGGAGAGGGACCTGGAGGGCCTTTTGGAGCGAAACCTGGATTGGATCCTTCGAGGGTTGAGCCGGCTCCTCCCGCGCCCTCGCGACGCGGGGCGGGGCCCCGTCGCTCTGCCGGGGGTGGTGCGCCTCCCGGCCCTCTCCGAGGAGTGGCGGGTTGAGGTCGTGGAGGCCGGGTGTGCGTCGGCCTCCGAGGGGGTTATCCCCCTGGCTTCGGGCCTCGGCCGGACGGAGGCGCTACGGGCCCTGAGGGAGTGGGTGCGCCTTCGTGCAAGGCAAACGCTGCCGCCCATGCTGCTGGAGTTGGCGGCGGAGCAGGGGCTGGTCGTGGCCCGCGTCCTCGTGAAGGAGATGCGCAGCCGCTGGGGCAGCTGCTCGGTGCGCCACAACGTCAACCTGAACTCCAGGCTCCTCTTTTTGTCGCCCGACCTCGTGAGGCACGTCATGCTGCACGAGTTGTGCCACATGGCGGAGATGAATCACAGCCCGGCCTTCTACGCCCGGCTCCGGTCCATGGACCCGGAGACGGACCGACACCGGCAGGAACTGCGCTCCGCGTGGAGCCGACTGCCCCCCTGGGCCTCCGAACCGCTGTAGTCGCTATTCCTTGAGAGAAGAGAAGCGCACGGACTCCCGCCTGAGCCCGTGCGCTTCTCTCTCGCATTTTTCAGGACAGGTTTAATTCGTCACATGGGGTCACGCGACGGCGTTCCTCTCCTGAGCCTTTCGCTTCATGGCGCCGGCCTCTATCATCTTCGTGCGGTTGGCGTTCTGGAGCGCCACCTGCGCCATGAGCTCCCGGCTGTTCTCCCGCTGCTCCTGATTCCTTCGCTTAATGGCCTCCTGTCGCATACGGATTCGCCTCAGCTTCTGGGATTTTTCCACCATGTCGGTGTGTCGGTCCCACGCCCGAAACGTGGCCTCCGAGGTCCTTGCCCTGGCCTCCTCAACCTGCTTCAGCGCGTCCTCGACGCTGGCGAACCCCTTGGTCTCGACGACCTCCCCCGCGCCGGACGGAGTACGCGTCGAACCCTGGAAGCCGCTCATCTCACGGTCCACCCTCAGCATCGTTTCCTCACCTCCTCGACGGCAGATCGCCTTTTGCGCCTATTATAGCATCGGATGCGAATCGACGTGACGGAAGTGCGCGAGAAGAACGAGAGAACGGGGCTTGCGTCGGGTGCGATTTCCGCGATTCCCTGTATAATGAATAAGAGCGACATCTCTGGTGCCGTAGGCGCCCCTTTTGAACGCGAGGGCGGCGCACGATGATGGAGAGTGATCTTGTATGCGACGGTCGTTTAGAAAAAGCGCTGCGCTCGTTGCGGCGTCGGTGTGCCTCGTGTTTTTCGGCGCGTCGTCCTCCGGGGCGTCCTTCGTCTACCCTGGCCCCTGTCCTGCGTCCCCCGTCGGGGTTGCGGTGTGGCCTTTTTCTCAGGGCGGAGCGGTGATCGCAGCGTATCAACAGCCCTACGCCATGAATTTCGAGGTTTGGAAGCCCATGGGGTTGCCGGCCGGGTGGTACGCTACCTTTGACGGCTTCCCCGTCGCGCAGGCGGCCCAGAACCGCTGGGTGTACGGCCAGCTTGGGCCGGACGGGGCGCTCGTCCCGACCTGTATCCTGGTGGGGTCCGTCGTCCCCGGGCAGGTCCCCGGTCTGACCCGCATCGCGGCGACGGGGCTGTGCGGCCGATACGTCAACGATCCCGAATTTTGCAAGATCATGAACTACCGCTGTGACCGCATGGGGATCATCGGGGACCCCATGGCGCGGACCGTGGTCGCCTGGCGTTCGGGGAGCGAGGGCGCCTGGGTGTGGCTTGGGGATCGCTGGAAGAAGATCACGCCGCAGGCGGGGGAGTACACCTGGCAGGCGCTGAAGCGCCGGCGCCAGTGGATCGGCGGGGAACTCCGCAGGAACTGCATCGGTTGGCTTTGCCCGGAGACCTGTGACCTTGCGGACCTGGCGCGTCAGTGGGGGCTTTTGTGGGGCGGCGAGGTCCGGTTTGACGCTCTGGGCGGTTATCGCGGCGGCAACGGCGCGGAGAACGGCAACCGCAGGAGCCTCCCCGCAACCAGGGCCCCGGAGACGCCGGAGAAGAAGCCCGACAACGGCGGCCACTGGGATGTCGAGTAGGGCAGAGCGAGAGGGGCGGACGCCTGCCTTTCAAGGAGAGTGATTTTTGCATGGGCGAAGATGAAGTGGACGTCGAGGCCCTTCTGGACAGGGCCTATGAGTCCGAGGACGCGGAGGAAGTGGAGGCGTTGGTGACGCGGGCCCTGGAGATCGAGCCCGACAATCCGGAGGCGCTCTTGCTGCGCGCCGACCTGACGGAGGACGACGAGGAGCGCCTGTCGATCCTTCAGGGGGCGCTCGAGGCCGTGGAGACGGTGCTGAAGGAGGAGGGGGTCGGTGAGGAGGCCTACGAGGACAACCCCCTGGGGACCGTGTCCCTGGCGTTGATGCAGCGCATGGCGTTCACGCTCTATGGCGTCGGGGACGACGAGCGGGCCATGGAGCTGATCGAACGCCTCCTGCGCCACGACCTGGACGACAACGGCGCGGTCAAGAGCCTCTACTACAGAATACTGATCGAGCAGAATGCCTGGCAGCTCATCCTCAGCAAGACGATGCAGGACGAGGAACACCAGTTGGGCTGGGCCTATTCCAGGCTCTGTGCGGCCTTCATGCTGGGGCCGAAGGGAGCGGAGCGGGGGACGGCGGCGCGCATGTTCTGGGAGGCGCTGACCATGTCCCCGAACGTCCCCTTCTACATGCTGGGGTACTTTGCGGAGCCCGTGGACGACTCCGAGGCGGAGGAGGAGGACTTCAACTTCGCCTCGCTCTACGCGGACGTGTGGTCCACGTCGCGGGACCTCCTCAACTGGTTCTCCCGCGGGGTGATCCTGTTTGGTTTGCTCTCCGGCCGTTTTGGAGAGGAGAGCGGTGATATGCTTGAGATCCTGACCTCCCTTGGCGGACGGCAGGAATACGAGGCCATGGGCAAGCTCCCGATGGAGGGCGACGACGTGGCCGTCATCGAGGCGTTGGCGGCACACCACTGTCTGGCAGGACAGTGAGGGGCGGCGCGTGAAGCCACGCGCCCGAAATCCTTAAGAGAAACGGAGTGACTGATTCAGATGGCAAACGTACCGAGCGACATCGAAATTGCGCAGGCGGCAAGGCCCCAACCGATTGTTGAGGTCGCGAAAAAGCTGGGCATCTCAGAGGACGAACTGGAGTGCTACGGAAAGTACAAGGCCAAGGTGCTCCCTGAGGTGCTGAGGGAGCGCGAGAAGAAGCCCGACGGCAAACTCGTCCTCGTCACGGCGATCACGCCGACCCCGGCGGGCGAGGGCAAGACGACCACCAGCGTCGGGCTGGCGGATGGGTTGAACAAGATTGGCAAGAGGGCCTGCGTGGCGCTTCGCGAGCCCTCACTAGGGCCCAGCTTCGGCGTGAAGGGCGGCGCTGCGGGCGGCGGCTACGCCCAGGTGATCCCGATGGAGGACATCAACCTGCACTTTACGGGCGACCTGCACGCCATCACCACGGCGCACAACCTCTGCGCCGCCATGCTGGACAACCACCTTCAGCAGGGTAACGAGCTGAACATCGACCCGCGCCGCGTCGTGTTCCGCCGCGTGATGGACCTGAACGAGCGCGCGCTGCGCAACATCGTCATCGGGCTTGGCGGGAAGGCGAACGGCGTGCCGCGCGAGAACGGCTTCGACATCACGGTCGCCTCGGAGGTCATGGCGATCCTGTGCCTGTCCATGGACCTGACGGACCTGAAGGAACGCTTTAAGAAGATGGTCCTGGCCTACACCTATGACGGAAAGCCCGTTACGGCGGGCGACATCGGCGCGGCTGGCGCCATGGCCGCCCTGATGAAGGATGCCATCAAGCCCAACCTGGTGCAGACGCTTGAGGGAACGCCCGCGTTCATCCACGGTGGCCCCTTCGCCAACATCGCCCATGGGTGCAACAGCGTGCAGGCGACGCGGCTGGGCCTGAAGTCGGCGGATTACCTGGTGACGGAGGCCGGGTTCGGCGCAGACCTCGGAGCTGAGAAGTTCCTGGACATCAAGTGCCGCGTCGCGGGGCTGAAGCCCGATGCGGTCGTCGTGGTCGCCACGGTGCGCGCGCTCAAGATGCACGGTGGCCGCAGCAAGAAGGAGCTGGGCACCGAGGACCTGAAGGCGCTGGAGGCGGGGATCCCCAACCTGCAGAAGCACATCGAGAACGTTCAGAAGTTCGGCCTGCCCGTGGTGGTGGCGATCAACCGCTTCCCGCTGGACACCGAGGCGGAGCTTGCCCTGGTGGAGGCGAAGTGCAAGGAGCTGGGCGCCTCCTTCGCGCTGTCCGAGGTTTGGGAAAAGGGCGGCGAGGGCGGCAGGGAGCTGGCGCAGAAGGTCGTTGAAGCCTGCGAGAAGCCCTCGCACTTCAAGTTCATCTACGACGCGAAGATGAGCCCGAAGGAGAAGATGGAGGCCATCGCGCGTGAGATCTACGGGGCGGAGGGCGTGGACTTCACGCCTCAGGCCGAAAAGGACCTTCAGGTCATCCACGAGTTGGGCAAGGACGACCTTCTGGTCTGCATGGCCAAGACGCAGTACTCCTTCTCGGACGACGCGACGAAGGTGGGGCGTCCCAGCGGCTTCCGCATCACGGTGCGCGAGGTGCGCCTCTCCGCTGGAGCCGGGTTCCTGGTGGCGGTCACGGGAGAGATCATGACGATGCCCGGCCTGCCCAAGAAGCCCGCGGCGCTCTCCATCGACGTGGACGAGCACGGAAAGATCACGGGCCTGTTCTGATCCCGCTTTTGAAGCGGAAACGGCCCGTCGCCGGACGCGGAAACGTTGTGGCCCTGAGGGAACCTCAGGGCCACAACGCTATTTTGCGTTGATAACCTCCATGTTGCGCTGTTTCAGGGCGCTCTCCGCGGCGTGGCAGGCTGCCAGCACCGCCTGCCACTTTTCGACCCGATCCGCCTCCGTGCCGTTCGTGAGGGCAGCGACGGCCCCATCCAGGGCGCTCAGGGCGCCGATCAGGACATTTTCCGTGCTCCTGGAGGCCGGGGTGGGGTCCGCGTACTGAAGGGAGTCCGCCAGGCGAAGGAGGGGGGAGAAATCCTCTCCGGGCAGGTTGAGGGAGAACTCGAGGTTCTTGACCAGGTCCTGGAGGTGGCTTGCCTTGAGCGAGAGGCTCAGGCGTCCCTCCCTCTGGTCCCTGCGGTCCGCGCCCCCGGGCTTCAGCATCGCCATGTGGATCAGGAGGAGGGGGAGGAGGAAGGCCGCTGCCCCTCCGACGTGGATCAGGAAGTACGTCGTCGTCGAGAAGTGAAGGTAGACGTTGGCGATGGAGGCCCCGACGACAAAGATGAAGTAGGCCGCCACGACGATCAGGTGGGAGAAGTTGCCCGGCGCCTCCCGCCCGTCGGAAAGCGCGACCTTTGAGGAGAAGAGCAGGCCCAGGATCAGCGCAAAGGCGAGGGAGACCATGGATATCCAAAACGTCGTTCCCCGCTCCTCCGGCGTCGTGAGGAAGAAGATGAAGACGCCCGCCGTGACGGCGATGAGGGAAAAGGCGAGGACGAGGTTAAAAGCCTGGTGTAGCTTGTCGATAGCGCTTTTGATGCTCATGGCGATCCTTCCTTTCGTGACGAATGCCGCTTACGGCAGAAGTGATTTCCCGCACTCCGGGCAGAATTTCGACGCCGCTTCGAGCCGCGTTCCGCAGTTGGGGCAGGAGAGCGGCAGTCCGCAATGTGGGCAGAACTTGCCGTCCTCCGCGCAGGGCTTGCCGCACTTCGGGCAGTTGCGCGTGGAGGCCGGGGCCTGGTTCTCCTCCTCCGCAAGCCGCGCCCCGCACGCAGGGCAGAAGGAGCTTGCGGGGGGGCAGGGCTTGCCGCACCTGGGGCAGCTTGCTTCCGAGGCCGCAGAGGCTACGGGCGGGCTGGCGGGTTGGGTGCCCTGGGTGACGTACTGCCCCATCTGGGCGGCCATCTGTCCGATGGCGCCGCCAAGCCCCATGCCTGCACCCAGGCCGACGCCCGCAGCCATCAGGGACCCCCCGCCGCCGTCTCCGGTGTTCTGCGCCGTCGCCTCCAGCACGTCGAAGGAGCGCTCCTGCTGGTAGCTGTACCCCTTCAGGTCCATGCGCGCCCGCTCGCTCATCGCCCGCTTCAGGTCCTTAACGGCCTCGTCGTCGTCCGGGACGTTGATGGAGCCGAAGAAGAAATTTACGGACTCGATGCCGTATTCGTCGAACGCGGGGCGCAGGGCTTCCGTCGCCTCGTCCGACATGTCCTGGAGGTAGGCGTTGATGTCGAAGATGGTGATCTTCTTCTGCGATATATAAGTGGCGATCATGTCGCCGATGCGGCTCAGCAGGAGCCCCCGGAACGAGTTCACCAGGTCCTCGCGGGTGATCTGCACGCGGGTGCCCGCCAGCTTGAGCAGGAACTGCCGGCTCTCCTTGACGCGGATGCCGAACTGGCCGTAGGCCCGGACGGGCAGCGGGACCTGGTATTCGGGGTCGCGGAGCAGGATGGGGGTCTGCGTTCCCCACTTCACGTCCAGCACGTTCACCTTGTTGATGAACCACACCCACGCCTTGAAGGGGCTCTCGCCTCCCGTGGGCAGGTTGATGAGGTGCCGCAGGATGGGAACGTTCTCGGTGGAGAGCGTGTAGCGTCCGGGACCGAAGAGGTCCAGCGCCTGCCCGTCGCGAAAGAGGATCGCCTCCTGAGTCTCCTGGACGATCAGCTGAGTCCAGTTCCCCAACTCGTTGCTCCGCACCGGGTCCCTGGCGTCCGTCCAACGCCACGCGAAGACGTCGCCGCTGTCGATCTTCTCATTCCACTGTACGATCTGTAGCAAAGCCATGATGGGCCGTCACTCCATTCTCGATAAATTTTTAAGTTTGCCTGCCGCGCCTAGACGGCGGGCTTCAAGAGCTCCATGAAGATCATCTTGTTGATTTGGGTTTGAAGGTAGAGGGGCCCGAAGACGACGAGAAGGGCCGCCGACGGCGCGATGGTGTGAACGACGACGGCCTTATCGAGGTATTGGGCGGCATGGGCCTGAAGGATGTCCTTGACGCGGAAGGCCAGCCAGATGGAGAGAAAGAAGCTTGCGCCGAACACGCAGTGGTTGTATGCCGAGGCCGTCTCGGCGTCTACCCCGATCCCCTCCCAGGCACCTGGAAGGCTCAGGGCGCCGAGGTAGAGGACCAGCTGGACGATCGTGGCGAAGGCGGGCAGTTTTTTGGGGGAGTTCATGCGGTTCAGCGATCGTGCCCTCGTCAGATACCAGACGGGGCTGTAGATGCCCATGGTCGCGATCCATAGGAAGGGCAGGGACAGGTCTGAGACGTGCTTGATGGCGGCGAGCCCTGCCAGCTTCTTCTTCCGCTGAAGTGCCTGTTTCCGCTGGATCTTTTCGTCCAGGAGCATCTCGTCGTAGGGCGTCGGGGAGCCGCAGAAGGAACAGAGCTCTATTCCCGCTTCCAGAGGGGCTCCGCAGTGCTGACAGATCATCGTCGTTTTCCTCCTAAAAATTGCTGAACGGGCGAGGCCCGCGCCGCGACACCTATTTTCGTCCGCGTTTCGCCGCTTTATTTTGCAGAACGGCGGGGGTTATGTCAATATTGAGTTGCGTTTTCATGGGTGGTTTTTCCTGCCGTATTGAAAACAAAATCGTGAAGGGGACGAGATGGCGAGAACGAACGACGGAAATTCGTATGGTGGAGTGCCCAAAGATCGCCTGAGTTGGGATAAAATAGTAAAGAGAATGCCTTGATCGAAATGGAGTGCAAGGTGGTCTTGAGCTTTTGAGTTTCAAAATATAAAGCGAAAGGATGTCAAGGTCGATGGTGTCTGTCGAGAGATCGCCGCGTGAGGGAAAAGCGGGAAAGGGCCTGATGAGGGTTGGCTTTGCTCTCTGTCTTTTATGCGTTCTGAGTTTCACCTTTGTGTTGCCTGAGCTTGCCCCTGTCTCCGCCGAGGGCGCTCCACGGGTTGTGACCAGGACGCCTGACGGAAAGAGGACGGTGCGGAAGGCGAGGCTACGCAGGAGAGAGGCCGGCAAACGAAAGGCGGTCTCCCCCTTCACGGGAGGGCGGGGCACCGCAAAGAGCCCATGGACCATCGGCACGGAGGCGCAGCTTCGCGCCTTTGCCGCTTTGGTCAATGGCGGGAGGAACTACGCGGGCAAGTACGTTCGGCTGACCGCCAACGTGGACCTTGGAGGAAGGGCCTGGGTTCCCATCGGCTTCTCGCGCATCGGTAGAACCCTGGCGTTCAGCGGCGTCTTTGACGGCAATGGGCACACGATCAGCGGCCTGTCGCTGAAACACGCGGGGAAGGACCCGGTGGGCCTGTTCGGCACGCTCTCGGGAGCCTACGTCTGCAACCTCACCGTTGAGGACGCCGAGGTGAACGGAGTGACGGAGGTCGGGATCCTGGCCGGTGCCGCGCAGAAGTCCACGGTGAAGAACGTCTCCGTGTCCGGCTCCGTCGCCGGCAGCCAGAACGTGGGCGGCATGATCGGCAACGCGATGGAGTGCCGCCTCCTGCACTCGGAGTTCATCGGCAGGGTAAAGGGCGCGGGGGCCAGTGCGGGCGGCATCGCCGGCGGCGCGTTCGGATCCGTCCTGATGAACGTCTCCGTCTCCGGCAGCAGCATCGAGGGGCGTGAGAACGTGGGGGCCATGGCGGGGACGTTTCAGGCCGGGCTCCTTCAGAATGCTGCAGTCGAGCGCTGCACCGTCGCCGGAACGGAAAACGTCGGCGGCGTGGCGGGGGCCGCGGCCGGTCCCATCCAGTTTCAATCCGTGGCCTTTGACGGCAACGTGGAGGGCGTGGAGAACGTGGGGGGAGTTCTGGGGTTCAATGCCCAGGGCACGGTGAAAGACGCCTCGGTCCAGGGCAACGTCATGGGGACGAATCAGGTCGGCGGCGCGTTCGGCCTGTGGCGTGGGGGGACTGCCATGCGCTGTCTCTCGACGGCCTCCGTGAACGGCAGGGCCAACGTCGGCGGGGTCACCGGGCAGATGGAGAAGGGGCTGCTGGATCACTGCACGTCGGACGAGGAGGTTCGGGGCGGCGATATCGTGGGGGGACTGATCGGTCGCTACGTCGGCGGCAGGTACACGAACTGCCAGCCGTCCGTGGTTGTACATGCCGGGCTCAAGAGCGGCCGCGAGATCGGAAACGAGAGCGAAAAATAATTCGTGAGAAAACAGAGGAGGCGGCCTTTTGGAGCCGTCCCCTTCGTTCATATGAGTCATATGAGTTGTGATCCATAATTTGTCCGGAATTTGGGGAGGTGCGCTGCAGCGATGAAGAAGGTCACGTTTTTTTACCTTGAGGCCTGCCCCTATTGCAAGAACGCCCGGAGGGCCATGGATGAACTGAAGGCCGGGGATGCCCGGTATCGGGCGATCGAGATGGATTGGGTGGAGGAGAGCGAGCGCCCGGAGGTGGCTGAGAAGTACGATTACTACAGCGTGCCGACGATGTTCATCGGTTCGGAGAAGCTGTACGAGGCGCATAAAGGAGAGGAGTACGAGGAGTGCAAGACCAACGTCAAGCGCGTCTTTGAAGCGGCGCTTGCGTAAACCTCTGTCTGTCGTTATAATAAAAAAGTTTTATGCCCTGCCTCTTCTTCCGGAAGAGGCCATCAGACCACAGGGAGGAGGTGACAGACGTGCGGCATTACGAGATGTTGACCATCCTTAGCGCTGAACTTGAGGACCCCAAGGAGGAGGTCGGCAAGATCGAGGAAGTCGTGCGCAGTCTGGGAGGCAACGTGACCCAGACGGATGTCTGGGGAAAGAAGGCGCTGGCCTACCCCATTCAGAAGAAATCCGAGGGGAACTACGTGCTCTTCAATTTTGACCTTGAGCCGGCGGCGACCTTTGAGCTGCGCCGTATCCTTGGATTGCGTTCCAACGTCTATCGTCAGATGATCATCCTTTTGGACGAGTAGGGGAGGGAACGGCCATGGCCAGAGGGTTCAATAAAGTGGTTCTTATGGGCAATCTCGCCCGCGATCCAGACGTTCGCTACACGGTGGAGAGGCGGGCGTGGGCCCGTTTCACCGTGGCGGTCGGCTATGCGTGGAAGAACAAGAGCGGGGAGTATCAGGATGGAACGGACTTTATATCCGTCGTCGCCTGGGGCCCTCTGGCGGAGCGCTGCGGCCGCTACCTCAAGAAGGGAAGCGGCGTCCTCGTGGAGGGCCGGATACGTTCGCGCAGCTACGACGCGCGCGACGGGTCCGGGAAGAAATACGTGACGGAGGTGGAGGCGGGGGAGGTCGTCTTCGTGGGTGGAAAGAGGACCTCGGACGAGGGGGTCCCCTACGACCCCCAGGCTGCCCCCGATTCCTCCTCGCCGTCCTCCTTCTCCAGCGACGAGGATTTCGGCAAGAGCATCCACGAGAAGGGGTTCAGCGACGACTTCCCGATGGATTTTGCGGAGATGGAAAAGGACGCCAACAAGAGCGCCGAATCGGACATCCCCTTTTGACGAGGGCGTCCGAGAGGACCTTCGTGGGAGCTGCCTGTCCGGGCAAGCGCTCCTCTGTCGGCGGTCCGTGGGGATTTTTAAGGAGGATATCTTAGATGAACGGAGAGAGGGAGAGCAGGCCCGCAGGCGCCGCCGCGCCGCGCGGCGGTATGCGCAGGGGCTCCAAACGACGCCCCAAGTTCTGCTATTACTGCGTTGAGAAGCAGGAAAAGGTCGACTACAAAGACGTTGAGAAGCTGCGCAAGTACATCAGCGAGCGGGGAAAGATCGTTCCGCGCCGCGTCACGGGGAACTGCGCAAAGCACCAGAGGCTTTTGACCGAGGCCATCAAGAGGGCGCGCTACATGGCGCTCCTGCCTTACTCGCTGGACTGATCCTCTCCTGTTGCGCGAGGGGGCATCTGTTCTTTGACGGGATGTCGGCTGAAATTTCATGGGGAGAAGCCACAGGGCTCTCCCTTTTTCATTCCTTGAAGGGGGTGGACTATGCCGGGGCCGGAGAGCGTTTTTAAACAAAGAACCCTTGGCCGTGTGGTCTTTTTTTCCCTTTTGACGGTCCTTCTCTTGAAGGTGAAGGACTACGTTCCGGCGGTGACCTTCTGGGGGTTGTTCTTCTCCCCACTGCCGCTCGCCCTCCTGGGGTGCCGGGAGGGGCGCAGGTCGTTGGGGCTGGGAGTGCTCCTGACGGGGGGGCTGACGGCGCTCCTCCTGTCGATCCCTTCCGCCCTGTACTTCGTAACCGCTTCGGCTCCCCTCTCCGCTGCCCTTGCCGCGAGTTCAAGGAAGAGCTGGAGCGGAGGAGAGGCACTTCTGGCCTGCACCTTCGTGTCCGTCACAGAGAAGCTGTTCTTCTTCTTCCTCCTCTGGGCGCTGACGGGGCGCAACTTTTTGGCCCCTGACGCCGGACAGGTGGAGGAGATGATGGGGCGGCTGTACGCGGGCTTCTCGTCCGGTTTTCGAGAGACGATCTCGACGCAGGAAAATATGAGACAGGCCGCTGCGTTGCTGCCCTACATGACGCCCTCGATGCTCCTTCTCTACGCGGGGTTGGATGCGCTCTGCAACTACAAGCTGTGCGGGTATTTTCAGCGAGGTCAGGCGCACCGCCCGCCCGCCCTGCCCGCCTTTACGGAATGGCGTTTCCCAAAGTCCCTGCTGTCGGCGTTTTTCCTCGCTTTCGTCATCAACCTCCTGTGGGGGCTGGACGACTGGAGGGCAGGTGCCCTGTTTGCGGCCAACCTGGAGCTGGTCCTGAACGTCCTCTTTTTCGTCGAGGGCCTTTCCCTGGCCTTCTGGTGGATAGGGCGACGAGGGGTGGGCCCCGTCCTTCGGACGTTGGCCGCCGTCCTGTTCCTGATCCCTCTGGCGTGGCCGTGGCAGGTGCTCATGGGCATCGGCGACATCGTCTTCGACTTCAGGAGCAGGGCGACGCGCCGCAGGACGTAGGGTGCGGGTAATGCCTTCAGGGAAGCGCCGATCGGCCTTAGGTCGGTGTTTTCCCGACGCGGGGACTTTTGTGCTTTTTGAAGGGAGAATCTTTCATGCAGGTGATTTTAAAGGCGGACGTCAATAAGGTGGGCAGCGCCGGCGCGCTTGTGAACGTCAGCGACGGGTACGCCCGCAACTTCCTCTTTCCGCGGGGGCTTGCCGTCGAGGCGACCCCCAGCAAGGTGGCGGCGTGGAAGGAGGAACAGGCCAACAAGAGGAAAAAGGAGGCGAAACAGCTCCAGGAGGCTGAGGAGACGAAGAAGGGGCTTCAGGGAAAGGCCGTGAGGATCGAGGCGAAGGCGGGGGAGAATGGGAAGCTCTTTGGGAGCATCACCACGGCTCAGGTGGCCGAGGCCCTGAGCCGGCAGTACGGTCGGACGGTGGACAAGCGCGACATCAAAATGGACGACGTCATCAAGCAGCCGGGCAGTTTTCCCTTCGCGCTGAAGCTGCACGCCGGCGTCCACGCGGACATGACGCTGTCTGTGACCACCCAGAAAGACTGAACCGAATGCAGCTTTACGACAGGGTCCCGCCCCAGAACCTGGACGCGGAGCGGGCCGTTCTGGGCGCGTGCCTTCTCGAGCACGAGGCCCTGGGGGTCGCCCTGGAGACCCTGAGGCCGGAGGATTTTTACGACCTCAACCACCGAGCCGCCTACGAGGTGATGGGGGAGATGTTCAACGCCAGCCGGCCCGTGGACCTTGTCACCATCGGGGATGAGCTGGCCCGGCGCGGCGTCTTTGACAAGCTGGGGGGACAGCCCTTCCTCGCCGCCCTGGTGGCGGAGGTCCCGACGACGGCCAACATCGCCTTCCACGCGGGCATCGTGCGGGAGAAGTCCGTCCGTCGCCGGCTGATCGACGCGGGGAGCAAGATCGTCAGCCTGGCGTATTCGAGCGAGCTGGAGAGCGCCATGATCGTGGATGAGGCGGAGCGAGCCGTCTTTGAGGTCTCCCAGCGCAACAATCGGGCCGACTTCCGCCCCGTCAGCGACATTCTGGGCAGGACGTTTCAGAACATCGAGCAGCGCTATCAGGAGAGCGGATCGGACGTCAGCGGCTTCGAGTCCAGCTTTGCGGATCTGGACCGTTTGACGGCCGGTTTTCAGCCCGGAAGCCTGAACATCATCGCCGCGCGTCCCTCCATGGGAAAGACGGCCTTCGCCCTCAACATCGCGCAGTTCGGGGGCGGCGGAAGCCGGTCGGCCGTCCTGATCTTCAGCCTTGAGATGTCCGCGGAACAGCTGGTGCAGCGTATGCTGGCGGCGCAGTCCGAGGTGGACCTCCAGGCGATGAACACCGGGACCATGAGCAGGGGGGACTGGGACGAGCTTCAGAATGCCGCCGGCGTGCTGACGCAGAGGCCCATCTTCATCGACGACAGCTCCATGCTGACCACGATGGATTTTCGGGCGCGCTGCCGCAGGTTCAAGTCCCGCTACCCGACCCTGGGGCTCGTGATCGTGGATTACCTGCAGCTGATGAGCTTTGGCGGCCGTCAGACGGACAACCGCCAACAGGAGGTCTCCGAGATCTCCCGCATGTTGAAAGGGGTCGCCCGCGAGTTGGCCTGCCCCGTCATCGCCCTCTCCCAGCTGTCGCGCGAGACGGAAAAACGCCCCGACAAGAAGCCGATGCTCTCGGACCTCCGGGATTCGGGAGCCATTGAGCAGGACGCGGACACGGTGATGTTCCTCTATCGAAGGGACTACTACGAGGAGACCCAGCCTGGGGTGGACAGCGAGGCTCAGCTGACCCTGGCAAAGAACCGAAACGGCCCGACGGACACGATCACCCTCGTCTTTCAAAGGGAGATTACGCGCTTTCGCAGCTGGAAGGGTTAAGGAAAAGGGGACCGGTCGATGGACGGTCCCCTTTTCCTTGCAGGTGTCGCGCGCTGACGCCCGCCCCGCGTTTTTTGGGATTGCACCCATCTATAAGGCCATAGGGGGCCGGCGGCCTCCGCAGGCACGCGCCCCCGCACCTGCCGCCCGGTCGTCGGTTCGAAAGGCCGATTACGAAAAATAACCGATTGCGGGCATAAAACCTTTCTCTATAATTTTGGTCATTATTGGTCAGGGATTGAGGCCTACGGGGCCTTTGACCAGGGACGATAGATCAAGAATATACCCTTCATGGGGAGGTTATAGGCATGGACTTCAATAAATTGACGACGAAGAGCCAGTCCGCTTTAGCGGCGGCGCAGGACCTTGCGGCGGCCCGCAGCCACCAGCAGGTGGACGTGGAGCACCTTCTGCTGGCGCTCTTGCAGGACGCGGAGGGGCTGATCCCTCGGATGCTTCGCCGCATGGAAGTGGACCCCAAGGTGCTGGAGAAGCTCGTCTCCGACGAAGTGGCCCGTATGCCGCGCGTATCGGGCAGCGGGGCGGAGCCGGGAAAGGTCTACGTGACCCCGCGGCTCAGCAGGCTCCTCGCCGCGGCGGAGGAGCGCGCGAAGGCGCTCAAGGACGAGTACGTCTCCGTCGAGCACCTGTTCCTGGCGATGCTGGACGAGGGGACGAACACCAACCTGGGGCGCATCCTGAATCGGCTGGGCATCACGGAGGACCGCTTCCTGAAGGCGTTGACGGAAGTTCGCGGCTCTCAGCGGGTGCAGAGTGCGGACCCCGAAGCCACCTACGAGGCCCTCGCCAAGTACGGGCGCGACCTGGTGGCCGCGGCGCGGGAGGGGAAACTGGACCCGGTGATCGGGCGCGACGAGGAGGTCCGCCGCGTTATCCGTATCCTGAGCCGTAAGACGAAGAACAACCCCGTGCTGATCGGCGACCCGGGGGTCGGCAAGACGGCCATCGTGGAGGGGCTGGCGCAGCGCATCGTGCGCGGAGACGTGCCGGAGGGCCTGAAGGACCGGACGGTCTTTGCCCTGGACATGGGGTCGCTGGTTGCCGGGGCGAAGTTCCGCGGCGAGTTTGAGGAGCGGTTGAAGGCCGTCTTGAACGAGGTGAAGCAGAGCGAGGGGCGCATCGTCCTGTTCATCGACGAGCTGCACACCATCGTTGGGGCCGGTGCGGCGGAGGGCGCCGTGGACGCGGGCAACATGCTGAAGCCCATGCTGGCGCGGGGCGAGCTGCATTGCATCGGGGCGACGACCGTCGATGAGTACCGCAAGTACATCGAGAAGGACGCGGCCCTGGCGCGGCGGTTCCAGCCCGTGACCGTGGATCAGCCCGACGTGGAGGACACGATCTCCATCCTGCGCGGCATCCGCGAGAAGCTGCAGGTCCACCACGGCGTGCGCATCCGCGACAACGCGCTGGTGGCGGCTGCGGTCCTCTCGAACCGCTACATCACGAACCGCTTTTTGCCCGACAAGGCCATCGACCTGGTGGACGAGGCCTGCGCCATGATCCGGACGGAGATCGACTCCCTGCCGTCGGAGCTGGACGCGGCCAGCCGGCGCGTGATGCAGCTTGAGATCGAGGAGACGGCCCTGAAGCGAGAGCAGGACGCGGCGTCCCAGGAGCGCCTCAAGGTGCTGCAGAAGGAGTTGCAGGAGGCTCGCACCGAAGCGGACGCCCTCCGCGCCCAGTATGAGGCGGAGAAGAAGAGCATCGTGGGCATCCGTCAGCTGCGCAGCCAGATCGACGAGGTGAAGGCCGAGATCGAGAGGGCCGAGCATCAGTACGACCTCAACCGGGTGGCGGAGCTTCGCTACGGCAAGCTGCAGAAGCTGGAGGAGGAGCTGAAGGCCCGCGAGGCGGAGAAGGAGGGGCAGAACGCCCCCGGAAGCCTCCTGCGCGAGGAGGTCACGGAGGACGAGATCGCGGATATCGTCAGCCGCTGGACGGGGATTCCCGTGACGAAGCTCCTGGAGGGGGAGCGCGAGAAGCTCCTGAAGCTGGACGAGGTCCTCCATCGGAGGGTCGTCGGACAGGACGAGGCCGTTCAGTTGGTGGCGGACGCCGTGCTGCGCGCGCGAAGCGGCATCCGGGACCCGCGCCGGCCCATAGGCTCCTTCATCTTCCTGGGGCCCACCGGCGTCGGCAAGACGGAATTGGCCAAGACCCTGGCGGAGGCGCTGTTCGACAGCGAGGAGAACATCATCCGCATCGACATGTCCGAGTACATGGAAAAGCACTCCGTGTCGCGCCTCGTGGGGGCACCCCCCGGCTACGTGGGGTACGACGAGGGCGGTCAGCTGACGGAGGCCGTGAGGCGGCGTCCCTATTCCGTCATCCTGTTCGATGAGATCGAGAAGGCCCATCCGGACGTGTTCAACATCCTCCTGCAGGTCCTGGACGACGGACGCATCACGGACAGTCACGGCCGCTTGGTGGACTTCAAGAACACCGTGATCATCATGACCAGCAACATCGGGTCGAGCGCCCTGCTGGAGGGCATCACGGCGGACGGCAAGATATCGGAGAGCGCCAGGAGGAAAGTGATGGATGCGCTGCGCGGGGCCTTCCGTCCCGAATTCCTGAACCGCGTGGACGACATCGTCTTCTTCAAGCCGCTGACCCGCGACGAGGTCCGTCAGATCGTCCGGCTTCTCCTGGGACACCTGGAGGAACGGCTGGCCGACAGGCAGATCGCGCTGCACTTCAGCGACGAAGCGGTGAACTTCATCGGGGAGGCGGGGTACGATTCCGTCTACGGCGCGCGCCCGCTCAAGCGGTACATCACGCACAACGTGGAGACGAAGCTGGCACGGGCGCTCATCGCCGGAGGTATCCGGGACCACTCCGAGGTCGACGTCGGCCTGAAGGACGGAGAGCTCACCTTCTCCTTTGCGGAGAAATAAGGGGTGGGGTTAAGAGCGGGCAGCAGGCCAGACCGATGAACGGCCGCTGCCCGCTTCGCGTTCGGATGGGGAAAGGCCTACCGGCTGACCTTCACGCGCAGGGAGACGTCCTCCCTGCGCGGAATGAAACTGGATGTGTTTTTGTAGAGGGGTTGTGGTATGCTTTGATTGTCAACGCGCGTTTTGACCTGCGTTTTGCGGAGGGCGCGCGGCGTGACGAATCGTGAGGGGGGAACAGGTTGATCTTTGAGTTGATGTCCAATGGAACCCTGGCGAAGCTGCCGCAGGCATCCGCTCCGGAGGGAATCACCCCCCCAGAGGGTCCCTTCGTGATGTTGCTTTTGCCCCACAACCGCTGCCTGGTGGGCGTACCCTCCGCAGGGGCCGGCGACTCCTGGTCCTGGGGAAAGCCGGGCGGGGGGATGTCGGCCGTGTCGCTTTACGAGAACGAGGCGCTCACGCTGCCCGTGGACGCTTCCGCGCTCATCAGCCTTCCGAAGGACACCGTGACCTTCCTGCGGGGGGAGCTGCTGGCCCAGATGGACCCTCCGGGGAGCCACGTGTCGACGGTCCTTACCCTGAAGGGTTTTATGAAGGACCACGCCGCCTTTTTCGACGACTTCCCCTTTCAGGACGAGGCGGCCTTTGCCCTCTGTCTGAACGACGACGAGGTCCTGCGAAAGGCGTATTGGGCGCTTCGCTTTGCCATGGCGCGTGGGGAGTACGACGCCGTCACACGCCTCAAGGCTTGGCTCAAAGCCGGTCCTGAGCTGCTCGGCGACCCGGAGAACGGGGCCCGGATATGGTTTTCCATCCTGAACCTGCCCGCCGAATCGGACCTCCAGGAGCTGGAGGCCCTCTCCTTTTCGCGGGGGGACCTGAAGCACATGGCGTCGCAACGAATTACGCCGATCTTCCTGTACAACCCGCGCGCAGGGTACCTCGTCCTGGACCGCCTCACCCGAAGCGAGTTCCTGACCTGGGCGTTTCTGCCCTCCGCCCTCTGGACGGAGCTGAGGGAACGCCGAAAGCTGCCCATCCGCGAGGTGGTGCTGGGCCTGTGGGGGCAGCGCGATGTCGATCGCGCTTTGGAGGACCGCTCCCGCTACATGAGAGGGCCCGGCGGCGTCTCCTTGAGCCGGCCTCAGGTCGTCCGACCTTGAAGAGCGCGTTCCCGAACGCCCCGATTCAGGGCTCTAGGGGCGTTTGGACCTTCACCGAGCTCGGTGGCGGAGGAAGCGAATGAAACCGGGGGAGGGTTGCGGGACGGAGGCGCTTCAGGAGAGGGCTCTCTGCGTGCGTCGGGATATCGCCGGCATGCCGGGAGCGCTTCACGACGGTTACCTCTTTTCCGCCGTGTCCAGCGTGGACCTTCTGGTCTGGCTCTACGGCCGGGTGCTGCGCGTTTGCCCCGAAGCACCCCTCGACGAGGGGCGGGATCGCTTCGTCCTGAGCCGCGTCGCCGCCGCGCCCGCCCTGTACGCCACGCTTGCGGAGTACGGTTTTTTCCCGCGGGAGGAGCTGTGGGAGTACCGGCGCCTGGGCGGCATGTTGCAGTCCGCCCCGGAGTTTCGGCACGCTCCGGGGATCGACGTGTCCTGCGGGGTGCGTGGCATCGGTCTGGGGCTTGCCCTGGGACTTGCGCTGGCGCTGCGGGACGCCGCGCCGGAGGTCAGAGTCGTCTGCCTCCTCGGCGCGGACGAGCTGGCCTCAGGACCCGTGTACGAGACGCTGACCCTCGCCGCGGAGGCGGCGCTCCCCGGCCTGATCCTCATCGTCGAGTCGGACGGGGAAGACGCCGATGCGGCGAGGGCGCTTTCCGCGGTTGCGGGCTGCGAGGCCGTCCGTGTGGACGGCCACGACGTGGAGGCCCTGAACGCGGCCTGGGGCGAGTTGACGGCGGAGTCCCGCGGGAAGGGGATGCGTGTCCTGCTGGCTCGAACCGTCCGCGGTCGCGGGCTGCCGCACGTCAGCGACGACCTGATGGACGACGAGGGGCCTCTGGACCGTCAGGCGGCGGACGTGCTGATCAGCAGGATGAAGGCGTGAGCTCTGATGACGCTTCGGAAGGTCTACCGGTCGTTTGTGGAGGAAGCCCTGGGGCACGGCGGCGAGTTCGCCGACGTGGCGCTTGTGGGGGACTGTGCGCCGCCGCTTTGGGCCGGGCAGCGTCCCTACGTCCCCGGCGTTGGGGAACAGGGGCTGGTCCTGATGGCGGCGGGAATGGCCTATGGCGGCCGCAGGGTCGTCCTGAGCGGGGCGACGTCGTTCCTCCTCGGCCGAGCCTATGAGCAGATTCGCTCTGCGATCGCCCTGACCGCGTTGCCGGTCTGCATCGTGGGGTACGACTCCGGCTTCTCTGCGGGCTATGAGGGCGCGGCACGTCAAATGCTCGAGGACGTGGCCCTCATGCGCCTCCTGCCGGGGATAACGCTTCTCGTCCCCTCGGACAGGGACGCCTCGGTCGCCCTGCTTCGGGAGGCCCTTCGCCGCCGCCGGCCTGCGTTCCTCCGGTTTGCGGAGGAACGCGACGTCGCTTCGGGCGAGGGGCATGAGCCCCTCTGCTTTTCAGGGGCCCGAACGCTGCGGCCGGGGGGTGACATCACGATCTGCGCGTGTGGTATCATGGTGAAGGAGGCCCTGAAGGCCGCGGACATTCTGGCGCAGCAGGGCCTGCACGCCGAGGTCATCGACTGCTGCTGCGTCAGCCCTCTGCCCGGTCGCTCGATTCTCTCGTCCCTCCAAAAGACGGGGTGCTGCGTCGTGGCGGAGGAGCACTTTTTGGCGGGAGGGCTCTTTGAGAGCGTGACGGCCCTCGCCGCGCAGGAGTACCCGGTGCCCGTCCTGCCCGTGACGGCGAGCGGCGGCTTCGGGCAGAGCGGGTCAACGCAGAACTTGAGGGACTATTACGGATTGACGGCGACTCAGGTCGTCAGCGCCGCGGTGCAGGCCTGGGCCAGGCGCAGGGTAGGATAGGGCGCCCGGCGCGTCCTGCGATGAGCTGATTATCGAAGGGGAACGCCATATTGAAGATCACTTTTTCAGGGGTGAGCAAGGTCTTTGAGCCTGATATCGTCGCCTTGAGAGATATCAACCTCGAGATCAACAAGGGGGAGTTCGTCTACGTCATCGGGGCTACCGGATCGGGCAAGTCCACCCTCCTGAGGATCATCACGCGGGAGCTTCTGCCGACCCGCGGCTCGGTTCGGGTCAACAAAGTGAACCTGCGGGAGATGCGAAAGGCGGACATCCCCTATTACAGGCGCGACGTGGGGCTGGTGGCGCAGGATTTCAAGCTGATTCCGCACCTGACGGTCTACGAGAACATCGCCTTCGTGATGGAGGCCATGGCCGTGCCGCCGAAGATCGTCTCCTATCGAACGAACGAGGTCATCGAACAGGTGGGGCTCTGGCGACGCCGTTTCATGCGGCCGGCTCAGCTGTCGGGAGGGGAGCAGCAGCGCGTGGCGATAGCGCGCGCGCTGGCCAACTCCCCTTCGCTCTTTATCGCGGACGAGCCGACGGGCAACCTGGATTTCAACACGGCAGCGGACGTGATGAAGGTCCTCTTCGCCATCAACGCCGGAGGGGTGACGGTCGTGATGTCAACGCACAATCAGTACATCGTGGATTCCTGCCGTCAGAGGGTCGTTGAACTCGACGCCGGAAGGCTGATTCGCGACGAGATGTCGGGAGGATACTTCGCCGATGACAACCTTTAGATACATTTTGAGGGACATGGGGCGCCTCATCGTCAACCACTGGGTCCTGGGTATGCTCACCCTCGTCACCGCCTCCGTGATGCTCTGGATCCTTGGGATGACGACGCTCTTCTCCCTCAACATCGAAAACCTGCTCTCCCGCCTCGAAAGCGAGCTGGTCATTCAGGCCTACGTCCGAAAGGGCAGCGACGTGGAGCAGGTCTTGCGAAAAATTCAGGCACTGGAGGCCGTGGCGGCGACGAAGGCCTACTCCCCGGCGGAGTCCCTCGCAAAACTGCAGGAGAAGATGGGCAGTCAGTCGAGGGCCCTGGATCTCCTGGGAGACAACCCCATCCCGTGGAACTTCGAGATCCGGGTCCAGAACGCTTCCGACGTGGAGCCCCTGGTTCGGACGCTCATGGCCATGCCGGAGGTCGAGGACGTCATCTATGCGGGGATGGTCGTCCAGAGGGTCAAGGCCCTCTCCCGAGTCTCCTCCCGCGTGGCATTCATGATGTTCGTCCTCTCCATCGTCATAACCGCGCTGGTCGTCTACAACACGATCCACATCTCCCTCTACTCCCGGCGGGAGGAGATCGGCATCATGTACCTGGTGGGAGCGACCCGTGCCTACATCGCGACGCCCTTCGTCCTGGAGGGCACGCTTCTGTCCCTCGTGGGGTCCCTGATCGCGGTGGGAGGAATCGTCTCGACGTACCTGCCGGGCATCTCCATCCTTCAGCGCAACCTGCCCTTTCTGACGTCGGGGCTGGTGGCAGACCCCTACGTGATCGCGCGCTTCTGCGTCCTCCTCGTCGGCTTCGGGGCGACGCTGGGTTGGGTGTGCAGCTACATCGTGGTGGCGCGCTTCATGCACGCCGAGACCCGACCGGAATAGGGGCGCCGTCTTGAAAGGCAGAGTGCAGTTCGCGGGGGTCCTGATCCTCGGCCTTTTGCTGCCGCTCCTGGCGCCCGTTGTGTGCCCGTCCCGGGGAAGCGCCGCCGAGAACATCGACACGCGCATCGCCGCGGAGGAGAGGCGGCGCCGAGAGCTGGACAAGCGCGTCGAGGACTACCGTCGAAAAATTCGGGAGATGGGTGCCAAGGTGGACAGCCTCCTGGGACGTATCGACGCGCTGGAGCAGGACGAGAACCTGGCCGCTCAGGAGATATCCGTCCTGGAGCTGCAGCAGAACAAGATCCATGAGAACATCGCCATCCTGAACGCCGAGATGACGCGGGAGCAGGTCAAGATCGACGAGCTGTCCGACAGGATGCAGCACAGGATCGTGGACCTCTACAAGTATGGAACGTCCGAGGAGATGAACCTCTTTTTCTCCTCGGAAAACGTCTTTCAGGCCGTCGAGGCCGTACACATGATGCAGCTCATCGCCCGCCACGACGAGGTGCTCCTCTCCCAGCTTCAATATCGCTATCAAAACCTGGACCTCTCGCGCAGGACCATGGACGAGCACCGCGCTCAACTGAAGGCGCAAAGCCAGGCGCTGAGGGAGCAGAAGGAGAAGTACCACAAGACGATCCTGGCCACGAACTCCTTCGTCGGCCAGATCCAGCGTCAGAAGAAGCTGGCCGAGAAGGCCTCGCGGGAGGCAGAGGAAGCCCAGAAAGCCGTCGGCCAGACGATCCTGGCGTTGATGCGCCGCAAGCAGGAGCGCAGCGTCCAGGGGGGCGGGCGGCGAAGGGGCAGCGGCGTGGATTACCTGGCGGGCCAGGGCCGCGGCTCCATGTTCGACTGGCCCCTTCGGGGCCCCATCTCCAGCAACTTCGGTCTGCGAATCCATCCCATCTTTAAGACCAAGAACTTTCATTCCGGCATCGACATCGCGGCTCCGGCCGGCACGTCGGTGAAGGCGGCAGCAGCGGGGGAAGTCCTCTTCGTGGGCTGGCTGAGGGGGTACGGCCAGGTCGTCATCCTGGATCACGGCCGGAACCACTCGACGGTCTACGCGCACCTGTCCTCGGCCTTGGTCCGCGAGGGCCAGGTGCTGAGGGCCGGATCGGCCCTGGGCAGGGTGGGCAGGACGGGGACGGCGACGGGGTATCACCTTCACTTCGAGGTGCGCATCGGCAGCACGGTGAAGAACCCGCTGGACTATTTGAGGCGCTAGGCGCTGGCGCGGTTAGAGGCCTTCTATCAAGATGTGGAAAGGTAAAAAAAACTTCCCTGCCGCCGTCCTCCTCCTGTCGTTCCTGTGGTCCGCGGCTCAGGCGGCGCCGTCCCCGCAGGACGCGGCCCTCGACGACATGATCGCGATCCGGGAGCGGGAGCGGGAGAGCCTGAGCAGGAAGATCGAACACTACAACGAGCTTGCCCTGAGCAAAATGAAGGAGTCCCGAAGCATCCTGGGGCGCCTCATGAACCTTCGCCGCAGCGCGCTGGAGTCCCAGGCCCGCATGGATTTTCTGGAGAAGGAAAGCGGCAGGCTGCAGGGCTCCATGGCTCAGCTGAACCTGAGCATCGCGGAGACCAGCAACCTCCTGGCGGACCTCCTCATCAAGCTGCGAACGAGGATCGTGGACATGTACAAGTACAGCTCCCAGGAGAGGCTGGACGTGCTCCTGGCGACGCGGAGCACCCACGAGGCTCTGATCATGGCCTACATGCTGCGGCGTTTGGCCAATCAGGATCAGAAGGTCGTCGAGACCCTTGCCAGGAAGGCGGACGAGCTTGAACAGTCCAGGGAAAAGCTGGAGAAGAGCCGGGCGCAGGTCCAGCGCCAGCAGACGGAGTTGAAGAAGAAGCGCGACGAGTTCGCCGCGACGATCCAGCGGACCAACGTGCTCCTGAAGAACGTTCAGGGAGAGCAGAAAAAGGCGAAGGCGGCGGCTCAGGAGCTCATGAGCGCACAGCAGGCGATAGGGGACAAGATCATCGCCCTGATGCAGGAGAAGGGGGCGCGGGGGCGACGGGAGGAGAGAGCTCCCGCACCTTCTCCAGCTCCACCCGCCTCTCCGGGGGCGCCCGCGCCACAGAAACCGCAACGACAGCCCCAACAGTACACCTACCTCGCGAACGGGGCGGTGCTGGAATGGCCGCTCCAGGGGCCCATCGCCATGGCCTTCGGGTCCAGGGTACACCCCGTCTTTAAGACGAAGGTGTTCAATTCCGGGATCGACATCCGGGCCGCCTCAGGGGCCCCCGTGAGGGCTGCAGGGCCGGGGGAGGTGTTGTTCACCGGCTGGATCCGGGGGTTCGGCCAGGTGGTCATCGTCGATCACGGTCGTGGGCTCTCCACGGTTTACGCCCACCTCGCCTCTGTCTCGGTCACTGAAGGGGACGCGGTCAAGACGGGGAGCCTTCTGGGGAAGGTGGGAAACAGCGGGGCCAACACGGATTACGGGCTGCACTTCGAGGTGCGCCGCAGCGGCAGGGCGGAGGACCCGCTGCGCTATCTGAGGCGGTTTTAACCCGCCTCCCTTGCGCGGGCACGCCCTGCGTCCGGGAAGCCGCCAAGGGGCCGGACTGTAATATTTTGCGCGGCTGCGGTATACTTCTGGGGCGCGCCGTTTCGCGCACGTTTATTGAGGATGGTGTTTGTAAGATGAAGCAGAAGATCGGCAGGTCGTGGGTGAACGCTGCGGGGTTTCTCCTGGCCCTTTTGGTCGCCGGCGCCTTCGCGGCAGGACACGCCGGGGCCGCAGACGTCTCGGATCTGGACAAGCTCTCGCCGTTCAGCGTTCGATCCCTGTGGCTTCTCCGACAGGCCAGGGCGATCATCGAAACGTATCAGGTGGACGCGGAGGAGAAGCCGACCTCCGAGGAGGACCTCCTTCAGGGGGCCATGAAGGGCATGGTGGAGGCCTGGAAGGACCCCTATACGCGCTACGTCTCCCCGGGCCAGCTGAAGGACGAGGAAATCGAGATGGAAGGGCGCTACGGCGGCCTTGGAATGTACATCGGGACCCGCGACGGACAGATCCTGGTCATCAGCCCCATGGAGGACTCGCCGGCGGAGCGCGTCGGCCTCAAGACGAAGGACCAGATCGTGAAGGTGGACGACGAGGTCGTCATCGGCTGGACGTCGGAGCAGGTGGTGCAGCGCCTGCGCGGCGCGCCCGACACGAAGGTTACGCTCTGGGTGCGGCGCGAGGGAGAGGACGAGCTCCTGAAGTTCGACGTGACCCGCGAGATCATCAAGCTCAAGAGCGTGCGCTATCAGATGCTCTCGGACGACGTGGGCTACCTGCGGCTCACTCAGTTCAAGCAGAAGACGGACGAGGAGGCGCGGAACGCCCTGCGGGACATCCTGCGGCAGGGGGCGAAGGGGCTGATCCTGGACCTGCGCAACAACGGCGGCGGCCTCCTGGATGCCTCGGTGAAGATCGTCAGCATGTTCGTGAAGGGCGGCCTGGTGGTGGAGACGCGGGGGCGCGCCGAACGGGCCAACGAGAAGTACTTCGCCGACGAGGCGCTCTTCCTCACCGACATGCCCATGGCGGTTTTGATCAACGGCGGAAGCGCCAGCGCCTCGGAG
Organism: Fretibacterium fastidiosum; assembly: GCF_964642095.1. NCBI lineage: Bacteria > Thermotogati > Synergistota > Synergistia > Synergistales > Aminobacteriaceae > Fretibacterium > Fretibacterium fastidiosum. Next base: position 2,106,090 of record NZ_OZ209244.1, read on the forward strand.
ATCGTTGCCGGGGCCCTGACGGACAGGAAACGGGCCGTGCTGGTGGGGGAGAAGAGCTTTGGGAAGGGGTCGGTGCAGACGCTCTTTCCCCTGACGGACGGTTCGGGCCTCTACGTGACGATCGCGCGGTACTACACGCCGTCAGGGCGCGTGATCGATCACGTGGGGCTTACGCCGGAGGTCGAGGTCAGCGGAGACCTGAATCGGGACGTGATGAAGGACGCACAGCTCCAGAGGGCGGCGGCCGAGGTCAAAAAACGGCTCCAGCCGCCGTCCGGGCCGGAGAGGCAAAAGAAGTAGCACGGGACGTCCCCGTCGGGGGCAGGGGGGAAGCGACCTTCCTCCCTGCGAGGCCCCCGTTCGGACGTTTTGAGGAGGCAGTGCTGAATAATTATGAAGAATAACGTAGATCTGCTCGTCGGCGCCCAGTGGGGCGATGAGGGCAAGGGGAAGGTCGTCGATCTCCTTGGGGCGGACGTGGACATCTTCGTCCGCTATCAGGGCGGCGCGAACGCGGGGCACACGGTGATTGCAGACGGCGAGAAGGTGGTCTTTCACCTCCTGCCGTCGGGGATGCTCTATCCGGGAAAGCTCTGCATCCTGGGCAACGGCCTTGTGATCGATCCGGAGCAGTTCTTGAAGGAGATCGCGAACCTCAGCGAGAAGCAGCAGGACAGGGCCCGTCTGGCCATCAGCCCCCGCGCCCATGTCGTGATGCCCTACCACAAGATACTGGATCAGGCTCAGGAGAAGGCCCGTGGCAAGGGGCGCAGGATCGGCACGACGGGACGCGGGATCGGCCCGTGCTACGTGGACAAGTACTCGCGCTGCGGCCTCCGGATCGAGGACCTGCTGGACGCGGACGTCCTTCGCGATCGCCTGACGCCGCTGCTTGAGGAAAAAAACCAGATACTGACGCGTCTCTACGGCGAAAAACCCCTTCCCTTCGACGAGGTCTACGAACCCGCGCGCCAATGGGGCAAGACGCTGGCGCCCTACGTGGACGACGTCGCCGTGCTGCTCCGCAGGGCGGTGGACGACGGCCAGCACGTCCTCCTGGAGGGGGCGCAGGCGGCCCTCCTGGATATCGACCACGGCACCTATCCCTACGTCACGAGTTCCTCCACCTCCGCGGCCGGCGCCTTCACGGGGACGGGGCTCTCCCCGCACGACCTGAATCGCGTGATCGCGGTGACGAAGGCCTACACGACGCGCGTGGGGGAGGGGCCCCTGCCCACGGAGGACCTGACGGAGGCGGGGGAGACCCTGCGCAGGAACGGCGGAGAGTTCGGCGCCACCACCGGCAGGCCACGCCGCTGCGGCTGGCTCGACCTGGTGGGGCTGAAGTACTCCATGGCCCTGAACGGCGCGGACACCATCGCCCTGACGAAGCTGGACGTGCTGACCGGAATAGGGCCCATCAAGGTCTGTGTCGCCTACGAGTACGAGGGAGAGCGGCTGGACCGCTTTCCGGTCAGCACGCGGGTGCTCGAGGCGGTCAAACCCATCTACGAAACCCTGCCCGGCTGGTCTGACGACATCGCCCGGTGCCGGACCATCGACTCCCTTCCTCAGGCGGCCCAGGACTACGTGCGCTACATCGAGAAGGAGCTGAACGTCCCCGTTGGCCTGATCGCGGTGGGGGCGGACCGCGACCAGGCGATCAACTGCGGGCTCCTGCGAGACTGACGCAGATAGGCTCTAAGGAGGCGGGAGGGCGTGTACGTCCCGGAAATTCGTTTTTGCGGGCCTCGCGACCTGCCTGCCCTCATCGCACTGAACGCCATGTCCCGATCCCCCTGGCCCGAGTCGATCGTCGAGGGGGACCTGCGGGAGGGCTCGGAGGCTGAGATCAGTTACCTCGGCGCCTTCTCGACCGCCCCGTCCCGGGAGCTTTTGGGGTACGCCGTGTTGGGACGGGAGGGGCGTGCGGGGCTTTTGATGTCCCTCCTCGTCCACCCGGACTTTCGCCGGCTCGGCATAGGGGTTCAGCTTCTGGCCGCCGTGGGGGACTGCGCCCTGTACCTGAACCTGGGGCGGCTCCGTCTGCGCGTCAGGAGGTCCAACGAGGCGGCCCTGTCGCTCTACGAGGGGATGTCCTTTCGCAGGGAAACGACGTGCCCCGGCTACTACTCCGACGGAGAGGACGCGATCGTGATGAGCGCGCCGCTTCCCCTGGCGGTGCGGAAGGGCTGAGGACAGCGGCGGCCTTCGGGGTCTTTTGCGGAAGGGAGCGTTGATGATGAAGGTTTACATCCCCTTCAGCGACGGGTCCTCCGTCGCCTTTGACGGGACGGGGTTCACGCTGCAGGAGCGCCCCAGGGTCATGGACGAGGCCCTCAGCGCCTCCCCCGCCAGCAAGGCGGCGGAGGTGTGGACGCGAGATTGGGGCGCGGTGGTTCGCGCCCTCGAATCCGCCTGGACCCGCCAGCGCGACCTCCGGCGGCGGGATCGGATGCGGCAGGTCTACTCCATCCGTCGGGTGCACGAGTGACCCCGATGGCTTAGATACCTCTCCTGCCCCTGCGGGAGCGGCACGACGAAGGGGAGCGCCTCGAGGCGCTCCCCTCGCTTTTGTCCGCCGGACGGGGACCCGCGGCGTTATCCCTTCGGCGTGTGGATGCCTCGGGCGAAGACGTTCCCCGCGGCCTCCGCCACGGCCTCCGCCACGGTGGGGTGTGCGTGGATCGTGTTCAGAAGGTCCTCAGGCGTCGCCTTGAAGTGGAGCGCCAGGGCCCCCTCCGCGATCATGTCCGTCGCCGGGCCGCCCACCATCTCGACGCCCAGGATCTGCCGCGTCTCGTCGTCTGCGATGATCTTGATGACGCCGCTGGTGTCCCCCGTGATCATGCTCTTGCCGTTCAGCATCAGCGGGAAACTGCCCACCTTGACCTTGAGGCCGCGCTTCGCCGCGTCCTTTTCCGAAAGTCCCACGGTCGCGATCTCAGGCGACGTGTAGATGGCGCCCGGCGTCGTCGTGTAGTCCATGTCCACCGCGTGCCCCATGACGTTCTCCACAGCCACCTCACCCTCGCGGGAGGCCACGTGGGCCAGCATGTAGGCGTTCACGCAGTCGCCGATGGCATAGATCCCCTTGACGTTGGTCTCCATGTGGGCGTCCGTCACGATGCGCCCCCGCTTCATCTCGATGCCCAGGGCTTCGAGGCCAAGGCCCTCCGTGTAGGGCTTGCGGCCCTTGGCCACCAGGAGCTTCTCCGCTTCCAGCTCCGCCTGGCCCTCCGGCGTCGTGAGCTCGATCTTGAGCCCCTCTCCGGACCGGGTGACCCTGGTGATGCTGGCCCCCGTGCGGAAGCTCACCCCGCGCTTCTCCAGGTTCTTCCGCAGGATGAGGGCGATGTCCGTGTCCAGGTTCCGCAGGATCTCCGGCGAGGTGACGGCGACCGTGACCTTGGTCCCGAAGGCGGCGTAGGCTGCGGCGAACTCCATGCCGATGATGCCGCCCCCGGAGACGACCATGGAGGCCGGGGGAGCGGGCAGCGAGAGGGCTTCGTCGCTGGTGATGACCCCTTCGAGGTCGTACCCCGGTACATCCGGGACGTCAGGCACGGACCCCGTGGCGATCACGATGGCGTCGGCCTGGATGGCCCTGCCGTTCACTTCGACGGTGTGGGGGTCCCTGATGGCGGCGGCGCCCTCGATGTACTCGATGCCGTTGCCCTGCACGAGGCTCAGCGTCCCCTTCACGAGGCGGGAGACGGTCAGCGTCTTTCGCTTCATCAGCGCGTCCCAGTCCAGCCGCGTCCCCTCCACGAGCACCCCGATGCGCTTTGCCTCGGACTTCAATTCCGTGAGGAGCTCCGCCGTGTGCAGCAGCACCTTGGTCGGGATACAGCCCACGTTGAGGCAGGTGCCCCCGATGGTCTTCTTCTCGATCAGGGTGACCGAGGCGCCGAGGTGCGCCGCGTGAATGGCGGCCACGTATCCCCCCGGGCCGGCCCCAATGATGACGATGCGCTTTGAACTCATGTTGACCTCTCCTTTGCTGGAATTTGTTGGAACGTGCCGCCCCGTTGGCTTCCACCGCCGGGGCGGGCGGGGTTAGTCGATCCCGTATTCCTTCAGCAGCTGCTGGTAGCGCTTCTCCACCTCGTCCGCCGGGCTTGGGTCGTGGCGGTAGGGGGCCGGGGCCGTCGGGGTGGGGATCACGGACGGGTTGACCGGGGAGACGGGCTGCTGGGGCGTCGTGTGCTCCTCCAGCGACTCCTCCGCGCTGTCCAGGTAGGCTTCGTCCTGCTCGATCAGGAAGAGCCGCGGCCCTCGCGGGTCCTCGTCCGCCGCCTCGTAGCTTCCGCCGTGGTAGGGGCACTTGGCCGTGGGCGCCTTGCCGCTAGGAAAGTAGAGGGGGACCGCCGGACAGCCCCCCGCAGCCAGGTAGCCGCTGTTCCTGCAGATGGAGACCCTCGTGACCTCCGCCCAGTCGGGGGCGTTGGCGAAGCTCGATGGGGTCCCCTGCTCCTTGACCGCATAGGCCATGAAGGTCTGCCAGGCGGGGGCGGCCATCGTGCCGCCGAAGCCCTTGCGCCCCATGGAGGTGTGGTCGTCGTTGCCGACGTAGACCGCCGTCGTCAGGCCCGGCGTCCCCCCCACGAACCAGGCGTCGATGAAATCGTTGGACGTCCCCGTCTTGCCGAAGGTATCCACGTTCGGGACGCGCGCCCTGGTGCCCGTTCCCGCGCGGACCACGTCCTGGAGCATGGAGCGGATCGTGTAGGCGGTGGACGGGCGCATGGCCTGCGACAGCTGGGGGGTGCGCGTCTCGAGGACGTTGCCCTCGTTGTCGCGGATCTCGCGGATCGTCAGGGGCGTCACCCGCTTGCCCCCGTTGTTGAAGCAGTTGAAGGCCACGGCCATCTCAAGCGGCGTCAGGCTGGCGGCGCCCAGGGCCACGGACAGGTCGCTCGGCAGGTGTCTGGTCTCGATCCCCGCGCTGCGCGCCATCTTCACGACGCTTTCCGTTCCGATGTAGGCGGCCACGCGGACGGCCACCGTGTTGAAGGAGCTGGAGAGGGCCTTTTGCAGCGTCACCTCCCCCGCGTACTTGCCGCTCGAGTTCTTGGGCGACCAGCCGCGCCCGCTTCCGCCGCGCCCCCCGAAGGTGATCGGGGCGTCCATGAAGTGATCGCTCGGCATGATGTCCTCCTCCAGCGCGGCGGCGTAGACGATGGGCTTGAAGCTTGAGCCGGGCTGACGAAAGGCCTGCGTCGCACGGTTGAACTTGCTGGTCTTGAAGTCCTTGCCGCCCACCAGGGCCAGGACCTCCCCCGTGTCGGCCGCGAGGCAGACGAGGGCCCCCATGGTGGGCAGGGAGTTGACGGCCTCCCGTGCCTTGTTCTGAAGGTCGAGGTCCAGCGTCGTGTAGATGTGCATCCCGCCGCTGTAGACCTCGTCCTTGCCGTACTTCGGCAGGAGGTCGTTGAAGAGCAGGTGGGAGACGAAGTAGGGGGCCAGGTTGAACTCCTCGATGCGGTTGGGTTTCCTGGCGAACTTCAGCTCCTCGGCGTAGGCCTGCTGGCGCTGTTCCGCGCTGATCCATCCAAGGAGCTCCATCCGGCTCAGGACGTAATTCTGGCGCGCCTTTGCGTTGGTGAGGTTGCTCAGGGGATTGTACCGCCCCGGGTTGGCGATGAGCCCCGCCAGGATGCTGGACTGCGCGATGTCCAGCTCCGAGGCGGACTTCCCGAAGTAGGTGCGCGCTGCGATCTCCGCTCCCCAGGCGCCGCGGCCGAAGTTGATGGTGTTCAGGTAGAGCTCCAGCAGCTTGTCCTTGGAGAAGAGCTTTTCCATGCGCATGGCGATGATGATCTCCTTCGCCTTGCGCGTGACGCTCTTCTCGTGGGAGAGAAAGAGGTTCCGCGCCAGCTGCTGGGTGATCGTGCTGGCGCCCTGCACCTTGCCGTGCTCCACGAGGTCGATCCAGAGGGCCCGCAGGATGGAGCCGATGCGGATGCCTCCGTGCTGATAGAAGGCGGAGTCCTCCGCGGCCAGCACGGCCTTCACGAGCCACGGGGAGACCTGGTGCAGCTCGAGGGGGGTGCGGTTCTCGATGAACAGGCGCGCGATGACCTTGTTGTTGCGGTCGTAGAGGATGGAGGCCACGCTGCTTTTGGGGTTGGCCACCTCCACCATGCTGGGGAGGTCCGACGATATCTTCACGATGTACCACGCCACCCCTGCGCTGACGACCCCGATGCCGACGAGGAGGAGCAGGAGCAGCGTCATGAAGAGGAGCTTCAGGATCGAAAAAGGCGACCTCTTCTTTTTTTTCTTCTTTTTGGGGGGCTGAGGGGCGGCCCGGCCGTAGAGGATGTCCTCCGCCCGGCGTCGGTCGCCGTCGCGGTAGGACCCGTAGCGGGATCCCTCGAATGCGTTCTTCATCGGTACACGGTCCTCCTGCCTGAATCTTCGACGGTTCTCCCCCGTGGAGACACTGCGGGGCCGTCTTCGAGTTATTATCTCATTTTCAGGCCCGTTGTGCACAGGAAAATAACGTGGTTTGAGGCGGCTGGGAAAGCGCCGCGCGGGGCCGCGCGCATTGGCGGGAGGGCGCAGCGTTCCGAAAGGGGGGCGAGGTGCGCTATAATTGAGACGGCAGCCCGCCGCCGCGCCCTCGATGGCCCGGCGTTTCCGTCGAGGAAGGGCCGCCCTGGGGAGGCGTTTCTCTTGCGGATGCGCGATGCGGACAAGGTGACGACATTCATAGAGCGATGGATGAAGGAGCAGGCGGCCGGGGCCGGAGCGCGGGGGATCGTGGTGGGCCTTTCGGGCGGGGTCGATTCCGCCGTGGCGGCCGCCCTGGGGCGCCGGGCCTTCGGACGGGACATGCTGGCCATCATCATGCCCTGCCACAGCCTTCCCGGCGACGAGGCGGACGCCCTTCTCGTGGCCGGGGCGCTCGACATCCCCCACAGGACGGTGGAGCTCACCGCCGCCTACGATGCGCTGGTCCTGGGGATGAAGGCGGCGGGCGTGGAGCCGACGGACCTGGCGGGAGCGAACCTCAAGGCGCGGCTGCGCATGAGCACGCTCTACGCAGCGGCTCAGACGCTGTCCCTGCTCGTCTGCGGGACCAGCAACCGCTCGGAGTACGAGACGGGGTACTTCACGAAGTTCGGGGACTCGGCGGCGGACCTGCTGCCCCTGGCGGACCTCCTGAAGTGCGAGGTGCGCGCCGCGGCCCGCGTCCTGGGCGTCCCGGAGCGCATCGTCGCCAAGGCCCCCAGCGCCGGCTTCTGGGAGGGGCAGACGGACGAGGGGGACATGGGCTTCACCTACGACGACCTGGACCGCTACCTGAGCGACGGGACGGCGCGGGACGGACCCTTCCGGGAGCGCGTCGAGGCCATGAGGCGCAGGAGCGGGCACAAGCGCCTGCCGGTCCCCATCTGCGTGCCGCGCGTCTGAGGCGCTGCGGCCCGAACCGACGCCCTGGGACTGGATATACGGCAGGTTATAAGATAAAATTTAAACCTTAAATGAGGAACCGGCCCCCTTCGGAGCCAGGGACTGGGCTTGAGTTTGGTGAAATTCTTTCGATGAGGTGATCTTTTTGTCAGGGCATTCCAAGTGGGCGAACATCAAGCACCGCAAGGCGGCGCAGGACGCCAAGCGCGGCAACCTTTTTCAGAAGCTGGTGCGGGCGATCATCATCGCGGCGAAGGAGGGCGGCGGTGACCCCGGCATGAACATGCGGCTCAAGACGGCGATCGAGCGGGCCAAGGCCGTCAGCGTCCCGCAGGACAACATCACCCGCGCCATCAAGAGGGGCACGGGCGAGTTGGGCGATGTGACCTACGAGGAGCTGCTCTACGAGGCCTACGGGCCCAGTGGCATCGCGGTTCTCGTCTCCGTGCTGACGGACAACCGGAACCGCACGACGCCCGAAATCCGCGCGCTCCTGACCCGCAACGGCGGGCAGATGGGCGAGTCCGGCAGCGTCGCCTGGATGTTCGACCGCCGGGGCGTCGTTGAGGTGAAGGGCGAGGGGCTGGACGAGGATGCCCTGATGACCTGCGGCCTGGACGCCGGCATGACGGACATGGAGCCGTCGGGGGAGGGGTACACGCTCTACTGCGAGCCCCCGGAGCTGGACGCACTCCAGGCGGCCCTTGAGAAGGCGGGCTACGTCGTGGAGAACGCGGAAGTCTCCATGCTCGCCAAGACGCCCGTCGAGGTGTCGGAGGTGGAGGCCGCGCGCAAGGCAGCGCGCCTGATCGACGTCCTGGAGGAGCACGACGACGTCCAGAACGTCTACTCGAACCTCGACATCCCGGACGAGGTCGCCGCTCAGCTGGACGCGGAGTGATGGCGCCGTCGGGCGAGAGGGTCTGTCTCGGCGTGGACCCCGGCCTGGCGCGGGTGGGGTACGGCGCCGTCGCCCGGAGCGGCTCACGCTTTCGAGCGCTGGAGTACGGGTGCATTGAGACCAGCCCAAAGCTGTCCTTCATGCAGCGCATCCTGCAGATCTATGCCAAGTTGGGGGAACAGCTTGAACGCTGCGCCCCCGCTTTTATGTCCGTGGAGCGCCTCTTCTTCGGCCACAACGCCACAACGGCGGAGTTCGTCTGGCAGGCGCGGGGCGTGGTGATGCTCCTGGCGGCCCAGCGGGGCCTGGCGGTCGTCGAGCCGAAGCCGAACCAGATCAAGCTGGCCGTCTGCGGCACGGGGGGGGCGGACAAGCGGCAGGTCCAGCGGATGACCCAGCGCTTCCTGGGGCTAGACCGGGTCCCTTCGCCGGACGACACGGCGGACGCCCTGGCGGCCGCCATCACCGGCTTTGCGCTCATGAGGGACGAAGAGCTGAGGGCGGCCGGGGCATGAGGGCGAAGGGCCGGAGGCCGTGGGCCGGACGCGCCCAGAGGACCGGGCCGTGATCCGGTCGCTGACGGGCGTCGTCCTCGGCGTGTCGGAGACGTCGGTCCTGCTGGACGTGAACGGGCTCGGCTTCGACCTCCTCTGCACGCGGGCCGCTGCTGCGCTGTGTTCTGTGGGGCAGCGGGTGAGGCTCACGACCTACCTCCAGATATCCGAGGCCGGCGCGGCGCTCTACGGCTTTGCCTCGGAGCGCGAACGGGAGCTCTTTCTGAAGGTCGTGGCGATCAAGGGCGTCGGGGGCAGGACGGGGATGGCCATCCTCTCCGCACTCTCGGTGGACGAGGTGCTGCGGGCCGTCTCCCTGGCGGACGTCGCGGCCTTCACCCGCGCGCCGGGCGTTGGGAAGAAGACGGCGGAGCGGCTGTGCTTCGAGCTGCGCTCCCTCCTGCCCGACGGGCTGATCCAGTCCGCCGCCCAGGGCGAGGGCGTGCCGAGCCGGACCGCCGACACGGTGGCGGAGGCCCTCGTGGGGCTGGGCTTTACGCAGGCGGATGCAGCCTCCGTCCTGGCGCTGCTGCGCGCCGCTCAGGGGGAGGCCTTTGACGGGCTGGATGCGGAGACGCTCCTGAAGCTTGCCCTGAGAGAACTGCACAGAGGAGGCCGTTAGCGATGTCCGAGGACGCGAGAACCCCCATCGGGGCGGAGGACGAGGGGCGTTTTTTCTCCTCTCCGCGCGCTGCGGAGGACGCCACCGTCCGCCCGCGCGCTCTGGCGGACTTCATCGGTCAGGAGAGGGTGCGCGAGAAGCTGCGCATCTATATCGACGCGGCCCGGGGCCGGGGCGAGCCCCTGGATCACGTCCTCTTCTACGGCCCTCCCGGTCTGGGCAAGACCACGCTGGCGGAGATCATCGCCCAGGAGATGGGAGGGCAGCTTCGCAAGACGACGGGCCCGGCCCTGGAGCGGGCGGGGGACCTCGCCGCCATCGTCTCCAACCTCGAGGCCAACGACGTCCTCTTCATCGACGAGATCCACAGTATGCCGCGCCAGGTGGAGGAGATCCTCTACCCCGCCATGGAGGATTTTGAGCTGCACATCGTCGTCGGCAAGGGCCCCCTGGCCAAGACCATCGGCCTCGCCCTGCCGCGCTTCACGCTCTGCGGGGCCACCACGCGGCTGGGCCTTCTGACCTCGCCCCTGAGGGCGCGGTTCGGCATCGTGGAGCAGCTCTCGCTCTACACGGAGCAGGAGCTGGCCCGCATCGTCCTGCGGGCCGCCGGGGTGCTGGGCATACGCATCGCGGGGGATGCCGCGATCGAGATCGCCCGCCGGGCGCGGGGGACGCCGCGGGTGGTGCTGAAGCTCCTGCGGCGGGTCCGCGACGTGGCTTCCGTCAAAGGGACGGGAGAGATCGATGCGGACATCGCGGACCGGGCCATGAACATGCTGGACATCGACGCGGAGGGCATGGACGAGGGGGACCGCCAGATACTGAGAGCGGTCGTCGAGCGCTTTGACGGCGGCCCCGTAGGGCTGGGGACCATTGCGGCGGCCATCAATGAGGAACCTCAGACCATCGAGGATATCTACGAGCCCTACTTGATCCAGAAGGGGTTCCTTGAGAGGACGCCGCGAGGGCGGCGGGCCACGTCCAACGCCTACGCCTACCTTGGGTGTCCCATGAGGCGGCGGCCGGACGAGGAACTGCGCCTTCCCTTCGGGGCGGAACAGGAGGAGGACCAATGACCGGATACGCTGCGCGGGGAGGGGGCAGGGTGCCGCCAGGAATCCTGCGGCTGTGGGGCCTTCTGGCCCTGCTGCTTCTGGCGCCGCTTGCGACGGGGGCGGAGGCGCGGGATATCTACGTCCGCCTCTCCGCCGCGGGGAGCTACACCGTGGCCTCGGACGGGGCGATGACGCTGGTGGACGGCGGGGGCAAGGCCTATCCGCTGGGGAACCCCGCGGCCCTGCGAGTCTCCGGCGGACGCCTCCTGTCGGGGAAGACGGCCTTTGCGCTGCCGGTCCGGATCACCGGCGGCGGGCTCATGCGCTTCAACAACCGGCGTTATCGCGGCGCCTTCCTGATCACGAGCCGGGGCCTCCTGAACGTCCTGGACCTGGAGGACTACCTGCGGGGGGTGCTGCCCGCCGAGGTGGGGGCCTCCTGGCCCATGGAGGCGCTGAGGGTGCAGGCGATCATCTCCCGAACCTACGCGCTGCGGCAGAGCATGGCCCGCTCCAGCCGGGGCTATGACGTCACCGACACCGTCGCCGACCAGGTCTACAGGGGAGCGGGGGTTGAGACGGCCGCGACCAATCAGGCGGTGGCCAGCACGGAGCGCGAGATATTGACCTACGGAAGCGATCTGGCCTTCACGCCCTTCCACTCCGACAGCGGCGGACACACGGCGAACAACGCCGACGTCTGGGGAAGGGCCTTGCCCTACCTTGCCGGCGTCCCGGAGCCCGTCGCCTATGCCTCGCCCAACGCCTCCTGGTCGGTCAGGATACCGAGGGGCAGCATCGAGGCCGCCCTGGCGAGGATCAAGGCCGGCGTCGGGGCTCTCTCGGAGGTGCGGGTCGCCCGCGTCGATAAGGGGGGGCGGGCTACGGCGCTGACCTTCACCGGCAGCCGCGGGACGAGTTCGGTAAGGGCCAGCCAGTTTCGGACGGCCATAGGCCCGAACCTCCTGAAGAGCACCATGCTGACGTCAAGGGCGGGGACCCCGCCCGTCGCGCCGCAGCAGCAGCCAAAGACGCCTCAGGAAAGCCGCCCCGCGCCCGTGGACGGACGGCCGCTCCCCCCCGTCCCCACATCGAGGGACCCCATGACCTTCGCTCAGGAAAAGCGCCTGGCGCAGATGACGGCGGACGGCGTCTTCACGACGTCGGAGTTGGTGGACATGCTCTCCAACCCGAACAAGAAGAAGGGCTACTTCTACATCGGCCTCCAGCGGACGGGCGGCAGCGCGCCGGCCCCGCAGCCCGCGCGGAAGCCCGTGCCCGTCGTGCCCGCTGCGCCTGTCGCGCCTGTCACGGGGGCTGGCGGCTTTACCGTCGCGCGGGAGGGGGACGTCTTCGTCTTCTGCGGCAGGGGGTGGGGGCACGGCGTGGGGCTTTCCCAGTGGGGGAGCCTGACGCTGGCCAAGAACGGCTGGAAGGGCGAACGCATCCTGATGCACTACTATCCGGGGACGGAGGTCAAACGCTACCGATGATGATGACGATGGACTCCCACTCACAGCCGTCGGGCCCGGCCCCCGCGGATCGGACGCCGTCCCTTTCTCACGACGCACTGTTCAGCCTGGAAACCTACGACTATCCCCTCTCCGAGGACCGCATCGCCCAGGTCCCCGCGGACCCCAGGGACTCGTCGAGGCTCCTGGTCTGGGACGTGGCCTCAAATGAGGTGCGGCACCGCCGCTTTCGCGACGTCCTGGAGTTCTTGAGGCCGGAGGACCTGCTCGTGCTGAACGACACGCGGGTCCTTCCCGCGCGGCTCCTGGGCAGGCGCATCCCCGGGGGCGGAGCGGCGGAGGTCCTGCTCCTCAGCCCCGTGTCGCAGGACCTGTGCTGTTGGCGGGCCCTGGTCCGACCGGGCCGGCGGTTGAGGGCCGGGTCGGCGGTGGAGGTGGGGGGCCGCGCCCTCAGGATCGAAGCCTGCGAGGACGATGGGGTGCGGGTGGTACGCGTGGGGGAGGGGCGCCGGGACGTCTTGATCTTTCTCGACGCCTTCGGCCACGTGCCGCTCCCTCCCTACATTCACAGCGAGGGCGACTGGCGGGAGGCCTATCAGACGGTCTTCGCCCAGCGGGACGGCTCCGTGGCCGCCCCGACGGCCAGCCTGCACTTCACCCCCGGCCTCCTGGACGCCATCGACGCGATGGGCGTCCGTCGGGCCTGGGTGACGCTCCACGTGGGGCTGGGGACCTTCCGTCCGGTCAAGGCGGAGGACATTCGGGAACACGTCATCCACGAGGAGCCCTGCGAGGTTCCAGAGGCGACGGTGCGGGCCGTGCGCGAGTGCCGGCGGCGGGGAGGGCGCGTCATCGCCTCCGGGACCACCGTCGTGCGCACGCTGGAGTCCATGGCCGCCGGGGGCGGTGAGGTCCGTTCGGGGCTCATGGACACGGGGCTGTACATCTATCCGGGCTTCGAGTTTCAGGTGGTGGACGCCATGATCACGAACTTCCACCTTCCCAGGAGCTCCCTGCTGATGCTGGTCGCGGCCTTCGTCGCGAACCTGGGCGGCTTCGAGGGGCGGGAGGAGCGGGCGGTGGCCCGGCTGCTCTCCGTCTACGGAGCGGCGGCGGAGGCGGGATACCGCTTCTTTTCCTTCGGAGACGCCATGTTCATACAGCGCTGAGGCGCGGACGGACGGAGCGGGGATATTGGGGCGCAGCCCCAGGTTAAAATTCCAGGGAAGCGCTGAAGGACACCCGAATGCCCTTGAGCGATCGTTTTCAACGATTTTTTGAGCTCAATCAGAGCTTCCTCGAGTACAAGGTGTGAATGGACGATGAAGCGAGCGGTCAGGAAATTTCTCCCGGCGTTGGCGGTTCTCCTGCTGTGCGCCGGCGGTGCGGCCTTTTATTTCAAGGTCCCCGGTCCTCTCTGGGAAAGGCTTTTGCCCGTTCCGGAGGGGGAGCCCGTCACCGTCCTGGTGGCGCCGGGGACGAACGCGCGGCAGATCGCCCAGGCCTTCGAGGATCAGGGGGCCCTGGAGGGCAGCGCCGGGGAGCTGGCCCGATGGATGGTCCATTTCGGCCTGGACCGGCGGATGCAGCCCGGATACTACAAGGTGGTGCGCTCCGCCCCCTGGTATGTGGCGCGGCAGCTTCGGGAGGCGCGACCCTGCCTGCTGCGGATGACCCTCATCCCCGGCGCGGACGCTTACTCCCTGCGGGAGGCCCTCTCCCTCGACGTCGCGTCGGAGGGCGACGCGCTGCACCAGGCGGTCATGGACGACGCCAACTACCCTGAGGCGATGCGGGTGAAGCTGCCGGAGGACGAGCCCTCTCGGCTGGCCTTCCTCCAGCCGGAGAGCTACCTCGTGCTGGAGCGCACCCCGGCCGAACTCGTGCGGGCGGCCAGCGCCCAGTGGTGGAGGCGGCTTGGCGCTGCCGCAGCGAGGATGACGAAGCAGGAGCTGCACCGGGCGGCCGTCATCGCCTCCATGGTGGAGCGGGAGGTCCTTCACGACTCCGAGGCGCCCAGGGTGGCCGGCGTGATCCAGCGCAGGCTGAAGGACGGAATGCCGCTCCAGATCGACGCTACGGTCGTCTACGCTTGGAAGCTCCAGGGCCGTCGGCTCACCAGGGTGCTGCGGAGCGACCTGGGGGTCGATTCCCCCTACAACACCTATCGCGTTTCCGGGCTGCCGCCGGGGCCCATCTGCGTCCCCGGCACCGCCGCCTGGGACGCGGCCCTCAGTCCGGAGGACGGCGGGGACTACTACTACGTCGCGGGGAAGGACGGCTACCATTACTTTGCAAAGACCTATGCGGAGCACCTGCGCAACGTGGACAGGGCGCGCTCCGGGCTGTAGAAGGGAGGAAGCCAGGTGGCCTTGAATTACGATGCGGAACGGGAGGGCGGCCGCAGGGCGGCCTCGGCCAGAGGGAACTGGGGCGAGTTGATCGTCCTGTTCCTGATCGCCGTTGACGTCTACGTCATGGCCGCCCTCTTCAACAGCTCGTGGGTCGGGCAGTCGGGGGGGCGGCTCGGCGAGTACCTGCGCACGGTCTGGGGTGGCGCGGTGCTGATTCCTCTTTTGTTCCTGCTCTACCTGTGTTTTGCGCGGCTTGTCCGCTTCCGCATCCCCCGGCCCCTGGGGCAGGTCCTGGGGACGGCGCAGCTCTACGTCTCGCTGGCCTTCATGCTGGGCATCGCCCGACACGTGGGCTGGAACCCGGCGTGGAGCTTCTTCGAGCCGGGCGAGGTGGGGCGGGTGCTGGCACGCCTCTTCGTCCTGAACCTGGGGATGCTGGGCGCCCTTTTGGCGGCGGCGGCCTCATTCCTGCTGGCAGCCTTCTTCTTCGGCTCCCGGCTCCTGGCGCTGTTCGTGGCTTCCCTGCCCGTGGGAGCCCCGGAGGAGCCCCGTTCTGGCGAGGCGGACGCCGCCTCCGGCCGGGAGCAGCCTCCCTCGCCCTCCTTCCCGGCCCGGCAGGCCGCCGCCCGGTCCGAGGTTTACGCCGAGCAGGTAGGGAAGGTCCACCCCCTCCACGACGCCCTGCTCTCCGCGGAAGCGCAGGCGCCGGAGGACGGGGCGCGCCTGGTGCGTCACACCTCCCCCGGCGGCGTCCCCTTCGACCCCCTGACGCCGGTCACCCCGAACGGCCTTGCGGGCCAGGGCTTCGCGCCGGAACCTCTCCGGATGCCCCAGGGGCAGGGTGAGGACGCTCCGGCCCCTCCGGACGATTCCTCCTTCGTGCCCGCCGGGCCGAAGGAGGTCGAATCCCCGATTTCGACGCCCTCCCTGCAGCGGGGCGCGGACGTCCCCGGCGCGGAGCCGCCGGCGGTTGACGAAGCGTCGGAGGTTCCGGCGGAGCCGTCGGCCTTCGACCGGCCCCCTTCCGCAGCGCCGGATGGGGCTGAGCCCTCCCATGAGGCGCCCCACGGCGGCGTCTCGGAGGCGGCTCAGCCCAAAAGGACGACGGTGGAGATCCTGGACGACCTCCTTTCCTCTTTGGAGGCCGGGGCCTTCTCCGCGCGTCCGGACCTGCTGAAGCCCCTGGACGACGAGGTTCCGCCCCCTGCGGCCGAACCGCAGGAGGTGCCCCTTCAGCAAGGCGGCCCGGCGGGGACGCCGGAGGAGCCGGCCGCGTCCGCTGCACCGCAGACAGCGCCTCCAGCTCCGCCTCAGCCCCCACAGGACCCTGCGCCTCGGGCGGCGAGCGCCTCGGAGGGTACCGGGGGGGCTTCGGGGGCGCGGGACCGCGATACGGCGCAGGAGCACGACGGACGGGACACGGCCCTTCAGGCGGAGGTCCCGGAGGTGGTGTTGCCTGAGGAAGTCGAAGAGAGGCGCTCTCTGGAGGGGGTCTTTCCGCCGCAGCTGGACCTCTTCGGCCCCCCGGTGGAGGACGTGGCGGACCAGAAGGCCACGGCGGCGGCGGCGGCCCAGGGGGAGGTCATCGTCGAGACGCTGAAGAACTTCGGCATCACCGCCTCCATCGCCCACATCGTGATCGGTCCGTCGGTGGTCCAGTTTCAGATCGAATTGGCTCCCGGCACCAAGGTCAACAAGGTGGCGGGGCTGGCCAACGACCTGACGATGGCCCTGGCCGTCGTCTCCGTCCGGGTGGAGGCTCCCATCCTGGGGCAGCACTACGTGGGCATCGAGATCCCCAATTCAAAACGCCGGGGCATCCCCCTGCGGATGGCGATGGAGTCCCCGGAGTTCGCGGAGTGCCAGGCCGTGCTGCCGCTGCAGATGGGGATGCAGGTGGACTCCAGCTTCCTGGTCTGCGGGTTGGAGGACATGCCCCACCTGCTCGTGGCGGGGACCACGGGGTCGGGCAAGAGCGTGTTCGTCAACGCCTGCATCCTGGGGATGTGTTCGCGCCGCACGCCGGACGAGCTGAAGCTGATCCTGGTGGACCCGAAGCACGTGGAGTTCGCCATCTACGAGGGGCTGCCCCACCTCCTGGCCCGGCCCATCTCCGACTCACGCAAGGCCATCGACGCCCTGACCTGGGCCGTTCAGGAGATGGAGACCCGGACGGAGAACTTCGCGCGGGCACGGGTGCGCAGCCTGGCCCCCTACAACGAGAAGGTGCTGCCGAAAGACCGGTACCCGAACATCGTGGTGGTGGTGGACGAGTTGGCGGACCTCATGTACACCGCGGGCAAGGAGGTGGAGGGCCTCATCGCCCGCCTGGCCCAGAAGTCGCGGGCGGCGGGCATCCACCTGATCCTCGCCACCCAGCGCCCCTCGGTGGACGTGATCACGGGGCTGATCAAGGCGAACGTGCCTGCGCGAGTGGCCTTTGCCGTGCCGTCCCAGACGGACTCCCGCACCATCATCGACGCGGGGGGTGCGGACAAGCTGCTGGGCAAGGGGGACATGCTGTTCCGCAGCACGCGCTTCCCCCGTCCCCTCCGCCTTCAGTCGCCCTTCATCACGGAGGAGCGCACGCTGGACTTCGTGGAGTACATGAAGGGCGTGTTCGGCCTGCCGGACTACATCGAGTTCGCGGACAGCAACGGTGGCGGGGGCGGCGACGGCCGCGGCGGCAACGGCGCCGTGGACGACCCCAAGATGGAGGAGGCCATCCGCACGGTGATGGAGACGGGCATCACCTCCGCCAGCGGACTGCAGAGGCTCTTGAGCATCGGATACCCCAAGGCGGGCCGCCTCATCACCGCGATGGAGCAGCTGGGCATCGTGGGGCCGCAGACGCCCAACAGCACGAAGCCCCGGCAGATCCTGCTGGACGAGGAGAGCGCCTTCGAGGCGCTGGAGCGCGCCAGGACCGGGGGAATCTTCGACGAGGACTGATCGCGCCCACCGCTGCGGCCGAGGCCTTGTGATATAATGGAACGACCGGGGTTTTATGACCCCGCGACGGTTTGTGTTTCAACGGTTTTAATTTTTGGGGGGAGGTTTTTTCTATGGCTAAGGCGAAAGTGGATTCCGGTACGTGCGTTGGGTGCGAGTCCTGCGTTGGGGCGTGCCCCGTCTCCGCCATCTCGATGACGGACGGACACGCGCAGGTGGACGAGGGCAAGTGCGTCGAGTGCGGCAGCTGCGTCTCGACCTGCCCGGTCAGCGCCATCTCTCAGTAGCCTGTTTGAGGCAGCTTCGTTCGACGGGGGCGACCCCGTCGTTTTTTTATGCCCCGGCGCTTAAGTTTTTCTCCTCAGCGCCGATAAAAGGTAGTGTAACGGCTTGACTTGCGGGGAGGTCGGGGCCGGTGCAGCCCGCCCTCGGAGTGGACCTCCTCCGACCGTTTTTTTGAGGGATGTGGTACACTTAATACAGAGCTTTTTTCATGGTTTGTGGTCGCTCTGCGCGCTCTTTCGGTGTGGACCAGGATGGTCTTTGGAGGCTTTTTAGAACTTTGGGAGACGGGACAGGATGGCCCGTCTGCAGGAGGTTATGACACTTATGAGGATCTACCACAACGTACCGGCGCTTTTCGCTTACAACGCACTGAACAACACTAACAGGTCGCTTCAGAAGTCCATTCAGACCCTCTCCACGGGCCTGCGCATCAACAGCGCGGCGGACGACGCCGCGGGGCTGGCCATCAGCGAGAAGATGCGGGCCCAGATCAGCGGCATGAACATGGCGATCCGCAACGCGGAGGACGGCGTCTCCATGCTGCAGACGGCGGAGGGCGCCCTGGCCTCGACGCACAGCATCCTTCAGCGCATGAGGGAGCTTGCGGTGCAGGCGGCCAACGACACCCTGACCCAGCAGGACCGGGAGTACATTCAGCTCGAGGTCGATCAGCTGAAGGACGAGATCAACCGCATCTCCACCGCCACTCAATTCAACAACAAGAAGCTCCTGGACGGCACGTCGGCGGGCATCTGGTCCTCCACGGACCTGGCCACGAAGGCGTACATCCGCGGCTCCCTGCGGGAGATCGACCAGTTCGGCCAGAAGAGCGCCTTCGAGGGCAACTACAAGATCAGCATCACCGCCACGCCGGGGCAGGCCGAGGCCAAGAAGACGGACATCTTCAGAATCAAGCACCCGAACGTCACGATGGGCGTCAGCCTGAACGACAAGGCAGGAGCCTCCGCTCTACGGGTAGACAATCTGCCCGCAGGGACGTACACGATGAGGACACTGAATACTGCGGCAAATAGTGATATTGCCAAGACGGGAAGCTATGGTATACCAGCTGATCTTTACACCCATAAGTTGGAATCAAGAGTGGTTCAGGCAGGAGCTGCAGGAACTGCAGGGAATATCGAGGACTATAACGGAAAAACGCTGACAGTCGAATTGGATGGCGTTTCAAAGACGATAACATTTGCCACCACTGCCACTACGACTGTTGCGGATTTTTTGGCGCAGATTAACGCTGGCCTTCCGGAGGGGGTCAAAGCGACGGAAGCGGGCGGGAAGATCACCTTGACGTACACGGGGCCTAAGTCAACTACGGGCATCCTCAAGGTTTCGGGAACCTCGATTACCCCCGTTGGCGGAGGAGGGGAGCCCAAGGCAGCCCTTTTTGCTACGGCGGCCTCCGCTGCTCCCACCGGTCCTGTCCCGCCTCTGAATGCGGAGATGGGCGCCACGCCAGCCAACCTCACGGGCAACGCCAGCGTGCTGCTGGAGGTGGTATCGGTCAACGAGAAGGCTAAGAGCGTGACCTTCAAGGGGACGGCCAATATCCTCATGGAGGACGGTACCGTTAAGAACGTCGTGAAGGATAATATCGTCATGTCTGAGGGAACGCCGATTGACCTCAAAGATTTGGGCCTGGGTACGGATTCGCTGAAGATGACCCTTAATGCGGCGGCAGGGTTCAAGGTGGGCGGTAAGATCGTCTACAACGTGACGAAGAAGGCCGCTGCAAACGCTCAGACGGTGGAGATCGAAGGGCAGCAGACGGAAACGTGGCCCTACAAATGGGGTGGTTCGGTTTCCGATGCTACCTTGAAGTTTGGCCTGGACGCGGAGAAGGTGAAGGAGAAGGAGCTGCACTTCCGGAACTTCTACCTCAACGACAAGAACGGCACGGTCTACGAGGGCGACATCGTCCTGACCACCAACAAGACCGCGATGACGGCGGACAAGACGCTGGCCACGTTCGAGGCGGCCTACGTCGGGCAGGTGGCCAAGAGCGACGTGAAGCTGCGGGACCTGGAGAAGTTCTGGACCACCCAGGGCGTCTTCATGCTGACGGACCCCCAGACGATCACCATCTCCCAGGGGGACGGCAAGAGCACCAAGATCACGCTCCATGCCACGGACACGCTGGGCGAGCTGCGCAGCAAGCTGAACGACGCCATCGCCAACGGCCTGGGACAGGCCCGCTTCGCCGTCAGCAACGCCAACGACTTCGTGACGTTCGTGGGCAAGGGCACGGAGAAGGACTACGGCCTTGAGACGGTGCCGGGGACCTTCATCATCCGCTCCCTGGTGGCCGGGGCGGCGGGCCGCCTCTCCTTCAGTGGCAACGAGGACCTGGTCAACGCCCTTTCCCTGAACGTGGTGCAGGAGGCGAAGGAGAACTCCTTCACGGCCTCCGTGTACGACGCCCACACGGGCGCGACGATCGCGAGCAACGTGAAGGTGTCCGGCAACCAGCTCATCGGCGTGATCCATAAGAACGTGGACGTGGAGTTCGATCCCATGGCCAACATCAAGGTGACCTGGAACGAGAACCTGCGGAACTTCGTCCTGTCCGCGGACGGGACGCCCTACGAGACGGTGCTGCATATCGTGGACAACAGCACGATCTTCCAGGTGGGGGCAAACGAGGGCGAGGACCTGGCGATCGACATCGGGAACATGGGGGCGAACGCCCTGGGCGTTACCCGCGTCATCGTGACGGACCGCGGGTCCGCCACGCGGGCCATCACCATCCTGGACACGGCCATCGGAAAGGTTTCCACGCAGCGCGCCAAGATTGGCGCCTACCAGAACTCGCTGGAACACACGGTGTCGAACCTGACCACCACCAGCACGAACCTGACGGCGGCGGAGAGCCGCATCCGGGATGCGGACATGGCCAAGGCCATGATGGAGTTTGTGAAGCTTCAGGTCCTGAACCAGTCCGGGACCTCGATGCTGGCTCAGGCGAACCAGCTTCCCCAGAACGTCTTGAGCCTCTTGAGGTCTTGAGGTAACCTGCAAAAAAACCGCTCGACAAAAGGCCCCCCGGCTACCGACCGGGGGGCCTTTTCGTGCCAACGCTGCTCTTGAATTGATGGAACGGGGGTGCCGGAGGGCCTCTTCCGTTTAGCTCCCCTTCAGGGCCTCGACCTCGTCGAGGGAAAGACGGGTGAAGCGCGCGACGGAAGCCGGAGACATCCCCTCCCGCAGCATGGCGCGCGCCGTCTCCTGTCTGCCAAGCAGTTTGCCTTTAGCCTCGCCCTTAGCTTCACCCTTGGCCTCACCTTCGGCTATACCTTTAGCCCAGCCTTTAGCCTCACCTTTAGCTACGCCCTCAGCTCTGCCCTCGGCCCAGGCCTTCTCACGGACCGCCCTCGTCGCCTCCGCCAACCGGTCCTCCCGAATCGCCTTGTAATCCAGCTGCGTCATCATCTCCCGCAGCTGATAGTAGCGGTTTTCCGGAGAACTCCAGTACTCCTGCTCCACCTCGCTCACCTCCGAAAAAACGGTATCCCCCGACAAGCTCTCGCGCAGCAGGGCCAATCCCTCGCTCTCGTTGTTGATGTAGCCTCCCCATACCTGCGCGCGCTCCTCGGGGCTCAGAACGTGCCCCGGCCTCGCCTTCAGCTTCGCCCGCAGCTCCCGAAGGGGGCGCGTCGCCTTGTTCAGCTCCACGTAGAACAGAAGAAGGTCGTCCGCCTCCATCAGACGACGGCCCGTCCCGGGGTTCATCAGCGCAAAGTCCCACAGCCCACGCTCTCCCTCAAAAAGGTCGAATCCCAACAGCGAGATGGAGACGATCGGGGACAGGCTCGCGTACCCCTCGCCCCTCTTGAGCGACCTCGTGTAGTTCCGGCACAGGTAGAAGAGGCAGCGCTTTTGAAAGTGGGTGTAGTTCTCCCGCTGCATCTCGATGTGGAGGGTGCGGCCCAGGTCGTCCAGCGCCGTCAGGTCGAGGCGCGTGTACTTCGCCCCCAGCGCCTCGGGCTCGCGCTCGGTGTCCGTGAGGGTCACCGTCTGCAACAGGGGATAACCCAGGGCGCCGAAGAAGGCGTTCAACATATCGCGAAGCAGCCGGCCCCGCGCCGGCGTCCCCAGCAGGAAGCGGAAGTACAGGTCGGTGGAGCGGTCGATGTTCTCCGGCAGCTCCCCCTGCTCCTGGAGGTTCAGCATCTCCTGCCGTTCGTGCGTCGTCATCACCGGAACGCCCCTCGACTTCTCTCCCTTGTCATCATCCATGTTCATCACCCCCAGCAGGCAACGTATTCGTTGGCTTTATTATAGCAACAACGGGTCACAAACCGTCGTCCTCGACCCGCTTTCTTCAGTCCGCTCTTGCCTCCCGACGGAGGCGCGTTTTCTTCGGTGTCCTACTCCACGCGCAACCGCCCCGTCCCGGCCTCCAGGGAGCCGATGACGGCCGTGCGTTCAAAGCCGTGCCGGCGGGCCAGGGCGGACAGCTCCTCTGTCCGGTCCGGGGACACGGCCAGCAACAGCCCTCCTGAAGTCTGGGCGTCGTAGAGCATGTCGACGGCGGAGCGGTCAAAATCCCCGGAGAGGTCAACCTGGGGTTCGTAGGCGGCCCGGTTGCGGTACGCTCCCTCGGGCACCAGCCCCATGTCCGCCAGCTCCCTGACCCCTGTGATGACCGGCAGGTCCTCAAGGGACAGGCAACAGTCCACCGTGCCGTCGCTCAGCATGTCCAAAACGTGCCCGGCCAGGCCGAAGCCGGTCACGTCCGTGCAGGCGTGGACGGCCTGATGCAGACTATCCGGCATGTGGAGGGGCAGGGCGTTGAGGGTCCTCATCCAGTGAACGGCCTCATTGATCGTCTCCTGCCTTTCGATCATGTCCGCCTTGATGGCCGTCGCAGCGATTCCTGTGCCCACGGGCTTCGTCAGGACCAGCCTGTCGCCGGGCCGGCCGCCGACGGTGCGCCACATTCGATCGCGCTCCACTTCGCCGTAGACCACAAGGCCGTACTTCGGTTCATCATCCTGAACGCTGTGTCCGCCAACGAGGAAGGCCCCGGCGGCTCGTGTCCGGTCGAAGCCTCCCTCCAGGATGCGCTTCAGCACGTCCAATTCGAGAACTTTTGTTGGAAAACCCACCACGTTCAACGCCACGATGGGACGTCCTCCCATGGCGAAGACGTCGCTGATGGAGTTTGCTGCGGCGATCTGCCCCCAGGTGTAGGGGTCGTCAACGATGGGGGTGATGAAGTCCACCGTCAGGACCCCAAGCCGCCGTTCGTCCAGAATCCAGAGCGCGGCGTCCTCTCCGCCTCCCCAGGAGGCCAGGACGCGGTCGCTCTCCACCTGCGGGATGTCCGCCAAAACTTGAGCCAGGTCCGCCGGACCTATCTTTGCCGCTCACCCGCTGCAGTGGGACATCTCCGTCAGCCGCTTCTTGTGGGCCTGCCCTCCCGCTCCGCCGTTCACGTTGTCGCTCATTGTAAACCCCTCCGCCTCTCAATTCCTCGAAAATGGACGCCGACGCCTGCTCCTCACTCGGTCATTCGCCCTCCACGTCGTCACAGAGGTTCTGGCCCAGCAGGCGCTCCAGCTCGCGGGGGCCGGCGGCGAGGGGCAACAGCAACATCAGCTTGACGACGAGGGCTTCCCGCGTCATGTCGCGGGCACCGATGGCTCCCAGGTCCATGACCTTCTCTCCCACCTCGTAAACCCCAAGATCCGTGCCGCCGAACAACGCCTGGGTGCGCACGACGATGGGAACGCCGGCTCGGATGCCGCGGTCGATGGAGGGCAGGAGGTTTTCGCCGGTGAAGGGGACGCCTCCCAGACCGAAGCCCTCGAGAACGAGGGCAGCGGGTCTGGCGTCCAGGATGGCGTCCAGAAGGCGGACGGGCATCCCCGGAAAGATGGGCAGGATCGCGACGTTGCGCTCAAGGGCGGGGAGAGGGGAGCCCCCCCATGGCCGGGAAGGGGAGAGCTTCGGCCTCTTCGAGCTAAGCCATGGGATCTTGTACTGGCCGCGGTCCCTCATCTCTCCCAGCAGGGGATAGTCCACGCTGACGAAGGCGTGCCTGCGGCGGCTGTCCGCCTTGGCGGCACGGGGGCCGTGGATGAGGACGTCGTCGAAAACGACGGCCACGCCCTGCCTCCGATACAGGGCCAACTGCATGGACATCTGCACGGCGGTGTAGAGGTTGTCCGCCGCGTCGCTGTCCCGGGCTTCTGGAGCCAGCATGGAGCCGGTGAGGACGACGGGAATGGGCACGTCCGGCAGCAGGTAGGAGAGGGCCGATGCGGTCCATGCCATCGTGTCCGTGCCGTGCAGCAGGATGACGGCGTCGCAGTCCGACGCGCTTTGACGAATGTGTTGAACCATGGCGAACCAGTCATCCGGCTGCATGTTGGAGCTGTCCTTCGACATCAGGTCAACGACCCTGATGTCGTGCTCAAAGCCCTCAAGTGCCGGGCAGAGGTTGACGAGCTCTCTTCCCGAGAGCTTCGGCCGCAGGCCGTCCTCCGAGGGGGCTGAGGCGATGGTGCCGCCGGTCGTGAAAAGCGTGAACTTCATGGTGAGCCTCCAGAATATCATCATCTTGCAAGGTATCTTCGCGGGGTCGGTGCCCTCGTCGTCGCCCTGCGATGAGAAGTGTAATGGAACGGCTCATTTTTTTTCAGCGCAAAAGTACGCGCGCAGGAGATTTTGAAACGATTTTTGATTTTTTCATTGACAAAGTTTTTGGGAGCGGAGTATAATGTCCTTCGTTTGTTGGTGAGTTGGCCGAGAGGCTGAAGGCACTCGCCTGCTAAGCGAGTATAGGGGCTAAAACCTCTATCGAGAGTTCGAATCTCTCACTCACCGCCAGGATTTTACCCGATTTATCGGGTGAGAGTTGTACGCGGCAGTAGCTCAGCTGGATAGAGCGAAGGCCTACGGAGCCTTAGGTCGTGGGTTCGAATCCTGCCTGCCGCGCCAGTCAACAATCCGGCATAGTCCGGTTACGTTTAAAACCCCGCTCAAAAGCGGGGTTTTTACGTTTTGACAGCCCGCCACAATCCGGTTAATATTGTCTCTATCCGACGCATAACCGTACCTATTCCCGTACCACTCCTCTCGATAGGACCGGGAAAAACGCTTCTGTGGTACGGTCGTGCTGAAGACAGGAGGTGGCTGGATTGGCGCTCACGGAGACCGCCATCAAGGCGGCAAAGCCGAAGGACAAGCCCTACATGCTGCGGGACGACCGGGGGCTCTGGCTGCTTATTGTCCCAGGCGGCGGGAAGTACTGGCGGTTGCGGTATTGGGTTGAGGGGAAGGAGAAGAAGGTATCTTTGGGGACCTACCCCTCCGTCACCCTCAGGGAGGCGCGAGAACGGCGCGACACGCTTCACAAATCACGAGCCGAGGGGGTTAACCCTGCTGAGGCGATGAGGGGCAGGAAGAGCCCTTCTGAATCGACCTTCGGGCACATGGCGCGGGAGTGGCTGGACAAGCAAATCCGGGGGGTCTGTACGCCGAAGTATGCCCGCGACGTATTAAGCCGATTGGAGCGTTTAATCTTTCCGGTTCTCGGAGAGCGAGATATCCGCGAGATAACGGCCCCCGATCTGCTGCGCGTCTTTCGGGATATCGAAGATCAGGATAAGGTCTATTCGGCCCATCAGGTCTCCAGTTATTGCAGCCGAATCTTTCGGTACGCCGTCGCCACCGGGAGAGCGGAGCGCGACCCTACCGCCGATCTGCGCGGAGCCTTGCAGCCCTACAAGGTGGAGCATCGGGCGGCCCTGATCGACCCCAGCAAGATCGTCCAGCTGGTGCGGGCCATGAACGACTTCGATGGGACGCCTGTGGTGCGGGCGGCTCTCTGGTTCTCCGCCTACACCTTCGCCCGTCCGGGGGAGGTCCGCAAGGCGGAATGGACGGAGATCGATCTGGAGGTGGCTGAGTGGCGGATCCCCGCCGAGAAGATGAAGATGCGCAGGCCCCATATCGTGCCCCTGGCGAGGCAGGTGGTGCGGCTGCTGTCGGACCTGCGCGGACTGACCGGGCGCGGCGTCTACGTCTTCCCCAGCCTGCGGTCTGCGAAGGGGACCGTCCCCATGAGCGAGAACACGGTGCTGTACGCTCTGCGGCGGATGGGGTTTGACGCCACCGAGATGACGGCACACGGGTTCCGGGGGATGGCCAGCACGCGGCTGAACGAGATGGGCTGGGCACCGGACGTGATCGAGCGTCAGCTGGCGCACCTGGACGCGAACAAAGTTCGCGCCGCTTACAACCATGCGGAGTATCTGGCTGAGCGGCGCGAGGTGATGCAGGCCTGGGCAGATTGGCTGGAGGGGTTGGGATAAGGCGTAGATATTCTTATCTCGCCTCAGTGCCCCTTTTGTCCCTGTGTCGCGAGTTAGTGCGGGCAGTGAAGAAGCCATGGCGAAAAGTAAGCGCAGAACAAGAGGATAATCAACAAAGCATTTGTAAAAAGATATTGCCACCAAACGATGCTTAAGGGCTTATTGATGAGACGCCCAACGAAGTACATCAGGAGAAAAAGCGTATTCATCAGTGTTAAGCCGCAGAGAATAATGATGGACGCAAGACGCGACAACGAGGTTTCTGCTATATTGGCGATAGCACCGGACAGGTACCCGCTACCCGTAGAAAACGCAATAACAATAGCCGCAAAGATTCCCAGGATAGCTATGTATTCCTCCTGTTGGTTCTCCAGCTTCCTTGCCGTGTCTTTTTGTTGGGCCTGTGTTTCTTTGACGCTGTCTCTCAACTGATTTGTTTCGATTTTTGCTGCTTGAACGTCAGCGAGGATTTCTCCGCCGAAAGTGTTTATATTCAGTGCATCAATGTATGAAAAGCGTGCGATATCCAAGCTCACGTGATCATGCAACTTCTTGAGATTGTCACCGATATCGATGATCTCACCCAAACTATTGGTATTTAAAGGTTTGTATCTTTTCCTTAGCTCCGACAAGTTTTCCCCAAGAATATCTATGACACCAGGAGTATCTCCCTGTTTTATCTCTGCCAATACGCTGAAGATATCAGAATAGAAGTGTCGAAAGGGTGGGTTGGTATTCTGCGTTTGGTACAAGCCCTCCAGTCTGCGACACATCTTTGAAAACTCGTCCTTCTTCTTAAGCGATATCCGAGTTGATGCCAACGCACGAAGGATATTGCGAAACTCCTCCCTCTGCTGTTCTTCCTCCGCGATGTTCAATGTTATCCAGCCACCTTTATGAGGTCAGGGGGAATGACCTTACGATTCCCTGCCCCATCCTGATAAATTTGATCCCAGGCCCCATTCTTACGATGCGTATCTTCTACCAGATCCCAGGGCGGGAGAACCCGCTTTGCTTCCACAATAGGGTCAATGCGTGCCCTATCCTTTGCTTCAATGGTAATGCCCTCGTAAGCCGTTGTGATGGACATAGAGCCAAAAATGCAAAAATGATAGTACACAGCAGGGACGACGGGGCCAAAAGGCCACGCCTCAATGGCATCAAGGAAAGCAAATTCACCGCGGCACAAAAAGTCTTTCTGGATGAAGTATAGAATCTTCTGGAGCTGCAGATTGCTTATTGCACAGCTATCTTTAACGCACTTAGTAACTATGTATTTTGCAAGATCAAGAGCAATCATAATGCAGGCCTCCCTTCTTTTAGATACAACTTACATATAAATTTTATCTGAGAAATTCAAAAAAGACAAGAGGCTTATCCACAGGAGAGGTGGTATCCAGTAGGTCGTGTACTGCCCCCGCCGCCGAGAGAGCGAGGCGCTTGGGCGTCATCAGCTTGGGAGGGGTCTTCGATAAGCGTCTTTGCGGTGCGATACTCGAACGACAAAGACGGTCAAAACGTTATCCTGTATCTCATAAAAGCACGCGATAACGTCCAACCCGGATTCGCCAGAGATCATAGGGGCCCTGTAATTTCCGCGCTCCCTCAGGGCGGGGGTTGTGCTCCAAGAGCGAAAGAGCCTCCAATATTCGAGACTGCAAGGAGCTTTCGAGGTCCAAAAGCTCCTTTTCGGCACTCTTTTTGAATACGACAGAGAATTGAGGCATCAGGACAGCCCCAATTTTTCTCTGACCTCCGCCAAAGGGATCGTCGTTTCCTCCCTGCGCTCAAGGTAACAGGCGATGTCCTCTTCGTCCTCACGCTCCTCAATCGAACGCAGAAAGGCGATATAGTCCACTGCACTCGCCAGGGAGTCCTCCGATAACTCCTCCAGCATCCGGACAGCAGCCCTTTGGATCTGCGTCAATGAAAGCGGCATTCTGGCATCTCCTTTCTCTCGGCGCCACCTGGGCGCTTGGGCATGGGGCTCATTATTCTTCCCAAGGCGGGATTATGGCGTGGCTAGAGCGGCTCAGAGATCAAGCGAGCTGGCGTTCTACACAGTCCTCTGTGTGCCCCTTCCTCCAGCTTGGGTTAATAAGCCCTGTAAATTCTGTGACAGGCGCACTGTCCAAATGGCGCGACGTTCTTTCAGGAACTGATCGTAAGACTTCATCTCCCAAATGTTGGGTTCTCCCTCTCTGGGGGAAGGAATGCCGTGCAATCTCAAATAATCATCATTGCATTGTGCAAAGTAATCTTTGGGAAGCGAATCTCCCTTTGTCAAATTATCTTGTGGGTCCAAAAGCTCGCAGTTCAAAATGCGGTCGCGGGCATCCTGGAGGTATTTCAATCTACCGTTCTCCCGGATTCTTTTCAACCTGCTGTCAGGAAAAATATGGTCTTTGGCCGTCATCTTGTCTGGATTATAGCCAGCTTCCCCCATATAAAACAAATGGAGCACAAGGTCCGCCAAGGAGTCTCTCATGCTGATATCCAAGATATCATCAATACTTACCGAAAGCTCCTTGCCGTTCTCCCGACAAAGCCTTTCAATTTCCCTGATATCAAAAGCGGGATTTTGCATGGCATAGCCAATAAGCACTCGCATAAAAGCCTGGCTGGGTTTCTTGAATGCTTTCGATAGAAAGGCTCCAAAAAGGAATGTTCTTGCTTTAGCTTTGACGTTGCCCCATTCGCCTGGATGTGCGTACCGATAGCAAATCAGAATGAGGACCGGATTGAATGACGGCACGTTTTTGCTGCGGATGAAGCTGAAATCGGCGATAAAACGCAGAACATCACAAATGGCAGCCCCAATCTCTTTAAAGCTCGTCCTTAGGGCTTCCTGGATTTTAGAATCAGCAAATTGCTTTGCATCGTTTTTCCCTCCGCCAGGCTCTCCACTCAGCATGGCAAGGCAGGCACGCAAAATAAAGTCCTTGGTTTTTTTATACCCCATTGCGAGGACAGTTTCATTAAGACGGTTGAACTCCCCTCTTGCGTCTGCCCATTGCCCTCTGATCAAGGCCATCAACAGGTCAACTTTCTCCAGCACGACCCCCTCGGAATTGGTGCGGACAAAGACCTCGGCGATATCATCCAGCCCTATCCCGTCATCAATGCTCAAGGTTTGCAAGGGGATATTGGCAAAGGTTTTGAATACGCTATAAAGCTGCATGGCGTTCTGTCCCATGCGAGCTTTTGCCTCTTCATTAAAGTGCGGGGGGATTAGTCCTTCCTTCATAAGTGCTGTAGGGATAGAGCTTGCCATTCTATAGGGGGTATTCAAGAACTTCTTGACGTTGAGCCACGTTCCCTTTTGAGGCCTCTCCGGCTTGAATTCAAAGACGTACCCAAATTCTCCGTCAGGGTCGCTGGCAAGGTCAAAGAAAAGCACGTCCTTGTCATAAGAGCCGTAACGAGCGATATAAAGGCTTTGGAGGCGTTGTTGTCCATCGAGGATGTAACGTCGGCTCACGCCATCCTCGCTATTGCGTATATCCTCATCGAAGTCATAAGCCTTATGGTAGTCCTCAATAAAAGGGCGATAGCTAATTTTCTCTTTTGTCTCCCATGCAAGGATGGTCCCGATAGGGTAACGCCGCATAAAGGAATCCAGCAAGCGGTAGATGCGTTCCTTCTCCCAGACAAAATCCCGCTGAATGTGAGGGAGAAAAATTCCCCCGTTATTGTCCTGGTTAATGTTTTTCAAAACGTTCTCTATCGTATCCTGAACAAGCGCCATGATTGCCACCCTTCCCTGCTCTAACTCACCACAGTCCCGTCACACGTTCCGCCTCCCGTCACACGTTCCGCCTTTGGAAGCCGCAGCAGAACCTTCCCCGGTTTGTCCCGTGCAATGCTGGCGGAGCGATGCTGTCTACTTATCCCCATAATGAGTGCGGCACTGCACAATCTCGATCGTATCGTTCAAGACGCGATAAACCAGACGGTTCTTCTCGTCAATACGGCGGCTCCAATACCCGGAGTAATTTCCGATCAAAGGCTCCGGGTTCCCGATGCCGTCATAACCGTTGCGTTCAATGTCCGTAATCAGCTTATTGATGCGGCGGAGGGTTTTCTTGTCCTGCTCGAGCCATATAGAGATAATCTTCCCAGGCTCTTTCGTCCCATGGCTTTTTCATCTTTCGTCATTCGCAGTTTATAAGCTCATGAGTAACTCCCTTCCCCGCCTTCATATCGTTGATTGCTTCCAGAAGCAGCTTCTGATTGTGCTCGTTATAAAAAGCGTCGTGCGAGAGTTCCTCGATACGCCGGTTCAAGTCTTCCCTTATGGACGCCTGAACGGTCATCACATCTATCACCCTCCTCATAAAATCTTATAAAATTTACCTTAACGCGCTTCCCCTCGTATTATGCGGACTGCTCAGCTCCACCGGAGTGAGGCGAGTCGGAGAACTCTTTCTTCAAGCTGTCGGTCATCATGGCCACAACCAATTTTTCAAACAACGCATAGCCCTCAGGGGTTGCGGGAAGCTCTAGGCGTTCACCATCAGGCCGCTCATAGATAAGACGAGCTACCGCCTCGGAGTCTCCGAGGGTGCTATGTTCTGATGTTACAAGAGAAGACTCATTCCCATCGGTCCCTACCAATTCCAATAATCTGCTCGTGTAACGTTTAGGGTTGTCCGTCTCGCCGAGGAGATAGGCCGTTGTGGTGTCGAGGGCCTGGGCTAGTTTTTGAATTGAGCGCGCAGGAGAAGATCGCCCATTTTCCCACCGCCAAATGGTATTGACATCGACCCCGATTATTTGGGCGAGGTCACCTTGTGATAATCCCCTTAGGTCCCTTAACGTTTTTACCCTGTCAGATATTTTCATAACCTTCACCCTAACAAAAAGTCTACAAGAGTGCAGGGACTAATACAATAGACAAATATAAAGGATATTGACTGCATAAATGCAGCCTACCCTCTTGACATCTGCATATATGAAGGTATAATGCAGATAAAGAAAGGAGGGAGGCTTCTTGAAATTTCTAAAGGCCATAAGAGAAAAAGCAGGTCTATCTCAGAAAAAGCTGGCTGGAAAACTCGGCGTAGACGAAAACTCTGTGTGGCGGTGGGAAGCTGGGAGAGCTTACCCTTCTGTGGATTTGGGGAAGCAAATTGCAGAGTTATTGGGTGTTTCTGTTGATGAGCTGCTGTACGGCCCCCAGTCGAAGGAGTGGCGGATCGAGGTTGTTTTCCGAAGGGAGGAGGATTGGGAGATGAATACGGTGGATATGTCGGCAAGCGCTCCGAACCTGTTCTTGGTGCAGGTTGGGATGGAGAAGATCGGCTTGAACCTGGTGGGCGACCCGGCGGACGAGGCTGAGCTGGACGGGCTTTGGGACAAGGCGAAACCACAGATTCTGAAGATGATCGCCATGCGGCGCGAGCTGGGACAGCTGGGCATTGAGGCGATCTCCGAGCCGAAGGGACCGGTCCGGTTCGACCTGCGGCCCCGGAGATGATGCGGGACGAGTATTTCACCGCCGCCGAAGTGCAGGGGGGAAGGAGGCGGGGGCGTGAGGGCAGCCTCCCCAGCAATTTGACAAGTGAATAGCAGGTTTTGAAGGCAACAAAAGAGCCCCCAGGGAGGCTCACTTATAGGCATCTCCTCTGGGAGCCACGGCAACCACGACGATGACGAGCCTGTCCTGCTCTACGCGGAAAATGACCCGCCAGCCTCCGACGCGAAGATGCCACTCCGGTCGGGCTTTTAAGGGTTTGACATCAAGCCCCGAATCGTAGGGGCCGCCTGTAAGGCGCTTGATAGAACTCCATAGACGATCCCTCTGCTTTTTGGGAATCGATTCAAGGGCCTTCAGGGCCTCTTTGGAGATGATGAGCTGCCAGCAGCTCATGGTAAGGCCATCAGTCGGCGCTCAGCCTCTTCCAAGGTACAGAACTCGTTCGCGTCGATCTGGGCGTTGGAGGTTTCAAGCTGCCGGAGTTCGTCAGGGGTCAACGGTTCATCGTCAACATCCAGTAGGCGACGGACAAAATCCACGACCAAGGGCGTTTGCCTGTCCGGGAGTTGGTCTATAAGGCGGTACAGGGCTTCCCGTTCAGCAACTTGGGCAAGGGTCATGATCATCCTCTCCTTTCAGGGAGATTATAACAAAAGGGGCGTGGGGAATGTGAGGGGGAAAGAGACAGTGCAGTTTACGGCGAGGCTCCCCTTTGAAACGCACCGCAAACTGCGTTTTTTGGCTGCCGACCGGAACATCTCTTTGAACGAGGCCCTCAATCAGTTTCTCTTGGAGGCAATGGAAGGATGCCGTGTTTCTGTTCCCAGCGAGCTACTAAGTCCTGAACCGCCTCGGTGATGAGGTCGTTCTTTGAGATGTTCCTGAAGGCTGCCAAGACGCGGGCTTTGGTGTGGACGTCATCCGGGAGACGCAAAGTTAACTGAGACACGTCCAATCACTCCAATCAATCATAGCGTTATTGGCACTATAACGATATTGGGGTGGCATATTCAGTATCAAAGAATTAATGACAGTATGCGGGAGAGGGGAGGATGGCATGGAAGGTGTGAGGATCAGTCAAACGCGCTGGCCGGTGGAGTTGTACGAGTGGATACGGGAGCGGGCGCACGAGCGGAGGCAGAGCATCAACCGGACGGTGGTTGAGCTGGCGGAGCGGGTAAGGGAGGAGGCAAAAGCATGAGCATGGTGCGGGCTCTCCGCAAGGCGATGCGGAGGAACAGGCAGCAGTTTGGGATGTTCTTCGGGGTTTCGCCGGAGATGGTTCGGGAGTTAGGAGGTGTTTCTACATGGAGGGTGAGTTGACCGTGCGGCTGAGTCCGAAGGATATCAACGCAATAGCGGACCGGGTTTGTGAAAAGATGCTCCCCGCCCTGCGCGTGCCGGAGCCCGCCGCGAGCCCGGAAGACCTGATGACCGCCAAAGAGGTGCAGGCGTTCCTGAAGATCAAGCCGAGCGCCTTCTACGAGTGGCTCAAGAACAAGACGATCCCGGAGGGGGTTCGCATAGGGCCGAAGGAGCGTCGGTGGGCACGCGGGGATATCTTGAGCCTTGTGAAGAAGAGGGAGGAGCCGGCATGAAGTGGACGTGGCCGTACATCCTGCAGCAGGTATTCATGGGGCTGGCGTGGTGTTTTGTCGTCTGGGCGGCATGGGCGGAGATCCGGGAAATTTTTGCAGAGAAGGCCGCCCTCGCGGACGGCCCCGAAAAAGAAAAACCAGAGCAGTGACGGGGGTGACGGCCCCCTGCCGCTCATTATAGCAAACGAGGGCAGAGCATGCAGGACATCGAAGAGGGCAGGATGCGCGTCCTGGCCGGGGACGAAATGATGCAGGATATCGACGGACGTCATCTCGTCGTCTACGCCGCGTTCCTGGACGGCGCTGAAGTGGACTATGACAAAGAATAAGGGGGAAACGATGCGTAGAGTCTACATCGCGCATCCGTTGCGCGGAGAGCGGCTGGACATCGCGGAAATGGAGCGGAACGTTTCGCGCGTTACGGAGATCTGCCGGCATGTGGCCGAGGAGCATCCGGACGTGCTGATCCTCTCGCCCATCCATGCTTTTGACTTCGTGTCCCCGCTGGGACCGCAGGACTGGGTGATGCGGCAGTGTCTCGCGCTGCTGGACGTCGCCGACGAGCTGTGGGCCTTCGGGGACTGGGAGCGCTCGGAGGGGTGCCGCATGGAGGTGGCGCACGCACGGGCGATGGAGAAGCCTGTTGTCTTCAAGGACAGGGCGGAGGACGTGAGACCGTATGGGGCGGGCGAATCTGAGGAGACGTCGTAACCATCTGGGCCTGACGCTGAAGGAGCTGGGGAAAGAGTGCGGGATGTCGCCCAGCTACATTTCCGAACTGGAGCGCGGGGTCTACGGGGGCGGGGAGGCGCTGGAAACGCAGGAGCGCATTCTGGCGGTCCTGACGGACCTTGACATGAAGCAGAGGGCGTCCACGATGTGGCACTCCAGACCGGAGCGGAAGTTCGAGCCCGGCAGAGCATACCTGGTGGAGGATCAGCCGCTGCGGTACCTCCGCAAGGAGGGGAAGCATCATCTGTTCAGAGGTCCGGGCGGCGGATGGCTGACGGCGTTCACGGACGCACAATTCGTCGGAGTGACCATCCGGGAGATAAAGCGAAGGAGGCAAAGCGTTGAACAGGCCGACAGGGTTTGAGATCGAGGACTCCTTTGTTCGCTGGCTCTGCGACCTGGGAATCCCGCCGGCCGAGGGAGAGCGCCTTACCCTGGACGGGCAGAAGCACCGCTACAGGGTCGTCGGGGACCGTGGCACGACACGAAACGGCGAATACTGCATCTATTGCGACGAACGGCCCGCCGGCTGGGCGAAGAGTTGGAGCGCAAAGCATGGCGTGGAGTACGCCGTGTGGACGTACTACCAGCCCGGGGATTCGCCCTGGAGCGACGAGGAAAAACGCGAGTACGTGAAGCGCATGGAGGCGCAGCGCGCCGCGGCCGCACGGCAGAAGGAGCTGGAGCGGGCGAAGGCGAGCGCGGAGGCGGCACGGAAATGGGAGGCGGCCACGGAGCCGAGGCCGGAACATCCGTACCTCAAAAAGAAAGGGCTCTCTGGAGCGCATGGGGCGCGCCAGTTGGGGAAGCTCCTGGTACTGCCGATCCGGAACGCCTCAGGGGCCCTGATGAACATCCAGACGATCGCCCCGGACGGCGAGAAGCGCTTCCATCCGGGGGCGCCGAAGGCGGGCGGGTTCTTCGTGATGGGGGGGGAGGGATAACCCCCCCGCCCCTTCGGGGCACCCCCCCTTGCAGGGGGGGCAAAAGAGTGGAGAGCCAGGGCAGAGCCCTGATTCGACACATGACTTTGGTTCGGCGGCGCCCTACTTGGGGGGAGATCGGGAGGTATTTCTGTGCGAGGGGTTCGCCACCGGAGCCACGGTGCACGAGGCGACGGGGCGGACGGTGGTCGTGGCCTGGGACTGCGGGAATTTGCCGAAGGTGGCGGAGCTGCTGAGGCCCCGGTATCCGGGGCGGCTGGTCCTTGCGGCCGACAACGACCACAGGACGCCGGGGAACCCCGGCCTGGCGGCGGCGTTCGAGCTTGCGGAGCGGTTCGGGATCCCGTTCACGTCGCCGGTCTTCGAGGCGGACGAGAGCGGGAGCGACTGGAACGACTACGCGGCCCTGCACGGCATCGAGCGGACGGCGGAGGAAATCTTCCTGCGGCTGGAGGAGAACCGGAGGGTCCCCGAGCTGGAACAGCACTACGCCTGGCCACGCTGGGTCCACGAGAGGAAGAACGGGGCCCCGATGGGGACGCTGGAGAACCTGCAGGTCCTTTTGCGGCATGAGAAGATCGGGGTCTGGTACGACGAGATAAAAAAGGACGTCTGCTACTCCCTGCCCGAGACGATGGAAGGGGGCAAGTTCGGGAAGGACAACCGGGCGAACTCCATCTTTGCGCTGGTCGTCTCCCTGTGCGAGCGGTATGGGTTCCCGACGGCGAACCTGGACGCCTATCTGGTGGCCATAGCGGACGAGAACCGAAAGAACCCCGTGATGAATTGGATTCGTCTGCGCGCATGGGATGGGAAGGACCGCATCGGGGCGCTGACGGAGACCCTGACGCTGGCGGAGTGGTTCCCGGACCGGATGAAGCGCCTGCTCATGACCCGGTGGCTCATCTCGGCCGTGGCCGCGTGCGTCGCCGATGCCTTCAAGACTCGAGGTGTCCTCGTGCTGCAAGGGGCCCAGGCGATCGGGAAGACAAGCTGGTTTGCGTCCCTGGTTCCCTCTTCCTCCGGGTGGTTTCTGGACGGGGTGGCGCTGGACCCGGAGGACAAGGACAGCCTGAAGCGGGTCATCAGCCACTGGATCATCGAGCTGGGGGAGCTGGAGGCGACCTTCAAAAAGGCGGACATCAACAAACTCAAGAGCTACATCACCTCGCCCGTCGACGTCGTCCGCTTGCCCTGGGCGCGGAAGTTCTCAGACTTCCCGCGGCGGACGGTGTTCTGCGCCTCGGTGAACCAGGCGGAGTTCCTGGTGGACACGACGGGGAACAGCCGGTGGTGGTGCCTGCCCTGCCGGAGCATAAACTACAAGCACGGGATCGACCTCCAGCAGCTCTGGGCGCAGGCGCTCTCCCTGTACCGGACCGGGGAGCCCTGGTGGCTGACGAAGGACGAGGAGCGGGACCTGGACGACCTGAACCGGTACTTCGAGGCCGGGGACGAGATCGAGGACGCAATAGCCTCCGGCTGGAACTGGGACGAGTACGAACAGGACCTTTCCATGGGGCTTGGAGACTGGATGAACGCGACGAGCATCCTGAAGTCCTGCGGGATGCAGAACCCGACGAAGATGCAGGTGCGGCGCGCGGGGGAGGTGCTGCGGAAGCTGACCGGGCGGGAGCCCGAGCGGCGCGGGAAGGCTCGGGACCGGTGCTACTGGATGCCACACAGGAACGGCTACAGCCCTTAGAGGACGAAGAGCGGCGGACAAAGACAAGTCTGTCCGCCCTTTGTCCGCCTGTTTGTCCGCCACGTAAAACCTTGCCAATGAATGTCTTATACCCAATCAGCGGACAAAGGACACAAAAAACCGGAAATTTCTTCTCACGCGCGCGCGTTTTGATATTTTTTATCTTTTTTTTAAAGATTTTTTGTCAGACTTTAGTCCGCTCTGTCCGCCATGTTAGATAAAGCATTGCCGCAGGCTGGTTAGGATGGCGGACAAAGAGGCGGACAAAAAGAGATTGTCTGCCCCTCGAAAAGGAGTGTCCGGCACAATGCAGCCGATTAGAGCGTGTTCACTCAAAAACATTGTCAAAAGGGTGAAGGTATGTCAAAATAGTTGTATGATGGAGATCAGCCAGGTGCAATACGAGCGTATAGCGGATTGTTTCCCTGTTCACCGAGGTAATGTCGCTTACGACAACCTTAGAGTGCTCAATGCCATTCTGTATGTCATGGAAAATGGGTGCAAATGGAGGAGGCTCCCGGAAAAGTTTGGAAACTGGCATACAATCTACGTGCGCATGAGCCGATGGTACAAGTCCGGTGTTCTGGATAAGGTTTTTGAACGCCTGCAGCACGAGCGTCTTCTCCGCATGAGGCTTGAAGCGGTGTGTTTAGACAGTTCCTGCGTCAAAGTTCATCCTGATGGGACGGGAGCTTTAAAAAAGGGGGTCCTCAATCTATCGGCAAGTCCCGTGGAGGATGGACCACCAAGATTCATCTGGTTGCCGCGGGTCCCGCTTGTCCGTTGATGTTTCATCTCTCGCCCGGCAATGCTCATGACGGTCCAGAAGGCCGCAAGTTGATAGAGCGGCTGAAGGCGTTGCTGACGCCGGGATGCAAGTTGTTGATGGATAAGGCCTATTGTGGAGTGGCGACACGTCGTCTTGCGGAAGAATGTGGGTTGGAGCCGGTCGTTCCGCCCAAGAGCAACGCGAAGAAACCCTGGCCGTACGATGTGGAGCTTTACAAGAGACGAAACGAGGTCGAACGTCTTTTCTGCAGGGTCAAAAGGTTTCGTCGCATTGCTACGCGGTACGATAAGTTGGATGTCATTTTCCTGGGCTTCCTGCTTTTTGCTTTTGTTGTCGACTTCTTGCTCTTGCGTTAGCACGACCTAGTCACGAAGAATTTGAGTTCATGAGAGAACGGGGAATCTATCTTTGCTCGCTCTGCAGGTACTGTCCGCGCCAAAAAGATAAAAATACGTATTATTGCTTAGCAGGAAAACCGTGGCGGGCGTATTACAGGATGCGGGAGTGTCAGGGCTTTCGCCCGAAGCCGAAGAAGCCGGAGCCCAAGGCGGAACAGCTGCGGATGTTCGACGACTGGGGGCACGCCGCCCCGGAGGCGGCGCCTGCCGATGAGGGGAGGCGATGAGGTGCGTTTTGAATTCGCGGAGCGATGTCTCTATGACTACCTCGAAAACGTGGCGAGGCTGGACGTGCTGCGCTCTGAGTTAAAGACCATGGACGCGATGTCGTCCGCCAGTGGGCAGACGTATGGTGGAGCCTCGGGGGCGGATTACCCCTCAGACGCGGTGTCAACACGCCTGGAACGCCCCAAATCCACGGGAACGCAAAGCGCGGGCAAAGTAAAGGGCCAGGCAGAGGAAAAGTTTTAAAAAATGGGCTGTTCACCCCTCCGCTGCCTTTAAATACGGAAATATCTTCCCGTTCTCACAATAACCCCGTCAGCGTGAGCTCGCACCCACACCCCCTCTCGGCTATTGGCCCGGCGTTCTCCCGCTCATTCCAGCGAGATAGCCAATTTCTTGAGCTTCCGGTACGCTCCCAGAAACCAACTCCCCACAACTCCCCCTTTCACCTGCAGCACCATGCGGCGCGCATGGCGCACCATACGCCCTATGCTCGTGTAAAACAAAAATCGCAGCGTCCTGGGACGGTAACTCCTCAACGCTTCAGGCAGAAGCAGACGCTTTAACAAACTGTGCAGCGACAGAGACAGCACCGACACATTCCACCAGAACGCGTTCGACCCAAATCGGTGCGAGATGACGTGCCCGCCGGCCAGGTCCTCCTTCAGGATGCGGTGCACTTCCTCTGACTTGCCGCACCGCTCACGATACCACCGGATTACCGCTCCTCCCTCCCAATCCAACAGGTTCGTCACGATACCAAACACCTTGTATACGTGGCCGCCAAGCTCCGTCAGATGCAGCTTCTTCACCCTGGCGTTCTCAGACTCCAGGTCGTCGATCAGCTCTGGTATGAACAGCTGCCGTGAGTCCTGCAGCTCCTGAGACAGTCGAAGCTTCTTTCCCGATCCCTCCAACTCGAATGCCTCGCGAATGGCAAGAAAACGGTACGTCGGACCGTTCTTGTCGAGACTCAAAGACTGTGGCGCATAGACGACCTCCGCCCATTCCTGGCCGTTGCCCAAAGGGCGCCAATCCTTCTCACAAACTGCCTCCACCGCCTCCCTGAAATCCCTGTATACAGGACACGAGATCGCAAACTCGATCACCCCGAAACGCGCATCCTGACCCTCCGCCAGATAGCGCAAAAGACGCGTCTGGTAACCCGCACTGTCCGAACGGTACCTCACCTTCCTCACTCCCGCAGGAAGATGCGCCAGTACCCCCTGCAGCTGCTCCAGCTGTCCGTGCCCAGGCTTCACATTCCCGTCCCGGTATTCCGTCGCCACAGGCAGGTCGTACTCCGGACAGTACACGTTCAACGCCTCATAACTCCGTTTCCCCTGGTAGTTGTACAACGCCCCGCTCGTCTCCGTCTCGATGAACGTCGCGTCCTGGTCCAGCGTCAACTCCTCCTGCGCAGACGCCTCGAACGCGCACCTCAGAAGATGGCGGTGCACCTCCTCAAACCCCCTCAGCGCCTCATTCGATGCCGGGACAAAGGAACGGCCATGACCCCGCTCCCGGTCCTCCGATTCGTTATGAAAACAGCTGGCGTAGTCCCGGGCCGACGTTGGAGATGGAAACGGCAGGGGGAGTTTCTTCAGCCCCGCCTGCTCCTTCAAAAACTTCAGGTGTTCCACGGCTCTGCCGCCGCTGGAGATTGCGTTAAGCGCGTATCGTAACGACAGGACCCTATCGGAATTATCTGCGGAGTATGGTGTTTCTTCCATGCAGATAGGGCGCTGGAAAAAGATGCTGAGCGACAGGGCGTCCGAGCTTTTTGAGACGGGGAGCTCAATGGACGTAGAAAAGATCACCGACCCGTTGTACAAGGAAATCGGGCGCCTGAAAATGGATATAGAGTGGCTCAAAAAAAAACGAGGAGGAATTGAGCGTCGCTGAACGGCGCAGTTTTGTTAATCCGTGCGATGCCGAGATGAGCATCAGACGCCAGTGCGAGCTTTTGGCATTGAGCCGCTCAGGCTATTACCGATCATTGTTGCCCTGCAGGGAGAGTGAGGCTAACGAAGAACTGATGAAGGCAATCGACCGGCAGTATATCCAGACGCCGTTCTATGGGAGTCGGAGGAAGGCGATCTGGCTCAAAGGTCAGGGATATGCGGTAAACCGTAAGCGAGTGATGCGTCTGATGCGAAAGATGGGACTGGAAGGCCAGGCTCCTGGCCCATCGACGAGCAAGCCCCATCCGGAGCACAAGGTATATCCGTATCTGCTTCGGGGTCTTGAGATAACGTCTGTCAACCAGGTATGGAGCACGGATATTACGTACATTCCTCTGAAGCAGGGGTACATGTACCTGGCGGCGGTAATGGACTGGTACAGCCGTTATGTGCTGTCGTGGGAGCTGTCGAACAGCCTGGACAGCGAATTCTGCGTGAGGGCACTGGAGGTGGCATTGAGTCGAGGTAAACCTGAGATATTCAACACGGATCAGGGCAGTCAATTTACGAGCGATGACTTTACGAGCCGGCTTTTGGACAGTGCGATACGCATCAGCATGGATGGCCGTGGTCGTGCGTTGGACAACATTTTTATTGAGCGTCTATGGCGAAGCCTGAAGTACGAGTGCATCTATCTGAACGAGTATGAGAATGTGCCCGAATTGCTGGAAGGGCTGAGGTGGTGGT
Organism: Fretibacterium fastidiosum; assembly: GCF_964642095.1. Taxonomy (NCBI): domain Bacteria; kingdom Thermotogati; phylum Synergistota; class Synergistia; order Synergistales; family Aminobacteriaceae; genus Fretibacterium; species Fretibacterium fastidiosum. The sequence goes on from NZ_OZ209244.1 coordinate 2,146,568, forward strand.
TCGGATTTTACAATGAGGAGCGTCCGCTCACGGCGTTACCGGGAAGGATAACCCCGCGCAACATGTATGAAAAGTGCCTCATTTCTTGAACCTTGACCTAAACTCTCTTTCCCCTCTTTTTGGTCCTTGACATGGGGACCACTATACGTGCAGAAAGCGGGGCTGCCGATCCGTGCAGCCCCGCTTTCTTAAAAGAGGCATGTCCCTGCCGCATCTTCGGGCCTCGGTGAGGTTCGTCTTGAAAGAAAGTTCCTAACTGCTATAATTTCATAATGTGTGCATAATTCGGCGGTCGCAGCGAGGGCACGGCCGCGGATTTTGAATCTTTCAGAAAGAGTGAGAGGAAGTGCGGCGATGAAGTTGAGCAGTGACGAAGTGCGCGATATCGCCCTGGAGGCCCGCCTGATCCTGACGGAGGATGAGCTGGCCGCAGCCGTGGGCTACATCAACGGCTTTCTGGACATGCTGGATCGCTTCAATGAGCTGGACCTCGAGGACGTGGAGCCCTTCTGCTTCGCTGAGACGATGGAGTGTCCGCTGCGGGACGACGTCCTGAAGCCCTTTGAGGACCGGGATGCGATCCTGCGCGAGAGCGCGCACGTGGAGCGGGACTACTTCAAGGTCCCCCGCATTATGGAGGATTGATCATGGAGCTCTTTGAGTTGAACCTGCGGGACGCCGCCGAGGGCGTCCGCACGAAGAAGTTTTCCGCGCTGGAGCTCTTTGACGCCTGTTTTGCCCGTGCCGCCTCCTGCGAGCCGAAACTTGCGGCCCTCATCACCCCGACGGAGGAGGAGGGCCGTAGGGGGGCAGAGGAGATCGACGCCCGGATCGCGCGGGGGGAGGACGTCGGCCCGCTGGGCGGCGTTCCCGTCGTGCTGAAGGACAACCTCTGCACGAAGGGCGTGCGGACCACGGCCGCCAGCAAAATCCTGGGCGATTGGCGCCCGCCGTATGACGCGACGGTCTGGTCCCTCCTGCAGGGGGCGGGAGCGGTCCTGCTGGGCAAGGCCAACATGGACGAGTTCGCCATGGGGAACACCTGCGGCAACTCCGCCTTCGGCCCCTCGAAGAACCCCTGGGACGTGACGCACGTCCCGGGGGGCAGTTCGGGCGGCAGCGCCGCGGCTGTCGCGGCGGCCTACGCCCCCTGCGCGCTGGGCAGCGACACCGGAGGGTCCATCCGCCAACCGGCTTCCTACTGCGGCGTCTACGGGCTCAAGCCGACCTACGGCATGGTGAGCCGCTACGGCGTCATCTCCTACGGCTCCTCGTTGGACCAGGTGGGGCCCCTCGCCCGGACGGTGTCGGACCTGCAGCTTGCGATGGCGATCCTGGTCCACTACGACCCCATGGACTCCAGCAGCGTCCCCGGCAAGTCCTTTGACTTCACGCCCCACAAAATGGACCTGAAGGGGAAGCGGGTTGCGTTGGTGAAGGAGTTTCAGGCCTTTACCCTGGAGGCCCCCATCGCAGACGCCATGGCGCGCGTTCGCAGGCTCCTCGAGAACGCCGGGGCCGAAATCCTTGAGGTGGGGCTCCCCACCGTCGCCCGCTATGCGGTTTCCTGCTACTACGCACTGGCCATGTCCGAGGCCCACACGAACCTCGAGCGCTACGACGGCATCCGCTACGGCTATACGGTGGACGACGCGGTCGGCAGCAAGGAGATGTTCGAGGCCGTGCGCTCCGCGGGGTTCGGCAGCGAGGTGAAGTCGCGCATCATCGCCGGCACCTGCCTTACGGAGCCCACGCGCTGCAACGAGTACTACGTCGCGGCGACGAAGGTGCGCACGCTGATCGCGCGGGAGTTCGCAAAGGCTTTCGAGAGCGCTGACTTCATCCTTCAGCCCGTCACGCCGCTGCTGGCACCGAAGATCGGGGAAACGGACCGGGACAAGATGAAGGGCTACGAATCGGACCTCTACACCCTGCCCGTGAACCTGGCGGGGCTGCCGGGCCTCTCCTTCTTCGTGGAGCACGCGGCTTCAGGACTGCCCGTCGGGCTGCAGCTGATCGGCGCCCGCTGGAGCGACCCCGACCTGCTGAACGCGGGGCTGACGCTGGAGGAGTGCCTCGGCTCTCCCTCCATCGCGCGGGGAGGGCTCTGATATGTCCGGGAAGGATGAGAACATGAACAGCGAACTGACGTTTACGCCCGTTATCGGCATCGAAATCCACATTCAGCTCAAGACGGACACCAAGATCTTCTGCGGCTGCTCCACGGACACTGGCGCGGACCCCAACACGAACATCTGCCCCATCTGCATGGGGCTTCCCGGCGCGCTGCCGCGCCTGAACGCTCAGGTGGTGCAGCAGGGCATGCTGGCGGGCCTGGCGCTGCACTGCACGATCCAGCCCCAGTCGCTCTTCTTCCGCAAGTCCTACTTCTATCCCGACCTGCCGAAAGGCTACCAGACGAGCCAGTGCGACCTCCCCATCGTGACCACGGGGTACATCGAGGTCCACGACGACGAGGGGAAGCTCAAGAGGATAAGAGTCCACCACCTTCACCTCGAGGAGGACGTGGGCCGTCTCCACCACAGCGCGGCCGACGGGCGTCTGGAAGGCGCGGCGACGTCCTACGTGGACTACAACCGTTCCGGGCTGCCGCTGGCTGAGATCGTGTCCGAGCCGGACGTCTCCTCGGCGCGGGAGGCGGTGGAATACGTGACGACGCTTCGCCGCCGCGTGCGCTACTCCGGGGCGTCGGACGTGGACCTGGAGAAGGGCATGATGCGCTTTGACGCGAACGTCTCCATGAAGTGCTCCGACGGACGCTGGGGGAAGAAGGTCGAGGTCAAGAACATGAACTCCTTCCACGCGCTGGAGCGCGCCATCGAATACGAGATCAAGCGCCAGAAGAAGGTCCTGCTTCAGGGCGGACAGGTGCTTCAGGAAACGCGCCACTGGAACGACGCCAAGGGCGTGACCACGGCGTCGCGCTCCAAGGAGTTCTACCGCAAGTTCATCGTCGATCCGGACCTTCCGCCCCTCGTCGTCTCGAAGGAGTGGGCGGACGAGGTCACTGCGATGATGCCTGAGATGCCCGACGTGAAGGCGGAGCGCTACGTAGAGGCGATGCATATCCCCCCTGAGATTGCGGACGTCCTGACGGATTCCAGGGACCTCGCGGAGTACTTCGAGGCCTGCGTCGCGGCCGGCGCAGCACCACTTCGTGCGGCCAACTGGGTTCGGACGGAGGTCCTGCGGACCTTGAACGAGCGGCAGATCGGGCTGGGGGACCTCAGGATCGCTCCCAGGGCACTGGCGGAGCTCGTTCAGCGCGTTGAGGACGGCCGGTTCTCCACGACCCAGGCCAAGGACGTTTTTGACCGCATGGCGGAAACGGGCACGACCGTCGACGACGCGGCAAAGGCTTGTGGCATCACCGAGGGCGGCGTCACGGGCGACGCACTGACGGAGATGATCCGCGCGGTGCTGGAGGCGAATCGTGACGTCGTGGACGTGATCCGGTCGGGTAAGGACACGAAGGGCAAGAAGATGAAGTTCCTTCAGGGCCTGGTCATGAAGGAAGCGAAGGGACAGGCGAATCCGGCTGAGCTGCCCGACCGGATCGCGAAACTGCTTGAGGGACTTTAAGGGCTTGACGTCCTGCAAGGGGCGATTAGGATAAAGGCCAGCAAGGCTTTATTTTGAAGCAAACTATATCGAGGAAGGTGTTGGAGGATGGGAGTACGTAAACCTGAGGACACGAGGAGTTTCGCGCTGGTAGCCCATGGTGGGGCAGGAAAGACCTCATTGGCCGAGGCGATGCTTTTCGACAATGGGCAGGTCACACGCATGGGTTCTGTACAGACAGGCAACACGGTCAGTGACTTCCAGCCTGAGGAGCAGAAACGCCAGATCTCAATCAGCACCTCCCTCCTGACGATGGAGCGGAACGGAAAGACGTTCTTCGTCCTGGACGCCCCGGGCTATGCCGACTTCGCGGGGGAGATGAGTGCCGCAATCCGCGTCGCCGACACCGCCGTGATCCTGGTCAGCTCGGTGGGCGGCATCGAGGTCCAGACGGGGCGCGCCTGGGAGTACGCCGGGAATCAGGGCGTGCCCGTCGCCTTCTACATCTCGAAGATGGACCGGGAGAACGCGGACTTCGATAAGGTCCTCGCGGACATCCATGAGCAGTTCTCGCCGAACGCGCTGCCGGTCTTCCTGCCCATCGGTTCGGCGGATAAACTCAGCGGCATCGTTGACGTCCTGAAGGGGAAGGCCTATAAGTACCCGTTGGACGGCAGCGGAAAGTTTACCGAAGAACCCATCCCCGCCGACATGGCCGACGCCGCAAAGGCGGCAAGGGAGGCGCTGTTGGAGGCCGCCGTCGAGATGGACGACGCCTTGATGGAGAAGTACCTGGACGAGGGGGAGGGGGCCGTGTCCGAGGCGGACCTGGCCCGAACGTTGAAGATGGCCATCGTCTCGCGCCGCGTGATGCCCGTCCTGACGGGGTCTGCGACGGCGAACGTCGGGGTGCCGCAGATGCTGGACTTCGTTGCGGATTACTTCCCCTCCCCGGTGGACGTCGGCAGCGTCGAGGCGTACGAGGGCGAGAAGGCCGTCGAGGTGAAGCCGAACCTGGACGACCCGTTTTCGGCCCTCTGCTTCAAGGTCATGGTGGACCCCTACGTCGGCAAGCTGTCCTTTATCCGCGTCTACTCCGGCAGGCTTTCCTCCGACGGCAACAACATCTACAACGTCAAGAAGGGCGAGGACGAGCGGATCAGCTCCTTCAAGATGATGTGCGGCAAGGACGGCAGCGACGTCAAGGAGGTCATCGCGGGCGACATCGTGGCCATCCCGAAACTTCAGAGCACGAAGGTGGGCCACACGCTGGGCACGAAGGGTGGGGCGCCGTACCAGTACGCCAAAATCGAGTATCCGGCCCCCGTCTACAGCGTGGCGATCGTGGCCAAGACGAGGGCGGACGAGGATAAGCTGGGGACGGCCATCTCCAAGACGCTGGACGAGGACCGGGGCCTGACGTTCGAGAAGAACCCCGAGACGCACGACAACGTCCTCTCCGGGATGGGCGACCTGCACATCGACATCGTCCTGTCCCGCATGAAGGAGCGCTACGGAATCGACCTCGAGACCCAAACGCCCCAGGTGCCCTACCGCGAGACCATTCGCAAGATGGCCGAGGCTCAGGGCAAGCACAAGAAGCAGAGTGGCGGCCACGGCCAGTACGGCGACGTCTACGTCCGCTACAGCCCGCTGGAGCGCGGCGCGGGCTTCGAGTTCGTGGACAGCGTGGTGGGTGGCGCGGTGCCGCGCAACTTCATTCCTGCGGTGGAGAAGGGGCTCCACGAGTACATGTCGGAGGGGCCGTTGGCGGGCTTCCCGGTCGTGGATTTCCGCGCCGAGCTCTACGACGGCTCCTATCACGACGTGGACAGTTCCGAGATGTCCTTCAAGCTGGCCACGCGCCTATCGTTCCGCAAGGGCATCATGGACGCCTCGCCGGTGCTCCTCGAACCGATCATGAACGTGGAGGTCACGGTCCCCGAACAGTTCATGGGCGACGTCATGGGCGACTTCAACAGCCGCCGCGGCCGCATCATGGGCACGGAGGGCCACGGCAAGCTGCAGGTCGTCAAGGCGCAGGCCCCCATGGCGGAGATGTTCCGCTACGCGATCGTCCTCCGCTCCATGACGTCGGGCGAGGGCAGCTTCGTCATGCAGTATTCCCACTACGAGGAGGTCCCCGCCGACATCGCCAAGAAGGTCATCGCCGCCCACAAGAAGGAAGACGCGGAGGAGAACTGATCCCGCCCGCGCCTCTGCACCGCAGGGGAGGCCCCGCCATACCGGCGGGGCCTCTTGTCCTGACAGCGGAGATCGTGCCGTCGGTCAGTCCCCGTCCGGAATCAGTTTGAGGTGGCGGCACGCCTTGAGTATGCCGCCGTCGTCGATGTCCTCGGCGACGAAGGAGGCCGCGTCCCTGGCCGCCCGACTGGCCCCAGCGACCGCCACGCCGATCGAGGCGCGGCGCAGCATCTCCACGTCGTTGAGCCCGTCCCCAAAGGTGATGACGTCGGAGGCGTCCGCCCCGAAGTGCTCCATGACGCGCTCAATGCCGTTCCACTTCGAGACGCCTTCGGCCCGCATCTCGACGAGGTCGTGCAGGGCCTCGATCAGGACGCCTGCAGGCGGCGTGGTGAAGGGGCCGTAATCCCCTCTCAGGGGCGGCCGCACCATCAGGCAGCCCAGGAACGCCCGATCCATCTCCCGCAGGGGACGGACGCAGGCGTACCCCGCCTGAACCTCAAAGTACGTCCGCCAGTCCTCGCTTTCGTTGTCCGTGTAGATAAAGCAATCGTCCATCGCGGCGACCTCCTTCGGGAGCAACGCGGCCAGACTGCGGAGCCCGTCGAGGGCGCCCTCCGGCAGGCAGGTTCGGTGCAGGGTCCTCCCACCATTGAGGACGTGGGCGCCGTCCGCACAGACGAGCAGCTCGATGCCGAGGTCCCTCGCAATGGGGTGGGTGAGGAAGGCCCCGCGCCCCGTCGCGAGGGCGGGAACGTGTCCGTTCGCCTTCAAAAGCCGCAGGGCTTCACGCGTCTCGGACGGGATGTGGCTCGTCCCCACGTGGCTGAGCAGCGTGTGGTCGATGTCGAAGAAAACGTACTTGCGTCTCATGGGCTCTCCTTCCATGCTCAAAGGGAGCGCGGATTCACCCGCGAACACTGCCAAAGGCCGCGCCTGGCCGTCCAGCGGAGGGGTTCGGCAGCGCCTCCTTGAAAAAACAAGAAAACTGCGTGCTTTTCGCGACCTGTAAGGCTTAACCCGTCAATCGAATCGCGCGAATCGCGATGCGGTTGACGGTCGCGGGGAGCCTGAACCGCGTACCTCCGTCACCCCTTGAGGCGAAGGGGCAGCCCGCACCAGACCCGGTCCACGATCGCGGCCTCACGCGCCAGCAGTTGGTAGAGGAGCCCCGTCTCGTCGCGCCAGCGCCGTTCGATGGGGTCCATCGGGACGACGCCGCTGCCAACCTCCGACCCGATGAGGACGCAGGTCCTGAGGTCCTCCAGATGAGCCCTGAAGAATTCGCCGGCGTCGGTGCCGGCCAGGAGGAGCCGCCGAACCCCCTCCTGCAGGTTGAGGACCCTGTCGGCGGCGGGGAGGAGGGCGAGGTCCGCCGAGGCGAGGTCGCACGGCGAGAGGGCGGGGCCGTAGAGGGAGTCTGCGTAGGTGCGCTTCCCCATGTGCCGGCCGCCCAGGATCAGGTGCATCGGCTGCGCGCTCACAGCATCTCCCTCAGGACCAGGAGCATCGCCGTCTCCGAAAGCAGGTTGAGGGCCCCCAGAAGGTCCCCTGCGACGCCACCGAAGGCCGTCAGACAAGAGCGCCGCCACAGGAGGAAGACGGCGCACTCCGTCAGGGGAAGGCAGAGCGCCGGCGCGCCCGCCGTCCAGAAGTTCCACGCGGCCAGCAGGGCCGCCCCTGCGACCAGACAGGGCGTGTGCCGCCTCGTGCGCAGCGCCCCCAGGGTCCTGGCAAGTCCGTCCTCCCGCGCAAAGGGCGTGGCGTTCAGCAGGAGCCCCATGCCGAGCCGCGACCACAGGGGGATGGTGCCAAGGAGGAGCAAGAAAGCTGCGGAGGGGGGAGCGGAGAGCAGCTCCGCAAAGATCGCGGACTGCAGCAACAGGGCGGCGGCACAGCCCATGACGGCGAACGCCCCCGCGTGGGGGTCCGAGAGGATCTTGAGCCGCGCCTCGCGGTCGCGCCGCGAGAAGAGTGCGTCGCACGTGTCCATGAGGCCGTCCATGTGGATGCCGCCCGTCAGCGCCAGCGCGCAGAGCGCCATGACGACCCCGCGCAGCGTCGGGGAGGCGCTCCAGCCCGAAAGGGCAAACGCCAGAAGCCCCCACAGGGCGCCGATAGGGATCCCCACCAGGGGAAACGCGAGGCAGAAAGGCCGCATGTTGTCCTCCGTCCACTCCATTGCCGGCACGGGCAGGATGGTGAGGAAGGAGCACGCGATCAGAAAGGAGCGAAGGATGTTCACGACACACGTCACCTCGATTCAAGGCGTCTTGCCACGGTCGGCCCGCTTCCGCGGCGGACCGCGGTGCGTTCCACTATTCTACATGAATTTGACGAAAAACGCTCCGGCGAGGGCCTGATGTTCCTCTTCGTCTCCGGCGGCGTGCGCAGCGGAAAAAGCGAGTGGGCGGAGCGCGCCGCGCTGGCGCTGTCGCCGGACGCCCCGCGCGTCTACCTGGCGACGGCCCGCGTGAGCGATGAGGACATGCGACGGCGCGTGGAGCGCCACAGGAGGGCTCGGAGCGGGCGCGGTTTTCTGACGGTCGAACGGGAGCGGGGCCTGACGGGCGTCCTTGAATCCATCCCCGAAGGCGCCCTCGTGCTGCTGGAATGCCTTCCCAACTGGGCTGCCAACGAGATGTTTCTGGAGGACGGAAGCGTTCGCGGCGTCCACGAGGTGCGAGGCGAGGTCCTGCGCTCCACCCTGGCCCTGAAGGACTGCGCACGGGACCTCATCGTCGTGTCCGACGACATTTTCTCCGATGGGGGCCACTACGACGCGGCCGTGGAGGACTACGTTCGCCTGCTGGGGGAGCTGCACGTGCTGTTGGCGGCCAGGGCGGACGCTGTGGTGGAGTGCGCCTTCGGCATCGCCCGATTCTGGAAGGGGGACGCCGCCCGGATCTTTCCGACGGCGAAGGCCGTTGGAGGCGCCATCTGAGAACGTGCGGGACCCCCAATCCACGGCTGAGGGGTCATGGCCGTTCCGCTGTCCCGACATCGAATGAGGCGCTGAGGAGATAAAGTTGACAGAGACAAAAAATGTGCAGTACAATGAACTACACAAAGAAAGGAGATGAGTTTATGGCATTTTCCATTCGATTAACAGGCGAAGAAAAAGCCCTTGCAGAGAGCTATGCGAAGATTCATGCAATCTCATTGGGAGAAGCGTTCAAAAGCGCTTTGTTTGACCGTATAGAGGATGAATATGACGTTGCAGTTGCCAATGAAGCATACAAAGAGTACGTAGACAGCGGCCGTAAGTCCAGACCTATAGAAGAATTGTGGAAAGAACTGGATTTATGAGTTATCGAATAGAAACGTCCAATCGATTTGATAAAGATTTTAAGAAATTGGACAGGTACACTCAGAGAATGATCAAATCGTGGATTTCTAAAAATCTGCAAAATTGTGAAGACCCAAGGGTGCATGGAAAAGGATTGACCGCTGACAGAAGCGGTCAATGGAGATACAGGATCGGTGATTATCGTCTTATTTGCACGATAGACGACAATAGACTTATCATCCTTGCATTGACTGTCGGACATCGTAGAGACGTGTACGATCGATAGGAATCTGTGGGGGCAAGGCACAATGCCAAAAGCGCCAAAAGCATGGTTTATAACTGGTGCGGGTGGTGGCCGTGGCAAAGCCATCGCAGACGAAGTATCAAGAAACGGTGATTGTGGTTTTAGCAACAACACCTAAGGAAACACTGATTGAGTCGTTGAGTGAAGATTGATCAGCGCTTCCCCAAAAACTTTTCTCCTGTCTGGTCCCTTACTTTGCCCGCACTTTGCGTCCCCGTGGACTGGGGGCAGCATCGCTCTCTGGACCTGCGCCGGGTTCCGTGGTATCTTTAATTCGGGTTTCTTCACAAAAGATCGCGGAGAACGCAAGGCGGTGCCCGTTTTGCGCTCTCCGCGGGGGCACAGGGCAGGGAGCCGGACGGATGGGGAAGGGGGAGCGGCAATGTGGCGCGAGCTTTGGAACAGGTACCGCGTCCAGACGATCTCCGTGATGGGGTTCGTCCTCTTCGCGGTCGTGGGGGCGACGGCTATGCTCCTTCCTTCCGTGAAGGAGCGGCTTGAGCGGCAGGGAGCGGAGGCACAGCCAGCTCGGGTCCAGCCGCGGGCGCCTTCTGCGGGGCAGCCTGAGGCGGAGCGGCAAAGCGCTCAGGAGGCCGCACCCCAGGCGGAGTGGTACCTCTACATCACGGGAAGCGTGCGGAAGCCCGGAGTTTATAAGCTGCCGGCCAACTCGCGGCTCTTCCATCTGGTCGATGCTGCGGGCGGCTTTGACGGCTTCGCGGACCGCGTGGCGGTCAACCTGGCGGAACCCCTGACGGACGGGCTCCACGTCCACGTACCGCGCAAGGGGGAGCGCGCCGCCGAAGCCGCGCCCCCCATCGTGCCGGTGGTCCGCCCCAACGTCGTCCTGCACGTTCCGCCTGCTCCCAGGAGGAGTGGCCGAATCGACATCAACCGAGCCAGCGCCGCGGAACTGGAAGCGCTGCGCGGCATCGGCCCCACCCTGGCGCGCCGCATCGTGGAGTACCGTCAGGAGCATGGGCCGTTCACGTCGGTGGAGGACCTCGTCCGCGTGCGGGGCATCGGGGCCACAAAGCTCAAAGGTCTGATGGAACAGGCCTCGGTGAGCCCTTGAATCCCTCTTGAAAATGGCCATTCTCCTTCGCGCGCCCCTCCTCGCGGTCCTTGGTGCCCTCGTCACGGCGGCGGCGCTGTTCAGTGCGACGGGTGCCGCAGGCCTCATCCTGCTTTCTCCCCTGTTGGCCGTCGGCCTTGCCCTGTGTACCTACGAGCGGAAGATCGCTTCTCAATGGCCCGTGCTCCTGGTCCTCGCAGGGCTGACGTTTTTCTGCGCCCTGAGGATGTACCTCGTCTTCACGTGCCCGCTCTTGCCCTCCCGGTCCGTCAAAACCGTCGGGACCGTCTCGCTGGTCCGGCCATGGGGACGGGGCTTCGCCGCCGTGATCGACACGGCAGAGGGCAGCTTTTTGCTGCGACTCCACTTTGCCGAGCTGACGGAGGGAGATCAGGTGAAGGTCGAGGGGGTCACGCGCCGGCTGAAGTCCGTCGGGGGACGGGATGGCTTCGACGAGGAGCGTTACTGGCGCGCCCGCGGCGTCGTCGCGCGCCTCTCGCCCTCGCGGCTGGAGCCCCTTCCCGCCCAGGGTTGGAACCTCCACCGCCTGAGACATCGCCTCTCCCGCGCGCTCGTCATCCACATGCCGCCCCTGACGGGGGCGTACCTCAGAGCCGCCTGGCTGGGGCAGCGGGACGAGGCGCTGAGCAGACAACACCGAGCGTGGGGCACCAGTCACCTCCTGGCCGTGTCGGGCTTCCACGTAGGGATCGTCGTCCTCTGCGCAGCTCTTCTCCTGCCTGGAGGGAGAGGGAACGTCCTCGTTCTGTCCGCGATCCTGTGGGGGTACGTCCTCCTGACCGGCGCCGCGCCGAGCGCGCTGCGGGCGGCCCTGATGCTTCAGGCGGCGTTTTTCGCGCGCGTTTTGGGGCGGCCGCTCAACCCCGTAAACAGCGTGAGCCTCGCGGCGGTGCTCCTGCTGGTACACTCCCCCTTCCTGTTCTGGGACGTGGGCTGGCGCCTGTCCGTGCTGGCCGCCATGACCATCGCGGCGATGGCGGGGGGCGGGCGCTTCGCGAAGGTCCGGACGTGGCTGCTCCTCAGCCCGCTGATCGCCCTGGTCACCTTTCCGCAGACCGCCTACACCTTCAAGGGGGTTCCGCTGGCGGGGGTCCTGCTGAACTTCGTCGCGCCGACGTTCTTCTCGGCGGGCTTCGTCTTGGCCTCCGCGGGGGCCGCCCTCCGTCTCCTGGGCCTTCCCCTTGCGTCCTGGCTCCTGATGGCGTCGGAGGGCGCCTTTCTCCTCTGGGGTGCCGGAGCGAACGGGCTGGCGGGCCTCGTGCCGGCGTTCGTCCCATGGGGTCCTCTCATCGCCTGGCTGGGGGCCGGGGCGCTCCTCCTTCTGCTGTGCCGCTTCATGCGCCTCACGGCCCTTCGGACGGCGCTGCTCACGACGGGGGGCACGATCGCGTCCTTTCTCATTTTTTTATGACCTTATCTAACGATGTGCGCATCCGGTTTTTGTTCGCCACTTTCTTGAGAACGTTGCTTTGGAGGTGCTTTCATGCTGCTCGTCATGGACGTCGGGAACACCACGACGGTCGTTGGCGTCTTTGATCGTAAACAACTCGTGGCGCATTGGCGCCTTTCGTCCATCCTCCACACGTCGGATGAGTTGGGCGTCTACATCCTGACGCTCTTGGGGACGAAGGACATCGCCTCGACGAGGATCGACGGGGCCGTGTTCTGCAGCGTGGTCCCCACGCTGGACGCCCCGCTGGCCGAGGCCATGCGCAACTTCTTCGGCGTCGAGCCCCTGAGGGTGGACGCCTCCACGGACACGGGCATGGAGGTCCGCTACGACGCCCCGCGGGAGGTCGGGGCCGACCGCATCGTGAACGCCGTCGGAGGGCGAAGCAAGTACGGCGCGCCCCTCATCGTCGCAGACTACGGCACGGCGATCACCTTCGACGTCATCGCTCCGGACGGTGCCTACCTCGGCGGCGCGATCGCGCCGGGCCTTCAGTCCGGCATCTCCGCCCTGTTCGCAAAGGCGGCGAAGTTGCCCCAGGTGGCCCTGGCCCTGCCCCGTTCCGTGATCGGGCGCAACACGAACGAGTCCATCCAGTCCGGAATCCTGTTCGGGAACGCGGGGTTGACGGATCGCATCGTGGGGATGATCCGCGCGGAGATAGGGACCGAGGTCAAGGTGGCCGCCACCGGCGGGCACGCGGAGGTCATGGCGAAGCTGTCGCAGACGATAGAGTACGTGGACCCCTGGCTGACCCTGGACGGCCTCAGGCTCATTCACGACCGCGTCAGAGGGTCGGACTGATGGTGCCCTGTGAGGTCGCGGCGGGGCCGATTCGGGCGGGGGGCCTCTCCCTGCAGAACCCCCTCTGCCTCGCGCCGCTGGCGGGGGTGACCAGCCTCCCCATCCGCGAGTTCTTCACGCGCCTGGGGGCGTCGCTGACCCACACCGAGATGGTGAGTTGCGCGGGATTGGTGCGGCACAACCGGAAGACCCTGTCCATGCTCCACACCTCGCCGTCCGAGGCCCCCGTTATCCTGCAGCTCTTCGCGCCTGCCGCAGACGTGTTGGTCCGGGGCGCCGAAGCGGCGCTCGACCTCGTCCACCAAAGCGGGGAAGTTCCCTTCGCCGGCCTGGGGATCAACATGGCCTGTCCCATGCCGAAGGTAACGAAGCGTGGGGCGGGCGCCGCACTCCTGAAGAGCCCCTCGGACGCCTTCGCCATGGTCCGTGGCCTGAAGGGGCTGGGGTTCCCCGTCTGGGTCAAGATCCGCCGCATCGAGGCTGGAGAGGCCGGGATCGAGGCAACGGTTCGCTTTATCGAGGGGTTGCTGAATTCCGGAGCGGACAACGTCTGCATCCACGGCCGAACCGCCACCCAGCGTTATGAGGGGGTCGCGGATCGAACGGTCCACGCGGCGGCGGCCCGTCTCTTCCCAGGCTTCATCAGCGCCAGCGGTGACGTGCGCGAGGTCGGCGACGTGCGCGAGTACCTCGAGATGGGGTGCGTCCTCGTCATGGCGGCGCGGGGCGCCCTGGGGAATCCGTGGCTCTTTGCCGAGGCGCTGAACGCGCTTGGGTATGCGGTTCCGGAGATGGCGCGGGACAGGACGCCCGCGGGAAGGATGACGGCCCTTCGCTGGCTTGGCGAGCGCGCGATGGGGACCTCGGGCGAGGCACAGGCCGTGATCCTGCTGAAGCGTCTGATGGGCGGGGTGCTGAGGGGGATCAGCGGGGCGGCGGAGTTGCGGCATCAGGCCGGATGCAGCGGCAGCGTCGAGGAGATCTTGGCGGTCTTTCGGAGGGGGACGGAGGGCGGCAACCCCGCCGGGGAATAAAACGGGCAGGAAGCCCTGCCCGAAGTTCGTTCCTTCTCAACCCCTCTTAATAAGGAGGGGCCTTATTTCCCTGGCAGTCCCGCCGCGGCCATGGCCCGCACCAGCACGTCGATGGCTTCGCTGCGCGTGACGGGATGCCCGAAGCGAAACTCCCCGTCGCCCCGATAGATGTCCAGCACCCCCAGGGCGGCCAGGGCGTTCACGGCCGGGGCGTTCGGGTGTTCCGAGGCCCGAAACGCCGTCCGCCCCTTCTGTGGCCGAGGCGCCTCCTGAAACCCGAAGGCGGCGCACAGCTCACGAGCGAGGACCCCCCGCGTCACGAAGGCGTCGGGCTTCCCCTCCGGCGCGGCCGGAACGCCGCGCTTCGCGCCGCAGGCGGCGAGTCCCCTCGCGATCATGGAGGCCATCTCCTTCCGCGTGATCATCTCGTCCGTGCCGAACACTCCCTTGTCGTCCCCCTTGATGAGGGCCATGGCCAGGACCGGGTCGTCCAGGTCCTGGATGTTGTAGGAGGAGGCGTGGGGGTACTCCGACGGCTCCGTCAGCCCGTAGAGGTTGGATATCTGGATGCTCCTGTAGCAGGGATGCTCCGGAGGCACGTCGGAGTAGCGGCACAGGGAGAGCTCGACCCCGGCGTTCAGGAGCGCCCACTGCACGTGGAAGGCGGGGAGGTCACGGAGCCTGACGCCCTCCCTGGCGGAGAGCGCGGCCAGGGCCCCCGCCGCCTGGCCCGTCATCATGCAGATGGGCTGGAGCCGGAGGGCGCCGGCGGAGAGGCGGGACATGGACAGGTTCTTCTCGGCGACGAGGAAGCCCTCGACGTCCGACGGAATGAGGACGTCCAGGGGCACCTGAAAGGGACCTCTGGGACGGTTGAGCTCGCTCGAAATCGCCCTCTCGCCAAGCTCCCACTCCATGTCGGAGTCCGTGTCCGCGCCGTGGAGGTCCAGGATGTAGCCGCCGATCGCGATCGCGTTGGGGAACTCGTGGCTGGTCTGGCCGTCGCGATAGCTCAGGGAGTTTTGCAGGAGCTCCGCCGACGTCAGCGTGCGCTGTCCCACCGCACGGCGCGACTCGCGGACGTAGGGGACGGGCGGCATCCGGCGGACGATCTCCTGCCACTCCGTCGGGAGCTCCCGCGCCGCCGGCGGCAGCGGGTCGTTCCAGTACTCGTCGTCGGCCACGGACCAGTTCTCCTGCAGCTCGTTCTGGACGTAGTAGATGAAGTGCAGCGTCTTGATCAGCGCCTGGCGCTCGACCTCCTCCCTCAGGGCAGGGTCCTCGAGGTAAGCGGCGGGCAGGCCGCGCTTTCCCTCCCATCCGTACTTCCCCGGGTAGTCGTTGCCCCAGTTGACGCCGCACTTGGTGATATAGGGCCAGTTCACCGCGTTGCCGTCGTAGGTCCAGGGGGTCGAGGAATCCGGGAGGCCTCGGTAGGCGTTGTGCGAGACGAAGTTGACGGGCAGGACGACGGGGTAGGTCCCCTTGAAGTTCGCGCCTCCGGCGATGACGTAGCTCTCGTAGTTGCGCCGCGCCAGGTCGTAGCCGGGCAGGGGGGCGACGGGCCTCAGTTCCTCCGGGACGCCCCCCGGGTACTTCTTGATGACGGCGGCCCACGTGATGTCCTGAATCATGGCGTCCGGGTTCACGAAGGGGGCGACGGAGTTTCCGACGCGGTAGGGCAGCCCCGCAAGTGGCAGGAGGTCCCCGTACTCCGTCGCGTCGATGAGGACCCTGCAGGTGACGTCCCGGCTCCCTCGCCCCGTCTCGAGGGCCACGCCGCGAACGCTGTGTCCCTCCTTCCTGACGGCGGTGACCGAGGCGTTCGTGAGGACGTCCAGGACGTTCTTTCCGCTGCCGCGCGTTGCCTCCACCATTTCCATCAGGACGTCGTGGCCGACGTGGGGCTCGAACGCCAGGCTCCTGGCGTCCCAGTAGCAGGTCCCCATGGCCTTCCCCCTCGCGTCGTAATAGTCCTTCAGCTTCGAGACAAACTCAAGGTACAGGCCGCTGCGCGTCCGGCTGAGGTCGTCCATCGTGGAGACGCCCGCCGCTGTGGCCTGACCGCCTATCCACGCGCTTGGCTCCACGACGAGCACCGAAGCCCCAAGCCGCGCGGCCTGAATGGCCGCCGCAATGCCGCCCATGCCGCCACCGGCCACCACCACGTCGTAATCGCGGCGCTTCCCCCCGCGTGGCGCCGAATCCGCGGGGCCCGCCGCGAAGGCTGCGCCGACGAAGGCGAGAGCCGCAAGCCACGCGGCGGTCCTCAGAGAATGCCACATGCCCATGAACTTCCGATCCGATCTCACGAAAGAAAACCTCCCTAAACCCTTACGACGCCGCAAGGTCAGCGCGCCGCTCTCCTGCTGAGGCGCACCTCCCTGGGCCCTGCCTTGCAGAAGGAGAGCCTGTAGGCTCCCGCGATCCAGTAGTACTCGCCGAGGTTGAGGTCAAAGCGCGGGGCGCTGCCGTACCGTCCCTGTCCCAGCCTCAGGACCTCGTCGAGCGCTTTGGATACGTCCTGCTCCCGCGCGAAGTGGGAGAGGACGTCGATGCGGTAGGCCCGCTCCTCCAGAAAATATATCTCGACCCCAAACTCACCGTGAAGCCACGCCCGGCGCAGCAGCTTTTTGTCGCCTCCCACGGCGTTGGCCTCCGCCGCTGCGTCCAGCAGGGCAGAGGTCTGCTCGTAGGTCATGCCTGGGGTGAATTTTTCGAGCAGCGCCAGAGCCCGCTCCACATTCCCCGACGCCCAGAGGGGCCGGCAGAGGCTCAGGCACAGGGCGGCGCACAGCGCAAGGCCCATCCCGGTCCTCAGCGCCGCGCGGAGGACGGAGCGCGAGGGATGAGGGCACATTTCGTCTTCTCTCTTCGTCATGACGTCTCCTTCGTTATCAAAATAGTTCGTTCCGCAGGGGCGATGGAACGTTCGCATTGGAGTATGATACACCATACAAGAGCGTGAGAGGCTGGAAAATCGAACGTCGTTATATTTTTTATCAGGTATAATGTATCTCAAGCTGAAAAAGAGCGGCGAAGGGGCCCGCTCTCTTTCGGTTGTCTTGTGAGGAGATGGACGAGATCGTTGTCAATCGCAGGGTAGACGAATACTATATGCGCCGGGCCCTGTCCCTGGCCCTGCGCGGCATGGGGCGAACCTCCCCCAACCCGATGGTGGGGTGTGTCCTCGTGCGCGATGGGCGCATTCTGGGGGAGGGGTGGCACCGTCGGTGCGGCGAGGACCACGCGGAGGTTGCCGCCCTGAAGGACGCCGAGCGGCGGGGCGAGACGGCGCGCGGCGCCGAAGTTTACGTGACCCTTGAGCCGTGCTGTCACTTCGGCCGGACGCCCCCCTGCGCCCAGAGGCTGGTTCGTGAGGGGGTATCCCGCGTGGTGGCGGGTACCGCGGACCCCAATCCCAGGGTGAACTCCGGAGGGCTGGCCGTGTTGCGGGAGGCGGGGGTGGAGGTCTCCGCACCCTGCCTCGAAGAGGAGGCGCGCCGGGTCAACAAGGGATTCATCCGCGTCCAGACCCTCGGTCGCCCCTGGGTGACCCTCAAGGCGGCGTCCGGACTCGATGGGCGCATGGCGCTGACGGACGGCGACAGCCGATGGATCACGGGCCCCGAAGCTCGCCAGTGGGCTCATGGGATGCGCGCCTCCCACGACGCGATCCTGGTGGGGGTGAGCACGGTGCTGAAGGACGATCCTGAACTGACCGTGCGGCACACGGAGGGCAAGAGCCCCTTGCGGGTCATCCTGGACTCGCACCTGCGCACCCCGACGAGCGCCAGGGCCCTTCGCGGCGGGTGCCTGATCCTCACGATCTCCCAGGAGGCGGAGAGGGCGCGGGCCCTGCAGGCCGCCGGGGCGCGCGTCGTGCCGCTGCCGTCCCGCGAAGGCCGCGTGGACCTTGAGGTGGCTCTGGCCTTTCTGGCACGGGAGGGCGTACTCACGCTGATGGTGGAGGGGGGGCCGCGCGTGCTGACCGCCCTGATGGAAGGGCATCTCGCGGACTCCCTTTCGCTGTTCGTGGCGCCCAGGGTCCTGGGCGAGGGAATCGGGATGGGAGAGGGGTTCTCGCCGGCCTCCGTCGCAGAGTCCTTCAACCTCAAGGACGTCACGTCGCGGCCCGTGGGGGACAACCTCCTGGTGGAGGGGCGCTTTTCATGTTCACCGGACTTGTAGAGGCCGTGGGGAGGGTTCGGGCGTTCACCAGGGGAGGACTGGTCCACACCCTGTCGATCGAGTGCCCGAAGATCGCCCCTCAGCTGGTCCTGGGGCAGTCCGTAGCGGTCAGCGGCGCGTGCCTCTCCGTCACGGCGCTGCGGGGCGATGCCTTTGACGTGGAGATGATGCCGGAGACGGCGGAACGCACGTGGTTTCGGGCCCTGCAGCCGGGGACCGCGGTCAACCTGGAGCGCGCCATGAGGCTGGGGGACCGCCTGGACGGACACCTGGTGCTGGGACACGTGGACGGCACGGCGGTCCTGCGCGAGATGACCGGGGAGGGCACGGCCCGAAGGGCCGTCTTCCGCGCCGATCCAGAGTTGCTGCGCGGCATCGTGCCCAAGGGCTCCGTGGCCCTCGACGGCGTCAGCCTGACGGTGATCGACGCGCTGGAGGCGGAGTTCTCGGTGGGGTTGATCCCCACGACGCTCAGGTCCTGCACGTTGGGGGCGGCCAGGGTGGGAAGCGTCGTCAACCTCGAGACGGATATACTGGGTAAATATACGGAGCGCCTGCTGAGGGGTTCGCGGAGCGGGAAAGGGCTCACAATGGAGGAGCTGAGGGGACTTGGCTATTGAAAAGGGTGCGGTGAAGGACGAGCGGCCCCCGTTCGACAAGGTCGAAGCGGCGATCGAGGCGATGCGCCGGGGGGAGCTGGTCCTCGTGGCCGACGACGAGGGCCCGGAGGACAAGGGCTACCTCGTGGGAGCGGCCTCCGGCGCGACGGCGGAGAACGTGAACTTTATGATGCGGTACGCGCGGGGACTGATCTGCCTTCCCGTCGCCGGCGAGGTGGCTCGCAGGCTCCAGTTGACTCCCGTCGCAGCCCCGCAGCAGGGCGGCACCAGGGCGGAGCCCTTTCTCGTTCCGGTGGACGCCCGCGAGGGGGTGCTCACCGGCGTCTCCGCAGCGGATCGAGCCCTGACCGCGCGGTTGGCGGCGTCCCCGGAGACCCATGCGGAGGACTTCGTGCGACCGGGACACCTCTTTCCGCTGGAGGCGCGCGATGGAGGCGTCCTCGTTCGGGCCTCCCACGCGGAGGCGGCCGTGGACCTGGCGCGCCTGGCGGGGCTCCCACCCGCAGGGCTCTCCTGCGACGTGATGAACGAGGACGGCGCCATGGCTCAGCTTCCGGACCTGCTGGCCCTGGCCGGGCAGCATCGCCTGACGTTCATCGTCCTCAAGGACTTGATCGCTTGGCGCTGCCGCCGGGAGAAGCTGGTGGAGCGGAGGGTGGAGGTCAACCTGCCGACGGAGTACGGCGCGTTTCGCGCCCACGCATACCGCAGCAAACTGCAGGACGACGACGCGCACACGCACGTGGCTCTGACCATGGGGGACGTTGCGAGCGGAGAACCCGTCCTCGTGAGAGTGCACAGCGAGTGCTTTACGGGGGACCTCCTGGGGTCCCTGCGCTGCGACTGCGGACCTCAGCTCCACGCGGCGTTGTCGATGATCGAGAGGGAAGGACGGGGCGTGCTGCTCTACATGCGTCAGGAAGGGCGCGGCATCGGGCTCCTCAACAAGCTCAAGGCTTACGAGCTTCAGGACGCGGGCATGGACACCGTGGAGGCGAACGTCGCCCTGGGTTTTCCGCCCGACCTGCGCGAGTACGGGACGGGGGCTCAAATCCTGATGGACCTGGGGCTGAAGCGCATTCGCCTGATGACGAACAACCCCAAGAAGGTGGTCGGCCTGGAGGGGTACGGGCTTGAGATCGTGGACCGCGTCCCCATCGTCATCGAGCCGAACCCATACAACGAGAGGTACATGAAGACGAAGGAGCACCGCATGGGACACCTGCTCCACCTGCTATAAGGCCGCTTCTCGGAAAATCCACGCTTCAAGAGATAAAAATAACGATAGACAAACGAGGTGTGTCTGATGCGAGTCATAGAGGGAAAACTGCTGGGGACGGGGCTGTCCGTCGGAATCGTCGCCTCGCGCTTCAACGAGTTGATCACGAGCCGATTGCTCGACGGGGCAAAGGACGTGCTCCTGCGTCACGACGTCTCCCACAACGCCATCGACGTCTTCTGGGTTCCCGGAGCCTGGGAGCTGCCCCTCACGGTGAAGGAGATCGCGCTGATGGGCAAGTACGACGCCATCATCGCCCTTGGGGCGGTGATCCGGGGGGACACGCCGCACTTCGATTACGTCTCGGCGGAGATGTCGAAGGGCCTCGCGCAGGTCGGACTGGAACAGCGGGTCCCCGTGATCTTCGGCGTCCTGACCTGCGACACGCTGGATCAGGCGCTGCTGCGGGCCGGCAGCAAGGCGGGGAACAAGGGGGCGGACTGCGCTTACGGCGCCATTGAGATGGCGAATTTGATGAGGACGATCCGCACGGCGGACGGAACGAGGGGGGGGACGCGCAATGCTTGACCTTCGCTGGATGCTCGCGCACCGCGAAGAGGTGGAGTCGTTTCTGAAAAACCGCAGGCACGACTTCGATATGGACGCACTGGAGGCGCTCGACGAGAAGCGCCGCCACATCATCATGGAGACGGAGGACCTGAAGGCCAGGCGCAACGAGGGGTCCCGCAAGGTGGGAGCGGCGAAAAAGACGGGCGAAAACGTTGACGCCCTCATGCAGGAGATCCGCCTCATGGGCGACCGGATCAAGGAGCTGGACGAGGGGCTGAGCAGGACGGAGTCGGAACTGAACGATTGCCTGATGCGGCTCCCCAACCGCCTGAGCGAGACGACGCCCGTGGGGGAGGACGAGGACGACAACCCCGTCGTTCGGACCTGGGGAACGCCACGGGAGTTCTCCTTCGAGCCCAAGCCCCACTGGGACATCGCCGAGGCGCTTGGCATCATGGACTTTGAACGGGGCGTCCTGCTCGCTCAGAGCCGTTTTACCGTCCTGAAGGGGATGGGCGCCCGCATGGAGCGTGCCCTGATCGCCTTCATGCTGGACCTGCACACCCAGAAACAGGGGTACCTCGAGGTGGAGCCGCCCTTCATGGTTCGGTCCGCGATCCTGGAGGGGACGGGGCAGCTGCCGAAGTTCGCGGAGGACCTGTATCGTATCGCGGACGAGGACCTCTGGTTGATCCCCACGGCGGAGGTGCCGCTCACCAACCTTCACCGCGAGAGCATCCTGGAGGAGTCGGACCTGCCCCTCTACTACACCGCCTACACGCCCTGTTTCCGGCGGGAGGCCGGGTCCGCAGGCCGGGACGTTCGGGGAATGCTGCGTCAGCACCAGTTCGACAAGGTGGAGATGGTGAAGCTCTGCACGCCGGAGACGAGCTACGACGAGCTCGAGAAGCTGACGGCAGACGCGGAATCGGTGCTGCAGGCCCTGGAGCTGCCCTATCGCGTGGTGTCCCTCTGTTCCGGGGACATCGGCTTCGGCTCGACCAAGACGTACGACCTCGAGGTCTGGCTCCCCTCACAGAAGAGGTACCGCGAGATCAGCTCGTGCAGCAACTGCGAGGACTTTCAGGCCCGCCGGATGAACTGCCGCTACCGCCCGGCAAGCGGCGGCAAGCCGCGGTTCGTCCACACGTTGAACGGGTCCGGCATCGCCGTGGGGCGCACGCTCATCGCAATCATCGAAAACTTCCAGCGGGAGGACGGCACCGTCGTCGTCCCCAGGGCGCTCGTGCCCTACATGAACGGCACGAGCGCGATCGGGAAGGACTGAGGGGGCCCGCGTGCCTGACTACGCGACGATCGCCGTCGGCTGTTCCCTGGCGGCGATTCTCTGCATCGCGGTTCAGTTCTGGATCAAGCGAACCTTGCCGCTCCGCCAATACAACTACTTTCGAGACCTGCTTCTGCTGGGGATATGGATGCTCCTGGCCATTTGGTTCGGTTCGCCCTACTCCAGGGCGGTGGCCGCCGCCGCCGCCGTCGCGGGGGCCGTCGGGCTTGCCGGCGCCCTCTACCACAGGCGCAGGTGGGACCTCTGCTTTCTCCTGATCGGCGTGCTCTGCGCCCTCTGGGGGCCCTCGATCCACTACATACGCTTTTCCGACGGAGACTACATCTACCTGGAGCCCTCCGCCTCCTTCGCCCTGACGACGCTCTGGTTTACGGCCTTTCCCATCGTCTTTCGTCACCTGGACGATATCCCCGGGCTGGTGGGGAACGTCCTGGCCGCGACGTACCCCCTGATGCTCATGGCGGTCCTCCTGATGGAGGGCCCCGCCTCGGAGGCGTTCTTCATGACCTTTGCGGGCCTCGCCCTCCTTGGGGCCTTCTGGAGCCGCTTCGGCAACGCCTACCGCCAAGCGGGACGGGCCATGTCCTCCATGTGGAGCATCCTGGTGGCGGGCACAGCGATCCTGGGGAACAGCAAGGGTATCGTCTTCAGCTCCATGTTCTTCCTCTCCGTGGGGCTCTACGCCATTCCCGCTGCGGAGGTCCTGCTCCTCTGGTGCGGCCGCGCGTTCGCCGAGCGCCCCGACGGCGGAGGACACCTCTACAGGGCCATGATCGCGCGGGGGCTGGAGCACCCGGACGCCGTTCGCTTCATCGCGGGGCTCTGCGCCCTCGTCAGCATCGCGGCGGCGCTGATCCAGTCCCCTCCGCGCACCATGATGCGGGGGTGTTGGGGCGTCGTGGGCCTGTGCGTCTTTGCCGTGATCTTCTCGCTGTTCCGCCGCCGGACGAAGCGGGGCGCCATCGCCCGCGAGGCCCCCGAACTGTGGGGGGTTCCCCTGGACAACGTCTCCATGAATTACGCGATCTCCCGGTCCCGTGGGCTGATCTCCAATCCACGGGGCACAGGCGCTCAACTCGTGGCCACCGTCAACGCCCTGGGGATGGTCGAAGCCCTTAAGGACGAGGAGTACCGCGGCATCCTGCGGCGTTCCGCGCTGGTCCTGGCCGACGGGACCGGCCTTCTGTGGGGGATGCGCTTCCTCGGAATGCCGCTTCAGGAACGGGTGGCGGGGATCGACTTCGCCGAACAGCTCTGCCGCACGGCCGCCGTCGAGGGATGGCCCGTGTACTTTCTGGGCGCGAGCGGAGACACGGCGGCGCGGTGTGCTGCCGCCCTGTCCGCCCGATATCCGGGCCTGATCGTCGCAGGGACGCGGGACGGGTACTTCGAGATGGAGGACCCGAACGTGCCCGCCGCCGTCGCGGCCAGCGGAGCCAGGGTCCTCCTGGTGGCCATGGGGCTTCCCCGGCAGGAAAAGTGGGTCGCCCTGCACGAAAAGCGCCTGGGGAAGGTCCTGGCCGTGGGGGTGGGGGGCGCCTTTGACGTCTTTGCCGGAGAGCTCCGTCGGGCGCCGTCATGGGTGCAGAAGATCGGGATGGAGTGGCTCTATCGGCTGTTCCAGGAGCCAGCCCGCTGGAGGAAGGACCTGGGGCTGTTCTCCTTCGTGGCGCGGGTGCTGGCGGCGAAGGTGAGGCTCCACCCCACGCGCAGCGCTCCGCGCTGACGACGGGGATGAAGGTTCTGATCCTCGCCGTGGGCAGGTCCAGGGAGAGGGCGCTGGCGTCGCTGGCGGAGGACTACCTGGCGCGCATTCGCCCGGCGGGACTGGTGGGGGTGGAGCGCACCCCGGACGTTCCGGCGCGCTCGCCGGAGGAGGCGATGGCGAAGGAGGGGCAGGATATCCTGCGCCGCATCAGGCCCAGGGATCGGACGGTCCTCCTGCGCGAGGACGGCGCCGAGTACGACAGTCCGGGGTTCGCCTCGTTTCTTGCCGCTGAAATGGAACGGGCCGGAGGACGCCTCCTGATGGTGATCGGCGGCCCCTGGGGGACGAGCGACGCGGTGAAGGCGCGCGCGGACACGGGGCTTTCGCTCTCCCAAATGACCTTCACCCACGAGATGAGCTTCCTCTTCCTGGCGGAGCAGCTGTACCGCGCTTTCTCGATTTTACAGGGGACCGGATACCACCACTAATTCCAATCCCAAATCCATCGTACACTTCGTTGTTTTTGCTCGCCTTGCTCGACGTACTATTATGTACGCCTTCGCTGCAGCTCGCAAAAGCCGCCTCGTCCACGAAGGATTTGGAAATGGAATGAGACGGTACGTTCAGTGGCGGGCGTTCCGTCAGCGCCTGCCCAGGTCCTCCAGCGCTGCCTCGAAGTGGGATGCCGCGAGGAGGATCGTCTCCACGCCCTGCGTGATACTGTCCCGCAGGGCTGCCAGGGCCGCCTTCCGGCAGATGAAGGCGATGTCTGCGCCCGTCATGCCGTCGGTGCGCTCCGCGAGGGTCGTCAGGTCCACGTCCGGCGCCACGGGCTTCCTGCGGAGCTCGATCTGAAAGATATCCCGCCGCGCCTCCGCGTCCGGCAGGGAAAGCTCCAGGATCAGGTCAAACCTTCCGGGCGTGAGGCACGACGGATTCACCAGGTCCAGCCGGTTGGTCGTGGCCAGGACGACGACGCCCTGAAGGTCCTCGATGCCGTTCATTTCGGACATGAACTGTCCGATGACCCGCTTCTCGGTGACGCCGTCCCCCGCGTTCGCGGGGAGGAGGGACTCGACCTCGTCGAAGTAGAGGATGGAGGGCGCCGCCTGACGCGCCACGCGAAAGACCTCGCGGAGGGCCCTTTCGGATTCCCCGATGTAGCGCGACATAATGGAAGGCCCCTTGACCGGGATGAAGTTGATCCCGCTCTCTCGTGCCAGGGCGCGCGCCAGAAGGGTCTTCCCCGTCCCGGAGGGCCCGTGAAGCAGGATCCCGCGGATCGGTCGGATCCCACACCTCTCGAAGAGGTCCGCGTGCTCCAGCGGCCACATAACGGCGTTGTAGAGCTCCGCCTTGACGTCCTCCAGCCCCCCGATGTCCTGCCAGGAGACGTCTGGAATCTCGACGAAGACCTCGCGGATCGCCGAGGGTTCGATCTCCATCAGGGCGGACAGGAAGTGGCGCATCCCGACCTCGAGGGCTGCGACCCTCTCGTAGGGGATCGTCTGGGTCCTGAGATCGACGTAGGGCAGGACGTCGCGCACGCAGGCCATCGCGGCCTCCTTCGCCAGCGCTTCGAGGTCGGCGCCCACGAAGCCGTGGGAGAGCGCGGCCACCCTCTTCAGGTCCACGTCCTTCGCCAGGGGCATACCGCGCGTGTGTATCTGAAGGATCTCAAGTCGTCCCGCGCTGTTGGGGATCGGGACCGATATCTCCCGGTCGAAGCGCCCCGGACGCCGAAGGGCGGGGTCCAGCGCGTTCGGGATGTTGGTCGCCGCGATCACGACGACCTGCCCGCGCGACTCGAGGCCGTCCATCAGCGCGAGGAGCTGGGCCACGACCCGGCGCTCCACCTGCTTCTCGCTGCCCATGTCCTCGCGCTTCGGAGCGATGGCGTCGATCTCGTCGATGAAGATGATGGAGGGAGCCCGCTCCTGTGCCTCCTCGAAGATGTTGCGGAGCCGTTCCTCGCTCTCCCCGTAGAACTTCCCTATGATCTCGGGCCCGGAGATGTGGGTGAACCAGGCGTCCGTCTCCCCGGCCACCGCCCTGGCGATGACGGTCTTCCCCGTCCCCGGAGGGCCGTAGAGCAGGACCCCCTTGGGAGGCTGGATGCCGAGGCGCTCAAAGACCTGCGGAAAGCGCAGGGGGAGCTCGATCATCTCCCGCACCTTGCGGATCTGCGCCCCGAGGCCGCCGATGTCCTCGTAGGAGACCCTGTGCGGTCGGACCGTCTTCGCGGGCTTCAGCAGGTTCAGGCAGGTGGCCCTGTTGAGCACCACCGTCCCCGCGGGCGTCGTCGCCGTGACGCGGAAGTCGCAGACGCGGGTTCCGAAGAGGTTGACCCGCACGCGGTCTCCCGTGCGGACGGCCGTGTCCTCCAGGGACGATAACAGGTACTCCTGGTCCTGCTCCTTGTCCGACAGCTTCGTCTCCGTCAGGGGCTCCAGGGTGGCATTGCCCGCAAAGCGCCGCTCCACGGCCCCCTCGACGCTGACCGTCTCGTCCAGGGAGGTCGAGGCGTTCTCGCGGAGCAGGCCGTCGATTTGAAGGATGCCGCGCCCCGCCTCCGGGTCCCCCGCCCTGGCGCGGGCCGCCGTCGTCCTCTTTCCCGTGATTTCGATGAGCGCGCCCTCCGAGAGCCCCAGTTGCTCCATGTCCTTCGGGTGCATTCTGGCAATGCCCTTCAGGGCGTCTCCTGGGTACGACTCCTGCACCTTGAAATCCTTTCGCATCTCCTCACCGCTTCCCGGGGTCAGGCCCTCTGCCGCCCCTAGACAAGTCCTCCGTCCCACAGCTCGCTCAGGCGGACGAAACGATAGCCCCTCAGCCGAAGCGTCTCGACGATCTGCGGGAGCGCGGCCACCGTGTTGGGGACCCCCGAATGCATCAGGACGATCGCTCCGGGCTTTGCGTTCTCCGTCACCAGCCTCACGATGTCCTGGGCGGGCTTTCCCGTGTAGTCCGCAGTGTTCACGTTCCAGAGGCCAAGCCTCAGGTTCATGCGCCGCATGGCGTTGAACACCTTGAGGTTGAAGGCGCCGCCGGGCGGCCTCAGAAAGCGCGATCTCGGCAGGTTCAGGTTCTCAAAGACCTCGTCGCAGCGCTCCGCCTCCCGCATGATCTTTTCGATCCAAAGGGTGTAGAGCCGCGGATGGGTGTAGCTGTGGTTTTCCAGCTCGTGCCCCGCGCGGCTCAGGGAAAGCGTTATCCCGCTGTAGCGTTCCGCGAACTTCCCCACGAGGAAGAAGGTCGCGTGAACGTCCTGCTCCTTCAGCGCGGCCATCAGCTCCTGCATTCCGTGCTCTCTTGGGCCGTCGTCAAAGGTCAGGGCGATCTCCTTCACGAAGGGGTCCCCCGAGGCGATGCCCCACCTTCGCCGCTCCATGGACAAGGGGCCCCACTCGATGCAGAGGAACAGCGTCAGGGCACACAGCATAAACTTTCGACACAAACGGCCTCATTCCTTTATCTTCAGGATTCCTCTCGGACTTCTCTCAGGGCGCCGCGCCCGCGCCTGAACCACGACATTTTCCCAATCTCAATATCAGCCTAACATGAGAGGGAAGTCGGGAAAAGACGCTATATAATACAAGAGATTTATTTTAGATGAAAGCATACCCTTTTTCGTCCGCAATTTTGTTGAGGCGGTTACGCTTCCGGATTCGGTCGAGCTTAGGAGGAGAGACACTTGAGACCTGACAGGGACGAGGCCCTGGCGCTCCTGAAGAAGTACAACACCGAGGAGTCCCACCTGCGCCACGCGCTGGCCGTCGAGGGCGCCATGCGCCACTTCGCGAGGCTGGCGGGGGAGGACGAGGACCTTTGGGGCGTCGTGGGCATCCTGCACGACATCGACTGGGAGCGCACCATGCAGACGCCGGAAAGGCATTGTCACCTGGCACGGGATTTCCTGAGCGAGGCCGGCGTGGACGAGGAGATCATCCACGCCGTCGAGTCCCACGGCTACGGGATATGCATCGACGTGGAGCCCTCGAACGCGATGGAGCGCACGCTCTTTGCCGTCGACGAGCTGACGGGGATCGTCATCACCGCAGGCCTCGTGCGTCCGTCGCGCTCTCTGGCCGACCTGGAGCTGAAGTCGGTGAAGAAGAAGTGGAAGGACAAGGCCTTCGCCCGCGGGGTGAACCGGGAGCTCATCAAGGAGGGGGCCGAGAGGATGGGGATGCCCCTGGACCAGGTCATCGAGGAGACCATCCTCGCGCTCCGTCCCATCGAGGCCCAGATCGGGTTCCAGGCCTGAGGCCGGCGGCCCTGGACTTAATTTTCAACTCAAAACGTTTTGAACTAAAAACGCGCCCGTAATCGGGCGCAGACCGGGAGAGAAGAATCCATTATGACGATCAAAATTTTGCTGGCAGACGATCACCCCCTGACCCGCGCGGGCATCGCGGAGTTCCTTCGAAGGGAGATCTCCTTTTCGCTCGTGGCGGAGGCGGAGGACGGCGTGAAGGCGTGGGACCTGATTCAGGAGCTGAAGCCCGACGTCGCGCTCCTCGACATTCGGATGCCGGGGCTGGACGGCGTCTCCGTCGCCCAGAAGGTCAAGACCGCGGGGCTGGCCACCGCGACGATCATGCTGACCTCCTACGACGCGCAGCAGTACGTCATGGCCTCGCTTCGCGCCGGCGCCCGCGGCTTCGTGCTGAAGACGGTGAGCCCGCGGGAGCTCACCACAGCGATCAACACCGTGGCCAAGGGCGGCCTTTACCTCGACCCGGAGGTGGCCTCGGTGATGGGGGAGCGCGACTTCATTCCAGAACAGCTCTCCGCGCGCGAGAGGGAGGTCCTGCTCCTTGCGGCGAAGGGGCTCTCCAGCAAGGAGGTGGCCAAGCGCCTCTTCATCAGCGAGCGCACCGTGCAGACGCACCTGGCCTCGATCTACGACAAACTGGGGTCCAAGAACAAGACGGAGGCGCTGCTCCTGGCCCTGAAGTACGGGGTGGTCACCCTCGAGGAGCTCTTGGCGGATGACGAGGAATAGCGGCGTACGGGCCCTGCCATGCTGAGGGAGAGGCTCGCCCGATTCCGCGGGACGAAGCACCACTTCCTCGCCTTTCTCCTGTGCGCGCTGCTCCTTCCCTCCATCGCGGTGGTCCTCGTGGCCGTGCTGGGGATGGTGAGCCAGGAGAGGGCCATGGAGGCCGCGGTCCGCTCCTACGTTCAGGACCTGGCCTACCACCTGAGCTCGGACGCGCGGGTCTGGTCCTTTCCCTACAGCCTGATGGGTGACGCCTCGCGCTATCCCTTCTTCTCGTGGGGGCCCTCGATCCCTGGATGGGTGGCGCTCCTCAGCCTGGACGGGAAGGTCATCATGGCCTCCCCTGGGGCGATGAACATTGCGGCCATCTGGCGCAACGACCTGCCCATCGGGACGGCGACGCGGGTGACGGACAAGCAGGGGGCCCAGTACACCCTTGCGATCTACCCCCTCAGCAAGGGAGACGGGCTCGTCGTCGCCGCCGTCTCATGGGATCAACTCCTGGGCGGTCTGGTGAGGGTCGTGCGCATGTGGCCCGCGCTCATCGTCCTGATGACGCTGGGGAGCTTCTGTGCCATCCGCCTCCTCTGGAGCCGGCTGGTGCTGCCCCTCCAGTCCCTGGTGGCGGAGATCGACAGCCTGAGCCTGGGGAAGGGCATCTCCCCCGAGCTGGAGCGCGGCGCCGTCAGGGAGATCGAGAGCGTCCACCGCGCCCTGATGCGCTTCTCCAAGGCGGCGGTGGAGAGGGACAACCTCCGCAATCGCTACGTTCGCGACATCGTCAGAGTGCAGGAGAAGGAGCGGCTGGACATGGCCAGGGAGATCCACGACGGCCCGCTTCAGGACATCACCGCCCTCCTTCAGCAGATCCACATGCTGTTGGAGGACGACTCCCCGCAGCCCCGCATCGAGAGGACGGAATCCCTGGCAAAGACGGTCGTGCGCGAGCTGCGCGGCCTCTGCGACGAGCTGGCCCCGCCATGGATGGACCTGGGGCTGGCGAGGACCCTCACGGAGCTTGCGGAACGCCAGTCGCAGAACTACGACGTTCAGGTGGGAGTGGACGTCGAAGACGACCTGGACGTGGGGCCGGAGACGACCCTCTCCTTCATGCGCATCTTCCAGGAGGCGATCTCCAACGCCGTGCGGCACGGGGGCGCGACGGAGGTCCATGCGCAGGTCCACGCCGAAAGCGGAAAACTCTTCCTCGACATCCGGGACAACGGGGGGGGCTTCGACGCCCGCGTCGATCACGAGACGCTGCGCCTTCAGGGGCATCGCGGCCTGGCCAACATGACGGAGCGGATGTCCCTGATGGGGGGCAGCCTCCAGGTGACCTCGGAGCCGGGGAGGGGGACGCGGATCCTCGCCGCCCTGCCCCTGAGCGTAGCCCTGAACGCGGAGGGGGCGGAGGGCGAAAACGGGGAGAAGATTGGGCCGGCCCCCGCAGGGGGGCGGGCGATTAAGGGGGAATCCCATTGAACGTCAGCTTTTGGGGCGCGGCCGGCGAGGTGACGGGCTCGTGCTATTGCCTTGAGACGGCCGGCCGTCGCATCCTTGTGGATTGCGGCATCCATCAGGGGGAGGACGAGGACCTCAAGAACGCGGAGCCCCTCCCCGTCGCCCCGGGGGAAATCGAGGCGATCCTCCTGACCCACGCGCACATGGACCACTCCGGGCGCATCCCCTGGCTGGTGAAGAACGGCTTCAAGGGGCCGATCTACACCACCGGCGCCACGGCTCAACTGGTGGATATCCTGTGGCACGACTCGGCGCGCCTGATGGCGGAAGAGGCGGAGTGGAAGACCCGCAAGGCCCTGCGCCGCGGACTGCCCGCCGTCCTTCCCCTCTACGGGGACGACGAGGCGGAGGCTGCCCTGAAGTGCCTGCGGCCGCTGGAGTGGGAGGAGACGCTGGAGGTGCTTCCCGGAGTCTCCGCCACCTTCAGGGACGCGGGGCACATCCTGGGCAGTTCGTCCATTCTGCTGGACCTGAGCGAGGAGGGGAAGTCCGCGCGCGTCGTCTTCAGCGGGGACCTGGGGCAGCAGCGGGCGGCTATCGACGGCACGCCCTCCATCTTCAGGGAGGCGGATTACGTCCTGATCGAATCGACCTACGGCGACCGTCTCCACAAGGACGACCAGGCGTCGCGGGCGGAGTTCCGCGAGGCCGTCCTGACGGCGCTCAGGGACAGGGGGAAGGTGCTGATCCCCAGCTTCGTCGTCGATCGCGCACAGCGGATCCTCTTCGAGCTCTCCCTGATGCAGATCGAGGGGGTGCTGCCCGAGGTCCCCATCTTCCTGGACTCCCCCATGGGCGTGCGGGCGACGGACCTCTACCGGTCCCACGTCGGGACCCTGTCCGACGAGGTGCGGAGGTACGCGGCCTCCGGGGTGGACGTCTTCGCCCCCAGGGGCTTTCAGAGCGTCTCCACCCCGGACGAGTCCCGAAGCATCAACAACGTCCCCTTTTGCATCGTGATCGCGGGCAGCGGGATGTGTTCGGGCGGGCGCATCATCCACCACATCAAGCACAGCGCATGGAACCCCAAAAACCACATCATCTTCGTCGGGTATCAGGCCTACGGCACGCTGGGTCGCCGCATCGTGGAGGGAGAGCCCCAGGTGCGCATCGGCGGGGAGGACGTCGCCGTGCGGGCCAGGGTCCACACCATCGGAGGCTTCTCCGCGCACGCGGACCGCGACGACCTCCTGGCCTGGGCCGGCAACTTCAGGACGAACCCGCTCTTCTTCGTGACCCACGGCGAGGCGAAGTCCTCCCGGGCCCTTTCCGTCTCCCTGCAGGAGGCGGGGCGGCGCGCCATCGTCCCCGGCCTGGGGCAGGAGTTCGCCCTCGAGCCGAACGCCCTGGCGCGGAAGGTGGCGCAGCCCTCGGCCAAGCCTGCGGCCGAGAGGACGCTGCACGCCATCGACGACCTTGCGCTTCTCGTGGAGCAGCTGCGGCGCAGCTCCGGCGCCCTCGGCGACTCGGAGGAGGCGATGCACTACCTGGCCGCGTCCCGCGCCCTGCTGGAGATGGCGGCTCACAGGATGAAGGGCGCTTCCTGAAGGAGAGGTGCCCCCTGCCTCCCCGGCGATCGGTCCGGCGCGGCGCCAGGCGGCGTTCTCCCGAACGCCGCCATTTTTTTCGTTTATGTTTTATAATAAAAAGGAGCACAGGCCTGGGGGTTCCGCGCATATTTCGCCGCGGCGCGGTCCTCGCGGGCTTTTACGTCTTGAGGATTGAGAGGGCGGGTTTGATGTCATGCAACGCTTTTGACGTGTTGAAGGCGCGCGGGTACTTCGAGTGGTGCACCTCGGAGGATCGCCTGCGGGAGGTCATGCAGTCCGAGATGGTCACCGCGTACGTAGGGTTTGACCCAACGGCGGACAGCCTGCACGTGGGACACCTCATCCCCCTGATGGCGCTGGGATGGCTTCAGCGGGCGGGGCATCGGCCCATCGCCCTTGCGGGAGGCGGGACCGGCCTGATCGGCGACCCGTCGGGCAAGAGCAAGGAGCGCAACCTGATCACGCTGGAGGCCGTCCAGAGGAACGTCGAGGGGGTGCGCAAGCAGCTGGCGCACTTCCTCGACTTCGACTGCGGGAAGAACTCGGCGCTCCTGCTGAACAACTACGACTGGCTCTCCAGGATGACGTTCCTCGACGTCCTGCACGACGTGGGGAAGTACTTCTCCGTCAACAACCTCATCGCCAGAGAGTACATCAAGAGCCGGCTCGAGGACCCGGAGAAGGGGATATCCTACACGGAGTTCTCCTACGTGCTCCTGCAGGCCATCGACTTCAAGCACCTCCACGATCACTACGGCTGCAAGCTGCAGATGGGGGGAAACGACCAGCAGGGGAACCTGCTGGCGGGGACGGAGTACATCCGCAAGACGAGTGGCGGCGAGGTCTTCGGCCTGACTCAGCCCCTGTTGCTCACGGCGTCGGGCACGAAGTTCGGCAAGACGGAAGCGGGAGCGGTGTGGCTCGACGCGGAGCGCACGTCGCCCTACCAGTTCTATCAGTTCTGGGTGAACGCGGACGACCGGGACGTGGAGCGGCTGCTGAAGCTCTACACGTTCCTGCCCCTGGAGGACGTTCGTCTGCTGATGGAGGAGCACGCCGCCCACCCGGAGCGCCGCGTGGCCCAACGCCGCCTGGCGACGGAGGTCACCCAGAGAGTGCACGGCGCTGCGGCCGCGGAGAGCGTCGCGAAGGTCAGCGCCGTCCTGTTCGACCCGGATGTGGACCTGTCGGGCCTGTCCGAGGAAACCTGCCTAGCCCTGAAGCGTGAGGCTCCCTGCAGCGAGGCGAAGCTCTCCATGCCCGCGGGGGTCCTGGACGTCCTCACGGCCTGCAGCGCCTGCGCCAGCAGGGGAGAGGCCAAGCGCGCCGTGCGCCAGGGCGGCGTCTCGATCAACGGCGTGCGCGTGGCGGACGAGGGGGCCTCCATCGACGCCGACCAGCTGCGCTACGGGCGCTACCTCTTCGTGCGCGTCGGACGCAAGAAGTTCTACGTGCTCTCGGTCGTCCGCTGACGCGGCAGGCGGTCGACTGACGCAGAAGCGAAGGCTTGGTGGCGCCGACGCCCCTGGCGTGACGGGGCGTCGATCGCCTTACGAGTTCGGTCTTCAGGAAGCGCTGTCGGGCACTTTTCGTTTGGCGGTTGCCCATTCGTTCAGCGGTTTTCGCGAACGAATGGGCGTTTCCCGAATCGTTTTGTCCGGAGGAGATGCGGATGATCCCCTGTGTCTGGTACGTTTCAAAAACGGTGGATGTCTGGCGGCGAGCGCTGATCGGCCGCATGGCGGAGTCGCTGAGGTCGCGGGGGGTCCCCCTCTCCCTTTACGTCGATGGGAGCGTCGCCGGGATCGACGCGCGGGACGTCTCCGCCTGGAGCGCCCTGACCGGCCTTGAGCGCGCGAGCCGCATCCTCTTCTCCGGACGGGCGCTCTGGCACCTCTGGGGGGACGCTCCGGCATGGTGGCGGATCGTCCGGCTGCGCGCACGCGCGGTCCACACGTCCTTCGATGAGAAGACGTCCTGGTGCGGATACCCCTCCCGCCTCTTTCCGGACCGGGCCAGGGACGGTGAATCGCTGATCCTGCCCGCCTTCGACTTTCGCATCTCCGGCGTGGACGACGAGGGCCCTCTGCCCGTCGTGTGCCTGGGAGACGCCGCTGGTCAGGGCCTCGAGGACGCCCTGAGCGGCAACGAGCATCCGGTGGTCGGGACGGACGACCTCTCCCCGGATGCCCCCACGGCGCGAAGCGGCGTCTTCATCGCAGGGCCGCAGCCGTTTGACGCGCTGAGGGCGGCCTCCCTCACCATGCAGGGACTGGTCGCCGCGGCGATCGAGTCCCCGCACCTGAACGCCCTCCTGGGGAGCGAGGGGTATGTCCGCGCGGCGGAGGACACGGAAGAGGCTTGGAGGCTCGCGCTGGAAGCGGCCCTCTCGGAGCGGGGGAGGGCCGTGGCCGTCTCCGCGCGGCACTTCATCAAGGCGCGCTGTTCCCCCGAACGGAGTGCGGATTCCCTCGTCGCCCTTTACTCCAGCGCCCTGGGAGGGTCGGTCCTCCCATGAGCGCTGCGGCGTGTGCGGTCAGAGCCTTTCAGGCCGTCGCCGACGCCGGATGGCGCGGGCGCATGGTCTACGGGGTCCTCTATGGACTCCTGAAGCTCGTCCAGCCGCGCCGCGAGAGGATCGACGCCAACCTGCGCCTCGTCTGGCCCGAGAGGGACGCGGCCTGGCGCAGGGCCTTCAGAGCGCGGGTCTATCAAAATCTGGCCTGGACCGTCACCGAGGTCCTGGCCCTGCAGCGGGACCCCGGCCAGGCGTCCTCGTGGATATCCGGCGTCGAGGGGCGCTCCATCCTGGACGAGCTGGCGGAAGGAGGGCAGGGCGCCATCCTCCTGACGGGGCACTTCGGAAACTGGGAGCTCCTGGGGACGTGGTACGCCCAGGTCCTCAAGGCGAAGGGTCGGCAGCTTTACGCCGTCTTTCAGGAAATCCACGACCGCGACCTGTCCGGGGTCCTGAAGGGGTTTCGGGAGAGGGGCGGCATCTCCGTCCTGCCGAAGGAGATGTCCGTCCTCGAGATGGCGCACCGGCTGCGGGCCGGCGCCCACATTGCGATCCTGGCGGACGTCTCGTGGCTCGAGGGCGCCCTGACGCTGCCCTTTATGGGGCACGAGTGCACCAACTCTCCAGGGCCTGCGATCCTCGCCATGCTGGCGTCGGTCCCCATCGTCCCCCTGGGCATCTACCGTCGGGGGCCCTTTGAGCACGGCGTGCGCGTCTTCCCGCCCCTCTCGATCCCTGGTCAGGGGAGCCGGGCGGAGCGGATCGGGGGAGGGACCCTCGCGATCAACCGCGCCCTCGAGGCGATCATCGCCCCGAGGCCCGAACTGTGGTTTTGGCTGCACGACCGCTGGAAATCCCGCCCGCTATCGCGGCAGACGGTCGTGAAAGACGGTGCCGCCGAAAAAAGTCCTGTATGTCCTGTATAATGATGGATAAGGAGAGCAGGCCCTTCAGGCTCTCCCCGATTTTGTCCTCACGACGGCTTTGTGGCGAGAGACAGATTGAAGGGACCCGGGGCGGAGGAGAAGAGGATCATGTTGCTTCGCAAGGAGTTTAAATTTGAGGCGGCTCACAATCTTGTGCGGTATCATGGGAAGTGCGAACGGCTGCACGGCCATACGTATCGCCTTGCCGTGCTCCTCGAGGGGACACCGGACGGCGAGGGGATGATCATGGATTTCTGCGAGCTCTCCTCCATCGTCAAGGAGCGGGTGATCGCGGTCCTGGACCACAGTTACCTCAACGACACCATCCCCCAGCCGACGGCCGAGAACATCGCCCTGTGGACCTGGAAGCGGATCGAGGCGTCCCTTCAGCGCCCGAACTGCCGCCTCTTTGAGGTGCGGGTCTGGGAGACCGCGTCGAACGGCGTCGTCCTGAGGGCCTCCGACCCCGTTTTGACGGAGGAAGGGGAGAGACGCCCATGAAGGACGTTCAGATGGAAGCTGACCTGCGGGAGATCCAGATCGACCGGGTGGGGGTGAGCAACGTCAGCTACCCCATCGTCGTCATGTCCCGGCAGGATAAGACGCAGGACACGGTGGCCTCCGTCTCCATGAGCGTCCTCCTGCCCCATCAGTACCGGGGGACGCACATGAGCCGCTTTATCGAGGCCCTTGAGGACTGTTGCGGCAGGATATCCCCCGTCACGCTGGAGGCCGTCACAAAGCGCTTGTGCGACAGGCTGGACGCCCCCGAAGCCTCGATTCGTTTTGAGTTCCCCTACTTCATCCGGCGCAGGGCCCCCGTTTCGGGCATCGAGAGCTTCATGCGCTACGAGGCCAATTTGGAGGGTATTTTCAGCGTCGGAAAGTTTGACATGGTCACGGGCGTGGGCGTCCACGTGCAGACGCTCTGTCCCTGTTCCCGGGCGATCTCGAAGTACGGAGCCCACAACCAGCGCGCCTTCGTCGCGATCAAGGTCCGCTGCACGCACTTCATGTGGTTCGAGGAATTGATCGCGATGGCGGAGGAAGCGGCCTCCAGCCCGCTCTACACGCTCCTGAAGCGGGAGGACGAGAAGCACGTTACGGAGCGGGCCTATGAGAATCCCCGCTTCGTGGAGGACGTCGTGAGGGACCTCGCCGTTGCGCTGAACCGGGAGCCTCGGGTGTCGTGGTATTCCGTCTCCATCACGAGCGCCGAGAGCATCCACAACCACGACGCCTTCGCCGAGGTCACGCGGGACAAGGGGAAGCCCGCTCCGCCCGACGGGGAACGCGGTCAGCGATGACCCGGAGGGGAGACGAGTTCCTCAGCCGACTGATTTACTACGTCCTCTTTCTGCTGATCCTGCTGGCGGCGATCCGGATATACTTCTCCTGGCTCGACAGCTACAGGTTGTCCCATCCTCAGATCATCGAGGCGTTTGCCGCAGGCTACGTCGAGGAACAGCCCCTCGAGGGTATCCTGTTGTGGGACGAGCAGCCGGTCTTCGCGCCGCAGGACGGGGTGTTCACCTACCCCTCGCCGTTGCCGCGCCGGGTCGCGAAGGGCGAGATGTTGGCGGCCCTGGACGGGGTCGCGATTCGTGCGCCGTACCCCGCCTACTTCTATCCGGCCCTGGACGGACAGGAGGGGCATTGGTTCTATTCAAAGCTGTGGCCGGACTTCGCCCCCTTTCCGTTTTTCAGGCCCGCCGTCCTTCTGGAGAACGGCACTCAGCTTCGCAAGGGGGCGCCCATCGGCAAGCTGGTCCCCCAGCCGCAGACGCTGCGCTGCATCGCCTACCTGGACGGCACGCCGTCCCTCCTGCGCAGCCTGCGCATGCGGAAAGCCGCCATCCGCATCAAGACGGAGCCGGAGGGCAAGGAAAGGAAGGCGGAGGTGGTGTCCTTCAAGACGATGGGGCAGAAGGTCAAGGTTTGCTTGAGGCTGCCGTTCTTTCCTCCGGAGGCGCTGCGTTCCCGATCCTTCTCCGCCCGCGTGGTCGCGGGAGATCAACAGGGGGTCATGGTCCCCGACAGCACCGTGATCACGAAGGACGGTCGAAACGTGATCTTCCTCCTTCAGGGGAACAGGGTCCTTTCGCGTGACGTCGAGGGCTTCCCGGCGGGCATGGGGCACTTCTTCATCGTGCGGGGCGTGATGCCGGGGAACAAGCTGATTCTGGATGCCGACACCATTCAGGAGAGCATCGTGAGGATTTGGTAGGGGGGATTTGCTGATGGGGCTTAAGGAGCACGCGGCAGCCATCCGGGAGCGTGTGGCGCGCACGGCGGCCCTCGCGGGACGGAAACCCTCGGACGTCCTCCTGGTGGGAGTGACGAAGACCAGGAGCGTTCAGGAGATGCAGGAGGTCGCCTCCCTTGTCGATGCGATCGGCGAGAACAAGGTCCAAGAGGCGCAGGTGAAGCGAGAGGCGTGGGGGGATCATCCAACGCCCCCCTGGCGGCTGATCGGGCACCTGCAGAACAACAAGGCGCGCCGCGCCGTGGAACTGTTTGACGCCGTCGACTCCCTGGACTCGATCCCCCTGGCGGAGCGCCTGGACCGCATCGCGGGGGAGCTGTCCCGCCGCCTGTCGGTGCTGATCGAGGTGAACACGGCGAAGGAGGCCAGCAAGACGGGGATGGCGCCCGAGGCGTTCCCCGCCCTTCTGGATCGCGTACTGACCCTGCCCAACCTCAAGTTGGAGGGACTGATGACCATCGGTCCGTTGACGGACGACGAGGTGCGCGTCCGCCAGGCCTTCGCCGAATTAAGAGGGATGGCGGAGGACGCCAGAGGGCGATGCGGCCTTCCCTTGCCCGTGCTCTCGATGGGAATGAGCGGCGACTTTGAGTGGGGGATTCTGGAGGGGAGCACCATGGTGAGGATTGGCACGGCCCTTTTTGGCCCTCGCGAGTACAAGATGCTGTAGTCCATGGTATATTAAGGGGCAGGTTTTATCCTGTTCTTTATAAGGAGGAACGGACGGGTGCTTAGGAGGTTAATGCAGGTCCTCGGGTTTTACGGCGACGATGACTACGTCGATGAGCCCGATGACTACGAGGTCGAGGAACAGAGGACGGCAACCAAAAGACCGAAGGCGAGGCGACGGGACGAACCCCATCTCTTATCCGCTCCAAGGCTTGTCTTCTTTAAGGGTGTGCCGTCGGAGAGCATAAAGCTGAGGCTCAGGGATGCCCTCCTGAACGGGATCATGGTCCTCCTGGACCTTCACGAGCTGGACCCCAGAGAATTTGAGGAGGAGGGACGTCCGTTCATCAACTTTATGGGGGGGGTTGCGTTTGCCCATAAAGGCCGCATGGAGTACATTGAACCCGCTTTGTACCTGGTGACGCCACACGAGGGAATGTTCGAGGAATGGGTTGAGGAGGAGCCGCTAAATGATGGAACTTTTGACCGCCAAGGACGTTGAGGTCAAGGCCTTTAAGAAAGTTTCCTTCGGGGGATACGCGGTTCAGGAGGTCGAGGACTTCCTGAATCAGGTCGCGGACGACTTTGAGACCTACGCGATGCGTCTGAACGAGCGCGAAAACCGGATACGCGAGCTTGAGGAGTACGTCAAAAAGCAGGAGTCCATGACGGACATGATCAAGGACGCCCTCATTCAAGCGCGCAAGGGCGCCAAGGAGATGGAGGAGCAGGCTCGCGCTCAGACGGAGCAGATCCTGGCGGACGCGCGGGTCGAGGCGGAGAAGTATCTCTCGGAAGCCAACTCCAAGGTCGAGGAGATCACCTCTCAGGCGGATACGACGATCTCGAACGCGGAGAAGACGGCCGCTGAGATCGTCGCGGAGGCGAACGCCAAATCCAGGGAGATCACCTCTCAAGCGGATACGACGATCTCGAACGCGGAGAAGACGGCCGCCGACATCGTCGCGAAGGCGAACGCCAAATCCAGGGAGATCGACTCTCAAAGCCACATGCAGCTGGACGAGGCGGAAAAGACCGCTGCCGAGATCATCGCGAAGGCTAAGGCCTCTGCGGCCGGCATCCTGCAGGAGGCTCAGGACATGCGCCTCGAGACCGAGAAGCGTTGGGCCGACCTGGAACAGGACCTCTCCCATCGCAAGAAGGAGGCCTCGGAGCAGATCGAACAGACCCTGGCGTCAGCCCGCTCCGAGGCAAAACGCCTCGTGGAGGACGCCTCGAAAGAGGTGGAGAACTACAACAACCGTCTGTGTTTCCTAAACCTCAGGAAACAGCAGTTTCTCAAGGATACCGTGGCCCTCCTCCTCGATTTCGGTAAGACGATCGACAAGGCCCAGCAGGAGTTCGAGGTGGAGATGATGAACGAGGAGGAGAAGACCTCGGTTAAAACCGAAGCGGAGCCGCCCGTCGAGTCGGGGCGTCAGGACGCTTCCTCGTCCCGATTACTCGACCACTTCCGCAGAAACTTCCTGGAGGGGAAGTCCGATGCCCCTGAGAGTGGGGAGCCTTAGTTTCAATCTATCGTACATTTCGTTGTTTTCGCGCGGCGTGTTGTCGGGTACGCCCTCGCTGCCGTTTACGATTTGGAAATGGTGAGGCCCTTTTTCTGACGAATGGCCCCTGTGGTCGGACACCAGCGATCCCGGCTTCAGGGGCCGATCTTTTGATGAGCGTACCGTTCCACAGGCACACAAGCACAGAGGGGGGGCAGGTGACGGCTCGTGAGCGCAGTGCGAGGTTCCCCAGAGGGGCTGACGTCCCCCATACGCTACCTCAAGGGGGTGGGGGCAAGGGTTGCGGAGCTGCTTGCCCGGCTTGGCGTTCACACCGTCGAGGACATCCTCTATTTCTTTCCACGGCGCTACGAGGACCGAAGGGGCCTCGTGCCGTTCCGCGAACTTCGCATCGGCACGACGGCTTCCGCGGTGGCGGAGGTCCGCGCCGTGTCGTCCTCCGCCAGCCGTTTCGGGGGCCCCGCCTCCGCAGTCCTGGACGACGGCTCCGCCTCGATTCGGGCCGTTTGGTTCAACCCTCATGCTGCACGATCTCTCAAGCCTGGAATGCAATTGGCCCTCTACGGGAGGGTGGAGTACTACAACGGCGTGCAGCTCACCAATCCGGAGTTTGAGGTTCTCGAGGCCGGTCAGCCCCCTGAGCTGGTGGGGCACATCGTCCCCGTCTATCCCACCGCCGCCTTTTTAACGCAGAAGCGCCTGCGCCGCCTGGTGGATACGGCCCTTGAGGAGTACGGCGGCAGCCTTGACGACTTCCTGCCCCGGAGGATTCGCGAGCGCCACGGGATGAAGGGCCTCACAGCCGCCCTCCAGGAGCTGCACCATCCATCGGATCCGGAGAGCTGGCTGAGGGCGCGCAACCGTCTGGCCTTTGACGAGCTCTTCCTCCTGCAGACGGGCCTCGCGATGCGGCACGCGGCGGACGCAGCGCTTCCGGAGCGCTCTCTGAGCCTCGCCCCCGGCCAGAAGTTTCACACGTTCGAACGCTCCCTTCCCTTTTCATTGACCCCCGCCCAGCAGCGGGTGATCGGCGAGATCTTCCGCGACCTGGGAAGCTCGATCCCCATGAATCGCCTCCTTCAGGGGGACGTGGGCTCTGGAAAAACTCTGGTCGCGGTGGCTGCGATCCTGGCGGCCGTGGACTCGGGCGCGCAGGCCGTCCTGATGGCTCCAACCGAGGTGCTGGCGCAGCAGCACGACATCCGGATCGGGAAGATGCTGGAATCCCTCGGCGTCAAAACAGCCCTCCTGACGGGAACCCTTCATGCCCCGGAGCGCCGTGCCCTGCTTCAGGCGCTTGGAGCGGGGGAGGTTCATCTCCTGATTGGGACCCACGCCGTCTTTACGGACGAGGTGAACTTCCTGAAGCTGGGTTTGACCGTGGTTGACGAACAGCACCGCTTTGGTGTACGGCAGAAGAACGCCCTGATCGCCAAGGGAGTTTCGCCGCACGTCCTGGTGATGACCGCCACGCCCATTCCACGGACCCTGGTCCTCTCCGTCTACGGTGACCTTGCCGTCTCCACCCTGGACGAGCTGCCTCCGGGGCGTCAACCCGTCGAGACCCTGCACATGAGGACGACGGATGAAGTGGACCTCTTTCGGCTCATCGAAGGTCGAATTCAGGCAGGACAGCAGGTCTACTGGGTGTGCCCGCTGATCGACGACGAGGAGGGGCAGGGCCTTGACAGCGTGACGTCCCGCTGCCAACGCCTCACGAGCGCCCTCCCCGGTGCGCGCATCGGCGTGCTGCACGGACGGCTGCCCATTGAGGAGAAGACGTCGGTCATGCAGGACTTCGTCCAACGAAGGCTCGACCTCCTGGTGGCGACCGTCATCATTGAGGTGGGGCTGGACATCCCCGAAGCCTCAATGATGGTGATCTCGGACGCCGGACAGTTCGGGCTGGCCCAGCTTCACCAGCTGCGGGGCCGCATCGGGCGGGGAACGGCGAAGGGCCTGTGCGTCCTCCTCGAAGGGGAAACGACGACGCCGGAGGGCCGTGAACGCATTGAAACCATGCTCTCCACGTCGGACGGCTTTGCCATCGCGGAGGCGGACCTGCAGCAGCGGGGGCCGGGCGAGGTGTGTGGCGTACACCAGCACGGCGTCACGGACTTTCGGGTGGCGAACCTCTTAAAGGACCAGAAGCTCCTGGAGTTGGCCAGGCTGGAATCCCGCCAGCTGCTGGCCGCGGACCCGGAACTGACGGGGGAGCCCCTGCTTCGCAGCGAATTGAAAAGGCGGCTGGGCGCGAGCCTGGATCTGGCCGGAACGGCGTAGGGCACCTTGAAGGGAGAGGTCGCAAGGATGAAGATGACAGAGAGCCTGTCCATGGACCAGCAACGGGAACGGTTTTTCAGTTTCCTGCTGAATCACCCCAACACCGTCGCCGGCGCGCGGGATCGGCTGAGGCGAAAGGGGCTGGACGAGGATGCGGCGGAGGCGCTCGTGAAGGAGGCCCTGGAGATGGCGCTTCTGGACGACGCCCTGTACGCACAGCTCTTTGCGGAGGGCCACGACTCGTGGGGGAAGAAGCGCATCGCCCTTGAGCTTCGCCGTCGCGGCGTCTCCGCAGAGGACGCTGAAACGGCGCTCGCAGACGTCGACGAGGGGCCCCGCGCCAAGGCACTTGCCGACTCGTGGGCACGAAGCGGACTGGAGGAGCGAAAGGTCCTGGCGCGCTTGTACCGCAGGGGGTTCAGCTCCGCCACGGTCGGCGCCCTTTCGCGAGGCGAAAGGGACGTCTCCTGGTGATCGTTAAAATATTATAGGACATTTATGGACAAGGAGAAGAAGTGAAGTGCGCACCGTAGACTTTCACGTACACGTCTATCCGCCCGAGGTCATCCGCGACGCTGAACTGATCTCGAAGCACGAGCCCTACTTCGACCGGCTGATTCACAGCAAGGTCCACCGTTGGGGGACCATCGACGACCTGCTTGCCCGCATGGAGGAGGAGGGGGTCGACCGCGCTGTGATCGGAGGGTTTGCCTTCAAGGACCTGGAGCTCTGCAAGCTCTGCAACAACTACGTCCTGAGCGGCATCCGGCGGCACCCGGACAAGCTGAGCGGCCTCTGCCTCGTACCGCCTCTGACCCGCGGTGCCTCGGAGGAGATTTTGCGTTGCGCGGAGGCCGGTGCGATCGGGGTAGGGGAGCTCTTTCCCGAGGGACAGAACGTCGATATCTCTGACCAGGAACAGACATGGCGCCTGGCTGGGGTCCTGCACGAAGCGAACCTGTGCGTGCTGTGGCATACGGCCGAGCCCGTGGGACACGGGTATGCGGGCAAGGGAAGCGTCGGCCCGAAGGAGGCCGCGGCGTTCTGCATTCACCATCCAGAGGTGAAGACGATCTTCGCTCACCTTGGGGGCGGGCTGTGGCTCTACGAGCTGATGCCCGAGATGCGGCTCTACCTGTCCAATGCGTGGTACGACCTGGCCGCCCTGCCATGGCTCTACGAGGGCGCGGTTCTGAAGGCGATCCAAAGCGCAGGCGTCCTCGACAAGTTCCTGTTCGGCACGGACTTTCCCATCCTGCGCTCTCAACGCTACGAGAAGAGCTTCGCCGCGTCTGGCCTGACCGAGGCGGAGCGGGAGCACCTTCTCCGGTCCAACGCTCTGAGGCTGCTTCAGTCCCTGAAGAAGTAGCCAAAAAAGGCCTCCCGATCTTCGAGAGGCCGCGGGATGAGGTCCTTGAGGGTTGAGGTCCTTTGTTTTTGTTTTTTTAATAATGTCCTATAATGTATCTTATGTTACAAAAAATTGAGGAGACCCAGAACTCACAGCCGTATCTTTTTCAGGTTCTGCTGTGCCTGGACGATGGCGGAGATCGTGGAGGCCATGGCGCCGACCTTGTTCGACGCTTCGTGCATGGTTTCAATCGCTCCTTCCATCTCGGCGGATGTCCGGTTCAGTTTCTCTCCGGCGTCCTCGATCATCGTCTCCATGGACTCCATCGTCGTCTTGTTGTTGGAGAGGCAGTCCGAGAACGAGGACAACGTCCGCTGAATGGTCTCGAACAGCTCATTGATGCTGCGCATGTTTTCCATCGTTCCCTGGACAGCCCCGGATATCTCGCTGACCTTGGCGTCGATGGACTCGGACGCCGTCCTGGTCTCTGCGGCCAGCTCCTGAACGTTATGGGCCACGACCGCAAATCCCCGGCCGTGCTCCCCTGCCCGGGCCGCTTCGATGGAGGCGTTGAGAGCCAGAAGGTGCGTCTGCCTCGCGATGCGCTGAATGTTGTGGGAG
The DNA here is from genome assembly GCF_964642095.1 of Fretibacterium fastidiosum. Classification (NCBI taxonomy): domain Bacteria; kingdom Thermotogati; phylum Synergistota; class Synergistia; order Synergistales; family Aminobacteriaceae; genus Fretibacterium; species Fretibacterium fastidiosum. The sequence goes on from NZ_OZ209244.1 coordinate 2,190,191, forward strand.
ATCTTGCCGATCTCGAGGAACAGTTCCAGGGTCTTGATGGTCGCGTTCAGCGTGTTGGAAACGGTCTCGCTCATGCCCTCCAGGCTGGTGCCCGACTTCGCCATCTCCTCCATCAGGTTCGCATTGATCGTGTTGATGGCCTCGACGCCCTGTTTCGCATCCCGGCTCCCGGACGCGAAGTCCTCTCTCAAAGCCTGCAAAACGCCATAGAGGCTGGTAAACTGGTTCGAGGTGTCCTGAACCCGTTCCTCCACCTTGCGGACCCGTGAAACGAGCACCTCGTCCAGCTGGGACATGAAGGAGTCCATCTGGACGCCCGCGAAATACGCCCCCGAGAGAACGTGGATCAGTTCCAGGCTCTTTTGTTCCGTCATGGAAGGCCTCCTTTCACCTCAGCGTCCGTAAATCTGGTCGATGATGTCCGTCCCGCACCGAAGTCCTTCGAACCAGGAGAGGAATTTTTTGACGTTCTCCCGGCCCTGGATTACGGCTCCGTGCTGGGGAGCGATCGTTTCGACGTCCAGGGTGGACACGCGACGCACCCAGCTGCGGCACGCCGCGTTGGAGGCCATGTAGCGCTTGTGGAAGCCCTCCATGAGCGGCAGGTGGGCCTCGAAGTCCGTCACGATGGGATAGCGTTTCCCCTCGGGGAAGAGCGCCGCGCCGATATCCCCCGTAAAGAGTATCTTTGAAAGCGAGTCGTAAAGCGAAAAACACCCCGTGGAATGGAGAAAATGCGAGGGGACCATCACCAGCCGCGCCCCTCCCGACAGGGTCAGGGACTTTCCTCCATCGGGAATGGAGACGATGCGCCGCCCGTCGTATATCCCGAAGTGCGGAAGGAAGCGCACCCACAGCTCCGAGATGTGCACCATGGCCCTCTCCGCCATGGAGAGCCACAAGGTGATGCCCGATGAGACGTCGGGGTCCTGATGGGAATAAAAGATGTGGCTGATGGCCTTGAGGTCCACGAGTTCGGCGACGTTCGCCAGAACCCGGGGAAACACATGAGCTCCGCCCGGATCGAGAAGCACGATTTCCCTTCCGGAGGTTATGACGTACTGGTTGGTCTGGACGGCCATGCCGTCCTCCTTCTCCTCCCAACCCAGCATGATGAAGCGGTGATCCTTTTGCTCGAAAAGAGGGAACGACTCCAGCTGCTGCATTTTAATCTGCCTCCATCCTCGGCACAGCCATTACTTGATGCGGCCTTCCCCTGCCCCTGCCTCCGATCGGGTATCGGTCAGTCCAGGAAGAGCTCGGAGATAATGTCGCGAACCTTCTCCAGTTTATGGACTTTCGTCACGTTGCTGCCGCAGAAGAAGAGCCCGTTTTCCCAATCGCCGTTGAAGGCGTCCACCAAAGCCGCCGCGATGCAGAAGGTCTCCCGCGTCTTGCGGTAGCGGCAGTGTGTCAGACAGTTGGCCATGCAGGGCTTGCTCTCCACGTGTCCTTCAAGGTAGCCGGCCACGAACGGGTTTTTGATGGCGCGCCCCGGAAGCCCCGCGGGGCTGTGGATCAGGACGACGTCGTCGGCCGTCGCGTCAATGTAGGCCTGTTTGAACCTTGGCGAGGCGTCCCCCTCCTCGGTGCAGGCGAAGCGCGTCCCCATCTGGACGCCCTTCGCCCCCAGCGCGAAGACCCGCTCCAGGTCAGAGCGGTCCCAGATGCCGCCGGCAGCGATGACGGGAACGTCGGAGCGCATCTCCTCCGCGACGTACTTGACCACCTCCGGCACGGCGACCCCAAGGGAAAGCACTGGGTCGTAGACCTGCTCCATGGTCGTGGCGCCGAGGTGCCCCCCCGCCGTGGCGGGCTCTTCCACGACGAAGGCGTCTGGGGTCCTGCCGTACTTCTTCTCCCAGTGCCGCACGATCAGGCTTGCGGCCTTGGCGGAACTGACGATGGGGACGAGGGCAACGTCCGGAAAATCCTTCGTGTAATCCGGCAGGCGGAGGGGCAGGCCTGCGCCGGAGATGATGATGTTCGCCCCTCCTTCGGCCGCTGCGCGCACCTGCGTGTCGTAGTCGGTCAGAGCGACCATGCAGTTTACCGCCAGCACGCCGTCCGCGCCCGCCAGCTCTCTAGCCCTGGCCAGCGTCTCCTTGATGACGATCGCGTTCGCCTCAAAGTAATTGTGTTTTGCGACGCTGAAAAGGGGGGAGTTGTGGCACAGCCCGACGCTTGCGATCGTGCCCACGGCACCACACTTTGCAACGCTGCCCGCAAGGCCCGCGCCGGAGATGCCAACGCCCATCCCGCCCTGAATGAGCGGGTAGCGCGGTCGATACTTTCCTATTTTCAAAACGGGCACATCGGTATGCACCTGAAAAAACACTCCTCTGCGAATAAAGTACGAGATACCTGGCCGCCAAGGCGCCCGATCAGTATAGCACAAAGCCCTCGCCGATCCGGTCGCCGTACGGACGATTCCGTCATTTGCATGGGCTGTAGCCGCAGCTGAAGCAATAGGCGCAGCCGGAGATCATCTCCATGGGTGCTCCGCACTCGGGGCAGACCGCCCCCCCCTCGCGGGACGCCCGGCCACCCGTTGCGGGCTCGCTCCGCTCGATCAGCTTCTCCAGAAGCAGCGCGATGGCGTCCGGGATGGACCGGGCCACGTGTTCCTCGTCGAAGCCGAACATCCAATACTCCTTTCCAGACAGCCCCCTCAAGGTGTCGATGAAGTCCTCAAGGCGGCATCCGGATCGCAGGCCGATCGAGATGACGCGTGAAAGCGCTTCCGTCATGGCCTTCAGCTCGGACCCACTCTTGCCCACGTTGATGAAGATCTCAAAGGGCGCGCTGCCGTCGAAGTTCAACGTGATGTAAATGCTGCCCCACGGCGTGCTCTCCTTGATCGTCTTGCCGAAGACAACCAGGCCCGGACGCTCCTTCACCTTTTGGGGAGGCGCGCCGTCCTCCGCCGTCTTGATCTCGATGGGCTGATAGGAGCGGGAGCCGTCGCGGTAGATGGTGATCCCCTTGCAGCCCATGGCGTAGCAGTCCCGATAGACGCGCCTCACGTCCTCCACCTGGGCCGCGTTGGGCAGGTTCACCGTCTTGCTGATGCCGCTGTCGACGACGTGAGCAAAGATGCCCGTGACGTTCACGTGCTGCTGTGTGGAGATGTCGTAGGCCGTGACAAAGGCCGGGTTGGACAGCTTCCCCGTCGATCGATACTCCTCGCGCTGCTCGGCCGTCAGGAGTTTGTGCCAGAAGTCGCGGTCCTCGGTGCCCGATCCATCGACCTTTGCGATGCGGCGATTCCACGACCAGGCGAAGTTGGGCTCGATCCCGGAGCTCGCGTCCAGGATCATGGAGATCGACCCCGTCGGCGCGATGGAGAGGCGGCGGCTATTGCGCATCTCGCCACGGACCAGCCCCTTCAGGACGGCCTTGACGTCGTCGAAGGAGAGGGGCTCGATGGGGTTCAGCAGTTCCTCAAGCGTGTTGATCAACGTCAGGGGGACGAGGTCTGAGCCGCGCATGTGTGAGAGGAGCTCGCGGTACTCGTCCCTGGAGAGGCGCTCGAACCACGCATCGCTGAAGAGCGTGCCGTCGCCGAAGAGCCGCCCCTCCCCTTCGATCTCCTCACGAAAGGCGTCGAACAGGTCCTTCACCAGGCCCCGTTCCGGGAAGGGGTCCTTGCCGACGTCGGAGACCATCTGGACGGTGGCGGTCAGGGCGGAGCGCGCCAGAACGCCGCTCAGGTTCCGACAGTAGTCGTCGAACTCCCTTCCGCCGTAGACGATCCCCTGCAGGATCGAGGCGTCGGCCAGCCCCATGATGCCCAGGCCCACCGGGCGGATCTTTCGGGTCCTCTCCCCTATCCTCGGCAGCGGATAGCTGCAGGCGTCGATGACGAGGTCCAGGTAGTACATGGACCGGAACACCTGATCCGCGAAGGCGCGCCAGTCGAATTCGCCGTCCTGGACGAAGGGCTCCACGTTGATGGACCCCAGGTTGCAGCTGGTGTAGTTCGGCAGCGGCTGCTCCCCGCAGGGGTTCGTGGACTCGATCTCCCAGTCCGGGTCCATCTTCAGCAGGTTGTCCTGACGCGCCCGGTCGATGAAGAAGACGCCGGGATCCCCCCGCTTCCAGGCGCTCTCGGAGATGTGGTCCATCAGCTCGCGCGCACGAACGGTCCTGACGACGCTGCCGTCCGTGCGGGAGTGCAGGTCAAAGGTCCCGTCCTCCTCGGCGGCGCGCATCAGCTTGTCGGAGATCGCTACGGAGATGTTGAAGTAGGAGAGCTTGCCGTCCTCCGTCTTGCAGTCCACGAACTGATAGATGTCGGGGTGATCGTCAAAGAGCATTCCCATCAGGGCCGCGCGGCGCTTTCCGCCCTGGACGACGACGGCTCCCATGGTGTTCCAGGTCTCCATAAAGGAGACGGGTCCGGAGGCCTGTCCGCCGGTCCCGGAGCCGATAACGGCGCCATGCTCCCTGAGGTGGCCGAAGTTGCTGCCGACGCCACCGCCGAACTTGCTGATGACGCTGGCGTCCTTGACGGACTCAAAGATGCCCTCGATGCTGTCCGGGATGTTGATGACAAAACAGGCGAACAGCTGTTGGTTCCTGGTCCGGGCCTTGAACAGGCGGTCGTAGTCCTCAAAAGACATCTGATCCGCCGGTTTGTAGACGAGCTCAGCGAATTCGGGCTTTACGGTCAGGCCGGCGGCCGAGCTGAAAAGGCAGGGGGAGTTGAAGAGGAACCTGCGCGACAGGATGTCGTTTGCGATGTTCTTCTCAAGCGTCCTGAGCCATTCCAGGGATTCCGGAGCCGCGGCGTCCAGGTATTGCGTCTCCGCGCTTGCGATGGTCCGCGAGATGCGGCGCGCAAACTCCTCGAAGCTGGCCTCTTTGCGGAGCCCCTTCGCCAACGCGTCGTAGCGCTCGACGAAATAGCGTTGAGCCAAGAGCCACATGGCGTTCTCGGAGAGGCGGGGCACGGAGGGCGTCTCCAGACACTCCGCGGCGATGCGGCCGTCAAAATGCTCCTTGATGAACTGCTCCAAAACACAACTCCCCTTCTTCAACCAAAGGACATGGCCCCGGCTTTTAGAGACCTTCGGGCCTTCGTCAAAACGGCATCCCCCGATCAGGGGGACCGGAGGATGCCGTCGTGCGTATCCGAGTCTGTTTCGTCAATCGGGGCCGATTTATTTTTTGGTGCTTCCCTGCGGGATATCAAGCGCGATCCAGACGGCCTCCTGCCCCGCATAGGGTTTGTCATCGGGGAGGATCTCCAGGCTGGGCGATCCCAGGAGCCCCTGCCCTTCGGCGGCCTGCTGCAGCTCCTCTCGCGAGTCGCCGGCCAGCGTACCGACGTAGATTTTGTTCCCCTGCTGCACGACGGCGGCGTCCTCAAGCCTCTGCTTCAGGGCCTCCGCGGCGTTCGTGTCGGCGTTGGGCTCCTGAAACGCCTGATCCGCGACCTGACGCGCCATCGACAGCTGCTCCAGCGGGGAGAGCCCTTGGCTCGAGCGATAGAGCTCCACCGCCTTGGCCCACAGGCCCTTCGCCGGATCGACGTCCGCGAGCCTGAACTCCAAAAAGCTCGTGTCAACGGTTGGTGCCCACAGCGAGATGGAGGGGATGGAGAGCTGTACGTCCAGTGCGTCCCTGAAACGCTTTGCCAGGTTCGGGTCGTACAGGGAGAGCGCCGCGGCGATGCCGTTCTTCTCGTCCGCCAGGAAGGCGCGAATCCCCTCGAAGTCGATGAAGAACGTGCTCATCGAATCCTTCTTCAGGAGCTCCGAAAGAGCCGCCCCGGGGGCGGACGCCCTGGCGAAGGATGCGGGGTCGCAAAGCCCCAGCGTCAACGCCTCGCCCTTGAGGCCCATGAAGAACGGGAGCGGGCTGCTGGTGGCGTCGGCCTGAAGCATCTGGTCCCAGCCATCCGCCTTCACCGGGTTCACGGGCGCCACTTCGCTGGCCTCCAGCTTTTTGAGGAAGGCCGCAGCCGCCCCGTTGCTCCGGGTCAGGGTCATGAAGATGCCCGGAAGCTTCGTCTCCATTCCAATGAGACCCTTCAGTGAGATGTTTCCTCCCACCGACAGGGAGAAATCCCCGTTCATGAGGCCCCTCGCCTCAGGCTCGGTGACGCCTATCCTTTTGAACGCCTCGACGGCGCTGCCCCACAGCGCCTTCAGGCGGGGGTTTGAATCCAGCGCTTGAGACGACAGATAGCCGCCGCCGGCGATCAGCGGGCTGCCCTCACCCAGCGGGAGGATGCGCCCGCCCGACACGGGGCCGACGCCCTCCCAATTCGCAAGGTAATCCTTCGCCATGGCCTCCTCGACGTTGGCTCCCATGGAGACGAGGAAGCGGTCCTTAAAGCCCTCAAAGGCCACCTCGAGGTCCAGTGGCGCGCGGAAGGTCTCCCGCAGCGCCTTCGAGTCCTCCTCCGTCCAGGTCACGTCGCCCTCTTCGGAGGCCCTGGCCTTGCCGATGGCGTCCGCCAGGTCGGGGTCCAGGTGGAGGAAGGCGAAGTTCCCTGCCTCAAAGCGGCGCTTCATCGATAGCCTCTTGCCGCTGTCGCCGAGAGCCGCCAGGGCGTCCTTCAGGTCCTCCGGGGTGAAGGCGGCCAGGAGCAGGTTGTCCTTCGCGCCGAGGAACACCGCGTCGTTGACCTTGACCATGCCATCCATCGCCTCGATCTGTGAAAAGACCCCGCCCAGGGGGGACCCTTCAGACTTGCTCCCCAGGAGGAGCAGCGACAGGTCGTCGGGCGACGCCTTGCCGCTTGCGACGAGGTCCAGCTGAGGCTGAAGCTCCGGAGGAAAGGCCACCGCAACCTGAATGGAACCGGCTTTGGCCTTCGGATCGTCCGTCCCCACGAGGACGGCGAGCCCCTTCGCCGGGACCTTCTTCAGGACATCGGCAAAGACGTTGATGGAAGCCTCGTCCACTTCCCCTCCGAGGGGAGCCAGGACCTTCAGGTTCTCCGGGGAGAGCGCCCAGCGCACGAGCCAGCCCACGTCCTGCAGGTTCAGCACCGCGTAGGCGGACTTCTCCGGCCTCGCACTCAGCGCCTCGAAGGGCTGAGCGGCCCAGGACGATGAGGCGAGCCCCAACGACAGGCAGAGGACGAGCGCAGCCTTGAAAAGCGTCTTCTTCAGGTTTGACATAAAAACTTTCCTCCTCACTGAAATTCTTTCTGAAACCCTGATATTACCCCTTTGCGTACGCGCCGTAGATATCCAGAAACGTCTCCGGCTTCAGGGAGGCACCGCCGACCAGCGCGCCGTCGATGTCCTCCATGGAGAGGAGCTCTTTGGCGTTGGCGCCCTTGACGCTCCCTCCGTAGAGCACGACGCAGCCGAGCTCTCCCTTTTGGGCGATCTCCCGAACGAGCTTGCGGCTCCACGCGCAGACCTCCTGGGCCTGGGCCGAGGTTGCGGACCTTCCGGTGCCGATGGCCCAGACGGGCTCGTAGGCGAAGACGATCCTCCCGCACTCCTCCGCGGAGAGCCCGGTCAGGGCGGACCGAAGCTGGCGCTCCATGACGGAGAACGCCTCCCCGCCCTCGCGCTCCTCCAGGGTCTCGCCGTAGCAGAGCACCGGGGTCAAGCCCGCGTCCAGACAGGCCTTCACCTTTTTGGCGATCAGGTCGTCACCCTCCCCCAGGATGTGGCGCCGCTCGCTGTGGCCGAGGATGACGTGGGTCGCCCCTGCCTCCTCCAGCATGGGGACGGAGACCTCGCCCGTAAAGGCCCCCTGCGGTTCAAAGTAGACGTTCTGAGCGCCGATGATGGGCGGGGTCTTCAAGTGCGCCGCCGCCTCGCGGGCCGCCCAGATGGAGGTGAACGGCGGAAAGACGGCAACCTCGAGCTCCCTTCCCAGCCTTGAAGCCCAGGGCGCGGAGGCGTCCGTAAAGGCCTTGAAGAAGGCCTCCGTCTCCGCCCTCGTCATGTTCATCTTCCAGTTGCCGTAGAGGTAAATTTTCTTCATCGTTCGTCCTCCCCTGCAAAAGTGTAAAGAATATCCTAAAGCTCGAAGGGGGCCATGCCCGGAAGTTTTTTGCCCTCGCAGTACTCGAGGCTTGCGCCGCCCCCCGTCGAGACGTGGGAAACCCTCTCGGCAAAGCCGAACTGGCGGACGGCCGAAGCGGTGTCCCCGCCCCCGATGACCGTGACCGCGCCAGAGGCCGTGCAGTCTGCGACGGCCTGGCAGATCGCCCTGGTCCCCTCGGCGAAGAGCGCGTTCTCAAAGACCCCCATGGGGCCGTTCCACAGGACGGACCGCGCGCCCCTAAGGGCAGCGGAAAACTCCGCGATCGTCCTGGGCCCGATGTCGAGCCCCATCATGTCGGCGGGCATGGCGTCGCTGGCGACCGTCCTCGTCTCCGTCGCGTCCAGCCCGGAGGCGACGACGCTGTCCACCGGCAGAAGCACCTTCACGCCCATGGCCCTCGCTTTCTTCAGCGTCTCGCGCGCGAAGTCCAGCCGGTCCTCCTCGCAGAGGGACCTTCCGATCTCCTTCCCTTCCGCCTTGAGGAACGTGTAGGCCATGCCGCCGCCGATCAGGATGACCGTGGCCTTGTCCAACAGGTTGCCGACCACGGCGATCTTGTCGGAGACCTTGGCACCGCCCAGGATGAGCGCGTAGGGCTTCGCCGGGTTTTCGCTGACGGCGCCCAGCATCTCGCCCTCGCGCACCAGGAGGTCCCCCGCGAAGGACTTGAGGTGCGGGATGACGCCGGCCGTCGAGGCGTTCGCGCGGTGGGCGGCGCTGAACGCATCCATCACGAACACGTCGAAGGGCTTCGCCATCAGCTCCGCGAAGGCGGGGTCGTCCTTCTCCTCCTCCGGGTGGAAGCGGGAGTTCTCCAGCAGGACCACCTCGCCCTCACCGAGGTCCCTCATGGCGGCCTCGACCCTGGGCCCCACACAGTCGTCCACGAACCGCACCTTCAGCCCATAGGCCTTCTCCACGTCGGGGACGATCTGCGCGAGAGAGAACGCGGGGTTCACCTGTCCTTTGGGGCGTCCGAAGTGGGACACGAGGGCAACCTTCGCACCGGCGTCCATGAGCTTCTTCAGGGTGCCGGCATGGGCGCGGATCCTCGCGTCGTCCGTCACCTTCCCGTCCTTGAAGGGGACGTTGAAGTCCACCCGCATCAAAACCTTCTTGCCCCGGACGTCCCCCTGGTCAAACGTCTTCAGTCTCATCGCGAACATCAGCTCCCTATCGATGAAGTCTTTGTGCCGCCATCCCCCGGAGAACCCCACGTCCGGGACGGCAGAGAGGTCACGTAATCGTGCAGACGGTTCCAGTGATATTTTACAGTACTTTTTGTAACTGGGGGGGATAATTTTTCCCCCAGCTCCGAGAGCGATGCCTCCGGGTTGGCGAGGCGCACCTCGACGATCCGGCGCATGAGGGGCGGCAGGCCGGGCAGCAGTCCGGCGTCGGACACCGCAAGCGCCAGCTGCATCTGTTCCGCCGCCACGCGCAGGTGTCTTTCGATGTTCACCGTGTCGCAGTTGCGCTCCCGGTTGGCCTGATTCCGCATGGAGCGTATGATCGCCTTGTTCTCCAGCTGCAGCGAGACGGCGGACAGCCCCAGGTTGCACAGGAACGTGACGATGCCCTCCTGGTTACGCAGGAGCATCTCCCGCGCGCCGCGAAAGGGCCTTTCCCGCCAGGGCAGGTCCGTCCTTCGGAGCAGCGTCCGCAGTGCCTCCGCGACGGGGTCCGGGGCAACGCGCAGGACGAGGTAGTACCCCGCCCGCGGGAGGTAGAGCCCGCCGCAGCTCCCCCACAGGCCCCGCAGCCAGGCCCAGTGCAGGGGCGAGAGGGGAAGCCCGTCGTCGGCGAGCCCGGCGGCCAGGGCCAGGAGCTCCCCGCGAAACTCGACCGGGATCCGTATCCGGACCCGCCCTCCGCTCTCCGCGGGCAGGGTCACGGAGTCCGCGATGTTCCACCCCGCGTCGAACCAGGACGTCCGCCGCCACAGCTTCAGGAGGCGGCGGGCCAGCCACAGCCGGGCGGTCCCCAGGACGAGCCGGTCGCCCCGCGCCGTGAGGAGCCCCGACAAGAGCCCCCCGCACTCCGCCTCCACGAGGGGCGCCTCATCGCCGGGGCAGGCGCTCCACTCGTCCCACAGCTCCTCGATCATGGAGTGCACGGCGCTACTCCTCCATGTGGCGGCAGATGCGGAAGACGATGGCAGCCAGCTTCTGCGGGTCGTGCCGCACCAGCTGCGCGTCCATGATGAGGGCGGTGGGTGCCTCGATGCAGATGCAGCCCATCCTGCGTATCCTCTCGCGTTGGTGGTGGTCCAGGTAGAGCGGGTCCGCTCCCCTCTCGTGATACGCGGAGAGGACGTCGTCGGGAAAGGGGTCACTGTTGACGATGACGCACTCCGGGACCGTGCCCAGGGCCGCAGCCACCCATTCGAGGTGCTGCAGGACGCTCATCCCCTCCGTCTCCTCGGGCTGCGTCATCAGGTTGCAGATGTAGACCTTGGGGGCGGGGGCCTCCCGGAGCTTCCGTGCGAACTCCGGTAGCAGCAGGTTGGGGATCACGCTGGTGAAGAGGCTGCCCGGTCCCAGGAGGATGACGTCCGCGCCGTCGACGGCGCTCATGACGTCGGGCAGCGGGCTCGCGTTCTGGGGCTCCAGCCATATCTCCTGCAGGTCCCGCCCGCGCTCCGAGACCTCAAGCTCTCCCCTCACCCGCGTTCCGTCCCTTGTGCGGCCCACCAGGGTGATGTCCTCCGTCGTCACGGGAAGCACCTTCCCCCGTATGGCCAGAAGGTGGTTCATCTGCTCCACCGCCACGCGAAAATCCCCGCACATCTCGGTGACCGCCAGCAGGAGCAGGTTGCCGAGGCTGTGCCCGGCCAGGTCGCCGCGGTCGAAGCGGAAGTCCAGGATGCGCTTCAGCGCGTTGTCGTTCTCCGCCAGGGCCACCATGCAGTTGCGGACGTCGCCCGGCGGGAGCACGCCCCACTCGGTGCGGAGCCGTCCGGAGCTCCCCCCCTCATCCGTCACCGCCACCACCGCCGTGATGTTCCTCGTGAAGGCCTTGAGGCCCTTCAGGAGGGTGGAGAGTCCCGTCCCCCCGCCGACGGCGACCACGGAGGGGCCCGTCGCCAGCCTGCGGGCGATGGCGCCTCGAAACGGGTCCTCGTCCCGCGCCCTCCAACTGAAGAGCCGCACGTCGAAGGCCACGATGAGGAAGAGGGTCGTGAAGATGCCCAGGGCAAACCCCAGGGCCCAGTCGAGCATCATATCGTCCCCTGCCCCCGGTCCCGGTGGAGGAGGCTGACGCCTCTCGAGGTCTGCGCATAGCGTTCGTAAAGCCACTCCGTCACGGCGACGGAGCGGTGGCGCCCTCCCGTGCAGCCCACGGCGATGTGCAGCTGCCCCCGCACCGCGTTCAGGTACTGCGGGATGACGAAGTCCAGGAAGCTCCCGGTGCGCTCCAGAAACTCGTTCGTCTCGGGAAAGGAGCGCAGGTAGTCCCGGACCGCGCGGTCGGACCCCGTGAGGGGCCTGAGCTCCGGGACGTAGTAGGGGTTGGGGAGGCAGCGCGCGTCCAGGACAAAGTCCGCGTCCTGGGGGATGCCGTGCTTGAAGCCGAAGGAGCTGAAGAGCAGGGACACCTCCTCCTCCGCCTCGTTCAAGAACTCCAGGAGCAGCCGTTCCCTGTGTTGGGGGAGGTCCATCCGTGACGTGTCGATCACGATGTCCGCCCGTTCGAGGACGGGGGCCAGAAATTCGTGCTCCCGCGCTATGCCGTCGCTGGTGGACAGGTGCTTGCCCAGGGGATGGATGCGCCGGGTCCTCTCGTAGCGCCTCAGGAGCTCCTCGTCGGAGGCCGTCAGGAAGAGGATGCGCACCCTCGTCCCGACCGCGTTGAGGTCGTCTACGACCCTGGTGAAGTCCGCCGCGTTCTCCACGTTGCGGACGTCGAGGGTCACGGCGACCCCCCGTTCGACGGCGGAGGGCCGATGGGCGAAGAGCTGAAAGAGCTGGGGTAAAAGCTCGGTCGGGAGGCCGTCTATCGTGATGAACCCAAAGTCCTCCAGGACCTTCATCGTCATGGTCTTCCCCGCTCCGGACATGCCCGTCACGATAATGAACTGCCTGATGCCCTTGCGCTGTGCGTCCACGTCGTCCTCACCTCCGTTGCAGCGGTTGCAGGTCGAGGGGCGGCAGCCGCCGCTTTCCCCCGCGGCGGGTGACGCCCTGCCCGTTCCTGTCTCCCCGTTTATTCTACACTAGAACCCCCTGAGCGGGAGGGGCGTTCGGCCCCTTTCGAGCGAGGCCTGCAGGGGCTGGAAAAACCACCCATGGCGTAACCCCCTCGAACGCTATAATAGAGGCGTTGCAGCGCCCTTTTTGTTTTCAGTTGTCGCATCTAAAAAATCTTTTCAAGGAGGACTGTCATGCGATTCCAAAAGTGGTTGTTTCCAACGATCCTTGCGGCGCTCTGCCTCTGCCTTGGGGCGGCGCCGGGCCGGGCTGCCCTTCCGGCCGGGGTGCAGAGCTTTGCCCCGACGGGGAGGGTTTCGGACAACGTCTCCTTCCGTCTGGTCTTCAAGAACGCCGTCGCCGCGAAGAAGGACGTGGGCAGGGCGATGGGGGTCGAGGAGTTCCCCTTCGAGGTGACGCCGGCGATACAGGCCGAGGGAAAGTGGCAGAACGAGACCACCTTCACCGCGCGCCTCCTGGCGCCGCTCCGCATGGGGACGTCCTACACGGCGCGCCTTCGGGAGGGCCTGACGGACCGAAAGGGCAGGCATATCCCCGCCGGGTCCTTCTCCTTCCAGACGGACGCTCTGACGCCGACCGCGGTCAAGGCCATAATGGGGCGCGACGACGCGCGCCTCGTCATCGCGTTCAACATGCCCGTGGCGCCGGCGGTCCTTCAGGGCTTTCTCCAGATCGTGAACGAGCAGGGGCAGAAGGTCCCCTTCACCCTCCAGGGAACTGCTCCCAACCGATCGGTTCAGGTCCGCGTGCCGTTGGGGCAAAGCCTCTCCCGTCAGACGCTGACCGTCCGCATCGCGGCAGGCCTGACCTCCGGCGAGGGGGACCTGGGCCTTGCGCAGAACTTCACGTCCCGGGTGGTCCTCGAACCCAAATTGACCGTCGAGGGGGTCCGTGGGGATGAGGGCGCGATTCAGGCGTCCTTCAACTTCCCCATCGACCCGGAAAGCGTCCGGGACTTCGTCGCCGTCGAGCCACCCGTGGACTTTCGTCTGGACTCCAACTGGAGCGGGAACGCCCTTCAGATTCGCGGGGACTTCAAGCCGCGCAGCCGCTTCGTCGTGACGCTGCGCCGGGGGCTGCCCTCCAAGGAGGGCGGGCTTGCCCTGAAGGAGGACTTCAAGCAGGCCGTCATCATGCCGGACCTGGAGCCCAGCATCTCCATCCCCACGTCGGGGACCTACCTCACCGCCATGGGCGGAGGCCTCATCCCCCTGGAGCTGGTGAACGTCAAAAAGCTTCAGGTGAACCTGTGGCGCCTCTATGAGAACAACATCCCCTACGTTATCCGCGGGGACTACAACAGCTTCTCGAAGGACCTGGCGCGGCGGACGTACAGCCGCGAGTTCAAGCTCGACCTGCCCCTGAACGAGCGCGTGCGGCGCAGCCTGGCCGTGGACGAGCTTGCCAGCGGCGACCGCGGGCTGTTCCTGCTCTCCGTGCGCGATCCGGATGCGGAGTACTGGGACGAGGAGGACCAGATGCTCAGCCTCAGCGACCTCGGAGCCGTCGCCCGCGTTTGGGAGGACGGGCTGATGCTCTGGGTCAACACCCTTTCGGGCACGCAGCCCGTGGCCGACGCGGAGGTCCGCATCTACTCCGGAGCCAACCAGGTGATCGCCCAGGGCAAGACGGACGCGGAGGGCATCTTCTCCTTCGACCGTCAGGAGCCCTGGGGCACGGACGCGGGGGAGCAACCGCGCCTTGCCGTCATCTCAAGCGGCAGGGACCTGACCTACGTGCAGCTCACGCGGAGCCTGCTCTCGCAGGAGACGTTCGACACGGCGGGGCGCCCATGGCTCCGTGAGGGGTATGACGCCATTCTCTTCGCGCCGCGTGACATCTACCGCACGGGGGAGGAGGTCCCCTTCAAGGCCGTCGTCCGCGGCGCGGACCTCTCCACGCCCGCCCCGTTCCCGGTCCTCTTCACGGTGCGCGACCCCCTTGGGCGCCGCACGGAACAGCAGACGGTGACGCTGAGCGACATGGGCAGCGCGCTCTTTACGCTGAAACTTCCCTCAAACGCGCTGACGGGGCTCTGGTCGGCTGCGATATCCGTCCCCGGACGCGAGGAGAGCCCCATGGCGTCCATGAACTTCCACGTGGAGGACTTCGCGCCGCCGCGCATCGAAGTGAAGATGAGCACGGACTCGAAAACGCTCACCCACGGGGACGACTTCCAGGCCGCCATCACCGCGCGCTGGCTCTTCGGCGCCGACGGGGCGGGACTGCGCTACAAGACGTTCTGGAGCGCCAAGGACTCCCCCTTCACGCCGACGCAGGATCGATGGAAGGGCTACACCTTCGGCGACAGCTCAAGGAAGTTTGAGGGCGCACGAAACGACATGGACGAGGGGCAGCTCGACGCCTCGGGGCGGGCCAGCTCGACGCTGACCCTCGACGCCAACTGGGAGGCAGCCTCCACCATCGCCGTGACCCTGCGGACGGAGGTTATGGAGGATGGCGGAAGGTGGGTCAGCGACTCCATCACCCTCCCCTACTTCCCCGCCCCCTGGCTTTTGGGCATTGCGGCAACGGAGGAGCAGATGGCGGTGAACCGCGACCTCACCTTCCGGATCGCCGCCATCGATCCCCAGGAAGAACCCACGGACCCCGGCTCCCTCACCGCCTCGCTCTACCGCGTCAGGTGGAACTACAACATGGTGGAGGTGGATGGCTACCGCCGCTGGCAGAGCTCTGAGGAGCTGTCCCTCGTCGATGAAAAGTCGGTGACGCTGAAGGACGGCCTTGGTTCCGTTTCCTTCCGTCCCGGGGAGTGGGGGACCTATCTGGTGCGCGTGACCGACGCCAACGACAACGCGCGGGCTGCGATGCGCTTCTACGCCAGCGACGCGAGGTACGCCGATCGCGGTGGCTCCCCCATCCTGGACCGAGTGGGCGTCTCCATGGACCGGGAGTTCTACAGGGTCGGCGACACGGCAAAGGTGACGCTCACCGCCCCCTTCGAGGGCCTTTTGCTGTTCAGCGTCGAAGGGGCTCGCCCGATCTCCCGCCAGGTCCGCAGGGTGGACGGTCCCGATGTCACGGTCGAGGTCCCCGTCACGCAGGACATGGTCCCCAACGGCTGGATCACGGCATGGCTCGTCCGGCCCGTCAGCGAGGAGGACGCCTCCGCCTGGGGGACGCACCGCGCCGTCGGCGTCGCGCGCCTCAAGGCGGACCTGACGCCGTACAAACTGGACGTGACCATGGAAGCGGCGGACAGGGTGGAGCCAGCCTCGACCCTGCCGGTCAGCCTGACGCTCAAGGACGCGGAGGGCAAGCCGGTTCAGGGCGATGTGGCGCTGGCGCTGGTGGACGACGCCGTCCTCGGCCTGACCCGGTACAAGACGCCGGACCTGTTGGAGCACTTCTGGGGGCTTAAGAAGCTCAATTCCGAGGGATACGACCTCTACGACCTCCTGATCCCGGTGGAGTCCCGCGCGACGGAGACGCTGCACCCCGCCGGCGGCGCGGCGATGGCGGCCCTTGCGGGAGCGGGGGCGAACGTGCAGCGCTTCAATATCCTCTCGCTCTTCCAGGGTCTGCTCTCCGCCGACGCGGAGGGACGGGTGAAGGCGGACCTCGACGTGCCCGAGTTCAGCGGACGCGGCCGTCTCTTCGCCGTCGTCGCCTCACAGAATCGCTTCGGGATGGCCGAACAGCCGGTGCAGATCGCCCGCAGCGTCGTCACCGAGGTGAACCTTCCGCGCTTTGCCGCGCCGGGAGACGTCTTCGTCGCGCCCCTGTCGGTCTTCAACGCCTCCACCGAGGTGCGGGACGTCACGCTCTCCATCTCCGCGGAGGGCGGCCTGAAGGTCGCGGAGAGCCAGAAGACCCTTCGCGTCGAGCCCGGCGCCCAGGCCCGGTGGGAGACTGAGGTCAGCGCACTGGAGCCTGGGGTCGCAAGCTGGGACGTCGTGACCTCATGGACCGAGGGAGGCGGACAAAAGGAGTACCGGCAGACGATCACCCTGCCCATCCGTTCCCCCTGGCCCGTCGTGTCCCGATCGGGCTCCGGAGTCTTTGAGTCCGGGACGACCCCCATCGACATCCCGACGGAGGACTTCGCCGGAAAGGTCACGGGAACGCTGTCCCTCGCGGACACGCCCATGGTGGACCTGACGCGGGCGGTGCCCTACCTGCTGAACTACCCCTACGGCTGTCTGGAACAGACGCTTTCCGCGTCCTGGCCCTTCCTGGTGCTGCCGGACGCCGTGTCGGCGCTGGACCCGCTGCTGGTCAACGATCAGCTGGTACGCGATCGGGTGGAGACCGCCATGGCGAAGCTGCAGTCGATGCAGCTCTACGACGGTTCCTTTGAGACGTGGCCCGGAACGGGACACCCCTACGCATGGGGAAGCGTCTACGCGGCGCACTTCCTGGTGGAGGCGCAGCAGGCGGGGGTGGACTGCCCGAAGGACATGCTGGCGGGGGCCATGAACTGGCTGCACCAGTTCCTCGCCTCCATGCCTGCCGAGGACTATCCCACGGCGGAGACAGACGACTTCACGGCGAAGGCGTATGCGGCCTACGTGCTTGCGCGAAACGGAGAGAAGCCGCTGGGCTGGATCGAGTACCTGCGCGAGAACCGGGAGAACATGTGGCCGTCGGGCCGAATCTGGCTGGCTGGCGCTCAGGCCGTGATCGACGGACGGGGCGACGCACTTCGGGAGCTGGCTCCCGTCGACTCGAAGCTCCCCCAGGCGGCGCGCTGGCGGACGCTCGAATCCGACGTCCGAAACACGGCGCAGCTCCTCTCGCTCTGGATGGAGGTCGAGCCACAGGCCACCGAGGCCGTGGCGCTGGCGGCGTCCCTTGTGAAGTGGGGACAGGAAAATCGCTGGTACAGCACCCAGGACAACGCAGCGGCCCTGATGGCGCTTGCGCGCTACAACCTGAAGGTCGGCACCGAGAAGGCGAACCTTCAGGGGACCCTGACCGACGGGACGAAGGACCTGCTGACCTACAGGAGCGGCAGCGCTTCCTCCATCGCGACGTCCGAACTTCCCGCCCGCGTCACCTTGAACGTGCAGGGCACGGGCAGGGGGTACTACACCTGGAACCTCATGGGGACGCCCAGGTCCCAGCCCAAGGCCGAGAAGCGCGGGATAGACGTCGAGTGCGCGTGGTACGACGAGAAGGGCGGGGCTCTGGACCTCGCGCAGCCCATCCCTCAGGGCACGCGAATGCAGGCGGTCCTCACCCTGAAGCCCTCTTTGCCCGTCAGCGGCCTGGCGGTTTCCTGCCTGCTCCCAGCAGGCCTTGAGCTGGAGAATCCGCGGCTGGATCCGGGCCTGGACGATGTCGCCGGGTCCTACGGCGTCGTCGGAGACGTCCGGGACGATCGCCTCCTGCTCTTCTTCGATCGCCTCGAGCGGGAGCGAACCTACAGCTTCAAGGTACGGGCCGTCACCCGCGGGACTTTCGTCATTCCGCCGATCTCAGCGACCGGCATGTACGATCCGGCCGTGCACTTCACGGGGCGGGGGCAGTCCGACCTGACCGTCAAATAAGCGCGGACGAGGTCAATCGGAGGTAAAACGGGGGCGGACACCTTCAAGATGTCCGCCCCTCTTTGCTCCGGATACGGGCCACTCGACCTGTCAAACGTCCCGCACGCCGCCCTTGAGGAAGGCCTGGTACGTCCGGCGTATGCCCTCGTCCAGGTCGATGGTGTGGCGCCATCCCATCCCTCTGAGGAAGGTGATGTCCAGCAGTTTACGAGGGGTTCCGTCCGGCCTGCTCTCGTCCCACAAGACCCGCCCTGCATACCCGACGACGGCGCACACCTTCTCCGCCAGCTCGCAGATCGTCAAGTCCTCCCCCGTCCCGACGTTCACGATGCGCGAACCGTCGTGGCGCTCCATGAGAAAGAGGCAGGCGTCGGCCAGGTCATCGACGTGGAGAAATTCCCGCCGCGGCGTTCCCGTCCCCCACAGGGTCACCGATTCCGCACCCTTCGCCTTCGCCTCGTGGACCTTGCGGATCATGGCCGGCAGGACGTGAGAGTTCTCCAGGCCGAAGTTGTCCCCCGGCCCGTAGAGGTTCGTGGGCATGACGGAGATGAAGTTCGTCCCGTACTGCTGGTTGTACGCCTGACACATCCGGATGCCCGCGATCTTGGCCAGGGCGTAGCAGTCGTTGGTCGGCTCGAGGGGCCCGCTCAGGAGGGCGTCCTCCGGGATAGGCTGCGGCGCGAATTTGGGGTAGATGCAGGAGCTTCCCAGAAAGAGGAGCTTTTTCACCCCCGTGCGCCAGCTCTCGCGGATGACGTTCGTCTCCATCATGAGGTTCTCGGAGATGAAGTCCGCCGGGTAGACGGCGTTCGCATGGATTCCGCCGACCCTTGCCGCGGCCATGAAGACGTACTCCGGCCTCTCGCCTTCAAAGAAGTCCTGCACCGTTTGCTGCGACAGCAGGTCCAGCTCTCCGTGCGAGCGGAGCAGGAGGTTGCGAAATCCCGCAGACGTCAGGCGCCGGACAAGGGCGGAGCCCACCAGTCCCCCGTGGCCTGCGACGTAGATGCGGGCGTTCCGGTCCATCACAGCTCCTCCAGGGCGCTGCGCACCTCGTAGCCCGCATCCCGGATCAGGATGTCCTTCTTGAAGAGGTCCAGGTCATAGCGGACCATGCGCCGCACCAGGTCCGAAAACGACACCTTGCGCTTCCAGCCCAACTCCCGCTCCGCCTTGGAGGGGTCCCCCAGAAGCAGGTCCACCTCCGTGGGGCGGAAGTAGCGCGGGTCCACCTCGACGAGGACGCGGCCAGTTCCGGCATCGACGCCCACCTCGTCAAGTCCGCTTCCCCGCCACTCGATCTCCATCCCCGCCTCCTTGAAGGCCAGCGTGGCGAACTCCCTCACCGAATGGGTCTCCCCCGTCGCGATGACGAAGTTGTCCGGCCGGTCGTGCTGCAGGATGCGCCACATGGCCTCGACGTAGTCCTCGGCGTGCCCCCAGTCCCGCTTCGCGTCCAGGTTTCCCAGCCACGTTTTGTCCTGGAGCCCCAGGGCGATGCGGGCGGCCGCGCGCGTGATCTTGCGCGTCACGAACGTCTCGCCGCGCAGTTCCGACTCGTGGTTGAACAGGATGCCGTTTGAGGCGAACAGGCCGTAGGACTCGCGGTAGTTCACCGTGATCCAGTAGGCATAAAGTTTTGCGGCCGCGTAGGGACTGCGCGGGTAGAAGGGCGTCGTCTCCCTCTGGGGCGTCTCCTGCACCTTGCCGAAGAGCTCGCTGGTGGAGGCCTGATAAAACCGCGTGCGCTTTTCCATGCCCAGGATGCGTATGGCCTCCAACAGGCGAAGCGTTCCGATGCCGTCCGAGTCCGCCGTGTACTCCGGCGTCTCAAACGAGACCTTCACGTGGCTCTGAGCGGCCAGGTTGTAGATCTCGTCCGGCTGGACCTGCTGGATGATGCGGATCAGGTTTGAGGCGTCCGTCAGATCCCCGTAGTGCAGGAAGAAGTGAGGGTCCTCCTCGTGCAGGTCCCTGTACAGCCCGTCGATGCGGGCGGTGTTGAAGATCGAGCTGCGCCGTTTGATGCCGTGGACGCTATAGCCCTTCTTCAGAAGAAACGAAGCCAGATAGGCGCCGTCCTGCCCGGTGATGCCCGTGATCAGAGCTGTTTTCATCTAATCTTCCTCCGCGCCGTCGATACGGCGAATCAGGGTTTTGATGCTTCGTGTTGCGTGGAACTCGCGCAACGCCGCACGGGCGGAGCCGATTCCGCGCAACAACGAGAAGAGATCGAGACTCCGCGCCCGGAACAGGAGCTTCAGAGCCGCCGCGAGCATGAACAGCTTGAATTTCACCTTCAGCCACAGCAGTTTTGGACTGTGTACGTCGTCGTAGATGCACTCAAACAACAGGTGAAAGTTGTACCACTTGGAGGCCGCCATATTGGCGAGGTTTAGACGGGCCCCCCCAGCCGGATAATGAAAAAAATGTCCTTCCAGACTATTGACGATTCGCATCCCCATTTTTTTATGTAGAAAAAAGGAAAACGCAAAATCCTCCCCCAACGCATAGCCGCCAAAACGCTGAAAATCTTCGGGGAAAAAACATTTATATTTGCGAAAAACATCCACATCCAAGGCCATTCCCCCTCCGCTGGCCCAGTCCGCACCTCCTCCCCGTTTTTCCTCCCAGGCTCCGTAGTTGTAGAGAAACTCGGTAGCTCCATGATGATCCCACCCCAATCTCTTCTTCACCCAAGAGGATAATCCGTAGGGCCCATGCTCCAAGTGAGAGTGCATAGGCAAATTCACCACAGATGCGCCCGTTTTTTCAAACGTAGTTAAAATCCCCTTCAAAGCGTCCTGCGACAACTCACAGTCGTCGTCGATAAACAGGACGTAACGTATGGAACGCTCGTGCATCAGGACCTGCTTCACTGCGTCATTGCGTTGGGATGCCGAGCCGGCCCGCGGCGCCCTGAAGTACTTCAAGGGAAACGTCCAAGCCCCATCCTCCACCACCCTTCGGGTCTCCTCGTCCTGGCTGGCGTCCCAGACCACGCAGAGGAAATCACGGCAGGTCGATCGCTCCAGGCTTGTCAGCGCATGTCTTTTGATCTCGCTGCTTCGGTCCTTGGTAGCGATGATCACAGCCAGAGAAACGTTCATCAAAATAACCTCACTCACGTTAAAGAACCTCATTTCCACGTCTGCGTCCATCCTTCGGCTCTTTTTTCGAGGCACTCGCGGTCGATGGCATCGAAGGCCTGCGATGGGACAGGGCCTCCCATAGTCTGCCAAAGGAGCCGTCAAACGCGCCTGACACCTCGGCGCACAAAAGCCTGCTGTCGCGATAACGGGCATAGCACTCGGACAGTCCAAGGTCATCAATCCAGCGCCTGCCCCAACGCTTCAGGTACATCTTGAGTGTAGCCTTAAAGGCGGCAAGAGGGGGAAGCGCATCCTTATAGATCCTTCGATTTTCCATGAAGAGCCTCTCCGAATAGGCCGATGAAACCCCGGAGTTCCGAAAGGCCGTCAACACCTTGTCTATAGGACAGAAAGGCACTCCCCATCGAAAGAAGCGCAGCATCAGGTCCCAGTCTCCCGATACCCGGAACGAGGGATCAAATAAGCCGTGCCGATCGTACACCGAGCGGGCAACGAAGGTCGCGGGGTGAGCGATGCTCATACGACCGGTAAGGCGGCGGTGGTCGCCCACCGGATAGACCGTCCAGCGGCAACGCGCCTCGTCCACCACGGCCAGCTTGCCGAAAAACACGCCGGGGTCCGGGCTTTGTCTATAGGCCTCGGCCACCGTCTCCAGGGCCCAGGGCGCGTAGAGGTCGTCCGCGTTGAGGATACCGACGACATCTCCGGTGGCTCGGGCCACACCCTTGTTGAAGGCGTCGTAGATGCCCTCGTCCGGCTCGAGGACGACGTGGGTCAGCCGCGGCCGATAGCGTTCGATGATCTCCCGCGTCCCATCCGTCGAGCCGCCATCGATGACGATGTACTCGAACGGAGGACAGGTCTGAGAGAGAACGCTGTCCATGGCCTGTTCGACCGTCCCGGCAGCGTTGAGACAGACGGTGACGATGCTCATTTTAATATCACGCATCTCTCGTTACTCCTATCATCCCAAAAAGCTCCAGATAGGCGTCAACGGCCCGTTTCTCGGAGAAAGCTCCAGCGCGCTCCCGCAGCATCCTCCTCGGCATCGGCTGCTGCAAGGCCTCCAGCATTCCCTCGGAGAGGGCAGGGGCATCCCGCACGGGGACAATGTAGCCATACCTGCCGTCCTCCAAAATCTCACGAATTCCCCCCGGGGCATCCGTCGCCACCGGGGTCGTCCCGACGTACAGCGCCTCGATCAGGACCGTCGGAAGCCCCTCATAAAAGGTCGACAACACCAGGGCGTCGGCATCCCTCACCAATGGAAGTGGGTTGGCGATCATCCCCATCCAATCGACGTCCGTCTCGACCTTCAGCTCCGCAGCCCTGCGTTCGAGGCGGACTCGGTCCGGGCCGTCCCCCAGGACGAGCAATCGAACCGGCGTCGTCCGCCGCAACAGGGAAAAGGCCTCCAGCAGCGTGTCAAAATCCTTCTCGGGGCTGAGGCGCGCGACTGAAATCAAGGTGGGGATCGTTTTGTCCGTCAGCCACGGATGACGGCAAGCCTCCTCCGCCTTCCTTTCCAGAGCGCTTCCGACCACGGGGTTATAGATGTACAAAACCCGCGAAGCGGGGAGGCGAAAATGGGCGGCCAAATCAGCGGCGACGGCGGAGGAAACGCCGACGACGCGATCGGCTTTAGGGTAAAAAAGACGGCACATCGTGGAAAAGCAAACGCGAACGGGAGCGACTTGGCGTCTCAGATGCTCCGAGAGCAGCGTGTGCTCCGTCACAACAACCCGGGATGGCCTGCCGGCAAGGAAATTTGCCGTCAGCGTCATGGCGTTGTAATGGGCCGTCAGCAGGAGGTCCGGCCTGCGGCGCCCGATATAACGCGTCAGGCTCCTCGTCGAGACGAAGAGTTTCCAGAAAAAGACCACAAACGCCCACGGGAGCAAAAAGATATTTTTCGTCTTGAAAATCCTGTGGAAAAGACGGAGCGACTCGAAATAATGTCCTCCATCGAGTTCTACAAGGGCCACCTCCTTTGGGACCCCGGCCTTCATGGCATCCGACTGAGGCGCCGGAACGACGACATCGACAGCAAATCCCCGCTGTGCCAGAAGCCCGGCGAGACGAACCATGATCCGTTCGGCCCCCCCCGGCCCCAAAGAGGCAAGGACAACGGCTATCCGTCCTCCTTTCATCCCCTGAGGCTCCTCCTCAGGGAAACGTAGGCCGACTGAGCCAGCAAATCGTCAACCGACATCCCCTCGTACAGCATGAAGCGCGGCAGGGCCCAAAGTTTTTCCCTATCGCCCCTCGACACGCGCCCCGGAGCCGTCGTCATACAGGTAAGGGCACCCATCTCACGAACGACGGAAAGCGCCTCATCGCCGAAGAGACCATAGGCATAGGCGTAATGTGCGGGAACGCACCCAGTCTGCCGGGCCATCTCCTCCCTGGCCAAAGAGAACTCCCTGTAGACAGCCTCCCTGGAAACCGTCTGCAGGTTCAGGTGGCGGTGCCCGTGATTCCCCAGCTCGGCCAGGGGGTGAGCCTGCAATGCCCGAACCTCGTCCCACGTCAGGAAAAGGCCATCGGCGCTTCCGCAATCATAATCGTTATCCCGGCACAGGTCCAGGACATAAGCCTCGGCCCCCTGTTCCGCCAGCAGAGCCTGTCCGCGAATTTGCATGAAGAGACGGCTCTTCTCCGGGACGCTCCTTACATCCCAGGTCCTCCCCTCCCAGAGGAGTGCAGGCCGCGAGGTAAGCAGCCCCTCCAGGCCATACCACCAGGGCACGCAGGAACTGCCGATAAAGGCGGTGCTCAGGTAGATCGTAAAGGGAACGCCGTGCCTCTCGAAGAGGGAGAGGCCCTCGGTCAGATTGTCCCGATACCCGTCATCCAAAGCGAGGACAAGGGAACGGGAGGGCCAGGGCCCCTCTCCCGTCAGGGCGGCATGCAGCTGTGAGACGGAAAGGAAAGTGAAGCCCTTGCACTTGGCGTCGACGATGAAGCGCTCCAGGAAGGCGGGGGAGACCTTCATGTCCTCGTTCGGAGGCAGACGCATCGGGTCCTTCTCCCCTATCCGGTGCAGCATGACGCAAAAGACGCCGTCCCCCAGAAGACGGCACAGGACACGGGCTGCCGCAGGACATGAGAGCCCCGTTAGAATCCATCGCCGAATCGTATCCTTCATTTTCTCGCAAAGACCCCTATCGTAATCGTATAGTCCTCGTCGTAAAAATCCAGCAGGCCCGTATCGTTCACGTCCTCCACGGAGAGCCCATCCAAAAACGCCTTGGCAGCAAAGACATTTCCATAGCCCTTGACAGCCACCTCATGGAAGTGCCCCGAAAACAGTCTTTCAGCCGACAAAACCGTACTCAATACCACTACAAACAAAACTCTAAAGGCTCTCGTTGACCGCGAAAATATTGACCTGCCAAGGGAAGCCGTGATGCTCGAAGGGCGCTGCTGCAGAGCCCCCCACGGGAAGGAGCCGATAACGAAAACCGGCCTCGTCCAAAATTGCCAGGATACTTCCCAACGTTCCGTTCCGTTCCGTTCCGTTCCGTTCCGTTCCGTTCCGTTCCGTTCCCCAAGAATGATATTCACAAAACAGATTGCACACGCGTTTTAATACGCATTTCAATGTAGGCATAACTACTGCCTCAGCACCTTCGATATCCATCTTCAAAAGATCCACACGTTCTTCACCCAGCAACATCTCCCTCAGATCTACGCTGGGCACGGCGCCCTCTCCCGAACATTCCTCCACGTGTCCTCCATCGGCGCCATCTGAAGCGAAAGCTACTCCCTTCGAGTGCGTCCAAACCGCAGCGTTGTGCAGGACAACGTCTTCTAGAAGATTGTTTCGAGATAAATTCCGACTCAGATAACCGTATATTTCCTCGTCCGGCTCGAAGGCCACGATCCTGGCGCCGGGATAAAGGCTTTTGAAGTAAGCAACGCTTACCCCCACGTTCGCCCCACAGTCATAAATGACGGGGGAGGGGGTATCGGCACGGAAAAGATAAGACCGATTTTTGAAGATATCAACGTATTGCCAGAAAAAACTGGGCGCATCGGGGACGTCGAAGGAAAGTCCCCTGAAGGACACGTTTTTCAGGGGACGGTAACGTCCCCGTCGTGCGCAGGAGCAGTAGAGCCGCAGAAAATCCCGCCCCTCGGACGTAAAAAGGTAACTCAGCCTTCTTTTAAGTTTTGGAAACACCACTCACCACCGCCTCGATACGCCGCTTTCGTGCGCAATTTGTCCTCTTCCCATTTACCCTTCCCTATTTCTCCGCTACGACACGCACCTGTGCCCAAGTTGTCTCCCATCTCGCATACAACCAGCAACACAAGTCAAAAAAACGGCGCCCGCCCCGGGCCAAAAGACGATAATACGGAGGCCACTTGTGGCGATACGGCTTCGACTCCAAAACATGAAAGCCGGCACGAGTAAAGAGATTGCCGATGTCCATGGGACTCCAGCTGTAGAGATGCTGGTTGATATCATTTGCCTTGTAGGCATAAGTATAATTCGAACAGGGCACCACGAAAATAATTTTTCCGCCGGGCCTCAGCACACGGTGAAGCTCCTCGAGTTCTTTCAGAGGATAATCCGTATGCTCCAACGCGTTGTTCGATATGATGACGTCGGCCCAAGCGTCGGCGACCTCGGCCGATTTCGCGTAGCCCTCGATCCCCATGGCTTTTGCCTGCTCTCGGGCCGAAGCGTTTATCTCGACGATCCTCTTTTCGGCACAGTTGATTTGGGCCATAAGATACCCCCCCCCCCCACCAAAATCCAATACGCGGTCCCCAGGGGAGATATAAGATTCAAATTTCGTACGATTGGCCCACCCTCCAAAAGAGCCGATATCCCTCTGCCAATCAAAATATTTTTCATCGTAATAGTTCTTCATCACATCTCATCCCTTTTCCATCTTTTCAGCCCACGCTCTCGAGAGGAGCTATCTCGGGGTTATTTTCTGCCCCTCACAGCAGCCTCCAGAAAACGCCGGATTTTCCGCAGGCCGCGGACCCATAACGGCGGAGGCAGCATCCTGTTCAACGCACGCCCGGCAGCCTTCAGGATGTCCTCATCAACCCGGATAGGAATCCTGCTCAACGGTTCATGGTCCCCTGCCAGCTCCCCGTTGAAGAGGCTTCCCCCCGACTCCGGACTGCCGCAATGAATTCCCGATCCGTCGAAACCGATGTTTTCCAGCAAGGACTTCGAAGGGTATAGCCCCATGCGCCCCAGAAGGAAATTTGTGGCGTACCAGCGTATCGCCCAGGAATCGACCTGGCCCGTGGACTGACGCTCCAGAAGACGTGTGTAGGGGTAGCTGCCGTCCAGATCAAAGCGGCGCGAGAGTTTTGCCGAACGGATGCGTTGCAACAGCAGCGAACCGTCCGGCTCGAAATCCTTCCATGCACGAAGCCACGTCCCCCAGCCCCAGCACCCCAGGGACGGCAGAAAATAACTCTGAGGCAAAGAGCGAAGGTCCAACGGATAGATATGTCCCTGAATCGTGGCGACGTCCTCATCATCCTGGTAGAGGTCCAGCCCCTCGTTCATGTAGTCGAGGAAATGCGGAACCGTCACCATGTCGTCCTCCAGCACGATGGCCCGTTCGAACTCCTCCACGATCCGGGTGACCCCCGCGATCACCGAGGCGGCAAGCCCATGATTCCCGTCGCTTGCCGTCACCTCGACGGAGGCAAAGCCGTCTATGGAAGCGACGTACCGCCGCACTTCATCCACCGCGGACTGCGCGCCGTCGTCCTTCGGTCCATCGGAGAACACGAACAAGCGGCTTTGCGGCGCCAGGCGATTGGCGCGCAGGGCCTCCACCGTCCTGCGCGTGTGCTCGGGTCGGTTATAGACAAACAAAACTATGGGGGCGAGAGCAGCAGCGTTCATATCAATCTTCTCCAAATATCGCATTTATTCGACGGATGAGGAATCCAATGACTCGAGCCTGGATATCCACTCGTTGAAATGCCCGCACCTGCTTCTAAGCGTCTGCAACCCAATCCGTTTCGTCACCTCAACGCCTGCCATAACCTTATCATATTCCGGGATCTCCTTCAGGAGCCTCTTTGACGGTGCCGTCTCAGGATTGCCATCAATCAGTTCTGGATTCTGGTCTTCTGCCATTTTTGCGAGGTTCTGGATTGCGGTTTTATGCTCCAGATATTCCTGACCCAGCTGCCAGGGATCGCAAAAAATCAGCGCCTCAAACTCATGCATCTGGATATAGGGAATAAAGCGCCGGCTGCCGAGGTCCTGAGCCAGCGCATCCTCCAGTACTTTAACCCGCTTGTAAGGATCGTCGATGGCCAGCGCCTGTCCAAATCCTGGAAAATCTGTGGGTAAGGCGTAAAGATCAAACATCGTCGTAAAAAAACACCTGGAGTCCTTGTCCTCCTCCATCCATGTCTCGATATCTTTTTTGGCCCGCTGATACGTCGTCATGCCACCTCGAAAACTCTTGGAACTTCGTTTGTCACGACCCGTCAGAACACATCTCGCGAACGCGAAAACACCCTGAGACGCCAAGTGTTCGGAGAGAACCTGTTGGACAAATCTTTGCTCCGTTTGCCCCTCGGCAATAACGTTCAAGCGCGTCATGGCTGAGCTCCCAAGACGTTCTTCTCCCATAAATCCGAAAGACTGTAGCGTTCCAGCCACTCCCGCAGAGCTTCCGCATCCAGTCGGCTGAACACGGAACATCGCTCCTTCTTGTCAAACTCGACGATGAGCAGCTGCTCAGGAGAAAATTCGTCCACCAGACATGGCGACTGCGTGGCCAAAAGAACCTGCGTATTTTGCGCAGCAATGCGGACCATCCCAGCCAGTTCCACGATCGCGGCGGGATGCAGTCCCAGTTCCGGTTCATCCACGACAAGGACCCCCGGCATCAACTGAGGGGGTTGAAGGAACAGTGCCGCAAGCGCCATGAAGCGCAGGGAGCCGTCCGACAGTTGATCGGGTCCGAACAGATAGTCATTGCCCCAGGCGTTCCTCCAATTCAGGCGAACATAGCGTTCGTTATCCGAAAGGGGCTCCAGCATAAAATCTCCGAACTGCGGCATCACCCGGCGGACATGCCGGACAATCCGCTCATAATATGGCCGAAACTCATCGCCCTCTTTAAGCCGCTTGAGAAAAGCCGCCAGATTCCCGCCGTCGCTGAGCAGATGTTTTGAATCGTCTACATAAGAACGGCCCCGGATGCGAGCGGTTTCCGACGTGTCGTGAAACTGATACGCGCGAACCCCGGAGAGGAATCTTGCAATGACCCGGCTGGTCTTACACGTATCCTCGCGCGTATCCTCTTTGATGGACACCTCGTCCCTCCCGACGGGCAGAAAATATTCCTGCGGCTGACGATGTCCCTCTCTAAGATGCGTCACGCTCTCGCCGCTGACGAAAAGGCGATCGGGCAGGCCGAAAGAAAGCTTCACACCGTAGGTATTCCGCACCGTCTTGGATGAAAAATGCAGGGTAAATTCAAGGGATTCCGTTGTTTTGGGACCATGAAACAAAAGCTGCGAAACCCCCAGTTTGCCCACAAAATTTTGCAGGGAACTCGTCATCATGAAACCCAACATTTTGAAAAAGAGAACCAGGTTGCTTTTGCCCGCTCCGTTTGCCCCCAACAGAACGGTCACGTCCCCAACGTCAATTTTTGCGGGGCTCCGAGGACTGACGGACCTGAAGCCCTTCAGCTCTATTCTTTCCAGCCGCATTCTTTCAGGGGACCGCTCCTTCCCCTGAAAAAATTCGTCAAAAGGCTTCTCTTCCATTTCTATCGGCTCTCCTTACAAGTTCTCTCCGCAAAAGCTCCCGTCAAAGATTGGGCTCAAGGAACATGCAACAACTGAACGCCCCTGCCGCAAAGTCTCCACCGTCCTGTGGGTGTGTTCAAAACGATTATAACAAACAGGATGATTGGGGCAAAGTTCTCCGTCGCAGACACGTCTACTCTCCCTCCGACCAGTTTTCCTTCCGGTATATCGTTCCCCTCACGGTGTACACCGTTGCGTCGAACAGGTTCTGATCCGGAGTCCTCGTCCCCACACAATGGACGCGTACCCTGTCCGGCCCGCTGATGCGCCGCAGCGCTTCCATGTCAGGAATGCCGTCGACCCGCTCGATCCCCTCCAACAAAAGGGTCGGAATGTCCTCGCAAGACATCAGAGCGTCGGAGAAGCGCAGCGGCCCATGAGAGCCAAAATCCTTGAACATCAGCAACGCATTGGGGTCTCCCTGATAAGCGTCCCTGCCCAACTCTTTGTTCAAACCCCAGCTGTCCCCGGAGTCATGGTCCGAAAAGATGACGATACGCGTGTTGTCGTAGACCCCCAATCGCTTCAGGGAAGCCACGAAATCCGCCACGAACCGCACCATATGCGTCTCCGTATAATAGTGCTCGGGAATTATCCCGTCCACAAGGACAAACTGGCCGGGTGTAGCGGGATAGGGATCGAGCACCGGCTGCATCCCCTCCAGGGGCAGGTGCCATGTGTAATGCGACAGCATGGAGCGGACGATTTTGAACGTCGGGGCTCCCTCATCGGCCGAGGCAAAATCGCCCATAAACTGCATCGGAGGTAGATTGGACATGAAATGCGTCCTCAGCCGGGCCTCCAGGACCTGGTCCGCAACATCGCCTCTCCAGTTTCCCCCGTTGTAGAGGTTGACCCTCAAACTGAAGGGAGCCGCCCGGAACAGGGAGAGGTTCAACAGGAACCGCGATATATCCACATCCTTATCCTGAAGGCTCAGTCCCGTCGCCTCCGCCCAACGCTGCCAATAGGGAATATAGTCCCTTGCCCAGTTATCACCATACAGGAGGAGAACGGACTCCGGGCTCTCCAAGCCTCTACGAAAAAAAACATCCCCGGATTCCAGGTAGGGCGTCCCCGCCATGACGACATCATATCCTTTGCGGACGAAGATATTGGGCAGGACCGTGAGGGAGCGTGCAAATTTTTCCCGGAGGGGCGAGTTGGGCTCCGTGCGGTTGAGCACGTTGGCCTTGTAGGAAGGCCCGGCATAAATGGATGGAGTGGACAGAAAGGTCATGCATCCCGTCGCCAGGGTGTCGGGATAGCTGGTAAAACCATCCAGTCCCTCGGCCAGCTCCGGAGCGGCAGCCACGATTCTCTGCAGATGATCTCCCGTAAAGCCATCGAAGAAAAAGGCGACGACGTTCTTCTCCGTCCTGCTGAACCGCCACAGACGGTTGTGGTAAGGAGGAAATTTATCGGCGCTTCCCAGGGTCTCGCTTTGAACGTGCGCGCTCGAGAGGTAACAATAGCCGCTCACACCGATCAAAGCGAAGGAGACAATCCACAGGGCATTGATGAAGTGTCTCATCTTCCTTTTCCACGAGCAGAAGGAGAGGATGGAGAACGCGATGAGAAGGCTCCCGATGTCCTTCAAGAAGACTCTGGGACCGGGATACAGCAGGAACCACGGCTGTCCGAACATAAGGGCATCCAGGTCGCCGTACTTCTCCGTCAAAAGGAAGGCGTTCGACAAAACGACGCAGACCAGCAGCGCAGCGAGGAATGCAAGCAGGCTGCGTAGCAACGACGGCAATAAAAGCCACAGCATGAGAGACAGCAACAAAAAGCCGATCCCATAAGAACCTAGCTTCAGAAGGGTGACGGGCAGGGAATCCGGGAAAAAGCTTGGATCCGTCAAAAAAAGTAACGATGGGTAAAAGACGCAGAGAAAGACTGCCAGCAACAAAGAAGAAGCACAATAAAGGGCATTTTCCCTGCCTCCAGCCGCTCGTCGGGCAAAGGCGGCAAGCTCCGTCCCCGGAACCGGGAGAAGCAGGGCAAAGAACAGATAGGAGGCAAGCATAATAAAAAATATTTTAAAATAAGCGCCTTCCGAGAACTCGAGGGGAAAGAGGGTGAAGCAAATATAGGCAAGGAGGACCAACGCTCCCGTCAACACGTAGGCCGACTTCGCCATAAGTTCGGCAAGGGACCAGCCCCGGCTCAGGAAACGCCAGAAAAGCATCCACACAAGGGCAAAAACGAACAGGAAAGCACAGATATAGGCGTTGTGGAACGTGGCGAGCCTGGAGAGCTCGTCGTAGCGCAGGCCGATGAAGCCCCTTCTGAAGAAAAAGACGTAGCATCCCAAGATCGCGAACATCGAAAGGGCGGCCAGAATATTGGTCAGTACCCTCCACCTTCCGACGGGGAGGAACCTCCGACCCGATACTTCGTAAACACTTACATGCGCGCCCAGAAAACGCCTGACCGGAAGGGCGATATTCTTCAAGAGCAGGATGACGTTGTTGCTGGTCCAATAGATCAGCAGCGCCGACGGAGCGCCATAGAGCAGGAGGAGAAAGAGGAGCCCTATGACGGAGGCCTGTAGCTTTTCTCGCGTGCCAAAGTTCTCCGTCGTCCATGCCGCCAGAAGATTGACCGCCGTCATGAGGAGCGGCAGCAGGTTGATCCCGTTCCAAAGCGAATCCGGCAGGGACAGATCCCTGATGAAAAGATAAGGCTGCCCCTCCAAAAGCTCGAGGGATGAGAGCATCGCATAAGCCGCTATCAGAAACGGAAGTTGAATGAAGAGCCCGGCATTGGAGCGAACCGCATAGATAGGATGATAGGCATACCGCCTGTAAAGCTCCGTCAGCTCGGCATGCTGCTCCGCACCGTGCAGTTCCCGCTTGATCTCACGAATCTGTGGAGCCAGAATATCCTGCAGCTTTCGTTCCCTTTGCTGCAGCCGTGCGGCCCACGCCATGAGGGGCCGCAGCAGGACGTTCATCACGACCGCAAGCAGAACGAGGGATGCACCCCAATCGCCCGTGCAGGAAAAAATGGCGAGATAAAGATACTTCAACAGGACGACAACGGGCCTGAACAAGAGATCATACAACATCGTGAGCTTCCTCTTTCCCCTCCGCCTTGTCCCTCCGGGAGACGGACAACTGTATGGATTTTTCGACCAGATATTCCGCAACCTGCCTCCCGGCACATCCGAAGCAGGAGATATAGCGCCGTCTGACATCCTCCATCCCCTGCATCTTCCCCTCACGCAGGGCCTCCTCGACGACCTCGACGATATCATCTATCCTGTCCCTGCCAACCGGGACGCAGATCTTATCTGCCAGGGAATCCATGCATTCCGGGGGAAGATCGGCGATCTCAAAAGAATCCCTTTCCCCGATCTCCGTCTCGAGGGAGATGACGGGCTTCCTGTAAATCATCGCATAGTCCATGCGGATAGCCGACGTGTCGGAGATCAGGATATCGGAAACCAGAAGGGAATGGGATGGATCGCTGTCCTCGTCCCACGTCACGTTGTCGAACGCCGATAAATATCTCTTGAGCCGGCGCAGCAAGGCGGGCTCCGTCCTCCACGACTGAGGGTGAGGACGGAGGATGATATCGAAATCCGCCCTTGCAAGCGTCCCGATAAAATCCGGATCGTAGCAGGACAGAAATCCCTTTTGTCCCCACGACGGAGCCAGCAGTATCGTCCGCCTTTTCGCCACGGTTTCCGTTCCGTCTTCCCCACGGCCGTGCATCTCATCCCTGTCACTCAATCGTTTGAGCAGCACGTCCCAGTAAGGCAGTCCCGTACAGACCAGTTCCTTCTCCGGCAGGCCGCGAAGCCGTTCGAGGTGTCGAATCGCCGGCCGGGAGTACTCCCCCACCATGCAAACCCCGTCGTAGGCGTCCAGGGACCCTTTTTTATAATAGGCAACCCCCGCTGGAGCGTGAAAAACATGGACAAGAAACTCCACGCCAGCCGGCCTCGGAAGCGGGAATCCCGGCGTGCCGATATTCGGAGTGGTGGCAAGCATCACCCTGCACCGTATTCTGTTCAATCGCGCATAGGCAGCGCTACCCTCTCCCAGGTACCGTCCTCTCATCAGGGGACTGCGTATCGTCAATCCAGGGTCCTCGATATCCGAGGTAAAATAACTGAAGGGTTGCCCTCGCGAAATCAGCGCAGCAACGATCGGCTCAAAGGTCGTCCAATAATTCTTCCCCTCGCTGAAGATGGCGATATCTTGACAGGACCGTCCCGGTTCATCCGAACGGCGCCTGCCCGTCCAGATTTCAACCACCCGATAGAATATCCCCTTCAGCACATATCCCACAACGCCGACCGCCGTCACGGCGATATACACCAAAGCATTGCCCGCACTGGGGTCGAGGTACGCCGCCGCAGGTCCGGGATACAGGAGGATCAACAGACAAGCCAAGCCGCCATAACGAACAAACCACCTAATTTTCAATCCTTCCCCTCTTCTTCCGTGCAGCTCCGCGCGAGCCTCACGGGATTGTTGCTCAGACGCAAAACGTTGGCCTCCGCAAAGGCGTGGGCGTAAACGACGTCGAACGACAGCCCCTTTGCCTCCATCCAGGAATCCGTCAAACCTGTGGCCTCTCGCAGGGCATAGAGGCTTCGCACCCCCTCATCCACCGTTTCGCAGCCCAGTACGTTCAAAATCTCCCCCACAGCCTGCCGCAAGAACCCTTCGCCCCGCGGGTCCGTCACGCGATCGGCGGAAGCCGTTCCGTTCTGCCTGAGGACCTCCGGAAGGAACGTCGCCACAGCATGACCATGAGGCAATCCATAGCGCGCCGTAAGGCAATAGGAAAACGCGTGGGCCGCCGTGGTCTTGGCGACGTCGATGGCCCGCCCCGCCAGGTAGGCGGCCCGAAGCATTGCCGATCGGCTTTCCGCCTCCGGAGCCAGGACGACGGAGCGCAGAACCCGTGAACCGATCCTCAGGGACTCCCGACTATCCTTCCGGGAGCTCCCCGTCGAGCCAACCGCCCAAAGGGACTCCATGGCCTGCGCCAGAGCGTCGAACCCCGTGCAGGCCGCAACATAAGGGGAAAGGGAAAAGGTGAAGGCGGGATTCAGGAACACATAACCCGGCCGTATCCGCGAGTCCCCCACGGAGTGCTTGACCAGCCCATCGTACAGGACGGCAAAATGAGTGGCCTCGCTTCCTGTCCCTGCCGTCGTCGGGACGGCCAGGAACGGGAGAAAACCGCCGCATTCCGTTTCAGAGCGTATCCCCTTCAGGTACTCCCCAGGGCTCTGCCGCGTCGAGGAAAAAAAGTTGACCAGCTTCGCCATGTCGAGGGGGGTCCCCCCTCCGACGGCCATGATCAGGCTGCAGGGGGCCTCCTCAAAAAAACTCAGCGCCGCCTGCAAAGCCTCGATATCGGGATTCGCCGCCACCACCCTGAGGTGCCGTACGACCATCCCATTCAACAGGGGGGAAAAGAAATCGGCAGCGCCGCTTGCCTCCCATGAGGCTCCTCCCGTCACCAGAAACAGCCTTTCGGACGTTCCGGCCCCAAGAAAATCCCTCCATAAGGCACCGAAACCCTCAGTTCCCCAGCAGACCCTTTGCATCTCTTTTCATCGAAGCCCCTTTCTCCGGAGCCCTTTCCCCCATAGCCCCCATCAGCGCCCTCTTATTCCGTTGAGGAGAACTGCGGGGCCGCCCAAGATCGTCCCGATGCCCCCTGTTGACCCGAATCTCCAAAAAGGAAGGCCCTTCCTTTCTCGAAAAGGAACCAAGGGCTTCCTCAATTTCCTCGAAAATGCGTGCCGCAGCGACGCGACGATAGCCGCAGGCTTCCGCGATTTTGACGAGGTCGATCTGCAGCGCGACCGTCCTCTGCCCTCCGACGGAATCGTGAGCGCCATTGTTCAGGACGACATGATACAGGTTGCGGCAACTCGACTGCCCTATGATGGCCAGGGCCCCCATATGCATCAGAACCGAACCATCCCCATCGAGACAAAGGACCGGACGATCCGGACGGGATAACGCAAGCCCCATGGCAATCTGCGATGCGTGTCCCATGGAGCCCACCGTCAGGAAATCCCGGTCGTGAGACATTCCCTTCCTCTCCCGACACTCGTAGAGCTCTCTAGAGATATGTCCTGTCGTCGAAACGAAGACGGCCCCCTCCGGAGCACACGCCAGGACCCTCTCGATGGCCGCCTCACGGCCGAGCGGAAAACGCCGATCCCGACAATCCAACTCTCCGTCCGCCGAGGCAGCGCCCCTTTGGAACGTTCCGCCGCACACCAGGAGAGCAGCGGGGGCCTCCCGCGCACGGATATCTCCAACGATTCGTGCCAACTGTCCTTCGGCCTCGCTCCAGCCCTCCGAGAGGATTTCACAGGGAATGTCCATCCCCTCAAAAATCCGGCGGGTAATGATCCCCTGTTTGACGTGCTGCAGTTCGTCCTTCCCTCCAGGCTCCCCCCGCCATCCCACGAGCAGGAGCATCGGAATGCCATAGACCTCGGGAGCCGCGAGCGACACCAAGGGATTGAAGGCATTGCCCTGACCGGAATTCTGCATATAGACCAGGGCAGGCGCCCCCGTCCCGAGATAATGCCCGGCGGCCAAGGCAACGGCCCCCCCCTCGTTGGCGGCCGTCACCCGCACGTGGTCGGGAAGCGCCGCCAGCTCCGCACAGAAATTCCGCAGCAGGGAATCGGGAACGCCCGTAAAAAACTCGACGCCCAGGGCACGGAGCTTGTCTAAAAAAATTCCTGGATCCAACATGGGCCTCTATCCTCAAACCAACTCAAGGATATCTCGGATGGGCATGATCATCTCATCGGCCTCCCGGGCACGCCCGTGTTTCAGGATGCTCTCCGCGACCCTCAGCATGGCGGGGTACTCGCTGCGCAGCAACTGATTCGCATAGATCACCATGCGGATCCCTCTGTCCCGGAGCTCCCTCTCCGTCACCTGGGCATAGGTGCTCGGCACCACGATCAACGGGATAAGGGAAAGCTCCCGCGACTCCCGATAGCGTTCACAGAAGGCGAACACCTCGTCCGGGGACTGCGACTTGCTGTGGATCAGGACGGCATCCGCCCCAGCCTCGACATAAGCGCCGGCTCTGCGCAGAGCTTCCTCCTGTCCGTGTCCCAGGATGAGGCTCTCACAGCGGGCGGCGATCATGAAATCCTCGGTAACCCGAGCCCTCTTTCCCACGGCTATCTTTTCGCACATGACCTCGATCTCCTCCTGCGGCTGCAAATTGTCCGCCGCATAGAGAGAGTTCCGTTTGCGTCCCTTTTTGTCCTCGATAATGACCATGGAGACCCCCAAACGTTCCAGGGTCCTGACGGTGAAGCGAAATTGATCGACGTTCCCGCCGCTGTCCCCATCATAGATGATGGGCTTGGTGGTGACCTCCAGGATGTCGTTCACCGTATGCAACCGATTGGTCAGATCCACACACTCGATGTCCGGCTTCCCCTTGGCTGTGGAATCCGTCAGGCTGCTCAGCCACATCGCGTCGAACTCCACCGTTCGACCGTCCTCCGATCGGACGGACGAGTTTTCAACGATCAAGGCGCTGAGACCGCTGTGGGCCTCCAATACCCTGACGAACCCCTTCTTGTCCAGAAGTTGTTTCAGCCTCCCGCGCCGAATGTCGGGCGTCGTGCCCACCTCTCGAATGGCCTTGTTCAACTGCGTCGATGAGATGCCAGGGGTGTATTCCGGTTCGACAAGCCTGCCGCCCCACTCCTTCAGCACCTCCACAACGCGGGAGCGCGTCTCGCTCTGCACGCCCTCCTTCCAGTCGGAACCGTGAACCACAAAGTCGGGTCGAAGCCGACGAAGGTTCTCCACGTAATCCAAAGTGGCCTGAGGCACGACCCTGGAGACCCCCTTCAGGTTTTCGACGACGGCGCTGCGCTGCCCAAAGGTCATATAAGGAAGGCGCTTGTAGCTGGCAATCGCCTCATCCGTCAGGACCCCGACGACGACCTCCCCGTACCGTGCCGCCGTATGAATGATGTTGAGATGTCCCGGATGGATGATATCGGCGCTCATGGCGACGTAAACCAAAGGCTTTCGTTCTGGCATGACATGACACGTCCTTCGTTTTGGATTGCTTCTCGGAAGCTCAGACCCGAGACCTCAGCAGGCGCTCGATCGGATAAAGAACGAGATAGGCGAGATAGGCACTCAACCGATCGGGCCTGGGGATTCTATGGGTAAACACATGCCACAGGCGCCCCATGCCCCGGATGGACATTACCGCCTCCTGAAGGGAGTTCCATGGAGTTCTGTGAATGTATTTGTTGATCCAATCCACATAGTCCGGCACTACGACCTCGGACAGAATTTCACGATCCAGGGGGGGCGGCGGCACCCTCTCGAGGGCCTGCATGTTCAGCGTGTTCGGCAGGCGTTTCGGCCTGCAAAGGCCCTCCACCATGATGCCGTTTTTCCTGAAAAAGTCCTGTTGCCACCCCCTGTTCTTCCGCCTGTTTGGTGGCAGGTTGAGCATGGCGGCAGCAAGACGGAGATCAAGAAATGGACACCACGGAGCATAGCCCAATTTCTCGGGAACGCGGAACAGGTAGGAAAGCAGGACCTGCTTATGGCGCAGGACCTCGATAACCCGCAGCCTCGGGTCCTCCAGTCGTTCCCGGTGTTCCTGCCAATATTTCATTCGGGCCACGGAATCCTCCCGGACTCGGCATTGCGAAGAATCCGCGTTCATTCCATGGGTCAGCCCCAACAGGGGCAGTTCCTCCGGAGAGGAGACCAAAGGGGCGAAACGACCGGCCCAGTCGTCGCCGAAATGTCCGGAAAGCATAGGAACTTTCCGCGTTTCGGGGGGCAGCAGCGCCTTTATGGCATTGAAAAACTCAAAATGATACATCCCGTGGGCGTGAGTGGAGATCCCGTAAAGGGCGTACCATTCGTCGAGGTAATTGTGGTAGGCCCCCAATTCGACCTGCTGCCAGGAAGTTCCAAGGCGTCGGGAGAGCTCCTGCGCGTATACGACCTCCGACGAGGCGCTCTGAGGCGAGGTGATCCCGTAGGTAAAGGAACGAATGCGTTCCTTGTCGCCCACCATCCAGTTCAGGATACGAGAGTCATATCCGCCGCTGGTAGGGATGACGATTTCCCCGTCTACGGAGGCCTCCCACCTCCTCACGGAGTCCCTGATCCACTCCCATATTTCGTCCTCGGAGAGCGCCATCTCGTCCAGAGCCTTGACCGCGGCGTCCTCCATCCGCTCCACCCGCAGCGTTCCGTCGTCGAGACGGATCAGCCGTGAGGAATGGGGCAAGACATGTACGTCTCTGACAGGGGTGTGCCCGAAGACGCAATAACCGAAGTCCATATAATCTCTCAAGCCCTGGTGGTCGATCTCCAGATTCGCGCAATCGACCACGTCGTTGATGAATGGCCCCGCCTTCCCCGTACGATTATTGTAAAAATATGGAGAGGAAGCCACCCAATCGGATTCGAACAACACCGTCATGCCGTTTCTGACACCCCTTTCACACCGAATTGGATTATCCCAAAAAAGAGCCTCAAAAGGAGCTTTTTTTGCATGAACGTTGAAACGAGGTTGAAAAAATTACCCCAGGAAATTTCCATATTAACTTTCGTGATTTCTATATACTGTTCATAAGTCAGGAACCGCAGCAAACAATTTTTTCCCTCTGAACATAACACGATACTTGGGATTGAACTTTTTGATCAGCTTTCTAACATCCTCCATGGAGTAAGGAACAGAATGAGCATTACAGTACAACATAGACAACTTCGGTGCAAAGCGCTGGAGGGTCTTCCTCGCCCCCCTCAAGAGGTGCATATCGTATCCCTGGACGCTTATCTTGATGAAATCGACACGAGAAAGCCCATGCTCCGCGACAAAGGCATCGATCGTCGTCACAGGAACCCGGATGGCATCCCGACACACGCCGTCCCCATCGAGGAAGGAATTGCACTGCGCATTCGCAGGGTCCACAAACAACTCGATCTCCGAGACTGCGTCGCCCAGCCCCTCCTGAAACGGATAAATGTTGGGATTCAGCTTGGTGGTTTGCACCAGGTAATTGAAGGCGGGAGGAGAGGGTTCAAAGGCATAGACCTCACCGGCTCCCTTGGCGGATGCATAGGCGGCAAAGTCCCCAATCCAGCTTCCGGCATCGATGACGACATCGCCGGGAAGGATTTCGACTCCAGCCCATCCCCCACATAAGCATAGGGCGTTTCGCGCCAGAACAGGGTTGCCCCATGGCTTCGTTCAACCGTTGCCTCATCCCGGCAATCTTTGAAGTAACAATAATGAAAACAGGTCTGACCAAAAGGGCCCTGCCAGAAAAAGGTATCCTCGGTTTCCGCGTCCAGGAGGGGCAGCCGGATATCCTTGATGCGATAACTGTCCTTTCCCTTAAAATTTTTCACCTTTCTCTTATGATAGAAACGTGGATTTTTCCCCAGGAGTGTCGATAGCATACGATCCAGGCAGAACAGGAAAAATTCCCACCACGTATCGACTCCAGATCGCACGCCTTGAAAAGCACCCCGAACGACCTTCAACTTGCGCAACATGACATCGCTCATCCAAACAACGCTCCAGTCCTTAGTCTATTTCTCGATTTGCGTGCTCTTGACAGGCTGCAAAACCCAAGGCTGGTCCAGGGCCAATATGCCCGGGCTCTCTCCAAGGCGATAGGGGGAGGGGTAGAGCCGCCCGGATATCTCGAACGAGAACTCGGGAGGCGTCGCGTGAATGTTAACTATACGCTCCCGATTGAATAAATTGACCTCCATCTTCACATGGTAGTTCCCCACATTCAGTAACGAACAATTCAACGGAACCCGAAGAATGAAATTTCCCTGGAGTGGCGGGAGCTCCTTCTCACCTCCCATTTGGTCCGTCTGATAACCATAACAAACCAACACCCCGTTTACCTCATATAGGCAATACCCAACCTCCAGCGCCGGGTCAGGGACCTCGACAAAGCCCTCGATCTCGACCCAAACCCTGTCCTTGCGCTCCATGGGGCCTGAAATCGCCTTTCCGTCCTCTCCATAGAGGCCGAAGCGCAGCGGCTTGAACCAGGGGTTCTCGAAGAGGTTGCCGGGGTTCCTCCACTCGGCGACGGCACCTGCCTCTTTCGAGACGTTCAGGTATTTCCGTACCCCGACGGAGACGTCCGGCGTGTCCAGCGCCACCCGGCCTCGCTCCAGGCACACCACGCGATTGCAGAGCTGCGAGACGGCCCCCATGTTGTGGCTGACGAACAGGATCGTCCGGCCCTGCTTGTGGCTCACTTCGTCCATCTTGCCCATGCACTTCTTTTGAAACTCCGCGTCACCCACCGCCAAGACCTCGTCGATCATCAGGATCTCCGTGTCCAGGTGTGCGGCCACGGCAAAGGCCAGGCGCACGTACATGCCGCTGGAGTAGCGCTTCACCGGCGTGTCCAGAAACTTCTCCACCCCAGCGAAGTCCACGATGGCATCGAAGTTTCGCCGAATCTCCGCCTTGCTCATCCCCAGGATGGCGCCGTTCAGATAGATGTTCTCCCGCCCCGTCAGCTCGGGGTGAAAGCCCGTCCCGACCTCCAGCAGGCTGGCGACGCGCCCCCTGAGGGATACGCGCCCCGTCGTGGGTTCCGTGATGCGGCTCAGGACCTTGAGCAGCGTGGATTTGCCCGCGCCGTTGCGTCCGATGACCCCGACGCGCTCCCCCTCGTTGACCTCGAAGGAGAGGTTCGACAGCGCCCAGAAGTCCTCGACAGCTGGATTTTCCTCCCTCGCGCTCCTCGCGAAAGGATGGCGGAACCTGCGGCCCAGTCGTTTCGCCCGGTCGACCAGCACGTCCCGCAACGCAATGTAGCGCTGCGGCGACCTGTGCGCCAGCAGGTACTTCTTGCCCAATTCCTCGATCTTGATAACGGTGTTTGGCATGGATAACCCCTTGCGGGCAGCGGTCAATTCCCCGCCACGGATTCAAGGTCCTCGAGGGAGAGATTCGTCAGCTCCCGGATGTCCTGGATGGACATGCCGCGCTCTCGCATCTTTCGAGCGGCCTCCAACATGGCCTCGTGCCGGCCCTTCTCCAGGCCTCTCTCCAGGCCTTTTTCCAGGCCCCTCTCCATACCTTCTTCCCGGCCCCTCTCCAGACCTTCTTTCATCCCTTCGTCCAGGTACAGGTCCCGATAATATTTCTCGATGAACGTCACCACCGGCATCTCGTCCTCTCCCTCCATTCCCCTCAACATCGTCGTAAACTCGCCTCTCAGCGTTTCGTCGTTCAGTGCAATGATACGCGCAAGAAAGAGCAACAGGTCCCTTCGATCCCCCAGGGGCCAGCCCTTGCGGAACAACAGATGCGTCAGCTCCCGAAGATAACGGTACTTCTGACGTTCTTTCCCCCGGCTGAGAACTGCCCGTTTGGCAGCGCAAAGCGCCAGATCGAACGGGTTGTCGCTATCCAAAAGCTCTCCTTCGTTCAACGCGCTTATATCGAGACAATTATAGCAATAGCGAATCGACGTTCCATACAGGGACGACTCGTAAACTCGCGCCTCACCCTGTGGACGGGAACCCGTCAGCAACGCCAGGGCTACCGGTTCCCGCAGATAGTGGTCGAAGATCATGCTGCGATAGTGCGCCATGCGAAAGGGGATATCCCCGCCCCCCGACCCCTGGACCTCTATGTGGAGCAAAACCCACGCATCGCCGCCGTTTTTCAAGGGAACATCCAGAAGATAATCGGCAAAACGAGGGGAACGGTGGAGTTCCAGGTCCGAGGTCTGCAAAAGATCGCGAAACTCCTTATCCAGAAACCTCGGTTCCTGAGAGAGGTCCGCGTCGGCATAGAGCTCCGGAAGCGCCCTCGACAGAAACGGGCCAAAGAAACGTTCGATCAAGTCCTTCCAGAACCCATCGTAATCAAAGTGTTCCATCGCTCAAACCTCGCTCGTTTGTCGCCGCAACTTCCCCCGGCTCCTCCGACGGACCCCGTCTCAGATGAAGTCCGCAAAGAAGCGTTCCGTGCGGCGGAAGAACCAAACTCCGCTGACAAAGGCCAGGACGGAAACCGCCGCGGAGATCAAGAAACCCGGCAGGTAGAGCGAGCTTGCCGTCCCCTGAACGCACCAGCGAAACCCGTCGATCACCCCGACCATGGGGTTGAGGCTGTAGAGCAGGCGCCAGCGGTCCGGCACCACGGAGCTGGAGAACCCCACGGGCGAGACGTAGAGGCCGAACTGAACCAGGAACGGGACGATGTAGCGAAAGTCCCGGTACTTCACGTTCAGGGCCGAGAGCCAGTAGCCCACGCCAAGCGCCGAGAGCGTCGCCAGGAGGAAGAAGAACGGCATCAACAGGATGGCGGGGGAAGGAGCGAAGCCGTACCACAACATCAAAAGGCCCAGAAGGGCCAGCGAGATCAGGAAGTCCACCGCGCTCACGATGACCGAACTGGTCGGCACGATCAAGCGCGGAAAGTACACCTTGCTGATCAGGCGGGACTCCGCTATCAGGGAGTTTGAGCTCTCCTGCATCGCGTTGGCAAAGTACTGCCACGGCAGCATCGCGGAGAACACCAGGATGGGATAGGGCACGCCCTCGCTGGGCAACCTGGCCAGCCTGCCGAACACCACGGTGAACACCACCATGGTCAGGAGGGGCCGGATCACGCTCCAGGCGACGCCGATGACCGTCTGCTTGTAGCGCACCAGGATATCGCGCCAGGCCAGAAAATAGAACAGTTCCCGATAGCGCAGAAGCTCCCGGAAAAAGGCTCCCGTCGTTCGATTGGGCTCGATGATCAGGTCGAAACCGGCATCCGTGGACTTGTCAGTCATGTTACCCCGCATCCCTCACTTGCTTCTGCAGAACTCCATCCTGCTCGCCCCAGACGAACAGGGACTCCTCGGGACGCAGGGTCCCGCGCAGGGTCTCGTACTCTTCCGGGGTCAGGACGAGTGCCCGAACCTTCCGTGAGATCAGGCTCTCCACCTTCTCCACAAGCTCGCCAAGATACGCCCGATCGACCGTCCCCACCAGGATCAGGTCGATGATCCCGCTGTCGATCCCATGGGCGTAGTCGCCCGTGATCAACGCTGCACGCACGGAGCCCATGCGCCGGACGATCCCCTCCACCACCTGATCGATCCCCAGCACCTTGCGCACGATCCGATGCAGCTCCGGAAAGAGCGGGTGGCTCCGGCAGGCTCGGTAGGTGCGCTTGCGCCCCTCGGCAGGGACCTCCTCCAGGAACCCCGCAGAGCACAGCCGATTCAACTCCACCCGCACGGCGTTGGTGGACTCTCCAAACTCCTCGGCCAGCCCACGAAGGTAGGACGTGACATCCGGGTTCAGGAAGAACTTCACAAGGAGCTTTATTCTCGTCTTGGATGGAATCAAAGAATCGATCATCATGTGAGCAATTTTATTACTCAAGAATAGTCTATGTAAATAGGCCTTAATGCCTAATCAAAGGGACGCCTTGCGGCGTCCCCTCACGTCTACCCGTCTACCAACCCTTTGTCGGCGCGTTAAAGTCCGGCAGCCTTGCGAAGCTCCTCTGCCCTGTCCGTCTTCTCCCAGCAGGGCAGGTGCGGCAGGTCGATGCGGCCCATGTGCCCATAGGCGGCGAGGGCCCGATACTGGGGCCTGCGAAGGTCCAGGTCCCGAATGATCGCGGCGGGGCGGAAGTCGAAGCGTTCGCGGATGAGCTCGACGATCTTCTCGTGGCTGATCCTGCTCGTGCCGAAGGTCTCCACGTTCAGGGAGACGGGTTCCGCCACGCCGATGGCGTAGGCCACCTGGATCTGGCACTTGTCTGCAATGCCGGCGGCCACGACGTTCTTCGCCGCATAGCGCGTCATGTACGCGGCGCTGCGGTCAACCTTCGTGGGGTCCTTGCCTGAGAAGGCGCCACCGCCGTGGGGAATCCATCCGCCGTAGGTGTCCACGATGATCTTGCGCCCCGTCAACCCCGTGTCGGCCATCGGGCCGCCCTTTACGAAGCGCCCCGTCGGGTTGACGAAGATGCGGGTGTCCGTGTCGAGAAG
This sequence comes from Fretibacterium fastidiosum, assembly GCF_964642095.1. Classification (NCBI taxonomy): domain Bacteria; kingdom Thermotogati; phylum Synergistota; class Synergistia; order Synergistales; family Aminobacteriaceae; genus Fretibacterium; species Fretibacterium fastidiosum. Next base: position 2,233,911 of record NZ_OZ209244.1, read on the forward strand.
GGCGTCGGGAACGATGGGGTTGATGACGTGCTCGATGATGTCCGCGCGAATCTCCTTGAGGCCGGCCTCTGGGTGGTGCTGTGCGGAGACGACGATCGTGTCCGCGTGAACGGCCTTGTGCCCCTCGTAGCGGAGGGAAACCTGGGTCTTGCCGTCCGGGCGGAGGTAGGGGATCGTCCCGTCGCGCCGAACCTTGGTCAGCTGACGCGCCAGGTTGTGGGCCAGGGCGATGGGCATGGGCATGAACTCCTTCGTCTCGTTGCACGCATAGCCGAACATCATCCCCTGGTCGCCCGCTCCGATCTTGGAGATGTCCTCGTTGGAGAGCTTGTCGCGGACCTCGATCGCGTTGTCCACGCCCTGGGCGATGTCGCCGGACTGCTCGTCGATGGCGGTCAGCACTGCGCAGGTCTCGCCGTCAAAGCCGTACTTGGCCCGGGTGTAGCCAATCTCCTTGACGATCTCGCGGGCCAGCTTCGGAATGTCCACGTACGTGGAGGTCGTGATCTCGCCGGAGACCATCACCAATCCCGTGGTGCAGAGCGTCTCGCAGGCGACGCGGCCGTTGGGGTCGTCCTTCAGGATCGCGTCCAGAACGCCGTCCGATATCTGATCCGCAACCTTGTCGGGATGTCCCTCCGTCACGGACTCCGAGGAAAAAATGAACCTGTCCTTATCTGTCATGTTTCTGCCTCCCTATCGAAAATCAGGGCCGCCTCGCGGCACAAAAAAGCGCCCTCCCTCACGCAAAACAAGGAAGAGCGCGTTAAAAACTATTCTCTTCCTCTCATCATCCAGCCCTGCGGGCTGCTGGTATTGGCACCTGATTCGACAGGTTGCCGGGCTTCATCGGGCCAGTCCCTCCACCTCTCTTGATAAGAGTGTTCTCAATAAAGTTTAAAGCCAATAACTGGGCGTATTATACCGCCTCGTGCCGCCATGTCAAGAAATTCCATAGATCGCAAAACCGGGAGTGCGGCACCCCTCCGATCGACGGGCTACTTCGAGTACAACTCCACCGCCAGAATCTCGTTGACCTCAATGGGGAGCTCCTCTCGCATAGGCTCCCGGATCAGCTTGGCGCTGAACTGGTTCTTGTCCTTCTCAAGGTAGGGCACGCTGAAGGAGGCCAGCCCCTGGAAGTTGTTCTGGAAGGTCTCGTTCGTGCGGGACTTCTCCTTCAGGCTGATCACGTCGTTCACCTTGACGTTGCAGGACGGGATGTCCACCTTGACGCCGTTCAGGAGAATGTGGCCATGGCTCACCATCTGGCGCGCCTGACGGATGGAACGGGCAAAGCCGATGCGGTAGACCAAGTTATCCAGGCGGCACTCCAGGTTCTTCAGGAGGGCAACGCCGGTCATCTCCGTGCTCTTCTTCGCGATCTTAAAGTAACGGGCAAACTGACGCTCCAGGATGCCGTAGTAGGCCTTGATCTTCTGCTTCTCCATCAGCTGGAGGGCGTACTGCGACACCTTCTGACCGCCGCGGGCGGGCTTCTTGGTGTCCACCCTCTTCATCGCCTTGGGGTGGCCGCAGACGTTGACGCCCAGGTGGCGGGACAGCTTGAAACGGGGTTCTCTCCGAGTTGCCATAAAGACACTCCCTCACTCAAATTTTATCTAAAACTTCAGCGGGCCCCAAGGCCCTGTTCACACCCAAACCAAGTTGTTAGATCATCAACAACTTTTTGAGTTTATCACCTGTCCACGAAAATGTAAAGGTCAAAAACGTCTTCCCTTCGCGATTCCTGCCCTGTAAGCCCACACTAGATGCTGCTGTCCTCGATGAACGCAGGCCAGAAGTTTTCTATCGCCTCTTCGTAGGCTTCGAAGGGGGGCAACTCGACGACCTCATCGATGAGGACGTACTGCTCAAAGCCGCCCAGTTCCAGTTCTCCAACCCAGTTCTCCGCGTCACACACCTTGTTGTGCGAGTAGACGCCCGCCACGCCGTTCACCGTCCTTCAGGTCCTCTGCGTTCCATCATTATACCAGAATGCTCAAGAACCTCCGTTCAGGCGCGCACAGCACGCCTCCTTCCCCATGGCGAACAGCACCAGCGGCAGTGGCGGCCCCTTGTCGGCGCCCGTCAAAAAAAGGCGCAGCGGGTGGAAGAACTCGCGCCCCTTAAGACCCTGTCCCTTCATGAAGGCGCCCAGGGCGGACTTCAGGGCCTCCGGGCTCCAGTCCTCCGCCCCCGCAAGGGCTGCGGCGAGGGCCGGCATCCAGGGAGAGCGCTCCCCTTCGGGAGGTTGGGTCAAAAAGGCAAGGGCGTCGCGCAGGTCGGGCAGGAAGGGCGTCTCCTCAAGCATGTCCTCGATCAGCGGCGCGAGGCGATCGGCGCAGGGGCAGAGAGTCGGCGTCGCGGCGGCGAGGTCCAGGGCCAGCCGGGCTCCACCCCGCCGCTCCATGGCCCGCCTCTGCCAGTAGAGCAGGTGCCCTTCGTCGTGGACCGGCGAGGATCGGACGATCGCCGAGAGAGAGAAGGACGCCGGCAGACGGCTCAGGTCCAACAGCGGCGCGCCCTCCGGCGGCGTCCAGCTCAGCGTCGCCAGGTAGGCGATCAAGGCCTCGGGCAGGAACCCCCGTTCGCGGTACTCGCGAATGGGGGTCGAGCCCGTCCGCTTGCTCAGCTTCTGCCGGTCCGGCGAGAGGACCATGGGGATGTGGGCAAAGGCCGGATGCGGCCATCCCATCCGGTCCAGGATCGCGAGTTGGCGCGCCGTGTTGGGGACGTGTTCATCCCCCCGGATGACGTGGGTGATACCCATCAGGTGATCGTCCACGGCGGAGGCGAACAGGTAGGTCACGGTGCCGTCGTTCCGCTCAAGGACGAAGTCACCGATCGAACCGGCGGGAAAGGACTGCCGCCCACGGACGAGGTCGTCGAAGGCGAGGTTCTGGTCCGGCAGCGCCAGGCGCCAGCAGGGCCGCTCTCCGCCGGCAACGCGGCGGGCGACCTCCTCAGGGGTGAGCCTGCGGCACCGCCCGTCGTACCGCGGCGGTTCTCCCCGCGCCAACTGGTCCCGTCGCAGGGCGGACAGCCGCTCCTCCGAGCAGAAACAGGGGTAGACTGCCCCGATCGCCCTCAGACGATCCATCCCGCGGCGATAGAGGGCCCCGCGTTCGCTCTGCCGGCAACTCGTGTTTGAGGGCACGCCCGGCCCCTCGTCCCAATCGAGCCCCAGCCAGCGCAGGTCGTCGATCAGCGCGGCCTCGAACTCCGGCCGCGAGCGCTCCGCGTCCGTGTCGTCGATGCGGAGGATGAAGCGCCCTTCTTCCCCTGCGGAGCGGGCACACAGGAAGTTAAAGAGCGCGGTACGCGCACCGCCGATGTGCAGCTCTCCCGTCGGGGAGGGGGCAAAGCGCGTACGGATCACCTTGTCCCGTCCCCGTACAGCGTGGCGGAGGCCCAGCAGGTCATGGAGCCTCCAAGGCCGGGGTCCCCCGTCCCCTCGGCGGACTTCGCCTTGAGGCTGACGCAGTTGGGCAGATCCGGGTTCAAGATCGCGGAGAGTCGCTTTCGCATCTCCACAAGGTGGGGGCTGAGGCGCGGGACCTGCGCCTGGACCACGGCATCCACCCAGGCGATCGTCCACCCCGCCTCGACGACGAGGTCCACGGCCGTCTTGAGGAGCTCCATGCTGTCCGCATCCCGGTACTCCTCGCTGCTGGCGGGAAAGAGCGTCCCGACGTCGGGCAAGCCAGCCGCTCCCAGGATCGCGTCGGCGACGGCGTGGGCCAGCAGGTCGGCATCGGAATGTCCCAGGAGCCCCAAGGGGGAGTCCTCGATCAGGACGCCGCCCAGGATCAACGGGCGTTCCGGGACCAGGCGGTGGACGTCGTACCCCAGCCCCGTCCGGACGGTGGGGGCGCGCCGCCCCTCCGCGATCCTCTCCGCGATGTGCAGGTCGTCGGGCCAGGTCACCTTGAAGTTCAGGCGCTCCCCCTCCACGCAGTGCAGCTCCAGGCCTGAGGCCAGCCACGCCTCGGCCTCGTCCTTCGCGGCGGGGCCGCGTTCCCGCAAAGCGGCCATCAGGGTCGGCCTGTAGAAGGATTGAGGCGTTTGGGTCATGTAGAGGCCATCGCGATCGACCGCCTCCACCCGCTCCCCGTCGATTCGCTTGATGGCGTCCGATGCCGGAAGGACGGGGACGGCCCCAACGCCCTCGCTGGTCTCCTCCATGAGGCGGCGCATCAGGGAGATGCTGATGAAGGGACGGGCCGCGTCGTGGACCATGACGTAGTCGAAGGACGCCGCGTTAAGGCCGCTGAGGACGGACTCGGCCCGCGAGGCGCCGCCGCCCGCCAGGCGCAGCGGGATGCGGGCGCTCTGGCGCCAGGGCGGCGGGGTCACCTCGCCCCTGGGAAGGACCAGAACGATCTCCCCGATGCCCTCCTCCGCCATGGAGGCCGCCATCTCCGCGCTCCACCGCCACATCGGCCGTCCCCCCAGGAGGCGGAACTGCTTTCGCTCCCCCCCCATGCGGCTGCCGCTGCCCCCTGCCACGATGACGAACGAAAACCTCTTCATTTTTCCTCTCCGCTCCCATTCCCTGTGGACACGGCCGTGCGCGACTCGAGCGCCGTGTGCAGCGTCATCCTGTCGGCAAACTCGATGGAGCCGCCGACAGGCAGGCCAAAGGCCAGGCGCGAGATCTTCATCCCCTCGCGCATCCCCGGAGCCCCCCTCAACGCATCGAGGAGGGTGTAGTACGTCAGGTCTCCCTCCATGCGGGGGTTGGTGGCGATGATGACCTCCTTCGCGTCGAGCTCCCGAATGTGCGACAGGAGGGAATCCACGCTCTCCGGGCTCAGGTCCTCGTCGTCGAAGGGGGAAACGCGGTTGTCCAGCACGTGGTAGAGGCCGTTGTAGATCCCCGCCTGCTCAAAGGAAACCAGATCGTCGATGTCCTCCACGACGCAGAGCGTTTCCCGGTCCCGCAGCGCGTCGCTGCAGATCGGACAGGGGTCCCCGCTCGATACGTTGCCGCACCTGCTGCAGACGCAAAGCTCATCCTTCAGGGTGGCGATGCGCCTCCCCAGGTCCTGAAGCTCTGCAGAATCCCTCTTTAAAAGGTAAAAGACCATCCGCCTCGCGCTCTTGTTTCCGACGCCGGGGAACTTCGTGAAGGACAGGATCAGGTCCGCGATAGGGTCCAAGGCCGCCGCCTACATTCCGAGCCCCATGGCGCCGAGGGCACCGGTCACGCTGCCCATCCTCTGGGCGGCCAGCTCCTTGCTCTGCTTCAGCCCCTCGTTGACCGCAGCCGTGACGAGGTCCTCCAGCATCTCCCGGTCGTCGGGCTTGATGACCTCAGGGTCGATGTGTATCCCCACCAGGTCCCCGCTCCCGGTGAACACGGCCTTCACCATGCCGCCGCCCACGCTGGCCTCCACGGTTTCCTCCGCCAGCTTTTCCTGTATCTGCATCATCTGCGCCTGCATCTTCTGGGCCTGCTTCATGATATTGTTCAGCTTCATCGAACCAACCTCCAAGGCAAAATGTCGAGCCGGAAAACCTGAAAGCATTTTGAAAGTATAGCGTCTTTTTCTGTTCCACGCACCATAAAATACAACGAGTCCTGAAAAGTAACCCTGCGCCCGCTATAATACGACCGAACGACGCCCCGCAAGCGAAGGGCGCGGGCGTTCGAGAAGGGAGAGGGGGCCATGAAGTTCCTGGCTGGGGAAAGGATATTGTGGGACGGCGCGATGCTGGAGGGGCACGCCCTGCTCTTCGACGACAGGGTCCTTGCGTGCCTTCCTGAGGACCGGACCGACGGGATCGAGGCGGAGCGCGTCGAGGCCGGGGGACGGTACGTCCTGCCGGGCTTCGTCAACGTACACGTTCACGGGGCCATGGGGTACGACGCCATGGATGCGACGGATGAGGCCCTAGACGCCCTGAGCCTGGCCATGGCAAAGGAGGGCGTCACGGCCTTCCTGCCCACCTCCGTCACCGCTCCGATGGGAGAGATCGACGCCGCGGTGCGCGCCGTGCGCCGGGGCATGGGGCGCACCCTGCCCGGCGCGGCCATCCTGGGGATGCACCTCGAAGGACCGTGGATCGACGAGGCCATGCGGGGCGCGCACCCTGCGGCCTTCATCGGCCGCTCTCCGGACGTCCCATGGGTGGCGGAGCGCGCGGACGTCCTGCGCATCGTCACGTTCTCGCCGACGCTGGACCCACAGCACTCCTTCACGCGCAGCCTCAGGGGGCTGGGCATCGTCCCCTCCCTGGGGCACACCACGGCGGACTTCGACCTGGCGCTCTCCGCCGTGCGGGCGGGGGCGCGTTCCATCACGCACCTGTTCAACGCGCAGCGCGGCCTCCACCACCGAAGACCGGGGATGGTCGGGGCCGCGGCGGTCTCCGACGCCATGTGCGAGTTCATCGCGGACGGACGGCACGTCGTGCCGGAGCTCTTTGAGCCCGTCTGCCGGCTCATCGGGACGGACCGCCTCATCCTGATCACGGACTCCATGCGCGCGGCGGGCCTGCCCGACGGGGACTATCGCTTCGCAGGCGGCGTCGTGATGGTCCGGGACGGCCTGCCCGTCAACGGCGACGGGACGATCGCGGGGAGCGTCCTCACGATGAATCGCGCCCTCAAAAACTTCCATCAGGCCACGCGGCGCCCCCTGTCCGAGCTCTCGGCAACGGTCTCGCGGAACCCGGCCCGCCTCCTGGGCCTGACGCGCAAGGGGGAGCTTGCAGCCGGAATGGACGCGGACATCGTCTGTCTCGACGACGATTTCAACGTCAGGGCGACCTTCGTCGAGGGCCGTCAGGTCTTCGGCGCATTCGGCGCATAAAAAGGCCTCCCGTCCACTCCGGAGCGTCAAGCGCCGGAGGGACGGGAGGCTTGAGGACCGTCAGCGGCGAGGCGGAAGGACCTCCAGCCAGTACCCGTCCGGGTCCTGAATGAAGTAGACCCCCATGGCCTCGTTCTCAAAACAGACCCAGCCCTTTTCGCGATGAAAGGCGAGGGCCTTGTCGTAGTCCTCCACTCGGAAGGCCAGGTGAAACTCCTCCTCGCCCAGGTCGTAGGGCTCCCTGCGCTCCCTCATCCACGTGAGCTCCAGCGTGAAGTCGGTCGTCCCATCGCCCATGTAGACGAGGACGAAGTCCCGCCCCTCCTTGCGTCGGACCTCGCGCAGGCCAAGGGCCTCCTCGTAGAAGGCCACGCTCCGCTCCAGGTCCAGGACGTTGAAGTTGACGTGACAAAATTCTGCCCTCAAAGCCGTTCCCTCCCTCAGCCTGAGATTTGCCGAACGCCCTTATTCCGCCTCGGGGGGCACGACGGCGATCCGAAGCTCGTCGAGCCGGGATTGCTCCACGACGTCCGGGGCCTGAGAGAGCAGGCATTGAGCCCGCTGGGTCTTGGGGAACGTCATGACGTCCCGGATGGACTGCCCGCCGCAGAGGAGCATCACCAGACGGTCCACGCCCAGGGCGATGCCGCCGTGGGGGGGCGTCCCGTAGGAAAGCGCGTTCAGGAAGAACCCGAATCGACGTTTGGCCTCCTCAGGCGAGATGCCGAGGCACTTGAAGAGCCGGGCCTGCACCTCCGGATCGTGGATGCGGATGGAGCCTCCCCCCACCTCGTTGCCGTTCAGGACGCAGTCGTAGGCGCGGGCGAGGGCCTTCGACGGGTCGCGCTCCATCAGGTCTCCCTCTTCAAGGACGGGGGAGGTGAAGGGATGGTGCATCGCCACCCAGCGCTTCTCCTCGTCGCTCCACTCGAAGAGCGGGAACTTCGTCACCCAGAGGAAGCGCCACTCCTTTTCGTTCATGAAGCCGCGGGATCGGCCCAGGTCGAGGCGCAGAACGCCCAGGATGGTGCAGGCCCTGGCGCGGGAGGCATCCGCCAGCACGAACAGAGCGTCCCCGTCCTTCAGGTTCGCGATCCGGCAGAGCTCCTCCAACTCCCCTTCGGTGAGAAACTTAACCAGAGGGCCCTTCAGAGCTCCCTCCTTCATCTGAAACGCCGCAAGCCCCGATGCGCCGAACTTCCTGGCGCGGTCCTCGAGGTCCATCAGCTCCTTGCGCGAGAGCGCCGCCCCGCCCGGCAGAGGCAGCGCCCTCACCACACCGCCGCCGTCCAGCACCTGTTTGAAGGGCTCGAAGGAAGCCTTTGCAAAGACGGAGGCCACGTCGCAGAGCTCAAGGGTGACGCGCAGGTCCGGCTTGTCGCTCCCGTAGCGGTCCATGGCGTCCCAGTAGAGCATACGTCCAAAGGGCGTCGGAACGTCCACACCAAGGACCTCCTTGAAGAGCCCCTTCATGTAGCCTTCGATGAGCTCCATGACGTCGTCCTCGACGACGTAGCTCATCTCGATGTCCACCTGCGTGAACTCGGGCTGGCGGTCCGCCCGGAGGTCCTCGTCCCGGAAGCAGCGCGCGATCTGGTAATAGCGGTCGAAGCCGCTGACCATCAGGATCTGCTTGAAGAGCTGGGGGGACTGGGGCAGCGCGTAGAACGTCCCGGGGGTGACGCGGCTGGGGACGAGGTAGTCGCGGGCCCCTTCGGGGGTGGCCTTCGTCAGGATGGGCGTCTCCAGCTCAACGAACCCCTGCCCCTCCAGGTAGCGCCGCGTGAAGGCGTTGATTCGGCTGCGGGTGCGCAGGTTGTTCTGCATCCTCTCGCGCCTCAGGTCCAGGTAGCGGTAGGTCAGGCGCAGGTTCTCGTCCACGTCGTCCGTCGCCTCCCCCACCTCGAAGGGGATGGGCGACGCCTTGGACAGGATCAGGAGGTCCTGGGCGACGATCTCCACCGCGCCCGTCTTCAGCCCCGGATTCTCCGTGCCCTCGGGCCGTATCCGGAGCTTGCCCCGCACCGCGACGCAGTACTCGCTCCTCAGCCCGCCCGCGGCCCCGTGCACGTCTCCCGCCTCAGGGTTGAACACCACCTGGACGGACCCCGTATGATCCCACAACTCGATGAAGATGATGCCGCCCAGGTCACGCCGCCGGCGCACCCATCCGTTGGCCCGAACCTCTCTGCCCGCGTCTTCCCTGGAGAAATCGCCGCACAGCTTCGTCCGCTGCCACGACCTGTCAAAAAAATCCCCTCTTGCCGTCTCGCTCCCGCTGGAACTCGCCATCGCATAAGCTCTCCTCTATGACAAAACTATAACCACTGCAAAAGAACAATCCGCTTGGGTCCCTATTATACTATATCCGCTGCCCTACGCCCTTCCCCTGGCCAGGAGGTCCCATAGCTCCTCGTGCATGTCCAGCCGATCCTCCGCGCCGTCGCCCTTCGTCGTGCCAAATTGTCCTATAATGCTTGAAGGGATACGCTTCTGAAGGAGGGCGGCCTGAGCAGCCCCCACCCCTTCCTCCGAGACGGCGGCGATCAGCATCCCCGACGAGATCAGGCGCATGGGATCGAAGCCCAGGGAGGCCGCGGCCCGTCGCGTGATGGGAGAGATGGGGACGGCGTCGCGGTCGAGCGTCAGCGGAAGCCCGGCAGCCTTGCAGACCTCCAGGAGGGCTCCCTCCAGGCCGCCCTCCGTGGGGTCGTGCATGTAGTGCGAAAAGTCCCGAAGGGCCCTGGCCGCGGGGACGACGGAGAGGTCCTTCCTCCAGGCGCGGACCGTCGCCAGCTCCTCCGCGCTGAGGCAGCCCAGGAGGTCCGGCCTGTCGTGCGCCAGGATGGACATCCCCTCAAGCCCGGCGTGACCGGTCACGAGGAGCCTGTCGCCCGGCCGTATCCGGCTGATCCCCAGCCGACAGTTGGCGGGCCCCATCATCGTCCCCACGATGACGGGCCAGTCGTAGCGGTCCGACAGTTCCGTGTGCCCGCCCACCACGGCGATTCCCATGGCGGCACAGGCCTCATGCACCTCCCGCATGATCCGGCCGACCATGGCAACCCCCTCTCCCGCCGGAACGATCAGCGTCACGATGAGCCAGGACGGCTCGCCGCCCTTGCAGACGACGTCGTTGGCGTTCACGTGGACCAGGAGCTCCCCCGCGCCCTCCGAGGCCCCCACGATGGGATCGGACGCCACGACGAGGAAGCGCTCGGCGTCCGGCCACCGGATCAGCGCAGCGTCCTCGCCGAGTCCGCCTCCGACGATCAGGTCCTTCCGGGGCGCTCCCGCATAGCGCAGCACGTTCCGGCGGAGCTCGTCCGGCGGCAGCTTGCCCAGCATGACGCCTTCTTCAAACTGACTCATGGAACAATCCCTCCCCATCCTGAAAAACTTTTTGAGAGCCGCGCAGCCCCCACTTCTCATGTCTTTTCGGCCCGCTGCCGGGCGCAGGCTCCAGGGCCTGCGGTGGGTCAACGCGGGTTGGTATTGTAGCAGAGGAACGCAAACCCGCATAGCCGCACGCAGGGGTCTTGCCATGAGCAAAGCCGCCCCCCAGGGGGCGGCCTGCGTTCGCTTCCTCAACAAAGAGTTTGGACGGCGGGTTCCCTACTTGGAGAGCAACGTCAGCATGACGCCCGCCGCCACCGCGGTGCCGATGACGCCCGCCACGTTGGGCCCCATAGCGTGCATCAGCAGGAAGTGGCCGGGGTACTCCTCCTGGACAACCCGCTGCACGACGCGCGCTGCCATTGGGACGGCCGAAACGCCTGCGGAGCCGATCATCGGGTTGATCTTGCCGCCCGAGAGCACCTTCATGAGCTGACCGAAGAGGACCCCACCAACCGTGCTGAAGATGAAGGCGATCAGGCCGAGCAGGACGATGATGAGCGTGCGGGCCTGCAGGAACTTGTCGGCCTCCATCGTGGAGCCGACGGCGAGGCCCAGGAAGATCGTGGTGATGTTCAGGAGCTCGTTCTGGGCCGTCTGGCTCAGGCGTTCCGTGGCTCCGCACTCGCGCAGCAGGTTGCCGAACATCAACGTACCAACCAGAGGCACGCAGGCCGGAAGCACCAGGCCGGCCACGATGGTGCAGATGATGGGGAACAGGATCTTCTCGCGCTTGCTGACGGGGCGGAGCTCGCTCATCACGATGCCGCGGTCCTTCTTCGACGTGAACATCCGAATGAACGGAGGCTGGATCAGCGGGACGAGGGACATGTAGCTGTAGGCCGCAACGGCGATGGCGCCCAGAATCTCCTCCTGTCCCAGCTTCATGGTCAGGTAGATGCTCGTGGGTCCGTCCGCGCCGCCGATGATGCCGATGCTCGCGGCCTGCTTGATGTTGAAGGCCACGTCGAGGCCGAAGCTTTTGGCGATGGGGCCGACCCAGTTGGCCCCGATGAAGGAGACGAACACGCCGAACTGCGCGGCAGCGCCCAGCAGGAACGTGATCGGGTTCGCGATGAGGGGGCCGAAATCCGTCAGGGCGCCTATCCCAAGGAAGATGATGATGGGGTATATCTCGTACTGCGCGCCGAAGTAAACGGCCCGCAGGAACCCAAGCGAGGGGTTTTCCGCCGTGGGCAGGTCCATGATGCCGGACAGGGGCAGGTTGACCAGCAGGCAGCTGAAGGCGATGGGAACGAGGAGCAGGGGCTCAAACCCCTTGCCGATAGCCAGGTAGAGCAGGACGAAGGCGACGATGATCATGACGAGGTTGCCCGTCCCCGCGGGGGAGAACAAGACCGCGAACCCTGATGAGTCAAAGAGCTCGCGCAGCGCTGTGACGTACATTTCCATGCTCCGCATTCCCTCCTGTATTAAGGGCCCTCGGACGCTTTGCCCGAAGGTCCCGTTCGACAAAGAACCGCACTCGAATCCATCGCTTGAAGCAGCATGAATTAAAATAACATAAAAGGACAAAAAATGCACGCAGAAACGGCGCTGAACATCGAAACGAAACTCCGGCGCGCCCTTTGAGCGCGTCGATCGAGAACTGATCGAGAACTTATATTTCCCTGTCTTATATGCTAGAATGTTTGATTTAGGATTCCTTGTCCTGGCTTCTTTATCAGCGTTGCGGCCCTGGACCGCCGCTTTGTCACGACAGCGCGAGGCAAATTTTTTGGGGGACGGAGTGTCGATTGTAATGAAGAGGAACCGAGAGCTCGCCAAGGGCTATTCACCCGATGCCATCGAGGAGAAGTGGTATGCGTTCTGGCTGGAGAAGGGGCTGTTCAATGCGGAGCCCGACGCCTCCAAAGAGGCCTTTTCCATTGTGATCCCCCCCCCGAACGTCACGGGGTCGCTCCACATGGGGCACGCCTTCAACAACACCTTTCAGGACATCCTGTGCCGGACGAAGCGCATGCAGGGATACAGCGTCCTCTGGCTCCCCGGGACGGACCACGCGGGCATCGCGACGCAGAACGTCGTGGAGAAGGACCTGGCCAAAAAAGGCCTGACCCGCCACGACCTCGGGCGCGAGGCCTTCGTGAAGAAGGTCTGGGAGTGGAAGGAGGTCTACGGCGACCGCATCATCAAGCAGATGAAGCGGCTGGGGAACTCCTGCGACTGGCGGCGCGAGCGCTTTACGTTCGACGAGGGGCTGTCCCGCGCCGTTCGGGCGGTGTTTGTGCGCCTGTACAAAAAGGACCTGATCTACAAGGGCAAGTACATCATCAACTGGTGCTCCCGCTGCCACACCGCCCTCTCCGACCTGGAGGTGGAGTACCGGGAGATGCCCGGAAAGTTCTATTACGTGCGCTACCCCTTCGTCGGCGAGGAGGGATCGCTCCTCGTGGCGACGACGCGCCCGGAGACGATCCTGGGAGACGTGGCCATCGCGGTGCATCCGCGATCGGAGCAGTACCGCGGCATGATCGGAAAAAGGGTCCGCGTCCCCCTGACGGATCGCGAGATCCCCATCATCGAGGACAACATGGTGGACCCGGAGTTCGGGACGGGCTGCGTCAAGATCACGCCGGCCCACGACCCCAACGACTTCCTGGTGGGACAGAGGCACGACCTGGAGCAGATTCAGGTCATCGATTCCGAGGGCGTCATGAACGAGAACGCCGGCAGGTATCGGGGTATGACCCTGGAGCAGGCGCGCGAGGCCGCGGCGAAGGACCTCGACGCGCTGAGGCTGCTGGAGAGGACCGAGGAGATTAAGCACTCCGTCGGTCACTGCCAGAGGTGCGGGACCACCGTGGAGCCCTACCTTTCCGAACAGTGGTTCGTCCGGACGAAGCCCCTTGCGGAGCGCGGCGTTCAGGCCGTCAAGGACGGCCGCATCACGTGGACGCCGGAGCAGTGGGAGAAGACGTACTTTCACTGGATGGAGAACATACGGGACTGGTGCATCTCCCGCCAGCTGTGGTGGGGACACCGCATCCCGGCCTGGACCTGCGCCGACTGCAGGCACGTCACCGTCGCCGAGACGGACCCCGCGGAGTGCGAGAAGTGCGGCAGCCGAAACATCGCGCAGGACGAGGACGTGCTGGACACCTGGTTCAGCAGCGCGCTCTGGCCCTTCTCCACGATGGGCTGGCCCGAAAGGACCCCGACGCTCGACTACTTTTACCCCACGTCGCTCATGGTGACGGGGTTTGACATCATCTTCTTCTGGGTGGCCCGGATGATCATGATGGGGCTTGAGTTCATGGACGAAGTCCCCTTCAAGGACGTCTACATCCACTCCCTGATCCGGGACGAGAAGGGCGACAAGATGAGCAAGTCGAAGGGCAACGTCATCGACCCCCTCGTCATGATCGACCAGTACGGCGCCGACGCGCTGCGCATGGCCCTGGCGGCGCTCTCCACTCAGGGGCGGGACATCCTGCTCTCCTCCGACAAGATAGAGACCTACAGGCACTTCATGAACAAGCTGTGGAACGCGGCGCGGTTTGCCCTGATGAACCTCGACGACGAGCCCCAGCCCATCGACCGGGCACGGCTGCGCCTCCAGGACCGCTGGATACTCACCCGCTGCCAGGAGGTGACCCAAAAGATCACGAAGTGCATCGACGGCTACGACATCGGCGAAGCTGCCCGAAGCCTCTACGACTTCACCTGGGGCGACGTCTGCGACTGGTACATCGAGATGTCGAAGCCCGCGCTGCGCGGCGACGAGGGGCCGGAGCGCAGGCGAACGGCACAGGGCGTGCTGGATGAGGTCTTCAAGACGCTCCTTCCGCTGCTCCACCCCTTCATCCCCTTCGTGACGGAGGAGCTGTGGGCCGCGTTCGGCTGGGGCGACACCTCCATCATGAGGGCTCCGTGGCCCCGGCCTCAGGAAGCGCTCTGCTTTGCCGACGCCCGGACCTCCATGCGCGCGCTGCAGGATACGGTGTCCGCGCTGCGCAACCTGCGGGCGGAGGCGCACGTCGCTCCCCAGCAGTGGATGAGCCGCGCGGTGATCCGGGTGGACAACCCCGCCGTCGCGGAGATGCTGCGCGACAACCTGGGGCAGCTCTCAGGCCTCTGCCGCGTTCACGAGGTCGCGATCACTCCGCTCTCTGAGCCGCGGCCCGCGGCCTCGCTGGCCTCCGTCGTGGGGGACGCCGAGATCGGCCTGCCCGTGGGAGACGTGCTGGACATCCCGTCGGAGATCGCCCGCTTGACCCAGGAGATCGCCTCCATCGAGAAGAACGTGGCGGCCAGTCGGGCCAGGCTCGACAAGCCCAGCTTCGTCTCCAGGGCTCCCCAGGAGGTGGTGGAGAAGGAGCGTGCGCGGGTGGCCGAGGGCACGGCGCAGATCGCCCGCTTAAAGGAGAACCTCGACAGCATCAGCCACTGAGCGCTGGACGCAGCGCGCCCCCCACAGGCCGTGGGGGGCGCTTTTCAGTCCGAGGCGGGAATCAGCTCTCGATCCCGGCGCCGTCGCCGATGAGCTGCTCCATCGTCTCCGGGCTCATCTGGGCGAAGCCCAGCTTCCAGGCGAGGATGGCCGCCTGAGTTCGGTCGCGCAGCTCCAGTTTCTTCAGCATGTGGCTGACGTGGTTCTTCACCGTCTTCTCGGAGAGGACGGTCTTCTGCGCCACCTCCTGGTTGCTCATCCCCTGGGACAGCCAGTACAGGACCACCTTCTCACGGGGGGAGAGGTCGTCCAGAAGGCTGTTCTCGTTCTTCCTCCTGGAGAAGCTGGTCATCAGCTTCCCCGCCACCTTGGGGTCCACGTAGGGCTCACCGCGACAGGCTGCGCGAATGGCCGCGATCAACTCCGACCTTCCGGAGGACTTGAGGACGAAACCCTTCACTCCCTCGGCGGAAAGGGTGGCCAGGCAGTCCTCGTCGTCGTAGGCGCTGACGGCTACGGAGGCGGCCTTGATTCCTCTGGCCTTGATCTCCCGCGCCAGCTGCACCCCGTCCATCTGCGGCATGTTGATGTCGAAGAGGATGACGTCGGGACGGTGCTGGCGAAGCAGCTCCAGCGCCTCCTCGCCGTCGGCCCCCTCCCCCACGACCTTGATGTCCGGCTCCAGCTCCAGGATCTTGCGCAGACCATCCCTGAAGAGCTTGTGATCGTCCGCTACGACTATTTTGATCATGATCCCCGCACCTCGTCTCAAATGTTTCGGGCCTTGACTCCAGATCGGTCTTCTCGGAAGTCGAGTGAAAATCCTTCAGGAATTTTACCGAGAATCTGGATTTGCACCTTCATTTTTCGTCAAAATATGCTATAGTTACTGGCGTTGACCTGACGCGCGCCTGTAGCTCAGTGGATAGAGTGACGGCCTCCGGAGCCGTAGGTCGGGCGTTCGAATCGCCCCAGGCGCGCCAATGTCTTCCCCGCTTCATCGCCGTTGTCCCTCCACAAGAATGGTACAAGTACGCAAGTAACGGAGAGAAGGCTGGCGCCGTTCCCGTTCAATCGTTTCGCTCAAGAAAAGACCGAATGAACGACCTCAACTCCTCGACGCCGACCCGCTTCTCCGCGGACGTCACGATGGGGAGGTCAACGGAGTGCAGTCCCCTGGCGACGTACTGTCTGACCCTGTCCTTCCATCGTCCTCGCGCCAGCTTGTCCGCCTTCGTAAAGACCACCAGAATATCCCTGCCGCAACGGACGAGCCACTCCTGAAGCTCGAGGTCGTTGGCCAGGAGCCCGTGCCTGAAGTCCACGAGGTGGCACACGAGGCGGAGGGCGGCACGGCCCTCGACGTAGGCCGAGATCAGTCGGAGCCAGGCGTCCTTCTCGGCCTTGCTCCGCGAGGCGTACCCGTATCCCGGCAGGTCCACGAGCCGGAAGGGACGCTCATCCTCCTCGACCCGATAAAAATTGATGCTGCGCGTCTTGCCGGGTGTGGCCCCGACGTGCGCCAACCTGATGCCCAGAAACGCATTGATCAGGCTGGACTTCCCCACGTTGGATCGTCCGGCGATCACGACCTCCGGACACTCCTCCGGGGGCAGCTGCTGCGGAGTGAAGCACGTGGCCTCAAGCGAGACGCGCATTACTTCTCAAGAGCCCTTTCAAAGACCGACAGGACGTCTTCGACGTAACTGAAGGTCATTCCCCTGGTGTACTCCTGCGGGACCTCCTCGACGTCGGCCCGGTTGGGAAGGGGAAGGAGGATGTGAGACACGCCGTGGCGGCGGGCGGCCAGGATCTTCTCCCGGATCCCGCCGACGGGCAGGACCTTGCCGCGGAGGGATATCTCCCCCGTCATGGCGATGCCCTGCCGGACCCTGCGACCGCTCACCGCGGAGAGGATCGCCGTCGCCATCGTGACGCCGGCGGACGGCCCGTCCTTGGGGACGGCACCTTCCGGCACGTGCAGGTGGATGTCGAGGGCCTTCCAGTCCACGTCCTCCAGGTCGAGGGCCGCGCTCTCAGACCTCAGGTAGCTGACGGCGGCCTTGGCGGACTCCTGCATCACATCGCCCAACTGTCCCGTCAGAAGCAGCTCTCCCTTCCCCTTCATGATCACAGCTTCGATGATCAGGACGTCCCCGCCCGCCTCGGTCCAGGCGAGCCCCACGACGCTGCCCCTCTCCGGGGCGGTGGGGACCGCCAGGTCGTAGAGCTTGGGGGACCCCAGGTACTCCTTCAGGTCCGCCACCTTGACGGAGGCCGGCAGGGAGAGGGGCGCGCCCTTGTCCTCCCCCTCCACGACCTGCCGCGTGACCTTCCGCACGATCGTCGAGAGGCATCGCTCCAGCCCGCGGACCCCAGCCTCCTGGGTGTAGGAGCTGATGATCTTCTTCAGGGCGGGGACCGGAACCTTGAGCTCCATCCGCTTGAAACCGTGTTCCTTCAGGCTGCGGGGCAGGAGGTAGCGCGAGGCGATCTGCACCTTTTCCTCGGCGATGTACCCCGGAAGGGAGATGAGCTCCATGCGGTCGAGCAAGGGCCTGGGGATGGAATGGGTGACGTTCGCCGTCGTGATGAAGAGGACCTCGCTGAGGTCGAAGGAGACTTCGAGGTAGTGGTCGGCAAAGTGCGAGTTTTGGCGGGGGTCCAGGACCTCCAGCAGAGCGGAGGCCGGGTCGCCTCGAAAGTCGTTGCCCAACTTGTCGATCTCGTCCAGGAGCATGACGGGGTTGCAGCTGCCCGCCCGCACCAGCGTCTGAATGATGCGTCCCGGCAGGGAGCCGATGTACGTCCGTCGGTGTCCGCGTATCTCCGCCTCGTCCCGAACGCCGCCCAGCGATACGTTGATGAACTTTCGGTTCAGCGCGTCGGCGATCGACCGGCCCAGGGAAGTCTTGCCGACTCCGGGAGGGCCCACGAAGCAGATGATCTGCCCCTTCATGTCCGCACCCGCATGGCGGCGCACGGCCAGGAACTCCAATATCCTGTCCTTCACCTTGCGCAGGCCGTAGTGATCGCGGTCCAGCACCTTCTCCGCCTGCGAGATATTGTCGTTCTCCTCCGTCCGCACCCCCCAGGGGAGGTCCAGGAGCCAATCCAGGTAGCTTCGGATGACGGCAGCCTCCGGGGAGATGAAGGGCATCTTGCGGAGGCGGGAGAGCTCCTTCTGGGCCTTTGTCCTGGCCTCCTCGCTCATGCCGGACCCCTCGATCCTCTCCGTGTAGGCGCTCCACTCCTCCTCCTCGCTTTCGCCCTGTCCCAGCTCGTTCTGGATGACGCGCAGCTGTTCCCGAAGGTAGTACTCCTTCTGGTTCTTGTCCACGGCGGAGCGCACCCGGTCCTGGATGTCGCGCTCGAGCTCCAGGATGTCGTTCTCCTCGGTCAGGAGGCGCAGGAGGAACACGAAGGCCTCCCGCATGTCCTGGATTTCGAGCAGCGCCTGTCGGTCCTCCAGTTTGATGGAGATGTGGGAGCCGATCAGATTGATCAGCTGCTCCAGGTCGTCCAGGGCCGCGATGGAGGCCATGACCTCGCCCGGTATCCTGGGCTGAAGGGCGTTGTAGCGCTCAAAGCACTCCAACACCCGCCGCCGCCAGGGCTCAAGGGCCTTGCGGTCCGCGTTCCTCCACGCGACCGGTGTAATGTGGGCGACGAACATCTCGTTGTCCAGCCGGTACTCCTCCGTCTGCATCCTGGTCGCACCCTCGATCAGGAGCTTGGTCGTCCCGTCGGGCAGGCGGAGCATCTGCATGAGGCTGCACAGGGTCCCCACCTTGTACAGGTCCGACGCCTCCGGGTCCTCCACGGCGTTGTTGGACTGAGCGACGACGAAGAGCTTCTTGTCCTGGAGGAAGGCGGACTCCACCGCCCGCAGGGAGCGGGGCCGTCCCACGAAGAGGGGCATGATGACCCCGGGAAAGACCACGGTGTCCCGCACCGGGAGCGTGGGGCAGTCCCTCTCCTCCACGTCGGCCGGGTCCTTCTCCCCCGTTATCAGAATCTTCGTCGGCACTTCAGGCGACCTCCCTGGCCTCGGCCAGGAGCCTTTCAAGGGACGTCTTGTGGTTCACGAAGTCCTCCGTTATCACCAGTTTCTTGAAGTTCTTCTCCATGGAGGGGAGCTCGAAGAGGAGGTCCAGCATCAGGTTCTCCATGATGGCCCTCAGCCCGCGGGCGCCCGTCTTCTTCTGCACCGCAAGCTCCGCGATGCGCTTCAGGGCATCCCGGGTGAACTCCAGGTCCACGCCCTCCATGGCGAGTATCTTCTTGTACTGCTTGACCAGCGCGTTGCGCGGCTCCTGAAGGATGCGGACGAAGGCGGCGGTGTCCAGCTCCTCGAGGGCCACCAGCACGGGGATGCGTCCCACGAGCTCCGGGATGAAGCCGAAGGTCACCAGGTCCTCCGGCTGGATCTTGCTCAGGACGTTGTAGCGGTCGTCCGCGCTGCGCGCGGCCAACTCTCCGCCAAAGCCCAGGGAGCGCTGAAACTCGCGCCGTGCCACGATGTGCTCGATCCCCTCAAAGGCGCCGCCGCAGATGAACAGGATGTTCTCGGTGTTCATCTGAATGAAGTCCTGGTGCGGGTGCTTGCGTCCGCCCTTTGGGGGGATGTTGGCGATGGTCCCCTCCAGGATCTTGAGCAGCGCCTGCTGGACGCCCTCGCCGGAGACGTCCCGCGTGATGGACACGGACTCGGACTTGCGCGCTATCTTGTCGATCTCGTCCAGGTAGATGATTCCCCGCTCCGCGGCCGACAGGTCGTAGTCGGCGGCCTGGAGGAGGCGAAGCAGGATGTTCTCGACGTCCTCCCCCACATACCCCGCCTCCGTGAGCGTCGTGGCATCCGCGATGGCAAAGGGCACGTTCAGCCTGTGGGCCAGCGTCTGGGCGATCAGGGTCTTGCCCGACCCGGTGGGCCCGACCAGAAGGACGTTGCTCTTCTGGAGCTCGATGTCGGAGTTCTTCAGCTCAAGGTTGTTGCGGACCCTCTGATAGTGGTTGTAAACCGCGACGGAGACGACGCGCTTCGCCCTGGACTGCCCGATGACGTACTGGTCCAGGAACGCGTTGAGCTCGCGCGGCTTCACTGCCTCGAGCTCGGCAAAGGGCAGGGGGCCTTCCTGCGGGACCGCGGTGCCCTTCGCGCCCTCCGGCCGCCCCCTCCCTCCTCGGCCAGGATCATGTTGCAGAGCTCGACGCACTCGTCGCAGATCCAAACCCCAGACCCAGCCATCAGGCGGTGAACCTCGTCCTGGGACTTCCCGCAGAACGAGCAGTGAACGTCATTGAAACCGATATCAGTTCTTTTCATCTTCTTCAACTGTAAAAAGACCTCCGGGGAGCGTCCCCCTGCGGCAGACGGAACGGGTGTCCGTCCTCTGCCAAGCCATGCGGCCCCGCATTAAAAAGGGACCGCCAGGCACCGTGCCTCGAAAGCTCGCCCGCGCTGCAGCGGTCACGGCGCGCTGTTACAATAATTTCCTCAGTTTACAGACACAACGAAGGGGACGGAAAGGCATCCTATCCCCTCAAGCGAACCTCTGTGCGGGCCCGTTCGGGCGTCAGCGCGATTCGATGATGCGGTCGATCAGGCCGTAGTCCAGCGCCTCCTGAGCCGTCATGAAGTTGTCCCGATCGGTGTCCTGGGCCACCTTCTCCACGTCCTGTCCCGTGTGCCGGGCCAGGATCGCGTTCATACGCTTTCTGGTGTTCAGGATGTTGCGCGCGTGGATCTCAATGTCGCTCGCCTGCCCACTCGTGCCGCCCAGGGGCTGATGGATCATGACCTCCGCGTTGGGGAGCGCCAGGCGCTTCCCCCTGGCTCCCCCGGACAGGAGGATGGCGGCCATGCTGGCGGCCATCCCGACGCAGATCGTCGATACCGGACTCTTGATGTACTGCATCGTGTCGTAGATGGCCATCCCCGCCGTGACGCTCCCGCCAGGGCTGTTGATGTAGAGGTGGATGTCCTTATCCGGATCCTCGCTCTCCAGAAACAGGAGCTGCGCGACGATAGAGTTCGCCACGTCGTCCATCACCTGGGTGCCCAAAAACACGATGCGGTCCTTAAGGAGCCGGCTGTAGATGTCGTAGCTGCGCTCGCCGCGCCCCGTCTGCTCGATAACGTAAGGGATGTAATAGGTGCTCATCAGGACCTCCTCCTTACCGTTGCTCCTGGGGCTGTCCTTCCTTGATTTCCTTCTGCGGGACGGAGAGCTCGGCGACTTCCCTGACCTTCACCAGCGACAGGACCTGCCTGAGCACCTTGTCCTGGTACACCTCGTTCGTCAGCTGCTCCATCGCCTTCTCGTTCTTGTAGAAGTAGGCGGCCAGGCTGTTTCGGTCGATCCCATAGAGGGAGGCACGCCGCTTAAGCTCCGCCTCCACGTCCTCCTGTTCGATCCCGACATCGTACTTCTTTGCCACAGCGTTCAGGACCAGGGTGCGGCGCACGAGGTTCTCCGCCCTCGTGTCCAGGATCTTCAGGTAGTCCTGCTCCCAGTGGTCGTTCTTCGGGCCCAGGACCTGGTGCAGCTCCATGCCGTAGCGCTCCTTCGCCTCCTGTTCGTCCCTGCGGCGCAACGTCGCGGCCTCCCTCTTGATCATGGAGACCGGAACCTCCAGCTCGGAGCGACGGACGAGTTCCTCCAACGCACGGAGGGCTGCGTCATCACCGTTCTCCCTTTCGAGGCTGGCCGCGAGGTCGCTCCGCATCTTGCTGCGGAACGCCTCCTCGGTGAGGACCTCCGTCTCGTCGCCGAACAGCTTTTTATAAAACGCCTCCCCCAGCTCCGGGAGGACGCGCTCCACGGCGCTCTCCAGGGTCATCGTGTAGTGAATGCGCTTGCCCGCGACCTTCTTATCCTGATAATCGGGTTCAACGTCAAACTCCGTCTCGACGACGTCCCCAATGGAATGCCCCAGAAGCGCCTCGCGGATTGCAGGGCGCACGTTCTCGTCGGCGAGGTCGATCTCGTTCTTCCGCGGCGCGGTCTCCTCCGCGCCCTCCTCCAGGACCCGGACCCGAAAGGTGACGGTCACGACGTCGTTCACCTCCACAGGGCGCTCCACCGGGTTCAGGCTCGATCGGTCCCTGCGCAGGCGGTCGATGAGCTTCTCCAGCATGTCGTCCGTGACGTCGGTCCTCACCTTTTCGACCTCGATCTCCCCGATCTCCGGCAGCTTGACCTCCGGCATCACCTCAAAGCTCAGTTCGCAGGAGACGGGCTGGCCCTCACGAATATCGCCCGCGCTCAGCAGAGAGGGCTGATCGATCGTCTCCAGGTCGTAGTCCTCCAGGATCTGCGGCACCGCGTTTGAAAGGAGCTTTTCAAGGGTCTCGTTGTAAAGCGCGTCGCGCCCGACGCGCATCTCGATGACCTTCCGGGGAGCGTGTCCCCGGCGGAACCCAGGGATGTTAAGATCGCGAGACAGCTCGCGCAGCGCCTTCTTGAGGCCGTCCACGAACTCGTCCGCTTCAAAGTTCACCTTGATCTTGACGACGTTTTTATCCTGTCCCAGCAACTCTGTATTCATTCCTCAGGCTCCTTTCGACCTTGCAAACGCGCGTATTATACCATTAAAAACGAACAAAAGCGCGGAGGCTCCCGATCGCCCCGTCTCTTTTTCGCCAGCGACGGCACGCGCTCCGTAGAGCCCTCCGTCTGTGCTAGAATGAACGTTGTTGCGTCATCGGCGGCACGGTCGCCGCACTTTATTTTTTGGAGGAATTTTATCATGCCGATGCAGATAGGTCTCGACGAGTTGATCTCCATGCTGCTCGCCAGGATGGACGGCCTGACGATGGACTCGGAAAACCAGAAGAGCCGCTTCAACATCATGTTCCGCATCCTGTACAGGAAGGGGTTCTTCGACGAGAGCGACGTGCTGGACGCCGTTCGGGAGGAACACGGCATCCTCCACTCCCTGGGGATGCTGAAGGAAATGCCGGACGAGAAGGCCCTGAAGGCCGTGGCGGACGGGCTGATGCTGTGGATCAAGGGGGACGTGGAGGCCATCAAAAAGTCCATCGAGGACTACGACAAGCGCTTGAAAGAGGCCATGTCGCACCAGAAGTCGAAGATCGACGTCGCCCCGGCCGCCGTGCTGGACCAGCTGGATCGTCTGGGCGGCGGCAGTCAGGGCGGCGGAAAGAAGCTAATCCTCTAGGGTCACCAGGGGACGCAAGGGCATCATGAGGCGTCTTTTGCTGGCGACGCTCCGCCTGTGGAACCGGGCGGCCAACAGCGGCCTTATCGTGGCGCTGCTCGACCTCCTGCTCCTCGCCCTCGCCTGCTACCTGGGGTACGCCATACGGCTCAGCCTCTTCATCCCCGCACTCTACGCGAGGGACTGCATCGTCACGGCGATCGCCTTTCCGGCGCTGGCGTCGGCCATCTTCACGGTCTTCGGCCAGTACAAAATTCTGTGGACCCAGGCCAGCCTCGAGGACTACGTGCGCTTCAGCGAGCTCTACCTCCTCGCCTCCCTGCTCTTTGTCCTCGTGAACGGCGTCTGGCGCCTCGTCCTCCTCCCGCGCACGTCCCTGGCCATCATGCTCTCCGCCGGCGTCCTCTTCAGCGGGGCGCTCCGCGTGTCCTGGCGCCTCCACGCTCAGCCGGCCAGGGAAGGGGAACGACTGAAGGCCCTCATCGTCGGGGCCGGCGAGGCGGGCGCCCTCCTGGCCCGCGACCTCATGCGCAACGCCAGCAGCCTCGTTCCGAAAGCCTTCGTGGACGACGACCCCCAAAAGGCGGGCAAGCGGATCGCGGGGCTGAAGGTCGTCGGCGACACGTCGCGGCTGGCGGAGGTCGTCCGGGAGGAGGGGATCCGGGTCGTCCTGATCGCCATTCCTTCAGCGCACGGCCGCAAGATTCGCTCCCTCTACAAGCAGCTCGCTCCCCTTGGGGTGGAGGTTCGCCTCCTGCCCAGCCTGCGGGAGCTGGCGGGCGGTGCGGTGTCCGTCACGAGGCTGCGCAGCGTCAAGCTCGAGGACCTGCTGGGGCGCGATCCCATCAGGATCGACCTGGACGAGGACTCGAACTACATCCGGCGCCGGCGCGTCCTGGTGACCGGGGCGGGCGGTTCCATCGGCAGCGAGATCGTTCGGCAGGTCATCCAAAACAAGCCCGCGGAGCTCCTCGTCCTGGGGCACGGAGAACAGTCCATCTACCTCCTGACCGAGTCTTTGAGCAGGGCGAAGCCGGACGTCCCCATACGCCCCATCATCGCGGACGTCGCGGACGAGATCGCCATGGGGGACGTCTTCGACCGTTACCAACCCCAGTTAGTCTTCCACGCCGCCGCGCACAAGCACGTCCCCCTGATGGAGTTCTCCCCCAGGGAGGCGCTGCGCGTCAACGGGCTGGGGACGCGCACCTTGGCGCGCGCCGCCGGTGAACACGGCGCGGAGCGGATGGTGCTGATCTCCACGGACAAGGCCGTCAACCCATCGAGCGTCATGGGGGCCACGAAGCGGGTCGCCGAGCGGGCACTGGAGCAGGAGCAAGAGAGCCACCCGGGGACGGCCTACATGGCCGTGCGCTTCGGCAACGTGCTGGGCAGCCGGGGGAGCGTGATCCCGAAGTTCGAGAGGCAGATCGCGTCGGGGGGGCCCGTCACGGTCACCGACCCGCAGATGAAGCGCTACTTCATGCTGATCCCGGAGGCCGTCAGCCTGGTGATCCAGGCCGGCGCCCTGGGGAAAGGGGGCGAGCTCTTCGTCCTGGACATGGGGGAGCCCGTCGTCATCACGGAGATGGCCGAGCTGCTGATCCGCCTTTACGGGTACGAACCCTACCGCGACATCCCCATCGTCTTCACCGGCGTTCGCCCCGGAGAGAAGCTCGAGGAGGAGCTCTTCTACGACCCAGGGTCCGTACACCCGACCCGACACCCGAAGATCTTCACGAGCCCCCTGGGCGGGGCGATGGACGCCCGATCCTTCAACTCCCTCCTCGACGAGGCCGTCCGCCGTCCGCAGGAGGCGCTGACGCTGCTCCATCGCCTGGTCCCGGAGTACGCGGAGTGGGAGAGGGCCTGACGGCCCCTCCCCCACCCTTCAGGACGCGTCAATTTCCCTCAGGCGTCCGCCTTCCCTTCGATCAAGGTCAGTTTCATCCCACGGCTCATCCGTTTGATCTCGTCCTCGCGCCTCATCGCGTCCGAGCGCGACGCGCACTCCTCCTGATAGACGAGCTCAAGGGGCAGGTGCGAACGCGTGTACCGCCCTCCCCGTCCCGCGCGGTGACGGCTCAGGCGGCGTGCGACGTCCACGGTCCAGCCCGTGTAGAGCGATCCGTCCCCGCAGCGCAGCACGTAGACGTAGAAGCCCACGAGGCTAGCCCAGGGAGGGGGGCAGGACCGACGCCGTACCCATCCTCCACTCCTCCATCAGGTGCGTCGCCAGGATGTTGAGGCCGATGAGGATAAGCAGGACTCCACCCAGGAGCTCCATCTTTCGTCCGAGGCCCGCCCCCGCCGTGCGGCCCAGCCAGGTCCCCGCGGCACATGCCCCCGCCGTCACCCCGCCGGCAACGGCAGCGAGGGGCATGACGGGCAGTCGGGTGAGGCCGAACCCCGCCCCGACGGCCAGGGCGTCGATCGACGTGGCCAGCGCGACCGTGAGCAACAGCCTGAGAGACCGGGTGACGTCGCGGCACTCCTCCTCTCCGCCGCGGAGGAAGTCGCACACCATTCCCCCTCCGACAAAGGCCAGGAGCCCGAAGGCCAGCCAGTGATCCCAGAAGGAGAACCACCTTGCGGAAGCCATGCCAAGCTTCCACCCCAAAAGCGGCATGAAGAACTGAAACGTCCCGCAGGCCAGCCCGAGGCGGGAGGCGGGGCGCCATGGACTGCCCACGGTGCAGGCCCCCACGCAGATGGACATGGCGAAGGCGTCCATCGCAAGCGAGCACCCCGATACGACGGCGGCCCAGCTCATCGATCCCTGATCCTCATCCGGCAGACGGCGAACACGATCGGCCTCACGCCTCCGGGCGCTATCGGCCCCGGGCGTCCTCCTCCGCGTTCAGGAGCATCCGGCTGCCGTCGATGAGGTACTCCATTCCGGACCATACCGTCAGGATCATGGCGACCCACATGAGGGCCATTCCCCCCGGCAGCTTCAGGATCAGCATGGCGAGGGCCACGATCTGAAAGACCGTCTTCAGCTTGCCGCCCTTCGAGGCGGCGATGACGACGCCCTCCGCCGCCGCCACCAGGCGCAGCCCGGTCACGACGAACTCGCGTGTGATGATGACCAGCACGATCCATCCGGGGATGCGCTGGAGCTCCACGAGGGCGATCATCGCTGCGATGACCAGCACCTTATCCGCCAGGGGGTCGATGAACTTCCCCAGCGTCGTGATCAGGTGGTGCTTGCGCGCGATGTAGCCGTCCATGGAATCCGTGATGGCCGCGATGATGAACACCACGGCCGCCAGGAGGTCCCCCAGCGTCAGGGGCTCGGCGCCGTCGAGGGAGAGGAACGGGACGGGAGCGCTGATCCTCAGGGAGAGGAACAGCAGGACAAGAGGGGCCAGGAACACGCGCACAAGGCTCAGGGTGTTCGGTACGTTCAATATTTTCGGGCTCAAAACAACTCCACCTCCAGGGCGTCCGCCCCATCAGCACGACGGGAAATGAGCGATAGACGATGCGCCGTGAACTTCCACGCCATGATTATAGCTCAAAACCCATGGAAGGGGGCGTTTGCGCCGCCTGCAACTTTCAGCGGGCCGAATAAAAGCCGAACGAAAGGGGGTATCATGCACTATAATGGAAGCGGAACGTTTTGGTTTGACGCCGCTGCAATTTTTTCTGAAGGGAAGCTGCGATCGGCATGAGTGACACCAACACGCATTACGAGTCACTTGAACGACTAATTCCAGTACACCTGAAGGACAACCCGGCCCCCTATTATATCGCGAACATCCTGAGGGAGGCGATCTATCGGGGGACCCTTCCGGAGGGAGAGTCCCTGCATCAGAGCCAGCTGGCGGAACGCCTGAAGGTCAGCCCCATCCCCCTTAGAGAGGCCCTGCGCCTGCTCGAGATGGAGGGGCTCGTGGACTTTCGCGGGCGGCGCGGCGCCGTGGTCACGGGCCTGACCCTTGCGGAGATGCAGGAGATCTACGAGATGATCACGGCGCTCGAAGTCTCCGTCCTGCGCATCGCCTTCCCCAACATCCAACCTTCTGCGATCCTGGAGGCCGGGGCCATGCTGGACAAGATGGAGCGGGAGATGGACTGCATCTTCTGGCGGGAGCAGAACCTCGTCTTCCACAACCTGCTGTACGACGCCGCCAACCGCCCCAAGACCCTGGACCAGATCGCCCTCCTGCGCCAGCAGGTGGACCGCTACATCAGGATTCACATGTCCCTCATCCGGGAGGAGTCCCAAAAACAGCACCGGCAGATCCTGGAAGCGGTGAAGGCCCACGACGTCGAGGGGGCGCTGGCGGCGTTGACGCGCCACCTCGAGTACACGTCGCGCACCCTGCGGGCCTGCGTCCGAAGGACGAAGAGCAGAAATCACGGCAAGGAAAAGCCATGACGGGAGAGGAAGTGCGAACCGTGGACGAGAAGAGGGAGCCGGGAACGGGCCGACCGAAGGTCCTCATCACGCTGATCGAAAAGCGGGGGCCGTGCGGCTGCCATCGAGGGCACAAGGTGGGAGACGCCTTCGATTTCGACCGGGATCGGGGAAAGCTCTGCCCCATGGCCCTGCACGCGGGCTTCCCCTACATCGACATCCTGCGCTACGGCGGGAAGCTCCCCCCCTGCAGGAGCACTGGAGGCGTCGCCTTCTGTTGTCCGGACCCCGACGTGGTCAACGTGTTCAGCATCTCGGTGAAGCAGGCCGATGAGCTCGCCCCGAAGGCCTGACCCTGAAGGGGAGAGCGGCTCTCGGCCCCACGTTAAAATTTCAGGGAAGCGCTGAATCCTCGATCGCTTTCAACAACTTTTCAAGACGAATCAACGCTTCCCTGGCTGATGGAGGAACGACGTAGATGAAACGACCCGTTGAACAAAAGGACCTTTTGGACTTCCGCTTTCTCGCGGCGCCGACGTTCTCGCCGGACGGCGGGAAGATCGCCTTCAAGGTCAGCCGCGCGGACGCGGAGAGCAATGGCTACATCAAGGACATCTGGCTCCTCAGCCTGCCGTCGGGGGAGGCGCGCCGCCTCACCTCATCGGGCTGCGAGGAGTGCTTCTGCTGGAGCGAGGACGGCGCGTCCATCGTCTTCGCGTCCAAGCGCCCTTCGGCCGCCGATCGCGAGGAGGGAAAGGCCGTCACGCGCTTTTACTCCATCGGCATCGACGGCGGCGAGGCGACGCCGCTCTTCGAGGTCCCCCACGCGGTGTCGGCCATCCGCGCCCTGAAGGCCGGCCGATACCTCCTCACGGCAAACTTCGACCCCGTCCACGACAATCCGGAGGATGCGGACTTCATGATCTTTGAGCAGGTCCCCTTCATGGCAAACGGCAAGGGGTACATCGGCCAGAGGCGCGTCGGCCTGGCAGCCTGCGACGCCTCGGGCAAGCTCTCCCGCCTGACCCCTCCCACGATGGACGTGGCCCGCGTCGAGTTGAGCGCGGACGGCGACAGAGCACTCGTCGTAGCCTGCGACTACAAGGACGTAAAGCCCCTTGAGAACAGCGTCTATGTGCTGGACCTCAGCACGGGGGCCCTCCGCCTCCTCTCAGGGACCCTGCC
This sequence comes from Fretibacterium fastidiosum, assembly GCF_964642095.1. NCBI lineage: Bacteria > Thermotogati > Synergistota > Synergistia > Synergistales > Aminobacteriaceae > Fretibacterium > Fretibacterium fastidiosum. The sequence continues at coordinate 2,262,280 of NZ_OZ209244.1, forward strand.
CTTTACCTTCAAGTGCGCCGTCTGGAGCGGGGAATCCATCGTCCTCACCGCGACGGACCACAAGGCGATGGGCGTGAACGAGAACCCGAAGATCTGGCTTCTGGAGGACGGGGAGATGCGCTGTCTGACGCCGGAGCTGGACGTCAGCTTCGGGCACGCCATCGTCGCCGATACGAGCTATGGCTGTCGGGACCACGAGGGTGCGATCGCCCCTTCAAAGTCCCTCGGCGTGATCGCCTGCTCCACGGACGCCTTCAAATCGCGGCTCTACGCGCTGGCGCAGGACGGCCGGCTGAAGGTGCTGACCCCTTCCGTCTCCTCCGTGATCGACTGGGACGTTCACGACGACAGGATCGCCTACGTCGCCTACGAGGGACTGCACCTGCCGGAGCTCTACCTCTATCAGGAGGGGAAGGAGAGGCGGCTGACCTCCTTCAACGACGCCTTTTTTGAGGAGCACAGGCTGTCGCAGCCCATCCACATCACCTTCAAGGCGGGCGACGGATGGGACCTGGACGGCTGGTACATGCGCCCGGTCGATGCGCGCGAGGGGGAGCGCTGCCCTGCCATCCTCAACATCCATGGCGGCCCCAAAGCGGCCTTTGGGGACATCTACAACCACGAGATGCAGTGCTGGGCCGCAAGGGGGTACGCGGTCATCTACTGCAACCCCAGGGGTGGCGACGGGCGCGGCGGCGAGTTCAGCGACATCCGGGGTCGGTATGGCGACATCGACTACCGCAACCTGATGGACTTCGCGGACTGGTGCGTCAAGAACCTGGACTTCATCGACGCATCGCGCATGGGGGTGACCGGGGGGTCCTACGGCGGCTACATGACGAACTGGATCATCACGCAGACGAATCGCTTCAAGGCGGCCGTCTCCCAGCGGAGCATTGCAAATTGGATCTCGAAGTTCGGCGGCTGTGACATCGGCTATTATTACGTCGAGGATCAGCACCTGGGGACTCCCTGGCGGACCCCGGAGACCGCCTGGCGCGAGTCCCCCGTCGCCCATGCCGACAAGGCGGACACGCCGACGCTCTTCATCCACTCGACGGAAGATTTTCGCTGCGAGCTGAACCAGGGCTTCCAGATGTTCACGGCGCTCAAGGTCAACGGCATCGAAGCACGCATGTGCGTCTTCAAGGGTGAGAACCACGAGCTCAGCCGCTCCGGCAGGCCCAGGAACCGACTGGCCCGGCTGCGCGAGATCGCGGGCTGGTTTGACCGGCACCTCAAGGTGTGACGCGCGCCTCGCGACGACGCCCTTAACGACGTGGCTTCCCGTGAAGCCGCGTCGTTTTTTATTGTACAATGTACAAAGCACCCTGGCTCCACAGGGTTGAGGGGTGCGTTCGGATCGTTCGTTGCAGGGATTTCCGGAAAGAGGGGCTTTTTAATGTACAAGGCGATACCGGTCAATAAGGACACGTGGTGGGTTGGCGTCAACGATTGCTCGACGGACCGCTTCGAGGCGTTGTGGTCGTTGCCGAATGGGGTTGCGTACAACGCCTACGTCGTCCTGGGGGAGAGGACGGCGGCCATCGACACCGTCAAGGGCCCGTGGGGCGACGAGTACGCGCACAAGCTGGGGGAGGCGCTGGGCGGCCGGGACCTCGACTACCTCGTGGTCAACCACATGGAGCCGGACCACTCCGGGCTGATCCTGGAGCTTCGCAGGCGCTGGCCCAACCTTCAGATCGTGGGCAACGCGAAGACCCTGCCCCTCCTGAAGGGGTATTACGGCGTGGATGCCCAAACCCTTGTCGTGGCGGACGGCGACACGCTGGACCTGGGGGGACACGTCCTGAAGTTTACGACGATCCCCATGGTGCACTGGCCGGAGAGCATGGTGACCTTCGACGCATCGACGGGGGTGCTCTTCTCCAACGACGCCTTTGGCGGCTTCGGCGCCCACGAGGGCGGGCTCTTTGACGACCAGCGGGAGCGCCCCCGCTGGGAGGACGACATGCTGCGCTACTACGCGGCGATCCTGGGGCGGTATTCGAGCGGCGTTCAGGTGGCCCTGAAGAAGCTGGGAGGGCTTCCCATCAAGAACATATTCCCTGCTCACGGCACCCTGTTTCGTGCCAACCCTCAACAGGTGGTCGACCTCTACGACCGTTGGAGCCGATGCGATACCGAGCGCGGCGCGGTGGTCGTCTACGGCTCCATGTACGGCAACACGCGGCGCATGGCCGAGGCCGTGTGTACGGGCATCTCGGAAAGCGGCGTCAAGGAGATTCGCCTCTGCGACGCATCCCGCACGGAAGCGGGGTTCATCCTCAGGGACATCTGGCGCTACCGTGGCCTGGCGCTCCTGAGCTGCACCTACAACATGCTGCTCTTCCCTCCCATCGAGGCCCTCTGCTCCAAGCTGCTCAACCGGATGCCGAAGAACCACGTCCTGGGGATCGCGGGCAGCTACAGCTGGGCCAGCGGCGCGTTCCCTGCGCTGCGGGCGTTTGCGGAGAAGGCCAAGCTCGATCGCGCGGAACCCGACGTCGAGGTCTTCACCTCCCCCACCGCGGAGGACCTTGCGCGGTGCGAGGCGATGGGGAGGGACCTGGGGACAAAGGTCATCGCTCAGACGGAAGATCGGTGAAGCGGGCTGCGTTCGATGCGCCTCAAACGCCTTCTCATGGAGCTCCTGCGCTTCGGGGTTTCCATCCTCTGCCTGGTCTGCGCCTTCAGGGGCGTTCCGCTGTCAGACCTCTGGGACCTTCTGCGCCAACTCCCGCCGCTCCCGATCGCTGCGGCGATCCTGACGTCGTTCCTGGCCTACGCCGCCATGGGCGTCCGGCTCATGGGAATGCGCCGTCCGCGCCTCGCCTTTCGCTCGACCTTCCCCGCCTCCCTCGTGGGGCTGGCGGTCAACAACGTGCTGCCGGCCAAGGCGGGCGAGGCGGCCAAGGCGGCGTGGATCGGACGCGGCGCGGGCATGAAGCTGGACGAGGCCATGGGGCTCATCTTCTTTGAGCGGTTCTTCGACGTCAACATGCTGACGCTGCTCAGCCTCTGGTTCATGGTGAAGGCGGAGCAGCAGCGTTACGCCCTTCCGCTCGTCGCCTGTCTCGCGGCAGGGTGGCTGTTCCTCCTGGCGCTCCGGGCCCGTCCGGCCTGGTGGCGGCGCCTGGAGCGTCTCCCGCTCCCCGGAGGACTGTCCGCGTTCCTGGCGCGCTTCCTGGGCGCGGTCACGGCACAGATGACGCCTGGGCGCATCCTCTGGATGCTGTGCAGTTCCGCCGCGCTGTGGGCCCTCTACGCGCTGCAGGTCGGCATCGTCCTGAACGGAGCCGCAGGGCTGGGGCTCCGCTGGACCGACGCGCTGGGCGTCTTTGCGTTGAGCAGCCTGGGGATGCTCCTTCCCTCCTCCCCCGGAGCCCTTGGCGTCTACGAGGCCGTTGCCGTTGCGGCCCTGACGTCCTACGGAGTGCCCAGGGACCAGGCCCTGGCCGCGGCACTGGCGGATCACATGGTGCAGTTTATCCCCGTCACGGCAGCGGGGGGGCTGGTCCTGCTCCTCTGCCCGTTGAGGGGGAAAGGACAGGCGCGGGCCTAATGTTTAAAGAAGGGCAAGAAAGGCCCCCCTGCAAGGGGGGCTGCCCCGAAGGGGCTGGGGGGTGTTGAGTAGGCTAAGAGCAAACCCCTCCGCCGCCCTTGGCGGCACCTCCCCTTTCAGGGGAGGCAATCCACATTAGACACGATTTGGTATAAGCCCGCGCCGCGCCTCAGACGTCCCTTCCCCTGCACTGGAGCTTCCCTTAAAGGGCTCCCTTTACGAGGTTCAGGACGACGTCCCGTAGAGATGGGTCCTCCAGGGCGAGCTGCACGTTGGCCGCCAGCCATCCTGCCTGAGTGCCGCAGTCGAAGCGGCGCCCCTCATACGCGACGCCCCAAACCGGCTCCACGGCAGCCAGCCGGCGCAGGGCGTCGGTCAGCTGGATCTCGCCGCCCGCTCCGACCTGCCCCTCCGCCAGGAGGGGGAAGATCGAGGGCGAGAGGACGTAACGCCCCATGATGGCGTAGCGCCCCGGCGCGTCGGCCAGAGTGGGCTTCTCCACCATGTCGTGAATGCGATGCAGCCCGTTGCCCAGATCCTCCGAACTGACGATGCCGTAACGGGACACGTCCTTCGGCGGCACGAGCTCCAGCGCCACGACGCTTCCCCCGAGGCGCTGATGCACCTCGATCAGCTGAGCCATGACGGGCCGTTCGCTGATAAAGACGTCATCCGGCAGGAGGACGCCGAAGTACCCATCGCGGCAGAAGGATTCCCCGCAGAGCACGGCATGCCCAAGCCCCAGGGGTTCCCGCTGGCGAACGTAGAGGATGTCCGCGAGGTTCGATATCTTCAGCATCATCTCGTAGAGGGCTTCCTTGCCTCTGGACTTCAGGAGCTGCTCCAGCTCAAAGGAGCGGTCGAAGTAGTCCTCGATGGATCGCTTCGCGCGTCCCGTGATCATGATGATGCCGGGGCAGCCCGAGGCAAGCGCCTCCTCAACGCCGTAGGAGATGATCGGGCGGTTGACCAGCGGCAGCATCTCCTTGGCGATCTCCTTGGTGACGGGCAGAAATCGCGTCCCCAATCCCGCTACGGGGAACAGGCACTTCGTCACATTGGACCTCTGATCTATGATCCTTCCCCCTCCTTTCGTTCCGCTCGTTCCGCCTCGGTGGGGCTGACGGGATGCCGCGTTCAGCAGACGCCCCGCAGCCGCTCGATCAGCAGGTTCGACATCTCCTCGACCAGCGACAGCTCGCTGGCCTCAACGAGGATCCGCAGGAGTGGCTCCGTGCCGGAGGGGCGGATGAAGATGCGTCCCCTGCCCTCCATGCGGGCCTGGGCCTCCGCGGCGATGTCGTTGATGCGGTCCAGGTCCAGCCGATCGCGGGACCTCAGGGTCAGGTTGGAGAGCTTTTGAGGGTATCGGCCGAAGCGGTCCACCAGGGTGTCCACGTCCTCGCCCAGCGCACGGACCGCGTTCAGGAACAGGAGTGCGGTGCAGAGGCCGTCCCCCGTGCTGGTGAAGGCATCTGCGATGATGTGTCCGGACTGTTCCCCGCCCAGGCGGGCCCCCTCCCGCAGCATCGTCTCCAGCACGTACCGGTCCCCCACGGGGCACCGAAAGACCCCGACGCCCTCGCGCTTCAGGTGCTCCTCAAGGGCTATGTTGCTCATCACTGTCATGGCGACGCCGCTGCCCAACAGCCCCTCCCCAGCAAGCCAGCGCGCCAGCACCCAGAGGATGATATCGCCGTCGATCACGCGGCCCCGCGAGTCCACAGCCAGCGCCCGGTCGGCGTCCCCGTCGAAGGCGAACCCGATCCGGCACCCGAAGTCCGTGACGCAGTTTCCAATGTGGCGCATGTGCATCACGCCCACGCCCTCGTTGATGTTCATCCCGTCGGGGTCCGCTCCGATCAGCCGCCACGCGGCGTTCAGGCGTTCGATGAGCGTCGGCATCACCGTCCCCGCCGCGCCGTGCGCGCAGTCGAACACGATGCCGGACTTCGTTGCCTCGTGGTCCTTCAGCATGGAGGCGAGGTGCTCCGCGTAGCTGTGGACGATGTGCGGGATCTGACGGACCTCGCCGACGGAGGCGCCCGTCGGGCGCCAGTCGTCCGTGAGGTTGTCCCCGATGTACTCCTCGATGCTCAGCTCGGAGTCGTCGGACAGCTTCCTGCCGTCGCGATCCAGGAACTTGATGCCGTTGTACTCCGCCGGATTGTGCGAGGCGCTGATCACCGCCCCGCCGTCCACCGTCAGCCGGCGGACCGCGTAGCTGACGCCGGGCGTCGGGATAATGCCCAGGGAGAGCACCTCCGCGCCCGCGGAGGTCATGCCCGCGGCCAGAGCCCCTTCCAGCATCATGCCGCTGCGCCGCGTGTCGCGCCCCAGGACGATGCGCGGCTTGGGAGTGCCCCGTTCCGCCATGAACAGGATGAAGGCCCGGCCCAGCCTCAACGCCATCTCCGGCGTCATCCCCCCTTTATTGGCGACGTCGCGGACGCCATCCGTGCCAAACAACACTCTCTTGCTCTTCATAAAGGACGACCTCACCATCTTTTCAGATTCTCAGCCGCGTTGACGGTCACCGTGGAAGGTTCGATTTTTATCACGCGAAAATCGGCGGAAGCGACCTCGGCCCTGAGGGCCAGGTCCGCCGGAGTTATAAAGATACTTGAAAGATCGACGTACAGGTTCAGCCCCACGCTTTCCGGCGTGACCTCCTCCACTCGTGAGGGCGTCCCCTCGATGACGACGGAGGCGGAGGACGGCGAGACGACCCACTGGTCGGCCTCCGAGCCGCGGATTTGGACGGGGACGTTGGTCAGCTGCTTTCCGGCCTTCAACTCGCCGAGCGTCACCGTGAGGCGCACGGACTTCACCCCGGACAACTCCGCCCCCTTCGGAGCGCGCAGGGGGACGATGAGCGTCTGATCCGCCGAGAGCAGCGAGATGTCCACCGTCTCCGTATCCACCGCCGTAATCTTCGCCAGGACGGAAGAGCGCCCTTCCACCTGGGCCTCCAGGGGGTCCGTCAGGACGGACTTGACCTCGTGGTCCCGGTCCGGGTTGCCGCTGAGCCTCGCATTGATCGGCACCATCTTCTTTGGAAGGCCGCGCACCAGGGCTCCCCGGACCCTCGCCTGAGAGGGGTCCAGGGCAACGCTGTCCTCGAAGGGCTCCGATTGGACGAACTTGACGGGCAGGAGCAGCTCCTTCCCCAGCTGCAGCTCGGCGACGGTCGGCATCACCTGAAGGGCCCCCACCTTCGCGATGTCCCCCTCGGACCCGCGGACGGTAACCTCTTTGGGAAGCACCTCGACCCCCTCCAGGTACTGCCCCTCCGGTATATCCTGCGGCAGGACGACCTCGACGGACATGCGCCGCGAGGCCTGGCGCACGGGCTCCACCACGACCTGAGAGGGCACGCAGGAGACCAGCGTGATGTCGGGGGGAAGGCTCACGTTGACGTTCTGCGTGTAGCGGATGCCGCCGACGAGGTTCTTGGCGTCCACGAAGCAGGATACGAGGCCGTAGTCGAGCCTGGCCATCGCCTTCTCCGGGCCCCTGATCTCCACGTCCACCTCGGCGACCCTGCTGCGGAGCATCAGCTGGGAATCCAGGAAGCGGTATTCAAGGGGGGAGGAGAACTTCTGCGTCACGTAGACGCCCTCATCGTTTTCCGTAACGTAAAACCACATCAAAAGGGCCGTGGCGACGGATATGGTCCACAGCGCCCAGGGTGAGGTCAAAATTTCATCGATTCTTCTAGCCGATTTCATGATATGCCGTCCATCCTGTATCCGTTCTGCCTAAGACCGGTCACCGTGGTCCTCGTGCAGCTGCCGGGTGCTGGGGTCCCAGAGCAGCTGCTGGAAGCTCTGCAGCCTGTCCCTCCAGCTGCGGAACGTCGGTTCGCCCACGAAGTAGTGCATCAGGAGCTTCTCCACCTGTGCGTCCTTGAGGTTCTTTGAGAGGCGGCCCTTGAAGGCAAGGGATATCTCTCCCCTCTCCTCGGAGACCACGAGGACGATGGCGTCGGATATCTCCGACAGCCCCAGCGCCGCCCTGTGGCGCGTCCCGTACCAGCGGGATATCTCCGGGGCGTCGATCAGCGGCAGGTAGCACCCTCCGGCGATGAGGGAATAGCGGTTCATGATCAGGGCGCCGTCGTGCAGCGGGTTGTCCTTCCAGAAGATGGAGATGATGAGCTCCTGGGTTATGTTGGCGTCGAGATGCACCGCCGTATTGTAGTACTCGCCAAGCCCCGTCTCCTCCTGCAGCACCAGAAGCGCCCCGATGCGGTGCAGCTTCATGTAGCCGAGGGCCCCCATGATGTGGCGGACGCGCTGCTCCGCCACGTCCCTCGGAAGCTGGCGCTGCCAAAGGTTGCCGCGCCCGATCTCCTCCAGCATCTTGCGCAGCTCCGGCTGGAAGACGATGGGGATGGCGAAGCTCAGCGCCCAGAGCGATTGGCCGATCAGCCACGAGACGAGACGAAACCGGAGCATCGACGCCAGAGCCGAAAAGAGGACGAGGATCAGCACGCCCTTCAAAAGCTGCACCGCCCTCGTCCCCACGATCAGCACCAACAGCCGATAGATGATCAGGGAGACGATAAAAATGTCGAGAAACGTCCTGGCATCGGACCATATTGAACTCATCTTCTCAGCTCAATTCTCTCTCAATGCTCTTTCAACCCTGATTCTTAGATGACGAGCCGGACCTTGCCGCGATAGATCAGCCCCTTCGTCCCGTCCACCGTGACGACGTCCCCGTCGGCAAGCGTGGCGAAGGCGTCCATCACCCGGATGACGCAGGGCAGGTTGTAATCGACGGCGAGGAAGTTGCCGTCCGCGACGAGCATACCGCTCTCGGAGATCAGAGCCCCCACCTTCTCCAGGACGGGGCGATAGTCCTCGGTGATCTGCCGAACGACAAGGACGCAGCCCGGTGTGGCCTTCTCAAGGGCCTCCTGCGGCGTCGTGGCGATGCATACGGGGCCCGACGTGTTCTTGTTCAGCAGAGGGATGCCTGAGAGCAGGACCGTCCCCGTCGTCAGGACCTCCACCATGTTCGTGAAGCCGGGCTGCCCCAGGGGGACGCCGGCCGTGATGACCACCAGCTCCCCCTCCGTCAGAAGGCCGTCCTGAAGGCACTTGTTGATGGCCTCGCGGGCGGCCACGTTGACGTCGTTCTGCTCCACCAGGCGCACCGGCTGTATCCCCCACCACAGGGCCAGTTCGCGCCATGTCTGCTGCAGCGGCGTCAGCCCCAGGATGGGGCACATCGGTCGGTGTTTGCTGATCATCTTGGCCGTCGAGCCGCTCTTCGTCAGGGAGAGGATGGCGGAGGCCTGCACCCGTTTGGAGATCAGGACCGCGGCATCGCTGACGGCATCCGGCACTCCCATCACGGACGCCTCGTCATGGAAGGGCACCCCCCACATTCCCAGCTCCCGCTCGGTCCGATCGACGATATGGCGCATCGTGGCAACGGCCTGCACCGGGTAGCTGCCGGAGGCCGTCTCGCCGGAGAGCATCACGGCATCCGTCCCGTCCAGGACGGCGTTGGCCACGTCGCTGGCCTCGGCCCGCGTCGGGCGCGGGTTCCGGATCATGGAGTCCAGCATCTGCGTGGCGACGATCACCACCTTGCCCTTTGAACGGCACAGGGCGATGAGCCGCTTCTGGACGAGCGGCACGTCCTCCGTGGGAATCTCCACGCCCAGGTCGCCGCGGGCCACCATCACGCCGTCCACGACGTCGATGATCTCCTCGATGTTCTGCACGGCCTGATACGTCTCGATCTTGGCCAACAGCTTCATGGCCCCGCCGCAGCTCTTCACCAGCTTCCGCACGTCGAGGACGTCCTGGCGGGTCTTGACGAAGGAGACCGCCAGGTACTCCATCCCGTGCTGGATGCCCCAGGCGATGTCCTCACGGTCCTTCTCCGACAGGGCAGGCAGGGAGATGTCCGCCCCTGGGATGTTGACGCCCTTCGTGTCCTTCAGGATCCCTCCGACGATCACCTTGCAGACGACGTCGTCACCGTCCACCCTCTCCACCTCAAGGCGCAGGGAACCGTCGTCGATGAAGACGCTCTGTCCCGGCGTCACCTCGTCGGCAAGCAGCGGGTACTTCACGTGAATGCGCTTGGGCGTGCCAACGCACTCCTCCTTGCCCGTCAGGACGATCTGGCTGCCCTGCTCCAGGGGGATCGCGCCGTCCTGCATCCTGCCCGTCCGAATCTCCGGCCCCTTCGTGTCCAACAGGGCCGCGATGGGCTTTTTGACGTCGCGCTCCACCTGCCGGACCAGCTTCAGCTTTTTCTCGTGTCCCTCGTAATCGCCATGGCTGAAGTTCAGGCGGGCCACGTTCATCCCCGCATCGGCCATAGCCTTTAGCGTGTCGTAGTTCTCGCTGGCAGGACCTATCGTACAGACGATTTTCACAAACATGTTCCATTCACCTCAAAAGATGCTCAGATGCTCGAAAGAACTGGACGTCCCGCGCAAGCTCAATCTGCGCTCAAACACACCTCGAGCGCCTCGGCCGGGACAGCCTCGAGGAGGCGCTCGTGCAGGCGTTCCGGCGACCGCGCGTCAACCCGAAAATCGTTCAGATACAGGACGCAGGCGTCGTGATCGTCCCGCAGCTCCAGGAGGATGGGCGAGGCCCCCCGGCATCCCCGCAGGGCGCGGGCAAAGTTTTTCACGTCGAACTGAGGGACCAGGTTCACCCGCAGCCTGATGCGCACGATCTGGGGGTCCTGTTCCGAGAAGTCGGACAGCGGCGTCAGCTTATCCAGGAGCAGCTGTTCGCGGTCGTCCATCTTCCCCTCGGCGACGCAGGGGACCCCCACCCTGGCGCTCTCCTTTACCTTCGCCCACGTCCTGGGGAAGGCCACCATGGAGACGCTGCTCTCGGAGTCCTCCAGAAGCAGCACGCCCATGAGGTCCCCCTTCTTCGTCGTCTTCTCCGAGACCGAGAGAATGAGCCCGCCCACCTTCGGCGCCGTCTTCCCCCTCCACAGAGGAAGGTCCGCGATCGAGCAGTTGGCGTACTTGCGGACCTGCGCCTCGCAGCTGTCGAAGGGGTGTCCTGAGATGTAGAGCCCCGTAACCTCTTTTTCGTAATCCAGCTTATCATAGATTCCATACTCCTCAACGTCGGGGAGGTCCGGCTCAGGATCACTTCCCGAGTCGTCCCCGATGGCGTCGAAGAGCGAGAGCTGGTCCCCGCCCGCGGCCATCTTCTGCGCGGCCAGGATGAAATCCGGCAGCGCCGCCACAAGGCGGGCCCGGTTTGGGGTGATCTCGTCAAAGGCCCCCGCCTTGATGAGGTTCTCGATCATCGCCCGGTTCATGTCGTGCAGGTCCACGCGGCGAAGGAAATCCCACAGGGACTTGAAGGGCCCCTCCTCCCGCGCCTTGACGATGGCCTCCACCGCGTTATGCCCGACCCTCAGGACGGCCCCAAGCCCGAAGCGAATCACGTCGCCCACGGCGGTGAAGCTTTCCATAGAGGAGTTGACGTCCGGCGGCAGGACCGAGATGCCGCTTTGACGCACCTCGCGCACGTAGTGCCCCAGGACGTCCTTCTTGGACTTCATCTGGCTCGACAGGTAGGACGCCATGAACTCCGCCTTGTAGTTCGCCTTCAGGTACGCCGTCTGGTAGGACACGAGGGCGTAGGCCGCGCTGTGGGACTTGTTGAAGCCGTATCCGGCGAACTTCTCGATCAGGTCGAAGATGCCCGAAGCCGTCTTCTCGTCGATGCCCTTTTGGCGGGCGCCATCGAGGAACTTGGCCCTCTGCTCCTGCATGACCTCGACCTTCTTCTTCCCCATGGCGCGGCGCAGCAGGTCCGCCTCGCCAAGGGTATACCCGGCCAGCACGGAGGCGGACTGCATCACCTGCTCCTGGTAGAGGATGACGCCGTAGGTGTCCTTCAGCACATCCTCCAGCAGGGGGTGCGGGTACTCCAGCTTCGCCTGGCCGTGCTTGCACTTGATGTACTGGTCCACCATGCCGCTGTCGAGGGGCCCGGGGCGGTACATGGCCAGCGCCGCCACCAGGTCGTCGAAGCAGTCGATCCGAAGCTTGCGAAGCATTCCCCGGATGCCGTCCGATTCCAACTGGAAGACCCCCATGGTGTCCGCCTCCTGAAGGAGCTTGTAGGTGGCCGGGTCGTCCATCGGGAGGCTCAGCAGGTCGGGCGGGTTTTTGCCGTTGAGCCTGATGTTCTCCACCGCTTCCTCAAGGATGGAGAGCGTCTGAAGTCCGAGGAAGTCCATCTTCACCAGGCCGAGCTTCTCGACGGGCTCCATCGTGAACTGGGTCACCGTCTGGGTGACGTCCAGCTCCCCGTCCGGAGCCGACGGGGCCGTGGATTTGATGCGGCGAATGGGCACCAGGTCCGTGATGGGAACGGGCGTGATGACGACGCCCGCCGCGTGCTGGGAGGCGTGACGCGCCAACCCCTCAATGTGCTCCGCCGTCCTCAGCACGTTTTTGATCCGCGGGTCCTCCTCCGCAAGCTCCGTCAGCTCCGGCGTTCGCTCAAGGGCTTCGCGGATGCTCCTGGCGTCGGCAGGGATCAGCTTTGCGACCCTGTCCATCAAAGCGTACTCCATCCCCACGGCACGCCCCACATCCTTCACCGCCTGGCGGCTCTTCATGCGGCCGAAGGTGATGATCTGGGACACCCGGTCGCTCCCATAGCGCTCCACGATGTGCTTCAGGAGCTGCTCGCGCCCGCGGTCCGATACGTCGGTGTCGATGTCGGGCATGCTGATGCGCTCCGGGTTCAGAAAGCGCTCAAACAGCAGGTTGTACTTCAAGGGGTCCAGCTCCGTGATGCGCAGGCTCCAGGCCACGAGGGACCCCGCCGCTGAGCCGCGTCCTGGCCCAATGGGAATCCCCCGCTCCTTCGCCGCCTGAATGATCCCGGCCACGATCAGGAAGTAGGCGGAAAAGCCCATCCGGGTGATGACGTTCAGTTCGTACTCCAGGCGTTCCGCATACTCTGCGGGCGGCGTGTCCGCGTTCAGGCGCATTCTGAGCCCCGCCCTCGCCTCATCCTCGAGGTGGGAGTCCAGCGTCATCCCCTCCTGGAGTTCGAGGCTCGGCAGCATGTAGTGCCCTGTCTTGAGCTTCATCTCCACGCCGCACCGCTCGGCGATCGCCACCGTGTTGTCCAGCGCCTCGGGCACCTCGGCGCCGAAGATGGCGTCCATCTCCTCTGGAGAGCGCAGGTAAAAATCGTTGACGCTGAAGCCGAAGGCGTCGTCCGTATCGTCCGCATGGGTATTGATGCGGAGCAGGATCTTGTGCCATTCGTAGTCCTCCGCGTTGAGGTAATGGGCGTCGCTCGTGGCGATCAGGGGAATGCCCGTGTCTTTAGCGATGCGAATCAAAGCCTTGTTCACCACGGCCTGTTCGGGAAGGGTGTTGGACATGATCTCAAGGAAGTAGTTTCCCTTCCCCATGATGTCCTGGTAGAGCAGCGCCCGTTTGGCGGCCTCATCCTCCCGGCCCTGCAGGACCAGCTGGGGCACCTCCCCCGCCAGACAGGCGGAGGAGGCGATGATCCCCCTGGCGCAGCTGGCCAGAAGGTCGTGATCGATGCGCGGCTTGTAGTAGAAGCCGTCCGTGTTGGCGATGGAGACGAGCTTGACGAGGTTGCGATACCCTTCTTCGTTCTCGGCGAGGAGGATGAGGTGGTTGTTCTTCCCCTTCTTTTCCCTTGAGCGATGGCCGTCGGGGTCCACGTAGATCTCGCACCCCAGGATCGGCTTCACTCCGGCGGCGCGGCAGTTCTCATAAAACTCGACGGCGCCGTACATGACGCCGTGGTCCGTCATGGCGACCGCCGGCACGCTCCAGTCCGCCACCTTCGCGGCAAGCTGCTTCGTCCTGATGGCTCCGTCCAGCAGGCTGTATTCCGTGTGGACGTGCAGGTGTACAAAAGGCCGGGTCATTGATCATTCATCGTCCTCTCCAGCTTCTTCCATCCTCTCCCTGGCCGCCTCATCCGCCTCGCGGCGTACCAGCACGACCTCGCCCTTCATCAGCACCGACAAATCGTGGACCAGTCCGTCAAAGGGCAGGTCGGATGAAAGCCTTTCATCCTTGAGCGACGCGTTTTCAACCGGGTGTACCGGTCGCCTCGCCTCTTCCTCCGGGGAGGTGGGGTGCTGTGTTTCCTCCTTTTCTTGAGGCTGCGGCACCGCCCCTTTCCGTCCTGCGCCGGCAGCCTCCTCAACGCGCGGCCCGCCGCCGGCACAGGCGAACACCTCGTCCCGGTAGCGGAGGAACACGCCGTCGGCTGCCCCCTCCAGCAGCTCCAGGAGGCCGGAGCGCCAGCGTTCGAGGCACAGCGTCTCGTAGGGATAGCGATCCCTCATGTCCAGGAGCACGGAGCTCCCGCTCTGCTTCATATCGGCGTCCAAAAGGGCACAATAGAGGACGAAGTCCGCCTGACGGGCAGCGGCCATCAGCTTGACGAAGGCCTCCTTCGAGGCGGGCTTCCAGTCCGCATTCAAAGGCCCCTCAGCTCGATCCGTTCCCCTTTCGTCAGGGGGCTGTGGGATCGGGACTCGTTCTTCCTCCCCTTTCGCCGGCTCCTCCACAGGCTCCGCTGCGGGGCCGGCGGATAGAGGCTGCGGGCTGGGGCTCGCCGTTCCCTGGGGCCGCCTCGTCGCGGCCCCGTCCGGTTCGAGGATACGGGAAAGCTCCAGCATCAGAAGTCCGGTCAGGATATCGATCCTGACGCCGAGGCGGACCTGCACAAGTAGGTTGGCGACGGCCTCCAGCAGGGTGCGCAGCTCCTCCGCGGACCACCGCGGCGCCTCCTCCGCAAGAAATTTCTTCTCCTGCTCGGAGACGTCAAGTTCTCTCGTCACGTTTGGCCAGCGCACGGCAAGCCACAGGTTCTTCACGAGGGAGAACAGCTCCTCAAAGACGTGCTGCGGCGATCCCCCTTCCATCATCTTGGTGAACTCCACATAGGAGGAACTGCCCTCGCCCTTCAGGGCAGAGAGCCAACGTTCAACGGCAGGGCGGCTACCCGCACCCAGGGCGGACTCGACGTCCTCCAGGGTGACCTCGCCTGCGGCGCGGTTGATGATCTGTTCCAGCATGGAAAGGGCGTCGCGCAGAGCGCCGTCCGCCTGTCGGGCGACCTCCCAGAGCGCCTCCGGCTGAGCGGCAGTCCTTTCCCATTCGCAGACGTGCGTGAGGTGCTCAAAGATCTTCCGGGCCCCGATGCTGTGAAACGGGATGTGCTGGCAGCGGGAACGGATGGTGACGGGCACCTTGTAGGGTTCCGTTGTGGCCAGGATGAAGACCACGTAGGAGGGGGGCTCCTCCAACGTCTTCAGGAGCGCGTTAAAGGCTGCGGCGGAGAGCATGTGGACTTCGTCAATGATGTAGACCTTGTACTTTGAAGCGAAGGGCACCAGTGGCACCTGACTCTTCAGTTGACGCACCTCGTCTACGCTGTTGTTGGAAGCTTCGTCGATCTCCACAACGTCAGGGCTGCTGCCCGCCGTGATCGCCATGCAGTTGACGCAGGAACCGCAGGGTTCGACGCCAAGGGGAGCACGGCAGTTCAAGGCTTTCGCCAAAATCCGCGCTATGGAGGTCTTTCCACAGCCCCTCGGTCCGGAAAACAGGTAGGCGTGACCGATGCGCGAGTTTTCGAGAGCGTGCATCAGGACATCCCGTGCCGCCTCCTGGGCCACGACGTCGGCAAACCTCTGGGGACGATACTGCCGATATAAGGAATTGCTCACGTTATCGCCCCCTCGATCCCCTTCAGGAGATAGTCCTTCGATCGTTTTTGACCCTTCAGCCTTTTTATTGTACCATTCCAACCGGTTTCTTGAGCATGAATCTCTGGTGACCCGGGGAAGAGCGGATTCACTGACAAAGCCTCCGTAAAGGCTCTGGACTCCGACAGGCGCTAACGGCTCGCTGCGAGAGAGCGGCGGCGGCAGCCCCCCCATTGCAGCTTCCCTTGGTGGGATGGAAAGCCCCCCATGCGGCGACGGGCTCCGATTCAGCTTGGCGTTTCCCGGAGCCGGACGCAGGTTTGCAACATTCGACGCGGTTAAGCTATAATAAGGCCGAATGGTCTTGAAACTTTGTTTGAAGGCCGCAACAAGCAACAGCAGGGGGGAATCTTTATGAAGAAGTACGTGTGCAAGGTCTGCGGGTATGTCTATGACCCGGAGGCTGGCGATCCGGATAACGGCGTCGCACCAGGCACTGCCTTTGAGGACCTTCCGGAGGGTTGGGTGTGCCCGCTCTGCGCCGTGGGCAAGGACGAGTTTGAACCGGCCTGAGACGACCGGCAGAGTGCATCGGCAAGAACGATTGACCCAGGTCAATCGTTCTTTTTTGATCCTTCTTTGCTCCTTCAGCGATGGCCCCGGCGCGTCACCTGCCCCTCAGGGCCGTCTTCGCCGTCAGACAACCGCAGGAGCCACCCATGTCCCCGTCGTTGCGAAAGTGTTTTGCAGTTTTGTGCCTCTGTACCGAAAGGAGATACGCGCTTGGAAATCAGGAAAATGCTCGTTGCTGACTATGACGAAGTGTATGCCCTGTGGACGTCCTGCTCAGGGATGGGGTTGAACGACCTGGACGACTCAAGGGAGGGGATCGCGAAATTTTTGACCAGAAATCCCGACACCTGCTTTGTGGCGATCGAGCAGGAGAGCGTCGTGGGCGTGATCCTGTCCGGACACGACGGACGCAGAGGGTACATCTACCACACGTCCATCCACCCGGATTACAGAAAACGAGGCATCGCGACAAAGCTGGTGAACGCGGCAATGGAAGCACTGAAGGGCTGCAGCATCAACAAGGTTGCGCTGGTCGTGTTCGCCAGGAACCAGGGGGGAAATTCGTTCTGGGAAAGGAGCGGCTTCACGATCAGGGACGACCTGATTTACAGGAACAAAACGATCCGGGAGATGCGCCGAATCGACACGTAAACGACCGCGCGTAGAGCGGGGTCATTTTGCCAGAGGGTTTCCGTGGAGGTCGTCGTGCTGGATTACCCCAGCCCCTACGGGTGCCCCTCTTGCAGGGGTCAATTTGTGGGCATAAAAAAGGGCGGAGGAAGCTGACGTATGTCAGCTTCCTCCGCCTTTAAATCAGTTTTCTGGCAGCGACCTACTCTCCCGTGTGTACCCCACACAGTACCATCAGCGCTTGCAGGCTTAACTTCCGGGTTCGACATGGGTCCGGGTGTTCCCCTGCCGCCATGGCCACCAGAAAACAATTCTTTACCCTGCATATACCAACAACCAAAATAGAAAACATCAATGATTTGGAGTGCAAAGTTTCGACGTATTAGTACCGGTCAGCTCAACGCCTCTCAACGCTTACACTTCCGGCCTATCTACCCGCTCGTCTTGCGGACGTCTTATCTCTTATAGAGTCAGGTATCTCATCTTGGAGGGGGCTTCCCACTTAGATGCTTTCAGCGGTTATCCCGGCCGAACATAGCTACCCGGCTTTTGCAGCTGGCGCCACAACCGATACACTAGCGGTTCGTCCATTCCGGTCCTCTCGTACTAGGAACAGCTCTCCTCAAATACCTTACGCCCATGGTGGATAGGGACCGAACTGTCTCACGACGTTCTAAACCCAGCTCACGTACCGCTTTAATGGGCGAACAGACCAACCCTTGGGACCTGCTTCAGCCCCAGGATGCGATGAGCCGACATCGAGGTGCCAAACCACGCCGTCGATTGGAACTCTCGGGCGAGATCAGCCTGTTATCCCCAGGGTAGCTTTTATCCGTTGAGCGATGGCCCTTCCATTCGGCACCACCGGATCACTAGCACCAACTTTCGTTCCTGTTCGACACGTCCGTCTCACAGTCAAGCCACCTTATACGCTTACGCTCTCATAGGGCGGTTTCCATTCGCCCTGAGGTGACCTTTGCGCGCCTCCGTTACTCTTTGGGAGGCGACCGCCCCAGTCAAACTGCCCGCCTAGCAATGTCCCCGCGCGTGTTTC
Organism: Fretibacterium fastidiosum; assembly: GCF_964642095.1. Lineage (NCBI taxonomy): Bacteria > Thermotogati > Synergistota > Synergistia > Synergistales > Aminobacteriaceae > Fretibacterium > Fretibacterium fastidiosum. The sequence goes on from NZ_OZ209244.1 coordinate 2,279,829, forward strand.
AACGCCTCCGGGTTAGAATTTCATCATACAAAGGGTGGTATCCCAACGGCGGCTCAAATGGAACCAAAATCCCACTCTCAATGCCTCCCACCTATCCTGTGCATCGTAGGACAAAATTCAATACTAAGTTACAGTAAAGCTCCATGGGGTCTTTCCGTCCCACCACGGGTACCTGGCGTCTTTACCAGGACCACAATTTCACCGGGCCTACCGTCGAGACAGCGCACAGATCGTTACACCTTTCGTGCAGGTCGGAACTTACCCGACAAGGAATTTCGCTACCTTAGGACCGTTATAGTTACGGCCGCCGTTTACTGGGGCTTCATTTCAGAGCTTCGCACATCACTGTACTAACCCCTCCATTTAACCTTCCAGCACCGGGCAGGTGTCAGACCCTATACTTCGGCTTGCGCCTTATGCAGAGTCCTGTGTTTTTAGTAAACAGTCGCCTGTGCCTGGTTTCTGCGACCACCCTCAGCTTGCACCAAGCGTGGCACCCCTTCTCCCTAAGTTACGGGGTCAATTTGCAGAGTTCCTTAACGATAGTTCTCCCGCTCACCTTAGCCTCCTCAGCCAGTCCACCTGTGTCGGTTTCGGGTACGGGCGCTATGAGTTCTCCTTAGAAGCTTTTCCTGGCAGCCTGGCTTCAATACCTTCGCTCACCTCGCGGCTCGCTCCCCATCAGGTCTAACCTTTAACAAGGGGGATTTACCTCCCTCGTCAGGCCGCTCCCTTAGACCGGGATCCATCACCCGGCGCACCTAGCCTCCTGCGTCACTCCATCGTCGTAACGAACTCATCGCGGGACAGGATTAGCAACCTGTTGTCCATCAGCTACGCCTTTCGGCCTGACCTTAGGTCCCGCCTTACCCTGGGCGGATCAACCTTCCCCAGGAACCCTTGGACTTCCGGTGAGTGTGATTCTCACACACTTCGCGTTACTCATGCCGGCATTCTCTCTTGTATGCAGTCCACACGTCCTTCCGGGCGTACTTCACCCCGCATACAACGCTCCCCTACCGATTCGACTCCTTAAAGTCAATCTCCAGGCTTCGGTGTCATGCTTAGCCCCCAGTATTTTCGGCGCAACAATCCTCGACCAGTGAGCTATTACGCACTCTTTAAAGGATGGCTGCTTCTGAGCCAACCTCCTGGCTGTCCGGGCATCGTCACATCCTTGCCACACTTAGCATGTCTTTGGGACCTTAGCCGTGGATCTGGGCTCTTTCCCTCTCGACCACGAAACTTCTCTCCCGCAGTCTCACTCCGGAACTCTTAAGTAGCGGTATTCGCAGTTTGATTGAATTTGGTACGGTTACAACCGCCCGCGTCCATTCAGTGCTCTACCCCCGCCACTAAACATTCCGGGCTGCACCCAAATGCATTTCGGGGAGAACCAGCTATCACCCAACTCGATTAGCTTTTCACTCCTATCCACACCTCATCCGAGACTTTTTCAACAGGCTTCGGTTCGGTCCTCCACCCCGCTTCACCGGAGCTTCAACCTGGACATGGATAGATCGTCGGGCTTCGGGTCTATTATGCAAAACTAAGCGCCCTATTCAGACTCGGTTTCCCTCCGGCTCCGGAGCTCCTGCTCCTTAACCTCGCTATGCACAATAACTCGCCGGCTCATTTTACAAAAGGCATACCGTCACACACCCGTACACCCGAAGACGTACGTCATGCTCCGATCGCTTGTAAGCATACGAATTCAGGTCTCTTTCACTCCCCGCCAGGGGTGCTTTTCACCTTTCCCTCTCGGTACTCTTCGCTATCGGTCATCTGACATATTTAGCCTTGGACCATGGTCGGCCCGAATTCAACCGGAATTCCTCGTGCTCCGGCCTACTCAGGGTCCGTGCTCAGACAGGCTCAATCCTTTCGCTTACGGGGCTCTCACCCTCTCAGGCTGGCTTTCCCAACACCATTCAACTAGACTTGAACTTGGTAACTGTCCGAGGGCTCTGCAGTGCCCTCCAGCACGTCCCTATTACACCGCCCTGCGCAACGCCTGCAGGCTTACACGCAGTCGGTTTAGGCTCTTCCCCGTTCGCTCACCACTACTTAGGGTATCTCTTCGATTTCTTCTCTATCCGGCTACTGAGATGTTTCACTTCGCCGACTTCGCCCCCGCTCTTGCGGGTCCCTGGCCTGCGCCAGGGGGGTTCCCCCATTCGGACACCTCCGGATCAACGATCGCTTGCCTCTCCCCGGAGCATTTCGCCGCTAGCCGCGTCCTTCCTCGCTGTCAGATGCCTTGGCATCCTTCGTATGCCCTTATTCCTTTGCTCTCCAATTCATCTTTGCCTTCTATTCCGTTGTCAATATACACAGGGAAATCATAACTCAACAAGCATGGTGGAGATGATCGGATTCGAACCGACGACCCATGGCTTGCAAAGCCATTGCTCTCCCACTGAGCTACATCCCCTTGAATTGAACATGGTGGGCCGAGGGGGATTCGAACCTCCGACCTCGCGGTTATCAGCCGCGTGCTCTAACCAACTGAGCTATCGGCCCATCATAAAAAAACACAGCGCGTAAATACCAGCAGGTTTAAAACCATTAAGACTCGTGTCAGCTGGACTTGTCCAACTCACCTGGTCTCCTTAGAAAGGAGGTGATCCAGCCGCACGTTCCCGTACGGCTACCTTGTTACGACTTCACCCCCCTCACCAGACACACCTTCGACGGCTCCTTCCTTTCGGTTAGGCCACCGGCTTCGGGTACACCCGGCTCGGGTGGTGTGACGGGCGGTGTGTACAAGGCCCGGGAACGGATTCACCGCAGCTTGGCTGATCTGCGATTACTAGCGATTCCAACTTCATGAAGTCGAATTGCAGACTTCAATCCGAACTGAGAGCGGCTTTATGGGATCCGCTTCACCTCGCAGTGTCGCTTCCCTCTGTACCGCCCATTGTAGCACGTGTGTCGCCCTGGACATATGGGCCATGATGACTTGACGTCATCCCCACCTTCCTCCATCTTGTCGATGGCAGTCCTGCCAGAGTGCCCGGCCTAACCGCTGGCAACTGGCCGCAGGGGTTGCGCTCGTTGCGGGACTTAACCCAACATCTCACGACACGAGCTGACGACAGCCATGCAGCACCTGTGTATGCTCGTACCCGAAAGTACGTCGTCGCCCTTTCAGACTCCTACCACATACATGTCAAACCCAGGTAAGGTTCTTCGGTTTGCATCGAATTAAACCACGTGCTCCACCGCTTGTGCGGGCCCCCGTCAATTCCTTTGAGTTTCAATCTTGCGACCGTACTCCCCAGGCGGAATGCTTATCGCGTTAACTGCGGCACACCAACATCTCTGCTCGCACACCTAGCATTCATCGTTTACAGCCAGGACTACCGGGGTATCTAATCCCGTTTGCTACCCTGGCTTTCGCACCTCAGCGTCAGTTACTGGCCAGCAAGTCGCCTTCGCCACCGATGTTCTTCCCAATATCTACGCATTTCACCGCTACACTGGGAATTCCACTTGCCTCTCCAGCACTCCAGTCATCCAGTTTCAACTGCTAAACACGGTTAAGCCGCATCCTTTTACAGCTGACTTGAATCACAGCCTGCGTGCCCTTTACGCCCAGTAATTCCGGACAACGCTCGCCCCCTACGTATTACCGCGGCTGCTGGCACGTAGTTAGCCGGGGCTTATTCATGTGGTACCGTCACTTCCTTCTTCCCACATAAAAGAACTTTACAACCCTAAGGCCTTCATCGTTCACGCGGCGTCGCTGGGTCAGGATTCCTCCCATTGCCCAATATTCCCCACTGCTGCCTCCCGTAGGAGTCTGGACCGTATCTCAGTTCCAGTGTGGCCGTTCACCCTCTCAGGCCGGCTACCCGTCGTCGCCTTGGTGAGCCATTACCTCACCAACTAGCTGATAGGGCACGAGCACCTCCTCCAGCGCATCTCTGCTTTAACCTCTCGGCCTATGGGGTATTAGCGTCCGCTTCCAGACGTTGTCCCCCACTGAAGGACAGCTTCTCATGTTGTACTCACCCGTCCGCTACTCCGTATGCCATTCCGTGTTACCACTTCATGACACCGTCGTCCAACTTGCATGTGTTACGCACGCCGCCAGCGTTCATCCTGAGCCAGGATCAAACTCTCAGTGAAAACTGACTTCATCCTGCATGATATTTACACGCTGTATTCTTTTGTCAAGTTTCTCGCGGGCTCTCGCCCCTGCCGCTCTTCTGAGCAACGAAGGATATTGTATCACGGCTTTTTGAACAATGCAAGCGAGAAATTTCAACCCAAATCCACGGGAACGCAAAGCGCGGGCAAAGTAAAGGGCCAGGCAGAGGAAAAGTTTTAAAAAATGGGCTGTTCACCCCTCCGCTGCCTTCAAATACGGAAATATCTTCCCGTTCTCACAATAACCCCGTCAGCGTGAGCTCGCACCCACACCCCCTCTCGGCTATTGGCCCAGCGTTCTCCCGCTCATTCCAGCGAGATAGCCAATTTCTTGAGCTTCCGGTACGCTCCCAGAAACCAACTCCCGACAACTCCCCCTTTCACCTGCAGCACAATGCGGCGCGCATGGCGCACCATACGCCCTATGCTCGTGTAAAACAAAAATCGCAGCGTCCTGGGACGGTAACTCCTCAACGCTTCAGGCAGAAGCAGACGCTTTAACAAACTGTGCAGCGACAGAGACAGCACCGACACATTCCACCAAAACGCGTTCGACCCAAATCGGTGCGAGATGACGTGCCCGCCGGCCAGGTCCTCCTTCAGGATACGGTGCACTTCCTCTGACTGGCCGCACCGCTCACGATACCAACGGATTACCGCTCCTCCCTCCCAATCCAACAGGTTCGTCACGATACCAAACACCTTGTATACGTGGCCGCCAAGCTCCGTCAGATGCAGCTTCTTCACCCTGGCGTTCTCAGACTCCAGGTCGTCGATCAGCTCCGGTATGAACAGCTGCCGTGAGTCCTGCAGCTCCTGAGACAGTCGGAGCTTCTTTCCCGATCCCTCCAACTCGAATGCCTCGCGAATGGCAAGAAAACGGTACGTCGGACCGTTCTTGTCGATACTCAAAGACTGTGGCGCATAGATGACCTCCGCCCATTCCTGGCCGTTGCCCAAAGGGCGCCAATCCTTCTCACAAACTGCCTCCACCGCCTCCCTGAAATCCCTGTATACAGGACACGAGATCGCAAACTCGATCACCCCGAAACGCGCATCCTGACCCTCTGCCAGATAGCGCAAAAGACGCGTCTGGTAACCCGCACTGTCCGAACGGTACCTCACCTTCCTCACTCCCGCAGGAAGATGCGCCAATACCCCCTGCAGCTGCTCCAGCTGTCCGTGCCCAGGCTTCACATTCCCGTCCCGGTATTCCGTCGCCACAGGCAGGTCGTACTCCGGACAGTACACGTTCAACGCCTCGTAACTCCGTTTCCCCTGGTAGTTGTACAACGCCCCGCTCATCTCCGTCTCGATGAACGTCGCGTCCTGGTCCAGCGTCAACTCCTCCTGCGCAGACGCCTCGAACGCGCACCTCAGAAGATGGCGGTGCACCTCCTCAAATCCCCTCAGCGCCTCATTCGATGCCGGGACAAAGGAACGGCCATGACCCCGCTCCCGGTCCTCCGATTCGTTATGAAAACAGCTGGCGTAGTCCCGGGCCGACGTCGGAGATGGAAACGGCAGGGAGACTTTCTTCAGCCCCGCCTGCTCCTTCAAAAACTTCAGGTGTTCCACGGCTCTGCCGCCGCTGAGGTTCAGCAGGACCATCGACAGAAGCTGCTCGGAGTCCCGGTACCCTTTGTCCTTCCTGATTCCTATGAAAGTATCGATGATTTCGTCAAGATGGAGCCGATTCCAAAGTTCGATAACGGGGAAAAGGCCGGCAAAAGGGGTGATGTCCTGCATCTTGTCCGTCGTCTTAACCTCGATTTTTGGTCGTTTGTATGGCATAATGGTCTTCGCACCTCGCAGGTGATGGCTTATTGTTTGGTGACTTAAGCTTAACACTGTTTTTGCAAACAGTCCCTGCAAGGTGCTATTTTTTTGCCCGCGGGTTGGGGTTCAACCCAAATCCACAGGTTGCGATGGCCTTTATGAAGGATAAAATGCGTTGTTGCATAGATTGAGACAATTCCCCTTTTGCGTCCGCCAAGTGCAGCGGCGAACGTGCAAAACCGGTTTCCGACGCACGTTAAAAACTTTGCCCGTGGATTTGGGTTCAACCCAAATCCACGGGAACGCAAAGTGCGGGCAAAGTAAAGGGCCAGGCAGAGGAAAAGTTTTAAAAAATGGGCTGTTCACCCCTCCGCTGCCTTTAAATACGGAAATATCTTCCCGTTCTCACAATAACCCCGTCAGCGTGAGCTCGCACCCACACCCCCTCTCGGCTATTGGCCCAGCGTTCTCCTGCTCATTCCAGCGAGATAGCCAATTTCTCAAGCTTCCGGTACGCTCCCAGAAACCAACTCCCCACAACCCCTCCTTTCACCTGCAGCACAATGCGGCGCGCATGGCGCACCATACGCCCTATGCTCGTGTAAAACAAAAATCGCAGCGTCCTGGGACGGTAACTCCTCAACGCTTCAGGCAGAAGCAGACGCTTTAACAAACTGTGCAGCGACAGAGACAGCACCGACACATTCCACCAAAACGCGTTCGACCCAAATCGGTGCGAGATGACGTGCCCGCCGGCCAGGTCCTCCTTCAGGATACGGTGCACTTCCTCTGACTTGCCGCACCGCTCACGATACCAACGGATTACCGCTCCTCCCTCCCAATCCAACAGGTTCGTCACGATACCAAACACCTTGTATACGTGGCCGCCAAGCTCCGTCAGATGCAGCTTCTTCACCTTGGCGTTCTCAGACTCCAGGTCGTCGATCAGCTCCGGTATGAACAGCTGCCGTGAGTCCTGCAGCTCCTGAGACAGTCGAAGCTTCTTTCCCGATCCCTCCAACTCGAATGCCTCGCGAATGGCAAGAAAACGGTACGTCGGACCTTTCCTGCCGAGGCTCAAAGACTGTGGCGCATAGATGACCTCTATAGTGGTCCCCATGTCAAGGACCAAAAAGAGGGGAAAGAGAGTTTAGGTCAAGGTTCAAGAAATGAGGCACTTTTCATACATGTTGCGCGGGGTTATCCTTCCCGGTAACGCCGTGAGCGGACGCTCCTCATTGTAAAATCCGAACCACCACCTCAGCCCTTCCAGCAATTCGGGCACATTCTCATACTCGTTCAGATAGATGCACTCGTACTTCAGGCTTCGCCATAGACGCTCAATAAAAATGTTGTCCAACGCACGACCACGGTCATCCATGCTGATGCGTATCGCACTGTCCAAAAGCCGGCTCGTAAAGTCATCGCTCGTAAATTGACTGCCCTGATCCGTGTTGAATATCTCAGGTTTACCTCGACTCAATGCCACCTCCAGTGCCCTCACGCAGAATTCGCTGTCCAGGCTGTTCGACAGCTCCCACGACAGCACATAACGGCTGTACCAGTCCATTACCGCCGCCAGGTACATGTACCCCTGCTTCAGAGGAATGTACGTAATATCCGTGCTCCCCAAATCCGCGGGCAAAATTTTTAACGTGCGTCAGAAACCGGTTTTATGCGTTTTTTGCCTCACCTGACGGGTGAAAGATCAGAATCGGCTTAACCTGTGCTACGACGGGCTTGAGCCTCGATAAAGCCATCGCAACCCGTGGATTTGGGTGCTCCATACCTGGTTGACAGACGTTATCTCAAGACCCCGAAGCAGATACGGATATACCTTGTGCTCCGGATGGGGCTTGCTCGTCGATGGGCCAGGAGCCTGGCCTTCCAGTCCCATCTTTCGCATCAGACGCATCACTCGCTTACGGTTTACCGCATATCCCTGACCTTTGAGCCAGATCGCCTTCCTCCGACTCCCATAGAACGGCGTCTGGATATACTGCCGGTCGATTGCCTTCATCAGTTCTTCGTTAGCCTCACTCTCCCTGCAGGGCAACAATGATCGGTAATAGCCTGAGCGGCTCAATGCCAAAAGCTTGCACTGGCGTCTGATGCTCATCTCGGCATCGCACGGATTAACAAAACTGCGCCGTTCAGCGACGCTCAATTCCTCCTCGTTTTTTTTTTGAGCCACTCTATATCCATTTTCAGGCGCCCGATTTCCTTGTACAACGGGTCGGTGATCTTTTCTACGTCCATTGAGCTCCCCGTCTCAAAAAGCTCGGACGCCCTGTCGCTCAGCATCTTTTTCCAGCGCCCTATCTGCATGGAAGAAACACCATACTCCGCAGATAATTCCGATAGGGTCCTGTCGTTACGATACGCGCTTAACGCAATCTCCAGCGGCGGCAGAGCCGTGGAACACCTGAAGTTTTTGAAGGAGCAGGCGGGGCTGAAGAAAGTCTCTCTGCCGTTTCCATCTCCGACGTCGGCCCGGGACTACGCCAGCTGTTTTCATAACGAATCGGAGGACCGGGAGCGGGGTCATGGCCGTTCCTTTGTCCCGGCATCGAATGAGGCGCTGAGGGGGTTTGAGGAGGTGCACCGCCATCTTCTGAGGTGCGCGTTCGAGGCGTCCGTGCAGGAGGAGTTGACGCTGGACCAGGACGCGACGTTCATCGAGACGAAGACGAGCGGGGCGTTGTACAACTACCAGGGGAAACGGAGTTACGAGGCGTTGAACGTGTACTGTCCGGAGTACGACCTGCCTGTGGCGACGGAATACCGGGACGGGAATGTGAAGCCTGGGCACGGACAGCTGGAGCAGCTGCAGGGGGTACTGGCGCATCTTCCTGCGGGAGTGAGGAAGGTGAGGTACCGTTCGGACAGTGCGGGTTACCAGACGCGCCTTTTGCGCTATCTGGCGGAGGGTCAGGATGCGCGTTTCAGGGTGATCGAGTTTGCGATCTCGTGTCCTGTATACCGGGATTTCAGGGAGGCGGTGGAGGCAGTTTGTGAGAAGGATTGGCGCCCTTTGGGCAACGGCCAGGAATGGGCGGAGGTCGTCTATGCGCCACAGTCTTTGAGTCTCGACAAGAAAGGTCCGACGTACCGTTTTCTTGCCATTCGCGAGGCATTCGAGTTGGAGGGATCGGGAAAGAAGCTCCGACTGTCTCAGGAGCTGCAGGACTCACGGCAGCTGTTCATACCGGAGCTGATCGACGACCTGGAGTCTGAGAACGCCAAGGTGAAGAAGCTGCATCTGACGGAGCTTGGGGGCCACGTATACAAGGTGTTTGGTATCGTGACGAACCTGTTGGATTGGGAGGGAGGAGCGGTAATCCGTTGGTATCGTGAGCGGTGCGGCAAGTCAGAGGAAGTGCACCGCATCCTGAAGGAGGACCTGGCCGGCGGGCACGTCATCTCGCACCGATTTGGGTCGAACGCGTTTTGGTGGAATGTGTCGGTGCTGTCTCTGTCGCTGCACAGTTTGTTAAAGCGTCTGCTTCTGCCTGAAGCGTTGAGGAGTTACCGTCCCAGGACGCTGCGATTTGTGTTTTACACGAGCATAGGGCGTATGGTGCGCCATGCGCGCCGCATGGTGCTGCAGGTGAAAGGGGGAGTTGTGGGGAGTTGGTTTCTAGGAGCGTACCGGAAGCTTGAGAAATTGGCTATCTCGCTGGAATGAGCAGGAGAACGCTGGGCCAATAGCCGAGAGGGGGTGTGGGTGCGAGCCCACGCTGACGGGGTTATTGTGAGAACGGGAAGATATTTCCGTATTTGAAGGCAGCGGAGGGGTGAACAGCCCATTTTTTAAAACTTTTCCTCTGCCTGGCCCTCTTACTTTGCCCGCGCTTTGCGTTCCCGTGGATTTGGGCCCCCAATCCCAGCTTGACTTTCTGCTGTGCTTGTGTAATGATTTGCAACATCGTTCGACAAGCCTCTTTTACGTTGTAAGAGGATGCTCTGAGTTTGCGGCCGACAGGGCCGTGCGGCTTTTGGAACTTGGAATCGAGGTCTTTTGAGATGCGTCTTACCGCAGTCAAGCTCTTTAGCTATTGCTTTTTCGGCTTTGCCTATGATTACGGCAGGCCCAATTTGCGCTTGGCTGGGAGTGAAGCTCTTTAACGCACCCTCTTCGTTACGGCATCAAGAACGCCCCCGGCAGCCATGAAGCGCTGCGGGGGCGTTTTCGTTCTCATAATAAAACTTATGGAGGTAGTCGTCATGATCATCATTCTGAAAAAAGATCCGGATCCAGCACAGCTTGAGAGCCTCGTCGCGTGGCTTCGGGACAAAGGGCTTCAGGTCCACACCAGCACGGGCGAGTCCCACATCGTGCTGGGGCTCGTGGGCGACACGGCCGCAATGGACATCGATCTCATCGCTGCCCTCGACATCGTCGAGAGCGTGCGGCGCGTCCAGGAGCCCTACAAGAAGGCCAACCGCAAATTCCACCCCAAGGACACCGTCATCGAGGTCGCAGGCCGCCAGATCGGCGGCGGGACCCTCACCATCATGGCGGGGCCCTGCTCCGTCGAGAGCGAGGAGCAGATCCTGGCCGTGGCCCAGGCCGTGAAGGAGAGCGGCGCGACGATGCTCCGCGGCGGCGCCTTCAAGCCGCGCACCTCCCCCTACTCCTTTCAGGGCAAGGGCGTCGAGGGCCTTCGCCTTTTGAGCCTCGCCAAGAAGGCCACAGGGCTGCCCATCGTCACCGAGCTGATGGAGGTCCACCAGCTTGAGTACTTCGACGACGTGGACGTCATCCAAGTTGGAGCGCGCAACATGCAGAACTTCAACCTTCTGAAGGAGCTGGGCAAACAGGACAAGCCCATCCTCTTGAAGCGCGGCATGTCCGGCACCATCGAGGAGCTCCTGATGAGCGCGGAGTACGTCATGAGCGAGGGCAACGAGAAGGTCGTCCTCTGCGAGCGAGGCATCCGAACCTTCGAGACCGCAACGCGCAACACGCTGGACCTCTCCGCCATTCCCGTCCTGCGGCAGCAGAGCCACCTCCCCATCATCGTGGACCCCAGCCACGCCACGGGCAAGGCCAACCTCGTCCCCCCCATGGCCCTCGCCGCCGTGGCGGCCGGAGCCGACGGCCTGATCATTGAGGTCCACAACGACCCACAGCACGCCCTCTGCGACGGAAGCCAGTCCCTGCGCCCTGAGGTCTTCGACCGGCTGGCGAGGCAGATCAAGGCCCTTCACGCCGCCGTACAAGAGCTGGAGAGGACGGCATGAACGTCGGGATCGTCGGCCTGGGGCTCATCGGCGGCTCCATGGCGAAAAGCGTCAAGACGCGTACGCTCCACACCGTATGGGGGGCGGACATCGACCGCGAAACCATGACGCTGGCCCGCCTGTGTGGGGCCATCGACGGGCCTCTGACGGATGAAAACCTCGCCGACTGCGACCTCCTCCTGCTGGCCCTGGCGCCCCGGTCCGTCGTCGGCTGGGTGCAGGAGCACGCGAAAGGGATATCCCGCAAGACCGTCGTGATCGACCTGTGCGGGATCAAGCGGGCCGTCTGCCGGGAGCTCGCGCCCCTGGCGCGCCAGCACGGCTTCACCTACGTCGGGGGGCATCCCATGGCGGGCCTGGAGCGCAGTGGGTTCGTCAACGCTCAGCCGGACCTCTTCGCCGGCAGCTCGATGATCCTCATGAGGGGCCCGGACACGGACATCCAGCTCCTCGACCGGCTCAAGGCCTTCTTCACGGACGTCGGCTTCGCCTCCCTCACCTTCACGACCCCGGAGGAGCACGACCGGATCATCGCCTACACCTCCCAACTGGCCCACGTGGTGTCGAGCGCCTACGTCCGCTCTCCGGAGGCCCTCGAACGCAGAGGCTTCTCCGCCGGCAGCTTTCGGGACATGACCCGCGTGGCGCGCCTCGACGAAATCCTCTGGACGGAGCTCCTCATGGACAATCGGGACTTTCTCGTCGGCCAGATCGAGACCCTGATCGACAACTTAAACGGATACCTCGACGCTCTGAAGTCGGACGACGCCGCACGCCTCAGGGCTCTCCTAAAGGAAGGCCGGGAGAAAAAGGCCCAGGCGGGAGGGAACTGAATGTCCGCCGTCGTGAGGGTCAACGTGGGGTCAGGGTACGACGTCGAGGTCGGGGCGGGGCTCCTGCAGCGCTGCGGGGAGAGGATCGCGCGGACGCTGGGACCCCGCAGGGCCTTTGTCGTGACGGATGCCAACGTCGGCCCCCTCTACCTGAGAGCCTGCCTCGACAGCCTGACCGATGCCGGGTTCACGCACGCCTCCCTTGCCCTCCCCGCGGGGGAGGGTACCAAGAACCTTTCCACCTTCGGCGAACTGCTCGAGGCGATGGCCCATGAAGGCATGGGCCGCACCGACATCGTCGTCGCGCTGGGCGGGGGCGTCATCGGCGATCTGGCCGGCTTCGCCGCTGGGTGCTACATGCGGGGCATCCCCCTCGTCCAGATCCCTACGACGCTGCTTGCCGCCGTGGACTCCTCCGTCGGAGGCAAGGCCGCCGTGGACCTGAGCGCCGGGAAGAACCTGGCTGGGGCATTTCACCAGCCCTCCCTCGTGCTGTGCGACACGGATTGCCTGACCTCCCTGCCGGACCGGGAGTACCGGTGCGGGGCTGCCGAGGCCATCAAGGTCGGGGTCCTGGGCGACGAGCCCCTGTTCCGGCTCTTCGAGGAGGGGGGCGCTCCCCGGGAGCGCCTTACGGACGTCATTCTGCACTGCGTTCGGTACAAGGCCGCCGTGGTGGAACGCGACGAGCGCGAGCAGGGCGAGCGAAGGCTGCTGAATCTGGGGCACACGGTGGGACACGCCATCGAGCGGTGCTCTGACTTTTCCATCCCTCATGGGCTGGCCGTGGCCGCTGGCCTCGCGGTCATCGCGCGCGCCTCGGCCAAGCGGGGCTGGTGCGCTCAGGACACGGCCCGCCGCGTCGAGAGGACGCTTATCAAAAACCGCCTACCCGCGACCACGGGCTTCCCGGCCGAGGCCCTGGCCCGCGCGGCGCTTTCCGACAAGAAGCGTTCCGGCAGCGACATCACGCTGATCACCCCCAAGGAGGTCGGCACCTGCGAGCTGCGCCGGGTGGGGGTCGACGAACTCCCCGGCGTCATCGCCGACGGCCTCGCCGAATCGGGTGAAGTGGCATGAGGGCCCTCATCCGTCCGCGCCCTCTCGCCGGGACCGTCACCGCTCCGGCGTCCAAGTCGGAGGCCCACCGCCTCCTGATCTGCGCCGCCCTGTCCGACCGGCCCACGCGCTTGACGCTCAACGGCACCTCAGAGGACATCGATGCCACGGCGGACTGCCTGCGGAGCCTCGGCGCCGAGGTCCTTCATGAGGAGGGCAGCCTCGTCGTCACTCCCATCAGGCGCGTTCCCGATGGTCCCCTGCTGGACTGCCGGGAGAGCGGATCGACGCTGCGGTTCCTGCTGCCCGTGGCGGCGGCTCTGGCCGAGGAGGCCCGCTTCACCGGCAGCGGGCGCCTGCCGGAGCGCCCCATCGGTGCGCTCCAGGCCGCTATGGCCCGACACGGCGTCTCCTTCAGCGCGGACCGCCTGCCGTTCAGAACCTCTGGCCGCCTTCAGGCCGGCGCTTTCGACCTGCCGGGCGACGTCAGCTCCCAGTACGTCACGGGGCTCCTGCTGACCCTTCCTCTGCTCAGCGGCGACAGCCTCCTGACCGTCCATCCCCCCCTGCGCTCCGCTGCCTACCTGGACATCACGCTGGCGGCACTGCGCCGCTTCGGAGTTCGGCCCCGTGAGGAGGGCGGAGGCGCGGACCTCCCCCGGCGCTTTCAGCTTTCGGGTCCCCAGGCGTTCCACACCCCGGGCGTCCTGGAGGTCGGAGGCGACTGGTCCGGCGCGGCGTTCTTCTTGGCAGCCGGGGCTTTGACCGGCCCTGTGAGCGTCCGGGGCCTTGACCCCGCCTCCCCTCAGGGAGATCGGAGGATACTGGACTTTCTCAAGGCGTTCGGAGCGGAGGTGAGCCTGCGGAAAGACGCGGTCACGGTGGCCCCTGGCTCCCTTCGGGGGCTGGAGGGCTGCCCCCTCGACGTCGATGCGACCCCCGACCTCCTGCCGGTCCTCGCTGCAACGGCGGCGTGGGCCGACGGCAGAACAGCCTTCGTCAACGGCGGGCGGCTCCGGCTCAAGGAGAGCGACCGCATCGCCTCGACGCTCTCGCTCATTCGCTCCCTCGGCGGCCGCGCGGAAGAGACGCCGGAGGGCGACGGGCTCATCGTCCAAGGCGGTGGGCTGGTCGGAGGGACCGCGGAGGGCTTTCACGACCACCGCATCGTCATGGCTGCGGCCGTCGCGGCCTCGCGTTGCCCTCAGGGCGTGACCGTCACGGACGCGGAGGCCTGTTCCAAGTCCTACCCGGCCTTCTTTGAAGACTACGCACGGTTGGGAGGCGACGTCCATGTCCTCTGAGTTCGGCATCAACATCCGCTTCAGCGTCTTTGGACAGTCCCATGGGCGGGCCATTGGGGTCCTGATCGACGGGCTACCGGCGGGCGAGCCCATCGACATGGAGGAGCTGGCGGCCTTCATGGAGCGCCGGCGCCCGGGGAAGTCCCGCCTATCGACAGCACGAAACGAGGCGGACCAGCCCCTCATCCTATCGGGCGTCCGGGAGGGCAGGACCTGCGGCTCCCCGCTCTGCGCCATGATCGAGAACGCGGACGCGCGCTCGGAGGACTACGGGAAGCTGTCGGACACGCCCCGCCCCGGGCACGCCGACTACACGGCGTGGGCGAAGTGGGATGGCGCTGCGGATATGCGGGGCGGCGGGCACTTTTCGGGACGGCTCACCGCCCCCCTGTGCATCGCGGGCGGCATCGCAAAACAGATCTTGTCGCGGCGGGGGATTTGGGTGGGGGCACACCTGGCGGAGGCCGCGGGTCAGACGGATGCTCCCCTCCCCCTCCGTCCATCGGCGGCTCTCCTTGCAGCCGTCGCCGGACGGGAGGTGCCCGTCCTCGACGAGGGGGCTGGCGCGCGCATGAAGGAGGCCATCCTGAAGGCCGCGGACGAGGGGGACTCCGTGGGGGGCATCGTGGAGTGCGCAGCCATCGGCCTGCCCGCCGGGCTGGGTGAGCCGATGTTCGGGGGCGTGGAGAACCGGTTGGCGGCCGCCCTGTTCGGAATTCCGGCCGTCAAGGGCGTGGAGTTTGGTGCGGGCTTCGCGGCGGCGCGCATGAGAGGTTCTCAAGACAACGACCCCTTTGAGGTGGGCGAGGGGGGGAAAATCCGGACCACCTCCAACAACGCGGGTGGCATCCTGGGGGGCATCACTACGGGGATGCCCCTGATCCTCCGGGCCGCCGTCAAGCCCACGCCTTCGATCTTCCAGCCACAGCGCACCGTCAGCCTGTCGCGGCGCGAGGTGGCGGAGCTCCGCATCGCGGGCCGGCACGACCCCTGCATCGCCCATCGGGCCGTCCCGGTGATCGAGGCCGTAACCGCCTGCGTGCTCCTGGACCTGCTGCACGACAAGCCTCCCGTCCTAAGGCCGGGGGCTGCGGACGATGACACATAACCGATAAAACACCGCCATAGGAGGAAAAAATCATGGACATCGCTGAAGTTCGTTCCAAGATCGACGACCTTGACCAAAGGATGCTGGACCTCTTCCTGGAGCGCATGAGCCTGATGGGAGAGGTAGCAAAGTACAAGGAGGCGCACCACCTGCCCATCGAGGACCGGGCCAGGGAACGCGAGGTACTGGCAAGGGTGATGGACAGGGCGGGCGACATGGAGGAGTACGCCTTCTACTTCTTCTCCAGGCTGATGAGCCTCGCCAGGGCCAGACAGAACGAGTTCCTTTCCAGCCCGAGCAAGGTGCGCGCCCTTGTGGAGCGCGCGGTTGCCCGCGTCGAGGACCTGTTCCCCAAGACGGGGAGCGTGGCCTGCCAGGGAGTGGAGGGCTCCAACGCCCAGGCCGCCTGCGACAAGCTGCTGCCGAGGGGGCGCATCCTCTACATGAAGACGTTCAAGGCCGTCTTCGACGCCGTGGGGTCCGGGCTGTGCCAGTACGGCGTGCTGCCCATCGACAACAGCCTCAACGGCTCCGTGCGCGCGGTGTACGAGTTGCTCCGGGAACGCCGGTTCTTCATCGTCCGCAGCACCCGCCTCTTCATACGCCACGTGCTGATGGCGAAGCCCGGCGTCAAGCTCAGCGAGATCCGGAACGTCTACTCCCACCCCCAGGCGCTGGGGCAGTGCTCGGACTTCCTGGACTCCCTCGAGGGCGTCGAGGCCATCCCCTACCCCAACACGGCGTCCGCGGCCAGAATGGTAGCGGAGTCCGGGGATCGGACCGCCGCGGCCATCGCGGCGCCCGGCTGCGCCGCCCTCTACGGGCTCACCCCCTTAAAGGAGGACATTCAGGACAACGACAACAACCAGACCCGCTTCATCTGCATCGCGAAGGAACCCGTCATCTACGCCGGGTCGAACCACCTGAGCGTCATCCTGGCCTGCGAGAACACCCCCGGTGCGCTGAACGACGTCCTCTCCAAGTTGGCCGCCCACGGGGTCAACATGAACAAGCTGGAGAGCTGCCCCGTCGTGGGGCGCAATTACGAGTTCATCTTCTTTCTTGAGATGGACGGCTCCGTGCAGGACGCGGGCGTCCTCTCGATGCTGGAGGACCTGGAGCGCTCCTGCCCCAGCTTCGACCTCCTGGGAAACTACGCGATCGTCTGACCATGCCCGCCTTTGGACTCATCGGACGAACGCTGGGGCATAGCTGGTCCGTCCCTATCCACAGGGCGCTTGGCTGCGAGGACTACCGGCTGTTCGAGCTTGAGCCGGAGGAGCTGGAGGGCTTTCTCCGGCGGGAGGACGTGGGCGGGCTCAACGTGACGATCCCCTACAAGCGCGACGTGATGCCCCTTTGCGACGAGCTGGCGGAGAGCGCCCGCCGCGTCGGCAGCGTGAACACGATCGTGCGGGGCCCCAAGGGCCTGGTGGGGCACAACACCGACCTCTATGGGCTGCTCTGGGCCGCGGAGCGCGCGGGCATCTCCATGGCGGGGCGCAGGGTCGTGATCTTCGGCTCCGGCGGCGCCTCCCTCGCGGCACGGGCCGCGGCGGAGGCGCAGGGCGCCCGGTCGGTCGCCGTCATCTCCCGAAGGGGACCGGACAGCTATCGGAACCTGAACCGTCACGCGGACGCGGAGGTGCTCATCAACGCGACGCCCGTCGGCATGTACCCCCGGACGGGCGAGAGGGTCGCGGACCCCGCCCTCTTTCCCCGCTGCCGGGGCGTCATCGACCTGATCTACAACCCGCGGCGAACCGCCCTTCTGATGCGGGCGGAGGAGCTGGGGATCCCCTCTACGGACGGCCTGCCGATGCTCGTGGCTCAGGCGGCTGCAGCGGAGGAACTCTTTACGGGGCGCGGGGGCGATGAGGAGGAGGTCCAGCGCATCACGGCCCGACTGAGGCGTGAGATGATGAACGTCGTCCTGATCGGGATGCCGGGCTGTGGCAAGACGACCGTAGGGCGGGAGCTGGCGCGCTTGACGGGACGCCCTCTGGTCGACCTCGACGAAGAGATCGCCAGGGCGGCGGGACGATCCATCGAAGTTATCTTCAGGGAGGGGGGCGAGGAGGAGTTTCGCCACCTCGAGCGCGAGGCGGCGGCGGAGGCCGGGCGAGAGAGCGGGCGGATCATCGTCACAGGCGGCGGTGTCGTCAAGGACTTTGAGAACAACTACCCGGCCCTGCACCAGAACGGGCGCATCTGTCATCTGGAGCGGGACACGTCCCTGCTGGAGCGCCGGGGACGCCCCCTGTCGCTCTCCGCGGACCTCGATTCCATGTACCGGGAGCGCCTGCCGATGTACCGGCGATTTCGGGACGCAGCCATCGTCAACGACGCCTCCCCGCGTGACGCCGCGGAGGCGGTTTGGAGGGATTTCCTTGAGAATATTGATCGTTAACGGTCCCAACATGAACCTGCTGGGCCTGCGCGAGCCTGAGATCTACGGCCGGACGACCTACGGGGAGCTGACGGCGATGATCGAGGAGGAGGCGGCACGGCGCGGCCTCGAGACGCAGTTCTTCCAATCCAACCACGAGGGAGCCATCGTCGATGCCATCCAGGACGCCGCAGGCCGATTTGACGGCATCGTCATCAACCCCGCGGCCTACACCCACACGAGCGTCGCCATACTGGACGCCTTGAAGGCCGTCGGGCTCCCCGCCGTCGAGGTCCACGTCTCCGACCCCGACCTCCGGGAGGACTTCAGGAGGACCTCCTACGTCCGCGCCGCCTGCATCGCCACGGTCAAGGGCAGGGGGCTGCGGGGCTACGTCGAGGCGATCGACATCCTGAATCGGTATTTATGCGGAAAACCGACCAATCCCGCATAGAGTCCTTGCATTTTGATTTTCTGTGCTATAATAAAGCGCCTTTCAAGATAACCCATCAACCATTCCATTCAGGACAAAAGCTCCGGGCCCGAAGACAAAGGGCCCGGCTTTTCCTACCTGTTTCTTTACATTTGCCCGTCTCTGTGTTTGAATATAAAGAAGGTAGATCGCAACAGCATCAACTCGGCGGGACGTTCGGGAGCGACTTCGCACCTCTGAAGCAACTGCTGATGTCGACAAACGAGCGCGAATAGGCCCGACAGCAGGGTCTTTCTGCGTCTTCCGATCGGGAGGGCTAAGGCGAGGAGGCGGGCATCTTTGATGGAGGAATTTCCTGCGACGGGGCTGTGGTTCACGATGTTTTTCCTTTTGCCGTCTCGTTTGACGTCATCGGCCTGTGGCGCTGCCGGAGGCTTCCGCTCATGAATAGCGATCGACTCCCTCTCAGATGGGGTAACTTGTGGCGAATTTTTTGGGCTTCTCTGGACGAGCTGTCCTTCGGAGAGATGTTATGGAGGATGCCCCTCGTGGTGGCCATTGCGTATGCTTCCGGTTACGAGATGGGAGCAAAAAACATGTTGAAACCGGCAGAGCCGTATGCCCCGATGGTTTGGACCTATTATGGGGTATCGTGGCTGATTTTCGTCGTGTTTCGCTATTATTTCCTTCCCTCTCACTGGTTCCCGTGGATGCAGGTCGTCGCGGGCTTCCTGTACGGGGGGATCTTGGGCGTCCTGACCTCGCTGTTCTACCATGCGTCGCTCGAACAAACGGTAACGATCGTCGTGTGTGGAGCGGTCTCGATCCTGATCCTGATATTGCGTCGTGAATGAGCTGCAGCCATCGCGGCTGCAAAAAATGTCAAGCACTCGAAGGGAGAGTCGGAGGCGCGATGAGCCGAAAAAATCTTTACATAGGAATTGCGTGCCTGTGTTTGTTTTTGCTCGCCCTGTGGACTGCAAAGCTGAGGAACCCCCAAAAAGATTCGACCCCCTTCCGAAACGGCAGGGAAGTTTATGAGACGTTGATGTCGCTGAGGCCGGGGACTTCCCTTGAGAAGGCCAAGACGCTTCTCGGAAACCCGGACGACGTTTCGGAAAACGTCCTCACTTGGTTCCTCATGGATGAGCAGGGGGAATTTGCAGCGGATTTCAACGTCCTGACGTCACAGGACAGGGTGATCGCCTCCTCTTACCTTGAATCTGCCGAGGGGAAAAAAGTTGCCTCAAAAAAGTACAAAATTTTTGAGAGGGAGTTGCGTTCCATATTGGGCCCTCCGCGTGAGCAAATCTCCGATCTTTTAAGCGTCTGGGTTTCTGAAAAACTACAATTTATCTTAGCGGTTACCTTCGATGAGGAAATTTCAGCGGTGACTCTTCTGTTAAAGGAGCCCCTCGTTGAGGGGATGTGATCTGCCGATTGCGGACAGGTTGGGAGAGGACGAAAAGGAGGGACGTCATGAACGTCATCAAAAGAGCCCTGGACCGGTGCGAAGTTGAGTTTTTGTTGTTGGGAATGATGGTCGTTTCACCAATGGCGGATTCTCTATTGACAGCAACCGGTTGGGGGGAAATTTTGCTTCAATCGTTTTTTGTCGCCATCTGTCTTCTGTTCATCTACAAGGTCGTCGTCTCAAAATCTCCAAACTGGGCCTGGGCGGCATGGGGGTCTTTTTGCTGCCTCATCGTGCCTGTCGCCCTTTTTGGATATTTTGCAGGACCGGGACAAAAAGATTCTCACGTAAAGATCGTTTACAGCCTCTTAAATGTGCTTTTTATAGCCATCGTCTTGTTGCGTACCTGCTTTCGGCTGGAGGACCTCAAGAGGGCGGAAAACGCCTCGTCACACGACAGCGAGCATTAATACCAATTCGCGTTTAATATGGATTGCCTCCCCTGAAAGGGGAGGTGCCGAACGGAGTGAGGCGGAGGGGGTCGGCCAGACGACCGGCCTCACGCAAGCCGATCTTTCGGGAGGATTGCGGCGGCCGGTCGGTCGGCTGAGCCGAAGCGAGGCAATGGATTGCCTTGTGGAGGCGTTGACGGGGAATGTCAGACAGGCGCGTCTTATGAAAAACACCCCTCCCCTTCGGGGCAGCCCCCCTTGCATAAGCAGACTGCCAGCGAACGCAGTGAGCTGTGCAGGTCGCTTAGGGGCTCCATCAGGGGGGGCCTTTCTTTCCCTTTAGACGCAAATTGGTATCAGCACAATTTGGCATGACACCGGACGAACGGCCCCCAAAAGGGGGCCGTTCGTCAACGGTTCCTTCGTGCCCATTCCGTTGCCTGGAGCACGGGGCTTCTTTGCTTCTTTACACCCGCCCTATTCAGCCGTTGGGATAAGGCTCGGTGCCTTCCATCCCCCGTCGATCCTCGTCCTGTCCGGGCAGTAGATGCGCAGGAACAGGTGGAACCCGCCCCGTCCCGTGGGCAGCCAGTTGGCCTTGAGGGGGTCCTCGTCCTTTGGAGCCTCGGGCTGGAGCAGCAGCTCCAGGGAGCCGTCCGCATTATAGGTGACAGGGGTGCGGTCGTTGATGCAGTAGCGGTTCAACGGGTTCGCAATCAAAAAGTCGTCGTCGCCGTAGGCCGTTACCGACCAGAACCCACCCCTCAGAACCGGCGGCAGCGCCCCCTTCTCGAAGCGCACCCTGTAGCGCGTCCCCGCCTTCAGGGCCTGTCCCGACGAGTCCTTGTTCGTGCTGGCGTAGATGGCGGCCGAGACCGGGTTGGCCCCCAGCCCCCTCCAGGCGACCATCGCGCGGTAGTCGTACTCCGTCCCGAACTCGGCGATCGGCGCACCGAGGTACTGCCATGGCCCCCAATGCACGAGGAACTTCTGACTGTTTGCGGTGACTCGCTCCTGGACCCTCTTGACCATCGCCCGCCACGCCGCCTCCCGCTCCTGCGCGTCCGATCCCAGCACCGCGGGATCGAAGCTGAGACCGGGTCCTACGCCCAGCACACGAAGCTTGTCCAGGAGGGGCCCATCGCCGGGGAGCGGAGGGTTGTCCCGCATCAGGGCGTTGGCCTCGCCGAAGAATTGCTCGGGCGTCATCCTCAAAACGTAGTCCACGGGGACCGCGCCGTCGTACCGGGGGTCGTGGGTCCCCTTTGGGGGGACATAGTCTCCGCCCCGGAGATAGTCGGCCAGCGGCATCAGCTTCATCCGTTTCTGAAGGGTCCGGACGTTTTCCAGGTCGTCCTCGCCCCTGCACAGGGTGCGCCCGATGATCCAGCCGAGGTTCCCGGAGAAACGAAAGGGCGTCATCCCCGCCGGAACGGTCGTTTTGTCGTCCGACCGCATCAGCAGGCAAACCTGCTCCCCGGACGTTCCCTCCCTGCCCCCCGTGCCGGCAATCCCCACGCTGTTCGTCCAGGCGTCCAGGAACTGCGCCGAGCAGTAGCGGTCTGCGGCTGGCTTGACGAACACCAGGGGCCCGCCCTTCAGGTCGATGAACGCCTGAGAATAGAGCGTATCGACGTTCGGCGTGACGACGTCCTTGAAGTCCGGCCCCGCCAACCTCTGCGCGTGGCGCAGCTGGTTCACGGGCACCTTTGCGGAGGTGGCCTCGACGACGTTCGTCGCCACCCTCTGGGACACGGACATCATGACCAGCGGATAGCAGTAGACGTAGGCGTCGTCGAGCGTCGTCGCAGAGCCGGACTCGTGCCTGCCGCCGCCGCAGCCCCCCAGGGCAAGCAGCAGCAGGGCCATGGCTGCGGCGAGGGGCAAAACGCCCCCGCCGCTCTTTACTCTCCCTTTACTCACGAACACGATCTTCTCTCCCCTTTCGACGGATGCCGAGACCCGAGGCCCCGCGTCATTCGATGTCGATCCCCATGTCCCGGAAGATCTCCAGCACCTCGTCAAGGCTGTGATAGCCAACCTCCTGACGAACGACATCGCCGTTGTCGTCCAGAAAGAGGAGGGCGGGGAGGTAGGTCACGTTGTACTCCTTAGCGAGCTCGGGATACTCGTCCACGTCCACCGCTTCCGCTGCCAGCCTGCCCTCATACCGGTCATTGATCGCATCCAAAACCTTGGACATCTGTTTGCAGGCCGGTCAACCGGCCCCGGACAGGGATACCAGAGTCGGCAAGTCCTTTCCCTCGGCATGAACGGGACAGAAAATGAAAGCCAAAAAAAGGAAAATCGACACAAGCATCG
Organism: Fretibacterium fastidiosum; assembly: GCF_964642095.1. Lineage (NCBI taxonomy): Bacteria > Thermotogati > Synergistota > Synergistia > Synergistales > Aminobacteriaceae > Fretibacterium > Fretibacterium fastidiosum. Next base: position 2,302,324 of record NZ_OZ209244.1, read on the forward strand.
TTCTCATTACCGAACCCTTCCTTTCGCTTCTAAAGAATGTGTTCCTTTCGCTTTCAGCAGGAATACCGCGGCAAGGGCCAGCGTTAACCCACCCCATCCCGCGTCGCCCCTAAAGGGACTAGCTGCGGTTGTTGAAAATCAGGCTTTCCTTTTCAATAGGAACGCAGCTGCAAGAGCCAGTGTCCATCCACTGACACCCGCGTCGCACCCGCCGCTGCTCTTGTTGTCGTCAGGCGTGGGAGGATCCGTCGGGTTGTCCCCGCGGGGCCAGTGGAGGCTCACGCCCTTGTCCCCGACGAGATCGACGGCCAGGGTTCCCTCGCGCATCTTGCCCGGCGACACAATGAACGAGAGGCTGCGCTCCGTGTTCGGGAAGATCGCCGGGATGGTCCGCGTCACAACGCGGCTCTCGCTGCCGTCGCCCTTGACGCGACTCACCGTCAGGCGCAGGTTCGTCAGCGTCTCGGAGCCACTGTACCGAATGGTGGCGTGGGCGCGGAAGTCCTCGGTCTGTTTCAGGAGCTCTGCGCGGAACTCCGGAAGCGTCAGCTGCGTGCGCGTGTCGTCCGACCGGATGGGCTTGAAGGTCATGCTGAAGTCGCCCTCCTTCGCGGCCGCACGGGCCACCTGGGCGGACACGACCGCCAGGCCCGCGACAGCCTTCGGCTCCTCGGCCAGAACGGCGATCGGATAGCGGCCGACGTTGTTGCCGCCCGGATCGCTCTTGTAGTCCCACTCCTCGTGGAGCTCGTCGAGTTTGTTGTCCGGGTCCACGGCGAAGTAGAGGTCGTAGTTGCCGGGGGCGAGGTCGTTCGGAACGGTCCACTGGAACGAGGCGGTCGCCTTGTTGGCCTCCGTGCCCTGCGTCCAGCCTCCAAGCCGAACGGTCTGCCGGTCCAGCGTCCGCAGGTCCGTGTCCCCGCCCCCAGCGCGAAGGCGCATCTCGACCTCGACGTCACCCGCGTCCTTGAAGCTCGCGTTGTAGAGCGGGAGCCGAACCTCGTACTGTCTGCCGCGGACGAGGGCCGACGTCGTCCACTTCTTGAGGACGACGTCCCGGAACCCAATGCCGCGCACCTGCGTCGCCGAGAGCCTGTCCTCGTTGGTGGACCAGACCACCCGGGTTGTTCCGCTCTCGGACAACTGGACGCGCCGGTTGTAGCGCGCCGGCAGGACCAACGCGGGGTCGGGTTTGTCGGCGTAGAGGCTGCCCGGCGCGTTCCGCCATACGAGCGCGTTGCTGTCGGCCAGGTCCACCGCGAAGGCCACCTTCATCACGCCGGCGGCGTCGGCGTAGAGCTGGGTCTCGATGAGGTGCTTGACGTAACTGGAGTTGAACGGGAGCTGCGCGTTGTTGAGGGTCACGGTGAACTTCTCGGACTCCTGGTACGTCTTGGTGAAGGTCTCGGTGTTCGTCAGCTCGTTGGAATAGCCGACCGTGCTCGTGACCCCGACGCTGAAGACTTTCGGCGCGCCGAGCGAGACGTTGAGCGAGCCGTTCGCCGCCTTCTTCGACTTGGTGGTGAGACCGGACACGTCGGTCGTCACCTGAGAGACCGCGAGGTCCAGCACCGTCTTGCCGCCGACGGTCGAGTTCAGCCTGTTCGACAGCACCTGCTGCAGTTCACCGTAATACGGGGTGTTCTCGACCTTCGTCGGATACGAGAAGAGGTTGCCCTCCTCGTGGATGGGGTTGTAGTCGTCGAACTGCGCGCTCTGGCCGGCGTCGCCCTGGACGATCGTCGGCGCGTCGCAGAGCGAAAAGGTCATGAACCGATCCCCGTTGAGCTTCTCCCCCTCCTCGAGCGGCGCGTCCGGAGCCTGAGGCATGGTACCGAGGACCGGGTAGCGCCACACGTGCCGGTCGGTCTTATACAGGACGACGTTGTCCGATCCGTCCGTGACGGTGGTGATGGTCGTCGCGACCGTCGCCTGGGAGCTGTTGGCCTTGTTCTCGACCCTTGCCGACGTGTCCTTGTAGCCGCCCGAAGCGTTGGCGCCGATCAGCTTGTACCGCCCTCCGACGGAGGCATTGACCCCCCACTCCAGCGCGCTGGTCGCGCTGAACGACGTGTCGGCCTTGCTGCTCTCGGTCTGGCCCTTCGAGTACGCGACGGACGAGCCCATCCAGGACAGGTTCATCACGGACTTCCGCTCCGGCCGGACGCCGTTGACCTCGAATGGGGCCTGGACGTAGTCCACGTGGTAGGGGGGCGTCTGGATCTCCGCGACGTAGCTGCGCTCGTCGGCGAAGACCAGGTGCGTCGGATCGCCCAGGGCCAAGGACTCGCCGTAGAAGTCCCCGGGCAGGAGCGCCACGGCGCGTCCCGCCTTGCCTTGCGCGTAAAGGACGGGCGAGGAAAGGCCCGTGAGGTTGCCGCCCGAGATCTCGGGCGACAGGTACCACAGTCTGTCGCCGGTGAAGTAATCGCTCGACCGTTTGTCCGTATCGTCGTCCTGCGAGATCGAGAAGAACACCTTTCGGAGCGGGGCCCCCCGCTCCGACGTTCCTCCCAAGGGCACGAGCGCGAGCGACGCGCTGCGGAGCAGGTAGCTGCACTCCGCCCTGTCCACGCCGCCGACCCCGCCGTATCCGGCGAGGGTCTGTCCCGTGCTGCGCCAGAACTTACGCGCGGGCTTCAGGGCACCGTCCGTCTCCCACACCGAGGCCTGAATCTGCCCTCCGTTACCCCCGTACTTCGCGGACAGGAAGACGATCTCGTCCTTCCCGTCGCCGTCCAAGTCGCCGGCAGAAGCGATCATCCCGAAGTGCGGGACGTACGCCAGCGTCCACGACGTGCCGCCCACCCGCTGATCGTCGTCATCCAGCCGCGTCTCGGAGCCGCTGAACCCGGAACCGTTCCACCCGTACGTCCGAACGGTCGGATAGGCGTCGCTGTCCTTCCACTTGTCGGCGTAGACCGCCGCGAGCTCCATCCTCCCGTCGCCGTTGAAGTCCCCGGCCACCACGTCGCAGCCGTCGACCTTTTCGCCCTTCCCGTCCCGGCTGCCGAGGCCGGTCTCGTATATCGGGGACGCTTCGACGCCCCCCGACGCACTCCTCGAGGCGCGATAGACCTGAAGAAAATAATCGTCGCCCCTGCCGGTGCGGATGACCGCGAACTCGTTGGCCCTGCCGTCGTGGTCGAGGTCGCCCGCCGCCACGCGAACCGACGGGAAATAAGCGTTCATCGCCCCGAGCTGTCGGGTCTCGACGCGCTTAGTAGCAGGGTCGACGAAGGCCAGCCAGGCGGTGTAGGTCTGCTCGTACCCGGGGCGTTTCTTCCCCCACGGGGCCCCGCCCGCCGTGTAGTACGCGACGACGAAGGCCTCGGGTCCGTCCTCGCCGTCGGGGAATAGCCCGGCAGCCGAGTCCGTGACGTAGGGGTACCCGGACGCCTCGATCGTCGTGCTCCAGCCTTTCGCCGCGGCGATCCCGCCCTTCCCGTCCGTCTTCACCTGCGCGAAGCGGAGGGTGACGCCGTCTTCGTTGGAGGACGGATACATCACGACGAGGGAGCCGTCCGCGGCCCGCTTTTTGCCGACAGTCGGGTGAAGGCCCGTGTTGGTGTACCCGCCGTCATCCTCGAGGTTGACCTGAGCTTTCTCGGACGGACCTCCCTGGTCGTCCCCCTGAGTGGGATAAAACCGGAATTTGCCGTCGTTCGCCTTCATGAACTTCAAGAACGATTCCTTCACGATGCCGCGCGAGCCGGTCGTCTCCTTCACGATGTCGTCGATCTGCCCGAGCGGCTTGCCATTGATCAGGACGGACGCCGCCGCGTCCGCCGGCGCGCCGTGGATCAAGACGATCCCCGCCATCCCCGCGCACAGGACGCAGCCCCGCGCCAGAGGCAAAATCCTTCCGAGGCCAGTTTTTTTCGAGCGCCCTGACCTTCGCGTTCCCCATAAACCGAACAATCTTCGCACCTTCCCCCACTTCAACTTCATAAAAGACAACGACAGGTACGGCGTAAACCAAACGCCGTACCTGTCAAGTATCTTACTCAAACGCAACGGCGGCAAAGCCCGTCTGCAATATTCCCCGGATGTTCCTCGTTTCGAGGCGAAACGCCCCGAGAGAACGACATCCCCCCGCTTATCTTATTGTGGCTATTTCTCCTGTATGGAGTCGATGAGGGCCTCCAGCTTGGGGTTCTGCCCCGTGATGACGAGCATCAGGTATTTATCGCCCTCCGTGTTCAGGATCGCCCTGCTCTCCACGCCGGCCTCGTTCTTGAAGTCGAAATGGTACACGTCGTCCTCAAACACCGGCTCCGAACCCTTCAGCTTCTCTGCGAAAGCCGCAGCCAGGTCCTTGGCCTCCATTCCATCCCGCTTGTCCATCGTGATGCTCACCGCCGCAGAGTTGTCGTTGGCCACAATCCCCACGGTCGTGCCGTTCTGCGTCGCGGTCCAGTCGTCCGGGACATCCACGGTAAAATCCTTGAAATCCTGCACGGCTGCAAAGGCCGCGGCGGAGAACACGAGGACTGCCAATACCGACAAGACACCAATACGCTTGCTCAACATTCACAAAAACTCCCTTCCCGATAGCGAGGTTGAATAGACAGGGGACCAAGCCCCTTATCTATGATATTCTATGCCCAGCCTGGATAAGGGTCCATGACCTGAGGTCAGGATTACGGCCCGAAGAGGTAACTTTTTTCTGCAAAAGAGAAATTTTTTGGTTCACTGCCCCTCCAAGGGCCGGTCGCAGCCTTCATCACGTTCCTGTATAATTGTGAGGGGATCAAAGAGAAATGTTGATTTATACCAAATCGCGTCTAATGTGGATTGCCTCCCCTGAAAGGGGAGGTGCCGCCAAGGGCGGCGGAGGGGTTTGCTCTTAGCCTACTCAACACCCCCCAGCCCCTGCGGGGCAGCCCCCCTTGCAGGGGGGCCCTTCTCGCCCTTCTTTGAAACGCGAATTGGTATTAGTCCATCACGAAGAACATCACAGGGAGAACAGACCATGTCCGAGGAACATTTTCTTCCGCCTCGTGCGGGGAAGGGGGTTCTGTCCCGCGCGAGGGTGAACGCGATTTTAGAGGCCGCAAAGGAGCGAGGGGGACAGTGGATCTACGTGGGGGCTCCGGGCGGATTCGGAAAGAGCCTTGCCGTCTCGCAGTGGCTTGCCCCGCAGCGCAACAAGCACGCCTGGATCACGCTGGACCCCTACGACAACAACGAGGGCCGCTTCGTCCGCAAGCTCCTTGGAGGTCTTGCCTTCGCCCAGAGGGCGAACCGAAGGCTGGCCCATACCGTGGAGCGGGTGCGGCCCCCCTTCCTGGAGTGCCTCTTCGACGCCCTGGACCTGCTCCTCCCCAACGAAAAAAAGTACGTCCTGGTCCTGGACGACCTTCACCACCTGCGGGACGGGGCGGTGCTGAGGGCGCTCCCCCTGTTCCGAAAACGCCTCCCCTCCGCTTTCACCGTCTGCCTCCTGAGCCGGGACGAGCCCCCGGATGTCTTCCTGGACGCCATCCTGAAGGGCGACATGACCGTCCTGGACGCCCGCGACCTGGCCTTCGACGAGGAGGAATTGCGAAGGCTCCTGAGTCGAAACGGCCTCTCCGCCAGTCAGGCCCCCGACCTCCTGAGGAGGACTGCGGGCTGGCCCATAGCGGTGAGGGCCCTTTTGATGGGGCGCGAAACGCCGGAAGAAGCGGAGAAAAAAAGGAAAATGTCCCCCGACGAGGTCCTGCATGGGGAAGAGCTGCTGCGCCGCTACCTGGACGTCCACGTCTGGAGCGGCTGGGGCGATCGGGTTCAGGACTTCCTGATGCAGGCCTCCCTGCCCGCCCTGCTGGACGGGCGGTTGTGCCGCCGCCTGACGGGACGGCAGGACAGTGCTGAAATCCTCGAATCCCTGTCCCGGAACCTGGCCTTCGTCTCCCGTCTGGGGGACGGGCGTTATCGTCTGCACGACCTCTTTCGGGACTTTCTGAGGGAGAAGCTTGCCGAAAGTCCCCGCGCTGGTGAAGTTCACGCTCTGGAAAAAAAGGTGGCCGACGCGCTCTTTGAGGAGGAGGACTATTACGCTGCTGCTGCGCACTACATCCGCTGCTCCGATTCCAGGGGACTGTCCGACTGCTGTGCGGCCTTTCGGCGAATCGCCGCCTCCAGTTCGATCGAGGATCGCATCGCGTTCTTCAAGGAATACGTGATCGGGGGACGCGAGGAGCTGCGCAAGGACCTCTTTGAGGGGAACCTTCCCATAATGGCTCAATGCGCGTTCGTGTACTACGTGGAGGGGGACGCCCGGCAGTTCCTCCGGCTTATGGATAAGATTGAACGAGAGCTGAAAGGCCGAAGCCCAAAGGACGATTCCTGCAAGAAAGTGGACGAGGACGCGCTTCAGTTTTTCTGGGTGCTTCGGGCCCTGGACTTCCGGAGGCCTCTCGACCGCTATACGGACGAGTTCCTGGCGGGGCGAAAGGACCTGGAGCCTCTCCTGGCCGGCGGACGGCTCCGGGTGGGGACCTTCACCGCGGCCATGCCCATGCTGCATCGGTCCTTGATGGACCAGTCGGACCTGGCTCGGGGCCGCAGCCTCTACGCCCAGGCCGAAAGGAGGCGGAAGGCCTTTACCTCCTTTTTGGGAAATGAGCACCTGGTCATACTGGAGTGCCATCTTGCGGGGATCCTCTACGAGAGCGGCCGCCTCCCCGAGGCCTGTTTCCGGGCCCTGAAGGCCCAGGAGATGATGGAGACGACGCCCTGTAGGGCGGAGGTGCGTTTCTCCGCGGACCTGATCCTGTCGGCCATCCTGAGGGGGATGGGACGGAGGGACGAGGCCACCAGGATCGAGGCGGAGACGGAGCGGCGCATCGAGAGGGAAGGCCTCCTGCCCCTGCGTCCCAGCCTTCGGACCTGGCGCTATGCCTCCCGCATCGCCGGCGGAGACGGGACAGCGGCGCGGGAGTGGCTGGATACCTACGCCCCCCCCCTCGCCGACCGCCTGCCCCTGTACCGGATGCACCAGCACTTCGTCACGGTCCGGGCGCTGCTTGCCGTCCGTGAGGATGCCCTGGCCGTCCTCTTTGGCGAGAAGCTGCTGAAGCTGGGGATGGATTTTCGGCGCCAACTGGACGTTATCGAAGCCTCTCTGCTGCTCTCGATCGCCCACAGGAACCTGGGAAACCGCAAAAAAAGCCTCTTTTACATAGAACGGGCGCTCAAGATCGCGGCGCTCTGCAATTTCTCAAGGCTCTTCATCGACGACGCGCCCGCCCTCGCCCCGATCCTCGACGCCCTGCTTCGGGCCTTCAAAACGCGAAAGGCGCTCTGGATCGACTTTGCGGTCCGGGTCCGGGCTGCCATGGCGGGGACCGATACGGCGTCTCCGCCTCCGTCAAAAGCGGAGGCGGAGACGGTTCCCCTCCTGAACGGCAGGCAGGTTCGGATTCTGGAGCTTCTCGAAAGGAACGCCAGCTACGGGGAGATCGCGAAGGACCTGGGGATTGCCCACAGCACGGCAAAATACCACGTCCTCAGGCTTTACCGCGCCTTGGGCGCCTCAAGCGCCGCCGAGGCCCTCGCCCGCGCCGGCTGCAGCAGGCCGCAGCGAGAGGACGGCCTTGCCTGAGCCCCACAGGGCGGGGCCATCCCCGGGTCAGGCGACGGGCGCCTCAGGGCAGATCGCCGGACCGGGCGCCGGGGCTTGCCAGCAGGATGACGCGCTCGCCCGAAGCCACAAGGTTGTACTGCTCGCGGGCCAGGTGCTCGATCCCCTCCCTCGTCTTGTAGAAGGACACCTTCTCCTCATAGTTCCTGACGTTTTCCTTCTTCCGCTGAAGGAGATCCTCCCGCTCGTCGATCGCGCTCCGGATCTGTTCGATCCGGCTCACCTCAAAGGCGTAGTGCGTCACCATGATCAGCGCCAGGAGGCCGAGGAACGCGATCAGGGCGATCCGCCTCAGCGGGGGCATCGCCATGGCGCTACATCCGCTCCGGAGCGCTGACCCCAAGCAGGCCCAGACAGGTGGCGAGGACGATTCGCACCGCCTCCGCCAGGCGCAGGCGGCCGCGCTCAACCTCCGTGCTCTCCCCCAGGATGCGGTTCGTGTTGTAGAAGGAGTGGAAAGCCCCCGCCAGGTTCAGCGCGTAGGCCGTCACCACATGGGGCGCCAGGTCCGCTGAGGCCCCGGCCATCTCCACCGGGAAGGTCGCCAGCGTCTCAGCCAGAGCCCGCGCTTCCCTGTTGTCGAACAACAGGTCGGGAAGGGGCGTCCCATCCCGGCGCAGCGCCGCCACGTCGCCGCCGCGCCCCTCCCACTCCCGAAGGAGGCTCGATATGCGGGCATGGGCGTACTGGAGGTAGTAGACGGGGTTGTCGCTGCTCTGCTTCTTCGCCAGGTCCAGGTCGAAGTCCAGCTGGCTGTCGCTGCGCCGCATGAGGAAGAAGAAGCGCGTCGCGTCCACCCCGACCTCGTCCAGGACCGACCTGAGCGTGACGAACTCCCCGGCGCGCGTCGACATGCTCACGATCTTTCCGTCGCGCTTCAGGGCCACCAGCTGGATCAGGAGGGCCTTGAAGTCGTCGGGGGCCCTGCCCATCGCCTCGACGGCCGCCTTCATGCGCGGGACGTAGCCGTGGTGGTCCGCGCCCCACACGTCGATGACCCGGTCGAACCCCCGGCGCACGAACTTGTCGTGGTGGTAGGCGACGTCGGAGGCGAAGTACGTCGGGACGCCGTTGCTTCGGATCAGGACCCGGTCCTTGTCGTCCGCAAAGGCCGTTGACTTGAACCACAGGGCGCCATTCGACTCGAAGGCGTACCCGCGCTTCTTCAGGTCCTCCATGGCGTGGCTCACCAGGTCCCGCTCGTAGAGCGACGCCTCGGAGAACCAGCTGTCGAACAGGACCCCAAAGCGCTCCAGGTCCTCTCGTATCCCCTCGAGGATGTGGTCCGCCGCATACCTTTCGAACCAGGGAAGGCTCTCCGCGAGGGGAGTCGCGAGGAAGCGATCCCCCTCCTCCTTCCGGATCCGCTCCGCCAGGTCCAGCAGGTAGTCGCCCTTGTAGCCGTCCTCCGGCAACGGGGCGAGCTCCGACCTGCCGCAGACCTCGAAGTAACGGGCCTGCGTGGACCTCCCCAGCGTCTCGATCTGCAGACCGGCGTCGTTGAGGTAATACTCTCGTTCCACGTTCCAGCCCGTGAAGCTCAGGATTCGCGCCACGGCGTCGCCGACGGCCGCGCCGCGGCCGTGGCCGATGTGCAGCGGCCCCGTCGGGTTGGCGCTGACGAACTCCACCTGGACCCTGCGCCCCTGCCCCAGGTCCACTGCCCCGTAGCGCTCCCCCTGCTGCAGGACCTGAGACGCGGCTTCGGCGAACCACCTGTGGGAGAGGAAGAGGTTGATGAACCCCGGCCCCGCGACCTCCACCCTGTCGAGCAGGTCCTGGCACCCCTCCTGCAGGGAGCCGGCGATCCGGGCCGCAATGTCGCGCGGAGGCATCGAGAAGGCCCGCGCCAGCTGCATGGCGACGTTGCTGGCCCGGTCCCCCTGGTCTGCGCGCCTGGGGCGTTCGAGCTCAAAGGACAGAGCCTCGGGCAGCTCCTTTCCGCACGCCTCGGCCGTCCTCAGGGCTGCGGAGTGCAGGGCCCGCACCAGCGCAGCCTCCACTGCGTTCAACCTGGAAAAATTCTCGTCCATTTCTCATCGTTCCTCCCAAAGTTCAGCGCTTCAACTGCACTGGAATATGCCTCTCCGCAAAGGCCTGCCACAGGGCCACGCAACGCTGGAGCAGCGCCAGATCGCCCTCCGCCACCCTGAGCGTATCGACCTCGCACCGAGCCGAGCCCACCACCCGATGACGCCATGCCTTGCAGCTGTCGCTGTAGTTGACCCTGTCCGGCGTCCGCTTCGTCTCCCCCTCGTCGAGGATGCGCTCCGCGCTGCGGGGCAGACCGATCGTCCACCGCTGCTCCAGGACGAAGGGAAAGCGCAGCTCGATGGGAGTGGACTGCCCCTTCAGAGCGCTGAAGGCCTTCGGCAGAAAGGCCGGCGGCATCGCCAAGAGGCCCGGTCCTCCGATCGAGGCCACGCCGGGCTTTTTCTTCAGGGCAAAGGAGAGCTCCAGCCCCTCCCTGCTCCGTCGGCACTGGACGTCCTCGTAATGGCGCAGGTCGGGGAAGAGCTCCAGCAGGGCAGCACGCACCTCGGCCTCCGCAGGGGACCGCTCTCGCAGCAGGAAGGGAATCCAGGCCCCTCGAAGGAGCAGGCGCACGACGCCGGTCAACCTCCCCTGCTCGTCCATCTTGAGCTCCATGGCGGCGAACAGGCGGTTCGCCGCCGCCCTGGAGGCGGGCACCTCCTTACTCGACAGGGTGCCGTTGGCGGAGAGGCCAAAGACCCGCTCCCCCTGAAGGAGCGCGGAAGGCCCTCCGTCGAAGGGGGCGCTCATGTCGTAGAAGACGCTGTCCCGCGTCCGCTGCTTTCCATGAAACGCAGGGACCTCCAGCAGGGCGTCCTGCAGGAGCTCAGGGGACAGAGGGGGCTCCTCCGCAGGCTCTATGGGAAGGCGCCAGCTCATGGGCGCGTCCACCCCTTCCTGAGCCAGCCAGGCCCTGGCCAAAAGCAGTTTTTCGTTCCGGGTCCAGGGCGCCGCGCCGGGGACCTCCCGCCGGGCCCCATCGGGCAGGTGAAGCTCCGGCTGGAGGAAGAGCCAGTTGAGGAGGCTCTTCACGCCCTCCTCCGCAGAGCTGTGAAAGCCCGCCCTCGCGGCGTCCGGCGCGGTGGGGAGCTCGGTGCCGACGGCCGAACGCATCAACCGGATCAGGCCCGCCCTCTCCCGCCTCATGCTGAAGGCCAGCCCCGACCTCCGGGAGCGAATCAGCCCCTTCGGCTCGAAGGGCGCGGTGTTGATGACGCGCCAGCTGTAGACGGACCCCTGGGGGGCCCGTCGGACCTCCGGCTCCAGCTCCTGAGGAAAGGCTCGAAAGACGATGGACTGGGATGGGGGGAGGTGTACCTCCACGTTGGACTCCCAGACGGGAAGGGCCTCCTGCAGCCAGACGAGGTCCTCAAAGGCCAGGGCATCGGGCGTCACATCCCGCCAGGCGACCGCCAGGACGAAGGGCTCCGGCAGGTCCCGGAAGCTCACGGTCTGGAGCCCGCCCTCGGCGACCGGCGCCACGTCCCGCAGCTTCTCTCCCGTGTCGAAGGAGTAGACGCAGGCCTGCAGGACCTCCGCCCGTCCTCCCGCGGGGTCCGGGATTCGCCAGGTCAGCCAGCGGTCGTCCAGGTCCCTGCGGCCCAGGATGACCCACAGGTGCGTCCGCTCCATCCCTCCCTTGTCGCCCCGTCTGAAGACCTCCCGGCGCAGCCAGACGATCCCCTGGGCGTCGGGGTAGGTGGTGAAGTCCGGGTTGAGCTGGCGCATGCGCGCGACGCTGTACTCCGGCACCTCCTCCCCGCCCTGAGCGGCAGCGGGCAGAGCCAGGGCGGCCGTCAGCAAAAGCCACGCCACCAGGAGCCGGCACAGCCTCGTCCCGACCCCGCCGCAGGGGTGGGACCGCGTTCCGGCCGCGTCCTCATCGAAGCGCATCCCTAGAGCCCCTTCCCGCAGCAATGCTTGTACTTCTTCCCGCTCCCGCAGGGGCACGGGTCGTTTCGCCCGATCTTCGTCCCCCGGCGCACGGGCTGACGCTTCCCGCCCCCCGGCTGGGGCAGCGGGTCCTCTCCCCTGCCCTCCGGGCCGAAGCCCGGAAGCTGAAAATCCCGGCTCTCGGAGACGCGTCGCTCCCTGGATGGCCCCTCGGCGGAGACGACCTGCACGCGGAAGATCTGTTCCGCGATGGCCTCCTTGACCCGCTCCATCATCTCCTGGAACAGGTTGAAGGACTCGAACTGATACTCGATCAGGGGGTCCTTCTGGCCGATGGCCCGGAGCCCGATCCCCCGGCGCAGCTCGTCCATGGCCAGCAGGTGATCGCGCCAGGCGTTGTCCAGCGTGTTCAGCAGGACGTACCTCACCAGCCCCTCCGCTACCTCCGGCGGCAGGGTCGCCATCTTTCGGTCGTAGCGGGACTCGACCTCCTTCAGGACCTCCTCGCGCACCAGCTCCAGCCCGGCGCGGCTGTCCACCCGGGCCACCTCGTCTCCGCTCCCCGCCCCGAAGAGGGCGCGGAAGCGCGCCTCGGCCCTCGCCGGGTCCGCCTCCCCCTCCTCCGGGAAGTAGCGGTCCAGGATCGAGGAGGCGACACCGTGGACCACGTCCCGACCGTAGGCGACAACGTCCTCGTCCGTCAGGATCATGTGCCGCTCGTGGTAGACCGCTTCCCGCTGCTGGTTCATCACGTTGTCGTAGGCCAGGAGCTGCTTTCGGATGTCGAAGTGCATCTCCTCGACCTTGTGCTGCGACGACTCGATGATCCTCGAGAGCATCCCCGACTCGATGGCCTCTCCGTCCGTCATCCCCAGCTTCCCCATCAGGCCCTGAATGCGCTCGGAGCCGAAGAGGCGCAGCAGGTTGTCCTCAAGGGAGAGGTAGAAGCGGCTGCTGCCCGGGTCGCCCTGGCGGCCGGACCGTCCGCGCAGCTGGTTGTCGATGCGGCGGGACTCGTGCCGCTCCGTCCCCACGATCGCCAGGCCGCCCAGCGCCGCCACCTTTTCGTGCTCCTCGCGGCAGGCGGCGGAGAAGTCCACAAGGAAGGCGTCGTAGGCCTCCTTGATCCTGGCGAATATCCCGCGCAGCCGCCCGACGATCTCCGCGCCCTCGGCCGCATTGACGCGCTGCTCCTTCAGGTAGTTCGCCGCCAGGTTCTCCGTGTCCAGGTTGGAATAGCGCACGAAGTACTCGTAGACGCTCTCCTCGTCCAGCCCGCTCCCGCCCCAGTCGACCTCGGGGCGGGTGGCCAGGAGCTTCTCCCGGGCCAGAAACTCCGGGTTCCCCCCCAGCATGATGTCCGTGCCGCGGCCCGCCATGTTCGTGGCGACGGTCACGGCTCCTTCGTGTCCCGCCTGGGCCACGATGTGGGCCTCCTTCTCGTGGTGCTTCGCGTTCAGCACCTGGTGGGGCACGTGGCGGGCCTTCAGCAGCTTGCTGACCCGCTCCGAATTCTCGATGGAGGTGGTCCCCACCAAGACAGGCTGTCCGCGCTTGTGGCACTCCTCCACGTCGTCCGCGACGGCGTTGAACTTCTCCACCATCGTGCCGTAGATCACGTCGGGGTTGTCCTTTCGGATCATCGGACGGTGGGTGGGGATCGTCACCACCTGCAGGCCGTAGATCTCCTTGAACTCCTCGGCCTCCGTAGCGGCCGTTCCCGTCATGCCCGCGAGCTTTCTGTACATGCGGAAGTAGTTCTGAAGGGTGATCGTGGCAAGCGTCTGGCTTTCGCGCCCCACCTTGACGCGCTCCTTCGCCTCGATGGCCTGATGGAGCCCGTCTGAGTAGCGGCGCCCCACCATGAGGCGCCCCGTGAACTCGTCCACGATCACGATCTCCCCGTCCTTCACCACGTAATCCACGTCGCGGGTAAAGAGGCGGTGTGCCTTCAGCGCCTGCACGATACGGTGCGCCAGGTCGGAATGTGCCGCGTCGGAGAAGAGCCCCGGCAGCTTCAGGGCGTCCTCGCAGCGCTGGATACCCGCCTCCGTGACGGCGATGCTGCGCTCCTTCTCGTCCTTTTCGTAGTCGGCCCCTTCCTTGAGCTGGCGGGCCACGCCGTCCGCCTTCACGTAGAGATCGACGTTGTCGTCCGAGGGGCCTGAGATGATGAGGGGAGTCCGAGCCTCGTCGATGAGGATGGAGTCCACCTCGTCCACGATGCAGTAGGCGTGCGGGCGCTGCACCATCTGGTCCGCGCGCATCACCATGTTGTCGCGCAGGTAATCGAAGCCGAACTCGCTGTTCGTGCCGTAGGTTATGTCCGCCCTGTAGGCCTCGTAGCGCTCTTCGGCCGGCATGTAGGGATAGATCACCCCCACGGAGAGCCCCAGGAAATTGTAGATGGGGGCCATCCAGGCGGCGTCGCGCCGGGCCAGATAGTCGTTCACGGTCACGAGGTGGACGCCCTCCCCCTTCAGGGCGTTGAGGACGACGGCCAGGGTCGCCACCAGGGTCTTGCCCTCACCGGTCTTCATCTCGGCGATGTGCCCGTCGTGCAGGGCCATGCCGCCGATCAGCTGGACATCGTAATGACGCAGGCCAATCGTCCTCCAGGACACCTCGCGGGCCAGCGCGAAGACCTCCGGCAGGAGCTCGTTCAGGTCCGCGCCCTCCCGCGCCAGCCCGCGCAGCTCCGCTCCACGGGTCCGCAGCTCCTCGACGCTCCTGGCCTCCATCGCGTCCGACAGAGCGTTGACGTCCTCAACCTGCGTCCCGTACTTCCGGAGGGCGCGGTCGTTGGGGTCCAGCCCCAGCATCTTCCTTAAACTCTTCCACAGCATTCAGGCAGTCACCTCAAAATGATGATAATGTCAAAAAAATGCAGAAGTGCGGGGCCCCCTGGGGCTCCCGCGCACCGGCAGCTTTCCCTCCTGCCATTATAGCCCACGGGACGCCGCTGCGCCCCGGCTACAGGGAGCGCCAGTTCTTGAAGCCCTGCCCCAGCACCTCTGAGGCGTCGCAGATGGAGACGAAAGCGTGGGGGTCCTTCTCCTTGAGGAAGCGCTTGAGGTTCGCCACCTGGCGCGGCCCCAGGAGGGAGAGGAGCACCGGGCGGGGCTCGCCCGTGTAGACGCCCCGACCGTCGAGGCGGGTCACGCCCCGGCCCGTCGCCGTGATGAAGCGGCTGACCTCGTCCGGGATGCTGGTGATGATGAGCGCCTGCTTGCGCTTGTCGAAGTTCCGGGTCATGTTGTCCAGCATCACCCCGCAGATGTACACGCTCACCACGCCGTAGACCACCGGCTCAAGCCCCACCACGCCCAGGGAGAGCGCCAGGATGACGACGTTGTAGATGATGGAGAACCGGCCCACCTCGAGGTCGTAGCGGCGGCGCAGGACCGCGGCCGCGATGTCGAAGCCCCCGCTGGAGCCCCCCACGTTGAACATGGCCCCCATGCTGACGCCCTTCAGGAAGCCCGAGATCACCGCCGCCATGAACTTGTCCTCCGTGATCAAGAACGGAAAGCGCGAGAAGACCGCGAGGAAGCCGGAGAACACGACGACGGAAAAGACCGTCAGAGCCAGAAAGTGCAGGCTCAGGTCCCTGCGTCCCCAATAGATCAGCATCAGGTTGACGCCGACGATCATCCAGTTGGGGGAGATACCGAAAAGGTAGTTCGTCAGCACGGCGATGCCGGGCACCCCGATGTCCGGAAAGCGATAGGGCAGCGTGCAGTACGCCACCGCGAAAGCGTAGACGACGTTCGCCAAGACCAGGACCACAAGGGCCCGCCATTCCCTGGCGCACAGATTCCGCAGGGAGCTCAGAGTTTCCTTCGCCATTTCCATTCTTTTCCCTCGTATTCTCAGCGTATTTTTATGAAGTGCCGGGCTAAGCCGGGCGCCGGCAATCGGCCTCGAAGGCCTCCGGCAGGAGCCGGACCTCCGCGATCATCAGTGCCCCTCCCTCAAGCCTTGGCTGTACGACGTCCGTTTCGATCCACGTGAGGCTCACGTCGTTCACGCCACCGGGGTTCACCACCCGGACCTCGTCCCCCACGACCCCCAGGAGGCGCCCCGCAATGGCGCTCGCCGCAGAACCCGTCCCGCAGGAGAGGGTGACGTCCTCCACGCCCCGTTCGTAGGTGACGACGTCGAGCGTCCCGGAGTCTTCCGACGAGAGGAGGGCGAAGTTCACGTTAGCCCCCACCGGGAAGAGGTCCTGCCGGCTGCGGAGCGCGCGTCCCAGCACAGCGTACTCGGCGATCGAGCGTCGGCGTTCCCGCTCAAAGATCACCGCGTGGGGCACGCCCACCACAAGGAAGGCGTAGGTAAAGTCACAGCCTTCCACGGAGGCGTGGGCCTTCAGCACCGCCGACCCTGTGCTGACCGGAGCCAGGTCCAGGGCGACGCGGTTTCCCCTGACGACCGCATGGACGTCGCCTCCCCGCGTTTCAAAGGTCATCTCCCGTCCCACAATCCCCCGGTCGAAGGCGAAGCGCGCCGCGCAGCGGGCGCCGTTGCCGCACATCTCCCCCTCGGAGCCGTCCCGATTGAACAGGCGCATCCGAAACGCTGCGCGCTCCGAGGGTTCCAGCGCAAGGAGCCCATCTGCCCCCACGGACTCCCTGCGACGGCAGACGGCCCGCGCCGCACGAGCGAGGGCCGAAGCGTCCATCGCCAGCGACAGGTTGTCCACGACGAGAAAGTCGTTCCCGTTTCCGTTCATCTTCAGGCAATCAATCATTATTAGCTCCCTCCGAGCCGACGGCCGCAGGACGCCTGGCAAGCCCTGAGGATGCGTCGTCTTTTGCGGAAACTCCCCCTTTCGGAGCTCCTCAAATGCGGTATAATAAATCAGTTGGACCTCTTTGCCAACGTCGCTTATCAAGTAATTTATCATAGCAGGCCCGCGGAAGAAAGTGCTGAGTAAAACTACACGACACGGCCCTTCCGCCAGGAGGACGCCCAGCCGCCTGCCGGTCGCGATTCAGGAGGGAACATGGACAACAGAACGCAGGGGATGCAGAGCGCCATCAACGACTACAACGCCAACAAGATCAAGGTCCTTGAGGGGTTGGAGGCGGTGCGCAAGCGTCCGGGGATGTACATTGGCGATACGGGGCCCAGGGGGCTTCATCACCTGGTCAACGAGGTGGTCGACAACTCCATTGACGAGGCGATGGCCGGCTTCTGCACCCGAATCGACGTGACCATCCACAAGGACGAGAGCGTTACCGTCCAGGACGACGGCCGCGGGATCCCGACGGACCCGCACCCCTCGAACGGACGGCCGACCTGCGAGGTCGTGCTGACGCGCCTGCACGCCGGCGGTAAGTTTGAGCAGGGCGCCTACTCGGTGTCCGGGGGCCTTCACGGCGTGGGCGTTTCCGCTGTCAACGCCCTCTCGGAGTGGTTCGAGGTCACCATCGCGCGAAACGGCATGGAGCGCACCCAGCGCTTTGAGCGCGGCGTGCCCGTCACGGACCTCTCGGAGGGCGTGCCGGTCGACTGGCAGGGCACGAGGATTCACTACCTCCCCGACAAGGAGATCTTCGAGGACGTCCACCACTCCCTGGAGACCCTCAAGAGCCGCTTCATGGAACTGGCCTTCCTGAACGCCGGGGTCCGCATCTTCGTCACCGACGAGCGCAGCAGCGAGAGCCGGGAGTATCACTTCGAGGGGGGCGTCAGCGCCTTCGTTCAGTACCTGAACCGAGACAGGACGACGCTCTTCGCTCCCCCGGTCGTCATATCGGGCGAGAGGAACGACATCAAGGTGGACATGGCCCTTCAGTACAACGACGAGTATCAGGAACGCATCCTCACCTACGCGAACCTGATCCACACGGTGGAGGGCGGAACGCACCTCATGGGCCTGCGCCAGGCGCTGACGCGAGCCCTCAACGAGGCGGCGCGCAGCGGAAAGCTCTTGAACGACAAGGAAGACAACCTCACGGGCGACGACCTGAAGGAGGGGCTGACCTGCGTCCTCTCCGTCAAGCTCGTGGAGCCTCAGTTCGAGGGACAGACCAAGACGAAGCTCGGCAACAGCGACGTGCGCGGCGCGGTGGACTCCGTCGTCTACGAGGGGCTCCTCTCCGTCATCGAGGAGCGACCCGACATCGTCCGCCCCATCGTGGACAAGGCGCTTCGGGCCCGCAGGGCGCGAGAGGCGGCCAAGAAGGCCAAGGAGCTGGTGCGCAAGGGCGCCATGACCGGGATGAACCTTCCGGGCAAGCTGGCGGACTGCTCCTCCAAGACGCCGGAGAACTCGGAGATCTACATCGTCGAGGGGGACAGCGCCGGCGGCAGCGCCAAACAGGCGCGCGACCGCACCTTTCAGGCGATCCTGCCGCTGCGGGGCAAGATATTGAACGTCGAAAAGGCGCAGGAACACAAGATGCTTCAGAACCGCGAGATCCAGACGATCATCACGGCGCTGGGGTGCGGCATTGGCACGGAGTTCAACGCGACTCGGCTCCGCTACCACAAGATCATCATCATGACCGACGCCGACGTGGACGGCGCGCACATCAGCACGCTGCTCCTGACCTTCTTCTATCGCCACATGCCGGAGCTCCTGACGGAGGGGTACATCTACCTCGCCCAACCGCCGCTCTACCGCGTGCAGAGGGGCAAGCAGGTCCACTACTGCTACACGGAGAAGGAGCTGCGCCAGCATGTGGACGGCGCGCCGGACCCCGACAAGGTGGGCGTGCAGCGCTACAAGGGACTCGGTGAGATGAATCCGGAGCAGCTTTGGATGACGACGATGGACCCCGCCAACCGCATCCTGAAGAAGGTGGAGCTGGACGACGACCTCCTGGCGGACGAGTACTTCGACATCCTGATGGGCGAGAGGGTGGAACCGCGCCGGGAGTTCATCACCACCAACGCTAACTCGGCCAAGAACGTGGATCTCTACGCCGGTTGACGCGCGAGGGTTTCACCTTAAGAGAAAAAGTGACGCGCTCCGGCGGATTCTTCCGCCGAGGCGCGTCACTTTTTCTCCAGAATTTCAGCCGGGATCCGCGGCAGGAGTCGATGCCACTCAGGCCGTCGCCCGCTCTCCGGACGCCGCCGGACCGTCGTGGATCTGCCTCAGCACCTCGATGGCGACCTCAAGGGCGCGCTTGCCATCCCGGATTCCCACCAGGGGTTGCCGCCTGTCCCGGACACAGCTGACGAAGTGGGCCAGCTCCAGCTTCAGCGGCTCGTTCTTGGGGAAGATCGGGCTCTCGAGGATCTCCATCTGTCCGTCGCTGCTGCTGACGCAGCGGTTGATCTGCACCGTCTGCGTCTCGTAGTTTACCGTGATCTGGCGCTGGCGCTCCATGATCTCCAGCTGACGCAGTTTCTTCTCCGAGACGCGGCTGACCAGGATGTGAGCCACCACTCCATTCTCGAAGGTGATCTGAGCGTCCGCGATGTCCTCGTGCTCCGTAGAGACGCAGGCCCCCGCCGCCGCGATGCGGGCGATGGGGGACGGGACCAGGGAGAGGATGATGTCGATGTCGTGGATCATCAGGTCCAGCACGACCCCCACGTCGTTGATTCGCGGCGAGAAGGGGCCGATGCGTTTGGACTCCAGGTAGATGGGCTTGTGGGCCGTCTGGGAGATGTAGCGAATCGCGCTGTTGAAGCGTTCGATGTGCCCCACCTGAAGCACCAGGTCCTTCTCCGCCGCCAGCCGCAGCAGGTCCTCTGCCTCCTCGGGGCGGGTCGTGACCGGCTTCTCGATCAGGACGTGAAGCCCCGCCTCCATCGCCCGTTTGGCGATCTCATAGTGCAGGCTCGTCGGAACCACGATGGATACGGCGTCCGGCGCCTGACGGTCGATGAGCTCCTCCAGGCTCCCGTACGCGGGGACGCCCAGGTGAGCGCCTATTGAGCGCGCCCGCTCCGGATCGTTGTCGGCGACCCCCACCAGGCGCGCGTCCAAAAGCTCCGTGTAGACCCTCGCGTGGTGCTGTCCCAGGTGCCCCACCCCAATGACGCCAAACCTCTTTATCGATTCCATAACGTCACCTTCCAGCGAGATGCAAAGTCTTTGCGCCGTCGGCGTCCCTCGATGCGCGGCAGCTGCGTCGTCTCCCGTTTATCCTTATCCCCGCTTCGGCATCCTTTGTGGCACGCCGCCGCTCCCGAAAGCGAAATTTCTTCGCCCTCGTTTCGGGCGCTTCGGGTCAGAGCAGCCGGAGGTGCAGGAACATCCGGTCCTCGCGGTCCCCTCCGCGGTAGGAGTAGCAGCGTCCGTCGGAGGCCGTATCCATCCCCGCGACGTGAATTCGCTCCTCAGGGACCCCGCACTCCGCCAGCTGCCTTCGGATCTCGCCCGCGATATCGAAATAGAAGCTCTGTCCGACCCTCTCGACGTTGTCCGGATGGAAGGTGTTGAGCCCGCGCTGCGTCCACTCCTCAAGCGTTCGGGGGTAGCTCCTGCCGGCGATGCAGGGACCGATCCACGCGGAGGCGGAGGCCGTCGCTCCCCGCCCCATCGAACGCTCGACCTCCAGAAGGCCCGATCGCGCGATGTTCTGGACCGTGCCCTTGTAGCCCGAATGGAGGATCAGCGCCCATGGGCCGTGCCGCCGCGCCCACTCCTCCGAAGGGAGCAGGAGGACCGGGGCGCAGTCCGCGAAGCGCAGGGAGGCGTCGAGGTCGCTGCGCGTCAGCAGGACGCCGTCCGCCTCCACATGCGCCGGGAGGGCGGCCTCAGGATCGGCCTTCAGAATTCGGACCCCATGCACCTGACGGGGGGCGACCAGGGGCCGCCCCTCGTCGAGGAAGTCCGGCGCGAGGCGGTCGCGGATCGCCGCGGCGCGCCCTTCCGTTCCCGCGAGCAGCGGGCCGCGCATAAAGAGGCGGGCGGAGGCGAAGGACCGGGCCGGCAGGAACTCCAGGACGTTCTGACCTCGCGGAAGGCACAGCCGAAAGTGCTCCCGGTCGGCTACGCGCTCCTCAAACACGGCGGGGCCCTCCACTCTCAAGCGCTTCCCGCAGCCTGGGCCGCACCCACCCGATCAGGTAGAGGCTGCCGCAGACGAGCACGACCTCGTTCTCCCGACGGGCCAGCAGCGCCGCCTCCAGAGGCGAGGCGAAGGACCGAGGCTCATTGCGCCAGGGAAATCCCGCCGCTGTGCTCAGCAGGTCCTGAGCCGGGAGGCACCGCTCCATGTCCGGCACCTCCGTGGCGTAGAGGGCGGGGGACAGCGCGCCGAGGAACGAGAGGCACCCCCGATAGTCCTTGTCCCGCATCGCGGCGTAAACCACGCCAAGCCTCTTGCCCCTCCAGAGCTCACGGACGCTCTCGACGAGCTTCTTCACCCCGTCCAGGTTGTGTCCTCCGTCCAGGACGACCGTCGGGTCGTGGGCGATGACCTCGAGACGTCCGGGCCAGCGGGCCTCCGCAATCCCCAGCAAAATACTCTGCTCCGTCAACCCCGGGAACCTGTCCCGAACCTGAGCGAGGGCCAGGAGCGCCAGCGAGGCGTTGGACAGCTGATAGCGCCCCGGCAGGCGGGTGCGAACGCGATCGAGGTCGAGGAGCGGGGAGCGAAAGTCGAAGGTGCAGCCCGACTCGTCCATCAGGACGTCCTCCAGCCGAACCTCCTCGGAGACGACGTGGGGCAGCGCGCCCGCTCTCCCGCAGAAGGACTTGAAGAGGGGGACCAGCGCCGGGTTGTCGCCCAGGAAACAGGCCGGAACGCCGGGCCTCACCACGGCGAACTTCTCCCCTGCGATCGCCTCCAGCGTGTCCCCCAGAAACTCCATGTGGTCCATCGAGATGGAGGTCACGACGGAACACGCGACCCGGCCCAACAGGTTCGTCGCGTCCAGCCGACCGCCCAGTCCCGCCTCGACGACCCCCACCTGCGCCCCCTCCCGCTCGGCCAGCAGGAAGGCCGCCGCCGTCACCAGTTCAAAGTAGGAGGGAGGGTCCTTCGCCAGAAGCCCGTCCTCCCGCACCGGCGCAACCGCATCCCTCACGGCGGCCAGCCACTTTTCCCCCGCAAGCGGCTCTCCGTCGATCCATAGGCGCTCCGCGGGGCTCTCCAGGTGGGGGCTGCTGTAGAAGGCGGTCCTGCAGCCCGCGGCTCGCAGCGCCGACGCCAGGAACGCGCAGGTGGACCCCTTCCCGTTGGTGCCCACGACGTGCAGGGCCGGCCATCGGTCCTGCGGGCTGCCCAGGAGACGGAGCAATCGCCCGATCCGCTCCAGGCCGGGTCGGATACCCTGAGAGGCCGCCCCGTTCAAAGTTCGCTCCATCTCCGCAAACGCTGCGGCATCTGAAGGGTTCACACGATTCATCGGACCATTCCCTCGCTTTTTGAAAAAGGACCTCCAACAAAAAAAGCTCCGGGGCTTCCATCCCCGGAGCAAGGCTGAGGCATCGCAAACTAACGTTGAGCCGGCGGGATGGCGTAGCTCTGTGGAAACCCCAGTTTCTTGAGCTGAAGGATAGCCACCTCCGCAGATCGCTTTGTACTTCCGGCCTGCACCCAAACCTTGTGAAACTTCGGGCTGGAGAACACCGTCGCCCTGTATCCGGCCTTCGTCAGTGTGGCTACGGTCTCCTGCGCCATTCCCTTCGAGGAAAAGGCTCCCACTTGAACGCGCCACACGGCCGTTCCCTGCTGAGCGGGCTTCTGAGGTGCGGGGGGCTGGGGCTTCGGCTTTTGCTGCGGAGCCGGCTTGGGCTGCTGGGGCTTTGCAGGCTCGGCATTGGCCTTCTTCTGCACCTGAGGGGGCGGAGCCTCCTTCTGTTTCACCGGCTTCACCGGCGTGCGGTCCACCTTCACCATGCCCGTTCCCGCGTCCACGGAGGAAGATGTCGTCGGGATGGGCTGAGGGGTGGAGCGGGCAGTGGTGTCGCCGTAGGGGATGACCGTAACGTCGAGGGGCAGCGGGGTTTTGGGGCTGACGGACAACTCCGCTCCCCCGTCGGCGCTGCCCGCTCCGGTCCCCGCCGTGAGGCCGGCCTGCGGCACCTCTTCCATCGGCGGGACCTCGGCGTCGGCAGAAGGGGGCGTCCCTGCCAGGAGGTCCTCCGCCTGAGGGGGAAGGGCTCCGGAGGAAAAGGCCAGGCCATTGGCAAAGAAAAGTTTTCCGGCAACCACAAGAAGGCCGATCGCCACAACCCCGACGAACGGCAGTATGATGTCCCCGAAGGAGAGGATGAACCCCTTCTTCTTGATCTCCCTATGTCTCGATCGCCTCGTGATCCTTCTCTTCAACGGTGCTGCTCCCATTCCCTGCCCCTTCCGTTACTCCCTGGGGCGCCTTCTGAAGATGGCGGGCTGGTCGTAGGGCATCTTGGGCAGGCCCCGGAACGGCGCCATCTCATCCTCGCTGGGAGACTGCAGTCTCGTCTCCTCGAAGCTCCCGCGCTCCTGCCTCCCGAAGATCGTCCTCGCGTGGGAGGGCTGCTGGGTTCCCTCGTTCCTGGCGGCCGGCTTTTCGGGCACCCGGTTGGAGGAAGGCGCCTTGCGGCTCAGGGCCCGTCCCTCCGGGAAGCCCGTCGCGATGAGGGTCACGCGGACCTTGCCGCCCATCTTCTCGTCGATGACGTGCCCCCAGATGACCTCCGCTTCGGGGTCCGCCGTCGATTTGACGACCTCCGCCGCCTTGGACATCTCCATCAGCGTGATGTCCGGCCCCGTCGTCACGTTGAAGAGGACGCCCTTCGCGCCCTCCATGGGCACCGACATCAGCGGGGACTTGATCGCGGCCCGCGCCGCCTGCTCCGCCCGATTGTCGCCGTCGCTCTCCCCGATCCCCATGATCGCCGTTCCGGCGTTGGACATCACCGTCCGCACGTCCGCGAAGTCCAGGTTGATGAAGCCCGGCTGGGTGATCAGGTCCGTCACGCCCTTAACGGCCTGGTAGAGCACCTCGTCCACCATCGCGTAGGCCTCCGTCAGGAGCATCTTTTCCGCGTTGCCCAGCTGAAGCAGCCGGTCGTTCTCCACGATCAGGAGGGCGTCCACGCATTTTTTGAGGTTCTCGATGCCGCCCTGAGCCGTCTTGAACCGCTTCTGCATCTCAAAGTTGAACGGCAGGGTGACGACGCCGACCACGAGGGCACCCGATTCCTTTGCAGCCGCAGCGATCACCGGCGCGGCTCCCGTTCCCGTGCCGCCGCCCATTCCGGCGGTCACGAAGAGCATGTGTGCGCCCTCTATGTGCTCTTTAATGCACTCCAGGGACTCCTTCGCGGCCTCCATGCCAACCTCCGGGTTCGCGCCGGCTCCCAGCCCTCCCGTCCTCTTCTCGCCGAGGATGATGTGGTTGTTCTTGGGAGCCCGGTTCAGGGCCAACGCCTTGGCATCCGTGTTGGCGGCGATGAACTCCACGCCTTCCAGGCCGGATTCAATGATGTGGTTCAGAGCGTTGCCGCCTCCGCCGCCCACTCCAATGACGATGATATTCTCCCGCTGCTTTATCGCATCGTCGGAGAGCTCAAACATCTGTCCCTGATCCATCTGCCATCCTCCCAGCTGCTTTTGCTTCGACATTCATCCGGCGCCCCGGCCTGTTGCAGGCGGCAGGAATTCTTTTCGGAAAAATAAACAAATCCCCGGCCCCGCGCCCTAAACGACATCCCGCTGTGCGGCACACTGCATCACATTCTGTTTAATTAGAGGACGAACCCGCTCGCCCTGCCACAGGAAAAATACAGAAATTCCAGGGAAGCAGGGTATTCTTCAGCGGGTATCCTTCAGCGCTTCCCTGAGATTTTAACATGGGGCTACGCCCTCCCGGAACCTTCCGGCTGCCGTTCGCTGACGCTCGCGGGCTCCCAACGTGCTTCGCGCGGCCTGATGAAGTTTCAGACACGGATGGGAAACCCTACGGTCGACCGTTCCCGACGACTTAGCCGGCGTTTTCCTAGAAGAGTTCCTTGAATTTCCTGGCGAGTCCGCCGAGAAAGCTCCTCAGATTTTCCGCCGTCGGCTCCGGCTTCTGGGCGTCCGTCATGGGGTCGTCCAGGTACTCGACCGACAGGCGAACGTCCTCGGAGTTGGGCTCGACGAAGAGGTGAGAGTAGCTGTTGCGGTAGGTGTTGTAGCGCAGGAGCCCCGCTGCACTGACGTAGGAGGTGTCCTCGCGTCCGGGCGGCATCGCGTAGATGGGGTGGGCGACGCGAACCTTCATCTGCAGGACCTCCCCCAGCATCTCCACGATGCCCGGCGTCTTGGCTACCCCACCGGACAGGACCACTCCGCCTGGGAAGAGCTGCGGGCTGCAGTCTGCAAGGGCCACCCGGACGTAGTCCATCAGGAGTTCCTCAATCCGGGCGCCGATCACCTGAATGGCCATGTCGATGTCGATGCCGTCCCGCCGAAGGGATTCGTCGTCCTCCATGAAGATGCGCTTTTTGACGTCCTCGGCATCCCGCAGGGAGACGCGAAGGACGGTGGCCAGGTCGCTCGTGATGTGTTCTCCCCCAATGGGGATGCTCATGATCTTGAAGGGACGCCCTCCGCGATAGAGGACGAGGCCCGTCGCACCGCCGCCGATGGAGAGCGAGATGCAGCCCATCTTCATCTCCTCCTCCACGACGGACCCCAGCGACGCGGCCAGGGGCTTCAGCACAAGCCCCTTCACCCGGATCCCCGCCCCCTCCTGCACGCAGGTGAGGACGTTCTGGGTGTAGGTCATCGGGACCGAAACCGTTTGAAGCATGATCTCGAGGCGCTTCCCCGTCATGTTCAGGGGCTCGTCCACGGGGCGACCGTCCAGCTCGTAGCGCACCGGAATCGTGTGGACCGAAAAGGTGTTTTTGGGGAGTTCAAGACGGCTTTGGGCAGCCTCGATCGCCCTCATGAGGTCCGCCTCCTCGACGCGCCGCGGCTCCCGTCCGTCCAGGGCCACCATTCCCTCCGTCATCACGCTGTTCACGTCCAGAGAATTGAAGGCCACGATCGCGGAGTTGATGCGCTGGTTCGTGATGTTCTCCGCCTCCCGCAGCGCCCGCTTGACGGACTGGGTCGCTTCCTTCAGGTTGACGATGACGCCCTTGGAAAGGCCGTGAGAGGGGGAGTAGCCCATACCGATCACCTGTACAGCCTCCGGGTAGCGTGGGTCCTGCTCCGCGACAATCACGGAGATCTTCGTGGTTCCCACACTAAGTCCGACTAAGGTATCCGACTCCCTTTGCAATTACTTCAAACTCCCTTCTTCTGGCCCGCCCGGCAAATCTCTCAACAGGATCTTGCCCCTGTACGTGGCATCGATCAGGTGATTTCCGCCCTCTTTCGAGAGTTTTGAAAAGAGTTCTTCAAGCCCGACGCCCAGGTCCTGCCCCTCATATTTTTCAGGCTGTATCAAGAGCTCAAAAAGCTGTTTGTTTCGCCTGAGCTTCAAGCGAAACAGGTCCGCCCCCGCCCTGCGGTCCCAGGCGATGTCCTGTACCGCACGAAACCATCCGTACCTCTGGTATTCATCCAGGAACCCGGCGAGCGCGTCCAGCGGCATCGGGAAGTCAAAGACGCCGGAGGGAGCCCGATCGCCGTCCTCCTTCAGCTGGGGCAGGTGCCACGTCGGGCCCGACCCCATATCCGCGCTGGTCATGTGCCCCTGCGCCTCCGCGACGTTCCACATGCGCCCCTCTCTTGAGACGCACCACAGCTGGTCGTACCATCGCACCTTCAGCCACGGCGTCAGCCGCTTGATCGCGGTCGCGAACCTTCCGAACCGCGGCATCGTCGTGACCACGGACACGGGCATGTCCCGCTCCAAAAACTGCTTGAGCCCCTCCGCATCCTTCAAAAAGTACGGCCAGAAGCGAAAGCAGCGAGACGGGAACACCGACCACAGCCGCTCCTCCAGAGCGGGGTCCTGAGCGTCCACCCGGTAGCCGCTCAAGGGCATCCACGCCCTGTATTCCATGAGGCGCCAGAGGCCGCCCAGGAGCAACGACATCAAAAAAACCCTCGACCAGCGCACGCCCTTTCTCCCTAGCAGGCATCCCCTGCCTCAAGCCCGATCACACGGATCTCAGGCTCCAGGCGGACCCCTGTCCTCGCAAGCACCGTCGCCTGGCAAAGCCGCATCAACGACAGAACGTCGGACGCCGTCGCGCGCCCCTCGTTCACGATAAAATTCGCGTGGCGCTCGGACACCTTCGCACCTCCGACGGCCATCCCCTTGCAGCCGCACCGATCGAGCAGGCGCCCGGCGCTCTCTCCGGGGGGGTTCTTAAAGCTGCACCCCGCGCTGCGGGCCCCGATGGGCTGCGCGCTGCGCGCTGCGCGAAAACGCGCCAGTTCCGACTCGATCCGTCCCCTCTCCGCCGGGTGAAGGAGCATCCGGCAGCCAAGGAAGACCCGTTCGTCCCGAGTCAGCGAAAAGCTGCGATAGGCAGCGACGAACTCGCCCTTCTGCCATTCCCTTGAGGAGCCGTCCCGCTCGAGGGACGTCACCGCGGTCATGAACTCCCCCACGCTTCGTCCTCCGGCTCCAACGCTGCCGGCGATGGCGCCGCCCACCGTGCCGGGGATCCCGGCGACGAACTCCAAGCCGCCAAGGCCTCGCCGCACCGCCTCGGTGAGCACGGCGGAGAGCGGATGTCCGGCCTGCGCCTCCACGATCGCTCCCCCCTCCGGCGTCCTGCGCCAGACGGCCCCGTTCCACCTTCGCATGGAGAGGACCACGCCGGGGATCACCCCATCGACAAACAGGACGTTGCTTCCCCCTCCCAGCACGTGAACCGAAACTCCAAAACGGACGCTCGTCCGGCAGATGGCCTGAAGGTCCTCGAGGCGGGAGGGCTCGACGTAGTATTCCGCGCTCCCCCCGACGCCCAGCGTGGTGAGCGGCGCCAGGGGCCTCCCTCGCTCCACGGGACAGCTTAGACTTCTCTCCAGCTCATCCGCAAACATTCCCGCTCCTCGTTCACAAAAGACATTATATCAGTCGGTCGAATCAGGGCGCAACAACCCTGCGAATTGGTGATGAACTCTCCCCCAGGTGCCGGAGGATCGTCCTGAATCCGTTATGAGTCAGCCCTTATTCCACTTCTCAATCCATCGCGTCCTTCGCCGTCTTTGCACGCCCTGCCCCGCGTACCGTCAGGTACGCCTTCGCTGCGGCCCTCAGGGAACGATTTAGTACCCCCATCGAGGAATCGCTCGCCCACGCGAAAGACGTTTCCCGCGCCCATCGTGAGCAGAAGGTCCCCATCCTGTGAGAGCGCCCGCACCGCCCTCAGCGCGTCGTCCTCGTCCCTGCAGAAGGCGATCCGCTTCCCCGCCCTCCTGAGCCTCTCGACGATCGCCTCGGCCGAGACCTGCTGTGGAGGCTCCCCCGCGCTGTAGATGGGCAGCAGGAGGATCTCGTCCGCCCCGGACAGGGCAGCCGTCAGGGGCTCGACCAGGGCTGCCGTTCGCGTGTAGCGGTGCGGCTGGTAGAGCAGCAGGATCCGCCGGTTGGGGTAGATCCCCCGAAGCGCGGACAGCGTGGCGGCGATCTCCGTCGGGTGATGGGCGTAGTCATCGATGACGGTGACCCCGCCGAGGGTTCCCTTCGTCTGAAGGCGCCGTGCCGCGCCGTGAAAGTCCTTCAGGGTCGCTGCCGCCTTCTCAAAGGGGACCCCCAGGACGTCCGCCGCAGCCAGCGCGGCCAGCGCGTTCAGGACGTTGTGCTCCCCCGAAACGGAGAGCTCGAGGGGGCCAAGGACCTTCCCCTTGCGGCACACGCTGCAGGATATCCCGCCGGTCGCCCTGGGGACGAGGTCGAAGGCCCCCCAGTCCCAGGACCTCCCCCAGCCGTAGCGCAGGAGCGGGCCCCGCAGCCCTTCAAGCATCCGCTGGGCCCCCTCGTCCTCGGCGCAGACGATGAGCGGCGCCCCCTCCTTGCGCCCCGATGCAAAGCGCGCAAAGGCCAGGATGACGTCCTCAAAGGAGGGGAAGTGGTCCACGTGGTCCCAATCGACGTTGGTGACGATGGAGACGGCGGGTCGAAAGAGCTCGAAGGAGCCGTCGCTCTCGTCCAGCTCCGCCAGGAAGAGGCGTCCCTCTCCCAGGAGGGCGTTCGTCCCCATGTCCCGCATCCGGGCCCCTACGTAGAGGGTGGGGGCGAGGCCGGCGCGGGACAGGACGAGGCTGAGCATGGAAGAGGTCGTCGTCTTTCCGTGCGTCCCGGCCACCCCAACGCCGGAAGCTGCGTTGAAGAGCCAGCTCAGCGCCCTCCCCCGCCCGGCGGTCCGCACCCCACGCGCTCTGGCGGCCTCAAGCTCATCGCAGTCCTCGTCAACGGCGCTGGAGTAGATCAAGAGCTGAGGATCGAAGCGATCGACGTGGTCGCGCGAGTGCCCCGGCAGACATTCCATCCCCAGAGCCTCCAGCTCCTGAACCGATTCGCCCCGGCTCAGGTCGCAGCCGCTGACCTGAAACCCCATCCCGGAAAGCAGCTTCGCAAGGGACGCCATCCCGGCCCCCCCCATGCCCATGAGATGGATCCTTTCCACTCCCTCAAGTTCTGTCACCATGTCAAGAACGCCTTTCTCATAAGCTTCAGAAAACGCTGATTTCTAATGCGATCGCTCAAAGCAGTCCTGCGGCCCGTGCGATCGCCATCGACGCCGCGTCCCCGTCCGCAGGGGCCGCAGCCCTGCCGCGCTCCAGAAGGTCTCCGATCACGTCCGCAAGGAGCAGGGTATCCCCCTCCTTCCAGAGGACGCCTCCCCCCGCCTCGGCGAAAGAAAGGGCGTTGCGCACCTGATGCCCGTCGGCGGCCTGCATCCAGGGGACGGCCGCCGCGGGGATTCCCCACCTCAGGGCCTCCGCCAGCGTGGAGGCCCCCGCGCGGCAGATCAGCGCATCGCAGAGCGAGTAGAGGGGGTCCACGTCCCACCGGCGGCCGACGAAGTGGATGCCCTCCCGGTCGGCTTCACCGGGGGCATCCCCCAGGAGGACGAACTCCACGGGCTCAGCCCGGCCTCCAAGGGCATCCGCCGCCCTCAGCGCTTCGCGGACCAGCGCGGCGCTACCCAGGGAGCCGCTGATGACCCCGACGACGCGGGAGCCCTCCTTCAGCGACAGGCCAAGCCGACGCTCTGCCTCCGCGCGGGGCAGACGGTGCGGCGTTCTGACGGGAACCCCCGTCAGAACGTGAGGGCCGTGAAGGCCCTGGCACTCCTCCCATCCGGAGGCGATCACCGCCCCCAGCCTGGAGGCCAGCCGCGTCACCCGGCCCGCTACGGCGTTCTGCTCGTGGAACACCACCGGTATCCCGCGGAGGCGGCAGAGCAGGAGCGGGGCGAAGGAGACGTACCCGCCAAACAGGAAAGCCGTCGTTGGGCGCACCTCGGCCAACCGGCGCGAGACCTCCCCAAAGGCGGAGACCAGGGCGAGGGAACGCCTCAGGACCTTCAGCGGGGACCGGACGCCGAGAGGGGACCCCTCCAGGGAAAGGCGGAAGGGCGTCACGCCGGCGGCGGCGTAGATCTCGGCCTCAAGAGGCCGGGAGCCAGACAGGTAGGAGACCGCCGCGCCGCAGTGCGCCTCGAGCCACCGCCCGAAGACGAGGGCCGGAAAGATATGCCCTCCCGTCCCCCCGGCGACGATCAACGCGCTCCTCGCGCTTGCTCCGTCTCCCGCGCGCATCAAACGCCAGCCTCCATCACATCTCCCGCCTCGCCCGGCGTCCCGGCGCCTCAGGGAGCTCTTCCATCCCGGCTTCCCGTCCGTTCAGCGTTCGATCGACCGCCATCAGGACGCCCACCTTTGCCCACATGAAGAGCAGCGAGCTCCCTCCGGCGCTGATGAAGGGGAGCGGGACCCCCGCCAGCGGCATCAGCTTCATCACGCCCCCCAGGTTCAGGAACATGGGACACACCACCGACGCCGTCATCCCCAGGGCGAGCAGGGAAAGAAAGGGGTCCTCACTCCGACGGTAGATCCGGTACGCCCTCCAGGTCCACAGCGCGTACAGCGCAAGGAGGAAGGCCGTCCCCAGGAGGCCGAACTCCTCCCCTATCGCGGGAAAGACGTAGTCCGTCTGCGCCTCCGGAAGGTAGCGGTCCTCCTGGAGCCCCTTTCCGATCCCCACGCCCGTAAGGCCGCCGTTGGCAAAGGCCACAAGCCCCTGAATGATCTGAAACCCTTTGCCCGTGGGGTCGGACCATGGGTCCCAAAACGCGTGAAATCGCCTCATGCGGTAGGGCGCCTGCCAGATCAGGAGCGCGATCAGGAAAAAAGCCAGGATGCCCCCCAAGATGGGGTACTTCCACCCCCGGCTCTCCACGTGCATCAGGCAACAGACCCCGATCACCACGAGTACCCCTCCCAGGTTGGGCTGCAGCATGAGGGGCAGCACCGAGAGGAAGATCACCAAAAGCGTCGGGCGCGCAAAGGCCTCAATCCCCTCCCGGCGTGACGCCGCCATCCGGTCGGCGAGGAAGATGGGCATGGTGAAGAGAAGAACCTCGAGGGGCTGAAAGTTGATGCCTGAAAGGCTGATCCAACGGCGCGCTCCGCCGGCCCGCAGCCCCAGGCCGGGGACCAGGGTGCCCCAAAGCAGCGCAAGGGAAGCCAGCCAGAAAAGCCCACAGTGTTGGCGCAACGCCTGAGGCCGAAGCATGGTGCAGCAGGCCATGGCCGTCATGCCAAGGCCCAGAAACTGAAACTGCTTCAACGGAAGGGCGTAGGGGTTGCCGCCCGTCATGCTGTTGCGCAGGGAGAGGGAGGCGATCATCACCAGCCCGCAGAGGCTCAGGATCATGGGGATGCTCCAGATCAGGAACGCCCCCCTCCGCCAGAGCCCCTTCCCGTCGTCGTTCGGCCTCAATTCGGCTCCTGCAGGCCGCGGACGATGGAGCAGAAGTGGTCGCCCCTCTGCCCGTAGTTCTCGTACATGTCCCAGCTGGTGCAGGCGGGGGACAGCAGGACCGTCATCCCCGGACGGGCCAGGGTCTGGGCCTTTCTGACGGCATCCTCCATGTCCTGCGCCAGGGTCACCGCCGTGAAGCCCGCTCCCCTCAGCGCCCCAGCGATCGCATCCCGCTCCTCCCCCAACAGGACGGCGGCGTCCGCTTCCCGCAGGACGCCCTCCGCAAGCGCCGCATAATCCTCCCCCTTCCCGCGGCCCCCCAGGATGACGACCTTGCGGCCGGGGAGAGCGGTCATGGCCGTCACCGAGGCGGCGACGTTCGTCCCCTTGGAGTCATCCACGTACAGGACACCGTCGACGGTCCCGGCCCGTTCGCAGCGGTGGGGCAGCGGGAAGAATCCCTTCAGAAGCGTCTTTGCGTCCTCATCCAGGCCGAGGAGGCGGAGGGCGGCCACGCTCATGGCCACGTTCTCCAGGTTGTGGGCCCCCAGAAGCGTGGTCTCCGAGTAGCGAAAGAGCGGTGTCATCTCCCCGTTCAGGCGCAGCGTCGCCTCCTCCTCCCCCATGAAGATGTGGCCCGCCATCCCGTGCTTCGGCCTCTCCTCCCAGCTCAGGGTGATGACGCGCTCCTCCCCGCCGGCCTTCAGGGCCTCCACGTCGCGATCCTGCACGATCCCCCACCCGGAAGGGGCGCGCAGCGACAGGATTTTCGCCTTCGCCGCGACGTAGGCCTCGTAGCTGCCGTGCCAGTTGAGGTGGTCCGGGGCAAGGTTGGTGACGATGGAGACGCAGGAGGAAAGCGTGTGGGTCCACTCCAGCTGAAAGCTGCTGAGCTCCAGGACCACGGCGTCGAACTCCCTGCCCGCAAAGACCGACGCCGCCCTGCCCAGGTTCCCCCCGACGGCGACGTTGCGGTGCGCAGCGTTCAACATGTGCCCGATCAGGGCGGTTACGGTGCTCTTGCCGTTGCTCCCCGTGACGCCGATCAGCCTTCCGCGGAGCTGCGGGATCACGAAGTCCAGCTCTCCAATGAGGGGCGTCCCGCGCTTCCGGGCCGACAGGACCACCTCGGAGGTCGGCGGGATGCCGGAGCTGAGCAGCATGGCGTCCGCCTCAAAGGCCCGCCCCGTGTGTCCGTTCTCCTCCCAGGTGATCCCGTTCCGCGAAAAGAGCTCCGCGACCTCCGCGGACACCCCCTTTTGTTCCGTCACAAAGACCCGCGCTCCGATGCGGGCGGCCAGCAACGCAAGCTCCCGCCCGCTCACCCCGGCGCCCACGACCGTCAGGCGCTTACCCTTCCAATTGGAAAAATCCCGTACCTTATCGTCCATCACGGCAGAAAATTCACCTCTCGTCCGCCGCGCCGGCGGCGCGGCATCAAAAACGATCGAACCCGCTCTCCTTTTGGGAACCCCTCCGGGGCGGCTCGCTTACAAACCCTGCCGGCAACCGCTCAGCCCTCGCCCCCAACGCAGAGCAGAAGCAGCGAAAGCCACGCGGCTCCGACGGCCTGAACGAGCCAGAAGCGTGCCGTCACCAGGCTCTCGTCCCAGCCCATCCGCTGAAAATGGTGATGGAGAGGCGCCATCAGAAATACGCGCCGGTTCAGCTTGCGGATCGTGAAGATCTGAATGGCCGACGTGAGCATCTCGATCCCGAACAGGAACCCCACCGGGATCAGGGCCAGCAGCCGACCGTTCGTCACGCAGAGCCCGGCCAGAGCGCCTCCGAGAAAGTGTGCCCCCGTGTCCCCCATGAACGTGCGCGCCGGGCGCAGGTTGAAAAACATGAAGCCGGCGGTCATGAAGAACAGCATGGACACCGTCGTGACGTTGAACTCGGACGCCGGGATCAGAAAGGGCAGGGCCGTCAGGGAGATCATCGCGCACCCTCCCGCCAGGCCGTCGAGGCCATCCGTTATGTTGACCGCGTTCAGCATCCCCACGCACCCGATGAAGGTCAGGGGAGCCAGGAGCGGCCAACCGAGCTCAAGCCCCGGCCAAAGGCCCGCGCGTCCCTTCAGAAAGACCAGCAGGACCCAAAGGCCGCAGACGACGAGCTGCACCTTGAGCTTCGTCAGGCTGCGCAGGCCCTCACTGGAACGGCTGAAGAACTTCAGCCCGTCGTCCAGGAGCCCGATAAAACCTCCCGCCAACGGAAGGGACCAGAAGGTCAGCGACTCGCCGCTCCAAGTCGAAGCCAGGCCCAGCAGGGCCAGCACCAGGAACACCGCGCCGCCCATCGACGGCGTAGCGGCCTTGACCTCCACGTCGATGCCCACCCCGTAGCTCTTCTGCGCCTGCGTCAGGCTCACGCGCCGTTGAACGCGAAGCCAGACGTACTGCAGAACGAGGCTGAGGCAGAAGAAGGCCGCACCCCACAGGGTCGCCCGCTTCATGAGGCGGCTCCCCCACGTTCCGCAACGAGGCCGCGCACCACGTTCTGAAGGCCGAGGCTGTTCGACCCCTTGACCAGGAGGCCGGTCCACGACGTCCCCTCGGCGATCTCGAGCGCCTCTCCCCAGTCCCGCACGAAGGCGAGCCCCGGACGCTCCGGCACCGCGCTCCTCCAGGCGTCCCCCACCAGGACCACGCTCTGCAACCCGTTCAATAGGGGCTCCAGCTCACGGTGATAGCGGAGCGTTTCCCGTCCCATCTCCCGCATCTCTCCCAGGATCGCCATCTTTCCCTCGACCTGCAGTTTCACAAAGGTCGCCAGGGACGCCCGCATCGACTCGGGGTTCGCGTTGTAGGCATCGTCCACCAAAAACCTCCTGCCGCCGTCCAGCGACAGGATCCTGCCCCGTCCATCGAGGGGCTGAAAGCCCCTCAACGCCTCCGCACACTCCGCGAGCCCAATCCCCTTGAGCTCACCGAACGCCGCGGCGAAGGCGAGGGGCAGGGCGAGGTGCGTCCCCCACACCCCGGCGCTGAAGCGCGCCGTCGCCCCGTCCCGGCTTCTGAGGCGAAAGGTGAGCTCAGGCCGATTGCCCCGCATCTCAAAGCGTGGGGCTTCAATGCGGCAATCGGCTCCGTCGCTTCCTATCGAGAGCGTCTCCGCCTTCCCCCCCATGCTCAGCGCCGCGTTGCGCAGGGGGAGGCAGTCGAAGTTGTAGAGGAGACGCCTCAGCCGCGGGGAGCGGACGATCTCCATTTTACCCCTAAGCACCCCTTCCAGGGAACCGAATCCCTCGAGGTGAACGGGAGCCACCTGAGTGATCGCGGCCGAGGTCGGCGGGAAGAGGTTCGTCAGTTCCAATATCTCCCCCGGCTTGTTGGCTCCAAACTCCAGGAGCAGCACCTCCGCGTCCGGCGGCATGGCGAGGACCGTGCAGGCGCACCCGATCCTCGTGTTCAGGCTGCGGGCAGCGGCGTGCAGCCTGAATCGCCCTCCCAGCACCTGCTGAAGGGCCGCGCGGGTGGTGGTCTTCCCCACGCTCCCCGTGACGGCGACCACCTCAGGGACCTCCAGGCTGCTCAGGTAGGCCGAGGCCAGCCGGGCCAGGTCCCGTTCCGGTTCATCCAACTCCACGCAGGGCACGGGCAGGCCGCCGGGCCTCTTCCCCCGGCGGACGACGATCAAGCCCGCCCCTCGCTCCAGGGCCTGGGGGACGTACCGGTGGCCGTCCACGCGCTCTCCCTCCAGGGCGACGAAGGCCCCGCCGGGCTCCACGCAGCGGCTGTCCGTCGCGACATGGGCCGGGAAGGGACGGCCTGCGGCCTCCTCCGGCAGGGGCTCGCCGATGAGGGCGAACATCTCCCCCAGCGACGGCCTCCCCTTCAACGGCGGACGCCCCTCCCTCAGGCCCGAAGCCACGCCTGCACCGTCTCCGCGTCGCTGTAGGGCGTCCTCTTGCCGCACCTCTCCAGGTATCGCTCCGGCCCCTTCCCCGATACCGTCAGGACGTCGCCCCCCGACAACAGTTCAAGGCCACGGCGCACCGCCTCCCCACGGTCCAGGATCACCTCGTGGGACGCTCCGTCCCGAACCTCTGCGATCCCCGCCTCGATCTCGCCCGCGATCTTCGCGGGGTCCTCGTCCCGCGGGTTGTCCATCGTCACGATCACGTGGTCCGCCAGCTCCCCCGCGACGCGCCCCAAAGCGGGACGGTTTAGAGGGTAACGCCCGCCGCCGTGTCCGAAGACCGATACCACCCGCCCCTTCGTCAGGGCACGTACCGTGGTCAGGAGGCTCTCGAGGGCGGCCGGGGTGTGCGCGAAGTCCACGAAGCAGCAGGCCCCGTTGGACAGCACGTAGCGCTCGAGACGCCCCGGCACCTGAGGGGTGAGGGCAACCCCGTGGACGATGGCCTCATCGCTGACCCTGCCTCGCAGAGCCGTGACCGCGCAGAGGATGTTCCAGACGTTAAACTCCCCGGACAGGGGGCTCGTGAGGTCCAGCGGACTCATGCCGCGCATCTCCACCCGCATCTCCGTCCCCCTGAGGGAGGTGCTCCACTGGCTCACTCGGGCAAACGTGTCCTCCGCCGCCATGGAGAAACCCCTGAGGTGCTCCGGCGCCTCCTCCAGGAGCCGCCGTCCGTAAGGGTCGTCCCCGTTGGCCGCCCCCAGGAAGTCGGGCTTCGCGTACCGGGTGAACAGCAGGCGCTTGGCCTGAAAGTAGTCTTCCATCTCCTTGTGAAAGTCGAGGTGCTCCGGGTTGAGATTGGTGAAGACGGGAACGTCGTAGCTCGCGCCGCGCAGCCGCCCCAGGGTGAGCCCGTGGGACGAGGTCTCCATGACGCAGGCGGCGCACCGGTTCCGCACCATGTCCGCAAGCCGGCGCTGGACGACGCAGCTCTCCGGCGTCGTGCGGGTCGCGTCGTGCTCCTCGGCGCCGTCGCTCTCCACGATGGTCCCCAAAAGCCCCGTTCGGACGCCGGCCGCCTGCAGGATGCTGCGCAGGACGTAGGTCGTCGTGGTCTTGCCGTTGGTCCCCGTCACGCCGACCATCAGGAGCTTCTCCGCGGGCCTGTCGTAGACGGCCGCCGCGGCGTCCCCCATGACGTCGCGCACCGACGGGACGACGACCGCCGGCAGGCCGACGCCGGGGTCCCGCTCGCAGAGCAGGGCCAGCGCCCCGCGCTCCCTGGCCTCCATGGCGTAGTCGTGGCCGTCGCTCCTCTCGCCGCGGATGCAGCAGAAGAGGGTGCCCTCGCCCACCTGGCGGCTGTCCGACGCCACGTCGCCGATCAGTGGGTCCTCCGCTGCGTTCCTGACTTCGAGGGACGGCGTCCGCCCTCGAATCGCGGCAAGGACCTCGGAAAGTTTTATGCTCATAGGGATCCCTTCTTCTGTGCGTAATATTCGAGTTCCGCCATCTCCTCGACGATGGCCCGAAAGGGGGGCGCCGCAAGTTCGCCGCCGTAATAGCGCCCCCCCGCCGGCTCCCCGATGACGAGGAGCATGAGGTACTTCGGGTCCTCGTAGGGCCAGAAGCCGATGAAGGAAGCCACGTAACGGTGGCGGCTGTACTTTCCGCCCTCCGGCACCTGAGCGGTGCCCGTCTTCCCCGCCAGCCGGGTGACCTTCGTCTCGGCCCTCCTGCCGGTGCCCTCGACGACGGCGTCCCGCATCGCCTTCCGCAGCCACCTTGCGGTCTCCGGCGTCAGCACCTCGCGCAGGACGAGGGGGGAGCCCTCGTACACCGTCTCCCCCATGGAGTTGGTCGCCTTCTTCACAATGTAGGGGCTCATCAGCCTGCCGCCGTTGACGATGGCGGCCGTCGCATTGATCAGCTGCAGCGGGGTCACCGCCAGCCCCTGGCCGATCGCGATGTTGGCGGGCACGACGCCGCGCCACTGTTCGGGAAAGGGGACGATCCCCTCCGCCACCGCCGGCAGTTCGATGTCGCTCTCCTGCCCGAACCCCATGGCTCTGAGGCTCTCGTACATCTTCGCCTTTTCCGCCCGGATGCCGATCTGCGCCATGCCCACGTTGGAGGACTTGATGATCAGGTGGGCGGTGTCGATCCTTCCCATGGCCTTGGAAGCGGCCTCGGCCACGTACCCGTCCGCCACCTTCAGCCGCGCCGGACAGTTGAACGTCTCGTTCGTCCGGGCCCAGCCGTTCTCCAGCGCGATCCCCATGACGAGCGGCTTGAGGGTGGACCCCGGCTCATAGCCCCGACTGATCGCGTTGTTCGAGAGGGCCTCCGAGGCCAGGCTCCTTCGATCGCCCGGATCGAACGGAGGCCAGCTGGCCATCGACAGGATCGCCCCCGTCCACGGGTCCATGCAGACGGCAGCCGCCCACTTGGCGCCGTTGTCCTTCGCTGTCTTGAAGAGGTGCTTCTCGACGACGTACTGCATCCTGCTGTCAACGGTCAGGGTCACGACGGGCGTCGTGCGCCTCTGCTTTGACACGTCGTTGACGAGGACGGCGGACTGGGCGCCCGGTCGGCGGACCAGGATGCGGTACCCCGGCGGGTTGTACAGCGTGGAGTCCCAGGCCTGTTCGATCCCCGCAAGGCCCCGGTTGTCGATGTCGCAAAAGCCCAGAACGTGGGCCAGGAGGGACTGGTTGGGATACCTTCGGTCCTGCTCTCCGATGTCGAGCAGCGCCCTCAGGTTGAGCGCCCGAAGGTCCGCCCCCTCTTTCGGGGACACCTTCCGGCGGAGCCACATGAATTGGGAATCCCCCGCCTGCGCCAGCCGTGCGAGGAGGTCCTCGGACAGCGCCCCCTGCAGCGCCAACGCCTCGTCGGAGGTGAGGAGGCTGGGGTCCACGGCAAAACTCGACACGGGCTCGGAGATCACGAGGGCGTTCTCCCGCTCGTCCTGGATGATCCCCCGGTCCGCCCGCATGGGGACGCGCCGCCAGTACTGGTGCTGGGACTGCTGGATGATGCGCGGGC
This sequence comes from Fretibacterium fastidiosum, assembly GCF_964642095.1. Lineage (NCBI taxonomy): Bacteria > Thermotogati > Synergistota > Synergistia > Synergistales > Aminobacteriaceae > Fretibacterium > Fretibacterium fastidiosum. Next base: position 2,340,581 of record NZ_OZ209244.1, read on the forward strand.
TCGGAAAACAGTGGCGCTCGATCAGCGCCCCTCCCATCAGAAGGTACAGGACGGCGAACGGGAACCAGGGGCTGATCAGATGCCGTTTTCGCAACGGTCTTCCACCTTGGTGACCATGGCTCGCGCAGGACGGCCCCGCGTCACCGCCGCTCCCCGCCCCAGAGCCAGGCCAGGCTGGCGCGCCACCCGGCGTCGTCGGGCCTGGGCGCAGGGCTCCCCGCGGAGGCCAGGCGTTCCTGAGGCCCGACCGACAACGCCTCGACCCGCAGCACCTTCTGCATCCCCAGGCACTCCTTGCAGTAGGTGTAGATCTTGATCGGAGCGACGAGGGCGGACAACTCCTGCTGCAGCCGGGTCTCCTCCGCGACGTACTGCTGTATGGATTCGTTGATGGAATCGAGTCGATAGGCCAGGCGCGCCGCGTGGAAGCGCAGGAACCCAAGAAGGGCGATGAGGAGGAGGCCCCCTCCTGCCCACAGGATCAACGCGATCCCACGCCTCGACGAACGATCCTTTACCTTCTGCATACGAGATTTCGCCCCACTTTCATCCCTGCCTATCTGCGGGTCAACGCCCCCGCCCGTTCTCCACGCGCTCGGGCTGCGTCGACCGCAGTCATCTTCCATGAATCGGCTCGCAAGCCGGACGTCCTCTGCGACGGAAAACTACCCGCCCTCAAAAAAACGAAAGGCCCGAAGTTTTGCGCTCCTCGACCGGTAGTTGCGCGTCCGCTCCTCCTCCTGGGGCAGGAGTGGATGCCGCGTCAGCGCACGGCCCAGCCCCTTCTCCTTCTCCCAGCTCCGAAAGCGGTGCTTCACGATCCGATCCTCCAGCGAGTGGTAGGACACCACCACCGCCACACATCCCTCCCCCGCCAAAGTCGGCAGGGTCGCCAGCATGGACTCGATCGCCGAAAGCTCGTCGTTCACGAAGATGCGCAGCGCTTGAAACACCCTTCGTGCGGGATGGGTCCCCATCTTCCTCTGAACGGGGGCCGGCAGGACCTCCCGGATCAGGGTTACCAGTTCCCCCGTCGTCTCAAGTCGCAGCCCCCTGGCCCGACGCTGGATTATACCATTGGCAATGCGGCGGGAGTAACGCTCATCGCCGTACTCCCAGAAGATCCGAGCCAACTCGTCGGCGCTCAGGCCGCTCAGCACCTCCGCTGCGCTGGGAGCTCCGCCGCCTGGATCCATCCTCATGTCCAATGGGCCGTCCTGCTGAAACGAGAAGCCCCGCGCAGCCTCCGTCAGTTGCAGATTGGAGACGCCAAGGTCGAACACGAACGCATCGAAGGGGGCCTCCCCCTCTAAAACCCCTGCGATATCCCCAAAGTTGGCGTGTACGGCGCAAAAGCGCGGGGCAAAAGCAGATAGGCGCCCCTTCGCCAGGCGCAGCGCATCCGGGTCTCGATCCACCCCCCAGACCCGCCCATCGGGGAAAGCCCGGAGGATCGCCTCCGAGTAACCGCCCAACCCCAGGGTACCGTCCACAATCCGAAGCGCCCTGCGCGGCTCCGACGCCTCGCTCAGAAAGGAAAGGACCTCCGGCAGCAGGACTGGCTCATGCGTCTCCATTCATTTCCCCTCCCGCGAGCTCCTGCAGGGCGTCCAACCCTGCCTGGCTGTACTCCGTCCAGGCAGCGCGATCCCAAACCTCCGCGTGGTCGTTCACGCCATTGACCACCAGGTCCTGACGAATTCCGGCATAGTCACGCAACACGCTCGGCAGCAGGATTCGCCCTGCTCCATCCGGGGCCAGATCATGGGCACTCGCCAGCACGATTCGCTGAAGCCGGCGGGCCTTGGCGTTGTTCATGAAGGATTCCGCATCCATCCACCGGATGAGCCTTTCCCACTCCGCCTGAGAGTAGAGGGAGACGCAGCGCTCCATCCCGAAGGCCGCGATCACCGTCTCGCCCAGTTCATCCCGAAACTTCGCAGGAAGCACCAGGCGGGACTTTGCATCCAGGCGATGTTCAAAGGTTCCCATCAGCACCCTGGACCGTCTCCTTCCCCTCGACGTTTTCCCCTCTTTCTACCACTACGCACCACTTCATTACACTCAGGACCACTTTATCACGTAGTTGAAATAACTTAAGAGCCATAAGGCTTAATAATGCTAATTCCAAAGTCCCCCTTCGGGGAAGGAAGCCTCATGTGAACGCGGCCGCGGCCTTTGCCCCGCGACGACCGCAGAGCCCGCAAAACCGAGGACGTGGTATACTTACGTCACGGGAAGAAGATCTCTTTTTGGGGGTACGGCTTGTGAATTGGTCAACGTTGCTGCACGTCGCCGGTGGGGTCGGGCTGTTCCTTTACGGCATCAAGCTCATGAGCGAAGCCCTTCAGTTCATCGCGGGCGACCGCATGCGCCACCTGATAGGGACCCTGACGAAGACGCCCCTCCGGGGGATATTCGTCGGCATCCTCGTCACGATCCTGATCCAGAGCAGCAGCGGAACCACGGTGATGACCGTCAGTTTCGTCAACGCGGGGCTGATGACCCTGAAGCAGGCCATCGGCATCATCATGGGGGCCAACATCGGGACGACGATCACCGCCCAGATCATCGCCTTCAGCATCCAGGACATGGCGCTGCCCTTCGTCGCCGCCGGCGTGGCGATGGCCATATTCGGGCGAACCAAAAAACTGCGCTACTTCGGCAACGGCGTCGTCGGCCTGGGGCTCCTCTTCATGGGGATGCAGACGATGGAGGCCGCCACCTCCTTCATGGCGTCGCGGAGGGACCTGCTCCTGTCCCTCAGCCGCAGCCCCATCCTGGGTGTGGCCGCAGGCGCGCTCATCACCATGATCGTCCAGTCGAGCGCCGCCACCATCGGCCTGACCATGGCCATGGCCTCTCAGGGGCTCATCGGCATCGATGCGGCCATCCCCATCATCCTGGGCGACAACATCGGCACCACCATCACGGCCGTCCTGGCGGCCATCGGAACGAGCCGCTCCGCCAAACAGGCTGCGGCGGCCCACGTGCTCTTCAACTTCCTGGGCGTCGTCATCTTTCTCCTCTTTCTGCCGTTCTACAGGGCTCTGGTCCTCCGCTCCGCCTCGGACGTGGGGCGCCAGATTGCGAACGCGCACACCATCTTCAACGTCGTCAACACCTTCCTGTTCTTTCCCTTCGTCTCCGTCTTCGCCCGCATGATCGAAAGGGTCATCCCCACCCAGGGAGCGGGCCAGGCGGGATATGCCCTCTACCTGGACCCCAAGCTCATCGCGGCCTCCGCCACGGCAGCGGTCGAGGCGGTCAAGGACGAACTGCTGCGGATGGGGGACATCGCGCAGGGGATGCTTGCCATCGCGCGGAGCGCCTACGTGCCGGGCGCCCGCGTCGCCGAGTTGAACGAGGAGTTCGCCTCCCAGGAGAAGGAGGTCAACGCGATCAACCGGGCCGTCGCCTCCTACGCCTCCGAGATCTGGCAGAAGGGCGTGTCCGCCGACATCTCCACCGTCCTGGGGTGCTACGTTAACGCGGCCGCGGACCTCGAGCGCATCGGCGACCACGTGGAGAACCTGATGGAGCTTGCAGAGCCGTTGAACGGCTGCCTCTCGAAGTCCGCCCTGACGGAGTTCGGGAGCATGCTGGACACGGCCGATCTGGCCCTCTCCACGGCCCTCTCCTCCATCAAAAACGAGGACGCCTCCCAGGCGGATCACGTCATCAACGACCTCGAGAACCGAATCGACGATCAGGAGAGGCAGTACCGCAAAAATCACATCGAGCGCCTGAACCGCGGCCTGTGCGACCCGGAAAAGGGCGTGAACTTCATCGACCTCCTCGGCAACCTGGAGCGCATCGGAGATCACAGCCACAACATCGCCTACTACACCCACGACATCGTCAAGCTCTCGGCCGCCCCCGTCCATCCGGCCCAGTACGCCGGCTCTACGCTGTCCTGAACCATGCTGAAGGCATTCCCTGTCAAGAAGGTCCTGCTGTCCCTGGGGCTCTTCCTGCTGGTCGGGGCGGCGACCCTTGCCGTGCTCTGGCGGAGCATCCCCCTCGACCTGCAGCGCTTCGATTCCCTCAGCGCCTCCCCCGCGCTCTTCGATGGCGAGGGGAAACTCTTTCACCTTCGCCTCTCGTCCGAATCGGAGTGGCGCCTCCCGATCCCCCTCGCTGAAATGGGACCGTGGCTTCCCCGCATCGCCGTGGGGGTCGAGGACGGACGATTCTACAGCCATCCGGGCATCGACCTGATGGCCATCGCGCGGGCGGCCGTCCAGAACACGGCGGCGCGCCGGGTCGTCTCGGGCGCGTCCACCATCACGAGCCAGCTCGTTCGCCTTGCCGTCTCGGAGCGCGAGACGGCGGAGGGGTCCTCCAGCCTGGTGCGCCGGCCCCGCACCCTCGCCACGAAGGTGAGGGAGTTCATCCTGGCACTGAAGCTGGAGCGCGTCCTCTCCAAGGAACAGATCCTCGAGCGCTACCTCAACCTCGCCCCCTTCGGAGGGAACATCCGGGGCGTTCAGGCAGCGTCCCTGATCTACTTCGGGAAGCCCGCCTTCAGGCTCTCCCCCAGCGAGGCATGTCTCATGATCGGCATGTTGAAGGGGCCGACGCTCTACCGCCCTGACACGAGGCCCGCGGCCGCGCGGGAGCGGCGGGACGCCATCATCCGCCTCATGGAGCGGAAGGGGGTGTTCACCAGGGAGGCGGCGGAGCGCGCCCTCCTGGAGGAACTGCCCCGGAGCCGGACGGCGCCGCCGCTCCGGGCCTGGCACTTCGCGGAGATGCTCCTCGGCAGCCAGCCGGGAATGGAGGGAAGCGTCGTGACCTCCCTGAGGCTGGACCTTCAGACGCGGCTCGAATCCATCCTGGGACAGGCGGCCCGCGAGCTCCCCCAGGACATCACGCTGGCCGCCGGCGTCGTGGAGAACAGCACGGCGCGCCTCGTCGCCTGGGTCGGTAACGCCCGGTTCGGCGGCAGGGGCACGGGGGCCTGGGTGGACTGCGGCCTGGGGCTCCGCTCCCCAGGCTCGACGCTGAAGCCTTTTGCCTACCTCTCCGCCATTGATCAGGGGCTCCTGACCCCCGCCTCCCTCCTGGCGGACTCCGCCATGGCCTTTTCGGGACGCGCCCCACGCAACTTCGACCTGCACTACCGCGGGGCCGTGAGCGTCCGGACGGCCCTCTCCGAATCCCTCAACGCTTCAGCCGTTCGGGTCCTGCGGATGGCGGGGCCCAATCGCGTCCTTCATCTGATGAGGGAGGCCGGGCTGCGGCACCTGTCGCAGTCCGCCGCGCACTACGGCGACTCCCTCGTCCTGGGGGGCTGTGACGTCACCCTCATGGAGGAGCTGGAGGCCTTCACGGCCCTGGCCTCGCTGGGACGGCACCGCCCCCTCTCCCTGCTGAAGGACGACGCTCAGGTTCCGGAGACGCGTATCGCCTCGGAGGCGGCCTGCTGGATCGTCTGCGACATCCTCAACCATCGTGGACCTCTCTCCACCCTCCCCAGGGGGACCCTGGGGGTGCGGTGGCAGGCGGCCCTGAAGACGGGGACCTCCTACGGCCTGCGGGACGCCTGGACCGCCGCCTGGACCCCGGACTTTACGACCGTGGTCTGGGTCGGCAGGCCCACCGGCGAGTCCTGGCCGGGGCTCGTCGGCATCAAGGCCGCGGCCCCCGTCGCCATGCGCATCCTGCGGGCCATCTCCCCGAACTCGGGGTGGTACGACAAACCCGACGCCCTGGCGCTGCGCAGGGTCTGCTCGCTCTCCGGCCAGCCCCCAACGGCAGCCTGTCCCTCCACTCAGCTCGACTGGTTCATCGAGTCCGTCACGCGCACCGTCCCCTGCCCCCTTCACACCATCAAGGCGGGACAGACGGCCCTCCTCCTTCCGCCGGAGCTCAGCGCTCCGGACACGCCGCTCAGCCGCATCAAGCGAAGCGCCGAACTGAAGATCGTCTCTCCCATCTCTGGCGCCACCTACTTTACCGCCCCGTTCGACCGCGAGAGACGGATCCCCATGAAGGCGGAGGGAGGGGTCGAGCGCGTTCACTGGTATTTGGACGGGCAGTACATGGGCTCCTCAAATCCCCGCGAGACGTTCTTCCACGGCGTGCCGGACGGACGGCACGTGATCGGAGCCGCGGACGAGGCGGGGCGGAGCAGCGTGACGGAGGTTTCGGTCGTGACCCCTGGAAGAAGACAAAACGCTCCGGCGCCGCGGCTGAATTAGCCCGCGAACACGACGGGCCCCTGGAACGGGGGCTTGTCCGCCGACATCTGAACTCATTTGGGACCTCATCCTGGACAACGCGCCTCAGGCGCGGCACTCGCGTTAGAAAGCGCGCAGCGCTCTGCAGCGCGCTGGGTCAACCTACATTCTTAAGGAGGTCTTTACATGAAAGACAGGGAAAGAACGCACAGGGAAGTCGGTTTGGTCGGGGCAGTCCTCATCCTCCTGATGATCCTCTTCATCATGGTGATGGGCAAGCTGGTGCTGAACTTCGACACGGGGATGCTGGTGCTGATCGTCGCGATGGCCACGACCATCGTCTACGTCGGCGTCTACCGCTTCACCTGGGACTTCATGTTCAAGGAGGGCGTCATCCCCATGGTGGCGCGGGCTTCGGGCGCGATCCTGATCCTTTTGATCGTCGGGCCCATGATCGCCATCTGGATGGCGGCCGGGACGGTCCCCTACATGATCAACCTCGGCCTCTCCATCCTGAGGCCTCAGACCTTCCTGGTCTCGGCCTGCCTCGTCTGCGCCATCTCCTCCGTGCTGACGGGGACCTCCTGGGGCTCGGCCGCCACCTTTGGAGTGGCCTTCATGGGCATCGGGCACGGGCTGGGCATCTCCCCCGCCGCCACGGCGGGCGCCATCATCGCGGGCAGCTACTTTGGCGACAAGGTCAGCCCCATCTCCGACACGACGGTGCTGGCAGCGGCCACGGCGGAGACCGACGTCGTCGCTCACATCCGCTCCATGCTGTGGACCACCGTCCCCGCGTTCTGTATCGGCCTTGCCGTCTACGCCTGGGCCGGTTCCAGCGCTGCGGACACCATGGACATGACCCGCATCAACGAGATCGTCCAGGCCATCGAGGGCTCCTACAAACTCACCCCCATCGTCCTGCTCCCTGCCGTGCTCCTTCTGATCCTGGCCTTCATGGGCTTCCCGACGATCCCCGTCCTCTGGGCCTCCATGGCCTCGGCCGTGCCGCTCGCGATGATGCAGGGACACGGGCTGTCGGATATCGTCAAGATCATGGCGAGCGGCCCCAAGGCGGCCACGGGCCTGGAGGTCGTCGACAAGCTCCTGAGCCGCGGAGGCCTCTCCTTCATGTCCTCCTCCGTGACCGTCGTGTTCTTCGCCTACATCTTCGCGGGACAGCTGGAGTGCACGGGCACCATCCGGGTCGTGACCTCGGCCATGAAGGAGCGCTTCATCCGGAGCAGCATCGGACGCCTCGTGTTCTCCACCTCCCTGACGGGGCTCATCACGGCCCTCGGCACGGGGAACTCTTACCTCAGCATCATCATGCCGGGGACCATGTACCGGGACCTCTTCGACGACTTCGGCATCCAGCGCCGCGTCCTGTCCCGCACCCTCGAGGATTCGGGCACCGTGTTCGTGCCCCTGATCCCCTGGTCCGCAGCGGGCGTCTACATGTATGGGCTCTTCAACGTCCCCGTGCTGGAGTACGCCCCCTGGGCCGTGATGTGCTATTGCGGGTTCCTGCTGGCCTGGCTCTACGCGTTCTGCGGCTTCGCCATCTTCAGGGCGGAGCCGAAGGACGGATCTCAGGCCAAGGGATCCAAGATCGCGCTCTGATGCCGCACAGGACGGGGACGCTCAGATGACGCACCCACTGCTGCTGAAACACGTAGACCTCTACGCCCCGGAGCACGTCGGGGTCAGGGACCTCCTGATCCTTGGCGGACGGGTGGCCGCGGCGGAAGCAGACCTCACCGTCAACGTGCCGGACCTTGAGACGATCGACGCCCGCGGGGCCATCGCGGCGCCGGGCATCGTGGACCACCACAACCATTTCGGCGGCGCAGGGGGCGAGGGGGGCTTCAACTTCCGGACCCCGCCGGCCCAGCTCTCCACCTTCGTGAAGGCGGGGATCACGACCGCCGTCGGGCTCCTGGGCACCGACGGCTACAGCCGGTCCCTGACAGAGCTGCTGGCCAAGGCGCGCGCCCTCGAAATCGAAGGCCTGAGCACGTGGATCTACACCGGTGCCTACCAGCTTCCGGGACCGACCATCACCGGCAGGACGGGCACGGACATCGCCTGGATCGACAAGGTGATCGGCTGCAAGATGGCCCTCTCCGACCATCGTTCCTCCCACCCCGCCCCGGAGGCGATACGGGCCCTGGTCTCCGACGTGCGGGTCGCGGGGATGCTCTCCGGGAAGCGGGGGGTCGTCTGCGTCCACATGGGAAGCGAAGGGACGGGGCTCAACCCCCTGCGGGAGGCCGTCAGGGGGACGGACGTCCCTCTCACCCAGTTCATGCCGACCCACGTGAGCCGCTGCCAGGAGCTCCTGGCCGACACAGTCCGCTGGGTTCAGGAGGGGGGAGCCGCCGACCTCACCGCCGACGAGAAGACGCCGGACGCCGTCGCCCAATTCGCCTCCGAGGGGTGCGACCTGTCGCGCGTCTGCTTCAGCTCGGACGGAAACGGCAGCATGCCCCGCTTCGACAGCGCAGGGAACTTCGCGGGGATGGGCGTCGGGGACCCGGCCTCCATCCTGCGCGCCGCGGCGGCCTGCCGGGAGCGGTCCGCTGCCCCGCTCGAAAGGGTCTTCGCCTTCATGAGCGCCAATCCGGCGGCCCTCCTGGGCCTGCCCCGCAAGGGACGGCTCGAGAAGGGCCAGGACGGCGACGTGATGGTCCTCGACGAGGACCTGCGACTGAGGACCCTCGTCGGGCGGGGGCGAGTGATGATGCGGGACGGCGAAGTGCTGGCCCGCGGGACCTTCGAGCCCCGGGAAGGGTAGCGAACGGGGGAGGGCCTCAGGCCCTCCCCCGCGCTTTTTACCGTTCAGCGGAGCGGCTATTTGCCGCCCGTCATCATCAAGGCAAAGACCTTGGCGTTGTTGACGATGTACGGAATCTCCGTGAACTCGTCCGGCTGGTGAGCAACACCCGCGCACTCCTGGGCCCAGACGGCCGCGGGAATGCCGTTGCGGCGGAACACGGCGGCGAAGGTGCCGCCCCCGATGCCCCCCGTCTTCGGCTTCAGGTGCAGGACCTCCTGAACCGCCCCGGAGACCAGGCGGACGATGTCGCTCGACTCGTCCGTCGGCTTGGCCGCGTCGCTGCGGTTGACGTTGAGCTCGATCCTGGCGCCGGTCCGGGCCTCCACGTCCCTGCGCACCTTCTCCACCACCTCAAAGGCCCGGTCCAGGTCCACCGACGGCAGGACGCGGCAGTCGAACTCGAACTCTTCGCGCCCCGGCACGGTGTTCGTGTTGGGCACGTTGGCGAAGCGGCGCGTGGGCTCAAAGGTGGATACGGGCGGATCGAATCGGGCGTCCTCCTCCGGGAAGGCCTTGTGCAGGGCCTCATCGACCTCCACCGCCAAAAGGTTGGCCACGCGGCAGGCGTTCAGCCCCTTGTCGGGGATCGCGGCGTGGGTCTGGTGTCCCAGCACCGTAAAGCTCAGTTTCCATCCCGCCTTCTCCGCGATTTCAATGAAGTCCCCCGCATCGTTGCCGCTGTCCGGCGCGATGACGAGGTCGTCCTCGCGGAACAGGTCCCCGCGCTCGAACAGCGGGATCAGGCCGTGGTGGCTCCCCATCTCCTCGTCGCAGACGAAGGCGAGGTACACCGTGTACTCCGGCTCCACGCCGGCGTTGACCAGGGCCTTCAGCGCGAAGAGCGACGCGATGAGCGCCATCCCGTTGTCGCTGACGCCGCGGCCGTAGAGGCGCGAACCCCGGACCTCCGGCTTGAAGGGGTCCAGGGACCAGACGGCGCGGTCCCCCTCCGGCACGATGTCCATGTGCGAGAGGATGCAGAGGCGGCGCTTCTGCCGTCCCGGCCACTCCAGGAAGAGGGAAGGGCGGTTGCCCGTGGGCGACTTGGGGTCGTCCACGAACTCCCACTGGACCTTCCCCAGCCCCAGCTCCGCGACCAGCTTCTCGATTTCCTTCGCCTTGGCCTCCTCACCCGTCCCCCCGTTGTGGGGGGAGACGGCGGGGATCCGACAGATGCGGCTCAGGGCCGCAACCATGTCGTCCCTGAGCCGCTCGACTTCCGTTAGAACCTTGTCGTTCACCAGAAAGCTCCTCCAAAAAGACGCCTACAGGAAGAGCCCGCGCAGCTCCACCACGTCGGCGACGCGCTGGATGGCGGCCATGGTGGCCGCGCGGCGCATCGTGACCTTCTTGGCCTCCGCGTAATCCCACACGCGCTTGAAGTTGTCCTTCATGATGTGGATCAGGCGGGTGTTGTACTCGTCGGCGGTCCAGAAGAAGCCCTGAAGGTTCTGCGCCCACTCGAAGTAGGAGCCGATGACGCCGCCCGAGTTGGCCAGGAAGTCAGGCACCAGCTTCACGCCCGCGTCCGCCATGATCTTGTCGCCCTCCGGCGTGGTGGGGCCGTTCGCGCCCTCGACGACGTACTTCGCCAAGACCTTGCCCGCCGTGTCCTTGTTGATGACGCCGTCGCGCGCGCAGGGGAACAGGAAGTCGCACTTGGTGAACAGGACCTCGTCGACCTTCTCGCAGTTCCCGACCTTCTCGAATCCGTTCAGGAGCTTCTTGGGGTCCTTGTCCTTCACCTCGAAGGCCTTCTCGATGTCGATGCCCTTTTCGGAGTAGTAGGAGCCCGTGATGTCGCTGATGCCGACGACCTTGACGCCGTTCTCCTGCAGCGTCTTGGCCGTGTAGCTGCCCACGTTGCCGAAGCCCTGAATGGAGGCGGTCATCTTCGCGGGGTCCTTGCCCAGCGCCTTCATGAACTCGAGCCCGCAGGTCGCGACGCCGCGGCCCGTGGCCTCGTTGCGCCCCTTGGAGCCCCAATAGGAGATGGGTTTGCCCGTCAGGATGCCCGGCTCCAGCTGGCCGTGCATCTTGCTGATGGTGTCCAGGATCCACACCATCTCAGGGCCGCCCGTGTTCATGTCGGGGGCGGGCACGTCCGTCCAGGAGCCGATGATGGGGGCGATGCGCGCGGCGAAGGTGCGGGTCATGCGCTCCTTCTCCTTCTTCGACATCTCGAGCGGGTCGCAGCAGATGCCGCCCTTGCCGCCGCCGTAGGGGATGCCCGCCAGGGAGCACTTCCACGTCATGAGCATGGAAAGCGCCTCGCACTCGTCGATGTCCACCGCGGGATCGTAACGAAGGCCGCCCTTCGCAGGCCCCAGGGCCGTGGAGTGCTGCACGCGATAGCCCTTAAAAACCTTCACGGAGCCGTCATCCATCTCGGTGGGCACGGAAACCTCAAGCCTGCGCTCCGCATGGCTCAGGATGGAGATCAGCTTCTCGCTGAGCCCCATCTCGTCCGCCGCGCCGTAAAACTCCTGAAGCGCCGTATCCAGCAGTACGTTTTCAGCCTTTCTTCTCTCAGCCATTACGTCATGCACCTCCACAATATTTTGAGCTCCCATCGCTGGGAAAGATTAAAGATAGATAAAGAACGAACACCGCGACGGCCCCTGAGCGAAGCAACCTCGCAACGTGTCTAAAGGATATCACAAAAAAGAGAAAAGCGTGCGGAAATTGCGTTTTTACACGTCAAATTCCCCGTCGTTTTCCCCCTCATCCTCCCCTTCCTCCTCGACGCCTGAGGGCTGCGCGGCCTCGAAGAGCGCTTCCCCCTCCTCCGTCAGAATCGTCACCTTCCGCTCCGCCCTCTGGAGCAGCTTCTCGCTCTTTTTGACGAGGGCCACCCCCTCTTCAAAAACCGCCAGCGCCTCGTCCATCGACATCGGCTCGGACTCCAGGCGTTTTGCGATCTCATCCAGACGCGCCAGATTTTCTGCGAACGGCATATCTTTCCCTCCTGCAAGGTCAAACGAAATTATGGTTGGCCGCGTGTTATTGTAGCAGGTCGCGGCACAAAAAACCGGCTGACCGCTCACGGGCGACTTCACCTTCCGCGCTTCGACTTGCGTGCGGCGCGGGGCCTTTCAGAATTTTTCCGGACGTCCATGCCTTTTCTAAGAAAGTTGTGATAAAATTCTAGAGTTAATTTCGAGGATCGTTCGGCGGAGCGGGGAGATAACAGGAAGCGTTCTTCCTTCCCCTACGCCCGATGCAGGGAGGAAATGATCATGGCAAAGTTCTGTCAGTGCTGCGGGCGCGGGCCCGCTTCGGGAAACGCGGTGAGCCACTCGAACCGGCACACCCGTCGTCGTTGGCTCGTCAACCTTCAGAGCGTGCGCATCGACGCGGGCGACGGCACGACGTTCAAGGTGCGGGTCTGCACCAAATGCCTGAGGTCCGGCTTCGTCCGGAGGGCAATGGCCGCGGCGCCGGCCGAGGCGTAAGCGAATGGGGGCTCCCGGTGGAGCCCTTTTTTTGTGCGCGGTTCACGCAGCGGCCGGCCGCGCTCCCTTCCCCGCCGAAGCCTGGGGCAGAATTTGGGGGCGATCCTGCCGGACCGCCCCCAACCCCGCGTCCACCGTCCGCTACGCCTTGACGTCCAGCGCACCGCCAAGCCCCATGGACTTGAGAAGCTGCGCCATCATGTCCTTCTGGGCCTCCATGACGTTCTTCAGCATGGAGGTCTGGACCGCCTGAGCCGTCCGCGCCGAGGCCATCTCCATGGAATACCGCGCGACATCAGCCGTGATGTCCACCATCGCTCACCCCCTTCGTCAGCGCCCTGTCCGCGTCGTTTGGCCAGAGCCGCTTTGCTTTATGATAGCACATCAAAGACCGCAGCGCGGGCGAAATGAAAGCGTTTGAGCCGATCGAGCGGTGGCCTGTCCGCCGAACCCGAAAGGAGGGGGCGAGAGGGCATGGACGAAAGGGGCGGACTCCTGCTGATCCAGCAGAAGGACTATGAGCAGGCGGGCATCGACGCGGCGGTGCGGCGGGCCTGCGACCACTTCGGTGGCGCATTGAGCCCCGTGAAGCCCGGAGACCGCGTGCTCCTGAAGGTGAACCTGGTGGGCGGGCACGCGCCGGAGCGCCGCGCCACGACGGACCCCTCCGTCGTCCGCGCCGTCGCCCGCCTGCTGCTGGACTGCGGCGCAAGGCCCTTCATCGCGGACAGCCCCGGCATTGACGCCTTCCATGTGGCCGCGGAACGGGCCGGCTTCGCGGGCGTCGCGCGGGAACTGGGAATCCCCTGTCTGGAGCTGACGGACCCCGTGCCCCTGAAGGTCTCCGAGGGCTCCCTCTTTCGGAAGATCGAGGTGAGCCGCCTGGTCCTCGAGGCCGACGCCGTCGTCAACCTCCCCAAGATGAAGACCCACGGACAGATGCTCCTCACCCTCGGCGTCAAGAACCTGTTCGGCTGCGTCGTGGGACGCGCCAAGGCCGCCTGGCACTACGACGTGGGCTTCGACCGGGACCGCTTCGCGTCCCTCCTCCTGGAGATCGCGGGGGCCGTAGCCCCCTGTCTGACGATCCTCGACGGCGTCGTGGGGATGGACGGAGAGGGCCCCACCAGCGGACACCCCAACCCATGGGGCGTCGTGGCAGCCGCCCGCGACCCGCTCCTCATGGACCTGTGGCTCTGCCGCATGATGGGCGTCCGCCTCGACGACTTCCCCCTGTACCGCGCCGCCAGGCAGCGGCGCCTTCCTCAGTGTGCTCTGGACGACGCGGACGTCGCAGGCGACCTTCCGCCGGACCACGCCTTCAGCGTCAGGCTCCCCGATCAGGGTAGCCTGCGCTTCCTGCCCCACTTGCCCTTTTTGGAGCGGGCCATGATGTCCCGTCCCATCCAGATCGCGGAGCGCTGCATCGGCTGTGGGCGATGCGCGGAGGTCTGCCCCGCGGACGCACTGACCCTCCGCGGCAGAACGCTCCGGTTCGACTACGACAAGTGCATCCGCTGCTACTGCTGCCACGAGATGTGCCCCGTCCGTGCCATCGCGTTTCGAGAGAGCCCCCTCGTCCGCTTCAGTCGACAGATCGAGAGGCTGGCCGGGTGGTTTCGGTGAAAGCCGATTTGCTCAAAGGAGCCCCTTGTGATAGAATGCCTGAATTGAATATATTATCGAGAGCACGGGGAGAGAGTCAGCTCGACGATCCTGCGCCAACCTGTTCGACACGTCGTTCAAGGTGGTCCTGCTGACAGCGATAAGTGGAGCTTTGTCGTTTTTTGAGGAGACGCCGCCCATGGTCGCAGGGGCGGCGTCTCCCTTTTGCCGGAGGCGCCGGACCGTGCCGCAGCCGCGCTGCGGCAAATGAAAGGAGTTGCCGCTACCGTGAAGAAGCTTTTAGACATCCCGACGCCGAGTTATACCTTTGAGATCTTTCCCCCCAAGGGCTCCATGAGCCTTGAGGGGACCTACGCCACCATCGACAACCTGGCGAGCCTCGGCCCGGACCTCATCAGCGTCACCTACGGCGCGGGCGGGACCAGCCGCGACAACACGGTGAAGATCGCCTCGGGCATCCAGAACAAGTACAGCATCATGGGCGTGGCGCACCTGACCTGCGTCGGAGCCACGCGGGCGAACATCGGGGAGATTCTGGACGAGCTCAAGGCCGCGGGCGTCCGAAACGTCCTGGCCCTGCGCGGCGACCTGAAGGACGAGAAGGACCTGGGCGAGTTCCACCACGCCTCGGAGCTCGTTGCCTTCATCAACGAACGGGGCCGCGAGTTCGACCTGTTCGCCGCCTGCTACCCGGAGAAGCACCTGGAGGCCCCCAGCATGGGGACGGACCTGCACCACCTGAAGGAGAAGTGCGACCTCGGCGTGAAGGCCCTCGTCTCGCAGCTGTTCTTCGACAACGACACGTTCTTCTCCTTCCGGGACAAGGCCCGCGCCATCGGCATCAAGCAGCCCATCATCGCCGGCATCATGCCCATCACCTCCCCCCACCAGATCGAGAAGATGATCACCATGTGCGGCGCCAGCGTGCCCGCGCGCGTGCAGCGCTTCGTCGATGCCTACGGGCACAACTCGGGGGCCATCAAGGAGGCAGGCATCGCCTACGCCACGGACCAGATCATCGACCTCCTGGCCCGCGGGGTGGAGGGCATCCACCTCTACACCATGAACCAGGCGGACGTCGTGCGCCGCATCGACGAGAACATCCGCGCCATCCTCTACTCCATGAGGGTCAAGAGGTCCTGAATGGACCCCACGCAGACCATGATCGACGACGCGCTGCGCTTCATGCGCGTCCCGTCCCACCAGCGCAGCGGAGAGCTCTCCCTGCAGGTGAGGCGGACCTTCGAGGAGCTCGAAGGCGTCGTGCAGCCCCGGAGTGTCTCCCGTCGCTTCCCCTCAGAGGTCCTCGCGGACGGCCGGGGCGTCGTCGTCGCGGGCTTCACCATTCAGAGCCGGGACCTGGCCAGACTCCTGGCCCACTCCAGCGAGTGCTGCCTCATGGCGGTGACGCTGGGCAGCGAGGTGGACCGCGCCATCCTGAGGGCGCAGGCGCGGGACATGCTGGGCGGCCTCATGCTGGACGCCTGCGCCTCCGTGCGGGCGGACGCCCTCTGTGACGAGGAGGAGAGGAAGGTCGCTGAGACCCTGAGGGAAGGGGAACACCTCACCATGCGCTTCAGCCCCGGCTACGGCGACGCCCCCCTGCAGGCCTCGGCAGACGTCATCGCGGCCCTGGACGCGACGCGGCGCATCGGCCTCGCCATGACGAAGCGCTTCATGATGACGCCCGTCAAATCCGTCACCGCCATCATCGGCGTGTCGCTTCAGGACACGGACCGGACGCGCGGCTGCAGGACCTGCGCCGGGCGGGAGACGTGCCCCTACAGAAAGAGAGGAGAAGGCTGTGGACTTTGACCTTGGAAAGCTGAGGACGAGGGGGCCGCGCCCCAGGGAGCTGGGGCGGGACGTCCTGTTCTTCGACGGGGGCATGGGCACCATGCTTCAGGCGCGGGGGCTGAAGCTGCGCGAGCTGCCGGAGTCCCTGAACCTCACCCACCCCGACCTGATCCGGGATATCCATCGGGAGTACGCCGCTGCAGGCGCCGACTTCATCACCACGAACACCTTCGGCGCCAACCCCTTCAAGCTGGAACGGGCGGGGCTCTCCGTGGACGCGGTGGTCCCCGCCGCGGTGCGGCTGGCGCGGGAGGCGGCCGGGGGGACGGGAGCGCTCACCGCACTCGACATCGGCCCCACGGGGCGCGTGATGGCGCCCCTGGGGGACGCCTCCTTCGACGACGTCTACGACGCGGTGGCCGCTCAAGTGCGCGCCGGCCGCGACGGGAGCGACGTCGTGCTGCTCGAGACCTTCACCGACCTGCGCGAGCTCCGGACGGCCCTCCTTGCCGTGAAGGAGAACTGCAGCCTGCCCATCCTGGCCACCATGAGCTTTGAGGAGGGCGGGCGCACGTTCTTCGGCGCCACGGTCGCGTCCATGGTCATGACGCTCGAGGGCCTGGGCGTCGCCGCCCTGGGGGTGAACTGCTCCCTGGGGCCGGCACAGCTCATCCCCATCGTCCAGGAGGTCTGCGCGCTGGCCCACGCGCCCGTCATGGTGCAGCCCAACGCGGGCCTGCCCGTGATGCACGACGGAGCCTCCTTCTACGACGTGACGCCGGACGAGTTCGCAGAGGCCGCCGTCCGGTTCGCGGAGATGGGCTGCGCGGTCCTGGGGGGGTGCTGCGGGACGACGCCGGCACACATCGCGAAGGTGGCCGCCGCCGTGCGCGCCGCACGGCAGGAGGTCGCGCCCCGCTCCGTCCCCGACAGGACCTGCATCTGCACGCCGGGCGTCGCCGTCTCCTTCGGCACGGACTTCGTCATCATCGGCGAGCGCCTGAACCCCACGGGGAAGAAGGCCCTCCAGGCCGCCATCCGTGCGGGGGACATGGACTACGTGCTGAAGGAAGCGTTGAAGCAGCAGGACCAGGGGAGCCACGTGCTGGACGTCAACATGGGGCTCCCCGACGTGGACGAGCCGGCCATGCTGCGGCGGGCCGTCGAGGAGATTCAGGCGGTGATCGACCTTCCGCTGCAGCTGGACTCCCCGAACCCGGCGGCGCTTGAGGCCGGCGCCCGCGCCTACAACGGCAAGCCCCTCCTGAACTCCGTCAACGGCAAGGAGAAGAGCCTGGAGACGGTGCTGCCCATCGCCAGGAAGTACGGTGCCTGCGTCCTGGGGCTGGCCCTCAACGACGACGGGATCCCCGGACCTGCGGAGGACCGTCTGGCCGTGGCCCGCCGCATCGTTCGGGAGGCGGAACGGCTGGGCATCCCCCGACGCGACGTCCTGATCGACTGCCTGACCCTCACGGCCTCCGCGCAGCAGGACCTGGTTCGGGAGACGCTCCGCGCCGTGCGGATGGTGAAGGAAGAGCTGGGCGTCTCCACCGTGCTGGGACTCAGCAACGTCTCCTTCGGCCTGCCGCGCCGGCCGCTGATCAACCGGACGATGTTCGCCGCGGCACTGATGCAGGGCCTTGACGCCGCCATCATCAACCCCGGCGACCAGGGCATGAGGGAGACGCTGGCCGCCTGGCGCCTGCTCAGCGGCATCGACCGGGAGGCTCACGACTACATCGCCTACTGTCAGGCGCACCCGGAGCCGACCGCTGCGCCTTCGGCGCCCGTCCCGACGGGTGGAGCCGGGGTCTCCCCCGCCGCCGCGGGGGGGCTGGACGAGGCCATCGTCCGGGGGCTGAAGGACGAGGCCGCCGCGGAGACGGACAAGCTCCTCCGGGACCTGGCCCCCCTGGAGATCGTGGAGAAGCACATCGTTCCGGCCCTCGACTCCGTGGGGCGGGAGTACGAGGCGAAGCGCCTGTTCCTGCCGCAGCTGATCAAGTCCGCCGACGCCGCCAAGGCCGCCTTTGAGCGCCTGAAGGCCGCTCTGGCCTCCTCCCCTCAAAAGGACGTGGAAACGGCGCTGGGGCCCATCGTCCTCTGCACGGTGTACGGCGACGTACACGACATCGGCAAGAACATCGTCAAGGTCATTCTGGAGAACTACAACTTCAAGGTGGTTGACCTGGGCAAGGACGTGCCGCCGGAGCAGGTCGTCGCCGCGGTTCGGGAGAGCGGCGCGCGCGTCGTGGGGCTCAGCGCCCTGATGACGACTACCGTCGCCAGCATGAAGGACACGATCGAGCGCGTCCGCTCGGAGTGCCCCGGCGTGAAGGTGCTGGTGGGCGGCGCGGTGCTGACACCGGACCTGGCGCGGTTCACGGGGGCGGACTTCTACGCACGCGACGCCATGGAGAGCGTTCGGATCGCCTCGGAGGTCCTGAAGGACGCAGGGGCGTGAACCTGGAGAAAAAACGGCCGAAGATTGGGCATAACGAGTATAATTAAGGAAGCGCTGATTAATCTTCAAAAGTTGTTGAAAGCAATCAAGGAGCATCGAACAAAGGATATCCTTCAGCGCTTCCCTAAAATTTTAAAATGGGGCTACGGCCCCCCACTTCGGGGAGCCTTTCGGCAGCCATTCGCTGGCGCTCACGGGCCGTCAGTCCCAATCCCCACGCGCTTCGCGCGGCCTGATGAAGTTTCAGGCACTGAAGGGAGCCCATACGGTTGACAGTTCTCAACAACTTAATCAGTATTTCCTTAATGACGTTTTGCTTCCGGGGTCCTGGGCGTCCTGAACGCCGGAGGCCGGGGACCACGGACACTTTTTAAGGAGGCGATCGACGTGCGCCGACTCACGCAGAGGGCCGCCCTCCGGGGCGCGACGGCAGCGGCGGCAATCGTCGCTCTGGGGACGCTCCTGTTCAGGGGGCTTGCGCTGCCCTGGAGCGAGGAAGGGGCTCTCTTCGCCGTCTACGGCGCCGGGGTGGGCTTCGCCCTGGCCATCCTCGGCAGCATGGGGCTCCTGTGGCTCTGGGATCGGAAGAAGCGCCGCGGAGGCGGCCTTTGAGGGAGGGTTTGCCGTCATGTCCATGAGGTCGTCGCCGCGCCGGTTCTTCCTCGCCGCAGCTGCTGTCTGCATCGCACTCACGGCCCTGGTCGCGCGGCGCCTGGGGAGCTTCCTGTCCGCCTATCCGATGTGGCTCCTCTGCTGCAGCGTCTCAACGTTTCTGTTCTACGGCTTCGACAAGGCCCAAAGCAGGCGCGGAGGGTGGCGCGTGCCGGAGGCCGTGCTGCACCTCCTGTCGCTGGCCGGGGGCTTTCTGGGCGCCCTCTGCGGCAGGCAACTCTTTCGCCACAAGACCCAAAAGCCTGCCTTCCTCGTCGTCATCGTCCTCTCGGCCGCGCTGCACCTCACCTTCGCCCTCTGGCTGCTGACGCGCCGGGGCTGACCGATGGGCATCCGCATCCTGCCTTACCTTCGGGGCTCCGGCCTCTCCTCCCTGATTCGGGAGCTTCTCCCCCTGGGCAACTCCCTGCGCTTTATCGTCCCCTCCCGCAAGGACCGGGAGTGGTGGTTCCTCCGTTCCGGCCAGGGGCAGTTCGGCCCGTTGGACGAACGGGAGGACGTCCTGTGGACCTGGCAGGACCTCTACGACGACATCGCCTCGACGCCCGGTGCGCGCTCCCGCCGCCCCATCTCCCCCCCCGACCACCTCCTGATCCTGCGCTGTCTGCTTCAGGAGGCGCTTCAGGGCCGGCCGGACCTCGTGAAGCAGTGGCCGGGCGTGGGCCGCGCCGGCTTCCTCGACATCCTGTCCAACGACGTGCAGGAGCTGATGAACGAGGCCGTGCGCCCGGACCAGATGGAGACGGGGGACAGCCCCGTCGCGGCGCTGCTGCGCGACGTCTACGCGCGCTTCCTGGACTACCTGCACCGGAACGACCTCCTGGACAGCGCGGAGATCTGCACGGCCGCGTCGGAGCTCCTGGGGCAGCTGGGGGACGGATGGGGCACCGACCTGACGCTGGCGTTCACGGGCTTTCTGTCCTTCACCCACGGGCAGCTGGAGCTCGTGAAGGCGCTCGAGACACGCTGCCGGGAGATCGTCATCCTGAAGCCGGAGTCGGGGCTGGAGAACTTCTACGACGCGACGGAGCAGCTGGCCGATTACACGTGGCAGCTCGGAGCGGAGCGGTCCAGCGGGCGGATCGTGGAGACGCCGGTGGAGGAGCCCTCCCTGGAGCCGGAGGCCGTCGCCCGGACCCTGGCCCTCTGGGCTGCCGGCACGGGGCCGCTGGCAGGCGTGATGGACTTCCCCGGCTTTGCCTCCATCGGCGTCATGGCCGGGCCGGAGGGCATGGAGGACATGACGGACGCGCTGACGCGCTACGGCGTCCCCTTCTTCCCCACCCTGGGCGTGAGCATCGACCGGACGCTGCCGGGGCGCATCCTGTCCGCCATACGCCTGCTGGACGAGCAGCGCTTCCCCACCTGGGACACCATCATGCTGCTGACGCAGCCCTGCTTCGCGGGCTCCCCCTTCCCCTCGGAGCGCACTCTGAGGGCCGGCCCCAGCGGCCTCACAGGCTGGACGCGCTACTTGTCCAGGGCGAGCCAGGACGATCCGGTCAAGGCGGCAGGGGCCTCCATGCGCGCCGTGGGCCGCCTCTGCCGAGCCGTCCGGAAGGGCGGAACGCCCGCCCTCCTGATGGCGGAATTTTATCGGTTCCTGACGGCGAAGGGGCTCTGGCTGGACCGCATGGCCGACCTCTCCTGCCCGGAGCTGGACGAGGAGGTCCGGACCACCGCCTCCGCCATCGAGACGGTGCGGGAGAAGATGCTGAGCCTTCGCGAGCTGCTGCCCGACATCGGGCCCATCGGGCGCGCCGCCCTGAAGGACCGGGATGCTTTCGACTTTCTGGAGACGTGGTGCCGGGAGAGCCGCACCCGCCCTCCCATGCCCCTGTCCGGCGCCCTCCGACTCTACGCGGGACAGCCGCCCGTGCTGGCCTCCCACTCCGTCTGGGTCATGACCGGCGTGACCCAGCGGACATGGCCCGGCCGCTCCCAAAGCTCCCCCCTGCTCGACGCCTCGGAGCGCCAGCGACTGGACCGG
This sequence comes from Fretibacterium fastidiosum, assembly GCF_964642095.1. Taxonomy (NCBI): domain Bacteria; kingdom Thermotogati; phylum Synergistota; class Synergistia; order Synergistales; family Aminobacteriaceae; genus Fretibacterium; species Fretibacterium fastidiosum. The sequence continues at coordinate 2,361,612 of NZ_OZ209244.1, forward strand.
AACGGAGCGCACATGCCCTCTCCCCAGGAGAAGGCCGTGCAGCGGGAAGCGCTCTTTCGCCGGCTGCTCCTGACGGGAGAGGACCTGACCCTGGTCTATCGTTCCCTGACAGACGACGCGGGGCACCCCATGGCCGCCTCCCCCTTCGTGTCCCGCCTGCTGGAGGACGCCCGCGGCCTGTGGACGAGGACGGAGCTCCCCGTCGTCCCCCTGGAGAGCCTGACCCAGTGCGAGGACTTCTTCCCCGACGTCGATCCCGACCCTGAGGCGTCGGTCGAACGGCGCCCTCAAAGCCTTCACGGGGGGGAGCGGAGTGCATCCGAATCCGGGCAGGAGACGCTGGCCGTCAGCGACCTCCAGGGCCTGCTGAGCTGTCCCCTGCGCTGGTGGCTGGAGCGCAGGGCGCGCCTGCACGAACGCCGCATCGAGGTCGCCACGGCCGCGGAGTGGGGCGTGCTGACGCACGCCTTCTGGGAAAGGACGTGGCGGCGGTTCGCTCAGGACCCCGAAGCGGACTTCGCCGCGCTGACCCGCGAGGAGTGGGCGAAGCTCGAGGCCGCGGACGAGCCCTACGCGGAGTATGAGCGCTTTGCGGAGGACCGGCGGCTGGCGCGCCGGATGGGGATCCTGCGCTTTCGCGCCCTCCGCCTTGGGGAGGTGCAGCAGCGCATCATCCAGCGGCTGCGGGACGCCGGCTTCAGGCACCAGGGGATATGGCTGGAGGACGATGCAAGGCTCTCCACCGCGAAGGAAGGCGTAACGTTCCACGGACGCTGTGATCGGGTGGAGCTCCTGGCGGGCCCCGACGGCCGCACCTGTGCGGTCATCACGGACTACAAGAGCCGCAGGGCCGCCATCTACGACGAGGGGGTGAAGTCCCTGCCTGCGAGGAGCTGGAACGTGGACGGACGGGACCGCTTCCGGTTCGGACTCCAGCTCTCGGCCTACGCGCTGATGTTCAAAGAACGCGATCCCGACGTCCCCTTAAAGGGCCTCTGCTTCCTGGGCATGGCGGACGGGCGGACGGCCGGCACGCTGGCGCCGGAGCTCCAGCCCCTGTTCGCGGAGGAGGCCGAAGCCCCCAAAAAGCTCCTGGCCTCCATGGAAGAGCGCATGGAGGAAGCCGACTGCGCCTTGCGCTGCGCCGCCGCGCTGCTCCTGGCGGGAGAGTTCGAGCCGTTCTACGACTCCCCGTCCTGCCGCGTCTGCGACATGAAGGGCATCTGCCGACGGGGCGAATTCCATGGCGAGGTGCTTTTGATGGAGAACGACGCAGAATCCGCAGCCCTGCCGGAGTAGTGCCGTCGGTGCAAAAAAACAAAAAAATCCCTAAAATTCCCGACTTTTAGGTGCAGCCTATGGGTTTTGTGCGGCAGGTACACTATAATTAAGAGTGAGAAGACTCGGGGCGTGGTGTTCTTACTTTGAATCCTTGCTATCTCGGCATTTTAAGGGGCTAAAGGGAAGATGGGCATTATGAAGGGCCACCGCTTCAAGAGCATAGGGTTTAAGCTGGGTCTGATGTTCTTCCTCTTCGGCGCCGTCATCATCGCGTCGATCTTCGGCATCATGCTGAGGATCGTCACCCAGATGGAAGAGGCGCTGATCGCGGATCGACTGAACGCGGACATCAACTACATCAAGGACCTGATCGGCGATGGGGACTGGAACGTCCGGCACGGCGCCATCTACCTGGGCGACACCCTGGTGGGCGACGGCACGGAGACCCTGGCCAACCTGCGCCCCTTCCTGTATCACGAGCGCAAGACGGGAACGTTCTCCTACGTGTTCATCCGCAAGGACGACGGCAACCTCTCCTACGTTGCGGGGACCCCCGCCAGAAAGGGATACATGCAGGGCCCCTACCTGCGCGTGGCGGGGAGCACGAAGGACTCGGAAGGGCGCTCCATCGTTGGCACCTACATCGACAAGCAGGTCTCGGACGTCCTGGACGCGACGGGCGTCTACTCCGGCGAGGCCAACGTGGCGGGCAGCATGATCTACTGCCGCTACGAAGTGCTGAGGAACGACGACGACCAGGTCGTCGGCTGCATCGTCGTGGGCCGCAGCATCGCGGAGCTGCAGAGCCAGGTGAACAGCGTCATTCGGACGATGGCGATCAACATCGTCCTTGCGATCCTGTTCCTGGGCTTCATCCTCTTCCTGCTCATCAACCGGTGGACCTCCACGATCGGAAGGGTCGTGGCCTATCTGAAGGTCATCGAGATGGGCGATATCCCCTCGAAGCCCCTGACCTCCCAGACGGAGGACGAGATGGAGACCCTCGTCACGGGGATCAACCTCATGGTTGACGCGCTCAGGGAGAAGGAGATGCTGAGGCTCAAGTCGGAGACCGACCAGCTCACGGGACTGGCCAACCGCTTCGGCCTGAACCGCCGCTTCGAGGAGTTCTTCGAGGACTGCTACCACAACCGGCGTCCCCTCACCGTCGGCATCCTGGACATCGACTTTTTCAAGCCCTACAACGACAACTACGGCCACCAGGCAGGCGACCGGTGCATCGTGGCGCTGGCCGACGTCCTGAAGGAGATCGAGGGGAAGGAGCGCGTCTTCTGCGCGCGGTTCGGCGGCGACGAGTTCCTCCTGATAGGCAACGGACTCGACCTGCCGGACGTCCAGCGCATCGCACAGGAGATCAGGGACGCGGTCGCAGCGCAGCACATGCCCCACGCCCACTCGAAGGTCGCAAACGTCGTGACGGTCTCGCAGGGCTACTGCTGGGGCGTCCCGCTGGAGTACAGGAAGCTGAACGACTTCATCTATGTGGCGGACAGCGCGCTGTACGAGGTGAAGCGGGGCACGAAAAACGGCTTCAGGATCGTCCACCTGACGGAGGGCTTCCAGCCGGTGGATACGGACAACGCGGAATAGCGAAACGGAACGGCAAGCAAACGAGGGGGCGGACCGCAAAGTCCGCCCCCTCGTCCCCTGTCGACGGACCGCCGCTTCGCGTCAGCCCTTCCGGCTTCGCATCAGGTAGTCCTTCACCGCGTTTTTCCCGACGGGGTACCGCTCCGCCACCGCGCCCGCGACGTCCCGCACCGTCGCCCCCTCCGCAGCCATGGCGTCCGCGCAGGCCTGCCAGCAGGCCTCACCCTGCGAGCCGTCCACTGCGCCCTCCGGACAGCCCTCGACCACGAGGACCATCTCCCCCTTCAGCCCCTCCTCCAGGCGTTTCAGGACCTCCGACAGCGTGCCCCGGACGGCCTCCTGGTGGACCTTGCTGATCTCCCGCACCAGCGCGGCGCGCCGATCGCCAAGCGCCTCCGCCATCTCCGCGATCTGGCGCTCCGCCTTGTGCGGCGAGACATAAAAGCACAGCGTCCAGGGCAGGCGCTCCAACGACTGGAGGAGCCTGCGGCGCGGCCCCGGCTTCTCCGGAGGGAAGCCCAGAAACGTGAAGGGCTGCGGCGTGAGCCCGGACAACAGCACCGCCGGCAGCACGGCCGAGGGGCCGGGCAGGACGTCCGCAGGCAGCCCTTCCTCCACGGCGTTCTTCAGCAGGATCCAGCCCGGGTCCGAGACGCCGGGCGTGCCCGCGTCGCTGATCACCGCGACGCTCTTTCCCTCCCTCAACGCCTCCATCAGGCGCGGGAGGCAGCGGTTCTCGTTGTGCAGGTGGAAGGGGACGAGGGGGGCCGCGATCTCGTAGCGGCGGAGCAGGACGGAGGACGTTCTGGTGTCCTCGCAGGCGATCAGGTCCGCCGAGCGGAGGACGCGCAGCGCGCGAAGGGTGATGTCCTCAAGGTTGCCGATGGGCGTCGGGACAAGCGTCAGAGGCATCGTGCATCGTTCCTCTCTGGTCAATTCAGCCCGGAGGGCTCATAAGCGCTCAGGAGTTCTTCCGTGTACCGCCCGTCGGCCCCCAGCACGAAGAGCGGAGGCTCCACGGTCATCCCCTCCCCGCCTCCGCGAGCGCACTCCAGAAGGAGGAGGTTCGACGGCACGCCCGGACGCGGGTGCACCAACCGCATCCTCTTGGGGGCGAGGTCGTGCGCCGACACCACAGCCATCAAGGGCGCCATGCGGTCCGTGCGGAGGACGCAGAAGAGCCGTCCTCCGCGCTTCAAGAGGCGCGCGCCGGCGGCCGCTACGTCCTGAAGCGTGCAGCAGGCGCTCTCGTCCTCCGACGCCCCGTGGCGGGCGATGGCCAGGGAGGGGAGAGGGCTCACCCTCCCACGGTCCGGCGTCTCGTAGGGAGGGTTCACCACCAGTCCGTCGAAGGATTCTCTGGGCAGCAGCGACGCATCCCGCAGGTCCCCGCAGAGGAACCTCACCCGGTCCTGAAGGCCGTTTTCAGTCCGGTTGCGCTCCGCCAGCTCCACGAGCTCCGGCTGAAGTTCGAGCCCCACCACGTGGAACGGTGGGGGGAAGCGCAGGGCCAGCATCAGGGACACGGCCCCCGACGCCGAGCCCAACTCCACGAAGCGGGGCCGCCGCGCCCGGCGGCGCACCCATGCGGCCAGCAGCACCGTGTCCATGCTGACGCGCGGCCCCGCCGCCGGCTGCCACAGGCGGAGCCGACCATAGAGGAGGTCGTCCCTCGTCGCCTCCTCCATCAGCGGTAGCTCTCCACGTCGATGCCGACGATGCGGGACAGGCCGGGCTCCACCATCGTCACCCCGTAGATGAGGTCGGCGCGCTCCATCGTCGTCCGCCGGTGCGTCATGACGATCAGCTGCAACGACCGGGAATACTCCTTCGCCAGGTCGGCGAAGCGGATGAGGTTGTACTCGTCGAGGGCCGCATCCACCTCGTCCAGCACGGCCAGCGGGACCTTCGCCACTTCGAGGGCGGCGAAGAGCTGGGCGATGGCCGTCAGGGACTGCTCGCCGCCCGAAAGCTGCGAGATGTTCTGCAGCTTCTTGCCCGGCGGCCGCGCGTAGATATCCACTCCGCGCTCCCAGATGTTCGTGCCCTCCTGAAGCGTCAGCCTGGCCTCGCCCCCGGCAAAGAGCCGCTGAAAGAGCGCGTTGAAGCGGGCGTCGATCTCCGCCATCGCGCCGACAAAGGTGGCCTCCACCTGAGCGTCCGTCTGCCGGATCAGCTCTCTCAGCTCGTCGGCGCCGCCCCGCACGTCCTCCAGCTGGTCGCCGAGGAAGTCCACCCGCTCCGTCAGGGAGGTGTCCTCGGAGAGGGCCCCCAGGTTGTACGGTCCCAGGGCCTTCAGCTCGCGCTCCAATTTGCGGAGGGAGGCGATGAGGTCACGCCCTCCCTCGACCTCCCTGGCCTCCGCTGCGTCGTAGGGGTACTTCTCGTCCCACAGCTCCATCAGCTGGCCGCGCTCCGCCCCCACCGCGGTCAGCCTCTCCTCCAGAGCCGCGATCTCCGCCTGCCGTCCCGACTCCGCCGCGTCGGCGCGGCTTGAACGGGCCCGAAGCCGTTCAAGGCGAAAATGGGCCTGTCTGAGACGCCCCCGCTCCTCCTCGAGGCGGCGGGCCAATGCCTGTTCCTCGCGGTGCAGCGTCAGGCGTTCGCGCCCGATGCCGCCAAGGAGCGTGCGCCGCTCCGCCTCCTCCCTCCTCCCGGCTTCGGCCTCCTCCGTCAGGCGTTCCACCTGGCCGGACAGGGCCGCGTACTCGCCCTCCATCCGCTCCGCGATGGCCCGCGCGCCGCGAAGCCGCTCCTCCGCGAGGGAGAGCTCCGCGCGCATGGGGGCCAGGGCGGCCTCCATCCCCTCCTCGTCCGCGATCTCGTTCAACCCGGAGAGCTCTTCCTCAAGCGCTTTCGTCCGCGCCCCTGAGGAGCGCAGGTCGGCCTTCAGCTCCTCCGCCCTGGCCGCACCCTGAGCGCGATCCGCCTCGAGGCGTTCAACGGAGGCCCGCAGTGCGGCAAGCGCCCTGGCGGAGGCTGCAGCGTCCGTCCTCAGCCGCTCCAGCTCCGCCGCCGCCCCGTCCCGCGCGGCGGACAGCTCCTGCTCCCGCGCCTCGTCCGCGCGGAGGACCCCGTCTGCCTCCTCGATGCGCCTGCGCAGCTCCTCGATGGCCTCCTGAGCCTGCGCAATCTGCTGGTTCAGGACGATGGCGCTGGCCCTTTGACGCCCCCGTCCGCCGCTGACCGTCCCCGATGGGGCGAAGACCTCGCCGTCAAGGGTGGCGATGGGGAAGCGGGCCCCCTGCTTCGCCAGGCTGCTGCCGAGGGCAAAGTCCTCCACGATGAGCAGGTCCCCCATCATGTGAAGGAGCGCAGGCTCCCAGGGGGAGCGCACCTGAATCAGGTCCATGGCCCAGCCCACGACGCCGGTCGAGGGCAGCCTGAAGCGGGCGTCGCGGTCCCTGGGCCGGCAGCGCTCAAGGGGCAGGTAGGTTGCGCGCCCCGCGCGGCGCTGCTTCAGGAGCTCGATCCCCTCCTGGGCCTCATCGAGCGTGCGGACCAGGAGCCAGAACTGCCGCCCGCCCAGGTACGCCTCAAGGGCCGGGGCGATGCCCGAAGGGCAGGAGAAGGCCTCCGCCGCCACCTCGGGACGGGAGCGCATACGGTTCAGGCGCGAGGCCGAGAGCAGGAGACGGACGGGCTCCGGATAGACGGAGGCCCCGGCGCTGTCCCTCAGGGAGTCCAAATCCCCCTCGCGGTGCGCCCGATCCCGCCTCATCTGCTGCAGCGTCGCCGCCTGCTTCTGGCAGGAGGCGTAAAGGACCGCGTGCTCGTCCGTCAGGCGCCCGTGCCTGGCGGACGCTTCCGCGACCCGACGCTCCAGCGCGGCGCCCGCCTCCGCCCGGCAGCGCTCCTCCTCCCGGAGGCGCTCCAGCTCCACTGCGCCCTCCCGATCGGAGGCGGCGAGGGCCCGCAGCTCCGCCTCCGCCCGCGAAGCGGAAAGCCGCCGCTCCGCCAGCTCATCCCGCAGGCGTTGACGGCGCTCCCTCTCACGCTCCACGCCCGCGCGGCTCTCGTCGAGCTCCCGCGCCCGCGCCTCGATCGCCTCCCGGCACCCCGCAAGCCGCCGCTCTCCTTCGGCCACGTCCCCTCTCGCAGAGTCCAGCTCCTGCCTCAGGGCGTCCCGCCGCTCCTCGTCCTTCCGCACCTCATCCAGAAGCACGGCCCGCCTCTCCAGGATGGCGCGGACGCGCGCCGCGCTCTGAAAGGCCTGACGCTGCAGCGCGTCCCTGCGCGCGGCCAGCTCCTCCATCCGCGCCGTGAAGGCCCTCTCGTCGAAGCCCTGTCCCCTCAGCGCCTCCTCGGCGCCCAGGAGGGCCCGTCGCCAGACCTCGCGCCAACGGACCTCGGAGTCCAGGCGCACGCGCAAAAGCTGTGCCTCGGAGCGCAGCGCGGCTCCGGACCGCTCCAGCTCCAGGCGCTTTGAAAAGTAGAAGTCGCGGCGAAGGACCTCCAGGTTGTCCAGGATGCCCCGGGCCTCCACGGCCACCCCGACGTCCGCGGCGATCTCAGCGCGGCGATCGTTGAGGTCCTGAATCAGGGTCTCGATCCTCCGGGCCTCGCTCAGAGCGTCGTCGAGCCGCTTCAGCGTCTCGTCCCGGCGGGCGCGGTAGCGGTCGACGCCGAACAGGAGGTCCAGCTGGCGCCGGCGCTCCCTGGGCCGCTGGTGGATGGCCGCAGAGACCTCCCCCTGGCCGATGAAGGCGAAGCCCTCCCCCGAAAGGGAGAATCGCTCCTTCACCGCGTCCAGGTCCTGAAGCAGGATCCGTTCCTCATCCAGCAGCAGCGTCCCGCCACCCTCCGCGTACTGGCGGCACAGGACGGCCCGATCCTCGCCCTTCGTCACGACGAGGCGCACCTCGGCCCCCTTCGCCGGGGGGACGGAGATGCTGCCCGAAAACAGGAGGTCGCTCTGCCGGAGGATGCGAAGGGCCGTCCCGCTGCCCTCGCCCAGAATCCACCTCAGCGCGTCCAGGATGTTGCTCTTGCCGCTCCCGTTGGGGCCGACGATGGCGGTGAATCCACCGTTGAACGTGAAGCTGCAGGGGCTGCCGAAGCTCTTGAAGCCCTTAAGGTGCAGGGACTCGATGGACAACGATGGAACTCTCCTCCCGCCGCTCAAGCTGGTGCGCCCGATGCTCCACCGCGCTCAGCGTCCCCTGAAGCTCGATGCGGTACTTGCTCCAGGCGAAGTCCGGCATTCCGGCGACGAGGATCTTCACGTCCAGCTCCCGTTCCCACATCGCGAGGTACGTATCGCGGACGTACTGCGCGACCATGGAGTTGGCCTGCAGCAGCAGGGCCTCCGCGCGGTTCGTCTGCGCTATCTTCCTCAGGAAGCGCTTGATGGACAGGGCCAGCGTGTCCTCCCGCAGCACCCAGCCGTTGTCGTTGCAGAAGGGGCACCCGCGGGTCATCACGGACCTCAGATCCGGCCTCCCGCGCTTGCGGGTCAGCTCCACCAGGCCAAGCTGCGTCATGCTGAACACGCGGGCCCTCGACCGATCCAGCTGAAAGACCTCCTCGAGGCGATCCAGCAGCTTTTTTCGGTCCTCCTCAAACTCCATGTCGATGAAATCCACCACGACGATCCCGCCGATGGACCTCAGGCGCAGCTGACGGGCCACCTCGTCCGCCGCCTCCAGGTTCGTCGCCAGCGTCGTGTGTCTCATGTCCAGGTCCCCGACGTACTTGCCGGTGTTCACGTCGATCACCGTCAGGGCCTCTGTGTGTTCGATCACGAGGTAGGCGCCCGATCGGAGCCAGACCTTGCGCTCCAGGGCCTGCTCGATCTCCGCCTCGACGCCGTAGTACTCGAAGATGGGGACGGCTCCCTCGTAGAGGGAGACCTGCGGACGGTCCGTCTTGTAGAGCGTCGCGACGTACTCGTTCACGTGCCGCATCTCCTCGGCGCTGTCGAGGATGATCTCATCGACGCTGCCGTGGACCTCGTCCCGCAACACCCGCCCCAAAAGCCCCCGGTCCTTGTACAAAAGGCAGGGGGCGGCCTGGAGCTCCGCGTCGTGCTCAATCTCGCGCCAGAGCGCCAGCAGGGACTCCACGTCCGCGGCCAGCGTCTCCTCGTCCACGCCCTCCGCGGCGGTTCGGATGATCACGCCGAAGTCGTCCCCCTTCAACTCCCTGGCGAAGTGGCGCAATCGCCTCCGCTCTTCCTCATCGACGATGCGGCGGGACACGCCGGCCTCTCCGCCGTCGGGGACCAGCACGAGGTAGCGTCCCGGCAGGGAGATGCGCGGGGTCACGCGGGCCCCCTTGTTCTTGATGGCCGTCTTCGTGACCTGCACCACGATCTCCTGGTTCTCGACCACCTTCATGCCGTGTACGTCGTTGAGGTACAAAAAGGCGTTTCGTCCCTCGCCGATGGTGACGAAGGCCGCGTTGATCCCCGGCAACACGCTTTCCACCCTGGCCTTGTAGATCTCCCCGGCTTTCTGACGGTCCCACATGCGCTCTATAAAGACGTCCGCCAGCCGCCCACCCTCGAGGATCGCGACGCGCGTCTCCTCGTCCTCGCGGGTGTCGGCGATGATCTTTCGCTCCACACAGTCTAAAGACGACATTTGTCCTCCTTAGGGATCCGAGGGCCGGCCCGCAAGGTACCGCTGCGCCGCCGGCTCTCGTAAATTTTCAGCCGCCCGAACGGGCCTGCCCTTAGGGGCAGCCGCTCAGGACCGCTCAATCGTTCTTCAGTTCAGGATCGGGGCTTTTTCGCCCTCCGCCCCCAGGACCACGGCCAGAGGGCCGATGGCCACCCTCACGACGTTCAGGTCTTGCCACCCCTCCAGGACGCCGTCCGCGATCATCTTTCGGACCCAGCCGCCGATGCCGTTTTGGGCGGGGTGGGCCAGCACGAAATCCACCCAGTCGGCGCCACCGTCTTCCTCGACGTCAACCCCGCTTGCACCCCGCAGCAGTTCGTCGCCGTAGAAGGCCTGCGCCCGCGCCAGAAGCTCCTCGGAACCGAGGGGCCCCACGCAGCGCACCCAGTAGCGGGCCGCCTGGCAGACCTTGCCCAGCGACGGCGCGCCCTCCTCAGGCAGCTCGTAGGACAGCAGGCGAAAGTCCACGGGCATCGCCGCGTTCCACCGCGCGAGGAGGTCCTCCGGCACCTCATCGAGGTACACGTCCACGAGCTCTCCGAGGGCGACGACGCCCGCCGGCAGCTCAGGCGCGAAACTCATCTTCGGGTGCGGAGAACAGCCCAGGGTCTGCGTCAGGCTGAGCCCGGCGCGCAGCGCGGAACGGGTGAAGATCGAGGCCAGCGCTACGTGAGGGACAAAACACGCAAAGTTGCGTTTCTCGTAGCGAACGCGCACGCGGACGCTCACAGCGCCGCCTCCCGGCACCCCAGGCCACAGCCCGCACAGCCGTCCCGGCAGTTCGGCGAGAGCTTCCCTTCGTAGGCACGACGCCGCTCGCGGAGCAGGAAGTCCTTTCGCACCCCAGGATGGATGTGATCCCAGGGCAGCGCCTCCGACGTGCCGCGCTCGCGCGTGAAGTCGAGGGGGTCCAGCCCGCAGTGCTCGAAGGCGTCCAGCCACCGCTGCAGGTTGAAGGTTTCGCTCCAGCCGTCGAAGCGCGCGCCCGTGCGCCAGGCCCGTTCGATGACGTCCGACGTGCGCCGGTCCCCGCGCGACAGGACGCCCTCCAGAAACGTCTGCTCCGGCTCATGGTAGCTCAGGGACAGGCTGCGGTCCCGCACGCCGGCCTTGAGGCGCCGTCCCTTCTCCCTGAGCTCCTCGATGGAGTTCTGCCTCTCCCACTGAAAGGGCGTGTGCGCCTTGGGGACGAAGCCGGCCACCGACACGCTGATGGAGGCCCTGCGCCGCCCCAGGGTCCGGCCCAGCTTCAGGGCTCCCCGCGCGAGCTCCAGGATGCCGTCCAGGTCCTCGTCGCGCTCCGTCGGGAGGCCCATCATGAAGTACAGCTTCACCCGGTCCCAGCCACGGGAGAACGTCTCCGTCAGACAGGCCCGAATGGAGTCCTCGTCCACGCCCTTGTTGATGACGTCGCGCAGCCTCTGAGTCCCTGCTTCGGGGGCGAAGGTCAGCCCTCCGCGGCGCAGCTGCTGCAGGCGCCCCGCCAGCCCGACGGAGAAGCTGTCCACCCTGAGGCTGGGGAGGCCCAGCCGCGCACGGCGCTCCAGGAGCGGCCCCGTCAGCTCGTCGATCAGCCGTTCGATCTCCGAGTAGTCGCAGGAGGCCAACGACAGGAGCCCCAGTTCGTCCCACCCCGTCCGGCGCAGGAGCGCAAGCACGGCGCTGACGACCTGGTCTAGGCTCCGCTCCCGGACCGGGCGGCAGATCATCCCGGCCTGACAGAAGCGGCACCCCCGGCTGCAGCCCCGAAAGAGCTCCAGGACCGCACGGTCGTGGACGATGTTCACCGACGGGACGACCATGGAATCGGGGATGAAGACCGAGTTGAAGTCGAGCCGAATCTGGCGCTCCGCGAGGAAGGGGGCCTCAGCGGGGGACAGGGGACGCCCCCTGTCGTCCGAGGCGTAGAGGGAGGGGACGTACACCCCCTTCACCTTCGCGCAGGCCGCAAGGCGGGCGGCGCGGTCCTGTCCTCTGGTTCCCTCCAGGACGGGGAGCAGGTCGGGGAGCACCGCCTCCCCGTCGCCGATGCAAAAGAGGTCGATGAAGGCGTGCAGGGGCTCCGGAACGAAGGCCCCGTGTCCGCCCGCAACGACGATGGGGTCCTCCCTGCGGCGGTCTTCGGCGCGGAGGGGAATGCCCGCGAGGTCCAGGATCGTGAGGACGTTCGTGTACCCCATCTCGTGCTGCAGGGTGAAGCCCACCACGTCGAAGTCCGACAGCGGCCTGCGCTGCTCGACGGACGTCAGCGGCAGCCCGCGGGCCCGCAGGAGCGCCTCCATGTCCCCCCAGGGGCAGTAGGCGCGATCCACAAGACAGCCCAGCGCGCGGATGAGGGGCGCCAGGATTTGAAACCCGTAATAGCTCATGCCGATCTCGTACACGTCGGGAAAGGCGAGACAGACCCGCAGCCCGTTCCCCTCGTCCCAGGACGGCAGGGCATAGCTGCGCCATTCGTTGCCACAGTAGCGCGACGGGCGCGACACCTGGGACAGGAGCGGCCAGTCCGGCCGCTTGAACTCGGGGAAAAGCATTCAAAAAAGACTCCTTCCAGGAGGCACGGGGGGCCGCGGGCCCTTTCCGTGCATGGCCGTCAGCGCAAGTGCGAGGCCGTTCCTTAAAAGTAGTAGGGCCGCCTCGTGCCCTCGACGTAGACGCTCCCCACGAGGCCCAGCCCCATGAACAGGGAGAGGAGGGAGCTGCCCCCGTAGCTGAGAAAGGGCAACGGCAACCCCGTCACCGGCATCAGGCCGACGCTCATGCCGATGCTCTCGAACGTCTGAAACCAAATCCACGACACGACCCCTGCCGCGATCAGCTTGGCGCGTCGGTCCCGGCTCCTGAGCCCCGCGCCGACGATGCGGCAGAACAGGACGGTGAAGAGCAGGAGGACGACGATGCCGCCCAGGAAGCCGAACTCCTCCGAGCTGACGCTGAAGATGAAGTCCGTGTGGGGCTCGGGAAGGAACCGCAGCTTGCTCTGCATCCCGAGCAGAAACCCCTTCCCCCAGAAGCCCCCCGACCCCACGGCGATGCGCGACTGGATCACGTTATATCCGGCGCCCAGCGGGTCCAGCATGGGGTCCAGGAACACCAACAGGCGCATCTTCTGGTACTCTTTCAGGCCCAGCCACAGGAAGGGGAGCATGAGGACGCCCGCTCCGCCGATGGCCAGGAAGTAGCGTATCGGAGCCCCCGCGGCGAAGATCATCCCGAAGGAGATCACGAGGTACACCAGCGCGCTGCCCGCGTCGGGCTGCATCAGGACCAGCAGCACCGCCGGCAGCATTGCGCCGACGCCTATCGCAAAGGTCCGAACCGAGAGGGGCGGATAGCGGCTGAGCACCTTCGACAGCATGAGGATCAGGGAGACCTTGGCGAACTCCGACGGCTGAAAGCGAAAGCCGCCGAGGGCCATCCAGCTGTGGGCGCCCTTCACCTTCGGCGCCAGGACGACCGTCGCCAGCAGCACGAAGAGCGTGAAGGCGTAGAGCGGATAGGCTACGTCCAGAAGGCGGTGGCAACCTATCGCGAGGATCGCGAGCATCGCCACAACGCTGAGGCCCAGGAAGCCGAACTGGCGCAGGGCAAAATCCCCCCCCCGCCCAAGGGGGCCCGCTGCAGCGCTGTAGATGCAGAGGATTCCCCAGAGGGTCAGCGTCAAGGCACAGGCCAAAAGGACCCGATCCATCGCGGCGGCGTCCTCTCTGAAGGACGAGATGCGCGGCGGCTCCATCACCCTCGTTCACCCCTCCCGCCCGGCGCGGGCGCTCAGCGGTCCCTCTCCCGCCGTCGCCCGCCCGCGGGCTTCTCGCGATGGCGCGGCTCCTCAAAGGACTCCCCGCTGCTCCCCCGCTTGATCCTCAGGACGGGGATGTTCGCCACCAGGGCGACCTCCTGCTCGTCGTGGTCCAGGTCGATTTCGATCTTGCTGAGGTCGATGTCCATGTACTTCGTCAGGACGCCGATCATCTCGTTGCGCAGTTCCTCGAGCAGCTGCGGCGAGATGTCGGTCCTGTCGTGTATCAAAACGATGCGCAGCCTGTCGCTGGCCTTTCGGCCCGACCGGTCGGCTCCACCGCCAAAGATTTTCCGTAAAAAGTCCACTGCTATCTCTCCCCTGTCCGTGACTCCATGTTCAGCCGTAACGTCCCCGTGCTTAACGCCTGAGACGGAAATTCCCTCCTCGGCAGGGACGGCACATCGACCCTCAAGGGCCCTGTGCTCCGCAGGCGTCAGTTCCCATGCGAAGCGAACGTTTTTTTGAAAACTTCGTCGTCCGTCTCCCGACCCGTCGGACCTGTGAGGGGCTTTCGGCCTTCATTTCCTGCCGAGGCAGGCCGTTCGCTCGACGCAGCGATCCTTCTGCGGGCTAACGTCGCCTAAACAGGTTCTTAAACCAGCGGAATATGCCGTGGGAAGCGTAGGCATCAAGGTCCATCAGCGGCACCTCCTGCCCCATGAGGCGTTGGGCGATGTTCAGGTAGGCCTGGGCTGCGGGGGACTCCGGGGACAGCGTCATCGGCTCGCCGTTGTTGGTGGCGCGGATGACGCACTCGTCCTCCGGGACGATTCCGATCAGCTTAATGGAGAGGACGTCCAGGATGTCCTCCTGTGCCAGCATGTCGCCATCCTGGACCATCGTGGGCCGGAGGCGGTTGATGATCAGACGGATCGGGGCCTTTCCCATGGACTCCAACATGCCGATGATGCGGTCCGCGTCCCTCACCGCCGGAATCTCCGGCGTCGTGACCACGAGGGCCTCGTCGGCCCCGGCCGCCGCGTTCTTGAACCCACCCTCGATGCCGGCGGGACAGTCCAGGAAGATGAAGTCGAAGTTCGGCCGCAGCTGGCTGCAAAGCTCTATCATCTGTTCGGGGCTCACCGCGTCCTTCGTGCGAGTCTGGGCGGCGGCCAGCAGGAACAGGTTTGGCACTCGCTTGTCCCTGATCAGGGCCTGCTTTAAGGTGCAGTTCTTTTCGATGACGTCGATGAAGTTATAGACCACCCTGTTCTCGAGGCCCATAATGACGTCCAGGTTGCGCAGCCCCACGTCCGCATCGACCGCTACGACCTTCTTGCCGAACTTGGCCAGGGCCGCCGCGATGTTCGCGGTCGAGGTCGTCTTTCCCACCCCTCCCTTTCCGGAGGTCGTGACAATAACCCGAGCTCCCAATAGAAACCCTCCATTCGCTGAAAAAGCATACGCTCATTAGGAAAGCGCTGATTGACTTTCGTAAAAATCGCTGAAAACGGTTTGCCGACCGTCCCCGATGCCAGCCTCTCCGGCCTGTGCTGCGAACTGCGCCGGCGCCATTCTAATCTCTAAGCTGCCCGAAGAAGAAGGGCCATTCGGAGGAATCCTGCTCTCACGGCTCCGCTGCGCCGCTCAGAAACTCGTTCTCGCGGACGATGGGCTCCCCGTCCTCGATGACGATCAGAACCGGCTTCTGCCATCCGGCGGTGGAGGGGTCCGCGTAGCACAGCTTATGCCCCAGGCGCACCTGCTGCGCCTCGAAGGACCCGGCCATGACGAAGACGTCCTCGCGGCCTCCGCGGCCCGCGTGGACCAGCCCTTTCAGCTTTCCAGACACGATGACGCTTCCGCCGGCGGATATCTCGGCGCCGGAGTTCAGATGTCCCCACAGCACCACGTCCCCCTCGGCCTCCACCACCTGGCCGGATCGCATAGAATTATACACAATCCTCACCCTGGGCGGTCCCCACTCCTTCGCCGTCCTGTGCGCCTCCGGCTGAGGGGTGGGGGCGACGACCGGCTCCGCCACCGCAAAGCCCGATCTGCGAAACAGCTGCAGCGACTCCTCGTTATCGGAGAGCCAGGCCAGGACGCGGAACCCCTTGCCCCACACGACCTCCTGCAGGAGCCGAAGGAGAAGCCGCTCCGAACACGCCCTGGACTGAAAGTCGAGGGCGATCCCCTCCGAGTCCGGAAGCTGGTACGCCTGGGGCGGGATGCGGGACAGGAGCTCCAGGAGCGTCTCCTCGGACGAGGAGACGGGCAGGGAGATGCGAATGCCGTAGCGCGTCCCCGCCATCCGGATCTGAGCGCCGGATCCCCGGCTGAGGGCCTCCAAACCCGACGAATGGCCTTCGGGGAGCTCCCCGAAGGGGGGATTGTCTTGAACGTCATCGTCATGCTTATGGGACATCGTCACCCTACTCTTTCTTTTCCCCTTCAGTCGAAGCGTGGCTCAACATGTGGGCCAGGAGCTCGCCCACGATGGGCGAAGTCACGCTGCTTCCGTGCTTTCCGGCCTCGACGATGGCCACCACCACGTACCGTGGCGCCTCCGCCGGCGCATAGCCCGCGAAGAGCGCGTGGTCGTCCCCGTGGGCGTTCTGAGCCGTCCCCGTTTTGCCGGCGACGGTCACCCCAAACTTCCCGGCGCGAGCTCCTGTCCCGCGCTGCACCACGTAGTCCAGCCCCTGCTGCACGAGGGCCACCTTGGCCGGTGTGAGGTGCAGATCGACGGGTGGCCTGTAGCTCAGGTTAGAGAGGTGTGGCGTCACCAACCTGCCCCCGTTCGCTATCGCCGCATAGACCCGCGCGATCTGAAGGGGCGTCATGAGAAGGTACCCCTGCCCGATGGAATAGTTCACGGTATCCCCCTGATACCAGTTCTCCTTAAAGCGCCTTCGCTTCCAGTCGGGCCCCGCGATGACGCCGGCGCTCTCCCCCGGAAGGTCGATTCCCGTCGGCTCCCCAAGACGGAAACGACGGGCCCACTTGAGGATGCGGTCTATCCCCATCCGTATGCCGACCTGGTAGAAGTAGACGTCACAGGAGTGCTGGAGGGCCGTCAACACGTTCATGGAGCCGTGCCCGCTGCGCCTCCAGCAGCGGAAGGTGTGGGAGGCCAGCCTGATGGCCCCGCTGCAGGAGAAGGAGGTGGAGCTCGTAATGACGTCCTCTTCGAGGGCCGCCAGGGACATGAACGCCTTGAAGGTCGAGGCGGGAGGGTAGACCCCGGAGATGCAGCGATCGAGCATTGGCCTGTTGGGGTCCCGAACGATAGCGTTCCACTCCCTCCCGGAGACCCCCCAGGCGAGGGGGTTGTTGTCGTAGGTCGGGGAGGAGGCCAGCGCAAGGATCGCGCCGGTCTTCACGTCCATCGCGACGATGGCCCCCTTGTAGTTCTTCAGGAGCTCGACGGCCAGCTTCTGCACCCCCATGTCCAGGGTGAGGTGCAGGTCCGTCCCCTTCGCCGCGGGACGGGAGTCCAGGACGCGCACCTTGCGCCCCCGCGCGTCCACCTCCAGCGCCTCCTCCCCCGCCTCCCCGCGGAGCTCGGCCTCATAGGCGCGCTCGATGCCGGACTTCCCGATCAGGTCTCCCCCGTAGTAGTCGTTTCCGGAGCTCGCCTTGAGCTCCTCCTCCGAAATCTCCCCGACGTAGCCCAGGACGTTGGCGGCCATCGCCCCTGCGGGGTACGTTCGGCGCCACACGGAGAGGGGAAAGAGCTCGTGGGGGAAGTCCGTGTCCGCCACCAGGTCCGCCATCTGGGGCATCGTCAGGTTGGAAACGAGTTTCATCACCCGATAGGGGGCCAACCGCTGCTGTTTGATCGTCCGCGCCAGGTCCTCCGACGTCATGGGGATCCCGTGGCGCAGGAGCACCGCACTGAGCTTCTCTAGCTTCTCCGGAGTGTCCAGGTCCAGCGGATAGCCCATGACGTTGAACGTCGTCTCGTTCACCGCCAGGGGAACCCCGTGCCGGTCGAAGATCTCGCCCCGTGGGGCGGCAAAGCGGATCAGCCGCAGGCGGTTGTTGTACGCCAGCCGCACGTACTTGTCCCCCTGAAAGATCTGGCAGAAATAAAGCCCTCCCAGGAGGACAAGAAGCGACCCCAGGACGCCCCCCAGAAGAAGCTTCAGGCGATCGTCCAGCAGGTCGCGGATCTCAGGCATGGAGGCTCCTCATGTGCTTCGAGTAAAGGTGCAGGCACAGGAGAAGCGCGGGGAGGGAGCAGAGCTGCTGCACCAGGAAGAACCCTCCGCTCACGCCGCCGCCCACGATCAGCACCGGGATGAGTGGCGGGATCACCAGGGACGCCTCCAGCAGGAGGAAGGCCACGAACATCGTGCGCCCCTGAGACGGAATGGCGCTCCACATCCAGAGGACCAGCATCACCACCGCGACGTATCCCAGCGTGAAAAATCCGGGGATTCCGACCCACCTCAGGTCCCACAGCAGGCCGCCCACGAAAGCGGTCCAGATGGCCCACAGGCGCTCCTCCCCCTCCTTCAGCGTGAGGAGACGGTAGACCACCCCCAGCAGGAAGAGCTCCGGGGCCTGCGTCACGCGCAGCAAAAGCACCTCTATGAGGTCCTGAAACAGCCACAGGCCCACGAACTCCATCATCGGGACGCCCCCTCAGGCCCTACCAGCAGGGACACGCTGTAGAGCTTTGAGAAATCCGCGCCCGGAGCGATGCGGTACGTGGCGTAGCCGTCTGGGGTCGTCTCCAGCTCCTCGGCGATGACCCCGATGGGCAGCCCCGGCGGAAGCTGTTCGCCGATCAAGGCCGTGCTGACCTTCATCCCCTTCATGGAGCCCCGTCCCGCCGGGATGTAGTTCAGGAAGACGGACCCGCTGCCGTTTCCCATGACGACCCCCAACTCCCTCGTCTCCTCCACCACGACGGGGATCATCAGCGACGGCGAGGTGAGGAGCTCCACCCACGAGGACAGGAGCGACACGGAGCTGATGCGCCCCGCGAGGTAGCCGTTATGAAATACGGGCAGTCCAACGATGACGCCGTCCCCCTCTCCCTTGTCGATACGGATCTCGTTCCACCAGGACATGGGCGCGCGAAGCGTTATCCTGGCCACGTCCTTCCTGGCCTCCAACGCGCTCAGCTCGACGCGGATGCGCTCGTTTGCCAGGGTGGCGTTCAGGACGCGAAGCTCCGCGTTCTCGCCCCGCAGCGCCTCGATCTCCGCCTGTATGGCGCTTCGGCTGCGGCCCCAGCTCAGCCAGTCGCGTATCGTCTCCCGCAGGAGGACCGCTGGATACTCCGGGATGCTCAACATCCCGCTCAAAAGGTCCGCTGCGGTCTTCGATATCCCCAGGCTCGCGCCGACCCCCAGGAGGAAGAGCCCCAGGATGAGGGCCGTCAGGCCGTGGGCCCTCTCCCGGACCTGGCGTCGGTCAAGCATGGGGACGCCTCACGGCACGGCGAAGACGCGGGACGCGCCCCGGCAGCCCCCTCGGAACCGTTCCCTGGTGCGGCGCCAAATTCGGCATTCAGCGCGAACCGCGCTCGACGGACATCAGGACGCGCCGCATCGTCCCCAGGTTGTCCAGTATCTTCCCAACGCCCAGGGCCACAGAGAAAAGGGGCTCCTCCGCCACGATCACCGGCGTGTTGATCGTCCGTGACAGCCGTTCGGCAAAGCCGCGCATCAGAGCGACCCCGCCCGACAGGACGATGCCGCGGTCCACGATGTCCTTGGCCAGTTCCGGGGGCGTCTTTTCAAGCGCCACCTTCACCATGTCCTCGATGCTCAGGAAGATCGGCTCCAGGGCCTCCCGGACCTCCAACGAGGACACCATGTCGCTCTTGGGCAGGCCGTCCGAGAGGTCCCGCCCCTTCACGGACATCTCGAGTTCCGGGGACAGGGGAAGCGCGGAGCCGATCGTGTTCTTGACCTCCTCCGCCGTCGTCTCCCCGATGAGCAGGGCGTAGCGCTGGCGGATCATCGCGATGATGGCGTTGTCCATCGTCCGGCCCGCCGTGCGCAGGGAGCTGGTCACGACGATGCCTCCGAGGGAGATGACGGAGACCTCGCTGGTCCCGCCGCCGATGTCGATGATCATGCAGCCGTTGGGCCTGTCGATGGGAAGGCCAACGCCGAGGGCCGCGGAGATGGGCTCCTCCACGACGTAGGCCTCGCTCGCCCCGGCCCCCAGCGTCGCGTCGACCACCGCCTTGCGCTCCACCTCCGTCACCTCCGCGGGGACGGAGATGACCACGCGCGGATGCACCATGAAGGACCCGCTGCCGCCGGCCCTTCGCAGGCAGTAGCGGATCAGCTCCTCCGTCATGTCGAAGTTCGCGATGACGCCGTCCTGGAGGGGCCAGATCGCCTCCACGCCGCCGGGCGTCTTCCCGGACATCGCCTTGGCCTCCCGCCCGACGGCAATGACCTCGAGCCCGCCGCCCCGCGGCAGCTTGCGAATGGCCACCGTCGAGGGCTCGCTGAGCACGATCCCTTTATCCTTGACGTACACCACGATGTTGGCGGAGCCGAGGTCGATCCCAACATCCAGCCCCAAAACACCGGATAGGTACTTGAACATGCTTCTTCATCACCCGCAGTTTCAAACTCAAAGGGCCCCCTGCCGATGCGCAGGCGGGCTTTCAACACCAGGGCGTCTTCTAAGACTGCACGGGCCAGAAGGGGTTGTGCGCCCTCTCCTTGCCGATATTCGTCTCCGGCCCGTGCCCGGGCAGGACGCGAAGGTCGTCCGGCAGCTTCGCCAGCCGCAGGAGAGAAGCGTTCAGCTTCGCCTCGTCGCCGCCGTCGAGGTCCGTGCGCCCCACGCTGTGGGCGAAGAGCGTGTCGCCGGAGGTCAGCACCTTCTCGTCCCCCTCCGCAATAAGATAACACACGCCGCCCTCGGTGTGCCCCGGCGTCTCCATGACCTGGACCTCGATTTTTCCAACCCTCAGGGTCTGTCCCTCCACGACCTCCTGAAAGTCGGTGATGGGGTCGCAGTGGATCCGAAGCGCGGTCTGAAGCGATTCCGGAGGATTGCGCAGGATGCGGGCGTCGCCGCGCCCCACGTAGACCTCCGACCCCACGAGGGGCACGAGGTCCCGGACCCCGGCGATGTGGTCTAGGTGTCCGTGGGTCAGGAGGACCTTCCGCAGTTTCAGGCCGTGGACCTTGACGAACTTCAGCACCTCCGAGGCGTCGCCGCCCGGGTCGATGAAGAAGGCCTCGCCGTCCTCGTCCCAGAAAAGATAGCCGTTCGTCCACAACGCCCCCAGAGGGAAACGCTTGTATTGCATCTTGAGCACAGCCTCCCGTTCAAAACAGCGCGGAGTTCGTCTTCCCGCCCCGGTTACCTTCTGTCCGCAGTGTCGAGGAAGAGCGTGACGGGGCCGTCGTTGAGGATATCCACCTCCATGTGCGTCTGGAAGACCCCGCAGCCCGTCTCCACGCCCTGGGCCCTGACCCGCTCGACAAAGTATTCGTAGAGCTCCCGGCCCTTCTCCGCCCCCGCCGCCCCCACGAAGGAGGGACGCCGCCCCTTGCGGCAGTCGCCGTAAAGCGTGAACTGGGAGACCAGGAGGGCAGCGCCGCCCACGTCCAGCAGGGAGAGGTTCATCCGGCCCTCCGCGTCCTCAAAGATCCTGAGGTTCACGAGCTTCTCAGCCAGCCAGTCCGCGTCGGCCTGCGCGTCCTCGGCCCCCACCCCAAGGAGGACGCAAACGCCCCTTCCGATCCGGGCCGCCTCAACTCCGCCCACGGAAACCGCCGCCCTCGAAACCCTCTGAACGACCATGCGCATGGCCTCTACCCCCTCGTAACCTCGATGATGTCCTTGACCGCGTTCAGCTTTGCGATGACCCCATAAAGGTGTTCCAGGTCGCGGACCCGCAGCTCGATCTTCATCCTCATCAGGCTGTTGCCGATCGTCGAGGCCTTGATGCCCGATATGCTGCCCCCTCCAAGCCCGATGGACTGCGCTGCGTCCCGGATCAGGTTGGCGCGGTCCACGGCCTCGGCCTTCAGCCGCGCCGTGTACAGTTTGTCGGAGGAGCGGCCCCAGGAGACCTGCACCACCCGCCCCATCTGGGCGTTCAGGATGTTGGGGCAGTCGATGCGGTGTATCGTGATCCCGCGGGTCCTCGTGGAGTACCCCACGATGGCGTCCCCTGGTATCGGCGCGCAGCAGTTCGCCAGGACGACGCTCACCCCCCCCCTCCCCCTCCACGATGATGTCGGAATCGTGCCGACGGACCGGAGGGTTCTCCTTGACGAGCGTCGAGAGGTCGTCCGCAGGGTGATGCTGCTGCAGGTAAGCCAGGACCAGCTTCTGCGCCACGGTGCTGGGGCCGGAGGTCCCCGCCCCCACGGCCGCCAACACGTCGTCCTTTCCGGACAGCCCCAGGTCCCGCGCCACCTTGTTCAGTCCGGGGGCGAAGTCCTCCTGGTTCTCGACGGTGAGGCCGCGCTTGCGCAGCTCCTTCTCCAAGGCCTCCCAGCCCCGCGCGATCTTTTCGTTTCGATCCGTCTTTTCGGCCTGGCGGAAGTGGTTGCGTATCTTGCTCCTGGTCTTGCTGGAGCGCGCGATCTTCAGCCAGTCTTGGGAGGGCGATCCCTGAGGGGAAGTGATGATCTTCACGATGTCGCTGTTGTGCAGCTGCGTGCTCAAGGGGACGATGCGGCCGTTGATCATGGCCCCCACGCAGTGGTTGCCCACCTCGGTGTGCACCGCGTAGGCGAAGTCCAGGGTCGTGGCTCCGTTGGGCAGCACGAGGGGCTTGCCCTGCGGCGTGAAGACGTAGACGTCCGACGTCAGGATGTCGCTCTTGAGGAGCTCCAGGAACTCCTCCGGGTCCTGTCCATCCCCCTGTTCCGCCTCCAGCGCCTGACGCACCCACATCAGCTTGGCATCCAGGCTGTCCGCGGCAGCGCCCTTCGACTTGTAGAGCCAGTGAGCGGCGATGCCGTACTCCGCCAGGTGGTTCATCTCGTAGGTCCGTATCTGGACCTCCATGGGGGCCCCGAAGGCCATCACCGTGGTGTGCAGGGACTGATACATGTTGCTCTTGGGCGTCGCGATGTAGTCGTCGAACTGGCCGGAGATGGGCGCCCACATGGCGTGGACGATCCCCAGCACGGCGTAGCACGTGGACACGTCCTCCACCAGGACGCGGATCGCCAGGATGTCGTAAAGCTCGTCAACGGATAGCTTCTTTCGCTGCATCTTCTCGTAGATGCTGTAGTAGTGCTTCGCGCGCCCCTTGATCCTGCAGGGGATGCCCTCCTTGCCCAGCCGCGCCTCGAGGGCTTCAATCCCGCGCTTGATGACGCTCTCCATCTCCGGCAGGCGGCGCTTCACCTTCCTCCGAATCTCCTGATAGATGTCGGGCTGAAGGTATCGGAAGGAGAGGTCCTCGAGCTCCCGCTTGATCTGGTAGATGCCGAGGCGGTGGGCCAGGGGCGCAAAGATCTCAAGGGTCTCCCTGGCGATGCGCTCCTGCTTGTCCCTGCGCAGCGCCCCCAGGGTCCTCATGTTGTGAAGCCGATCCGCCAGCTTGATCAGGACGACGCGGATGTCCCGCGCCATGACGATGAACATCTTGCGCAGGTTCTCCGCCTGATAGCCCTCCATGGACATGAAGGGCAGCTTGCCCAGCTTGGTGACCCCGTCGACGAGGGTCACCACCTCGTCCCCGAAGCCCTCCCGAAGCTCGTCCTTGGTGACGTCCGTGTCCTCCAACACGTCGTGGAGCAGGGCTGCCGTCAGGCTGGCCAGGTCCAGCCGCATCCCCGCCAGGATCAGCGCCGCGGAGAGCGTGTGGACGATATAGGGGTCTCCATTCGTGCGCTTCTGGTCCGCGTGGGCCCTGGCCATGAACACGAAGGCCCTGCCCAGCTGGCGCATCTGCGAGGGCGTCAGGACGGCCATGGCCTTGGACCAGAGCTCCTGCCAGATCGTCCGCACCGCCTCCGTCAGGCACTGCCTGGGGATCTGGACCAGAAAGGAGTCGCGGAGGGCCGCCATCTCCCGAAGGTCCTCGTTGCCCGACAGCGCGGGCACGCTGTTTAAGATGGACCGCAGCGCGTCCCGGTCGGCGTGAAGCCCCAAAGGGGAGGGGGCGGAAGATGGGGAGGCTGCGTCAGCCTTCGCGCCGGGCTCCGCTCCCGCCGCTGTCAGATCGTCATCCTTCACTTCTACCGCCTCCTCTTTCGGGGGTAGGGTCAAACCACTACAGCATAGTCCAGGATGAACTGGATCTGCTCCTCATTCCTCCAGTAGTCCAGGCGCGGATGATAGACCCACCCCTTGATGCCCGATGTGTCCTGCAGGTCGGGAGCGGCGTTGAAGGCCAGGAGCTTGACGTTATCCACTCGGACGGCGCTGTGTTTTCCGTCCTTTCCCAAAGGCTCCACCCGATCCTCCCCGCTGCTGGCGCAGTAGAACAGGGGGCAGGGATTGTCGTTCCCGAAGGGCCCGAGTGCCGTGACCGTTCGCCAGTCGTCCAGGGAAATCCGCGCAGGCGACAGGTTGATGGCGGAGACGACCTCATCCTCCACCCCAACGTCGGCCAGGAGCCCCTCCAGCCTCCCCTCCACCTCGTCCCAATTCCGGGCCAGCACGGAAAATCCGGCAGCGTAGCGATGGCCGCCCCAGGCGTCCAGCAGGTCCGATATCTCGCTCAATATCCCCACTGCGTTGCCGCCTGTGGGGACCCTGAGGGTTCCCCGAACCTTCTCTCCCACGGGGGCTGCCAGGGCGACGGCGCTGCGGCGCTGAGCGCAGATGCGGCTCGCAACGCCGCTCAACACGCCGACAGGCCAAGACTCGTCGAACATCACGTGACGGTCGTCCTCCCCGCTTTCCCGGATGTTCCCCGCGATGCGCTCGGAGATCATCTGGCGCCGTCGGTTCATCTTGATCAGCTCGCCCGCGCACTCGTAGACCGCGTCGTCGCCGCCCACGCCCAGGAGGGCCCGAACGGAGACGTCGGCGCAGGAGATGCGTCCTGGCGCGTTGAGGCAGGGGATCACGCGCATGGAGAGCTGCTCCTCCGTGATCTGCCGGGCGTTGAGCCTAAGGCGGCTGAAGAGCGCGCCCAGACCCCGCCGCGGGTTCGTCCGCATCAGCCGCATCCCCCGGCGGACAAAGGAACGGTTCAGGCTGTTGAGCGGCATGCAGTCGGAGATCGTCGCAAGGGCCACCAGGTCCAGCGCGTACTTGAGCCAGTCCCGCGGCAGGATGCCCTCCTTCCACGCCCAGCACCAGAGCACCGCCGTGGCGCAGAGCTTCCTGGCCTTCCCCCCACCGTCCGCGCAGGGGTTGACGATGGCCTGAAACGCCGGCGCCTCAGCGACGGCGTGGTGATCGAAGACGAAGACGTCCAGCCCGCGCCGCTCCAGGTCCTCCAGCATCTCCGAGTCGTTGGTGCCGCAGTCTACCACGACGAGGGTGTTGCAGCCGCCGCGGACGACCTGCTCCAGCACCTCTGCGTTGAGCCCATACCCCTGGACGTCGCGCCTCGGGATGAAGTATCGGACCTGGACGGCCTTGTGGCGAAAGATCTCCATCGCCAGGACCGTCGAGGAGATGCCGTCCGTATCGTAATCTCCGTAGATCAGCACGTTCCCAAGGGAGCTTTTGGCGTTCCACTTGTCCCGCGCGACGGCGCTGGCGGCACCGAGGTCCAGAGAATCCAGAAGCCTCTCAAACTTCGGATTCATCCAGTCCTGAGCGTCGGCGATGTCCATGACCCCTCCCTGCTGCATCATCTGAAGGACCATCGCCGTCAGCTCCGAGCAGGGGACGCAGCGCGCCAGGCTGCGGGTGCTCTCGCCCATCTCAAAGAGTTTCAAGTTGGAATCCATACAGGTCGACAACAAAGGCATATCCCCTCAAGCTCCAGGGGCGATCGTGCCACGACTCGCCGGGCCTCCCCCGAAGACTGCAATTTTATTTCGCCGGACGCTCCACCGCCGCGAAGGGGGACGGGCGCCCCCGCCCGCGGCGCTCCAGAAAGTAGGCCTGAAGCAGGCGAACGCACTCGTCCTCCAGAACGCCCCCCCGGACCTCAGAGCGGTGATTCAGGCGCGTGTCTCGAAGGATGTCGTACAGGGAGCCTCCCGCGCCTGCCCTGGGGTCCCGCGCGCCAAAGACGACGCGGCTCACCCGCGCGTTCACGCAGGCCCCCGCGCACATCGGACAGGGCTCAAGCGTCACGTAGAGGGTGCAGCCGCTCAGGTTCCAGCCGCCCCTCTCCGCCGCGGCCATGCGGATGGCCTGAACCTCCGCATGAGCGGTGGGGTCGGCCACCTTGGCGTTTCCGCCCCAGCCCAACGCCCTGCCGCCATCCACCACGACGGCTCCCACCGGGACCTCCCCGCGAAGCAGGGCGCTACGCGCCTGCTCCAGGGCGCAGCGCATAAAAAAAAGGTCGTCCACTTCGCCCCGTAGCGATCTGATCTTGTGGAGCCCCTAGAGGCGAACCTTCAGGACCAGCTTGCGGATCAGCCCGGCCTGCTTGAAGTAGACGTTGGGCTTGTGCGCGTCCTCCGGCATGAAGAGGATGAAGTGTCCGGGAGGCGCCTGAAGGTAGACGCCCTCGCCGCTGTAGAGGGCCACGTCCCGCTCGCTGGAATAGGGCTCAACCTCCTGAAGGCTGGAGGTCAAGGCGTAGCCAAACCACTCCTCGCCGCTCAGCGTGACGTGGACGTCCAGATAGCGCCGATGGGCCTCAAAGAGCGCATCGGCCAGGGGCCTGGTCCTGTTCTCCTGGACGTCTAAGAAGACGTCGTCGCCGTCAATGGCGTGACGCCCCAGGGGCAGGGCGGAAAGGTCGTGCTCGGCAAGGTAGGTCAACCCCGCCCTGACTCTGGACCCAAGCCCGCCGTAACGGGAAGGGTATTGTATCGTTCCTAAAATCATCGCTCAATCTCCCCAATCAAGTCCGGATGCGTCCGCAAACGTCTTCATTCAAGCTCCGCAGCCGTGGAGCGGGCCGCTTGAAGGCGCCTTTGGACCTCTTCTTCAGGATGCAGCACCCCTGCAAAGCGAAGGGCCAAACGGCGTCCAATTGGTCTATTATACGCCTTGACACCCACATCCCCAACAGGCGCGGAGGCGATGGACAAAAGAACCTTCTGCAAAGCGCTCACCCTGCCGCGCGGGCCCGCCTGACCTCGGCATCCCGCTCCGACACGATGAGCGCCCGGCCGAAGTTGCAGAGGGCGGTCAGGGGGCAGGCGCCGCACTGAGGGGCCCTGGCGCGGCAGATCGCCCTGCCGTGCTCGATCATGTTCACGTGTCCGCCGAGGTAGCGCGAGGGCGGGGTTTCCCTTTCCATCAGGAGGGAGATATCCTCCGCCGGTGCCCGCTCCGCCGCGAAGCCGACCCGCCGCGCGATGCGCCCCACATGGGTGTCAACGGGGAAGGCGGGAAGCCCCATGTCGAAGAGGAGGACGCAGGCCGCCGTCTTGGCCCCCACTCCCGGCAGCGCGACGAGGTAGCGCCGCGCCTCGTCACGCCCGCGCTTCGCCAGAGGGGCGATGGAGTATTCGCCGAAGTCCCGCTTGACGATGTCCAGGATCTCGAGGATATGCCGGGCCTTCGTCGGCGCCAGTCCCGCGGGGCGCACCGCGTCCTCCAGCCGGGTCAACCCGCCGCGGACGACCTCATCCCAGGAGGCAAAGCGCTCCTTCAGGCGGGCAAAGGCGGCGTCGCGGTTGCGGTCGTTCGTGTTCTGCGACAGCACCGTCAGGACGAGGCCCTCCAGCGGCTCCCCGTGCCCCAGCTGCGGCGGGTTCGCCTCGTTGTGCCACAGGGCCTCCAGGTGATCCAGGACCGAGAGGATCCAGCGGGACAGCATCCGCTCCGGCGCCAGGGGTTCGCCCTGGGGCCCGGAGGGCGCCGCGCTGAGCCGGCTCATCGCCCGCGCCCCCTCCCGGGAGCGCGCGCTTCGTCGTCCTGCTCCCTCGCACGCCGCCCTTCGCCGCCCGAATGCCTCTTCTGCAGCTTGGCGCTGTCCTTCAGCATCCGTTCGAGGCGCGCCCTGACGAGGCCGTGGACGGACCCCTTCGTGTAGGACCCGTCCTTGTGCTCCCGCCCGGCCTTCGTTCCGGTCAGAAGCTCGATGCCCTCGTCGATCGTGTCCACGGCCCAGATGGAGAAGCGCCCCTCTCGGACCGCCTGAATGACCTCCGCGTCCAGCATGAGGTTCCGCACGTTCGCCCGCGGGATCATCACGCCCTGGTCCCCCGTCAGCCCCGTGAGCCGGCACAGGCTGAAGAAGCCCTCGATCTTCTCGTTCACCCCGCCGATGGCCTGAACGTTTCCGAACTGGTCCACGGACCCGGTGACGGCGATCCCCTGCCGGAGTGGAAGCCCCGACAGGGCGGAGAGCAGGCAGTAGAGCTCGGTGGAGGAGGCGCTGTCCCCTTCGATCCCGCCGTAATTCTGCTCGAAGGTGATGCGCGCCGAGAGCGTCAGCGGCATGTGCCGGGCGTACTTTCGCCCCAGGTAGCTGGAAAGGATCATCAGTCCCTTGTTGTGAATGGGCCCCGTCATGCGCACCTCGCGCTCGATGTTCACAATGCCCTCCTGCCCCACGAAGACGTTCGCCGTGATGCGCGAGGGGTGCCCGAAGCGGTAGTCCGTCAGGTCGATCACCGACAAGCCGTTGATCTGCCCCACGACCTCCCCCGTCGTGTCCACGCGGATGGTCCCGTCCACAAAGGCCCGCGTCAGCCTCTCCTGATAGAGGGCGGAGCGGTATCGCTTGTGCTCGATGGCCTTCCGAACGTGCTCCCGCTCGACGCGCTTCCCCTCTCCAGACTGGAGGACCGCCCAGGCGTTGGCCTCCGCCAGGAGCTCCCGGAGCCTCCCCATCTCGGTGGAGAGCCGCTCCTGGTCCTCCGCCTCGCGGCTGGACCACTCCACGATCTCCGAGAGGGCGTCCGCACCGAAGGGCCGCAGCTTCTCCCGCCTGGCGATGCCCGCCACACAGCGGGCCAGCTGACGTTCCGAGGCGGCGTTGCGCGGCATGTCCACGTCGAAGCTCGCCTTGACCTTGAAGAGCTTCTGAAACTCCGGGTCGTAGTACTGCAGCATCTCGCAGATGTAGGGGGACCCGATCATGATCACCTTGAGGTGCATCGGGATCGGGCTGGGGCGCAGGGAGGACACGGGGACGGCCCCGTACTGTTCACCCAGGTTCTCGATGGAGGCCGTGCCGGTGCGCAGCAGGCGCTTTACGGCCTCCCAGGACATGAAGTTCATCAGGACCTTCTCCGCGTCCAGCACCAGGAAGCCGCCGTTGGCCCTGTGAAACGCGCCGGCGGCGACGCGGCGGAAGTCCGTGTACAGGTATCCCTGCCGACTCTCGTACTCCACCTTGCCCGCCAGGTTGCAGTACGTCGGGTTCGTCTCCCAGATCACGGGCGCCCCCTTCTTCGGCGCGTTGTTGACGAAGAGGTTGGCCTGATAGCGGGTGAAGTCCACCTCCGCGGACTCGTCCCTCATCGAGGTGACGAAGGCGCCGAAGTTCTCCACGACGTCCTCCGTCATGCGGGCGAACCACTGGGACAGGGGGCCGTTCTCCTTGTAGGCCTCGCAGATGTCCGCCAGGCAGGGGGCGATCGCGGCCCGACAGATCTCCGACTCAAGCCGGCTGATTCGGTCCTTGAGGTCCTTCTCCATGTCCCGGATCCGGCGCAGGCCCAGAAGCGTCCGCTGAGAGACCTCCTCGGAAAGCTCCTGATAACGCTTCTGCTCCCTGCTGTCCAGCGCCTCGAACTCCTCCTGCTTGATCTCTCGGACGACCTTCTTGCCCTCCTCGTCCTTTCCCTCCACCAGGGGGATGTTGACGAAGCCCTGCGGCGTCCGCTTCAGCAGAAAATGGTGCTTTGCCGCAGCCGCCTTCAGGCCGTCCATGATGGCCCCCGCCTTCTCCTGGAACTCCTTGACGTACTGCGCCTTGGCGTCCTCGTACTGGCTCTGTTCAAACGCCTTGCTGATCGTCACCTTGAGGTCGTTCACGAGGGCGTCCAGCGCGGAGACCAGCTTCTTTCCTCCCCCGGCGGGGACGGAGATCGCCAGGGGCTCGCCCGGCTCGTCAAAGTTGTAGAGGTAGAGCCAGTCGTCCGGGGCCGGAAGGGCAGCGGCCCTCTTCCTCAGGCTGTCCAGGGCATAGCTGGTGCGCCCACTGCCGGGCCGCCCCAGCACGAAGACGTTGTAGCCCCTTCCCGGGACGGAGAGCCCGAACTCCATGGACTCGATGGCGCGCTCCTGGCCGATGAGCCCCGCCGTTCCCGCGCCGGGCGCGGAGATGTCATCCGTATCCTCCAGCTTCCAGCTGTCCGTCCTCTTGACCTTCCTGAGCTTCTCAGGCAGCAGCTTCCATTTGTCCCTCAAGTCGTCCCCGCCTTATACTGTCAAGTCGTAAAGCCCGCGCCCCATGGCCGCAGCGCCCCCGGCAAAAAACGGGAATCGAGGGAAGCGCACACGCCCCGGTTCATCAGGCAATTTATTTATTGTACCAAAGATTCGGGCCGCAGCTTCCGCCTCCCCCGACCTCCGCGAAAACGCCGTCGACCACCATACCGCCCGTCCTGCCCTTTTCACAGGGGCATCCTACCCAAATCGTGTGCCAGCGGACCTAGCCGGCGCACCTGATATAATTGGGGCGAAAAAGGGTCCGCGATACCACAATCACAAATTTCAGGGAAGCGCTGTTGGACAATCCTCGATTGCTTTCCACAACTTTTTAAAAACAACCAGCGCTTCCCTGAAAATCACAGATGTTCGGAGGTCGTGTCTTGTTTCAAAACATCGTGAACCAAATCCTGTACTGGCTGTGGCCCTCCCGCATTCTGAAGCACTTCAGCAGCTTTCTCGACCGATGGCAGAGGGCGGACGCGCGGGAGAAGGGCATCCTCCTCCTGGTGTTCTCCCCCCTGGCCGTCTGCCTCGGCGGGCTGCTCTTCAGCGTCTTCTCCTTCGTCCTGTTCGTCCTCCCCTCCTTCATCCTCAGGGTGCTGGGTTGGGGGCTCCTGGCAGGGCTCTGCGACGCGGGGGGCAGCTTCCTCTACGAGCGGGCGACGGGGAAGGGCCCCCACGCCCGCGCGACCTCCGACCCAGGCGCCTTCCGCGACGCGCCCTACACCGACGTGTCCTTCACGGAAAACCCCGGCACAGAGGGGGCGGACGAGCAGGGTCGCAGAGAGGATATCCAACAACGATGGTTCGAGCGCGTTCGGAGGATGCGTTGGAAAAGATGACGGACAAACTCGTCCGCTTCAGCGTCGCCATGCCAGAATCGCTGTTCAGCGAGTTTGAGCAGCGCGTCCGCCGCTCCGGCAGGAAGAACCGCTCCGAGGCGCTGCGGTTCCTGGTGCGCCGCTACCTCGCCGAGGAGAGGTGGCGCGGGGACGAGGGAGAGGTCTACGGGACCGTCACGCTCGTGTACGACCATCACACTCCAGGCCTGACCCGGGGCCTGACCGAGGCCCAGCACTGCCATGGGGACGTCATCCTCTGCTCAACCCACATCCACGTGGACTGCGACACGTGCCTGGAGTGCGTCCTCCTGCGCGGGGGCTCGTCGAGGATTCAGGGCTTCATCGAGGCCCTGGGGCGCATCCGGGGCATCAAGAGCCTGGAGTCGGTCATCACGTCGGGGGCCTAGGGGTTTTCCTGCCGCTCCAGCAGGTCCGGCCACAACGGGATCCAGGCCCGCGTCTGCATCAAGCCGATGTCCAGGTACACCGCCAGCATGGACCTCCCCGGATAGCCTGAGGAGGACAGCTCCTGAGGCAGGGGGATTTGCACCTGGAGCCGGGTCCGAGGCGCCGTCAGGTCGGGCGCGTGCCCAAGGGCAAAGACCGTCCTGCCCCCCGTGAAGGCGCTGGCCCGCGTCAGCGCGAGCGAAGGGACCTCCCTGGCCCACACGTCCAGCTCAAGCCCGTTCATCAGGCAAAACTGCGCGAGCGACAGGAGGTCCTCCATCGTGAAGGGGATCGAGGCGTCGACGATGACGTTCGTCAGGCTCCCCCGGTGGAGGTGCCAGAGCGAGGGCAGGGCCGTGTGCAGGTCCCTTCCCTGCTCCACCCGCGTCGTCCGCAGGGAGGGAGGCAGCGCCTGGGAGGCCGGCAGGGCGCGGTGCAGCAGGAGCCCCTCGAATTTGGCCGGCTCCTGCCAGAGGGCCGCCGACCGGATGCTCCTGTTGTTCCAGACCGAGTGCACCAGGACGGGGGCGTCCCGGAAACAGGAGGCGAAGGGGGAGACCAGTGTCGCGTCCAGCAGGAAGCTTTCCCGGTTCGCCTGCATCACGAGCGTCGGGTTGAATATCCCGAAGAAGCTCTGGTTCACCGCCTGAGACGGCAGCATGACCGCTTTCATCAGTCGGGAGCCGCTCACGTCCAGGCCGCAGAGGTCCCCCTCGTCGGACGCGAACAGCGCCCAGATATCCCGAAGCCCGGACTGCAGAGGCTCTCCCCGCTCCGCCCTCCGCTCGCTCAAGTCAACGCTCAGGCCGAAGACGTTTCCGTCCTCCGTAAGGGCGAAGAGCTCGCCAAGCGGCGACCACAGGAGGTCCCGCACCAGCGGGACCTCTACGGAGAAGAAGTCGCGCCGGCCGGCAGCGTTCAGGACGAAGACCCGGCCGTTTCCACGATCGGCGACGGCCAGCCAGTCCGCGAAGCACTCCACGGCCACGGGCTCAAAGAGCATCTCCCCCTCCGGAGGGGTCCAGCGCGCGAGGGGTTTCAGGGTCGCGCTATCATAAAAGGCGACGTCGCGCGACACGGGGTCCGCCACGACGAACTCCGAGGCGGATACCCACGCCGCGTCCACCACGTGCGAGGGGATGGCCCCGACCCGATCCGGGGACGCCGGGGCATCGGGCAGGCCGGAAAAGGAGCGGACGTCCCCGCTCACCCCGAAGGTCCAGAAGGTTCCATCCCCCGCCGGCAGCGCCGCCGCAGGGCGCTCCACGGGGATGGAGCGAAAGGCCCCCTCCCCTCGCGACCTCAGGCACACCTGGTTTCCGAGGGTGTCGGCCAGGCACAGGACGTCGCCCAGAGCCTTGACCTTGCCGAGGCCCTTGATGCTGAAGGGACGGGTGAGCCCTGTCCGCCACTCCGTCTGAAGGTCCGGCTGTGAGAACTGCCAGCGGAGGGCAAGGGGGCGGGACCCGACGATCATCTGCAGCGTGCGGTCCTGTTCCACGAAGCCCTTCATGATGCGGAGCGCCGTGCCGTCCATGGGGCGCACCTCGAGGTAGCCGGTCAGTGCGGCCCGCGCCTCATCCCCTTCCCCCATGCGCTGCAGGTTCAGCGCGCTCAGGAGGTAGTAGTCCACCAGGTATGTGTTCGCCTTCAGGGCGCGGTCAAGGTAGTCCTGCGCCGCCCAGTAGTCCCGCCCCAGAAAGTACCCGTAGGCCCGGTTGAAGTGCCGCTCCGACTCGTCCAGCTGCGCCCTCGGCAGCTCCGCCCCCCAGGCGCGCGGCGCCGTCAGACACACCGCCACCGTCATCATCACAAGGATCGTCTTCCTCATCTTCTGCTCCTCACGCTGTCTCGAACGTCGTTAAAAAAAGCCGTGGAGGCGACGCGGCGCCCAAAGCGGCGCAAAGGCGCGCCGCACGAGGCCCCTCCCCTCCTTTTCGATAAAATTTATTATAGCCTATCGGGCGCCTCCTGCGCCGACCGCCGAGGCGGGGTATTCCGATGGGACGGTCCGGGCGACGCCGGCCATCGCAGGAAGGAATGTTAAAATACGTGCGGTCTTAAGGAAGCGAAAGGAGCGCGTGGTGATGGCGAAAGAACGGATCAGGGTCCCCGTCGACGACGGCGTGGCCGGTCAGCCCCTGACGATCTCCATCGGCGCGGCGATGGGCATGGCGGCCTGCGGGGACGAGTTGGAGGCTCCGCAGGCCGCGCCGGAGGAGAGGAGCGCCGCCGCGTCGTTCTCCAAGGCGGTCCTGCAGAGGGCCCGAGCCGGTGGCGGCAAGTGGACGGTGCGGCTCCTGCTGACCCCAAAGCCCGACGCGAGGCAGCTGGAGGAGCTGGCACGGGAGGTGCGCAGAGGGTTGGGGACGGGCGCCCGCATCGAGGACGGGGCCCTCGTCGTGCAGGGCGATATCCCCGACCGCCTGGAGGACTGGTTGAGGAAGCGCGGCGTCCCAAAGGTCATTCGGTGACCGGGGGCCCGGACAGGGATCGGACGAAGGAGGCTGCCCATGCAAGAGACGTTTGCACCGCCCTTTTGGCATCCTACGCTGATGGAGGCGTTCATCCTGGATTGGGACGGGGTGTTGGCCAGCACGAAGCTGGATTTTCGCGGCGTTCGTGAAAGATACTTCGGCGGGAAGGCCGTCGTGCCGCTGTTCGAGCGCGCCGCGACGCTGCCGCCGCCCCTGAACGAGGAGGCGCGGGAGGCCATCGTCCGCGTCGAGATGGAGGGAGCGGCCCGCGCCGTCCCCGTCGAAGGGGCGCCGGACCTGCTCCGCTGGCTTGAAGAGAACGGGAAGCGCTGGTGCGTGGTCTCTCGCAACTGCCGCGAGTCCATTCAGCTTGCCGCAGAGCGCTGCGGCATCGCGCTGCCTCCCATCGTGATGAGCCGCGAGGAGGGCGTCGCGAAGCCGGACCCAAGGGCCCTGACCCTGGCGGCCCAACGCCTGAACGTGGCGCCGGCGCGCTGCGTCATGGTGGGGGACTTCATCTTCGACCTGCTGGGAGCCAGGCGCGTTCCCATGCGGTGCGTCCTGGTGGAGGGCGACGCCGCGGCCTGGGGGCACCTGGCCGACGCCTCTTGGGGCACCCTGCGGGGCTTCCTGGACGACCTTCGGTCGCCCCGCCCGCTCGTCCAGTGGGAGTACCGCGCGGAGGCGGCCCGCAGAGGGGAGGCTCATCTCCGCGCCGTGGGAAACGCCTCGTGGCGCATCGGCAAAGGACGGGGACTCCGCCAGGCGATGGCGTTGGCACGGCGGGGGGCCGTGCGCCTCGTCGTGCCCTCCGACGCGACCCTGAGCGTCCACGAGTGGAAGGGCACGGACCTCCCCGCGCGCCTCATCGGCCAGCCCCTGACGGAGGTGCTCCGCGAGGTTCTGGCGCAGCGGTGGCCCGCCGTGACGGTGTGCCCGGACGACGGGGGGACCGAAGCGGTCGGCCTGCCGCCGGGGGCGGACGTCGATGAAGCGATCGAAAGTGCCCTGTCTCGCCTTCAGGGACCTCAGGCCTGACGGCTCCTCAGGAGGTCGCAGAGCAGGAGCCACTCCGGCCCCGACACGTCCTCGGCCCTGACGCCCGGCGCCACTCCCGCCTCCCGCAGCAGCGCGCCCCAGTCCGGAATCCCCTTGAAGCCCTTCAGGTTGTTGTGCAGGGTCTTTCGTCGGTGCGCAAACGCCCGATGCAGCAGCTCGCTCCACAGCCCGTCCGCCAGCAGGCCGTGGCGCCGCTCCACGCGAATCTCGACGAGTGCGGACTCCACGCGCGGGACGGGACGGAAGCAGGAGGGGGGGACGCGCCGGACGCAGGCCGTCCTCCCCATGACCTCCAGCGTCGCCCCAAGGGGGTAGCGCTCCCTGGTGTCCGCGGGGGCGAGGAGACGGTCAGCGGCCTCCTTCTGCACCATCAGGAGGCAGTAGGCCAGGCCCTTCGGGGCGAGGGCCAGCAGGCGCCAGATCAGGGGCGTCGTGATGCTGTAGGGGATGTTGGCGATCACCTTCGCGGGGAAGGGCACGAGGGCGGCGAGGTCCGTCCTCAGCGCGTCACCCCAGTGAAGGCACAGGCGCCCCTCCGACGCCGCGGCCAGCGCCTCAAGCTCAGGCCGCAGGCGCTCGTCCAGCTCGACGGCGTGCAGCAAACAGCCCCGCTCCAGGAGGGCGCGCGTCAGGACGCCCTGCCCCGGCCCGACCTCCAGGACGACGTCGCCCTCCCCCACCCCTGAGCGCTCGACGATCTCCGCCAGGACGCCGCGGTCGACCAGGAAGTTCTGTCCCAAGCGGCGCAGCGCGTGAAACCCGCCCGGCGCCCTGCCTCGCCCTGCCCTCAACGTTCGGCCGCGTCCTTTTTGACGCTGGCGCTAGCGCCGCCCGTGAGCCTCATCAGCCGGTCGGGCTCCACGGGGAAGAAGGCGTGGTCCGTACCCGCCGCCGCCCAGACGACTTCATACCGGAACAGGTCCTCGTCCAGCACCGCCCTCAGCGGCTGCGGGTATCCCAGCGGGGGGACGCCCCCCACGCGGAAGCCGTAGCTCCCGTACACGTCGTCCGCCGGCATCATCCGGCAGCGGCGTCCGCCGAAAGCGCGGGCCACGGCCCTGGAGTCGATCCTGTTCGAGCCGCTCATCAGCACCAGGACCGGTTCCCCGTCCACCAGACAGACGAGGCTCTTCAGTATCTCCTCCGGCGGCACGCCGATGGTGGCGGCCGCGTCCTCCACCGTGAAAATGCTCCCCTCCACGACCCGGATCTCGACGTCCTGGGCGCCCGCGGCGTCCAGCGCCCTCCGTACCCTTTCAACCGCTTCAACCGCGTCCCGACCCTGGGGCATCCTGCGCTCTCCTTCCGTGCAAAAGGAATGGTGCGGGCACGCCCGCAACGTTATTCTACACTAGAGGCCCTAGGAAGGGGACGTGCGGCCCCCCGCGCGGCGCCCTCGTCAAGGCCCCACTTGCGGCGCGTGTCCTAAAATGCTAATATACGCTTCGGCCCTGCACTCAGGATGTCGTCTCGGATCGGACGAATCCCTGGTCATGCGGCACGATTAGAGACAGAGGTGAACGAAATGATCCCGAAGGAAAAGAAACAGGAAGTCATCAGCGAGTACCGGACGCACGAGTCCGACACCGGCTCCCCCGAGGTTCAGGTGGCCGTGTTGACGGAGCGCATCCGCGAGCTGACGGAGCATTTGAAGGCCCACAGCAAGGACTTTCACTCCCGCCGCGGCCTTCTGAAGATGGTCGGAAGCCGGCGCAAGCTCCTGCGCTACCTCAAGGAAAAGGACTTCAACCGCTACAAGAGCCTGATCGAGCGACTTGGCCTGCGCCATTGATCGGCCCCGTCCTCAGGCTTTAAGGTAAAGGATTCCGCTTTTTGGAGGTGTTTCGTTTATGAAGAAGGACATTCATCCCGAATACCAGGATTGCAAGGTGACCTGCGCCTGCGGCAACACGTTCACCACCCGTTCCACGATGAAGGAGATCCGCGTTGGCGTCTGTTCGCAGTGCCATCCCTTCTACTCCGGCAAGAAGGGGCGCGTCCTCTCCGAGGCCGGCCGTCTCGAAAAGTTCCAGAAGAAGTACCAGGGCATCCACTACGGCCAGAAGACGGACGTTTAGCAGAGAGGAAGGAAGGGGCCCGCAAGAGCCCCTTTTTTTATCATGCCCTGCACCGTTGCCCTGTTGGCGCACACGCCCCATCCGGACGAGCTGGTGGCGGCGGCGGCCCGCATCTGCTACAGGGACGTCACGGCGGCGGACCTCCTCGCCGGAGAGAGGGAGTCCCTCTCCGAGGCACTCCTGGACCAGCTGTGGCGGAGCGGACACCTCTCCACCTTCGAGCACGCCTCCTTCACCTTCGCCGTGGACGGGCTGAGCCGCGTGGCCTCGCACCAGCTGGTGCGGCACCGCATGGCCAGCTTCAGCCAGCAGAGCCAGCGTTACGTCCGGATGACGGGCTCCTCGGTCATCGTCCCCCCCTCCGTCGCGGACATGCCCGAAGCCGAGGCTCTGTTCCGGCGACAGTCCGAGGCCTCCTTCGCCGCCTACCGGAGGCTCGTCGAGCTGGGGGTCCCGGCGGAGGACGCCCGCTTCATCCTGCCCCACGGCTGGGAGACGCGGCTGGTCCTGACGATGAACGCGCGGGAGCTGCACCACTTCTTCCACCTGCGCCTCTGCCGCCGCGCCCAGTGGGAGATTCGCGCGCTGGCCCGACGGATGCTCCTCCTGTGCAGGCAGGAGGCCCCCGTCCTGTTTAAAAAGGCCGGTCCGTCCTGCATTTTTGGCGCCTGCGGCGAGGTCAAACCCTGCGGCAGGCCGTTTAAGGATATGGAGGATCTTCTTGTCGAGGATTAAACTTTGGCTGCTGGCCGCCATCGCGGCCTCCCGCCTTGTGACCGGGGAGGCGAAGCGCGTTCCCGTGGGTGGACAGGCCGTCATCGAGGGCGTCCTGATGAAGGGCCCCGCCCGCTGGGGCCTGGCCGTCCGCAGGCCCACCGGCGGCATCTTTCGCGAGCACTGGCCCAACAGCTCCCGGACGAAGCGCTTCCCCTGGAAGCTGCCCGTCCTTCGCGGGGCGGTCGTCCTGTGCGAGATGATGGCAACGGGGTTCAAGGCGCTGTCGCGCTCCGCGGAGGTCGCCCTTGAGGAGCAGGAGGAGACGCTGACCCTCAAGGACCTCCTCGTCGCCATCGCGGTCGGCGTCGCCGCCGTTGGCGGGCTCTTCGTGGCCCTGCCCCTCTGGGTCGCCGAGCTTCCCGGCCTGTCCCCTCTGTGGACCAACATGCTTGAGGGCGTCGTCCGGGCGCTCATCTTCATCAGCTACGTCGGAGTCATCGGACTGTGGGGCGACATTCGCCGCGTGTTCTGCTACCACGGGGCCGAACACAAGACGATCAACGCCTTCGAGAGCGGCCTGGAGATGACGCCGGAGAACATCCTGACCTGCTCCCGCATCCACCCCCGCTGTGGGACCTCCTTTCTCCTGATCGCCGTCCTCGTCAGCATCGCCGTGTTCTCCATCGTGGGAGGGGGCAGCTTCTTTCGTCGCGTCGTCCTGCGGGTCCTGCTCCTACCCATCGTGATCGGCACCTCCTACGAGATCATCCGCTTCGCCGCGGACTCGGGCCGGCTGGGGCGCATCGTCATCGCCCCCTTCCTCTCCCTGCAGTACCTGACGACCAGGGAGCCGGACCTCGGACAGGCGGAGGTGGCCCTGACCTCCCTGAACACGGCGATGGGGACCGGGGATGACGAGGAGCTCCCCGAAGGACAGCCCGTTAAGGAATCAATGGAGGACAACTCATGAACATCGAGCCCAAGCTTCAGGCCATAGAGAAGGAGTTCCTAGACATCGAGGAGCGGATGGGGGACCCGGCCACGGCCTCGGACCCCAGGGCGCTTCAGGACCTGGGAAAGAAACGAGCTCAACTGGAGCCCGTCGTGGAGAAGTACCGCGCGTACCGCGCCGCCGTCGCCAGCATCGCGGAGGCCAGGGACCTCCTGAAGGGCGGCGACCCGGAGATCGCGGAGCTGGCCAGGGAGGAGCTGAGCGAGCTTGAGCCTCAGATCGAGAACTTTGAAAAGGAGCTGACGATCCTCCTTCTCCCCAAGGACCCCAACGACGAAAAGAGCGTCATCGTGGAGATTCGAGCGGGCGTCGGCGGCGACGAGGCGGCGCTCTTTGCGGCTGACCTCTATCGCATGTACACCCGCTTCTGCGAGCGGCAGCGCTGGAAGATCGAGGTCATCGACAGCAGCCTCATAGGCCTTGGCGGCTATAAGGAGGTCATCTTCCGCATCGACAGCCACGGCGCCTACAGCATGATGAAGTACGAGAGCGGCGGGCACAGGGTTCAGCGCGTGCCGGTGACGGAGGCCAGCGGCCGCATCCACACCTCGAGCGCAACGGTGGCGGTGATGCCCGAAGTGGAGGACATCGAGATCGAGATCCGCCCCGAGGACCTGAAGGTCGACACCTATCGTTCCAGCGGCGCCGGAGGGCAGCACGTCAACATGACGGACTCCGCCGTGCGCATCACGCACCTGCCGACGGGCATCGTGGCCACGTGTCAGGACGAGCGCTCCCAGATCAAGAACCGCGCGCGGGCCATGGCCTACCTCAAGGCCAGGCTGTACGCCCTGGAGCAGGAGAAGCAGAACGCCGAACAGGCCAGCGAGCGACGCGGCATGATCGGGTCCGGGGACCGCTCCGAGCGCATCCGCACCTACAACTTCCCTCAGAACCGCATCACGGACCACCGAATCAACCTCACCCTCTACAAGCTGGACAACTACCTCGACGGGGACCTCTTCGAGATGATCGACGCCATGATCCTCGCGGAGCAGACGCAGAAACTCGAACACCTGGAGGAGTGATGAGCGCGGGAAGCGCAACCCTGCGTGCACACCTGACGTCCATCCGGAAGCGCCTCGCTGCCGCGGGCGCGGTCAACGCGGTGCAGGAGGCGCGATGGCTGCTCTGCGACGGCCTCCGCCTCACCTCGGCGGAGCTTCTGGCGCACCTGGAGAGGGAGGTCGTCCTGCCGGAGGCGCTGGAGGCCGGGGTGCGTCGCCGTGAGGCCGGAGAGCCCCTGCAGTACGTCCTGGGGACGGCGGACTTCTGGGGGCGCGACTTCCGCGTGGGGCCCGGCGTCCTCGTCCCGAGGCGGGACACAGAGGTCCTCGTTCGGGCCGCCCTGGACCTCCTCCCGCAGGACGCGCCCTTCACGTTCCTGGACTGGGGCACGGGCAGCGCCTGCATCGCCGCGACGCTCCTCCTGGAGCGCCCCCTGGCCCGCGGCATCCTGGCGGAGCGATCGCCCGACGCCCTGCGGTGGGCGGCCGAGAACCTGGCCCGCTGGAACCTGAGCTCCAGGGCCCGCCTCCTCCCCACCGACGCTCCGGAGGACATCGCCGTCCGGGGCGAGTGCGACCTCCTGATCAGCAACCCCCCCTACATTCCGAGGGGCGCGATCCCC
Source organism: Fretibacterium fastidiosum (assembly GCF_964642095.1). Taxonomy (NCBI): domain Bacteria; kingdom Thermotogati; phylum Synergistota; class Synergistia; order Synergistales; family Aminobacteriaceae; genus Fretibacterium; species Fretibacterium fastidiosum. The sequence continues at coordinate 2,401,559 of NZ_OZ209244.1, forward strand.
CGCCTCATGCGCGAGGTGCGGGACCATGAACCCCACCTGGCGCTGGACGGAGGCGTGGATGGGATGGACTGCTACCGGGCGCTCCTGGCGAGCGCCCCGGCGTGGCTCAAGCCGGGGGCTTTCGTCATCCTCGAGACGGGAGAGAGCGACCAGGCCCGCGCCATTCGGGACGCTGTGGAGCGCTCCCCCGACCGGGCTTTCTCGTTCCTTCAGAGGATCGCGGACGACTCCGCAATTCTTCGTTGCGTTGTTTTAAAATATCGGGGATAATACCTAAAGAACGGCTCTGGCGCGCGTCGGAGGACCTGCAAGGGCTGCCCCGCCCGGCGGCCAGGCTGAGGCAAATCAATCATTAACCTTTAAGGAGTCGATGAAGTTATGGAAAAGCGTGAGCTCGTTATCATTGGCGCAGGCCCTGCGGGCATGTCCGCGGCCATCTATGGACGTCGCGCCGGGCTGGACGTCCTCCTTCTGGAGAGGGGCAGGACGGGCGGGCAGATCAACATCACCGACGAGATCGAGAACTACCCCGGAGTGCCGCACGCCACGGGACCCGAGGTCGGCGAGATGCTGCACCAGCACGCGCTGAAGTTCAACACGGATATCCGCACGGTGGACGACTCCAAGGTCGAGCTCCGCGGCGACAAGAAGATCGTCGTCACCAAGAAGGGCGACGAGACGAACGAGATCGAGGCCGAGGCCATCATCGTGGCGACGGGCGCGCACTTCCGCCGCCTGGGCTGCGAGGGCGAGGCCGAGCACATCGGCCAGGGCGTCAGCTTCTGCGCCGTCTGCGACGGCGCCTTCTTCGAGGACCTCGAGGTCGCGGTCGTGGGCGGCGGCAACACCGCCGTGGAGGAGGGCGCTTACCTCACGAAGTTCGCGTCCAAGGTCTACATCATCCACCGCCGCGACGAGTTCCGCGCCGACCGCGCGGCCATCGCCCAGGCGCTCTCCAACCCCAAGATCGTCCCCGTTTGGAACAGCGTCGTCGAGAAGATCGAGGGCGACGGCATGGTGGAAAACCTGGTCCTGAAGAACGTCAAGACCGGCGAGGTCTCCAACCTGGCCGTCTCCGGCGTCTTCATGTTCGTGGGACAGGCCCCCGATGACGACTGCGTGCGGGGGCTGGTGAAGGCCGAGAAGGGCGGCTGGATCATCACGAACGACCACATGGAGACTTCCGTGGAGGGGATCTTCGCCGCGGGCGACGTCCGCAGCAAGTACCTGCGTCAGGTCATCACCGCCGCCGCCGACGGCTCCGTCGCCGCCATGGCGGCCTCCGCCTACATCAACGAGCAGGTGCACCTGCGCTCCACGCTCCTGGAGCCGGAGCACGTCAAGGCCTTCTTCTACTCCAGCATCGACGAGAAGCAGGCGAAGCTCTCCAACGCCGCAGAGGCCGAGGCCAAGGCCCGCGACGTCAAGATCCCAGTCATCGACGGCTATCGCAACTCCCTCATGGCGGACAAGCTGGAGGTCACCGCCAAGATGCCCGCGGTGGTCGAGCTCAGCAAGGGCAAGGTCGTCAAGGTGACGACGGTCACCTCCGAGGCGGACCTGAAGAACGCCCTGTAGCGCACGCCAAAGTCCTCCGCGGCCTCCTGCAGGGAGGCCGCGGATTTTAATGCGTCCGGCGGAAGACGGCAGGTTGCCCGGTCCATCCCGTGCAGGGGACGGGGGCAAAGAGTAAAAATTCTCTCCCGAACGGCCGACAATAATTACCAGGAGGGATATCGCCTATGGAAAACAGGAACAACGCACATTTTGCCTATCAGGCAACGCAGATATCGACGGCGACGAAGGAACAGCTCCTGCTGATCACCTACGACATCGGCATCAAGGCCTGCCGCATGGCGGAGGCGGCTCTGACGGGCGAGGAGTCCGAAAAGGACCTGAGCGCGGCCAACCGCGAGATCATTCGGGCCCAGGAGGTCATCCGTGAGCTCATGGTGACGCTGAACACGGAGCGGGGCGGCGAGATGGCCCAGGGACTGATGCGCCTCTACGATTACATGTACCAGCTCCTGGTGGACGCCAACGTCAAGAAGGAGCCGGAGAACCTGCGCACCGTGCGCACGATGCTGGAGGAGCTGAAGACCGCCTGGGAGGGCGCGCTGGTCAAGCTGCTGCAGGAGTATCAGGCCGCCCACCCGGAGGATGAGGACCTGAAGAACGCCCTGGCGGAGCTTCAGGGCACGGGGGCGTCGGGCGCGGAGACGCCGGCCCGACCCGGAACCGCCCCCACCACGCTCCCGCCACGAAAGGCGGGTGGGGTCAACCTTGCCGGCTAACCTCGTCCGCGACGCAAAGGGCCTGCTTGCACAGGAGATTCAGCTGTACAGGACCCTGAGGGCGATGGTTTCCCGTGAACAGGAGGCCATCGTCCTCAACGAGGACATGGAGGAACTGCTGCAGATCCTTCAGGAAAAGGACGACGTTATCGCCCGCCTCCAGCTTCTGGCGGACTCCTGGGGCGACCTCCTGGGCTCCGCCGGGATCGACGGGCCGGCCGGCACGGAGGGCTTCTGGGAGCGCTTTCGGGCCCTCTTCCCCGACGACCGCGAGGTGTCCGCGATGCTGGACGAGGCCCGCGACGCGGCGGAGGACCTCATGAAGGCCGGGGACGAGTCCAAGCGCCTGCTGGAGCGGTACTCCGCCGGGCTGCGGGAGCAGCTGACCTCCATGGCGAAGGGGCGCTCAGCGGCGACGAGCTACGAACGGATGGGAGGGGCGTTCCTTTGACGCGCTCAAGGGCCTTGAAGCGCGGCCTCTGCCGCCTCCTCCTGCTCGTCCTCGCCCTGGAAGCCCTCGTGCCCGCTCCGGCCCCCGCCGCCGCGAAGCCCAGGAGCAAAAGCGGCGCTGCGGCCCCACAGACGGTCGCGTCCGGGGACATCTTCGACGACCCCGACCTGGAGAAGGAGCGGGCCATCGGGCGAAGGGCGCTGGAACAGATCGAGCGGCAGTGGCCCCTGGAATCCAACCCCGCCGCCATCGCCCGCCTCACCATGATCCTCAACCGACTGGAACCCCACATGCAGCGCCGCATCCCCTACGAGATCCGCCTGGTGAAGACGGAGGCGCTCAACGCCTTCTGCCTGCCCGGCGGCTTCATCTTCTTCACTTCGGGTCTCCTGGACCTCCTGAAGACGGACTCCGAGATCGCGGCGGTGATGGCCCACGAGATGAGTCACGCGGACCGCAAGCACAGCCTGCGCATGGCGGCTGAGGCCAACAAGGTCTCGATCGCCGCGCTGGCCGTGATGCTCCTGAGCGGCGGGGCCGGGGCGCCCATCCTCCTGGCTCAGGTCGCGCAGCTCGCCATCACGAACGCCTACTCCATAGAGCTGGAGACGGAGGCGGACCGTCTGGGGCTGGAAGCCCTCATCGCCTCGGACTACTACTCCCCCACGGGGATGGTGACCCTGATCGAGAAGTTCATGGACCAGGACCTGCGACAGCCCATCCGTGACTACGGCATCTACATGGACCACCCCACCTCCAGGCGGCGTCTCGAGGCCGTCCTGAAGACGCTTCGTGAGCGCGGGATTCCCGTGCGCCGAAAGTACCCCCTGGGGCTCCTCAGGACCGGCTTCCAGGAGACGAAAGACCGGATCGACCTCACCGTTGACGGCCTGCCCGTGTGGGGCGGCAAAAAGACGCTGGCGGCGCGCGAGGCCCTGACGAAAGCCCGGGAGGCCCTCGACGCCGACCTCCAGCTGGAGCTTGCCCCCTACGACCTCCACCTCGTCGGGGACGCCCTGTACGTCGGGAACCACCTGCTGGCCAGGCCGACGGAGGGGATGGACGGCCTGGACGGCTTCCGCGAGAAACTGCTGGTCGCCCTGAACGCGGCCCGCCGAAAGTCCCCGTCGGCAAAGTATTTTCAGTGAACGTCCTGTCATCGAAAGGAGCGCCCGTTCCGGGGCTCCTTTTTGACGGCCCGCGCTCCGGCACGAAACGGTTCTTCTCGAAGTTTCAATAAATTGATTTGCATTTTCGCCGCCGTTTACGGTATACTTCTCTAAAATGGTCGTGTGCCGTAGCGCATTATCGTGGAAGGAGATGCTGCTGCATGTCGGGTAACTGGAAGGATACGCTTACGGATCAGCTTTGCGATGCGTTTCTGACGCTCAAGACGCAGGAGGAGGTTTACGATTTCCTGGAGGACGTGGCCACGATCAGCGAGCTCAAGGCGCTCTCTCAAAGGCTCGAGGTGGCTCGTCTGCTTAAGGAATCCAAGACCTATCCCCAGATTGCCCAACAGACGGGGGCGAGCACCGCGACGATCAGCCGGGTGAAGAAGTGTCTTGACTACGGCACGGGAGGCTATAACGTCGTCCTGGAGCGGATGCAGAAGTAGCCGCACCGGGGACGGACGACGGAAGGGGGCTTCGCGCAACGCGCGAAGCCCCCTTCCGTCGTCCCCTCACCCCGTCCCTTCGGCTGCGCCGGAGGGCTCCAGCCGGAGGAGGCGTCCCCCAAGCGCCGCTTCCGCGTCCACGCCGTGCACGACGGCGATCAGCGTGCGCCCCGCACGGGCGGCCCGGATAAAGGCGGCCGCGCGGTGGAGGTTCACCCAATCCAGACCGCTGAAGGGCTCGTCCAGCAGCACCAGTTCCCCCGGCGCCATGAGCGCCCGCACCAGGGCCGCGCGCCGCGCCATCCCTCCCGAGAGCTCCCTCGCGGGGACGTCGGCGCTCTCCCTCAGCCCCACCGCATCCAGTGCACGCAGGACGTCCTCCCGCGGAGGCGGACGCCGGCAGCCCAGGGCCACGTTCCGCGCGGCGGACAGGTCCGGCAGCAGGCGGTCCTCCTGAAAGAGGGCCGACCGGGCGTCGGGCAACCCCGATATTTCCCCCGAATCCGGCCGCTCCAGCCCCAGCATCATGCGAAGGAGCGTCGTCTTGCCCACCCCGTTCTCCCCCGCCAGCACGGTGATCTCCCCCGCTCGGAACGTCAGGTTCAGGCGCCTGAACAGCACCCTTCCGCCAAAGGACTTCGAGAGCCCTCTCACCTCCACGTCCCTCATCGGCCGCCCATCCGCAGCAGCCGGTAGAAGAGGGACAGCGCCAGCAGGGACAGCCGCTCCGCGGCCGCCCCCAGTAGCATGACGACGGCGGCCCAGGCGAAGAGCTCGTCCGTCGCCAAAAAGACCTTTGCCCTGTAAAGCGCCTCGCCGATGCTGCCGGGAGGGACGCCGATGACCTCCGCCGCGATGCCGGCCTTCCAGGCCATCCCCGCGGAGAGGCGGAGCGCGCCCTCCAGGTGGGGCCGGGCCGCGGGCAGGAAGAGCCAGCGCCATTGCCTGAGCCCGCTCCAGCGAAAGACCCTGGCCATCTCGATGAGCTTCGCGTCGGCGGCCCGGACGCCCGTCAAAAGCGCCGTGCAGAGGATGGGGAACGCCACGACGACCACGACGGCCAGCGCGATGCCGCCGCTCGAGAACAGGATGAGGAGCAGGATGGCGACGGCCGCGATGGGCACACTCTTCATGAAGGCGAGGAAGGGGGCCACGAGGAACTCGGCCGTCCCGGAGTAGAAGCAGAGCGCCGCGGCGGGCGACGCCGCAAGCAGCGCCAGTAGGAGGCCGCCCAGGACGTGCGCCGCCGAGGAGGCGAGGGCACTCCAAAAGGCCCCGGTGCGCGCGAGGCGCAGGAGGGCGCGCAGCGCGTCCGACGGCGCGGCGACGGCGATCCCCTCCGAGAAGCGGAGGGCCAGCGCGTGCCAGACCGCGAGGAAGAACAGGAGGGAGGCAACCCGGCGGAGGGACCGCCTATCGGGCATAGTAGAAGGTTTCGTCCGGCAGAACGCCGCCCACGGACCTCGGGTCGGCGTCGAACAGCACCTTGAGGTATCCGCTTAGCGCCCTCCGCATCTCCGCTCCCGCAAGAGCCGTGATGCCGCAGCGGGGAATGGCCCGCTCCGCGATCCCCGCGTCCTCCAGGACCTCGTGCTTCACGATGAAGCGCGCGGCCTCCGCCGGGTGCGCGTTGACCCACTCCGCGGACGATCGAGCCTCGCGCAGGAAGGCCGCAACCTCCGCGCCGTGGGAGTCCACGTAGTCCCGCCCCGCCGCGTTGACGGCCATCACCAGCTCGGAGCCCAGGTCAAGCCGCCGCCACTCCTCCGTCAGGTCCAGCGCTTCCCGCAAGCCCTTCACCTTCATCGCAGCGGCCTCGACGAAGGGATGCGGCAGCAGGGCCGCGTCCCCCTTCCCTGCGGCGAGGCCTGCGACGACGGCAGCGTGTTCGCTGAGCCACTCGACCTTGCAGTCCGTCCCCGGCTCCAGGCCGTTCGACCTCAAGAGGAAGTTCAGCACGTACTCCGGGGAGGCCCCCCGGCCCGACGCCAGGATGGTCCTGCCCCTCAGGTCCCCCATGCCGTGGATCGCGTCCCCCTTCTCGACGACGGCCAGCACCCCCAGCGTGCTGGCGGAGAGGACCCGCACGCCGCCCTGCGTCCTGTTCCACAGGATCGCCGCCATGTTGGAGGGCATGGCCACGACGTCCGCAGCCCCCTGAACGAAGCGGGCCATCAGGTCCTCCGGCGAGACGGCGAGCTGAAACTCGTACCGGTTCTCCGTCCGTCCCGCCTCCGCTTCCTCCATGAGCCTGGCGAGCCCCATGCCCGTCGGCCCCTTGAGGCAGAGGACCCGAACAGGCCTCTCCCCTCCCGCCTCCGCCCCGTGCGCGGGCGCCGCGAGGAGCGGGGCAAGCACCGCGGCAGCGACGAACAGACCGGCGAAGGCGCGAGCCCACGCAAAAAATCCCATTGCCACCCTGCGTTTCATCGAAACCTTCCGCTTCATTAAAACTTCCTCCGTTTCTCCTCAGAATTTTTTCCTGCGGTTTTTGCTATAATAATCCTACAGCACCTTTTAAATCATTTTTTAAGGAAACAGGGTTAATCGGTTTTAATCTGCATTTAACCCGCCTCCTGAGCGACCTCCCCGAAGGGCGCGTCGTCCGTGCACCGGGGACGCGTCCCAAGTCGTCGCGTCAACGCCGACTAATCCTGTCCTTCCTTAAAAATCATTATACCGATTCAACAGGAATTTCGCGACGCGCTGAAGGCAGGAATCCGTTCCACAATTCTGCAACGCCAAAGGTAAGGGAGTGATCGTTTTGAGTCGTCTCAGCATCATCACGAGCAACCAGGCTCAGGCGACGGTCGAGTCCCTCTACAAGGACCTCGAACGCCGGATCATCGCGAGCCCGCCGGGGCTCTGTCCGCTGGACCTCGCCAGCAGCTTTCTGAAGCTCTGCGCCGCACAGACCTGCGGCAAGTGCGTCCCCTGCCGGGTGGGGCTGCCGCAGCTCGAGCGCCTCATCGAGGACATCCTGGACGGAAGGGGGACGCTGGACACCATCGGCCTGATCGAGCGCACGGCGGAGGCCATCTACGACTCCGCGGACTGCGCCATCGGGTTCGAAGCCGCCTCCATGGTCCTGAAGGGGGTCCGTGGGTTCCGCGACGACTACGTGGAGCACGTCACCAAGGGGCGATGCACCTTCGGGCTCTCGCAGCCGGTGCCCTGCGTCTCGCTCTGCCCCGCCCACGTGGACGTCCCGGGCTACGTGGCCCTCGTCGCCGCGGAGCGCTACCAGGACGCTGTCCGCCTCATCCGGAAGGACAACCCCTTCCCCACCGTGTGCGCCATGGTCTGCGAGCACCCCTGTGAGCGGCGCTGCCGCCGCAACATGGTGGACGACTCCGTGAACATCCGGGGCCTGAAGCTCTACGCGGTGGAGCACGCGGGGGAGGTCCCCATCGAGAAGAAGGCCCCCGGCACGGGCAAGCGGGTGGCCATCGTGGGCGGCGGCCCCAGCGGCATCACGGCGGCCTACTACCTCGCCCTGATGGGACACGAGCCGGAGATCTTCGAGCAGCGAAAACACCTGGGTGGCATGCTGCGCTACGGCATCCCCGCCTACCGCCTGCCGCGCGAGGCGCTGGACGGCGAGATCGACGCGTTGCTCTCCGCAGGGGTCAAGGTCCACCTGGAGACCCCCATCGGGCCGGACTACCCGCTCGAAAAACTGCGCCGCGAGTTCGACGCCGTCTACATCGCCATCGGCGCCCACATCGACAAGCCCCTCGACATCCCCGGCGAGGACGCGAAGGGCGTCATCTCCGCCGTCTCCATCCTGCGCCGGATCGGCGACGACGACTATCCGGACCTGAAGGGCAGGGACGTGGTGGTCATCGGCGGTGGCAACGTGGCCATGGACTGCGCGCGGTCCGCGCTGCGGCTCGGCGCCAGGAGCGTGGACATGGTCTACCGCCGGCGCAAGGAGGACATGACGGCGCTGGCCGAGGAGGTCGAGGCCACGGAGGTCGAGGGCTGTCAGATCTACGAGTTGGCGACGCCCCTGCGCGTCGAGGTGGACGAGGCCGGACACGCGAAGGCCCTGTGGATTCAGCAGCAGATGATCAGCGCCATCAAGGGCGGCCGCCCCACCCCGCGGCCTGCGAGCACCGAGCCGACGCGCCTGGCCTGCGACCTCCTGATCGTGGCCGTGGGACAGGGCATCGAGTCCAAGGAGTTTGAAAAGGAGGGCGTGGCCGTCCGAAGGGGGAGCATCGCCTCCCTGGACAGCGAGGAGGTGTCCGGGATGCCCGGCATCTTCGCCGGCGGGGACTGCGTCTCCGGGCCGGCCACCGTCATTCGCGCCATCGCCGCGGGCAAGGTCGCTGCGGCCAACATCGACGAGTATCTGGGCTTCCAGCACGTCATTCAGGTTCCGGTGGACGTCCCGACGCCCGCGCCCCACAACAGGACGCCCTGCGGCCGCGTGAACCTGCGGGAGCGTCCCGTCCCGGAGCGCATTCAGGACTTCGAGAAGGTGGAGTGCGGCATGAGCCTCGAGGAGGCCCGGCAGGAGTCCCATCGCTGCCTGCGCTGCGACCACTACGGATTTGGGGTTTTCAAAGGAGGCCGTCAGCTGAAATGGTAAACGTCACGATCAACGACAAGGCGATTCAGGTCCCCGATGGAACGACGATCCTGGAGGCCGCTCAGATGAACCGCATCGCGATCCCGCACCTGTGCTTTTTGAAGGGCCTCAACGAGATCGGAGCCTGCCGCGTCTGCGCCGTGGAGGTCGAGGGACTGGAGAAGCTGGTCCCCGCGTGCAACAACGCGGCCGAGGAGGGCATGGTCATCCGAACGAACACCCCCAAGGTTCGCCAGGCCCGCCGCGTCAACGTGGAGCTCCTGCTCTCCCAGCACAACGCGCGCTGCGCCGAATGCACGCGGTCCGGCAACTGCGCCCTGCAGACCATCGCCAACGACCTGGGCATCCTGACCTCGCCCTACCACGAGGACCAGCCCGACTTCAAGTGGGACACGAGCTTCCCCCTCATCCGCGACGCGCAGAAGTGCATCAAGTGTATGCGCTGCGTTCAGGTGTGCGACAAGATTCAGGACATGCACGTCTGGGACCTCTCCAAGACGGGCTCACGAACCACGGTGGACTGCTCCGGCAACAAGACCATCACCGAGGCCAGCTGCACCATCTGCGGTCAGTGCATCACCCACTGCCCCGTGGGGGCCCTCTACGAGCGCGACGACACGAAGGAGGTCCTGCGCGCTCTGGCGGACCGCGACAAGATCGTCGTCGCCTCCCTGGCGCCCGCCGTCCGCTCCTCCTGGGGCGAGGCGCTGGGCCTCACGCACGAGGAGGCCAGCGCAAACCGCCTGGTCGCGGCACTACGCGCCATCGGCTTCGACTACGTCTTCGACACGGACTTCTCGGCGGACCTCACCATCATGGAGGAGGGCAGCGAGTTCGTCCAAATGCTGAAGGACGCTCCGGCCGAGCGCTTCCCCCTCTTCACCTCCTGCTGTCCGGGGTGGGTGCGCTTCGCCAAGATGGAGTACCCGGACCTGGTCCCGCTGCTCTCCAGCGCCAAGTCCCCCCAGCAGATGTTCGGCGCCATCCTGAAGTCCTGGTACGCGAAGATCCTGAACGTCGAGCCGGGCCGAATCTACAACGTCTCCTTCATGCCGTGCACGGCGAAGAAGTACGAGTGCGGCGTCTCCGTGATGAACGGGTCCGGCGTGCGCGACGTGGACGTCGTCCTGACCGTCCGCGAGCTGGATCGCCTGCTGAGGTCGGAGAGCATCGACCTGAGGTCCCTGGAGGAGGAGGAGTTCGACCTGCCCCTCGGCCTCGGAAGCGGCGCGGGCGTGATCTTCGGGACCACGGGCGGCGTCATGGAGGCCGCCCTGCGCAGCGCCTGCTTCCTCGTCACGGGCAAGAATCCGGACCCGGACGCCTTCCAGGGGGTGCGCAACTACAAGGGGAGCTGGCAGGAAGCCCGGTTCGACATCGCGGGCCGGTCGCTGAACGTCGCCGTGGCCCACGGGCTGAAGAACGTGCGCCAGCTCTGCGAGGCGATCCGAAACCGGGAGGTCCGGTACGACTTCGTCGAGATGATGGCCTGCCCGACGGGGTGTGCCGGCGGCGGCGGCCAGCCCATCCACGACGGGGTCGAGATGGGAGAGGAGCGCGGACGCCTGCTGCTGAACCTGGACCAAAAGGCCCCCATCCGCTTCTCCCACGAGAACCCCTCCATCGTGCAGTGCTACGAGGACTACCTGGGCAAGCCCCTCGGCGAGCGTTCGCACCACCTGCTGCACACCGACCAGGCCCGTTGGGAGCTGTGGTAGCCCGGAGGCTCGACCGACGGAAGGCGGTCGGCGACGGGACCCCGCTGGCCAACCCACACGGCAGCGCACCGCGTCAAAAACGTCAAAAAAGCGGAAGGGCCGCAGCCCTTCCGCTTTTGTCCGTCCTTCGCCCGCGCCTGCCGGCGCTTAGCTCCTCCTCTCGATCCTGTACGTCAGATCGTACCGATACAGGACGCCCCTCTCGTACAGGCTGCCCTTCTCGTGAATCAGAAAGTACGCGGGGGTCTTCGGGTCGATGATCTCCATCGTGCTGCCGTCTTCGAAGGTGATCTTCGTCCCGTACTCGCCCTTCGTCCCCCTGCAGGGCGTATCCGCCTTGTGTCCGGTCTTGAATCCCCTCCTGGAGCCCCTCTCCTCGGACGCCCAATTCAAGGTCTGCATGATCATCACCTGTCCGGCGTACGGGCTGGGCGGTCGGATGTACGTGCAGGTCAACAAGGACGTCGATTTGAGGACCATCTTGTGGATTTCCCCGTTGGCCCCGGTGAAGGTGCCGCGCCCGTCGTAGGGCCTCCAGTTTCCGTTAAGCCTCGCGAGATCGACGGGCCCTCCCGGTGCGGGGGACGGTCCGGGGTTGAGGTCGGGGTTCGGCTCCTGGGGCAGCGCGGAGTTTACGCGCCGGAGCGTGTACCGAAGCTCCCCGACCTTTCCACGATCCAGCGTCGTCCCCGTTTCCACGACCTTGAGGGTCTCGCTGTCCACGACCGTAAAGGTCATGCTTCCGGACGTCTCCCCGGTCTCCTTGAACTTGAGGACAAAGACGTTTGCAGCGCTTTCCCTGGCCTCCGAAAACGCATTCGACGAGTACTCCTTCCCGCTTCCGAAATACTCGACGGACAGGGCGACCTGAGAGCTGGGAAGGACCTTCACGCGAACCACCTCCCCCGCCACGGAGTCCTCGCTCCCCTCCATGAGGAGGGTCCCCGCCGCATCCTCCGCCTTCCACTCCCCCCTGAAGTCCTCGAGGCGGTAGCCCCCCGACCCGGGGTTGGGCGCCGGCGCGGGGTTATCCCCTCCCTTATAGCCGCCTCCCCCGCCGCCGCACCCTCCCAGGGACAGCAGCGCCACGACCAGCAGCGCGATCAGAACGCGGGACCATTCAAAACGACGCATACTCCAACTCCTCCTTTCTGAATTCCAAACGATCTTCCCAGTCTCACAGGCGCAATTTTCGCCTTACGGGCCGGCGGCTGCCGTCAACGCATCCCCATGCGCAGCCCCATCCCAACGAGCAACAGCTGAAACGACGGGGACAGCAGCAGGGAGATGACGCCGATGACGATGCCGATGACGCCGAGAGCCACCTGCTTCTTGAAGGCCGCGATGAGCCCCAGCAGGACTCCAAGGGGCGCGAACACGAGCGCGGCCAGGAAGATGCTGACGATGCTGCACACGATGCTGCAGATGCCAAGGGCGTTGCTCTGTCCCGACGCCACCACCGCCTGTCCCTTCTCCGCTCCATTCGCCTGATTCACTCCGTTCTCCAACATACCAATCTCTCCTTTCGTCTTGCGGAAGCCTCTGTGCCTCCCGCCTGCGTTGTGCCCCTAATTTATCGCGAGGGCGTCCCCGCTGCAAATGCGTTTGATCGCCTCCCCGGTGGAGCCGGGCCGGCGTCCCCTCTCCGGTTCAAACGCATTTTGCCGAACGGTAAGGCGCAGATATAATTCGGGCTGCAACGACAAATGCCCGCCGCACGAGGCTGCGGGGGAAAAAGGAGGGTCTATTGCAATGGAACGCTGTGACGGCAACCTGCTGCTCCTCGGCGACGACGAGGAGAAGGAGAGGACATACGAGAGGCTGATCCGCACCTGGAATGGACGGGAGGGCGCCCTGGTGGTCTTCGACTCCAGGGGGTGGGGCGAGAAGTACGGCGATGGGCATCTCGCGGCATCCGGCGCGGGCAATGTCCCCGATTACCTGCAGCCCGTGCTGCAGCACCCCGAGCTCGGCGCGACCCCCGCCGCAGCCGCCGAGTACCTGGCCCCGATCTGCACGCCAAAATCTTTCAGGCTGAACGTGGGAAACGATGAGTTTTGGGAGAACATGGCGTTCCAGACCAACGCCCAGTACCTGGAGTACCAGGTTGCGCTCCTGAAGCAGGAGGACGACGGACACGCCCTCCGCACGGCGGCGAAGAGGCACAGGCTCCTGCTGGACGGCATGGAGGCGATCGCTCTCAGCAACAAAGATGAAATCGAAGGCCAGATCAAAAAAATCAAGGAGGAGTCGGCCGTCGATCGAGGCCCCGATCCCAGGATATTCCCTGAGGACAACTTCTTCCAGCCCGAATGGAAGCCGGCACCCCGCAGCCGATCGGAGCTCTCCCGCCCGGCCCAGGGGCAAAGCGCTCCGAAGGAGGACCGGCCGGAAATTAAAGCGCTGGAGACCATGGGGCTCTTTCAGTACACCGCTGCTCCCTTCAAGGGGACGCTCATGGGAAAGGGAGGGACACAGAACGGACACCTGGCGCTCTCGGCACTTCGCACGGCTCAGGCGCAGCACTCCTCCCTGGCGGCGCTTTTCAACGCCATGATTCGGGCGGAAAAGCGGGCGAAGCTCCCATCCGGCGCCCCATTCGACGTCAAAAAATTCGTCCGCACCCCAACGAAGCCCCTCTTCGTGCCGGCGCTGCGCAATCCGGAGACGAACGCCGGCCTGGCCCAGGTGGCTCTGGCGGGGCTTTGTGCGGCCGCCGACGCTGAGGAGCGCCGGGTGACGTTCCTCGTGCCGGACCTGGAACGGTGGGGGCTGTGGGGGGGGCTCCTTCACGTCCTGGACGTCTTTCCCGAGAGCGTGCGCTTCATCGTCGGGTACGGCGACCTCTACGCGCTGAGGCAGGCGCTGGGGCAGGCGCGCAGGGATGAAGTCGTCAGCCAGCTCCTGCCTCATGCCGACGCGGTGGCCTGGCACCACACTCAGGACCAGATGCTGAACGACATCTTCAAAGACAGGTTCTCGAACAGGGTTCGTGTCTGCGAGCTGAACATGCTCGAGGGGTACGTCGCGTGGGAGCGGAAGGGAAGGAAACTCGAATTCGTCCCGGAGGATGACTTGTTGGAGCCTGAGCGCCCCGGTCCGACCGGGGACGTTCCGGCGGAAAGGAGCGTTTGAGATGAGTGAGATGAGGTTGAAGGTCCTTCCCCCCAACTGCAGGAAATTCGGAAAGGAGCTGTCCGACCCCGATAACTTCCAGCAGGGCCTGCTGGTCGACGAAAAGCTTTTGGAGAGGCTGACGGGGATCCTGATGCAATCCGACCACAACAACATCGCCCTGGTCGGGGACCCAGGGGTCGGCAAGACGGCCACGGTCCAAGCGCTCGGTCAGTTTCTCGTCCGGACGAACCGGAGTTTCAGGCTCGCGGAGATCGATCTGAACCTGCTTTTTGCCGAATGTCCCACGTATTCGGAGCAGGGTCTGCGCCTGAAGCATCTGTTTCGGGAGGCGGAGGAGCACTCGATCGTCCTGTTCTTCGACGAGGGGCATCGGCTGTGCAACGATCACGGCAGCAACAGCGTCGCCAACATCGTGAAGCCGCTCGTCACGAACCCCAGGCTTCAGCTGATCCTGGCGACGACGTGCGAGGAGTACCAGCGCTACATCGCCACCGACAGGGCGTTTCGCCGCCGGTTCCGGGAGTTGGAGGTGGCCGAGCCCAACCCGCAGGATACGGCCCGCATCCTGGAGAGCGTGGCGAAGGCGCGCTACAGGGACATTGCGTTCGAGGACGGGGTCTTCGCCTTCATCGCGGAGCTCAGCCAATCGATCATGGAGGAGCGCTACAACCCGGACAAGAGCCTGGAGGTCCTGGACGCGGCGAGTGGCCGGCACCGCCTTCTGAACCCGGACGCCGCGCTGAACGTGGACGAGGTGAAAACGACGGTGCGGGAACAGTTTTCCGAAGCGGAGCCCAGGGTGGGATTCCGTGGGCACCATGGACTATAATTGGGGAGGAACGATCATGATCACAGGACGCAAGGGCGAGGGCCGCGACGTCTACAGCTGTCTCTTCGAGGACCGCATCGTCTTCCTTGGAAGCCCCATCGACGACGCGGTCGCGAACGGCATCGTCGCACAACTGTTGCTGCTGGCAAATCGGGACGAGAAGAAGGAGATCAGCCTGTACATCAACAGCCCCGGAGGGAGCGTGTCGGCCGGACTGGCGATCTACGACACGATGCAGTTCGTCCCCTGTCCGGTGGCGACCACCTGCATCGGTCAGGCGGCGAGCATGGGGGCCGTCCTCCTCGCCGCCGGAGCGAAGGGCAGGCGGAGCGCGCTCCCCCACGCAAAGGTCATGCTCCACCAACCCCTCGGCGGGGCGGGGGGCCAGGCCTCGGACGTGGCGCTCTTCGCCCAGGAGCTCATCAAGACGCGCGAGGTCCTGAACGCCCTCATAGCCCATCACACGGCCCAGAAGGTCGAGACCGTCGAGAAGGACACGGACCGGGATTTCTTCATGTCCGCCCAGGAAGCGCAGAGGTACGGGATCATCGACGAGGTCATTCGGAATTGAATCCGCATCGAGAGGCCCCGCGATTCGGGCGTCCTCGCCGCCGGAGGAAAAATCGACTTTTTCAAAACGTTCCATCATCGTTTATCCCCTATGGCGAAACGGGGTAAAATTTCGAGGAGGTCCTTGAGATGCCGGAGGTTCCGCTCTGTCTGAGCTCTGAACAGGTCGACAGGATAAGAGAATACTGCAGCAAATGGGTGGAGGCTCGAACGGTCGTTCGGCGCCGCATGGACGCCTACGAGGAGGACTACGCCGCTTTCGAGAAGGAAAAGGCGGAGAAGGGGAACCCCACCCTCCTCGACGACGACCCGGCCGGGAGGACGTGGTTCGAAAAGATACGCGATGAGCTCAACGGTGAATTCCAACTCGATAACAGCTGCGCCCTCATCGCAGATGGCCCGGACAAGGCTCGATATTGGGCGCCGAAAGACATCGCCGCGGTGATGAACCTGCACGTCACGACGATAACGCGCCGCCTGAAGGCGATCGGGAAGGCCCCCTCGGCGGACTGGCGGGGGCGACTGAAGGCCTGCACGCACAAGACGGAGAGACCTCCCGTATACAGCGACGGCATCTTCGACGTCTTGATGGATTGGAAGGCCGAGTACTATCTGAAGAGTACGATCCTCGGTCCGCACCACTACAAGGGGGAGAAAATCTCCCCGGAGGACGAACATCGTATCCGCAGCTTCTGGCAGGAGACGATGGACGAGGCCAGGAGAGAGTACGACGACAGGAAGGCCGGGGAGCCTGAGGTGAGCCCGGAGCAAGAGGAAGAGCTGCTGCGCTTCGTCATGGACCTTTCGGACGAGGATCGGTCGGTGTGGTCGGTTCGGTTCCCGTGGGACAGGCCGTCTCATCGCGGGGACGTTCCGGACGAGGGAGAGCCGAGGGGGGCGGCACTTGGAGGGTTCAAGGACGCCTTCACGGAGCTTTGGCGCAGCATGTCGCACTGGAAGGGGAACCTGAGCGCCGCCGCCCTCCTGACGATCTACTCGGAGCTGTCCTACATCTTGAGCAGCCTCTACGCCTGGTTCCCCCTGATCGCTCTTCTGGTCCTCACGGCATGCTTCCTGTGCCTTCGGTACAGGGTTCCGCCGCGGCCCTTCTGGGGCGCCGCGGGGTCCACCGCGATCCTGTTCCTGGGTCTGTGGGTCCTCTGCTTCGTGGGGCGCGGCTTCTCCGCGGAGAATCCCAGCCCCCTGATGCGCATCCCTCTGATGAAGGACCTTCAGCAGGGCATCGCCCGTCTGGAGGGCATCGAGGCGAGGCGGACCGCCGAAACTCAGGCGATGTTGGAGGAGGCGCTGCAGGTCACCCACGCCTTCCTGCGGGAACGGCGCAGGACCGACACGCCCGTGTCGGAGGCGGAGTACCAGCAGATGCTGCACAAGACCGAGGCGCGGGAGACCCCGGAATCCCTCCGGCCTCTCCGCTCCGAGCTGCGCGTCAACGAGGCCCGAATCTACCTCCACTGGGCCTTCGACGATTACCGGTCGGGCCTCACCAAGCTCCAGGCGGCGGAACAGCTTCTGCTCCAGACCAGGGAGGAACTGACGCTGGCCGGACGAGGACACGACGTCCTTCAGGGAAGGACCGCCCTCGCACTGTCCGAGGTCCTCTACGCCGGCATGGAGCGCGGCCTGTGGGGCGAGCGCGCGGACGAGGCCATCCGCGCAGCCGACATGGCGTCGTCGCTCCTGCGGGACCGAGAGCCACAGGAGGCGATTGCGGCTCAGGAGGCCCGTTCCCACCTTTTCTACTTCCGCGGAGGACAGTCCATCGACCCGAACTCGGCGGACCTTCGTCAGGCCGAGGAGGCCGCGCGGGAGGGCCTTGCCCTCTCTGCGCGGAACGAGGGCTTCCTGTACCCTGAACTCGCCTTGGCACTGGGGCTTGCCCTGTCGGCCCAGGAGAACGCCAGAAAGGCCATTCAAGCCTTCACGGACGGCCTCCGGCACACGGACATGCAGCTCCAGCCCAACCTGTACGTCGCGCTCTCCGCGGCTCTGGCGGATGCCAACGCAGTGCTCTGCCTCGGCACGAAAGACCCCGCCTCGCGCAGGGATGCCGAAATGGCGCTGTCGGCGGCCTTCGGCGTCATGAACCGCTACGCTCATCTGACCTCGGACGCCTTCCTGCACTTCGCGCTGGCGCGGGCCTCCCTCGCCGCGGGGCTGGCGGCGCAGAACGGGGAGGACCTCGAGCAGGCACTTTCGAGCGTGAACCGGGTCCTCGACGTCTGGACGTTCACCCCCTACACGTCGAACCACATCCAGGCGGCCTGTACCAAGGCCGCGATCCTGACGGGGATGACCTTCCTGCCCAAAAAGCACGAGGACTTCGACAGGCTGGAGAGGGCGGGAAGCGAGATGGGCTCCGAGGCAGGCGACATGATCCGGAACGCCGCGCGCGACGCCCGTAGGGCGCGCATCCTGATGGACCAGGCCGTCAACCGCGAGGCCCTGCGCAAGGCCATTCAGACCCTGGAGCAGATCGCCTACTACGACCGCACCAACCCGACCCTCGCGCGGAAGTGCGCCACGGACCTGTTCAACGCCTACCTGGTCCTGGTGGAGGCCCACGCCGCTGCGGGGGCCATGGATAAGCTGTTCGGGCCGGAGGACGACGAGGACCACCTTGCCGCGGCAGAACGGGCCCTCCACCGCGCCCGTGAGCTGGCCGGAGGGCAGGGGACGAAGAAGATCGAGCGCGCGGAGTCGTCCTTGAAAAGACTCCGCCTGTCCTCCAGCGCGGCGCAGATGCTGATGCGCCTGTCCGGAAAGACGTCGCAGGACCTGAGGAAGCGCTGATTATACCAATCTGCGTCTAAAGGGAAAGGAAGGCCCCCCTGCAAGGGGGGCTGCCCCGAAGGGGCTGAGGGGTGTTTTTCATAAGACGCGCCTGTCTGACATTCCCCGTCAACGCCTCCACAAGGCAATCAATTGCCTTGCTTCGGCACAGCCGACCGACACGACGCCGACCGCCTGTCGGCGTCCGTAAGTCGTGTCGTCTGGCTGAACCCCTCCGGTTCGCTGACGCGAACCACCTCCCCTTTCAGGGGAGGCAATCTATATTAAACGCGAATTGGTATTAATCAGTGTTTCTCTGAACGGACGGCGCGCTGAAGCGACCGCGCGGAGCCTCGTAGGGGATGCCAAAGTCCGCGCAGATTCCCCGCGTAAAGAGCAGGTGGACGACCGGAACGCCGCGCGCGAGGTATTCATAGATCAGCCCCCGCTCCTCATTTTTGGGGATGGAGGCCGGCTTCCTCAGGAGCCCGTGTCCCAGGGTCAGGACCTCCATCCCCTCCGCTCCCTCCGCCCCAAGGCTCGTGGCGGGGCCGCCGCAACTGACAAAACACCGGACGCCGGGGGGCGCGTCGAAGATGTCGAGTCGCCGCCGAATGGCGCCCGACAGGGAGGGTTCCTCGATGCTGGGTTCGCTCCGCGAATCCAGCAAGGACCGCACCGTCGGCCAGGGGTCCTCCAGGAGCGTTTCCGCCAGCCGATCCCCTGCCCCACCCGGTGAGACCGCCGCAAGGCGCGTCCGCAGAAGCCCCCGTCGGTTCAAGAGGTCCAACATGACGGGGAACGTAAACCCCGGGGTCGTCCCGCCGTACATGGAGGACCCATAGGACAGAACCATCCGCACCTTGAGCCCCATGACCTCCGCGGCGCAGAGAACGGCAAGGGAATAGCCGGGGAAGGAGCCGCTGGCGTTGACGGCGATCCAGTCCCCCGATACCGTTCCGGCTCGCCGCAGGTACGCCTCCACCGCGTCCGCCATCTCGGGCCGCGCGGAGGCGCGCTTGTCCGCCAGGTCTCCGAGGGTGGTCGTCAGCGGGGAGAACTCCACGCCGATCAGGCCGCTTCCGTCGGGGTCCGTCTCCGGGTCGAACAGCCCCAGCCGAGTCCTCTCCACTCGAAGGACGTCCTCGCACCACCGCATGAGCTCCGCGGCCTGCCGCGCGGCGGCCGGCGAGGGGAACGGCGCCAGGAGCATCGCGCAGAACAACGCTGCCCAGGCCTTCCTCGTGAGCCCGCCCCCGCTTCGCCAAAAAGAGGCGGAGCGGCCCGAAGGCCGCCCCGCGACACGTTGAACGACGTTCATGACGCCCCCGTCTACTTCTTGGGGGCCTCCTTGGAGGAGCGACGCAGGGTGTCGAAGCCCACCGTCTTGTTCCACCACTCGGGATACGGCGTCGCCTTGACGTCCGTGTAGCCCAGGGCGTACTTGGAGAGCAGGCGATCTCCCAAGGACTGCCAGCGGTCGTGCCAATCCGTGGCGTGGCTGTAGGCGAAGTCCGTGACCAGGTCGATGGCGTCGTCCCGCTTGCCGTCCTTGATCAACTGCGCTGCGGCGTTCTGGATCAGCGGGGCCTGGAGGTAGAGGGGCTTCAGCTTGGCGTCGCGGGCCTTGTGGATTTCCTCGCGGGCGTCCTGGTAGCGCAGGCCCGCGATCTCCTGCACGCGGGTGCAGGTCCACCAGCCGGACTTGGGGTCGTAGGGATGGAAGCGGTCGCCGATGGAGTAGAGCGGGGGCAGTGCCCTCATGATCGGCCACAGCGGCGTGATGTAGGTGGTATCCGGCGCGCCATAGCCGTACCAGCTGATGCCGCGGACCTCCTCGGGAAGGTCCCCGCGAACCTGCGCGATGTGCACGTAGCAGGTGCGCATCATGTTGATGGAGCGCTCCCAGGAGGCGTCGGGGTTCTCCTTGCTGGAGTTGGCGAAGCGGATGGGGTTCCCCCACGGGCCCGCCTGGATGCCCTGGCTCAGGTCGAAGGACGTCCCCGCGTACCAGTCGCCCTTGATCATGAAGAGGTCCTGAACGGTGAGCTTGCGGTCCGGCTTGACGGACATCGGGTAATCGTACTCGTCCGGGCCCATCTTGAAGCTCTCCGGCGCCAAGAGGGACAGCGCGCGCCACTCGCGGCGCGTCGAGTAGAGCTCCGTCGAGGGCGAGTAGACGTCGGCCGGGCTGAAGTCCTTCTCGTTCACGTCCTTGGCCTCGATGAAGCCGTTCTTCACGGCGAAGTCCACCAGGTCCGGGCAGTACATCACGTTTTCCTTGTCCGTCAAGTCAAGGTGGCGCAGGCGGGCACGGTTGGCCGCCACGAACACCTCGTCGT
Organism: Fretibacterium fastidiosum; assembly: GCF_964642095.1. Classification (NCBI taxonomy): domain Bacteria; kingdom Thermotogati; phylum Synergistota; class Synergistia; order Synergistales; family Aminobacteriaceae; genus Fretibacterium; species Fretibacterium fastidiosum. The sequence continues at coordinate 2,421,909 of NZ_OZ209244.1, forward strand.
CCGGCACGCGCCACGCGGCCCAGATCTTGTTGCCGTAGAACTCGATGACCCACGTCTCGTTCCCGTCCGTCAGGGGCATGGTCTCGCCGGCGTCGTACCAGCCGTACTTCTCCACCAGGTCGCCCATGATCTTGACGGCCTCGCGGGCGGAGGCGGCCCGCTCCAGCATGACGTCCTGAATGAGCCAGGCGTCGAGGGAGCCGGCAGCGTCCTTCTCCATGATCTGCTGGATCTTTTCGCTGCGCGCATCGGTCACCTGCACGCCGTTGGTGGCCTCGGCGATGGCCACCCCCTTCTCGTTCATGAAGGAATAGCGGGAGAAGAAGTAGCGGTACGTGTGCGGGACCTGAGGGATCTCGTCCAGCTGCTGCGCGTCCCCCTCATAGCCATGCGCGTCCTTGATCAACGGGCGCATGGAGCCCTCCGGCCAGTCGGCTTCGGGCACGATGAAGAGACGGGAGTTCGCGGTGCGCGAGTCGTCGTTGTGCGTGATCATGGCGCTGCCGTCCGCCGTCGCGTTCTTGCCCGCCGCGATCACCGTGCAGGCAAACGCTGCGCCCGACAACAGGCCCAGGAGCAAAAGAGCGGAAAAAAAGACCTTCAGTGCCCTGAAATTTCTTCGGTACATGGTTCTCCTCCTCCTAAAAATGAAACGAATCCAACAAAAGATCATCCCTCAACGCGCACTGCACGGCCAAGATCGGCCGGTTCGTCCCTAATTCCAGAAGACCTTCGAGGGGTCCGCCCTGGACGGATCGTGATAAAAGGCCCCCAGCCCCTTCTCCTTGACGTCCGTATAGGTCGGGAAGGAGAGGCGAAGCTCCTTCTCCGGGTCCGCCGCAAAGTCGTTCATCTGGCGGATCATGGCGAGCGTTCCGGAGAGGTGGCGGCCGACGCGGTCCCACATGGGGCAGCCCACGGAGATGTCGTAGGCGCAGAACAGGAGCTCGTGCTCCGCCGCGGTCTGCAGGAACTCGTCCTTACCCGTCATCATGAGGTCCTCCGTGATCTTTCCGGCCACGCGGTCGATAAAGGGTTCTGGGGTCTCCATCAGGATGACCAGCGCATCACTGAAGTCCCCCACCTCGCGATGGGTCAGGCCGCGAAGGCTCTTGGGCGACGCCTCGCACTTCATGGGGAACTCGGAGTCGGTCAACTCCATCGCCGCCATCATCGCCATGTCCTGCGCCCTGTCGTGGGCCACGTAGGTCGCCACGACGGGGTACATCAGGGACGCCTCGTGGGAGTCCACAAAAAGCGTGATGTTCTCCTTGCGCGTCAACTCCATGAAGGCGAAGGCAAGCTGTTCCGTGAGGTTCCCGTCCGGGCGGCCCGGAAAGGTCCGGTTCAGGTTGCGGGAGTCCGTGTAGTCCAGGTTCTGACCCGACGGGTAGTGTACGTAGGTGAACGGGTCCGGCCACTGGTCCAGCGGGGAGCTGTTGCGGTCCCCGATGCGGTAGGCCTTGGGGCCGAAGGGCGTCTCCACGTGGAGAAACTTCGGGTAAGCGTTGCCCAGCATCCCCACCGTGGACGCGCTGCGGTTCGCGTGGGGGCAGACGAAGACCCTCCCCTTCTCCACGCTGAGGTTCTCCATGATCAGGTAGGCGGAGAGGGACGTGGCCGGCTCATAGGGATGGGTTCCCCCCAGGTAGAGCATCGATCCGCCAGGGACGCCGGAGTCGAAGAGGTAGACGGGCGTGTCCATCTCCGTCCCCTTGATGGGGGGGAAGTAATCGCTCAACATGAAGGTCCGCGTAAAGGCGTCGGAGACCACGACGGACTCCTTCATCTCGCGGAGCTCGACGAACTCCCGCCCACCCAGCCAGGCCAGCCCCAGCGCGCAGCAGAGCAGGATCAGCTGGCGCAGCTTTGCGCCGCTCTCGTAGCTCATCATGTCCGCACCCCCGCTACTTGATGTGCAGCGCGCGCAGCAGGAAGGGGATGAGCGTGTAAGCGTAGACGATGTCGTACACGATGCTCCTGCGCGTCTTGCGAGCGAATAGGCCGCGAAGCAGCAGGAGGGCGACGCCCCCCGCCATGATGAAGTAGAACTGGTGGATCACCTCGTTGGCGAGGCGCAGAAAATCTTCCATCAAAAAACCTCCTTGGTCTAGTTGAAGATCAGCCACTTGAAGTCGTTTGCGTAGATCAGCATCCCCACCGCAACGAGCCCCATGAAGATGGCCGGAACCAGGATCGAGCGCAGGAAGGACAGGTAAGAGCCCTTGTACCCCGAAACCTCGATGGCCACGCGCCCCGATATCCTGGAGGGAGGCAGACAGTCCCCCAGCGGGAAGATGAGGCTCAGAGCCGTCGCGACGATCGTGACGTTGACTCCGATGGAGTTGAAGAGGAAGATGAGGGGCGTCCCCAGGATGATGCCGCTGCTGTAGCTCAGGGCGCCCTGGGCAAAGGGCAGGACGAACGGGGCGAAGGTGTAAATCAGCCTCACGGGAAGCGTGACGAACGTGATCGCGATCAGGCCGCGCACCCCCGTTGCCGCCATGATGTTGACGAGGACCCCAACGCTGATGACCGTGGCCAACAGGGGGAACACCTGCTCCGACGTCTCGGAGAGGACTCCGCACCATCCCGAAAGGCCCAGCTTCCTGGGGGAGAGGAGCATCGCAACGGCCGTGCTGATGATGAAAATCAACGGGATTCCAAGGATCGGAATGTAGAACGCCGCGTACTTCGAGAGGACCAGGAGCAGGATCAGCACGATAAGGGGCGTCGCGATGCGGAAGGCCGTCATCCCGTCGGGAGGCACCGGCAGGGAGGCCAGGACCTCGTCCTTGGGCTTCGGCTCGCCGCCCCGCAGCAGGTAGAACACCGTGAAGACCGTGATGACGGCGATCGGAGCCAGAAGGGGCACGTCAAACCCCACGTAGGGCATGTTGGCCTGTGCGCACATCAACATAACCCACAGGTTGATGGGCGGCGCCACGGCCGCCAGCATCGAGGTGACGTAGATGAAGGCCACGATCCTCGTCTCGCGAATCCCCATAAAGCGCAGCACCGTGGCCACCATGCCGCCGACCACGAACATCGAAACGCTGCCCGCCCCCGTGAGGGCGCCGGGGATCAGCATGATGACGGCCAGGAGGAAGAAAAGCACCCACTTGTGCTCGTAGAAGCGGCCCACCATCCGGCGGACCAGCGCATCCATAGCGCCCGTGGCGGAGTAGAAGTTGATGAAGATCGAGGCTGTGAGGAAGGTAAAGGCCACGTCGAAATACGTGAACGTCCCCTCCACGAAGAGGCGCACCGGGAACCCCAGCTTGCCGACGAGAGCCCCCACAACGGCCGTGACCACCATGGAGAGCTCGGGGGACTTGAGCTTCCAGCTCGCCAGGGCGAAGGTCACGACCATTGCGGCAAGGACTTGTGACGTTTCCGCGTACATGTCGACCCCCTCAGGCTATTTGCCGTACATCGCCTTCGCGAAGGCGTTGAGCTCCATGGCGCTCTTCAGGTAGGTGATCGGAACGTTGTGCTCCTCGGCGAACTTCGTGAACTTGCCGTCCTCGTCCCCCTCCCGGTTGACGACGATGTGGCTCGCAAAGGGAAGGATCGCGTCAATGGAGCGCTCGTCCGCGCTGCCCGGCTTCCCGCGGCGCGCCTTGCCCTCGATGTGGGCCGCGATGACCTGAAGGTTCAGCTCCTTCGCCTTGGCCATCAGCGCGTTCAGACGCTCGATCTCCTGATCGATCGTGATGCCCGAAGCGCCAAGGCCCTTGGCCGATGAGCCGATCACCACGAGGACGGTCTTGTAGCCGCCGCTTTCGAGGTCCTCAGGCTTGGGCTCCGCGTTGTAGGTCAGGTCGTTCACGACGCCCGCACGGGTCACGAGAAGCCGTCCCATCTTGCCGCCGGGTCCCTGCCCCGCGTTGGTGATCAGGAGGGGCTCCTGCCCCTGCGGAGGCTCCGCCCCCTCGAGCTCGGCATACGCCAATCCAGCCGTGACCAACAACAAAAGAATCGCAAGCAGACCGATTTTCTTCATTTCCAAAGAAAACCTCCTTAAAAAATTAAAGATATTTTGAAATTCCCCCCATCGCTGCGGCGAGGCGCCGCCCTGGGGAGGACGCTTCATCCGGATACCCTGCACCGACCGTCAGGTCCATTTCCGGAATTCAACGCGAAAAAGCGAAAAACGAACAAAAAACGAAATCAAAAGGACACCTTTTTATGGCTGATCTTATCGTAGTTATTATAAGGGATTCATCGGGTAAAAACGGCTTCCCGGTAAAAAATATATTTTCCAAAAAGCCGCTCCCGCAGTGAGCGCCCCGCGCTGCCTCCGCCGGGGCTTTCCTTTTTTCGCGGGGTGCGTTAAACTTCCTGCATGAATACGACTGCCCTGCGGCATGAGGAAGTCGTGGGTTCCGTCGCGGAATTTTTGACGAACGGGAGGCCTTCTGCAATGACAAAGCAGGATCGCATTTACCTCTCCCCGCCCCACATGAGCGGGGACGAGGCCGTCAGGGTGAGCGAGGCCTTCGCCTCCAACTGGATCGCCCCGCTGGGCCCTCACGTCAAGGCCTTCGAGAGGGAGGTCGCGGAGCGCGTCGGGGTGCGCGCCGCCCTGGCCACCTCGTCGGGGACGGCCGCCCTGCACCTGGCCGGCGCGCTCCTGGGCATCGGCCGTGGGGACCTCGTGCTGTGCGCCTCCTTCACCTTCGCGGCCTCCGTCGCCCCGGCCTTTCACGCCGGCGCGGAGCTCGCCTTCGTCGACTCGGAGCCCGGATCGTGGAACATGAGCCCCAACGCGCTGGAGCGGGCCCTGGCCGACTGCGCCCAAAGGGGAAAACTGCCGAAGGCCGTCATCCTGGTGGACCTCTACGGCCAGAGCTGCGACATGGACCCGCTGCTGGCGCTCTCCGCGCGCTACGGCGTTCCCGTGATCGAGGACGCCGCCGAGGCGCTGGGGTCGGCGTACAAGGGACGGCCCAACGGCTCCTTCGGGGCCTTCGCGGCGCTCTCCTTCAACGGGAACAAGATCATCACGACGTCCGGGGGTGGAATGCTGCTCTCCGACGACGAGGAGGCCATCGCCCGCGCGCGCTTTCTGGCGACGCAGGCGCGCGACCCCGCGCCCTGGTACCAGCACTCCACGCTGGGCTGGAACTACCGTCTCAGCAACGTGCTGGCCGGCATCGGCCGCGGGCAGCTGGCGCACCTGGACGAACGGATCGCGGCCAGGCGCCGGATATTCGATCGCTACGTCGAGGCGCTGGGCGACGTTCCGGGCCTCTCCTTCATGTCGGAGCCGTCCTGGAGCCGCAGCAACCGCTGGCTCTCCACCGTCGTCCTGACGGACCGCGTCAAGGCCTCCCCGCTCTCCGTGCTGGAGCACCTCGAGTCTCTAAACATTGAGGGGCGGCCCCTCTGGAAGCCCATGCACCTTCAGCCCGTCTTCAAGGGGGCGGACTACTGGCCCTGCGAGACGAGACGGGACGTGTCGAAGGACCTGTTCGAGCGCGGCCTGTGCCTGCCCTCCGGCACGGCCATGACGGAGGAGCAGCAGGACCGCGTCATCGCCGCCGTCCGGGAGGCCGTCGGCGCGCCGAAGGTCGTCGCCGTCTAGCCCGATGCTCAAACGCCTTCTGGACGTCGCCGGGGCCGCACTGGGGCTCGTCCTCCTCTCCCCCGTCATGCTGGCCGTCGCGGTCTGCGTGCGGCGGCGCATGGGGTCCCCCGCCGTCTTCGTGCAGACGCGAGCCGGGCGCGGAGGCAGGCCCTTCGCCCTCTACAAGTTCCGCTCCATGACGGACGAGCGCGGCCCCGACGGGAACCTCCTGCCGGACGCGGAGCGCCTGACACCCTTTGGGCGGTTTCTGCGCCGCACGAGCCTGGACGAGCTGCCTCAGCTCTGGAACGTCCTGCGGGGCGACATGAGCCTCGTCGGGCCCCGCCCGCTCCTGACGCAGTACGTGCCGCTCTACGACGCCCGGCAACGAAAGCGCCTCGACGTCAGGCCGGGCATCACGGGCTGGGCGCAGGTCAACGGGCGCAACGCGCTCTCGTGGCCCGCGAAGTTCGAGTTGGACGTCTGGTACGTGGAGCACCGCTCGACGGGGCTGGACCTGAAGATCATCCTGCTCACCATAAAAAAGGTGCTGGCACGCGAGGGCATCGCCGCGTCGGGCGAGGCCACCATGCCGCCGTTCGAGGGAAATAGATCATGAAAGTACACCACATTGGCTATGCCGTCAACGAACTGGAAAGCGCGGCGGAGAAATTTCACCGTTTGGGGTATTCCCCCTCCGGCACGCCCGTCGATGACGCCATACGAGGGGTGCGAATTCAATTTTTTGAGGACAGGTGCGGAGTAAAGGTAGAATTGGTGGCACCGCTCAAAGAATCCTCCCCGGTCAGTGGCTGGCTGAAGAAGAATGGAAACTCCCCATACCACATCTGCTACGAGAGCCTGGACATCGAGCGGGACATCGCCGCCATGCAGGAACAGGGTTTCATGCTGCTGGAGCGTCCTGCCCCTGCGCCAGCGATGGGGCAAAGGCGCGTGGCATTTCTTTACAGTCGGCCGACAGGGCTCCTGGAGTTTGTCGAAAATGTTCATGGGCCCCTCGACAGCGGCCCTGAAAGGAACGGTTCTCTCTTATGAAATTCTGTACTCTCTCAGGCGTTAAAATCGGCGGCGTCGCCGCCTGCGTGCCCAGGGACAGGGTGGACAACGGGACTGCGGGCGCGGAACTCTTTGGCTCCCGCCTCGCCGACACCATCAGGGTGACCGGCATCCGGGAGCGCCGCGTCGCGCCTCCGGGCGTTACGTCCCTGGACCTCTCCGTCGCGGCGGGGAAGCGGCTCCTCGACGCTGCGGCCCTGGACCCTGCTACGGTGGGCGGCGTGATCTTCGTCACGCAGACGCCGGACCACGACATGCCCAACAACTCGTCGCGCGCGGCGCACCTCTTGGGCCTGCCGAAGGACTGCTCCGCGGTGGACACAAACTTCGGCTGTTCGGGGTACGTCTACGGGCTGTGGCTGGCGGGGCTCATGGCGCGCTCCCTCGCCGCCCCGGTTCTCCTGCTGGACGGGGAGACGCAGTCGCGCTGCACCTCGCCCAGGGACCGCTCGACGGCCCTGATCTTCGGAGACGCAGGCTCCGCGACGCTCGTCCTGCCGGACGAAGGGGCCGCGCCCTGGCACTTCGGCTTCCTGACGGACGGCTCGAAACACGAGGTCCTCATCATCCCGGAGGGTCGTTCCCGACAGCCCTTCAACGAACGGTCCCTGGAATACCGGGAATGGCCGGACGGCAGCGTCCGGCGCCCCATCGACATCCGCATGGACGGCATGGCCGTGTTCGACTTCGTGGTGCGGAACGTCCCAGGATGCCTCAAGGCCCTGTTGTCCGGCGCGGGCTGCTCCGCCTCGGAGGTGGACCTTCTGCTCCTGCACCAGGCCAACCTATTCATGATTCAGCAGACGGCAAAGCTGCTCAACGTCCCGCTGGAGAGGATGCCTGTGAGCCTCGACCGTTACGGCAACTCAAGCTCCGCCACCATCCCCGTGACGGTATGCTCCGAGGCGGCGCAGCAGGTGGCGGGCCGGGCGAACCGCGCCCTGTTGGCCGGCTTCGGGGCCGGGCTCTCCATCGCAGCGGCCCTGATCGACCTGGGGCCCTGCGTCTGCCCGCCCCTCATCGAATACGACGAGGGCTCGATGGCATAACCCCTTATATTATTTTTTAATGGAGGTTCTTTTAAGAATGACGAACGAGGAAAAGCTGGCACTCCTGATCGAGACCATCGAGGCCGACCCAAAGGACGTGAAGCCCGACACCCTGCTGGAGACGCTGGACTGCTGGGACTCCCTCAGCAAGCTCTCCGTGCTGGCGATGTTCACCGCGCGCTTCAATCGCGACGTTGGCGTTGACGCCGTCCGGGGCTTCAAGACGGTGGACGATATCCTGAAGGAAATGCACGAGTAGATGAGCGCCCTTCAGGACACCCAGCCCGGAATCGAGGCCATTGAGTACTGGCTTCCGGACCAGGTCGTCACCAACGAGGACTTGGCGCGGGAATTTTACGACTGGGACCCGCAAAAGGCCTGGCGGGCGACCGGCATTCGCGAGAGGCGCGTTGGGCCGGAACCCGCTTCGGACATGGCCGTACAGGCCGCAGAAAAGCTCTTCTCGCTTCACTCCGTGGACCGCAGCTCCATCGACTTCCTCCTGCTGGTTACGCAAAGCCGGGACTATCCCATGCCGGCCACCGCCTGCATCGTGCAGGACAAGCTGGGCCTCCCGACGTCCTGCGGGGCCTTGGACCTCACGCTGGGCTGTTCGGGCTACGTCTACGGCCTTTTCATGGCCAAGGCGCTGTTGGCCTCGGGCAGCTGCCGCCGCGTCCTCCTGCTCACGGTGGAAAAGATATCGCACCTGCACCCCGCCGACAGGAGCACGCGCGTCCTCCTCGGCGAGGGGGCCTCCGCGACGCTGCTCTCCGCGTCGGACCCCATCGCCTCCATCGGAAACTTCGACCTCGGGACGGATGGCCGTGGGTACGCCAACCTCTTCGTCCCCGCCGGAGGCACCGCCCTTCCCCACTCCCCGGAGACGGCACGCTCCATTGCGGACCCGGCGGGAAACGTCCGCAGCCAGGACACGCTCTTTATGGACGGCATGGAGATCTTCAGCTTCTCCGTGCGGGAAGCGCCGAAGACCTTCAGGGCCGCCCTGGAGAAGAACGGAATGAGCAAGGAGGACGTCGCCCTGTTCGTCTTTCATCAGGCGAACCGAATGATCCTGGAGACGCTGCGGGCCAAACTGGACATCGACCCAAGTCGCTTCTGCATCGACCTCGAGCGCGTGGGCAACACCTCGTCCAGCTCCATCCCCATCGCCCTGCGGGACCGCATGGACGCGCTGAGGCCCGGAGACAACGTCCTGCTGTGCGGCTTCGGCATCGGATACTCCTGGGGGAGCACCGTATTGAAATGGAGGCGTTCTCATGACTGATCCCTTCGCTCTGGAGGGGCATCTCATCCTCGTGACCGGCGCGTCCTCCGGCATCGGGCGCTGCGTCGCGATACGGGCCGCCCAACGGGGGGCAAAGCTCATCCTGACCGGCCGCGACGAGGCGCGGCTCGCTGAAACCGCCAGCCAGCTCGACGGCACGGGGCACCGGTGGGTCCCGCTCGACCTGAGCCGGAGGGAGGGCCTTGAGCCGGCCATCGCCGAGGCCCTCGGTGGCACGCCCCCTCTGTCGGGCTTTGTGCACAGCGCAGGCGTTGCGCCGACGGTCCTGCTCCGCGACCTGAGCGCCGAAGCCGCGGAGGAGCTGATGCGCGTCAACTGGCTGTCCTTCATGGCACTGGCCAGGGCGATCTGCCGGCGCGGGCGCTACGCTCCCGAAATGAGCGTCGTCGCCGTGGCCTCCATCTCCGCGACGGCAGGACAGACGGGGCTCAGCGCCTACTGCGCCACGAAGGGCGCCCTCATCGCCGCCGTCCGATCGCTGGCCGCGGAGTACGCCCCGCGGGGGATCCGCTTCAACTGCGTGTCCCCCGCCCCCGTAGACACCCCCATGCAGCACGCCACCCGCGAACGGCTGGGCGACGGGTGGTATCAAAAGGAGGTGCTGGACAGGGCGAAGCTCGGCACGCTGGCCCCCGAAGACGTGGCGGACCCCATCCTCTTCCTCCTGTCCGACGCCAGCCGCCGCATCACGGGCGTCAACCTGACGATAGACGGCGGCTGGTCCTTCGCCTGACGCCGCGGGCCTCGCGTCCCGAACGGACCGGCCCTTCAAATCGGGGGCCGCGTGATAAAATAGAGCTGGGTCGAGGCCCGTGGCGCGACGCCGTTCCTGCGGTCCGCAGGACAGCCTCGACAGGGCCGTGCGCTGCCCTTGCCGCGTTTGGGGCGCGCTTTAGCGTTGATGTTTGTGAAAGGAGTGAGCGCAGGATGAGCTTGAGTGAAAAGAGCTGGGCGTTTGTGGCGGGGCTCGCTGCCGGCATCGGAGCCGCCTGTTTTGTCAAGAGCAAAGCCGGCCGCGCTGCGGCCGTGGCCGTGGCCGTCAAGGGGATGAAGCTGAAGGAGCAGGTGGCCGGCTTCGCCGAACGCGCGAAGGAGAGCCTGGAGGACATCGCCGCCGAGGCCCGCCAGAAGGCGGACGAATAGGGAAGCCTCGGCGCAACCGGGCCGCCGGACGTCCGGCGGCCTTTTTTTCTGACCTCCGTCCAAAATCCATGGTGCCGCTTCCGAAAGGAGGCGGCACCGACAACGAGTCTGACGGCTTGACCGTCAGCCAGCCAAAGGAACGAAGCGTAATGGAATACACCATCGAACACCAACTTCCGGGGCGCATACGGCTTCGATGTCCCCCAGGGTCCTTTTCACAATCCGAGGCCTACGCCATTGCGGCGATCCTCGAGACGCAGAGCGGCGTCCTCGAGGCCCGCGCCTCCCACAGGACGGGAAGCCTTTTGATCCGCTACAGCGAGGGGCACCGCGACGAGGTCCTCAAGGCCGTGGACCTCCTGGACCGCTCCTTTTACGGCCCAATCGACGGCGCCGCGCTGGCCCCCTCCCCCGGCGGGAGCATCGGAGAAAGCCTGGCCTCCGTGTTCGTCGGGCTTGCCGTCCGGGCCCTCATGCCGCGGATCATTCGTTCCGCGCTGACGATCTTTCGCGCGATGCCCCTCTTGAGAAAGGGCCTCCACAGCCTCCTCGCCCGCGGACAGGTCAACGTCTCCGTGCTGGACGCCTCGGCGGTTGGCGTCTCTCTGATGCGCCGCGACTTTCGCACCGCCACCGTCATCACGACGCTCCTGACCCTGGGGGACATGCTGGAGGAGTGGACGCACAGGAGGTCCCAGGAGAGCCTGGGCGACAGCCTGACGCTGAAGGTCGATCAGCTCTGGATCAGGCGCGACGGGTGCGAGGTCCAGATCCCCATGAAGGAGCTCGCCATCGGGGACTGCGTCGTCGTCCGAACGGGCAGCGTCATCCCGGTGGACGGCGTCGTCGTGGACGGGGACGCCATGGTCGATCAGTCGGCGATGACGGGCGAGTCCACCGCCATCCGGCGCACGCCCGGCCTCTCGGTCTACGCCGGAACGCTCGTCGAGGACGGGGAGCTCGTCGTTCGCGTCACGGCCTTTGACAGCGATACGCGCATCCACAGGATCGCGGCGATGATCGACGAGTCGGAGGGCCTGAAGGCGGAGGTCCAGAGCCGGGCGGAGAGGATGGCGGACGCCATCGTCCCCTGGAGCTTCCTCCTGGCGGGCGGCATCTACTTCCTGACGGGAAGCGCCGTGCGGGCCGTCTCGGCGCTGCTCGTGGACTACTCCTGCGCCATCAAGCTCGCGACGCCACTCGCGATCCTGGCGGCCATGCGCGAGGGCCTGAAGCGCGGCGTCTTGATCAAGGGCGGGCGATTCCTCGAGGCGATCGCCTCCGCCGAGACGTTCGTCTTCGACAAGACGGGGACCCTGACGGTCTCCACCCCCTCCGTGGCGGAGGTGGTCCCCTTCGAGGGATACGACCGCGACGAGGTCCTGCGGACCGCGGCCTGTCTGGAGGAACATTTCCCCCACTCCCTGGCGCGGGCCGTCGTGAGGCAGGCGGAACTTGAGGCGCTGTCGCACAAGGAGAAGCACTCCACCATAGAGTACATCGCGGCCCACGGCATCGTGTCCCACATCGGCACGGACAGGGTCCTGCTGGGGAGCGCGCACTTCGTGTTCGAGGACATGGGCATCGTCCCCTCGCCCGAACAGCAGGCGATCATCGAACGAAAGCGGGGGGAGCGCTCCATGCTCTACCTGGCGATCGGGGACCGCCTGGCGGGCTTCCTCTGCATCGAGGACCCGCTGAGGCAGGACGCTGCCGAGACGATCCGGCGCCTTCACGACACGGGCGTCAAACGCGTCGTCATGCTCACCGGGGACAACCCCCACGTCGCGCGGGCCGTCGCCGGAAGGGTGGGGGTGGACGAGACGATGGCTCAGCTCCTGCCGGAGGACAAGACGAGGCTCGTCCAGCAGTGGAAGCAGGAGGGCGGCAGCGTCGTCATGGTGGGCGACGGCATCAACGACTCCCCCGCGCTGGCGGCCGCCGACGTCAGCATCGCCATGCGCAGCGGCGCGGACATCACCCAGGCGGTCGCGGACATCGTCCTGACGGACAACCGCCTGACGGCCATCGCGGACGCCCGGCTCCTGGGGGCAAAGGTCATGCAGAAGATTCGTCGCAACTACACCTTCATCGTCGGCGCCAACACGCTCCTCCTTGCGCTGGGGACGGGCGGCACCATCACCCCCGGCACGGCCGCGCTGCTGCACAACCTGGTGACGCTGGGAGCCGGCGCCTTCAGCCTGACGCCGCTTCTGCCCTCCCCTTCGACCTCCATGGAGGCAGACGCATGATCGAGAGCTTCATCGAGGGGCGCGTTCGCCTGCGCTCCCCCCTGCTGCACGACGAGGAGCTGGCCCGCCGCCTGAGCGAGGGGCTGCTCGCCATCGGGGGGGTGCGCCGGGCTCAGGTCAACCGGCGCACGCAAGGCCTGCTCCTGGAGTACGACAAGGACCGGCTTCCCCTGGAGCGCCTCGCGCCCGCCCTGCCGATCTTCGACCGCATCAACGCCCTCGAGCGCCGTCCCGCGGACGAACGCCGCGCCGCCCTTGATGCGGCGCTGACGGACCTGCGCCACCTGCTGGGCTGACGCCTACCGACCGCTGCATCGCTGCGCCGCGCCAGCGGCGCTTTTTTCATCTTCACCGCCTCCTCTCGCGCCCAACGCCCTGCACGGAAGGGGGAAAAGGGGGTAAAATGGTGTCGGTGCTTTTGAACGATCAATTTAAGGGTGATCTTACATGCAGGTCATTGCACAGACCATTTTACAGATAGCCTCCGACGTCCTGGGCGCTCCCCTGGCGGAGGAAACGGTCATGACGGACGTTCCGGAGTGGGACTCACTGAAGACGCTTCAGATCGTCATGGCCCTGGACGAGGCGGGCCTTTCCATCCCGCTGGAGAGGATCGCGGAGGTCAGGGGCGTCCCGGACCTGATCCGCTTCGCGCAGCAGTGCCATGCATGACCTCGTCGTCTACGGCGCCGGAGGCCTTGGGCGCGAGGTGGGAGAGATGGTGCGCCGCATCAACGAACGTCACCGCTTCTGGCGCCTCCTGGGCTTCGTCGACGACGGCGGAGCCTCCGGCGACCTGGGCGGCTCCGAATTCCTCGGCGGACTGGAGTTCATCAAGGGGTTCAACGGCCCTTTGGACGTCGCCATCGCCATCGCCAACCCGGCAGCGAAGCGCCGGCTCTACGAGACGCTGAAGCGGGACTGCCCCAACGTGACATTCCCCAGCGTGATCGACACGGAGGCCCGGCTGTCCTCCCGCGTGAGCCTCGATGAGGGCGTCATCATCTCCCACTTCTGCTCCGTCTCCGTGGAGGTCCGGCTGGGGCGGTGCGTCTTTCTGAACACGGGCACACACGTCGGCCACGACACCACGATCGGGGACTTCAGCTCCGTCATGCCTAACGTGGACATCTCAGGAAACGTGACCGTCGGGAGCGACGCGCTGATTGGGGTGAACTCCGCCATCCTTCAGGGGGTCGCCGTCGGCTCGGGCGCGACCGTCGGCATGGGGGCCATCGTCATGACGCCGGTGCCTGAGGGCTGCACGGTCCTGGGCAACCCGGCACGAAAGTTCTGAGGCGGGCCATGAGGCAGACCGACAACGGGCCGCTCATCCTCCTTGCGAACTTCACCGCCGAGAGCCTCGCCATGCGGCTCTGCGGCGAGGGCGTTGACGCCCGCACCACGCCGGGCTTCGACACGTGGCGCATGGAGCTCCTTTCGGAGACGTCTTCCATCTGGCAGGAGCCGCGGGGCGTGCTCCTGCTGCTCCTGCACGGGCCGGCGCTCTTCCCCGACGGGGTCGATGCCGGCTTCGCGGGCGTCCTCGACGACGCCCTGACCCTCATCCGGAGGGCGCGCGACGCACACCCGGACCGCACGCTGGTCGTCTCCACCCTGGACCTCCCCTCCCCGCCTGCGCTGCCCCTGGCAGCGGCGGACCCGGCGCGGGAGGCGTCCCATCGCTGGCGCTCCGGCCTGGCGGCCATGGACCTTCCCGTGCTGGACCTGGAATCCCTCGCCGCGGAGGTCGGCAGGGCGCGCTTCTACAACGCAAAGACGTGGTATTTCGGGGCCCTCCCCTTCTCGGCGGAGGGCGAAAAGCGCCTGGCGCAGGAGGCGTCCCGCGTCCTCCGCGTCCTGACCTGCAGCCGCAGGAAGTGCCTCGTGCTGGACCTGGACGACACGCTGTGGGGCGGCGTCGTCAGCGAGGACGGGCTGGAGGGCATCGCGCTGTCCGACCACGGCGTCGGGGCGGCCTACCGCGACGTTCAGGCCCTCGTCAAGGCCCTGTCGGCGCAGGGCGTGCTCCTGGCCATCAACTCCAAGAACGACGTCGAGGACGCGCTGCTGCCCTTTCGGAAACACCCGCACGCCGTCCTGCGTGAGGAGGATTTCGCCGTCGTCCGCGCCAACTGGCGGCCCAAGCCCGAAAACGTGCGGGACATTGCCGGCGCGCTCAACATCGGCATGGACTCCCTGGTCTTCATCGACGACAACCCGGCGGAACGGGCCGCCGTGCGCGCGGCCTGCCCGGAGGTGGAGGTCCCGGAGTTCCCGCCGGACACCTCCGCCCTGCCCGCCTTCATCCGCGAGGTTGCAGACCGGTTTTTCACCGCTCCGTGCCTGAGCGCCGAGGACGCCGGCAAGACCGCGATGTACCGGGCGGAGGCCAGAAGAGCGGAGGCGCGCGCCCACGCCTCGCTGGGGGACTACCTCGCCTCCCTGGAGATGCAGCTCAGCCTGCGCCCCCTGGGCGAGGAGGAAATCCCGCGGGCGGCGCAGCTCTGCGCCAAGACCAACCAGTTCAACCTGACGACGCGCCGCTACTCCGAGGCGGACCTTCGGGCCATGACGCAGGACGAACGCCGCAGGGGCTGGATCGCGGGCCTCAGCGACCGCTACGGGGACTACGGGCGCATCGCCCTCGTCATCGTCGAGTTGGACCGGGGGGGGACCTCCGCCTCCTTCGACACGTTCCTGATGAGCTGTCGCGCCATGGGGCGCGGGGTCGAGTCCGCTCTGCTTGCCTGGGTGGAGGAGCTGCTGGCCGCCGAAGGGGTCACCCGCCTCACGGGGCGCTACCTCCCCACGGCGAAAAACGGCCCCGTGAAGGACTTCTGGCGGGACATGGGGTACGCCCAGGACGGGGACGCCTGGACGCTCAGCGCCCCCTTTCCGGAAAGGAGGTCCTGCCTGTGCCGAAACTCCTGATCGTCACGACGGTGGCTTCAACGCTCAAGGCCTTCCTCCTGCCCTACGCGCGCCACTTTCGCGCCCTGGGGTGGCAGGTGGACGCCCTGGCGCGGGGAGCGTCCTCTGAGCCGGAGTGCCTCGAGACCTTCGACGCCTGTCACGAGGCCGCCTTCACCCGAAGGCCGTGGCAACTGAAGAACCTCAGGGCCATGAACCGCGCCCTTCGCGACCTCGTGTTGCGCGAGGGGTACGACATCGTACACGTCCACACGCCGGTGGCGTCCTTCGTCACGCGCATGGCCCTCCGGAAGCTGACGGGCCGAAAGCGCCCCAGGGTCGTCTACACCGCCCACGGATTTCACTTCTTCCGGGGAGGGCATCGACTGAAGAACCTGCTCTACTTCGCGCTGGAACAGAGGGCCGCCCATTGGACGGATTACCTGATCGTCATCAACCAGGAGGATTACGACGCCGCCTTCGCCCATGCCCTGGTCCCACCCAACCGGCTGGCGCTCCTCCCCGGCATCGGCCTCGACCTGGCGCTCTGGAATCGAACGTCCGTCAATGCAGCCGGCGAAAGCGATGTACGGCAGGAATTGGGCCTCGCCCCCTCGGACAAGATCTTCCTCATGGTGGCGGAGTTCAACCCCGGCAAGCGCCACCGGGACGCCTTGGAGGCTCTCGCCATCGCGGGGCGAAAGGACCTGCACCTGGCGTTTGCGGGCCGCGGCCCCCTGGAGGATGCGGTGCGGGAGCGCGCAGCAACGCTTGGGCTCCTGCCCCAGGTCCACTTCCTGGGGCAGCGAAACGACGTCCCCGCCCTGATGCTGGCCTCCCTGGCGACGGTGCTGCCCTCCGAGCGCGAGGGCTTGAACCGCAGTGTCATGGAGTCCCTCGCTCTGGGCGTCCCCGTCCTGGGTGCGGACGCAAGGGGCATCCGGGACCTCGTCACGGCTCCCTCGCGCGGCGCCCTCTTTCCCGTCGGCAAGCCCGCGGCCCTGGCGGCGGACATGCTGATGATGGCTACCGATCCGCCAACGGAGCGCCCCATCCCGGACCCGCGCTGGGACGTCCGGGAGCTCCTGCGATCCCATGAGAAGATATACTCTCTCCTTCTGAAAGAACGGGGGTAATCGGGCTGGCTGGTCGTAGTGGACCGGCCAGCCCCAGCACCACTGCGCCCCGCAGAGGAGGACGGGGCAGAACGGGATGGCCGAGCGGCGTAATGGGATGTGATACCAATTCAAGAGAGGAGTAGTTTTTGGCCCCCCTGCAAGGGAGGCTGCCCCGAAGGGGCTGGGACTGACGGCCCGTGAGCGGTAGCGAACGGCAGTCGGAAGGCTCCCCGAAGGAGAGGTGTTTTTCATAAGACGCGCCTGTTTGACATTCCCCGTCAACGCCTCCACAAGGCAATCCATTGCCTTGCTTCGGCACAGCCGACCGACACGACGCCGACCGCCTGTCGGCGTCCGTAAGTCGTGTCGTCTGGCCGAGCTGCGGAAGTCCCCCGGACTTCCTTCGCCCTCAGCCGACCAACCGGCCGCCGCAATCCTCCCCAAAGATCGGCTTGCGTGAGGCCGGTCGTCTGGCTGAACCCCTCCGGTTCGCTGACGCGAACCACCTCCCCTTTCAGGGGAGGCAATCCATATTAAACGCGAATTGGTATTAATCCAATCGATAAGGACGAACGAAGCAGGGCCTTTGAAGGCCCTGCTTCGTTCGTTGCGTCATAAAACACCGTCGTTATAAAGCCGTCACTTGAGCCGGCGGAAGATCGGCGAGAGGAAGAAGATCAGCCCCGCCAGAGGGAGCACCCCCAACAGAAGAAGCGTACTGTAGAGGCCGAAGCGGTCCGCAAAGCCCCCCGTCGGGTACAGCGCCGCATTGGCCGTCCCCCAGGCCAGCCCCATCACGATCGCGCTGGCCGCGCTGCGGGCCTGAGGCATCAGCGTCTGTGCGGCGACGATGGTCAGGGGCATCGTGGAGTAGATGCAGGAGACGCCCGCGATGTAGAGCGCGAAGGAGAGGGCGCCCCCGGACAGGGCCGCAGCGGTCAGGAAAAGAGAGCACAGGACCATGGAGAGGAACATGGTCCTCTTGAAGCCCAGTCGTTTGGAGACGCGCTCAGCGGGGAGCATCGCCAGGGAGCCCCCCAGGGTGATGCAGAACACGACCGTCCCCACGCTCTCAAGGGACCCGCCCTGCTCCGCCACCTTCAGCGGCAGGAAGAACCGCACGCCCTGAAAGACGAAGTCCCGGACGAAGGCGAGGCCCCACAGGGGGAAGAGCACGGCAAGGACGGAGAAGAAGCCGCCCCTGGACGACGGGGCAATCCCTTCGGGAGCCCGCAGCGTGGGCATACAAAACCACAAGAGCGGAGCCAGCAGGAGGGGGGCACGAGCGTGATCCAAAGCCCCTCATACCCCAGGCTCCTCACCGTTGCGATGGCGACCACGGGGCTGACCAGCACGCCCAGCGTCCCCATGATGTTGAACAGGGTCAGGGAGGCCGGGAGCTTCTCCGGGCTTGAGACGTACCCCACGCCGCCGCTGCCCTGGGGATGGTACAGAGCGCTGCCGATCCCCCACAGCCCCGCTGCGAAAAGCGCCCCTCCGTAACTCCCCGCGTTGGGGATCATCACGGCTCCTGTCCCGCAGAGGATGGGGCCGATCACGATCAGCCACGGGCGACTCAAACGGTCCGACAAGCAGCCGATGACCGGCTGCCCGATGATGTGGCAGAAGCCGACGATCATGCTCAACATCCCGGAGAGAGCGTAGTCCAGCCCCAGCGACGCCTTGATATAGGGAATGAACGTGGGCAGAAACGCCGCGTACATGTCGTTGATCCCATGGGCCAGGGAGATGAGGAACACCCGAACGTCCGGCAGAAGCGACGCGCGCCTCCCCTGCGCGCCCGCAATCAGGCCCTGCCCCTCCCGATCACACGCGCCCATGGGCGTTCCTCCGAATGCAGACCGCCTTCATCGGCAGCGAGACGATGCCGTCCAGCGGCGGGTCCACGTGGGAAATCCACTGGGAGACCAGGGCCTCCCGGTCCTCCGCGGGCGGGACGATCACGCCGACGGGCAGCGTCCCCTGGGCGCGGAAGTGGGCAAAGAGCTCCTCCATCGTCCTTCCCTCGAACTCCGGAGGCACGTCGAAGGAGGCGAAGCTGTGCCCGTCGTCCGAGGTGGAGAGGATGTCCTTGATGAAGGAGGAGATGCCCTCGAAGTGCGTGCAGATCCCCGTGATGTCCGCGATGAGGCTGTCCGTGTAGAGGATGTCGTCCACGTGGGCGTAACGGGCATAGCGCTCGTTCTCCGGGTTGTGGAGCTCCATGACGGAGTAAATTTCCGGCGCGCTGCTCTCCACGGCCAGGCCCGTCAGGATGGCACGCGAGTCGTCGTCCCCGAACTTCGGGTCCCAGAGGATGACCGCCGCCCTGGCGCGCTCGACTCCCGCCTTGAGCAGGGAATCCCTGTCCGACGGGTTGCCCTGAACGAAGAACACGTCGGCATGAAGGCCCGTCGGCCGCTCTTCGGCCACGACGGCGATCTCGCTCCCCGATGCCATGAGCTGCCGCACGAGGTACGGCCCCCGCGTGTTCCAGCCGCAGATCACGGCGTGCCCTTGAAATTTACAGGTACTCATGCCCAACATCTCCTTCAGCCGGCTGTTGATCAGGCGCTGCATCACCTCCGCGAAGACAACCCCAAAGAGGGCTACGCCAAAGATCGAGAGGAAAAAGACGATGATGCGCCCCACGAAGGTCTGGGGGTGGGACGCAAACTCGCCCTGCCCTATCAACGTGAAGAGGACACTCCAGAAGGCCCCCCAGAAGGACCCTTTGAGCCCGTCCTCCTGCCACCACACGAGCAGCGTGGCGAGAGTGAGCAGCAGAAGGAGGATCGCCGCAGCCCCAAGAAAACGGTGCTTGAACTTCCTGGAGAGAGCGATCCCCCGTTTTGCATTTTTCACGGTCTTCGTGAAGCGGACGCTCATTCCACGGGACCGCGTCAGTTCATCAGGACCAACTTCAGCTGTCGGTCAAAAAAGAGCGTCTTCAGCCTGCGCCTCCCCTGCATCAGGTAATAGGAATAGGCTGGCTCCAGGAGGGAACGGGGCCGGTACCGCGGTCGCATCACGAGGGTGTAGCCCACGTGATCCGCAATCATGACGAGCTTATCCAGCTTGTCGCCCACGTTCGCATCGCTGATCGGGGCGATGAGAGGGTCTCCCACCAGCGCGACCCGCGAGGGGGCCGCGTCGTTTTCCTTCGTCCCGGCGACTTCAGCACTCCTTCCACCGTTTCCGGGGAGCGTCCCCGCAGGGAAGCCCGTAAAGGTGGTGGCCGTCTTTTTCGGGGTGCTAATCGCCGCCAGATCCGATCCCCGGCCCACGTCGCCCGTCAACTTTTCCTCAGCCGCCCGCGCGGCAGCGGCCCTCTCCTGGGTGTCGCGCGTAGCGCTGCGCTTCGGGCGAACCGCCCCAGGCGCCACACAGGCGAGACAAAAAACCATCAATGCAGCCAAAAACAGAACGCGGATCACTCTCATCCTTTGCAATCACATCGCCTCCGAACCATATCACATTAGAGCCAGAGCACACTCACAACGACGCCAGGCCCCAAGGCCTCCTAATCCAGGAAATCCTTCAGCTTCCGGCTGGGCTGACGAAGCTTTCGAAGCGCCTTGGCCTCGATCTGCCGGATGCGTTCCCGGGTCACGTTGAATTTACGTCCCACTTCCTCCAGGGTGTAGGAATGTCCGTCTTCAAGGCCAAAACGAAAGTGCAGGACCTCCCGCTCGCGGGTTGAAAGGTTCGAGAGCATCTCCTCGATCTGCTCGTGCAGGAGGTGCCCCGCCGCTGCCTCGTCGGGGCTGGGCAGCTCATGGTCCTCGATGAAGTCGCCCAGCTGACTGTCCTCCTCCTCGCCGATGGGGGTCTCCAGGGAGATCGGGAGCTGCGAGATGCGGCGGATCTCCTCCACCCGGGACGGGTCGATGCCCATCTCCCGCGCAACCTCCTCGTCCGTCGGCTCCCGCCCCAACTGCTGCACCAGCTGCCGCGAGACGCGCACCATCTTGTTGATGGTCTCCACCATGTGGACGGGGACGCGGATGGTCCGCGCCTGGTCCGCGATGGCCCGCGTTATCGCCTGCCGAATCCACCACGTGGCGTAGGTGCTGAACTTAAAACCGCGCCGGTAATCGAACTTCTCGACGGCCCGGATCAGTCCCAGGTTTCCCTCTTGGATGAGGTCCAGAAAGAGCATCCCACGGCCGATGTACTTCTTCGCGATGCTGACGACGAGGCGTAGGTTGGCGTCTATCAACTTTTGCTTCGACTTGACGTTGCCCTCTTCCATCTGCTTTGCCAGCTGGACCTCCTCGGCGGCCGTCAGGAGCGGGACCTTCCCGATCTCCCGCAGGTACATCCTCACCGGGTCCGTCAGAGGGATGTCATCCAGCCTGCCCAGGTCCCCGTCCAGCGCGGGGATAAACTCATCGTGTCCGGCGGTGGTCGGCGAGATCTTGTCCAGCTTCTCCTCCTCGACGACCTCGATCCCCATCTCCTGAAGGTTGCTCAGGATGTTGTCCAGCGTATCGGAGTCCCAGGCCTCCACGGGGATATGCCTCTCGATGTCTCGATTGGTCACGAAGCCGCGTCCCTGCCCCTCGTGGACCAGGCTGCGCACCTTGCCCAGGTACGCAGCCTCATTCTGCGGGGTATCGTCCGTCTTCTCCAGCGGCTCTCTATCGTCCTGCACAGCCATACCTCCAGTTTTTCTCAGGGACTGCTCCTCAACCCGCAGCGGCCAGACCGCTGCGAGCCCGTTCCGGCGTCATCCCAAAAATTGCGGAAACCGGCTCTCCGGGGACGGCCCCACCATCTGCCTCGTCTCCGCGAACTCCATTTCGTAAAGCAACTGACGGATCCTGAGCTGCAGGGGATCGTCCGTCTCATAGGGCACACAGAACCGACGATACCCAAACTTTTCGGCAAAAAAGGGGACCTCGTCCTCTCCCTTTGCCTCAAAGAGCCGCTTTTCAAAGCCATTCAGAAAATCCGCCTCGTCGAAGAACGGCTCCTGGCTCACCACCGCGATGACCTTCATCGACCCCAGCAGGATGCTGTCGTTCCACAGGGAACAAAAGGCGACGCCGGCAGAGAGCTTCTCGTGTTCCGGCCCCTTCAAAAGGGAACCCACCAGGCGTTCCATGCGCGGGGAATACCCCAGGATCATCAGGAAGCCCAACGTCGGAAAGCTGAAGGGCTCATCCCTGTAAAAGTTATCCCTCACCAGGCTCCCGATGCACCCCGCCCGCAGGGAGGACATGAAGAAGAACTCGCTGTCCAGCTCAAGACAGCGGGCAGCGATCTGCTTCAGCTGCGGGCTGTAGAGGCGGTTGATCGAGATCGGCTGATAGTCCACGCCGAAGGGAAACCACGGGGCAATTTCCAGGGCCAGGTCCGAATTCCAGTAGGGCAGCAAGGCGACCTCTTTTCGTTTTTGTACTGGGGCCGCGCCTGACGGAGCTCTCGCTTCCCTGTCGGCACGGCTTTCCGCAGACGCTTTTCGGAGGGCCGCTTCAAACGACGCACGGCACAAGGCAAAGGCGCCTCGTGCTGGCGGAACGGCGGTTCGAAGCGCGGAGCATCCCGTCGGTTACGGCCTACTCCCCGACCGCGACCCGCTTTTCCTCCTTCTCCTTGATGACCTTCACGACGCACTCCACCAGCTGATTGATCTCGGGCTTCGTGACCTGATAGTTCGCGCCGACGCTCGCGGCCTTGTTCTTGATGTCGTTCGCCATGATCGAGGAGAAGACGACGACGGGGATGTTCTTCGTCTCCAGGTTCTCCTTGATGCGGCGGGTCAGCGTGAGCCCGTCCAGCCGGGGCATCTCCACGTCCGTGATCAGGAGATCGCAGTCCTCCCTGTCCTTGACGATGGCGTCGTAGGCCACCTTTCCGTCCGGACAGATCTTCAGGTTCGTGAAGCCGCTGGCGGTGAGGGCGTCTTCGACCTGCTTGCGGATCAGGGGAGAGTCCTCCGCGACGATGATGCGATAGTCCGCCGGGTGTCCGACGTCCTCCAGCATGGCCCGGGTCTTCGCCGAGTCCGCCGCGTTGTGCTGGATCACGAGCTGAGGGCTGATCGTCTGGACGATGGCCTCGTAGTCGAGGAGCAGGACGTTGCGGCTATCCCGTTTGATGACGTAGAGGATCCAGTCCCCAAGGTACTTGCCCGTCATGGTGGAGTCGAGGTCCTCGGACTTGATGCGGTAGATCCTCTCCACGGCATCGACGACGAAGCCCAGCTTGACCTCGTTGAACTCGGCAATGATGACCTTGCTCTGCTCTATGGCGGTCACCGGCTGAATTCCAAGGAAGACGCGAAGGTCCACCATCGGCAGGACCTCCCCCCGCACCGAGGTGATCCCAATCAGGGCCGCCGGCGCGTCGGGGATCGCACGGCATCCGGGCCATCGCAGGATTTCTCTCGTCTTATCGACGTTGATCGCAAAGGACTGGTCCCCCAGCACAAAGACGACAAGCTGCCATTCGTTGGTGCCGACCTCAGTTGTAACCTTCTTAACTTCCTGCATTCAGACCCCTCGTTTCCTGAACGACAAATGCCCCTTCGCCATCTGCGAGGGCACTCGGACGTGAACGTCTAGTCAAAGCTTATCTTACCACTACATCGCCCAAACCGCCAAATGGATTGCCAGAAAATCACGCCTCGGCGCATCGTCATCGTTTCGAGGGGGGGGGTATCCGCTAAAGCCCCTCGGTCAGCCCAGGGTCTCCAGAACCCGCATCCAGTTTTCGCCCAGGATACCCCTCGCGGCCCCCGCCGGGAACTCCCGGCGCAGCGCCTCGACGAAGGGGACGACATGCCGGTACGTCGGAAAGACGCTGTGGGTTCGACAGTCCTCCGGCTTGCTGAACTCACAGAGGTCCAGCCCAAGTCCCAGGTGCTCCTCTCCCACGAGGTCAACGACGTGGTGTGCGTGTTTCAGAAGGCCGAGCCACCTGGGCTCGTCCGGGGGAAAGTCGTCCTGCCGCACGAAGGACGTCGAGTTGTTGAGCCCCATGACGCCGCCGCGCGCCGCCAGCCTGCGGATCTGGTCGTCCGTCAGGTTCCGCGCGACGGGGCAGACGGACCGGCTGTTGGAGTGGGAGGCGATGACGGGCCCACCAAAGAAGCGGAACACGTCCTCAAAGCCGACGTCGTTCAGATGGCTGACGTCCACGATCATCCCGAGGCGCTCCGCCTCTTTCAGGAGGGCGACGCCGAAGGCGGTGAGGCCGCCGGTCTGCCCTTCCTCCAGGGGGTGAAAATGACAGCCGTCCGCCGCGAAGTTGCGCCGGCTCCAGGTGAGCCCGATGAGGCGAACGCCGAGCTCGTAGAAGACGGACAAGAGCTGCAGGCTGGCCCCCAGGGGATCGACCCCCTCGAAGGAGAGGAAGAGGGCGATCCCTCCTCCCTCCACGACGCGCCGGGCCTCCGCGGCGGTGCGGCAGAGGGCGAACTTCCCCGGAGATTCCCGCATCTCCGCGTGCAGGTTGCCGATCTGCTCCAGCGCCACGCGCAGGGCCATCTCCGGGATGTACTCGCTCGAGACGAAGAGCGAACAGACGAGGACGTTCACGCCCGCAGCGCGGAGGTCGTCCAGGTAGAACCTCTCGATGACCTTCGTCTCCCCCTGGCGGCGCAGGCGGGCCACGTCCATCAAAAGGTCGTAATGCGCGTCAACGATCAAAGAACTCGAAAAAGAACTCAAATCCACAACCCCTCCGCATCAAAGCGTCAAAAATCGCGTCTTAAAAATCACGAATAGAACGTTATCACGGCGTCACGTCCAGAGCGGCGATGACCGCTCTGCCCCGCAGGACCCGCACCGTCGCCCGGTAGTTTTTTCCGTCCCGGGCCGCGCGCTCCAGAGCCTGTCCCGTGCCCTCCGGGACGTAGAAACGCCTCAACCCCTCCCCAAGGTCGACGTGCATCGTACTCCTGGCCTTTCTGAAGTCGATCCGTCCCCGCAGGTACACCCCGTCCTCGGGCTCCGTCAGGGTCACCAGGGAGGGGCCCCACAGGCCCGACGGCTCCGGAGCAAGCGTTACGAAACACTCCCTGCCGAAAGCCGACAGCTCGAAAGCCGGTCGAAAGGCGGCGTCGGGCACCGACGCGGCATCCATCTCAAGCGCAACGTAATCGCCCCGAAAGGGGTCACGTGGGTCAATGGGGCGGGCGGCAAGGCAGATTTCACGCCCCCAGGTCAGGACGCAGATCGGCTCAAGGGGCAGCCACAACAGAACGCAAAGCGGCAGGAGCGCCGCGGCGAGATAGCGAAGGGAGCTCCTCATGCCTCGCCGTCACCGCCTTTCTTCTCAGGGTTGTCCTCCCCACGCTTCAGGCGCTGCTCCAAGAGGAAGCCCAGGGCGAGGAGGGCCGAGCCGGCGATGGAGAAGCCCCAGGCCTTGGACGTGAACCTCAGGAAGTTGTCAAAGAAGTAGCGGGCGATCAGCAGCAGAAGAAAGAAGACGCTGATGCCGCGCCTTCGCCCCAGGTGCAGCAGCATCAGGACCGCCACCACGGCCGCATCCACAAGGGCAAGGACAGCCGCAAACTGCGCCTGGCCCGTCCAGGCCCACAGGTCGGACCAGGTCAGCAGGAGCCCGAAGGCCCCCGCCGTCAGGAGGCCGAGGTCTGCCAGGTCACTCCGCAGGGGCCGGTCCTCTCTGCGCGGCGCCAGCAGGGACAGCGCGAGCCCCACAAGAGCCAGGGCCAGCAGGGCGATCTCGTCGTCGAAGCCCTCTTGAAACCTCTCCCCAAGCAGCAGGAGCGACAGCAGGGCGTTGAGGCGAAAGACGGTTCGCCCGCCGCACAGGCGCCACAGCCCCCACAGGGCCGCCAGGATGAGGAGTTCGTCCGGATTCCTCAGGAAGGGCTCAAGGCAGTCCCAAAGCGGAGTGCTCCCCCAGGTGACGACGTTCCACACCCGTCCGGGGTGAAATAAGGGGTTAAACAGGAGGTAGAGGGCCGTGAGCCCCTGCAGCAGGACGGCCTGCCAGCGGTCGCGAAAGAGGCCTGCGGTCGGGATCAGGCCCACAATCCACCACCCTACGGCGGAGCGCCACTCCCCGCCCTGATGGAACATTTGCCCCATCAGGAAGATGCCGCCGCCATAGATGAAGCTCCCGACGAGCAGAAACGCGCGGGAGGTGCGGGGGAACCTCTCCCGGCACCCCCAGGAGGCGACGAGGGACGCCGCATAGCCGGCAAGGATCAGAAACGTGCGCAGAAGGCGGGACATGTCGAGCCAGTTCGCCGCGACGAAGCTGAGTACCCCCAACCCCACCAGCGTTCCGCCAAGCCCCAGCAGCGCGTTCTGAAGCCTGCCCCGCCTCGCGGAGTACAGGCCGCGGATGCCGTCCGCCTGCTCCGCGCTGATCAGGCCAAGCTCACGCCAGACCTCCGCCTCGCGCAGCAGGAAGCTCATGTTGCCCCTGCTGACGAGGCGCTTCTCATCTCCTGACGTCATCTCAGCTTACGAGGCTTCCCAGCGGGATGTCCCCCTCCGGGGCCACGAGGGTCAGGGCCTCGCTCTCCCCGCCCACCTTGACGCTGGCAGCCAGGATCATCCCGTTGCTATCGATCCCGCAGAGCTTTGCCGGCTTCAAATTCGTCACCAGGATAACGCGCTTTCCAACGAGCTCCTCCGGCGTGAAGAACGCCTTGATCCCGGAGCAGACGGTGCGCCTCTCGTAGCCTAGGTCCACCTCCAGCTTGTAAAGCTTTCGGGACTTCGGTATCTCCTCCGCCTTGACCACCTGCGCCACGCGCATCTCAACCCTTCTGAAGTCGTCGATCGAGATCTCGTCCCTGCGCTCCTCCGCCATGGCTTTGTCCTCCTTCGCCGTCACGGCCTTCTCGCCGTGGGCCTTCTTCCACTCCCTGACGTCGATGCGCGGGAAGAGCACCTCCGCCCTCCCCACGCGCGTCCCCGCCGCGGCGCCCCACCGGAAGTCGTCGTAGAGACACTTCAAGGGATCGCCCTCGAGGCCGAGCTGCCCCCATATCCTCTGGGCGGTCTCCGGCATGAAGGGGGCGACCATCAGGGCCGAGAGCCGCAGTGCCTCATAGAGGTTCAGCAGCACGGAATCCAGCGCGTCGCCGCTCCCCTCCTTCGCCAGCCTCCAGGGCATGGTCTCGTCGATGAACTTGTTGGCCCGGCCGATGAAGGACCATATCCGCTTCAGGGCCTCGTCAAAGCTGAAGTCCTCCATGGCCTCATCCGTTCCTTCAAGCGCCGCCTGGGCCTGGCACTGCAGATCGCGCGCCTCAGGCATCTCCCGAAGGGATTCCGCGGGGACCGTCCCCTCGCGGTAGTCCTGGATCATCTTGAGCGTCCGGTTCAGCAGGTTCCCCAGGTCATTGGCCAGGTCGCTGTTGATGCGCCCCACGAGCGCCGCCTCGGAGAAGTCCCCGTCGTGCCCGAAGGGGATCTCGCGCAGCAGGAAGTAGCGGAACGGGTCCAGTCCATACTCCTCCACCACCCTGCAGGGGTCCACCACATTCCCCCTGGACTTGCTCATCTTCTCCCCGTCCACGGTCCACCAGCCGTGGGCGACGATGGAGACGGGCAGCGGCAGCCCCAGCGCCAGGAGCATCAGGGGCCATATCACGCAGTGAAACCGGATGATGTCCTTCCCCACCACGTGCCGGACGTGGGGCCAGTAGCGGTCGAACGTCGACCGGTCGTCCAGGTAGCCGATGGCCGAGGCGTAGTTGATCAGGGCGTCAAACCAGACGTAGATCACGTGCTTCTCGTCGCCCGGCACGGGAATGCCCCACTTCAGCGTCGTCCGCGACACGGACTGATCCCGAACCTCCCCTTTGAGGAAGCTCATGATCTCGTTGTAGCGGATGCGTGGCATCACGCCCTTCAGGTGCTTCTCGTAGTGCTCGATCAGCTGCGGGACGTACCGCGACCCACGGAAGAAGTAGCTCTCCTCCTTCATCACCGTCAGGGGGCGTCCACAGTCCGGGCAGGTGCCGCCGGGCCCCATGCTGGACTCCGGGACGTAAGCCTCGCAGGGGACGCAGTACTTCCCCTCGTACTCCCCCTTGTAGATGTCCCCCTGATCCATGAGCCGCTTGAACATGTCCTGAACGACGCGGACGTGGCGGGGCTCCGTCGTTCGGATGAAGTCGTCGTTGCTGACGTTCAGGACGCGCCACAGCTCCTTGAAGTTGAGGTGTATCCGGTCCACGAGGTCCTGCGGCGCAACGCCCCGCTTCTCCGCCGCGGCCTGAACCTTCTGTCCGTGCTCGTCCGTTCCGGTGAGGAAGCGCACGTCGCAGCCCTTCATGCGCTTGTAGCGGCTCATGGCGTCGCAGGCGATCGTCGTGTAGGCGTGCCCGATGTGAGGGACGTCGTTGACGTAGTAGATGGGGGTCGTAATGTAAAAAATCCGTTCGTCCATTCCGTCCATAAAAAGACCTCCGTACATTGATTCTGAAGATACGTTAGTGAAAGGTCACCCAGGCCCGCCGATCCAGCTCCACGACGGCTGCCTGAGGGGACAGCCTCTTGAGGTTGAAGCACGTCAGGGCGTCGTTGACCTCGTCGATGTCAAAGACGCCCTGTTCCAGACAGTAGAGGAGCACGATATCGCTGACCTCGCACTTCGAGAACTCGTAGCCCGCAGCCAGAAAGAGGTCCTTCGCCTGCTCCGGCGTCAGCGCGAGCTTCAGGGCGAGCACGGACAGGAGCTCCCGGCTTGGAAGCGACGGGCTCCTGCGGCGCAGGGCGTGGACGTCCTCCGCGAGGCAACCGAGCTTCTCCGCCAGCTCCACCTCGGAGACGTCTCCCTCGTCCAGGAGCTTCGCGATGGCGGCGGCGAAGTTGCCCGCCAGATCGCGGTCGGCTGACCTCCCCGAAATGGCCTCGTTCGGGGAAAAACCTGCCGCGTCCCCCTCGCCTCCGGGCGCCGAGGCCCGCCTGAGCAGCTCCTGCTCCGTTAGCTTCACGCCCTCCTGAATCCGCCTGGCGAGGTCCATCAGAAAATCCGAGGATAACATGACACGCCTCCAAACGTGAGTCCGCCGACAAAACAGCGGCCCCGGAAACGGGGCCGCCTCTTTGGGAGAAAATCCGCCCTCGGGGCCCTGGCGTCCGGTTCCCGCCTAGCCTTCCTCCAGGCCGGTGATGTTCAGCATCTGCCAGTTCTGTTTGTTGATCTCGGTCAGGATGTCCTCAAGAACCGCGTCGGCCTCCCCGTAGGGCACCTGACAGGTGCCCACCCTGCGGTGCCCGCCGCCTCCATGCTTCAGCATCAGCTTGCCGACGTCCACCGTCGCCGTGCGGTTCAGGATGCTGTACCCCACCGAGAACACGCAGAACTCCTTGTTCTTCCCGTCGAAGACGCGAACGGAGACGTTCTGGTCCGGAAAGAGCGCGTAGATGACGTGACGGTTGCCCACGTAGGTCTCCTCCACGCCCCGCAGGTCCGTGACCACGGCGGTGTTCCGGGTCCACGAGTACTTTTTCATCATCTCGACGAAGAGGTCCTTGTGGGCGTCGTAGAGGCGAACGCGCTCCTGGAGGTCCTCCAGCTGCATGATCTCGTCCACCGACATCGTGCGCAGGTAGTCGATCAGGCAGTCCATGAGCTGATAGTTCGAGATGCGGAAGTCCCGGTAGCGTCCCAGCCCCGTCCTTGGGTCCATGATGAAGGACAGGAGCACCATCCCCTGCGGGTTCAGCACCTCGTCGCGGGTGAAGTGCGCCGAGTCGCACTTGTCGGCCTCGACCACCATGTCCTTGAAGCGGACGAGGGCACCCCGACCGCCGCCGTAGTACTCGTAGATCACCCGCGCGCAGCTGGGCGCCGGCCAGGACGCCCCCGTGTACTTATACTGGTGCATCACTCCCCGCGAGTCCTCGCTCGTGTGGTGGTCAAACCACATGCCGCACCCGGGGGCATAGGGGATGTTGACCAGGATATCGTTGGAGTTCACCTCGATGACTCCATCCTGGATGTCCTTGGGGTGTACAAACTTTTTATCGTCGAAGAGATCCAGCTCCTTCAGGAGCACCGCGCACATCAACCCATCAAAGTCGGATCGTGTCAGAAGCCGCACATCCATTCACCTCCGCGTAATGGTCAATCGTCGACCGTCCGTCGTCCCGACGGCATCGGCCCTCTCAGTCCTCTGACTGACAAGCGGGGCAGTGAACAATTCATAACGCGGCTGCAGTGCACTCCCTGCGGCCCGACCTCTCCCCGACGATCCTCAGCAGTCAACGAACCTGTCCGCCCGCTTAATTGTAACTCAAAAACAAAGGAAGCGGAAGTGCTCAGCCTTCGCCCAAATCCACGGGAACGCAAAGCGCGGGCAAAGTAAAGGGCCAGGCAGAGGAAAAGTTTTAAAAAATGGGCTGTTCACCCCTCCGCTGCCTTCAAATACGGAAATATCTTCCCGTTCTCACAATAACCCCGTCAGCGTGGGCTCGCACCCACACCCCCTCTCGGCTATTGGCCCAGCGTTCTCCTGCTCATTCCAGCGAGATAGCCAATTTCTCAAGCTTCCGGTACGCTCCCAGAAACCAACTCCCCACAACTCCCCCTTTCACCTGCAGCACCATGCGGCGCGCATGGCGCACCATACGCCCTATGCTCGTGTAAAACAAAAATCGCAGCGTCCTGGGACGGTAACTCCTCAACGCTTCAGGCAGAAGCAGGCGCTTTAACAAACTGTGCAGCGACAGAGACAGCACCGACACATTCCACCAGAACGCGTTCGACCCAAATCGGTGCGAGATGACGTGCCCGCCGCCCAGGTCCTCCTTCAGGATACGGTGCACTTCCTCTGACTTGCCGCACCGCTCACGATACCAACGGATTACCGCTCCTCCCTCCCAATCCAACAGGTTCGTCACGATACCAAACACCTTGTATACGTGGCCGCCAAGCTCCGTCAGATGTAGCTTCTTCACCCTGGCTTTCTCAGACTCCAGGTCGTCGATCAGCTCTGGTATGAACAGCTGCCGTGAGTCCTGCAGCTCCTGAGACAGTCGAAGCTTCTTTCCCGATCCCTCCAACTCGAATGCCTCGCGAATGGCAAGAAAACGGTACGTCGGACCTTTCCTGCCGAGGCTCAAAGACTGTGGCGCATAGACGACCTCCGCCCATTCCTGGCCGTTGCCCAAAGGGCGCCAATCCTTCTCACAAACTGCCTCCACCGCCTCCCTGAAATCCCTGTATACAGGACACGATATCGCAAACTCGATCACCCCGAAACGCGCATCCTGACCCTCCGCCAGATAGCGCAAAAGACGCGTCTGGTAACCCGCACTGTCCGAACGGTACCTTACCTTCCTCACTCCCGCAGGAAGATGCGCCAGTACCCCCTGCAGCTGCTCCAGCTGTCCGTGCCCAGGCTTCACATTCCCGTCCCGGTATTCCGTCGCCACAGGCAGGTCGTACTCCGGACAGTACACGTTCAACGCCTCATAACTCCGTTTCCCCTGGTAGTTGTACAACGCCCCGCTCGTCTCCGTCTCGATGAACGTCGCGTCCTGGTCCAGCGTCAACTCCTCCTGCGCAGACGCCTCGAACGCGCACCTCAGAAGATGGCGGTGCACCTCCTCAAATCCCCTCAGCGCCTCATTCGATGCCGGGACAAAGGAACGGCCATGACCCCGCTCCCGGTCCTCCGATTCGTTGTGAAAACAGCTGGCGTAGTCCCGGGCCGACGTCGGAGATGGAAACGGCAGGGAGATTTTCTTCAGCCCCGCCTGCTCCTTCAAAAACTTCAGGTGTTCCACGGCTCTGCCGCCGCTGAGGTTCAGCAGGACCATCGACAGAAGCTGCTCGGAGTCCCGGTACCCTTTGTCCTTCCTGATTCCTATGAAAGTATCGATGATTTCGTCAAGATGGAGCCGATTCCAAAGTTCGATAACGGGGAAAAGACCGGCAAAAGGGGTGATGTCCTGCATCTTGTCCGTCGTCTTAACCTCGATTTTTAGTCGTTTGTATGGCATAATGGTCTTCGCACCTCGCAGGTGATGGCTTATTGTTTGGTGACTTAAGCTTAACACTGTTTTTACAAACAGTCCCTGCAAGGTGCTGTTTTTTTGCCCGCGGGTTGGGGCTTCGTTGTCCAACAAAGTCCGTATGTGGGTCAGTATGTGGCAGGCCCGACAAAAAGTCAAGAAACTGCCCAACGCTTCCTCTCTTTGAGAGGGGCGCGGCGCACTCCGTACAGGACGTCCGTTCCAAACGACTTCCGCCGACGCAACCGTTGGATTTTCCCGTTGAAATAGCGTAAAATTAAAAATAAGGAAGCGCTGATTAATCTTAAAGAGTTGTTGAAAGCAATCAAGGTTCATCAAAAGTAAGGGTCTCCTTCAGCGCTTCCTTAAAGTCCCCACGCGCTTCGCGCGGCCTGATAAAGTTTCAGGTACTGAAGGGAGCTCATGCGGTTGACAGTTCTCAACGAACTTAATCAGGGTTTTCATAAATCACGTCGCCACCTTCCCCCATCGGGAACGAAATATCCCGAACCCGCCACGGCGACCGGAGGCCGCTTTCCGGACCTTCCCCGCGGCTTACAGACCTTTTGACGTAAGGAGTAGATTCCTCATGCTCTCAATGAAAGGACTTTTTCGCGTTCCAGAGGTTTTTCCATGGGGTGCAAAGCGATTCGGGGCGCTCGTGTCGGTCCTCGCCCTCAGCCTGACGCACCCTGGCCTCCCGGCGGAGGCGGCACAGCCAGGCATCCTCATGGCGGGGGAACCGCACGTGGGCACGGAGGTCGTCCTCACGGCAGACCCCGCCTCCGTCCCTCCCGACGCCGTCATCGAATGGGCCATTAGCGGCGACGTCAAGCCCGTCCTGCTGCGCGCGGGGGGGCGCGAGTGCGCCTTCACCCCCGTCAACACCCTTCCCATCAAGGTAACGGCCATCGTCCACGACCATAGCGGAGCTTCCCTGGGCGACGCCGAGACGACGGTGACGCCAAAGGAGTACGACGTCGAGATCGTCGTCGTCTCGCGCGACCTCGTCACGCTGTGGGACGCCACGGAAAAGACGAGCGTGTCCGAGGACGCGCTCATGACGAATCGCCCCATAAGGCTTCGAGCTCAGTTCGTCCCCGCCTTCAGCGGGGAGGCCTCCTTCTCCTGGATCGCCGATCCCTCCACCGCCATCCTGAGTGCAGACGGGGGATCGGACCTCGTCATCTTCCGCAGCGAGGCGGGGGACAGCGAGGTCGCCGTCAGCGCATTCAACCGGGCTGGAGTCTTCCTGGGGAGCGGCAGCAGTACGATCGGCGTCACCCTGCCCAGCGCGGTCCTGCAGGAGTCGGAGGTCGCCCGTCGGGCCTGGGAGACCTGGGAGCGCGCCGAAGAGGCCTGGGACGCGAAGGACTACGCGAAAGCCATGAGGCTGGGAGCCGAGGCCCAGGCGGCAGCCCCAAGGGACCAGGACATCGCAAAGGGCTTCAGGGCGATGGCCACCAAGCACTCGCGCTTCCTGCGCGCGCTGGACTTTCGCGACAAGGCGGCGGATCAGATCGCAAAGGGATTTCATGACGACGGGCTGAAGAGCCTTCGCCTGGCTCAGGTCGTGTGGCCCACCGAGGAGGGG
Organism: Fretibacterium fastidiosum; assembly: GCF_964642095.1. NCBI lineage: Bacteria > Thermotogati > Synergistota > Synergistia > Synergistales > Aminobacteriaceae > Fretibacterium > Fretibacterium fastidiosum. The sequence continues at coordinate 2,454,896 of NZ_OZ209244.1, forward strand.
GAGGCCCTCATCCGGAAGGAGGAGGAGGAGATCGACGAGCTCCGCGTCAAGCGGCAGCGGGCGGAGTGGCTGCGCGACACCGCCTCCGCCTACGACCAGGAGAGGCTTTTTGAGGACGCGATCGCCTATTACGAGAGGTCCGCCGCCGTCCTCTCCTCGGACGCCATTCAGGAGAGGACGGCGCGCATCCGCCAGCGCCTCGAGCTCATGGCCGACGCGAACCGCTATGCGAGCGAGGGCAGCGCGATGGAGCGCGACGACGACATCGAGGGGGCCATCGCCCACTACTCCGCAAGCATCGTGAGCAACCCGGACGCCGCGTTGAAACAGCACATCGATGAGTTGCGCGTCGTTCTGGAGCGCCGAAAGAGGCAGGCCGCGGCCCTCTATCAGGAGGGACAGGCTCTGGCCAGGAAGGGCAACGCAAAGGAAGCCCTCATCCGATACCTCGAGAGCCGAAGGGTGTGGGACACGGAGGCGGCGCAGAAGCGCATCGACGAGCTGGAGAGGGTCGTGAGCGTCGACTCCGAGCCGCGCGGCCCGGAGGACTTCGGCATCGGCACGAGGGCGGATGCCGCGCGGCTTGCGCGCTTCGCGGACGCCCTGTACCTCAACCGACGCCTCGAGGAGGCCGCCCCTCTCTACCGCAAGAGCCTGGCGATCTTCCCCAACGAAGAACTGAAGGCGTGGGTCGAGCGCGTCGAGGCCATCCTGCACGACCGCCGCGCCCTTCAGGCGGCCAACGCGAAGGTGCGCGAGGGCAACGCCTTCCTCAACGCCGGCAAGACCGCCGAGGCCATGGCGTGCTATCGGGAGGCCCTTGCCATCCACCCCAACGCGGAGGTCGAGGCGTTCCTGGCGCGCAGCGGGGAGCACCCCACGCAGGAGGGCCCCGCCCCCGCCTCGGCGGGCAGGAGAAAATAGGGGACTGTCCCGGCATCTTTGGGACGCCCAAGGCGGACTGCGGCCTGCACGAAGAACGAATAGGAGTGTTTTCTTTGTTGACGATAGGCTTTTGCAACCTGAAGGGCGGGGTGGGCAAGACCACCGCGTGCCAGAACCTGGCCGTCGCCCTCGCCCGAATGGGCAAGAAGGTCGCGGTGGTGGACATGGACCCCCAAAGCAACTTGAGCACGAGCTTTGGCGTCACCGTCGCTCCCAACACCCCGCAGGTTTTCGACCTGCTCACGGGAAACGCATCCTGGGACGACATCAGGACGGTGCATGAAGGGGTGGACGTCATCCCCAGCTCCCTGGACCTCATCATGGCGGAGCTGAACCCGGAGGGCCCCTTCGGTCGCGACACGCTGCTGAGGGAATCCATGGCCGCCCTCCCCCCCAGCCGCTACGATTACGTCCTGCTGGACAGCCCGCCGCAACTCGGCGTGTTCACCCGCAACGTGCTGACCGCGGCCGACCGCCTCCTCGTCCCCATGGACGGGGGGTTCTACAGCCTGGCGGGCCTGAGGCTCCTGAACGAGGCCATCCCCCTGTTCAACGAGCGCTTGAACCCTGCCCTCACGCTCCTGGGGATCCTCATGACCCGCCACAACCCAAAGATCTTCATCGCCCGCGAGGTCGAGCGGGAGGTGGCGAACTTCTTCGGCGGCCTGCTCTTCAAGAGCTACATACGCCAAAACGTCAGCCTGATCGAGGCATCGAGCCTGGGGCTTTCCATCTTCTCCTACGCGCCCGGCTCCACGGGCGCCAGGGACTACAAGGCGGCCACCGAGGAGTTCCTCGATCGGTGCGAGGGAGCCGCTGTGGCACCGGAAACGCCCGCCGCAGCTCCGTTGCCCCGCCCCTCGCAGGGCGCAGACCACAAGGGGGAAAACTAGATGTCCAGGAAAAAGAGGCCTGACCTGAAGGACTATCTGCGCACCGGGGTCATTCGCGTCTTTGACTCCGCCGAGGAAGAGCGGGAGCCGGGGCCTGTGGAGGCCGCCAAGCGGAAGGAGGCCGGAGAGGCGGCGCAGTCCGCCGCGCCTGCTCAGCCCGTGAAATCGTCCGTCGCCCCGGAGGAGGGTATAGCCCTCCAGGCAGAGGCTCCAGGGCCGAAGCCGGAAGTCCCCAGGGGCGTCGCTCCGGAGGAGGTGCTGGCCCTCCTGTCCGAGAGGGATCGGCCCATGTGGGAGACGATGCTGCAAGCCGCCACCGAGATCATTTGCCATCCCTTCGACGCGGAGGCGGCGCGGGCGGACTTCGCGGAGGCGGACCCAAGCCGCTTCACCTACTACCTGCTCCCCTCCGAGGGCGCGGCGCTTTCCCCCGTCCGTTCGGCCGGCCAGCTCACGGACGACACCAGGGCCGTCTTAAAGTGGGACGAGAACGGAGCGGCAACCCTCTGGCTCCGCGCGTAAGGCAAGCGAAAGGCCGGCGCTTTTAAGCGCCGGCCTCGTCTTCGCGAGTCTGAACGACGGTTTTTACCCGGTTCAGTCGGGAAGAGGGCTGTTCCTGAAGATCTCGTACCCGGCGTCAAAGGCCGCCACGTTGAGGTCCGCGATCTTGGGCACCGGGAAGTGCGCCTGAATGACCTTGCGCAGGGAGTCGGGCGAGGCGATCTTTTCGAGCTCCAGCACCCGCCCCACGCAGCCCAGGGCCACCATGTTCGTGACGATCTCGCGCCCCAGCTTTTCGCGGGCCGTCTTGATGATCGGCAGGGAGTAGACGCGAGCGTCGATGCCCCCGTGGGCCTCCACGCTGCCGGCCCCGCTCTCCAGGTTCATTCCGGGGATGTCCGTGACGAAGAAGTCGTCGTACACGATGCGCCCGCCCGGCATGGTGTCGGGGGCGAACTCGTCCGCAGCCGCCTGGGTTAGGATGATCTGCAGGCTTGGGGCGATGACCTTGGGGTAGTCGATCGGCTTCGAGGAGATGACGACCTCCGCCTTGGACTTCCCTCCCCTGGCCTCCGGTCCGTAGGCCTGGGACTGCACCACGTAGAGCTCCGGCTCGTGGTAGGTGATCGCCTGCCCGATCAGCTCCGTCGCCAGGATGACGCCCTGCCCACCGGAGCCGGCGATACGAATCTCATATCTCTCATCAGCCATGTCCTTACCCCCTCGCCTTATCGATGACCAGCTTCTGATACTGCTCCGTGTACTCGGGGGTGTCCTTGTTCACAAACTCCCCACAGACGATCTTGCCCGCCAGCTCCTCCGGGCTCTTGTCCTTCGCCAGGGCAAGAGGGATGGAGTTCTCCTTGAAGTACTTGTAGTTCTCGATGGGAAGCCTGCGGTTGTTCTTACGCCCGAACTGCGTGTGACAGTGCGTCACGATCTCGATGACGGAAAAGCCCTTCTTGCGGATGCCGTTTGCGATGAAGGTTTCCGCCTGTTTGGGGTTGGCGATGGTCGTGCGCGCCACGTAGGAGGCGCCGGCCCCCTCTGCCAGCTTGCAGATGTCGAAGGTCGGGTCCACGGCGCCGTAGGGCGTCGTCGTCGCAAAGGCTCCGACGGGCGTCGTGGGACTGGCCTGACCGCCCGTCATGCCGTAGATGTTGTTGTTCATGACGATGGCCGTGATGTCGATGTTGCGGCGGCAGGCGTGAATGAAGTGGTTGCCGCCGATGGCCGTGCAGTCGCCGTCGCCCATCACGTTCACCACCGTCAGGTCGGGCCGGTGCAGCTTGATGCCGGTGGAGAAGGCCAGGGATCGGCCGTGGGTCGAGTGGAGCGTGCAGGCGTTGATGTACCCCGCCATGCGGCTGGAACAGCCGATTCCCGAAGCCAGAACCGTGTTCTTCCGGTCCGCGCCGATGCCGATCAGCGCTCGGATGATGGCGTGCATGATGACGCCATGTCCGCATCCGGGGCACCAGATGTGGGGCATAAACCTGCTTCTGACCCAGCTCAAAACCTCTGCGTTCGGCATCTTAAGCCACCTCCTTGATCTTGCGGCCTATCTCTGAGGGCTTGAAGAGTTCGCCGTTCACGAGATTCAACGGCTGAACGTCGCTCCTGCCGTGGAACACGCGGTCCACCTCCAGGACGAGCTGCCCGCAGTTCAACTCCGGGACGATGACGGTCTTCGCCCCCAGGGAGGCCTGCAGCAGCTCCTCGTCCGGGAAGGGCCAGAGCGTGATGGGGCGGAAGAAGCCCGCTGCGATGCCGGCTTTGCGGGCGTCGCGCACGGCGCGCAGGGCGGACCGGGCCACACTGCCGTAGGCCACCACCACGACGTCAGCGCCGTCCATGTACTCCGCCTCGTACTCCACGATCTCGGAGCGGGCGCGGGAAACCTTGCTCATCATCCGCAGGATCTTCTTCTCGATCTCCGCGTTGTCGTTCGTCGGGAACCCCCAGTCGTTCGTCGTCAAGCCCGTCACGTGCCAGGAGTAGCCGTCGCCGAAGGAGGCCATGGGAGGGATTCCCGTCACCGGGTCCGGAAGGTAGGGCGTGAACTTCGCCGGATCGCAGGTCGGCCGGACGCGGTTCACGATCTTGACCTCCCCGGGGGCCTTCTTCACGACCTTCTCCCTCATGTGCCCCACGACCTCATCCCCCAGGATCAGGACCGGCTGACGGAAGCGTTCCGCCGCGTTGAAGGCCTTGATCGCCAGGTCGTAGCACTCCTGCACCGATGACGGCGAGTAGCAGATCGTCGCGTGGTCGCCGTGGGTGCCCCAACGCGCCTGCATCACGTCCTGCTGAGCCACCTTGGTGGGCGTCCCCGTGGAGGGACCGCCCCGCATGACGTCCACCGCCACGAGGGGAATCTCCGCAATATAGGCCAGGCCGAGGTTCTCCTGCTTCAGCGAGAAGCCGGGGCCGGAGGTGGCCGTAAGCGCCTTGGCGCCTGCGATGGAGGCTCCGATGGCGGCTGCGATCCCGGCCAGCTCGTCCTCCATCTGGATGAAGTGCCCGCCAAGCTTCGGCAGCTCTTCTGCCATCACTTCCGCGATCTCCGTCGAGGGCGTGATGGGATATCCCCCGAAGAAGTTGCACCCCGCGGCAAGGGCCCCATGGGCCAGCGCAGTGTTTCCCTGCCAGAAAGCGACGTCAGCCATTTGCCTTATCCTCCTTCACCGTGATAGCGAGATCGGGACAAATGTTCTCGCACTGACGACAGCCGATGCACTCCTCCTGCTTCGTCGCCTCCGACTTCAGGCGATCGCTGAGGCTTAAAACGGACTTGGGGCAGACCCCGATACAAAGGGAGCACCCCTTACACCACGCGTTGTTGACCTCGACCTTAAAGCGCTTCTTTTCCGCCAACAAGACACACCCCCCACTTATTTAAACGCGGGCCGCAGACCGCAGCCGCGCGCAACACCCCACTATTTTTGGATTTATATATATCATCTCTAATATATCATCCGTTCATGAAAAGCCAGCACGTCAGAAACCGATCTTGTCGTTCGCCTGAAGGGAACGCACGACGAGCAGCCCGGAGTCGGCCCCCGTCTGGACGATCGTCTTGTCCGTCACGGGCTTCCCAAAGCGATCGTAGCGGAGCGCCACCTGAGGGTGCACCACGTCTGCTCCTGTGGTACCGATGACCGCTCCCACGCTCCCGTCCGACAGCTCGACCAGCATCCCCGATGGGTAGATGCCAACGGCCAGCAACAGCACGCGCATGACCGCAGGGTCAAAGTGGGCGGCCATCGCCCCCGTCATCAGCGCGATCGCCTCGCGCCCCGGCATGGGGTCCTTATAAACGCGCTTGGCCGTCAGCGCGTCAAAGACGTCCGCTACGGCCGCGATCCTGGCCTCAATGGGGAGGTCCTTCCTGTCCAGGCTGTCGGGGTATCCTCCGCCGCCATAGCGCTCATGGTGCCCCCGGATCACCGTGAGCGTGCGCTCATCCGTCACCCCGCTCTCCACCGCCAGCTGGACGCCCAGGGCCGGGTGCTGCTTCATGACGGCGAACTCCTCGTCCGTAAGCTTTGCCGGCTTGTTCAGTATCTCGTGAGGAACCTTCGCCTTGCCCAGGTCATGCAAGATGCCCCCGATCGCCATAAACTCCGCAAACTCCGGACGATCGGGAAACATGCGATCTGCGAGAAAACTCGACAGGAGCGAGACGTTCAGGGAGTGTACGCTGGTGTACTCGTCCCAGTCCCGCACGTGCCCCAGGCAGAACATCAGCTGCGGGGCCTTCGCGATCTGGCTGGCCAGGACTCTGCCGCGGTCCGCCAGGTTTTGGACGTTCTCTGGCGTACAGTTCCCCGACTGAATCCGCTCCAGAACGTCCTCGACCTGACTCACCGTTTGGTGCGCCAGCTCGGCGTCGATGGGGGCGATGCCCGGCTTGATGCCGCGGACGAGGGACTCGATCTCCTCCCTGGTCCCCCCGCTGGGGAGGAACAGGCGAACCCTGCGGACGTTGGCGTTGCGCAGCTGCTTCTGCAGGCTGGCGATGGATGAGGCGACGCTCATCAGAGAAGTTCCCCTGGAGATGAGGATGCTTCCGGTCGCTCCGGCGATGTCGTTTGCGATCACGGCCTGTCCCTCGCAAAACTGTCCCAGGTCCTCGACGGCGACCTCTCGCACAACGCCGTCCTGTCCCGCGGCGTTACCGGGCCTTTTATTCTCTATAGCTCCCACCCTCGCTCTCCAGAACCGTGATTTTTTGGGGATTTGCCGTTTTGCCCACTACGATCATTAAGGAAACACTGATTAAGTCGTTAAGAACTGCCAACCGCATGGGCTCCCTTCAGTGCATGAAACTTCATCAGGCCGCGCGAAGCGCGTGGGGATTGGGACTGACGGCCCGTGAGCAAGGGCGAACGGCTGCCGGAAGGCTCCCCGAAGCGGGGAGCGTAGCCCCATTTTAAAACTTAAGGAAGCGCTGAAGGATACCCTCCGTTTGATGCTCCTTGATCGCTTTCAACAACTTTTGAAGATTAATCAGCGCTTCCTTAAAAAAACTAAGGACGACCTCTATCCCTGCCCCTTGTAGAGCTGGAACTTGATTCCCCTCTCGTACTCCTGCCCAAAGTCCCCGGCACGCTCCGCAGCGGGGAACTCTCCGCGCCTGAGAAACTGTTCCGTCACCAGGAAGGCACGCCCAAGCTCATTCAGGGCAAGGCGCAGCCTGAAGCGCGCGATCTCTCCCGCCTCTACGGTCCAGGGAGAGAGGCCCTCGACCTTCCGGTCGTCCCCCAGCCTCTCGCGGTAAAAGGCCCGGTCCGGCTCGATGTGGGCCCAGGGGAACAGGGAGGGCAGGCGAAACACGTGGGGCATGTCGGGATCGGTCTGGAAGGGCCACTCGAAGACGAGCTCCCGGGCGGAGTTGTCCTCCGCCATCACGGACAGGCGCAGATTGCCCCGGGCAGAGGGCTGGTTCAGCCACTCGTCCATCTCGAGCAGGATGCCGCGCCCGGACTCGATCAGCTGCATCCACGGGCGATCCAGCGCGAGGCGCGCCAGGTAGGGGCTGTAGCAGGGCAGGTCCGCGATGCGGTCTCCCGTCTCCACGCCATACGCCTGGTCGTAGGGGACGAGCAGCTTCCACTGCGCCCCGGATATCTCGATCGTCTCCGCGGAGACGGCCTCCCACACGAGGCGGTCCCGCTCCCGCTCATGGACCATGAGGATTACCGGCAGCGAGTGCTGGAGCCAATAGGCAAAATGAAGCATCTCGCCGCGGCAGACGTACCCCCGCGCCGTGCGCTCCACGCCCTCGTCCTCGTCGGAACGGATCTGAAGGCCGACGACCTTTCCCAGCCTGGGGTATGCCTCAACGGTCTCCAGGTGCGCGTTCAGCCCCGTGTCCCCGCTGCGCTGCCCGCGAAAGATCAACCCCGGCAGCTGCGCGGAAAGGCGGCTCGCCGCGTAAATTCCAATTCGATCGGCCAACTCGTTCAATAGCCTCCACCTCACCTGATATGGCGCTTTTCTAAAAAATCCGCCCCTATTTTACCCCATCGCAGACGCCCTGCCACAGGGAAAAAATGCCCCGTTCTGTTGAAGCGCCGAATATATTACATTATAATCAATTTAACCGTAAGGGCAATGCGCACCCGCGGTCGACGCGGGCTTCGGCGCACAAAAAACACAGGAGGGCCATAGCACCCGCAGGAGGACGCCTCATGGAAAAAGAACGTGCTCCACTCATAAAGGAAGGGGTCGCCAATCCCACGGACGAAACGACGGCCCAGGGGAGGATATCCGCACGCGCCGCGGCGCTGATCGCGGACCTGGCCCTCCTGCTCTGCGCCCTCCTCTGGGGGGGCAGCTTCACCGTCGTCAAGGTGCTGCTCGACCTCTACCCGCCGAACTGGCTCCTGTTCCTGCGCTTCTCCTGCGGCAGCGCCCTGCTGCTCCTCTTCTTCCACAGGCGGATCGGCAGAATGTCCCGTCAGGCGGTGGCGGGAGGCGTCGTGATCGGCGTCGCCCTGTTCGGCGCCATCCTCTGCCAGACCCTCGGGCTCCTGTTCATGGCCCCAGGCAGGCAGGCCTTTCTGGTGTCGACCTACGTGCTGTTCGTCCCGCTGCTCCTCTGGCTCTTCCGCGGCCTGTTCCCCGGATGGCACACCCTCGCGGCCACCTGCACGTGCCTCATCGGCATGGCCCTCCTCACCTCGGACCTATCGGGCCCCCTCGGCAGAGGGGAGGCCCTGACGGTCCTGTGCGCCCTGTTCTTCGCCCTTCAGATCATCGCCATCAGCCGCTATTCCGCTCAATGCGACCCCATCAGCCTCACCTTCGTGCAATTTACGGTCCTCTCGCTGCTGACGCTGGCCGCCGCGCTCCTGTTCGAGAGGCCGCTCCAGTTCCACTGGCGGCGCGGGCTGCCGGAGCTGGCCTTCGCGATCGTGTTCTGCACCTTCCTCTGCTACCTGGTGCAGATCTGCGCTCAAAGGTACACCAAGGCCAGCCACGCGGCGATCCTGATGAGCCTCGAATCCGTGTTCGGCCTGCTCTGGAGCGTCATCTTCCTGGGCGAACCCACCTCCCTCAGGATGCTGTTCGGCTGCCTTTTGATCTTCCTTTCCGTCCTGCTCGTCGAGTTGGAGCCGCTCCTGAAGCGGGGACGGTGTCCTGGCGGCCCCTCCGCTCGTCCGGATACAGCTTCGCCGCGCAGTCCATCCGCCCCTTCCTCCGGAGGACCTCAAGGACCAGGCACCTGTTCTGCGGCATCCGGTGCTGAAGGAGCGCCCGCTGCTCCCGCCGCTCCGACTCCCGCCGCACCACGCGGACGGGAACGCCCGTGAAGGGGTCCAGCCCCGTGTAGTACATGCAGGTCGCCAGGCTGCCGGGCGTGGGGATAAAATCCTGCGCCTGTTCGGGACAGAAGGAGAGCTCCGCGGCGAACTCCGCCAGCTCGATGGCCTCGTCCACGCCGGCGCCCGGATGCGACGTCATGAAGTAGGGAACGAGGTACTGCCTCTTCCCCAGCTTCCGGTTGCACTCCTCATAGAGCTCCACGAACCTGCGGTACTGTTCGACGCTCCCCTTGCGCATGACGCGCAGGACGGCGGGCGAAGCGTGCTCCGGAGCCACCTTCAGCTGGCCGCTGACGTGGTGCTCGCACAGCTCGCGCAGAAAGGCCTTCCCGTGCGCGCCGTCCAACAGCAGGTAGTCGTACCGAAGTCCGGAGCGCACGAACACCTTCTTCACGCCCGGTACGGCGCGGCACTTCCGAAGCAGCGCCAGGTAGTCCTCGTGGCTCGCGTCAAGCCGTCGGCAGGGCGTTGGAAAGAGGCACTCCTTCCCGCGGCAGACGCCGCGCTCCAGCTGGTCTTTGCAGGACGGGTGACGAAAGTTGGCCGTCGGCCCACCGACGTCGTGGATGTAGCCCTTGAAGTCCGGGAGCCTCGTCAAGGCCCGGACCTCCCGCAGGATGGACTCGTGGCTCCTGGCCTGAATGATCCGCCCCTGATGGGCGTGGATGGCGCAAAAGGCGCAGCTGCCGAAGCAGCCCCTGTGGCTCGTGACGCTGAACTTCACCTCGGCAAGCGCCGGCACCCCTCCCAGCGCGTCGTACTTCGGGTGCCACCGGCGCAGGTACGGCATGTCGTAGACGCCGTCCATCTCCGCCTCCGTCAGAGGCAGCGCGGGGGGAAGCTGGACGAGGGTCCCCTTCTCGTGCCCCTGAAGGAGCGTGCGGCCCCGCAACGCGTCCTGCTCCAGCGAGGAGAGGCGAAAGGCCTCCGCGAACTTCCGTCGGTCCCGGACGATCTCGTCCCAGGAGGGAAGCGGCACCGAGCCCGCGGGCTCCTGGCCGCGTTCAGCCACATAGCAGGTGCCCCGGACGTCCCGCACCTCCCCCACCGGGACGCCCCTCTTCAGTGCCGCCGCGATCTCCAGTAATTGCCGTTCCCCCATGCCGTAGATCAGGAGGTCCGCCTGGCTGTCCAGGAGGATGGATCGCCGCAGGGAGTCCGACCAGTAATCGTAGTGGACGAGGCGTCGGAGGCTGGCCTCGATGCCGCCGATGACCAGCGGGATGTCCCCAAAGATCCGGCGGACCTGTTGACAGTAGACGATCGTCGCGCGATCCGGCCGCAGCCCCACGGCGCCTCCCGGCGAGTAGGCGTCCGTCCGTCGGGCCTTTTTCCCTGCGGTCAGCTTTCCCAGCATGGAGTCCAGGTTCCCCGCGCCCACCAGCACCCCCAGCCGGGGGCGCCCCATGCAGGTGAAGTCCTCGTCCCCACGCCAGTTGGGCTGGGCAGCGACGCCGACCCGATACCCCTCGCGCTCCAGGAGGCGGGAGATCAGGCCGACGGCAAAGGAGGGGTGATCCACGTAGGCGTCGCCGTTCACGAACAAGAAGTCAAGCTCGCTCCACCCGCGCGCCTCCATGTCCGCGCGGCAGACAGGAAGGAAGCCCCCTCCCGCCTGCCGCTGCGTGGAACCGCCCACCGCCATTGCCCCCACCCCTTTCAAAGATTCCGGGACGGGCCGCGTCCCAACCCGCCGCCCCGAAGCAAAATCCAGGCCGATCGAGGCCCACAAAAAAGGAGGCTGGGAAACCCCAACCTCCACGTGCTGCTCAATGGTCGGGGCGAGAGGATTCGAACCTCCGACCTCTTGGACCCGAACCAAGCGCGCTAGCCAGACTGCGCTACGCCCCGAAAAGCGTCCCCGCCGCCTCGAACCGCCAAACGACCGGAACCCCTATCAACAACGGCGAGTATATTACCATCTTTCGAGGCGGACGTCAAATGCTGTCGTTGATTGGTGATCATGTCATATCAATTTGCGTCTAAAGGGAAAGAAAGGCCCCCCTGCAAGGGGGGCTGCCCCGAAGGGGCTGGGGGGTGTTGAGCCTGAGAAACAACCCCTCCGGTTCGCTGACGCGAACCACCTCCCCTTTCAGGGGAGGCAATCCGTATTAAACGCGAATTGATATCATCCCCCGCCGCGGCAGGCAGGTCTTTCGGTGATACTTTCGGATATGGAGCAGTCGCTCCTCGGCGTGGGCATCCCTGACACTCTCCGCAAGAGCGGCATCGTACAGCCAGTCCGCTAAAACCTTTGCTATAATGACGTCAAGGCTGGACGGGGGCGATGAAGACGAGCGACAAAAGTGCGGCGCATAAGGCGCAATGCAATGAAATGAACGAAATCGGAGAGAGCTCAGCGCTCTTTTACTCACCCTCCCACAGGTCCAGGGAGCAGATCGATCTGGACGTGAGCCAGGGGCGGGTCTACCCACTGGCAGACGTCCTCTTCAAATTCCTCTTCGGCAGGCCGGAGAGAGCGGAGCTTTTCCTCGACCTGCTGAACGCCCTGATGTTCCCCAATGGGGAGCGGGCCTTTACCCAGGTCGCTTTCATCGACCGGGAGTTTTCGCCCGTTCGGGCTTCGGGGAGGGGGAGCCGCCTGGACCTCGCCGCCCGGCTTGACGGCGAGCTGGTCAACCTGGAGGTCCAAATCCGCCGCGAACCGGGCTACCTGAAACGGACCCTGTATTACTGGTCTCTGCTCTACGCGACATCCCTGGAGCGTCGGGGGAAGTACCTCGACACGGTGCGCACGATCTCCCTGAACCTGCTGGACTTCGAGCTGCTCCCGGAGGAGCGGGAGTGCCGCAACAGCTACTCCATCCGCAACGACGCGAGCGGACGGCTTCTCTGCGACGACCTTCAGATCGTTTACTTTGAACTGCCGAAGGATCGCAGGGAACGGAAGGCGGGCCGACGCCCTCGGAACAGGCTGGAGCGCTGGCTGTGTTACCTGGACGGAATGCGAGGTGACGAGATGGAACGGATAGCGGCAATGGAGCCGGGAATCGGCGCGGCGCTGGATTTGGAGCGCGAATTTTTTCAGAACCGGGATCAGCGCCTGGCGTACATTGTGAACCTGATGGAGTTCTGGGACGAGGAGGACATCTCGGGCCGACGCGAGGAGGCCGCGTTGGCCAGGGGCAGGGTCGAGGGCGAGGCCAAAGGTAGGGCCGAGGGCGAGGCTAAGGGCAGGGCTGATGCGGCACGAAACCTGCTGCGGATGGGGCTTGAGCTCTCCAAAATCTCGGAGGCAACCGGCCTGTCCCTGGACGAAATAGAGGCATTGAGGGAGCGGCTGAGTTAAGGAAGCGCTGACTTGGATTGTCAAGCTAAGCGCGATAGCCCAAATCCACAGGTTGCGATGGCTTTATCGGCGCTCAAGCCCGTCGTTGTACAGGTTAAGCCGATACTGACCTTTCACCCGTCAGGTGCAGCAGAAAATGTGCAAAACCGGTTTCCGACGCACGTTAAAAACTTTGCCTGTGGTTTGGGGGATAGGCAATTAAAAAAGCCGGAATATAGTCACCTCTGGATGAAGGACGGACGGGCGGCTGTTGCGAAGAACAAGCTATAATGTTATCTCCTGCGGAAGACGTTGAGAAATTTCCTGCTCGGAGCCGGCAGGGAGAGCGCGTCGGCCTCCGGCAGCGAAGCGAGGCGCCAGTCGTCAGGGCACGGAGACGGCTCATCGAGGTCGCACGCCACCACCCAGGCGCGGACGCGGTGGACGGTGAAGGAGAAGCTCACCGCCCCCAACTCCCGCACATCGCCCTTCAGGCTCCAGCCATTCTCCCCCGTCCAGTTCCGAAAGTCCGCAGCGAAGCCCGCAGCGGTTCGGGGGAACCAGGGGACCTCCCACATGGAGGCCCACACCCCCCGGTCCGGGCGCCGGCGCAGCAGGAGGCGGTCCTGAAAGAGGGCGACCAGCCCCCAGGCCTCCTCCCGGACCACCAGGGGGCGGACGCGCGGCAGGGGACGCTCATTCACGACATCGTAACGGCGGGCGAGACACGACACCGCCAGCGGGCAGGCGCCGCAGTCCGCGCCTCGTGGGGTGCAGACCAGTGCGCCCAGGTCCATCAACGCCTGATTCAGGAGCCGTGGGCTGACGGTCCGCAGCATGTCGGACGCGAAAGCCGCGACGCGGCTGCGGAGCGGCGTACTCCCCGCAGGAGCCGCGATGTCGCAGAGGCGTGCGATGACGCGCTCCGCGTTGCCGTCGATGGCCGGCACGGGAAGGTCGTAGGCCACGCTGGCCACGGCTCCGGCCGTGTACTCCCCTATTCCGGGGTAGGTCCTGAGCTTCACTGCATCGGGGGGCGGCACCCGATAGCCCGCCTCCACCATGGACCGGGCCGCCTTCAGAAGGTTCCGACACCGGGAGTAATACCCCAGCCCCTCCCAGAGCTTCAGAACCTCGGACTCGTCCGCCCCAGCCAGAGCGGAGAGGTCCGGCCAGCGCTCCATCCAGCGCGTAAAGTAGGGGACCGCGGTGCTCATCTGGGTCTGCTGGAGCATGAACTCCGAGACGAGCACCCTGTAGGGGTCGTAACCCTCGCGCCAGGGCAGGGAGCGGGCGTGGTCCCTGAACCATGCGACGAGGGCCTTTGCGGAGAGCCCGGCGTTCACGGAGGGTTCGCCGGCAGCGGCGCAACAACTCCCCTCAGCTCGCGGGCTGGCCTCCGCGCAACCGGCAATCCCCGCCACCTCATCCCCTCCTTCGTTCAGACAGCTTGCAGAGCGGGCAAGCGCCAAAACGGCCCGCTTGAGTTTTTATTATACAGGACGGGGGCGCGCGCAGCGACCTTGCCCCTCGAAGGGAAGCTCATCCCCGCTGCGAGTCCCCCACAAATCTCTATGGACTTTATTTATGGCGGGGCGGCCGTTTTCAAGCTACACTTTTAAATGGGTTTGGTGTATAGTTAAGTCAAGGACCCGATGGTCCGCACCCTGTGACCTTGCACACTCGCCAGAAAAGACGACACGACCCGGAGGGGGATTTCTTTATAAATGAAGTGGCATAACACGAAGTTCATGCTGAGGCACATGAAGATCATCGTCGGGCTCATGACCATCCTGACTGCGGTCGCGCTCGGCTTCGTCCTCCACCTGGCCAGCGGGGTGTTCATCCCCCTGGTGATCGCGTGGTTTCTATTGCAGATCTTCCGTCCGGTCCTCAAGCTGGGGGATCAGCTCAAGCTGCCCCCTTTCCTCAAGATCGCGCTGGTGTTCGTCCTGCTGTTCTGCATGACCCTCATAGGGGTGCGCTTCGTCGCGTCTCAGGCCGTGGAATTCGGCGAGGTCTATCAGCGGTTCTACCCCGACCTCGAACCCACCATCGAAAAGTTCACCAACACCCTGATGACCCTGGGCTTCCTCCCCAACTCGCGCCCCTCCGTCCGAAGCGAAGAACAGGAGGAGGAAGACGTGCCCAGGAACACGTTCATCCTGACGGCCGCCGCCTCCGCCGACAGCGCTCCCCCCGCCCTGTCGGGGGGCAGCATCCTCATGGGGGAGTTGACGAAGAAGCTCCGCACCGATTGGACGTCCTACGTGCGCTACATCTCGGAGATGGCCATCACCCTCCTGAGCAAGCTGGTCCTCTCTCTGGTCTTCCTGATGTTCATGCTCCTCGAGGCCCCCTACGTCGTCGATAAGATCGACGAGGCCTTTCGCGGCCCCAGCGCCCGAACCGGCGAGACGGTCAAGAGCATCCTGGCGACGATCTCCTCCCAGATCAGCAGCTACCTCGGTGCGCTGACCCTCATCAGCGTCGCGACCGGGCTCTGCGCCTGGGTCATCTTGACGAGCTGCAACGTGGAGCTGGCGACTGGCTGGGCCGTGCTGACCATCCTCCTGAACTTCATTCCAACCGTCGGGTCCATCATCGCGACGGTGCCGCCGGTGGTCATGGCGATCCTCCAGTCCCCCACCAGCCTCACCATGCCGCTCCTCGTCCTCGTCCTGCTGACCGCCGTGCAGGTCTCCATCGGCAACATCCTGACCCCAAAGATCATGGGAGACCGCCTCGGCCTGAGCCCCGTCATCATCCTCCTCTCCCTCCTCCTGTGGGGCGTCATCTGGGGCATTCCGGGGGCGATCCTCTCCACCCCCATCGCCTCGATCCTTCAGATCATCTGCGCCAGCACCCACTCGCTGAAGCCCATCGCCATCCTCATGGGCAGCGGGGAGAACGCACGCAAGGCGCGAATGAAGAGTGACCGGGAGGCGGAGGCCGCCAGGCAGCAAAGGGGTGAGAAGGGCCAGGGGGAGAACGCCTGACGCAGGAAACGCCGCCCCTGACGGAGTGCCTCTACGGCCTGAAGCGGCTCCGATCGACATCCAGCCTCAAGGCCCCCTTGCGCTCAGGGATTCGAGAGCGCTTTCCCTTTCCCCTTCGGCAGGCCCCCCCACCGGCTCCGACGGGCCTCGTCGCCTGCCACACCGGGGCGGGGACTGGCAGCTTCGCCTCTCTCCATCGATGTCGCCGCGCCCTTCCTCGCCGCGGCATCCCAATAAAATCCCGCACCTCACGGCACACGCCCCAAAGGAGCACGCCCCACAGAAACAGCAGCACGTATTGCTGAACTCCCAGCACCCCGCCCAACGCATTCGTCATCTCACAACCTCCTCGCCAGACCATCCACGCCTCTGCGCGGGCTCAAGCGGTCGGTACGGCCTCTCTAACGCTCCGGCCCGTAGGCCCAACCGTGCCTTTACGTCGTTCATTATGCTACGTATTATGTAGCATAATTGGAATAAATGCAAGATCCGTTGTAAAATGACTTGCGGGGTTGAAGAGGCAGGATCGCGCTCAGGGCACGGAAGGGGATGACTGAAATGACGGAAGGAGCGGAGGCGGGCATTGGCGCCCGCATCATGGCGCGGCGGAAGGCGCTTGGGATGAAGCGCCCGGAGCTGGCGGAACGGCTTGGAGTGAAGCCCAACACGCTGTATCGCTACGAGATCGGAAGCATTGGCATCCGGGACTCCATGAAGTCCAGGATCGCAAAGGAGCTGGGGGTATCCCTGGCCTACCTGGTGTCCGGCACAGCGGAGGTGGGGCGGGAACGAGGCTCTGAGGAGACGCCGGAGCCCGTCGTCCCGCCCCAGGTATACCTCCCCATCCTGGACCAGGAGGCCTGCGCCGGGAGCGGGTTCAATTGGTCCGACGTGAGGGCCGGGGCGCGGAAGTGGATGCCCTGGCCCACGCTTGAGACGGGGGGCCCCGTCGGCCCCACCAAGCCCTACTTCGTCAAGGTCGAGGGGGACAGCATGATCGGCGCCAACATCCAGGACGGCTGCCTGATCCTGGTCAACCCCAACACCGAGGTGCGGAGCGGGGACATCGCCTACGTCCGGTGGAACGACCGGTGCTCCGTCAAGGGGATTATCTTCTATAACGACGGGCGCGTCGAGCTGCGCCCGGCCAACAAGGACTTCAGCTCCATCTGGATTCAGCGGGACGAGGTCGAGTTTCTGACGATCCTCGGCAAGGTGGTGCGCTGGCTCAACATGGGGGTGCCGAACCGCATCTTTTAGGCTTCGCTCCAGGGGGAGCGCGCCCTGAAAATTTAAAGGGCCTGCCGCCTCAAGTGCGGCAGGCCCTGATGTACGCCTGAATGCCGGCCCTAATTCCCGTCCCCGGAATCGTCGCCTCCAAAGAGCCCCAGCATGTCCGAGAGGTCCACGCTGTCCTCCTCGTTGCGCGCCTTGATGGACTCCACCTCGGTCTCCAGCTTCCTCTTGGCGTCAAGAACCTTCAACGCCTGTTCCAGGCTTTGAAATGCGGCGTCCTGATAGCCCCGATCGTAGAGCTCCATCGCCGCGTTGGTGATAAAGCCGCCCAAGAACGCCTCGAACTTCCTGGCCGTGGCAGCGGCAGCCTCGTCCCCCTCGCCCTGGTACTTGCCGGTGAACTTCTCGACCTCCCAGCTCAGCATATCCTTGCTGATCCGCGAGAGCTCGTCCAGCATCCTGTCGAACTCCGTCTTCTGCGATGTGGAGTCCACGTAGCGCTCCCTGGAGTTCACGTCGTACTGAAGGGTGAAATCGTCCTTTGTCTCGACAGACTGTCCGTCAGGAACGGCCGCCTCCGGCTTCGGCGCCTTCGTCCGCTTCCGCGTCGAGGCCGACGCTCCGGACTTTGCCTGCTTCCGCGTTTCCTTTTCAGCGCCTGCGGCGTCAAGCGCACCCTTATCCTGCTTTTTGATGATGTCCACCCCCGTGTGTCCCAGACCCGTACCCCGACTGCCTTACAGGGCGCTTATCCCGCTTCAGCGCGACGTTGGCGGCATGAAGCCGCTCCCCACCGCTCGTTGAAGTATACCAGAAAAACGAGAAACGGGGGGAAAGATTCCCCAACCCACAGGCTGCGACAGCTTTATCGGAGCTCAGGCCAGTCCTCGCACAGGCTGGCTCTCCCCTTGCACCCGTCTGGTGCGGCAGGAAACGCATGAACCCGCCTCCGCCGCACGCTAAAAAATGTGCTTGTAGTTTTCGGGATCGTCCGCCGCCTTCGTCCAAGGCCCGCCGCAGGGTCGCCCTACGCCTTGAGCAGGCGGGCCATGACCTCGTTGACCCTCCTGACGAACGACGCGGGGTCCTCCACCGGCACCCCCTCCAGGATCAGGGACTGGTCGTAGAAGATGGAGAGGAGGTCTGCAGTCTCCGGGGCCTTCTGTTTCGCCAGCTCCATCAGGCGCTTGATCAATGGATGGCCGACGTTCAGCTCCAGGACCCGCTTCTGCGCCGGAGGGGTCTGCCCCATGGCGCGCATGAGCTGCTCCATCTGAAACGAGAGCCCGTTCGCATCCCGAAGGCACGCGGGGGAGTTCGTCAAGCTCAGGGAGGGGCGCACCTCCTGAAGTCGATCGGACATCGCCGCCATCGCCTGGTCCTTCAGGGGCGCAAAATCGGCCTCCATCCCCTTGAGCTCCTCTTCGCGCCGCTCCTTCTCCTCGCCGCTCTCCGGCACATCGGCGTCGAGGCCGGCGTTCAGGAGCTTCACCGAGTCCGTTTCAGCCCCCTCCGCAAGGATGACCTCATCGACAGGGTCCGTCATCAGGAGGACCTCGAGGCCCTTCGCGGCAAAGGGCTCAAGCTTTGGGGAGGCCTTCAGCGCCGATAGGCTGCGACCGGTGAGGCAGTAGATCCCCTTCTGCTCCGGCTGCATACGCTTCCGGTACTCCTCGAGCGTCGTCGCGCCCTCCTGGGCCGTGGTGTGGAAGAGCGCCAGGTCCAGGATCGTCGCCGCGTGCTCGTGATCCTGAATGACGCCCTCCTTCAGGATGCGGCCAAAGGCGTTCCAGAACCGCTCGTACTTCTCCCGGTCGCTCTCAAGCATCTTCTTCAGCTCGCTGAACACCTTTCGCTGCGTGCTGCGGCGGATGATGCGGGTGATGGGGTCCTCCTGAAGGATCTCGCGCGAGATGTTCAGGGGGAGGTCGTCCGAGTCCACGACGCCCCTCATGAAGCGCATGTACTCCGGGATCAGCGCCTGACAGTCGTTCATGATAAAGACCCGATTGATGTAAAGGCTGATTCCGCCAGCCTTCGGGTTCATAAAGAGGTCCAGCGGAGCCTCCGCCGGGACGAAGAGCAGCCCCTTGAAGCTGGTGGCCCCCTCCGCGTTCAGGCGCATGTGCGCCAGCGGCTCCTTCCAGTCGTGGGTCAGGTGGCGGTAGAACTCGCGGTACTCCTCCTCCGTCACCTCCCCCTCCTCCCGGCGCCAGATCGCCTTTTGGGAGTTCAGGACCTCGTCCTCGACGGTTTCCTTTCCGTCCTTTTTCCGAACGACCGGCATCACGACGGGCCAGGCGATGAAGTCCGAGTACTGCCGGATGACGTCGCGGACCGTCCACTCCTCGGAGTAGTCCTTCTCGCCCTCCTTCACCGGGCGCAGCCAGAGCGTCACGGACGTCCCGCACTCGTCGCGGCTGGCGTCCGCCACCGAGAACTCCCCCTCCCCGGCGGAGTTGAAGCGGCAGGCAGCAGACTCGCCCAGTTTGCGCGTCACGACCTCAACGCGGTCCGCCGCCATGAAGGCGGAGTAGAAGCCAACCCCAAACTGTCCGATCATCCGCTCCCCCGCAGCCGAATCCTCCTTCGCCGCCGCCAGGAACTCGCGCGTTCCAGACTTTGCGATCGTCCCCAGGTAGCGGACCACCTCGTCGCGGGTCATTCCGATGCCGTTATCCGCCACGGTCAGGGTGCGCTTCTCCCTGTCCAGAATCACGCGGATCTCGCCCTTGAAGTCCGCCAGCTCGCTGTCCTTCAGCCGCTCGATACGTCGCTTGTCCAGCGCGTCGGACGCGTTCGAGATCAGCTCGCGCAGGAAGATATCCCGGTTGGAGTAGACCGAGTGGATCATCATCCTCAAAAGCTCGGCGGCCTCCGATTGAAATTGAAACGTCTCCTCAGCCATGTACGACCGTCCCCTCCGGGGCGGGGCGTCAACCCGCCGCGCCCCCATAAATCACAAAGCCGAGGACAATCTGCCCTCGGCCTCTCTCTGCAAAGCACTTCGGCGCAAACGCGAACTAGTTGGCCGCCTCTTCCTCCCCCACAGTCAGGACCTTGCGCCCGCGATAGTAGCCGCAGGCCGCGCAGGCGCGGTAGGCTTGCACCTTCTCCCCACAGCGGGGACAGCTCTGGAACTCCGGCGCGGAGAGCGCGCCAAGCCACTGGGCCTTGCGCTGTGCCGTACGGGAGTGGGATGTCTTTCTCTTCGGTGTTGCCATGTTACTACCTCCTAAGCGACCAATAATATTCTAAAGGCTCAAAACTTCTCCGTGCCGGAGGGGAAACGGTTCAGGCCTTCTCGTCCGGCGAGAAAAAGCGGAGGGCCTCAAGGCGCGGGTCCCCTTCTCCCCCAACGCAGGAACAACGCCCCTCGTTGAGGTCGGCCCCGCAGTGTGGACACAGCCCTGCGCAGTCTTCACGGCACAGGACCTTCGTCGGCAGGAGGAGCAACAGACTCTCCTCAACCTGGGGCCCTACGTCCAAGACGCGGTCAAGGTAATCGACCTCCACCGGCATAAAGCCATCATCGGACGCAAGCTCCGTGTCTCGGCCCAATTCCAGCCCACGCGAATAATAAAGATACATCAAAACGTCCGATATTTCAAGAGGCGTCTCCTTCAAACAACGCGCACAGGGGGCCGTGACCTTCGCGCTGACGGAGATGGAAACGGAGAGGAGAGAGGGTTCAAGCCACTGAGCGGTGGCACAGGCCGCCCCTCCCTCCGGCGCGTCAAAATGCTGCCCCTCGAAGTCGATCCCCTCCTCGATGGGCAGGCGCCAGCTCTCCTCCATCCGGGACTCGCAGTCGCCCCGGGGCGGCAGGGCGATCAGGCAGCGCAGCGTCTGGTTCTTCTTTTGGGCCATGTCCCAGGGCCTCCTTTCCGCAGTGCTGAAGCACGCAGACAAACGGCGCGTCCGCCGCAGGGTGTGCAGCGGACGCAGGATTTCGTCACGGGGCCGTCCTTTAAAAGGCCAGGCGCTTCGTGTCGCGGGCGATCATGAGCTCCTCGTTCGTGGGGATCACCAGGACGCGCACCCTGGAGTCGGCGGCGCTGATGTCCGCCTCCTTGCCACGAACGTCGTTCTTTTCAGGGTCGATCTTGATCCCCAGAAAGTCAAGCCCCTCGCAGACCGCGGCCCGGGTGGGGATGCTGTTCTCTCCCACGCCCGCCGTGAAGACGAGGACGTCCACTCCGCCCATGGCGGCGGCATAGGCGCCGACGAACTTCTTGATGTCGTAGTTCAACATGTTCACGGCCAACTGCGCGCGCTTGTCGCCCTTCAAGGCAGCGTCCTCCACGTCACGGAGGTCACTGCTGGTGCCGGAGATCCCCAGAAGGCCGCTCTTCTTGTTGAGCAGCATGTCGATCTCGTCCATGCCCATCTTCTCCGTCTTGGCGATGAAGGGGAGCAGCGCGGGGTCCACGTCACCGCTGCGCGTGCCCATCAGGACACCCGCAAGCGGCGTGAAGCCCATCGAGGTATCGACGGACTTGCCGCCGTTCACCGCGGTGATGGAGCTTCCGTTGCCCAGGTGGCACGTGATGATCTTCAGCTTCTCGATGGGCTGCCCCACCATCTCCGCCGCGCGGCGGGAGACGAAGTAGTGGCTCGTGCCGTGGAAGCCGTAACGGCGCACCTTGTACTTCTCATAGTAGCCGTAAGGGACGCCGTACATGAAGGCGTGCTGCGGCATGGTCTGGTGGAAGGCGGTGTCGAACACGCCCACCTGCGGGACGTTGGGCAGGGCCTCCAGGACCGCCTCGATCCCCATGATGTTGGCCGGGTTGTGCAGTGGCGCCAGGGGCACGCAGCGCTTCACGGCCTCCAGGACCTTCGCGTCGATCTTGACGGAGGACGCGAAGTCCTCGCCCCCGTGAACGATGCGGTGGCCGACAGCGGAGAGCTCGTCGAGCGAGGTGAGCACGCCGTGGCTGCTCCCCTGCAGCGTGTCCAGCACCAGCTTGATCGCGACCTTGTGGTCCGGGATGGGCGTCTGCTTGACCAGCGTTTCCAACCCCGTCTTCGTGTGCTTGATCTGGGAGCCGTCGATACCGATCCTCTCCACCAGCCCCTTGGCCAGCACGGACTCGTGGTCCATGTCGAAGAGCTGATACTTCAGGGAGGAACTGCCGCAGTTGATGACGAGAATTTTCATTTTTGCGCTACCTGCCTTTCAAAATATTGCGGGAGGGGACGCCGCGCACCCCGGCCCGTCCTCGTCCGCCCACAGACGCCGGGACCCTCCGGTCAAAGACGCCCCGAAAAAACGCGATCCTTAAGGATTATCGTTTATACTTATACCATGAAAGACATCACAGGTCCAGCCGTCGGCATCGTCGCCGAGTACAATCCGCTGCACAACGGGCACCGCCTGCACCTGGCCGCAGCCCTTGCGCGCTGCGGCGACGCGCCCTGCGTCGCGGTGCTGTCGTCCAACTTCACGCAGCGCGGCGAACCTGCCGTCGTCGACAAGTGGACCCGGACGAGGATGGCGCTCGCCTGCGGCGCGGACCTGGTGATCGAGTTGCCCTTCGTCTTCGCGGTCAGCGCCGCGCCGTTCTTCAGCGCGGGCGCCGTGGACCTCCTGGTGCGGACGCGCCTTGCGACGCACATCGCCTTCGGCATGGAGGATTCCACGCGCGACGTGAGCCCAATCCTCGACATTCTAATCCACGAACCCGCCTCTTTCAAGCAACGCCTGAAGGATGAGTTGTTCCGCGGCGCTTCCTACGCCAGGGCCGCCGCCGGGGCGCTGGAATCCCTCCTGCCGGGCAGCGGAGTGTTCCTCTCCTCCCCCAACAACCTGCTGGCGGTCTCCTACCTGCTGCGCGTTCAGGAGCTCGGCGGCTCCCTGACGCCCCTCCCCATCCAGCGGCTGGGGGCGGGACACGGAGACGCGGCCCCCGGCCCGCTGACCAGCAGCCTCGCCATCCGCGCGGCGCTTCGCCGGGGAAAAACCTCCATGGAAGATGGGGGACCGGTAGCCTCCGCCGTGCCGCGAACCTCCCTGTCCCTCCTCCGCCAGGCGAAGGAGGAGGGACGCCTCTGCGCGTCGGGCGAGGGCCTGTGGCCCATGCTGCAGGCCATTCTCATCCGCAGCGGGCCGGAGGACCTCAGAGGCTTTGACGGGATGGACGAGGGGATGGAGAACCTCTTCCTGAAGCGGAGGGCGGACTCGGCCGGCATGGAGGACTTCATGGCCCGGTGCGCGTCCGGACGCTACACGCGGGCCCGAATCCGGCGGACGGCCCTGCGCCTGCTGGCCGGCGTCGACCGTTGGTCGTGGCAGGCCGCGGCTCGGGTGGGCGTGCCCTACGCGCGGGTCCTCGGCGCAAACGAGACGGGGCGGGCCCTCCTCCGCCTGCGCGCCGCCTCATCCTCCCTGCCCCTCATCACGCGCCTGGCCGCAGCGCGGGACCCCGTCGGGCGCTTCGCCGCACGGATGGAGTTTCGGGCCTCATCGCTCTACGAGGCGCTGCTCCCCGCGCCGGACCCGCGGCACGAGGAGCGCCAGCGCCCCATCATGACGTGATACCAATTCGCGTTTAAAGAAGAGCAAGGAAGGCCCCCCTGCAAGGGGGGCTGCCCCGTAAGGGGCTGGGGGGGTGTTTTTCATAAGACGCGCCTGTCTGACATTCCCCGTCAACGCCTCCACAAGGCAATCAATTGCCTTGCTTCGGCACAGCCGACCGACACGACGCCGACCGCCTGTCGGCGTCCGTAAGTCGTGTCGTCTGACTGAGCTGTGGAAGTCCCCCGGACTTCCTTCGCCCTCAGCCGACCAACCGGCCGCCGCAATCCTCCCGAAAGATCGGCTTGCGTGAGGCCGGTCGTCTGGCCGAACCCCTCCGCCTCACTTCGTTCGGCACCTCCCCTTTCAGGGGAGGCAATCCACACTAGACGCGATTTGGTATGAGCCGTTCATGACGGCAGAAAAAGGCCGGAGGGCACCCTCAGGTGCCCCCAAAACTGCATAAGAATTTGCATAACAAAAGCCCCCGCCTTGAAGCGGGGGCTTTAGGTTTCGGTCCTCGATGGGGATAAAAAAATGGCGGAGACGTAGAGATTCGAACTCTAGGAGCATTGCTGCTCAGACGCTCTCCAAGCGCCCGCCTTCGACCACTCGGCCACGTCTCCGCAAAGCGAACACGAGGGACATTATACACGAGATGCACCCTTTATAAAAGGGGGCGGGCAACTTTTTCCAGGATCAAAAAATAGATGCGATAGATGCGGTCGAAAAGTCAATGCGTCCCTCTCCGGTCAGCCGAATTTTCAAGTCCACCCCCCGCAGCCCTCCGCTGCCGCCCGGCGCCGTCACTCCGCCCAGACGGTCACCGAGGGGAAGCGCAACCTTGAACGTCCGATGGCAAAGCGCGGCGCCAGGGCCCGCGCGACGGGCTCCGGGGACGAGGCGTTCACCCACAGCGGAGAGCCGGGCTCCCCCGGATCCATGACGAAGAGCCCCGCGTCCTCCAGGGCACGGAGGGCCTCGGCACGGTCCTCCCCCTCCGGCAGGTCGATCTGGATCATCAGCCCGACGGGCGGCAGAGCCAGCTCCGAGCGAAGCGCCAGTTCACTGCGCCAGAAGCGCTCCCAGCCTCCGGAGAGGATCGCGCGCCACTCCGCGCCGAAGCGACGGCCCTGGATCAGCACCGTCCGCCCTGCGGCCTCATCCCCGCCGCGGCGGCCGCGCCAGTAGGACTCCCACACCATGCTGAACGCCTGAAACCGCGCGCTATACTCCGGCCGGCGCAGTTCCGCGTCCAGGTCCAGCCACGCGGCAAGCCCCACGTCCAGCCGGTCGCAGAGCGCCAGCGCGCCCCGGGTCCCCAGAAGGAGGGACGGGACCTCCGGAGCCCTGATCCTCCCCTCCTCATGAAGGAGGACGGGACACTCCGGCATCAGCCTGCCGGCCATGGAGGCCAGCGCCTCAAGCCCAGGACGCCGGCCCGACCAGAGGCCTCCTCCGCAGTCCGGACAGCGTTCGGGAAGGGCCTCCCTCCGGCCGCAGCGAATGCAGCGCAGCGCCTGCCCCGAGGACTCGCTGCGCATCACGCCGCCGCAGCGGGGGCAGCGGGGCGAGTGCCCGCACTCCACGCAGAAGACCTCAGCCGCCTCCCCCCTGCGGTCCAGCATCCAGAGGACGTGCCGCCCCCGCCCCAGTTCCCTCCGCGTTCGGGCCAGGAGTGAGACGGTCAGGGGCAGGTCCCCCTCCACGCCCCGCTCCCTCCCCTTCAGGGAGCGCCGGACGTCCGCGAAGACCATCCGGTCGCGGTCCGGCAGGACCTCGCAGGCGGGGTGAGCGCGCAGGAAGGTCTTGGACGACGGCATACGACCGCCCAAGATCAGGCGCGCACCCAGCAGGGACGCGCGCCGCCCTGCGATGCTTCGGGCCGAGACGCGGGGGGCCCGCTGGGGGACGTAGGCGGGGCTCGCCTCATCGTCCACCACGACCTGTCCGGGGGCCATCGGGGCGTAGACCCCCCCGGGAGGCGCCACCACGATGCGCGCGTTGCCTGATCGGACCTCCCTCCAGGCGTCCCAGAGCTTCTTTCCTCCGGAGGAGGGCCAGAGCACGGCTTCGGCCTTCAGATGGGCCGGGAGCGACGCAAAGAAACGCCGCGCCGTCGCCGCCTCGGAGAAGAGGACCAGCGTCCGGCACGGCCGTTCCAGCGCGGCCCGGTAAAAGGCCGCGCGTTCCTCATCCCACGGGATAAAGCAGTGCTCCTCGCAAAAGGCGCTCCTTTCGGCGCCCCCCTTCCGTTCTCCGCCGAAGGGGCTGTCGAGCGTGGCCCCTTCCAAAAACTTTGCGGGGCAGGCCGTCTTCAAGACCATGCCCGTCCCGCAGAGGAAGGTCCGTCCCACCCAGCACATCAGCTCCCACAGCTCGGCGCCCAGAGGCCCCCTCTCGTCCAGCACCTCATGGACGCTGCGCAGCGCAGCCTTCGGCCTCTCGCGCGCGGGGCCCGCCACGAACCCGATGCGCTCCCCCCGCCCCACCGGGACCCTGACGCGGGAGCCGGGTTCGGGCACAAAGGGCGCCTCGTAGGTCAGGGCGTTCCACCATGGCCCGGGGACGACGACCTCGATGAGCTGCGAGGACACTTTTAAAGCTGCAGCCGCCCCGCCAGAGAGCTCCAGACGGCGTCGGCGACGTCCTCCTTCCTCCCGGACAGGAGCTCCTCATCGTCCGGAGCGATCAGGCGCAGCGCGTTCGTCTCCGAGGCAAAGCCGCTGCCGGGCGCCAGGACGTCGTTGGCCAGGATGAAGTTCAGCCCCTTGCGCTCCATCTTGGCGCGGGCGTTCCTTCGGACGTCGTCCGTCTCCGCCGCAAAGCCGATCAGGATTTGAGCCGGCCTCTTCTTCGCCCCCACCTCCGCCGCGATGTCGGGGTTCTGCACCAGGTCGAGGGACAGCGCCTCGCGCCCCTCGCGCTTCATCTTGTGCGGCTTCCGCTCCCTTGCGCGGTAATCCCCCACGGCCGCAGCCTTGACGATCACCCTGGCCCAATCGAGGTTTGCCATGACCGCATCCCTCATCTCAAGGGCGGACACGACGCGCGTCACCTCAAGCCCATACAGGGAACAGGGCGCCGGGTCAACGGGGCCCAGGATCACCCGAACCTCCGCGCCCCGATGCCAGGCGGCGCGGGCCATAGCCAAGCCCATGCGCCCCGTGCTGGGGTTGGAAATGTAGCGTACCGGGTCCAGGTATTCGTGGGTCGGCCCGGCGGTGACCAGGACGTGAACGCCCTGAAGGTCGTGGACTGGGGCCAGCGCGCGGAAGACCTCCTCCGCGATCTCGACGGGTTCGGGCATCCGTCCGGGCCCCTCCTCCCCGCAGGCGAGGGCTCCTGCCGAAGGCTCGACCACCCGCACCCCACGCCGGGCCAGGGTCGAGAGGTTCTCCTGCACCGCAACGTTCCCGTACATGTGAGCGTTCATGGCCGGGAAGACCAGCACGGGCGCCTCGGCAGCCAGAAGCGTCGCGGCCAGCAGCCCCTCCCCACGACCGTACGCCAGGTCCGACGCCGCGTCCGCCGTGCAGGGGGCGACGGCCACGGCCTCCGCCCACTCCGCCAGGCGGATGTGGGGGATGGAGGCACCCCGCTCCTCCGACAAGAGGTCCTCCTGACGCCAGACGCGCCGGCCGGAGAGGGTGGCAAGCACGAGAGGGCTGACGAAGTGCTCCGCGGCGCGCGTCATGACGACCTCCACCTCGCAGCCCTCCCTCCGCAGGCGCCGCACCAGCTCCGGGATCTTGTAGGCGGCGATGCCCCCCGTGACGCCGAGCAGCACCCTCCGGCCCCTCTTCCAGGAGGTCATTGCTCGGCCGGCTGTGACAGGATCGACGGGTCCCCCGGCGCGGGGATGCCGTTCCCCTTCTCCACCTCCAGAAGCGCCATGGAGAGGTAGCGCTCGTTCGTCATCAAATCGTTCTCGATGGTCTTGTGTTCGCCAAGCCAGCGCGCCCTCGCCGCAATGCTCGCCGTGATCTCGTACTTGTTGTCCGTCCCACACTTCTTTGCCAGGCCCTCAAGGTCGTAGAACTTCATCTTCTCACTCCACGTTCCGGGGAAAGGTCCCCTTCATATACCTTCATAAATAAAAAGCGCCAAGCGCCGATTCACCCTAAAACGTTGTGGAAAGCCATCGAGGAACGTCAAACCGGGGGGTCCTTCGGCGCTTCCCCGAATTTCAGCATGGGGCTGCGTCCCCCTCCGGGGAGATCGCCGTCGTCGTTCACTCCCGATAGCTCAGGATCAACCTCCGCAGCTCGGCCGAGGCGTCGTCGAGGTCGTCGTTGACCAGAATCCGGTCGTAAGTTCCCTCCTGCTCCATCTCCATCTCGGCGTTCGCCAGGCGGTGCCTCAGCTCATCGTCGCTCTCCGTCTGGCGATTCCGCAGGCGCCGCTCCAGCTCCTCCAGGGAGGGGGGCGCCACGAAGATGGAGATCGCGTCCGGCAGGCGGCTGCGGACCTGCTTCGCACCCTGGACGTCGATCTCAAGCAGCACGTCGTTCCCCGCGTCCAGCTCGCGCTCCACGTCCGCGCGCAGCGTCCCGTAACACGCGTCGTGTACGCGGGCGTGCTCCAGGAACAGCCCCTCCTGCACCCTTCGTTTGAAGTCCGCCTCGGAGACGAAGCGATACTCGACGCCGTCCCGCTCCCCCGGTCGCGGGCTGCGGGTCGTGCAGGAAATGGAGTAGATCAGGCCCTCCACGTCCTTCAGGGCGCGCTCGCGAAGCGTTCCCTTGCCGACGCCGCTCGGCCCGGACAGGATGAACAGCCTCCCCCGCCTCATGCCCAGCCCCCCTACTCGACGTTTTGAATCTGCTCACGGATGCGTTCGAGGCAGGACTTCGCCTCGACGACCCCCCAGCGGAACTCCGCGTCCGCCACCTTGGAGCCCATCGTGTTGACCTCCCGGTTCATCTCCTGGATCAGGAAGTCCAGCCGACGCCCCGCCAGCCCCCCTCCGTCCATCGTCTCCTGAAACCGCTCGACGTGGGCCGCCAGGCGAGCCAGCTCCTCGGAGACGTCCCACCGGTCGGAGAGAAGGGATATCTCCTGAGCGACCCGTGCCTCATCCACCTCAAGCTCAAAGTGCTCCGCCACACGCTCTATCCTCGCCCTCAGGGACTCCAGGGCCGCCGCAGCGGCGGTCCGCCAGCGCTCCTCAAGGCCTCGGACGATGTCCTCGAAGGCCTCCAGGTCCCCGGCAACGACGGAGCGCATCTTCTCCCCCTCCGTCCGCTTCATCTCCATGAGGGAATCCAGCGCGGCGCGCAGCAGGTCGTCCCAAACCTCAGGAGCCTCCTGAACTTCGGCGGCGGCCGCACCGCCCAGCTCGCAGATCCCCGGCAGGACGAGGAACGGCGTCAGGTCCGCGGGGGCCGTCAGCCCCTGCCCGCGGGCTAGGGACTGAACCCGTCGGAAGAACTGGAGCAACCCCTCCTCATCCAGCGTCGGCGTGCGAACCCCCGGAGCCCAGGCGACCTCCGCGGAGAGGCGGACCTTCCCGCGGTTCAGTCCGGCGCGCAGGATGGAGAGGAAACGCCACTCCATGGACGCAAACTCCCTGGGGAGCCGCGTCGAAAAATCCTGATACCGATGATTCACCGACGTCAGCTCAAACGTCACCGATCCCCAGGGGAAATCCCGCGAGGCGCGCCCAAATCCGGTCATGCTCAAGAACATGAAAGCCCTCCCCAAACGTCTGTCACGGCCGCGGCGCCCCCTAGAGGCCGGAGGGACGGGTGAACCAGGGGTTCCTCTCCGTCAGGAAGCGCTCGATCTCCTGCCGCAATTCCAAGAGCCCATCGCCGCGAAGGGCGCTCACCCTCACGACGTTCTCCCCCGCGTTCTCCAGCGCCGCCGCCAGCACCTCCGCCTCCGTCCGCTGAACCGCGTCCAGCTTGTTGAGCACCAGAAAGCGGGGCAGCTCATGACAGCGAATCGCCAGGAGGGTGTCGAAGATGACCTGACAGGTCTCCATCGCCCTGGCGTCGGACGCATCCAGGACCAGCAGAAGGAGCTCCGCCTCCTGAATTTCCTCGAGTGTGGCGCGGAACGCCGCCACCAGCTCCGGCGGAAGGCTGCGGATGAAGCCCACCGTGTCCGACAGGAGAAAGGCGCCGCCCCCCGGCAGCGGGATGCGGCGCACCGACGTGTCCAGGGTGGAGAAGAGGCGGTCCTGCGCGACGATGGTCCCGTCGCCCGAAAGGGCGCGCAGGAGGGTCGATTTGCCGCTGTTCGTGTACCCCACCAGCGAGACGGTGGGGAGCCCGCGCTTGCGGCGCCTGTCCCGCACGAGACGCCGCTGTCTGCGGACGTTCTCCAGCTTTTTCGCCATGTCGCGCACCTGGCGCTCCAGCCGTCGGCGGTGGCGCTCGAACTCCGTCTCGCCGGGACCACGGGTCCCGATGCCCCCTCCGGTCCTGGACATCTGCAGCCCCAGCCCCTTCAGGTGCGGGATCTCGTAGCGCGCCATGGCCATCTGGACCTGGAGGCGCGCCTCCGCCGTCAACGCGCGCCGCTCGAAGATCTTCATGATGACGAAGGGACGATCCCACACCGTCACCTTCGTCAGGGCCTCCAGGTTGGCCCTCTGCACGGGGGAGAGGGCCTCGTCGAACACGAGGTAGCGCGCCCGCAGGGAGCTGCAGAAGAGCCTCAGCTCCTCCGCCTTGCCGCGCCCCACCAGGGTCGCGGGGCTTGGCTCACCCCTGCCCTGGGCCGCGGAGCCAAGCGTCTCGATGCCCAGGGACGTAAGGAGAAGGGAGAGCTCCGCAAGGCGTTCCTCCGGACCCTCCCTCTGATCCGGGAGCGAGAGGGCCGCCACGACGGCGCCGCTCCGGCTCTCAGAGCGCTCAGGACGCCTGCGACTCAAGCGACTTCATGACGTCCGTCAGCCGCTGCATGATGACGTCCCTCCCGTCCTTTCCGGAGTAGACCTCATCCGGGAAGCGCAGCGGCTTCGCAAACGTTATCGTGATCTTGTGGGGCTTGATGAAATGCGCGCCGGTCGGCATGGCCTCATAGGCGCCGTGGATGAATACCGGCAGAATGGGCGCCCTCTCGTGGGCGGCGATCAGGGCCACGCCGCCTTCGAGAGGCTTCAGCCTGCCGTCCGGGGAACGGCCGCCCTCCGGAAAGATCAGGACGTCGCTGCCGTCCCGGTAGAGCTTCATGAACCCCCGCAGGGCACCCGCCGCCGAGGCGTTGTCCGAACGGGAGACGGGCACGGCGCCAAGGGCGCGGATGACGGTACCCAAAAACCAGGACCGAAACAGCTCCTCCTTGGCGAAGTAGCGCAGCTGCCGCTTGAAAAAACACCCCACGACCACAGGGTCCAGGTTGCTCGTGTGGTTGCAGGCGACGATCATCCTCTCGTCGGGGTCCAACGGCTCCTCCCAGCGCACGGAGCACCGGTTGTACACCCGAAGCGCCATGCGGAGCAGACCGCTGACGATCGCATAAAAAACCGGGTTCGGCTTCACTCCTCCACGTCCCCCCTTCGCACGGCATCGCGGACAAGGCCCTCGAAGCATTCCACCACTTCGTCCTCGCTCATGTCCGACGTATCCAGCAGGACGGCCCCCTCCGGCCGCCTCAGGGGAGCCGTCTCCCGGCTGCTGTCGAAGCGATCCCGCTCCCGGATCGCCGAAAGCGTCTCCTCGTAGGAGACGTCCTCCCCCTTCGCCTCCCGCTCGAGACAGCGGCGCCTGGCGCGCGCCTCGGGCGAGGCCGTCAGAAAAAACTTCAAGGGCGCATCGGGGAAGACCACGCTTCCCGCGTCGCGCCCCTCCACCACCAGGGAGCCGTACTTCGCCTGATCTCGCTGCAGGCCCAGAAGTGCAGAACGCACGCAGGGCAAGGCTGAATAGGCCGAGACGACCCGGTCGATGCGCGGCGTGCGTATCTTTCGGCTGACGTCCAGCCCGTTGAGCAGAACCCCCTCGTCGCGCAGCTCGACGCGGGCGTCGGCCAGCGCCCGCCGGACCGCGTCCTCCTCGGAGGGTTGAATCCCCGCCTCGTCAAGCAGGAGCGCCACAGCGCGGTAGATGGCGCCGGTATCGAGGTAGCGAACGCCGAGGCGACGGGCCAGCCTCCGCGCCGTGGAGCTCTTGCCGGCGCCCGCCGGACCGTCGATCGTCAGGACGTAGGTCAAGGGGCGTCCTCCCTACAGGCCCTTCATGTCCACCATCTCCTGGGCGATGCGTCCCGCGAAGTCCACCAGGTCCGCCATCAGGTCCTCGAAGTTCGTTATCCCCAGGCGCTCCAGGGGCTCCGGGAACATGTAGGTCTGAAGTCCGTCCGCCCCAAGCCCGATCCCCAACATCAGGCAGATGGAGTTCGCCACGCTGACGACGTCCAGGATCGGCTGGTACTGCAGCTTGTCCTCCGGAAGCTCGTTGGGCTTGTGGTGATAGGCCACCGCCATCTGATACGCCTCGGGCAGGTCCCAGCGCTCGGTCAGAAGGGCGCCCACCATGGCGTGATCGAACCCCAGCACGCGAAACTCCGCCTCGGGGAACGGGATGTGTTCCTCCTCGACCATCTTCACGATGAGCCCGTAGCCAAAGCGGACGTAGTCGTTCAGCACCACCTTGCCGATGTCGTGAAGGAGGCCGCCGACGTAGGCGTCCTCGGTCTGCACCTTGCCCGTCACCTGGGCGATGTAGCGCGACGCATAGGCCACCGTCAGGGAATGGCGCCACAGCTCGCCCCTGTCCAGCGCGTAGCCCGACAGGCCCTTGTCCATAACGGAGTAGACCGTTGCGGCAAGGACGATGTTGCTGACGCTCTTGTACCCCAGAAGAGCGATCGCCTCCGAGATGTTGGAGATGTTGCGGGTCATGCCGTAAGCGGCCGAGTTGGCCAGCTTCAGCACCCTCAGCACCAGCCCCTCATCCCTGGACAGGCTCTGAGCGACGTCCGACGCGTTGCTTGTGGGATCGTTCAGCTTACGCAGCGTCTCCAACACAAACTGGGGGAAGGACTTGATGTCCTTCAGCTTGCTGATAATGCGCGTCTTGATCAGTTCCTTTGAACGTTCGTCTACCTCACTCACGAACTCGTCCCCCTTGCATGCAGGTTATACTACTCCACCCTCGAATATTTTAGTGTACAGTTCGGAAAAAGACAAATCCACAAACTCACCCGGACGAAGTTTCTCAAGGACCATCTTTCCAAGCCGCCTCCGGACCAGGCGCTCCACCGAAAAGCCCGCCAGGTTCGCCATCACGCGAACCTCCCGCTTGAGCCCCTCGCCGATGACAACGGACACCCACCGCCCCTCTGGCTCCCGGTCCATGAGGGTCACGGAGATCGGGACGGCCCTCCGCCCCTCGATCTCAAATCCCCCGCGCCATCGCGCAAGCTGGCGCTCGTTGATGGGGACGTTCAGGAGCGCCTCGTACTCCTTGTGGAGCCCCTTCGAGGGGTGCATGACCTCCTGGGTGAGGGCGCCGTCGTTCGTGAGGATCAGAAGCCCCTCGCTCTCCCGGTCCAGCCGCCCCGCGGGATAGACCCGGCGCGACTTCACGGCCTCCGGGAGCAGATCGACCACCACGGGGTCGTACTTGTCGCTTACGGCGCACACCACGCCCCCCGGCTTGTTCATGACCACGTACACGGGCTCCGTCGCCTTCAGGGTTCGGCCGTCGCAGGTCACCTCGTCCACCTCGGGATCGACCTGAAAGAAGGGAGCCAGGACGATCCTGTCCCCCACCCGCACGCGCCCGGCGCGGATAACTTCCTCCGCCCGCCGGCGCGAGGCGACGCCGCAGGCGGCGAGAAATGCGTTAAGCCTCGTCCCTCTCACCTCCATCCCTCACGTCGTCCTCCCCACCCCGTCCGTCGTCGTCCAGGGGCCCCGCGCCCAGTTCGCCCAGCTCCTCCAGGCTCGGCAGGTCCGCGATCGCCTCCAGGCCGAAGACCTCGAGGAACCTCGGCGTGGTCCTGTAGAGCAGGGGGGAACCGCTGGCCTTCTTGCGCCCCGCGATGCGGATGAGCTCGTGGCCCAGGAGCGTCTCGATGACCCGCTCGGAGCGGAAGCCGCCGCGCAGCTCCTCGACCTCGCTCCGCGTGACCGGCTGGTTGTAGGCGATGATCGCGGCCGTCTCAACCGCCGCGCGGCTCAGGCGGACGCGGCCCCTCTGGGCGGTGTCCCGAAAGCGCGACAGGACCTCCGCGAAGTGGGGGTTCGTCCCCAGGACCCACCCTCCGGCCATGGCCTTCAAAACCAGCCCGTGCCCGCTCTTCAAGTGTTCGCCCAGCTCCTCGATGGCCCGCGCCAGCTCCGCGCCGGACACCTCGAAGACCCCTCTCAGCTCTGCCTCGGACACGGGCGAGGACGCCAGGAAGAGGACGGCCTCGATCTGGGCCGCCAGCACGGAGAGGCCCTCCCCGGCCTCAGGCTGCCGACCCGGCAAGGACCTTGACATCGGCGAAGAGCTCCTCCTGCTCTATGCGCACCCTGCCCATGCGGCACATCTCAAGGAGCGCCAGGAGCGTGACCACCAGCAGCTTGACCGAGTGCGCGGCGCGGCACAGGGCGCTCAGGAAGAGTGTCCCCTCCCGCGCCAGCCGACCGTCCAGCTCCGCGATTCGGTCCTCGATCAACGCCTCGTCCGGCGCCGCCTCGGCGAACCCGTCCCAGTCGGCGGCCTCCTCCTCCAGCAGGCGTTCCCGCTCGCGGCTCCGTTCACGGTCGTGGCGTTCAAAGACCCCCCACCAGACGCGGGCCAGGAAGTAGAGGTCCCCAATGTCGTATTCGAGGTCCAAAGCCTCCCCTCCTCCGTCCTCCGCCGCGCCCTGAGCGGGTCGCCTGAAGCAGCGCGACTGCTCCTCAAGCCGCCCCCACAGCCAGTGGGACGCCACACGGTAGGGGCGGTAGCGGACCAGGGTCTCCATAAGGGCCTCCTCGTCGACCTCGACCTCCTCCTCCGGCCCGGGCTCCGCGCCGGGCAGGAGGGAGCGGGTCTTGGAGAGGATGAGCCCCGCCGCCATGTAGAAGAACTCCGCGATCGTCTCGACGGAAGCGCGCTTCGTGCGCGCCAAGTACACCCCGTAGATGCGCACCAGCTGCCGCACTTTGATGCGGGACGCCTCCATCTGCCGGCTCTCCACGAGGCTGCAAAGGAGGTCCAGGGGGCCGGAGAACCCCTCGACGGAGATGTCAAAAGCCTCCATAGGCATTCCCCTGCCGGGCTACCTTGCGGGGTTCACCAGCAGCCCCATGGCGGGATAGATCGACCCCATCGTCTCCCGCGCGACGGCCTCGGCGCGGCGCGCCCCATCGGTCAGGATATCGTCCAGGAGCTTTCTGTTCCCCTCATAGCGGGCGCGGCGCTCGCGCACCGGGGCCATCATCTCCTGAATGTGCGCGTTCAGCCGCTTCTTGCAGTCGACGCAGCCGATCCCCGCCGTGCGGCAGCCCTCGGCGATCTCTTTTTTCTCCTCATCGTCGGGGTTGAAGACCTTGTGGAGGTCCCACACGGGGCAGATGTCCGGGTTCCCCGGATCCGTCCTCTTGATGCGCGCGGGGTCCGTCACCATGCCCCGAAGCTTTTGCCACATGGACTCCGCCGACTCCGATATCTGCAAGGCGTTGCCGTAGGACTTGCTCATCTTTCGCCCGTCGATGCCCGGAACCTTGGGCGTCGCCGTGAAGAGCGGCTGAGGCTCCACCAGCAGCCCCTCTCCGAAGAAGTTGTTGAAGCGCCGCACCGTCTCCCTGCTCAACTCCAGGTGCGCGCTCTGGTCCTCCCCCACCGGCACGAGGCTCGCCCTGTATAGCAGGATATCCGCCGCCATCAGTACGGGATAGCCCAGAAAGGCGTAGGTGCTCAGGTCCTTGTTCTTGATGTTGTCGATCTGCTCCTTATACGTGGGGTTGCGGTAGAGCCAGCCCAGGGGGGTGATCATCCCCAGGGCCAGAGCCAGTTCCGCGTGCTGCGGCACGTGCGACTGGACAAAGATCGGGCTCTTCTCCGGGTCCAGCCCCACCGCCAGCCAGTCCAGCAGGGCCGTGTAGCAGTACTCCCCCGTCTCCGCCGATTCAGCGTAATTGGACATCAGGGCGTGCCAGTCCGCCAAACTGTAAAAGCAATCGTACTGCTCGTCCTGCTGCAGTTTGACAAAATTGCTCAACGCCCCGGCCATGTGTCCCAGGTGCAGAGGCCCCGTGGGCCTCATCGCGCTGAAAACCCGCTTCTTCAAAACAGACCAATCCTTTCGTTCCTGTCCGTACACGTGCGGCCGGCCCTCTACCCGATCGGGGACGGGCTACCTGATTCAATCAGCGTTTGTCCGACTCCAGCATTTTATAAGCGAATGGGGGCGCTCAATCCCCTCACGTCGATCAACACCGTCTCGATGCCGCCCCCCGCGCCGATCCGTCGGGCCAGCTCCGGGAGGGAGACGCACTCCATCTCCCCATGGTCCGCGACGGCGACGGCCAGTCCTGCGCGGGTCGCGTCCATCAACTCGTGATACTTGACGTCCGCCGTGAGGTAGATATCCGCGCCCCAGGCCCCGGCGGCAGGCCAGAACTCCGCGCCCGCACCGCCGCAGAGGGCCACGTGCAGTATACTACAGTTTGCAGGCGCGTAACAGTCGAGGCGGGTCAAATTCCACGCCTCCCTGACCCTCTCGATGAAGCGGTCGAGCGCCTCCGCCTCCGGGAGGTGGCCCTTCGCCCCCAGTCCCGTGTTCAGGTCGAGGGGCGTTATCCCCATCAGGCCCAGGCGGCCGGCCAGCTCCCAGCTGACGCCCCCTTCCGCGCAGTCCCAGTTCGTGTGCGCCGCCAGGACGGCCACGTCGCGCTTGATCGCCTCCCGCACGGCGCGCCCGGGGTCGGAGTTGAGGTCCAGCTTCTTCAAGGGGCGAAACAGGAGCGGATGATGGCACAGGAGCGCCTGACACCCCTGCTCCGCTGCCGCCGCGACCGCCTCGCCGACGGGGTCAAGGGCTATGCCGACGCGGCTGACCTCCGCGTCCAGATCCCCGACCATCAAGCCCACGTTGTCCCACTCCTCAGCCAGGCTGAACGGCGCGACACGGTCCACCCGTTGCAGCAGATCGCGAACTTTCATCGCCTGTCACTCCCCTATTAAGGAAACACTGATTAAGTCGTTGAGAACTGTCAACCGCATAGACTCCCTTCAGTGCCTGAAACTTCACCAGGCCGCGCGAAGCGCGTGGGGATTGGGGCGTAGCCCCATTTTAAAATTTCAGGGAAGCGCTGAAGGATACCCCTTGTTTGATGCTCCTTGATTGCTCTCAACAACTTTTGAAGATTAATCAGCGCTTCCTTAAATTTACAGCCGCAGGGCCCGAAGTGCCGCCTTGAAGCGACTTGAAGCGAAAGGAGCTCGCGAAATCGGCCCCCACCGCCTCCGTCCTCAAGCGCGGCCCGTCCTCCCCTCGACGCTCCTTTCTGAACGACGAAACCCCGCCTCGCGGCGGGGGTTGTCATAGACCGGACGTTTTGCCGGATATTTCGTCATGGTGGGCCCACCTGGGCTCGAACCAGGAACCTTCCGGTTATGAGCCGGTGGCTCTAACCACTTGAGCTATAGGCCCGTATCTTGAAATTATAACCGTTATTCAACCCGAATGCAACCGACGGGGCAGCTGGATTCAGCCTCCCTTGCAGATTCATCCTCCGTCTCCGCCTTGACGACCTTTGCCGTCCCCTTCCCCTCGTCCAGGGCGAAATTTTCGGGGCTGATCTGTACGCAGAGCCCACAGCCTATGCACGCTGTCTGATCCAGGGAGATCTTCATTGTCCTGTCTCTCGCCTCCGTCCAAAGAGCACGCACGCCTTCCATACTCTTTACAGCCCATTTTAATATGAGCGCGCCCCTCCGTCAAACTGCGTGGAGCACACCACAGTGCACGGCCTCCCGCGCTGCGCGGGAGACGGGCGTTTTTGGGTTTTGTACAAGGGGGAAAACTTTCGCCTCTACGAAAAAACCGCCTCCCCAAATCCATTTTTTTCTGCAATAATGAGCTCCACTGAAATGAAACGGCATAGAGGGGCGGTTTTGAAATGTCCACCAATCGAAAAAGAAAACGAGGGCTCTTCCTCGCAGGGGCGCTGTACGCCGCAGCCGCGCTGCTGGTACTCCTGACCTGCTGCGTCAGGGAGGCCTGCGCGGCCAGGTGGGAGAGCCTGACCCTCTCCGACGACGTCGCAGGAGGCCTCGAGAGCCTCGACAAGTTCTGCCTCCTCCACGACCTGTCCTCAGCCGACGTCCTGTGGGCGAACAACTGCACGGTGAGCGACCTCGCTCCAGGGAAGGTGCTCTACCTTCCGAAATCCAGGACGGACGTGTTGTCCCTGTGGCAGCACCAGGGCGCTTGGCAGCCGAAAGCGCTGGTCAAGACGACGTCCGCCGCAGTCGCGGAGCGGGCGCGGGGGGCCAGCGGCGTCCCTCCCGTCTCGGCCTCGCTCAGGCCCACGCCGCCCGCCCCCCAGGCAACGGGCACAAAGCCCGCTCCACCCCCCGAAGGCGGCAAAACGTCTCCAGTCGCCCCGCAGGGCGCCCCCAACAAGGCCCCCGCACCGCCAAGCCTCAAGGACGCCGTCGCAGGGCGCCCGGCACAGGACGGCAAGCGCGAGACTCCGGCGACGGGCAAGGTGACGAAGGACAAAAACGCCGACGGCAAGGACGGAAGCGGGAAAAAGCAGGCGAAGGCCGCCCCGCTCCTCCTCCTCTCGCCGGACGGCGACTCGGGCACCGGCCCCATGAGGCTTGTGATCTCAGGCGATTCGGTCGCCATCGTGCGCCTGCCCAAGAGTGCAGCGCCCAGGACGCCATCCATGGCGGACCTGAACCGCTCGTTCCTGTTCCCCACGTTTCCGGAGACGCCCCCCTCCGAGGACGCCCATCCCTCCGTCGGCCTCCGAGGCAAAAAGATGCTTTGGCCTGTCAACGGCGCGGTCAGCTCCGGGTTCGGAAAGCGCGGCTCAAGGAAGCACGATGGAATCGACATCCCCATGCCGGCCGGCACCGTCATCCGCGTGGCGAAGGACGGCGTCGTCGCCCGGACGGGAACCAACAAAACGCCGTGCTACAGCGGGTACGGAAACTTCGTCCTCGTCAACCACGGCAACGGGCTTCAGACGCTCTACGCGCACTGCCAGAAGGTCACCGTAAAGGTCGGCCAGAAACTGCAAGAGGGTCAGATCATCGCCAACGTCGGACGCACGGGGCGCGCCACGACGAACCACCTCCACTTCGAGGTCCGCGTCAACGGCAAGCCCGTGAACCCCGTCCTCTACCTTCGCTGACGCACTGTGCAGAGCGCAGCCTGAAAACGGAAGCCCGCCCGCATTCTCCTCCCGCTGTTTCGCGGCGAAGCCCGATCACTTCTCCCCTTCGTCCGCATTCCCTGCGGGAGCGGCGCCCGATTGCGGGGGTGTCGCGTCTGCGCCCTCCGCTCCATTCGGCGCACCGACCGACAGACGCGTCACCAGGATCTGTCCGATTCGGTAGCTCTCCAGGTCCATGACCTCAAACTTATGCCCTCCGTAGGTGACGAAGTCCATGCGGTGCGGGATGCGCCGAAGCATGTACGTCATAAAGCCGCCGATCGTCTCGTAGTTCTCCTCATCGGGAAAGGCGTCGAGCCTCAGGACGTGTTTGACGTCCTCGATGGGGGTGGCCCCTTCCAGCAGCCACGACGTATCGTCCCGCTTCGTGATCTGCTCCTCCTCCCCGACGAGCCGCCCCATCAGCATCAGCATGATGTCCTGCAGCGTGATGATCCCCACGACGAGCGCGTACTCGTTCAGCACGACGGCCAGGGTCTCCCCCCTTCCCTTGAAGTGGTCCATCGCCTCCGCCAGCGTCAGCGTGTCGGGAAGGATGAGCGGCGGACGAATCTCAAGCCCGTCATCAAGGGCCAGACGCTGTCCCTTGATGACGCGCTCCAGGAGCTCCTTTGAGTCCACGTAGCCGATGATGTGATCGATGTCCTTATCGCACACCAGGTAGGTGGAGTGGGCCTCCTGGGCAATCTTGTCCTTGATGCTGATCTCGTCCTCGTGCAGGTCGAAGTAGACGATGCTCTCCCTTGCGGTCATGGCGGACGGAACCGTGCGCACGTCCAGTTCAAAGACGTTGCCGATCAGGTCCTTTTCCTGCTTGCGGAGCACCCCGGCCACCGTTCCCGCCTCCACCATGGCGTAGAGGTCGTCGGAGGTGATGTCGTCCTTCCTCTTCTCCGGGAAGCCCATCAAGCTGTAGATGGCGCTACTCACGGCGTTGAGCATACGGGCGATCGGGCCGCAGAAGAAGATGAGACGCCTCATGCCGTCGATCGTCCTGACCGAGGTCCCCTCCGGAATGGCCATGGCGATGCGCTTCGGGATCTGGTCCGCGAACACGACGAAGAAGATCGTGACCCCAAAGAAGGGGAGCGCTGAGGCGATCTGGGCACGAACGGGACCGGGGATGGCTTCGGGAAGGCGCTCCAGGATCAGGGGCGCAAAGGATGCGTCCCCCACGATGCCCGCCAGGATCGCCACGAAGTTCAGCCCGATCTGCACCGTCGTGAAAAAGAGCCCCGGCTGGTCCTGAAACGACAGGACCCTTGCGGCCTGGAGGCTGCCCTTCTCCGCAAGCGGCCGCAGCTTAACCCGGCTCGAAGCCGCCAGCGATATCTCCGACAGGGAAAGAAAAGCGCTCGCCGCAGCCAGGAGCATCACGGCAATCAATCCAAACAACATCTTTCATGCCTCCTCACTGCACGTGACAGCTCCCCACGGCTAAAGCCTGGGGCTTCCTGCTTCGCAGACCACAGCCTTTCGCAGTTGAAAGGTCTTACACAATCTCCACAGGCGTAGGAGTTCTGCAACTCCGGTTTGGGCGCGTCCCGCCCTACCAGCTCAAATTTTATACTACCGACAGGAGGCGACAGCCCTCTATCAGAATATTTTTAGCGGCATTGACATCTCTGTTGTGGTGCGTTCCACACCTTGGACAAGTCCATTCCCTGACGGACAAATCTTTCACCTCTGCGTTCTGGTACCCGCAGAAGGAACACAACTGGCTGGAGGGGTAAAACGAGTCTATCTCCACGATACGCCGCCCATACCAAGCCGCCTTATACCGCAGTTCCCGTTTCAATTCGAAGAAGGACGCATCAGCAACAGCGAGAGCGAGACGATGATTTTTCATCATACCCTTGACGTTCAGATTCTCAACGCAGATAATGGCGTTGTTTTTGATGAGTTCGGTCGTTGTCTTCTGCATTGTGTCGCGACGCTGGTTGGCAATCTTTTGGTGGAGTTTTGCCACTCGCACTCGTGCTTTGTCGCGGTTTTTGCTGCCCTTTGTTTTTCGAGTCAGCCTCCGCATCGCACGTTTCAGCCGCTTTTCCGTTTTCTTCAGATACTGCGGATTTTGGTACTTCTCTCCATTGCTGGTGACCGCCAGCTCCTTCACGCCTAAATCCACGCCGAGGGCACCGTGTGTCGCAGGCAAAGAGCGAGAGGGCACATCAGAGCAGCACAGCGAGACGTAATATTCCCCTGCCGGATTTTGAGAGATGACAGCAGAAAGGATATGCCCGAGGGGTATGCGATGTACACGGCACTTCACAAGACCGAGCTTGGGAAGCTGAACAGCGCTGTCCAGAACCTTGATATTGCTGTTCGTGCGATAAGACCTGTGGTTATCGTGCTTTCGCTTAAATTTCGGGTAGCCGCAGGGTTTTACGCCCTGTTTTACACGCCGAAAAAAATTCTTATAGGCATTATCCAGGTCTTTAAGAGCGTTTTGCAGGGAACATTTATCAGGTTCTCTGAGCCAGTCCAGACCCTGCTTAAGAACTGTGAGAGATTTGTCCTGTTGGAAGCGTGATGGGGCTTTGCCCGTCTTCTCATACGCTTCTTTGCGCTCCGCAAGGAAGTAGTTATAGACGTATCGTACACAGCCAAATGTGCGCTGTATCAAGTCTTCTTGTGCCTTATTGGGATAGAGACGAAACTTATACGCGCACTCCACGCACATTCACCACCGTTTCAGACGTTTTTCTGATTCTCGATATACTGCTTAATAACTGCCAACGGCGCCCCACCAACCGTTGATACGAAGTAGGAATTTGTCCAGAGCGTAGGGAGACGTGATTTCAACGATGGAAATTCACTTCGCAATGTATGAGAGGAAACGCCCTTGATGTGGCGCACCGCTCTATTAATCCCATATTGCGGGTCTACCTCAATCAGCAAATGGACGTGGTCGGGCATAATCTCCAATTCCAGAATGTCTGCGCTGATGCCTTCAGCAATACTATATATCAGTTCCTTCAATCTCGTTTCTATCTCACCAACCAGAACCTTACGCCTGTACTTAGGACACCAGACAACATGATATTTACAGGAATAGACAACATTCCTATTCGATTTATATTTCATGAAAAACAGTATACCAAAACGATAAAACTAATGCAAGATATTTTATGTTTTCAGCGGCTCACCCCAGCCCTGAAGGGCGGGGCTTGCGCCGCTTGTTCGGTCAAGGCCGCGGGCAGCCTGGGCTGTGCGTCGCGATGAAGTGGTCGATCAGCCGTCTGGAGATGCTGGCGGAGTTGGGAATGCCCTTCGGGATGTCCTGCGGCGCAAACCAGCCGGCCTCCCCGATCTCCACCCCGTCGGGACGCAGCTCCCCTCCCTTCCAGCGGGCCGTGAACCCCAGCATCAGCGAACACGGAAAGGGCCAGGACTGGCTGCCGAAGTAGCGGATGTCCTGCACCTCGATGGACACCTCTTCCATCACCTCGCGGGACACCGTCTCTTCCAGCGTCTCACCGGGTTCCACAAAGCCGGCAAGGACGCTGAAGCGCCCCGCAGGCATGTTCAGGTTGTGAGCCAGAAGGAGCTTCCCCTCCCGCTCGATGGCCGTGATGATCGCCGGGGAGAGCGGCGCGTAAAACGTGCGCCCGCACTCGGCGCAGCGCCGTCCCCTGTCCTTCTGACGGGGCACGAGGGGCGCGCCACAGAAGGAACAGAGGCGGACATTCCGCCACCAGCTCATGTACTGCCACGCGGCCCCCGCCCGCGCGAAGGGGCCGTCGCCGAACTTTCCCCAGACCTGGCGCAGCCCCAGCCACTCCGACCCCACCGGAGGCTGAAACGCCTCGTCCACCTCGCACCAGGGCGTCAGCTCCTGCCACGGACGGGGAAAGTCCAGCGAGCAGCGAAGCGCAGACGACGGGCGCTCCCCCGGATCGGCCAGGCCGTCCCGCGCCGCCAACACCTCGTCGCCTCGAAAGATCAGCACAGCTACTGTCCTTTTACGACGCGGACGTCCCCGACGCGCCGGGTGTACCCCTTCGAGTCGAAGTACTCCAGCACGGGAAGGATAAACTTGCGGGAGCTCTGCGTCCTGTCCCTCACGGCAGCCAGGGTCACGTTTCCGCCGATCTCCCGCAGGATGCCCAGCATGGCCCGCTCCAGCTCCGCCGTCAAGACGTAGCCCCCCGGCAGGAGGGCCAGCTCACGCGAGTTCCTGAGGCTTTGGATGAGCGCGCCGAACACAGGCTGCGAGAGCTTCATCTCGTCCCGCAGCTCGTCCAGCGTGAGGAGTTGCCACCCCTGTCGGCGGCAGATCTCCGCCAGCCTCTGGCTGTTCTTCAGAAACTCCCCCTCGCTCCTCGGGGCGAAGTCCGGCGTGCGGACCTTATTTTCGTCCAGCGTCAGGGCGCCGTCCTCGATCATCAGGGCGATCAGGGAGCGGAGCGCACGGGCGTCCGGAAGGGGAACCTGCCGCAGCGCCTCGTCCAGGGGAAGGCCCGCCTCAGCGGGGAAAGACTTCTGGTAGGCCAGGACGGCGTCCTTCAGGTCCGTCTTCAGCTCCGCGCAGCGGGCAAGCGAGAGGTAGAGCGGCTTATCCCCCTTCAGCTCCACGATCCTGCCGGAGGCGGCGAGGTTCTTCGCGATGTCGGCGCAGTTGGCGAGGGTCTCCTGCATCGCCACCGCCGCGCTCTGGGCGTCCATCGCCCTGGCGTCGTCGATGAGCCGCTCCAGGCGAACCGAGGGCGTTCCGGCGGACAGGAGTGCCCTCATCCGGGCGAGTACCCGCGCCCTCGCCTCGGCCCCTCTGGGCTTTCGGGAGTAGGGAAAGACCACGCCCCCCCCGCCAATCGTGATCAGCGGGCTGTAAAAGCGGATGATGAACCGCTGGTTCAAGGTGCAGACCACCGGCTCTTCAAGGACGAGTTGGGCAGGCTCCTCGGTCCCCGGCCGTATCTGCTTCGACTGCAAAAGCGCCACCCGCGCCAGGACCTCGGACGTCCCAATGCAGAGGTGAACGCGCTGCCAGTGCCGCAGCGGCTCGCGGACGGAGGGCAGGAGACGGATCGTGGCGTCGAAGCAGGCCGTCGGAGCGTAGATCCCCCTCTGGCAGACGACGTCGCCGCGCTCGATCTGATCCACGGCGACGTTCGTCAGGTTGGCCGCCACGCGCTGCCCCGCGCAGGCCTCGTCAACCGGATGGCCGTGGACCTGAAGGCTGCGGATCTTTCCCTGCCTCCCGGTGGGGAGCACCTCCACCTCCGTGCCGGGGCGCGCCATCCCCCGGTAGGCGGTCCCCGTGATCACCGTGCCGAAGCCGGAGATGGGGAAGGCCCGGTCGATGGGCAGGAACAGGGCACCGCTGCGGGGACGCGGCCTCACCCGATCCACCAAAGCCACGATCTCCCGCCTCAAGACGTCCAAATTGGCGCCGGACAGGGCCGAAACGGGGACGATGGGTTTTCCGTCCAGGAACGTGCCGCGCACGAACTCCTTCACGTCCTCCCGAACCAGCTCCACCATTCCCTCCTCCACCCGGTCGGCCTTCGTGATGGCGACGAGGCCGTCGTGCACTCCGAGGAGCTCCATGATGGCCAGGTGCTCCCTGGTCTGGGGCATGACCCCTTCGTCCGCAGCCACCACGAGGAGCGCCGCGTCGATACCGGAGGCCCCGGCCACCA
This sequence comes from Fretibacterium fastidiosum, assembly GCF_964642095.1. NCBI lineage: Bacteria > Thermotogati > Synergistota > Synergistia > Synergistales > Aminobacteriaceae > Fretibacterium > Fretibacterium fastidiosum. The sequence goes on from NZ_OZ209244.1 coordinate 2,499,097, forward strand.
TCTGCCGGATGAAACGCTCGTGCCCCGGCACGTCGATGACGCTCACGACGCGCCCATCCTGGAGGTGCAGCGGGGCAAAGCCCAGTTCTATCGTGATCCCGCGCTTTTTCTCCTCGAGCAGACGATCGCAGTCCACCCCGGTGAGGGCGGAGATCAGGGTCGTCTTTCCATGGTCGATGTGTCCCGCCGTCCCGATGACGAGACAAATCTCCTTCTCCTCATTCACAGGCACATTCCCCCTTCCCCGCAAGCGGGCCGGCCTCCGGCTGGAGGGCTGCAAGGGCGTTCACCACGACCTCCTCGTCCCCCGGTTGGAGGGTCCTGACGTGCAGCACCAGCGCGTCGTCCCTGGCGCCGGCGATGACGGGACGCTCTCCCTCCCTCAATAGGGCCTGAAGGCGCCCCGCACCCCCCGCCGGATGTCCGCTGACGGCGACCCCCCAGCCCGCGAGAGGCTTTTCGGGGTAGGACCCTCCGCCCACGGCGTCCTCCACGGAGACCACCTCCACCTGCGCGGCAACCCGCCCCTTCAGGGCGGCGGCCAGGCCCTCGGCACGCTCCCTAAGGGTCTCCGCAGGAATCCGGATCATGGCCGGCGTCGGGATGTCGTCCAGCGCCCCGCGCCTGTAGAGGCGCAGGGTTGCCTCGAAGGCGGACAGGGTGATCTTGTCCACGCGCAGCGTCCTGAGGATGGGGTGCTTCCTCAGCCCGTTCACGACGGCACGACGTCCGGCGATGACGCCGATCTGGGGACCGCCCAACATCTTGTCCCCGGAGAAGGTGATGAGGTCCACGCCCTGCTGCAGGGAGGTCCGAACGTCCATCTCCCCCCGCAGGCCCAGCAGCTCGCCGTCAACGAGGAGGCCGCTTCCGGCGTCCTCCATGAAGACCACCCCGCGCTCATGGGCCAGCGCGGCCAGGTCCTTCCGCTCCGGGGCCGCGGTGAAGCCCTCGATGCGGAAGTTGGAGGGGTGCACCTTCAGGAGCATCGCCGTGTTCTCCCCCAGGCCGGCCCTGTAGTCCTCGATGTGCGTTCGGTTCGTCGTGCCCACCTCCACCAGCTTCGCGCCGGAGAACTCCATGATGTCCGGCACGCGGAAGGAGCCGCCGATCTCCACCAGCTCGCCCCGCGAGACGACGACCTCCCTGCCCCGGGCCAGGGCGATGAGGCAGAGGAGGACGGCCCCGGCGTTGTTGTTCACGACGAGCGCCGCCTCGGCGCCGGTCAGGTCGCAGACCAACCCCTCGACGTGGACGTTGCGCTGCCCCCGAACCCCCTGCGCCAGGTTGTACTCCAGGTTCGAGTACCCTCGCGCCGCGCGCTCCATCGCCCGCACGGCCTCCGCGGCCATGAGGGAGCGGCCCAGGTTGGTGTGGATGACCACCCCGGTCGCGTTGACGACGCGGCGCAGGTTCGGCCTCTCCGCCTCGGTCAGGGCGCCGAGGCACGCCTCCCGGATGCGCTCCGGGGAGACGTCCTCTTCCTGCCCCGTGAGCATCCGGCGCCGGACGGCCGTCAACTCGCCGTTGATGACCCGCTTCACCGTCTCCCTGCCCGCCCTCTCGATCCAGGGCCGTGCCCAATCCTGCGCCAGCAGGACGTCCATGCCAGGGATCGCCCGAAGTTTTTGCTTGATGTCCTCAACCGTCATCTTTGTCCCCACTCCTGAAACGTCTTTAAAATTCTCCCGGCGGCGCGCGCCGCCTGCTGGATAGTTTTCTTCAATCATTCTATAATATCAACCATTCTATAATAATTGAGTTCAGTGCTCAAGCTCTTATAGACGCAGGAGGATGCTCTCGATGGTCACAGTGAACGCGTTCGGTAAGTCCGGCCCGGAACCGGCCGCAATGACGAAGGAGGCGCTGGAGAAGGGGGCGGACGAGGTTCGCGTGATCGTTGACAGCCCAACGGCAGCCGCGAGCGTCAGAGATTTTTTGATCGGGGCGGGCCTCCGCGTCCAGCTCCAGGACGACGAGGGACAGCTGATCGTCGTCGGCGAGAAAAAAAAGGACGCCGCCGCCGACGGACCGAAGGGAGAGACGCCTCCTCCCACCGCGCAGGAGGCCAAGCCACTCGAAGGGTCGCCGCGCCGCGAGCCGCATCGGGCGGAAGAGCCGACTCAGACGGAGGGGCCACACCCAAAGCCCCAGGTCCCCTTCCGGCAGCCCCCAATGGAGGGAGCGCCGGGCAGCCGCCGTGGGAAACGCTCCCGCTCAAAACAGAAAAAGGAGCCGGAAGCCGTCCCCCAGAAGGGACAGGAGCTTGCCCCCCCGCGCGACGACACGTCCCTTGCCGTCCTCATCACGGGGGATACCTTCGGGCGTGGCAGCGAGGAGCTTGGAGGGGTGCTCGTGAAGAGCTTCCTGAAGACGCTGGCGGGCCTTGAGACTCCGCCGACCGTTCTGGCCCTGATGAACGGAGGGGTGAAGCTGGCCCTCTTCGACTCCTCCACCTGCGACCGCCTGAAGGACCTGGAAAGGCGGGGGACCAGGGTCCTCGTGTGCGGCACCTGCACCAATTTTTACGGCGTAACGGACAGCGTCGGCGTCGGCATCATCTCCAACATGTACGAGATCGTGGAGACGATCGCCAGGGCGGGCAGGATCCTGAGCCTCTGACCCCAAGGCGGGCTCAGGGAAAAAGGGGCTGAAGGGACCGCATCGCGAAAGGGGAGGAGAACCGTGAACTCGGATTGGAAGTCCGGGGCCGAACGGCCCGTCATGGAAGGGGACCTGCAGTACCACATCCGCTGCCGAAGGGGCGACGTGAACCGCTACGTCCTCCTTCCGGGGGACCCGGCCCGCGTCGAGGCCATCGCCCAGGGCTGGGGAAGCTCGCGTTTCATCGCCGACAACCGCGAGCACCGGACGTGGAGCGGTGAGTTGGACGGCATCCCCGTCACCGCGTGTTCCACCGGCATGGGAGGACCGTCGACCTCCATCGCGCTGGAGGAGCTGGCCGCGCTGGGGGCCGACACCTTCATTCGCGTCGGGTCCTGCGGGGCCATCCAGGAGGGAGTCGAGTGCGGCGACCTCGTCATCTGTTCGGGAGCCATGCGGCAGGACGGGACCAGCCAGGATTACATCGACCTGTCCTACCCCGCGGCGGCCAGTTACGAGGTGACCGCCGCCCTCGTGGAGTCGTGCGAGCGCCTCAAGGTGCGCTACCACGTAGGCGTCAGCTGCACGACGGCGTCCTTTTACTGCGGCCAGGCCCGGCCGGGGCTGAAGGGCTACTCCCCATCCTCCCAGGCCCATAAGGTCGAGGACCTGAACCGCGCGGGCGTCATGAACTTTGAGATGGAAGCCGCCACGGTCCTCACGCTTGCCGGACTCTACGGCCTGCGCGCGGGGGCCGTCTTCGCCGTCGTCGCCCACCGCCTGAAGGACTCGTTTCAATACGTGGGCATCGATCACAGCATCCGGGCAGCCAACGAAGCCCTGAAGGTCCTGGCCGCCTGGGACAGGGCCAAGGAGGCCAGAGGGAAGCCCTTCTGGTTCCCCGGCCTCCTGGCCTGACGGAAGGCGACGCAAGGACACAAAAGTCCCCTCAGGCCCGCGTTTCGACGGGCTCGAGGGGACCGAAGGCGGCAGGCTTTACGCGAAGTCGCGGCGCTCCTTGATGCGCGCGGCCTTTCCGCTCAACTTGCGCAGGTAGTACAGCTTCGCGCGGCGGACGCGCCCCTTGCGTTGGACCTCGATCTTATCGATGGAGGGGCAGTGCAGGGGAAAGACCCGCTCCACCCCGATTCCGCTCGATACCTTGCGCACGGTAAAGGTCTCGTCCAACCCGCCGTGCTGGCGCGCGATAACCACGCCCTCAAAGACCTGAATTCGCTCGCGGGCGCCCTCCTTGATCTTCACGTGGACGCGAAGGGTGTCGCCCGGCCGAAAATCGGGCGCAGGGTCCGCCTTAAGATAATTCTTCTGGACAAGGTTCAATACGTTCACTGGTGCTTCCTCCTAAATAAAAATCAGCGCTTTCCTAAAAATCGATCCAGTGCAATTCCCGCCCTGACCGCCAGGGGCAGCGTCTCCGCCTCCTGAGCCACCGAGGCGTAAACCGCAGGGCCTTCCGCGATCTCCCCCGCCTCCACTCCGTCGGGGAACAGAAAGAGCAGCGGCCCGTCGTGCTCGAGGCAACGGCGCTTCGCCTCCAGCGTATGAAGGCTGCCGCTTCGGGGCTGAGCCTCTACAACGACGGTCAGCGTCGGCCGTCCTTTCCCGTGGGACCGGGCCCAATCCCAAACGCGGGACAGGCTCCCCAGGACCCTGGGGACGCCGGAGGCCCCCGCCGAGAGCGCGTCGAACGAACGCCGCTCATCGGGGCGAAGGATGACGAAAAAAGGCCTCCCCAGCCCGTAAAAACGGCAGAGGGAGGAGAGGGCCTCCGCCCCTTCCGGCGTCGGCCCGTCGGCCGTGAGGAGCGCCAAGCGGGCCCCTCCGGAGAGGTAGTCCCCTATCGCCGCCCTTGCCAGGAGGTCGGGACGGCGGATCAGCGTTCGCTCCACCGCCCTGGCCCGACGCCAGGTCCGAACCTCCGCCTCGTTGCCGCTCAAAAGCACCTCCGGGACGTCCATTCCCCTCCAGGAGGCTGGCCGGGTGTAGTGCGGATGATCCAACATCCCGCGGTAAAAGGAGTCTTCCTCCACCGCCTCCCCTCGACCGACAACCCCCGGAACGAGGCGCGCCATCGCGTCGATGACAGCCATGGCGGGGATCTCGCCCCCGGTGAGGACGCAGTCGCCCACCCTCACCTCAAGGTCCACCTCGCGCTCGACAAAGCGCTCGTCAATCCCTTCATAATGACCGCAGAGGATAACGACGTGTTCCTGGCGCGAGAGCGTCTCAACGATCTCCTGGGTCAGGAGCGTCCCCTGCGGAGAGGGATACACCACACAGGCCTCACCCTCGCCGCGGGCCGCATTCAGCGCGTCCTCCAGCTGAGGCGCCGCGAGGACCATGCCCCCCGCGCCAAAGGCGTAATCGTCGATTTGACGATACCCGCCCCGACCGAACTCGCGAAGGTCCACCAAATCCACCCGCAGCAGGTTCCTTTTGACGGCGCGGCCGACGATGCTCGTCGAGAGAAAATCGCGAAAGAACTCCGGAAACGCCGTGACGATCGTTACGTGCATCAGTCCCAGAGCCCCTCGATCAAAGCGATCCTGAGACGGCCTCCCTCGAGGTCGATGTCGCGAACGAACTCCCGGACGGCAGGGATGTAGTGCAGGCCCCCTGCGGCGTCGCGTATCTCGTACAGCTCGTTGGCGCCCGTGAGGAAATCCGTCACCGTTCCCAGAGGGCGCCCCTCCAGGTCTTCGACAGCGAGGCCGATCAGGTCGTCAACCCAGAAGCTGCCCCGCGGAAGCTCGACCCGCTCCTCCCGATCGATGAGGATGGACGCCCCCACACAGGCCTCCGCCTCATCCCGCGTCGAAAGGTCTGTCCGCAGCGTGAGGAGGTTGCGTCCCTCGTCGAAGCGGACGCCGCGCACCTCGAGCGTGCGGAGGACGTTCCCTCCACGATAGAGGGCGATCGTGCTCATCGCCTGGAAGCGCTCCGGGAAGTCCGTCAGAGGGACCACCGTCAGCGCTCCCTGAAGGCCGTGCGCGGAGGCTACACGTCCGATCTGGATTTTTTCAGACGCCTGGACGCCCTTCGAGGCCGCTCTGGAAATCGTGCTTCACTACTCCTCTACGATATCGACGTCCACACGCTCGCCGGCTTTGACGGCAGCCGCTTTGGCCAAAAGCCGGATGGCGTTGATCGTGGCGCCGCGCTTTCCGATGATGCGTCCCACGTCCTCGTGGGCAACACGAATCATAACCTTGAGCCCGCTCTCCTCTTCGCCGCTCTCCACGCTGATGGCATCCGGCTGAGTGACAAGATGTCTAACGATGAACTCGACAAGTTCCTTGTAATTGACCATTGTGGCACCTCCTGTTTTTTTGCGGTGACGTGCTGAGGATGAACTCCAAAAAGTCCCTACTGGGCCTTTTTGCTCTCGAACTTCTCCCAAATGCCCTGCTTCTTCAAAAGCCCGCGCGCCGTGTCCGAGGGCAGGGCCCCGACGCTCAGCCAGTACAGAGCGCGATCCTCGTTGATGGCCACGGCCGCCGGATCGGTCATGGGGTTGTAGGTCCCGATCAGCTCGATGAACTTCCCGTCCCTAGGGGAATGGGAGTCCGCAACCACCAACCTGTAGTAAGGGGCTTTCTTTTTGCCCAAGCGCGACAAACGAATCCTCACTGCCATTACAACAAGACACCTCCTGAAAAATCTGAGGGAAGAAAACTTCCCAACGGACACCTGAAGCGATCTCTCCCTGCGGGGCAGGGCCTCAGCGAATGCCACCCATCCTGCCGAAGAGGGAGCGGAGCTTGAACTTGCTGTCCCCTGCTGCGGAAAAGGTCTTGAAGAGCTTTCGCATCTGCTCGTACTGCGCCAGCAGCTGGTTCACCATCTGCACGGACGTCCCCGAGCCCAGCGCGATCCTACGCCGGCGCGACCCCTTGATGATCCGGGGGTTACGGCGTTCAGCCGGCGTCATGGACTGGATGATCGCCTTGCTCCGACGGATGGCGGCGTTGTCCGCCTCATCGACGTTTATCCCCTTCAGGCGGCTGAAGCCGGGGATCATCTCCATCACCTTGCCGAGGGGCCCCATCTTCTCGATCTGCTGAAACTGGAGCAGAAGGGTTTCCAGCGTGAACTGCTTTCCCTTCAGGCTGTTTGCGATCTTCTGGGCGTCGCCGGCGTCCGCGGCCTGAACCTTTTCCACGAGGCCCTGGATGTCCCCCATGCCCATGATGCGCCCTGCCATCCGCCGGGAGTCAAAGACCTCGAGGGCATCCGTCCGCTCCCCCACCCCGGCGAACTTCACGGGCACGTCGGTCACCGCACGGACCGCCAGCGCGCTTCCGCCTCGGGCGTCGCCGTCGAGCTTCGTCAGGATCAGCCCCGTCAGCGCCAGGCGCTCATGGAACGCCCTCGCGACGTTGACTGCCTCCTGCCCCATCATCGCGTCCAGCACCAGGAGCTTCTCGTGGGGCGGGAGCGCCGAGGCGATGGCCGAGAGCTCCTCCATCAGTTCCTGGTCCAGGTGCAGGCGTCCCGCCGTGTCCAGCAGGATGACGTCGTTCATGCGGTCCGCCGCACGCTGTCGGGCCCCGCGCACCACTTCCAGGACGTCCGTCCCTCCGGCGTCGGGCCCGTAGAAGGCGACCCTGGCCTCCTCCGCCAGCACCCTCAGCTGGTCGACGGCCGCAGGTCGCCGCAGGTCACACGCCACGACGAGGGGATTGTGGGAACCCTGAAGCCGTCGCGCCAGCTTGACCGTCGTCGTCGTCTTTCCGCTTCCCTGAAGCCCCACCATGAGGATCACCGTGGGGGGCATCGAGGCGATGGCAAGCGGAGCGGGGTCCCCCATCAGGGAGACGAGCTCCTCGTACACCACCGTCGCGATGTGCTGCGCGGCGCTGATCGACTCGATGACGTCGAGTTGCAGCGCCCTCTCCCTTATCCTGGCGACGAGGCTGCGGGCCACCTTGAAATCGACGTCCGCCTCCAGCAGGGATTTGCGTATCTCGCGAAGCGCGGCGTCGACGTCCGCCTCCGAGAGCTTTCCCCTGCTTCGCAAACGCGAAAATGCGGCCTCCAGCTTCTCCCTCAGTGCGTCAAACATTCCCTGCTCTACTCCTTAAAGACGGAGGACGATAAAACGCTCACACGCCTCCATTCGTTTCGTTCAAGCGCAAGGCTTCGTTCCTCGCCTCAAGCTCGTGAATCCGCTCCTCCAGCCGTCGGGTCGTCTCGGAGAAGTGAAGCTCTCCCTCGATCGCCTCGAGGCGCTCCATGACGCGCCGCTCCAGGATGTGGACGGCCTGACGGCTGACCCCCAGCGAACGGGCGACCTCCGTCGGGGCCAGGTCAGCAAAGTAGAGCATCTCGTAGACGTCCCGCTGACGCTCCGTCAAAAGGGGGGAGTAAAAGTCGTAGAGCGAATTGAGATAGACCCTTCGCTCCAGGCGCTCCCCATCGTTCAAAGCGGCCACATCGCATCCACTCCTGAGCTTCGGATCGGCGGTGATACAGCACACTCCTCGAGTCGGGACTAATTATAAGGAGCCTGCGACATCTTGTCAAGCATTTTTGTTTTACGCCTGTCGTTGTTCTGTGATCATGTCATCCTAAGTAGTCAGAGAAAATGTCACCCCTCTCCGCGGAAGGCAGGTCTCAGGAAAAAGCACACGACTCACGGCGAAATGGGCCTCATTCACGGCAACCGGGACAGACGTCCCCAGCACAGGATAGGTGAAGAGATACGCCTCGACGCGCTCCGTCTTTACCGGGACAAGTATCATGACTTCAACTTTTCCCATTTTGCCGACAGTCTGAAGGAGGCTGAGAGGTCGCAGTGTGCCGTTCCGAGCAATGCGACAAAAGAAAATGAGGGCGAACCTGCAAAAACTCACACGACCGCCCCCAACCATCCCTGAAAGCGCTCTTTCAGGAAAAACGGTCACCCTGGCTCAGAGCTGCCTCAGTCCAAGGTGACTCAAAAGTGACTTTTTTCTGGCTATTGACATCATTTATACGTGAGGACGGGGTGCTACAAGGCGTCCGTAAAGCGTTCCAGGGCGTCCATGGCCCTCATGAGGCTATCCATGGCCTGGGTGCAGGCGATGCGGACGTAGCCCTCCCCGCTCTCCCCAAAGGCGTCGCCCGGCAGGAGGCCCACCCTCGCTTCCCGCAGGGCGCGCAGGGAGAACTCCTCGCTGGAGAGCCCCGTCCCGCTGATGTCCGGGAAGAGGTAGAAAGCCCCTGCCGCCGGCCGGCATCGGACGCCCTTCATCGCGTTCAGCCTGGCCTCCACCGCCCTGAGCCTGTCCCCGAAGGCGGCCCTTCGTTCCTCGACCTTCGCATCCTGCGTGTTGAGGGCGTAGGCGGCGCCCTTCTGAGCGAGCGTACACACGCCGTAGGTTCGAGAGGAGGAGAGGAGGCACATCATGGAGGCCACGTCGGGCGGCGTCATGGCGTAGCCCAGGCGCCACCCCGTCATGCAGTGGCTCTTGGACACGCCGCCGATCGTGATCGTCCTCTCCCGCATCCCCGGAAGGGAAGCGAAACAGACGTGTTCGCCGCGAAAGACCAGGGACTCGTAGATCTCGTCGCTGATCACCAGCAGGTCCCTCTCCACGGCAAAAGCCGCAATCACCTCCAGCTGCTCGCGGGAGTACACGCTGCCGGAGGGGTTTCCGGGCGAGTTGACCACGATCCCGCGCGTCCTGGACGTCACGGCCGCCCTCAGGTCCTCCGCGGTGGGGGCAAAGTTGTTCTCCTCCCTGGTGGGGACCCCGACGGGGACGCCCCCGCAGTCCCGAACCTGCACCGCGTACACCGTGAAGTAGGGCTCCAGCAGCAGGACCTCGTCGCCGGGGTCCAGCAGCGCCTCAAAGAGCAGCTGCGTCGCCTGAAGGGCCCCGTTTGCGATGACGACCTCCTCCGGGCTCAGGCTGAGGCCATGACGCCGCTCCCAGTAGCCGCACACCGCCTCGCGCAGGTCGCGAAAGCCCTGAAGCGGGGGATAGTGCGTGCTGCCCGCCCGCGCGGCCCGTGCCGCGGCATCGATGACGTCCGGCTCCGTCGTGAAGTCCGGCTCGCCGATGCTGAGGTTCAGGACGCCCTCCATCTGGGCGATGGCCCGGAACATGCGCATCATGCCAGACGGCTTAAACTTGCTGAAACGCTCCGCCACTCTCATTCAAAATCCACTTCCCTTCACAAAGGCTGCACTGCTGGAGGACCCCTCATTGTCGATGGTCCTTGATCGCTTCCAACAACTTCTTAAGGTCAATCGCACTCCCTTAGACAAAAGGGGCGGAGAAGCCCCCGCCCCAACGCAAACCGACATCCTTCGGAAAGAAAAGCGCTCCGTTATTTCTTCGCCAGGTACTCGTTGATGTTGGCGGCCGCCTTGCGTCCCTCACCCATGGCCAGAATGACGGTCGCCGCGCCGAGGACGATATCGCCGCCCGCCCAGACCTTGTCCAGGCTGGTCCTCTGCGTCTCCTCCTCGACGATGATGTTGCCGCGCTTGTTGACGTTCAGCCCTGCGGTCGTCTTCGCCATCAGGGGGTTCGACATGTTGCCCAGCGCGACGACTGCGGCGTCGATCTCCAGCACGTGCTCCGTGCCGGGCTTCACCACCGGGCTGCGGCGGCCCGACGCATCGGGCTCCCCCAGCTCGTAATCCAAGAGCTCGACCCCTGCGACGCGCCCCTTCAGGGCCCTGTCCTCCGTCTCGAGGGGAATGAAGCGGGTGGGGTTCTGCAGGAAGAGGAACTCGACGCCCTCTTCGAAGGCGTGCGCCACCTCCTCGGCGCGGGCCGGCATCTCCGCACGGGTGCGGCGGTAGATGCAGTAGACCTTCTCCGCCCCAAGGCGGTAGGCCATGCGGGCCGCGTCCATCGCGACGTTGCCGCCGCCGAAGACGGCCACGCGCTTCGCCTGATAGAGCGGGGTGTCCGCCTCCTCCGTGTCGTAGGCCTTCATCAGGTTGGCGCGGGTGAGGTACTCGTTGGCGCTGAAGACGCCGGTCAGGTTCTCTCCCTCGATGTTCAGGAACTTGGGGAGGCCTGCGCCCGTCCCGATGAACACGGCATCGTACCCATCGGTTTCGAGGAGCTGCTCCAGGGTCTCTGTGCGCCCCACAAGGAAGCTCGTCTCGAACTTCACGCCCATCTTCCTGAGGTTCTCGACCTCTTTCGCCACGATCTCCTTGGGAAGACGGAACTCAGGGATGCCGTAGACCATCACGCCGCCCTGCTTCTGAAGCGCCTCGAAGACCGTGACGTCGTGTCCCGCCCTGCGGATGTCCGCCGCCACGGTCAGCCCGGCCGGGCCGGAACCGATGACGGCGACCCTCTTGCCCGTCGGAGCAGCCGGCGTGGGGACGGTGGTCTTATTGTTGTTTCGCTCCCAGTCCGCCACGAAGCGCTCCAGGCGCCCAATGGCCACGGCCTTCTCCGTGGACTTCAGCATCTTGCCCACCGTGCAGAAGCTCTGGCACTGCTTCTCCTGGGGGCAGACGCGACCGCAGATCGCCGGAAGGAGGTTCGTCTCCTTGATGGTGTCCACGGCAGCCTTAAAATCGCCCTTCTGAATGTGCGCGATGAAGTCCGGAATGTGGACCCCCACGGGACAGCCCTTCACGCAGGGCTGATTTTTGCAGTTCAGGCAGCGCTCCGCTTCGACCCTGGCCTGCTCCTCCGTGTAGCCCAGCGCCACCTCCCCCATCTCGCGGGCCCTCTTGACCGGGTCCCGCGACGGCATCTCCTGCTGCGGGATGGCCGCCCTGTCCTTGGGGGTCAGCGTCTTGCCCTGAATCTCGCCCCAGAGTTTCTCGGCCTCCTGGGCCAACATTTCGGTCGTCTTGTGTTCCATCGTCATGCCCCCGCCTTCGCGTCCAAGCCGATGCGGCACTTGTGATACTCTTCCTGCTCCCTGGCGCGAAACGCCCCCATGCGCGTCATCATGTTGTCGAAGTCCACCTTGTAGCCGTCAAACTCCGGGCCGTCGACGCAGACGAACTTCGTCTCGCCCCCGACGGAGACGCGGCAGCCGCCGCACATGCCCGTGCCGTCGATCATGATCGTGTTCAGGGACACGGTGATGGGGACGCCGAAGGGCTTCGCGGTGGCCACGCAGAACTTCATCATGATGGGAGGCCCGATGGCGACCACCTCGTTGGGCATGTCGTGCCCGTCCTTGCCCTCGCAGATCTCCTTCAGCGGCTCGGTCACCAGGCCCTTGCGCCCGTAGGTGCCGTCGTCCGTGACGACGATCACCTCGTCCGCGATGGCCCTCATCTCGTCCTCGAAGATGACCAGGTCCTTAGAGCGGGCCCCGATGATGGTGATGACCTTGTTGCCCGCCTTCTTGTGGGCCTGCACGATGGGGTACATGGGCGCGACGCCGATGCCGCCACCCACGCAGACCACCGTCCCCACCTTCTCGATGTGGGTGGGGCTGCCGAGGGGCCCAAGGATGACGGGGATCTCGTCGCCCACCTCGAGCTGCGACAGCTTGAGCGTCGTCGCCCCCACCGTCTGGAACACGAGGGCGATCCAGCCCTCCTCCGCGTTGGCGTCCGCAATGGTCAAGGGCACCCTCTCCCCCAGGTCCCGATCGATCTGGAAGATGATAAACTGCCCCGCCTTCCGGTTCCGCGCGATCTCCGGCGCCGTCACCTTGAAGTAGTAGACGCTCTGACCCCTCTCAAGGTCATGAGAGAGCTGCCTCTTCTCCAGTATCTTATGCAAATGACCTTCCCCCTCCAAGATAATATGCACTGCTGAACTGCGAAAAGCTCCGTCGGAGCCTCCACAGCAAAGAGCTCTCTAAAAACAGGACCTGCTACGACAAAAGACAGGACGACGTCCTGCACACTATAATAATAAGCCATTCTTCCACATAAAACAAGAATCCAGATGCATTTATGCATTAAAAAGCCTTAAATTCTTGAAATTACAACAACTATTCGGGGTGTTCCAACTCGCGGCCACACCCTTTCGATCCCCCTCATTGCTTTGCCGCTGCTGTATTTCTGTTCCTAAATATGTTAAGATACGCGCAGGATGGGGCCGCGTCTCCTAGTCTGGACCCTGAACGCGGCATAGACGCTTTGAGTGCTTATGTTTCAGGAGGGGTTAACGATGAGTGAAAAGACCTTGCTGTCGCTTGCTTATGGAGCCGCGTTCCCGGAGAAGAAAGGGGCCGTCGCCTTCACGGACCTGGCTTCTCTTGCGCCCAGATTCCAGGCCGGAGATGCGTGGCTGCGCGAGAACGCGGCTGCGGGCAAAGAGGGATTCGGGTGGATGAACCTCGCCAGGCGCAACGTTGACGACGTGCAGACGATGGCGCGTTGGCTCTCCACCCGCGAGTCCGTCATTCAGGTGGGGATCGGCGGCTCCGCCCTGGGCAATCAGATGCTGCACAACGCGCTCCTGCCCCCCTTCTGGAACGAGATCCCCCAGGCCAAGCGCGGCGGTCCCCGCTTCTTCATGTCCGACAACGTAGACCCGTCGGAGAATCGCGCGATCTGGGACCTCATCGACCCAGAGAGCACGGCCGTCGTCGTCGTCAGCAAGTCGGGCAGCACGGCGGAAACGGCGTCGAACTTCCTCTTCTTCTGGGAGAAGCTGCGGGACACGCTGGGCGAGGCCGGGGCCCGTGAGCGCGTCATCGCCATCACGGACAAGGAGCAGGGCGTCCTGCGTCCCTTCGTGGACGAGACGGGCTGCAAGAGCCTGATCCTGCCAGGCGACGTGGGCGGGCGCTTCTCCGTGCTCACCTGCGTCGGCCTCCTGACGGGCTGGGCCCTCGGCATCGACGGCGCGGAGCTCCTGAAGGGCGCGGGAGAAATGGACGGACGGATCGCCGGCGCCCAGTCCGTGCTGGAGAACCCGGCCTGGGTCCTCTCCGGGCTGAACTACCTGCACATGAACGCAGGACGCGGCATCAGCGTCCTGATGCCCTATTCCGATCACCTCGAAAAGTTTGGCGAGTGGTTCGCCCAGCTGTGGGGCGAGTCCCTCGGCAAGGAGGGCAAGGGCTCCACGCCGGTTCGTGCGCTGGGCGCCATCGACCAGCACTCCCAGATCCAGCTCTACACGTCGGGGCCCGACGACAAGCTCTACACCATCCTCACCGTGGAGCAGGACAAGCGCGACATCGCCCTACCCGCCGCTCCGGAGAAGGCCCTGAAGAAGCTCTCCTACCTCTACGGAAAGTCCATGGATAAGCTGCGCAACTTCGAGGCCCAGGCCACGGCAGCCGCGCTTCACAAGGTGGGGCGCCCCGTCGCCGTGCTCTCGATCCCCGCGCTGGACGCACGCTGCTTGGGCGCGCTCATCCACTTCTACGAGTACGTGACGGCCATGACGGGGTGGTTGCTGAACGTCAACCCCTTTGACCAGCCGGGGGTCGAGCAGGGAAAGAAGTACACCTACGGCCTGATGGGTCGGGAAGGCTTCGAGGCCGACGCAGAGGAGGTCCGCACCCTCTCCGCCAGGACGACCGAGCGCGTGGCGGGCCTATAGGGGCGTCCGTCGGGCGTACTGCCGCTCAGAAGCACAAAGGACGGGGGGCCGGCGGCCCCCCGTCCTTTGTGCTCATCGATGCGGCCTAGTCTCCGCCGAGGTAAGCCCTCTTGATCTCCGGGGAATCGAGGAGTTCCTGCCCCGTGCCCGTGGTGACGATCTTCCCCGTCTCCAGCACGTAGCCTCGGCTCGCGATGGAGAGCGCCATCCGCGCGTTCTGCTCCACCAGCAGGATCGTGGAGCCGTGTTCGTTCAGGTTTCTGATGATGTCGAAGATCTGCTCCACCAGAAGGGGAGCGAGGCCCATGGAGGGCTCGTCCAGCATCAGGAGCCTGGGGCGGCTCATCAGCGCCCTGCCCATGGCCAGCATCTGCTGTTCGCCGCCGGAGAGCGTGCCCGCCACCTGGCGGCGGCGCTCCCTGAGCCGCGGAAAGAGCCCGTAGACCATCTCCAGGTCCTCCGCGACGCTGCCCCCCCCGGCCCTCATCCGAACGTAAGCTCCCATCTCCAGGTTCTCCTTCACGGTCATCTGCAGGAAGATGCGCCGCCCCTCCGGCACCTGGGCCAGTCCCCGTTCCACCACTTTATGTGGCGCGGTGTGCGCCAGGCCCTGCCCCAGGAAGGACACGCTGCCGCTTTTGGGGTGCAGCAGGCCCGATATCGTGTTCAGGGTCGTGGACTTGCCCGCGCCGTTCGCGCCGATCAGCGTGACGATCTCCCCCTCCCTCACGTCGAAGGATATCCCCTTGATCGCGTGGATGCTGCCGTAGTAGACGTGAAGGCCCTCCACCTTCAAAATGGGGTCCATGGCTACGCCCCCTCCTGCCGGCCCAGGTAGGCCTCGATAACCGCCGGATCGGACTGAATCTCCTCCGGCGTGCCCTTGGCGATAACGTGCCCGAAGTTCAACACGCAGATGCCCTCACAGATGTTCATGACCAGGTTCATGTCGTGCTCGATGAGCATGATGGCGATCTGAAACATGTCGTGTACCTTGCGGATGCTCTCCATCAACTCCACCGTCTCCGAGGGGTTCATCCCCGCCGCGGGCTCGTCCAACAGGAGAAGGGACGGGTTCGTGGCCAGCGCGCGGACGATCTCAAGCCGCCTCTGAGCGCCGTAGGGCAAAGACCCCGCCCGGACGTCCGCCATGTCCTGCATGTCGAAGATCGAGAGCAGCTTCAGGGCGCGGCGGTGAGCGGCGCGCTCCTCCCGGCGGAACTTCGGCAGGCGCAGCACGGCGCTCCACATGCCGTAGTGCATGTCGTTGTTCATGGCGACCTTCACGTTGTCCGCGACGCTGAGGTTCCCGAAGAGGCGAATGTTCTGGAACGTGCGCGCGATGCCCGCCCGGTTCACCTGCACGGTGCTCATGCTGTTGGTGTCCTGCCCGTCCAGCAGGATGGTGCCCGCCGTGGGTTGGTACACCTTCGTCAGCAGGTTGAAGACCGTGGTCTTGCCCGCGCCGTTGGGTCCGATGAGCCCGGCGATCTCCGTCCGCCCGATGGTCAGGTTGAAGTTCTCCACCGCCTTTAGCCCCCCCAGCGTGATCCCCAGGTTGACGCACTCCAGGATCGGGGCGCGGCCCGCGTCCCGGTCCGGGATCACGGCATTGGATGGGACGGGGACCAGCCGCGTCTTCCTCCGCTTAAACTGCATGTTCGTCCTCCTCCCTCGCCCGCCTCAGAAAGGGGTTGAAGCGCGTCAAAAATCCCTTCACCGCGGCGTTGTTCGTGGCCAGCATCACCGCGATCAGCACGACGGCGTAGAGCAGCATCCGGTAGTCCGCGAACTGGCGCAGCTTCTCCGGCAGGATCGTCAGGGCCGCGGCCGCGACGATGGACCCCAGGATGTTCCCCTGGCCACCCAGCACCACGAACACCAGCACCAGGATGGAGGTGTTGAAGTCAAACTTGTTGGCGACGATCGTGGAGTAGTTCATGGCGAAGAGGGCCCCTGCTGCCCCGGCCAGCGCCGCGGAGGTGACGAAGGCCATCATCTTGTAGCGCGTGATGTTGATCCCGACGCTCTCCGCCGCTATGCGGTCGTCCCGGATGGCCATGAACGCGCGTCCGGCACGGCTGTTCATCAGGTTGTACATCACAGCCAGCGCGATCATCACCAGGATGAAGCCCACCGTGAAGGTGGATATCTTCTGGATGCCACCGATGCCCATGGGCCCCGCAATGATGAGGCGTCCGCCGGGCAAAAGGCGCGTTTTGTCGCTCAGCATACTGAAGCTGATGCCGCCAGAGTCCATGCCCAGGTAAAAGTTGTTGAAGACGCTCTTGATGATCTCTCCGAACGCCAGCGTCACGATGGCCAGATAATCCCCTTTCAGCCGCAGCACGGGGATGCCGATGAGGAACCCCGCGGCGGCGGCAAAGCCCGACCCGACCAGCATGGCGACAGCCAGCCTCGCGGGGGCGAAGGGGATGAGGTTTTGCAGCATGATGGCCGAGGCGACGCCGGTGAAGGCCCCGACGGACATGAAGCCGGCGTGTCCCAGGGAGAGCTCTCCCAGGATGCCCACCACGAGGTTCAGGGCAATCGCCATGACCATGTAGGCGCAGACGGGGACCAGCATCCCCCTCATGGTGGAGCTCAGGAGCCCCGTTGCGCTCAGAATCTGCATGAAGCCGTAGGCCGCCGTGACGACGGCGTAGGTGGCGAAGATCCGCCGCGCCTCCGCCCGTTTCAGGTTGACAAACCTCTTTATCGTCATCGCGCTACACCTTCTCCTGAACCTGCACGCCGAGGAGCCCTGCCGGCTTCACCAGGAGCACCACGATCAGCACGGCGAACACCACGGCGTCCGAGAGCTGCGTCGAGATGTAGGCCTTCGCGAAGATCTCGATGACGCCCAGCAGCAGGCCTCCAAACAGGGCTCCTGGGATGGAGCCGATGCCGCCGAAGACCGCCGCCGTGAAGGCCTTGATGCCGGGCATGGAACCCGTCGTCGGCATCAGGGTCGGGTAGGCGGAGCAGAGCAGCGCCCCCGCCACGGCAGCCAGCCCCGAGCCGATGGCGAAGGTCATGGAGATCGTGGCATCGACGTTGATCCCCATCAGCTGCGCGGCCCCCTTGTCCTCCGAGCAGGCGCGCATGGCCTTGCCCATGCGGGTCCTGCCCGTAAACCAGGTCAGGGCCAGCATGATGACCACGCAGGTGACGACGGTGACGATGGTGACGTAGGAGATGGAGAGCTGCCCGCCGAAAAACTTCAGGGTCCCCTTTCCCACCACCGAGGGAAAGATCTTGGGGTTCGACGTCCAGAGCAGGAGCGCCGAGTTCTGCAGAAAGTAGCTGACGCCAATGGCCGTGATGAGCACCGCCAGGGACGGCGCCTGACGCAGGGGCTTGTAGGCCAGGCGCTCCACGACGATGCCCAGAATCGTGCAGACGAACATGGCAAGCGCCACCCCCGCCACGGCCGGAAGCTGATAACGGGCGACAGCGTAGAAGCAGACGTAAGCCCCCACCATGATGACATCTCCATGGGCGAAGTTCAGCATCTTCGCGATGCCGTACACCATGGTGTAGCCCAGGGCGATGATGGCGTAGATGCTGCCCAGGCTGATCCCGCTGATGATAAAGCTTAAAAAGATCATGAACGCACCTCTCAAAACCGAAACCGCGCAACGGCAGTCGCCGTCGCCCCCGAATCCTCTCCTCCGGCAGGGCGCGTCCAACAGGTCGGGACATGCCGGCGCACTGGACGCACCCCCCAAAAGGAGCGCGGGGAGGGCGGACACCCTCCCCCGCTGACGGTTGAGGCTAGTCGAGCCCCACGTAAGCGCCATCCTTGATGACCATGCCCTTCGGGTCCTTCGTCACCTCGCCGGCCTTGTTCCAGGTCATGTTGGTCCCCGTCAGTCCGGAGAAGGTCATGGAGGTGAACTGCTCGATCATGAGGCCGCAGAGCGTCTGGGCGTCCATGTCGGGCGTTGCCTTGGCGTTCTCAAGGGCCATCTTGAAGGCGTAGACGCAGTCATAAGCGTCGGCCGCAAACTGGTTCGGCACGTCCTTGCAACGCTTCTTATACTCCGCCACGAACTTTGCCGTGCGCTCGTCTTCCGAATCCGCGTTGAAGGGGGTCAGGAGCATCACTCCCTCGGCCAGTTTCGTGTCGAAGCCCTCCATCGTCAGAATGCCGTCCATGCCGTCCACGCCGAACCACCGGGGCGTGTACCCCATGCCGGCCGCCTGAGCCAGGATCAGGGATGCGTGCTGATAGTACATGGGGAGGAACACCAGCTCCGCTCCGTTCTTCTGCGCATCGGTGAGCTGCACGGAGAAGTCCGTGTCGTTGCCGTCCGCAAAGGTCGTGTCACTGACGACCTCGATGCCCAGCTCCTTCGCCTTGGCGACGAAGGTATCGTGGATGCCCTTGGAGTACACGTCGTCGTTCTTCCAGATGACGGCGACCTTCCGGGGCAGGCCCTTGTTGACCATGTACTGCGCGGAGGCAGAGCCCTGGTTGGGGTCCACGAAGCACATCTGAAACATGTTGTCCTTATTGGTCGTGACGGCTTTCGCGGAAGCGGAGGGCGTCAGCGCAAAGATGCGGTCGTTAAAGGTCTCTGCAGCCGTGGCCTCGCAGGGCTTTGAGGTGACGGCCCCCATGGAGAGCTGCATCCCCCAGTCCTTCAGGAGATTGTAGGCGTTCACGGCCTTCTCGGCGTCGTGGACGTCGTCCTCGTAGCGAAGCTCAAACTGCACCCCGCCCATGGCGTTGATCTCGTCCACCGCGATCTGAGCGCCGTTCTTCACCGCGTTGCCGTAGATGGCCGCGCCGCCCGTCAGGGGCGCCGTGCCGCCCAGCTTAAAGGCCTCGGCTCCAAAGGCGCAGCCCGCCGCCATGACGACGCTCAGGGCAAGGCCCGCCGCAAGGGTAAAAGCTCTCCTGGTCCTTTTTCTCATCGTTTTCCTCTCCTTAAATTCAATCTCACAGAAGTTCTATGCCGTATCCCCCTGCCCGCCAACGGCCGTTCGGCGATTCTGGGGACCTGTGGCCAAAAAAAAGGCGGCTGCCCTTCTTTAAGAGTGCAGCCGCGCGATGGAGCGTCTTGAAAAAATTTTTGGCTTCCCCTTAAGTATTCTTTTTTTCGTCCCCTACGACGACCGCCAGGACCACGGCAACGACCGATAGGACGACGGCACGCTGCCCGCAAATCATGACGATAAGGGCAAGAATGGCAAGAATAATAATGGACGCCACAAGAAGGGCGTCCACCGGGAAATCGACAACGTAACGGGAAGCGCGCGCGAAAGAGGCCGCCGCGTCACAGGAGGACGCGCCCGTAGGGCGTGACATCGCGAACTTAACGGCAAGGCTGCGGTTCATTTGCGAAACGTCCTCCTTCGCTGAAATTTTGTGACATTATAAAGTGCCGTCGGACGAATGTCAATCTGTTTTCTGAGGTTTTGTCGTTTTGCTCGTCGCCCGGTGACGGGGGCGGGCCGGTGCCCCCCCACCGCCCCGCTCCCGGAGGTGCGGGTTTCAGGAACGCCACTGAGGCGCCGCAGCGCGTTGCGCACTTCCCGTCACTTTTTCGCGTCGAAGAGGGGGAGGCACTGCCTCGCGTTCTTGAGCACGGCGTAGCTCAGGGCGCTGCGCCCCGTACGGTCCGTCCGGGACGGGTCTGCACCCGACGCGAGAAGCGTCTTCACGACCTCCGGGTTGTCGCTGGCTGCGGCCACCATCAGAGGGGTCGTGCCCCCGTCGTCCGGGACGTCCGTCGCGGCACCGGCGGCGATCAGGGCCTCCGCACACTTCGCCCCGCGCCCCTTCGCCGCGAAGTGCAGCGGGGTCCAGCCGATGAAGTCCCGCGCCCTCACGTCCGCCCCGGCCTCGAGGAGCGCCTTCACGGCCCAGTCGCTGCCCCGGAGGGAGGCGTCCATCAGGGGCGTCATCTCCCGCGCCATGCGTACGTCCACGCTGGCGCCGGCCTCGACGAGGAGGGCCAGCACCTCACGCGCGCTTTCGGGGCCCTGGACGGCGTGGGAGAGCGGCGTCATGCCGTCCCGGTCCTGAAGGGAGACGTCCGCGCCCAACCGCAGGAGCTCCTCCGCCGCCGGCAGGACGGGCGTCGCGGCGGCGACCATCAGGGCGGTCATGCCGTACCGGCTCCTTTCATCGATGGAGGCTCCGGCCTCGGCCAGAGCTCTGACGCCCTCCGGGCTCCCCTTTCGGACGGCCACCATCAGGGGCGTCAGACCGTCCCAGGTCGTCAGATTGGGGTCCGCTCCCCCCTTCAGCAGAGCCTCGAGCACCGCGGCCCTCTCCGCTTCCCCCGCCTGCCTCGCGCCGTCGCCACCCCCCGCAACCGCGATCATCAGCGGCGTGAGGTCCTGAAGGTTCCGATGGTTGGGGTCCGCCCCCAGCGACAGCAGGGCCTCGACGGCCTCCGGCCTCGCTCCGGCCCCCAGGGCGACCGTCAAAGGGGTGTCGCCCTGCGGCGTCTCGTCCCGCAGTGAGGCCCCGCGCTCCACCAGAAAGCGGATCGTCGCCGGTGACGCGCTGGCGGCCGCAAACATCAGAGGCGTCCACCCGTTCCTGTCCCTCACCGAAAGGGAGGCTCCCAGGTCCAGCAGCACCGAGGCGGCGGGCAGGTTGTCCGAGCGGCACGCCTCCATCAGCGGCGTCATCAGTCGGCTCTCCCGCAGGTCCACCTCCCCGTCGGCGGCCAGCAGCGCCAGGGCATCGGCGGAGATCAGGGGGTTCGAGGCCGCCAGAAAGAGCGCCCCACGGTTCAGGTCGTCCTCGGCCGCCAGGTCCGCCCGCCCCTGCACCAGGGCCGACAGCGCCGCCGCGTTCGCCCCCGCGGCCACGGCCCGCATCACGGGGGTCCGGCGGCTCTCGTCGCGCCGGTTCACGTCGGCCCCCGCCTCCACCAGGAGGCGCAGCACCTCCGCGTCGGGGCGCTCGCACGCCGCCTGCAGGGGGGTGACGCCCGCCTCGTTCGCCTCATCCACGGGGGCCCCCGCGTCCAACAGGAGCTCCAGGACCTGCGGATCGGCGCGGGAGGCCGCCAGCCACAGGGGCGTCCTGCCCTCCCCGTCCCGGACCCTGGCCGAGGCCCCCGCCCTCAGGAGCGCCGCGGCGACTTGAGGGGAGCCGTTCGTCGCCACAGCCAGGTGCAGGGGCGTCCTGCCCTTCTCGTCCCGGACGTCCGTCGACGCGCCTGCCGCCAGGAGCGCCTCCGCCACGGCAGGGTTGGGGTTGTACGCCGCGGCCAGCATCAGCGGGGTCAACCCCTCCAACCCCACCGAGGTGAGGGACGCGCCGTGTTTCAACAGCAACCGGACGACCTCCGGGGTCCGGGCGTACTCGGCGGCGACGTGCAGCGGTCGGCTGCCGCCGGGTAAAAGCTCGTCCGCAGAGCTCGTCCGGAGCGCCTCTTCGACCTCCACAGGCGTTCCGAACTCGCAGAGTCTCCGCCAGTCCGCCGCCAGGGCGCCGGCGGGCGCACCCACCAGGAGAGCGCACAGCAGGGACAGAGCCAGGAGGGACGTCCAGCGTCCCCTCTCAAAAAGGGAAATTTTCACGTCATAAGACCTCCTTGCAAAAATAAACGCCAAGTCTTAAAATCTTACCCCTTTTAACGCACAATTTCCTTCAAACGTGATATGCTAGGGGGGTATGCATCACGCGCAACCAAATGGAGGGGTGCGTTTTGTGGAGGGGTATTCGTTGGAGCAGAACATGGCCGACAGGGAAAAACGTCGCTGCACGAGAGTGAGATATCAATCTTCCGCGGAGTTTCAGCTGCCCCTTCTGGGGGACGTCTGGTTCGCCGCCGAGGTGCTGGACCTGAGCGTCACCGGCGTCCGGCTCCGCTTCAGCCCGCATCAGGCGGCGGGGGTCCTGAAGGAAAGCGATGTCGAATGGCAAGACGTCCGCCTCAAGTTCAAGGACGTCGAGGAGGACCTCGTCCTGAGCGGGCACTTCCTCATGGTCTACGACCGGGAGGGCGGCCTCTTCACCACGGGCCTGGAGTTCACGGACGTCACCATGGAACAGCAGTTCAAGCTCGTGATGCTCTACGCGCGGTATCGAAAGGACGCGGAGCGGTAGCGCCCGACGGCGCAGCTCCGCGCCCTTTTTCAAGGCGTCCTTCCTCACCTCAGGGGCAGGACTTGGTGCCGAACCCCGCCGAACTCGACGTCGCGGAACCTGGCCTCCAGGGCCTTGACGTCCGCGGAGGCCAGGGCCCTGGGCGAGATGTCCTCCCCCTGAAAGAACCCCACCGGCCGCACGTCGTTCTGCCTGACCTTCAGGACGACCCCGATCCCCTTGAGGATCATCAACAGGTCCTCCCCCGCACCCTCCGGGTCGTCCGTCACCCTCTGAAACACGAAGGCGACCTCCGTGCTGTGCCGGACGCTCCGCAGCATGGATTCCTCATCTTCCCAAATTTGGACCAGACAATCCTTCAATGGTTTTGAGAGGCTGCGCCCTTGCGGGTAGACCCTCGCGTTGTTGAGGATCTCGCGCCGCTGCGACGTGGGGGCGACGCTGCTCTCCAGGTCCCGCAGGTACTCCTCCGGGTCCACGGCCATCGCGGCGACGATCCGCTTCCGGATCGAGTCGGCCCGCGGCCCGCGGCTCTCCCTGAGGCGTTCCAGCGCGTAATTGCCGTACCGCCCCAGGCTGAAGCGCATGTAGAGATAATCGAAGTCCTCCGGGGCGATGCGTCCGCCCAGGAGCCGGTCGGCCTGGTTGTTCGCCGCCAGCCGGTAGGGGTCCAGCAGGGGGGAGTTCATGGCCGCGACGAGAAGCGTCATCATCAGGGCTGCCGCGACGTTGACCCGTCCGATGGCGGAGGGCCACTGGCGCATCAGGACGGCCCCCGCGTAGCCGACGCCCCATATCCCCGTCACCACCGCCAGGAACGCCGCCTGGATCCGGTCCACCGAGAGGCCGTACTGCTCCACCCGAAGCCCTAGAGAGTAGAGGCAGATCACCGTGTAGAAGGGGAGGCACAGGAGCGATATCTGCGACAGCGCGTTGACGGCCTTGCCGGTGAAGGGGCTCCGCGTTCCGTCCAGCCAGGCGGCGTTCGCCAGCAGGATCGTCCCCAGTTCCAGGAGCAGGATGAGGGAGCTGGCCTGCCCCGTGCTCCACAGCGTCCGCAGCCCCGAATAGGGCAGGCAGGCGACAAACACGACGGAGAGCAGGGAGAAGGGGGGCAGGAGCCAGGCCAGGATGGAGAGGATCCACCGCCCCAGGGAGTCGATGCCGGGGTGCTTCAGCGCGACGAATATGGAGACGGCGATCGTGAGCGTGGAGAGGGGGACGGCCACCATGGGGTGGAACAGGACGTAGGGGACGAAGTTCAGCCCCACGATGTCGAAGAGCAGGCTGGCCGTCAGCAGCAGCCCCCAGAAGACGGCCATGACGATGACGGCCTGAAAGAGCAGGAACAGGTTGCGACACAGCTGAAAGAATATCTCCGAGTAGGGCATTCTCCAGCTCCACGTGGCGATGCGGCACTGAAAGAAGGGGATCAGCAGGAAGACGGCCATGCAGGCCCGGATCACGTCCATCCTCTGAGACGGGACGAGGAAAAAGCCGTCGTTCACCGGCCAGACGGACCACAGCCGATAGGCGTAGAAGACGGCGAGCACCAGGGACAACCCCATCAGGAAGCGCCGAAGCCGCCTGCCCCAGTGCTCCTGCGCCAGCCAGAAGACGAAGGGGACGATGACCACCAGCGTCAGCGGAACGCAGAGGAAGGGGCCGCTTCGGGTGACGGAATACGCCCCCAACAGGAGGCCCTGAGCGAGCGCCGAGACGACGACCCAGAGGCAGCGTTTGCGGTCGATGCTGTTCATCGACGCCTACCGCGCGGTGTAATGATAGGTGACGCCGCGCTCCATCGGCTCCGGCAGCACGCGGGTGGAGAGGATGGCGCGGCCCTCCTCCAATTCGACCTTGTGCAGGCTCATCGGCAGGGGGAAGCGGTTGAGGTCCAGCAGGGGCTGAATCTGGGACAGGGCCTGATTCGTGATGTAGTCCGGCAGGTCGAGGCGATTGATCTTCACCTGCGGGTCCTTCAGCCACAGCTCCTTGTTCCCCACGATCTTGAGTCCGCTGTCGATCTCGATCAGAATGTCCAGCGTGACGAAGAGCACCTTCGCCATGTAATAGCCCCGGCCCTTCAGCCCCTCCGGCGCGATGGTCATGGCGACATGGCGCCAGTGGTCGTCCTCGCCGAAGGTCCTGGCCTCCAGGCTGCGGTTGATGTCGTCCTGGAGGATGCGCCCATAGGCGTAGATTCGGAGCGCGCTCCTGCACTCCACGTCGCCCGACGCCCAATTCTCCGGCGCGTTGAACTGCACGTCCAGCATACGGAACGTCAGTTTGTCCAGCCTCACGCCCTCGATCATGACGCCCGTCAGGTCCATGTACAGGTCCCGGTAGCGACCCGAGGCGTCCGGCTCTCCGTCGATGGTAAGCGTGAGCTCCTCCGGCGTGAAGCGGTTGACGTAAAAGGCCAGGAGGCGCGACGTCGGGTCCTTCGGCTCGATCCCGCCCCTGAACTCGAAATCCGACGCGGCAGCCGCGCCCTCCCACGCGAAGCACAACAGCGCGAGCGCACAAAGCCACGATTTAAAAGACGCCCTCATGATCGACGACCCCCTCAAAGATTTACGGAACCGGACGTTCCATCCCCTGTATTATAGACCATCGGAGACCATCGGACGGTCGTGGCGCGAAAGCCCCTGAAGCGACCACGCCGCGCGGGCAAAGCCAAAGAGGCGGGTCCGGGGCGATGCGCCCCGGACCCGCCTGGTCGCCTGTATTCAGCCGGCGGATGTTTACGCCTTGACGGGCACCGGGCCCATCTCCGCCATCGCCTTGTAGGTTTCGTAGCGCTCGCGCGCCTCCTGCGCGGCCTGCTCGAAGAGCTTGTCCGCGATGTCCGGGAAGCCCAGCTTCAGGGAGGCGTAGCGCACCTCGCTCATCAGGAACTCCTTGTAGTCCTTCGTCGGCGCCTTGGAGTCCAGGATGAAGGGGTTCTTACCCTCCGCGGCAAGGCTCGGATTGCAACGGTACAGGTGCCAGTAGCCCGCCTCGACGGCGTTCTTGGACTGAGCCTGGGTCTTGCCCATGCCCGCCTTGATGCCGTGGTTGATGCAGGGGGCATAGGCGATGATCAGGGAGGGCCCCTTATGGGCTTCGGCCTCCTTCAGCGCCTTGAGCAGCTGGTTCTTGTCGGCGCCCATGGCCACCTGCGCCACGTACACGTGTCCGTAGGTCATGGCCATGCGGCCCAGGTCCTTTTTGCGCACGCGCTTGCCGCTCGCAGCGAACTGCGCGATCGCCGCGGTGGGCGTGGACTTGGAGGCCTGACCGCCCGTGTTGGAGTAGACCTCGGTGTCCAGCACGAGGACGTTGATGTCCTCTCCGCTGCCCAGGACGTGATCCAGGCCGCCGTAGCCGATGTCGTAGCCCCAGCCGTCGCCGCCGAAGATCCAGACGGACTTCTTCACCAGGTAATCGTGGTACTCCGCGATCTTCGAGAACTCCGCCATGGCCTCGTCGCCGAGGTCCGCGTGCTCGTGCTCGTGACCGCCGCAGCAGCAGAACACCTCGTCCAGGAGCTCCTCCACCTTCGCCGCGGACGCCTTGGACTTCTCGCCGTCCAGGTGCGTGTCCAGCCACTCCTGAAGGACCTTCTTGTACTCCTCCGGGACGCACTCCATCTTGATCAGGCTCGTCACAGCCTCCACCAGGTAGTTCGTCTTGACGTTGACGGAGAGCTTCATGCCGTACCCGTACTCGGCGTTGTCCTCGAACAGCGAGTTCGCCCAGGCCGGGCCGCGGCCCTCGGCGTTGACCGTGTAGGGCATGTTGGGCGCGGAGCCGCCCCAGATGGAGGAGCAGCCCGTGGCGTTGGCGATGATCATGCGGTCGCCGAAGAGCTGGGTGATCAGCTTGGCGTAGGGCGTCTCGCCGCAGCCGGCGCAGGCGCCGCTGAACTCCAGGAGCGGGCGCTGGAACTGGCTGCCCTGGACGGTGAACTTGTCGACGACCTTGTCCTTGTCCGCCACGCCCTCGACGGCGTAGGTCCAGTTGTCGATCTCCCCCTCCTGAGAGGCCGTGGGCTTCATCTCGAGGGCCTTCACCGGGCAGATGTCCGCGCAGTTGCCGCAGCCCAGGCAGTCCAGGGTGTCCACCTGGATCTTGTACCGGTAGCCCGCCTCCTTGAGCGCCTTGGCCTTGGGGTCGACGGCGCCGAAGTCCTTCGGCGCGGCCTCCTGCTCGGCGGCGTCCAGGAGGAACGGCCGGATGGCCGCGTGGGGACAGACCATGGAGCACTGGTTGCACTGGATGCACTTCTCGCCGTTCCACTCCGGCACGTTGACCGCCACGCCCCGCTTCTCGTAGGCTGCGGTGCCGGAGGGGAAGCGGCCGTCCACGTACTCGCCCGTGAAGGCGCTGGCGGGCAGATCGTTGCCCTTCTGGGCGTTGATCACCTGGCATTGCCCGGTCACGAACTCCGGGATCTCGTCCGGCACACCGCGCTTCTGCACGACCTGGTCCGGCGCGGCGCTCCAGCCCTCCGGGATCTTGATCTCGATGAGGCTCTTCAGGCCCGCGTCCACGGCGTCGTGGTTCATCTTGACGACCTTCTCGCCCTTGCGGCCGTAGGTATCGACGATGGCCTGCTTCATGTACTGCACCGCGTCGTCGATGGGGATGACGTTCGCCAGCTTGAAGAACGCGGCCTGCATGATGGAGTTCGTGCGGTTGCCCAGGCCGATCTTCTGGGCCTCGTCCACGGCGTTGATGACGTAGAACTTCGCGCCCAGGTTCGCCAGCTTGCGCTTCAGGTCGGAGGGCAGGTGCTCCTCGAGGGCCTCCGGCGTCGTCCACTGCGTGTTGAGGAGGAACGTTCCGCCCTTCTTCAGGCCGGCCGTCAGGTCGTACTGGTTGACGTACTCCTGCTTGTGGCAGGCGATGAAGTCCGCGGAGTCGATGAGGTAGGTGGACTTGATGGGGGACTTGCCGAAGCGCAGGTGGGACACCGTGATGCCGCCCGACTTCTTGGAGTCGTAGTCGAAGTAGCCCTGCGCGTACATGTCGGTGTGGTCGCCGATGATCTTGATGGAGTTCTTGTTGGCGCCCACCGTGCCGTCGGAGCCGAGGCCCCAGAACTTGCAGCAGACCGTGCCCTCCGCCGCGGTGTCGATGTGGTCCTGCATCGGCAGGGAGCTGTCGTTCACGTCGTCCACGATGCCGATGGTGAAGTCGTTGCGGGGCTCGTAGAGCTTCAGGTTGTCGAACACCGTCTTGATGCAGCTCGGCGTCGTGTCCTTGGAGCCCAGGCCGTAGCGGCCGCCCACGACCTTCGGGGCGTTGGGGCCGTAGTCGAAGAACATGGAACGGACGTCCTCGTAGAGAGGGCCGCCCAGGGCGCCCGTCTCCTTGCAGCGGTCCAGCACGGCGATGGCCTTGACCGTGGAGGGGAGCGCCCGGAAGAAGTACTTCGGGGAGAACGGGCGGTAGAGGTGCACCTCGATGAGGCCCACCTTCTCGCCCCTGGCGTTCATCCAGTCCACGACCTCCTCCGTCGCCTGGCAGACGGAGCCGATGGCGACGACGACGCGCTCCGCGTCCGGCGCGCCGTAGTACTGGAACGGGTAGTACTCCCGGCCGTGGAGCTTCGACACCTGGCGCATGTACTCCGCCACCACGTCGGGCACGCGGTCGAAGTAGGGCTGCGACGCCTCCTTGGCCTGGAAGAAGATGTCCGGGTTCTGGGCCGTGCCCTTGACGAAGGGGTTCTCCGGGCGCATGGCGCGCTCGCGGAACGCCTCGATGGCGTCGTAGTCCACCAGCTTCGCCAGGTCCGCGTAGTCGTAGACGTCGATCTTCTGGATCTCGTGGGACGTGCGGAAGCCGTCGAAGAAGTTCAGCACGGGCACGCTCGTCTCGATGGCCGTCAGGTGGGCCACCGCGGCCAGGTCCGCCGCCTCCTGCACGCTGCCGGCGGCCAGCATCGTGAAGCCCGTCATGCGGCAGGTCATGACGTCGCTGTGGTCCCCGAAGATGGAGAGCGCGTGGGTCGCCAGGGCACGGGCGGAGACGTGGAACACTCCCGGCAGGAGCTCTCCCGCGATCTTGAACATGTTCGGCAGCATCAGGAGGAGCCCCTGGGACGCCGTGAAGGTGCTGGCCAGGGCGCCGGCGGAGAGCGCGCCGTGGATCGCGCCGGCCGCGCCGCCCTCGGACTGCATCTCCGTCACCTTGACGGTCTTGCCGAAGATGTTCTTGCGGCCGTGGGCCGCCCACTCGTCGATGTGCTCCGGCATGGGCGACGAGGGCGTGATCGGGTAGATCGTCGCCATCTCGGAGAACGCATAGGCGACGTGAGCGACCGCCTCGTTTCCGTCCATCGTTTTCCAGTTACGCTTCATGAAAAGATAACCCCCCTCAAAATGAATCCGACGGGAAGCCCAAAGGCTCCCTACGGCAAAGAAGACCGGCCCTCCCGCGCACTGCGCGTCGCCCGCGCCCCCTTTCGGAAGAGCCCAACGCAAAAAAATCCAGAAGGACACAATCCAAGACTTCTTCAACTCTTATTGTACTACAATCCGCGCAATTTTGAGCGCCCCCCGCGCATCCGCCGTGCCCGCGCCGCCGCGGAGAAAAATCGAGGTCCGATGCGCTGCGGCGTGCGCAAAGACGTTTTTCCGTGTAAAATTAAGGAAGTCTTTCGACAGGCGGGCTCCGCCGGGCACGCGGCGGCGCCAATTTGCAGGAAACTGCGGAAAGAAGAGGTCATGATACCATGAAGAGAGCACATTCCGTCCTGACGCTGGCGCTTCTGGCGTGCCTTGCGGCAGGCCCGGCAAGCGCGGCGACGTTCACGGTGACGACCGAGGCCGACGGCGGCCCGGGCTCCCTGCGTCAGGCCGTCGCCAGCGCCAACGCCAACGGCGAGTCCAACGTCATCAACGTCGCCCAGGGGGTCCGGACCATTCGGACCTCCTCCGAGATGCCCATCACCTCGAACCTCGAGCTCGACGGACGGGGCGTCACCATCGAGGGCAACTCCACCCGCATCTTCAACGTCTCCGGGGGCACGGTCGCCTTCCGTCGGATCACCTTCACCAAGGGTACGGCGCCCTCTCTCCAGAGCGGCGGCGCCGTGCTGGTGAGCGGGAACGCGAACGCGCAGTTCACGAACTGCACGTTCTTCGGCAACACTGCAAGCGTGGCGGGCGGCGCGGTCTGCGTGGACAGCGGCAGCCTGAACAGCACGACGTTCCAGTTCTGCACCATCGCGGGCAACAGCGCCGCCAGCGGCGGAGGCGTGGCCGTGGCGAACGGCGTGGCCAGCTTCCTGGGCGTCATCGCCGTGGGCAACCGCTCGACGGGGAGCGGCGCGGGCGACGACCTCCGCTTCGAGGGAACGGGCGCCATCTCCTCCGTGCGCTACAACGTCCTTGGGACCTCAAACGCCAGCGCCGGACCGGGAAGCCTGACGAACCAGAAAGCGGAGGACGTCTTCCTGACGGCTCCCCTCAAGCTCGAAAGCGTGAAGGACGTCCAGGTCCTGAAGCTCGCCGGCGCCTCCCCCGCGCGCGACCTGGTCCCCACCGCAGCAGCCGGCGTCGTCTCCATCGACGAGTGCGGCACGCCGCGTCCTCAGCTCGGCGGTTACGACGCGGGAGCCTTCGAGGCCACCCCGGTGGCCCTCGTCAGCGCGGACCTCACCGGGGCGCCCTACGTCCAGCTGGGGCACAGCGCGTCCTACGACGTCAGGTTCTTCCCCGTGGACGCCTCCCTGGACGGCAGCGTCCATCCGGGGGGCGTCGAATGGGTCGTTGGCGACGCCACCGTGCTCAGCGTGGACCGATACGGGCGCGTCACGGCCCTCCGCGAGGGCGTGACCACCCTGACCGCCGTCGTTCACGGCTGGACGGCCTCGGGCGCAAAGGCCTCCGCGTCGTCCCGTCCCCTCACCGTCCGGGTCGGAAGGGACGCCCCCATCGTGCTTCTCGACATGGCCCCCATCCCGGATCAGACGCTGACCCCGAACCAGGTCCGCGTCGTCACCCCGACGGTGCGGACGACACTGAACGGCGAGACCCTCGCCGTGCCCTACACGCTTCAGGTCACCTCGTCCAGCACTGCCGGCGTCGTGGACGCGGCCGTGCTGGACGGCAGGACGATCCAGCTGACGGGTCGCGCCCTGGGCACGACCTCCGTCGCCGTCACCGCCTCCGCGAACCTCAGCGGCAGCGGCTACTCCACCGCCACCACGACCAGCAGGTCGTTCGTCGTCACGGTGCGGGAGCAGAAGTCCGGGAAGGGCGGCGGCTGCAACGCGGCATCGAGCGGCCTGGCCATGGCCCTGGCAGCGGCGTTCCTCCTGAGGCGCAGGGCGTAAGGCCCCCGGTCAAAAACAGTCGGGACGGCGAGGCTGGAAGGTCAACACACCTCCCCCTCGCCGTCCCGAATTTATCCCTATCCCACACGATGGAGAAACGCTGAATGCTTACCCTTGTCTTCGCCGTCTTCGCAGCCCTGATGGCCGGATCGCTGGCTTGCGGCTACTCCATGCTCTGGGCGCTGGCCGCGGGGTTTGCCGGCTTCATGGGCGTGGGGCTGCGCCGGGGCTTCGCGCTCCCCTCGCTCCTCCGCATGGCCTGGAGGGGCGTGCGGGAGTCCCTCATCGTCGTCCGCGTCATGCTGACGATCGGGGTCCTGACGGGGCTGTGGCGCGCTGCCGGGACCTTCGCCCTCCTCACCGCCTGGGGGCTCAGGCTGCTCTCGCCCT
Source organism: Fretibacterium fastidiosum (assembly GCF_964642095.1). Classification (NCBI taxonomy): domain Bacteria; kingdom Thermotogati; phylum Synergistota; class Synergistia; order Synergistales; family Aminobacteriaceae; genus Fretibacterium; species Fretibacterium fastidiosum. Next base: position 2,530,007 of record NZ_OZ209244.1, read on the forward strand.
CGACGTTCATCCTGTCGGCCTTCCTCCTCTCCTGCACCCTCTCCTACGCCCTGGGGTCCTCCTTCGCCACGGCGGGGACCCTCGGCGTGGCGCTCATGACGGTGGCCCGCAGCGGGGGCGTGAACGAGTTGGCGGCTGCGGGGGCCATCCTGTCGGGCATCTACTTCGGCGACCGGGCCTCTCCCGCCTCCTCCTGCGCCAACCTCGTCGCCGCCCTCACCTCCATGGACCTCTACGACAACGTCAAGCTCATGATGCGGACCGCGTTCCTGCCCCTCCTCCTCGCGCTCGGCCTCCACGCGTGGCTCTCCTTCAAAAACCCCATGCTGGGCGGGGAGGGCGCGGTGCTGACGTCCCTGAACCTGGACTTCCACCTCAGCCCCTGGTGCGCCCTTCCGGCCCTCGTGATGCTGGTCCTGCCCCTCTTCAAGGTCAAGGTGCTCCACTCGTTCGGCGTCAGCATCCTCTGCGCGTTCCTCTGCGCCGTCCTCCTGCAGAGGACGGGGACGGCGGGGGCCCTGCGCTTCGCCCTCATGGGCTTCCACGCGCCGGAGGGCAGCGTCCGCGCGATCTTCAACGGAGGGGGCCTCGTCTCGATGCTGGAGATCAGCGCCGCCCTCATGATATCGGGCACCTTCGCCGGAATCTTCGACGGGACGGGAATCCTGAAGGGCCTTCAGTCCCGCCTCGTGCGCGCGATGGACGCGCTGGGGGCCTACCCCGTCACCCTGACCCTGGGGACCCTGGCGAACGCCGTCTTCTGCAATCAGACCGTCGCCGTCATGATGACGGTCCACGTCGTCCGGCACCCCTACGGGGAGCGGGGCCTGCCCCCCGCGGAACTCGCCCAGGACCTCGCGAACTCCGCGGTGATCACGGCAGGGATGGTGCCCTGGTGCATCGGCTGCTCCGTGCCCCTGACGATGATGGGCGCAGGAGCGGGGGCCGTCCCCTACGCCGCCTACGTCTACCTGCTGCCCCTCTGCTACCTCCTGACCCGCCGCCGCTGGTTCAAAGGCTGAGGGCGGGGAGAGGCCCCGTCCCCTCCCCCGGCCCGATCACCAGGCCGCGACGCAGCCGTCCGTGCGCGGCTCCGTGGCTCCAACCAGCGAGCCGTCCTCCGTCCGCCAGATGCTCTGTCCCCGCCCGAAGCCGTTCGAGGACACCTCGGGCACGACCTCGTGCCCCATGGCCTCCAGGGCCTGAGCCTCCGACGCGGGGAAGCCCGGCTCCACGGCGACCTTCATCCCGCCGGTCCACTGCCAGCGCGGTGCGTCCAGCGCCTCCTGCGGGTTCATGCCGAAGTCAACGACGTTCATCACCACCTGGACGTGCCCCTGTGGCTGCATGAAGCCGCCCATCACGCCGAAGGGCCCGACGGGCCTCCCCTCCCGCGTCAGAAAGGCCGGAATGATGGTGTTGTAGGGCCGCTTGCGCCCGGCGATGACGTTGGGGTGATCCGGGTCCAGGGAGAAGCAGTGTCCGCGGTTGTTGAGCCCGATGCCCGTCCCGGGGACGACCACGCCCGAACCGAAGCCCATGTAGTTGCTCTGGATGAAGGAGACCATGCAGCCCTCGCCGTCGGCCGTCGCGAAGTACACCGTGCCGCCCGGCATGGGGTCCCCCGCGCTGCGGTCCTCGGCCCGGCCCTCGATCAGCCGGCTGCGGGCCGCGCCGTAGGCGTCTGCCAGAAGCTCCTTCACGGGGACGGGGCTGAAGCGCTGGTCCGCCACGTAGCGATGGGCGTCGGCAAACCCCAGCTTGATGGCCTCGATCTGGCGGTGGAAGGTTTCGGCGTCGTCCCGCGCCCGGAAGTCGAAGTTCTTCAGGATGCTGAGGGCCATGAGGGCGCAGATGCCCTGCCCGTTGGGCGGGATCTCCCACACGTCGTAGCCCCGGTAGCTCACGGACACGGGGTCCACCCACTCCGGCTCGAAGGCGGCGAGGTCCTCCAGGGTGTAGAAGCCGTCCGTCACCCGCGAGAAGGCCACGATCCCCGCCGCGAGCGCACCCCGGTAGAAGTCCTCCCCCCCGCTTTCGGCGATGCCCTCCAGGGTCTTCGCGTGGTCCTCCAGCCGCACCACCTCCCCCGCACGGGGCGCCCGCCCCAGGGGGCAGAAGGTGGGGAGCCAGGCGAAGAACTCCGGCGAGCGGAGGACCTTGAACCGCTCAAAGGCCCTGGCCCAGTTGAAGGCCACGTTGGCAGAAACGGCGTACCCGCCCCGAGCGTACTCGATGGAGGGGGCAAGGACCCTCGCCAGGGGCAGGCGCCCCATCCTGCGGGAGAGCTCGCACCAGACCGCTACCGCTCCGGGCACCGTAGCCGCCCCCCAGCCGTTCACGGGGTTCCTCTTCCAGCCCCGTTCCCGCCAGGCGTCCAGCGACCAGGCCAGGGGGGCGAAGCCGCTGCCGTTGATGCCATGGAGCCGACCGTCCTTCCAGACGAGGGCGAAGGCGTCGCTGCCGAGGCCGTTGCTGGTGGGCTCCACCACCGTCAGGGACGCCGCCGTGGCGATGGCGGCGTCCACGGCGTTGCCCCCCTCCTTCAGGACGGCCAGCCCCGCCTGGGCCGCAAGGGGCTGAGAGGCGGCGACCATCCCGCGGGAGCCGTAGACCACGTTACGGCGCGACGCATAGCGATAGCGCTGCGGGTCAAAGCGCAGGACGTTGGACGTACAGGACAAGGCGATCACTCCTTGGCAAAAGATAAGGAAGGAGCCCTCCGACGAAGGGCAACGGGGCCTATTGGGCTGCCAAAAGCCCCCTCAGGAGCAGCCCCATCAGGGCGGCGAAGAGGATCAGGAGCTGGGGGTAGGCCTTGAAGGGCCTGAGCCTGGAGAGCGCAAGGCAGAGGAAGGCCAGGGCGATCAGGGCCAGCCTGGGCAGCATGGCGCGGAGGGAGGAGGGTGCGGGCAGCAGGGGGCGGGCCAGCGTGCAGAAGGCAACGAACAGGAGCCCGGCCACCGCGGGGCGCAGGCCCTTTTCAAAGGCGGCGATCCGCCCCTGCGCCCTCTGGGAGGCGCGGGAGATTAGCCACAGCAGGAGGGCGATGGCCAGGAGCGGCGCCCCCACCACCGCCGCGCTGGCCCCCAGGGAGCCCCAGAACCCCGCCATGCGGTAGCCGACGAACGTCGCGGAGTTCAAGGCCACGGGGCCAGGCGTCATCTGCGCCAGAGCCACCGTCTGGCCGAACATCTCCTCCGTCAGCCACGGGTGCAGCTCCACCAGCTCTCGGTGAATGAAGGGGATCGTCGCGAGGCCACCGCCGAAGGCGCCCAGGGCCACCTTGGCAAAGACGCCCATCAAGAGCAGGACCGTGCTCATGACGCCCGCCCTCCTCCGGGGAGGAAGCGCCCGCCCAGGATCGAGACCAGCCCTCCCGCGGCCAGGGCGATGAAAGGATTGACGTCCCAGACGAACAGGAGCCCCACCGTCGTCGCGAAGGCAAGCGCCTGGGGGACGCCCTTCAGCACGGAGGAGCGGATCATCTTCCACAGGGAATTCCACACCACCACGACCACCCCCGCCGTCGCCCCAAGGAAGAAGGAGATCATCCAGGGGTTCTTCAGGTGTTCGATGATGAGGGAGGACAGGAAAAGGATGCTGAGGAACGGGGCCGTCGCCGTCCCCAGGACGGCCGTGACGGCGGCGGGAAGGCCGCCCATGGCCCTGCCCGCGACGAAGGAGAGGTTCGTGGCGATGGGGCCGGGCACCGCCGTCGCCAGGACGATCATGTCCGCGATCTCCTCGTCGGTGAACTCGCCCGTGGCCCGGACCTCGGCCTCGATCACGCCCAGCATCACGATGCCCCCGCCTATGGTAAACGCGCCGATCCGAAAGAACCTCACGTAGATGGACCACAGCCTTTTAAACATCGAAGAACCTCGCCCTCCCGAAGGCCCTGCCCCGCGGCCGGACGCCGGAGGGCCGAAAGAATTTCGTGCCGCGACGGCACCCGGCTCCGCCCCTGCCTCCCTGCAGACGGAGCCAGTATATCCCACTAAACCGTCTCCCCGTGCAGGCACCAGGACTCCGCCTCCGTGATCCGCACGTCGACGAAGCGTCCCAGGAGCGCCTCGTCGCCGGGGAAGATCACGACCTTGTCCGTGGGCGTTCGGCCCTGGAGCAGGCCCGTGCCCCGCGGCGCACGGCCGTCCGCCAGGACGCGGTACGTGCGGCCCTGGAGAGCCCGGTTGATGGAGAGCGTGATCCCGTCCTGCAGCTCGTTGAGCCGCGTCAGGCGATCGAGTCGCACCTCCTGGGGCAGGGCTCCGGGCATCGTGGCGGCCGGCGTGCCCTCCCGCTCGGAGTAGGCCGCGCTGTGCACCAGGTCGAATCGGATCTCGGAGAGCGCGCTCAGCGAGTCCTCGAAATCCTCCTCCGTCTCCCCGGGAAAGCCGACGATCAGGTCCGTGGTCAGCCCCAGCTCGGGCAGGGCCCCGCGCACCATCTCCACCTTCTCGACGAACTCCTGGCGCGCGTACCTGCGGTTCATCCTCTTCAGGACCCTGTCGCTCCCCGACTGGATGGGCAGGTTGAGCGAGGGGCACACCGCCGGCTCCTCCGCCATCACGTCCACGATGTCCCGCGTGAAGTCCTGGGGCAGGGAGGTGACGAAGCGCACCCGATCCAGCCCCGGCGTCCGCGCCACGCTCCGCAAGAGCTCCGCGAAGGTCGGCCCGCCGCTCAGGTCCCTACCGTAGCTGTTGACGTTTTGGCCCAGCAGCGTGACCTCCCGCACGCCGTCCTCCACCAGCGCCCGGACCTCGTTCAGGACGTCCGGGGCGGGGCGGGACAGGAAGCGCCCCCGCACGTAGGGCACGATGCAGTAGGTGCAGAAGTTGTCGCAGCCGTAGGCGATGGTCACGTAGGCCCGCCAGGGGTTCTCGCGGCGCGCCGTCACCTCGTCCAGCTCGAAGAACTCCCGCGGGTCCACGTCCAGCAGGTCCAGCTTCACGTCCTCCGCCACGACGCGCTCCAGCCCGTCCGGCAGCATGCCGATGTGCCGCGGCCCCGACACGAGGCGCACCCAGGGGAAGCGCGACAGCGCGCGTTTCCCCAGGCTCTGCGCGATGCAGCCCGTCAGCGCCAGGACGGGGCGGCGGCCGGCCCTCCAGGACGCCTCGTAGCGCCCCAGGTCGCTCCACACCTTCTGTTCGGCCTTGGCGCGGACGCTGCAGCCCGTGATGACCACCAGGTCCGCGTCCTCCTCCTCCGCCTCCCGCCAGCCCCGCCGCATGAGCGCCGTGCGGACCCGGTCGCTGTCGTAGACGTTCATCTGACAGCCGTAGACCTTCATGCAAAAACGATGCAAGGCCGCCTCCCGCGTCAATCCCCGTCGAAGCGGGCGAAGATGTCGTCCACCCAGCGCGCGTAGAAGTCGCTCTCGAAGAGGGCCTCGATGCGCTCCGGCGCCACGAGGCCCTGGATGCGCCCGTCGCGCAGCAGGAGGTCCAGGAAGCGTCCCTCCCCCGCCGCCGTCCTCATGGCGTTCTCCTGCACGACGGCGTAGGCCGCCTCCCGCGACAGGTTGAGCTCGTCCAGCAGGAAGGTCAGGACGCGCTGGCTGTAGACCAGCCCGCCCGTCATGTCGATGTCCTCCCTCACGCGGGCCTCGTCCACCACGAGGCCCGTGAGGATACCGGTCATGCTTCGCGCCATGAAGGCGGCGATGTTGAGGGCGTCCGGCCAGATCACGCGCTCCGCCGAGGAGTGGCTGATGTCGCGCTCGTGCCAGAGCGCCACGTTCTCCATGGCCGTCAGGGCATAGCCGCGCAGGAGGCGCGACATCCCGCAGACGCGCTCGCACTTGATGGGGTTTCGCTTGTGGGGCATGGCGCTCGACCCCTTCTGGCCCGCGCCGAAGGGCTCGAAGGCCTCCCGGACCTCCGTGCGCTGCAGGTTGCGGACCTCGAGGGCCATGCGCTCCAGGGTGCAGCCGAAGACCGCGAGGGCGTTCATCATCTCGGCGTGGCGGTCCCGCTGCAGGATCTGGTTCGAGATGCGCGCCGGCTCAAGCCCCAGCAGTTCGCACACGCGAGCCTCGAGAGCAGGGGAGCTCATCGCGTAGGTGCCCACCGCGCCCGATATCTTGCCGCTCGACACGTGCCGCTTCGCCAGCTCGAGCCGCTCGCGGTCGCGCTGCAGCTCCGCGTGCCAGTTCAGAAACTTCAGGCCCAGGGTCATCGGCTCCGCGTGGATCCCGTGGGTGCGCCCGACGCAGGGCAGGCGCTTGTAGCGGCGGGCCAGGCTCATCACCGCGCCGTCCAGCTCGTCCAGCGCCTTCAGGATGATGTCCATGGAGTCGCGCAGCATGATGGAGCTCGCCGTGTCCAGCACGTCGCTGCTCGTCATGCCCAGGTGCAGGTAGCGCCCGTTCTCGCCCACGTTTTCCGCCACGGCGCTGACGAAGGCCACGACGTCGTGCTGCGTCACCCGCTCGATCTCGTGGACGCGCTCCACGGAAAAGCGCGCGTTGGCCTCGATGTCCAAAAGCGCCTCCTCCGGGACGCGCCCCATCTCGCACCACGCCCGCGCCGCCGCAAGCTCCACCTTCAGCATCACGTTCAGGCGGTTCTCCTCAGTCCAGAGCGCGTCAACGTCCCGCTCCGCATACCGTTCGATCACTCTAAAACATCCTCCTCACAGGGGGCGCCGAATCCGCCGGGTGCCCGCCCTCCGACGCAAAGACGCGGCAGAGGACGCGCTCAGGCGTTTCATCGCGCTCCCTCAAAACTCAGGCGATGGGCTTCGCCCGGCCTCGCCTGCCCCGCGCGCTCCCCCCTCCAGCCGGCGGTACGACGGGGCGCGGCAGGGCCGCTCCGCCAGCCACCTCTCCCGGACGGCGCCGAGGAACCCGTCGTAGGCGCCGCTCTTGAAGTCGGGAAACGTGTAGTCGAAGCTCGTCCACCGTCCGAACCGGAAGCGCATCGTCACCTCGGCGTAGACGCCGTCCCGAAGCCAGATGCGGTGCGCGTGGTCCTTGGTGGAGGCCAGGACGAGGCGCGCGCCGTCCACGTAGCCGGGATCGACGTTGACGGCCCGCGGGGTCCGGCTCCGGGCCTCGACGGCGCAGGACTGACGCTTCCAGTCCGCCAGCCCTCCCGCCCCCACGAGGCCGGGGAAGCAGAGGAAGGTCCGCACGAGGCGCGGCGCGATGTCACGATAGTAGTCCGTCAAGGTGAAGGGGACAGGCTCCCCCACGAGGTCCGGCACGCCCCAGAGCTCCGACAGGGCCTCCAGGGTCCACCGCAGCCGCCCCTCGTCGCCATCGGGCCAGAGGACGCCTGCGATGCGCTTCACCGGCGGCCCGTCCCGACGATCGGCGTCAGGCATCGAGCCCGCCCCGCTCCGCTTCCGGTCCATCGGGCCGCACCTGTCCCGGCGTCAGGAGGGCCATCGTCTGGGGGCCTATGGCCTTCAGGACCTCGTCCTCCTTCTTCGGGGCGTCGGTCTTCCTGCGCCCGCGCCTCCTGGGCGCCTCCGGCTCCCCGTCGTCCTTCGTCCTCCTGCGCCGCTTGGGCTCGGCGGCCGGCGGCAGCCCCTCCACGCAGAGGTAGCCCAGGAAGCGCCCCTGCCACTCGCAGGGCCAGGACTGCCCCTTGAAGCCCTCCGGCGGGGCGTCCACGCGGCGCCACGAGGCCCCCCCGGACTCCAGGACGGTCGTCCAGCGGCGGCCCACGGCGGCCCACCAGGAGATGTCCTGCGCCTCCGCCAGGTCCCCGGTGCAGTCGTCCACGATGAAGACGTCCCGATCGACGCGGCGAAAGGTCAAGTAGCAGGGCCGTTCCCTGCCCTCCAGCTCCACGATGAACTCGTCCTTCTCAGGGAGGTCCGCCACGCTGAGCCGCTCCAGGTCCGACCCGAACGCCTCCGCCGCCGCCCGGTTCAGCTTCACGCCCGTCCGGGCGCACAGGGCAAAGGGGACGGGGGCCTCCCACCACTCCGGATACTCCGGCTCCGTCCGGCTGACGGCTTCGCTTATCGTCGCCGTGCGGGCGCCGCGCCGCTCCAGGACCAGGGCTTGGAGCACGTCCGGGTTCGGCAGGCCCTCCGGCTCCAGGGGGCGGAACAGTCCGTCCCTCGCCAGGGCCGGCAGGTCGCGCACCGGCGCCTCCGCCTTTCCCCGCTCCACGAGGAGCACCAGCTGCTCCTTCGAGAGGACGATGGGGTCCGCGCCGTCGGGCAGGTAGACGCCATAGTCCAACATCAGGCCGTACATCGCCCTGAGGAAGACCAAAAGCGGCGAGCTTCGCGACAGCGACCGAAGCCGCTCCGCCTCCGCCTCCCGCGCCGCGGTCATCGCCCCGCCTCGCCTTCCATCAGCGCCGCCGCGAACTCGGCCGGGTCAAAGGGGCTGAGGTCCTCCGGGGCCTCGCCCAGGCCGATGCAGCGCACGGGGATGCGGAGTCTGCGGGCGATGGCCAGCACCACGCCCCCCTTCGCCGTGTTGTCGTACTTCGTGAGCACGATGGAGGAGACGGGGAGGATGGAGTTGAAGGTCTCCGCCTGCGCGACGGAGTTCTGCCCCAACACCGCGTCCAGCACCAGGACCGTCTGAACCCGGTCCTCTCCCGCCTCCCGCACCAGCACCCGCTGGATCTTCCGCAGCTCTTCCATCAGGTTGTGCTTGTCGTGGAGGCGGCCCGCCGTGTCCACGATGAGGAGGTCCGCGCCCGCGCTTCGCGCGGCCTGCCAGGCGTCGAAGGCCACCGCCGCGGGGTCGCTGCCCTGTCCCTGGGCGACGACGCGCACCCCCACCCGCTCGCCCCATATCTGCAGCTGCTCCACCGCCGCCGCCCGAAAGGTGTCCGCCGCGGCCAGCACGACGCCCTTCCCCTGCCCCTTGAACTGCAGAGCCAGCTTCCCGGCCGAGGTGGTCTTGCCGCTGCCGTTGACCCCCACCATCAGGAGCACCTGGGGGGCGGGCTCCGTCTCGAAGGGCTTCCCCATCCCGGGGACGGACAGGAGCTCCGCCGTGATCCTCTCGACGAAGACGTCCCGCAACGCCTCCGGCGAAGCGATGCCGCGGGCCCGAACCTCCCCCTTCAGGGATTCCACCAGCTCCTCGGACAACTCGACCCCGACGTCCCCGGCGATCAGCCGGTCCTCCAGCTCCTCCCAGAAGGCATCGTCAAAGGAGCTCCCTGAGAACAGCCTCGCAATGCCGCCGCTCCAGCGCTCCTTGACGCCCTTCAGCCCCTCCTTCAGACGCGCAAAAAACGCCATTTAGACCTCCTCCTTCCCCTGGGTCCCATCGGGGCCGGAGCTCCGGGGACCCCGTGGCCGCCTTGGGCGATCCGGCCTGCGGCGTGGCCTCGGGCGGCGTTCTTCCTCACCACGCCGGGCCCCATCCGCCGCCGCGCTCTGGGTCGGGGCCGGGGCGTCCTGCCCTGGGCGCGGAGGGCGTTCCCCCTCCTGCCGTCGGGGGGGACGACCGCCCCTGCGTCGGGGCGCCCCCTCCTCCTCCCTGCGAGGGGCCCGCGCCACGCCGGGTCGGGCCTCCTGTTCACGCCGCCCGGGCCGACGCTCCTCCGGGGCCGGGGGCACGTCCCTCCGCCTGCCGTCCCCTCCGCGGGCGGGAGCCGGGTCGATCCGACGCCCTGCCACAGGGGAACGGCGCCCCGCGCCTCCGGGACGCGGGGGGGCCTCCTCGTCGCCCCACTCCTCGCCGCGCAGCACGGCCGCGCGGAAGTCCGGGAAGTCCGCTACGGGGATAGCGGCGACGCGCCCCGACGGGGTGCGCACCTGCACCCGTTCCGTGGCGAGGTCCACGCTCTCCAGGACGTAGTTGCCACTCTCCGTCCTGATCTTGCTCCCCGGCCCGGGAAGCCCCTTCCACAGCGCGCCGTAGGTCTCGTGTTCGTAGGCCATACAGCACATCAGCCGACCGCAGATGCCGGATATCTTGGTGGGGTTCAGCGCCAGCTTCTGCTCCTTCACCATGCGGATGCAGATGGGGGTGAAGTCGTGCAGCCAGTAGCTGCAACAGCAGGGACGCCCGCAGGGCCCGATCCCCTTGACGACGCGGGCCTCGTCCCGTACCCCGATCTGCCGCATCTCGATGCGGGTGTGGAAGTCCCGCGCCAGGTCTCGGACGTAGGCGCGGAAGTCCACGCGCTGCTCGGACGTGAAGTAGAAGAAGAGCTTCCGGCGGTCCAGCATGTACTCGACGTCCACCAGCTTCATCCGCAGCCCGTCCTGCTCCAGCAGGATCTCCCGCGCGCGGACCAGCGCGCGCTCCTCGTCGCTGCGGCAGCGGCGGTAGTTCTCCATGTCCTCCGGTCCGGCGTTCGCGACGAATTCCACCTCCTGCAGCATGGGCTCCGGACCACGCGCCTGCTCGCCGTTCTCCCCAAGGCAGGACGCGCGGTACTTCGCCTCCTGCTCCTGGGAGAGGTGACCGCCGAGGCGGCCCATCTCAAGCCCCCGGACCGTCCTCAGCAGCACCCACCCGGACTCCGTCAGGGCCTCGTCCGCTATCTCCGCCAGGCCAAGGTAGCGGAGCTTACCGAAAGTTGCCAAATAAATGCTCAAAAGGAAGTTCCTCCCTGAGTGCTAAGATCAAAAGATCGCAGAGCATGGGGACGGAGAGGTTCTTCGTCTCCGCAATCGTCCTGAGCCTGTCGAGTTTTGCGGCCTGCGGGGCGTCCCCGCGGCGCAGGGCCCAGGTCGCCCAGGACGCCAGCGCCGCAGCGACCGGCACGTCCCCACCTCGCGCCCCCTCCACCCAGGCGAGCCATTCCCCGTCGCTCGACGGGGGCGCCGCGCCCTCCGCCGCGGCGGGCGCGGCGAGCACCGTGAACCGGGCACGGCTCCTGAGGGTGGGCAGGATCACGCCGCCCTCCAGGAGGAAGAGCAGGCAGGCGTGGGAGGGAGGCTCCTCCGCCAGCTTCAGGAGGCTGTTCGCCGCTGACGGCAGCAGCTGGTCCGCGGACAGGACGACGCCCAGGCGCCGGACGGAAGCGGCGGGCTTCAGGGCAAGGTCCTGGATCAGCGCCCTGCACGCGGCGACGTCCGGCGCCCGCCCGACCTCCCCCGCCACGACCAGGTCCGGGTGCCCCTCCCGCACCGGGGAGGGGGCGTCGGGCCCGACGTTCAGCGTCAGGCGCGCAAGGCGCTCCAGGAGCGCCGGGTGCCAGGCGAGGGGCGCCGAGACGGCCCGGCAGTGGGGGACGTCCCCCGCCGCGAACTCCTCCTCCAGCGTCCGCCAGGCGCGAAGGGCCTCAAAGGGCTCCGCGCTCACATCAGGAGAGAAATCAGACAACCCTTGATCTCCTCCATCAGGGCCAGCGCCCTCGTGCGGTCCCCCTCGTAGAGGAAGGCCTCCTCCAGCTCGTCCATGGCCGCCTCCGTCCTCTCGATCGTGACGTACATCTTCTTGTCCGTCTTGCGCCAGCGCAGGTCGCGCTTGATGCGCAGCCCCTGCATGGCGCGGCGCAGGAGCTCCGTCAGCACCGAACGGTACTCCGCCAGAAGCCGCCCCGACGGAAAGACGCTCAACCGGTCGGAGATGTCGTAGAGCCGGTCAAGGAGCTGTTCCAGCTCCGACGACTCGAGCGCAGCCTCAAAGGAGTTCGCTGCGGAGACGGCGCCCGCGGGCGCAGCGTGCCGTCCGCCGCCTCCGCCCGCCCCGACGGGGGCCTTGGTCGCGGACCCGCCGCCCAGTCCCTGCTTCACCCGGAGCGAGTTCAAAGCAGCACCCCAAGGTGCCTCCGCACCCCGCGCCGGACCTCCCGCGCCACGTCCTCCGGAGCGCCCGCGGCCGGGACCTCCAGGACCCTCCGGGGCTCGCGCCGCGCGATCTCCGCATAGGCCCGCGCGACCCTCTCCATGAAGTCAAGCCCCTCGGCCTCGAAGCGGTCCCCGCCGCCCCGGTCCGCCAGGCGCTTCGCAGCCGTCCGCGGGGGGAGGTCCAGGAGGATCGTCAGGTCGGGCACCGGAAAGTCGCAGGCCGCCACCAAACGTTCCAGAAACGCCGGGTCCGCCCCGTGCCCTCCGGCCTGGTAGGCTCTGGTGGAGTCCGTGTAGCGCTCGCACAGGACGACCTGTCCCGCGGCGAGGGCCGGCAGCACGACCTCCGCCAGGTGCCCCTTCCGGTCCGCCAGAAACAGCAGGAGCTCCGTGGCCGCGTCCGGGATGCGGCCGTGCAGGATCAGGTCCCGAAGGGCCTGACCCGCCTCCCAGCCGCCCGGCTCGAACGTGCGGAGCACGGGCCGCCCCGTCTCCGCCTCCAGCCACTCGGCCAGGAGCGCGGCCTGGGTGCTCTTGCCCGAACCGTCGATGCCCTCCAGCGTAATGAAGGGGGGGCACCAGGACGTCCTGTGCAGGGCGTCGCCCGCAATCGTCGCACCCATGGGGTCAGAACCGGGCCTTGCCGGCGCCGCTCCCGTCAGAGTCCTCATCGGAGTCGTCCGTCACCGTCACCAGCCGCCGCATCAGGCCGTCCACAAAGCGGTCCGACCGGAGGACGCGAAGGCTCCCCTCCCGGATGCGGCGCTCCTTCGTCTCGCTCAGGTACTCCGTCTCCTCGGGCAGGAGCTCAGGGGGGACCCCCTCCTTCTCTCCGTCTCCGCGGCCCTGCGGCTTTTCCCTGGGGTCCTTTTTGCCGCCACCCCGGTTGATCTCCCCCGCGTCCTTTCCCTTTCCGACCTTCTTCAGGGCCGTCGCCATGGAGTCGCTGAGCAGCTCCACCACGAGTTCGTCGTTCGCGTCGAAGGCGGCGATCTCCTCCAGCATACGGTTCAGGCTGTCGATGGACTTCCAGCCGCCCTCGAGGCTCAACTGGGGCAGGGGCTGCGCGCCCCCGCCGCGGACCAGGAGCTCGCAGACGCCCGATGCGTCCTCCGGCACCTTCAGCTTGAAGCTGCGCTTCACGGGGCGCCCCCGCCAGGGCCGAAGCGTCACCGTCACCGGCAGGTCCGCGCCGGGCCGGGCCTCGGACGGCGCGTCCACCCCTTCGATGACCAGCACCCGCGGCTCCTCCGTCGCCTCGACCTCCAGCCGGAAGGCCAGGGGCATGACCGCCTCGAAGGGCTGCAGCAGAAACGCATCCATGATCTGGGCGGACTGCTTGAGGGCAACGCCGCCGACGTCCTCGTCGGAGACGAAGACGTCGCTCCGGGTCCAGCCGTTACGGACCCCCTTGCCCTCGATCCGCAGGGTTACGCTCATCGTGCCCTGCCCGACGCGCCCCCAGAGGTCCTCCAGCAGGCCCGCATAGATCGACTCCAGGAGCTTCGCGCTCAGGAACGCATCCGACACGACGCGGAAGCTGCGCTCGATGCAGTGCCCCCGATCCCGGTCCTTCAGCACCAGCGTCGCGGAGATGGAGGCGGGGAACTGCCCCGCACGGCCTCCGATGCCGGCCGCTCGGTCCTGGGTGACGGTCCCCACGACGTCCAGGGGGCTCGCCAGCTTGAAAGGAAAGGCCTGGTTCAAAACGACCTCGTGGACGTAGGCCCGCGCCGCCGGGTAGGCGGCCCTGCCGCGCTTCAGAAAGGGATGTCCGAAAGCGATGAAGCGGCCGTCCCGCGACACGGCCGTCACGGCGCCCGTCGCAGCGACGTCGACGTCGCCCCAGGCCAGCATGGCGGCGATGGAGTCCCCCGGCTTGAAGCGGAAGTCGCCCTCCGCCACCTTCAGGCGACCTCCGGAGGAACCCGGCGTCTCCGAGAGCGTCGCCCCCAGGGCACGGCCAAGCCGCCGGGCCGACCTCTGGGAGAGGCCGGAGACCGACAGGGGGGCCGCCAGCCGGGCCCTGCCCTCCGGCGCCGCTCCCGACGCGACCGCCTTCTCCCCGTGGGCGAAGATGGCGCACATGACGTCGATCGGCGTCACGAGGGCCAGCCGGTGATCGCCGAACTCCCAACCGCTCCCGACGGCCCCGATGAGCTTCCCTCGAACGTAGACGGGGGAGCCGCTCATCCCCTGGGCCAACCTCCCCGCCCGTTCATCCGAGTTCGGCAGAAAGCGGATGAGGACGACGTTCTCCACCTCCCCCTTCTGGGGGATGACGCTGACCACCTCGACGGGGATGTCCGTCGGCTGGGTCCCCTTGAGGACCGTCTTCAGGACCCCGCGCTCGCCCGGCTTCAGGGAGGCCGCGGAGAGCGTGGGGGCCTCCGGCACGAAGGGGCGCACGGCCCCCTCCCCCAGGCCGGCGGCCAGGAGAAGGATCGCAAGGGCGGCGGCTGCCCGCCGCAGGGACGTCCAGGGTAATGAACTCAACGAAAAACACCTCGATACCGGGGGAGCGCCTCCGAAAGCTGAAACCGGGTCCCTTCAGGCCGGGGCGTCCAACCGCCGCCTCAGGGGGCCCCGCAGACGCTCGCCCGAAGATGATCTAAAAAGGGCTCAAGAAAATCGCTGACGCACTCGCAAAACCGTCAGAAAGGAACCGCAGCCGCCAAATGAAGTGAGCCGACGGCGCTCCCATAAATGGAGTGACGCCCGCCCCATCGGGGGCAGGCCCCCGCCCGGCGCCCTACAGCTCCCTGCGGGCGCGAAAGCGCAGGTACTCCATGATAAAGTCGTCGATATCCCCGTCCAGCACCGCCTGGGCGTTGCCCTTTTCCAGCCCCGTCCGGTGGTCCTTCACCAGCGTGTAGGGGTGCAGGACGTAGGAGCGGATCTGGCTGCCCCACGTCGTCTCCTTCTTGTCGCCCACCACGGAGGCCAGCTCGTCCTGCCTCTCCTGAAGGGCGCGCTCGTAGAGCTTGCTCCTCAGGACGTGCATCGCCACCTGGCGGTTCATGTGCTGAGAGCGCTCGTTCTGGCACGTGACGACGATGCCCGTCGGCAGGTGGGTGATGCGGATGGCGGAGTCCGTCCGGTTGACGTACTGCCCCCCCGCGCCGCTGGCCCGGTAGGTGTCCACCTTCAGGTCCTCCGGGCGGATGTCGACGTCCACGTCGTCCGAGAACTCCGGCGTGACGAGGACCGACGCGAAGCTCGTGTGCCGGCGGTGGGCGGAGTCGAACGGCGAGATGCGCACCAGACGATGCACCCCCCGCTCCGCCTTCAGGAACCCGTAGGCGTTGTCGCCCTCCATCATCACCGTGGCACTCTTGATGCCCGCCTCCTCGTCGTTCGTCGCCTCCAGCACCGTCGCCTTGAGGCCATCGCGCTCCGCATAGCGCAGGTACATGCGCAGCAGCATCTCCGCCCAGTCCTGGGAGTCCAGCCCCCCCGACCCGGCGTGTACCGTCAGGATCGCGTTGGACGAGTCGTATTCCTCGTTCAGGAGCAGGAGCAGGCTGCTGTGCTCCATCGTGCGGCGGACCTCCGCCGCCCTTCGCTCGAACTCCCCCTGGAGCTCGGCATCCTCCGCGTCCCGCAGCATGTCCTCCAGGACGGACAGGTCGTCCATCTCGCAGCAAAGATGGCGCCAGCCTTCAATGCGCGCGTTCACGCCCGACAGGTCCTTCAGCACGGCCTCGTGCCCGTCCCGCGTCCAGAAGTCCGGCGCCGCGCTCTCCTGGGTCAGGGCCTTTGAGCGCGCCTCCAGGGCAGGCAGGTCAAAGGCTGTCCTGCAGCGTCCGCTTCAGGGCGCGCAGTTCCTCCAATACCGAAATGTTTGCAGCGATCATCCCAACAACACTCCTCCAGTCGGGCGAAGGCCCGATACTTTTCCACAGTTATATTATCATAAGCGTAACGCGAAACAGGGCCAAGGGGCAAAGTGCGCCCTAAAATTTTAAAATGGGGCTACGCCCCAATCCCCACGCGCTTCGCGCGGCCTGATGAAGTTTCAGCCACTGAAGGAAGCCCATACGGTTGACAGTTCTCAACGACTTAATCAGTGTTTCCTCAGGGAAGCGCGGGGGCAGGGACGTGCCGGACGAAGCTGCCGCCCCTCCGGCGCGGCTGAGGGACGGCAGCCCTGAGGTTCTGCGGCGGGGTCAGGCCCTGGCGCCGGCCTTTTTCTCGATGGCCTCCAGGAGGGATCGGAAGGCGCCGTTGAAGGACTCGATGCCGTCGGCCAGAAGCTTTGCGCAGATGGCCTTCCGGTCGATGCCCAGTTCCTCCAGGCGCCTCAGCCGCGCCCTGGCGCCGGCCAGGTCGTCCTCGATGGACGCGGCGGCGCGCCCATGGTCCAGGAAGGCCGTGATGGTCTTCGGGGGCACGGTGTTGACCGTATTCGGCCCGATGAGTTCCTGGACGTACTTCACGTCGGAGTAGGCGGGGTTCTTCGTCCCCGTGCTGGCCCAGAGCGGCCGCTGGACCCGTGCCCCCTTCGCCGCCAGCTCCTTCCACTCCGCACCCGCGAAGGACTCTTTCTTGAAGTGCTGATACATCATGCGGGCCCCGTCCACGGCGATCCTGCCGCAGAGGGATTCCTCCCCCTTCGCCGCCAGTTCCTTATCCACCGCCGTGTCCACGCGGCTGATGAAGACGGAGGCCACGGAGGCAGGGAACGTCGCGCTGATACAGGACCTGAGCCCACAGAGGTAGGCGTTCGCCACCCTCGCGTACTGCTCCTCCGAGAAGATCAGCGTCGCGTTGACGTTCACCCCCACGGCGGTGGCCCCCGCCACGGCCAGGATGCCCTCCGGCGTCGCCGGGATCTTGATCATAACGTTGGGGCGGCCCAGCAGTCCGAAGAGGCGCTCCGCCTCGTCCACCGTGCTGTCGGTGTCCGACGCCAGAAGGGGGTTCACCTCCAGGCTGACGTAGCCGTCCAGGCCCTGTGTCCTGTCGTAGACGGGCCGCAGGATGTCCGCGGCGGCCCCCACCTCCCGAAGCGTCAGGGCCTCGTACACCCCGGCCGCGTCCTTCCCCTGAGCGAACAGGTCCGTGATCTCCCGGTCGTAGTCCTCCGTTTTTGCGATGGCCTGCTCAAAGATCGCGGGGTTCGTCGTCACGCCGACGACGCCCTGCTCGATCCAACGTTCAAGTCCCCCGGACGCGATCAGATCCCGGCCGATCGTGTCCAGCCAGACGCTCTGCCCCAGATCATGCACCTCATGCAGCACCGTTCGAACCAATGCCTTCGCCTCCAAAATTCAAAAATAGTATCGATGGGTGATTTGATGACGACGTCGACGATTTCGGCAGCAACGACGCCCATCATTATATACTATGACGACGCCGTATGCCGGGCGCGCAGCGCGGGGCCTGTGATAAGGCGGTGCAAAAAATCCAGGGGGCTATGGGATAATAAAAAACAGAGGGCATTTGTCCCTCCGCCGAGGCCGGGCCACCTCCGGACTCAACGGCCTTTTTTACCTTTAAGACGAACGGGAGGCGCCTCCCTTGCGGAGATCGAATAAGGACCGAATGGATCAGGAGCCCTGGGCGTGGCGGGCCGGGATGGCCGCCTATCGCCTGGGCATCAACGCATTTTTCGGGGCCGGCGGCCTGAGCTGGCTCCGCCGGAAGTACAGGGGGATCGGCATCGAGGAGCGCATGGGGCGCTTCTCGGACGTGCCCGCGGGCGGTGTGTGGGTCCACGCCGTCTCCGTCGGAGAGGTGCAGTCCGCCAGCGCCGTCATCCGCCGCATGAGGGAGGAGACGGCCCGTCCCATCCTCCTCTCCACCGTCACGACGACGGGGCAGGACATGGCCCGCCGCCTGCTGGACGGGCGGGTGGACCGGATGATCTACAGCCCCTGGGACGTCGGACGCTACGTGCGGAGCGCCCTCGACGCCGTCCGGCCGGCAGCCTATGTCGCCATGGAGACGGAGCGTTGGCCTGAGATGCTGTCTCAGCTCAAGGCGCGGCGCATCCCGACGTTCCTGGCCAACGGACGCCTGTCGAGCGAGAGCTTCGCCAGGCTGAGGCGCGAGGCCCCCTTCTGGCGCGGGGTTCTGTCGTGCTTCACGCGCCTTCTGGTGCGCTTCGAGGAGGACCTCGAGAACTTCTCGGCCCTGGGCGTGCCCCGCGAGAAGATCACCGTGACGGGCGACTGCAAGGTGGACGCCCTGCTGGACCGCCTGGACGGGGCCAGGAAGGAAGTCTGGTCCGACCTGCGGCGGGGGAGCGCGCCGCTCTTCGTGGCGGGCAGCACCCACCAGGGGGAGGAGGAGGCCGTCATCTCGGCCTTCCGCATCGTGCGCCAACGGCATCCGGAGGCCCGGCTCGTCATCGTGCCGCGCCACCCGGAGCGGGCCCTCCTGGTCGTCGCCGCGGCACTGCCCTACCCGGACCTCAAGGCCGACCTCCTGTCCCGCCTCTCCGACGGGTGGGACATCGCCGTGGTCGATCGCATCGGAATCCTCTTCGACCTCTACGCGGCAGCCGACGCCGCCTTCGTCGGGGGAAGCCTGGTGCCGAAGGGCGGACAGAACCCCATCGAGCCCGCGCTGTTCGGCATCACGACCGCCCACGGCCCCAGCATGACGGACTTCCCCGACACGAAGCGAATGGACGCTTTGGGGGTTGCGCGCTGCGTGCACGGCCCCCAGGAGCTGGCCAGCGTCTGGACGGCCGCCCTCGACCCGGCGACGCGGGAGGCGGTGCGGCAGGCGTCCCGCGCCTACTTCGACACGCTGGGCGGCGCGTCGGCGCGGACCTGGGAGGTCATCCGCGAGTACGTGAAGGACGTGAAGGCTCAGTGAACGGACCCGCACGCCGTCAAGGATTGCGTCATATCGATCGCTATACCGATCAGGAGGACGAGGACAAACGATGAACACGCTTTTTGGAGCGCCGCAGGTCGAAGGGTTCAGGGCCTCTCTGGACGATCGTTCCCGCGAGGCCCTGAACGAGGCCGTCCGCCGCATCGTCGCGGCGAAGAGGCAGGGCGGGAAGGTCATGGTCGTCACGGGGAGCGGCCCCAACATTCACGAGGGGGTCACGACGCTCCTCGCGGAGCTCATCCGCGCGGGGCTGGTGGACGCGGTGTCCACCAGCTCGGCCGTCGTCTCGCACGAGATGGGCGGCGCGCTGGATCGTGTCTTTCGCGTGGACGCCGCCGCGCTTGGCCTGGAGGAACGCTTCCTGCCGAGGGGAGGCCTCTTCGAGTTCACGCGCATGACGGAGGCGGAGCTGGAGGAGCTCCGGCGAGAAATGCCGCTGGACGAGGACCTGCTGAGGCGTGGCGGGGACCTCCCCGTACACAGCGACATCATCAAGGCGGCGGGCAACATGGCCTACCCCATGGGGCTCCGAGGCGAGCGGCTGGCGGGGGAGATCATGAACCTGGCCCGGATATACGGGCTCCCCTTCGAGGAGGTCGCCGGCTGGGGATGCGACCCCATGACCATGCTGGGCGCGGCGTCACAACGCGGCGTGCCCGTGCTGGTCACCATCCCCCAGCTCATCGGCGGCGGCGCGGTGGGCATGTCCATCGGGGACAGCATTCCGATCTCCCAGCGTTCCATGCGCCTGTCCCGAATGCTGGCCGCCTGCGACGTCATCATCGAGTCCGCCGTGGCCCTGACGCAGGAGGTCCACGACGGCCCCTTCGAGTGCTACACGGGGCACGGCATCTGGGCCAGCTGGTCCGGCCAGGCCACCTACAGCCTTCGGGACAAGACGCTGGTGCGCATCGACCTGGACGAGAACCTGCGGCGCGCCGTGGAGCTGTCCCGGACGGTCCAGGAGGCCATCGACAGGGGCCTGCCCAAGACGAAGGCCGCAAGGATCCCCTTCCGCATGGAGATGTCCGCCTTTGCGCGCCACGAGGGCAGCCTGCCCATCATCGGCGACATCGGCCGCGTCTGGCCCGTGTTGGCTCACGACGCGGCGCGGGAGCTCGGCATCGATCTGAAGTTCCTCTCCTCGTCCCAGGAGACGCCGGAGGGCGCGGCGATGCGCGACTGGATCGTGCAGAACGTGCGCCCACTGGACCGAGGCAGGATGCTCGAGCGCGCGGCGGAGGAAGGGCTGCGACCGTGAGCGGCGGGACGGCGGATCGGACGAACGCCATGCGCCGGCTCGAGGCGTGCGGGGCAAGCTACACCCCCCTCACGGTGCCCCTGAGCGGGGCCGCCGCCGTCAGCGCCGTGGAGGCAGCGCGCCTTTTGCAGCGCGGGACGGACGAGGTCTTCAAAACCCTCGTCACCGTGGGGAGGAGCCACGAACACTACGTGTTCGTGGTGCCCGGAGGGCGTGAGCTGGACCTGCGCAAGGCAGCCCGCGCCGTGGGCGAGAAGTCCGTCGAGATGGTCCGATCAAAGGAGCTTCTGCCCCTCACCGGCTACGTACACGGGGGCTGCTCTCCCGTGGGGATGAAGAAAACGTTTCGGACCGTCGTGGACGCCTCGGCAGAGGGACTCGCGACGATCATCGTCAGCGCCGGAAAAATAGGCCGGATGATGGAGCTCTCGCTGGAGGACCTGCGTCGTGCCGTGGACTTCACGACGGAGGACCTGACCGCAGAACGGGCCGCTGCGCCCTCGTGACCCACCTCTAATATGGATTGCCTCCCCTGAAAGGGGAGGTGGTTCGGAGGACTGGAGGGGGTCGTTTCTCATGCTCAACGACAACCCCTCAGCCCCTACGGGGCAGCCCCCCTTCCAGGGGGGCCTGAAAAACCGGGGGCCTAAAGCGCGCCGCTTCTTTTTGCCTCCCCTGAAAGGGGAGGTGGTCCGGAGGACCGGAGGGGTCGTTTCTCATGCTCAACGACACCCCCCCTTCGGGGAAGCCTTCCGGCTGCCGTTCGCTACCGCTCACGGGCCGTCAGTCCCCCACTTCGGGGAGCCTTCCGGCAGCCGTTCACTGACGCTCACGGGCCGTCAGTCCCCCACTTCGGGGAGCCTTCCGGCAGCCGTTCACTGACGCTCACGGGCCGTCAGTCCCAGCCCCTTCGGGGCAGCCCCCCTTGCAGGGGGGCCTTTCTTGCCCTTTAGACGCAAATTGGTATTAAAACGGGAGAGGTCCTCCGGCTTTCTTCGCCAGAGGACCTCTCCCGTTTTTTCCCAAAAGTTCGTCTACGCTCGCTGCGTGCAGCGGGCCTCTAGCCGTGCAGGGCCTTGCGGCTGCGGCGCCCCCTGTCCTCCGAGTCCGCCACCTTGAAGACGGAGATGGCGTCCTTCACGTGCTGCACCAGATCGGCTTGAGCGTCCGACTCCTTCGTGGTGCTGGTGGACACGGCCGTCGTCTCGTCCATGGCCTCCGCGATCTTCTCGAGGTGCTCCAGGATCTCGGAGCTGGACTTCGTCACGTTGTCGATGCCCGCCGCGATCTCCTTGCTGGAGGCCGCCTGCTCCTCGGCCACCGCCGCGATGTTCTGGATTCGGTCGTTGGCCTTGTCGATCTGCTCCATCGCCTCGGACAGGGAGTCCTTTGCCGACGTCCCCTTCTCCATCGTCTGGCTCAGCAGCGTCGCCGTCTCGTCGCTGGCAGACTTCGTCTCCCTTGCGCTGCCCTGCAGCGTCTCGATGAGGGCCCGAACGTTCCCCGCCGCGCGGTTCGACTCCTCCGCCAGCTTCCGCACGGACTCCGCCACCACCGCAAAGCCGCGCCCCGCTTCGCCGGCGCGTGCCGCCTCGATGGCCGCGTTCAGCGCCAGGAGGTTCGTCTGGTCCGCGATGGAGGTGATGACGCCCACGAACTCGCTGATCTTGTCCACGGAATCCACCAGGTCCTGGAGCTTCTGTCCGCTCTCCTGGGTCTTCTTCTGCAGCTCGCCCATGTCCTTGATGGTGCCCTGCACCGTATCGACCGCCTTGTTCGTCACCGTCGTCATGTTGGAGATGAACTCCGCGCAGTCCGTCGCCGCCTGAGCGGAGGTCATGGACGCGGCGGACATCTCCTCCGTCCCCGCGTTGCTCTCCTGAAGCGAGGAGGAGTTATTCTCCATCAGGGCGACCGCCTTCTGCACGGCGTCCTTCACCCTGGTCGCGGAGTCCAGGCTCCTCTTGCAGTTGTCCAGGATGTCGACGGACTTCGCCGCAGCCTGGTCCGCCGTGGTCAGGACCTCGCTTACGGCCGTGCGCTGGGCCGCGATCATCTTCATGAGGGCCTCGCCCAGCGCGCCCAGCTCGTCGCGGCCGTCGTAGGGGAAGTCCTCCCGCTTCAGCGTGAGGTCGCCGCCCTCGGCCCGCGCGGTGAGGTCCACCACGATCCCGAGGGGCTTCGAGATGCCGCGGGCGATCGCCCAGGCGATGAACGCGCCGAGGACGATGGACAGGACCACCAGGGACAGGAGCAGCGTCAGGGCGCTGCTGAGGGCGCTGTAGCTCCCCATCATGAGCTCGTTGACCCTCCGGTCGGTCAGGCTGTAGATGCTCAGGGCACAGTCCTTGATCCCGCTGGCGTTCTTCAGGCAGTCCTCCATGGCGGACCGGGCTTCGCGGTACGCCTTCAGGATGCTCTCCATGTCCCCTCTGGTGGAGCGCACCAGGCCATCGTTCGAGGCCGTAAGGTCCTTCAGCCAGTCCTCGGAGGCGGAGCTTCGGAAGGCTTCGTAGTCCGCGGCCCACTTGTCGAAGTCCGTCGCCGCGCCCTCCAGAAGCGCCACATCCCGCTTGTACAGGGCATAGACGTACTGCCTGCGGAAGAGCGTCAACTTGTACCGCAGGTCCTCCGCAGTCCCCACCTCGTTCGTCTCGCTGCGGACGACGCCCGCCGCGTCGTAGGCCGTCGTCTCCGACTTCGGAGCGGAGAGCTTCTCGATGATCGTGCCTATGACCGCCGTCGTCTTTTCAAGGTCGTCCGTGAGGGAGGCCATGGCCGCCTGCTGCGAGCGCAGCGTCGTCTCGTAGGCGGCCACGCTTCTGCCGAACGCATCGATGTAGCCCTCCAGCTCGGGAAGCGTCCTGACCTGCACCGAAGTTGACGTTCCTCCCCTCAGCACCTGCATCCTCGGCTCCGACGCCACCAGATCGTTGACCTTCCTGGGATGGGCCCTCAGGGCGTCCAGGGAGCTCTTCAGTGCATCGAGGTCCTCCTTGGACTCCGAAAGGCGCAGCGCGCTCAGGTTGTTCGTCACGATCTTCAACGCGTCGTCCAGGTCGCTGATCAGGGTCGAAAGGTCCGTGAGCTTGTTCAGGTAGCGCATCTCCTCCTGCACGTGCGAGATGCTGCTCCAGCTGAAGATCGCGGCCACCGCGAACATGGAGAGCACCAGCCCGAACCCCAAAGCAAGCTTTGCAGATATCCTCAAGTTCTTCAACATTCCATAACGCTCCTTACATCAAGATATTCGCCCGGCTTCGGGCCGCCGAAGCCCGATGCCGGACGCCGTACCGCAGGGCCCCCACGCCGCAGTCACCGGACCCTGGGCGGTATTCCCTCCCTCGCCATGAGCCAGGCCAGCGCGGCGAACGTCTTGGAGTCCCTGAAGGCGCCGTCCGCCATCATTCCTGGGACCTCCCCGTAGGGGACCTCGACAGCGCTCACGTTCTCGTCCTCGTCCTGGGGCAGTCGCGAGTTCTGGAGGTCGTCGGCCAGAAACAGCGTGAGGTACTCCGTGCAGAAGCCCGGCGACGAGAAGAACCCGCCCACCTCCTGGAGCCTTCCGGGCTTCACTCCCAGCTCCTCCTGCAGCTCGCGCTCAGCGGCCACACGAGGGTCCTCCCCCGGTTCGATCAGCCCGGCGCACACCTCAAGCGTCTCCTCCCCGACCGCATAGCGGTACTGACGCGCCAGCAACACGCTGTCCCGCCCCGTCAGCGCGAGGATACCTACAGCCGACCGATGCTCCACCACCTCGCGCTCCGCCGTGCGGCCGCTCGGCATCGTCACCTCATCGACCCTCAGGTTCAGGATCCTGCCCTCGTAAATGCGCCGTCCGGACGCACGCCGCTCCTGGCCCTCCCATGAGCTCTGCGCCATTCCCGCGCCTCCCCTGCTAAAAATCTGTGCTTCAGCTTATTATACATTATGTAGAAGCCGTAGTTCGGGCTCTCCTGAGAAAAAGCTCCCGAAAAAGATCACAGGACGTCCCCCGGCGCGAGCCTCAGCCCGCGGGCCCAGTCCGTGGCCGGGACCCTGCGCTTGCCCTCCGCCTGCACCTCCTCCAGGCGCAGCGCGCCGGAGGCACAGGCCACGACGAGAGCACCGTCCTGGAGGGCCAGCACGGTTCCCGGCCCTTCGCTCCCTCCATCCGCCAGGGTGACGCGCCAGACCTTGAGGCGCTTTCCGCGGACCAGGACGAAGGCGCCGCCGGAGGCCTCGAGCGCGCGGACCTTCCTGTCCGCGCGCTCCGCGGTCTGCTGCCAGGAGAGCTCAAACTCCGACCTCTCGAGCTTCGCCGCGTAGGAGGCCGCAGCGTCGTCCTGCGGGGTGAACAGGTCGGCGAAGTCGTCTCCGGCGGACTCCAGCGCTGACAGCCCCTCCGCAGCGATCTCCGCGCCCAGGGCGCTCAGCCTGTCGTAGAGCTCCGTCGCCGTCTCCCCTACCCCGACCTCCACCGCAGCCTGACGCAGGATGGGCCCCGCGTCCATCGCGGGCGTCAGGCGAAAGACGGTCACCCCCGTCCGGGCGTCGCCGCCCATCAGCGATCGGGGAACGGGCGCCGCCCCGCGCCAGCGCGGCAGGAGGGAGGGGTGGACGTTCAGGCACCCCCAGCGCGGCGCGCTCAGGAGGGGCTCGCGGATCAGCTGGGCGAAGTCCACCACCAGGACCGCGTCGGGTGGTTCCGTCGCCAGGGCCGTCAGGAGCGGTTCGTTTTTGCCGAGGGGCCCCGTGCGCTCAAGGGGAAGGCCCAACGCCAGGGCGCGCTCCTCCACCCGCGAGGGGATCTCCGCCATGCCGCGGCCGCCCCGGGTTGGGGTCCCGGTGACCACGCGCTCAACGGGGAGGCGTCGGACGAGGGCCTCGAGGCAGCGCGCGGCAAAGGGGCCGCCGCCGATGAACCACAGCCGCACCTCAGCCCTCCTTTTTCTTCATCATCTTGCGGCGAATCGCCCCGCGCTTCAGGGGGGACAGGTAATCGATGAAGAGCTTTCCGTTCAAGTGGTCCATCTCGTGCAGAAAGGCCCGCGCGAGGAACCCCGACGCCTCGTGCACGTGGACCTCCCCCCGCACGTCCTGCGCCTCGACGCGCACCCACTCCGGGCGCCGCACCATCGCGTAGATGCCGGGGAAGCTGAGGCAGCCCTCCTCCCCTTCCTGCTCGCCCCCCTGCTCCAGAACGCGGGGGTTGATGAGGTCGTAGGCCTCCTCCTTATAATCGACAACCGCGATCTGCCGGAGCACTCCCACCTGCGGCGCGGCCAGCCCCACCCCGTCGCTGACGCGCATCACCGTGCGCATCTTGCCGACGAAGTCAGCCAGCTCGTCGTCAAAGACCGTAACCGGCTCCGCAACCTTCTTCAGCACCGGGTCGGGATACCGGCGAACCTCCAATTCAACGCCGAGGAGCTCTCCCCTCGACGGCCTCGTCTTTTCCTGAGCGATAGTCATGTACCCAATCATAACCCTTCCGCCCCTGTGTGGGGCCGGTTCTCATTATAGTATATTTAAGGAACACCATCGAACCGTGCCAGCGATTGCTCGGAAATGGGGCACTGGAACAAGCTTTCATACCAATTTGCGTCTAAAGGGAAAGAAAAGCCCCCCTGAAAGGGGGGCTGCCCCGCAGGGGCTGGAACTGACGGCCCGTGAGCAAGGGCGAACGGCTGCCGGAAGGCTCCCCGAAGGGGAGGGGTTGTCGTTGATACCAATTCGCGTTTAATATGCCTTGCCTCCCCTTTCAGGGGAGGCGAAAAGCAGAGGCGCGCTTTTGGGCCCCCTGCAAGAGGCGTTTTGTCTTGTCGCTCCACTGCGTGAGCTCAAGGGACCCTTCCCAACGTCTCCCTGACCCTGAACGCCGGTTGGTACGGGATGTCCACCCCCAGGGCGTGGACCAGGCCGACCTGGGCCGCCGCAATGTCGAACACCGCGTCCACGTAAGCTGCGTGCGTCTGAATCAAGGCCTGTTTTGCGTCGATGACGTCAACGTTAGAGCTCATCTGCAGCGCGTAGCGCTGAAGCACCATGCGATGAGCCTCACGCGCCGCAGCCATCTGCTCCTTCGCCAGCGCAAACCTCGTCTCGGACGCTCGGAGCTGGCTCGATGCCTGTCTTATCTCCTGGTCGATCTGGAAAGTCATGTCCCGAAGCGCGTACAGCATCTCCTGTGCGGCCGCCTTTGCCTTGCGCTTCTGCGCCCGGCCGGTTTGGCCGTCGTAGAGCGTCCACTGCACCTCGAGCTGCGCGTACCACTGGTCGTCCGTCGCTGAGCTGTCGTCCCGCGTCGTGTTCAAACGGCCCGACAGGGTGACGCGTGGAGCCCGTTCTCCCATCGCAGCGCGGAGGAGCTGCTTTGCGCGCTCCACGTAAAATTCGTAGGCCCGCAGTTCCGGCCGCCACGAAGCGGCCCCGTCGCCAGACGCGACATAAACGGGCGGCGTCAACGTTTCCATCGCCTCCTGCGAGAGCGCATCCTGAAGGTCCTTCAAGTTCAAGCCGACCCCGGTCGCGCGCTCAAGCGCCGCAAAGCTCATCTCGAAATCGCACTGTGCCGACGCCAGCTCCTGGCGCCCCTGCGCGATGGAAACCCTGACGCGAAGGACGTCCCCTCGCGGGACCATGCCGCCCTTGAAGAGCTTCTCCGCGTGGCCCAGGTGCTCCTCACCGAGCCGCACTGCCTCCCTCGACACCTGAACGTGTCCCCACGCCCGCAGACAGTCGTAATAGCGCAGCCGAACCTCCTTCAAGGTATCCTGATACCTGCGGATGCCCTCCGCCGCTGCGGCGGAGAGGGCCAGGCGGGCTGCCCGCGCGTTGGCCCTCAGGCTCCCTCCCGCGTAGAGCGTCTGCACGAGGTTCAGGGAGGCGTTGTAGAGCTCCCTGTCCGGCTCACTGCGGGCAATGCCGCCGACGCTCAACGTCGGGCCCAGCGCAGCGGCGCCGAGCCTTGCGTCCTCCTTCGCCTGTTTGATCCTCTCCATCGCCGCGAGGACGCTGGGGTGCCCTTCGGCGGCGAGGCGCAGAAGCCCTTCCAGCCGCTCGTCGCCAAAGCAGATGTAAGCCTCGGCGCACGGCACCTCCTGCTCTGCCGCAGGCGACGCGTGACAGAGCGCAAGCCAAAAGCACAAGGTCAAAACCGTGCGTTTCCAAGGCATATTCATGCTCTTTACCGCCTAACGCTCCCTCAGGGACTCGCTCACATACCGTTTGAAGGTGTCCAGGAAGTATTCGATGATCCGCTTCCGCCGAATTTTTATCTCGCCCGTAACGGACATGCCGGGGAGCAGCGGAACCCTTTCCTCGTCGATGACGTAATGATCCCGCGACGTCGCGATCAGCACCTGGTAGATCAGGCCCCGCTTCTCGTCTTCCTTCGCTTCCGTGGCGACGGACCTGACGACGCCGTCCAGCGTGCCGTACTTCTGAAAGCTGAAGGTCTCGACCTTCACCTCCGCCGTCTGCCCTGCGTATACGAAGCCGATATCCCGATTCTCGAGCCATACCTCGCACTCCACGCCGCTGCCTTCCGGGACGATGAGCATCAGGGGCTGTGCCGGGGTGACGACGGCGCCAAGCGTATGGATCTCAAGCTGCTGCACGATGCCGTCTATCGGCGCGGTGATTCGGCTCAGCCTGTTTTTCTCCTCCGCCTTCACCAACTCCTCTTCCACCGCCTGAAGCTGCTTCTTGTCGTCCACGATCCGCTCGACGACCTCCGCGCGCCATTCGTGTTGGGCTTTTTCCAACTCGATTTCACATTCAAAGACGGCGTTCCCGTTTCGCTCCACCTCCGCCTCCTGCGCGAGGAGGTCCTGACGCGTCTCGATCTCCTTTTGCAGGTAGTTTTGATGCTCCAGGAGCGACACCGTGCCGTCCTGCGCCAACGCCTCCATCCGCTCCCTCTGCCCGGAGACGATGGGCAGCAGCGCCGCGTACTTTTCCCGCGCCCTCTGCGCGCTGCGCAGGGCGGACCTTGCCGCCATGGTCCTCTGCTTCAATGCGCCGATCTGCGACCGAAATTCGCGCCGCCGCGTCTTTGAGAGCTCCTGCTGGTTGAGGAGGATCGCCGGGTCCCACGTCCCCCTGGGGACCTTGAAGTCTTTCCCGTCCCGTTCCGCCTCCAGCCGGGCGAGGTCCAGGCGATAGAAGTCCCTCTCCTTCCGCAGGCGCAGCATGTCGGCCTCCGCCATGACGGCATCCAGCTCGATCAGCACGTCGCCCTTGCGCACCGGCATGCCGTTTGCAGCGTTCAGCCTCCGCACGATGCCGGAGTCGTTCGCCTGAACGACCTTCGTGTACCCTGAGGGTATGACCTTGCCGGGGGCGACGGCTACCTCGTCCACGGTGCCGATGATGGACCACGCCAGAGCGGACAGGAAAAAGAGCACGATGATCCAAAGCAGGGCGCGTCCAAGGGGCGCGGGCGGCGTCTCGACGATCTCCAACGCCGCCGGGAGAAACTCCAGCTCCGTGCGGTCCCACGCTTCCCCGATGCGCTTGAGCTTCTCCTCTCGCTTCTTCAAGCCGAACACGTTTTCCGCCCTCCTTCCCAGGAGCCTTCGTCGCCCAGAAGCGCCTGCTGGCGGTAGAGGAAGCTGTACAGTCCATCCGCGTTGCCCAGAAGCTCGTCGTGCGTGCCGCGTTCAACGATGCGGCCCCGGTCCATGGCGATGATGACGTCCGCCATGCGCACCGTGGAGAGCCTGTGCGCGATGATGAAGACCGTGCGGCCCCTGCATATGTCCTGGAGGTTGTGCTGGATGATGCGCTCGGACTCATAATCCAGCGCGCTGGTGGCCTCGTCGAAGATCAGGATGCGCGGGTTCGTCATGAGCGTCCTGGCGATCGCGATGCGCTGACGCTGCCCTCCCGACAGGGAAGCGCCGCGTTCGCTCACAAGCGTGTCGTAGGCGTCGGGAAGCTCCATGATGAAGTCGTGGGCACCCGCCAGCTTCGCTGCGGCGATGATCCTGTCCAGCGGGGCGGCGGTGTCCACGACGGCGATGTTGTCCCGGATGCTGCGGTTGAACAGAAAGCTCTCCTGAAGCACGACGCCGATCTGCCGTCTCAGCCACGGCGGGTTGACCTGCGCCAGGTCCACGCCGTCCACCAGGACGCGGCCGTTGACCGGAACGTAAAAGCGCTGTACCAACTTCGTCAACGTGCTCTTGCCGGAGCCGGACCGCCCCACGATGCCCACCGTCGTCCCCGGCTCGATCACGAGGTTGACGTCATCCAGGATCGGCGGGCCGTCCATTTTGTAGCGGAATTGTACGTGATCGAACTCGATGCGGCCCCTGACGCGCCCCAGAGAGCTGCGGCCGGGCGTGCTCTCCGGCTCCGCCGGGAAGTTGAGCACCTCGCCCAGGCGCTCGATGGAGACGCGCACCTGCTGAAAATCCTGCCACAGCGTGGCAAGCCGCAGGATGGGTTCCGTCACCCGTCCGGAGAGCATCTGAAAGGCGATGAGCTGGCCGACCGTGAAGTCCCCCTTCATCACCATCCGGGCCCCAAACCAGAGGATGGCCAGCGTGGAGGTCTTCTGGATTAGCTGGGCCACGCCGCCTGCAAGGCTGCTCAGGAACCCCGCCCGAAAGGAGGCACGAACATAATTTGCCAGCATCCCCTCCCACCGGCCGTTCAACTGCGGCTCGATGGCGAGGCTTTTTACCGTTTGAATTCCCGTCACCATCTCGACGAGGTACGACTGATTCTCCGCATTGCGCTCGAATTTCCGGTTCAGCCGCTCGCGGATGGCAGGGGTCGCCATCGCGGAGAGCGCGATGAAAAACGGCAGCGCCGCAAGGGATATCAGCGTCAGCGTGGGGCTGTAGAAAAACATCACCGCGATGAAAACGATGGTGAAGATGAGGTCCAGCACGACAGTCAACGCCGTTCCCGTGATAAAGGACCGGATGGTCTCAAGCTCCCGGATGCGCGCTATGGTGCTCCCCACCGTCCGGGCCTCGAAATAGGGCAGAGGCAGCGCCAGAAGGTGCTTGAAGAGCTTCGCTCCAAGGATGACGTCCACCCTGTTCGTCGTGTGGGAGAAGACGTAGGTGCGGGTCACGTTCAACACCATCTCAAAAACGTTGATGAGGAACAGCCCGATCACGAGCACGTCCAGGGTGGAGAGCCCTTTGTGAACGAGGACCTTATCGATGATGACCTGGCTGAAAAGGGGCGTGATGAGGCCGAACGTCTGAAGGAAAAAGGAGCCGACGAACACCTCGACAAGGTGCCGCTTGAAGCGCAAGATGACGGGGAGAAACCAGCCGATGCCAAACTTCCGCCCCAGCTCCGCGAAGGAGAAGCGGCGGACCAGCGGGATGGCGTCGCCGTGCCAGACCTCTTCAAGCCGGGCGCAGTCCCAGACGAACGGCTGCTTCTCGCCGGGGCGAAGCAACATGACCCGCTTTTTGTCCTTCTTGAAATCTGCCGCGAGGAGGACGAACACCTGTCCATCGGGAAGCAGCAGGAGCGTGGGCTGAGGCATTCGGTCAAGTTTTTCGAGAGACGTCTCGATCCTCTTCGCCTTCAGCCCAAGGCTCCTTGCTGCGCGCAGCAAGGTCAGCGGAAGGGCGCCGGCGTCGCTCGCAGGAAAAGCGCGCCGCAGCCCTTCCGGGTCTGCTGGAAGGCCGGCGATCTGAGCGGCGACGGCAAGCGCCAGGAGGGCGTCGTCAAACAGCCGTAGGTTCTCCCTTTTTATCTCCTCCGGATCGCCGGCTCTATGCGTTGGGTCATGAACTTCGTCGAACATCAATTTGAGCCTCGCTGCTCTCCTTACGGTTCGCCTCCCCTGCAAGGGGAGGTGGTTCGCGTCAGCGAATCGGAGGGTTGTTTCTCACGCTCAACGACAACCCCTCAGCCCCTGCGGGGCAGCCCCCCTTGCAGGAGGCCCAGAAAAGCGCGCCCTTGCTTTGCCTCCCCTGCAAGGGGAGGTGCCGAACGAAGTGAGGCGGAGGGGTTTGCTTTTAGCCTGCTCACACCTCAAAATGCTTTTCCAGACCATTCTCCGACGCCATGGAGACGGTCAGCGCGTTCGCGTTTGTGGAAGATGCAACCGCGGAGAAGTCGATGACCTTGTC
Organism: Fretibacterium fastidiosum; assembly: GCF_964642095.1. Taxonomy (NCBI): domain Bacteria; kingdom Thermotogati; phylum Synergistota; class Synergistia; order Synergistales; family Aminobacteriaceae; genus Fretibacterium; species Fretibacterium fastidiosum. Next base: position 2,560,940 of record NZ_OZ209244.1, read on the forward strand.
CGAGTCCGCCGAATCAAAGGCCAGGCCGGCCACGGCAACGTCCATCCGGAGCTGCGCACCTGCATAATCCTCAGGCCCCATCGCTTCACTCATCGCACTCATCGAAAGAAGGGAGGCTGGCGCAGACGCCCCAAAGTCATCGAGGGCTGCCTGAAGCTGCATGGGCGACATGAACGGCGCGCTGCCGGAGGTCCCGCTTTCCATCGCGTTGACGTCCTCCCTGGTCCACACGGTCCCGTCCGCGAACTCCACCTCGTCCAGCTTGCGGTCATCGTTAGCGTACCAATTTTGCACCAATACGCTCCCCGTTCCGTCCTTCAACGAGAACGTCACGTCGTTACCTCGGCGGATAATCTCGATATCCTCCGAAGTTATCCCCTCGCCGAACTTCAGACGGTCCGTTCCCTTATCGTCGTGATAGTACGTGCTGTTGTCGATCGTGTCGTGACCATCGCCCTTGTTGTACACATACGTGTCGCTGCCGTAGCCGCCCTCGAGGTAGTCGTCGCCCGTCCCGCCGGCAAGAACGTCGTCTCCATTCTGACCATACAAATTGTCGTTGCCGGCCTCACCGTACACCGTGTCGTCGCCATTGCCGGCATAGATCGTGTCGTCTCCGCCGCCCGCACGGATCGTCTCGTTTCCGCCGTAGTTCTCGGCCTTGCCCAGAACTTCGCCCTCGTTCGTTCCGTAGGCCACCGTACGGGACGCCACATCCTCCATGCTCCACTTCGTCCCGTCCGCGAACTCCACCTCGTCCAGCTTACAGTGATCGTTAACGTACCAATTTTGCACCAATACGCTCCCCGTTCCGTCCTTCAACGAGAACGTCACATCGTTACCCCGGCGGATAATCTCGATATCCTCCGAAGTTATCCCCTCGCCGAACTTCAGACGGTCCGTTCCCTTATCGTCGTGATAGTACGTGCTGTTGTCGATCGTGTCGTGACCATCGCCCTTGTTGTACACATACGTGTCGCTGCCGTAGCCTCCCTCGAGGTAGTCGTCGCCCGTCCCGCCGGCAAGAACGTCGTCTCCATTCTGACCATACAAATTGTCGTTGCCGGCCTCACCGTACACCGTGTCGTCGCCATTGCCGGCATAGATCGTGTCGTCTCCGCCGCCCGCACGGATCGTGTCGTTTCCGCCGTAGTTCTCGGCCTTGCCCAGAACTTCGCCCTCGTTCGTTCCGTAGGCCACCGTACGGGACGCCACATCCTCCATGCTCCACTTCGTCCCGTCCGCGAACTCCACCTCGTCCAGCTTACAGTCATCGTTAGCGTACCAATTTTGCACCAATACGCTCCCCGTTCCGTCCTTCAACGAGAACGTCACGTCGTTACCCCGGCGGATAATCTCGATATCCTCCGAAGTTATCCCCTCGCCAAACTTCAGACGGTCCGTCCCACCATCTACGGAATACGTATACTGGTTGATCGTGTCGTGACCATCGCCCTTGTTGTACACATACGTGTCGCTGCCGAGACCACCTTCGAGGTAGTCGTCGCCCGTCCCGCCGGCAAGAACGTCGTCTCCATTCTGACCATACAAATTGTCGTTGCCGGCCTCACCGTACACCGTGTCGTCGCCATTGCCGGCATAGATCGTGTCGTCTCCGCCGCCCGCACGGATCGTCTCGTTTCCGCCGAAGTTCTCGGCCTTGCCCAGAACTTCGCCCTCGTTCGTTCCGTAGGCCACCGTACGGGACGCCACATCCTCCATGCTCCACTTCGTCCCGTCCGCGAACTCCACCTCGTCCAGCTTACAGTGATCGTTAACGTACCAATTTTGCACCAATACGCTCCCCGTTCCGTCCTTCAACGAGAACGTCACATCGTTACCCCGGCGGATAATCTCGATATCCTCCGAAGTTATCCCTTCGCCAAACTTCAGACGGTCCGTTCCCTTATCGTCGTGATAGTACGTGCTGTTGTCGATCGTGTCGTGACCATCGCCCTTGTTGTACACATACGTGTCGCTGCCGTAGCCGCCCTCGAGGTAGTCGTCGCCCGTCCCGCCGGCAAGAACGTCGTCTCCATTCTGACCATACAAATTGTCGTTGCCGGCCTCACCGTACACCGTGTCGTCGCCATTGCCGGCATAGATCGTGTCGTCTCCGCCGCCCGCACGGATCGTCTCGTTTCCGCCGTAGTTCTCGGCCTTGCCCAGAACTTCGCCCTCATCCGTTCCGTAGGCCACCGTACGGGACGCCACATCCTCCATGCTCCACTTCGTCCCGTCCGCGAACTCCACCTCGTCCAGCTTACAGTGATCGTTAGCGTACCAATTTTGCACCAATACGCTCCCCGTTCCGTCCTTCAACGAGAACGTCACGTCGTTACCCCGGCGGATAATCTCGATATCCTCCGAAGTTATCCCTTCGCCGAACTTCAGACGGTCCGTCCCACCATCTACGGAATACGTATACTGGTTGATCGTGTCGTGACCATCGCCCTTGTTGTACACATACGTGTCGCTGCCGTAGCCGCCCTCGAGGTAGTCGTCACCCGCTCCGCCGACAAGGACGTCGTCTCCATTCTGACCATACAGATTGTCGTTGCCGGCCTCGCCGTATGCCTTGTCGTCGCCATTGCCGGCATAGATCGTGTCGTCTCCGCCGCCCGCACGGATCGTGTCGTGGCCTCCATAGTTCTCGACCTTGCCCAGAACTTCGCCCTCATCCGTTCCGTAGGCCACCGCACGAGACGCTACATCCTCGACGCTCCACTTCGTCCCGTCCGCGAACTCCACCTCGTCCAGTTTACAGTGATCGTTAGCGTACCAATTTTGCACCAACACGCTCCCCGTTCCGTCCTTCAACGAGAACGTCACGTCGTTACCCCGGCGGATAATCTCGATATCCTCCGAAGTTATCCCCTCGCCGAACTTCAGACGGTCCGTCCCAGCATCTACGGAATACGTATACTGGTTGATCGTGTCGTGACCATCGCCCTTGTTGTACACATACGTGTCACTGCCGTAGCCTCCCTCGAGGTAGTCGTCCCCGGCTCCGCCGGCAAGAACGTCGTCTCCATTCTGACCATACAGATTGTCGTTGCCGGCCTCACCGTACACCGTGTCGTCGCCATTGCCGGCATAAATCGTGTCGTCTCCGCCGCCCGCACGGATCGTCTCGTTTCCGCCGTAGTTCTCGGCCTTGCCCAGAACTTCGCCCTCGTTCGTTCCGTAGGCCACCGTACGGGACGCCACATCCTCCATGCTCCACTTCGTCCCGTCCGCGAACTCCACCTCGTCCAGCTTACAGTCATCGTTAGCGTACCAATTTTGCACCAATACGCTCCCCGTTCCGTCCTTCAACGAGAACGTCACGTCGTTACCACGGCGGATAATCTCGATATCCTCCGAAGTTATCCCCTCGCCGAACTTCAGACGGTCCGTTCCCTTATCGTCGTGATAGTACGTGCTGTTGTCGATCGTGTCGTGACCATCGCCCTTGTTGTACACATACGTGTCACTGCCGTAGCCGCCCTCGAGGTAGTCGTCACCCGCTCCGCCGACAAGGACGTCGTCTCCATTCTGACCATACAGATTGTCGTTGCCGGCCTCGCCATACAGATACCTCACGCCATCCCGCGTCAGGACGATGGCGCTTCCCTGCCAGGCGATCTCGCCTTCGCAGAGCTCCTTCAGCTCGGCCCCCTGCCCTTTCAGTTCAGCACCCAACTTCTGCCGAAGCTCCAAAAACTCCGCATAGGCCTTCTCGGCCCCAGTCTCCGCCGGCGTCTCCACGCTCAGTCCCAACTTGGCCCGATAGCTGGCCCGCAGTCCCGCCTCCTTCCGGCTGGTCTCCGCGGCCTGCTTCAGGTCCGTCTCCGTGTCCGCCATCATCTTTTTGAGGCCCCAAAGCTGCTCCAGCGCCATCCGCGGGTCCGTCTTCGCCGTCTCCCCAAGCCACGCAAAGGCAGGGTCCATCAGGATATCCAGCTTTCCCGGCTTCACGACGTTCCCCTCCGCGTCCTTCTCCGGCTCCGTCACCTTGTATTCCACGTGCTCGAAGAACGGCTTCAGGTGCGTCTGTGCCAGCAGCCCCGCCTCCATATCACGCACAAGGTCCGCGTAGAGCTCCTTCAGGAGCGGTGCTGCCGTGTTGTTGGGGTTCGGCCCGTCCACGCCGTTGAAGCCCTCGCCGAAGAACTGCTCCAGAAACGCCAGCTGACGCGCGTCCATCTGGCCGCCGCGGCTTCCTGGGTCCACGCCGTCCACCCCGGCCCACTTCTGGAGGAGGGACTCGAAAATCCGACCGCGCTTCGACGGGTCCTTCTCCGCCGCGTACCGCTCCACCAGCCCGCGCAGCGCTCCGCTTCCGTCGCGGACCATGGCCTGGCGCAGGTCGTGCATGTTACCGAAGCCCATCAGGTTGGGCAGCGCCGCAACGTCCTCCGGAACGTCAAGGATTTCGTCCGGGATGGAGTACATCGGAGCACTGTAGGGCAGCACCTCTGCAATCGTGCCCGTACTTCCGTCCTGCCATGTAAAACTTCCCTGATTGCGGACCGATCCGCCCGACTTCCAGAGTGCACGGTCCGCCTCGCGCGCCTGGTCCTTCAGGGCCAACACTCGTTCTTCCCACGTCAACTTCGCGAGATCGTCCTGGGACAGCGTCGGCGACGTGTCTGGGTTCACGGCCTCCGAAGCCACGTTCAGGCTCTTGATCCCCGCGTCGGCCAGGCTCGCCATCCTTCCCTCGCCCGTCAGGACCTTCAGCGAGGCGTATATCTCGTCGGAAGCGTCGATCTTGCCGTCTCCGTTGGAGTCGTACGCCCTCAGGGCGTCGAAGCCCGTGAGGGCCCTGGAACCATCCGGCAGGGTCATGACGTCGCCAAACAGCTCGCTGCCATTGTCCGCCTTGCCGTTGAAGTTCTTATCGAGCACCAGGAACGCGTCTGTCCCGTCGATCCAACGGGTAAACTCATGGAACCCGTTGGCGTTGAGGTCAAAGAACGCCGCGTTCTTCAGCTCCACTTTCCCGTCCCGATTCAGGTCCAGAACCAACGGGTCGACACGGGCAGGGGGAGTGCTGGCTCCACTCCATGGGTCTGGGAGTGGATTACATAAACAGATTGGAGAACATTTACAAGTTGGATTTAAAAAAGAAAAAGAATTAAACCCATACGAAGCTACAATTCCAAGGGCCTCAGCTCCTGCTAATCCTTTCATCGCTCCAACAGCGGCACCAAACAACACACCAAAAGGCCCAGCACTTGCACCAGCCAAACCTCCACATATGGCACCACATATAGAGCCTAGAATCCATGAAAACCGCGTTACAGAAACATCCCCCAAAACTCTTGTTGAATCACAACCACAATGAGACATCAAATCCCAACTCCTTTTTTAATGCACAATGTTTAAAATGCGAACCGAAAAATACAAGGCCATCGTGCAGCAATAAAGGTTAACGAAAAAGATTCCCATCTTGAAACTACTTCTGGCGTAAGGCAAAGCGATATTATCGTTGACACTAAGTAATAATACGCAAGCTCAACACCTAGCATTGTTAACACAGACAATATCCTTATTAGCTTCTTTCGGTGAAAAATACGTTCAAAAACAAACCCATTAAAATAATAACCTGAAATATAGCACATCGACATACCGATAAGCGTGACTAAAAAATACAAAACAAACGTCGGCGCGTTGTTTTCTTTGTAGACATATAATGCTGTAAAATATTCGAAAAAACTAATCATAATTATAAAAAAAAACGATAGCAAACGTTCTTTTGAAAAAATGACTTTATCAGTTACATTGCCTTTGTTATTCATCTTTCCTTCTCCTGTTTCCATCTTGAAAATTACCGAGGCTTATTTAAAAGAGTCTATACCCCACACAGCGCGAAACCTCCCCTCCCCCGGGCCGCTTCGCGCTGTCGTTTTCAGGAATTCGTGGTTGTTCAGGTCTGCGCGTCGCCGCGGCGTTTCCGAGTTACCCTTCCGAGTTGCAACTCTGTACCCAACTGAAGTATAAAAACGATGTATCATTATCTTATCAATGATCTAGCGTCCTATCAAGGGGGAACAAGAAGTTTTTTCTGAAAAGACACTCAAAGCATGGACATCCGTTGCAGCAGGCCCGCAGAAGGGGCATAAGGAAGCCAGCCTCCAATTACGCCGCACAGGCCGGGTCCATCAGGATGTCCAGCCTGCCAGGCTTCACAACGTTGCCCTCCGCGTCCTTCTCCGGCTCCGTCACCTTGTACTCCACGTGCTCGAAGAACGGCTTCAGGTGCGTCTGCGCCAGCAGCCCCGCCTCCATGTCACGCACGAGGTCCGCGTAGAGCTCCTTCAGGAGCGGCGCCGCCGTGTTGTTGGGGTTCGGCCCGTCCACGCCGTTGAAGCCCTCGCCGAAGAACTGCTCCAGAAACGCCAACTGACGCGCGTCCATCTGGCCACCGCGGCTCCCTGGGTCCACGCCGTCCACCCCGGCCCACTTCTGGAGAAGGGACTCGAAAATCCGACCGCGCTTCGACGGGTCCTTCTCCGCCGCGTACTGCTCCACCAGCCCACGCAGCGCACCACTTCCGTCCCGGACCATGGCCTGGCGCAGGCCGTGCATGTTACCGAAGCCCATCAGGTTGGGCAACGCCGCGACGTCCTCAGGGACGTCAAGGATTTCGTCCGGGATGGAGTACATCGGAGCACTGTAGGGCAGCACCTCCGCGATCGTGCCCGTACTTCCGTCCTGCCATGTAAAACTTCCCTGATTGCGGATCGATCCGCCCGACTCCCAGAGTGCACGGTCCGCCTCGCGCGCCTGGTCCTTCAGGGCCAGGACCCGCTCCTCCCACGTCAGCTTCGCGAGATCGTCCTGGGACAGCGTCGGCGACATGTCTGCGTTCACGGCTTCCGAGGCCACGTTCAGGCTCTTGATCCCCGCGTCGGCCAGGTTCGCCATCTTCCCCTCGCCCGTCAGGACCTTCAGCGAGGCATAGATATCGTCGGAGGCGTCGATCTTTCCGTCTCCGTTGGAGTCGTACGCCCTCAGGGCGTCGAAGCCCGTGAGGGCCAGGGACCCGTCCGGCAGGGTCATGACGTCGCCGAACAGCTCGCTGCCATTGTCCGCCTTGCCGTTGAAGTTCTTGTCCAGCACCAGAAAGGCGTCCGTCTTGTCGATCCACCGCGTAAACTCATGGAACCCGTTGGCGTTCAGGTCAAAGAACGCCGCGTTCTTCAGCTCAACCTTCCCATCCCGATTCAGGTCCAGGACCAACGGGTCGCGACGGGCGGGGACAGCTTGACTATCAGGCCACGCTCCACAACTGACAAGATATAATGCATGAGCAAATGCTAATTTGCGCTCGACAAGAATTCCTTTCGTTCGATATAAGAACGTATCTTTACTAACCTTAGAAGCGCTGTAAAGCAAATTTACGCTTGTTAATCCCCAACCTGCACCACTAACCTTCAATTCCATAAGGCCACCGATGAGGTCTGCTCCTTTGTCAATCGCTTCCCCAAGAAAGTCCCCCAGTTGTCTTAACCCGTCAACAAAGAAATCTCCTATCACTTGTTTTCACCCCTCTAACGATACTTTTTATCAATGAAACAATACACGGCGACAATAAACATCGCACCCCACATGACCAGGAATTCCCCGCAGGTTGGAATTTCGCCACTTACGGGAGCCGTTGTACCAAACAAAACAAGCATTTATATCTCCTCTCAATTTTTCAAAACTCCTCCTTCATACCTCTTCAAGTGTTACCTTCAATTACCATTCATTTTGTTTTTCAGAAGGGCCAGTACCAAGGCTTTCCTCGCCTGCCACCGACGCTCTTGAGGTATTCCGCAACCATCGTATTCCTACACATCTCGGCCATGTCGAGCGGCGTTCTCTTTTTACCTTGACTGCTTAGAGCGTTGACCTCTGCCCCGGCCTCGACCAGGGTTTTCGCCACCTTCAGGAAGTCAGCCCCGTTCCTTCCTGTGCGCGTCAGCATCTCGCTGAAGCTCTCCCATTCTCCCGAAGGCCTTTGGTCTGTCAGGATTATTCCCGTCGCCACGTGCAAAGGTGTCACACCCTCCATGCCGACGTCAGGGCTCGCCCCATGGGCTAGCAGTGCAGACACCACTCTGGACCATCCCATAGCGGCAGCGAGGTATATAGGTGTAGCACCTTCGTTGTTGCTGGCGTTGACCTCAGCTCCCGACTGAATCAACAGGAGCGCCACCTCATCATCCGATCCCAATACTGCATCATGCAGCGCCGTATTTCCCTTCTTATCCTTGATATTCGGGTCCGCTCCTGCACTGAGCAGAACCTCCAGCAGCCGTGGAATACCCTTCAAATCCCCCTGCTGGATTTGGTTACGAATTTCCCTGTCACTGTAAAGCAGCGCTGCAATGTGGAGCGGCGTCGTTCCGTCACAATTTCGGGCATTGGCCAGGCTCATATCCTCCAACAACAGAAGGTTCACGATCGCGAGCGTCTTCTCCAGAGGGCGGCCTTTCACTGGGGCGATCATGGCACAGTGCAAAGTGGTCATGTCCCCGTTAGCCCTGTGTCCGGGCTTCGCTGAGGCACGGAGCAGCAGCCGAACGACATCGGGGTCTCCCCTCCTGACGGCTATGAACAGGGGCGTCCAGCCGCTCTCGTTCTCCTGTTCCAAGTCCTGTCCGTTCTGGATCGCCGCCTCGATCTCCGCAATGTCACCGCTCTCGACCAAGGCAAAGAAGTCATCCTTGCCAATAGCGCCAAGGGCCGGCGCTGCCAAGCCCAAGAGCCAAAGGATGGACGCCACAAAAAAACACGCGCTCGCCGCAGATAACTTCCGTCGCAAGGACTTTCGCCTCCCACTTCTTCTGAATTTTCAGCCGTCGTCGTTTTGCCTGAATTTTAAAGAAGAGCGCGAAACCTCCCTTCTCCAGGTCGCTTCGCGCTGTCGATTTCAGGAATTCGTGGTTGTTCAGGTCTGCGCGTCGCCGCGGCTCTCCCGATTGTCCTTCCGAGTTCCAAGTCCCCATTACGTATTGAAACACAAAAACGATGTATTTTTATCCTATCAAGGTTGCCGGGCCGTGTCAAGAGGGGAAACAAGAAGTTTTTCTGAAAAGACGCTCAAAAACACGAAGATCAGCTGATACCAATTCGCGTTTAATATGGATTGCCTCCCCTGAAAGGGGAGGTGGCCCGAAGGGCCGGAGGGGTTTGCTTTTAGCCTGCTCACACCTCAAAATGCTTTTCCAGGCCATTCTCCGACGCCATGGAGACGGTCAGCGCGTTCGCGTTTGCGGAAGATGCAACCGCGGAGAAGTCGATGACCTTGTCCGAGTCCGCCGAATCAAAGGCCAGGCCGGCCACGGCAACGTCCATCCGGAGCTGCGCGCCTGCATAATCCTCAGGCCCCATCGCTTCACTCATCGCACTCATCGAAAGAAGGGAGGCTGGCGCAGACGCCCCAAAGTCATCGAGGGCTGCCTGAAGCTGCATGGGCGACATGAACGGCACGCTGCCGGAGGCCCCGCTTTCCATCGCGTCCACATCCTCCATGCTCCACTTCGTCCCGTCCGCGAACTCCACCTCGTCCAGCTTACGATGATCGTTATCGTACCAATTTTGCACCAATACGCTCCCCGTTCCGTCCTTCAACGAGAACGTCACGTCGTTACCCCGGCGGATAATCTCGATATCCTCCGAAGTTATCCCCTCGCCGAACTTCAGACGGTCCGTCCCCTCATCTATGGAATACGTATACTGGTTGATCGTGTCGTGACCATCGCCCTTGTTGTACACATACGTGTCGCTGCCGTAGCCTCCCTCGAGGTAATCGTCTCCGGCACCACCCACCAGGGTGTCGTCGTCGACATCGCCATACAGCCTGTCGTCACCAGCCTCGCCATACACCTTGTCGTCACCGTAGCCAGCATGAACCTCGTCGTTCCCACCGCCTGCACGGATCGTGTCGTGGCCTCCATAGTTCTCGACCTTGCCCAGAACTTCGCCCTCATCCGTTCCGTAGGCCACCGCACGGGACGCTACATCCTCCATGCTCCACTTCGTCCCGTCCGCGAACTCCACCTCGTCCAGCTTGCGGTCATCGTTAGCGTACCAATTTTGCACCAACACGCTCCCCGTTCCGTCCTTCAACGAGAACGTCACGTCGTTACCCCGGCGGATAATCTCGATATCCTCCGAAGTTATCCCCTCGCCGAACTTCAGACGGTCCGTCCCACCATCTACGGAATACGTATACTGGTTGATCGTGTCGTGACCATCGCCCTTGTTGTACACATACGTGTCGCTGCCGTAGCCTCCCTCGAGGTAGTCGTCTCCGGCACCACCCACCAGGGTGTCGTCGCCGACATCGCCATACAGCCTGTCGTCACCAGCCTCGCCATACACCTTGTCGTCACCGTAGCTAGCATAGACCTCGTCGTTCCCACCGCCTGCACGGATCGTGTCGTGGCCTCCATAGTTCTCGACCTTGCCCAGAACTTCGCCCTCATCCGTTCCGTAGGCCACCGTACGGGACGCCACATCCTCCATGCTCCACTTCGTCCCGTCCGCGAACTCCACTTCGTCCAGCTTGCGGTCATCGTTAGCGTACCAATTTTGCACCAATACGCTCCCCGTTCCGTCCTTCAACGAGAACGTCACGTCGTTACCCCGGCGGATAATCTCGATATCCTCCGAAGTTATCCCCTCGCCGAACTTCAGACGGTCCGTGTCACCATCTACGGAATACGTATACTGGTTGATCGTGTCGTGACCATCGCCCTTGTTGTACACATACGTGTCGCTGCCGTAGCCTCCCTCGAGGTAGTCGTCTCCGGCACCACCCACCAGGGTGTCGTCGCCGACATCGCCATACAGCCTGTCGTCACCAGCCTCGCCATACACCTTGTCGTCACCGTAGCTAGCATAGACCTCGTCGTTCCCACCGCCTGCACGGATCGTGTCGTGGCCTCCATAGTTCTCGACCTTGCCCAGAACTTCGCCCTCATCCGTTCCGTAGGCCACCGCACGAGACGCTACATCCTCGACGCTCCACTTCGTCCCGTCCGCGAACTCCACTTCGTCCAGCTTGCGGTCATCGTTAGCGTACCAATTTTGCACCAACACGCTCCCCGTTCCGTCCTTCAACGAGAACGTCACGTCGTTACCCCGGCGGATAATCTCGATATCCTCCGAAGTTATCCCCTCGCCGAACTTCAGACGGTCCGTGTCACCATCTACGGAATACGTATACTGGTTGATCGTGTCGTGACCATCGCCCTTGTTGTACACATACGTGTCGCTGCCGTAGCCTCCCTCGAGGTAGTCGTCTCCGGCTCCACCCACCAGGGTGTCGTCGCCGACATCGCCATACAGCCTGTCGTCACCAGCCTCGCCATACACCTTGTCGTCACCGTAGCCAGCATAGACCTCGTCGTTCCCACCGCCTGCACGGATCGTGTCGTGGCCTCCATAGTTCTCGACCTTGCCCAGAACTTCGCCCTCATCCGTTCCGTAGGCCACCGCACGAGACGCTACATCCTCGACGCTCCACTTCGTCCCGTCCGCGAACTCCACTTCGTCCAGCTTGCGGTCATCGTTAGCGTACCAATTTTGCACCAACACGCTCCCCGTTCCGTCCTTCAACGAGAACGTCACGTCGTTACCCCGGCGGATAATCTCGATATCCTCCAAAGTTATCCCCTCGCCGAACTTCAGACGGTCCGTGTCACCATCTACGGAATACGTATACTGGTTGATCGTGTCGTGACCATCGCCCTTGTTGTACACATACGTGTCGCTGCCGTAGCCTCCCTCGAGGTAGTCGTCTCCGGCACCACCCACCAGGGTGTCGTCGCCGACATCGCCATACAGCCTGTCGTCACCAGCCTCGCCATACACCTTGTCGTCACCGTAGCCAGCATAGACCTCGTCGTTCCCACCGCCCGCACGGATCGTGTCGTGGCCTCCATAGTTCTCGACCTTGCCCAGAACTTCGCCCTCATCCGTTCCGTAGGCCACCGCACGAGACGCTACATCCTCGACGCTCCACTTCGTCCCGTCCGCGAACTCCACCTCGTCCAGTTTACAGTGATCGTTAGCGTACCAATTTTGCACCAACACGCTCCCCGTTCCGTCCTTCAACGAGAACGTCACGTCGTTACCCCGGCGGATAATCTCGATATCCTCCGAAGTTATCCCCTCGCCGAACTTCAGACGGTCCGTCCCACCATCTACGGAATACGTATACTGGTTGATCGTGTCGTGACCATCGCCCTTGTTGTACACATACGTGTCGCTGCCGTAGCCTCCCTCGAGGTAATCGTCTCCGGCACCACCCACCAGGGTGTCGTCTCCGGCCTGGCCATACAGTTTGTCGTTGCCCCCTCCTCCATGAAGACGGTCGTTCCCCCGGAACTCGTGCGCCTGATTCTGACCGATCACGTCGTCCCCATCCGTATGGGCCGTTATCGCCGCCCCCTCGACCTCCTCGAGGCTCAGTTTCGTGCCGTCGCCAAACTCCACCTCGTCCAGCTTGCAGGAGTCCCTGTAGTACCAGTTCCGGACCCGCACGCTGCCGCTTCCATCCTTCAACCCGAACACCAGATCCGCTCCGTCCTTCAAAATATCGACGCTGCCCTGCTCCAGACCCTCGCCGAACTTCAGACGGTCCGTTCCCTTATCGTCGTGATAGTACGTGCTGTTGTCGATCGTGTCGTGACCATCGCCCTTGTTGTACACATACGTGTCACTGCCGTAGCCTCCCTCGAGGTAGTCGTCACCCGCTCCGCCGACAAGGACGTCGTCTCCATTCTGACCATACAGCTTGTCGTTGCCGGCCTCGCCATACAGATACCTCACGCCATCCCGCGTCAGGACGATGGCGCTTCCCTGCCAGGCGATCTCGCCTTCGCAGAGCTCCTTCAGCTCGGCCCCCTGCCCTTTCAGTTCAGCACCCAACTTCTGCCGAAGCTCCAAAAACTCCGCATAGGCCTTCTCGGCCCCAGTCTCCGCCGGCGTCTCCACGCTCAGTCCCAACTTGGCCCGATAGCTGGCTCTCAGCTCCGCCTCCTTCCGGCTGGTTTCCGCGGCCTGCTTCAAGTCCGTCTCCGTGTCCGCCATCATCTTTTTGAGGCCCCAAAGCTGCTCCAGCGCCATCCGCGGGTCCGTCTTCGCCGTCTCACCAAGCCACGCAAAGGCCGGGTCCATCAGGATGTCCACCTTACCCGGCTTCACGATATTCCCTTGCGCGTCCTTCTCCGGCTCCGTCACCTTGTACTCCACGTGCTCGAAGAACGGCTTCAGGTGCGTCTGCGCCAGCAGCCCCGCCTCCATGTCACGCACAAGGTCCGTGTAGAGCTCCTTCAGGAGCGGTGCCGCCGTGTTGTTCGGGTTCGGCCCGTCCACGCCGTTGAAGCCCTCGCCGAAGAACTGCTCCAGAAACGCCAGTTGCCGTGCGTCCATCTGGCCGCCGCGGCTTCCTGGCTCCACGCCCTCCACCCCGGCCCACTTCTGGAGGAGGGAATCGAAAATCCGCCCGCGCTTCGACGGGTCCTTCTCCGCCGCGTACTGCTCCACCAGGCCGCGCAGCGCCCCGCTCCCGTCGCGGACCATGGCCTGACGCAGGTCGTGCATGTTCCCGAAACCCATCAGGTTGGGCAACGCCGCAACGTCCTCCGGAACGTCCAGGATTTCGTCAGGGATGGAGTACATCGGAGCACTGTAGGGCAGCACCTCCGCAATCGTGCCCGTGCTTCCATCCTGCCATGTAAAACTTCCCTGATTGCGGATCGAACCACCCGACTTCCAGAGTGCACGGTCCGCCTCGCGCGCCTGGTCCTTCAGGGCCAGAACCCGCTCCTCCCACGTCAGCTTCGCGAGGTCGTCCTGGGACAGTGTCGGCGGCGTGCCTGCGTTCACGGCCTCCGAGGCCACGTTCAGGCTCTTGATCCCCGCATCGGCCAGGTTCGCCATCTTCCCCTCGCCCGTCAGAACCTTCAGCGAGGCGTAGATCTCGTCGGAGGCGTCGATCTTCCCGTCTCCGTTGGAGTCGTATGCCCTCAGGGCGTCGAAGCCCGTGAGGGCCAGGGACCCGTCCGGCAGGGTCATGACGTCGCCAAACAGTTCGCTGCCATTGTCCGCCTTGCCGTTGAAGTTCTTGTCCAACACCAGAAAGGCATCCGTCTTGTCAATCCACCGCGTAAACTCGTGGAACCCGTTGGCGTTCAGGTCGAAGAACGCCGCATTCTTCAGCTCAACCTTGCCGTCCTTATTCAGGTCCAGGACCAATGGGTCAACACGGGCAGGGGTAGCACCTGCACCACGCCAAGGAGTAGCATAATCTGGGTAAACATCGCCTCCGACAGGCGATCCTGGGCGAGGTGGAGTAGGATCAATCGGCGGAATCACCCCCGGCAAATAAGGCTTAAAATAATCTAAAAAACCATCAAGAGTTTTTGAGAAAAAGTATCCAGCCACAAACCCAACAAAATGGAAAGCAATGCCAGGATTCATTTACTAAACACTCCTTTTCATCATTTTCAGATAGGCCCTGTAAACTATACAAGTCAACATCATTTCCTCTGCAAGAAGGCTTGCCATCTCAGCGACTGATTGAGTAATCTGACCAGAAAGCACTCCTACAGTCAACAAGGGAGTTATAATAAAGGCGAAAACAAAAAACTCCACCTTTGCCCAAAGCACACTATGAAAAAAATATACTTTAAGAGTAAATAAAAATACTAAAAAAGCGAACACACTCGCGAAAATCTTTGCTCCAAATGAACTTGACGTATTGAATATTGTTTCAAACGGGCGAAAGAAGACATAAAGATGAAAAAAGAAAAATTCAATTTCATGATCGAACATTTTGTTCCACCAATACTTGATAGTCATCATCGAACATTTGACCCTTTCTGTTAAGTTAAAACACACAGCGCGAAACCTCCCTTCCTCCAGGCCGCTTCGCGCTGTCGATTTCAGGAATTCGTGGTTGTTCAGGTCTGTGCGTCGCCGCGGCGTTTCCGAGTTACCCTTCCGAGTTGCAACTCTGTACCCAACTGAATTATAAAAACGATGTATCGCTATCCTATCAATAGATATGGCGTCCTGTCAAGGGGGAACAAGAAGTTTTTTCTGAAAAGACACTCAAAGCATGGACATCCGTTGCAGTAGGCCCGCAGAAGGGGCATAAGGAAGCCAGCCTCCAATTACGCCGCAAAGGCAGGGTCCATCAGGATGTCCAGCCTGCCCGGCTTCACAACGTTGCCCTCCGCGTCCTTCTCCGGCTCCGTCACCTTGTACTCCACGTGCTCGAAGAACGGCTTCAGGTGCGTCTGTGCCAGCAGCCCCGCCTCCATGTCCCGCACGAGGTCCGCGTAGAGCTCCTTCAGGATTGGCGCTGCCGTGTTGTTGGGGTTCGGCCCGTCCACGCCGTTGAAACCCTCGCCGAAAAACTGCTCCAGAAACGCCAGCTGCCGCGCGTCCATCTGACCGCCGCGGCTTCCTGGCTCCACGCCCTCCACTCCGGCCCACTTCTGAAGGAGGGACTCGAAAATCTGTCCGCGCTTCGACGGGTCCTTCTCCGCCGCGTACTGCTCCACCAGCCCGCGCAGCGCACCGCTTCCGTCGCGGACCATGGCCTGGTGCAGGTCGTGCATGTTTCCGAACCCCATGAGGTCGGGCAACGCCGCAACGTCCTTGGGGACATCCAAATACTCTCCGGGAATGGAGTACATCGGGACGCTGTACGGCAGCACCTCCGCGATCGTGCCCGTACTCCCATCCTGCCATGTAAAACTTCCCTGATTGCGGATCGATCCGCCCGACTTCCAGAGTGCACGGTCCGCCTCGCGCGCCTGGTCCTTCAGGGCCAGCACCCGCTCCTCCCACGTCAGAGACGCCCAAGGGTCAGAGGTAGACACCGTGGACGTGTTGCCGCCGCTTCCTCCACCGTTATCGACTACCGTGACCGGGTCTTGGGACTGACCTGACGAATTGGATGGAGGCGGGCAGTTCAGGCTCTTGATCCCGGCGTCGGCCAGGCTCGCCATCTTTCCCTCGCCCGTCAGGACCTTCAACGAGGCGTAGACCTCGTCGGCGGCGTCGATCTTCCCGTCTCCGTTGGAGTCGTACGCCCTCAGGGCGTCGAAGCCCGTGAGGGCCAGGGACCCATCCGGCAGGGTCATGACGTCGCCGAACAGCTCGCTGCCATTGTCCGCCTTACCGTTGAAGTTCTTGTCCAACACCAGAAAGGCATCCGTCTTGTCGATCCACCGCGTAAACTCGTGGAACCCGTTGGCGTTCAGGTCAAAGAACGCCGCGTTCTTCAGCTCTACCTTCCCGTCACGGTTCAGGTCCAAGACTAATGGGTCACGGCGGGTGGGGGTGGCTTGAGGAGCCCGCCAATCCCTTGGAAGGCACAGACACAAAGGAGAGCATCCGCATTGAGAAAACAAAATGTGCCCGGCCCAAGTCGTTGCTGTCCCCCAAATAGATCCTAAAGCCGATCCTAAAGCACTCCCTATGACGCTTCCAACATAGCCACCTACAAATATCCCCACAGGTCCGCCTGCACTCCCGTAACTTCCTCCCAACACCTTACCTTTCCAAGCCCCCGAAACCCCTCCAGTTAGGACTCCCAATTTCCATCCTTGCCAAAGACTGGCTGACAAACCCGCACCACATCCACAATCTGCCATTCTTAGTATCCTCCCTCATCGTTTTCTTTAGTAGCAATACTTCCTCTGAAACCCCAACCACAGACAAATTTTTTAAGCTACGGCAAATACAGGCTTCAAACGATTTTGTTGCACCTGACGGGTGCTAAGCACAACGTTCGTTCGATACCAGGCAATAAGATGATCCGTCATCAGTAAGCGTGTCGTAACCTGTGGATGGGGGGAAAAACCTAAAAACAACCCCTTATTCTTTCAAAATAAAATTCAATGAAAAATACTCAAAACATATCCATCTCATTACAGCAGTACTACGCCAACACAACATCCAATCAGAAAACAATGCAGAAGTAAAAAAATCAGTGGCAAAAACAAACACAGTCCGGAGGACTATCGTATATAGCAATATATCTACAGCAATGATCAAGAAAAGCGATAACCACTTTTTCCTGGTTTGCTGAACCGGACAGCCAAAAATTCTGTACCTCAACCACAATGAACATAGCAAGGAAAGCAATGAGTTTACAAAATAAAACACAAAATATAAAACAAAAATAAAATAAATCCCCCCTTGTTGTTCCCGCATGCCCCGCATGCCTATAATGGAAAAAATTAAACTGGATAATAAAAGTGGTGTTATGGCAACAAGATTTACCATAGAATTTTGAGCCGAGTGATTGAAAATCCTCAAACATAATAAACATAGCAAAGACAAAAACGGAGCTATTAATAATATTAAAAATAAAACAAAAATAAAATAAGGTTCCCATTGCTGATACAGCAGGCCAGAAGTATAATAAATTAAACTGGCACATAAAAGATATTCTATTATCTTCCATCTCCTCAAAGAACGACTTTTTGTTCGAGCATTTTTATTTCCCTCAGAAGCAAAACACACAGCGCGAAACCTCCCTTCTCCGGGCCGCTTCGCGCTGTCGATTTCAGGAATTCGTGATTGTTCAGGTCTGCGCGTCGCCGCGGCGCTCCCATTTACCCTTCCGAGTTCCAAGTCTATATCCATGAAGCATAACAACGATGTGTTTTTATCCTATCAAGGTTGCCAGGCTGTGTCAAGAGGGGGAACAAGAAGTTTTTTCTGAAAAGACACTCAAAAACATGAACATCAGCTGAAACCAATTCGCGTTGTTTAATAGGATTACCTCCCCTGCAAGGGGAGGTGGTTCGCGTCAGCGAATCGGAGGGGTTGTTTCTCAGGCTCAACACCCCTCAGCCCCTGCGGGGCAGCCCCCCTTTCAGGGGGTCCTTTCTTGCCCTTTAGACGCAAATTGGTATGAAACAGACCCGAAGAAAGGGGATAAAGAAGCCAATCTCTAATTACGCCGCAAAGGCAGGGTCCATCAGGATGTCCAGCTTTCCCGGCTTCACGACGTTGCCCTCCGCGTCCTTCTCCGGCTCCGTCACCTTGTACTCCACGTGCTCGAAGAACGGCTTCAGGTGCGTCTGCGCCAGCAGCCCCGCCTCCATGTCCCGCACGAGGTCCGCGTAGAGCTCCTTCAGGATCGGTGCTGCCGTGTTGTTGGGGTTCGGCCCGTCCACGCCGTTGAACCCCTCGCCGAAAAACTGCTCCAGAAACGCCAGTTGCCGCGCGTCCATCTGGCTGCCGCGGCTCCCTGGCTCCACGCCCTCTACTCCGGCCCACTTCTGGAGGAGGGACTCGAAAATCTGCCCGCGCTTCGACGGGTCCTTCTCCGCCGCGTACTGCTCCACCAGCCCGCGCAGCGCCCCGCCCCCGTCGCGGACCATGGCCTGACGCAGGTCATACATATTTCCGAAGCCCATCAGGTTGGGCAACGCCGCAATGTCCTCAGGGACTTCCAAGATTTCGTCCGGGATGGAGTACATCGGGATGCGGTACGGCAACGCCTCCGCCATCGTGCCCGTGCTTCCATCCTGCCATGTAAAACTTCCCTGATTGCGGATCGAACCACCCGATTTCCAGAGCGCACGGTCCGCCTCGCGCGCCTGGTCCTTCAGGGCCAGCACCCGTTCCTCCCACGTCAGCTTCGCGAGATCGTCCTGGGACAGCGTCGGCGACATGTCTGCGTTCACGGCCTCCGAGGCCACGTTCAGGCTCTTGATCCCCGCGTCGGCCAGGCTCGCCATCTTTCCTTCGCCCGTCAGGACCTTCAACGAGGCATAGATATCGTCGGAGGCGTCGATCTTCCCGTCTCCGTTGGAATCATACGCTTTGAGGGCGTCGAAGCCCGTGAGGGCCAGGGACCCATCCGGCAGGGTCATGACGTCGCCGAACAGCTCGCTGCCATTGTCCGCCTTGCCGTTGAAGTTCTTATCGAGCACCAGAAACGCGTCCGTCTTGTCGATCCACCGCGTAAACTCATGGAACCCGTTGGCGTTCAGGTCAAAGAACGCCGCGTTCTTCAGCTCCACCTTGCCATCCCGGTTCAGGTCCAGGACCAACGGGTCGCGGCGGGTGAGGACAGCTTGACTATCAGGCCACGCTCCATATTTCTCATGATATAATAGACGGTAGAATTCCCAATTTCTTTTATCGCCCAATTCCTTCATTCGAGGCAGGGCGTCTTTATTCATTTTATAAGCCTGATGAATAAGATTTATCCCAGACAAACCCCAACTTGCCCCATTAACAACTAAATCCATAAGACCTCCAATAAAAACTTCTCCTTTATCAATAACTTCCCAAAGAAAATCCCCTAAATTTTTTAGCCCGTCAATCAAAAAAGTCCCTATCATTTACCTTCACCTCTCTAACGGATTTTTCTGTCAATATATAAAACAACGACAATAAACATCGCACCCCACATGACCAGGAATTCTCCGCAGGTTGGTATTTTGTCACCAATGGGAGTTATGGAATACATAACGAACATCGTACTTCACTCCCTTTTCTCCAGAAACACCCCAAAAATCTATCCAAGACTGCCTATCCTGAAGATAATTCGCTCACCGTTCATTTCAGAACGGCCAGTACCAAGGCTTCCACCTCTTGCCACCGACGCTCTTGAGGTATTCCGCAACCATCGTATTCCTACACATCTCGGCCATGTCGAGCGGCGTTCTCTTTTTACCTTGACTGCGTAGAGCGTTGACCTCAGCCCCGGCCTCGACCAGGGCTTTCGCCACCTTCAGGAAGTCGGTTCCATCCCTTCCCGTGCGCTTCAGCATCTCGCTGAAGCTCTCCCATTCTCCCGAAGGTCTTTGGTCTGTCAGGGTTATTCCCGTTGCCATATGTAAAGGCGTTACACCCTCCATGCGGACATTTGGATTGGCCCCACGCTCCAGCAGAGCGGACACCACCCGCGGCAGCCCCATGCCGGAAGCGAAACAAAGAGGCGTCACTCCTTCGTTGTTGCTGGCGTTGACCTCAGCTCCCGACTGAATCAACAGGAGCGCCACCTCATCATCCGATCCCAATACTGCATCATGCAGCGCCGTATTTCCTTTCTTATCCTTGATATTTGGGTCCGCACCTGCACTGAGCAGAACCTCCAGCAGCCGTGGAATATCCTTCAAATCCCCCTGCTGGATTTGGTTGCGGATTTCCCTGTCACTGCAAAGCAGCGCTGCAATGTGCAGCGACGTCGTTCCGTCACAATTCCGGGCATTGGCCAGGCTCATATCCTCCAACAACAGAAGGTTCACGATCTCAAGCGTCTTCTCCAGAGGGCAGCCCTTCATCGGGCCAATCATGGCACAGTGCAAAGCGGTCATATCCCCGTTAGCCCTGTGTCCGGGGTTCGCCGAGGCACGGAGCAGCAGGCGGACAACATCAGGGTCTCCCCTCTTGACGGCTATGAACAGGGGCGTCCACCCGTAAGAATTCTCCTGCTCAATATCCTGCCCTTTCTGAATCGCAGCCTCTATCTCCGCAATGTCGCCGCTCTCGACCAAGGTAAAAAAGTCATCCTTGCCAATAGCGCCAAGGGCCGGCGCTGCCAAGCCCAAGAGCCAAAGGATGGACGCCACAAAAAAACACGCGCTCGCTGCAGATAACTTCCGTCGCAAGGACTTTCGCCTCCCGCTTCTTCTGAATTTTTCAGCCGTTCGTCGTTTTTGCATTTTAAAAGAGAGGATAAAGAGGCTCGTATCCCCTAAGATTTTCAAAAAGGAACATCGTAATTTTCAAGAAGCCAAAACCTACCACCATCAATAAACCAGTTACTCATTGTGATTTTTCCTCCCTTTTACGAGCATCGAGTACGGCCCGGAAAAAAATGATGTTTACTATAAATAGCCACAAGACCATAGAAATATCATAAAGAAAATCCCCTTTCCGTTCGATACAAAAATAGTAAATTGCAATGGGAAGTGAAAGACAAAAAACATGACCCCAAAAAATCCCTCTTAATATAACATAGTCATTAAACAACACACCTTTAAGCAGTATTACAAAAATCAATAAAGCTAATATTGAAATTATAGCTTTATACAAAAAGTGTATTTCCCTTCCAGAGTTTAATAAAAAATGCAACATTGGAACAAGGTAAGAAAAATAGATTAAAAATAACTCTATTTTGTAGTTGAATATTTTCATCATCTTTAACCACTCCTTTATTTATAGAAAGCCAAAGCATGTATTAAAGAAAAACTCAACTTCATACTCAAATGTGCCCACACAGAATAACGCGGAACCTATTTATTATTCTAAAATGACCCTTCCTGAAAAATAATAAAGCAATATCCACCTCATTGAACCACGCCATAAAAACCTCCATTGAGAGAAAAACGCAGATATAAAAAAATCAGGGGCACAAATACGCGTAACCTCAACAACGATTTTATAAAATAAAATATCCACAACAGCGATCAAGAAAAATAACAATATTTTTTTACGGGTTTGCTGAATAGGATGACCAAACAACCCATATCTAAACCATAGTGAACAGAGCAGAGAAAGCAAAGAAGCGACTAAAAAAAACATGAAATACCACGTAAATATCAGGTAAGGATCACCCTTCACAAGTATAACGGCAGCAAAATAATCCGCTAAAGGGCATAACGTTATTCCTTTCCACCTTCTCAAAGAACGATTTTTTGTCCAAGTATTTTTATTTTCCTCAGAAGCGAAACACACAATGCGAAACCTCCCTTCTCCGGGGGCGCTTCGCGCTGTCGTTTTCAGGAATTCGTGGTTGTTCAGGTCTGCGCGTCGCCGCGGCGCTCCCGTTTGCCCTTCCGAGTTCCAAGTCTATATCCATGAAGCATAACAACGATATATTTTTATCCTATCAAGGTTGCCGGGCCGTGTCAAGAGGGGGAACAAGAAGTTGTCGTTGATTTTCTGAAAAGAAGATCAGAGGTATGAACATCGACTGAGGTTTATAAAGAAGGGCTGCCAGCTCCTGAAGGGGCACGACCGAGCAATCCCTCCGGCCCGTTGGGCCACCTCCCCTTGCAGGGGAGGCAAAGCAAGCGGCGCGTTTTTAGGACCCCAGTTTATTAGGCTCCCCGAAAGGGAGGGGTAGGGGCGGCGAGTGTTTTTCATAAGACGCGTCTGTCTGACATTCCCCGCCAACGCCTCCACAAGGCAATCCATTGCCTTGTTTCGGCACAGCCGATCAACGCAGCTCCGCAATCGCTGACGCGATTGCATAAGCTGCGTCGTCTGGCTGAACTGCGGAAGTCCCCCGGACTTCCTTCGCCCTCAGCCGACCGACACGACGTCGACCGCCTGTCGGCGTCCGTAAGTCGTGTCGTCTGGCTGAGCTTCGGAAGTCCCCCGGACTTCCTTCGCCCTCAGCCGACCGACACGACGTCGACCGCCTGTCGGCGTCCGTAAGTCGTGTCGTCTGGCTGAACCCCTCCGCCGCCTGCGGCGGCACCTCCCCTTGCAGGGGAGGCGTCGGCTGCCTCCACCATGAATTCTATCGTTGCAATATTTGTTTAATATAAAATAGCTTCCTACAGCATCGGTTGCTGTTCCAACAACACCTATACTAAAAGCTCCCGGCACTGTACCTCCAGGAATTATACCCTCACCGATAAAAGCTCCAACTACAACTCCTCCTAAAAACCCTGCTATTTTTCCCCCATAGCCATGATCCTGCATAAACAGTAGCACCACCAATGAGTAATCCAGCTAATATCCCTAATAACGTCATTTTTCCTCATCTCTTTTCTTCAAACTTATATTTAAAATGTGAACCCCTTCCGCCGAATCATAAAATGAAAGCTCGTAGTTCTAAGCTTGTCATCATACATACAGGACAAGGTAATCTCAAGTTCACCATGCCGCCAGTAAGCTATAAAATCTTTTACATCCCCCATAAATTCCAACTGAGGTCGGATATTCCCCTCTAAGGCGACATCCTCAGGGCCAATTAGGGAACTCAACTCATCCTTGGCTTTCTGATAACGATCAAACATTTCGCGCGACATTTCCTTAAATGAATCTACAATCTCGCTATAGGCAGCAAGCATTGGCTGACCATCGCGGACAGCACAACACACAACACCATCCTCCCAACGCCAATAAGGTATTCCGTGTTCAACAAAAAGTGGCTGCCCCCAGCTGTCCAGAACTTTTTCTCCTCCTATCTCAAAAAGAGGGTATACTTTGTCGTACACAGCCAACGCATCAGGTTGAACAGCTCCTGCAATGGACACGAGAACAGATAGCACTTAAAAAAAACGAACCGCTGATTTTTATCAATTCTCAATCACTTCCCTAGAGGGACTTTGAAATTCTTGTTAAATAACACAATGCTCACCACGCCCAGCTCCCGATCTTTAAAAAACATATGGTTTATTCCAAGCTTTTGGTCCCCTTTATACCAGCTTGCAATACCTCTGCTGTCACGGACAGATGTCCCAAATTTTTCTGTCAACGCCTGCAATATTTCGTTATAGCGCACTTCATAACGCTTTGTCCCCTTATGCATTTCCAAATACATTGATGCCATACATCGATCATGGTGGTACATACAATAAAAACGATAAGAGGAGTTATCGGGGAAAATATTCCAGAAGTACATGGGTTCAGCCCCCATTCGCTCAACTCCCTCCGGTTCTCCCATAACCGCATTAACCTCAGTTTCTGACAAGCCATAAAAACGGTTTATCTTTCGGTATATCTCATCGACAGAAGGGGCTTTAGGCAGTGAAAAAACTTTCCATCCCAACACAAACAAGAGCCCCGTCATAAAACTCATCAAAAAAGTTTTTCGCATCGGCATCTTCTCCTCAAACACTTATTTGCTGTTCCAAAATTTATCTTAATGTTCAGACAATACGGTCAGCTTTCCTTTAGCAATCCTAACAGCCTGGTTTTGCCAAGGTACAAAACAACAGCTGACTGATCTTCGATGTCTGTTGTCTTTGAATGCTGTAAAGATAAGCGTTCCCCATAAGACCCCTCCTGCTTGACATCCTGTCCTTCCACCGCGTAAACTCGTTCACTGATGTCTCATGAGAATGAATTGTAATGTAGTCGTCTGCATCTGTTGATTGTAAAAACACAGCCATCCAAACCGTAAACTGTCCTTCATCCAAACTCTACTGATACTATCAACCCCCTGAGCTTTTATTTCCCCCTTCTGATCTATATATCCCTCTCCCAATATGGACGCGAAACCATCCTTAAGGTAGTGATATCGTTCCAATAATTTTGAATCCATTTTTTCGACAGAATCAGCTATTTCCACATAATAAGCGATATTGATACCATCCGTCTCTGAAATATAAGAAAGTTGCCCATTCCCCCACCGCCAAATTGGAATGTCATTCTCTTCAAATATAGGTGAACCCCATGTCGACACATAAACGCTTCCCCCCGAAGAGAATAATGGAATCAGTTTCTGATAGATTTCATTTGCATTTGGCGCAAAAGCCCAACCTGTTTGAGCACAAAATATTAATAATATCATAACAATATTTCTGCTAATTTTCATTTGTCCATCCCATCCTTAGATAAAACGAAATCTTTTTCATTAACTGCAATTCCAACCCCAGCTTGCTCCGTCCCTGGTAAAATCATTCGAATAAGTCCAATTTTTTCCTCTCCCCTAGACCATACAAGAAAACCCTTGTTGTCCCTTACAGGTGTTCCCAGTTTTTTCGACAAACCTTTCAATAACACCTGATATCTTTTATCAGCTTTCTTCGCGCCATAGAAATATTCCATATAAAATACGGCTACGCATTTATTCTCTTCAAAAACACATTCAATAGAATTATCTGAGAAAAAATATTTATCTTTGTTGTCAAACTCCCAGGTATAAAAACCTGATGATGACTTTTCTCCGTGCCGTCCCATTATCCTATTAACATCTTCCAAAGAACGGGCATAAAGGCGATGCACCATTCCATAAATCACCTCTGCATTTGGGGCAGATGGAGAAAATAATTGGAAAATACCCCATAAAGCTGACGCTCCAACAAAAAGAAACAAAAGAATTTTTCGTTTTGACATCTTCAAGTCGCCCTCCCACAGAATCAAACGTCGTCTCTCATATCATCCGGTTTCATCAAAAATTCCTGTTCTCCTTCAATCAAAAGCAGGCTCTAGAGCTTCTAGTGCACCACCACCAATAACAATACTAACATCCTTCATATCGTAAAACGGCATTATTCAATCCTCCCCCGATGTTATTCAAAATTAATTATTAAAATTGACACAGAACACATACCCCACAACATGGCCCAAATCAGTTGTTCCGTAGAAACATGATAAAAAAATGATATCAATACACCCCAGAATATGCCATATAGAGTAACTACAACGAATTTTAGCCATGATGGCCAATGAGATGGCAAAAAATAATAGCGAATATAAGTAAATAGAATCCAGGAAACACTATAAAAAACAATGCCCATTCGAGCATATGGTTCCATTGGAGCATGGTGCCCTATTCCTCGGCAAGATGCGAATGAAGAAAACAACAGAATAAATCCTCGTACAAACATTTCTTCAAAGGACAGCTCTCCCAAAGATGCCCAGAAAATACGCCATAAGTCGCCCCACCTGAAGGGAATTCGATCGCCACTCATTTCAGAACGGCCAATACCAGGGCTTCTTCTTCCTGCCTCCGACGCTTTTCAGGTATTCCGCCACGATTGTATTTCCTCCCTCCTCCGCCATATCAAGCGCCGTCCCCCTTTCGCCCTTCTCAGATTGCTTCAAGTTATTTAAAGCGTTGACCTCTGCCCCGGTCTCGACCAAAGCTTTTGTCATCTTCAGAAAGTCAGTTCCATCCCTTCCTGTACGCTTCAACATCTCGCTGAAGCTCTCCCATTCTCCCGAAGGCTTGCGCCTCAAAAAGCTTATTCCTGTCGCCATGTGCAAAGGTGTCATACCCTCCGTGCGGACATTTGGATTGGCCCCACGCTCCAGCAGAGCGGACACTACCCGCGGCAGTCCCATAGCCGCGGCACCCCAAAGGGGCGTAAGTCCTTCATTATTAACAGCGTTGACGTCAGCTCCAGACTGAATCAACAGGAGCGCCACTTCCTCATCTTCCCCTAACGTCGCCTCATGCAGCGCCGTATTTCCTTCCTTATTCTTGATATTCGGATCCGCTCCTACGCTGAACAGAACCTCCAGCAGTCGTGGAATATCCTTCAAATCCCCCTGCTGGATTTGGTTACGGATTTCCCTGTCACTGTAAAGCAGCGCTGCAATGTGGAGCGGCGTCGTTCCATCACGATTCCGGGCATTGGCCAGGCTCATATCCTCCAACAACAGAAGGTTCACGATCTCCAGCGTCTTCTCCAGAGGGCGGCCTTTCGCTAGGGCGATCATGGCACAGTGCAAAGTGGTCATGTCCCCGTTAGCCCTGTGTCCGGGCTTCGCTGAGGCACGGAGCAGCAGCCGAACGACATCGGGGTCTCCCCTCCTGATGGCCATGAACAGGGGCGTCCAGCCGCTCTCGTTCTCCTGTTCCAAGTCCTGTCCGTTCCGGATCACCGCCTCGATCTCCGCAATGTCGCCGCTCTCGACCAAGGCAAAGAAGTCATCCCTCCCCATAGCGCCAAGGGCCGGCACTGCCAAGCCCAACGACAAAAGGAAGGACGCCACAAAAAAACACGCGCTCGCCGCAGATAACTTCCGTCGCAAGGACTTTCGCCTCCCACTTCTTCTGAATTTTTCAGCCGTTCGTCGTTTTGCCTGAATTTTAAAGAAGAGCGCGAACCCTCCCTTCCTCCGGGTCGCTTCGCGCTGTCGATTTCAGGAATTCGTGGTTGTTCAGGTCTGCGCGTCGTGACGGCGCTCCCGTTTGCCCTTCCGAGTTCCAAGTCTATATCCATGAAGCACAAAAACGATGTATTTTTATCCTATCAAGGTTGCCGGGCCGTGTCAAGAAGGGAAACAAGAAGTTTTTTCTAAAAAGACGCTCAAAAACATGAAGATCAGCTGATACCAATTCGCGTTTAATATGGATTGCCTCCCCTGAAAGGGGAGGTGGTTCGCGTCAGCGAATCGGAGGGGTTGTTTCTCAGGCTCAACACCCCTCAGCCCCTGCGGGGCAGCCCCCCTTTCAGGGGGGCCAGAAAGCGCACTCTTCTTTTCGCCTCCCCTGCAAAGGGAGGTGGCCCAAAGGGCCGGAGGGGTCGTTTCTCACGCCCAACGACAACCCCTCAGCCCCTGCGGGGCAGCCCCCCTTTCAGGGGGGCCAGAAAAGCGCGCTCTTCTTTTTGCCTCCCCTGCAAGGGGAGGCAAAACGCAGCAAGTCTGGAGTTTTTGAGCCCCTTTCTGATCAAACTCTCCTGAGCTCTGCTATACTGGTACAGGGAAAGCCTGAGTGCGCGGCAAATCACGAAACGAGGTGACGTCATGGGCGGGAAGAAAAAAGACCCATCGGAGAAGGCCACCAAAGAACCGCGACGTGATGACTTGCTCTGGAAGGACCTGCTGGCCAGGTTCTTCGTCCCTATGCTTCACTCTTTGCTGCCCGACCTGGCCAGAGACCTCGACGAGAAACGGGACGTCGTTTTCCTCGATAAGGAACTGCGCCGGCTGGCCCGCTTCACCCAAAGGCCGGAGGGCGGCGAGCCGGACGGGAACCGATTCGTGGACCTCCTGGCAAACGTCCCCCTCCGCGCCAAGGAAGACGCCTGGGTCCTCCTTCACGTGGAGGTGCAGGGCCGGGGCGGGAACGAAGACTTCCCCCTGCGGATGCACCGCTACCGCGGCTTGCTGGAGGGCCGTTACCGAAGGCACGTCAGTGCCCTGGCCCTCCTCATCGAGCCCCTGTCGGAGGCGCAGTCCTGCGGGGTCTATTCCTGGGAGGGCTACGGCACGCGGGTGAAGTACGAGTTCCCCATGTTCAAGCTCTATGAGGGGGACGAAGAGGCCCTGAAGGCGAGCGACAACCCCTTCGACTGGGCGCACCTGGCGGGCTTGAGGGCGTGGAAGAGCCGGAGCAGCGAGCCGAGGAAGCTGAGTTACCTGAAGGAGATGCTGAAGCTTCTGGACGAACGGGGCTGGCCCCACGCGGACAAGGCGCAGCTGCTGGTGTTTATGGAAGGCGTGATTCACCTGACGGAGGACGAGAGCTCAAGAGAATACGAAGAGTGGGAAAATACTTTGGAAGAGGCGAAGGAGGCGGGACGGATGTACGTCAGCATCATGGAGCGTAAGGGTATTGAGAAGGGCAGGATAGAGGGCATCCAGCTGGGCGAGGCAAGAGGCATTAAGTTGGGTGAGGCAAGAGGCATTAAGTTGGGTGAGGCAAGGGGCATTAAGTTGGGTGAGGCAAGAGGCGAAGCCAGGGGCATCGCCTCCACGGCGCGGCGGATGCTGGTGCGGGGCGTCCCGTTGGAGCAGGTCGTTGACTTCACCGGGCTGTCCCGTGGTGAGGTGGAGGCGCTGAGGGGGGAGATGGACTGATTGTTGGCCCTCCTGCAAGGGGGACTGCCCCGCAGGGGCTGGGGGGGTATTTTTGAGCGCAAGAAACAACCCCTCCGGCCCTTCGGGCCACCTCCCCTTTCAGGGGAGGCGTCGGCTGCCTCCATTGTCCGCCTTGCCGTTGAAGTGCTTGTCCAGTAGCAGAAAGGCGTACGTCTTGTCGATCCACCGCGTAAACTCGTGGAACCCGTTGGCGTTCAGGTCAAAAACGCCGCGTTCTTCAGCTCAACCTTACCATCCCGGTTCAGGTCCAGGACCAACGGCTCAACACGGGTGGGGGTGGCATCAGATATAAGCCAACGAAAAAATATATCGTCTAGCTCATATCCAAATACTCATCAAAAATATCAAAACCAATCACTCCTAAAGGAATATTCCGCCAAAAAGCCTTATATTTTATTGCCATCTTCTTCCGCCTCTCCACAATTTAAACAAATAATTTTTTTCACCGAGGCCACTAACAAACACATAATGACTAATAAGATTAGTCCAGAAATCACCCCCGAAATAATTCTAACTGCAATAAAATTATCTTCATTTAGAACAAAAATTACTGCAATAAGGTAAAGTAGCATTGATATTGCTATTTTTTTTAAATCCCGAGCCTTGATCAATAAAATATGTCGATACTTTGCTGCGAACACTGATTCTGACTTAGAATTTAAGTAACTATACAGCCCTAAAAGACTTACGACACTAAAATTGATCATTAAAAAGAAAATTGCCAATGTAATAAAAAGAAATGTACTAAATGGTGATTCAATAAACTCGATAGACTTTGCCAATAAGACTATTCGAATCACTATTAACGCATTATTTCCCTCTATTTGGGATAAATCACAAAATACCTATCTCGTAACATTCTTTTGTTTCATATAAAAATAAAGAAACCATGACTCATTCAAAATAACCAAATACCAACACATACTGGTAATACTAAGGAGCGAAGAAATCCCTTTTAATTTTGCAAACAGTATCGTAATGATCCCAATGCTGTAAACAAAAAAGAAGGTCTTAGAAAAATGCGATCGTATTTTTACAACCTCATTATCATGTTCTTTTAACTTCATAATTTCGCCTCCCACTTCTTCTAACTTTTTCAGCCGTTCACCATCCTGTAGGGATTTAGAAAAAAGAGCGCGATACGTCCCTTCTTCCGGGCCGCTTCGCGCTGTCGATTTCAGAAATTCGTGGTTGTTCAGGTCTGCGCGTCGCCGCGGTGCTCCCGATTGCCCTTCCGAGTTCCAAGTCTATATCCATCAAGCATAACAACAATATTTTTTATCCTATCAAGGTTGCCAGGCCGTGTCAAGAGGGGGAACAAGAAGTTGTCGTTGATTTTCTGAAAAGAAGATCAGAAGTATGAACATCGACTGAGGTTCATACAGAAGGGCTGTCAGCTCCTGAAGAGGCACGATCGAGGGGTTGGATTGGAACGCACAAACAAAACACCCCCCTCTCACTCCGTTCGGCCACCTGATGAAGAAACCAGCCGACCTGCACAACTCTCCCCTTCGGGGAATCGCTGGCAGTCTGGCCGTCCCCTTTCAGGGGAGGCGTCGGCTGCCTCCATTGTCCGCCTTGCCGTTGAAGTTCTTATCGAGCACCAGAAACGCGTCCGTCCCGTCGATCCAACGGGTAAACTCATGGAACCCGTTGGCGTTGAGGTCAAAAACGCCGCGTTCTTCAGCTCAACCTTGCCGTCCCGATTCAGGTCCAGGACCAACGGATCAACACGGGCAGGGGAACTTTGGCTGTCAGCCCAAGCAATCATTTTTTTATTAAATTTTGCACGATCAATTATTGGCTTTGCATATAATAAACCCGTACTAGGTCCTCGAGGATTTTTTTATTCCAAAAACATATTCAAAAAAACAAAATATTTCTCCCCCTTCTCTTCCTACTTGTTATTGTCGACGAATAATAAGTTGCAGTGCGGTATTTTGAAAATGTTTGTTGTAAAAACATATCCAGCCAAACTGTAGATTGTCCTTCTTCCACATAGTAGTAAGGCCTTTAATAGGCTGGTTATTCATCTCCAAATTCGCTTCCATTTCCACCCCCTTCATCTTTAAAATGGAGGCAAAACTCTTCTTAAAACGTCTATACTTCGCCAAGAGCCTGGAATCCATTACGTCAATTGAATCTGCCGTCTCTGTGTAAGAGGCAACTTCTGCTTGCCCTTTTTCAACAATACAGCACAATATCCCACCTTCCCATTGCCAGTATGGAATACCCTTCTCTTCAAACGTAGGATTTCCCCAACTTTTTAAGACTTCTGAAACATTTTCCGTTATAAACAAAGAATTCAACTTCTGATAAATTTTCACTGGTTCCACAGCCCAAGCTGACTCATTCCCTAACCACAAAAAAATAAAGAAACACAACTCAAACTTTAATCTAAATGGTTTCATTATAAAAATCCTTTTTCTTTATTACAACAAACACACCTGTCACTTCCTTATCATGAAAAAACAATTGCATGATACCCAGTTTCTTTTCTTCCATAAACCAACTAAGGAAACCCCGGTCATCCCTCACAGCAGAGCCTAATTTTTTTGACAACCCTTTCAGTATTTCGTCATATCGTTTAGCAGCCTGTTTTTTGCTCTCGTAAATTTCTGAATAACTTACAGCCATGCAATAACCATCTTTAAAAACACACACAATACTATTTTTATGAAAAAAATTATTATCTCCAGAGTCAAATAACCAGGCATATCCTTCCTTCGGTACCTTAAGCTTATCACCTGGTTTCCCCATTATTTTATTAACGTCATCTATAGAACGAAAATAAAGGCGGGTTACCATTTTATAAATACTCTCCGCATTTGGGCCAGATGGAGAAAACATCTGGGAAATACCCCACAAAGCCATCACTCCAACAAAAAGAAACAAAAGAATTTTTCTTCCAGACATCTTTAAGCTCCCAACAAAATCAATGCTTTTTTATTTTTCTATAACCACGTAGAAGGATGACGCGGGTCACACATCAGGAAACTCAAGGGCATGATCAGGCCCAGCCCCAAGACAATCGCCGGAATAAAAAAGTAAATCCCGGGAAGATCATGCATCCAAAACCACAGCCCCAGCGAAACGGCAAGGGGAGATAAAAAGGCTATCCGATTTGCCGTATTTATCTCCACCACCCCCAACATTTCCAAGACGAGGCTCAAAAACCACCAAAACGTGATCGACGCAAGGAAGCCCACGGTCCACCAGACACTTTCGGAGGAAAACATCAACGGCCCGCCACCAATCAAAGCCAAAATCAAGCGTATCCATTTTTTCTCAGAGGGAAACACAAGAGCAAGAAAATCCATCATGCATCCTCCTTCCTTAGATAGATATACATAAATAAACAAAAAGCGTAAAGCAACTTTCCTACCTCAATACATTGTGGTAGGCCGCTTCGCGCTGTCGATTTCAGAAATTCGTGGTTGTTCAGGTCTGCGCGTCGCCGCGGCTCTCCCGATTGCCCTTTCGAGTTCCAAGTCTATATCCATGAAGCACAAAAACCATATGTTTTTATCCTATCAAGCTTACAAGGCCGTGTCAAGAGGGGAAACAAGAAGTTGTTGTTAATTTTCTAAAAAGAAGATCAGAATACGAACATCAACTGAGGTTCATAAAGAGGGGATGCCAGCTCCTGATACCAATTCGCGTCTAATGTGGATTGCCTCCCCCGAAAGGGGGGCTGGCGAGCTCCGAAGGGGCTGGGACTGACGGCCCGTGAGCGGTAGCAAACGGCAGCCGGAAGGCTCCCCGAAAGGGAGGGGTAGGGGCGGCGAGTGTTTTTCATAAGACGCGCCTGTCCGACATTCCCCGCCAACGCCTCCACAAGGCAATCCATTGCCTTGTTTCGGCACAGCCGACCAACCGGCCGCCACAATCCTCCCGAAAGATCGGCTTGCGTGAGGCCGGTCGTCTGGCCGAGCTGCGGAAGTCCCCCGGACTTCCTTCGCCCTCAGCCGACCAACCGGCCGCCGCAATCCTCCCGAAAGATCGGCTTGCGTGAGGCCGGTCGTCTGGCCGAACCCCTCCGGCCCGTTGGGCCACCTCCCCTTGCAGGGGAGGCAAGGCAAGCAGGGCGCGCTTTTGCCCCCCTGCAAGGGGGGCTGCCCCGCAGGGGCTGGGGGGTTGTTTTAGGGCGTGAAAGACAACCCCTCCGGTTCGCTAGCGCGAACCACCTCCCCTTGCAGGGGAGGTGAACCCCTCTCCTGGTCTGTCACTCGACACGTAGCCCCAAACGGCCTCTATCGGCATTTTTAGTTATTGATTATCACTGACCATAAGGATAGAATGAGGCCCTGTCGGATCGTCGGCTTTGACTTCGGGATTCGGCCAACCACGGAACGGAGGTAAGGGGTATGCCCAACTTGACCCTGGCCATTGAAAAATACATTCAGGAGCTCTTCGAGACGGAGACGGAACCCTCCGTCTCCCTCCGGCGCAAGGAGCTGGCGGAGTTTTTCGGCTGCGTGCCGAGCCAGATCAACTACGTCCTGCGGAGCCGCTTCACGCCAGAGCGCGGCTTTTTGGTGGAGAGCCAACGGGGCGGGCACGGGTACATCCGCATCCTGCGCATCTCCTGCGAGGAGCCGGAGGAGCGCCTGAAGCACGTCGAGGACATCGTGGGGGACTCCATCTCGGAGCAGGACTGCCGCCGCCTCCTCCAGTCCCTGCAGGAGCGCGGCCTCATTACCGTGCGCGAGCGCCTTCTGATCGAGGTGGCGCTGCGGCACGCCGACGAGATGGGACGCAGCGATTTCGACCTGTCCCAGCACAAACGAAGCGTCATTCAGGCGGAGATGCTGAAGAGGATGCTGCGGGGCCTGATGCTGGCCTGAACGCACGCCGTTTTTTCACACTAAGGAGAGCATGACATGTGGCAATTTTTCACGGAACGAGGCAAGAGAGTCATCCAGCTGGCCCACCACGAAGCGCTTCAGATGGGGCATCCCATGGTGGAGCCGGAGCACCTCCTGGTGGGGCTGGCGCAGGAGGGCGGCGGCATCGCCTGTCGCGCCCTGATCGAGTTGGACGTGTCGCCTGAGAGGCTGTGCACCCACATCCGGGAGATCATGGGGCGATCCCAGCCCGCGTCCAGGCCCATTGACCTGCCGCTCAGTCCGCGCATGAAGAGGGCGCTTGAGCTGTCCATGGTCGAGGCCCGCAAGATGGGCGTCAACTACGTCGATACGGAGCACATCCTGTTGGGCGTCCTGGCGGACGAGAGCAGCATGGTGGTCCAGCACTTCCTGACGATGGGGATCACCAGGGAGGCCGTCCTGAAACAGGTGACCACCATCATCGAAGCCAGCGCAGTGAGCGCCGGGGGGGGCCAGGGGCAGAACGTGGAGCTCCTGACGGACCGGCTGAAGCGGCAGAGCAGGAGCCGCACGCCGACGCTGGATCAGCTGGGAGTGGACTTGACCCGGAAGGCCCGCGACGGCGAGCTCGACCCCGTCATCGGGCGCGAGCGGGAGATCCGCCGCGTCATCCAGGCGCTGTGCCGACGCACGAAGAGCAACCCCGTCCTGATCGGCGACCCCGGCGTCGGCAAGACGGCCATCGTCGAGGGGCTGGCCCAAAAGATCGCGTCGGGCGCCGCGCCGGACCCCCTGAGGGAGAAGCGCATCATCCAGCTCAACACGGCGAACCTCGTGGCGGGCACCAAGTACCGGGGGGAGTTCGAGGAGCGGCTGCGCCGCATCGTGAAGGAGCTCTCCGACTCCGGCGAGGTCATCCTCTTCGTGGACGAGGTGCACACCATCGTCGGCGCCGGCAGCGCCGAGGGGGCAATGGACGCGGCCAACATCCTGAAGCCCAGCCTCTCGCGCGGGAAGTTCCAGATGATCGGCGCGACGACCCAGGCGGAGTACCACAAGTACGTGGAGCGCGACAGCGCCCTGGAGCGCCGCTTCCAGCCCATCCTGATCGAGGAGCCCGGCATCGAGGACTCCGTCAGCATCCTGCGTGGGCTCCGGGACCGTTACGAGGAACACCACCAGGTCACCTTCACGAACGACGCCCTCCAGGCTGCAGCGAGCCTCTCCTCGCGCTACGTGCAGGACCGCTTCCTGCCGGACAAGGGCATCGACCTCATCGACGAGGCCGGGGCACGGACCCGGCTTCGGTCGCTGGACCCGCCGGAGTCCGTCCGGGAGCTGGA
Organism: Fretibacterium fastidiosum; assembly: GCF_964642095.1. Taxonomy (NCBI): domain Bacteria; kingdom Thermotogati; phylum Synergistota; class Synergistia; order Synergistales; family Aminobacteriaceae; genus Fretibacterium; species Fretibacterium fastidiosum. The sequence continues at coordinate 2,595,591 of NZ_OZ209244.1, forward strand.
GCGCCGCCTCGCGGACACTCAGCGCCAGAAGGAGGAAGCCGTGCTGAATCAGCAGTTCGAGCGCGCGGCGCAGCTGCGCGACGAGGAGCACGCCCTGGCGGACCAGCTCGAGGCTGCGATGGAGGAGTGGCGCAGCGGACGGAGCGAGGCGCGCGTCGAGGTCACGGGCGAGGACATCGCCGAGGTGGTGGCGGAGATGACGGGCATCCCGGTGAAGCAGCTCACGGAGACGGAGACGGAGCGACTCCTGCGCATGGAGGACGAGATATCCTCCCGCCTGATCGGACAGGACGAGGCGGTCAGCGCCGTGGCGCGGGCCATCCGCCGCGCGCGCACGGGCCTCCACGACCCGCGGCGGCCCATCGGCAGCTTCCTGTTCATGGGCCCCACCGGCGTGGGCAAGACGGAGCTGGCCCGTTGCCTGGCCCGATTTCTCTTCGGACGCGAGGACGCCATGATCCGCATCGACATGAGCGAGTTCATGGAGAAGCACGAGGTCTCGAAGCTCCTGGGCGCCCCCCCCGGCTACGTGGGGCATGAGAGCGGGGGGAAGCTGACGGAGGCCGTCCGGCGACGGCCCTACTCCGTCATCCTGTTCGACGAGATCGAGAAGGCCCACGCGGAGGTCTACAACGTCCTGCTGCAGATCCTGGACGACGGGCACCTGACCGACGGCCAGGGACGCAGGGTCGACTTCCGCAACACGGTCATCATCATGACGAGCAACGTCGGCGCGAAGGAGGCCCAGCAGGGCAGCGCACTGGGCTTCGGCTCCGCGGAGGCGTCGGAACAGCGAAACTGGGAGCACCAGAAGGCCGTCATCATGGAAGAAGCTCAGCGCACCTTCCGGCCGGAGTTCCTGAACCGCATCGACGAGATGGCCGTCTTCCGTCCCCTGTCGCGGGACAGCCTGCTGCGCATCGTCGACGCCATGCTGGCGGAGCTGGACGGTCGGCTGAAGGGACAGGGACTCTCCCTGGACGTCAGCGTGGGGGCGAAGGAGAAGATCCTGGAGAAGGGCTTCAAGCCGAAGTACGGCGCCCGCCCCCTGCGCCGAGCCATCCAATCCCTGCTGGAGGACCGACTGGCCGACTCCCTACTGGCGCGGAAGTTCGCGGACGGCACGCGCATCGACGTCGACGTCGAGGACGGGGAGCTTCGCCTGGCCCCTCACGGCGCGAAGGACTGACCGGTGCCGACAACCCGGGACGCGGCCTCCGTCGAGGCACAGCTCGCCGCCGCGCGGAAGCTGAGGGCGGAGGTGGACGCCATGAGCTTCGTCCCGCCTGCGGCGGCCGTCTACGACCCCCTGGACTACGCCTGGGACGCCTTCTCGGCCTACGTGAGGCGTTTCGGACGGGGGCGGAAGCGCGTGGTGTTCCTGGGGATGAACCCCGGCCCCTGGGGCATGGCTCAGACGGGAGTGCCCTTCGGCGAGGCCGCCGTCGTCCGGGACTGGCTGAAGCTCGACGTCCCCTTGAACGGCAGGCCGGCCCGTCCGCACCCCGCCTATCCCGTGGAGGGCACCGCCTGCAGGCGTTCCGAGGTCAGCGGCCGCCGCCTTTGGGGACTCTTCTCCGGGCGCTTCGGGACCCCGGAGGGCTTCTTCGCAGAGCACTTCGTCGTCAACTTCTGCCCGCTGCTCTTCATCGCCCCCTCCCCGCGCAAAAACGGGACGGAGGGAGGGCGCAATCTCACGCCGGACCGCCTGCCTCCGGAGCTCCGGACGGCCCTCTATGCAGCGTGCGGCGAGCACCTGCGCGCCGCGGTCCACGCCCTCTCCCCCAGGTGGGTCGTCGGCGTGGGGGCCTTCGCCGAGGCCCGTGCGCGGGAGGCGCTCTGCGGCACAGACGTCCAGGTCCTGCGCATCCTTCACCCCAGCCCGGCCTCCCCCGCCAGCAATCGGGACTGGGCGGGGACGGTCACCCGCCAGCTCTCGGAGGCGGGGGTCTGGCAGGCCTGAGCGAGACGTTTGGCGCTGAAGTTCCGTTTTTGAATTACCGAGCTCGAACGGAATAGAAAGCTGAAACAAGGGAAACACTGATTAAGTTGTTGAGAACTGTCAACCGTATGGGCTCCCTCAGTGCCTGAAACTTCATCAGGTCGTGCGAAGCGCGTGGGGATTGGGACTGACGGCCCGTGAGCAAGGGCGAACGGCTGCCGGAAGGCTCCCCGAAGGGGGGGCGTAGCCCCATTTTAAAATTTCAGGGAAACGCTGAAGGATACCCTTTGTTTGATGCTCCTTGATTGCTTTCAACAACTTTTGAAGATTAATCAGCGCTTCCCAAGGGAAAGGGGGTAGAGGCAGCGCGTCCTTCGCCTCTACGGGGGCGACGGATCGCTTGCGGCGCGGATGGGCACGACGTCACGCTGGTGGAAGCGCGATGAGGATGGGCGCGTCGCCTGTGGCCTGTGTTTTCGCGGGTGCCGCATCACAGACGGGGCCGCAGGGGCTTGTGGCGTCCGCCTCAACCACGGGGGGACGCTCCTCTCGCCCTGGCTCGGACGGTTCTGCGCGCGGGCCGTGGACCCCATCGAGAAGAAGCCCCTCGCCCACTGGCGGCCCGGCAGCCTCATCTACTCGCTGGGAAGCCTGGGCTGCACGATGGACTGTCCCTTCTGCCAGAACTGGCGCATCGCCCGACCGGCAAAAAGCGTCTACGGCGCCTACGCCTCCGTCCCGTTCCTGCCGCCGGAGGCGCTGGCGAGGGAGGTCCGGGGCCTGGGGCTGGACGCTCTGGCCCTCACCTACAACGAGCCCACCCTTCAGGCGGAGTACCTCCTGGAGGCCGCTCCCCTGCTGAGGGAGGCGGGGATCGCGACGGTCCTCGTCACGAACGGGGCGATGTCGGAGGAGGCGGCGCGGGACCTCCTGCCATGGATCAGCGCGGCGAACGTGGACCTCAAGGCGTTCACGCCGGAGGGGTACCGACGGCTCGGCGGGGACCTGGAGGCCGTGAAGCGGACCGTCGCCCTATGGGTGCGGGGCGGCGTCCACGTGGAGCTGACGCACCTCGCCGTTCCCGGACTGAACGACGACATGGCGGCCTTCGCGGCGATGGTGGGCTGGATCGCCTCCCTGTCGCGAGACATCCCCCTGCACATCACGCGCTGTTTTCCCGCGCGGCGCCACGACGCACCGCCCACGTCCCGCGCCCTCCTGCGCCGCATGGAGGACGCAGCCCTCGCAGAGCTCGCGCACGTACACCTCGGAAACGTGTGAGCCCTCAGGTAGCTACAGCCTGAGCAACATCCCACTGGCCGCCGCCTGGACGGTGCCGCGGCGCAACCCCTTATCGGCGATCCGAACCTTTTTGCCGTGGCGCGCCAACTCCGCCGTCACAAAGACGCCTGCGGGGCCTGCGCCAACGATCGCGGCGTCACAGGTCCTTACGGCTGTGCGGCCCCCGCAAAGCGCTCCGGGAAGAAGGCCTTCACGTCGTCCAGGAACCTCTCCACGCGCTCCGGCGTTTTGATGAAGGCCGGGTCCGCCAGGTCCAGCTCCAGGACGTTCGGGATCTGCATCTCCTTGCGCACGAATTCGAGGAACGGCTGATAGGCGTCGAAGAGCAGGCGCCAGTACTCCACCCCGGCGTCGATCTCGTCCTGACGGCCCCGTGCCCGAATGCGGCGCAGGATCTCCTCAAAGGGGCAGCGCACCAGGACCAGGAGCCGCGGGGACGCCGTGTTCCGCAGGAGGGAGTCGTAGAGCGTCAGGTAACAGCCGAACTGGCTGTCCGTGAAGTAGTGCTGCTTGTAGTAGAGCGTGGCGTAGACCTTGTCGCCGAAGATGCTGCGGTCCATGATGTAATCGTTTTCCTCCGACGCGCAGAGGTACTGCGCAAAGCGCGTCACCAGGAAGTTCAGCTGCATGGGGAACGCCCACCGCCTGTCGTGGTGGAAGCGGCTCAAAAGGTCGTGCTGGTCGCGAAACTCCTCCGGCATCACCTTGAACCCCAGGCGCTCCGCCAGCAGGTCCACCACCGTGGACTTGCCACTCGCCGTCATGCCCTCAACGATGATCTGAATCTGTCCCAAATCCACACACCATCCTAAATAAGGGAAGCGCTGATCAACTCGAAAAGTTGTTGAAAGCAACCAAGGATCATCAAAGTAAGGTATCCTTTAGCGCTTCCCTAAAATTTTAAAATGGGGCTACGCCCCAATCCCCACGCGCTTCGCGCGGCCTGATGAAGTTTCAGGCACTGAAGGGAGCCCATATGGTTGACAGTTCTCAACAACTTAATCAGTGTTTTCTAAAGATCGCCTACGGCCGGGTCAGCCCAACCGTCTATCGGCCCTCTCCGTCCTCCGCCGTCACGGCGCGGTTCCCGCCGTTCCGCTTGGCCCTGACCATCGCGTCGTAGGCCGCGCCCACCAGGCTGGAGAGGTCCATCTCCGCGCGGAACTGTGCGATGCCGACGCTGAGCGTCAGGGCGCCCTCCACACCCAGGGAGCTGCTGTGCGCCACGTCCCGCATCGAGTCCGCCAGGAGCCGCGCCGCCTCGGAAGAGCGGGGCGTCAGCACCATGAACTCGTCCCCTCCCCACCGCCCGATGACGTCCTCCACGGCGAGGAGCCCCTGACAGAGGGCGATCAGCGTCTTCAGGATGAGCTCTGCCGCCACGTACCCCCGGCTCTCGTTCAGGCGCCGGAAGCCGTCGATGTCCATGATCATCAGGCTGAGGGGCGTCTTGTCGCGGACGGCGCGCTCCATCTCTCGTGACAGGACGCGCTCCATACCCTGGCGGTTCAGGACGCCGGTGGAGCGGTCCGTCACGGCGGCACGCTGCAGCTGCTCCTGCGTCCGGCGCAGGAGCGTCACGTCCTCACACGTCAGGAGCGCAGCGCGAAACCCGGCCCATTCCAGAGGCCGAACGCTGACCTCAAGCCACGTCAGGTCCCCGTCCCGGGACGAGAGGCGGCAGGAGAGGCGCCCTTCGCGGGCCTGCAGCACGCTGGGGAACTTCTCGTGAAAGTCCTCGTTGGGGGGGCCGTCCCTCGGGATCAGGCCGAGGAGACGGCAGCCGACCACCTTCTCCCTGGCGTCCAGCGCGAGGATGAAGGGCGCGTTGGCCGCAAGGCATACCCCCCGCTCGTTCACCACGGCCGCCGGGACGGCGAAGGCGTTCAGTATCCCCGCCCGCTCGGACGGCTCCACCGGAGGTTCGGCGGCAGGGGTCGGCGGCTCCGGGGCGTCCGACGGCTGCGCGGGCTGCCGGAGCTGCGGCACCTGCACGGGGAGGACGCGCACCACCACCCCCGCCAGGCCGCCGTTCCGCTCAAGGGGCGCCGCAGTGAAGCTCCACAGCCGGTCCCCCTCGCTGTGGCGCTCTTCGATCTCCACGCCGCTGGTCTGACCCAGTGCGGCCGCCGCCAGGACGTCGTGGAGGGACTTGTCCGTCTCTGACCGAAGCGGGGGGTAGTGTGCCCCGACCTCGCAGCGATGGCCCAGGACCCGCAGGGCGAGGGCGCTGTACCCCTGAGAGGCGTAGATCAGCGTGCCCTCCCGATCCACAACGCAACAGAGCAGCCCCGGACAGCAGTCCAGAACGCGGCTCCACTCGCCGCGCTCCCATCCGTCCTCCGGCTGCTCCCGGAGGTTCACCCACTCCGTCACGTCCACGCCGACGACCTGGAGGGCGGGTTCGCCCCGGACGTCCATCGCGGAAAACTCCGTGTCCATCCAGATTCCGGTCCCATCCGGGCGCGCCAGGGGCACCACCGCGGCCACGGGCTCTTTCATGGCGTCGCGCAGCAGGCCGCGCATCGTCTCGATCTGTCCCAGGGGGCAGCGCGACAGAAGGCTTACCGGCGCGCCCCCTTCGGGGTCCCGCCCCAGAAAGATCTGCATCCCGCGGTTCATGAACAGAAACGCGCCCCTCACGTCCACGAAGGCGTACAAAAAGGCTCCGCTGTCCGCCAGTCCCCGGTAGAGTCGATCCAGGTCCTCAAACGCTGCGGCGTCGAGTTCGTACCGCTCCCTCATCCGCTCCAACTCCTGAACGCGGCGGTGGAGACCACGGTCGTCGTCCGACGCCAGGTTCGCCGGACCCTTCGCCGCCCTCGATCGGGCGGGGTCGATCCCTCTGTCTGCCATGAGAGCACCCTTCCTTCCCGTCGGGACCGCCCGCGCGGGCGGTCCCGCTCACGCGATTCCTGATGCCGGAGCCTGCGCTCCCGGCCGTCAACCCCTTGCCGAGGACAGGGCCGACAGCGCCCGAAGCAGGGCCTCGCGGCGCGGCCCGTCCAGCTCGCGCCCGCCGTAGAACACGGCGGAGAGGCCCAGGGCGAAGTCGAGAGCGTTCGCCCTCAGCGGCTCCGGCAGGGCCCATGCAAACTCCAGGAGCCCCACGCAGGGGGAGCGCACGAAGCCGCGACGGGCCATGAGGCGATCAAACCGGCGGAGCAGGGCGGTCCGCTCGTCGCGGTGCGCGTAGCGCCATACCCCCCAGCCGCCGGCCAACGCCAGGACCGCCGCCCCCAGCGCGAAGGCTGCGCGAGAGGCCCCCCGCCCCGCACCGTCCGCAAAGCCTCCCATGGAGGGGAGGGCAGCGCGCGGGTTCCTCAGGAGGGAGCGCAGCGCCCCAACCCATTGCGCCTGCTGGCTGCCGCCATAGGCCACGAAATAACGGTTCCACTGATAGTCCAGGTAGTCCCAGAACTCGCCCCAACCGCCGCCCGAGACGAGGACCGCCGCGTCCGCTTCATCCTCCAGCGCCGTCGGCGTCGGGTCCAGGCGAATCCAGGCGCGGCTCGACCGATCCCAGGCCTCCACCCAGACGTGAGCGTTCAGGTCCCTCACCGAGTAGAAGCCGCCGGTGCGGTTGTAGTCGCCGCCGCGGTAGCCCCCCACCAGTCGGGCGGGGACGCCCAGCATCCGCAGCATCACACCGGCTGCCGACGCGAAGTACTCGCAGTTGCCGCGCTTCAGACGGAGCAGAAAGTCCTCGAGCGCGTTCCGTCCCTGCGCCAGGCTCCTCAGCGTCCACCGGTACTCTCCGCCCGACAGCCGCGCAATGACGGCCTCCATCTTCTCCCGATCCTCCTCCGCCCCACCCGCGATCTCCTCCGCAAGGCGGCGAACGGCCGGGGAATACCCCTCCGGCAGCTGAAGGTAGAGGGCCTCGTCCCGCGGCGTCAAGCTGCCGCCGCCCGCCGGATCGAGGGCGGACTCCGCCTCGTAGCGCGCTCCATTGAAGGAGCGACGCGCGTAGGTCCCGTTGCCCAGGTCCAGGGCCTCAGTCCCCCAAAGGGCCACCGGCCGGTCCAAAGTGAACAGCCAGCGGTGTCCGCCGGGCTCCAGCTGGATCGAGTAGCGCAGGTTCCCCCCGCCGGAGGTCGGGACGTCCCAGCCGCCGCGGCGCCCCGCCAGGTTGACAGTCCAGGTGTCCCCGGTGAACAGGGACAGCACCACGCCGCGCCAGTAGGGCGTTCGAGGCGCGATGTCCCGCACCTCCGCCCGAAAGGCCAGGCGTCCGCTCTCCTGAATTTGGCCCACGTCCCCCAGGGTGAGCTGATCCGAGAAACCCGTCGTCGCGCCGAGCCCGCCCTGCGCGATGCGAAAGGGGCTTCGAAAGCGCGGCGCCGCGAAGAAGAGCAGGAGGCACAGGGGCAGCATCACGAGGAACATGCCCAGGGCGCGGACGAAAAGGCCTTTCACGTCGCTCCAGCCGAGGCGCGCATCCGGCTCCCGGCGCATCCAGGCCGACAGCATCAGGATCATGGAGCCCGCAAGCCCCATGCCGACGCAGACCGTCATGAAGACGCGCTCGATGGACAGGACGGCGTAGATGACGACGGCGGCCAGCAGGATGATGACCACCTGGACGTACTCGCGCGGCCCGCGCTTCTCGTACACGCGGAGGAGGAACAGGAGAAGGGTCGCCTCGAGCAGCGGCTCCGCCGCATAGCGCAGCGATATCTGCCCCAGGATGGGGATCAGCAGCAGGAGCGTCGCCGTGAAGATGACGAAGCCCGGCGGCCGGGGCAGGTCCAGAAAGGAGGCGGCTCCCACTGTCGCCAGGCCCAGCAGGAAGGCCCAGCCCGCAGCTGCGCTGACGCCGTCCCGCGCCATCGCGAAGCACATCAGCCCGCAGACTGGAAGCAGGAGGTCCAGATAGAACCGGATGGGGCGCGTCCGGGGGACGCCAACCGCGGCAGGGCTCGTCATCGCGCCGCCCCCTCGTAGAGGGCCAGCCGCCGCAGGAGGGCGAGGCGGTTCTGCCGGCCTGCGGCCGGCGGAAAAAGCGTCCCCCGATCCATCATACCGATGGGTGCGCTTTCGCGCTCCGCCTGCAGGATCCGTCCCGCCGCCGCGGACAGGCCGTGCTCCAGCCCGTCCCGCACCAACCCGTCCAGGTCGATCACCAGGCCCACGGGCGCCTCCCCCTCAAGGAGGCGCGTGCTCAGCTTCCCCGTGCGGGCCGTGATCTTCCAGTGCACGCGGTTTACGGGGTCTCCCGTCTGATACGGCCTAACCCCCGCTGCGTCGGAGGCGTCGTCGCTCCGGGAGGAACCGGCGGAGGACGCCTCCCCCTGCTCTTCCGCCTCGCCGACCGCGGCCACTGGCGCGTCGGGAGCCGGAGTGGGAAAGGCCAGCGCCGCCATCCAGCTCCGGTCCCAGGCGAAGCGGGTGAAGAAGTCGAAGGGAAACACGGAGGAGACCTCCAGCGCCACACGGGCCGTTCCGCGGCGCGGCAGGGTCAGCACGATGCCCCGGCTCGACGCCCCGCGCGGAGGGACCACGCCGAAGAAGGCGCGGGGGGCCGCGCCCTCCCCCTCCTCCAGGCGCACCGCCGCCTCGATCATGTGGAGGGGAGCGGAGCGCGGGTTCTCGATGCGGATGGAGGCCTCGAAGGGAATGCCCGCGTAGATCTCGTCCGGCAATTCCAGCGCGGCCCGCGCCCCCATGACGTTGCGCCGTCCCGCGACGCCAGAGGCCAGCATGTACCCCAGGAGGAGGGCCGTCAGCAGGTACAGCAGGTTGTTTCCGCTGTTGACGGCCACCACGCCCAGCACGATCGTCAGGAGCGTGTAGACCGTCCCGGCGGTTCGCAACCGAATGATCGGAGAGCCGGTCCAGGGCCTGTTTTTCCCCGGACGGCGGCGCCCCCTGAAGGCGGAGAGCACGGACATCAGGGGATGGGCGTCTCGCTCAATATCTGGCTCAGAACGCCCGCGCCCGACGCCCCCTTCCGGGGCTGAAGACGATGGGCCCAGGTTTCGAGGGCCAGGAAGCGAACGTCCTCCGGGATGGCGTAGTCCCGTCCTTCCAGCCAGGCCAGCGTGCGGGCCACCCGCAGGATCATCATCCCGCCCCGCGGGGAAATCCCGCCCTCCAGAAGGGGGTGCGTCCTCGTCCGCTGCTCCAGGTCCAGGACGTAGTCCAGGAGCCTGTCGTCCACGCGGATGCCGCGCTCGATCTGCCCCTGAAGCGCCACGATCTCGTCCGGCGTGAACAGGGGCTGAAAGGACGCGAAGTCGTTCTTCTGAGGGCCGAGGCGAAGGATCCGGCGCTCGTCCTCCCGGGACGGGTAGCCGATGGACGTCTTGATCATGAAGCGGTCCATCTGGGACTCCGGCAGGGGGAAGGTTCCCGCGTTCTCGACGGGGTTCTGCGTCGCGATGACGAAGAAGGGCCTGGGCAGGGCGTAGCTTCGCCCGTCCACGGTCACCTGCTCCTCCCCCATGGCCTCCAGAAGGGCGCTCTGGGTCTTGGGCGTCGCGCGGTTGATCTCGTCCACCAGCAGCAGGTGGTGAAACACCGGCCCCGCGTAGAACTGGAACTGACCGCTGTCCGCCCGGTAGACGCTCACGCCCGTGACGTCCGTGGGCAGGAGGTCGTTCGTACACTGCACGCGACCGAAGCTCAGGCCCAGCAGGCGCGAAGCCGCCAAGGCCAGCGTCGTCTTGCCGAGGCCGGGCATGTCCTCCAACAGGAGGTGTCCACCCGCAAACACGCAAACCAGAAGCCGAAGCAGCACGGCGTCCTTGCCGTGCAGGACGGGCGCAAGGCGATCCAGGGCCTCCCGCGCCCTGGGATTTTTGATCTCGATGGAATATCCGCTCAATGCAAGACCTCCTGAAGCTACGCCGGCTCGTCGCCGGGAAGCACCTTCGTCAGCAGCGGGTCGAGGGACAGGGACACGCGCTCCCCCTCGGCCCACACCCTCCTGGTGTCCGGGGCGTCGATCTGGACCAGCACGTCGCCCAGGTCCGTCTTCACCCAGGACTCCATGCTGTTGCCCAGGTAGACGTTGGCCGTCAAGACGCCGTCCTCCACGCCCGTTCCGGGCTCGCCGAGCGACAGCGACTCCGGGCGGGCCATCAGGAGTGCCCCGTCTCCGGCCCTCAGCGAGGGGTCCCATCGCGGGGCCTCGAAGGTGTGCCCCTTCACCTCGACGACGCAGGCGGTCCCCGAAACGCCCAGCACTCTGCAGGGGAAGAAGGTCGCCCTGCCCACGAAGCCCGCCACGAAGGAGTTCGCCGGGTCGCGGTAGATCTCGCTCGGCGTACCCACCTGCACAATTCGACCGTTCCTCATGACGATGATGCGGTCCGAGAGGCTCATGGCCTCGACGCGGTCGTGCGTCACGTACATGGCCGTGATGCCGAGGGACTTCTGCAGCCGGCGGATCTCGACGCGCATCTGCTCGCGCAGGACGGCGTCCAGGTTCGAGAGCGGCTCGTCCAGCAGGAGCACCGACGGCTCCACGATGAGGGCCCGCGCCAGGGCCACGCGCTGCTGCTGTCCGCCCGACAGGCGGGACGGGGACCGCTTCGACAGCGCTCCGAGGCCCACCATGTCCAGGAAGCGCGCCACCTTCTTCGCCGCCTCCGCGCGGGGGACCCTGCGGAGCTTCAGGCCATAGGCCACGTTGTCGAAGACGCTCATGTGGGGGAACAGGCCGTAGCTCTGGAACACCATCGCCGTATCCCGTCCGTTGGCCGGCACGTCCGTGACGTCCGCCTCCCCGATCAGGATGCGCCCCGACGTGGGCTGCTCAAACCCGGAGAGAATCCGCAGCACCGTAGTCTTGCCACACCCCGACGGCCCCAGGAGCGTGACGAGTTCCCCCGGCTCCAGGCGAAAGGACACGCTCTCCACGGCCCGGACGTCCTGCCCGGACTGAGGGTCGCGGAAGACCTTCGTGATCCCGTTGAGGGTGACGGACCTGGGGGTCTTCCTCCCCGCGTTGACTGTATCTGACATCGATCATTCCTCCAGCTTGGGTTCCCCCGTCCCCCGAAGGGGCCGGGGGATCAGACGACGTTCTTCAGCAGGTTCTCGTTGCGCCGCACCAGGAGGCGCATGATCCCAAAGGCCCCGAAGACGATGACGATGAGCACGGTGGACAGCACGCTGGCCAGGCCGAAGCGCAGGTTCTCCGAGAAGTTGTAGATCAGGATCGTCATGTGGTACCAGCGCGCGGAGATGAGGAAGATGACCGCGCTCACGGCCGTCATGGAGCGCACGAACGTGTAGGAGAGGCTCGACAGGAACGCGGGGCGCACCAGCGGCAGGACGATGGTGCGAAAGACCGTGGCGGAGTCCGCCCCCAGGTCCATGGCCGCCTCCTCGATGGAGGGGTCGATCTGCCGCAGCGAGGCGACCCCGCCCTCGATGCCCACGGGCAGCTCGCGCACCACGTAGTTGATGACGATGATGGCCGCCGTCCCCACCAGGACGAGGGGCGCCCGGTTGAACGCCAGGATGTAGCTGATGCCCACCAGCGTGCCCGGCAGGGCGAAGGGCGTCATGAGCAGGGCTTCCAGCAGCCGCTTGCCGCGGAAGCGCCGCCGCACGATGAGCAGCGCCGCGATCATGGCGATGACGCCCGCGATGGGCGTGGCGACGGCCGAGAGGGTCACGGTGTCGAACAGGGCATCCCGCGACCGGGTCAGGGCCTCTCGGATGTTCTCAAGGCTGAAGGTGTAGTCGATGCCCCAGTTCTTCACGAAGCAGCCCGCGACGATCGTCCCGTAGAGCAGGATCAAAAAGAGGATGATCAGGTAGATGACGCAGGCCAGGACGCGGCGCAGGCCGGGCGTCGCGAGTTCCGCGATGCGGCCCGACGGCTTCCCCGTGACGGTGACGTAGGACCGCTTCGCCACCCAGAAGCGCTGCGCCAAAAAGGCCGCAAGCGTCGGCAGGAGCAGGAGGAGCGACAGCGCCGCCCCGTGCCCCAGCCGGTTCATCCCCGTCACCTCGATGTAGGACTCGACGGACAGGACCTTGAGGTCCCCCGCCAGGAGCAGCGGGTTGGCGAAGTCCGCCAGCGAGGTGGTGAAGACCAGAAGCCACGCACTGAGCAGGCCCGGCGCGGCCAGGGGCAGCGTGATGGACGCAAAGGTCTTGAGCCGGCTGGCCGAGAGGTTCAGGGCCGCCTCCTCGAACGTGGAGTCGATGGCCTCCAGCACCCCGGAGAGCGTCAGGAACGCGATGGGGAACATGCACATCGTCTGGACCATCGTCAGCCCCGGAAGGCCGTAGATGGAAAAGCCCGTGAGGCCCAGCCAGCGCGTGATCAGGCCGTTGTTCCCCAGGAGCAGGATGATGGAGAGCGTGAGGGAGAAGGGGGGCGAGATCACGGGCAGGACGCCCATCATAGCGATGAACCTCTTGAACCGGACGTTGGTGCGCGTGCACGTGAACGCGAAGAGGAAGCCGATGAGGGTGGAGAGCGTCGCCGTGCAGCAGCCCAGCTTCAGGCTGCCCTTCAGGGCGTCGATGTAGCTGCTGTTGGTCAGGATCGTTCGCCAGATGCCGAGGGAGAAGCGCCCCTCCTCCAGGAAGGAGAGGCGCACCGCCTCGAAGAGGGGGTAGGCCACGAAGACCAGGGCCATCAGGAAGAGGCCGGCCAGGGCGAAGCCGACGACGGGGTCCCGGCTCATCATCACCTGCCAGACCACAACGGTGAAGAGCAGCAGGACCACTGCGAAGAGCATCCGGAGCATCCGGATAAAGCCCCGCTCCCCCTCCCTGCTGAAGGCGAAGATCAGCGCCCCCTGAACGTCGCCGGTCCGGGCGTCCACCGCCGGCGCGAAGAAGAGCGTCTGCTCCGTCCCCGCCAGGTCCCAGCCGTGTTCGCTGCGGTAGATTTCCTCGTAGGCGGCGTTGTCAAAGCCCTTCGCGAACTGGGGAGACGCGGCGGAGGCCCGGCACAGCTCCGCCAGGTCCGGGTCCCCCCGCACGGCGAAAGAGGCGCCGGGGGCCGGGAGCCCCTCCGTCAGCGCAACGCGATAGCTCTGCGAGCTGCCGGCCAGGCGGGCCAGCCACCCCTCGGCCTCATCCCCTCCGGGATACCCCAGGGAGACGGTCTGCACCGTGCGCCGCTGGCCGTCGTGGGAGACCTCCAGGAACCCCGTGAGGACGCTGTCGTACACCCACCAGCCCACCAGCGCGACGAAGGCCATCATCAGGGCGAAGTGGACCGCCCGCCTCTGCCTCATCTCCCAGGCCCCCGCATCCCGCGGGCCCCTACTTCTTCTCCGGGGCCATCGCGATCTCCCGGTTCCAACGCTCGATCAGGCGCTCCTTGTTGGCGGCGTCCCACTGGTCGTCCTTCAGCATCTTCATCTTGTCGAGCGAGAAGCCCGTCTCGGAGGGGGTGGCCAGGCTGGAGAGTGGGATGACGTACCAGCTGGCGATGACGTCCATGGCCTTCTGACCGAGGATCCAGTCGTAGAGCTTCTTGGCGTTCAAAGCGTCCGGGCCGCCCTTCAGGATGGACATGGAGGCCGTCTCCGCGCCCGTGCCGTCCGACGGGATCACGATCTCGATGGGGGCGCCCTCCTTCTGCAGCTTCACCTGGTCGTGGAGGTAGCCGATGGCGATGGGGATCTCGCCGATGGCGCAGCTCTTGCCGGGGGCGGAGCCGGAGCGGGTGAACTGCTCGACGGACGCGGAGAGCTTCTTGAAGTAGTCGAACGCCTTGTCCTCGTCGCCGTCGTAGATGCGGATGAGCGTGGTCAGCATGTTGTAGGCCGTGCCGGACGTAGCGGGGTGCGCCATGCGGACGCTCTTGGCGTACTCCGGCTTCAGGAGGTCCATCCAGGTCTTCGGCATGTCGAGCTTCAGCTCCTTCGCCCGCTCCGTGTTCATGCAGAAGGCGATGGGGCCGACGTAAAGGCCCGTCCAATAGTTCTCCGGGTCGCGGTAGTCCGCCGGGATGCTGTCCGCCACGCGGGAGCGGTAGGGCGCCGTCAGGCCGCGAAGCTTCGCCTCGATGTGCTGGGTGCCCACACCGCCGACCCAGATGGAGGCCTGGGGGTTGGCCTTCTCCGCCTCGATGCGGGCCACCGCCTCGCCGCCCGACAGGCGCACCCACTGCACCTTGATGCCGCTCTCCGCCTCAAAGGCGTCGAACAGCGCCTTGGCCAGCGGCTCCTCCATCGTCGTGTAGGCGTTGACGGCCTCGGCCGCCCACGCTCCACCCGCCACAACAGCCAGCATCGCGCACGCAAGGAAGAACGCGCACTTTCCAGACCTCATGAGAAAACCCTCCTTCAAAAACTCTAAAACTCTCTGTGTCAATCGTTTTGCCACGACGAATCGAACCCCAAACGAGCGCCGCGTTAAAATTATCTCATAACATGATAAAATGTCCAGAATCCTCGTTTCACTCGTGTTTCACCCGGCGCGTTTCCCCGACGCCGCAAGCCCTTGTCGAAGGGGGCGCGCCGAAGGCAAAAAAACGAAGCTGGGAAGGAGCTGCGGCACGATTATGGAAAAGAAGTTCAGGGTCGGGGTCCTCGGCGGGACCGGGATGGTCGGTCAGAGGTTCGTTCAGCTGCTCGCGGCGCACCCGTGGTTTGAGACGGCGGCCATCGCCGCCAGCCCGCAGAGCGCCGGTCGAACCTACGCGGAGGCCGTGGAGGGCCGCTGGCTCCTCGACGGCGCCGTGCCCGATTCCGCGCGGGACCTCGTGCTGCGGGACGTGAGCGACGTGGCGGGCATGGCCGATCGCGTGGACTTTCTGTTCAGCGCCGTCAACATGCCCTCGGACGAGCTCCGGAGGCTGGAGGAGGACTACGCCCGCGCCGAGACGCCCGTGGTGTCCAACAACAGCGCCCACCGCTGGACGCCGGACGTCCCGATGATCATCCCGGAGATCAACCCCACCCACGCAGAGGTCATCGAGGCCCAGAGGCGCAGGCTGGGCACGTCGTGCGGCTTCATCGCGGTGAAGCCCAACTGTTCGATCCAGAGCTACGTCCCGGCCCTCGCCGCCTGGCGCGACCTCGAGCCGCTGGAGGTCGTCGCGGCGACGTACCAGGCCATATCGGGGGCGGGAAAGAACTTCGACACGTGGCCCGAAATGCGCGGCAACGTCATCCCCTTCATCGAGGGCGAGGAGGAGAAAAGCGAGCGCGAGCCCCTGAAGGTGCTGGGGCGGCTGCGGGGCGGAGAGATCGTCCAGGCGGACGGGCCGCGCATCACCTGTCATTGCCTCCGCGTCCCCGTCCTCTACGGCCACACGGCCGCGGTCCTCGTGAGGTTCGGCAGGGAGCCCGCCTCCGTGGACGAGCTGATCGCGCTCCTGAGGGACTTTCGGGGCGTCCCCCAGGAGCTGGGCCTCCCCAGCGCTCCGAAGCAGTTCATCCACTACCTTGAGGCGGAGGACCGCCCCCAGCCGGCCCTCGACGCCCAGTGCGAGGGGGGCATGGCGATCTCCATCGGCCGCCTGCGGCGGGATCCCCTCTTCGGCTGGAAGTTCGTCGGCCTCTCCCACAACACGCTGCGCGGCGCGGCGGGGGGCGCCGTCCTCTGCGCGGAGCTCCTGGCGAGCCGCGGCTACCTCACGAAAAAATAGGGCATCCCCCAGACCGACACGCAAGATGGCGAGGCGAATCAGATGATCAACGTTGCGATCCTTGGCTTTGGAACGGTGGGCGGCGGCGTCGCCGAGCTGCTGGAGGCGAACCGGGACCGGGTGGCACAAGCGGCGGGCGACCGGGTGCGGGTCAAGCATATCCTCGTCCGGCGCGACCTTCCGGGTTCCCGCTACGCGGAGCTCATGACCCGCGACGTCGGGACGATCCTGAACGACCCGGAGGTGAGCGTGGTCTGCGAGGCCATGGGGGGGCTGGACCCAGCCCTCCCCTACGTCCGCTCCACCCTCGAGCACGGCAAGTCCGTCGCGACCTCCAACAAGGAGCTGATCGACGCCCACGGCCCGGAGCTGGCCGCCATCGCGCGGGCCCACGGCCTGAGCCTGCTCTTCGAGGGCAGCGTGGCCGGGGGCATCCCCATCCTGAGCACGATCCGGGACGCCTGCGCCCACGAGCGCTTCGACTCCGCCGTCGGGATCTTGAACGGGACCTGCAACTACGTCCTGACGAGGATGGAGCGCGAGGGGCTGTCCCTGGAGGAGGCGCTGCGCCAGGCCCAGGAGAACGGCTACGCGGAGCGGAACCCGGACGCGGACGTCCAGGGGCACGACACGGCCCGCAAGCTGGCCATCCTGGCGTCGCTCCTGTCGGGGACCCGCGTGAGCTCGGACCAGGTCCCCTGCGAGGGCATCATGGGGCTTGAGGCCGCCGACCTGCGCCTCGCCCGCGCGCTCCGCTGCTCGCTCAAACTCCTGGGCGTCTGCCGGCTGGCCCCCACAGGGCTCTCCCTCAGGACGGCCCCCTACCTCGTCCCTGCCGCCTCCCCGCTCTACGGGGTCAGCGACGTGTACAACGGCGTCCTGCTCCACGGCTCCACGCTCGGCGACCTGACGCTCTGCGGCCGGGGCGCGGGACGCTTCCCCACGGCCAGCGCCGTGGTGTCCGACGTGGTGCAGTGCGCGCGAAACCGGGGGCGGACCGTCGAGTGCGGGCTGACCGGCCGGGACGCGAAGCTCGCCGACGCCTCTGCAGCGGAGGTGCGGAACCTGATCCGCGTCGCGCCCTCCGAGGCGTCCCTGGCGCGGGAGGTCTTCGCCGGCGCGGAGGAGGTCGCCCTCGACGGCGATCCGCAGGACTCCGCCTTCGTCACGCGCCCCATGACGGAGCGCCGGTGCGGCGAGGCCCTTGCGAAGCTCTCGACGCTGCGAAGCCGCATCCGGCTTTTGGAGGCAGGCGCATGAAAAAGGTCGTCAAGTTCGGCGGCACGTCCCTGGCGGACTCGGCGCAGTTCAGGAAGGTTCGGGACATCGTTCTGGAGGACGAGGCGCGCACGATCGTCGTCCCCTCGGCGCCCGGCAGGCGCTCTGCCAACGACGTCAAGGTCACGGACCTGCTCTATCAATGCTACGGGCTCGCCGCGGCGGGGAAGGACTTCCGCAGGCCCCTCCAGGCGGTGCGGGACCGCTACGCCGAGATCGTTCAGGGGCTTGCGCTGTCCCTGCCGCTGGACGAGGAGTTCCGGAAGATAGAGGAGAACCTGACCAGCGCGCCGGAGAGGGACTACACGGCCTCCCGCGGCGAGTACCTGAACGGGCTCGTGCTGGCCGAGTACCTGGGCTTTGCCTTTATCGACGCCGCGGCGCTCTTCTTCTTCGACGATGCGGGAAACTTCGACGCCGCGCGCTCCCACGGCGTCCTGACCGCACGGCTCGATGAGGCGCCAAGGGCCGTCGTCCCCGGCTTCTACGGGACGGACCCGGCCGGGCGGGTGCGCACCTTCCCCCGCGGCGGCTCCGACATCACGGGGGCCATCATCGCGGGCGCCTGCGGGGCCTCCGTGTACGAGAACTGGACGGACGTCTCAGGCCTGTTGATGGCGGACCCACGCATCGTGAAGAATCCCAGGGTCATTCGGGACATCACCTACAGCGAGCTCAGGGAGCTTGCCTACATGGGAGCGACGGTCCTGCACGAGGACGCCATCCTGTTCGTTCGGAGGGCGGGCGTCCCCATCAACATACGGAACACCAACCAGCCGGAGGACCCCGGCACCTGGATCGTCGGACACACGGCCAAGCAATCGAGCCACACCATCACCGGCATCACGGGCAAGAAGGACTTCTGTTCCATCATCCTGGCGAAGGACCGCCTGCACTCCGACCCCGGCTTTCACAGCCGGGTCGTCAGGTGCTTCGAGGAGAGCGACGTCCCGCTGGAGCACCTCCCCTCGGGGATCGACACCATGACCGTGGTGGTCCACGCCTCCCACTTTCTGGATCGGGAGCAGGAGGTGCTGGCCCGCCTGGCCCGCGTCGCCAGGCCGGACACCCTGGACATCGAGCCGGGGCTGGCCCTGATCGCCGTCGTGGGGCGCGGCATGAAGTCCCGCAGCGGGACGGCCGCCAGGATATTCACGGCCCTCGCAAAAGTGCGCGTCAATGTGCGCATGATCGACCAGGGGGCCTCCGAGCTCAACGTGATCGTCGGGGTGCTGAACGAGGACTTCGAGCGGGCGATCCGCTCCATTTACGGCGCGTTCGTGGAGGAGGACCCGCCGGACTGAGGCCTCCGCCGCCTGAAGAAGGCGGGTGAAAACCCGCGTTGACGTTCGGCAAGGAGCACGACCAACATAGAGCCAGCGAGTCGGAGGCATGAGGCATACTTTGAAGAGAGGACCTCCCAGAGCCATACCCGACACTATCAAAAAGTCTCGTGATAGCGTAATGAAACAGCTCGATGATCCTGTTTCATTACGCTTAACCCTCATCCGCTATATGTCGTTTGTCTCATTCAGCAGGGGAAGGGGCTGAATCGAATGGGTTTCAGTTTTCAGCGTTCCTTCCATCAATTCGATGTACTGCTTCATGGTTAAGGTGGGACGAAATTCATTGATAATCTTCCGAGCACGTTCCGACTGATTACGCAAAAGCTTCCACGCAGTTAACGCAAAAATTTTAGCGGGGACCACATATGCTTCGTAGGGATCATCCACGAAAACATCGGGACTGTGAAAGACACCTCGAAAACCTCCTGTGTTAAATTGCAGAAGTGGCATAAGACAACTGACGTCCCCATAATCCCCCGAACTTGTGGAGTGAAACTCAGGGCCAGTACAAGTTACAGGCGTATCCCCGCAGACCTCCGCCAGCGCCTCGCCAACAACACTGGCGTCTTTAACGGGAACAATTGGCAGGTTCCCTGGAAGCGTTGTAATGGTCAGGCCACACCCTGCAGCGATAGCGCCCCCCCTCATAGATCGATCGACCTTCCTGGCCGCATCGAGATAAGCCTCTATGGTCTTACCTCTGACGGAGTATTCCAAACGGACGTCATCAGCGATGATATTTGCTGCAGTCCCTCCCTTGGTCAAGACACCATGCACCCGGATGGTGTCCTGATCGCGGAAACTCTCCCTCTGAATATTAACGGCGTGCATGGCAATCTCCGCAGCATTCATCGCATCAATGCCGTTTTCCGGCGCGCCGGCAGCGTGGGCAGCACGTCCATGAAATTGTATAATTTTCGTTAGAAATCCGTTACAGGATCGATTGGCAATGAGATATTTTTTCACAGTTCCGGCATGGTGTCCCACAACCAGAGAGATATCGTTAAGAGCCCCGATGCGCAGCAGTTCACATTTTCCACATCCATAACGAATCATGCCCTTTTCGCGCATTTCGTTACGTTTCTCAACCTCTACGTATTCCTCTGCCGGAACGCCGAAAAAGGCTACATCACCACAAAGGCCAGCGCGAACATCAGGTGCACTGAGAGCAATAGCGGCGCCAAACACACCGGTGAGTTGAGCGTTGTGACCGCAACAGTGTGCGGCTCCGGTCTCTGGATTGGCAGCGGCAGAGGCCGGTATCGGCAGTGCGTCAAGTTCTCCCATCAAACAGATAGTTGGCCCGTCAAAAAAACCATGAAGGTAGCTTTTAACACCTGTGACGGCCAGGTGCTCCTGCGTCTCCAGTCCCAGCGCCCTCATTTTTTCTGCAAACTTGCCCGCCGTCCGATGTTCCTGAAAGCCCAGTTCAGCATGGCGCCAGAGGTCATCTCCAAAAGAAATAAGTTCATCGCTATGGCCATCGATAATCTCACAAATCCTTTTTTCTATTTCTTCCATGTTTACCCCTCCTAAAAGACGCCTGATAAATATGCTGAAAATTTCGGATAATGCCTGAATTAGGTTCAGGTGGATCGAACACAATTCAACGACTGAACATCCTCCAAAGGTAAATACAGATAAGGCCTAGGAGGATAATCCACAAAGCAAAGTCTAAAATGCTGTTTTTGCCAACCAATGAGACACCATATAGCGTCACTTCCATGCCCCTCCCTCGCCAATAATCACTCCAGCGTGCTCGTCTCAGCAGTCCCCCTTACGCTTTTATGTGTAATAATACGTCCATTGGGATAAAATGAGCAACTAGATATATAACTTTAATATATAGCTTCTAATCCATCTGGGTTATATCACGCAATAAATAATTGCTCAACATCGAGACGAAGTTTTTGGCCACTTGGGAAATGGACGTACTCTCGTCAATCAGCCAACCTATTTCGGAGTAGATGGTGCAGTTCTCAAGCGGAAGGAAACGCCAGCGACGATTATGCTTCGTCTCATACGGCCCTGCACCGGATTCAAGATTTCGTGAATCCAGAACGTAGCCATTCGTTACATCCAGGAGTTCGTACATCGTAGCGCGGGAATCCACGATAAAGCGATTGCGTGGCACCGGGAGTCCAAGTCTTGACAGGATGTCAGCATAGGGACCGTTATGCAGACTCTCGTGAAGAATCATGGGGTAATTCCTCAGAAGATCTGGCGTGATGTTCTGCCCCTCATAACCATAAAGAGGATTATTCTCACTTATATTTACGCCAATTTGAAGCATAGCGATGGGGCGGTAGAGCAAACTCATTGTAGAAAACTGCTCAAGGTTGTTATTGCGATAACAACTCCACAAACGAACGACACCAAGATCGGCCGAGTTGTTATGAATCATCTCAAGCATATTTCCGCCATAGTCTTCCAAAATAGCGAGGTTGATGCCGCTTGAGCGATAGCGGCGTTCCAGCGCAGCGATGATGTCACTGATGTAGAAAAAGCCGTTGCTGATTACAGTAAATGTCAAAGGAGCCGTGCTTCCGTTTGCATTGCGCATGGCGTAGAGTTGCATGAGTTGTCTGTTGATGGGGGTGATATAAGCGATAAACAATTTCCCAAATGAAGTCAAGGTAACCCCCTTGGAAGTCCTGTTGAATATCTTGTTGTTAAACTCATCCTCAACGCTCATGATGGCGTTGGAAAGCGCAGACTGAGATATAAAAAGGTTTCTTGCTGCCATGTTTATCGAGCCCGCTTGCGCCGTTTCAATAATGTACCGAATCTGGTTGTTTGTCATAAATTCCGCCCCCCATTACAACTTGGACATATTAAGAACATCTATAAACCATATTACCACATCCACAACGGCATGTGCTACTATGATGACATCTTGCAGGATATGCTAATTTATGTCAGCTGACGAAAATCAAAGGGGGCGTGTAAAATGACGAATTCTATAGTCACACGTATTGCAGGGAATTGTCAGAAAAGACTTATGCAAAGATTAGCTGTGTGTGCAACGGCTGTTCTGTCCATCTTCTACTTCCATCCCCACGTCTGTACCGCAGCTGAGGATACCATTGTTGTGGCTTTGACCAACGAACCCAATTCTTTAACATCCTGTGAACACGACTCTCTGATGGGGGTGCAGATGAACCTTCTTACGTACAATGGGTTAACCCGTATCGACATGAAAACGCTTCAGCCTGTATGCGATTTGGCTCAAAGTTATACACAGGAAAGTGATACGGTCTGGGTTTTTAAATTGAGGGAAGGTGTGCTTTTCCACAATGGGGATAAAATGACCGCGGATGACGTTATGGCTACAATCCAGTACGCCAAGAAGTTTCCCAACAGCAAGAACTACACAGCTTCCATGCAGAAGATCGAGGCTGTTGATCCGCTCACGGTAAGAATTACAACTTTTGCCCCCAATCCCAACCTCCTCAACGACCTAGCGTACCACTTCAACTTTATCCTGCCCAAGTCGTTGATTGACTCAGGGAATGATTTCAACGTAAATCCTGTGGGAACTGGTCCTTACAAATTCACAAGATGGAACAAGGGAAATTCCATCGCCTTCGAGGCCTTTGACGAGTACTTCGACGCTGAAAGAAGGGCCTCCATCAAGACGTTGCGCTTCGTCATGATTCCTGAGGGCACGACGCGCACGATGTCCCTTGAGTCGGGCGAGGTCGATTTCGTCTATGACATTGCACCCAACGACATCGCGCGCTTGCTCGCGACGGATGGTATTGCTGTGGCTAACGTAACGAGTGTCGAAAATTTCTTTCTGCATCTCAATTGCGTCTCCACACCCTTTAAGGACGTCAATTTAAGGAAGGCCATCGCCTATGCCATCAATCGTGAGGAAATCATCGCCGGCGCTCTCAGCGGTCACGGTACGCCAAGTTATTCCTGCGTCTCCATGGGCTACAAGGAATCCTCCCTGGAGAACGCTTACAGCTTCAATCTGAATAAGGCTAAGGAATATATGGGCGCCTGGGGCGGCGATCCTGCTTCCGTAACGCTTGACGTCATCTGCAGCAATGAGACGAAAAAGGCGATTGCCACCATCATGCAGGATGAACTCTCGCAGATAGGCATCAAGGTCACCGTAAACGAGATGGATGCAGCCTCCTACCAAGCTGCAATGACGACGTTGAACTTAACTGCGGCAATCGTATCCTGGTCACCGTCCAATGCCATGACGTACATTCAACGTTTTCAGACCTCTCGTCGCGATGCCGTTCCAAGCAGTTTCGCCGATCCTAAAACAGACGAGGTCCTGTCAAAAATCAACGTATGCATGGACGAAAAGAAGCGGACAGCGATGATCCACGATGCTATCGGCCTCATCAATGACATGTGTCCGTTTGTTCCAATTTATCAGGTCGATTACTTCCGAGCGCACAACGCCAATTTGAAGAACGTCGTATGCAGTGCTACGGGATACGTAGATTTCAGCGTCATGTCCTGGTAGTCCTGTCTCGTAGAACGGGCGCGATTTTCGCCTGCTATGGTGAAAAGCCTCAGCTGCCGCTTGAGCCGAGGCTTTTCCCTCAAAAATGGCTGCAGCACGGAGGGAGCACTACGATGGGGCAATACGTTCTTAAACGAATGATCTGTATGGTTCCTGTGGTTCTTGGCGTGACGCTGCTGGTTTTCCTCATCATGCACCTTGCCCCTGGGAATCCCGCTCATTTGATTCTTGGAGAAAATGCGTCACAGGAACAAATTGTTCAGCTTGAGGAGCAAATGGGCTTGAATAAACCTCTGACGATACAATATTTCAATTACCTCACAAAGCTTCTTCGTGGCGATTTGGGCATCTCATACGCCAATGGAACATCGGTAACAAGCGAGATCATGGCGCGATTCCCCTATACGTTGGCTCTAACGCTTGTAGCGGCAATCACGTCCTTGATCCTGGCCTTGCCGCTGGGAATATTGGCCGCTGTCAAACAGAATACATGGGTTGACAACACAAGCATGATTGTCTCCTTGATTGGCATATCGATGCCAATTTTCTGGCTGGCACTGATGTTGATTCTGCTCTTTTCGCTAAAACTCGGATGGTTCCCCGTGTATGGGGCCAACTCCTGGCGGAGTATTGTCCTGCCGGCAATCTCTCTTGGTTTTATGAACATGGCCTCCATTTCCAGGACAACTCGTTCTTCCATGGTGGAGACACTTCGTCAGGATTATATCCGCACGGCCTACGCCAAAGGCCTTTCAAATCGCACCATCGTTATGCGCCATGCATTCCGGAACGGTATGCTTCCTACAATTACGGTTATCGGCCTGCAAATAGGCGAAATGTTGGGTGGATCTGTACTTACCGAGACCGTCTTCGCATGGCCCGGCGTGGGCCGATTGATGATTCAGTCAATCAGCGCAAGGGACACGCCGATGGTCATGGGGTGTATCGTCCTGATGACGGTCTGCTTCTCCTTTGTCAATTTGACCGTTGATCTGATCTATGGCGCTGTCGATCCCAGGGTTCGGACGATGTATCGATAGGAGGCACTGTTATGAGGAGCGTTCACGAAAAAATTACAGAGGAAGATCAGGCGCCGCTTCCTCCTCGGAATAGCCTTGCCAAGGACGCCTTTTTGCGGTTATGTCAGAACAGGGCGGCCCTTGCAGGACTTATTTTCCTGGTTTTTCTGACTTTAACAGCCGTCTTTGCCGACACTCTCTTTGATTACCAGGCCACATGCGTAAAACAGAATATTCTCGCCAGGCTTCAGTGGCCATCTCTGCAGCATTGGTTCGGGACTGATGAATATGGGAGGGATTTTTTGGCTCGCATCGTGCATGGCAGCAGAGTCTCTCTTTCGATAAGCTTTATCGCTGTCGCTTTCGGCCTTCTGCTTGGAGGACTCCTTGGCGCTGTTGCCGGTTACTTTGGCAGAACGATTGATAATCTCATCATGCGTCTCTGTGATGTTTTCCTGGCAGTCCCCATGATGTTAATGGCTATCGTCATCGTGGCGGCGCTGGGCGCCAGTATCAGAAACCTCGTTATTGCACTCGCGGTCGCCTCGGTGCCAACCTTCGCGCGTATTGTGCGCAGCGCTGTTTTGACCGTGCGTGATATGGATTATGTCGAGGCGGCGCGCGCCGTTGGAGTCAAAACGCGGCGCATGCTCCTTCGCCATATTCTGCCGAATTGCATTGGCCCCATTATCGTTCAAACGACGTTGCGAGTTGCAGCAACGATTTCCAACACAGCTGCCTTAAGTTTCTTGGGACTTGGCGTCGCCGTTCCCCGCCCGGAGTGGGGGGCGCTCCTCGCCAGCGGAAGGAATTTCATACGTGATAACAGCTATCTTGCCTGCATTCCTGGAATCTGCATTATGTTAACAATTCTTGCCATGAATCTGTTGGGCGACGGGCTGCGCGATGCACTTGATCCGAGAATGAAATAGAGGAGGGACACAATGCGAGAGGACAAGTCTGAATACGCATTGGAAATTCAGGACCTTACGGTAGAATATCGCACTCGTGGGCAGACTGTATATGCCGTGAATGGCTTGAATTTGAAGGTGCGCCATAGACAAACGCTGGGGTTCGTCGGGGAAACTGGAGCAGGCAAAACGACGACAGGATTATCCATCCTGAATCTTTTGCCACAGCCTGCTGGTCATATCACGCACGGAAATATCTTTCTTCATGGCAAAAACGTCCTTGAGATGAGTGAGACGCAGCTTCAGGAGATGCGTGGAAAGGAGGTCTCCATGATCTTCCAGGATCCTATGACCTCTTTGAATCCTGTGCTCCGCGTCAATCTTCAAATTGCAGAGGTGATCGAAAAGCACGAGCACATCTCTTCAGAACGAGCCTTTCAACGAGCTGGCGATATGTTGGAGCTGGTCGGCATCCCACGGGAGCGCGGTGATGAGTATCCACACCAGTTTTCCGGAGGAATGCGTCAACGGGTGGTCATTGCCATGGCGCTCGCCTGTGACCCTGAACTCCTTATCGCAGATGAACCTACAACAGCACTGGACGTTACCATTCAGGCTCAGATCCTGGAGCTGATGAAAAAACTGCGCGACCACAACAACACTTCCATGCTGATGATCACCCATGACCTGGGCATTGTAGCCGAGATATGCGACTGCGTATCCATAGTCTATGCCGGACGAATTGTGGAGTATGGAGCTTTGGCCGATATTTTTGATCATACAATGCACCCATACACCAAGGGATTATTCGATTCCCTTCCGGACATGACGAATCGACAGGCAAAGTTAAAGCCTATAAGGGGATTGATGCCGGACCCCAGCAAACTCCCCAAAGGTTGTTCGTTCGCTGACCGATGTGATTACGCAATGAAACAATGTTATACCGAAGCACCATTAACGTTCTATCGTACGGAAGAGCATTACGTGAGCTGTCACCTCTACAATGCTGAAAATGTTTTGAAGGGCAGTGTGCTGTGATATGAGTAGAAAACTCGTTAAAGCAGAACGTCTGAAGAAATACTTCCCGAGTTCGCGCGGCACGGTTCATGCAGTTGATGACGTCTCCTTCACCATTGGGGTGGGCGAGACATTGGGCGTGGTTGGAGAATCCGGTTGTGGAAAGTCTACACTGGGGCGTACGCTTATTCGTCTTCAGGACCCAACCGCAGGGACGATCTATTTTGACGGAGAGGATATTACGACACTGGATGATAGACAGCTGTGGGGAAAACGGCGAGAGATGCAGATGATCTTTCAGGATCCCTTCTCCTCTCTGAACCCTCGCATGACGATAAGCCAGACGATTGAAGAACCTCTCGTCCTTTACAATATCTGCCACGGTCGCATGGAGAGGCAAAAGATGGTGACTGAATTAATGGACACGGTGGGATTGGCTCGACGACTTTACAACGCGTATCCCCACGAGCTTGACGGCGGACGCCGTCAGCGAATTGGTATAGCCCGTTCTCTAGCCCTAAGTCCGAAACTTATCGTCTGTGACGAACCGGTATCCGCCTTGGACGTCTCCATCCAGGCGCAAATTTTGAACCTGATGCAGGAACTCCAGGAACAGTTTCACTTGACCTACATGTTTATAACCCATGACCTCAGCGTTGTGCATCACATCTCAAACGACATCATGGTTATGTACCTCGGACAAACCGTTGAGAAGGCTCCGGCAGAAATACTGTTCAAAAACCCAAGGCATCCCTATACTAAGGCTCTGCTCTCTGCTATACCTATTCCAAGTCTACACAACAGAAGAAAGCCCATCCCGATGCGTGGGGAAATCACCTCACCCATTGATCCGCCACGGGAGTGTCGTTTTGCGAAGCGCTGTGATCTTTCGGAGGAACGCTGCCACCATAATATCCCAGAACTCAGGGAAATAGAACCGGAACATTTTGCGGCGTGTTTCCTATTGTAAGCAGAGGCGAGAAGGAGAATTAAGAGAGCGAGATGTACACGTATGAAGAGATCAAGCCGCAAAACAAACAAGATGCTTTTGCAGCCATGTACCTGTGTATCACCAGGAGCATCAGGGATTTGTGTGGACAAAAGATTGGCGAACGGATCATCCGCGAGGCTGTCCGCCGCGCTGGGCATGACAGCGGAATGGCTCAACGTCAACGACTGTTAAAGGATGGATTGAAAACCAATATCCAAAATCTTTATCATTGTGACTGTGACGTTGTGGCCGACCCACGCTTCCGAGAAAACGAAATTTTTAACGAGGAAGAGCGCCAGATATGGGAAGTGTACACCTGCCCATTGGCGGATTATTGGACCCGTCGAGACGGCTGGAAAGAGGGCAGCTTTTACTGTGAAGAATATCAACATGCCCGTGTCCTCGCTTTCACTGACGGCGTCGGCCAGGTGAATCTTTCCACACTGCTGACATGTCCAAGAGACAACTGCTGCCGTTTCTCCGTTTATTTCAGGGAGGCAAACATGTCCCCTGAAAGGGCAAAAGAAGCCTTCGCTCATTGTGATCCTTCATACTGCGCCCCCGCCTCAATTCCAAGTAACACCAACCTTGATGAAAGCATCTGTCGCATGACCATTGCGCTCTATTGCCGATTAATGGAAACTGCCGAAGACTTATGTGGGCAAGATGGCGTCTGCGCGGCGGCAGAAGGGTTGAAGCGCTGGGCGCTAGTGGCCCTCCAAACTTTGCATCTTCAGGCAGAGCACACCCTGCTTCCCATGAACATGGACTTTGTAAGGCTGAATTTTCCACTTGCATTGGACCCCGATGTTGATGGCGCTATCTGGGGAAAGCATAAGACGGGTCAGGCCATGGAGATCATGAAGAAGTTGGTTTTATATCCCATAGCAAAAGCCTGTAAGGCATAGAAGATATACCGACAGAACTCTTAAGAAAGACAGGTGCAAAAATGTGTACTTATGAAGAACAATGCGTCATGGATCTTTCTGATAATTACACTCTTCTCTACTCATTTATCGGCCGAGAGCTATTGGACGCCTTTGGAAAGGATGGAGAACGGGTATTGCGTGAGGGAACACGCCGTTATGGTCACGACCGCGGCGAGCATTCCCGAAAGCGCCATATTGATCTTGGAGTTAAAATTAATATGAAAAGTCTTTTTTCAATTGGAGGCGACCTG
Source organism: Fretibacterium fastidiosum (assembly GCF_964642095.1). Classification (NCBI taxonomy): domain Bacteria; kingdom Thermotogati; phylum Synergistota; class Synergistia; order Synergistales; family Aminobacteriaceae; genus Fretibacterium; species Fretibacterium fastidiosum. Next base: position 2,623,640 of record NZ_OZ209244.1, read on the forward strand.
CCGCCCGACCCACGCTTTCGTCGTGATCTTCAGGAATTGAACTCGGAAGAGCGCGTTTCGCATACATTGGTCTGCCCCATGGCAGATATCTGGAAAGCTTATGGAGAGCGTGATATTGGCAGAATATATTGCGAGGAATTTCACCCGGCGTGCTATAACCATTATGCCTACGATTATGCTCACACAAATCTAGCTAAAACCCTTACCCAGGAGAAAGACGAATACTGCGCGTTCAACGTCGTGCTCCGAGCCGAGAACCTGCCGGATCACTTAAAACCTATGTGCTTCGAAGAATATGATCCCGGCTACGTCGCTCCCGAGATTACCTCTAAAAAAGCCTATGGAAAGTCCGGCTTTGAGGCCCTCAGCATTAAGCTGTATTATTACCTCCTGGAATGTGCCGAGGAATCCTTTGACGATCGAGGGTGCGTTGCAGTTGAATCCGCGTTGAGGAAGATCGCGAATGATGCAGTGGGCAGGGCAAAGAAAACGGCCGACAAGTATGGCAAACCACTCGATAAAGCAATTGTTAATGACACCTACCCTATCTCCCTTGAGCCTACAAAACTCTGGGATGAATATTCTGGTCATATGGCAAAAGGACGCTTTCTCAAAGTTTTTGTTCCCGAAGTGCTTCGACTCCTTTCGGCCTATGTCAATAACAGCTAGGGCGTGTCATCAATGCACCCTCTTGTCATAACGCCTTGCTATCACCCGGCTCCAAACCCAATGTAGGGGTGAGGGAAGATAAAAAGCCTACAGACGTCAGTTTATTCGCGGCAGATGAGCTTTACAGCACAAAAAGCAAAAGAGACTGTCAGATATGGATTGTCATCAACTTGGAGCAACGGAACGAGAAAGTGTAGCGCCTTCGCACACGGGGATGCGGAAAGCCGCAAGATTGCCGGTGTCCTGAACCGAAGTCCATCGACGATCGGCAGGGTACGCCGGCATAATCTCGCAAGAGGAGGCCTGCAGCGCCCACGAGGCAGGCAAGTTCCATCGCCTGCACCGCAAACGCTGCAAGGGGTTTGTCGTGTTTTGGTTACACATCCTGCGCGATCACAGTCCAAGGTAACGTTGAAGTCCGATGCTGACCAATGTAATTGTAATCCAGCATGTAAAACCAAGGAAAATGGGCTTGCCACCCCTTTTCAAAAGGTCAATGAGGTTTGCATTTAGGCCTATTGCAGCCATAGACATGACTATAAAAAATTTGCTGAGACCTTTCAGCACTCCAAACATCCCATTGATATACTCCAGCGCTACACCAGAGCAGCTCTGCAATAGAACGGTAGTCACAACTGAAGCCAGGACAAAATACACAACAAACATTGGCAGGATGGAGCTCAACTTGAAAGAACGCACGGCTTCGTTGGCATGACTACGTTTTCTGAAGTAAACGATGGAGAGCACAAGGGTTATTGGAATTATTGCCAGCGTTCTCGTTAATTTAACCACCGTGGCATACTCCAACACGCTGCCGCCCGTCTCATGCAATGTGTCCCAGGTGGAAGCCACAGCAGTAACAGAAGAAGTGTCATTAACCGCCGTACCTGCAAAAAGTCCAAAACTTTCATTGGACATTCCCAACTCAGCTCCGATACTGGGAAATATCAGTGCAGCAATAACGTTAAACAAGAAGATAACAGAAACAGCCTGCGCAATTTCACCGTCATTAGCATCAATAACAGGAGCGGTAGCCGCTATAGCAGAGCCCCCACAAATTGAGGAGCCCACGCCGATAAGCGTCGCTGTTTTTGCGGGAATCTTCAGGAGCCTTTGTAGAACAAACGCGACAATCAGCGACGTTGCAATTGTAAACACAATCACAGGCAAGGAGGTGACACCAATCTTTCCAAGGGTTGACAGATTGAGGCCAAACCCCAACAGTACAACCGCAAGTTGAAGCACTTTTTTAGAAGTAAACGCAACGCCATATTTCAAGTCAGCCCTAAGCGGAACCCCCAGGACCAAAATCATACTCATAAGAATCGCCAGGACAGGTGCTCCCATAAGGGCAAAAACGTCCGTTTGTTTTACAATAAAACAAGCTATCACTGCTATCACCAGGCACAAGGTGACGCCAGGAATTATTTTTTTGATGTCCTTCATCAATAGTACTCCCTTTTGCACGTTGCTAACGATAGAACAATTTCGTGCCAATGTTATCTGCCGTAGCCTTCTCAAAATACAATTGGCCAAGTGCAATATCGCTAGTGGAAAGCCCACGGTGCCAGAAGAGAATCTTTTCGTCATCTGACTCACGTCCGGGCTTTTTACCTGAAACGATCTCGCCAAGTTCTGCGTACAGAGTCTTTTGCGTCAATTTTCCCGCACGGACATGAGGGCTGAGACTCCCCAGTTTCCCACCTTCTTTGCATTGGTTCCAGTCGTCCACCACAACCTTATCCATTACATCGGTTAAGGATATCTCATTCGCACAGATTGTACCATAAGGAACAACCAAGTTGCCAGGTCGAACCCACTCAGTCTTCAAAAGCGGTTGTGGCTCGGTCAGGCGTGTGGCCTCCACCATAATGTCAGCCCCTTCCAAACACTCTTGACTGCTGTGGGTTAACGTTATTTTTTTATGAATACGTTCTTCCAGCTGCGCTGCAAAAGCCTCCATAGATTCCTGACGTTTGCTGTTAATGCGTATCTCATCGAAATCAAAAAGATGATCCAACAGGACAACGTTCCAAAATGCAGTACCGCGACTGCCGAGATGCCCCAGGATTTTGTTCTTTTTCTTCGCCAGATATTTTGCGCCAACGGCTGTAACAGCTCCGGTTCGCATAGAAGTGATCGCTGTCGCATCGATAACGGCATACGGCGCTCCCGTCTCGGGGTCAAAAAGATTCAACAACGCCATCTCTGAGGGAAGGTTCTTCTTGTAGTTATACACATAATCGCCAACGACCTTGACCCCCACTGCCCGTTTAGGTTCAATGTACCCCCGCAGAACATTAAAATGTCCGTTATACTCCGAGTTGGGATTGATATGCACCCTGGGCTCTATAGAGGTCTTGCCCTCCCCCTGCGCTGCCAGGCTTTCTTCTATAGCTTGAATGATTTCTTCGTCGTCCAAGTGGATGCTCTCTATGTCCTTTGAACTTAAATATAAAATTTCCATAACCATCACCCTCAATCTATATTGGCACCACTAATATTTGTCCCTGTATTCGCCTTGGATTTCACGATTGAAGAACGTTTTCAAGAACGCGCACAGTTGTAGAACAAACACGCTCAAAACAACAAACGCACCTACAGCAGAGAGTTGTCTTGCGCCATCAACCCCACGGACACCGCCCGCGAAAGCTCCCATGATAACGGAAACCGCCCCGATGATGATACCCCAAACCAATTTCAGGGAGCCGGGGGCCTCGTCCGATGTGCGGTCGCTTGAAACGCACAGAGAGGCCAGGGTATGCGTGATAGAATCGGCAGCCGTGCTAAACGACAGGAGAAGTGTCACCATAACAACCGGAATCAGAACGATGCCGAGATTCATCGGCAAGTGTTGCAAAAATCCCCATACCGCCGCAGTCGCTCCGTTTTCTTTGAGGATGCTCACCAGGTCAACAACACCGTTCATCTGCCAATTCAGCGCTGTGCCGCCCCAGACTGAAAACCACACCAAGCCAAATATTGACGGAAGTATCCAGTTGATGATCATGAACTCCCGAATCGTCCTTCCATAGGAAATTTTTGCCAAGAACAATCCCATCACTGGCGCATAAGCGATCCATACCGTCCAATCAAACAGCGTCCACCAGGCAGTCAAGGCCTCTCCTCCAATATCTATGGGATCAAGTCCCCAAAGCCAAAAATTGTTCAGCCATTCCCCAAGCCCAATAGGAAGCGTTTTGCATATCTCGACGATAGGCCCCGTGAAGAACAGGACAATGAGAAGGGCATAGAATATTTTGCTGTTAAGCGTTGCCAACTTCTTGATACCTTTATCAAGGCCCGTATAAGCGGCCCCCGTGAAAATAGTCGTTGTGATAATCCCCAACACAATCCAGGTCATGGTCCCGGTCTCCATGCCGTAGGCCACCTTGAAGCCGTTAATGACAAATGCCAGCCCCGTCCCCAAGCCACATGCCATGCCAAGAACGATACCAATCGTGCAGAGTGTGTCCACAAGGCTGGCGACCGCAGGACTGTCCGCCCAATGGCCAATAACAGGTTTAATTGTGGCAACGACCGAGAAATTCTCCTTCTTGTTAAAAAACAGATACGCGATCAAAAGGCCGGTAATACAATAAAATGCATAGGGGACAAAGGTCCAGTTGTAGAAGCACCTTCCCATGGCAAAACGGGCTGCCTCCACCGTCTGCGGCTGAATGCCCAATGTATCCAGTTCACCGTAGACGTTGCCAAAATAAACCATTGGCTCATTGATTCCCCAGTTGACGATACCGACGGAGATGCCACCGGTCAAAGCCATGGCAAACCACGTCCTGAATGGATACTTAGGCTGAGCGTCCGGTCCACCGATGCGTATGTTTCCAATCCTGCCAAACGTGACGAGGACAATGGCAAACAGGCAAATGACTGCGATAATTTGATAAAGCCAGCCGAAATTCAAAAGTGAAAAGCGGAAAACAGCCCTGCACGCCGACTTCAGCCAATCATTTTTTAAAATCCCGACAATAATAGCGAGGGTCATAAACAGAAACGAAGGATAAAAGACCCCCTTGCGAAGAGTACGTTTCACTCGCATTTCTTTTTGCTCCAACATTTATTTCCCCTCCTGTATTCATCAAAATATGTTCAACTGTTTTTCAGACCTAATAGTCCGCCAGAACGCAGAAACTCGTGCGTGCGTTCAATATGGCTATGGTCGCACGTACTTCCTCAACCGTCGCATAATTCCCTACAGCGACAGAATGAGAATGGAGCATGTTGTCGTTGAAGCGCGTTATAGACTCCTTCGTAACTTTCTTATCCTTATTCCAACCGACCCCACGATTACAACCATAAATTGGCACACCTCTCGCAGACAGCTCAAAGACCAGCTTCCGCCCTTCAATCAAGCGCGACATGACTTCGTCAGGAACCGAAACTGTCCACATATCGCAGCTGATTCGCTTGACGTCATTCACGGTCAATCTCGAGCCAGTGAGTTTCACTTCCCTGTTCAAACTCTCACTCCCTTCCCTGCGGATTGCTTATGAAATTCGTTATTTTACCAGTAAGTTTAGTTTATCTCGTGAACTACTTATTGTAAAATAGTAATTAATGGATGTATCATAAGGTAAAGCAAATACATCTAAAATCTTGTAGGAATTATTTTAACTTTAGGATTCTCGAAGGGAGAAACGCTCAAGATGACTCTTCGTGAAATGCATATCTTCATAGAGGTTTGTAAAACCGGCAGCATGACCGAGGCAGGACGACGCCTTTTTATCTCTCAGTCCACTGTCAGCCAGGTCATTCTGGCCCTTGAAAAGCAGTATCACTTGAAGCTTTTTGAGCGAAACAAGAAAAGGTTGATCATTACCGAACAGGGCAAAATAATGCAAAATAGTTGCATAAAAATTTTATCCGAGGTCGAAGAATTGGAATATAGTCTGAGTCATATGGGACAAAAGCATATACGCGTTGGTACAACGCTGATTTCCTCCAGCAGTGTTCTGGATCAAATCTGGAGTGCATACCACCTCGCCTGTCCCGATGTTCGTACTCAAATTATCGTCGAAGACAATGAATCCTTGGTGTACAAGCTTCAAAATCATGATTTAGATGTTGTCATTACCGAGCAAAACGTTGAAGCCAGAGATATGTTTTGCAGGAAGTTTGCGGAGGACGTATTCGTCCTTATCTGTGCGGAAGGAAACGAGTTTTTTAACAGGGACAGGATTCAGCTCAATGAATTGCACGGGAAGCAGCTCATTACCCGCGAGAGAGGGAATCCTACGAGGGAATTAATTGAGCAAGTCATGGCTGAACAGAACATTCTTATTCATCTCATTGAATTTAATAACATTGACATCATCAAGGCAGAGGTCATAAAAAAGCATGGCATCGCCATCATGGCACGTCGTCTTCTCGTTCAGGAACTGCAGCGTAGACTTCTACGGGCAATTCCAATCGCAGACCTCAAGAAAAAACGCTCCTTCTACGTTCTCTCACAAATTCATTCGCTCTCGAATCCCATCATCGAACAATTCATCAAAATTTGCCAGTCTATCGCATAGAGCCCATTTCTCGCCTGGCACCAACGGAAAATGTCATAACGCTTGAATCTTTGGTGGTTATTCACCAGCTGAGTGAACATCCACCTTAAATATTGAATGCTATGCGTGTAAGTTCTTATCCTAAAGACATTCTGATACCAAATCGCGTTTAATATGGATTGCCTCCCCTGAAAGGGGAGGTGGTTCGCGTCAGCGAACCGGAGGGGTTCGGCCAGACGACCGGCCTCACGCAAGCCGATCTTTCGGGAGGATTGCGGCGGCCGGTCGGTCGGCTGAGGGCGAAGGAAGTCCGGGGGACTTCCGCAGCTCGGTCAGACGACGCAGCTTATGCAATCGCGTCAGCGATTGCAGCACTGCGTTGGTCGGCTGTGCCGAAGCAAGGCAATTGATTGCCTTGTGGAGGCGTTGGCGGGGAATGTCAGACAGGCGCGTCTTATGAAAAACACCCCTCCCCTTCGGGGAGCCTTCCGGCTGCCGTTCGCTGACGCTCACGGGCCGTCAGTCCCAGCCCCTTCGGGGCAGCCCCCCTTGCAGGGGGGCCTTTCTTGCCCTTTAGACGCAAATTGGTATGAAAAAGCATTAGGCGCTCCGTTTCTCGGCTCAGGATTGTTTCTACCTGCACAAGCCCGACCTTCCGGAGCCACTTCCACAGGGGTGCTGAACGAGGACTTCAAACGGGCGATCCGCTCCATTTACGGCGCGTTCGTGGAAGAGGACCCGCCGGACTGAGGCATCCAAACGGAAAACGGTCTATAATAACTTTACGGGACCTGTGCCCATGGCGTCCCGAAAGCGCCTTCGGCACAGACGCCAAGACGCCGGAACAGAACGGAGAGGATTATTTTTGGACGCTGTTTTCGACAAGGACAAGTACAGGATCGGAAACTTCTCCATCGGCGGAGAGCTTGCCGTCGCGGCGGGCCCCTGCTCCCTGGAGAGCCTTGAACTCGGCCTCGAGGTGGCCCAGACCATGAAGCGCCTGTGCCGCGAGCGGGGCCTTCCCTACGTCTTCAAGGCGTCCTTCGACAAGGCCAACCGCACCTCCATCCACGCATGGCGGGGGCCGGGTCTGGAGAAGGGACTCGAACAGCTCGAGACGATCAAGGAGACTGCGGCCGTGCCCATCCTTACGGATATCCACGAGAGCCATCAGGCCGAGCCCGTCGGGCAGGTGGCGGACGTCATTCAAATCCCCGCCTTCCTGTGCCGCCAGACGGACCTGCTGGTGGCCGCTGCGAGGACCGGAAAGATCATCAACCTCAAAAAGGCCCAGTTTCTGGCCCCGGAAGACATGGAGTACGCCGCGGCGAAGTGCCGCGAGGCGGGGAACGATCGCGTCATCCTGTGCGAGCGCGGCACCGTGATGGGCTACCACCACCTCGTCGTCGACATGACGGCCCTCGTGACCATGCGGAACCTGGGGTATCCCGTCATGTTCGACGCCACGCACAGCGTGCAGCGGCCCGGCGGCATGGGCGGCATGAGCGGCGGGGACAGTGCGCTGGCCCTGCCCCTGGCGCGGGCGGCGGCGGCCGTCGGAATCGACGTCCTGTTCGCCGAGACGCATCCCGATCCCAAAAAGGCTCGAAGCGACGGGCCCAACATGATCCCCCTGAACGAGATGGGCGCTTTCCTGGATCAGGTGCTGGCCATCCACAGGGCGCGACGGGCGCTGCCCGATGGGCTGAGGCAGGGCGAGGACGCCCCGGGACGTGGAAGGGAAGGGGGCGAGGCGAGATGACGTCGGCACTTCCGTGCGAGAGACCCGGAGAGCGGCGTTCGGACCAGGAGCTCCTGGAGGCGGGACGCCGGCTCATGAGGACCGAGGCCGCTGAGATCCTGCGGGCAGCGGACCGGGTCGGGCCGGAGTTGACGCGCGCGGCCCACGCCGTCCACGAGTGCAGCGGTCGGGTCGTCGTCGTTGGGCTCGGCAAGTCCGGACACGTGGGGCGCAAGATATCGGCCACGCTGGCGTCGCTTGGGACGCCGTCCTTCTTCCTGCACGCCGCCGAGGCCTCCCACGGGGATCTGGGCATGGTGCGGCGGGAAGACGTGGGGCTCTTCATCAGCAACAGCGGGACCTCCATGGAGATCGTGGCGCTGCTCCCCCACTTCCGCCGGCTGGGGGCGATGATGATCGCCATCACGGGGGGGCTTGAATCCCCCCTGGCGCAGCATGCGGACATCGTCCTCAATTCGCGCGTCGAGAAGGAGGGCGATCCGCTGCAGCTGGCCCCCATGAGCAGCACCACGCTGCAACTGGCCCTGGGCGACGCGCTGGCGGCGATGGTGACGCTGCTGCGGGGACTGAAGCGCGAGGACTTCGCCCTGTTTCATCCGGGCGGGGCCCTAGGGCGACGGCTCCTGACGCGCGTCCGCGACGTGATGGGCGGCCCCGGCCAGCTGCCCGCGGTGCCGTGCGGCGTCTCCGTACAGGACGCGCTGTTCTCCATCACCAGCAAGGGGTACGGCGCCACCTGCGTCGTGGACGAGGACGGGAGGCTGTGCGGCATCTTCACGGACGGCGACCTGCGCCGCCTGATCGGGCGGCGGGGAACGGACGCCTTTCTCGTGAGGATCGAGGACGCGATGACGAAGAACCCCAAGGGCATCAGCCCGGACGCGCTGGCAGCGGAGGCCATGCGCGTCATGGAGCGGGAGGAGATCAGCGTGCTCGTGGCCCTGGAGGACGGACGCCCCGTGGGGATGCTGCACGTCCACGACCTCCTGAAGTCCGGCATCGCGTGAGGCCCATCCCATGAACGTCAAAAAAATCCTGGGGGTCATCCCGGCCCGGTACGCCTCCTCCCGCCTGCCGGGCAAGCCCCTGGCCGACATCTGCGGCAAACCCATGATCCAGCACGTCTATGAGCGCACCATGGCGGCCCGACGCCTTACGTCCGTCGCCGTAGCGACGGACGACGAGCGCATCGCGTCCGCCGTGAGGGCCTTCGGCGGGTGCGCCGTCATGACCTCGCCGGATCACCCCAACGGAACGAGCCGTGCGGAGGAGGCCCTCCGCATCCTGGCCCCGGACGCGGACGCCGTCGTCAACGTCCAGGGGGACGAGCCTCTGCTGGACCCGGCCACGATCGACGAGGTCGCAGCGCTCCTGGACGAGCCGGGCGTCTCCTTCGCCACGCTGTGCCGCCCCATGGCGGACGCCGACCGGGACAACCCCAACGCGGTGAAGGTCGTCATGGACCAAAACGGGGATGCGCTCTACTTCAGCCGCTCCCTCATCCCCTACCCGCGGAACAAGCCGCGCCTCCCCGTCTACTGCCACATCGGCCTCTACGCCTACACCGCGGATTTCCTTCGGCACTACGCCGTGCTCCCCATGACGCCGCTGGCGGAGGCAGAATCCCTGGAGCAGCTCAAAGCCCTGGAGCACGGACACCGGCTCCGCGTCAAGGTCACGGCCTCCAGCGCCGAGGGCGTCGGAGTGGACACGCAGGAGGACCTTGAGCGGGTGAGGACGATCCTGAGGGAGAGGTCCGGGGCATGAGGGGCGGCGCGACGAGGACGGAGGGGCCGATCCACGCCGCCCTAGCGCTGTACGACCCCAGGGGGACGTACAGCCAACACGCGGGCGTCGTGATGGCCTCCATCTTCGAGAACACGGAGAGCCCCGTCGTCGTACACGTGCTGCACGACAGCACGCTGACGGAGGAGGCCCGCGGAAAGTTCCTTCGCACGGCCGCGAAGTACGCGCAGGAGGTCCGCCTCATCGACGTCACCCCCTATCGAGACCAGCTGGACGCTCGGACGGTGGCCCTCGTTCAAGACGCCTGTTCCGTTGGGACGCTCTACCGCCTTCTCATCCCCGACCTGCTTCCCGTCGGCCGGGTCGTCTACCTGGACTGCGACACCCTGGTGAACCTGGACCTGCGGGAGCTCTGGGAGGTAAGCCTGGACGGGAACTGCCTTGCCGGTGCATTAGACCACCCTGGAAGAGGGCTTCGCCGCCTCTCCGCCGAGGCCCTTCGCGTGCGTCTGAACGGCGGAGACCCTGCCTCCTACGTCAACGCCGGCGTCCTGCTGATGGACCTGGACCGTATCCGAGAGCGGGGCAGCCTGTTTCAGGCCTCCATGGACTGGCTCGCCCACAGAGGACACACCGCCCGACTGGCCGACCAGGACATCCTCAACTCCCTGTTCAGAGGCTCCATCAAACTGCTCGACGACAGGTTCAACAACCGTCGTCTGGAGGAGGACCCCTCCAACTCCATCCTCCACATGATCAACGAGTCGAAGCCATGGCTGGGGCTGACGGGCCTTCTCTCCGAAAGGCTCTACTGGAGGGCGTACCTGCGCAGCGCCTGGGGCGAGAACACGACCCGCGACGAGCTGATCGACCTTCTGAGCCGCACCGCCTCCCACACGCCCTCCCTGCACCGCCACACGGCCCAATGCTGGCGGCGGATCGGTCTCAGGCTCCGGCGCGACATCCTCTGTGGCGAGCCGGTCCTCGCGGTTGGCCTCCTCGTTCGGGAGTTCCTTCATCGCCTCGCCGCAGGACTTCGCGGCGGGGCCCGTTAGGCATGGACGCCGGGCTGCCGCCCGTTGCGTTCCTGCTGCGCGACGCGGGAACGGGAGGGGCGGAACGGTCGTCCCTGCGGTTGGCGAACGCCCTGTCTCGCCGCGGGCTCTCCGTCTCCGTGCTGTTCCTGCACGCGCGCGGCCCCATGCTCGCGAGCCTCGTCCCCGAGGTCCGGGTCGTTGACCTCCACGGGTCCTTCCTGCGCCTCCTGAGCGAGGTTCGGCGCGGCGGGTTCGGCTTCCTGCTCCCCGTCTACACCGCCATGCGCGCCCTGCTGACGAAGGTCATCTTGCGAGGCCCCCTCCAGGTCATCCTGTCCCAGCGCAGCATGTTCACGATGGAGCGCGGCCCCCTCCAGACGCGCCTCCGCACCCTGCGCTACCGCCTGCTGGCGCCCCGCGCCGCCGCCTGCGTCTGCATCTCCCGCGGCGTAGCGGACGAGATGCGGTCCCTTGGTTTCCTCCCGCCCGAAAAAATCCACGTCATCTACAACGCCGTCGTCACGCCGGAGCTTCTCGCACAAATTCGTGCCGCGGCGAAGGCGTCCGCGCCACATCCATGGCTTGAGGCCGGACAGCCGCCCGTAGTCCTCGGTGCCGGACGCCTCGGGGACCAGAAGGACTTCTCGACGCTCCTGCGGGCCTTTGCCCGCCTTGCCCGGCGGAGGCCGGAGGTCCGGCTCATCGTCCTTGGAGAGGGGAAGGAACGCCCCCTGCTGGAACGCCGGATCGCGGAGATGGGGCTCTCGGACCGCACTGCGCTTCCGGGCTACGACCCCAACCCCTACGCCTGGATAGCGCGGGCCTCCGTCTTCGCCATCAGCTCCCGCTGGGAGGGGTTCGGCAACGTCGCTGCGGAGGCGCTGGCCTGCGGCTGCAGCGTCGTCTCGACGGACTGCCCCAGCGGCCCCGGCGAAATCCTGGCTCACGGGAAGTACGGCTGGCTCGTGCCTGTCGGGGACGACGAGGCCATGGCCGATGCACTGAACGACGCCCTGGCGAACCCCATGCCGGCCCCATCTCTGAGGGAACGAGCGTCGTACTTCTCGGAGGACCGCGCTGCAGAGGGGTGGCTCGCGCTGATGCGGCGCCTTAGCCGCTGACCTCCGGCTCCGTCCCAGAGCATACGGACCGTCCCGCCAAGGGACTGCCAGCCCGATAAAAACGTCTGGACCGATGATAAAAGTTGCTTTTTTCATACTCCGGTGGTATATGTCATGTAGGGTCCGAAAAAATATCCTTGATAGCTCTGCGTTTCCATTCTCCGGTTCCAGACAGCAGGCGGACACGGAGAAATTTAAATCCTACAGGAGGTCAGTCATGCCGTTCACAACCACCAACGATAACGTTTCCATTCACTATGAGGTGCATGGTCAGGGGAAACCACTGCTGTTCCTTCCAGGCTGGACCTGCACGACGCATTTTTTCTGCAAAAACGTGGAACCCCTGTCGAAGGACCATAAAGTCGTCCTTATGGATTTCCGCGGTCATGGGGAATCCGAGAAGGTGCTGTACGGACACCGCATTGCCCGCTACGCGATGGACGTCCTCAATTTGATTGAGGCGCTGGACCTGGATGAGGTGACCCTCGTCGGGTGGTCCATGGGAGCAGCCATCGCCTGGAGTTACCTTGAACTGTTCGGGCCGCGTCACGTCGAAAAGCTCGTCTGTATCGATCAGGCTCCGGCGCAGTATATCGGTCCGGACTGGACCTGGGGCCAGACGAGTTGCTACGATGCGGAGACGTTCGTGCGTACCTGCTGCGCCGCGGAGTTTTTGCCGCGTACCTCGGCCGAGGGTCTCGTTCACGGCTGCCTTCATCGGGAGCCGACCGTCGATGAGGTTACCACGCTTGCGGACGAGATATCCAAGTGCCCTCCCAGGGTACGCATCGAGATCATGCGTGACCATACGCATATCGACTGGAGAGACTTTCTGCCGAGGATAACGGTCCCCTCGCTCGTGCTCGTCGCCCGGAACAGCAAGGTCTTTCCCTGGCAGGGAAGCGCCTATGTGGGCGAGGCCATTCCCGGGGCGAAGACGGTCTTTTTCGAGAGTTCGGGGCACATGCTCTTCTGGGAGGAGCCGGACAGGTTCAACGAGGTGCTGTCGAACTTTTTGAACGCCTGACCACATATCCTGCAGGAAACGCCCGTGCTCTGCAACCAGTTCCTTAAGGACGGGAAGAACTGACGCGCTCCGCGGCTGAATCATTGAAAAAAAACGCGGCATCCTGTATACTGAAGTCGGTCCCCCGGCGCGGGGGCTCAGTCCTGTGCGGCAAAGGCCCGTGAACCCTGTCAGGCCCGGAAGGGAGCAGCAGTAAGCGGTGTCCTTTGGGTGCCACGGGGTCGCTGAGTTCCCGCGACGGGGGACCCTCGTCCTCCGTAAAGGAAACTCGTTCGCCACGTCCTACGCCCCTTCCCTTCTCCCCACATTTTTCGCGTCTTATCGTATAATAAATCACTATAAACCTTACATTTCGAGGGGCCGGCTGCGCCCTCAGGAGGAGGGGCTTACCTTGCCCGAGAGATTAAACGACGTACTGGACGAACGTCTTCGCAAGGAGCCGGAGGCGCGGTGTCTCTGGTGGAAAGGGGCCTGGGGCAACCGCAGGGAGTTCCAGTCCCTCGCCGACGGCTGCACGAGATCGCTGGAGGACGCAGGATTCGGCTCGGGGCAGAGGCTTGCCGTGATGATGCCCAACAGCCCCATGACGGAAGCCCTGGCCCTGGCTGCATGGCGGCTTGGCGGTTCCTTCTGCCCGTTGAACGAGAAGGCCGGCGCAGCGTCCCTGCTCAAGACGCTGAACCTGCTTCAGCCCTTCGCCGTCGTCGTTTCCGAGGGCGTGAGCGGAAGCCTGACGGAGGCCATCCGCGACGCGGGCCTGTCCTGCGCCACGTTCCCCACCGAGGGGACGCCCCCCGCCCTCACCGGCCGGCCGGCCGAGCCTGAGGCCGAGGACCTGGCCGTCATCTTCTCCACCTCCGGCACCACCGGCGACCCCAAGGCCGTGCCCATCACCCACGCGAACCTGCTGGACCAGTGCCGCGGAATCTCCGAGGCCATCCCCACGCTGTCGGACAGGGACTCGTTCCTGACCGTCCTGCCGAACTTCCACGCCTTCGGCTTCACCGTCAGCATGTTGGCGTCCCTCCACGTCGGCGCCTCGCAGGTCGTCGTCCCCGGCTTCATGCCACCTCAGAACACCCTGCGGGCCATCCAGGAGGCCCGCCCCTCCATCCTGCCCCTGGTGCCCACGATGCTGAGCTTCATCCTCGCCCTCCTGGAGCGCGGCGGGCAAAAGGCGGAGGGCGTGCGCCTCCTCATCACAGGCGGAGATCGCTACAACCCCCAGATGGACGAGCGCGTGAAGGCCGCCTTCGGCGTCGGCGTCCTGGAGGGGTACGGCATCACGGAGTGCTCCCCCGTGTTGGCGGCAAACCGCGTCGAGGAGGGCTTCAGGCTGGGGACCGTCGGACGGCCCCTGCCCCGCTTCGAGCTTCAGCTTCGGACGGAGGCGGGCATGCCGGCGGAGGCGGACGAAGGCGTGCTGTGGGTGCGGGGCCCGTCGGTGACCGAGGGCTACTATCATGCGCCGGAGCTCAACCGCGAGCGGTTCGACCACGGCTGGTTCAACACGGGAGACTACGTGCTCATCGAGGACGGATACATCACGATCCTGGACCGCGTGACGGACATCCTCATCGTCGGGGGCTTCAACGTCTACCCCCAGGAGGTCGAGGCCATGCTCTCCCAGCACCCCGCCGTGCAGACGGCCATCGTCGTGGGGATGCCGAACGACATCAGCGGGGAGGTACCCAAGGCCTTCGTCATCAAGGACAAGGACGCGCAGGTCTCGGCGTCGGAGCTGATCCGCTTCTGCAAGGCCCGCCTCGCCCACTACAAGGTTCCGCGGGAGGTGGAGTTCGTCGAGGAGCTTCCCCTCTCCAGCACGGGCAAGGTACTGCGCCGCGTGCTGCGCCAGCGGGAGCGCGACCGCGCTCAACGCTGAGGCCCACCTTCGCGCTCGCGCTTGTCATCGGCCGTCGATCGGCCTGAAAGCAACGATCCCGCAGAGCGTTCACGCCCGCGGGGCACGCAAACGGCAACGCCGTTTTCAACCCTTAGGACAGCAGGAGGAACACATTGATCATGCCTCAGAGACTGGAAGAGATCATCACCGAGAGCCTGAATCGCCACAGGGACGAGCCCTGTTACTGGTGGGAGGGGACGTGGCGCACGGGCGCCGACCTCCTGAAGCTCACGGCAGACTGTGAAGCGACGCTCAGGGACTCCGGGTTCGGCCGGGGGCAGCGCCTCGTCGTCATGATGAAGAACTGCCCGATGGTCCTGGCGCTCTCGATAGCCGTCTGGCGGCTGGAGGGAACGTTCTGTCCCCTGAACGTCGCGGCGGGCATCCCCGCGCTGAAGGGGACCCTGGAGCTGATCGAGCCCGCGGGCGCCGTCGTCGCCCCCGACGTGCAGGACGACGTGATCGCGGTCCTGGACGAGGCGGGGTGGCCCCACGCCGTCTGCCCGCCGGAGGGGCCGTTGCCGGCCTTCAAATGCAGGCCCGGCAAGCCGGAGGACAACGACCTGGCCGTGATCTTCGCCACCTCGGGTACCACGGGAGCCCCCAAGGCCGTACCCCTCACCCACGGGAACCTCATCGACAACTGCAAGTGCCTCCGCGATGTCGTCCCCGCCCTTCAGGAGGGACGCGTCTTCCTGACGGTGCTGCCCAACTTCCACTCCTTCGGCTACACCGTCGCCACGATCCTGCCCCTGACGATGAACGCCCGCCTGGCCATCGTGCCCGCCTTCCTGCCTCCGCAGCCGGCGATGCGCGCCATCCTGGAGGCTCCGGTGGACGTCACCTTCGCCGTGCCCGCCATCTACGCCTACCTGCTCATGGCCGTCGAGCACGGAAAGTTCCCCAAGGAGGGGTTGGCGCGTCAGAAGCTCCTGATCTCCGGGGGCGACCGTCTGAACCCCAACCTGCACGAGCAGGCCCTGCACCTGACGGGTCGGGACATCATGGAGGGCTACGGCCTGACGGAGACCTCTCCCGTCGTCACGATAAACCGCAGCTATGAGACCCATCGATCGGGCTCCGTCGGTCCCTTTCTCGACAGCTACGAGCACAAACTCCGCACGCGGGAAGGGCAGGACACCCAGGAGAACGAGGGGGTCCTGTGGGTGCGGGGCCCCTCGGTCACGCGGGGGTACTTCCGCGCGCCGGAGCTCACGGCGGAGCGATTCGAGGACGGCTGGTTCAACACGGGCGACTACGTGCGCATCGAGGACGGGTTCGTCCGGATCCTGGACCGCGTGACGGACATCCTCATCGTCGGCGGCTTCAACGTCTACCCCCAGGAGGTGGAGAAGGTCCTCGCCGGGCACCCCGCGGTGCAGACGGCCATCGTGGTGGGCATCCCCCACGACATCAACGGAGAGGTCCCCAAGGCCTACATCCAGCGGAAGGATGGCGCGACCGTCACGGAGCGCGAGCTGATCCGTTACGCGAAGGAGCACCTGGCCCACTTCAAGGCACCGCGCAGCATCGAGTTCGTCGATGAGTTCCCCCTCTCCGGGACGGGCAAGATCCTCCGCCGCATCCTGCGCGAGCGGGCCGGAAAGAAGAGCCTCTGACCGATGGACGGGCTTCGCCTCGCGACGTTCAACGTCAACTCCGTGCGCAGCCGTATGCCCATCCTGGAGCGCTGGCTGCCGGAAAGCGGCGTGGACGTCCTGATGCTTCAGGAGACCAAGGCCACGGACGAGGACTTCCCCGAGGCCGCCTTCGCCGCGATGGGATACCGCGCCCGCTTCTGCGGCGAGAAGGCCTACAACGGCGTGGCGGCCCTGGTTCGGGAGACGTTCTCCGCGGAGACGTCCTTCGGCTTCGGCGACGGGGAGGAGCCGGACTTCCCCACCCGGGTGGGACTGACGCGCCTGGCGGGCATGACGGTGCTCAACACCTACGTGCCCCAGGGCAAGTCCGTCGATCACCCGGACTACGAGGTCAAGAAGCGCTTCCTGGAGCGCGTGAGGGGCCTCGTCCTGCGGGAGATGGAGGGGCCCTTTCTCTGGGTCGGCGACCTCAACGTGGCGCCGACGGACGCGGACGTCACGCACCCGGAGAACAAGCGCGACCACGTCTGTTTCTGCCGCGACATCCAGGAGCGGTTCGCCAGGACCTCCGAAGGGCTGACGGACCTGCTGCGCACCTTTCACCCGGACCCTGGAGAGTTCACGTTCTTCGACTATCGCGTGAAGGACGCGCTGGCCCGCAACATCGGCTGGCGCATCGACCACGCCCTCGCCTCCCCCTCCCTGGCTCCCCTCGCCACGGACTGCTTTGTGGAGCGCGAGCCCCGCGGTTGGGAGCGGCCCTCAGACCACACCCCCCTGGTGGCGGACTTCGCGCTCCCATGAGGGCGCCGAAGTTCCAGAACAACCTGAGAATACATTACACCGGAGGTATAAAGCCTCAACAAGGAGGGAAGGTAATTATGTACGCTATAGCGTTTGACCTCGAACAGGATACGCTTTCAAAAACCTACGGCAATCCAAGTTATACGAACGCCTACAACGACATCAAAAAAGTTTTGGAATCCTACGGGTTCACACGCCAGCAAGGGGGCGTCTATTTTGGAGATTCTAAAGTGGATGCTGTACGTTGCGTTTTAGCCGTCCAGGACCTTGCAAAAAAATTTTCATGGTTTTCTGCTTCAGTGGAAGACATCCGAATGCTACGGATTGAGGACAACAATGACCTCATGCCTGCAATTTCCAACGACTGAATTCTTTCTATGATGCTATGAGGAAGTCAATGCAATCGTTGACTACAAACTGAATCGCCCTACGCTTGAAGGCAAAGTTCGTCGATTTCGTCGCTGCTCTCCTGCGGCTGCAGCGACGGCGCGCACGTAACCACACGTCGGACAGGGCAGGAAAAAACGACGAAACGGCGGCGGGACCGCACACGATCGGGAAGTCGACAGGAGGTCGATGAGGATGCAGCTTGAGAGGATGGGACGGCCCCTGGGCAGCGCGGCGGTTCTGCTCGCCGCGTTTCTGGTGGCGACGACCGTCGCCCCGGCCTGGGCCAGGATCGACAGGGCCGTCGTGCAGAGGGCGTGGGAGCGCGTAGCGGCGGCGGACGACTTCAAGAGGATCCCCGTCACCTTCGAGAAGTCCGACAAGCCCAACGCATGGGTGAAGTACGAGTCCGCAGAGGACTTCAGCGTCCACGTGACCCAGGGGCTGATGGACCTCCTGAACGCGGAGGACGAGATCGCGGGCGTGCTGGGACACGAGATCGGGCACGTCCGCCGCGGGCACTACAGCGATCAGGTGAGCCGCAACGTCGGCTGGGCCATCCTGGGATCGCTCCTGGGTAAGGCGGGGGACCTGGCTCAGACCGCCGGGGCGATCGGCATGAGCCTTGCGGAGAGCGGTTTCAGCCGTGAGCAGGAGGTGGAAGCCGACGACTACGGGACGGACCTCCTGGCCAAGGCGGGGTACGATCCCCACGCCCTCTATCGGGCCATGAAGCGCTTCAAGGACGCGGGCCTTGGAACCGAGCCCAACGGATTCAACTCCCACCCGCCGACGGACCGCCGCCTGAAGCACCTGAAGGAGCGGGCGGACCGGATCGCCGCGTCGTCGGGCAAGACGTCCCGAATCCCGGACGCCGCCGCACCCCCCGCCTATAAGGCCAGGGCAGCGCACGACGGCGAGATCGTCCCCTCCGCCGCGGCCGTCGCCGCAAGCGTGAGGAACGCCGCCGGATACGTGGCGAACGCCGAAATGGGCCGGACGCACCGCAGGACGCGGCGAAGCCAATAGGGCAGCCCCAAACGGCGCGATCCGCCTCATACCAAATCGCGTTTAATATGGATTGCCTCCCCTGAAAGGGGAGGTGGTTCGCGTCAGCGAACCGGAGGGGTTCGGCCAGACGACCGGCCTCACGCAAGCCGATCTTTCGGGAGGATTGCGGCGGCCGGTCGGTCGGCTGAGGGCGAAGGAAGTCCGGGGGACTTCCGCAGCTCAGCCAGACGACACGACTTACGGACGTCGACAGGCGGTCGGCGTCGTGTCGGTCGGCTGTGCCGAAGCAAGGCAATGGATTGCTTTGTGGAGGCGTTGGCGGGGAATGTCAGACAGGCGCGTCTTATGAAAAACACTCGCTGCCCCTACACCCCTCCCCTTCGGGGAGCCTTCCGGCTGCCGTTCGCTGACGCTCACGGGCCGTCAGTCCCAGGCCCTTCGGGGCAGCCCCCCTTGCAGGGGGGCCTTTCTTTCCCTTTAGACGCAAATTGGTATCAAAACCGGCAAGGCCTTTAGGAAAACGAGTGGGCCCGCTTCCTCCCCTGCCGCGGGAGGGAAGCGGGCCCATTCCCATGACGCGCCCCCAACAACGTAAGGATATGGATGGGGAATTGGAATCACGCGAGCCCCATCAGCCTCAGGATCGCGCCGACGTCCAAATGCCGTTCCGCCGCACGAGCCAGGGCGTCGTAGGCGTGCTCCTTCATGGCCCTCGTGTCCGTGACGGCCCGCTCCTCCAGGCCGCGCGAACGCCGCACCGCGTTGAGCCACAGCGCCCGGAAGGCGTCGGCGTCGAAGATGCCGTGCAGGTACGTGCCCGCCACGGAGAGGTCCGGACGGGCCAGCCCCTCGACGCCGCCTCCCGCGACGTCCAGCAGCGCGGGGCAGGAGCTCCCCTCCACGGGGTGGGTGACGCCGAAGTGGATCTCGTAGCCCGCCACGGGGACCTCGCCAGCGGAGAGCTGGCGCCGCACCCGGCCCTCGGTGCGGACTGTGCGCTTCTCCCCCGCGCCGAAGGCCGTCACGGAGGGCAGGAGCCCCAGCCCCTCGATCTCCCGAATCTCCGAGTTCTCCTTCAGGTCCGGGTCCAACAGGCGCTCCCCCAGCATCTGGTAGCCGCCGCAGAGCCCGAAGACGCATCTCCCTGCGCGGCTGAGTTCGCGGACGGCTCGGGCCAGCCCCGTCCTCTCGAGCCACGCCATGTCGCGCATCGTGTTCTTGGAGCCGGGCAGGAGCACGGCGTCCAGGGAACGAAGCGTCCGTTCGGGCGTGTCCGCATCCAGGCCGACAAGCTCCACGTCCGGCTCCAGCTCAAAGGGGTCGAGGTCCGTGAAGTTCGACAGCCCCGGAAAGCGCACGACCCCGATGGAGAGGCCCTCGCCTCCCGTCCGGCCCCAGTGGACGTTCAGGGAGTCCTCGCCCGCGATGGCCGCGCCCTCCACCCAGGGCATCACCCCAAGGACCGGCACTCCCGTGCGCCGCTCGATCCAGACGACGGCAGGGTCAAAGAGGCTCCTGTCGCCGCGGAACTTGTTGAAGATCAGGCCCTTCACCCGACCGCGGTCCTCCCCCAGAAGCTCCAGCGTGCCGACGATGGAGGCCAGGGACCCGCCGCGGTCCACGTCCGTCACCAGCACCACCGGGACGTCCGCCTCGCGCGCCACGCGCATGTTCACGATCTCGAACTCGTTCAGGTTGACCTCCGCCGGGCTGCCCGCCCCCTCGATGACCACCGCGTCGAATCGCTCCTCGATGCGGCGCAGGGCGCGGCGCACGGCCTCGATGCCCAGCGTCCGGGTGAAGGTGCGGTAGTAGCCGCGTTCCGCCGGCGTGTCCAGCGCGCGGCCCTCCAGCACGATCTCCGAGGACACGTCCCGCCGCGGCTTCAGGAGGATGGGGTTCATGAACGTCTCGGGCTCAAGCCGCGCGGCCTCCGCCTGCACCGCCTGGGCGCGGCTCATCTCGCGCCCGTCCCGCGTGACGCAGGCGTTGTTCGACATGTTCTGGGACTTGAACGGACAGACGCGAAAGCCCCGGTCGGAGAGCAGTCGGCAGAGCGCCGTGACCAGAAAGCTCTTCCCCGAATCGCTGGAGGTCCCCTGCACCATGATCCCCTTCATCGACAAACGCCCCTTTCCCTCAGTTCTCTCAGCGCGCCGGCGAGCCGCCGGTCCTCCTGGCACGTCCGCGTGGCGATGCGGACGCACCGCCCCTCGATGCCGGGGAAGTTCCGCGTGTGGCGCACCACGATGCCCCGCTCCATCAGGCCCCGAATCAGGGCCTCGTCGTCCTCCGTCTCCATCAGAAAGTAGTGTACGCAGGACGGCCGCACGCGAAAGCCCGCCGCCTCCACCGCGCGGACCAGGCGGGGCGTCTCCTCGGCGTAGTGAGTTCGGAGCCTCGCCAGGAAGCCCTCGTCCTCCATGAAGGCCAGGGCCAGCGCCTGGGCGAAGGCGTTGACGCTCCAGGTCGGCTGACGGCTCCCCAGGCGCCGGATCCACCCCTCCCCCGCCAGCACGTAGCCGATGCGCGCCCCGCTCAGGTGGTACGTCTTGGTCAGGGAGCGCAGCAGGAGGACGTTCGGCAGCGCGCGCACGTCGAGCCTCTCTCCCTTCCGCGTCAGGAGGAAGTCGATGTACGCCTCGTCAACGGCGAGGGTCGCGTCCGGGTGGTCCGCCGCAAAGCGGGCCAGCTCATCGGGCGGGAGGTAGGCCCCCGTCGGGTTGCAGGGGTTGGACAGGATCAAGAGGTCGGCGCCGCCTGCCGCATCGAGGCTGAAGACGTCCTCCACCTCCGCCCCGAAGGCGCGAAGCGCGCGGGCGTACTCCCCGTAGGAGGGCTGGAGCACCGCCGTGCGGCGCCCGGCGAAGAAGGAGGCCAGAAGGTACAGCGCCTCGTTGGAGCCGTTCGAGACGAGGACGTTCTCCAGGGCGAGGCCCTCGCGGGCGGCGATGAGGCGGCGCAGCGCCAGGCACTCGTCGTCCGGGTACGCGGACGCCAAACGCGCCGTGTCGATCGCCCGGCCCACCGCCTCGTCGGGCCAGGGGAGCGCGCAGGCGTTCGTACTGAAGTCGATGACGTCCGCCGGCATGGGGATGCCGAGCGCGGCGTAGAGCTTCTCCGGGTTCGCCCCGTGCGCCCGCAGCGCGCGGAGGGTTCCGCCCGGGGAAGGCTGGCTCATGCCCTTTTCCGCAGTCATAGCCGTCACAGGGGGAAGGGCTCAGGCGAGCCGGAAGGGCAGCGCGCAGAGCAGGGCGAAGAGGGCCGACGCCGCATCCAGCAGCCTGTGGGCCCGCAGGACGTCCGCCGCCTCGGGCGTCCGGGTCCCGTCCCCCAGGCAGGGGCGGGATTCGGGGACGCCGCCGTAGAGGGCGTCACCCCCCAGCCTCAGCCCCAGAAGCCCCGCAAAGGCGCTCTCCCCGTGGGCGCTGTTGGGGCTCTTGTGCTTTCTCCTGTCGCGCAGGAAGACCCGCATCCCCTCCCCTGCGTCCATGCCGAGGCACGCGCCGGCCGCCAGGATGGCGAGGCCGCCGAGTCGGGCGGGGATGAAGTTCAGCGCGTCGTCCAGCCGCGCCGCAGCGCGTCCAAACTCATGGTAGCGCGCGTTTTCGTAGCCCACCATGGAGTCCATGGTACTGGCCGCCTTGAAGCCCCAGACGGCGAGGACCATGCCGGCGCCCTCTCCGACGGCCCAGCCCAGCGCCGCGAAGAACAGGACGGACATCACGCCGTCCACGGAGTTCTCCGCGACGGTCTCGACGGCCCCGCGCACGATGGAGGGCTCGTTCAGGTTCTCCGTGTCCCGTCCCACGACGCGGGACAGCGCCGCCCGCGCCCCAGGCAGGTTCCGGCGGAACAGCGCCAGCGCGACGGGCATCGTCTCATCCTTCAGGGAGCGCCACGCCAAGGCCGCGTAGAGCAGGTACACCTCGACCGCCGCCGCGAGGCCGCCGTCCCAGCCCGCCGCCCACAGCAGGCCGGCGGCGGCCACGAGCGTCGAGAGCAGCACGAGGGCGCAGAGGCCTGCGCCCCGGACGACGGCGCAGGGGGCACCCGCCCCCGGGTAGAGCCGCCCCTCCCAGAAGCGGATGAGGCGGCCGACCCCGACGACGGGATGCGGCAGGGCGTGGGGGTCGCCCAGCAGGACGTCCAGCAGGAGGGCAAAGCACAGCACGGTTGGGAAGGTCATGACACATCCTCTTTTCGACGAAAGAACTCGAGGGGGCCACACAGGTTCGCCGCCCGTCGATTTTTATTATACAATGTATACGGGCTGCGTCAGGAAGCTTTGCCTGAAGCTTTGATTGAAGCTTTGCTCTAGGGAAAACACTGATTAAGTCGTTGAGAGCTGTCAACCGTATGGGCTCCCTTCAGTGTCTGAAACTTCATCGGGCCGCGCGAAGCGCGTGGGGATTGGGACTGACAGCCCGTGAGCAGGGGCTAACGGCAGCCGGAAGGCTCCCCGAAGGGGGGACGTTGAGCATGAGAAACAACCCCTCCGGTCCTCCGGACCACCTCCCCTTTCAGGGGAGGCGAAAAGAAGAAGCGCGTTTCTCAGCCCCCCTAAAAGGGGCGAAATTCATGACCTTCGGAGGAATTTTTGAACATGCAGGAACACTTGACGATCGAGCAAGCGGTGGCGCGCATCGCGCCCCTGGACGCGGCGGCCGTGAGGGCCGCCGAGGAGCGCCAAAAGGGCCTGCTGAAGCCCGTGGGGAGCCTTGGGGAGCTGGAGGCGCTCTCCATTCGCCTCGCGGGCATCACGGGAAAGGTGAAGAACTCCATCGACCGGCGGGTACACCTGCTCTTCGGGTCGGACCACGGCGTCTACGACGAGGGCGTATCGGGCTCACCGCAATACTTCACCAGGGTGCTGATGGAGTTCTACGCGGCGGACGTGGGCTGCGGCATCAACGTGCTGTGCCGCAGGGCCGGGGTGGACCTCCGCCTCTTTGACCTGGGCGTCCGGGACCTGGGCCCGACGCCCAGGGTGGACGCAAGCTGCAAGCTCATGCCAAGGGGGACGGAGAACTTCGCTAGGGGACGGGCCATGACGCCCGAAACGGCGCGGCGGGCCGTCGAGTTCGGCATCGAGTGCGCGGGGCGGGCGCGGGAGGAGGGCTATCAGATCCTGGGGGCAGGCGAGGTGGGCATGGGCAACACGACGCCGGCCGCGGCTTGCATCATGGCCGCGCTGGACTCGCGGGACAGCGCCCTCGTCGGGCGCGGAGGCGGCCTGACGGACGCGGCCTTCGAGACGAAGAAGCGCGTGATCCTCGGAGCGCTGGACCGACACCGTCCCGACCCGCAGGACGCCCTCGATATCCTGTCCTGCGTCGGAGGACTCGACCTCGCGGCCATGACGGGCGTCTTCCTGGGCTCGGCGGCCTACCGCGTCCCGGCGGTGGTCGATGGGGTGATCGCCATCGCGGCGGCGCTCCTGGCCTCCCGCATCGCCCCGCTCTCCAGGGAGTTCCTGATCGCGTCCCACCGGTCGGTGGAGCCGGCCTACGCGGCCGTGGCGGAGGCCATGGGGCTGCACCCCCTGGTCACGCTGGGCATGAGGCTGGGAGAGGGGACGGGCTGCCCCATCGCCATGCAGATCGTGGACGACGCGCTGACCGTCATGAACGAGATGGGGACCTTTGCGGAGGTGTCGCTGGAGTCGGAGTACCGGGAGGTGCTGAAGCAATAGCACACACAAACGCACAAATTGAAAAATCCGCCTCTTTCTGATATTCTTGAGCCATACATCAGAAAGGATTTTTTTGCGTCCTTCGCGCGGACGACGCGGCCGTGCCGCGGAAGGATTCTTCAAACTTGAGGGGAGGCCTTTTCAGTGTACGAGATCGTCCTGATACGTCACGGCGAGAGCGCATGGAACAGGGAGAACCGCTTCACGGGCTGGACGGACGTGCCGCTGTCCGAGAAGGGCGTTCAGGAGGCCAGGGTCGCAGGGCAGCTCCTGAAGGAGGAGGGCTGCGCTTTCGACCTGGCCTTCACCTCGGTCCTGAAGCGGGCCGTCAAGACGCTGTGGTTGGTCCTGGAGGAGATGGACCTCATGTGGATTCCCATCCGGAACTCGTGGAAGCTGAACGAGCGCCACTACGGCGCCCTCCAGGGGCTGAACAAGGCGGACACCGCGGCGAAGTACGGCGACGCGCAGGTGAAGATCTGGCGCCGCAGCTACGACGTGCGCCCGCCGTTCCTGAAGGAGGACGACGAACGCTATCCGGGGAAGGACCCGCGCTACGCGAACCTCACGAAATCGGAACTCCCCGCGGGCGAGTGCCTGGCGGACACCGTGGCCCGCGTGGTCCCCTACTGGCAGGAGGCCATCGTCCCGGAGGTCCGCGCCGGACGCAGGGTCATCATCGCGGCCCACGGCAACAGCCTGAGGGCTCTCGTGAAGTACCTGGACAACATCTCCGACAAGGACATCCTGGAGCTCAACATCCCGACGGGCGTCCCGCTCCTCTACCGGCTGAACGACGACATGACGCCCGAATCCCACCGCTACCTCGGCGACGCCGACGCCATCGCCACGGCTCAGGCTGCCGTCGCGAACCAGGGCAAGGCGAAGTGATCCCAAAGCGCGGAGGACGCGCGCAATCCAAACCCGCGGTCCTGTCCTCCGAGCACGACATCGTTCATTGACTCATTTAAAACGTTAAGGAGGTCATCGTCATGCGTTTTTCCGAACGAATCAAAGCGCTGTCCGCATCCCCCATTCGCCGCCTCATCCCCTACGCCGACGAGGCGAAGGCCAAGGGCAAGAAGGTCTTTCACCTCAACATCGGCCAGCCGGACATCAAGACGCCCCAGGGGTATTTTGACGCCATCCGCAGCTTCAAGGTGGACACCATCGCCTACGCCGCCTCGCAGGGGCGCAACGAGCTGCGCGACGCCATCAGCGCCTACTACCACGCCTGGGACATCCCCTACGACCGGGACGACATCTACATCACCAACGGCGGCAGCGAAGCCCTCTCCTTCGCCGTGCAAGCCATCTGCGACCCCGGCGACGAGATCCTGCTGCCGGAGCCCTTCTACGCGAACTACAACACCTTCGCCAACTCCGCGCTGGCGAAGATCGTCCCCATCCCCACGAGGGCCGAGGAGGGCTTCCACCTGCCCCCCATGGAGGTGATCGAGAAGCTCGTCACGCCCCGAACGAGGGCCCTCTGGTTCTCGAACCCCGGCAACCCGACGGGCGCCGTCTACACCCAGAAGGAGCTGGAGGCTGCGGCCCAGCTGGCGAAGAAGCACGACCTCTACATCATCGCGGACGAGGTCTACCGCGAGTTCACCTACGACGGCGACAAGTTCACGAGCTTCGCCAGCTTCCCGGACATCCGGGACCGGGTCATCATGATCGACTCCGTGTCCAAGCGATTCAGCGCGTGCGGCGCGCGCATCGGCTGCATCGCCATCAAGAACAAGGACTTCATGGCGCAGGTCCTGAAGCTCTGCCAGGCCCGCCTCTGCGTCTCCACGCTGGAGCAGGTGGGCGCCACGGCCCTCTACGCCACGCCCAAGAGCTACCTGGAGGAGGTCAACCGGGAGTACAAGACGCGCCGCGACACGCTCTACAAGGCGTTGAAGGAGATCGACGGCGTCATCTGCGAGGAGCCCAAGGGCGCATTCTACATCATGGTGAAGTTCCCCGTGGACGACTGCGAGAAGTTCATCATCTGGATGCTTCAGAACTTCGACGTCAACGGCGAGACGACCATGGGCGCGCCGGGCAGCGGCTTCTACGCCACGCCGGGGCGCGGAAAGGACGAGATGCGGCTGGCCTACGTCCTGAAGACGGAGGACCTGATCAAGTCGGGGAACATCCTGAAGCAGGCCGTAGCGGCCTACCCCGGACGCATTGAGGCCATCCGGGCATAGCGTCGGCCCAACGCAGGGGCTGGCGGGGGGCACCCTGCCGGCCTTTTTTTTCAAGCCCGGGCAAAAAGCCAAAGATTAAGGAGCTGCGTCATTCCATGGAATTTTTAAGCGGGGTCCCCGCCGGGGGAACGCTCTTCAACGTCGCTGCCATCGCCCTCGGCGGCTCACTGGGCCTCGCCCTAGGGCGTTTCATCCCCGAACGCCTGAACGACACGATCTTCCACTGCATCGGGCTCTTCACGCTCTGCCTCGGCGTGGGCATGGGCCTGAAGATGCAGGACGCCGTCGCCGTCCTGGCGAGCCTCGTCCTGGGCGCACTCATCGGGGACTGGCTTCGGCTGGACGACCGGCTGAACGGGCTGGGCGACCTCCTGAAGGCGCGGTTTCACCTTGCGGAAGGCCCCTTCACACAGGGGTTTGTCACGGCGACGCTGCTCTTCTGCATCGGCTCCATGGCCATCATCGGCGCCATCGACGACGGCCTGCGCCACGACCCCACGTTGCTCGTGACAAAGGGCGTCATAGACGGCGTCGCGTCCGTCTTCCTGGCCGGGTCCTTAGGACCGGGGGTCCTGTTCTCCGTCCTGCCGATAGCCCTCTATCAGGGCGGGCTGACCCTTCTGGCGGTCCACATGGCGCCCTTCCTCACGGAGCGGCTGTACACCAACCTGTCGGCCCTGGGAGGGCTCATGATCCTCGGCATCGGGCTGAACCTCCTGGGGCTCACGAAGCTCAAGCTCTGCGACCTGCTGCCCGGCCTGGCGCTGGTCGTCCTCATCACGGTGCTGCTGTAACCGGCCTGGGACCGTCGCCGTGCGTGCGCTCCCGGAGCGCAAGGCCACACAGCGAGTTTCTGCCAATCGTGGTTTTGTCCTCCAAATCCACAGGTTGTGGCAACCTTATCGGGGATCAAGGCCGTTATTGTTCAAGTCAAGCTGACTCAGGCCTTGCCCCATCAGGTGCGGCAGAAAACGCACGAACCCCGTTTCTGCCGCACGTTAAAAACTTTGCCTGCGAATTGGGGATCAATCTTGAACTACAATTTTCACCCAAGGCGTTTCCTTCGTTCTTCCTCTGCTATGAAAGTAGCTCATACTCCATTCAAAAACGCCGTTTCTTGGAGGAATCCACTCCGCATAGTTTTCAGTGCCTATTCGAAGGTCGGCTACAATACGTTTACCACCAGCTTCACGAACCTGCCAGAAACTCGAACTCATAACGTCGCCCATCGAACTGTCAAAAGAGGTGACGCTTAAAGTAATCTTTTCTCCTTTTGAAAAGACGCTTCCCCAAACCGGGTTCAAAGGAACAGGTGTTTGCGGTTGAATCGGTTGTTTTAGACGAACAACCGATTCCTGGGGAGGGACGAGTTTCGGCGTGATTAAAACTGGTATGGAGGCCTTTTGCCCTCGGAAATTTGCATGCATAACCGTCCTGCCCGGTTTTATCCCTTCAATAAATCCCTCTTCCGTTACCCTTGCCATTGACGGATCTTCAAAGCTGTAGTACGTTCCAAACAGAGCGGGTGAGGATACTTCCCAATCCTCAGCCTTACCCTGCGCTATCAGCAAAGGCAATACATCCTTCCCCTCTTCGCTGACGATAACCATCGTATCACGAAAGTAAAGGAGAGAAACAGCGCCTACGTGCGGCGTCACATCAAGTTTTATAGCCCGGGAAGCAAGCCATTGTTTTGTCGTCGGGTCAATCATTCGCGCAAACAAAGTGTATCTTCCAGGTTTATCAACAGCTGATCGAATCATGAAATGACCCTCTTCGTCAAGATCAGTTTCAATCAGGCGTTCACCTCCGGAGAACAGACTCATTAAAGAGGGCAAACCATCAAATACCTCAATGATTATCTCTCCGCCAACACCAGACGAGTTGGGGCTTACATTACCATGAAGGACAAATTCCTCCCCGACCTTGATTGGGTTTTTCACCAGGGACACATCAATTTTTTTCTCGGGAAACAGGCGTTTGGTTGCTGAGCTTTTTTTATCGGAATATGGATAGTTATGCAATAATATCCTCGGCGTTTCCAGAATTCTTCTATCTTCTGCCGGCGTACCCTCTTCCGTCAATACAGCGTATTTTGTAAAACTCCCCAAACCAACGACCCCGGAATTAAACTCACACTCTATATGGTTTTCACTGATTACATTTTTTTTCGCTTCCTGTTGACAATCGTTTCCAAACAAAACAATATTTACAGCATATTTATCGTAACGCCCCTTTTTTCTCCAATCAAATTCAGGGGAAGGCAGGTTGTGCGCTCCTGTTTTTTTCCATTCAAGCTCTTTGCCCAGCTTCAAAGGAGGCATATTTTTAAGCAAAATAGGCAAGTCCCCTGAAGCTGTAACTCTTTCAGGATATTTTACTTCGGCAGCAACACTTCCACCCGAAAATCCGGGAAAAATCATTATCGTAAATATGCATAACAACAAGTTCTTTTTCATCTCGCACTTCCTCCTCCCGGAATAAGTTACTGAACGATATCCACACCCATAATAATACCAAATCGCGTTTAATATGGATTGCCTCCCCTGATGAAGCTCCTAAGTTCGACGACGCAAATCAAAGATTTGCTGTCTCACTTATGAAAGGGGAGGTGGTTCGCGTCAGCGAACCGGAGGGGGTCAGCCATACGACACGACTTACGGACGCCGACAGGCGGTCGGCGTCGTGTCGGTCGGCTGAGGGCGAAGGAAGTCCGGGGGACTTCCGTAGCTCGGCCAGACGACGCAGCTTATGCAATCGCGTCAGCGATTGCGGCACAAAGTTTAAAGCAGGGGCGGCGGGATCAATCCCGCCGCCCCTGCTTTTACGCTTTACACCTCTGCGTGCCCCTCCGCCAGTTGGCCCCTGCGCCCCTGTGCCTCCCCAGGAACAGCCGGATGCGCCAGGTGAGCTTGTACGCCGACGGGATGAAGACCATCGCCAAAGAGCCGCCCGCCAGCAGCCCGCCGATGGCGACCACCGCGATGGGAAGCTTCATCTCGGCCCCGCGTCCCGTCGAGAGCAGGGGGATCAGGGAGACGACAGACGTGACGACCGCCATGACCAGGGACTTGAAGCGCACCACGCAGGCCTCCTCGATGGCCTCGTAGGGGTGCTTGCCCTGCCCCCTCAGGACCTCGGCGTAGTCCACGATGACGATGGCGTTGTTGACCACCATGCCCACCAGCATGATCATGCCGATGATGGCGAAGATCGAGATGTTGACGCCCGTGACGATCAGGGCCGGCACCACGCCGATGGCCGCCATGGGCACCGTGAAGAGGATAATCGCCGCGTAGGTCCAGGACTCCAGGATGGCCGCCACCACCAGGTAGGTGATGACGATGGCGATGACGAGGGTGCGGATCAGCTCGGCGAACTCCTCCGCCATGTCCTCGGCCTCGCCGCCGAAGGAGATCGTGACGCCCTCGGGCAGGGTCATGGCGTCCGTTATCTCCTTCATGCGCGCGTTGCCCTCGCCCGTCGTGATGTAGCGCACGCGGCCCGTCACGGGCACGATGCGGACGCGGTCCTTGCGCTGAATCTCCGTCGGCGCGTCGCCCCAGACGACGTTCGCCATCTCGTCGAGGGGCACCAGGCCGTTGCCCGTCATGACGGGCAGCTCATGCACCTTGAAGATGTCCCCGGCCTTCTCCCGGCTGAGCCGCGCCTTGATATCGTACTCGTAGCCGTCCTGGCGGAACTTTCCCGAATTCATGCCGATGAGGTAGCCGCGGACGATGCGCGCCAGATCCGCAATGTTGAGCCCCAGGGGCGAGAGGCGCCAGCGGATGGGCTCCACCCGAAGCTCCGGCTTGCCCAGCTCCATTCCGATCGCGAGGTCGCGCACGCCCGGCACCTTGCGCCCGCGGGCGCGAATCTCCTCCGCCACCGAGTACAGCACGTTCAGGTCCGTCCCCCTGACCTCGATGGAGATGGGGTCGCTGAAGCCGGCGCGGGTTGCCGAAACGGAGTACTCCACGCCGGGAAGCGTCGCAAGGAAGGGACGGATGCGGTCCGCGATCTCCTGGGTGGAGGGCCGCCCCTCCTCCGCGTTGACGAGGTAGAGGCTGACGTTCGCCTCGTTCAAGGCCTGGCTGCGCATGGACCCCGCCACGCTCGAGACGACGCTGCGAATCCACTTGCGGTCCTCCATCCCCTCGATGAAGGCCTCGACCTGCTCCAGGACGTCCCGCGTCCGGGTGATGGAGGCGTTGTTGTCAAGCGTCACCAAGATGCGGATCGTTCCGTCGTCCGACTCCGGCATGAACTGGGTTCCGACGAAGCCGCCCAGCTTCAGCGAGCCCCAGGTCATCAGGAGCACCAGGAGGACTGTGGAGGCCGGGAACCGCATGGCCCCCTTCAGCAGGAGGACGAAGAGGTCGCGGAACCCGTCGAAGAGCCAATTCCACCACCCCGTCAGGATGCGGCCCATGAGGGGCAGCTCCGCGTCACCCTCCTGGCGCCTGATGCGCGCCGCCATGCAGGGCGTGACGGCCATCGTCACCCACAGCGAGAAGATCGTGGCGTAGACGATCGTGACGGCGTAGGGCCTCAGGAACTGGCCCGAAATCGTGTTCATCATGGCCACGGGCATGAACACGCCGAGGTTCGTCAGGACGCCCGCCAGGACGGAGACCGATATCTCCACCGTCCCGTCCTCCGCCGCCTTGAAGGGGTCGCAGCCCATGTCGCGGTAGCGGTAGATGTTCTGGATGATGAGGATGGCGTTCATCACCAGCGTGCCCATGGAGAGAGCCAACCCCAGGGTGCTCATCAGGTTCAGCGTGTAGCCGTACATCTGGAGCGGCACGAAGGTGGCCGCGAAGGCCACGGGCATGGAGCAGGCCACGATGAAGGTGGCCGACAGGCGCCCAAGGAAGAGGTAGATCACCAGGGCCGTCAGCAGGATGCCGATGCCCGTGTCCCGCACGATGTTCTTGACGGCGGACTCCACGTAGGAGGTGTCGTCCTGGGTGTACTCGTAGGTGAAGGCGGGGTAGTCCCTCATCAGGCGCGCCAGCTGGCGCTTGATCTCCGCGCCGGCCTTCACGACGTCCGCGTTGGAGCTGGGGCTGACGCGCAGCAGCACCACGGGGCTGCCGTTGGCGCGGGCGAGGCTGCGCTGGTCCACCTCCGCATCCACCACCTGCCCCAGCATGGAGAGCCGCACCGGCTCTCCCCTGGAGGTGGGGATCAGGATGTTCTCCAGCTGCTCCACGTCGTTGAACTCGCCCACCAGGCGCAGGGATATCTCGTCCTGCCTCTGGGTGACGTAGCCGGTGGGCGTGGTCTGGTTGTTGGCCGCCACCACGTTGCAGACCTGGAGGTAGTTGATGCCGTACTCGTTGAGCGCCGAGGGGTCCAGCAGTATCTGGATCTGGCGGTCCCGGCCTCCGGAGACGTAGGCCTGCCCCACGCCCTCGACGCGCGACACGATGGGCTGGATGCGGTCCTCGATGATTTTCTTCGCCGCCTTCTCCGGCATGGAGTCCGCGGCAAAGGCGACGGTGAGGAAGGGCTGAGAGCTGATGTCGAACTTCATGCAGACGGGCTCGTCCGCGCCGTCCGGGAGGTCCGGGATTGCCGCCTTGACCTCGTTGTTGACGTTCAAGAGCGCCAGGTCCTGATTCGTCCCGGACTCCATCTCCACGGCGATCATGGACACGCCGTCCTGGGAGTAGCTGGTGAGGGACTTCAGGTTGTCCACGTCGGCCAACTCGTCCTCGATCCTCTTGGTCACCAGCTGTTCGATCTCGTTGGGGCCTGCGCCGTCGTAGGTGGTCCGCACCAGGACGAAGGGCAGCTCCACGTCCGGGTAGAGCGTCACGCCTAGCGTGAAGTAGCTGCTGACGCCCAGCAGGACCCAGACGACCACCGAACAGGCCGTGAAAACGGGGTGGTAGATGCAGAAGCGGACAAAACTTCTCATGGTGTGAGCCTCGTCCCCCCTACATCTTCTGAGCCCCGCCGGGCGCGTCCCGCGTGATGGCGGCGCCCTCGTAAAGCACGCGGCTGCCGCTGACGATCAGTTCGTCGCCCGCCTTGAGCCCCGAGGTGACCACCACGCGGCCCTCGCGCCCGTCGCCCGTGGTGATGGGGACGCTGTGGGCCACGTCGCCCGACGCCAGGTACACGGCCTGGCCGCCGCTGCGGTAGATCACGACGTTGGAGGGGATGACGATGACGCCCGGCTGATGGTCCACCAAAAAGCGCCCCTCGAGGTAGGAGCCCGGCAGGATGCCGCTCTTCTCCGGCAGGCCGACGACGACGGGGTACAGGCCCGACCCCGTCTGGGCTTCGGGGCTCGTGCGCTTCACCCAGCCCGCGCTCCGCACGCCATCGACGTAGACGTCCACGGAGGTGTTCCTGTTGATCTTGAAGATGTCCTTCTTGGAAACCATGAGCTCGGCCTCCATCTCCCGCGGGTCCACGATGGCGATGAGGGTCATCCCCGCCTCCGCCACCTCGCCCGGCTCCACGTTGCGCGCGGCCACGATGCCCTCGATGCTGGCCTTCAGCTCCGTGCGCTGCAGGGTGGACTGGGAGCTCTTCAGCTGCGCCTCGGCGGACTTCAGCGTCGCGTAGGCGGAGTCCACCTCGGACTGCGAGATTCCGCCCTTGGCGTGCAGCTCCTTCAGCCGGTTGTAGTTCAGCTTCGCCTCGTCGTAACCCGTGAGCTGCGCCTGCACCCTGGCCCCACGGTCCGCCACCATGAGGGTGACCACCGTCTGCCCCGGCTTGACGCGATCCCCCACCTGCACGTGGACCGCGCGCACGATCTCGCGTTCGTAGGCCGTCACGTTCTGGGTGTGGGCCGACTTGCCCTGCCCGTAGTAGCTCCGCCACGTGTTCCAGTCGGAGGTCTTCAGGACCTCCGTCGTGACGGGATAGACGGTCTCCGTCTCGCGCTCCAGGGAGCGCAGGTTCGCCTCCGCCTGTTCCATCTTCGCCATGACCTGGACGGTCACCAGCGTCCCCACCATCGCCAGGGCCCCGACCCACAGCAGCACCCGCACCTTATTCAGAACGCCCATCAAGTTCCTCCACATACGCGCAATCACTCCTTATCCTGCAAAGCTCATGGAGCCCGACCGGAGCGACAGAACCGCCCCTTCCTCCGCCGCTCTCCAGCGCTCGACGACTCCGCCCGCCCCGACCTCGCCCGCGCTCAACACCCGCAGCGCCAGGTCCTGCATGAGGGCAAGGTAGCGGTGGGACCGCTCCACCCGCTCCGCGGCGGGAAGCGCCATGAACGACCGGACGTCGGCCCCTAAGATCGAAACGCAGAGGGCCTTGCCGATCGACCGCATCACGTTCATGAGAGGGCCTACGCCGAGGTCGCTTCGCACGAGGCCCAGCTCCTGTCCCCGCCGGATCAGCGCCTCTTTGCGCCGGAACAGGTGAAGCAGGGAGCCGTGGAGCATCCGTCCCTCGCCGTCCCCGATCCCACACTCCCCCAGGGAGAGCATCATGATCTGCCCAAGCTCCGGGTTGTCCGCGAAGAAGTCGAACTCGCGCTCCTGCTCCTCCCACAGGGCCGGCCAGTACTCGTCCTCCGTCTCCGGCAGCGGCCGCTCCGGCAGCGCCCGCAGGGCGCGCTCCCCAATGTCCTGAAGCACCATGTCCAGCAGCGCGCCCTTGTTCTCGAAGTAATAGTAAACGGTTCCCTTGCTGACGCCGGACCGTTCGATGATCCGGTTGAACGAAGCGTTCTCAAGCCCGTGCTCGTTGAACTCGCCGACGGCTGCATCGATCAGCGCCTGGCGTTTCTCCTCACTCAACCCGTCGCGCCTCGAAATAGCCTCCACCTCCCCCACTCCACTCGCCGAAGAACGGCATCCTAATCAAAAGCGGTCTCACCACTCTCACCCTTCCCGTCCCAACCCAAGGCCCATCGGCCCAACCGGTCGTTTCGACCGAGTGGTCCAACCACTGGGTTGTACGATTATACTGTTTTTCGATCAAAGGTCAACGGGTCCTGAGGCCCATATGGGGACAGCGGCTGCGCGCTCCGCACGGCAGCGTCGCCGGCGCCCGGTTCACGAAGGGCAAGGGCAGCGCGGTGGTGCGACCGCTCCGGGCGGGGGGAGGACCGACATCGACCGCCAGTTCCTTGCTGCGACTGATGTTTTGCTATACAATAACGGGCGGATGAAGCGGCCGTTCAGGTTTCGGAGGACCAGGGACTTTATGTCCCCTCCAGACCGCCGGCCGCACAAAACGTCAGGAGGCAGACCAATGCAGGAAAAGGACGTCAAACAAACGGGAGCGGCCGTCTTTCCGCTGACTGCGACGGAGGCGGACGACCTCGCCGCGATCGTCGAGCGCATCGGGGCCGACCCCCGATCGCTGCGCTACCTTGGCCCCAAGCGGCGGGTGCTGCACCTCTTCGTGCCCGAGGCGGACTACCGCGCCGCGGCGTTCCTCAAGCAGGAGCTTCTGGCCCGCGGGGGCGACGCCGTCGTCGCGCGGGGCGTCATCGACGGGACGTGTAAGACCAGCGGGGTCCTCTTGATGGGGACGGACTCTCAGATCGACCGGCTGCTGCAAAAACTCGAATCCCTGGACTGCTGGGGGCTTCCGGAGCTCCGGGCGGCGCTGTCCTCCGCCGTCCGGGGGCTGAGGGCCGACCGATGGCGCCTCGCCCTGCCCGGCGGGCGCAGCCTCGAACTGAACCGCGAGACGAAGGTCATGGGCATCCTGAACCTCACGCCGGACTCCTTCCACCCGGCAAGCCGCGTCGACGGCACGGAGGACCTGCTGCGCCGGGGCCAGGAGATGCTCGCGGACGGCGCGGACGTCCTGGACCTGGGGGCGGAGTCCACCCGCCCTGGCTCCCTTCCCGTCTCCGAGAAGGATGAGCTGGAGCGCCTCCTGCCCGCGCTTCGGGTGCTGCGGCGCGCCTGCCCGGACGCCGTGATCTCTGTGGATACCTACAAGGGGGCCGTGGCCCGCGCGGCGGCGGAGGAGGGAGCGGACGTCATCAACGACGTGGGCGGCTTCCTCCTGGACGAGGCCATGCTGCCCTGCGCGGCCGCTACGGGCCTGCCCTACATCCTCTCCCACATCAAGGGGCGTCCCTCCACCATGCAGGACGTCCCGCCCAGCGAGGACCTGATGACGGAGCTCCACCTCTACTTCGAGGAGCGGCTTCGCGCCGCGGAAGCGGCGGGCCTGAGCCGGGACCGCATCATCCTGGACCCCGGCATCGGGTTCGGCAAGGGCGGTCAGGAGAACCTGACCCTCCTCAAGGAACTCGAGGCCCTGAGGGTCCACGGCCTCCCCATCCTGATCGGGCACTCCCGAAAGCGCTTCACGTCCTCCGGGGAGGACCGGCCGGGGGACCGCCTGCAGAGGACGGCCGCCGTCTCCGCGCTGCTGGAGGGGAGGGTCGAGATGATCCGGGTGCACGACGTGAGGGAGAACCGCCAGGCGCTCTCGATGGCGCGGGCCATGCGAGGGGCGGCGCCATGGAGCCGTTAGCCCTCGCCCTGGGGGCCAACCTGGGGAACCGTCTGGCCAACCTGCGTCAGGCCCTCCACCGCCTCGAGGGGCTGGGCGCCGTCCTCAAGAGGAGCGACGTCTTCGAGACGGAGCCCTGGGGCATTACGGAGCAGCCCCGCTTTCTCAACGCCTGCCTCTTGCTGAAGACCGACCTCGACCCCGAGGCCCTGCTGGCCGCCGTAAAGGGAATCGAGCGCGACATGGGGCGCAGGGAGACCGTGCGGTGGGGGGCGCGGAACATCGACGTCGACATCCTCCTCTGCGGTTCGCTTCTCTACGAGTCCCCGCACCTTCGGATTCCCCACGCCCACCTGGGGGACCGGGAGTTCGTCCTGGTCCCCCTGGCGCAAATTTTGCCCGACTGGCGCCACCCGGCGCTGGGACGAACGGTTGCGGACATGGCCCGGTCTCAGGCCTCGGACTGCCCGCCGCTCCGGATCGCGGCCCTGTGACCTGCCGGAGGTTCCCGAAAAAACGCCATTGACCAAAGGCGGCCTTTTGCCTATGATTATAGAGGCAGTTCGCAGGAGAGGGGCTCCGTCCGGGCGCGGGGGGCGGCGGCGGGAAGCGAAGGCCCTGAGACGCGGCGCCCCAATTCAAACCGAGGTGAGGAGGGATTCTCAATGGCAAAGTTCAGGTGTCTTGAATGCAAAAAGGAGTTTGAGGCGGAGGCCAACGACTCGTCGAAGCGCTGCCCCGAATGTCTGGGCCGCTACCTTGAGCTGATATCGGGCGAGATGAAGCGCGGGAAATCCTGGAGCGCCAAGAGCTACTCCGTCCGTTGAAGGAGCTGATCCGATTGCCAGCGGATATGCTGTCAAACGACCCTGCGGCCCACCCGCAGCCCTCCGCGGCGGAGACGCCGGAGGCGTCACTGCCGCACACGCCAGAGGTCGCGCCCGGCCTGGTGGAGGACGCACTCACGCAGGCGGCAGGGGGCGAACCGCCTGCCGCTGGAGCGCAGGAGGGCGACGCCCCAGGCTACGTAGCGCTGAAGTACACCTTCTTCACTCCAAAGCACGGGGACCTTTGCGGTGCCTTCTGTCTGATCTACGACGGACACAGCACGAAGACCGTCAACCAGACCCTGTGGCTGACGCGCGCGGACACCGAGATCACCTTCAAGCCCAGCGAGCCCTGGAGGTCCTTCATGAGGCTCCTCTCGCAGCTGGGGCCCTACGACGCGATATGGGGCGAAAAGCTCAACGCCATCCTGCCGGACCTCTTTCAGGAAGCCGACCGCGCGGAGCTCTTCGAGGAGGGCCGCCTCGACGCCAAGCGGGTGCTGCTCCGCATCGAAAACGATATCCGCCACGGGTTCGAGCGCGCCACGCACAACTTCTTCAACGTGGCCAGCGACGTGGAGTTTCTGACGCGGAAGGAGCTGGAGGAAGCGGGGCTGCTGACGCCCATGGAGAGCCCGTCCGGGGAGTCCGACGAGGCCGGGGGCGATGAGGAAAGGGCGGAAAAGCCCTTCGAGGAGACGATCGTTCAGTGCCTGCCCATCATCGATCCCGTCTGGGGAAAGGCGGCTTCGGAGCTCGCCCCCAACGACGTGGTGGAGGTCACCATCAAGAACAACGCGGGGACGGGCGGCCTGGTGCAGAAGTTTCTGGAGAGCACGAACCAGTCCCCAACCTTCCCCGTGGAGGAGATCGACCGTCGGAAGGACAAGACCTACATCTACCTGCGCATCAGTCCGGAGATCCTTGGACTGCTGACGCTGACAAAGGACCTGCGGCTGAAGACGAAGCGGGCCGTCGTCGAAAAGGAGCGGAAGGTGGTGGCCCTGGACGACCTCTTCTTCTTCGCCATGCTGGGGGTTTCGGTGGTGGGGCTCCTGCTGGCCGTTCGCTACCTCTTCATGTGACCTGCCCGCAGAGGCCCGATTTCCCAGCCCAATATCAAAGGCCCCCGGCGATGGTCGGGGGCCTTTGATATTTTAACTGTCTTTTCCTCGTGCGCTTCGGTCCGATCCGCAGGGAGGCCTCCGCTATCCGCGCTTCCGGCGCCTCACCAGTCCAAGGGCCGGGAGCGCCAAGAGCGCCGTGCCAAGCCCAAGGGCATCGCAGCTTCCGCCGCCGTTGTCGCCGCCGGCACCACCCTGGTCGCGGGGGCGCACCGTGAAGTTCAACAGCGGCGTCTGGGGCAGGATTCCTTTGTTGACGACATCGCCCGAGACGACCGACACCCCACCGCTGCGTTCATGAGAGAACTCGTAAGTCAGCGTGGCGTACTGTTCCGGGAACTTGGCGTTATCGTCCCCCCCCTGCTGCGTGGCCGTGACAGTAATGGGCGACGACGTCAGACGGTAGGGATAGGCGGTCAGGTCCAATTTGCCGTTAGGCATGCTGAGCGTGATGGCGTCTTTATTGGCCCCGCCGATCGTGGAAGTCCATACGTACACTCCGCGCCGATAATTGAGCTGGAGTTCTTCCGCCTTCTTAGCCCAGTCCTCCTTCACCTTCTTCGCTTTCTCCGGGAGGTAGTATTGCAGATCGCTGAAGTTGTCCAGGCTGCTCGCGGTCAGGCCTGGGAAATCCGCCGAGACGGCAGCCAAATCCGCAGGCGTGATGTCGATGGACACGGTGACCATCGCCTGGTTCCTGTAGGTGATCTCCGAGTAGTCGCCCGCGTCGATCCTGCCGTCCCTGTCGGTGTCTGTCACGTCGACGAAGAGATTCGCCCTCGTCTCAAGGATGAGGCCATCTCCCGTAAGGTCCCGGCCCGATTCCGTCGCGAAGTGGATGGCCTTCGGCATCGTGACGGAGTAGGAGAGGTCCACAGGATTGGGAGCGGTGTAGCCCTTCAAGACGGCCAACGCCTGACCCGACGGGGCGAGGACGCCCGCAACAAACGCCAAGAGAAACAGTACCGCATTGAACCTATTACGATACAATTCAATATCCCTCCAAGATTAAAGATAGACTGCTTAAACTTTACTACTAAAAAAGCAAAAAAACAACCTCTCTCTACACCAGGCGATCCGGAATCTCGTCCCCCGCCAGCAGGTCCTCCGGCGTCTCGCGCCGCACGATGAGGTCCGCCCGCCCGTCGCGGACGAGGACGACGGCGGGGCGGCAGAGCCGATTGTAGTTGCTGGCCATGGAGAAGGTGTAGGCCCCCGTGTTGAAGACCGCCAGCACCTCCCCCCGCCTGAGGGCGGGCAGGCGTGCGTCCTCGATCAGAACATCGCCGGACTCGCAGCACCTGCCCACGACGGAGACGCGGCTGCCGCTCCGGTCCGCCACCGCGTCGGGCCGCTCCGCCGAGACCGCCTCGTACACCGCGCCATAGAGCGGACGACGCGGGTTGTCCGCCATGCCGCCATCCACCGCCACGTAGGTGAGGCCCGGCAGCTCCTTGACGACCTCCACGCGGTAGAGGGTGATCCCTGCCTCCGAGACGATCCAGCGCCCCGCCTCGATGGACGCGACAGGACGCTTCAGTCCACGGGTCGCGCACTCCCGCTCCAGAGCCCCCATCATGGCGTCGGTGAAGAGGGCGATGGGGACGTGGGACTCCGACGGGTTGCTCCGCGCCCCATAGCCGCCCCCGAAGTTCAGCTCACGCAGCTCAAAGCCCAACCTGGCCCTCAGCTCCGCCGCCGCCTCCAGGACGCGGACCAGGGAGCGCAGGTGAGCGTCCGGCTCGAAGAGCTGCGAGCCCACGTGGAAGTGCAGGCCCAAAAGGTCCAGCCCACTCCGCGCCATCCCCCGCCGAACGGCCTCGAAAAGAAGGTCCCCCTCCAGGGGCAGGCCAAACTTGCTCCCAACCCGCCCCGTGTCGATGAAGGCGTGCGTGTTGGCGGAAACCCCCGGCGCGACGCGCAGCAGGATCCGCGCCCGCCGGCCCATCTCCTCCGCGAGGTCCGCCAGCACGTCGAGTTCCATCAGGCTGTCCACGACGATCCGCCCCACGCCGACCTCGAGGGCCGTCCGGAGCTCCACCTCGCTTTTCGCGTTGCCGTGAAGCTCGATGCGCTCCGGCGGGAAGCCCGCAGAGAGGGCCGTGCGGAGCTCCCCCAGCGACACGACGTCGAGGCCCAGCCCCTCCTGATCGACGATGCGGGCCATCGCGCGGGTGACGAAGGCCTTGCTGGCGTAGCAGGCGTCGGTCCCCGGCCAGCGCGACAGAAAATCCCGCCGAACCTCCGCGCACCGGGCACGGATCACGGCCTCGTCCAGGACGTAGAGGGGCGTTCCGAAGCTCCGCGCAAGCTCCACGCAGTCCGCCCCGCCCCAGAGAAGATGAGCCATCCAAACCCCTCCCGCTGCCGTTTTGAAGGCACTGCATCAACAAGAACACGCCGCTTGAGGGCGGTTGACCCCGCACCTAGAGCCTGAAGTCCCGAACGAGCTGCTGCGACCCGTCCGCCGTGGGGTTCGAGAGCCCCTCGGGGATGGGGAACTCGCCGAAGTTGTCCGACACCCCGACGCGCAGGGAGAGCAACGACTGCACGGCGCTCAGCTCCTGCAGGACGTGGGTGTCGCCCCTCCGGTTGTCCATCAGCCTCGACGAGTTCGTGACCCTGAAGGGTTCCTCGCCGAAGAAATCCATCCAGAAGGCGATCCGCCGGTTCACCTTGCCCAGGAGGAGCAGCCACCGCAGGAGCTCCATCTGAGAGAGTCCCCCCAGGGAGAAGAGCATGTGGACGAACAGGGACTTTGAGATCACCCCCTGAGCAGAGAGGTCGCGGGGCAGGGGCTTCTCCAGGTATTCCTCGACGCAGGCGAAGTCCGACGGGGTCTGAAAGGCCGACTTCTTGCTCATGCAGGCCAGGTACGCCGTCAGGAGCGCGGGCGACGCCTCCCGCGCGTTCTTCATCTTCGTGCGGATGTAGTGCCAGACGGTGAGCCCCGAGTCGATTTCGCAGGTCAGCGCCTTGGATGAGAACGGCAGGTACTGGTTCCGAAACATGGCGTCCACCAGCTTCTCGTCCACGATGTTCCTGTAGTGGACGCCCTCCGGGACCACGGGCACGAGGCACAGGGGAAACATGGGGTTGTAGGGCACGGTCCTGCGGCTCAGAACGCAGTCCCTGAAGTTGTCCAGCAGCGGCTGAAACGGGATGTTCCCCGTGTTGTAAAGGTAGAAGC
Source organism: Fretibacterium fastidiosum (assembly GCF_964642095.1). Classification (NCBI taxonomy): domain Bacteria; kingdom Thermotogati; phylum Synergistota; class Synergistia; order Synergistales; family Aminobacteriaceae; genus Fretibacterium; species Fretibacterium fastidiosum. Next base: position 2,664,729 of record NZ_OZ209244.1, read on the forward strand.
GCGCCCCGGTGGTCAGGCCGGAGAGGAGCTTGTAGGTGAAATCCGTCTCGTTGGAGGCGTTGACCTCCATCGGGTTCGCCTTGTGCTTCAGAAGCCTCCTCATGATGTTCGGGTCGCAGGCAGCCATCAGCGCCGTGGAATCCCCATAACCCCGCGTATTGTAGTCCGCGTCCGCCCCAATGGAGAGGAGGCAGTCCACCGTCTGAGCGAACCCGCGGCGGGCCATCTCCATCAAAAACGTGTCCCGGCGTCCCGTCCCGAAGGAGGCCGAGTCGCACTTCCAGCCGTTTCGGGCCAGCTCGCCCACGACGCCCGCAAAGATGCGGTCCTTCAGGCCGTGAACCTCCCTGGGCTGCCAGCGGGAGACGCCGAAAATCTGAAGGAGCCGCGCGTCCGGCATGACGAGGAGGTCCGCCAGGAGCTCCCGCGTCTCGGACAGCTCCCGTGCCCGGATGATACGGGGTTTGATGGTTTCAAAATGAAGTTTTACAGCCGGCAAGGCAAACTCCCCCTCACGATGAAACGTCCTCCAGTACTCCGGCTCGCCCTCGAAGTTCCGCTGCGGCAAAAAAACGATCCGCGCCCCGCACAACTTCGATCGTCATGACGCCTGCCGGCACGGCCCTCAGATGTTATACTCAATGATAACACATTCCCCCCGCGCCGGCTCAAAAAGGCGCGGAGGATTGAGGAGAAATTATCGTTCCCGCAGCGATGCCGCACGGCCCACGAAACCTCCGCTGCGGCACGGGACACGACGCAAAGAGGGGCATTCCATGACGTTCACCCTGATCGACGAACCCGTTACACCATCGGCCGGAGCCCTGCGATGACGCCGCTCTGGGAGGACTTCATGCGCCTTGGGCCACTCGCCACCCTGCTCGTCAGGTTCCCCGCCGGGGACGTGGACATGTCTCCGGCGCTCCTCGCCGCGCTGCGCCTCACCCCCGACGCGAGGCCTCGAAGTCTCGAACAGTGGTGCGAGCTCTGCCATCCGGAGGATCACGGGCAGGCGCGGGAGCTGAACGCGGCCCTCCTGCGCAGAGCGGAGACGGCCCTGTCCCTGGCCCGGCGCCTGTACTGCGGGGACGGGGTCTACCGCGCCTTTCGACTGGACGCCTGCATCCGGCGCGGGGGAGATGGCGCTCCGCTCCTCCTGATGGGCGTCGAGACGGCGCTCGGCGGGACCTCGCCCGGGGAGCCCTCCGAGGACAGCTGGGAGCGCAGGATGCAGGAGGCCGCGCGCCGCATCGCCGAGGGGCAGAGGCGCTTCGAGGAGCTCCTGGACGAGGCGAGGGTGGAGGAGGCCTCCCGTCAGGACCTCGCGCTGTCCGCCCTGGTCGGGGCGATGCCCTTCCCCGTCAGCGTCCGCTCGACGCGGGACGGGCGCGTCCTGAACAGCCCTTCCTTCGCCCGCCTCGCCGACGCCTCCCCGCACCTCCGCGCCACGGCCGCCGCCCTGAGCGACGGAGAACGCCTGGAGGTCCGGGACCGCCACGGGCGCACCCGAACGCTCGAGGCGCAGACCGCACCGCTCGAGGCGAGGACCGACTGGAGCGCCGTCGCCCTCTCCGACGTCACGGAGGTCGAGGCCCTGGAGGAGGAGAACCTTCGCCTGCGGGGCCGCCTGCAGCGCATCGGCCTCCGCGCCGCGGCCGGCGTCCCGAAGCCGCCGGCGCCCAACCCCATCCGACTGACGGGCCCGGACGCCACCCCGGAAGCGGAGGGACTTCGCACTGCCCTGTCCGACCGGCTGTCCTCCGCCGTGCGCGCCATCTCGGAGAGCGCCCTCCATCCCGCCTTTCTGGCGGTGACGGCCCACCTCCAGGGCCTGCTTCAGTCCCTGCGGGAGACGGAGCTCACCGTCGGAGCGGTGGGCCTCACGGGAAGCGGCAAATCGACGTTCATCAACGCCATGATGGGCGAGCGGCTGCTGCCCGAGGAGACCCGGGCCACGACGAACGCGATCGTGCTCTGCCGCCGGGGCGGGGTCCGAGCGGCGGACGTGTTCTACCTCGACGGAAGGATCGAGCGCACGACGGGCCCCGACCTGACCCCGGACTGGATGGAGGAGCGCACCTCCGAACGCTGGAACCCCGGGAACGAACGGGGCATCGACCACATCGAGTGGAACAGTCCGGACGCGGCGATCCCCTCCGGGCTCGTGCTGGCGGACACTCCGGGGCTTGACGCCTGCGACCTGCCCCGGTACGGCGAGTTGACGCTGCGGCGCCTCCTGCCCAGCCTAGACATCGCCCTCTACCTCGCGCCGCTGCGCGCCCGCTTCAAGTCCGCGGACGTGGAGCTGATGCACTCGCTCCTGACGGGCGGCCGACAGGTCGTCCTGCTGCTGTCACAAATCGACCTCGAACGGGACGAGGTGGAGGCGGGCAGCATCCTCCTGTCCCGCCGCCAGAGGCTGGAGCGGGCCGTGGCGGAGCTGCGGGAGGACCTGCAGGAGGCCGGCGCCACTTCCTGTCCCATCATCCCCATCTCGTCGAGGCTTGCGCTCGACGGCTTTTTCCGACGCACGTCCCCGGAATGGGAGGGGTCGAACTTCGACCCGCTCATTCGTCAACTCACCCAGCTCCGCCGCCACCTCATCCGGTGCGGAACGGTCCTGCGCGGCCGGCGGGCCCTCTGCCTGCTGGAACGGACCGAGGCCCGCTTGGCGCAGGGGATGGCGGGGAGGCCCGGCGGAGAGCGGCAGGACGCGCGCTGCCGGGAACTGCGGGACGCTCAGCGCTGGCTCAACGCGGAGCTGTCCACGGTCCGCAACGAGTGGAGCCGATCGATGTCCCGTGAGCTGGACGTCGCCCGTTTCGCGTCCGACGTCCGGGACGCCGCCTCCGTCGGGGCGCTGCGCGACGCCTGCCTGCGCTGGGAATCGAGGTGGAGCGACGTCATCCGTCGAATGACGGAACGCATGGACTGGGCCAGGGAGGCGTGCCGCAAGGCGCTCCTGCGGCACGGTGTCTTCTCCGAGGCCCTCTCCGGCAGCCCCTCCCCCACCGCGCTCCCCGGCCTGGACCGGCACCTGCGCCGCCAGGAGACGGAGCTGCGCTCCCAGGTCCACGTGGAGCGGATCATCGCCGCCACTCGGGGAGAGGACCGGCCCCTGGAGGAGGCCAGGGCCGCCCTGATCCAGGACGGGGCCCCCGCCCTCGCCAGGCGGCTGGACCTGCTGCGGGACCACCTCAACTGGTGGGAGAACCACATGCGGGAGGCCTGCTGCGACCCCGTCTACCTGGAGCTGGAGCAGGAGGAGAAGGCCGCGGCCGAAGCGAATGCCCTCGCGGGGGAGGCTTCCGCATCGAGGGCCGAAATGACCGCCCTCCGCCTGCGCCTGATGGAGGAGGGCTCCAGGATCCGCGAGCTCCTGGCGGCGATCCCTCCCGTCCCGGAGCTATCCGACCTGCCCCTGCCGGTGAGGGATGAGCCCGTCCGGGACGCGCGGGGGGCGGGGATCCTGGCGTCCCTGTTGCAGGCCATGGGGGAGCAGAGGCTTCAGGCGAAGTTCTTCGCGCTGCCCGCCCTGGCCGGCGGACGGCAGCTCGTCCTGCTGGGGCTTCGGCGACAGGAAGGGCTCCGCCTGGCATCCCGGTTGATGCACGACGCCCGCCTCATGGAGGCACGAACGCAGGAGCTGGACCTGGAGGGGCGGAGCTGGCTCCTCCTGGGCGAGGGGGCCCCTCCCTTCCCCTGCCTGCACGTGCCGGACGCCCCCCTGCCCGGCGGTCTTCGGCTCCTGTCCGCGCCCGCCGACGCGCTGGCCGCCCCGCCCGACGGCCTCTCGTGGGAGGAGCTCCTGGCGGGATGGACGCCCATCGTCCACCTGGACCTGGCGCGCGTGGACTCAGGGCTCTCCGACCTGGCACGAGCCCCTTATGCGGCGGCCCTGGCATCCGCGCCACGCTGGGTCCTCGCCTTCGCCCACGGCGGGATCTTTGACCGAAAGCTCGCAGACCTCGTCGCGGACGTGCCGGAGCGCGTGGCGGCCTTCAGGGAGCGCAGGGGTTTTCGGGGCAGGATGGACTGGTTCGTCTACGAGAACTACGACGCCCGCTACACGGACTTCATCGAGTTTGGGCAGCAGGTCTCCGTAGCCTCCGACGCGGTGGACTTCGACGCCCTGGCCGCGCTGTGGCGCGAGAGCGGGATCGGCTTTGAACCGCCGTTCGACGAACCGGGCCTGCGGGCCGCGCTGGCCGAGGGCAGGGACAAGCTGAGGCACGACGTCGATCGCCCCATCCCCCGCACCGTCCGCGGAGGCTCGAGGGCGACGGAAGGAACAGGACAGGAGGGACTCTTCAATGCAGACAATGCAGGATCATGACCGGACGACCGGGTCCCCGCAGGCGGATCTGCCGCCGCTCGACCCGACGACCGAGCGGCTCGTCTCCGAGCTTGCGGCCCGGCTCCTTCCTCCGTTGACCCAGGCTCTGGCCCGGTCGGCGGCTCCGAGGGACCGGGAGGACGCGGCACAGGAGGTCAAGGCGGCGCTGAAGGACGGCCTCGATGGGCTGTCCCGCGCCCTGCAGGAGGACTTGCGGAGGGAGGCCGAGCGCCGTCAAGCTCTGCTTCAGCCCCTGGCCGCCGCCGTAGACGAGATCGCCTCCCTCAGGGTGTTCTTCGGCGAGGCCACAGGGTCCATCCGTTCTGCCCGAGAGGACGCCCAGGCCCTCGCCCGGATGCGCGAGGCGTTGTCCCGGCTGGAGGGTGCCGTCAAGGAAGGGAGCGAGGAAGGGCGGTCGTGCCGGCAGGCCTTGATCGCGCCCCTCGGCACGATCCTCGATGAGCTGTCCGCGCTCCGCGGGGAGGTCCGAAACGCGGGGGAGGCCCTGAGGGGCGTGAGCGCGCAGGGGAAGGGCGCGGGGGAACTCCATGATGAGGCCGCCAGGCTCCGGGGCCTGCTGGAGCGGAGCGAGGAGCGGGACCTCGAACGCCGGGAAGAGCTTAAGACCACAGCAGAAGCGGTGGCCCGCGCCGCGGAGGGCCTGCGAAGGGGCCTTGAGGCAGAGCGGGAGGCGGCACGGGAGGCCACAGGCGACACCCCTGGCGCCGAGGCCCTGAAACGGCTCATGGACGTCACCATCCCCAGCTGGGAGGGGATGCTGAGGGCCCACAGGCAGGCCCAGACCCGTGAGCTCGACGCCTTATCGAAAGAGCTCTCCAACCTGGAGAGCCAGACGAGCGCGGCCATGGGGCAGACGATTCAGGAGACCCTTCGGCGGGAGCTCGCCGCCCGCGAGGAGGAATGGTCCCGGCGCCTCTCGGCGGAACGCGCCGAGACGGCGGAAAGGACGCGAAAGCTCATCTGGATCCTGCTGGGCCTGGCGGGCCTCAGCGGGCTTTCGGTCCTGTGTGCCGTCGCGGCGTTGCTCCGCTGAGGCGGGGGCGATGGGCACCCCGGAGAGCGTACACGGCAAAGCGTGCCCCGATTCACAAAACGGGCCCGTTTTTTCTGCCCCCGCCCCTTGACAAAAGCTGACAAAGACGGTAATCTTAGTGCACACCGCCTTTGAGGGTTGGTAATTCTCTTTGTTTTAGGAGGCACTTTTTAATGGCTCAGGGTACCGTCAAATGGTTTAACGAGAGCAAGGGGTATGGGTTCATCACCGCGGATGAGGGGAAGGATGTGTTCGTCCACTACAGCGCAATTCAGGGCGATGGCTTCAAGACTCTTGCCGAAGGCCAGAAGGTCTCGTTCGAGATCGTGAATGGCGAGAAAGGCCCTCAGGCTGCTAACGTCGAGAAACTGTAGTAAGCCTCCTAGTATCCTTTCACAAACCGTAAGACCAGAAATGAGGCCCCTTGGAGGCCTCGTTTTTTTGCCTTTTATGCACCGAATCGCGTTTATACCAATTTGCGTCTAAAGGGAAAGAAAGGCCCCCCTGCAAGGGGGGCTGCCCCGAAGGGGCTGGGACTGACGGCCCGTGAGCGGCGGCGAACGGTAGCCGGAAGGCTCCCCGAAGGGGGGGGTAGGGGCGGCGAGTGTTTTTCATAAGACGCGCCTGTCTGACATTCCCCGTCAACGCCTCCACAAGGCAATCCATTGCCTTGCTTCGGCACAGCCGACCAACCGGCCGCCGCAATCCTCCCGAAAGATCGGCTTGCGTGAGGCCGGTCGTCTAGCCGAACCCCTCCGGTTCGCTGACGCGAACCACCTCCCCTTTCAGGGGAGGCAATCCATATTAAACGCGATTTGCTATAAGAGGGAGCGCCCCGGTTCGGGAGCGCTCCCTTTTGTCCGTGCTTTACAACTCGCTCCTACGGCGTAGCCGCATCGCAACTCCAACTCACTCGTCAAACGGGGCGGAGGACACGCCCTCCTCCTGAGGGATCGCCTCCGACGCCTCCTCCGCCCCGGTCTCGATGGGAACGGGGGCCGATTCCTCCTCAGCCTCGGCGGCCGATGCAATGCCGCGGAAGGGCTCCGCCCCGGTCCCTGCCGGGATCAGGTGCCCGATAATGACGTTTTCCTTCAGGCCGTGCAGCGGATCGATCTGCCCGCGCACCGCCGCACCCGCCAGGATCTGGGCCGTCTGCTGGAAGGAGGCGGCGCTCAGGAAGCTGTCCGTGGCCAGCGCGGCCTTCGTGATGCCGTGGATAAAGGGTTTGCATTCCGGGCTCTCCCTCAGCTTCCTCACGAAGGTGACCTCACGGATCAGCGGGTACTCGTCCGCCTTGCCCGCCGCCGAACGCACGTAGATATCCGTCGGGCCCGCTGCAGCGAACTCCTTCAGCTTGGCCGCGGAAAGCTCCTTTCCAAACTCCGGCGCCTTCGCGCCGTCCTTCGCGAAAGAGGCGTCCAGCAGTATCTTTCCCCTGAGCTTTTCCGCGAGGAACCTCTCGAACAGGGCCTCCCTGGTCTGCACCTCCGAATCCGTCTCGAGCGCCGATATCTCCCCCTGAGCGAGGCCCTGGATCACGCTGGCATCAACGAACTGCGGCACCTTTTCGATCAGCTTGCCGTCGGCATCCGAAGCGCTCAACAGGTTGCAGCCCCACACCCTGTCGTCCTCCATCAGCGCGGTGCGGAACGTATCCGTCACGTTGATGTGATCCACGTTGTGCCACACCCTGAGCCGCTCCACGTTTTTCTCGGCCGCCAGCGCCGCGGCCTCCGGGGTGAGCTGGGTGTCCATCGGAGCCAGGACCTGGCCGTCGCACACCACGTCCTCCGCAAGCCACGCGGTGCCGGCCTGCTTCTCCAGGAGGTCCCTGTTCCGAACCAGGATGACGTGGGGGTCCCGTGCAGTGATCGTGCGGAGCTCAGCCTTGCCGAGTCGGGTCCCCCTATCCAGCCCCTCCTCGCCGTCCTGAAAGTCCGAGACGAGCTCCAGGCCCTCCATCTGCTTGCGGAAGGCGGCCTCGCCGATGACGACCTCGATGCTGCGCCCCTCGTGGGACAGCGTCAGGGAGGTGAGCATCATGCCCGGCGTCAGGAGCGTGCGGAGCGCGTCCTCGTCCAGGGGCTTGTTCAAAAGCGGCTCCACTTCCTCGCACATCTTCTCGGCGCCGGTCAGCACGTCGCCGGAGAAGATTCGCACGGCCTCCGCAACGTAGCGCTCGTTGTCCTCCCGAATCTCCCTCTCCGCCGCCTCGACCTCGTCCAGCCACACCATGTCCCCCGCCACGAAGGAGGTGTCCCCCTCCTCGAGGACCCGCACCCGATTGAGGGGCGCCACCTTGCGAAGGATCACCTCGATGTGTTTGTTGTTGATGGAGACGCCCTGGGAGTGGTAGACGTACTGGATCTCATCCACCAGCATGCGCTGCACCGCAGAGATGCCGCTGACGTCCAGCAGCTGCTGCGGGTCGATGCTTCCCTCCGTCAGGGGGGTCGTGCGGGTCACCGCCTTCCCCTCCGCGATGTCGTCGCGCAGGTCCTGGGAGGACGGGATCGCGTGCGTGATCTTCTCCGAACCGTCAAGCGTCGAGACGATGACCCGGCGCTTGCCGTCGGCGTTTCGGATCTCCTCGACGACGCCATCCAGGCCCGCCAGCAGCGAGACCTTGCGCGGACGGCGCACCTCGAAGAGCTGCTCGATGCGCGGCAGGCCCTGGGTGATGTCCTCGGCCTGACGAACGCCGCCCGTGTGGAACGTGCGCATCGTGAGCTGCGTCCCCGGCTCGCCGATGGACTGGGCCGCCACGACGCCCACCGCCTCTCCGATCGGGATGAGGTAGCGCGAGGAGAGGTCCAGCCCGTAGCACTTCTGGCAGATCCCGCGCTTCAACCCGCAGGCCAGCGGGCTGCGGACCCAGACCTCCTCGAGGCCCGCGGCGTCGATCGCGCTGGCCTTTTCGTAGGAGATGATCTCCCCCTTGCGGACCAGGACCTCCTGGGTCTCCGGGGCACGGATGTCGTCCAGCGCGGTCCGCCCGGCGATGCGCTCGCTGATGGGGATCATCACCTTCCCCTCGCTCATCAGGGGCCGGATGCAGATCCCCTTGTCCGTGCCGCAGTCGTGCTCCGTGATGATCAGGTCCTGGGCCACGTCCACAAGGCGCCGCGTCAGGTAGCCGGACTTCGCCGTCCTCAGGGCGGTGTCCGCCAGGCCCTTCCGGGCCCCATGGGTGGAGATGAAGTACTCCAGCATGTTCATCCCCTCGCGGAAGTTGGCCGTGATGGGGTAGTCGATCGTCTTTCCGGTCGGGTCCGACATCAGCCCGCGGATGCCGGCCATCTGCCCCATCTGCCCCAGGCTTCCACGGGCGCCGCTCTCCACCATCATGAGGACGGAGTTCCCCGGAACCATGTGTTCGGTGATCTTGTTGGCGATGTCCTTCGTGGCCCTGGCCCAGAGCTCGCCCTTCTGGTCCAGGTACTCGTCGTGGGTCAAAAGCCCCATCTCGTAATTGTCCTTGGCGGCATCGTCCTCGATCTGGGTCGCCTTTGTGATCTCGGCCTTCTCAGGAGGGATGATGATCGATTTGACGCCGAAACTGATGCCGCTCTTCGCCGCCCAACGGTATCCCAGCGCCTTGATAGCGTCCAGCATCTCGACGACCCCCGCCCGATCGATTTTGTCGTAGGCCTCGTCCAGCAAGCTGCCGATCTTCTTCTTGCCCAGCTGGTAGTTCACGTAGCACAGGTCGCGGGCGATGATGCTGTTGAACAGCGCCCGCCCCGGCGACGTCTCGAAGAAGACGCTGGCCCCCTCCGGCGCCGCGACGTCCTCGGCCCTGTCCACGACGATCGCCTCTCCGTCCGGGCCACCGTACTGGTGGCGCCCCATGGGCTGGCGCCTCCACGTCGGGTCCTTCCTCAGCCAGATGCGGGCGTTGATGTGGACCATGCCGTGATCGTGGGCGGACAGCACGTCCTCGATGCTGGAGAAGTGCATCCCCTCGCCCTTCATCCCCGGCTTCATGTCCGTCAGGTAGTAGACGCCGAGGACGATATCCTGCGTCGGCGTCACGACGGGCCGCCCGCTGGCCGGCGAAAGCAGGTTGTTGGCGGAGAGCATCAAAAGTCGTGCCTCCGCCTGAGCCTCCAGGGAGAGGGGGACGTGTACGGCCATCTGGTCTCCGTCGAAGTCCGCGTTGAAAGCCGTGCAGACCATCGGGTGCAGCCGGATGGCCTTTCCCTCCATCAAGACGGGCTCGAAGGCCTGAATGCCCAGGCGGTGAAGGGTCGGCGCACGGTTCAGCATCACGGGATGGTCCTTGATGATCTCCTCCAGGATGCCCCAGATCTCCTCGCGTCCGCGCTCGATGACGCGCTTTGCACTTTTCACGTTCGGCGCGATGCCCCGATCCACCAGCTGACGCACGACAAAGGGCTTGAACAGCTCAAGCGCCATCTGTTTGGGCAGGCCGCACTGATAGATCTTGAGCTGAGGGCCGATGACGATGACGGACCTTCCGGAGTAGTCCACGCGCTTGCCCAGGAGGTTCTGACGGAAGCGTCCCTTCTTGCCCCTCAGGAGGTCCGTCAGGCTCTTCAGGGGGCGGTTGCTGGCCCCCGTCACCGCCTTGCCGATGCGGCCGTTGTCGATCAGGGCGTCCACGCACTCCTGAAGCATCCGCTTCTCGTTGCGGATGATGATCTCCGGCGCGTGGAGCTCCTGCAGCTTCCGAAGGCGGTTGTTGCGGTTGATGACGCGCCGGTAGAGGTCGTTCAGGTCCGACGTCGCGAAGCGTCCGCCGTCGAGCTGCACCAGCGGGCGCAGGTCCGGCGGGATGACGGGCAGGACGTTCAGGATCATGGACTGCGGCTGCGAGGCGCTCTTGCGAAAGTCCTCCGCAACCTGAAGGCGCTTCACCAGCTTGCGCTTCTTCTGCCCGCTGCTCTCGGCGATCTCCTCGCGGAGGGAGGCCGTGAGCAGGTCCAGGTCCAGCCGGTTGACCAGCGTCTGCACGCCGTCCGCGCCGATCCCCGCCTCGAACTTCTTGTCGTATTCGGCACAGAGCAGCTCCTGGCGCTCATAGATGACGTCCGCCTGGCTGAAGGGCGAGTTTCCCGACTCGACCACCAGGTAGCAGGGGTCGTCGACCGTGACGCCGAGGCGCACGGCATTGAAGCGCCTGGGATACCTCTGCTCGAACATGTCCTTCTCGGACTTCGAGAGGATGCTGCCCCTGGAGAAGGGCAGCTTCAAGGCCGCCGTGACGATGAAGGCGTCGCTCCCGGCGACCTTCGCCCTGACGAAGGGAGCCTCGGCCTCCGCGGAGCACTCCTCCATCCTGGACGCGGGGACGATCTCCCCCACGTTCAGGTCCAGCCCTTCGATCGCCTCGATGAGCTCGAAGGCGGGCTCCACCTTGAAGGTGTCGTCCCCGTAGTCCGCCTTGAAGCGTGCCACCTGCTGCGCGGACAGGACGTCCCCCTCGTCGACGGGGACATCGTCCACGCTCTCGAGGGAGAACGCTTCCTCGGCCCGAAACTTGGGGTCGTAGTGCGAGTGGACCTTCAGCTCGCTCTCCGAGATGACGGAGTCCTTGTGCACCAGGTCCGGACGGCTGCCGACGGCCGTGACCTTCCAGGCGTTCTCGGTCTTGCGCGTGGGGGCGAAGTAGACCACCTTCTCCAGGTCCTTCGCGCTGGTCCCCAGGAGCAGGCTGAGGCGGCTCGGAATCCCCCGGAGGTACCAGATGTGCACCACGGGAACGGCCAGCTCGATGTGCCCCATGCGCTCCCGGCGCACGCGGTTGTCGGTCACCTCGACGCCGCACCGGTCGCAGATCACGCCGCGGAACTTCGGTCCGCTGCGCTTGTACTTCCCGCAGGTGCACTCGTAGCTGCGCGTGGGGCCGAAGATCCGCTCGCAGAAGAGCCCGTCCTTCTCAGGGCGCAGCGTGCGGTAGTTGATCGTCTCGGGCTTCTTCACCTCTCCGCTCGATATCTCGCGGATGCGCTCCGGCGTCGCCAGCTTGATCCTGACCCCGACAATTTCCTTTCTGGCCATCCCGTCAGTCCCCTTCTTCCTCATCCGAGATCAGAGATATATCCCCGGCAAGCGAATCGTCCGGATCGTCCTTTGGCATATCCGCATCCTCCTCGAAGATGTCCTGCGCCTTGAAGAGCTCCCCTTCGTCCGGCTCCTCGTCCTCAAGGAAGCCGCTCTCCTGTTCCTGCGCCCCCTGTCCGTCGGCATCTGCCGGGGATTCGTCCTCAAAGGCGTCGGGCAGCATCTCCGGAAGGCCGGGCTCAGGCAGCTTTTCCTCGTCCTCGTCGAGGGGTATGCCGCCGATGGTGCCGTCGTCGTACTCCACCTCCACGTCCAGCCCCAGGCCCTGGAGCTCTTTGACCAGGACGCGGAAGCTCTCGGGCATCCCCGGCTTCACCAGGCTCTGCCCCTTGACGATGCGCTCGTAGGTCTTGTCGCGCCCGCGGATGTCGTCGGACTTCACGGTCAGCATCTCCTGAAGGACGTTCGCGGCGCCGTATCCCTCGAGGGCCCAGACCTCCATCTCCCCGAAGCGCTGGCCTCCGAACTGCGCCTTGCCGCCCAGCGGCTGCTGCGTGATCAGGCTGTAGGGGCCGGTGGAACGCGCGTGGATCTTGTCGTCCACCAGGTGGTTGAGCTTCAGCATGTACATGCAGCCGATCGTGACCTTCTTCTCCATCGGCTCCCCGGTGCGCCCGTCGCGCAGGACGATCATGCCGTCCTCGGTGAGGTCCGGATACTTTTCATCGGCCAGCTCCTTCATGCGCTCGAAGATCTCGGTCTCCTGAGCGCCCTCGAAGACCGGCGTGGCCACGTGCCATCCGTTGTTCACCGCCACAAAGCCCATGATGGTCTCAAGCACCTGTCCGAGGTTCATGCGGCTCGGCACGCCCAGGGGGTTCAGCACGACGTCCACCGGGGTCCCGTCGGGAAGGTAGGGCATGTCCTCGACCGGAAGGATGCGGCTGACCACTCCCTTGTTGCCGTGTCGGCCGGCCATCTTGTCCCCCACGGTGATCTTTCGCCACTGCGCCACGTACACCTTTACGGTGCGGATGATGCCGGCGCTCATAGTATTCGGGGCGTCATTGCGCTCCATGTGCTTTATGGCGACCACCTTGCCGCGGGAGCCGTGAGGAAGCTTCAGGGAGTTGTCGCGCACCTCGCGGGCCTTCTCGCCGAAGATGGCCCGCAGGAGCTTCTCCTCCGGGGTCTGGTCGGACTCCCCCTTGGGCGTCACCTTCCCCACCAGGATGTCCCCCGCGTTGACCTCCGCGCCGATGCGGATGATCCCGGAGTCGTCCAGGTTGCGGAGCATGTCCTCGCCCACGTTGGGGATGTCCCGGGTGATCTCCTCCGGCCCCAGCTTCGTCTCGCGGGCGTCGATCTCGTACTCCTCGATGTGAATGGAGGAGAACTTGTCCTCCTTCACCAGGTTCTCGCTCAGCAGGATGGCGTCCTCGAAGTTGTAGCCCTCCCAGGGGACGAAGGCGACGAGGACGTTCTGGCCCAGAGCCAGCTCCCCGTTCTCGATGGACTGCCCGTCGGCGATGATCTCCCCCTTGTCCACCCGGTCGCCCTTGGCGACGGTCGGTCGCTGGTGGATCACCGTGCCCTGGTTGGAGCGGCGAAACTTGATCAGGGGGTACTTTCTCTCACCCCTCCTGGACCGGATGCGGATCTCGCGGGAGTCGACGTACACCACCTCGCCCGCGTCGACGGCGACCACGCAGGAGCCGGAGTCCCTGGCGACGCGATGCTCGATCCCCGTCCCCACCATGGGGGCCTCGGGCATGATCAGAGGCACGGCCTGCCGCTGCATGTTGGAACCCATCAGCGCCCGGTTGGCGTCGTCGTGCTCCAGGAAGGGGATCAGGGCCGTCGAGGGGGAGACGATCTGCTTGGGGGAGACGTCCATGTAGTTCACCTTCTCCACCGGGATCGTGTCGATGTCGTCCTGGTGCCGCGTCGGGCAGGAGTCCCCCGCAATGGTCACTCCGTCCTCTTCCAGGGGAGTGTTCGCCATCGCCACGTAGTACTGGTCCTCCTCGTCGGCGGAGAGGAATTCGATCTTGTCGGTCAGCTTGCCGTTCGTCACCTTGCGCCGCGGGGTGATGAGGAATCCGTGCTCGTTGAGCCGCGCGTAGGTCGTCAGGGAGGAGACCAGGCCGATGTTGGGACCCTCCGGGGTCTCGATGGGACACACGCGCCCGTAGTGCGTGTAGTGCACGTCACGCGCCTCGAAGCCGGCCCGCTCTCGGCTCAGGCCGCCCGGCCCCAGCGCGGAGAGGCGGCGGCGATGCGTCACCTCCGCCAGGGGGTTCGTCTGGTCCATGAACTGGGACAGCTGGCCCGATCCGTAGAACTCGCGCAGGGCGGCCGCAATGGGACGGACGTTGATCAGATCGGGCGGCGTCACCTTGTTGAGGTCGGGCGTCGTCGTCATTCGCTCGCGCACGATGCGCTCCATGCGGAGCAGTCCGATGCGGATCTGGTTCTGCAGCAGCTCCCCGATGGAGCGAATGCGCCGATTGCCGAGGTGGTCGATATCGTCGCTCTTCTTTCCCTCGGCCCTCATGGCGAACATCTCCCGGATGATCGCCACGATATCGTCCAGCGTGAGGAGCCGAACGTCCTCCGAAAGGTTCATCCCCAGGCGGCGGTTCAGCTTATAGCGCCCGACCCGCCCCAGGGTGTAGCGCCTCGAGTCGAAGAAGAGGCTTCGGATGTAGTCGCGGGCGTTCTCAACGCGCGCCGGCTCGTTGGGGCGCAGGCGGCGAAAGATCTCCTGCATCGCCTCGTCGGGGCTGCGCGTGCCGTCCCTCTCGAGCGTCAGGGCCAGGGACAAGTCCAGCCCGATGACCTCGATCCCGCCGCGTCCGCCGGGGTTCTTGTGGTAGAGCTCGTCCAGAAGTTCGCGGGTGATGGGGCGGCCGCGACGGACGATGGCGGCACCATCCGGCCCCGTCACGTCCTCGGCCGCCAGCTTCCCTCGCATCTCATCGCTGTATTCCATGAAGTAGGGGGCGGCGGCGAACATCGAGAGGATCTCATCGTTGTCGGCGACGCCGAAGGCCTTCAGCAGGAGCGTCACGGGGAGCTTCCGACGGTTGTCGATGTTGACGGAGACGATATCCCCCGAAGCCATGGAAAAGTCCAGCCACGCGCCGCGGTCCGGGATCAGTTTTGCGGAGCAGCTGTCGCTGCCCGGAACGCCGCTGTAGGTGAAGTAGACCCCGGCGGAGCGCGCCAGCTGATTGATGACGACGCGCTCCGTCCCGTTGACGATGAACGTGCCCCGATCCGTCATCACGGGGAACTCGCCGAGGAAGATATCCTTCTCCTTGCTCTCCCCCGTCTTCGTGTTGGTCAGGCCGATCGTGGCGCGAATGGGACGCGACCAGGTCAGGTCCTTCTGCCGGGCCTCCTCCTCGCTGCGCTCCGGAGGGTCGATATAATAGCGCACGAACTCCAGCGAGAACTGCCCATCGTAACTCTCAATGGGAAAAATCTCCTGAAGAAGCTCCTGCAAGCCCTGCGCCCTGCGCGCATCCGGTTCCACGTCGTCCTGATAGAACCACTGATAAGAATCCCTTTGCACCTCTATCATGTCGGGCATATCGATCAGGTCGTGAGCCCGGCCAAAAGTGTAGCGCTGCCGCGTCCTGCTTACCGGAACAAATTCAGGCATCTATTGAAAGACCTCCTTGACAGGCTGGAAAAATACGCCGAATCCCAATGATAACAAAAGGATATAGTCCTGTCAATAGACAAGACCATATCCTTTTAATTTCATGGTGCCCGAGAGAGGACTCGAACCTCCACAGCCTTAGCGACTACTAGAACCTGAATCTAGCGCGTCTACCAATTCCGCCACCCGGGCTTGACAACGAAAAGTATTCTAGCAGGGGTTTCCGCGTTTTGCAAGAGGGAATTTTGCCCCCAAATCCATGGGTTGCGATGGCTTTATCGGGGATCGAGCCCGTCGTTGTAGAGGTTCAGCCGACTCCGATCTTTCACCCGTCCGGTGCGGCAGAAAACGCAAAAAACCTGCCCCTGCCGCACGTTAAAAACTTTGGATTTGGATTGCCCCCGTCCACGCCCCCGGTCCGAGGCGGGTTACTTCAGCTCGGAGAAGTACTTGATCGTGCGCACCATCTGGCTCGTGTAGGAGTTCTCGTTGTCGTACCAGGAGACGACCTGCACCAGCGTGTTGCCGTCCTCCATCGCGATGACCCTCGTCTGGGTGGCGTCGAAGATGGAGCCCGCCGTGCTGTCGATGATGTCGGAGGAGACGATCTCGTCCGTGTTGTACTCGAAGGACTCCGAGGCCTCCTTCTTCATCTGGGCGTTGACCTGGTCGGCCGTGAAGGACCCCTTGATGACCGCGTCCAGGATCGTGGTGGAACCCGTGGCGACGGGCACGCGCTGGGCGGCGCCGTTCAGCTTGCCACTCAGCTCGGGGATCACCAGGCCGATGGCCTTTGCGGCACCGGAGGACGCGGGGACGATGTTCTCCGCTGCGGCCCGGGCGCGGCGCAGGTCGCCCTTGCGGTGGGGACCGTCCAGAACCATCTGATCTCCGGTGTAGGCGTGGACGGTGGTCATGAAGCCGGAGACGATGGGCGAAAGGTCGTTCAGCGCCTTGGCCATGGGGGCCAGGCAGTTCGTGGTGCAGGAGGCTGCGGAGATGATCGTGTCCGACGGCGTGAGCGTCTTGTGGTTGACGTTGAAGACGATCGTGGGCAGGTCGTCGCCTGCGGGGGCGGAGATGACCACCTTGCGTGCGCCGGCCTTGACGTGGGCGCCCGCCTTGTCCTTTGAGGTGTAGAAGCCCGTGCACTCGAGGACCACGTCGATCTTCAGGTCCTTCCACGGCAGGTTCGCGGCGTCCTTCTCCGCATAGATCGTGATCTTCTTGCCGTTGACGGTGATGGAGTTCTCGTCCGCCTCGACGACCCCATGATAGCGGCCGTGCGTCGTATCGTACTTCAGAAGGTGCGCCAGGACCTCGGGGCTCGTCAGGTCGTTGATCGCGACCACCTCATACCCCTCGGCCTGAAACATCTGACGAAAGGCAAGACGCCCAATACGGCCAAAACCATTGATTGCAACTCTCACTGCCATTTTTACTTCCTCCCCTGGCCCTCGGCCCAATCCATTTCAAGCCACAACACATCGTGACCGCCGCAATTTTGTTCGCGCAATTTCAACGCAATTTCATATACATATACTAAAGAAGGGAACCGCCCGCCTCTTCATTATATAACAAAGGACGGCGAAAAGGGCATCGAACCGGACGCTCCTGCGGCTCCCCTACGCCGACAGGGAGAGCAGGTTTCGGTAGATCGGATAGGGCCAGATGTCCGCGGCGATGGTCAGCTCCGCCGCGTCGCTTTGGGCGCGAATGGACTCCATCAGCGGCACGACGCTACCTGCCAGGAAGTCCGCCCGATCCCGCAGCGCCATGCCCGCGAGGCGTCCCTTCATCTCGTGCAGGCGCGCCGCATCCGATATCAGGGCGGCCTTAGTGCGCCCCAAATTGCCAATGTATTCGAGCCACGGGGCGCCCTCCTCGAAGTCCATGCCGTCCAGGGCCGCAAGGGAGCTCCTCTCTAAGACCATCTGCTTCGAGAGCGCCGGCAGGACCCCCTCCCACAACATGTCGTACAGCACCGCCGCCTCGATCTCCAGCCCCCTGGCAAACTCCTCCATGCGTATGTCGTGCAGGACCTCCAGCTCGCGCCCACGGTAGACGCCAAGGTCCTCGAGCATCCGCTTGTTCTCCGGGAGCAGGAGAAGGTCGATCTTCTCCGGCATGGTCTCCGCCTGAAGGAGGCCCCGGCGCTTCGCCTCCGCGTGCCACTCCGGCGAGTAGGCATCCCCCTCGAAGAGGACGTTCTGCCCCTCACGGACGGCCTCCTTGACCGCGTCCAGAGCCACGTCCATCGGGTCCCTCCCATCGACGCTCCTGGCCTCGATCATCCCCGTCAACTGCTCGACGCCCCAGGCCCAGATGGAGGCGAACATCGTGATGGGCAGAGCGATGGACTGCGACGCCCCCGGAGAGCGGAACTCGAACTTGTTCCCCGTAAAGGCCACGGGCGAGGTCCTGTTCCTGTCGTTGTCGAAGGGGATGATGGAGGGCAGCTTCATCAGTCCAAGGTCCATCAGGCCCCTCTCCGGCAGCGAGGCGTCCGCCTGGTTCAGCCGCTTCAAGAGGTCCGTCAAGGCGGAGCCAAGGTAGACGCTCGTGATGGACGGAGGCGCCTCGTGCCCCCCGAGGCGAAAGAGGTTGCCCGCCGTGGCCGCGGTCGCCTGGAGCAGGATATGGAACTTCGAGATGCCCAGCACGGCCGCGGCCAGGAACGAGAGGAAGACGACGTTGCGGCGCTGTCCGCTCGACGGTGTCAGGAGGTTGCGCCCCTCGCTGTCCATCAGGGAGAGGTTGACGTGTTTTCCGCTGCCGTTCATCCCATGGAAGGGCTTCTCGTGAAAGAGCAGCCGCAGCTCGTGCTGGCGCGCCAGCTTTCTCATCGTCTCCATCAAGATCTGATTCTGGTCGCAGGCCGTGTTCGCATCGGAGAAGAGGTGGGCGAACTCGAACTGGCACCGGGCCGCCTCGTTGTGCCGCGTTATGATGGAGACGCCGATGCGCGCCAAATCGCGCTCCACGTCCTCCATGTAGCTCAGGACCCGAGGGGGGATCGACCCCATGTAGTGATGGTCCAGCTTCTGATCCTTGGCCGGCTGGGCGCCGAGCAGGGTGCGCCCGCAGAAGCGGATGTCCGGCCGCATCTGGGCGCGCGGACGATCCAGGAGGAAGAACTCCTGCTCCGCGCCTGCCGTCACCCTCACGCTGCGAACCCCCCGCTGCCCAAAGAGCTTGAGCAGCTTCAGCGACCGCGTCTCCAGGGCGTCCAGCGCGCGCAGGAGGGGGGTCTTAAAGTCGAGAGGCGTCCCGTCGAAGGAGAGGAAGACGCAGGGGATGCAGAGCGTCCCCCCCTTGGGGGACTTCACGATAAAGGCGGGGCTGCTGATGTCCCACGCGCTGTATCCGCGCGCCTCAAACGTCGAGCGCGTCCCCGCCGACGGGAAGGATGAGGCGTCCGGCTCCCCCTGAATCAGGTCGTGCCCGCAAAACACGTCAACGGGCATCCCATCGGCACCCCCCAGGGTGAAGGCCATGTGCTTCTCCGCCGTCATCTCCGTCTGGGGCTGAAACCAGTGGGTCCAGTGGGTCGCTCCCTGCGCGATGGCCCAGTCGCGCATCGCCATCGCCACCACGTCCGCCGCAGCGGCATCCAGCCGCTGCCTTCCCTCCATCGCAGCGACCACCTGCTCATAGACCCCCGAAGTCAGCTTCTCCTTCATCACCCTGCGATCGAAGACCATGGACCCGTAGATCTCCCGAACCGTCGGATACTCGCGCGCCCTCTCCACCATACCCACCTCCGGAATGAATTCTTAAGCGGATGAAAAGCGTTTTTTGTCGCTTAAGATTGAGAGAGTATAGGCTTAAATCCGAAAAAGGTCAACGTTAAGCATGGCGAAAGGTCGCTGTACGCCATCGCAGGGTGCGGCGTCGTTTTTCATCTCCCGCCCGGCGCCCCCTCGGGCAGGACGATCCGCCCGTCAACGGCCCCTCCGACCGCAAAATCGAGGGACGCGCTCTTTCCGAAACGGCTCGTGAGGTACACGGGACCGGAACCCGCCCGCTTCGGGATTGATATCTCCAAAAAATCGGCGGCTCCATTGGCGTTGTCCACCGTCGCGACGTCCCCCGCAAACACGACCTGCAGGGCCTCGTCCAGGTTCTCTCCCCACACGCGCAGCCTATCCGTCCCAACGCGCTCGATGGAGTGCAGGACCGGCACGCGGGAGCGAAGCCCCCGGAGCTCCACGCCGTAGACCCTGCGCCCTCCGATCGACAGGGAAACGCCCCAGGCCCCCTCGGAGACCTCGTCCGGGCAAAGAAAAACGGCCCTGTCGCCGCCCAGAAGGCGCGGCCTCACGTTCAGAGGATCGGAGCGTTCCTTCAGCGATTCGCGCAGTATGATCCACGTGTCTTCCGCGCTGGCCTCGTTCAGGGCCTTGCACCGCACCTCGATCTCCTCTCCCGGCGCGATGACGTCCGGGACTTTCCGAACCCGGTTGAAGAACGACACGCGCGGCATCCGGCGCTCGTCCCACAGCTCCATCGGCTCCAGGCGGTCGGGGTCGTTCACATCCAGAAGGCCGTCCTGGTCGTCGTCCCTGTCCTTGTAATCAAAAATCCCATCCCCGTCCGTGTCCACGGGCACTCTGCCCCTGAAAACCCCCTCCACCCTGTCCGGTATCCCGTTCCCGTCGCTGTCCGTGTCCAGAAAGTTGGGGATGCCGTCGCCGTCCGTATCGTTGCGGGGAAAAAATTGCTCGAAGGGCAGGTTGAACGCCTCGATCCTGTCGAAGGGGTAGTATTCGATGTAATCCGGGATGCCGTCGCCGTCCGCGTCGGAGTTCCGGTCCAGCCACACGGCGCCCTTCCGGGAGTTGCCGGGATTGACCGCCTCCTGCCAGACGGAGTCGGAAAAGGTGCCGGCCCTGCGGTACGGCTCGAGGCGGCGCAGGACGGTCAGCAGCTCCAGGAGGTCGGGCAGGCTGTCGTCGTCCGTGTCCTCGTCGCCCCTGTCCATGCCCAGAACGTCGTGCAACTCGTCCGGGATGCCGTCGGCGTACTCGTCCTCGAAGATCAGCGCGCGGTACTGCCACGTTCGGGCTGACTCCGCCATCGTCGTTATGGTGAACCAGTAGACCCCGGCCCGGGGGATGCTGCACTGGGCCCAGGTGTGGTCGTCAGCCAGGAGGGTCGGGAGGTTGAACACGAACCGGGGCTCCGCGTTCTTTCCCGTCTCGACGCCCATGATGGGATTCATGAGCGGCGTGTGGGAGACCAGGATCGAATAGGCCCCCGCCTTGTCGAAGCGGACCGCGAAACAGTCGCTGTCCCAGCCGCCGCGGTTGTCCAGCACCCCCGAGAGCGCGGCGGGCATCACGGCGGGAGCGTCCTTGAACTCTGCGGTGTCGATGCCGCTGTTCGAAGCACAACCCGTCTCGCTCTCGGCGTACTCCGGATAGGCCCCCTGTGCCGGGTCGAGCGGAGAGGCGTCCCAGACGTCGGGCACTCCGTCGCCGTCCGTGTCGCTTTTCAGGACCTTCGACGGGGTCGGGTCGGGAAGTAGAGGGGTCGAAGGCTCGGCGCTCGAGCCGGGGTCCTGCAGATCGGGCGAGGGCGCCGGAAGCGCAGGGGCGGGAGAGGGGGCCGGAGACGTTCGATGTGCGAACTTGTCGAAAGTTCTTCCGCAGCCTCCCAGGGAGAAGCGCAACCAGAATAAGAGTACGCACAAAAAGACCGCGCAGAGAAAACGCCTTTTCATCAACCTCGTCCTCCAATCAGTCGGTCGTCCTTTGCCCCGATGGGGCATTCCGTCGTTATCCCCCCTCCCGAATTATACCGGACGAGGGGCTGCCGAAGCAGCCCCTCGTCCGTCGTGCCAATCTACCGATCGTGGACAAACCGTCCTGGCATCAGAGCCCGAAGTCGCTGAGACAGGAGCGCCGCCGCAAAACAGGAAAGGAGATCGCCCGGCAGGGGCAACACGAGAAAGGACCAGAAGAGCGCAGGGACCGTGAGCTCCCGCCCGATGTAATAGCGGGCGACGAGGTAGTACCACGTGGCGCCGACAATATAGATCAGCGCTATCGCCACGGCGCCGGCCAGCGTCTCGCGCCAGAGCCCCCGCCCCCAGAGCCGGACGGCACGCCCCGCCACCCAGGCCCCGGCGATGAAGCTCAGGATGTAGCCAAACGTCGGGTTCAGGAGGTATCCGATGCCGCCTCCGGCGGCAAAGACGGGGAGCCCCATCAGCCCCGCTGCGGCGTATATCCCCGCGGCGACGGCGCCGAGCTTCTCCCCCAGGACCAGCCCGGCCAGGACGACGAACAGCGTTTGAAGCGTCAGCGGCAGGAGCGGCGTCGGTATCTTGACGAACGTTCCCACAGCGATCAGAGCCGCAAAGAGCGCGCAGGACACCAGGTCCCGGACGCTCGCCTTTCCCTTCACTGCCTGAGACAAAGGACTTTCCTCCTCATTATATTACAACTATGAATGGCTATGATGACTGCGCCCCGTCAAACGGACGCACCTCATAGACCTCCCCGGAGCGCAGGGACCTGCGCGCTCCGTCCTCGTCCTCCACCACCAATCCCCCAAGCTCATCCACGTCCACCGCGCGGCCGAGGCAGCCCCTCCCGTCCTGCATCCACCGCACCCTCCGCCCCAGAAGCAGAGAGCGCTCCCGGTAGGCCCGAAGCAGCTCCGGGTCCTCAAGCCTCGTCGAAAAGTCCATGAGGCGCTCCGCGATCCTCGCTGCGAGCTGGTTGCGGCTTACCCCCTCCGGGAAGATGGACCCCGCCCGATCGTTGAGGTCCCGACCGAAGTCCCGTGTGGTCACGTTGAGCCCGATGCCGACCACCACGTTCTCGACGGTCCCACTCTCGACGTCGCTCACCGCCTCGCTCAGGATGCCGCAGACCTTGCGCTCCACGCCGTCCCGGCCGTGCAGGTACACGTCGTTCACCCACTTGACCAGGGGACGAAGGGGAGTCAGCTCCTCGACGGCAAGGCAGACCGCCGTCCCCGCCGCGATGGTGATCATCTGAAAGCGCTCCATGGAGCTCGATGGACGCAGGAGGAGCGTCATGTACAACCCCGTCCCCGCCGGGGAGAGGAAGGAACGCCCCCTGCGTCCCCTGCCCACCGTCTGCTGGTTCGCCGCGATCAGCGTCCCGCTCTCCGCACCTGCAAGGGCCAGGCGCTTCGCATGGGTGTTTGTGGAGTCCACCGTGTCGAGGCAGACGACCCGTCGGACCCCGCACGCCTCGGAAAGGTGCGAGCGAATCCCCTCCTCCGTCAGCACGTCACTTTCGCGCTCAAGCAGGTAGCCCCTACGGGGGGCGGAGCCCACGAGGTGCCCTTCCGCCCGAAGCGAAGCCACCGCCTTGCAGACCGCAGCGCGGGAGACGCCCAGAGCCTGAGCCATCGCCTCCCCCGATATTGCCGTGCCGCGACGCTCCTCCAACATCCTCAGCACGTCGCTCTTGATCATCCCGCTCACCTCCCCTACTGCTTATAGATATACCACAGGGCCGCAAAAATGTAAACTTATATAAATCAAAAAGTTTACATAATGCCCTGCCGCCCCGTCGTCTTCCGTCAGGACTCATACCAATTCGCGTTTAATTATGGATTGCCTCCCCTGAAAGGGGAGGTGGTTCGCGTCAGCGAACCGGAGGGGTTGTTTCTCAGGTTCAACACCTCCCAGCCCCTTCGGGGCAGCCTCCTTGCAGGGGGGCCTTTCTTGCCCTTTAGACGCAAATTGGTGTCACGCCAAAAGGAAAACGAAACGAGGGACGCACTCGGCAGGCGCACAACAAAAAAAAGCGGCTGGCCCCCGCGTCAGGGGCCAGCCGCTGTAAGTGGTACTTTCGCCAAAGGGCTTGCTTTCGCCTCCCCTGAAATGGGGAGGTGCCGAACGAAGTGAGGCGGAGGGGTTCGGCCAGACGACCGGCCTCACGCAAGCCGATCTTTCGGGAGGATTGCGGCGGCCGGTCGGTCGGCTGTGCCGAAGCAAGGCAATGGATTGCCTTGTGGAGGCGTTAGCGGGGAATGTGAATGTCAGACAGGCGCGTCTTATGAAACACTCGCTGCCCCTACCCCCCTACGGGGCAGGCCCCCTTAGGGGGCCAACGATCAGTTGTCCATCCCCCGCCTCAGCGCCGCAATCTCGCCACAGGACAGGCCGGTGAAGTCGGCAACCTGTTCGGGCGAGACGCCCCGGTCCAGCATCCGCTGCGCCGTGGCGGCGATACCTTTGGCCTCACCCTCGGCGATGCCTTCAGCCTTACCCCTGGCCTCTCCCCTGGCCTCACCCTCGGCAAGCCCTTCGGCCCTGGCAGCCCGGCGGATCGTCTCCTCGATCGTCAGATCGTCCACCATCGCTTTGTAGCTCAGAATGTAGCGCAGACGTTCTTCGTGGTTCTGCAAAAACAGCCTCTCCAAATCCAGTGCCTCGCCGATCATCGGGTCCTGCACCATCGCCTCAGGCATCTTCTTCGCCTCCATTCCCGCAAGATACATCAGCCAGTACTCCAGACGGTTCCGTGGCGTCCCCTGACGGATGTACTTCGGCACCTCCAGGTAGACCAGCCTCAAATCCTCGCACAGCCTCTCCCCCGTCTCCTCGTCGCACAGGCTGAACGCCCGGCGGAAACGATCTCCCGCAAACAGGCTGAACGCCAGAATGTGGATCGAGATCGTCTTTTTCAGGTCCAGGTAGGAATCGCCAGCCCTCAACTGAGAGGCGTGCAACGCGCTCAGGTAATAAGTGGAGCGCTGGGGGTAGTCGTTTCGGTTCCTCACCTGCACCTCGACCTCCACCTGCGTGCCGTCCGCCATGCAGGCCACGATATCGAGGTAGACACTCTTTCCAGCCTCCCGAGTGGCGGAGAGCTCTCGATCGGCGTACTCCAGGCCCGTGAAGCCCGCACTCTCGTCCGGGAACACGAGGGAGTTCACGAGGTCCAGAAACAGGTGCTTACGCTCCTCGCGGCCAAACAAAAACTTGAAGAATCGGTCGTTGAGGCGGTAGATTTTTCCCCGCGCCAGGTCCGCCTCGATTTGCCCTTCCGTCACAGGCCCCGACGCCGGACCGATCAGCCCACCGTCGCGCTCCCGCTCTGCGTCCTTCATGTCCCCGCCTCCTCGCTAAACGTCCTCTCACTGCCTGACTTTATTATACAATTTGCCCGTTGCGTTCTTTGCCTCCCCTGCAAGGGGAGGTGGTTCGCGCCAGCGAACCGGAGGGGTTCGGCCAGACGACACGACTTACGGACGCCGACAGGCGGCCGGCGTCGTGTCGGTCGGCTGAGGGCGAAGGAAGTCCGGGGGACTTCCGCAGCTCGGCCAGACGACACGACTTACGGACGCCGACAGGCGGCCGGCGTCGTGTCGGTCGGCTGTGCCGAAGCAAGGCAATGGATTGCCTTGTGGAGGCGTTGGCGGGGAATGTCAGACAGGCGCGTCTTATGAAAAACACTCGCTGCTCCTACACCCCCCTTCGGGGAGCCTTCGGGGAGCTTTCCGGCTGCCGTTCGCTACCGCTCACGGGCCGTCAGTCCCAGCCCCTCCGCGGCCAAAACAACCCCCCAGCCCCTACGGGGCAGCCCCCCTTCCAGGGGGGCCTAACAACGCGCTTCTTCTTTTCGCCTCCCCTGAAAGGGGAGGTGCCGAACGAAGTGAGGCGGAGGGGTTGTGTTTGAAGTGGTGCGTTCAGTTGTCCGTCCCCCGCCGCAGCGCCTCGACCTCGTCAAGGGATAGCCCGGTGAAGTCGGCCACCTGTTCGGACGGAACACCCCGGGCCAGCATCCGCTGCGCCGTGGAGGCGATGCCCTTCGCCTCCCCCAAGGCCTCGCCCTCGGCAAGCCCCTCGGCAAGGCCCTCGGCAAGGCCCTTTGCCCGGCCCTTCGCCATGCCCTTCGTCATGCCCTTCGCTTCCGCCTTTCGCTCTGCCAGCCTGAACGTGTTGTGGTAGTCCGTCTCCTCCCGCTCGTGCATTCGGTACAACGCAAGGTTCCCAGGCGTACGGAAAAACAACCGCTCTCCACGCCTCAGACGCTCGATCCCGGCGTCCCGCTCCGCAAGACGTTCCATCTCCGCTTCCCCTCCTATTCGTCCAAGGTACCGCAACAGACGTTCCAACCCCGTCTCCGCCCCTCGCTCCATCCCACCCGACTCGTACAGTCGACGCAGCTTCCCCAGCTCAAAAAATTGAAACTCCAACAGGTCGCTGCGGCAACGGTGGTCCTCCACGTCCAGAATGCGGTGCACGGAGCGCCACTTCAGCGATCGCTCCTTGAAAAGACCGTGCTTCAGAATCGACACGAACACCACGGGCCGCAGGCAATCGTAACCCTCCCCGCGCGACAGCTGGTCGCTCAGGCTGCACGCCGCGTAGTACGTCACACGCTCAAAAAAATTCTCCTCGTTCGCAAGCTGGACCTCGACGTGAAAGATTCGTCCGTCCCGGGAACGAGCCAGAACGTCCAGAAACGACGTGTGCCCGCCGAACCGCGGCGGGTCGCTCTCCCGGTCCAGACACTCCACGCCCGACACCCTCCGCTTCGGCCCCAGAACGTCGTTCAGCAGGCGAAGAAGGTTCGCCCGGTTCTCCTTCGCCGCAAACAGGTACTTGAAAAGGATGTCGTTCAGCGGGTTCACAGGGAACGTCCGCACCTCGGCTCCATCCTCCGCCATGCCTCCCTCACCCCTTTCGCCGTCCCGACCATAGCACACCCCGCCGCAAAAGGCAAGAAAAACAACCCGTAGGGAGACCGGGGTCGCTTCTCGCGCCAAAACAACCCCTCAGTCTCGCCCCTACGGGGCTCGCCAGCTCCCCTTCCAGGGGAGCCTAATAAAACGGGGGCCTAAAGTGTGCCGCTTCTTTTTGCCTCCCCTGAAAGGGGAGGTGGTTCGCGCTAGCGAACCGGAGGGGTTGTCTTTCGCGCCAAAACAACCCCCTGAGCCTTGCATTTTTTACGGATATCTGGTATCTTTCACAATAACCATCGTGTGTGGGGTGTTCGTATTTTTCAGTTGAGAATATCTATCACTATACCTTAAGGAGGAGTTGGGAACATGGTTTTGAACAGGAGGTTTTTGCGTGTGGCGGCGCTGGGGGCGGTCTTCGCCCTGGGCCTCGCCGGGACCGCGTTGGCGCTGCCGACGACTTATAAGTGGAAGGGGGAGGCTTCAGGCTCTGAAAAGAAATGGGCTGAGGCAGGAAACTGGGTGCCCCTTGTGGGTGATGGCACTACTTACCCCAAGACCACCGACACGGCGATTATCGGAGCAAACTTTGAGGTTGAGGTCGATGGAGAGGCGGCAGCAGCAGCGGTGGTGGACCTTGGCGATGGCGCTAAGCTGACGATTAAGACCGACAAGCTGACCCTCGACAATAACGGCGAGCTCAGGGCATCGGGCAGCGCGACGGTGACGAGCAAGGTGGCGGGTGGACTGGAGTTCACCGGCACCAACAAGGTTGCCGTCTCCGCGGACAAGACCCTGACCCTGGCGGCAGAGGGTGCGGGAGCGACCATAGTCGGCGCTGCCGCCGCCCTGCAACTCTCCGGCGCGGGCGCGCTGATTCTGAAGACTCCAATGATGGCGGCCACGGACCTGAAGATCACGGACCGCAGCTGGCTGATCGTGAATGCCGACACCAGCGATAACAAAGGGGCGTTGCCGGGGCTTTCTGCTGTTTCCCTAGAGATCGACGACGGTATCATCACCGTCAACGCAGAGCATTTTGGCGTTGGCACTGGAGTAACTAACACGCTGAAGATGAAGAAGGGCACGCTGGAGCTGAAAGAGCCGCTGGCAGCGAACATCAAGACCGTCGATATCCAGAATGGTGACCTGTTTGTTTTGGAGAACGGCGCGATTGGCGTCGAGGCCACGCCGGACGGTATATTGAATCTGGGAGTTAACTCAAATTCTTCAGGCCATCTCCATCTGCAGCGTAACATGACCCTTGTGAAGTTGACGACGGCAACAGGAGATGTTGTCAACACCATCGACATCGCCAGCGGCAAGGCCTTGACCGTCGCGGAGCTTGATACTAATACGCTCAACGCTGCGGTGACCGGGAACGGAACCCTGCACCTGAAGGGTGCTGCTGGCTATACGGCCACCCTGAAGAAGGCGGTCGAGGGAACGGTCAAGATCGAGGCTGGCGGCGCCGGCGTGTTGACCCTGAACGCTGACGAGAACGTAGACGCGGTCGAGTTTGCGGGGCCTACCACTACTACCGCTACCCTGGCTCTTGCGGTCGATAAGAAGATTGGGACTCTGACTTTCGGAGATGTGACCACTTCCCTTGCCCTGAATTTTAGCGGCAACAACACGATTGAAAAACTGAATTTGAATTCAACGAAACCCCTGACGGTCCAGAGCGGCGGAGCAGAGAACACGATCAACTTCCTGGCCCCTGTCGCTAACGCCGAAGTGAAGGTGACCAGCACGGGGCCCCTGTCGATCGTGGACGGAACGCCGAGCGTGAAGTGGAACGCAGAGCTAGCAGCCGGTGCCAAACTCGCGGTGAAGGGCAAGGACCTGCTCGCGGGGGAGGTCAAAATAAAGCTTGCTGGCGGCACCCTGACCCTGCCCAGCGGGGAGTTCTCGAAGCTGGAGCTGACAGAGGACGCTGCCAACTCGGCGATTGCGGTCGACGTCGCGACGCAGGACCCGGTCCTGAAGGTGAAGAAGGTTACGCTGGCGAATGGCTTGACGATGAGGGGTCCTGCGACCTGGTTGCAGGACCAGCCGGCGGGCGGAAAGGTCACGCTGCTGGAGATGGAAGATGAGCTTACTCCGGGAAAGAACATCACGAGCGATATTGACCCCACTTTTGCGACCGCGGCACTCGATACCGATAGGAAGAAGCTGATCCTCACGATGGTGAAGCCTTTCGGCATCCCTGCGCTGGAGGCGACGACGGCCTCCCTGGGGAACCTGTGCGACGTGACCGTGAAGGTCATCAATAACGTGGTCGTGGGGGCCGGGAAGTGGACGACAGAGCTTGTGAGCCTCGATGCCATGGGGACCGCCGAGGTGACGCCGGGCCTTGCCGGCGATTTCAGGGCGGAGTACCGTGTGACTCTGAAGCAGGGCTTCAAGAGCGGGTTCCTGAGGGTTATCGCTGAGAACAGCGATGGCTTCAAGGGCTTTGTCGACGTCGAGCTGAAGGCCGGGTCCGGCGGCAGCAACGACGACGACTCCGATAAGCCGAGCATCGACCCGGCGAGCTGGACCACGACGGCCATCAGCGGGGACGCGGGAGAGGTGGTGCTCCAGGCGAAGCTGAAGCTGGCGGGCACGCCGAAGGCCGTGGCGGTGGAGACCTCCGGCATGAAGGAGAAGCCGAAGGCCGAGCTGCTGGACGCGAACGGGAAGAGCGTCCTGCCCACGGCCAGCGCGAAGACCAAGGAGTACACGCTGAAGCTGACGTGCAAGACCACGAAGGCCGAGATCGCGGCGGGTGCGGCGATCAAGAAAGTGACCGTGACGATGACCGACGGCACGAAGCAGGATATCACCGTGGACAAGAAGCTGAAGGACATGAAGGCCGACACCAAGAAGCCCGGCGGCAACAAGCCCGGTGACGGCAACAAGCCTGGTGACGGCAACAAGCCCGGTGACGGCAACAAGCCTGGCGACGGCAACAAGCCCGGAGACAACAAGCCTGGCAACAACAAGAAGGACAGTTCCGGCGGCGGGTGCGATGCGGGGTTTGGCGGACTGGCGCTGGCTCTTGGCGCGGCGTTCCTGCTGAAGCGGAAGGCGTAGTCCGAAACCAGATGACGAGGCGGGCCTCCCTCGAGGCTCCAGCCTGAGAGACACGCGAGAGCGGCGCCCACAGGGCGCCGCTCTCGCGTCTTTGCTTTTGGAGTGCCAGTGCCGGTTGATACCAATTTGCGTCTAAAGGGAAAGAAAGGCCCCCCTGCAAGGGGGGCTGCCCCGAAGGGGCTGGGACTGACGGCCCGTGAGCGGTAGCGAACGGCAGCCGGAAGGCTCCCCGAAGGGGAGGGGTGTTTTTCATAAGACGCGCCTGTCTGACATTCCCCGTCAACGCCTCCACAAGGCAATCAAATGCCTTGCTTCGGCACAGCCGACCGACACGACGCCGACCGCCTGTCGGCGTCCGTAAGTCGTGTCGTCTGGCCGAACCCCTCCGCCGCCCTTGGCGGCACCTCCCCTTTCAGGGGAGGCAATCCGTATTAAACGTAAATTGGTATCAGCTTCCGGTCCCGGCCCTCAGCGCCTCGACCTCGTCAGGAGACAGGCCGGTGAAGTCGGCAACCTGCTCGGACGGGACACCTCGCGCCAGCATCCGTCGCGCCGTGGTGGCAATGCCATCTGCGATGCCTTTGGCCAGACCCCTGGCTTCGCCCCTCGCTTCGCCCTCGGCGCGGGCAACTCGGCGGATCGTCTCATCGCGCGTCATCGCGTCCCGCATCGCCTTATAGCTCACAATGTATCGTTGCCGTTCCTCACGGCTCTGCAAAAACAGCTTCTCCAGGTTCAGCGCCTCACCAATCATCGGGTCCTTCACCATCGCCTCAGGCATCTTCCTCGCCTCCATCCCCGCAAGATACATCAGCCAATACTCCAGACGATTCCGTGGCGTCCCATAACGCGCGCACTTCGGCACCTCAAGGTAGATCAGCTTCAGGTCGTCGCTCAGTTTCTCCCCGCTCTCCACGTCGCACAGACAAAACTCGCGGCGAAAACGCTCCCCGGCAAACAGGCTGAACGCCAGAATGTGAATCGACACCGTCCGCTTCAAGTCCAGGTACGAACCACCCAGGCTCATCTGAGAGGCGTGCAGCGTGCTGAGGTAGTAGGCGGAACGCTGCAGGTAGTCGTTCCAGTTCCTCACCTGCACCTCGACCTCCACCTGCGTCCCGTCCGCCATGTTGGCCACGATGTCCAGGTAGCAGTCCTTACCCTCGACGCGCACGGCGGAGAGCTCGCGGTTCGCGTACTCCAAACCGGTGAAGCCCGCGCTTCCGTCGGGAAACACAAGGGCGTTCACGAGGTCCAAAAACAGGGGCTTGCGGTCCTCGCGGCCCAACAAAAATTTGAAGAAACGGTCGTTGAGGCGATAGATTTTTCCCCGCTCCAGGTCCGCCTCGATTTGCCCTTCCGTCACGGGCCCCGACGCCGGACCGATCAGCCCACCGTCGCGCTCCCGCTCTGCGTCCTCCATGTCCCCGCCTCCTCGCTAAACGTCCTCTCACTGCCTGACTATATTATACAATTTGCCCGCTGCGTTCTTTGCCTCCCCTGTAAGGGGATATGCCGAACGGAGTGAGGCGGTGGGGTTGTTTTTGAAGTGGTACGTTCAGTTTCCGGTCCCGACCCTCAGCGCCTCGACCTCGTCAGGAGACAGACCGGTGAAGTCGGCAATCTGTTCGGGCGAAACGCCCCGCACCAGCATCCGCCGCGCCGTGGTGGCGATACCTCTGGCCTCGCCTCTGGCCTCGCCCAACTGAATACCTCTGGCCTCAACCTTGTCCAAAACGCTCAACATCGTGACCGCCTCCCCCTTCCTGAACTCGCTCTGCGTCTCCTCAAACCGATGGTCCCGCGTCAGCGCAGACATGAGCTTCAACACCGCATCCACGTGCTCGATCGTCTGACGCGGGGGCACGTAGTCCTCGTCCCGACCCATCTGTACAAAGTAGTCCGCAACGATCCTGAAGTCGCTCTTGAACTGCCCCACCTGCTCCGCCGTCAGACGCGGAATCTCAAAGACGTTGACCCGGTAGTCGTTCACAAACGGCTTCAACCCCTCAGCCACCGAAACCCTCTCGAACAGCGTCCGCGGCGCCGTCCAGGGCGAATCACCAAAGTAGAGGACCAGCGTCACCACCGGGTACAGTCCCTGACCCGCGGACAGCTGACCCCGGTAGTCCGCCCCCTCGTACCCCAGCACCCGAAGCGCCATGTCCCAGTCCGCCTCGGTCTGGTTCTCGAACCCGATCAGGGAGATCACGGCCCCCTCGGAGACCCACAGCTTGGAGACGTCCCGCTCCTGCTCATGGAGCTTCCCGTCCGTCTTGTAGAACGTGCGGGCCCGCGTGTCCTTCAGGTCCTCCGGCTTCACCCGCCTCTTTCCATCGAAAAGCAACACGTTCACCACGTCCGCAAAGACGTCGTTGTATCCCTCCAGGTGCTTCTCGGTCATGTCACGCTCCGGCACCCGCATCCCCCTCCTTCAGCGAGTTTCTTCACCGACCGTCAGTTCCCCACTTCGGGGAGCCTTCCGGCTGCCGTTCGCTGCCGTTCGCTACCGCTCACAGGCCGTCAGTCAGGAATAATGAGACCCGAACAATCACACGTCGTCGTAGGGCGTGTTGACCAACAATCCGCATCCCTCCCCCATCCCTTCGGCTCCTGGCCTCATTATAGCAAACAAGCCCCTCGCTCAAAACCGATCAAAACAGGGAAACACCCGGCAGGCGCACAATAAAGAGAGCGGATGGTCCCGCGTCAGGGGCCATCCGCTGTAAGTGGTACTTTCGCCGGAGGGAGCGCTTTCGCCTCCCCTGAAAGGGGAGGTGGTTCGCGTTAGCGAACCGGAGGGGTCGGCCAGACGACCGGCCTCACGCAAGCCGATCTTTCGGGAGGATTGCGGCGGCCGGTCGGTCGGCTGTGCCGAAGCAAGGCAATGGATTGCCTTGTGGAGGCGTTGGCGGGGAATGTCAGACAGGCGCGTCTTATGAAAAACACTCGCTGCTCCTACACCCCCCTTCGGGGAGCCTTCCGGCTGCCGTTCGCTACCGCTCACGGGCCGTCAGTCTCGCCCCTGTGGGGCTCGCCAGCCCCCCTTTCAGGGGGGCCTGAAAAACCGGGGGTCTTTGCCTCTCCTTATAGGGGAGGGCTTCACGTCCTCTCAGATTTCGGACGCCTCGTTTGACAATCTCGTGTTTTGCCGTATAGTTATGGGGAGAGACAAATTGAACCTCGAAAGGCGTTCGGGAAGTCCGGTGAGAGACCGGCGCGGACCCGCCACTGTAAGCTCGGCAATGCCGACCATGCCCACTGGGACGTTTTTCATCCTGGGAAGGGGGTCGGAGTAAGGAGAGCGAGCCAGGAGACCGGCCTTTCGCAGGGAGCGCACGCCCCCCCGCGCGGATTCGGGCCGGTATGCGGAAAAAGCATGGCCTTTGGCGTCCCGCACCGGCGGCGAACGCCGTCCAAAGGCCACTTCCTCCGTCATGCAGGGCCGTCCTCGCCAGAGGGCGGCCCTTTGCGGCCCTCTGGGGCCGACGTCATCGAACGGGAGGAACCCTACACATGCAAGAAGCGAACAAAGCCCTGTTGTCCCACCCCCTGAGGAAGCTCTTCGCCCCGGAAAGCATCGCCATCGTCGGAGCCTCGTCGAGCCTGGAGCGCCTGACGGGCCGGACGCTCCGCTACCTCCAGTCCTTCGGCTACGGCGGAGCCATCTATCCCATCAACCCCAAGGCCGACGTCATATCGGGGCTCCCCGTACACCGGAACGTCACGGAGGTCGAGGGGCCCATCGACCTCGCCATCCTCAGCATCAAGGCAAAGCTGATCCCCGACGCCCTGCGCGCCTGTGCGGACAAAAAAATCCCCTTCGCCCTGATCTACTCGTCCGGGTTCTCCGAGACGGGCGACCGCGCGCTTCAGGAGGAGGTGTCCGCCATCGCCCGCGACGGAGGCATCCGGGTCCTGGGGCCGAACTGTCAGGGGCTGGCGAACTTCGCCGAGGGGATCCCCCTGACCTTCTCAGGGGCCCTTTACGAGGTGCCGCGGCCTCTGCCGGGGCACGTGGCGCTCGTGTCGCAGAGCGGGGCGTTCGGGTTCTCCTCCTTCGGGGTGGGGTTGGAGCACGGGGTGCGGTTTCGCTACGTGGCCACCACCGGCAACCAATCGGACCTCGACGCGGTGGAGTGCGCGGACTACGTGCTCGATGACCCCGAAGTCCGCCTCCTGATGCTCTATCTGGAGGGCCTCGAGGACGGCGCAGGGTTCCTCCGGCTGGTCCGCAAAGCGCGGGAGCGCGACATCGCCGTCGCCGTGTTGAAGGCCGGACGTTCGCCCTCGGCCCGTGAGGCGGCCAAGAGCCACACGGCAGCCCTGACCGGGGACGATCGCGTCTGGTCGGCCGTCTTCTCGCAGTACGGCGTCATCCCGATGGAGGACATCGACGACATCATCGGGATCGGTCAGGTGCTGGGCGCGGAAAAGCGCATGAGCGGCGGGCGTTCGGCGATCCTGACCACCTCCGGCGGAGCGGGCATCGTCATGGCCGACTGCCTGAACGACGTGGGCCTTTCCGTCCCCGTCTTCTCGCACGACACCCGGTCCCGCATCGAGGCGGCCATACCGCCCTTCGGGGCGTCCCGCAACCCCGTGGACATGACGGTGCAGATATCGGAACAGCCGGAGAACTTCCGCAGCGTCTTCGACGCGGTGCAGGAGGACCCGGAGCTGGACTCGATCGTCACCTCCCTCTCCATGATCGTAGGACACGCCGGCGACGTCATGACGGACACCATGATCGAGAGCTACGCCAAGAGCCCCAAGCCTCAGGCCGCCGTGTGGATGATCGACCACCAGCACGGCGGAAGCTTCATCGAACGGCTGAAGACGGCCGGCATCCCGATCTTCCAGAGCTTCCGCCAATGCGCGCGGGCCCTCAGGGAGTTGAACCGATGGGGGGCGTTCAAGCCGCCCGCAGCCCCTGAGGTCGGCGGGAATGCGCCGATCCTGCCGCAGTGGAAGGACGCCATGACGGAGTACGACGCCAAGGTCTTCCTCTCCCGCTACGACATCCCCGTGACGCGCGAGCGCCTCTGCCTGAACCTGGAGGAAGCGTGCGACGCGGCCGAGGAACTGGGGTTCCCCGTGGCGCTCAAGGGGATGGCCGCCTCCGTGCTGCACAAGACGGAGGCTGGGATCGTGGCGCTGGACGTGCGCTCCTTCGAGGAGCTTCGGGGAGCGCTGAAGACGGTGCGCAAGCACCTGGCCGACTACGTGGGGGACGGCGCCGTTCAGGGTTTTCTGGTCTCCGAGATGGTGCGCGGCGGGTTCGAGTGCATCGTCGGGGTGAAGCGGGACCCGGTGTTCGGGCCGATGATCGCCGTCGGTCTGGGCGGCATCTACGTCGAGGTCCTGGGCGACGTGTCGCTTCGGCACGGCCCCGTGGACGAGGAGGAGGCGCTGAACATGATCCGCCAGCTCAAGGGGTACTCGTTCCTGTCCGGGACCCGGGGCAGCAAACCGCGGGACATCCGCGCCCTGGCCGGCATCGTCAGCCGGGTTTCACGCCTTGCCGCGATCGAGACGGACCTTCTGGAGCTGGACATCAACCCCGTCTTCGTGCTGGAGGAGGGAAAGGGCGCCGTCGCCGCGGACGCGCTGGTCGTGAAGGCGTGAGACGGCAGAAGAGGGCGTGAGCCGACCTCCGCGCTGGGTCGGCGCCCCGCCCCCGCTGGAACGCGAAAGCCCCGGCCCCTCCTGCGATGGAGGGCCCGGGGCTCATTGGCTCGTCATTAGAAAGCGCGCAGGAGCGTCAGGGATAGGAGAGGCCTTGCACGCCGCGGGCACCTACCGTCCCGTACTGCCGAAGCCCCCCTCGCCCCGCTCCGTGGCGTCCAGCGTTTCCACCTCGCACCAGGCCACGCGGGTCACGGGCGCGAAGACCATCTGGGCGATGCGGTCCCCCGACTCGACGACGAAGGGCTCGTCCCCCAGGTTGATGAGGATCACCTTCACCTCGCCGCGGTAGTCCGCGTCGATCGTCCCCGGACTGTTGGGCAGCGCGACCCCGTGCTTCAGGGCCAGGCCGCTTCTGGGGCGAATCTGGGCCTCGTACCCGCAGGGGATGGCCAGCCGAATGCCCGTCGGCACGAGGGCGCGGGCGCCCGGCGCGATCACGCAGGGCTCGGAGGCGCGCAGGTCCAGCCCCGCCGACGCCTCGGTGGCGTAGGCGGGCAGAGGGAACTCCCTCGCCCGCCCAAAGCGTTGGATCCGGACCTGAACTTCGGCCATGAGGGCTTAGTAGTCCCTTCTCCGGGGCCGGTCGTCCCTCCTGCGGTCGCTGAAGCTCCCGCGGTCGCGGTCCCTGCCGGGGCCGCGGCGGTCCCCGAAGCCTCCCCGATCCCGATCGCCGTAGCTGCGGTCCCGGTCGCCATAGCCGTGGTCGCGATCCCGGTAGGAGGAGGGCTCCCTGGCGGCCAGCTGGGCGATCAGGTTGTCGCGCTCCCGCTCATCCGGCAGCGCGCCCTCCAGGCCGACCGCGCGCACCCTGTCCTCGTCCGCCAGAAGGCGCCGCCGGGTCAGGTTGACGCGCCCCTGGTCGTCGATCTCCTTCACCATGACGAGGACGCGGTCGCCGGGCTTGAAGACGTCCTCCACCCGCGGCACGCGGCTCGTGCTGATCTCGCTGACGTGCAGCAGCCCCTCCTTGCCGGGCAGGCACTCCACGAAGGCGCCGAAGGCCATCAGGCGCGTCACCGTGCCGTGGTAGACCTCGCCAGCCTCGAGCTCCTTCGTCAGGGAGACGACGATCCGATGGGCCTCGTCCACCTGCTCCTGAGAGGCGCCGGCGATGGACACCTGCCCCGAATCCTCGACGTTCATCTTCACGCCCGTCTGCTGGGTGATGCCGCGGATGACCTTGCCGCCGGGGCCGATGACGTCGCGAATCTTCTCCGGGTCGATGTTGAAGGTCATGATGCGCGGGGCGTTGGGCGAGAGCTCCCTGGGTCCGGGCGCCGCGGCCTCCATCTTGTCCAGGATCTCCATGCGGGCCCTCCGCGCCTGGTTCAGGGCGGACTCCAGGATCCCGCGGGTGATGCCGCCGGCCTTGTTGTCCATCTGGAGCGCCGTCACACCCTGCCGCGTCCCGGCCACCTTGAAGTCCATGTCGCCGTAGTGGTCCTCGAGGCCCTGAATGTCCGTGAGGACCCGCACCTTGTCCCCCTCCTTGATGAGGCCCATGGCAATGCCCGCCACGTGGCAGCGAAGGGGCACCCCGGCGTTCATCATGGAGAGGCTGCCGCCGCAGATGCTGGCCTGGGAACTCGACCCGTTGGACTCCAGGATGTCCGAGACGACGCGCACCACGTAGGGGAACTCCGACTCCGGCGGCACCACGGGCGCCAGGGCGCGCTCCGCCAAGGCGCCGTGACCGATCTCGCGCCGGCCCGGTCCCCGCATGGGGCGCACCTCGCCCACGGAGTAGGGCGGGAAGTTGTAGTGGAGGATGAAGCGCTTGGCGGGCTCGTCCAGCTTGATGCCGTCCAGCACCTGGTCGTCCTCCCCCACCATGCCAAGCGTCGTCACGGCCAGGGATTGCGTCTCGCCCCGCGTGAAGAGCGCCGACCCGTGGACCCTGGGCAGCACCCCCACCTCGCAGGCGATGGGACGGATCTCGTCCATGGAACGGCCATCGACGCGAATGCCCTCGTTGACGATGATGGAACGCATGATCGCCTTCACCCGCCCGTCCACGAAGGCGGAGATGTAGTCGCCCTTGTTGGGGTAGGCCTCGGCGAAGTGCTCCTTCGCCGCGTTCTTGACCTCGGCGATCCTCTCGGCGCGGGGCTTCTTCTCGTGAATGCGCACCGCCGCGTCCACCCGGTCGTCCAGGTTCGCCGCGATCCACTCCTCGATCTCCGGGATGCGTTCGGGCGCGGGGACGACGACCTCCGGCTTGCCGACCTCCTCCTTCATCTGGCGGAACAGCGCGATGATCTTGCGAATCTCCCGCTGAGCCAGGTCCAGAGCGTCCACCAGGAGCTCCTCGGAGACCTCCTGAGAGCCGGACTCCACCATGGTGATGCCATCGTCGTGCCCGGCGACGACGAGGTTCAGCCTGGATTCCTTCATCTGAGGCTCCGTGGGGTTCACCACGAGCTCCCCGTCGATCAGGCCGATGCGGACCGCGCCGACGGGGCCGTTCCAGGGGATGCCGGAGATGGAGAGCGCCGCGGAGGCGCCGTTGATGCCCAAAACGTTGGGCGGGTAAGTCTGGTCCATGGCCATGACCGTGTTCACGACGTGTACGTCGTTGCGCATGTCGTCGCTGAATAGCGAGCGGATGGAGCGGTCCGTGACGCGCGCCCCAAGGATGGCCGACTCCGAGGGTTTGCCCTCGCGTTTGATGAAGCCGCCGGGGATCTTCCCCGCGGAATAGTAGCGCTCCTCAAAATCGACGAGCAGCGGAAAGAAGTCGATGCCCGTGCGTGCCGTCTCCGTGATGCAGGCCGTGCTGAGGATCACCGTCTCCCCGTGGGACGCCATCACCGCGCCGTTGGCCTGTTTTGCCACCTTCCCCGTGCGAAACACGAGCGGCGTCCCGCCGATCGTTACCGAATATTCCTTCTCCAAAGTCAAATAGCCTCCTAAGCGTTGTTGATTCCAGTCCTTATAAGCGCACTTAGGATAGCACAATCGCCCCGTTAGTCCAAGGGTTTTCGGCGGGAAAAATGGCCCGCCGAAAAATCCCCCTCACGCGCGGACCCGCTGGGCGTCCGAGCCGTTCAGGTGCTCCAGGATCTTCCGCGCCAGCACCGGCCCCACCCCAGGCGCGCCGGCCAACTCGTCGGTGGAGAGCGCTGCGATGCGCTCCGTCGAGCCGAAGCGGACCAGGAGCTGCGACGCACGGGCCCTGCCGATGCCGGGGATGTCCTCCAACGAGGATCGCTTCATCCGCGCGTTGCGCGCCCGCCGGTGCGTGGTGATGGCGAAGCGGTGGACCTCGTCCCTCATGCGCTGCATCAGCTGCAGCACGGGGCTGCTGCGGTCAAGCCGGATCGGGTCGTCTGGCCGGTTCGGGAGGAAGAGCAGCTCCTCGCGCTCCGCCAGCGCCACGAGGGGCAGCTCCATCTCGAGCTCCGCCAGCGCCCGCATGGCGAACTCCAGCTGCACGGGGCCACCGTCGATCAGCGCCATCTGGGGCATGGGTTCCGACTGGTCCAGGACGTGCCGATAGCGGCGGCGCACCGTCTCCTCGATGGAGGCGAAGTCGTCGACCTCCCCCTCCGCCAGGCCGCGTATCCTGAAGCGACGGTAGAGGGAGGGGTTGGGCCGCCCCTGCTCGAACACCACGCAGCAGCCGTAGGTGTCGTGCCCCGCCGTGTGCGAGATGTCGAAGGCGTCCATCCGCCAGGGGATGGTCCTGAGGCCGAACGCCCTCTGCGTCTGGTTCAGGACGTGCCACGTCTCGCTGTCCAGGTCCTCCTGCAGCGCCGAGGACACGCGCTGGCGCGAGATGCGCCAGAGGGCGCGCATCGTGTCGCGGCAATGGGCCGCCTCCTCGAAGTCCATTCGGCGCGCGGCGGCGTCCATGCGCCTGTGCAGGCGCTCGATCAGCTCCCTGGTGTTCCCCTCCAGCAGGAGGATGACGTCCCCCACTCGCTCGCGGTACTCCGCCTGCGTGCAGAGCCCGGCGCAGGCCCCCATGGAGTGCCCCAGGCTGTACTCGATGCAGGGGCGCTTCCCAGGGTCCGGTTTGAGGTCCGCCCGGCAGACGCGCAGGGGGAAGTACCGCTCCGCCAGGCGCATGAGGGAGCGGATGTTCCCAGCGCTGACGAAGGGGCCCAGGTAGACGGCGCCGTCGTCGCGCTTGACGCGGGTGATCTCGAGGCGCGGGAAGGCCTCGTCCGTCACGCGGATGTAGGGGTACCGGTCGTTCATCTTGAGGTCCACGTTGAAGAAGGGGGAGTATCGGCGGATCAGCCTGGCCTCGACGATCAAGGCCTCCGCTTCCGTCTCCGTGCGGATGACGGAGATGTCCTCCACCAGAGAAACCAGCTTGCGCAGCCTCGGCGAGGCGAAGTTGGAATGGCGGAAGTAGGAGGACACGCGGCGGCGCAGCTTGATGGCCTTCCCCACGTAGATCACCGTGCCCTCGGCGTCGCGCATGATGTAGACGCCGGGCCTCTCCGGCAGGCTCCTCAGGATCGCGGCGACCTTCTCCTTGATGGCGCCGCCCTGCCGTGCACTGTTTTTGGCGCCGGGACGGGCGACGTTCCTCTCCCCCCGCGCCCCCTCCTGCTGCGGCGCGGGGCCATCAGCCATGGAAAGGCCCTCCCCGGCGATTCAAGGCCGACCTCATCTCCGGCCTATCGATCCCGAAGGTATCGGCCGGAGATCCACCCCTCGATCCCCCTGTCCGTGCTGACGTGGTACCACACCCCGTCCGCAGCGGTGCGGGATTCGGTCGCGTCCACGAGGTCGCCGCGGGACATCCGCGCCAGGACCTGAGCGGTCAGGTTCGGCGCGCTGCGCAGGTT
The DNA here is from genome assembly GCF_964642095.1 of Fretibacterium fastidiosum. Classification (NCBI taxonomy): domain Bacteria; kingdom Thermotogati; phylum Synergistota; class Synergistia; order Synergistales; family Aminobacteriaceae; genus Fretibacterium; species Fretibacterium fastidiosum. The sequence goes on from NZ_OZ209244.1 coordinate 2,704,064, forward strand.
GACCCTGCTGCCGCTGACCCTCATGGGAGCCGTGGCCCCCGCGTCCCCGGAGGCCGCGGCTGGCTGGTCGTCCCCGCTGGCGGGAAGGGCCCCCGACGACGCCCTCACGACCGCGATCCGCGCGTCCGAGGAGGCTTCAGGGGATGCCTTCGCGACCCTGGCGGGAAGGCTGACGCTTCCGCTGACCGTCGCCCCCTCCCCCTGGACGGCGGGGCCCGCCGGCTCGGAGGAATCGGGAGAGGTTAGAGGCTCCGGCACACGAGGCGGAACGACGGGGACCACCACGGCCCCGGAGCTCACCTCATTGTCATGGGATCGGGTCACTTCTTTCGCCTTGTCAGGCTCCTTCGCGCCCTCCTTGAGCGGAAGGACCTCCTTGACCCTCTCATCAGGCTGCGCCGTCACGGGCTCCTCCGTCGGCGCGGGCACGTAACCGAACAGGCTCGCCAGCCAGCGCCCGCCACCGAACAGGACGAAGCACACAAGGGCTGCCACGACGAGGGCGCGCCGCACCCAGCGCCTCAGGACCCCCCGTCGCGCCGCGGCGATCTTCGCCGCGCGCCGGGCCTCCTTCGAGAGGCGGCGGGCGTCCGCGGCAAGCTGCTGGGCGTCCCGGTAGCTGCCGAACCCGTCAAAATGCTCCGCGATCTCCTCCAGCTCCTCCTCCGTCCGGGCCCGATCCTTCAGGGCGACCAGCTCCGTGTAGCGCCTCTCCATGCGCGCCCTCGCGGCGAGGGCCGGGGTGTCTCGATACGAGCCCAGCTCCTCCAGCACGGCCGTCAACTTATCATAATCCTCGGGGGTCTGTGCGCTCTCCAGCATGGAGACGGCCTCGTCGTACCTCTTCCTGGTCTCGATGCCGCGCTGGGCGTCCTCCACGAGTTTCCGGACGTCCTTGTAGCCCTCCAGGGACTCCATGAGCTTCATGAGCTCGTCGAGGTCCTCCTGGGTCCTGGCCGAGGCGCTGAGGGCCTGAGCCCGCTTGTAGCGCCCCTCGAGCTCGGCTTGACGCTCCTCGTGGAGGCGCTCCAGGCGCCTGTCGCGGGCCTCGATGTAGTCGTTCAGGCTGGCGCGCTCCTCGTCGCCCGCAAACTTCAGGGCGCGCTGAAACAGCCGGCTCTGCTCGAACAGCGGGGCGTCGGCCAGGGCCTCCGGAGTGCGGGCCCCCAGCTCCACCATGAGCTTTCCCAGGTAGGCCCGCGAGTTCTCCGGGTCCTGGGTCAGGGCCTGCTCCAGGTACTGGTCCGCCCGGGCGAATTCGCCGTCCTCCAGAAAGATGAAGGCGCGGCGGACCAGCGCTCCGGTCTCCACGCCGACGAGGGACTCGACGGGCTGCAGCGCGTCGTCACGCAGGAACTGGACGCGCCCGTCCAGCTCCTCCCCCTCGACGGGGGCCTCCAGGAAGACGTGCATCGCCCGCAGCATTCCGGGCAGGCGCGGGGGCTCGCCGTCGGTTCGGGCCGCCAGGGCCGAAGGGTCCTCCCGCAGGGCGCTCACGTCAAGCCGGGCCAGGATGGCCGCCAGGAGGTAGAGCACGGCCCAGACGGCCGCGCTGTGGAGCCCCATGAAAAAAGCCGCAGCCGCAAGGCCTGCATCGACGCCAAGCAGGATCGAGGCCCGCTCCCTTCGCGTCAGGGCCATGCCGCCTCCGACCAGCCCCCACAGGGAGGAGAACATGACGACCATGCCCGCGACCTGAAGTCCGACCGTGCTCGAAGCCGCCCATCCGGGGACTGCGGCGCCCGCGAGGACGGTGACGCCCGAAAAAATCGCTGAGAACAGAGAAAGGGCAAACGCGACGATATTCATGAACCAATCTCCCCTCTACGTTGGCGCTGTGCTCCACACAAAATTCGCCAGCCTGTCCGGCTCGAGGCGGCTCCGCCGTGCCGAACGCACCTTCCGCCGACTCAATCGCCGGCCTCATTATATAGCACCAAAGAACAAAAACAACCTGGCGTCCTCGCCGTCCTCGACGCGAAAGAGCCCCTCACGGGGCCCCTCTTTGAAAAAAGCGAGAAAAGCGCCACACAAAAAGCGCTATCGGCTCGTCTCGATCTCGCCCAGCTTTTCCTCGAAGCCGTAGATCGTCGGGTCGATCTCGTCCACGGTGTCGTTCAGCTCATCGAGGCCGCGGAAGCGCCGTCCCCGCGGGAGCTGGTTCGAAAAGCGCTTGATCTTGAGCAGGGATTGAAGGTAGTTGCGCTCATAGGGCATGATCATCTGGGCGGCCATCAGGGCGCTTGGGCTGGGCTCCTCCAAAAACATCATCGCCATCTCCAGGTTCTCGTCGACCTCCATCTCGTCGTACCAGATGTCGGCCAGGATCGCCTGAAAGCGCGCGCGGTCCGCGCCGCGCACCTGCTGGCGGATCACCCAGTCGATGCGGTTCATGCCGCGCCGCAGCGCGTCCACCGTCCTCCTCGCGTCCTGGGCGGGCAGGGAGTTGCCCGCGATGTACTCCGCCTCCACCTCCAGCAGGACCTGCTTTCTCAGGAGGCGCCCATAGGAGGGCCTCAGCTGGACCAGGGCGGGCTCGGAGGGCGCGTTCACGAGGGCTTGAAAGACCGTGCCCGTGTCCACGCCGCGCCGCTCGTAGGGGGAGTTCTTCAGCCACGTCACGTACCCCGGATCGAACAGCCCCTTGCGTCCCGCCCGTCCGGCCATCTGCAGGAACTCGTTTTTGGAGATGGGATCCCGGTGGTGGTACTGCACCAGCTGCGCAAAGATGACGTACTGCGCGGGCAGGTTCACCCCAAGTGCCAGCGCGTTCGTCCCGCAGACCACGTCCAGGATCCGCTCGCGGAAGGCGGACTCCACCAAGAGTTTCTCCTTCGGGAACATCCCCCCGTGGTAGATCCCCACGCCGCGGAGAAGGGGCGGGGCGATGCGCTGGACCTCCAGGATGGCCGCCAGCTCTTTGAGGCGCTCCCGCGCCTCGCGGGACAGCAAGTGGTGCGGCCGAAGCTCCGCGACGTCCTCCGCCATCTGAAGGGCCCCTCGCTGGGAGAAGAGGAAGATCAGCGCGTCGTGGACGCCGCTTCGTCTGGCGGGCTTCTTCGGCGTGAAGATCAGCTGCGTCGTGCGCTTGTGGCTCTCGTGGATGATAAAGTTGCGCGAGCTGATCCGCGAGAGGTAGGCCCCCACGTTCTTGACGCCCCCCAGGGTGGCCGACATCACCAGGACGGGCGTGTCCGGGTGAGTCTCCCGTATCCCGTCGATGTAGGTCCGCGCGCGATCCGGATCGTTGAATATGTAGTGGAACTCGTCGATCACGAGCCGCTGGCCGGGCGTCGAGGCGTACTTCATCGTGTAGATCTCCTGCGTGCAGCAGATGACGCGCGCGTCCTCGTTGCGCTTGAAGTCCCCCGTCTCGATGCCCACGTCCAGCCCCATGCGCCGCAGGTCCATGTAGCGCTCGTTGCTCAGGGCCTTGATGGGGGCCGTGAAGATGACGCGGGCGGCGTCGGGCTCCCGGACGACTCCCTCCTCGTCCAGTATCCCGGCCCAGAGGTAGGCCACCAGCGTCTTGCCCGATCCCGTCGGCGCCGAGAGGACGGCGCTCTGTCCCGCAATGCTGCGGTATGCGTTCTTCTGCCAGTCGTAAAACGTCACTTTCTCCAAAGGCGCCAGCTCCAATGACACCCTGCGCCCCGTGCAGGGAAAAATAGCGAGCAGCTCATAAGCCGGGTTCTGTATACGACGGCCATTTATCTGGACGTCTCCTTGCGGAGCGCCTCGAGCGATCGTACCCGGGGGTCGGCGGGCCGCTTCATCCCCCCCTATTCGATCTTGCTCCGGGTGGGGTTTGCCAGGCATACGGCTCACACCGCATCCGGCGGGCTCTTGCCCCGCCTTTTCACCATTGCTCCCGTCTGGGGGCTGTCTGTTTTCTGTGGCACTTTCCTCCGGCTCGCGCCGACCGGACGTTATCCGGCACCCTGCCCTGCGGAGCCCGGACTTTCCTCCGCGCACCTGGCGCGGCGGCCGTCCGAGCTGCTCTTTTTAATTGTATCACGATGAGGCCGGTATCGGCCCGGCGTCTCCCCATCAAAAAAGCCGGCCCCGCAGCGCGGAAAAGGTGCGGAAAAAGAGGCTTTTTCGCTTGTTAATCCTCTGATTGAAAGGTAAAATTTAAGTTGTGTGTCTGAAGTTCTTTCTGATCTCATTCCGATCTGAAGTTCTTCCGGAGTCAACGCACGATACCATCATTCTGCCCCCTCTTTCGCTGCTTGCGGAGGGGTCGTTACAGTAAGGAGCGATACAAGGACATGCAACTGATCATCGCAGCATTGATTTTTGCGGCCGGCGTGGGCGTCGGATACCTGATACTTCAGGCATGGGACAACACGCGCCTCACCGGGGTGAAGAACCAGACCCTCCTCATGTTGCAGGAGGCCACCGACGCGGCCGAGCGCCTCAAGCAGGATCGGCTCACCGAGGCCAGGGACGAGGTTTCAAGGCTGAGGCAGGAGGCCAACCGCGACGCCAAGGAGCGGAGGGCCGAGCTCCAGAGGGTCGAGCGCAAGCTGGAGCAGCGGGAGGAGAACCTGGAACGAAAACTCGACCGGGTCTCCCACAAGGAGGACGAGCTGAGGCTGAAGCAGGAGGCGATCGAGAAGCGCGGCGCGGACCTCGAGGCGCTGATCCGACAGCAGGGCGACAAGCTGGAGGAGATCGCGCAGATGACGAAGGAGGAGGCCCAGGAAATCCTGCTCCGCAAGACGGAGGAGGACGCCCAGTACCTCATCGGGCTTCGCCTGAAGGAGCTGGAGGAGCGGGCCCATCGCGAGGCGGACCGCAGGGCCCGCGACATCGTCGTCGCGGCCATGCAGCGCTGCGCCGTGGAGAGCGCGGGCGAGGCGACGGTCAGCGTCGTCCCCCTCCCCTCGGAGGAGATGAAGGGGCGCATCATCGGCCGCGAGGGCCGCAACATCCGCGCCTTCGAGATGCTGACGGGAGTGGACCTCATCATCGACGACACGCCGGAGGCCGTGACCCTCAGCAGCTTCGACCCCGTCCGCCGCGAGGTCGCCCGCCGCGCCATGGAGCGGCTCGTGGTGGACGGCCGCATCCACCCCGCGCGCATCGAGGAGTTGATCGACAAGGCCACACACGACGTGGAGGACGAGATCATCAGCGAGGGGGAGTCCGCCGTCCTGGAGATGGGGATCAAGAACATCCACTCCGAGTTGGTGCGCACCCTGGGCCAGCTGAAGTTCCGCTTCAGCTACGGCCAGAACGCCCTGTCCCACAGCCTCGAGGTGGCGCAGATCGCGGGTGCCATCGCCGCAGAGCTGGACCTCGACGAGGAGCTGGCCCGCCGTTCGGGCCTGCTGCACGACCTGGGCAAGGCCGTCGACCATCAGGTGGAGGGCCCCCACGCCGCCATCGGGGCGGACCTGGCACAGCGCTTCGGCGAGAGGCCGGAGGTGGTCAGCGCCATCGCCTCCCACCACGACACCCTCGAGGTCAGCTCCGTCTACGAGGTGGTGGTCGCCCTCGCGGACGCCATCAGCGCGTCACGGCCCGGCGCGCGCCGCGAGAGCCTGGACGCCTACATCAAGAGGCTGGAGAAGCTCGAAGAGCTCGCCATGGGCTTCAACGGCGTCTCCAAGGCCTACGCCATCCAGGCGGGCCGCGAGGTGCGCGTCGTCCTCACCGCGGGCAAGACCGACGACGGCAGCGTGTACAAGCTGGCCTACGACATCGCGCGCAAGATCGAGGCCGAGATGAAGTATCCGGGGCAGATCAAGGTCAACGTCTCGCGGGAGACGCGCGCGTCGGAGTTCGCAAAGTGATGCGGGTGCTCTTTCTCGGCGACGTCGCCTGGAGCGTGGGACGGCGCGCCCTGGCCTGCGCCCTGCCGGAGCTGCGCCGCGAGTGGGGCGGCTTCGACTTCGTCGTCGTCAACTGCGAGAACGCGGCGGCGGGAAAGGGGATGACGGAGAAGATATTCAAAGAGTTCCTGGACCTGGGCGTGGACGGGATGACCTCAGGGAACCACATCTGGGACAAGAACGACTTCGGCGTCGTCCTGGGCTCGGACGCCCGCATCTTTCGCCCGGCCAACTACCCGGCGGTCTGCCCCGGCCAGGGGTGCGGCGTCCTGGAGCGCGGCGGACGCCGGCTCGGCATCCTGAACCTGGAAGGACAGGTCTTCATGCCGCCCATCGACTCCCCCTTCTACGCGGCGGACGCCTGCCTGGAGGAGCTGCGGGCCCAGGGGGGCCCTGAACTCCCCATCCTCGTGGACTTCCACGCGGAGGCGACCTCCGAGAAGGAGGCCATGGGCTTTTACCTGGACGGGCGCGTCTCCGCCGTCCTGGGGACCCACACCCACGTGCAGACCGCGGATGAGCGCATCCTCCCCGGAGGGACCGCCTACCTCAGCGACGTCGGCATGACGGGCGGCCACGGCGGCATCCTGGGCGTGAAGAAGGAGAGCGCCATGCCCCGCTTCCTCACGGGGATGCCCGCGCGCTTCGAGATGTGCACGGAGCTTCCGGCCGTCAACGGCGCGGTCGTGGAGATCGACGAGTCCACGGGCAGGGCGCGGAGCATCGTCCGCGTCCAGAAGGCCGTGGAGCTTCCGTAGGGCCATCCACGACCGGACCGAAGGCCCCGCCCCTCCGGGCGCGGCCGGGCTCGACCTGAAGGCGAGGGGGCGCGGATAATCCCGCGCCCCCTCGCCTTATACCAACTCGCGTCTAAAAAGAAGGGCAGAAAGGCCCCCCTGCAAGGGGGGCTGCCCCGAAGGGGGCTGGGGGGTGTTGAGTAGGCTAAGAGCAAACCCCTCCGCCGCCCTTGGCGGCACCTCCCCTTTCAGGGGAGGCAATCCACATTAGATGCGATTTGGTATTATATCAAAGCTCACTGGAGCCGTCCTCCACCTCCAGCGGCCCGCGGCTCAGGGTTTCCGCGTCCCCCCAGAGCCGCTCCAGCCTGTAGAAATCCCGCCCCTTGCGGCTGAAGACGTGCACCACCACGTTGCCAGCGTCCACCAGGCGCCAGTTGGAGCTCGTCTCGCCCTCCAGGCGGCAGGGGAGCCCGTGGCGCTCCAGAGCCTCCTCGGCCGCGTCCATCAGCGTCTTCATGTGGACCTCCGAGTTGCCCGTCACCAGGACGAAGACGTCCGACAGCGCTCCAACGCTGCTCAGGTCCATGAGGACGACGTCCTCGCCGCTCTTTTCCTCCAGCGCATCGAGAAGCCACCGGTATCCCTCCGCGCCGTTCGACAGCGCCTCTTTATCCAACACAGCCCCTCCCTTCTCTCTCGTCCCCGCCTTCCGCCTTTTCGCGCCCGGCCCGTCAGGGCGCCGGCTCGAGGCGGCGGAAGACGTCCTCCTTGTCGTGCCCCAGGATCAGCGTGAGCGAGGCGGCCCGCCGGTCCGCCCGAATCAGCCCCTGGTTCGTGATGCCGCACAGCTCGGCCAGGGCCAGGGCAGCGTCCCGCGCGGCCTCGCCCCCGTCCGGCGGGTAGATGATGTTCGTCGTGTGGTAGTCGTAGTGCCTGGCGTTGCCCGTGTAGGGAACCTCGATCCCGATGCGCTGAAAGATGTCCGCAGCCCGTTTGCCCAGGCCGCTCTCCCCGTCCCCGTTCAGGATGCGGAGGCTCCCCACCCTCAGGCGCAGCTCGGCAAGCCGGTCCGCGCTGACGGCCGCCAGCCCGTTCTCCTCCCGGCCGATGGCCGGGGCAAAGTCCGCGCTGCCCACGTCGAAGCTGACGGGGGCGGATTCGTCCGCCGAGGGAAGCGGCTCCGCCAGCATCATGGAAAAGCGGGCGTTGTCCAGTATCCAATAGCTGAGGCCACCGGCGTACCCGGCCTTGCCCGGCGCCATGAACATCTGGATTCGCTCCTTCGGCAGCGCCGTTGCGAACTGCAGGAGCTGCAGGGCCTCCACCGGGCTCAGGTCCGTGTCCACCGCGTTCACCACCTCGCCGATCAGGGACGGGATCTTCGGAATGATCGCCGGGGTCTTCAGCTTGGACATCAGGACGTCCATGAACTTCTGCTGCCGCTGCACCCTGCCGATATCCCCAAGGGGGTCGTGCCGGAAGCGCACGTAGCCCAGGGCCGCCATGCCGTCCAGGTGCTGCTGGCCCTTCTTGATGTTGATGAAGAGCTTGCCCGAATAGTCGTTGTAGGACAGGTTCTTCTCGACGTAGATGTCGATCCCGCCCAGGAGGTCCACGATCCGCGGAAAGCTCTCGTAGTTCACCTTCACGAAGTAGTCCACCGGCAGCCCCGTGAGGTTGACGATCGTCTCCCGCACGAGTTGGACGCCGCCGTAGACGTAGGCGTGGTTGATCTTGTCCCAGCCCTTCCCCGGAATGTACACGCGGGAGTCCCGCGGAATGGAGGCGACCCGCACCGCCTTGTTATCCACGTCAAAGATCACGATCGCGATGGCGTCCGTCCTGGACCCGCCGTCCACGTTGTCCAGCCCCACCACCAGGACGTTGACCGTCCCCCTCGCGGAGGCGATCGTCGGGGCCTCTCCCGCCGGAACGACCAGGTTTCCCTCGCTGTCCATGCTGGCCACGTCACCCTCAGACCTGGACAGGGAAAGGACGTTGGGGCTGAAAAAGACCTCCTTCAGGCGCAGAGCCGCTCCGCCCACGGTCGCTGCGAAGATCAGGAGGACGATCCCAAGAATCTTCAAAAACCTCACCGACGCGACACCTCCAACTCGATCGGTTTTGCGCGTCAACGCGCGGCCGGGCAGGACGCAAAGCTCTCCGCCCAACCCTCTTTACTTGTAAAGCCCGTTGGACTCGATGTAGATCTCGACCAGGTGCGGCACCAGAAAGCGGATGCTGCGCCCCCCCCGCGCTCGCTCGCGGATCTCCGTGCTGGAGATCGCAAATTGCGGGATCTCCACCAGCTTCAGGTTCTCCCGGACCTCCTGCGGCAGGGCTTCAATCCCCTCCACGGGGTACCCCGGACGACAGGCCGTCACCAGGGTGCAGAGCTTCGGGAGCAGCTTGTAGTCCACCCACGTCGCGATGTCGAGGATCGCGTCCAGCCCCGTGATGAAGAACAGGTCCTCCGGCGCCACGCCGCCCGCGATGAACTCGCGAAGCGTATCCACCGTGTGCGACGGCTGGCGCCGATCGACCTCCGTTCTGGAGACGGAGTAATTCAGGACGCCCGCCGTGGCCAGAAGGGTCATGGCGTAGCGATCCTCCGCCGACGTCACCCGACGATTCCGCTTGTGGGGCGGAGAGCCCGTGGGGACGAAGACGATGCGATCGATGTTCAACCGGCTCCGGCACTCCTCGGCGAGCAGGAGATGACCGTAGTGTATGGGGTCGAAGGTCCCCCCCATAATCCCCGTCTTTATGGACACTAAAATCCCCTCTCCCAGAAACGGCGCTGCCGGCAGGAGGACCCGGCGGCCGCTCCCTACTCCATGATCCTCTCGGGCTGAAAGTCGAACTCGGCGTCTCCGATCAGGACCCGGTCACCTTCATGGGCGCCCGCCGCCTCCAGGGCCTCCTCGACGCTGAGGCGCTTCAGGAGGCGCGAGAACTTCAGCATCGCGTCCTCGTGTTCAAAGTTGATGCGCCCCACGGCCCTCTCCAGGTTGGCGTGATCCACCCGGAAGCGGCCGTCCGAGAGACGTCGGACCTCCACGGGCTCCGGCGCGCCGCCGCGGCGGCGCGGGAGCTCCTGAACGTCCTGGACCTCCGGTGCCTCCGCGAGCGTCGTCCTCCCCACGGGCCGAGGATGGGCCCGGACCAGTGCGACGACCTCGCGGATCAGCTCCGGGATGCCGTCGCCCCTCAGCGCGCTCACCAAGAGGCAGGGCCTGCCCAGACGCTCCATCTCCCGCTTCAGGACGCGGGCGTTCTCCTCCGTGCCGGACAGGTCCGTCTTGTTGCCCACCACGATGCAGGGCCGGCCATCGAGGTCCGCGCCGTAAGCGCGAAACTCCGCCTCGACCACTTCAAGGTTCTTCAGCACGTCCTCCTCGGAGAGGTCCACCACGTGCAGCAGCACCCGCGTGCGTTCGATATGGCGCAGGAACTGAAGCCCCAGACCCTTGTTCTCGTGCGCCCCCTCGATCAGGCCGGGCACGTCGGCGACGACGATCTGCTGGTCGTCCACGGCCAGGACGCCGAGGTTGGGGGAGAGGGTCGTGAAGGGGTAGCCCGCGATGCGCGGCTTCGCCCCGCTGATGGCCGCCAGGATGCTGGACTTCCCCGCGTTGGGGAACCCGACGAGCCCCACGTCGGCGATGAGCTTCAGCTCAAGCGTCAGCGTCCGCTCCTCACCGGGATCGCCCTTCTCCGCAAAGCGCGGCGTGCGGCGCACGGAGTTGGCGAAGTGGGCGTTGCCCTTTCCCCCACGGCCGCCCCGCGCCGCCACGAAGGTCTGCCCCGGTTCCACCAGGTCCGCCAGGACGCGCCCGCTCTCGTCCCGGACCAGCGTGCCGCAGGGCACGAGGACCTTCAGGTCCGCGCCATTGGCCCCCGTCTTCATGGCCCCTGCGCCGTGCCCCGCATGGCCGGCCTGAAAACGGCGGTTGTACTCGAAGTCCGCCAGGGTGACGACGCCGCCCACGGCCTCCAGGATCACGCTGCCGCCCGTCCCCCCGTCCGCCCCGTCGGGGCCTCCCTTGGGGACGAACTTCTCCCGCCGGAAGCTCAGGGCGCCGTTGCCCCCTCGTCCGGCCCTCACCATAATCTTCGCAACGTCCACAAATTTCAAGTCAACACCACCGCGACAGAAGAACAGAAAAAAAGAAGGCCCCGCGCAAAAGGGGGGCCCTCAGGGGTTCCAGGGACAAACATCCGCCCACCGAGCGCGGAATTCAAGCAGGGTAAAGGGAAGGGGCGCCGTCGCCGCGTCGCTTCAGCGGCCCCCTCCAGCCGCTTCAGTTCGCGAGGGCGGGGACGATGGAGACGTACCTGCGGTCCCCCTTGACGGCATACTCCACCTTGCCGGGGACCAGAGCGAAGAGGGTGAAGTCGCGCCCAAGCCCCACGTGCTTTCCGGGATGCAGGTGCGTGCCGCACTGGCGGACCAGGATGCTTCCCGCCGTGACCTCCGTCCCCGCATAGACCTTGACGCCGCGGTACTTCGGATTGCTGTCGCGGCCGTTCGTGGAGCTGCCCTGCCCCTTCTTGTGCGCGAAAAACTGTATGTCGAATTTATAGATCATAGCTGCACCTCCGTAATGTGTACGTACTCACCGTTTCCAGCCGCGACCTCCCTCAGCGAGAGCGCCACCGTCCTCGTCAGAAGTTCCAGCGAGGGGGCGATCCTCTGCGGCCAGAAGACCCGAATCAGCGGGACGTCTCCATCCACCCGACACTCCAGCCCCTCGGCCTTCGCCACGTCGGAAAGGCCCAGCAGGAGCGCGTGGACCAGCGTGGAAACCGCCGCGCAGACGACATCCGCGCCCTTTTCGGCGAAGTCGGAGTGCCCGCGGCTCTCCAGCCCGCAGAGCGCCCCCTTCGCCCAGTAGAGCGTTACCTCCGTCACCGGAGGCTCAGGCGTCGATGCCCCGGATGACGACCTCGGTGAAGTACTGGCGGTGTCCCTGCATACGGCGGTAGTTCTTCTTGCTCTTGTACTTGAACACCAAAACCTTCTTGCCACGGCCCTGGGCCAGGACCTCCGCCCTCACGCTGGCTCCCTCGACGTAAGGTGTCCCAAAACGGACCCCCGTGTCGCCTCCGACCATCAGGACCTTGCCGAAGACGACCTCGCTCCCCGCCTCGCCGTCGAGGCGCTCCACGCGAAAGCGGTCCCCCTCCTGGACACGATACTGTTTCCCGCCCGTCTCAACCACTGCGTACATGATGATTTTTCCTCCTCCCGCTGAAAGCAGGCCCTCACCCTCGAGGTTCTTCACGCCTGCTCCATGCGATAGATAACTTCATGATTTTACGCAAGAGAGCGGCTTTCGTCAAGCAATAAAGCGCCTCCATCGTTACAGAAGTTAATCCGACTCTGACCCTGCATCCGTTCGGTGTGGGGAATGAAGAAGCGCGTTTTTCTGGCCCCCCTGAAAGGGGGTCTGCCCCGCAGGGGCTGAGGGGTTGTTTTGGCCCCGCAGGGGCGAGACTGACGGCCCGTGAGCAGCAGCGAACGGCAGCCGGAAGGCTCCCCGAAGGGGAGGCGAAATGAAGAAAGGGGAGCGGCTAGAACCGCCCCCCTGGTCCAGGAATCATTCCAATTCCCAATCGATCGTACAGTTCGTCGTTTTTGCCCGTCGGGACAGCGGTTCAGGCGCTTGCCTGCCCCTGCTTTCCGCGCGTCATGACGTCCATGAACACGGCGATCGCCCCGTCGCCGGTGACGTTGCACGCCGTCCCGAAGCTGTCCTGCGCGATGTAGAGCGCGATCATGAGGTTGAGCATACTGTCGTTGAAGCCCAGCATGGAGCTCAGGATGCCGAGGGCGGCCATCACGGCTCCGCCGGGGACGCCCGGCGCGGCCACCATCGTGATGCCCAGCATCAGGATGAACGGAAACAGTCCGCCCAGCGTCACGTCCATGCCGTTCAGCATCATGAGGGCGATCGAACAGCTCGTGAGGGTGATGGTCGATCCGGAGAGGTGGATGGTGGCGCAGAGAGGACAGACGAACTCCGCGATTCGGTCGCTCACGCCGTTGCTCTTGGTGCAGGCCACCGTCACGGGGATCGTCGCCGCAGAGGACTGGGTGCCGATGGCCGTGAAGTACGCCGGAAGCATACGACGGATGAGCTTGATCGGGTTCTTGCCCGCCGCGGTCCCCGCGATCGTGTACTGGATCAGGATGACCGCCACGTGCAGCAGGATGATGATCGCGAAGACGCGAACGAAGACGGACATGATGTCCATGACCGTGCCGGCATAGGTCATGTTGGCGAAGATGCCGTACACGTGCAGCGGCAGGAGGGGAATGAGGACGCCGGCCACCAGCTTTTCGATGATGTGCTGGACCTCGGAAAAGCCGTTCTTCAGCGACGTGCTGTGGGTGACGGCGATGCCGATCCCGAAGATGAAGGAGAGGAGGAGCGCCGTCATGACCCCCATCAGGGGCGGCATGTCGATCGAGAAGAGCCCCTTCAGCATGGTCTCCTCAGCGTTTTGAGCGTCCTCGAGCACGATGGAGCCCACCTTCAGGAAGGACGGGAAGACGGACACGTCCACGAAATAGGCCAGGAGCCCCGCAAAGAGGGTGGAGGCGTAGGCGATGAGGACGGTGAGCCCCAGGGTCTTCCCCGCGCCCTCGCCCAGCTCCGCGATGCCGGAGACCACAAAGCCGATGATGATCAGCGGGATGCAGAAGCCCAGGAAGTTGCCGAAGATGCTGTTGAAGGTCGCGCCGATCTGGATGATGAGCGGCAGTTCCGCGCTCCTGGCCATCGTTCCCACGACGACCCCCAGAACGATGGCGATGATCAGCCGCGGAAGAAGCCCGATGTGAAACTTTTTCTGTCCCTCGTTGCCCATGACGAAAGATTCCTCCTTAAACCTTAAATATTGTGTATGCGCGTCAGAGTTCGCGCGCTGCGCCTACTTCCCGAACGACCCGATCGCCGCCAGGACCTCGTCGATGTCCGCCTCCGTGTGGTCTGCGTTGATCTGGAAGCGAATCTCCTCCGCTCCGCGCGGCACCACTGGGAAGGTCATGCCCGTAGCCAACACCCCGTTCTCCAGCAGGTGCGCCACCATGGCTCTGGTCCGATCTGTGTCGTGCAGCACGAGGGGCGTCACGGGGTGCTCGCCGGGGATCGTCTCATACCCCAGCTTGACGAGCCCGTCCTCGAAGCGCTTCGTCATGACGCGCAGGTGCTCCAGTATCTTTGCGCCCTCGTCGCTTTCAAGGATGTCGAGGGCCTTCATCGTGGCGCAGGCCTCGCCCACCGTGATGGGGTTCGAGTAGATGTACATGGCCGCGTGCTCCCGCAGGTAGGTGATCAGCGCGCGCGACGCCGTCACGTAGCCGCCGTTCACCCCGTAGGCCTTGCCCAGGGTCCCGATCAGGACGTCCACCCTGGCTCCGGTCATCTCCTCCGTGCCGTGTCCGGTGCGGCCACAGGCCCCCACGCCGTGGGAGTCGTCCACCACGAGGAAGGCCCCCTCGGCGAAGTGCTCGTCATAGCTGTGGACCAGCTCCTGGATCTCCTTGAGCGGGGCGTGGTCACCCCTCATGCTGAAGATGCCGTCCGTCACCACGAGAACGCGCTTCGCCGTGCCAGCCTTCGCCTCATCGAGGCAGCGCTTCAGGTCGCCCAGGTCGTTGTGCTTGTACACCGCGCGGAAGGGGGGCCGGCCCAGTTTGATGGCGTTGATGATGCTGTTGTGGTTCAGCTCGTCGCTGACGACGAAGGTCTCCTTGCTGATGAGGGAGGTGATGACCCCGCCCACGGTCACGTAGGCCGCGCTGAAGATCATCGCGTCCTCCCGGCCATGGAAGGCCGCCAAACGGTGCTCAAGGTCGCGGTGCGCCTTGAACGTCCCGCTGATAAAGCGCACCGCGCCGGGCCCGACGCCAAAGCGGCGCGTGCCCTCCTCGTCCGCTGCGATCATGTCCTCGCGCAGGGCGAGGCCCAGGTAGGAGTTGGAGTTCATGCGAATGAACTCCTTGCCGCCGCGCCCCTCGAGCAGGTAGCGGGGCCCCCTGGACCCGGCGGCCCGCTTCACCTCGACGATGATCTCCTCCTTCCCCTTCATGCGCCCTTCCTGCTTCAGCCTCTCAAGCTCCGCAGCGAGGGCCGCCTCCAGCTTCTTCATGATCTTCATCGCTCTCCTTTGATTTAAAGATGAACAGGGATGAACATTAGAATTTAGAACGGGGACGATGCCGCCCAGGCAGGATTAGAACTTCGCCTCATCGCCCAGCTTGAGGCGCAGGTTCTTCAACATGTCGTCGGTCATGGCGTTCAGGTCGTACTTCGGGTTCCAGTCCCACTCCGCCCGCGCCGCCGAATCGTCGATGGAGTTGGGCCAGCTGTCAGCGATGGCCTGGCGCACGGGATCGACGTCGTAATCCATGACGAAGGACGGAATGCGGACGCGGATCGCCGCCGCCACCTGCTCCGGCTCAAAGCTCATCGCCGTGATGTTGAAGCAGCAGCGGTGGACCAGTCGTGCCGGGTCCGCCTCCATGACCTGCACCATGCCGTCGATGGCGTCCGGAATGTACATCATGTCCATGTAGGTTCCCGCCGCGATGTAGCTGGTGTAGCGCGCCGCCTGCACGGCCTGATAGTAGATGTCCACTGCGTAGTCCGTCGTCCCCCCGCCCGGCAGCGTCTTGTAGGAGATGAGGCCGGGGAACCGCACCCCCCTGGTGTCGACGCCCCATTTCTTGTGGTAGTACTCGGCCAGGAGCTCTCCGGCCACCTTGGTGATGCCGTAGATGGTGTTGGGACGCTGAATCGTGTCCTGCGGGGTCTTGTCGTGGGGTGTTTCAGGGCCAAAGGCGGCGATGGAGCTGGGGAAGAAGACCGCACAGCCCTTCTCGCGGCCCATCTCGAGGGCGTTGCACAGCCCCTGGATGTTGATCTGCCAGGCAAGCTGAGGCTTCTTCTCCGCGTTGGCCGACAGGATCCCGGCCAGGTGGTAGATCGTGTCCGGCTTGAACTTCGACACGCACTCCGCGTACCGCTCCGCCTCTCGGACGTCCAGGATCTCGAAGGGGCCCTCCGGAAGGGCGTGCGCCGCATCCTCCCGGACGTCGGTGGCAAGGACGTTCGCCGCGCCGTAGTCCCGGCGCAGCCGCGTTACGAGCTCCGTCCCGATCTGTCCAAGGCACCCCGATACCATGATCCTCTTCATTGTGAAGACACCTCCATACAGGATTGGATTCCTGATCTCAGTATAGGACAACGAGAGGACGTTTTAAGTTGCTATATTTTATATTCTAAAAGGACACCCCATACAGCCTCGCTCAATGCTCTGAATGCCTCTCCTATCTTCTCATTATGACAAAAAAGGTTCAGAGGGCTGAGCAAGTCTGGATGAGCTATGAAGTATGAGAGCGGCTTCGCCTTAGGCATCCAATCTGTGGATTTGAAATCTGCGATAGGAACGCGGACGGTATCGCCGCGTTGCAATGTTTCATCCACACGCCACCACAAGCCAACTGGAACGGAGTACGTCGTGTTCATAACCAGTCGGCCGAAACAGAACAGGGCGGCAAGCGCCGCCCCGACAAGAAGAATCGATGCTGCACTTCGCCGCATTATAGAATGGAATTTGATTGCATCGTCTTACGCCTCTTTAATTAAGCGTCTGTTCGTTTTCTTAGCCGTAATGTTACGATGCTCTCTGTTGAAAGAATAGAATTTACTTAAAGCCGGGAGTGAAAGTTTCGCCCTTAGCACGGACGCTCAAGTACAGGATGTCTCCGCCGTCATACCTCTCTTCAGGGGCTATGCTCCTGTATCCGTCGTGTTCCACATCGACGTTTTGAGCCATCTCCTTGCGCACGTCTTCAGGCACACCTTCAAGGCTGTACCCAATCCAGCACTTTTTGCTGTTCCCGTGAAATGACCAACGACCACTGGAAAAATCGACAGCGGTCTTAGGAATACCCAACTCATACAGCTTTTCAATGTAGGGACGCAAAATTTTTTCCATGTGTTCCGGTGTATCCAGGACGGTCCCCAGGTCAAAATCCTTGTTCGATTCAATTTCCTTCCTGTGGTCATCAAGATAGCCCATCCCCATCAGGCCATTGAGGGCCAATTTAACGTTTTTGATAGGACCGAGTATGTTGTTCAGTTCCTCAGAGGTAGAAAATTTGCCGAACGTCTTCTTGTGGCTCTGGATACCGAGTTTCTCAAGCGTCTGTTCGTTCTCCTCAGCGTAATACTGTGTCAGCCAGTGCATTTCTTTCCCCTGCTCTGCCTGAAGTTCCTCAAAGACCGTGCGGGCCTCGCGTACACGGGCTTTCAGCTCAACGTTAGCTGCGGCCGGGTCTTCCGGCAGCGGAGCATCCTTTCTGTCTTTGCAGTATTTTTCAATCCAGGTGTTCGCAGACTTCGAGCCTCTAACGGCTATCATCTGCAACTCCATCGAAGCATCATGAGCCTGCTTCGTCAGCATCTCATTCTCCGCAGCGAGCTCCTCCGGCGTCATCGAGGCAATGGCCGGCGTGTTGATGGACGAGCCGCCGCTGCCTACCAGGGAATACACTCCGGCAGCCAGAATTCCCAGCACCAGGACAACAACAACCACGTTTCCCATTTGCAGCTTCTTCACGAAAACCGCCCCTTTCCATCTTGCCACACAGGCTATCTGCGCAGCGTTTTTTTGTTCTTTTGTACCAGAGGCTCGACACGCGCCGTGCTGCCGTCCCTGGCATAAGCGATCTTCAGGTTCTGGCCACGCTCCGGGGAAACATCCAGCCTGTCCAGTCTGTGGACGTACAGGCCGCTGCCGATCCTCTGGAGGCAGTAGCCTTGCTCCTCGTTCACGTGGATGATCTCACCTTTGTATGTCTGGCCATCCTCGCGCGGTTCGACAAAAATCTTTGGCGCCTCGATGAGGTTGAGTTCCTGGATTTCCTTCTCCAGCTTTACCGCTTCCGGGAAAAGCGCCTCGCGCTGGAGCTCTTGAAAGTGTTCGAGGCCTGCTCTCAGATTCGCCTGGCGGGCGGCATAGTATTCCGTTCGGGCATCCTCCTGTGCCGGAAAGTACCGCTTCCCAACGCCCAGATAGGATATTTGGCCGCTGACGAAGGTATACATGCCATCGCCCCGTGGAATGCCTCGGATTCCGTTGGGGAAGATGCTCTCGACGTGTTCTCGGTAGGTTTTCGGGTCCTGAACGAGCTTCAAGGACAGCTCCGCTTCTCCGCTCCGCGAAAGCTGCTTGTCCAGGATATCGGAATCCGTCTCCTTCAGGTACTGCTCGACTGCGATACACTGGCGCTCCAGCTTGAGGGCATGGAGGGCGTTCCCGTCCTGTGACGCCTCCAACAGAACAGACGAAAGTTCCTTCAACGCTGCGTTGTAGCCGCTCCGATCCTCTGATGAAGCAACGGATTCAAATGCTTTCGTTAAGTCAAGAAAAAGATTCTCTCGACTCGTTATATCAGGCTTCAAGCCATTCTTTTCCATAGGCTGCTACCACATCATCCAAATTGTGTCCAGATTTTTTTAACCGTTCAACACCCCAATCTGTCTTGAGAACACGAGCCATGGGCAACGATAAAGGAATTTGCTTTGCAAGTTTTATGGCTAGTTCTTTGTTTCCAGCTTTAAAGGCATCTGCAACCTGTCTTCCAATTTCCTTACGCCGAGCTTCTGGCATTGTAGATTGAAATATAAAGCTCCTCCCCCTTCCGAGTGACATCGTATCACTGCCTGAGAACACGGGTTTTCCGCCGCCGTCATCCACGGTCAACGGTTGTACGGCACGTCAAATGATCGGACGTTCCAGTACAGGATGTCTCCGCCGTCACTCCTCGTCCCGTTCCCTGAGGCGCACCGTCGGGATCTTCGACAGGCGCGAGAAGGTCGAAACCGGCAGCTGCGGCGTCTCATCGGCCCCCTCCACCTTCGCGGAGCGCTTCGCCGCCTCCGCCGCAACCCGGTTCTCCGCGACGATGACGTCCCAGAGCTCCTTGCGCCAGATCTGCGTCGCCTGAGGCGCCGTGATCCCCAGCCTCACCACGTCGCCCCGAACGTCGATCACCATCACCTCGACGTCCGTCCCGATCTGTATGGACTCGTTGATGCGTCGGCTCAAGACCAGCATCAGCCCTGTCCCCCTGCAGCCGCAGCCTGACTCCGCATCCTCGTGCGCACGTCGTCGGGGAAGACGGCGTGGCGAATGGGGTACTCTTCATTGAGCGCGATGACCTGCACGGCCTTGCGCGTCTTGAGGTTCAGCAGAATGGGCGCCCTCAGGTTCGCCGTCATGTTCCACGGCGCGCCCTCCGGAATGGACACCACGATCAGAAGGGCCAGGTCGGCGGGGTCCATGGAGCCCACCAGCTCCAGCTCGTCCTCCGGAATGCGCGCGTTATAATCCGGGCGCACCGCGTCCGGCGTCGTCACCGGCAATGCCAGAGCCGGGTCCTCCAGGTTCTGAAGCCACTTGATGGCGTTGTCCTCGCTCCCCACCAAAATCCAGCGATGCCGGTCCTCAAAGGCCGGAATGCCCCTGGGAAACGCCAGGACGTCCTCGTCCCCATAGGAGACCTCGCCAAACCGTTCCGTCGCTATCGTCGTTGCTGACATCTTTATCCTCATACTTTCACGCCCGCCACGAAAAATCAGGAAAACAGGGCGGACAAGACCTGACCGCCCTGCGCCTCCGACCGCCCCATCGAGACCGCCGGTCCGTCGTTTCGGCACTATTATACACGAGGCGCCCCGCAGCCCGGCGAGGGGCCGCGGACGCCCGCCAAAAAGCCACAGGGGGCAAACGCCCTCCGCGGCCTGCAGGTCCTAGCGAATGAAGTCCAGCAGGCTGGGCTGGATCAGCTGAGCGATGACGGCGAGGTTCGACTGATAGACGTAGTTGGCCATCATGAGCTGCGTTGCGATCTCCGCCGGGTCCACCGTCGCAAGTTCGTCGTGGGTCTCCGTCAGCAACGTGTTCTCCGTCGTCAGGCGGTCCATGTTGGCCTTGTAGCGGTTCTGCATGGCGCCGTTGGAGGAGAGCACGCTCAGGACGTTGTCGATGAAGGCGTCGATGCGCGGCAGCATGACCTCGCTCAGGCCGGTCCGGTTCCCGGCCCGCACCGCCGCGGTGACGTCGCCGAACATCTCGTAGCCGTTCTGCTTCCTCTCGTTGGCGCCGCTGCGGTTCGTCGTGTTCTGCACGAAGATCCCCTGGGGTTTGCGCGTGTTGGCAGGATCGTCCAGCTTATACCCGCCCCGATAACAGGTCTTGACCTCGCTGGCGGTCCCGCCGAAGAACTCTGCCGTCCGATCTCCCGCCGTCGTCATCGGAGTGCCGTCCGCCTTCACCTTCGTGACCTCGGCCCTGATCGAGTAGCCCCGCGGGGACCACAGCACGAGACGGCCCTCGTCGTTCAGCTCCGCCTTGACGTCGTAGTCCTGCATGCGGGCGTTGATGGTCGCCACCAGGTCCTTCGCGTCCATCTTTCCGTTCCCGTTCACGTCGCGCATCGCCGTCATGTCGATGGTGTGCGTGTATCCGGCCACGGTGATCGAGAAGACGCTTCCTTCGGTCTCCCCCACCGACCACTCCATGCCGCTGACGTCCTTTTCGCCCTGGATACCCGTGCTGAGGCCGAGGTGTTTTTTCGCGATCGTCCCCTTGACGTCGACGACGTTGACCGCCGAGCCGTCCTTTGCCGCGATGGAGAGGATGGGGTAGTCGCCGCTCTGCCGCCCCTCCTGCCCCAGGTGAGCGTCGAAGTAGTTGACGTAGAGCCAGTCCTTTGCCTGGGAGCGCAGGCGGTCCATGACGTCCTTCACCGTGTCGTTCTCCGAGACGTCGATGGTCACGCTGCGCCCCAGGCTCTCAAAGCGCAGGACGCCGGACGCCCCGAACTTCTGTCCGTCCTTCATCGGGGCCTCGGTCCGCTTCAGGTTGGCCGAGACGCCGCCGTGGATGCCGAGCTGGGCCGCGATGCCCCCCGCGTAGTCCGACCATTCGGGGTCGGAGAAGGGCAGGTCCACCACCGAGAAGGGCTCACCCGACAGGAAGTGGATGGAGGCGGAGTGCGGAATCTCCGCGCCGTTTTTGTCCACCGGCACGGTGAGCCCCATGACGTTCGCCCCCTCCTGAGCGTTCACCTGGTTCACGATCTCCCGCATCACCTTCACCCGATCGACCTCGCCGGTGGCGGGGTCCACGACGGCCTTCTTCGTGATGTTGACGTCGTAGGTCTTTCCGCAGTTCATCTGGACGCGCACCTTCACCCCCAACTCGTCGTCCACGCAGGGGGCCTCGGGAAAGACAATGCTCTTCACTCCCATGTCGGGGGTCGTGCGGAGCGACGTGGACAGGCCCATCTCGTCGGCGTAGTGTTGGTCGTTCATGTCCAGGAACAGGACCTGCTCGCCCTTCAGCCCGCGGATGACAAGGCGCTGCGTGGCCTTCTCTCCATTGTAGCTGGTGCCAAGCCCCGACTCCGTCCCGTCCTCGCTGCGGCCGTCCTTGTTGTACACGTCCACCGTCACGTCAAGCCAACCCGCGCCGGCGTTTCGGATGCGGGCGGCCAGGTCGTCCATCGTGTACTCTCCGGGGTTCAGGGTGATGTCCGCCGTGTGCCCGCCGCTCATCACGCGCCAGTGCAGCGGCTTACCCTGATAGGGATTTGTCTTGGGGTCATAAGGCTTCGTGGGGTCTTTCAGCTGCCCCACCTTCAAGGTTCTGCCGTTCTCGAACTCCACGCTCTTCAGGGCCGTCTCCATCCCCAGGACGTCGAACACGTCCATGTGGCTGTGATCGACGGGGCGCGTCTGCGGCTTGGAGGCGATGACCCCCCGCTGCTCCCCCGTCTCGGCGTCCTCGGCGAAGGTGAAGTCGAAGAGTGCCAGCGCCCCTCCGGACCCCGTGATGGTGAGGGAGGGGTAGTGCAGGGACTCCGCCGCGGCGTTCGTGGACAGGCTGTCCGCGGGCAGCTCGCCGACGCGCTTCGCCACGGCCACCAGCTGGTCCGCGTCGGCGGAGGTTCGGGAGTAGACGCCCTCGATGGCGTTGAGCTTCTCCGCGACATCCGTCAGGGTGTCGCCCTCGTTGACGTAGACCGTCACCGACAGCTTGTCCCCCACCTTGACGGAGAGGGAGCTGGTGGAGCTCTTCACGGGCCCCGCCTCGCCGAACAGCTGCTGGACGCCTCCCGCAGCGCCGTGGTCCTTCACCGTCACCTGACCGCGGGAGGACTGGAGCACCAGGCGTCCCGCGACGACGGAGGCCACGGGCACGTCGCCGGCGTCCACCGGGATCTTCTTGTTGATCTCCGCCACCAGGTCCGAGATGGAGCGCATTCCGGCAAACTCGAAGTCGTAGTCCTTGCCGTCCACGTTGACGGTGATGCCCTTGCCCAGCGAGTCGTCGCGCCAGCCCAGGACGCTGGCCTTCCCCATGAGGCCGCTGTACTTCGCGGCCTCGCTCCGGCGCGCCGCGCCGAAGAGCTGCTCCGCCGCCGTGCCGTCCACGCGGATGGATTTACCGTCCGCGGAGGTCAGCACCAGCTTCCCGTTCCTGCTGGAGGCCGTGACGCCGGCGGGGAGAACGCCTGCCGTATTCAGTTCATCAAGCAGAGCCTTCACGTTTGCGGGGTCCGCCGCAAACGTGTAGGTCTTTTTCTCCTGGGTCCCGTCCTTCGCGGTCGTGACGACGGTCAGGGCTTTATCCTTCAGCCCGGACAGGGAGATGTCCGCCGTGCCGCCCAGCAGGGAGGCGTTCCAGTTCGGGGTTTCTACCTTCAGATTCCCTCCGGCCGTCGTCCCGGTCTTCTTGAACTGAATGCCGGCGATGGACTGTGGCATGGGCGTGTAGTCCGTGGTGGGCCAGCCGGTGATGCCCACCTTTTCGCCCGTGTGGCTCTTGATGACCATCTGCTGGCGGCCCGATGCCAGGTCCTTCTCCACCGACGCCCGGACCAGCATGTCCGCCCCCTGCTCCTCCAGGGAGCGGTTGACGAGCGCCGCCAGGTCGTCCAGGCTGATGCCCGACACCTCGCCGGGGTCGCGGAACTGGTTGTAGTCCGTCGGCTTCGTCTTCCCCGTCGCCACCTCGTCGATCCAGCGCTCCGGGATGAAGACGGAGATCGTCCGGTTCCCGACGGTGATCTGGACCTTTTCCTCGCGCCCCTTCCACTGCCAGTCCAGCGGCACGTAGTGGCTGCATACGAAGTAGGCCTTCTCTTTGTTCGGAAGCACCTCGCTGCCCGTGAAGGAGACGTCCCCCGTCAGGACGTTCGAGAGCGCGTACTTGATGCGCTCGTCCGTGCCGCGGTAGGTCAGGGTGCCGTCCGCGTTGAGCACGAAGGGGGCCTCCCCCGTGCTCGTGCCGCCGAAAAGGTACTGCCCTGCGACCTTGGTGTTCAGGGCGTCCAGGATGGTCTGCCGGTTGGCCTCGATCTGCTTTGCGATGATCTCGCGATCGCTCTTGCTCAGCGCGGCGTCTCCCGCCTGGATCACCAGGGTCCGGATGGCCTTCGCCGCGTTCAGGACCTGATCCAGCACGCCCTCCGCGTGCTTCAGGAGCGCCACGGCGTTCTCGCCGTTCTCCTTGTAGTCCTCGTTGGCCCCGATGGCGGATTGCAGCTCAAGCGCACGGGAGATGGCCGAGGGGTTCTCGGACAGGTTGGAGTACTTCTTCAGGGTCGCCAGCTGCTTTTGGAGGTTCTGAATGTTCCTGTAGTTGCCCTGCAGCGAACTCAAAAGAGTTTTGTAGGAGCCCACGCTCGTCGCTCGGCTGTACATGTCCTTACCTCACCTCTCCTGAACGGTTAGCGGCCCACCAGGCCGAAACCGTTGATGATCGCGTTCAACATCTCGTCCACGGTGGTCACGTAGCGCGACATGGCGCCGAAACAGCGGTTGAGGGTGATCATGTCCATCAGCTCCTCGTCCAGGTTCACGCCGGACACCGCCTCGCGCTGCAGGCCGATCTGTTCGGCCAGGCTGTCCTGCGCGGTGCTCATCAGCTGCGCGTGCGCCGCCTTGGAGCCGACCTGGGAGAGCATCGCGTCGTAGACGCCCCTGATGGTCATCGTGCCGCCCTTGAGGACCCGCGCGGAGGCCAGGTTCGCCATGCGCAGGGCGTTGCTCCCGTCACCCGACCCGCCGCTCACTCCGCTCACGGCGACCCCCGCAGCGTTCTTCCGGCCCATCGCCGCCCCGATCAGGGCGTTGTCCGCCACCACGGCATCGTTGACGGAAAGGTTCGAGGCCGCCCTGGTCCGCGTGCCGAGGGGTTTGAAGAAGGCGACCCCCGTCGTCGTGATGTCGCCACCGATGCCGTACCCGGAATACTGATAGGCGTTGACGTGGTTCACCAGCCCCCAGGTCAGGTCGTTCAGCTGCCCCTGGAGGTTGGGGATGATCCCGTCCCTGGCCTCCTCGAGGGCCTTGATCGTGCCGCTCCGGACGTGGTGGCGCACGGTGATGGCCGTGCTGCCGGCGTGCTTCAGGTTGAACCACATGCCCTCCTCCACCTGGGCGAGCTTTGACGCGCTGTAGTCGCTGCTCCCTCCCGACGCGGGGATGCGCCTCGCCTCCTTGAACCGGTTGTCCGAGGAGAGGTAGCGCACGCCGTTGAAGGTGAAGGAGGCGTCCTCCGCCACCGTGCTGATGGCCGCGACCTCGCGGTAGACGGGCGTTTTGTCCGTGGCGCTGACCGTACCGATCTGTTCGAGGCGCATCAGCCCCAGGCGCCGCAGGACCTGATCGTTTCCGTCCGCCCCCCCCATCAGCGTGATGCGCTGCGCCTCGCCCGGCACGTCCGAGGCGATCGTCAGGTACCAGGACTGGTCCGAGTCCTGCTTCAGCGAAGCGTGCACCCACTCCTCCGGCGCGGTGATCCCCAGCTCCGCCTGATACTTCTCGTTGATCTTGTTGCGGATCGTGGTGAGCGTGTCCGTCTCCTCCACGTCGATGGTAACCACCGACGCCTTGTTGACGATGCCCATGCGCTTCGCCAGGCTGCCCTCCACGTCGCTGATGGAGATCAGGCGGTGGTCCTTCGACTCGACGTAGAACTGCGTGGCCGTGCCCGTAGTCGGCCCCGACACGGCGGTGAGCCCGGATATCCCGCCGCTGGGCAGCGCCTGGTTCATGAAACCCGTCAGCTCCGCGACGGTCAGTGCGCCCGAGGCGCTGACGACGGGATAGGGCGAGGGCGTCGGCCGGGTCGTATCCGCTCCGGACGCGAACACGTCGCTCGTCAGCTCCCACCTCTTGGAGGAATCGTTCCAGGATGCGGTGACGTCCACCTGATTGTCCGCCACGCCGATGCGGAACGTGTGCCGATCCCCCGCCTTGCCGGGGCCGATGATCTCCCCCTCCTTCAAGCCCTCGGCGGCGTTGGCCCGGAAGATGCCCGACGTGACGCGCGTGCCCTGGGTCCCCACCTGGATGCGGAAGGAGCCCTTGATGCCGAGGGCCTCCGTGGGGGACATGGGGCGACTCCGCATCCGGGTGTTGCCCTTCTTCACCACCTGGACCGGCGAGAGCATCCCCAGCGTCCCTCCCACGTCCCGGACCTCCAGCGAACGGGTCCAGCCGTCCGCGTCGTTGCCCGCCTCGATGCGGAGGGAGGTGGGCGGTGTGACGCCGTCCGGCAGCAGCGAAACCTTCAGTCCGGAAGCCGAGAGGTCGGGACTCGCTGCGATCGCACTGCTCAAAAAGTCGCCCAGCTCTTTAACGGTCAGCTCCGCGTCGCCCGAATCACCGTCCGTGCCCAATGGGTTCCCGTCGGAGTCCTTCGCCTTCAGGGTCCATTTCGAGTTTGCCGCATCCCAGGCGATGTCAACGGTGAAGCTGGTGGGCGTCCCGTCCACCTTCGTCGTTCGGATGGTGATGCTCCGCGTCCTCGCCTTGTCCGATGCGTCGCTCAGCATGACGCCGTCCTTAAACCTGGAGGTGGTCACGGCCCGCGTGTCGAGGCAGAGGGGGTCGCCGCCGCCCAGGGCCCACTCCTTGCCGTTCGCGAGGCGGTCGACGGTGAGCTGATGCACCCCCTCCGGCCCCGTGGCCAGGACGTCGGCGACGTAGCAGTTCTCCACGATGTCGAACTCGTTCTCCGCCACCTGGACGTCGTAGTAGACCTGACCGTCCCACTGGAAGGCGTGAGCCCTCAGCTCGCGGACGTGGTCGCCCTGGATGAGGGCGCGCCCGTTCAGCGTCAGGAAGAACTCGCCGTTCACGTCGCCGTACCGCAGGGGCTCCTGAGGGGTGACGTCCAGCATCTCGGACAACTTGTCGAGGAGCAGGTCCCGCTGGTCCCTCAGGTCGTTGGCGTTCTGGTCCAGCGCCTCGGCCTTGTATATCTGCTTGTTGAGGGCGGCGATCTTGTGCAGGATCTGGTTCGCGTCCTGGACCGCGGTCAGGACCTGCTGATTCAGGTTCTTCGCGTACGTCTCAAACCCGGTGACGATCGTGTCCAGCACCCCGCCGATGGACCGGGCCGCCTCCACGAGGCTGCGCCGCGCGGCGGCGTCCTCCGGCTTCTGCTGCAGCGTCCGCATGGCAGCGTAGAACGTGTTCATCGCAGCGCTGAGCCCCTTGTTCTTCGGCTCCGGAATGTAGTTTTGCAGGTTCTGGTAGACGGCATTGATCGTGTCCCAATACCCCTTGGTGGCCAGGTTGGAGCGGTACTGAAAGTCGAGGAACTGGTCCCGGATGCGGACGATCTCGTCGGCCTTCATCCCCTGGCCGACCTGCCCAACGCCCGGAAGGTCCATGGGCTGCACCGTGGAGCGGAGCACCCGCTGACGGGAATACCCCTCCGTCCTCATGTTGGAGACGTTGTGCCCCACGGTCTGCATGCCGAGCCTGTAGGCGTTCAGCGCCCTCTTCCCCATCTCGATTCCCGAAAAAGCGTTGAGCATCTTCTACCCCCTGAAATCCGCCGCTCCCGCGTCCGCGGCGCCCTCACCCATGAGACGGCGCCACTCCGACAGCAGCATCGCCGTATACCGTTTATTTTGATCGATCAGCCCGCTCAGGATCGCCATCTCGGATTTCAGCACGAACACGGACTGGGTCAGCCGGTCCGCCGCGCCGTTGAACAGGGCGCGCTCAGCCTCATCCATGGGGACGGCCAGGGACTCCGCGCAGGGCTCGCAGCCAAACTGCGCCGCCAGCCGCTTCGCCAGGTCGCTCCGCCGGAGCTCCTGGGTCTGCACATCGAAGACGACCTCATGCATCTCCTTCATCAGGCCGTCCATCTCCTCCGCGTCCCCCACCTTCACGGCCTCGCGCTGATCCCGAACGACCTCCACCAGGTCGTCGATCGCGTCCGCTTCCTCCAGGACCGCGCTGATCAGAGCCTCAACCTCGCCGCGCACGGCCTCGCCCCCCGCTAGCGGACGTTCAGCATCCCCGCCACGATCAGGGAACGGGCCACCTGGTCCAGCTGCGGGACGTAGGTTCCCGCCTCCACCTGCTCCCTGTAGGCCGCGACGACGTCCTCCCGGACGTCCGGAACGTTCTTGAGCTCCGCGTCGATGCGGGCCAGCTCCACCGAAAACGAGCTGAAATCCGCCTCGTCCGTGCCGACGGACGTCCCTCCCATGCCGGCCTTCCGCCGCGCCCTCTTCGCGTTCGGCGCGTCGAAGCCGAACTGTCCGTATATCCTTCCTACCAAAGGAAACACGCTCCTTTCCGTCCTTCCTCGTTCGCATTCGCCCGTCCACCAGGGGCGTCCATGCCCGGTCTGCGCGCGGACGGCCTCGTTCCGGGTAGAGTATCGGAGCTTTCTCCCCCGCCCTTTACCCGCCGGCTCCACTCGCTCCACTCAGCCGGCGCTTCCCGCGGCGGCGCAGGCGCCCAGCACGGAGGCCCCCGCCGCCTCGCAGGCCCGCGCAAGGCAGGCCAGGGTCGCCCCCGTCGTGCACACGTCGTCCACCAGGACCACGCGGGCCCCGCGGACGCGAGGGGAGACGTCGAAGGCCTCCGGCCGAAGCGACAGCCGCTCCGCCCGACTCAACCCCGTCCGGGGCGTCAGGGCGACCGCCCAGCGGGCCGCCTCCTGCACCCCGACGCCCCAGACCTTCCCCATCCCCTTCGCGATCTCAAAGGCCTGGTTGTACCCCCGCCGGCTTCCCCGGTGCAGGGGCACGGGGAGCAGGAGGTCCGGGGCCGGGGACTCCCAGAGGGCGGCCATCCCCTCCCCCAGCCGGCACCCCAGCGCCCGGAATCCCCCGTACTTCAGGGCGAGGATCGCGCGGCTGACGCCGCCCTCGTAGAGGGCGGCGGTGCGGATCAGGGGAGCGCTGACGTGCCTCTTGCAGGGGCTGAGCGCCCCGCAGTACAGGCAGCGCGGCAGGGGCGGGCGAAACAGGGCGTCGCGGCACCCGGAGCAGAGCACCTCCCCCAGCCTCCCGCAGACGGGACAGCTCACGGGCCAGAGGGCGTGAAGCGCCAACGCCCCAAGACGGCGCAGGACGCGGAGGCCAGGGCGGGCGGATGCGGCCGCCCCGTCCTTCACCTCGGGAGGCCTCAAGGAGCGGACCCCGCGCTCGCCCGAAAGCGCTCCCTGGCCTCACGCACCAACTCGTCGCAGCGGTTGTTGCGCCGGTCGGCCGCGTGGCCCTTGACCCAATGCCATCGGACCTCGTGGGTCTGCGCCAGATCCCACAGCGCCTCCCACAGGTCCCGATTCTGGACAGGCTCTTTGGCGGCCGTGCGCCAGCCGTTCCTCCGCCACTTCGCGAGCCATCCCCGTTCAAAGGCGTTGCGCAGGTAGGTGGAGTCCGTGTGCAGATCCACCCGGCAGGGACGCTTCAGAGCCCTCAGGGCCTCTATGGCGGCGGTGAGCTCCATGCGGTTGTTCGTGGTGTCCTCCTCGGCACCCGATATCTCGCGCTCCGCGCCGTGGGACGGCGACAGCAGCACCGCGGCCCACCCCCCAAGGCCCGGATTGGGCGACGCGCCCCCGTCCGTGTAGACGGTCACCGCCGTCCTCGTCGTCTCGTTCAAGGGAACCCCTCCTCACAAAAAACGGCCCACCGTCCTCCAGCCCTTCGCCCCCTTCGCCGTCAACGGCAGCGCGGAGAACTTACGCAAAGCCCACCGTTCGCCCCATGGGCTTGCCGACGCACTCCGGAGGCTCCAGGTCATCGGGCAGGAAGGTCCTGATCGACTCGTCCGTGACGGCGTCCGGGGGAAGGGCCAGCACGCGGGCGGCGTGGCGCATCTCGGCCCGCTCCACCAGGTTCCGCACGAAACGACCGTTGCCGAAGTCCGGAGCAGCCGTCGCCCTCTCCAGCAGGGTCCGCGCACGCTCCAGGGTATCGGGCCCGGCCCTGCGGCCCTTCTCCTTCAGGATGAGGCCGAATATCTCCAGCAGTTCATCTGCCGTGTAGTCGAGAAAATCGACGTGGAAGGCCACGCGGCTCTTCAGGCCTGGGTTGCGCTCCACGAACTCCTTCATGCGGTCGGGATACCCGGCAAAGACCACCACCGTGTCCTCGCGGGCGTTCTCCATCTCCTGGACGATCGTGTTGATCACCTCGTCCCCGAAGAGCCCCCCGCGCTCATCCAGCAGGGAGTACGCCTCGTCGATGAAGAGGACTGATCCCCTGGCTTCCTTGAACTTCTTTTTGACGATCTGCGCGGTCCAGCCCACGTACTTGCCCACCAGGTCGGCCCGACCGACCTCCACCAGGCCGCCCGTCGTGAGCAGCCCGTTGTCCTTCATGATCCGGGCCATCAGACGGGCGACGGTCGTCTTGGCCGTTCCGGGGTTCCCGGCAAAGACCATGTGCATCGCCGGCCTTTGGGTGCTGACCCCCCGGTCCGCAAACAACCTCTGGGCCTTGTGGAACTGGACGGCCTGAAGGATGATCTCCTTGACAGCCGGAAGGCCGACCATGTCCATCAACTCCCTGTAGGCGTCGCCCCTGGGCTTCACCTTCCTCCCGCCGGCCCCTGCGGCCAGGTCCCGATACTGGGCGTGAAGCTCGGTCCTGAGGTAATCGTCATACCATTTGCTGAACGTCTTGTTGAGGTTTGCCGTGATGTGCCCCGACTCCGCCACGGGCAGACGCTTGAGGAGGGAGTCACAGTTCTCGACGCCGTTTTCCTCGGCCAGCCGCCTCAGGTAGCCCCTGGCCGCCCTGTTGAACACGACCTCCTCCTCCAGCTTGACGAACGTGATCTCCGGGAGCTCCTCCATCAGCCGGCGGCACAGCCTCTCGTCCGACCGCCTCATCTCGATGATGGAGAGGGTGTTGCGGCGAAACGCGGCAAGGCAGGAGGCGGCGACCGCGAGGTTCTCGCCAGAGGCGTCGGCATAAGAGCGGTCCTCGTCCTCATCGGCGCCCGTACCCGTCAGGGACAGCACCAGGGTACACCCCTTCTGCGACTCGTAGAAATTGCGCAGCCACTCCGCGTCACAGCACCCCCGGTTGGGGTCCAGCGTCAGAACGCAGTACCGTCTACCCAACAGGCGCCGCCTCTGGAGCAGGGCCCCCAGCAGGAGCTCCCGAATGGATTGACGAATTTTTGGGTCGTCCGACGTCACGACGTAATGGACCGGGTGCCCCACGAAGTGCTTCGGCCCGCGGGCGTCGAAGATCCGATCGATCTCCGGCCTGAAGGAGGCGCTGCAGAGCAGGCGCCTTGCCTCCACAAGGGCCTCTCGCTTCGCAAACGGCTTTGGGATCAGCACCTCGCTGTGGCTGCCAGAGCGGTAGCTGTCGATAAAATCCATGTTGAGGTCGGACTTGTATTCGTCATCGTCCTCGATGTAGTCCCTCCGATTGGCGCCGTACAGCAGTCTGGAGAACTCCCCCACGGTGATCTCCTCGAAGGCGGCGTCCTTCCCGTGGAGGTCAAGCCTCTCGCAGAACCGCTCAAGGCCCCTCTTGAGGTCCTCCTGGTCCGGAACCTTGATCCCGGCAAACGTCGCGGCACCGATGGAGACCTTTCGATCGTGGATTTCCGACACGAAAAAGCTTATCTCTCCCCTGGACCTTTCGTTCGCCTCCTCCGTCCTCTCCTTGATCCTGGCCCGCGTTTTCCTCTATCTTCTGCTCGCTGCTCTCCAGGGCCCTGTCGCTCTCCATTTCGATCTTGTAAAACAGCATCGTCATCACCCCTGATCGTTTGGTCAAGAGCATACAGGGCACCCCGCACTGATATCAGTGCGGTCAGCCGATGGAGGCCGGATCAGCGCATTGAAGGCCGCCTCAGAGGCCGTATCGTTTGGTCATCTTCCTGACGTCCTCCATGACCTGCTCCCGCAGCTTGCGCGGGGAGACGACCTCGCAGTGGTTGCCGAACTGCAGGGCGAAGAATCGCATCCCCTCGAGAGCGGCGATGACGCGCACCTTCATCAGGTCGTCGTCGATCGGGGTCATGGAAGCCCGGCTTCCGAAGGCGTCCAGCACGTCTCCCGCGCAGGAGCGGGACATCTTCAGCACCACTGTCCTGGGCTCCCCGCCGAACATGAAGTGGTGCTCCTGGGCGTAGAGCGCGGCGTCGAAGCTCCTGTCCCGATAGGCCGGCAGGCTCCAGATGGGGCGGGCACTCTCGTCCAGGACCTCGACGTCCGTCATGCGATCGATCCGGTAATGGGTGAGATTGTCTCGGCCGTCGTAGCAGCCGATCAGGTAGTATTGGCCGTTGGTGCAGACCATGGCGAAGGGGTGGACGACGTAGGGACGCCCCCCGCGGGGGACCAGCTCCCCGTTGACGCTGACGGAGTTCAGGATGAAGCGGAGCCGTCTTCTGTCCTCGATGGCCTCCTCGACGCGGTCCAGGTTCTCGAAGAACGCCCCGTTTCGGTGGTGGGGCCAGAGGGGCAGAGAGTGGACGTGGCTAAGCCGGCCCTGAAAGTAGTGGTTGGCCAGGCCGACCAATTTTCCGATGAGGCTTCGGGCGTCCTCCTGCGGTATGTACCGGGAGGACAGCACGCTGTCGATGAGCACCCGCAGCTCGACGTCCGAGAGCTCCCGGCTCCTCAGGTAGGCGCCTCAGCCGTTCTCCTCGTAGGTGCTGATGTCCCAGCCCAGCTCGCAGAGCAGCGAGAGGTTCCGCCCCACCGCGTTGCGCACCGCGCTCAGGCCGTAGTCGGCCTTGAGCTTTTTGATGATCTCCCCCGACGTGAGGGGGTGCTCCTCGTCGGAATAGTTCTTTAATATTTCGAGTATGCATAAGGGCAGCGCACTCCGCCCTCCAACGCTTCCACCGGCGCAGCGCACAGGCCATCGCCTCCGTTTGAATTTCAGGTCACAACAGACTGCGGTATTCCCTGGCGCCGTACAGGACGCGCATTACCACGGCCTCATGTTCCGCTTCATGCAGAATGTAGAAGACGAGATAATTTTCAACGACTAGTTTTCGATAGCCCCTCGAGGCAAGAAACGTGTCTCGTGGTTGTGCGCCGATTCTGGGATAACGTGTCAGATGTTGAAGCTCCTGCTCAATTTTACTCAACAGTTTCTCAGCGGCCTCTGGATCGCCCAGCGTCACGCTGATGTAGTCATCAATCTCGTCCATGTCCTCATACGCCAATGGGGTAAAGCGGACATGGAAGTGTTCATCATCCATGTTTTTCTCTCAGGCGCCGGAAGACATCGTCCGCGTTCAGCAGCGGCTCTCCATCGACAAGCTGCTGCTCGGCGGCTGCCAGTTTGCGATACACGTCCAGCAGGCAAAACTGCCGCGCGTACGCCTGCGTTGTCATGATGACCAGCCCGTCGTCCCCCTCCTTCGTAAGGAACACGGGCTCGTCCTTCTGCCGGCACAGCGCCGCAATGGCGTTTGTGTCCTGAAGACATTCTATTGGTCTGATGGTTGACATTACCGTCACCTCTAACGGCGATAATACCTGCGGTGCAGGGCAATGAGGTGATTTCAGATACGCCCGGCGATGTCGATCGTTTGGTGCAGCCGTCCGTTCCTCTTTGACTGATAGAGCTTAAAGACGTAGGTTCTCACTTATTCTTTTGCTCCTCAATGTATTTAAGCACTGTTTTTTCCGAAATATGCCCTACGGATTCACAATAGTACGAACGCGTCCAAAGGGAAGGCATCTTCAAGAGATGGGGAAATTCTAAACGCAAAAAACGCGAAGTGTAGCCCTTAAATTGCTGGACTACATAGTGTGGTGCGTTTACCAGGTTTTGTTTTGACGAAAAGATGAACATGATCCGGCATAACCTTCAATCTTGCGATAGATACGCCAATTTCTTCGACTTTCTCATACAGAAGCTCCTTTAGTCTGCTTTCTACGTCGCCCACCAGCACCCTGCGCCTGTATTTAGGACACCAGATGAGGTGGTAGCCAATATTAAAAACACACGTTTTAGATTGCGTCCATCGTTGTGACGACATAAAAAAAGTTTAACATGAATGTAGATAAACGACAAGAATCAAACCCAAATCCACAGGTTGCGATGGCTTTATCGGCGCTCAAGCCCGTCGTTGTACAGGTTAAGCCGATACTGACCTTTCACCCGTCAGGTGCAGCAGAAAATGTGCAAAACCGGTTTCCGACGCACGTTAAAAACTTTGCCTGTGGTTTGGGGTCAAAAACAAAGGCGAACGCCGACGAGTTGGCGGCGTTGCGGACCGCAGGTTTCGTGAAGCGACTCTTCATCCCGCGGCTAAAGTCGCGGGATGTCCTGTCGCACTGTCGGAAGGGGCGGCCTGAAGGCCGCTCCCGGATTTTTTGTTTTCTCCTGCGCTCCCCCTGCCGGAGGGCGTTCATCGTCCGATCCGGAGGTATTTTTCCGGAACCTCGACCTCCGTGATCCCCAGGTACCCCTGGCCAAGGATGTAGATATCCTGGTTCACCAGCACCACGTTCCTGAGGCAGGTGCCGGTCCCTGGGTCCACGTAGTGCACGGCACTCCACCGGGCGCCCGGCGTGTGCGCTTCGTAGCAGGCCTTCAGGTCGTCCAGGCTCTCCAGGCGGGCCTTCCCCTCAACGCATCGCTTGCCGAACTCCGCCAGGGCCACGATGTTAGTGAAATCGTAGGAGAACGTCCCCGTCCCGATGCGGCCCCCGGCGCCAGCCTCCACCACGGAGCGCTCCACCTTTTTGAGGATGGCGGGCCAGTTCCCCTTCTCCTTCGAGAGGTCGATCCCCAGCGCCCCGGGCAGCCCCATGACGGGGGAGAAGAGGTCCACCACGTAACCGCCCAGGGAGACGATCCGCATCAGCATGGGCTCGATGTGCGCGTAGTTGGTGCACAGGAAGGCCGTGTCCTTGCCGTACTTGTTCAGCCAGGTGGGCATCTTCTCCAGGATGAACTGCTGGGCGCCCGCCATGCCGACATCGCTGAGGGGGTCGGGGGCCATCTCGAAGAAGAACTCGAGCCCCAGGTCCTTGCAGGCCTCCTCCATGATGACGCGTCTGCGCCCCAGGGTCTCGAAGCTCATGTGGCGCGGGAAGGAGATGTGGACGAACTTCTTGGCCCCGACGCGCTTGGCGGCCAGGGGAATCAGGTAACCGCGGCTGAAGCTGTCCGCGTTCACCACCAGGTCCGCGGCCGTGCCGGCGATGTTCAGGTCCTCGTGGGCCTCGCCCACAAGCAGCAGGATGTCGGGGCGCCGTTCCCGGACGTGGCGGAGCCCTTCCGTTGTGCCCGGAACGCCCTGGCTGATAACGATCACCTTCATCTTGGGGTCGTCGGCGAGCCCCACCAGCTGGCTGATGGTGGTCTCCATCTCCGAGACGAACCGGTCGGGGTACGTGACGTGGACGATCATGCCCCCGCGTTTGGTGCTGCCGTATTGGTTGATCAGGCTCTCGGCGCCGCGGGTGGCGTCCTCGGTCGCCGAGACGGTGCCGGTCATGATGCCGATGTGGAAATCGGCCTGGGCCAGGGCGGGGCTCGAGAGGACGGTCGAGAGCAGGAGCGCAGCCAGGAGGAGTGCCCCGCCGGGGCGGGGGAGGGGAATACGGGAACGGACGTGTTGCATGACGATCACCTCATCATTGATGGAGGCGAACAAAAAGAGCACTGTCCTCGACAGCGCTCCGCGATGAGTGTAGCTCAAACCTCAACAGCGGACGCGACCATGCACCGTACGATCCCTCGTTTCGTTCCACAGCGACATCCCATCTGCAGACACTTGACGCGCATGGCCTACTCTGTTTGCAGCCTTCGTAAATTGCCCTAATCATTATAAAGAGGAAAGGGAGGAGATGTCAACGGAGTCCGCCGGTCCCCAATCCACAGGAAGTGTAAATGCAGTGTAAGTCGATGAAGCCGTCAGAGGAAGTTTTAAAAAAATCGGCTCTTCCGGCCCTCCTCTGCCGTCAAAACTGACAGCCCGTGAGCGCCAGCAAACGGCTGCCGGAAGATCAGGAGTACTCGATCGGACAGCGCATGAGCATCATCAGGCCCCGCTGCGTCTCAAAGCCCCGGCCCCTGAGGAAGCGCATCCACCCGGTGGTGTAGGCCATGACGATGGGGATGTTGCGGATGGCCGGGTGGGTCAGGGCGTAGTCCGCCAGGGCGCCCCCCAGCCCACGACCCTGGTGCGCGGGGTGCACGATGACGTCCCACAGGGACGCCCTGTAGACGAAATCCGTGATGATCCGGCAGAACCCCACGAGTTTGTCGTCGTGCCGGGCCGAGAAGCAGAGGCTCGTCCCGTCGATCATGGCCTGGATCCCCTCGACGGAGCGGCTGTGTCCCCACTCCGTGTAACGATAAAGGCTCTGGAGCTCCCGCGCGTTCACCGCCAATTTGCTGTCGTAGAAAAGGTAGTCCTCCATATCGGCCTCCGTCCCTCATGGGGCCCTTGTGTCTGGGGCCGCGCTGCGGCTCATTCTTGAAAGGAAAGTCGAACGTTGACCGGCCCCTCGGTGTGGATGTCCCCCGACGCCAGGCCGTTGACGATGACGGGCGCGTGGATGGACCTCAACGCCTCCACGGCGTCGAAGAACTCCTCGCCTCGAAGCGTGCCGACGTTGTTCGTGGCCGGGTCCGGGAGCACGCCCTCGTGGATGGCGCTCATCTTCAGATCGCGCAGGAAGCCGTGCAGCGCCTCCTCCGCGTCGAAGTCCTGGGCCTGAGCGTTGTACACCCGTCGGTAGATGACGTCGCCGTCGGAATAGATCAGGAGGCTCCTGCCCGCCTCAAAGCGCACGCTCACCTCCTCGCCGAAGGCCACGTTCTCGCGGGAGATGGCGCGGACGTAGAGGCGGTCCGGCGCGTCCTCAAGCCGCTTCAGCAGGGAAGCCTCCTCCACCGGATCGAACGTGACGGAGACGCCCCGCGGGGTTGACGGCAGGAGCTCCGACATCCGCACCAGGACCGCGACACGGGCTCTCTGCTTGAGGTCCTCCAACTCCTTTCGGGCCTCCGCCTCGGACGTGCCCGGTTCAAAGGCCCCCTGGGCCAGGAGGACGTTGGCGCTCAGGGCGATCGACCCGCTGCGCATGGTGCGAAGCGCCTGCTTCAGCTGCTCCGACTCGTCCCTCAGGCCCTGGACGGAGGCGGTCAGGTCGGACTTCTCCTGCTCCAGGAGCAGGCGGTCGTTGCGAAGGGAGTCCAGGTCCAGCCGGGCGAGGTCCAGGCTTGCCGTGGTGACCTGCATCCTCACCTGCTGTTCGGCGAGCGCCTCCTGGGCCTGGTCGGCGATCTCCTGGCTCTGGTTCAGCTGAAAGCGCAGGTCCAGGAGCTGCTGTTGAATGTAGTTCATGCTGAAGAGGGCGGTGCGCACGTCCTGGGAGAACGCGGAGAGCACCCCAAGGACGATCACGGTGATGACCCCGCCCGTGATGGCGGTGATCAGGCGGCTGGTGTGCTTGGGGCGCAGGCCGAAGATGGATATCCTCTGCTTCCCGTACCGGAACCCAAGGACGTCCCCCAGAAAGGCCAGCGCAGCGCTGCCCAGGATCAGGGATAAGATCAAAAACCAGTTGGCGCCGGAACCGGAAAAATTCAACGGTGAGCTCTCCTTCGCTGTCAAACGATGCGCGGTCCGCGCGGCGGGGATCGAGAAGCCTTTTAACGATACTCTGAAAATTATAGCGACGGAGCGCGGGCGCGTCCTCTTTGTTTTCGCCTATTTCGCAGCGGCTCAGCGGGGAACGGAAAAGGGGACGGGCAACCCCGTCCCCTACACGGCAAACGAAAGAGAGCTGACGGCTCAAGGGGCCGAAGGGCCGTTCACCTTCGACATCGCCTTCTGGACGTCCATGGTGAGCCAGGCCTCGACGGCCTCCTCCACGCGGTCCAGGACGGAGGGCAGGAGCTCGCGCTCCTCGGCGGTCAGGTGCCCCAGAACGCGGCTCACCATGCTGCCCGGACCGCTGCCCAGGCCGATGCGCAGGCGCGGGACCGAGAGCGTCCCCAGGGCGCCCAGGACGGATGCCAGGCCGTTGTGCCCTCCCGCGCTGCCCTGAGCCCGCAGCCTGAGCCCCCCGTAGGGAAGCGCCAGGTCGTCGTAGACGATCAGGACGTCCTCCGGGGCAAGTTTGTAGAAGTCGAAAGCCTCCCGCACCGACTGTCCGCTGAGGTTCATGAAGGTCAGCGGCTTCAGGAGGACGCCGAAGCCGGCGCGCCAGAACTCCCCGCGAAACTTCAGCTGCGGCTTCCCCAGTCCGAAGCGCTGCGCCAGATGGTCCACGGACAGCCAGCCCATGTTGTGCCGCGTGAAGGCATACTCTTCGCCTGGGTTGCCCAGCCCCGCTATCAACTTCATGGGAGCTTGGTCCAAAGGGGCGTTTACTCGGACTTCTCCCCGTCGCCCTCCGCTTCCCTGGCCGCCTTGCCCTTGGCCACGACCTCGACGTCAGCGGGCTCTTCGCCCTCCGCCGCTGCGGACTCCCCGACGCCCCTCGACATGACGACGACGGCCACGATCTCATCCGGATCGGCCTTGAGCTCGACGCCCTCCGGCAGAGCCAGGTCGCGCACATGGATGGCGTCGCCGATCTGAAGCGCGGAGACGTCAACGGTGAGCACGTCTGGAATGTTCATGGGCAGGGTCTCCACCTCCACCTCCCGCAGCGTCTCGAGGACGCCGCCGTCCTTGACGCCGGGCGCGCTCTCGCGGCCGAGGACCTCGATGGGAATGTTGACCGTGATCTTGCGGCCCTTGATCAGGCGCAGGAAGTCCACGTGCAGGGGGCAGTCCGTAAGGGGGTTGACCTGCACCTCGCGGATGATGCACATCTCCTCCGTGCCGTCCGGCAGCGTCACGTTCAGGCGCATGGACTCCCAACGGCCCGTGGCCAGGATGCGCTCGACGTCCCGGGTCTTCAACTTGCCCTGGACGGACTTCTCCATCTGGGGCCCGTAGAAGATGCAGGGCGTGTACCCCTTCCTGCGAAGCCTCCCGTTCGCTCCCTTGCCGGTTTCCTCTCTGGGCTCCATCACTAGCGTTACTCGCTCAGACACACTCAACAGCTCCTTTGCAAACTCAAAAGTATGTCGCCCCTCCTGGGGCGGACAGGACAAGATTATACAACAGCCCTGGGCTTCAGGTTAATTGTCGAAGAGGCTGCTCACGGACCGCTCGCTGTGGACCCTCATGATGGCCTCCGCGAAGAGCGGCGCGATGGACAGCTGTTGCACCCTGGAGGAA
This sequence comes from Fretibacterium fastidiosum, assembly GCF_964642095.1. Classification (NCBI taxonomy): domain Bacteria; kingdom Thermotogati; phylum Synergistota; class Synergistia; order Synergistales; family Aminobacteriaceae; genus Fretibacterium; species Fretibacterium fastidiosum. Next base: position 2,742,230 of record NZ_OZ209244.1, read on the forward strand.
CGCTTGGCCTCCGGCATGGGGATCGTGTCGGAGAAGATCAGCTTCTCGATGACGGACTTCTCGATGCGCTCCATCGCCGGCCCCGACAGGACCGCGTGGGTCGCGCAGGCGAAGACCCGCCGGCAGCCCCGCTCCTTCAGGCCGGCGGCCGCGTTGCAGATCGTGCCCGCCGTGTCGATGATGTCGTCCACCAGGATGGCCGTCTTGCCCTCCACCTCTCCGATGATGTCCATGACCTCCGAGACGTTGGCCACCTCGTGGGAGCGGCGCTTGTCCACGATGGCGAGGTCCGACTTCAGCATGATCGCGAAGCTGCGGGCCCGCGAGACGCCCCCCACGTCGGGGGAGACCACGACGACCTCGCCCTTTGGAATCTCCTCCGACAGGCTGTCGCGGAAGTAGGACGCGAGAAGGGGCATCCCGGTCAGGTGATCGACGGGGATGTCGAAGAAGCCCTGAATCTGCCCTGCATGCAGGTCCGCCGTGATCACGCGGTCCACGCCGCTGTGGGTCAGGAGGTTCGCGACGAGTTTCGCCGTAATGGGCTCACGCGGCTTGGTCTTGCGATCCTGACGAGCGTAGCCGAAATAGGGGATGACGGCGTTCACGCGGTAGGCCGAGGCCCGCTTGAAGGCGTCCGACATGATCCACAGCTGAATCAGGTTGTCGTTGGCGGGCTCACAGGTGGGCTGCACCACGAAGACGTCCGCGCCCCGCACGCTCTCGTCCAACGAGAGCCCCAGCTCGCCGTCCGAGAAACGATAGTGCCTCGCGGCGGAGAGCCGGACGCCCAACTCGCTGCAGATGCGTTTGGCAAAATCCGGATGCGCCGTACCCGAAAAAATCTTGAGATCCTTCATTCCTGACACGCTCCTACCCCTGCTCAATCCTTAGCCCTACGGGATGCCCAGCCGTCGATGTTGCGCTGACGCGCGCGCCCCACGCCCAAAGCGCCATCGGGAACGGGACCCGTGATCACGGACCCCGCGGCCGTAGCCGCGCCGTTCCCCATGGTCACGGGAGCCACAAACATGGTGTCCGATCCGACGAAACAGTGGTCCCCAATCTTCGTCGGATGCTTTTCCCTGCCGTCGTAGTTGCAGGTGATCGTCCCCGCGCCGATGTTGACGCCCAGGCCCAACGTCGCGTCACCGAGGTAGGACAGGTGAGGCACCTTGCTCCCCTGCCCCACCGTGGTCCTCTTCAGCTCCACGAACTTTCCGGCGAAGGCGCGTTCCGCAAGACAGCACCCATCCCGAATGTAGACGAAGGGCCCGGCCTTCGAGAAGTCCTTCATTTCGCTGTCCTCGATCAGCACGTGCGCCGCAAGCGTCACCCCGCGGCCCAGCACCGCGTTCGTCAGGATGGAGCCGGACCCGATGAAGGACCCCTCGCCCACCCGGCTGCGCCCCCACAGCTGGACGTTCGGCATCAACACGACGTCCTGCGCCAGCTCGACGTCCGGGCCGATCCAGGCCGAGGCGGGGTCCGCCATCCTCACGCCGCGCTCCATCCAGAACGCGGCGATTCGGTCCCGCATCAGGGCCGAGGCGCGGGCCAGCTCCGCCTGCGTGTTGACGCCCATCATCTCCTCCTCCGGCATCGGGTAGGCCTCGACGCGGCACCCCTCCTCCGCCATCAGGGACAGGGCGTCCGGAAGGTAGTACTCGCCCTGCGCGTTGCGGTTCTCGATGCGCCCGATCACGCCCCTGAGGGCGCTTGTCCGAAAGACGTAACAGCCGGCGTTCACCTCGTTCACCCTGCGCTGTTCGGCGGAGGCGTCCCGATATTCCACGACGCGCACCCCCGACTCGCTGCGGAGGACGCGGCCGTAGGCTCCAGGGTCGCGCGCGACGAAGCTGATGACGGCGCAGTCCGGGCCCTCCGTCCGGCAGCGTTCCAGGAGGGACCGCAGGCTCTCCGGCCTCATCATCGGGAGGTCCCCATTGAGGACGACGACCGTCTCGAACCGCTCCCACCAGCCCATCGCCGTGCGCACCGCGTGCGCCGTGCCCAGCTGCTCCCGCTGCCACAGGACCTCGACCTCCGGGAAGCACTCCTTCAGGTGGGCCTCGACCTGCTCGCCCCCCGAACCGACCAGGACCGCCGTCGCCTCCGCGCCACAGGAGGCGGCGCTCCGCAGCAGGTAATCCAGCATCGGTCGGTCCAGTACCGGATGCAGCACCTTAGGAAGCGCGCTCCTCATTCGAGTGCCCTTTCCCGCGGCCATCACAAGAACGCCCAAGTTCTTCACGCCCTCACCCCACTCGTGGACGGACAAAAAACAAGCGGGATATCTCCCCGCTCGTCAGGAATTCAATTTGGCTGGGGTGGCTGGATTCGAACCAGCGATGACGGAGCCAAAGTCCGTTGCCTTGCCGCTTGGCTACACCCCAAACGTGCGCCCGGACGCTGTTTGCAAGACGGCGCCGGCAGCATGAAACGATTAATTATTGCCCAAAGCCCCCCGAACGTCAAGGTCCGTTCACGGGCCCACCAGAGCGCCCAAAGGGTTCAAGACGTCAGTCACGGGAGGCGACCAGCGCCAGGAGGGCACAGATCAGGGCGTAGGGGCCTCCCCACACCAGGCCTCCCGACTCCAGGGGGAAAAACCAGGGCGCCCACCAGCCATAGAGCACGCCCAGCGGGCAGGACGAGATCGCGGCCGCGACGAGGGGCCAGTGGCTCGCCTCCGAGAACCACCGGCGCAGCCAGAAGAGCAGACCCCAGAAGGACAGCCAGAACAAGCTCCCGAAGAGCAGCGAGGAGATGAACGCCTTCAGCAGGGTCCTGACGGCAAAGGGCTCCGGCAGCAGGAAGAGGGCTGCAGCCATCAGGAGCGGGAAGGACAGAAAGAGCGCCCACGTGACGCTCCTCTTCTCGAAGTAGCTGCTGAACTCCTCCTGCTGCTTCCGGCGCCTCCCCTCCGCCGCCCGCTGGCGCTCCGTCTCCTGATGGGATGAGCGGATCACCGTCTGCCAGGGCCTGCGGGACGATTGAAAGCTCGTTCCAGCCCCTCTAACGCCCTGAGGGCGCTGGAATCCCGCCCCCTGCGTCCCCGCGGCCTGCCCCTGAAAGGGCGAACCCGGCCCGCCTGAGGAAAAGGGGGACGAGGGCTGAGCGGAATGGGACGGGAAGGGGGATTGGGCAAAGGGGTTGCCTCCCCCCATGGTCCCGCCACCATAGGCGCCCCCTCCCTGCTGGCCGAAGCCAAGGCTTTGATCGTACATGCGGCGGCTGGCGGCCCCGCGGAGGACGTTCCACGCCACAAGGACCTCCTCGAAGAGCTCGAGGGCCTGAGGACTGGCGTTGACGTCAGGGGCGTAGAGCTTCACCATGCGCCGGAACGCGGCCTTGATCTGCTCTGCGGAAGCCGTCGGCTCGACGCCGAGGATCATGTAATAATTTTTATAGGTATCCAAGGCACACTTCCTCCTAAAGCTGCAACTTCTGCCGGCGGTCTCGACCGTTCTCCCTAACGGTCGGATGGGATGCCGGCACCGTGCCTCCCACACAGGATGCCCTGCCGTATGAGCGCTCTCATCAGGGGAATCCCAACCAAAAAACAGGCTCCAGCCTCACCCGCGCCGACGTAGAGGGCAGTCAGCCCCAGGGGCGCCCCCGCGACGAGGTGAAGCATGCCCCCCACCACGATCGCGTTTACCAGCACGGGCGCCAAGGCGCCCAGCCAAAGGTTGGAGGCCCTTCGCGTCAGCACCGCGGCCAGGAGGGTGGCGCAGGAACCCGCCGCCATGTCGATCAAACCGTACCCGCCAAAGGCGTTGGCCACAAAACAGCCCACAAAGAGCCCCGGCACCGCCTCCGGCAGATAGAGTGGGAGGAGCGTCAGGGCCTCCGCGACGCGAAACTGGACCGGCCCGTAGGACAGGGGGGCCACCGCGACGGTCAGGACGGCGTACAGGGCGGCGATCATCGCGCCCGAAGCCAGAGTTCTCGTCTTCATTCTCAACCCACTCCCCCATCCCATGCATTAACCTTGATATTATATAGCGTCAAGCGGAATTTTTCGCTTGTTTTTTAAGCCGATTCCACAATTTTCTCAGGAAAGCGAGGAGCTGGGACTGACGGCCCGTGAGCGTCAGCGAACGGCTGCCGGAAGGCTCCCCGAAGGGGGGAGGGGTTTTGGGGCTTGAAAAGCGACCCCTCCGGCCCTTCGGGCCACCTCCCCTTACAGGGGAGGCAAAAAAAGAGGCGCGTTTTTCCGGCCCCCCTGCAAGGGGGGCTGCCCCGAAGGGGCTGGGACTGAAAGGGACCCATACGGTTGACAGTTCTCAGCGACTTAATCAGTGTTTCCTTAGAGCCTCAGAACACGTCGTCGGAGTTGGAGAAGAGGGGGATCGCCCCGTGGGACTCGAAGCCCGCCGCCCGATAGAAGGGCACGCCGGCCGGCGTCGCCTGGAGGACGATCCGCTCCGTCCCCAGCTCCTTCGCCGCGCGAAGGACCTCCCCCATCATGGCCATGGCCGCGCCGCGCCTGCGATACCCCGGCAGCACCGCGAAGTAGTACACGCCAAGCGACGCAGCAAAGGGAGACAGGAGGAACGTCCCCACGGCCTCCTCCCCCGCCATGGCCGCCCCAAGCCTCAGGGGCGAGTCCGCCATGGCCTCCGCCCCGTTCAACGCGGACACGGGAACGGGAGGCTCGCCGCCAAAGGCCAGCCACGCGACGCTCGCCCACCGCAGCGCCTCCTCGCGGGTCCTCACGGTCCGGAAGGTCAGCTCCTTCCCCCCGCGTCCCGGATCGGCGTCGGCGGGAAGGCTCATCGCCTCGAGCTGCCCCGCCTCCTTCAGCCCCGCTGCACGCAGCGTTTCCGCCGCCTCGCAGTCCCCGGGCAGCGGCCACACGAAGGGCAGGCCCCTGTCTCCAAAGAAGCGCAGGGCCGCCTCCGCCCGCTCCTGCGTCACGAGGTCCGGCTGAAGCCAGACCCAGTTCTCCGACGCGGACCTGGAGCGCGTGGAGAGGCAGAAGCCCCCTTCCGGGGACAGGTCCATGGCCTCCGAGGCGGAAAGCCCCCGCAGCACGTCCAGAAAGGCCCCAAGGTTGCTCCACACGGCGCCAAAGCAGTCGTTCATCTCCGCTCCTCCTGCGTCCTATCGGGCCCCGGCGTCGGGACAGAGCAGCACTCGCTCATCCGCCCGCCTCAAGGCGGAGATCAAATCGTCCAGACGCCGCAGCCCGTCCGGACCGGCACCCTCGACCTTCGCGTCCAGGAGCCTCAGGTCCACCCGCTCCCCTGCGGCGAACAAGTCCGAGAGCCCCCAGGCCAGGGAGAGGGCTGCGTCCTCCGCCCCATGGTTCAGCGTCAATGGGGCCTCGCCGGGCGTCAGGACCCTCATGCCGGCCTCGGTGCGGCGGGCGTTGGCACACTCCAGGACCGCGCTGAAGACCAGCTCGCTCAGCTCGCGCCGGACGTCTCCGCCGCTCAAGCTCAGCTCAAGGTCCCAGAGGCGCAGGTGCAGACCTTCGCAAAACTCCCCATACAGCTTCACCGATGCCGAATCCCTGGGCAGGGCGAGGCAGAGCTCCCCTGCCCGGCGGTTCAGGTCCAGCAGCCGGCGCAGGAGGGTGTCTCCGTCGCCCAGGGAGGTGCGAAGCCCGCCCAGGCGCGACTGCAGCTCCATCTGCAGAGACTTTGCATTCTCCCGTGCGGCGGTGAGGTCCAGGTCTGCCTGCGCCAGCTCCCCCAGGCGCCCCTGGAGGTCCCGCCGTTCCTCGCCGGACAGGCAGGCGGAGATGTAATCGTTCTCGTTCTTGAAGCCCAGGGACAGCATGTGCTTGCCGAAGGCGATCTCGCCCCTTTGAAGCTCCTCCCGCAGCGTCGCCAGCTTCGTCTCCAGCTCGTGGAGCGAGGCCATGATCTCCTGAAGCCTGGCGCTCCCCTCGGACCGTGCCAGGCGGCGGACCTCGAGCTGCTGCCGCAGGTCCTCCACATCCCGCTCCATGCGCGCCTTCTCCGACGCCGGGTCCTTCGAGTTGAACAGGATGATCCGCTTCTGCTGCAGGCTGTCCCGCTCCGCCTCGACGGTCCGCAGCTCCCGCGTCAGCTCCTCCCTGCGCAGCTTGAAGGCCTCCAGCTCCTTCCTTACAGCGGCGGCCGAGGCCTGAGCCGCGGAGAACTCTCGCTCCAGCTCGTCCCGACGTGATGCGTTCTCCTGCCATTCCGCAGCGCGGACCTCCAGGGCCCTGATGACGGATTCGGGATTCTCGTCGGGGATGCTCTTGTAGCCGTAGGGGGAGAGCTGGGCGATCAGCTCCCGGCGCAGCGCGTTGAACGCCTCCTCCTGGCTGCGGCTCTCGCCCTCGACCCGCGCTTCCTCGGAGCGCTCGTTCTGAAGCTGAAACAGCGCCTCCTGGTGGTAGCGCGTCAGCTCCTCGCGGCTCTCGCGGATCCGCGCCAGTTCGTCCGCCGCGGCGTCCCGGTCGCGCTGCGCCGCCTCGGCGGCCTCCAGAGCGTTTCGCGCGCGCTGAAGCTGGTCGCGCGTCTTCTGGCGCACGCGGTCCAGCTCCTCGAGGGGAGGGACCCCCACGTTGAACTTCAGCCCAAGCGCCGCGACGCTCTGAGTGATGATGTCGCCCAGGCGCTCCAGGTCCTGACGCAGGTCCTCCTCGCCGCGCCCGATGGAGGATATCTCGCCGACGAGCCACCCCGCGCGGGACTGCCGTCCCTTGAGCTCCGCCCTCAGCTCCTCCATGGCCTTCGTGGCGTCGTTGAGCTGGCGGCTGACCTCATCCGTCTCCGGGACGGCGGCCCCCGACGCATAGGGGTGCGTCATGGCGCCGCACAGGGGGCAGGGCACCCCGTCCTCCAGGAGCCCCCTCATGCCGCCCAGGTCCTCCATCCCCTGAAGCAGCCGGACGCGCCCCTCCAGTTTCTGGATTTCCTCCTGCAGCGCCTCCGCCTTGCCGGACTGCGCCACGTCCCGGATGTTCAGCTCCCGCGTCTCCTGCTGCATCCTCAGGCGCCGGGCCTGAAGCTCCTGCAGCCGCTCCTGGAGCTCCTGTTCCTCCCGGAAGCGCGACGCCAAATGCTCAAGCTCCTCCAGGCGCCGGACGAGTTGATCACAGGCGCTGCGCCACTCCTCAAGCGACTTGCCCTTCAGGGAGGACTCGTAGAACGTCTGGGCCCGCTGATAGTTCTTCTCCACCACGGTGAACCGGTGCGCCACGTCGGAGAACATCGCCTGACGGTCGTTCAGCGCGGTCTGGGCCTCCTGCTTCTTCCGGATGGCTAGGGCGTAGCTCTCGCGGAAGGCACTGCGCCGCTCCAGGGCTTCGCGGTAGAGGCCGAAACACTTCTGTATTCCCGGCAGGCCCGTCGCGAGGCGCTCGTCGGCGGCGTGGAGCTGAAGGGCCTTTCGGACCTCCCTGAGGGAAAGGCTCAACTTCTCCACCGCCAGCTGCTCGCCCTCAAGCCGCGCCGTCCGATCCCGAAGCTCCTGCCCCGCCTGCGCCAGCCGGGCCTCCAAAGCTTGAGCCGCCTCCTGCCGGTCCCGAAGCTGGCGGTCCAGGTCCTGAACCGTCAGCACCGTCTCGGCCAGGCGCTTCTGGGCGATCAGACGGTCCCGAAACTCCGACTCCTTGACGGTGAAGGCCTCCTCCGCGTTCTGAAGCTCCGTCCTGACCGCCGTCATGCTCTCCTTCAGCGCCAGCTGCGCCGTGCGGGCCTGGTCCCGCTCCTGGCGCATCCGCCGGATGCCCTCGTACTCGTCCCCCAGTTCCAGGGCCCTGCGCCCGCGCTCCAGCCGCTGCTCCATCGGCAGGAAGAGCGCCTTCTCCCGCTCCCACTCCCCGCGGCGGCGGTCCAGCTCCCGGACCTCCTCCGCCGCGCTTCGGACCAGGAAGCCACAGTGTACCTCCCTGGCCCGGCGGTCCAGGAGGGACTCCACGCCGGCGATCTCGTCAAGCGTCCGCGCCAGCTCATCGCTCGCGGCCTCAGCCTGTGCGGCGGGGAGGGCGCCGCGGCGCCGAAGCCCCTGATACCTTCGCCAGGACAGCGCGGAAACCTCCCCCCGCAGGGCGGGCCCCACAAGGGCGTCCAACAGGGCCGCGCGGTCCGGCGAGGGGGCGGCCAGGAGCGCGGCAAAGCCGCGTTGGGCCAAAAACACCTGATGCAGGAACGCCTCCGGCGAAAGGGAGTTCCACCCCTCCGCCCCTCCGCCGCCCCCCTCTCCGACGGCCGGCGCGGGGCCTTCCGGCCGGAGCTCGCGCACAACCCGGCGGCGCGTCCCCCCGGCTTCAAGGAGGACCTCCACCCTTCGGGGCTCCTCCACCTCGACGGCCCTGGGCCACGCAGCGCCGTAAAGCGCAAGTCCCAGGAGGTCCGGCAGGCGCGGGTCCGCGTGCAGGACCCCCGTGGCAGCCGGCCCATCGAGGGCCAGCAGCCAGCCCTCCGCGCCTGCGGAAGGGGCCGCGGACGCCTCAAGCCGCTCGAATTTTACTTGAAGGATGTGTATCAAAACAAAGGGCCTCCTCTGGAAGTCTTCGAACGGGGCGCAGGCACGGCGGAAGAATCGCGGCGGAAGAATGTGCCCCAAACGGCTTTTCATTATAAACCATTGACGGAAAAGTTCGGAGCAAAAAGCGGGACGACGGGGCCTTCAAACGACGGCCTTTCAACGCAGAAGCGGGCGCAGACGAAAAGGGCGGCCCTCGCGGGGCCGCCCGGTTTGTCCTGTGGGATGCGGATCAGCGCTTCAGGTTCACGACCTCCTCAAGGATCTGGTCGCTCACCGTCACGACGCGGGTGTTGGCCTGGAAGCCGCGCTGGGCGATGATGAGGTGCGTGAACTCCTCCGTCAGGTCCACGTTCGACATCTCCAGGTTCTGGGACAGGATCGAGCCCTTGCCGTTGACGCCCGCCCCGTCGACGTTGGCGTTGCCGGAGTTCACCGTCTCCTGGAACATCGTGTCGCCCGACTTCTCGAGGCCCTGCTCGTTGGTGAAGGTCGCAAGCGCCACGCGGTACATGGGGAGGCGCTGGCCGTTGGTGTACTTGCCCGTGATGATGCCGTCGCTGCCCACCGAGTAGCCCTCCAGGACGCCCATCTTGTAGCCGTCCTGGTACACGGCCTTGGTGGTGGTGTCGGAGGCGTACTGCGTCACGCCCTTCAGCTTGTCGCCGTCGCCGCCGAAGTTCAGCTTCACCGTCTGGTTCGTCATCCCCTTGAGGCTGAAGGGGATCTCGATCTCCTGCTCCAGGGGATCGCAGATGGGGCCGCAGCCGCAGAAGGCGATCTCGCCCGAGTTGGGCTGGGGGACGATGTCGCTCGACGTCGCCGTGGTCGTGCTGCCGTCTTCGCAGGTGGGCCCCGACTGGACCTGTTTGCCGTCCTTGTCCAGCAGGAATGCCTCCCACCGCCAGCGGTTCTCGGTGATCTTCTTGAAGTTGACCTCCAGCGTGTACTCGTTGCCCTTGCAGTCGAAGATCGTCTGCTTCGTCTGGTGGTAGCCGCCCTGGTTGATCTGGGCCAGGGTGTCAAAGGGCTCCTTGGGATTCGCGAGGTCCTTGGCCTGCTGAACCGCCAACCCCGCCCCATTGCTGACGACCGCCACCTTGAGATTATCCGCGGTAAACCCCGCAGGAAGCGTACCCGTTATCTTTTCGACAAAATCGAACCTGCCGTCCGGCTTGAAGTGAACCGTGGCCGTCAGGGGAACCATCGTCCCGTCCCCCTTGGGATACCACATGCGCAGGGTCGCCGGCGTCCCCGAAAGCTTGCTGGGAGCCTCGTCAAACTCCGCAATAACGGGGGTCTCGGTCGCTCCGTTCTTGAGGGTGAAGGACGCATAGTTCATGCCGGCCTTCAAGTTGTAGTCAAAGACCGTCGCCCCGTCCGGGTTCTTGATCTTCAATCCGCCCGTCGCGTCGTCGTAGGCGAGCGTCATGGCCACGGCGGGATTCGTCCCCGGAAAGACCGCCGGATTGGGAACGTGCGTCCCCTCCTTCAGCTTCGGCTTGCCGCCGTCGATCCCCACCATGTCGAAGACGAGCTCCTGCTTCGTCCCGCCGTTCTCGACGGTGACGGTCAGGTACCCCTTGCCGTTCGCAGACGCCAGGTTCGTCTTGAAGCTCATGTCGTACTCCACGCCGCCCATCTTGATCTTGGCCTTGCCGCTGGGGTTCCCCGGCCATCCGCATTTTTCGTTGTACGGCAGGTCCGGGAAGCCGTAGGGAAGGTAGGCGGAGCTGCGGCTGTCCAGGTTGCACTGGTACTTCACCTCGCTCGTGGCCCTTGGGTCCAGCTTCTTGCCGATGGGGACGTTGACCGTGCTGAGGTTGTTGGACTGGACGAAGCGCGTGGGGTTCAGCGGGTCGCGCTCCATGGCGTAGCCCTGCAGTTTGTAGCCCGTTCCGGACTGCACGAAGTCCTGATTCTCGTCCTGGACGATGGCCCCCGCCCGGCTGTAGAGGTTGCTGCCGCCGCCGTTGTAGACGAAGAAGCCCTTGCCCTGGATCATCATGTCCGACGGGTTGCCCGTGTAGGACGGCGCGCCCTGGCTGAAGATCGTCTCGATGGCGCCCACCTGGGTGCCCAGGCCCACCTGCGCGGGGTTGATGCCGCCCCTGCCGTCGCCGGGTCTGGTGGCGTCCTTCTGCGCCTGATACATCAGGTCCTCGAAAATCGTAAAGTCCTTTTTAAATCCCGTGGTGTTGGCGTTGGCAATGTTGTTGCCCGTCACGTCGAGCATCGTCTGATGTGCCCGAACGCCCGTGACCGCCGTCATCAATGATCTGAGCATCCTCGTAAAGCCCTCCTGCGATAAGCGTTTCTATCCGTCGCTCCGCGAAACCGTCAGCCCTCGTCCTGAGGGTTCAGCCATCTCCGCCGTCAAACCGTTCGCGGGCTGCGCCCGCTCAACGCTTATCTCCCCGATCAGGGGGCGGCCACGCCAAGGACCTTGGCGAGCTCCACCTGCCCCTCCGCAGTGTCCAGGATCGGCCCCTTCTGCGGGTCGAAGAAGACCGCCCGCACGAGGGCGGCCGTCGGGGTCTCGACCTCCTTGCCCTTCTCATCCTTCGTGATCTTGTTGAAGGAGATGGCCTTGCCGATGTAGCTCACCGCGTCGAACTTGCTGGCCTGCGCCATGGATTCGAGGGTCTTGTTCATGTTCTGCATCTGCTCGAGGCTGCTGAACTGGGCCATCTGGGCGATGAACTCGCGGTCCTCCATGGGGTTCAGTGGGTCCTGGTTCGAGAGCTCCGCGATGAGCAACTTCAAAAATGCGTTCTTGTCCAACTCGTTCTGCCGGACCGCTCCGGTGGCGGCAGACGGGTCCGTATTCACTGCGCCGGCTACGCCGTTCACGGGCATGATAAGGTCCTCCCTTGCGTCATAAAATCGTCGATCTCAAAAGATGCGCCGGGCGCTCAGGCCACCCAGCAGAGCATCCCCTGCTCCAGGTCCACCCGGAACTCCAGGGGCTCGTCCTCCGCCGCCTCGATGCGGCGTCCTTCGCGGCGCCCGTCCCGGCCCGTGTCCCGCTGTCCGCGGCCCTCGTCCTGCTGGACGTCCACCGCGAAGTGGGCCAGCTGGACGCCCTGCTGCTCCAGCGTCATCCTGAGCTGGGTCAGCTGATCCTGCACTAGTTGTCGGACCTGTTCGCTCGCGACTTTAATGGACGCTTCGACCCCCGACGTCCCGGAGGCCAGCTCCACCGTCACCCGCCCCAGCGCGGGAGGGTCCACGACGACGCTCGCCCTTTGGGCGCCATCGGCCCGCACGAAGCGCACCACGTTCACCAGCCCCTCCCGCAGGGCCTCTCCGTGGGTGAAGTCCGCCGCCCTGGGGTTCAGGTTCAGAGGGGCCGGGGCCCCCCGCGCGGCGGTCCTGCGGTGTGCGAGGACCCCTTCAAAAAAGGACTGGAAGTCCCCCCGCTCCTGCCGGCGCTCCGGGGCCTCCCCCGCGCCGGCGCGACGCTCCGCTGCGGCCGCGCGACCAGGGTCCGTCCCGCCCCGGCGGCCTCCGGCACCGCTTTGGCCCTCCTGCGACGGGGCTTGCCGCGTCCCGGCGCCCTCCTCGCGGGGGGCTGCCTCCCCGGCCCCACGGACCTCCACGCCCCGTCGCAGTGCCGGGTCCCCATCGCGGGGGCCTCCCTGCGCCGGCTCCGCGGCCTCACGCGGCTCAGCCTCCATCCGGCGTTCCGGCGCCTGGGCCGCGCCCCCACGACGGACGGGGCGGCCCCGAAGGAGGACGTCCAGCCCCGACGCCTGTGGCTGCAACCCCGCTCCATCGGCGGCGAACTGCTGAGCGGCCGCCGGCTCCGGGGGCACGACCTGCCCCTCCTCGCCCGCCGCAGTCGGCTCCTCCGGCCCCTCGTCAGGCTCTGTCACCTCTTCGCCCCGCGGCGCGGGAGTCGTGATCTCGTCGGGGGCCCTCAGCTTTTCCGGACGCGGAGCGAAAGGGGCGACCCGCTCGTCCAGCGGCTGGGGCGCTTCCTGCGCCGGGAGCTCCGCTACGGCGTCCGGCACTGCCTCCGCCCCGCCATCCGACGCCGGCGGCTGCAGGACGTCACAGGCCTCCCTCAGGCGGGCCGCGGCGTCCTTCGCGCCACGGAGCGCCGCCAGAAGGCGCTGCCTCAGGCCCGAAGCCCCGCCCTCGTCCATCCGCGAGAGGAGGGCTTTCAGGCGCTCCCGGTCCTCCGCGCTCAGCCGATCCAGCAGGACGCTCGCCGCGTCCTCGGCCCGGTCCAGCACCTCCGGCGCGTTCGCCTGCAGGTCCTCCGCCATGGAGGCCAGGAGGTCCAGCACCGGCTTGCCGAAGGGGAAGAAACTCCCCTGCATTGCGGAATAAACCTGCTCCAGCGCGGGGTACCTCCGCCCCTCCGGCGTGGTCCCGCCGGGCTCCTGAGATGCGGCGCAGTCCGCCATCAGGCTCTCAAAGGACAGAGGCTCCGCCCCCTCCTTCGGGGAGGCCGCGCCGCAGGCGTTCCCTCCCGCCCTTCCGCTGGGAGCCGGGATGTTGACCTGCACATAGGGGAGCACTTCCGCCATCGTCTCCACGTCCTCTCGCCGGGAAGCGCCCGGAGGCGCCCCACGGAAATTTTTAAAATGGGCTACGGCCCCCTTCGGGGAGCCTCCCGGCAGCCGTTCGCTACCGCTCACGGGCCGTCAGTCCCAATCCCCACGCGCTTCGCACGGCCCAATGCAGTTTCAGGCACTAATAATACCAATTCGCGTTTAATATGGATTGCCTCCCCTGAAAGGTGAGGTGGTTCGCGTCAGCGAACCGGAGGGGTTGTTTCTCAGGCTCAACACCCCCCAGCCCCTTCGGGGCAGCCCCCCTTGCAGGGGGGCCTTTCTTGCCCTTTAGACGCAAATTGGTATAAGGAGACTATACGGTTGACAGTTCCTAACGACTCAATTCAGTATTTCCAAGAGCCAACACGCACGACCGCCGCCCCTGCGCCCTCCGGCCGTCAGGGCTGGGGACGCGACATGAGCTCCGTCAGACGGGCCGCCTTCTGGGGGTTCATCTTCCCCATGATCGAGGCCCGCGCTTCGTTCGGCAGCGTCATCAGGAGCTCCACCGCCAGCGGGTCCCGCAGGTGCTCCACCACGGCGGCCGCGTTGCGGGCCGACATGTCCTGATACGTCCTGGAGATCTGTTTGATGAGCTCCTTCTCGGCCGGCGTCGCCTCAGTTCCGCTGGCGACGTCTCGGCTGGCCGCGTCCAGGCTCTCCTGCCGAAGCGCCACCTCCGCGAGGCGGGCCGCCAGGTCGCTCGACAGGACGTCCAGCGACGCGCTCCGGCTGTCCAGGGAGCGCTCCCGCTCGTCCAGGCGCCTCTGCCACTCCCTGAGCTCCAGGGCCCGCCGTTCGCCGACCGTCAGGGTGTACTCCCTGGGGACCTCGAAGAACTCCGCCAGAGCGGGGCCTGCATAAGGGATCCTGGGGACGACGTTCCAGAAGAGGGGACGCCCGTCCCACACCCCGCTGAGGTGAAGCCCCACCGCCCCGCCGATCCCCAGGAGAAGGAACCACAGGAACCAGGTGAACTTGCTTCTCCGCCTCTTTTTGGCCGGCTTTGGCGCCGCCGGAGAGGGCTCTCTCTCCTCCGCCTGGCCGGCGTCGGGCGCGGGCGTGCGTTCCTCAGCCATTTAGCTCTCCTCCCGATAGCGATGGTACAGGGCCATCACGTTTCTGACGTAACGGTCGGTCGCGGAGGGGGTTTTCCCCGAATCCACGCGGGCTGACCCCGCGTTGTAGGCCGCAAGGGCCCTCTCGACGTCGCCCTTATATTTATCGGTCAGGTCGGAGATGTATTTAACTCCGCCCTCGATGTTCTGCTCAGGGTCGAAGGGGTCGGACACGCCCAACATGGCCGCCGTCCGCGGCATCAGCTGCATCAGACCCCGAGCGCCCTTCCCGGACACCGCATCCGCCTTCCAGCCGGACTCCACCTCGATCATCGCGCGGATCATCTCGGAATCGACGTTGTAGTCCGCCGCGCACCGATCGATCACGGGCTGAAGCTCCTCGTAGGACGTTCGGCCGGAGGCCCTGGGCTTTGGGCTCCTGCTGACCTCGTCCAGCACGTCGATGAAGCGATCCCTTGCGTTCGCCTGGGCCGGCACGTCGGGCATGGAGCGCTGCACGATCTCGTCAATGCGGCTCAACACCCGATTCACCCCCGTCAGATTGGGTCCGATCACGTCATCTTCCTCCCCTCTTGCCCCGCGCGCAGTGCAGCGTGGCCACGTCGTCCAGCTCCAGCTGTTCCGCGTCGAGCCGCTCCTTGAAGTCCGCCGTCTTCAGGCGGTCCACGTAGGTCTCCATGATGCGCACGTCCTTGTGGCGCTCCACAAGCCGGGCCTCCGTGCCCAGGATCCTCTGCCGGACGTCCTGCAGGGATTGCCTGCCCCTGTCGATGTTCGTGTTGATGGCGTCGATGAACTGCCGCTGAAACCAGAGGTCCGCGCCGTTCGTCACCCTCTCGTCGCCGCCGCGGAACTCCGCGATGGCCTCGGCCCTCTCTCCCTCAAGGGCCGACAGGCGGTCCATGACGCCCCGCTCCTCCCGGCGCTCCGCCGCCAGGGTGACCTGCTCGGCCCGACGGCCGTCCTCCCGGAGCTTCAGGATGCGGTCAAACCTCTGAATACGCTGGTTCATCTCTCAAAACCTCCGTTAATCTTCATGAGAAACCGAAGGGGAAGCGGGAGAGGCGAAGCGGGCACCGCCCCGGCGCGGAGCCTCCTCCTTCTGCGCTTCCTGCCGGGGCTGGACGGACGGGTCGGGGCGCGGCGCCAGCGCAAGCATCAGGCGATCCGTCTCCTCGAAGGAAGACCGTTCCTCCACGCGCTGGGACAGGAAGCCGCGAACGCTCTCCAGGTGCTCCAGGGCCCAGTCCACGCGCAGGTTGGAGCCCGCCTTGTACGCGCCGATGTTGATGAGGTCCTCCGACTCCGCGTAGGTGGCCAGGAGGTCCCGGATGCGGCCCGCCGCCTCCATGTGCTCGCGGGACACGATGGAGGGCATGACCCGGCTCACGCTCTCCAGCACGCTCACGGCAGGGTAGAAGTTCCTCGCGGCGATGCGGCGGGACAGCACCACGTGCCCGTCCAAGACGCCGCGCACCGTGTCGGCCACGGGCTCGTTCATGTCGTCGCCCTCCACCAGGACGGTGTAGATCCCCGTGATGCTCCCCCGCTCCCCCGCTCCGGCGCGCTCCAGGAGCCGGGGCAGCAGCTCGAACACGGAGGGGGTGTAGCCCCTCGTCGCCGGGGGCTCCCCGATCGCCAGCCCGATCTCCCGCTGCGCGCGGGCGACGCGGGTCACGGAGTCCATCATCAGGAGGACGTTCCTGCCCGCATCCCGAAAGTACTCCGCGATCGCCGTGGCGGTCATGGCCGCCTTGAGGCGGATGAGCGGAGGCTGGTCCGACGTCGCCACCACCAGCACGGACCGCGCCGCCCCCTCCGGCCCCAGGTCGCGCTCGATAAACTCCCGCACCTCCCGGCCGCGCTCCCCCACCAGCGAGATGACGTTGACGTCCGCCGTCGTGTAGCGGGCCATCATGCCCAGAAGCGTGCTCTTGCCCACGCCCGACCCCGCAAAGATGCCGATGCGCTGCCCCATGCCCAGCGTCAGCATCCCGTCGATCACTCGGACCCCGACGGAGAGGGGCCGGTCCACCATCTGGCGCTTCAGGGGGTGGGGCGGCATCGCATGGAGGGGATAGAAGTCCTTTGCGATGACGGGGCCCCTGTCGTCGATGGGCTGCCCCAACCCATCCAGGACGCGCCCCAGGAGCGCCGGCCCCACGGGGACCTCAAGGGGCCGGTTGGTGGACACCACGTCGCATCCCGGCCCTACCTCCTGCAGGTTCCCCAGGGGCATCAGAAGGACGCGGTCCTCCCGAAAGCCCACCACCTCGGCGTCCAGCGCGCTGGACCCGTTTCGGAAGCAGATGTGGCACAGGTCGCCCACCCGGACGTCCGGCCCCTGGGACTCCGCCACCAGCCCCACCACCTGCACCACCCGGCCGTTGACCTTCACCAGCTGCGCCTGACGCAGGTCCGCCTCCAGGACGGCGAGGAGGTCGGTCCCGGCCGTTGCGCCGTCGGCCCCGCTCATTGCCCCTCACCTCCGGCCGCGCCCTGAGCTCCCTGCCGGCCTCCGGAGCCCTTCGCGACCTGCTGAAAGATCTCGTCCACGATGCCGCCCACCTGCTCCAGCTGCGTCCGCCACCGCGCGTCGTAGACGCCCAGGGACGTCTCCACGATGCAGCTCCCCCGGTCCACGTTGGCGTCCGCCTTCAGCTCCAGTCGGCGCACGCCGCGCAGGGCCTCCTGAAACCTCGTGTCCACGTCGGCCTCGAGGCGGGCGTGGTCCTCCGGAGAGATGTAGATGACAACCTGATTCTTGTCGCTCAGGCGAGGGAGCAGGTCGGCCAGGATGGCCCCCACCGCGTCGGGGTCCAGCTCCACCTGGCGCCGCAGCATGCGCCCCAGCATCTCCTGCCACAGGCGCAGCAGGCGCGGCTGGTTGAGGGCCACGAGCTCCGCAAAGCTCCCCTCCAGGCCCCGGCGGATCCCCTCCAGGGAGTCCGTCAGCGCGGAGAACTTGTCCAGGTACTGCTTTTCCACCTCGGCCCGCGCGGCCGCAAGCCCCTCGTCGTGCCCCTTGTCCCAGCCCTCCCGGCGGCCCCGCTCCCGCGCCTCGCGGGCAGCCTCCTGCGCCACCGCGGCGGCTCCTTCCTCCAGCTCCCTTCGGCGCCGGTCACAATCCGCCCTGACGCCGTCGATCTCGGCCTCCAGGCGACCCCTGGCCCCCGACGCCTCGGCCAGCTGCGCCCTAACCGAATCCAGCTCGGCCTGGAGCCCCTCGATCCGGGCCAGCAGCTCCGGGTCCGGCCCCTCGGACACCGGCTCCGCCGCCTCGTCGGCGGACGGGGTCGGCGCCCTCTCATGCAAATCCTGCTCCTCCTCCGGTTGGGGAGAAAGAGCAGGCTCCGGTTCGATGCCGATCTTGACGGCTTCTGGAAGGAGGCGGACCGCGCGCAGGACCCGCTGAGGCGCCCTAGACAACGAGCTCGTCCTCTCCGCCCGTTGCGATGACGATCTCGCCCTGCTCCTCCAGCCCGCGGACGACGTTGACCACCTTCTGCTGGGCCTCCTCCACGTCCTTGACCCGGACCGGCCCCATGTAGTCCATGTCCTCCTTCAGCATCTCCGCCGCGCGCTTCGACATGTTCTTGAAGAACTTCGCCTTGAGCTCCTCCGTCGCGCCCTTGAGGGCCAGGCTGAGGTCCTTCATGTCCACCTCGCGCATGATGCGCTGCAGCGCCCGGTCGTCCAGGCGCAGGATGTCCTCGAACACGAACAGGCGCTTCTTGATCTCCTCCGCCAGCTCGGGGTCGTTCTCCTCCAGGTACTCCATGATGTTGCGCTCCGTGGTGCGGTCCGCACTGTTGATGAGGGACACCACCGCGTCGATGCCGCCCGCCATCGTGAAGTCCTGCCCCATCACCGTGCTCAGCTTGCGCTCCAGCACGCGCTCCACCTCCCTCAGCACCTCGGGCGTGATGCGGTCCATGCGGGCGATGCGCTTGGCCACCTCCGCCTGCAGGTTCGGGGACAGCCCGCTCAGGATCATGGCGGCCTGGGACGGGTCCAGGTAGGACAGGATCAGGGCAATGGTCTGAGGGTGCTCGCCCTGGATGAAGCTCAGGATCTGCTGGGCGTCCGTGTGCCTCATGAAGTCGAAGGGGCGCACCTGCAGGCTGGCCGTGATGCGGGCCAGGAGGTTCTGAGCCCTCTCCGGCCCCAGCGCGCGCTCCAGGACGTCCCGCGCGTAGTCCACGCCGCCCCTGGCCATGAACTCGCGGGCCATCAGCACCTCCTGCGCATCCTTCAGCACCTGGAGCTTGATCTCCGGAGACACCTTGCGCAGGTTGGCGATCTCAAGGGTGATGAGCTCGATCGTGGGGTCGTCCAGTTTCTTGTAGACCTCCGCGGCGACCTCATTGCCCAGGGAGACCATGAGGACCGCGATCTTCTCTCTGCTGGAAACGCCGCCCGGCGCGGCGCTGTTTGACTTAGCCATTTAAGGGACTCCTTTACTCGTCGGAAGCCAGCCACTCGTTGACCAGGTTTGCGACCTCTCCGGGGTTGTTCTTGGCGTAGGCCTTCAGCTGCTCCTCGATCACGGCAAGCTCGCCCTGGAAGGCCAACAGGTCCGGCGACGTCAACATCTCCTGAATGGTGGGCACCTTTCGTCCCTCCTCCGTCGCCTCCATGACGGCCACGCGGGCGCGGCGCTTCCGCAGCCGCCAGAGGATCAGGGCCGTCAAGAGGCCCAGCATGACCACGGCGGCGATGGAGCCGGAGGCGTAGCGCATCACCCGCTCCTGTCTCATCTCGGCCGCCATGGCGTCGGCGAAGGCGGTGGAGAACTTCATCGCCCGCACGACCAGGCTGTCGCCCCGCGCCTCGTTGAACCCGATGGCCCCGGAGACGATCTCGCGCAGGCCCCTCAGGCCTTCATCGTCCAGGTCCTCCGCGTCCACGAGGACGGAGGCCGACAGGCGTCGGATGCCCCCCGGTGTGACGACCTGATCGCTCTTGTGCGTCGTGATCTCGTAGTTCGTCGTCGCGTTCGACTTGCTGTAGTCGCTGTTGACGTTCTGGGTGTTGACGGCGTAGCCCGGAATGTTCGTCGTCGTCCCCGGCGTCCCCGTCAGGGGCTGTCCCGTACCGCTGTAGGTCTCCTCGCCCTTCTCCGTGCTGCGGGGGATCCCCATCGGGTTGTCCGGCCCCAGAGGAAGGTAGTCCACCCGCGAGTTGGAGCGCCGGTCGAAGTCCAGGTCCAGCTTCACCTTCACCACCGCCGTGCCTGGGCCGAAGACCTGCTCCAGCATGTTGCGCGCCTTCGCCTCGAGCTCGCGCTCCTGCTGCCGCTCCAGCTCCCGCTGGAGGGAGGTCACGGAGTTGACGGCGCCGTCCTGGGAGTAGATGAACATGGAGTCCGCCACCATGTCGGACAGGGTGTGCCCGCCCGTGTCCACGACGGTCACGTCCTCTGGCTTCAGGCCGTTCACGCTGTGGGAGACCAGGTGGATGATGGCCTTCACGTGGTTCGGCCCAAGAGACGCCCCGGGCCTCAGCCGCAGGAGCACGGAGGCCGTCGTCGGCTGCTGCTCCCGGAGGTAGAGGGTCTTCTCCGGAATGGCCACGCTGACCCGCGCGGAGTCCACCTGATCCATGCGGGCGATCGTGCGCTCCAGCTCCCCCTCGATGGCGCGGCCGTAGGCGACCTTCTGCTGGAACTCGCTCATGCCCATCTTCGCGTCGTCGAAGAGCTCGAAGCCCGTGCTGCCGCCCCTGGGCAGCCCCTGCTGCGCCAGCGACAGCCGCGTCTCATAGACGCTCGAGTTGGGCAGAAGGATCGCGTTCGCCGAGGGGTCCAGTCGGTAAGGGATGTTGTTTTCCTTCAGGTAGTCCACGATCGCCGCCTGATCCGAGACGTCCAGTCCCGCGAAGAGCGGCTCGTAGTTGGTGCGGCCCGCCACGAAGATCATGAGGCCTATGGCGGCAAGCACAAAAAAAGTCGACAAAAACAGGGAGGCACGCTGCCAAAGCTTCAGGGAGGCCCAGAAGCCCAGGAAAGCGGCGAACCAGCGTCGTATCGTGTCCATAATCGATCAGGGCTAACCCGATATCCTGGAGAGGGACTGATAGGCGTCCACCAACTTATTGCGCAGCTCCATGAGGAGCTTCAGGGAGACCTCGGCGCGCGACGAGGCGAGGACCACCTCGGAGATGTCCGTCACCTCGCCGATGGCCAGCCGGCGCACCTTGTCGTCGGCCTCGAGCTGAAGCGAGTTCACCTTCCGTATCGAAGCGGAGAGCATATCGTCAAATGAAACTTCGGGCGCCTCCGGCGCCTCAGTGAAGATTCGCCGCGCTGTCGGCTTCGGCTTTTCCTCTATGCTTTCAACCTTCACTTGAGATAAGTCCAATAACAGGCGATCCACTGTCAAGCCCTCCAGTCAGAGATACGAACTCCCCTTTATTCGGTATAACAAGCTCCTCATGAAAACGGCGGCCATGCCAGATCGTTACCGAGGTGCGTGAGCACTGCGCACAGGCCCTCCGCACCGGAGGGGCTTCGTCGTCACCGCACGCTGCCCTTGAGCCGGGTAAAGGCCACATGTCGGAAGAGATTTGAACTTCCCTCGTCCGGCTCCCGCGCCGCGGTCGACCCCAAGGCGGCGATCCCGCTCCCATCCCTGAGGCTTTTCGTATAGCATACCATGAAATACGCATCGCGTGGAAGCCCGCACAAAAATTTCCCCGCCTCGGAATTTTTCTCGCCTCTCTGCACGATCGTTACTTAATTGTAATATACTGTGGAATGAATTGAAATAGCCAACGCGAGGCCTGCGGGGCCCGGACGTTCCGCAGAAGGTCGCGCCGCAGACGGCGCCAGACCCCTCGCAAAGGTTTTTACGATACGGGCGGAGGTTGGAGCCAATGGCATTTGGACCGGAGTTCATCCGCGGCCTCAGGGCCGCCATCAGCACGAAGCTCCCCTGGCGCGTGGCCAGGGTGGAGGGGGGCGAGTCCTGGGCCGCCCTGAAGGTGTCCTACGGGGACCTGTGGCTCATCCTGTCGTGGGGGGCGGGGGCTGCGGGCTGCTGCCTGGCGGGCAGCGGGGAGACGGCGGCCCTGAAAAAGGGCGCGCCGGCCCGCGCGCCCATCACCGAGGCGCTGAAGAGCCGCGCGGTCCGCGGGGACATCGTCGCCGTGCGCCAGGTCAACGACGACCGGGTCCTCGAATTCCAACTCCGCCGCCGCGTGGCCGCGGGGACGGCGATCGGCTACTACCTCGTCCTGGAGGCGACGGAGCCCGTGGGGAACCTGCTGCTGCTGGACGAGGACCGCAGGATCGAGGAGGCCGCGCGGCACTCCGCTCCGGACCGGAACCGTTACCGGACGCTCCTGCCCGGCCACGACTACGCGCCGCCCCCGGCCTTCGACGGTCCCCTGCCCTCCTCCCTCTCCTCTCTCGCCTTTTCGGACGTGCCCGACCTTGCGGGCATCGGCCGCCCCCTGACGCGCCTCGTCCAGTCCCACTGGGAGGAACGGGACCCCTCCACCTGGCTCTCAGCCCTTCAGGACGCCGTCACGGACGCGCCGCTCCCCTGCCAGGTCACCGCGAAGAACTACGTGACGCGCTTCGGCATCCTCCTCCCCGAGGCCGTGCCCCTGGGCGACGATCCCCTGCAGGCGGCCGCGCGGGGCGTGCTGGCCCCCATGATGCGACGGGGGCGGGACCGCCTTCTCCACGAGCTGGACCAGCGGCTGAAGCGTGCGGTGAAGGCGCGGGAACGACGCCTGGACGGCCTCCGCAAGCAGCTCAAGAACTGCGCGGAGGCGGAGGACCTCCGACGAAAGGGAGAGGCGCTCCTGGCCCACCTCGCGGAGGTTCCCGCAGGAGCCGGGGAGGTGACCCTCACGACGTGGGAGGGGGAACGGCTCACCATCGCGCTGGACGCGCGCCTGTCGCCCTCGCGCAACGCCGAACGGTACTTCAGGAGGTATCGCAAGGGCAAGGGCGACCCCGCCGCCATTCGGGACGAGCTGCGGGCTCAGGAGAGCGCCATCAGCGAGATCCTGGAGCAGCACGACCTCCTGGAGGCCATCGACGACCCGGAGGCCTTCGAGGAGGCCCTTCGGGACATCGAGGAGTGGCTGGCCCCGGAGGACAGAAGGCAGGATGCCAAAAAGAAAAAGGGGAAAAAAGGAAAGGGGGGCGAACGCACTCCACCCTTCCTGAGCTTTGCCGTCGAGGGGCTGACCGTCCTGGTGGGGCTCTCGGCGCGCGGCAACCGCTACGTCACCTTCAAGCAGGCACGGCCGGAGGACATCTGGATGCACGCCCATGAACTGCCCGGCTCCCACGTCATCATCCGGGGCGCCCGCGACCGCGCGGCTCTCGAGGGCGAGCACCGGGCCGTGCTAGAGTTCGCGGCCTCCCTGGCCGCGGCACACTCAAAGGGCAGGAACGCCGGCTCCGTCCCCATCGACTACACGGAGCGGCGGCACGTCCGCTCCGTTCCGGGAACCATCGCCCTCGTGACCTACACGAACCCCGGCACCCTGCGCGCCGTGCCCCACGCCGGGGGAGGGCTGCCGGCGAAGCCGGAGGGGGACTAGGCGCCTCAGCGCAGGAGCGGGACGTTCGCCTCCCGACCCACCAGACGGGCGAACTCCAGGGCCCGCAGGCCCGACGCGCTCCTGAGCCCCCTCAGGGCGCCCCGGTCCAGCAGGAGGGCGACAAGCTCCGGCGGGGCCAGGGCCGCGGCCGCCATCAGGGGGGTGACCCCCTCCTCCCCCCAGAGGGGGCACCGCGCGTTGACGTCCGCCCCGGCATCCAGCAGGAGGCGCGCCTTCTCCAGTCCGCCATCCTCCGCCAGGAGCGCGGACGTCAGAGGGGATCGTCCCTCGCCGTCTTTGGCCAGGGGGTTTGCCCCGCGCTCCAGAAGGAGCTCGACCTGCCGGGCCGATCCGTGCTCCGCCGCCAGGTGCAGAGGAGTCCCTCCGCCGGCCGGACCGTTGGGGTCGGCGCCGAAGTCCAGAAGGAGCTCCGTGAGCCCGGCGAAGGCGCTGCCCTTCTCCAGCGAGAGGGCGAGGGGCGTGCGCCCCTCCTCGTCCGCGGCGTCCGCCTCCGCGCCGTGCAGGAGCAGCAGCCGCGCCACCTCAACGTGCGTGGAGAGCGGCACGCGCACCCCGGCCGCGACGGTGCAGTACAGGGGGCTCCGCCCCCGCTCGTCGCGTCCCGCGGCACGCTCCCCCGCCTCCAGGGCCCCGCGGACGGCCTGAACGTCTCCCAAGGCGCAAAGTTCAGCCAACTCCGCGCCACACGCCGGAGAAAGGAGCAGGAAAGCCGCCAGCGCGCCGCCGAAGAACCGCGCCACGAACCGCCTCACCACAGACGACACCTCCTCGTAGAATAAGTAATGTGGAAGTGGTACCAGGGATGGTAAACTACTTCCAGGTTTGTCGGGAAAGCTCGTTACCTCCTTGCAGGATACGGGCCAGCCGACCCCGCCCTGCGCTCTATTATGGCAGACCGCCGGGGAAAAATCGACTCCGACCCCGCCCGCTCCGCAAAATTTGACAACGTCCCAAACTTGGATATAATGATTGAGTTTTGTGCGGAGAAGTGGCCGAGTGGTCGAAGGCGGTTGACTCGAAATCAACTGAGCGGCTTGCCGTTCCGTGAGTTCGAATCTCACCTTCTCCGCCATTTAACGTATTTCCTCGTCTTCAAATAATCGAAGGTTGAAGGGCCGGTCTGCGACCGGCTTTTTGTTTGTGTTTGCACTCTGATACGCGTCAATGCACGAGGCCTTTTTCAACTTCTGTTGCGTCTGCTCTGACAATCCAGCTGATACCAATTCGCGTCTAATGTGGATTGCCTCCCCTGAAAGGGGAGGTGGTTCGCGTCAGCGAACCGGAGGGGTTGTTTCTCAGGCTCAACACCCCCCAGCCCCTTCGGGGCAGCCCCCCTTGCAGGGGGGCCTTTCTTGCCCTTCTTTAAACGCGAATTGGTATGAGATGAAAGAAGTCTTTTTGTTTCCTTGGTCCCGATAGTCCATCCCATGGTCCTGAAAACTTTATTTTGGGGTATTATAACATTCACCGGAGGATGGCATCGGGAGGTGAGCATGATGCTGAACGATACAAGCCTGGCCTTCATCCGTTCCGTTGCCGAGGAATACGGTGCCGCTCGCCTATTGCTCTTCGGCTCCTGCCTAGCAGGACCGGAAGGTGAGGCCAGGGACATCGACCTCGCCGTGGAGGGGTTGTCCCTGAAGGACTATCATGCCTTTTGGGATCGTCTTCTGTGGGCTGACGAACTTGGCGGAAAGCCGGTTGACGTCATTCGGGTGGAGGACAACGGTTTCCTTGTTCCGATCATTCTTGACGAAGGGGCGGAGATCTATGCTGTCCGAGAGCCACAAAAAATCGCTCCGCCCCCGTGAAGGCAAAGTTACAGTTCCTCCCGAACAACCAGGGAATACCGGCGCGACCGTCCATTTCCAGTCGCCTGGACCACGCCCTCTTCCGCGAGTTCTGAAAGAAGAACCCGCACCCTTGCCGGACTGAGGCCGATATGCCGCGCAATTTCCCCGGTCCTGGCGCCCCCCTCGGAGGCAAGGAAGGCAGCGATCTTCACCCGGTTCTCCAGGGTCTTCGCGGCCTTACCATTACCGCCATTCGCCTCCGTTTTTTCCGCTTGTTTTTTCCGCTTGTTTTTTCCGCTTGCTTTTTCCGCTTGTTTTGGGATGAAAGCAAGCGTTAAGATCGTGCGATCCGGGTTGTACTGTTCCTCGATGACGGGCTCTCTCCAGCCCTGGGACTCCCACACCGCGTAGATATCCGGAACGCCGCTCCCGGCGCGCTCCCCGATGCCGATCATGTTGAACATCTTCATCAGCGCCTTGTTCCGCGGGTCGGAGATGCCCCCCTTCAACATCTGCTCCCTGCCCGTGCGGATGTAGCCGGGGTTCTCCATGACAATGGCGTCGCTGCCCTTCTTGATGACGACGCCCCGCGCCACGAAGAAGTCCGTGTTCACCAGACAGTTGGCCAGGGCCTCACGGAGGGCTTTGTGAACGGGGGTATCGTCGACGCGCGTCACGCCCTCCAGCTTGAAGGGTCTCTTCAAATCTTTCACAAGCTTTGAGTACACGAGGAAGAAAAAATCGAACAGGTTCCCCGTCCAGTCCCCGGAGCTCGACTGCAGGCGGTCCGTCCACCGAATGGCGGGGTCCAGCATCTCGCGGTAGTCCAGGAAGTACTCTGGGTACTCGTCCAGGATGCGGAACTCCTCGCCGAACATCAAAAGTCCTGCCGCCGTGGGGTGCAGCCTTTGATCCGCCTTTGCCCTCTTTGCCGCGCCGATCCGCTCCAGGTATTCCTCATCGCCCAGGCTTTCCCAGACATGCCCGGTGCGGTAGGCACTGTGCCGGTTCCGGTAGGCGTGAACCGTGTCCAGGTTCAGGTCATCGATCTCAAAATTTTCGAGGACCTTCATGTCGAAGGTTTCCTCCGTCTGGTCGCGAAGCATGGCCTTGATCTCGCTTCGCGTGCAGTGGTAATCCCCCTCACCGTTTCGGCGGAACGTGCCCTCAAAGAGGTCGTCGTTGATATAGACGGGCCTGACCTCGCGCTCCGCCCTCGGAACGCGGATGGAGAGGACAAGGTCCTCCCCCACCTTGTAGTCCTTCACATCCTCGTCGACCAGGAGGTTGACGCTCACCTTTTTGCCGTCGTTAAGGACGCTCCACAGATCCCTTCGCAGCTTCTCCACGTCCTTCGCGTCAAGCCCGGTCGTCACGAAGCTGCCATCCTTCTTCTCGCTCACCCCAAGCAGAATAAGGCCCCCATAGCCGTTCGCCATGGAGGAGTAGGTCTCCCAGAGGCTCCTGGGCAGGCCGCCTTTCGCCCCCTTGACCTCGAGGCGGTTACCCTCCCGGTACTCCTCGAACTTCCCGATATCAAACTCCATGGTGTTCCCCTCCGGCCTCGCTCCACCCCAAAGGCATTGAATACCACGTCCTCCGCCAGTCGTTCCAGAGGGCGTTTTGCCGATCCAAATGCTGATTTTCACCCTGTTTCGGCATGGGGACAGCCTCCTTGATCGCGATGATGAGGGAACAAGTCAAGTCAAGTATAGTGTGGTGAGAAAAGGATGTCAAACACATGGGCCCTCCCCAAACCACAGGGGAAATTGATCCCTCGTTCACACGGCCCCCCTTCCAAGCAGCCGCTCCAGGCAGGACCGGGTTGCCGCGCCGTACGGGTGCCGCTCCTCCAGAAAGGCGTGCAGGTCTTCCGGGGTATCGAGGTCCCGGTACGAGTCCGTCTCCGCGCAGATGCAGCCCAGGCCTCGGGCCCGCTCCAGCGTTCCGAGCCGGACGCCGCCGCTGCCCCATGGGGCGGAGATGTCGAAGAGCTCCGGGATCGCCCTTTTGAGGCCAATGAGCCAGTACCCGCCGTCGGGGGTCGGCCCCAGGACGACGTCGGCCTCCGCCAGGAGGTCGAATGCCCTGCGGATGCTGTCGGGCCGCATCTGGGGGATGTCCGTCCCGACGATCGCCGCCCGTTCGTACCCCGCCTCGAAGGCGTCCCGGGCCGCGGCGAGCATCCGGTCACCGAGGGTGAGGCCCCGCTGTCCGCGGAGCGCGAAGGCGGCGGGGATCAGGTCGGAGTACGCCTCGGGCCGGCCGCTCCCCGTCCAGTAGAGGAAGAGGTCCGCCCGGTCCCGGAGCTCCAGGGCTGTGGCGAACGCATCGGCCCAGAAGCTTCGGTGCAGGGCCTCCCTCTGCCCCTCGTCCAGCAGGGGCGAGAGGCGCGTCTTGGTCTCCGAGCCGATCGGAAGCCGGGAGAAAAGGATCAAAGCCTCGGATTTTTTCGTCGCTTTCATGGGTCCGCATCGCGTCCTTTCTCCCCGCGGCGCCCCTCGTAGAGGGTCCGCAGCACCTCGGTCGGCACCCCCAGGATGTAGAGCGCCTTGATCGTGTGGATCTTCATCAGCGTCCTCAGCCGGCCGTTCCGGATGAAGCGCCGGGCCGAGGTCCCCACCGGCGTATCCAGGGCCCGGATCAGCCCTTTGCGGTGCAGCGGCCGCAGGCGCCTCGCGAGCTCCCAGTCCTCCATCAGCGCAAGGGGCGCGAAGCCGCCGAGCGAGTCGAAGACGTCCCGCCGCAAAAACAGGGCCTGATCTCCGAAGATCAGGCCGAAGCGTCGTGCCCGCGTGTGGGACGTGCGCTCCACGAAGCGCATGAACCGGTCGTCCGCGTCGTAGAAATGGAGCCGGAAGAACCCGCCGACGCAGCCCTCCGAGAGGGCGAGCGCGATGTCGGTCAGGCTCGACGGGGCGACTTGGGCGTCCCCGTGCACGAACCACAGCACGCCGCCCCGCGCGGCGCAGGCCCCCGCGTTCAGCTGGAGGGCCCGGCCCCTGCCGCAGCGTACGACGCGGACTCCGGACACGGCCTCCGCCGCCTCGACCGTGCCGTCCGTGCTGCCTCCGTCGGCGACGACGACCTCCTTCTCCCCGGAAAGGGCGGACAGGGACTCCAGGAGCCCCGTGATGCGTGCGCATTCGTTCAGGGTGGGGACGACGATCGAGATCATGACGCGACCGGGGCGCTCCAGGACCACATCATGCCGTGGCCCCGCCGCAGCTGGACCCGCTCCCCGCCGTGCAGGCGTAGCAGTGGTTGCCCAGGCGGATATTCCGCCTGGAGGGGCGGTCCCCCCTCAGGTCGCCGATGCGGTCCGTCCCCTCTACGGTCCAGTCCAGGGCCTGATTGAAGTCGCAGTCGTAAAGGCGTCCGTCCCAGCCCACGGAGAGCTGGCTGCGGCACATCATCCCCTCCGCCGCAACGGGGTTGAAGCTGTCGTGGAGGCGGCGCATGTAGCCCGCCATGTTGCCGCTGCGCACCAGGAAGGCGCCGAACCGCCCCACGGGATTGTTCGTGATCGTGAACAGCCGGTTGAACACGATCCCGTACTCCGCGCCGAGCTTGAGCTTGTACTCCTGTTCCATGCTAGCCTGCGGCGGAGGGAGGAACGCCCCGCCGGGGTTGTAGACCATGTTCAAGGCCAGCCGGTCGTCCTTCCCGTACCCCAGCTCGTTCAGCCTGCGGAGCATGGAGATGGCGCTCCGAAAGGTCCCTGCGCCCCTCTGCCGGTCGCAGTCCCGCTCCGAGTAGTAGGGCAGCGAGCAGACGATCTCGACGCCGCGTTCGGCCATAAACTCCGGCAGATCGTCGTATCCGCTCTCGTGCAGGATCACCAGGTTCGTCCGCACGATCACGTGGACGCCAGCCGCCGTACCCCGGTCCACCAGGAAGCGGAAATCGGGGTTCATCTCAGGGGCGCCGCCCGTGATGTCCAGCGTGCGAAAGCCCCAGGCGGCAAGGACCCTCAGGCAATGTTCCATCGTGCTGCGGGACATGACCTCCGTCCGGTTCGGCCCGGCCTCGACGTGACAGTGCCTGCAGGCCAGGTTGCAGAGCCGACCGACGTTGACTTGAAGGACATCGAGTCGTTCGAGGGTCTGCCCGACCCGCGGATCGGGCAGTTTGCCGCGGAAGGGGGGGACGCAGGCCAGAGGATCGTCCCGTCCCGCGAAGGTCATAGTTCGAGCCTCCCGACGATGTTCTTCATCTGAAGCCCATGCACCAGGCTGGCGCCGCCCCGGATGGCGCAGGCCACATGGACGGCCTCCGTCATCTGCGCCTCGTTGACGCCGTTCTCCAGGCAGCTCTTCGTGTAGGCATCGATGCAGTAGGGACACTGCACGGTATGGGCTACGGCCAGGGCGATCAGCGCCTTTTCGCGCTTCGTCAACTCGCCCTCCTCGAACACGGCGCCGTAGTACGCCGAAAACTTCTCCCAGAGCGGGGACGCGCACTGCCCCATCTCCGCGAAGCGGTTCAGGTCGTCGGCGTCGTAGTAGGCGTTCGTCTTTTCCGTCGTCATCTTTTTGAAACCTCCTCGTAGAATTAAGTAATACCAATTCGCGTTTAATATGGATTGCCTCCCCTGAAAGGAGAGGTGGTTCGCGTCAGCGAACCGGAGGGGTTGTTTCTCAGGCTCAACACCCCCCAGCCCCTTCGGGGCAGCCCCCCTTGCAAGGGGGCCTTTCTTTCCCTTTAGACGCAAATTGGTATAATGTGGAAGTGCTACCAGGGATGGTAAACTACTTCCAGTTTTGTCGGGAAAGTTCATCACCTCCTCGTGTCGTGATCGTGCGATAAAAATCCAGTTACGAAATCAAGTCGGGAAGCGGGCTCACCGGCAGACGAGTTTTCCTAGACGCTGCCTCGTCCTCCAGCGGTTGAGCCAGCTCCGAAGCGATCGGTCCGGCGGGGGCGTGGAGCGGTCCGTCCAGCCTCCGCCGAAGATCAAATCCAGGAGGTGCAGGCTCTCCCGTCCACCCGTCCGCATGGCCGAGCGGCACGAGGCGCAGTAGGAGACGATCGTCCCGCACGGCGACTCCTCCGCACGTTTCTTCATGGCCTCGTAGCCCAGCCTGACGTCGCCCACCGCGATCATCGGGGCGCAGCCGCAGCAGCGCGCCCGATCCCGCGCACAGTCCATCTCGCGGACCGTGGCTCCCAGCTCCCCGAGGACGGTGCGCACACCGTCGTA
Source organism: Fretibacterium fastidiosum (assembly GCF_964642095.1). Taxonomy (NCBI): domain Bacteria; kingdom Thermotogati; phylum Synergistota; class Synergistia; order Synergistales; family Aminobacteriaceae; genus Fretibacterium; species Fretibacterium fastidiosum. Next base: position 2,771,928 of record NZ_OZ209244.1, read on the forward strand.
GATCTCCGGGACACCTCGGGTGACGCAGGAATCCTGGATCGAGACCTCGAGGCCGCGCGCGCTGCCACGGCTTCCCTCCGGGAGCCCCATCTCCGCCAGGATCGTCCAGAACGAGCGCACCCGGCGGTCCTCGTCGAAGTGTCGGAAGATGGTGTAACAGTTCTGGCAGGCCACGATCACCTCCTCCGCCCCCATGAGGTCGAGGTCGCGCCGCACCGCGTCGAATCGCCTCCGGAACTCCCCGGTCATGGCCATGAGCTTCAGCGGCTTCCCGCAACACTTGAGGAGCGCGCCGACGCCCTCCATGCGTTCGCACAGGTACTGCCATGCCGCCAGGACGTGTTCCGGGGCGTAGGCCGCAAGGCTGCACCCAGGGAAGAAGACGCGCCGGGCCCGCCCCTTTTTCGTGCCGACGGTACCGTCCGCCCCGACGGCGCGGCAGAAGAGGGGCGAGAAGGCCAGGCACTGGTGAAAGCGCATGGTCCGATGGAAGGAGCCCCTCGCCGGGGGCGTCGCGTTCGAGTGGATTCCCATGGCGTCAGGCGCCGGATTTCTCGACGTAGCGCCGGCGCAGATAGAGCCCCGCCGCCGTGACGAGGACGGCCAGCGCCCCGGCCAGGATCAGGTAGAAGCGCCGGTTCTCCGCGTCCCCCAGCCCCGCGGCCCCAAGGGTGAAGAAGGTCACGCCAGGCGCCAGAAAGAGCGCCGTGTAAAGGGTGTAGGGCCAGAAGCCGATGCCCGTGATCCCGTAGGCGAAGTTCTGGAGGTTGTAGGGGAACAGAGGCACCAGCCGGGTGATCATCAGGAGCACGACGCCGCTGCGACCGACGTCCTCGAACAGGACGCGCTTCAGGTACCGGTTGCGTTCCACCCAGGGGGCGACGGCGTCCCTGAGGAAATAGCGGCCGGCCAGAAAGGCCAGAACCGCCCCGATCGTCGCCGCAGCCAGGCAGAGGGCGGTGCCCAGAAGGGGGCCAAAGAGGAGCCCGGCGACGATCGCGAAGGTCACCCCCGGAAGGGCCAAAAGGACACAGCCCACCGTCGTCGCCGCGACGTAGATCAGCGATGCCGTCAGGACGTTCCCGCGCACCGCTTCCCTCATGGCCTCCAGGCCACCCGGCCCCGACAGAAAATCCGACCAGCCGTAGTGCCGATTCAGGATGAAGGCGACGATCGCAATCCCCAGGAAGACGAGCGGCTTTCCACAGCGCCCCATCAGGCGCTCCGGTCGGAACGTTTCTTTCGCTCCGTGTAGACCTGCTTCAGCAGCACGATCAGGATCGAGAGCGCGAAGAGGATCAGGAGCCCCGTGACGAAGAGCTTCGCCCCGCCCGTCAGCATCCCTCCGACGTAGGAGTAGACGATCGTCGCGGGAAGCTGTCCCACGCCCGTGGCGATGAAGAAGGGCCAGAAGCCCATAGAGGTCAGGCCCGCCGCGTAGCTGACGATGTCGAACGAGATGAACGGCAGGAGACGGGCGATGAGGATGCTCTGGGCCCCGTGCCGCTCGAAGAAGGCGTCGATGGAGCGCAGGCCGGTCTTGCTGGAGAGCTTTTCCACGACGTCGCGGCCGAGGATGCGGGCGATGTAGAAGCAGGCCGCGGCGCCGGCCATGGCGCTCGCCCAGGACAGGATGGCGCCGCGCCACCAGCCGAAGAGGTTGGCGTTGGCGAAGGTGATCAGGAAGGCCGGGAGCGGCGCCACGATGGACTGGAAGACCATCAGGAGGAAGGAAACCGCGGCGGCCATGGTCCCGTAACGCTCGACGAAGCGGCGCACCGCGGCGAAGTCGCCGGTTGCGAAGGCCGAAAAGATGGAGTCGATGACGCCTCTGTACGGCGGCCAGACGAAATAGGCCCCGATCGCCGCGGCGAGCAGGATCAGAAGGACAGCCTTTCCGGCGTATCGCCTGCCTGCCCCTCCCAACTGTCCGGGCTTACAGGCGGCGTCTTGTACGTTTTTCGTTTCACTCATGCGGGATACCTCCAAACGGAACCGCCCGTCCCGAAAGCGGGACAGATCAGGGTATGGATGGGCCACGGCCGCAGCCTCCGGGGAACGAAGGCTGCGCACAGGGCGGCGTCGGTGGGGTTTTGTCCTTTCAGACAAAACGTCCCGCGCAAAGAACCGGTTGCCGGGCTACAGGGAAGAGAGGCCGTGCCCAAGGAAGAGCCGAGGACGAGAACCCGGACTCGCCGTGCCCGCCGTGGCGCACACGTGCACACCGTGCAGCGAATGCGAAGCGCGTCATGTGAATACGGGCACGACTCTTCCTCCTTCCGTTTGGGGCTTATAGCTATTGTACACCAGGACCGGAGAAAACGGCGGACGCCCAGGGTCGCTGGACGGGATGGGGGCCATATGCCGCGAGGCTCCGCCCGGTCCGACCTACTTCGCAGCCTCTCTGGGATAGACGACCAACTCGTTGTAAGTGGAGATCGGGCACTTCTCGCGCTTGTAGACGACGTCGGTGAGTTCCATGACGACGATCTCCATCGTGGTCCGCGTGATGCTCCCCTCCTTCATCATGTGGCCGCCCCACATCCTCCCGTCCTCGTCGGCGATAGAGAGGTGCAGGTGGTGCTTTTCGGCGTCGAGCGTTCCGCCGAAGTAGATCACCTCGTACTTCCCCTTCATCAGCGTTCCCTCGCTGCGATCGGCAAAACGGATGTTGGCCTCGGAAAGGCTCCCCACCGCCGACACGATAGCGGCGGCCTGGATGCCCTTCTTATCGACGAAGGCGCGCAGCTCCTTGACGACGTCGGTGCCCGGAACCAGGCGGATCGTGTAGAAGCGGGCGTTCGAGGGAACGGCATCCGAAATATCGGCCTTCACCGCATCACCGGAATCGACCGCAAAACACGTCCCCGCCATCATCAGGCACAGCACGAAACCGAACAGAAATTTTTTCATCTCAGGTACCTCCCTATTTTTTATCCATTCTCCAGAGTGAGTCGAATCCCTTATTTTAGCCGCTCAATTCTTGCCTTGAGAAGCGTTTTGACAACCTGCAGGACAAAGGCCAGCGCCGTTACCCCCAGGAGGACGGGCCAGGCCGGAAGCGCTTTCAGAGAGGGGAGCCAAAGCTCCACGACAAAGGCCAGGGCAAGCACAGCGCCCACAGCAGGGGTTGCCATGACCCTCCAGCCTCTTTCTCCAATCGCCCGCCTCGCGAAGCAGAACAAGAAAAATGCTACCCCCAGGGCAACCACCGTCAGGGCCGTCGTGACGGCGTCCGTCAGGTACAGTTTCTCGACCGTCCGCTTCATGAAACTGAGGTGGTGATTGACCCCGGCCCTTCTGAAGGACAGGCGGTGCAGCCAGAGCCCACCGGCAAACAAGGCGAGCTGGGCCAGGGTCAACAGGTGCGTCAAGAGCCTCAGCCCCCTGGGGAGAAGGTCCTGCCTCATTTCGCGGCCGGCTCCCCCGTGACGAAGGGCCTACCCTCGTCGCTCCAGCCGATCCAGCCGTCGCTGTAGATGGACGTGTCGTTCAGCCCCATCACTCGTGCGTACCAGAGGATCTCCGACACGCGCCAGCCGCTGCCGCACATGAAGGAGAGGTGATTTCCGGTATCGATCCCAAGCTCCTTCCAAAGGGCAAGGATCTCATCCCCGTTGCGCATGGACTTGTCGATGTTTCTGTAATAGTACATCGAGCTGGAGCTGAGCTCTCCGGCGCAGCCGTACACGGCGCCCTCGATACGGCCGGCGATGTTGTGGTAACTGTAGCCGGAGGTCTTGCCGAGGAACTCCTCGCGCGTCCGGTTGTCCACGAGGGTGAATCCCTCAGTCCCCAGCTTCTTCGCCACCTCGTCGATGGACTCGATCCACGCTTTGCTCTCAGGGGCGCGCTCTCCAAAATCGGAAACGGGCACGGGCTTCACGCTGTCCGTTGCAAGGGCGTAGCCGGCCAGCCTCCACCCCTCGAGTCCCATGTTCATCAGGCGCACGTCCTTCACGCCCATGTAGCGACAGACGACGGCAAAGCGGGCGGCGGCCATGGGTTCCGACCCGGTACAGATCACGCAGGTGTCCGCGGTGATCCCGTTGTCGAGCAGCAGCTTCAGAAGGGTCGCGTCGTCGGGAAGTTTCCAGAGCTTCTTGACGCTGTCGGACTCCTCCTCGGAGACCCAGCGGCGCTGTTTCTCGTCAAAGACCTGCGGAGGCTCGATGGAATCGGTGTTGATGTGAACCGCGGTGGGAACGTGCCCCTTCAGGTAGCCGGAGCCCTCCTCGTCGCCCCAGTTGACGTCGAAAATTTTGATCTCGCGCGCCGGGGTGAAGCCCGCGGGAACGTTCCCCGCCGCTATTTTCTCGACGATCTCCGCGGGGACCAGCAGCTCGTAGGCGGGCCAGGAGACCAGCTCTCGGCTCTCGTCGTCGATCCAGGGCTTCGCGTCGTAGAGGGAGACGTCCTCGAAACCCCTGGACCGCAGATAGTCAGCCACAAGCGGCGCGTCCTTCCCGTCCGTGTCGTAGACGATGACCCTCTTCCCAGGGGTAAGTCCCTTCCTGGCCAGGGTGTCGCTCAACACCTCATCTCGAGTTTTCTTTTCAAGGTTGCCCTTTTCGTCATAACCGCAGGTCAGGAACGTGTAAGCGAAGTCCGTCGCCCCCTCGATGTGCCCTCCCCTGGGAAGGCCGTCCAACGCCCACCCGTTGAAGATATCGGGGTGACGGGCGTCCAGCAGAACGCCGCCCCCCTTCCCGACGAGCGCGACGACGTCCTCCGTGGAGGCCTTCGGGAAGTCCGCACCCCAGCAGGCGGCAGGCAGCATCAAGGACGCAAGGCACGCAAAGCAAAGAAATTTTCTCATGGCTCTCCCTCATCTTTCTGACGACGACCGAAGTCGCCCTCTGTTCAATCCTGCTGCAAGGCCGGGCGCAGCGCGGCCCCGGGCCGGTCGTTCAGGCGCAAGCCGATCGCCCGCGAGGCAAAGCGCCCGGCGGACCGACCCCGGGGCAAGCCAAATGGAACGAACCGCGCCTACCGGCGGCCCCGCCTTCGTCCCACCACAGGCAACAAGGCCATCAGGGCCAGGGCGCTCAACCCTGCGTCGCACCCGCCGCCGCTGCGGCTCGTTTCCCGCTTCATGCCATTCAGGGAAACACCATCACCGCTGAACGCCAGCCGTGTGGGAACTTCATCCCCCTCCAGCATGTAGGTCATAGCGGCCAAAGCCGCCCGCTGCCCCACAGCACCGTTCAGGGCCTCCCCGCGGACCCGGCCGCGAATCCTCAGCTCGTACTCGTAAAGCCTCGTCATCCCCGTATCGCTCACCGCGGCGGAGAAGGTGACCGGCTCCCCGTCCAGGAACACGGCAGTACTCGCCTCGACGAAGTTTCTCGTCTCGACGTCGAGGAGCGTCAGCCTGCGCGGAACGGGCTTGAGGCGGACGCTGACGACGACCTCGGCCGTACCGTCACTGCCGACCTCCCCCACGGCAAGCGTCCACGCCCCGGAATCGTCGTAGCGGGCATCCATCGGGGCCTCGGCAGGCGCCTCCGTGATGGGCTTTTCGGGAATCGGTTTCGGGACCGGCTTAGGCGCCGGATCGGGGTTTGGCTGCGGCTGAGGTTGAGGCTGAGGTTCCGGCTTCGGATCAGGGCCTGGCTGCGGTACAGGACTCGGGCCCGGCTCAGGCTGCGGCTGAGGCGTGGACGTGAGCTCCACGGCGCCGATATCGACGCCCCCGAACTGTGGACGCGCCACACCGCGGGCGTCGACGGCCGGGATAGCGCACTCCGCCCAGTCCCTCCAGAACACGTCAGCCGAGAGGACGTCCGCGGAGGTCAGAGCCCCGACACGCCAGCCTCGGTCCCGCGCCGAACTGTTCCAGGCCGGCAAACAGGTTGGGACGGAGCCGCCGTGATTGCCAGGGGAGGAGAGCCTGGGGTCGTCCGAGGTCACCTCCGACAGAACGACCTCTCCGCCCCGGACGGCTCCCCCGCGGACGATCGAGCGATGGAGCGCCGCGCCGGAGTCATCATCGTTCTCACTGACGATCTCCTCCGCCCCGCCGTCCCAGAAGATGCTGTTGAAGGCGACGATGCGCCCGCCCCCAGGCTTGCAGGCCCCAGTTTTGCATTTGGTGTTGTAGACGGAACTGCCCTCACCGCCCTGTCCCCCCTGGGGAATGGCCTTGTTGCCAAAGAAGGTGCAGTTGAGGAGGAGCGGGTAGCTGCCCGTCCGATTGAAAAGCGCCCCGCCGTACTTCGCCTCGTTGTCCGTGAAGGTGCAGTTGACGAGCACCGGGCTGGAGACGCCGTTGTAGACCGCCCCTCCGGATCCCTTGTTGGGGTCGGCAACGTGCGCGTCGTCGTAGGTTTTGTTCCCGGAGAACGTGCAGGAGCGGATCGTCATCCCCCGGTCCCCGCTGCCGACCTCCGAGTTGTAGATGGCGCCGCCCTCGATCACGGTGGAGTTGCCCGTGAAGAGGCAATCCTCGACCAGGATGTTGGTCGAGGTGGAGAAGCGGGCCGCGCCGCCGTTGTGGGTTGCTCGGTTCCCCTCGAACACGGTGCCACGCACCGTCACGTCCGTACCGGCATTTTGAACGTAGAGCCCTCCGCCTCCGGCGCCTGCAGTGTTGTTGCTGAAGCGGCACCTCTCGACAGTCAGGGTCTTGTCTCCCCCCTTCTTGTCGCTGAACTGAACCGCTCCCCCATTGCCCGCCTTGTTCCCCGGCTTATCCGCGCCGGTGGCGTTGCCCTCAAAACGGCAATCGACGAGCTTGAGGTAACTTTGAACGCTGTTGACAGCTCCTCCGTGGCTGTTCGGGCCACCCCGGTTCCCCAGAAAGCGGCTGGAACAAACGTCCAGAGAGGCGGCCGCGGCATTGATGCCCCCTCCAAAGGATACGGCGCGATTTCCCTGAAACAGGCAGTTTTGGATCACGATATCGCTTCTGCCGAGGCTCAGCCCGGCTCCCACTCCCTGATCTCCTCCCGACACCGCAACTCCGTCCAGCCGGACCCCTTTCACGTTCGTGCCCTTCAGGACGTTCTTGCTGTTCTTCCCTCGGATCACGTCCGCGCTGAGGGTGACACCCCACGCGTCCCGGCCGTCGTCCAGCCCCAGGTCGCCGGTCAGCACGACAACGTTGTTGTCGGGCTTTCGCTGCTCCCGTTCCGTCTCGTCCCCCGCAAAACCACCATAGAGGGAAATCCCTTCCTTGAGCGTGAAGGATTTTCCCTGCTCCGCGGTTGTGACCGCATCCGTCGACACCGGGATTGCCGGCCGATAGACGCCCTTTGCAATCCAGAACTCGTCCCCCGACACGGCGCCGCTCAACGCCGCGGCAAAGCCCGCTTCATTCAGCGGGGTCGACCAGCTTCCTCCGTCTCCGCTCGCAATGGCCGAACCGTTGACGCGATACACCCGCGCATCTGCCGGGGAGACGAAGGCGAAGCAGAGCGCAAGCATCGTAAACACAACCTTTTTCCTACTTTTCCTGAAACCGGGCATACCTCATCCCCTCCCTGTAGCGTTCGCTTAAAACTTAAAAAGACAGCGCAGGGGGTGGGTGGCCCCCACCCCCGCTGCTGCAAAAAAGCTACTCGTGGCCTTCGGGTTCCAGCTTGTTGGCCGGGTCCTTGCTCCAGTCGATGACGCTTCCCTTGTAGTTTTTCACCTTGGCGGCCTCGAAGCCGAAATCCTCCACCAGCGCCTCGGCGAACTGGCTGCTCTGCTTGCCGCTGTTGCAGTAGACGATGACCTCGGCGTCCTTGACGATGCCGGCCTTCTCCAAGGCCTCCGCGGCCCCCTCCGCCTTCAGGTTCGCCAGGGGGAAGTTGACGGCCCCGGCGATGTGCCCGCCGGGGATCCCTTCGCGCGGCGACTTGCCGTTATAGATATCCTCCGCACGGACGTCCACCAGCACGAAGCCCGGCTGCCCGACCTTCTCCTTCACGTAGGCCTGATCGACGGCGTCGATACTCGGACCGAAGAAGGACGCCTGCGCCGACACCGCAAGGCACAGCACGAACAACACCGCAAGCAACGACCTGTTCCACTTTCTCATCACTGACCACTCTCCCTGAAAATATAGATAGGATCACCCAAACGGCGCGAACACGCCGCCAACAGCCCCCAATGGAAAAAGGGGCATACGCTCGAAATACACGACGGGAGGGGGAAGCCTCACCGGGAACCGAACGGTCCCCCTTCATTCTCCCGTCCTCTTCCTGCCCGTCAGCAGAACTTCATGCGGTCTGGATCGCCGGTCGCACCGTCGAAGAACCGCAGGACCTGGACTCCGTTCTCCGCGGCCATGCGCTCGATGCGGCCCCGCTCGCCGGCGTCCTGGTAAAGGACCGCCAGGCCGCAGCACCGGTCCGCCTCCCGCGGTGTCGGCGCGAAGGTGCAGCGAACCCCCGCCGCCTTCATCAGCTCGTACAGGGACTGGGCGTTCTTCACGTCCGGAAAGAGCACGTAGTGCCGTGCGCCCGTGGATTCGCTCATCGCCCGCCGACCGTCAGGCGCCCAGCATCTCTAGGAACGCCCCGATGCGGGTCTTGAGCTGTTCGGCGTCCTGGTCCGTGTAGTCGGTCTCGACGCCCAGCACGGGAATCCCCGCATCCTTCAGGGCCCGCTCCACGAAGTACCCCTCGGTGTCGTAGATGTTGCAGAACTTCAAGTTGACGTCGATGACACCGTCCGCGCGGTACTCGCGGGCCAGGCGCAGGATGTCGTCGACGCGCTCCGAGTTCGGGGTGAAGCAGGCGCAGTGGATGCCGCCCAGGTAGCGCTCCGTCAGGCGGTCCACCATCTCGTCCAGGGTCCTGCCGTCCTCGTCCACGCACCGTTCGTAGTAGCGGATGCCGGTGCACATCTCCTCGCACACGACGGCCCCGCCGAGGCTCTCGACGAGGTGGTGCAGCTTCCAGTTGGGGATGGAGAGCGGCGTCCCCGTGAGCAGGATGCGCTTCGCGCCCTTCGGGAACACGGACACGCCCTCGCGGGCCCGCTGGTCCAACTCGTCGCAGAGCTTGTTCACCATCGACGTGAACCGCCCGGGGTCGTCGTAGAAGGCGATCTGCGTGATCAAGAGGACGTCCTTGCCGCTGATGGGCACGGCATCCAGCTTGCGGAAGTCCGAAAGCCTCTGGAGGGCGCGGCGCTTTCCGTTCAGCAGCACGATGGCGTCGTGCAGGCTGCCCTCCGTGACCCCGTTGCCCGTCAGCTCCTCCAGCCTGCGGATGTAGCCGCGGATATCGTCCCTCCAATGTGCGTAGTCCCTCTCGCGCTTCATCTGCGGGATGTCCATGATGTACATGGGCGCGTCCTCGGCCAGGATCTCCCAGGCCTTCTTCTTCCCGTCGCAGGTCGTCTCCCCGACGAACAGGTCCGCGAGGCGGAAGAAGGGACAGGTGCGGTCGAAGCGTGCGCCGAGTGAGGCCTTGATGAGCGGGCAGGTCGCGGTGGGGAGCTTTTTCTCGCCGCCCGGCACCCAGAACTGGGAGCCGCTGCACAGCCCCGTGGCGATGGCGCCCGCGGCCACCACCACCTCGTCCGGAACGTGGATGCAGAAGGACCCGACGACCCTGCCTCCCTTCTTATGATGCTCGACCAGCTCCATCGGACGGATGCCGTGGATTTCCGCCACGACCATGTTGAAATAATCCATGCCCTCCGGCCTGTTCTCCTGCGACAGATAGACGTCGCCAAACGCCTGAGGCAGCGCCTCGCACAGCAGGTCGTGCGTCTTCACGTCCATGCCCAGGCCTTCCCACATCGCTCTGTAATCGGCCATAGCTATCCCCCCTGTTTTTTTGACCCTTCGGTCAGTCGTACCCGATCTCCGTCCCCGTGCCAAAGGGGCAATTCGGGTAGACGTAGTCGTAAACCGCGACAGACTTCCGTTTACGGTCGTATTTGGCCCGCAGAAAATCCCTCCCTTCTCCAGTCACAACCTCCTGGACACAGCCCTGGCAGCCCTCTCCCTCCAGGATGCGGTAGAGGCTCCCGCTCAGCTGCCGATCCAGTTGACGGTAGATCCCTGCCCCGCTCTGAACCCGAACCGGCAGAAAGTCCACCGGCGCCGCCGAGAACTCCGCCGCCCCCGACGCCTGCCGAAGGACCTCGAACCGCTCCGGTACGGACAGGAAATTCAGGTAGTACTCCAGGACGTAGACGCTCCGTCCGTCCAGGCCGGAATGGTACTTCAGGTTGAAGAGCAACTCGGTCAGGCGTCGGGAGTCCGCCGTCGCGGCGTCCAGCGCGCCGTCGTCGAGGCCGCGCCCGTAGACGCGCTCCAGCTTCTCCATCAAATGCTCCAGCCGCATGGGGTCCTCCGTGCGGTAGACGTGGACCTCCTTGCCCGGCAGCCGCGACACCTCGCGGGCCATGATCGGACAGCCGTCGTCCACGACGATCAGACGGGAGCTGTGGATCAGCGGACACCGGTCCGTCCTGGCGTAGGTCAGGGTGGCGTCGATGACGGGACACAGGCCCTTTTCCCTGGAATACTTCAGGATCTCCCCGTCCACGCCGTACACGGGGAGGACCATGAGGCCCAGCGCGTTGAGGAGTTCCAGCGGGACGCGGCTTCCGATGAAGCCCACGACGTCGTCCGTCCCGGAGGCCCGCAGCACGGCGCGGACGTAGGCCTCGCGCCGCTGCTCCTCCAGACTTTCAAACAGGTTCATTTGCCCAGCAGGGCGGCGCCGATGGCGCCCGCGAACCGGGCGTCCGAGGTCGTTCGCACCGGCGCGTGCAGGGCCTGAGACAGCTTGCGCAGCATCATGGCGCTGTCGCAAAACCCTCCGGTGAGGAAGTAGGCGTCGTCTGCGGCCTTTCGCGCCACCTGCACCGCCACCTTGGCCACGACGGAGCCCACGGCGCCGCAGGCGATATCCTCCCGCGGCGTGCCCAGCCCCATCAGGCTCACGATCTCGGACTCGGCGAAGACCGTACACATGGAGGAGATCGTGATCTCCCGTCCGCGCTCCGCCAGCTCGAACAGCTCCGGCAGGGTGACCCCCATGCGGTTGGCCATGATCTCCAGAAACTTGCCCGTCCCGGCGGAACACTTGTCGTTCATGATGAAGTCCGCGACGCGGCCGCCTCGAACGAGGATCACCTTGGTGTCCTGACCGCCGATGTCGATGACGGTGAGGTCCTCGCCGCCGAGGAAACAGGCTCCTCGACCGTGGCAGGTGATCTCCGTCAACGTGTCGTCGGCGTAGGGGACGGAGACGCGCCCGTAGCCGGTGGCCGTGATGCGGAGGTCCTCCCTCCGGCAGCCCAGGGAGAGCAGCCAGGCCAGAAGCGCCTCCGCCGTCTCCCGGCCGTTCCACCCGCTGGGCATGAGCTTGCGGGCCAGAATCTCGTCCTTGCCGTCATTCATCACCACGGCCTTGCTGGCCGTGGAGCCGATGTCGATGCCTGCGTAGAGCATGTGATGCACCCCCCTGCCCCCAGGTCATACTCCCTGCCGTCCCTGCGGCTCAAACCCTTGGGCCGGGGAAGCAGAACACGGACGGCCCATCCCAAGCGGTCATTTCTTTGCTTCAAGCATCTGCTCGAAGGCCTGCAGGGTGAAGGCGGAGTAGGCGTAGCCGGGGCCGCCGCACAGCAGCACCGTGGCGTTGAGGGCCGCCGCCAGTTCCTCGCGGGTAATGCCCAGGTCCACGCACACCTCAAGATGAGAGAGGATGCAGGGCTCGCACTTTCGGGACACGGCCACCGCCACGCTGATCAGCTCTATCGTCTTGAGGTCCAGCACGCCGCCCTCGCGGCAGCAGGCTCCACGCATTTGCCCGAAGGCGCCGATCACGTCGGGGCTGATCTTCGCAAAGGCCCCAAAACCCTTCTTCAGCTCGTTCAACCTCTCCACAGCGTTTTGCACGTTCTGCACAACAACAACCTCCCGTTTTCGATAAACTGCACGTCGCACTCGACGTTCAACGTGCGCGATTCCGTTAAGAAACATCCGTCCCGGCTCATGTGTCCATGCGGTTGATGAACTTCTGAACGCGCGGGTTGCCGCTGCCGAAGATATCCTCCGGGCTTCCCTGTTGCAGGATGTGGCCCTCGTCCATGAACAGGATGCGGTCGGAGACCTCCCTGGCGAAGCGCATCTCGTGGGTCACGATCAGCATCGTCGTCGTGTGCCGGGCCGCCAGAGAACGGATGAGCTCCAGCACCTCGCCCAGCAGCTCCGGGTCCAGGGACGACGTGGGCTCATCGAACAACATGACCTCCGGCTTCACCGCCATGGCCCGGCCGATGCCGACGCGCTGCTGCTGCCCTCCGGACAGGTGGGCCGGATAGGAATCCCTCTTGTCCTCCAGCCCGACGACCCGCAGGATGCGCAGCGTCCCTTTTCACTGCATAGACAGAAAATCCCGGTGGAACGGCATACATCAGTCACACGAGCCGCGTTGTCGCGGATATGATCCAGATAAAAACAAAGTCTGGGATAGCGCGGCGCATTCTTTGCAGTCGAGAACACCTAGGACCTCCGAATCTATTTTATATTTTGCGAGGAGAAGCGGGGGACCTCATGCTTAGGCAGAAGTGAGTTTGATCCGCTGTTCATAACGCTTCTGCATCTGCTCCAACACCAGGACGATGAACCAGTACATCATGACCATAGCCATATAGGCCTCAAAGTACCGAAAGGTGATGCCGGCCTGTATCTTGGCGACGGCTGTAATGTCCAGGATGCCAATGGTGAAGGCCAGCGAGGACCCTTTTATGGCGTCGATCAGAACGTTGACTATACCCGGCACGGCCACGGGGATCGCCTGGGGGATCACGATCAGCCGCAGAGTCTGCATTCGGCTCAGGTTGATCGACTTCGCCGCCTCTATCTGCCCGCGATCCACGGCTAAAAACGCCCCGCGGATGATTTCACTCAAATAGGCGCTGGAGTTAAGCGCCATCGTCAACACAAAACCCTCGATCTTATCCATGGCCGACAGACATGCAAACATTCTCGGCAAGCCGAAGTAGATCATGAAGAGCTGCCCGATAAAAGGCGTCCCGCGAAAAAAAGAGACGTAGACCTTGCATAACGGCTTCAAAACCGGGATTTTATAGACGATCGGCAGCGTCACCATTAACCCCAGGAAGAGAGCCGCGATAAAAGGAAGAACCGTGACTGAAAGCGTCCTCGGCAAGGCCGGCAGCATTTTCAGAAAAACCTGACCGACGAAATTCAGATCCATAAACAGGCCCCAGCATCCAACCCTAATGCTTCACGGTAAAGTCGAAGTCAAACCACTTTTCGGAGATCGCCCTTAGCGCCCCGTCCTCCCTCATGGCACCGAGCGTTCTGTTGGTCATCTCCCGCAGAGCGTCACCCTCAGGCGTCTTGGCAAAGGGGTACGCGCTCTCGAGATAAATCCCGCTTCCCAGAAGCACCTTCACCTTGTCAGCCCCCAAACGCTGAATGATTTCAAGAGCGATCGTCTGAGACTGGACGCAGGCGTCAACCTTCCCTGAGACGACGTCCTGAGTCGCCGTGTCGTCAAAATAAACCCGTTTCACTTTGATACTGTTTTCCTTCTCGATGAGATCGACGAACGCATCGTCCGTAGAACTGATGACCACCCCGACACTCATTCCATCAAGATCTTTGAAGGTTTTTGCCTGGACCGAAGGAGCCGAAATCAAATTCAGCTCATCATAAAGATATGGATCGCTGAAGTTATAAGTCTCCCTCCGCTTATCTGTGGGATTCAGGGTGTTGGCCACCGTATTCACACGCCCATCCGAGATCATTCCCAGCAGACTCGAAAAGGGCATCTGTTCAAATTTGACCTCACAGTCGTTGCGTTTGGCGATCTCCTTCCAGACGTCCACCTCAAACCCTTCCAACTCCCCTTTGTCGTTCAACATTGAGAACCCAGAAGTAGAACCGTCCATGCCGACCCTCAGGACCTTTTTTTCAGGCTCAGCTCCATAGGCGCACGACGCCAAAAGGATCACTGCAACGGATACGCACAGCACAATTTTTCTCATCATCTTCAACCCTCTCTCACCAAGTCCAAAAATTCCTTGATCCTGTCATGTTTCGGTCGTTCAAAAATGTCATCAGGACTGCCCGCTTCCAAAACCCTCCCTCCATCCATGAAGATCACCCTGTCCGACACCTCCTGCGCGAACTTCATCTCATGCGTCACGATGAGCATGGTTTGTCTACAATCTGCAAGACGTCGGATAACCCCAAGGACGTACTTGACGAGCTCCGGATCCAGGGACGACGTCGGCTCGTCGAACAGCATAATCTCCGGCTCTATCGCCATCGCACGGGCTATTGCAATGCGCTGCTGTTGCCCACCGGACAGCTGGCGCGGGTAACTGTCCGCCTTGTCCTCCAGTCCCATCATCCGCAGAAGTTCCGTGACCCGCTCCGTAACCTTGTCGTATTTCCACTTTTTCACCTTCTGGAGGTGCAGTGCGATGTTCTCTCCTGCCGTCAAATTGGCGAACAGGGAAAAATTCTGAAAGACCATGGAGCTATGAGACCGGAGCTCGCAAATGAGCTTGTTTTCAAACCGGGAAAAGTCAAAGACCTTGCCGTCACCAAAAATGACCGTTCCTGCCTCGGGCTCCTCAAGATAGTTCAGGCACCTCAAAAAGGTGGATTTGCCCGTTCCCGATGGGCCTATGATAGAGACGACTTCGCCCCTGTCGATATCCAAGTCGATCCCCCTGAGCACGTCAAGGGAACCGAACGATTTTTTGACGCCGCGAATCTCGATCATGCGCTCTCCATCATCTCATCCTTAAATAAATGCCACGCCGCATCGTTACAAACGGCCCGTGTCCCTAAAAGGAAGGCACTTGGAACGGCAAACCACCTGCGCAGGGCCCCAATTCCCTCTTCTCTCCCACCTTGTCAGGGACAACTTCGTCACTTAAATACACCGGGGCGAGGTCCAGCGCGCCGCCCTCGCGGCAGCAGGCTCCACGCATTTGCCCGAAGGCGCCGATCACGTCGGGGCTGATCTTCGCAAAGGCCCCAAAACCCTTCTTCAGCTCGTTCAACCTCTCCACAGCGTTTTGCACGTTCTGCACAACAACAACCTCCCGTTTTCGATAAACTGCACGTCGCACTCGATGTTCAACGTGCGCGATTCCATAAGAAACATCCGTCCCGGCTCATGTGTCCATGCGGTTGATGAACTTCTGAACGCGCGGATTGCCGCTGCCGAAGATATCCTCCGGGCTTCCCTGCTGCAGGATGCGGCCCTCGTCCATGAACAGGATGCGGTCGGAAACCTCCCTGGCGAAGCGCATCTCGTGGGTCACGATCAACATCGTCGTCGTGTGCCGGGCCGCCAGAGAACGGATGAGCTCCAGCACCTCGCCCAGCAGCTCCGGGTCCAGGGACGACGTCGGCTCATCGAACAACATGACCTCCGGCTTCACCGCCATGGCCCGGCCGATGCCGACGCGCTGCTGCTGCCCCCCGGACAGGTGGGCCGGATAGGAATCCCTCTTGTCCTCCAGCCCGACGACCTGCAGGATGCGCAGCGCTTCTTCCTGCGCCTCAGCCTCAGGAACGCCCTGCACCTGCGTCATGGGTTCCATGACGTTCTGCAGCGCCGTCTTGTTGCGGAACAGGTTGTAGCTCTGGAACACCATGGCGGTCCGGCTGCGCAGCTGGGCGATGTCCCTGCGGCTGCCCCCCGGCTCCCGCACCGCGACGTCGCCGATCGCGATGCTGCCGCAGGTGGGCTTTTCCAGGAAGTTGATGCAGCGCAGGAGCGTGGACTTGCCGGTCCCGGAGGGGCCGATGATCGAGACCACCTCGCCGCGCTGAGCGGTCAGGTCGATCCCCTTGAGGACCTCCAGGACGCCGAACCTTTTAACGAGCCCGGAGACGGTCAGAACGGTCTTTTGCTCCATCACCTGGCCTCCTGGACGTAGGGTCGGTTCAAATAGCGCTCCAGGAGGGATTGCCCGTAGGAGACGAGGGCGAGGATGACCCAGTACACGATGAGCAGGGCGACGAACCCCTCGAGATAACGGTACGTCAGGTTGACCTCGTTCTTGGCGCAGGAGGTCATGTCCATGACGCCGACCGTAAAGGCGAGGGACGTGGACTTGAAAAGGTTGGCGAAGGAATTGACCATGCCGGGGAGAGCCACGCGGGCCGCCTGAGGGATCACGATGCGGCGGATGGTTTGCCACGGGGTCATGCCGATGGAGATGCCCGCCTCGAACTGCCCCCTGTCCACCGAACTGATGGCCCCCCTGATGTTCTCGCCCATGTAGGCAGCAAAGCTGAGGGAGAGGACGATCACCACGGCCCAGAAGCTGGAGAGCCCCCTGACGGTTGCGGATACCTGCGCGAACCCGTAGTAAAAGACGAAGAGCTGAGCGATAAAGGGGGTGCTGCGGAAAAAGGAGGTGAACACGACGGAGAACTGCTTCAACACGGGGATGTTGTAATATCGGGACGCCGCAAGGACAAACCCGATCAGCACGGCGAAAAAGAGCGAAAGGAACGCCATGGAAACCGTGTTTTTGAAGCCCAGAAATATGATGGAGAACATCTTTAAGAAGTAGTCAAATTGAAAAATCATGGGCTCTCTCCCTCTCTTTGACTATCGAGACTCGAAGGGCGGCGGGCAATCCAGCGAAGGAAGCCCGCCGCGTTATCCTCGCTTTTAAACGTTGGCGTCACTTCCCCTGTTTTTCCCGATACTCCTTCGCGTATTTGCTCTCCATGACGTTGGTCCCGAACCACTTCTCGCAGAGTTTGGCGTAGCTGCCGTCCTCGATCATCTGCGTCAGGACGCCGTCCGTCAGCTTCAGGAGCTCCCGGCCCCGGTCGGTGCGGGCGAAGGGATAGACGTTGACCTCGACGTAGATCGGGTTTTCAATATCGACGGACTTGAGCTTCAACTCAGGGTTTTTCTTCAAACGATAAGGAAGCACAAGAAAGGCATAGGGGCAGGCATCCACGTGCCCCATAGCGACCTCATGCAAAATGCTGCTACCCGATCCATAGACGGACTTTTTCACCTTATTTTCCGGATCCATGGCTGCGATAAACTCGTTCATGGCGCTACCCTCAGACAACCCGATGGTCTTACCCTCCATATCTTTCCAGGACTTTATCGCCTCGTTGTCCGCCGCCACCGTCAAACAATAAGGGCTGAAAAAGAAAGGGCGCGTGAAATCGTATTTCTGCTGGCGGACCGGGGTGATGCTGATCTGCTTCGCTACGGTATCCACACGACCCAGGTCCAGCTCCGCAAAGGTCGCCGGATTGTCGAGCCGCACCCATTGAACCTCATAACCGGCTTTTTCGCCTATCGTACGCCACATGTCGATCTCAAATCCGGACCATTCCTGCGTCGCTTCATCATACATGGTGAAAGGAGCGTAGGTTCCGGGCGTGGCAACCCGGATGACCTTATCCTCGGAGGCAATCCCTTCCCGAGAAATACAAGCAATAAAAACCCACGCCAAAATCAGTCCCCAACCCCAAAATCTTTTCATTACGTTTTCCTCTCCTCGTGAAAAGCGAAAATACGTAACAATCCATACTGCCATCCCCATCGCCCTATCGGCGTCACTTCCCCTGTTTTTCTCGATACTCCTTAGCATACTTGCTGTCCATGACGTTGGTCCCGAACCACTTCTCGCAGAGTTTGGCGTAGCTGCCGTCCTCGATCATCTGCGTCAGGATGTCGTCCGTCAGCTTCAGGAGCGCACGGCCCCGGTCGGTGCGGGCGAAGGGATACGCGTTGACCTCGGTAAAAATAGGATTCTCGAGGTCAACAGCTTTAAGTTTCAATTCAGGGTTCTTCTTCAAAACCCAAGGAAGTGTGAGGAAAGGATAGGGTGTAGCCGTCACACGCCCCAGAGAGACATCCTGTAACATGTTAGATTCATAAATAGATTTTTCCACTTTATTTTCAGGGTCCAACACTGCAACAAACTCAAGCTCTGAACCACCTTCACGTAAAGCGATGGATTTACCCTCCATATCCTTCCACGACTTGACCTCGTTATTATCCTCCCTCACCGTCAGGCAGTAGGGGCTGAAAAAATAGGGCTGTGTGAAATCGTATTTCTGCTGGCGAGAAGGTGTAATACTGATCTGTTTCGCCACGGTATCCACACGACCCAGGTCCATCTCGGCAAAGTTCGCCGGCAAATCAAGCCGCACCCATTGAACCTCATAGCCGGCTTTTTCGCCTATCGTACGCCACATGTCGATCTCAAATCCGGACCATTCCTGCGTCGCTTCATCATACATGGTGAAAGGAGCATAGTTTCCCGGCGTGGCAACCCGGATGACCTTATCCTCGGAGGCAATCCCTTCCCGAGAAACACAAGCAATAAAAGCCCACGCCAAAATCAGTCCCCAACCCCAAAATCTTTTCATTACGTTTTCCTCTCCTCGTGAAAAGCGAAAATACGAAGCAATCCATACTGCCGTCCCCGTCATCCTATCGGCGTCACTTCCCCTGTTTTTCTCGATATTCCTTCGCATACCTGCTGTCCATGACGTTCATGCCGAACCACTTTTCGCAGAGCTCGGCGTAGCTGCCATCCTCGATCATCTGCGTCAGGATGCCGTCCGTCAGCTTCAGGAGCGCACGGCCCCGATCGGTGCGGGCAAAGGGGTAAGCGTTGACCTCGACGTAGATCGGGTTTTCCATATCGACGGCCTTGAGCTTCAAACTGGAATTTCTCTTCAACACGTCAAGAAGCTCGACATAAGGGCCAGGATAAGCGTCTACACGGCCTACGGATACCTCCTGAAAAACAAGTTTGTCGGACTCATAGACAGATTTCTTAACCTTGTTCTCCGGATCCAGCGCCGCTATAAACTCGTTCATGGCGCTGCCCTCGGCCAAGGCGATGCTCCTACCCTCCATGTCCTTCCAGGATTTGATTTCATTATTGTCTTCCGCCACGATAATGTAATAAGGACTGAAGAAAAACGGCTGCGTGAAATTATATTTCTGCTGGCGAGCCGGGGTGATGCTGATCTGTTTTGCCACGGTATCGACGCGGTTGAGGTCCAGTTCAGCGAAAGTTGCGGGAAGATCAAGCCTGACAAATTCAATTTCATAGCCGGCCTTCTCGCCAATCAAACGCCAGAGCTCAATCTCAAAGCCAGACCATTCCTGCGTCAACTCATCATACATGGTGAAAGGGGCGTAGGTTCCGGGCGTGGCAACCCGGATGACCCGCTCCGCGTCCTTTTCCGCAGCGGCAGCCACCGCAGCAGTACAGACGACAAAGCCCAATCCCAAGATCAGCGCCGAAAGCAAAGCTTTTTTCATCTTCGTCTTCCCTCTTTTACGACTCGATAATCCTTGCACTTTTTGACAAACAGCATACGAAAAGGGAGCAACCATGGTGAGTCGAGGGAAAAGATAATGGGGATTCTCAAAAAAGAGGAGGCCGCCCATGCGGCCTCCCCCAATCCAAAAAGGACTGCGCGCAAAATAGGCTCGTCAGTCCGCGGAGAGCGAGACTCGGGCGAACGATTCCCCCTGAAAAGGAATTCCACCACGGTATGCATCCCGTGCATCCCGAAAAGCTCCTCAGGTGCATCCGTAGCGTCGCATTCAAGTCCCCTCCTTCCCTATCTCAGAATCTGGAATCAACGGTTCATCGACAAGCCATTTATACCCTACCTGTAAGACAATGTCAAGCAAACCCTTCTTGCATAGAAATGGCAGGGGATTAAAATATGTTTTGTATAAGGTACTCTATGCAGTACGATTGGACGCGCCTTCCATGCTCGTTACCGACACGGACTGGCTTGACCATCACCCCGGGCATCCCGGCCGCCCCGCCTCATCTCTCTAGTCCGCGCCCTTCGGGACGACGAGGTTTTGCCCCTCCGTAAGGCGGCCGTCCTCCATCGTCCAGATTTTTGTCCCGTAGTTCAGGAGTTCCAGTTCGTGCGTGATCATAAGGACAGTCATCCCTTCGGAGTGGACGCGGCGGATCTCCTCCATGACCTCGTGGGACGTCAGGACATCCAAGTCTGCAGTGGGCTCATCCGCGATGAGGAGCCTGGGACCTTTTAAAAGCGCCCGCGCCAGCATTGCACGGCGGGCCTCCCCGCCGGAGAGCTCCCACGGAAACGCATCTCTTCGTGCGGCAATCCCCATCCGGTCAAGCAACTCCAAGGCGTGCCGCTCCCCACCATCAACGCCCTCCTTATTTGGCAAGCCCCCGTCCAGGTAGAGGGGGAGGCGAACGTTGTCCCACACGGAAAGGTGTGGAAGGAGATGGGCGTCCTGCGGAACGTAGCCGATCTGCTCGTTCCGCAGGTGCGCCATTGCGGCGTCGTCCCCGTAGGGAAGCGGAAGGCCATCAAAAAAGGTCTCCCCGGAAAAAGGTGCCAGAAGACCGGACAGCAGATTCACGAGGGTCGATTTTCCACTGCCGGACCGCCCTACGATATGCCCAAAATCCCCCTCGCAAAGGGTAAAGTCGACGTGGTCAACGGCACAGAAATCCCCCACCCCGCGAGGAAAGCGCTTCGTCAGCCCCCTCGTCTCCAGCAGTTTGTTTGAAGATGTCATCGTCGATCCCATCCTATCGGTCTGCTCTCAGGAGCGTCAGCGTTTCTTTCCGGTTCAGTCGTTGTGCGAAGCTCCATCCGGCCATCGGGCCCGTGAACAATGCCAACAGAAGACTACCGATCGCAAGTAGAAAAAACTGCCCCGGGGAGGGGTTGAGAAACGGCATGCCCAAGGAAACGGTCAGCACCCGGTTGAACACAACGCATAAGAAAGCGCTCAATGCCGTTCCCAGGACGGCCCCGGAGAGGCTGACGAGAAACGCCTCAGTCAGGACCAGGCCGCGAAGGTAGCCCCGAGGAGCGCCCATGATCCGCAGGAGCGCGAATTCGCTTTTGCGCTCGTTCATCAGTACCGTGAAGATCAGCTTCAGCACCGCAAAGGAGACGCCCCAGAGGATGACCGAGAGCAACAGGGCATGGACGCGCATCGATTTGAATTTCTCAGTCACACCTCGGACGACGTCCATGGAGCTTATGGCTGTCACACCACTGCCCTTAAGGCGACGGCACAGCTCCCGGGCCACGTCTGCAACGTCGGATTTTTCGTCAACGCGCACCATGACGCTCGATATCGTCGTCGGATCGTTCACCTCGGGGTAATTCAGCCGGAACCTCTCATTCCCCATCAGGTGCCGCGCCGATTCCACGGTGACAAAGGCGGAGCTGTCGAACCCCATCCCCGTTCGCTCAAGGCGCGCGGCCACCCGAAAGGTCTCCCCGAAGAACATCAGCGTCTCCCCCTCCTGGGCGACGATGTTGGCACCCACGACGATGTCGCAGGATTCCAAGGTGCCCTGAAGCTGCCGGGTCACCCAGGGGCGTATGTTGAAATCCGTCTCCGGGTCAAAACCGATGAGTTGGATGGCAAAGTTGCAGCATCCAGCCGAGAGCGTAGCAAGGAAGAGCTGCGGCGACGCGGCGGCGACCCCCGGGGTCGCCGTCACGTCGTTCAGAATGGAAAAGGGCATGTAGAATTTGCTGGGATTTCCTTTGAGGATCGTTCCCTGGACCTGCCCTTCGGTCCCGGAGGGGATCACGAGGATGTCAGCGCCAAGGCGATCCGCCAGGCTGGACATTCCTCTCCCCAGCGACAGGCTCAGATATCCCCCCGTAAAGATGGCGAACGAGAGCAGGGTAACGAGAAACACCAGGCTCTTCGTTCGGGAGGCGCTGTGAGCGACGTTGAGATACGCAAGACGAAAGCGAGTAAGAGGCTTCCGCGTGCGCTCCTCCGCAATTTTGTCTACCATAGCCCTCTCTTATTCCTTTTCGCGGGCTGCGTGAAGAGACAGAAGCGCAAACAGCAGCAGTCCGGCGGACAGCGCGTACAGGACGGGGATGGAGACGGCCTGGCACGGCATCTGCAGGTTCTTGCAGCCTCCGATCAAGCCGCCCGGCAGAGCTGCCGCAAGCAGGGAAAGGCCAGCCAGAGCCTGGGACAGCCCCCTGCGGACGCCCTTATCCTTCTGCAGGAACATGAGGACACCCAGCAGGGCGGCGAGGGCTCCAACCCCCAACTCAGCCATTCCCATCCAATGGCACTTCATCCAGCGCCCGCCATCCGGCAGAGGGCATACCGCTGCGGGCCCCCAAGTGGGCAGGACCGCGATAAGAATTCCAATCACAACGATGACGGCGGCAAACACGTTTCCTTTTTTCATGATGGTTTCCTCTCAATCAAACCTGTGTTTCAGGGTTGGCCCACACTATAAATAGCAACGGGCCCCAGACTCCGCCAAAAATCTTCCTCGTGGGGGAGACTTGTCCTGCAGAAGGACCGCGGAGTTGTCTATCAAGACCACCTCGTCCGATGCGCCGTCCACGCTCCAGCCGTTCTTACGCCTGTACGGAACATGCAGTTTCTACCATCACCTGCGCAGAAGGAGCCATACGGGTCATCAGGACGCACAACACAGACAGCGACCACCGCGTCTTCGGCGTCCGCCTCGATGCAATGGGACAAACAAAAAAATGTGTTCTGCCGGCGTAGAGCAAAATAATGGCGCGAGAAGAGGAAAGAGTATTTGGAAGGAAGAACGCCTCTACAACAAAACAACCCTGCGGACCTCGTACTCAGAAGGAGCCAAAACCCCAGCGGGAACGACCACAGAAATCGCCTCTAAAAAGAGAGGTCGGATCCATCCATGCGCACTCCTCGCAGCAGCACAATGCATCCCCTGCATCGTCGGCTGCGAATCACGTCACAGTGTAACGCATGAAGCCCCTCCTCTCCGAAGGCAGCCCATCTTAGGGCCTAAAATTCAATCCAAAGCAACTTTAACATAAATAACAATGGAGTGTCAAGATCATAAAGAAAGCCCAAATCCACAGGTTGCGATGGCCTTTATGAAGGATAAAATGCGTTGTTGCATAGATTGAGACAATTCCCCTTTTGCGTCCGCCAAGTGCAGCGGCGAACGTGCAAAACCGGTTTCCGACGCACGTTAAAAACTTTGCCCGTGGATTTGGGCTGTTACGTTTGGCTTACAATTTAGAAATCCGTAAAACGATCTCCGTAGTTTGTACGGGCTCTGTGTCACAGGCATCAACAATCCATATAATAATTATAATGAAAACGAATAGAAATCGGGATGTTTTTGTCTCTAAACTTTTTTTTGATCATCTCCTTGTTCGCATCGCTTTCCATTTGATTGATTGTCTGAACGATGCCGTCAACCACATCGGCAAACTGTTCTTGCGGAACCCCTACGGCCATCTCGTCATTCCCCCAGCCTGCGCGATGTCTTGTGCCGATACAAAGCAACGATATGTTAATATCACGTGTAACGTAGGGCCGGGCCGTGCATTCCAAACAGACCGCCTGATTGCCGATCATGTTAATGGAAGCGGGCATGCCATGATGATAAGCATAGCCCTGAATGATCCTCATGCAATTATATGGATTGGCTACAATCAGAACGACATCGGGACGCTTATCCATATCCTCGATTGGCGCCAAGAACAACCCGTATTTGGGCTCTTTTGAATAAGTCAGCCCCTTCCTCACATCTGCGGCCACTTTTTCCGAGTCATACAGTTTCAACCTTGCCCAGTTCTCTCCGTGCGCATTTTTGGGGTCCGAAGGGTCAATCCCCATGACTCTGGGGCCGCTCCTGCAACTGAAATCCTCAGACCTCGCCTTAATGTGTTTCCCTTTTGTTGCCGCAGCAACCATCTGGCAATAGTTGATTGGACGCAGCAAGGGCTTCGCATCTACCGCTTCATATTCTGACACGTCGTTCAGTAGACTGACGCCTACGGCTCTTCTCGAGAGTTCAAGCGCGCAGTACAATTTGTCTGCCCACTCTCTCCAATCGGTTGACATTATTGCTTGACCTGAGCATCGTCAGTGTAGAACTCGAAGACGTTTGGAAATGCCTCATTAATTTTCGCCTGCACATCCGCATTGCGCAGACATTCAGCCATATTCACAGCCCAGTCGGATTCCACGTCGGTGCGGTTTACAGTGATGCCCATGGGGTAATTGATCATGACATTGTCGCGGACAAGATAGACGGAAGGATTTTTTCCAGCAGCAGACATATGTGTAAACCAACAGCATGCTCCTGCCATATCTTCAAGGGCAGTCACCGTCTGAGCCTGTTCCATTTCCACGAATTCAAGATTTTTCGGATTTTCGACGATGTCCGCAACCGTCGCAAACTCGACATCGCCTGCCAGCTTAATGAGCCCGGCCTCCTGAAGGACTTTCAGCGAAACATCCTCGTTTGTAGCGTCGTTCATAACCGCTATCTGCGCTCCGTCAGGAATTTTATCGACCGAATCGTATTTCTCGGAGTAGAGCCCAATTCCGGTGTACATGCCGTACGGCTTTACCATTTCAAGATTCGTGCCGTTGTTTGTGTTGTAACTGTGCACAAATTTCAGCTGTTGTCCGATGGAAACCATCGTCTCGCCAGTGGCACATGCTTCAAGGCACACCGGATTGGAGTCAAACAGAATAAACTTTGTTTTATAACCAAGGCTTTCATACAAATCCTTAAATGCCTCATAGAACACCTGGGAAACGGCAGTACCTGCGATCGTTACCGTCGTTCCCTCCCCAGGTTTTACCGCCTCAGACGAGGCACATTCAGCCGTCAGCCCTACCACCACTGCGAGCGCCATCAATGATGCCATCACTTTCTTTTTCATCATGTTCTCCTTCCGTTATTCAGCAGACGCTATTTTGTATATTCATACAGCCTGCTTCCAATTGTTTGAATCACCAGCACAAGCAATATCAAAATAATTACGATAAAATACATGATCAGGTAGTCAAATCTTTGATAGCCGTATGTCAGGGCAACAGCCCCTAACCCACCTGCACCCACGGCTCCCGCCATTGCCGACGTGTTGAGTATGTTGATCGCCATAATCGTAAAGTTGGAGATGAGAGTCGGCAGGGCCTCGACAAGCATGACCTTAAAGACAATCTGCAATTTCGTGGCCCCTATGGACTGTGCCATACGTATAAGCTGGGGATCAACGGTGTTCAGCGCATTCTCTGTCAATCTGACGGCAAAGGGCGTACTTCCGAGCGTTATAGCAAATATCGCGGCTTTCACGCCAATTCTTGTTCCGATAAAAAAGCGGGTGACAGGTGCAATCGCAACGATCAAAATCATCATCGGGAACGAACGGGTAATATCTGTAATCCTTTCCAATATGGCATGGAACGCCGGATGCGGAGACAGCCCGCTTTTGTCGGTCATTACGAGGATAATGCCGAACATAACACCGAAAATAACCGAGAGCACAAAAGAGATCGTCACCATTACCAACGTTTCCCCGATCGCGGGAATGATCGCCGTTGGCAAATAGCGCATCAGATTTGAATTCTGAAAAGCACGAGTGAACGCTTCCATTAAATCAATATTCCTCCGCAATCCCGTACCTGATTCCCCGATCATCAAGGAATTTTCGACAACTCTCAAAATCATGAATATCTATGGTGAACGATACTTTGCCCTCCTCGTCACCGAGGACAGCCCTCAGTTGTTGCGGCACTTCACGAAAAACTTCTGCCACATTTCCTACAAGCGAGGCTTTCCCACCGTCAATTATTCCCACACGTTCGCAAAACCTGCGTACCACTGCCATTTCGTGCGTCACAATTATAATCGTAATTTTATATTTCTCCCGCAGACTCTCGAGCAGTTCAAGCACGGAGGCGGTCGACCTGGGATCAAGCGCGCTTGTGCATTCATCGCAAAGCAGATACCTGGGATTCAAGGCAAGCGCCCGTGCAATCGCTACCCGCTGTTTCTGCCCGCCGCTTAATTCTGCCGGTCTACTTTTCAGTTTTTCCTGCATCCCCGTTACTTCAGCGAGCTCTTCCACCCGATCCTTAATTTCGGTCTTTGAACACCCCCAGCACTCCATGGGAAAAGAAATGTTATGAAAAACATCCTTTCGTCCGATCAGAGAAAAATTTTGGAAAATCAGCCCCACGTTCTTCCGAAACCTGCGAAGTTCAGCATCAGAAAGAGTCTCGACGCGGACGCCATCCACCACAACGCTGCCTCTCTGGTACTTTTCCAATCCGTTCAGGCAGTTGAGGATCGTGGACTTTCCGACGCCGCTTGGGCCGATGATTCCAAAAGCCTCGTTGTCTGCTATTTTCAGATTGAGGTTATTCAAGACGTCAACGCCATCATAAGATTTGCAGACATTCTCGAACGTTATCATTTGCATTTCTCCTCAAAAACGAGCCGCCGATGATTAAAAAACATGCAAAACCACTGGAGTATTGGTGCGACCGCGCTTTCTTGCGATCTTCAGCTGGCCGCACCGACACATCTCACGTCGCCATGCGCATCATCTCGATGAAGGCGCCAAGGCGGGTTTCGATCTGCCCCCGATCCGACTGGGAGAAGTCGGTGTCGATTCGGAGGTAGGGAAGCCCCAGCTCCTCGTAGACCGTCTTCTTCGTGTTCCAAGCTTCCACGGCGAAGGTGTGGCACCCCTGCAGGACCGCCTCGACCACTCCATCGACCTTGTACTCCGAAACCAGGTGCTTGAGGTCGTCGAACCGTCCCCCGTTGGGCGTCATGACGGAGCAGTTGATCTTCAAATACCGCTCGGCCAGCGCCTCGTAAGGGTCCTTGTCCTCGTCCACCACGAATCGGAGCGTCCTTGGCCCGGCACAATGATCGGAGCAGACGTAGTCGGCCCCCATGTCCTCCATCCTGTGGATCAGCTTCTCGCGCAGCCCCGTGTTGGGGCAGCCCGTAAGGAGGACCCTCGGACGATCCGGCGTCGTCTCGCGGACGCGGTGCCTGAACTCCCTCGTCTTTTCCGCAAGTTTCTCTATCAGGCTGTCGTCCGTAAAGTGAAAGTCGGCGGACTCGGAAACCGTGGTCAGCTCATACCCCGATACGGGGGACGGCTTGGCCTTGGCGACCTCGTAAAGCTCTATCAGCGCCCTCCGCACGCGATTGCGGTAGACGATGGCGTCGTGGAGCTTTTCCTCGGTGATTTCAACGTTTAAGAGGTCCTCCAGAAACCCTGCCGCGAGGCGAACCTCCTCCGTCCAGGATTCTACGGCGAGGGCCTGATCCTTGCCCTGAGGCAGCTTCATGACGTGCACCGGCTTGATCTCGCCCAGGAGCTCGTACATCTTCTTCTTGCCGTCGCAGGTCGTCTCTGCAAGCACCCCGTCGGAGAAGTAGAAGAACGGGCACTGATCGGTCATGGCCAGCCCGTAGCTGGACTTGATCAAGGGGCACAGGGTCTTGGGCAGCCGCGTCTCGGCCTCCAGGATGCCCTGCTCGCTGTTGCCGCAGAGGCCGACGGGGATGGCCCCCGCAGCGTGGATCAACTCGGTCGGGGTGTAGGAACAGAAGGTCCCGACGACCTTCTTCCCCTTCTTCTTTACGTCGTAGAGAGCCAGAAAGGCGTTCCTTCGCTTCTCATCATAGCTCTCAAAGTTTTTTGGCAGCGAAAGCATGTGCTGTGTCCCCCCTTGAACAGATCGATAGACGCAAAAGAGTCGGAACGCTTACGCAGCCCCGCCCCTCCAGAGCTCTCCGATCCAGTTTTCGACCGTCACCTTGCAGGCGAAGCTCCCGGTACCGCGTTCTTCCTCGTCCTCTCCACACGTCTTGCGGAAGGCGTTTTCCTCCGCGGAGAGCCGGGCGGCGATGCTGTCGATGATGAGGCGCTCCTGGTCGTAGTTCTTGAAGGTAAGAGAATCCCTGAAATTTGCCATGTTCAAAACTCCTTTACCGATATTCTGAAAACTCACTCCGAGAACGGTTCTTCGGACTCGCGGAACGCCCGGCGCAGCAGGTCCGTCAGGTCGCCGACGTAATCCTTGAACCGCCTCGAGGAGCGATCGCGCGAACGGGGCATGTCGATCGCGACGTCGGCCAGAAGACGACACCCTCCGGCCCCCATGACGAGCACCCTGTCGCTGAGAAAGACGGATTCGCTGACGTCGTGCGTGACCATCACGACGGTCGCGGCGACCTGGCGCACGAGGAGATCGAGTTCGTTCTGCATGATCTCGCGCATCTGAAAGTCGATGGCCCCAAGCGGCTCGTCCAGCAAAAGCACCTTCGGCCTGCCGGCCAGGGCGCGCACGACGGCGACGCGCTGCTGCATGCCGCCCGAGAGCTGAATGGGATATTTCCCCTCGTGTCCCTTGAGATGGGCCAGCTCGAGTAGCTCGTTCAGCCGCACCTCCTGCTTTTCCCGGGACTCCCCGGCGATCCTCAACGAGTAGAGGATGTTCGACCTGACAGTCATCCACGGAAAGAGCGCGTAGTTCTGGAAGACGTAGCCGCGCTCTACGCCCGGCCCCTCGATGGGCCGCCCTTCCAGCGCGGCCGTCCCCTCCGTGCAGGTCTGGAACCCGGCCAGAATGGTCAGCAGGGTCGTCTTGCCGCACCCCGAAGGCCCCAGCAGTGAGACGAACTGCCCCTTCATCACCTCGAACGAGAGGTCGTCGATGACGGACCGGACGTGTCCGTCCCGGTCCGCGAAGGATTTTTTGACGTGGTCAACGGTCAGGAGCGCCATCTTTGTACCTCCATCCGGTCAGGCTGTGTTCGAGCAGGACGATGCTCTTGTCCATGGCGAACCCCACCAGGGCCGACATGATCATCAGGGCGTACAAAAGAGGCGTGTTCATGCGCACCTGCGCCTCGACCATGATGTAGCCGAACCCCTTGCTGGTGGCGATGAACTCGGCGCAGATGACCGACATCCACGCGCCGCCGAGAGCCAGCCGGCACCCCGTCAGGAAGCTGGGAAGCGCGCCGGGGACGACGACGTCCCTCAGGACCTGCCACGTGCCGGCCCCCATGCACCGCGCGGCGTTCTTGTAGTTGGGGTCGATGTTCATGACCCCGGAGATCGTGTTGATCAGGATGGGGAACACGGCGCTCATGGCGATCATGAAGATGGTCGGCCCGTCCCCGAGCCCAAACCAGATGATGGAAAGAGGCACCCAGGCCATGATGGGGACCTGCCGTATCGAGTTCACGTAGGGAGACAGGGCGACGAGCGCCGTGCGGGAGGAGCCCATGAGGAGCCCCAGCGGCAGCCCGATCGCGACCGCGTAGACGCAGCCCATGAAGACGCGCATGAGGGTGATGCCGAGGTTCGACATCACCTTTTTGTCGAACCACCCGAGGAAGAAGGTCTTCATCGTGACGAGGAAGTCCGGAAGGATCAGGCTGCGATCGATCGCCCTGGCCAGGAAGTACCAGAGCAGGCAGACGACCAGCGTGCCGGCCAGCATGCAGACGAAGCCCTTCCTGCGCCCCATGATGGCGCCCAGGTTCAGCCCTCTTCTGGTGGAAAAGTTGATGCCGGAAGCGTTAACAATTGAACGTTCATTTTGTGCCATGCTCTCGATGTTTCCTCTCCACATTCGACGCCCAGGACCTGCGGAAGCAGCTCTTCGCAGAGAGAAGCCTCCAACCTCCCGACCGTATCGTTGTAATGTCCAACAAATTCTTTGAAATCCGTGCTCCCGATCAGCGCCTCATGGACGACCAAAACCGCGGAGGGAGCGTCGCAGGACAGCGCGCGGTTCCGATACTGCGGAAGCCTGATCGCGTCGGCGGCATCCAGGACGACCGCATCGACGGCTCCACACTCCAGGGCATACGGCAGGGCCGGGGCCGTGATCGGATGCAGCTCTACCTCCTGCCCCAGGTTGGCGAAAACGGCCTGCTTCTGAAGGTCCCGCCCGTTCATGTACCCCACCGTCCGAGGATGCGCCACATCCCTGGCGACCAGCACGTTCGCATTTTTCACCAGCCCACCGAACACCCTGAACGGCACCCCGGAAGCCAGAAACTTTTGCGCCGCATCCGGACACAGCACCGCCATGTCGAAGTCGCCGCCGGCCAGCGCAAACTCGGCCTGGGTTCCGCAGCAGTCGCTGAGCTGGAGAAAGGAGAGCTGCTTCATGCCGACGGAGCTGACCCTTGCGCTGCCGGTCCGGGCGACGTAGGCGACGATCTGTCCGGCCAGGTCCTCGCCGCAGGCGATCATGAGCCTCTCTCCGTGCGGGCGCCGGGCCGGGGCAGCCAGAAAGACGGCCGTCGCCGCCAGCGCCGCACAGAGGATGAGGACGAGCGGAGAGGGGCGTCTATTCAACGATCCCGTCAACCTCGACGGCCTTCGCCCTCCAGTCCTTGTAGCTCATTCCGGTGGGGAACACCGGGTCCACCTTCTCCTGGATGAACCGGTCGAAGTCGATCGCGCCGGAGGCCTCGAAGTAGGAGAGGTCGATGTAGTCGTCCAGGTTCACGGTATTGATGTCGTCGCGGACGTGGTAGTGCCTCATCGTGTCGAGCTGGTTCTGCATGTCCTGGCGGTTCAGCTTCCAGCTGATCGTTCGGCCCTCCTCGTTCAGCTTCTTGTAGAGCGTCATCAGGCCGACCTCCAGGGGGACGTTGTAGTTCTCGGCGAAGATGCGGGCCGCCTTGTAGGGATGCTGATACATGTACTGCACGCACAACGTATGGGCCAGGAGCATCCTGCTGGCGAGCTTCGGGTGCTTTTTGGCGAAGTTGTAGTTCATGCAGACCTTGCAGCACGTCCCATGCCCATTCTTTCGATCCGTGTTCTGGCGGACCATGACCCAGCCCGTCTTCTCGTGCTCGGCCATCGAGCCCCACGGATCGCAGCAGGTGAAGGCGTCCAGCTTGCCGGCAACCATCGAGAAGTAGGCGTCCGCGTCGCTCATCGAGTAGTTCTCGTACTTCTCGATGTCGTTCGGGATCCCCAGCTGATCGGTCCACTCCATCCAGTTCATCGAGTTGGCGGGGTCACCGCCCGCAGCCACCTTTTTGCCGATCAGGTCCTCCGGCTTCTTGATGTTGAAACTGCACACGAGGTACTCCGCGCCACCCGTGTGGTTCTCCGCCGCGATGAAGAGCGGCGTGCCGACCTGCACGGCGCGCAGCGTCGTCGTCCAGCCGGCATAGGCCATATCCATCCGGCCGGCGCTCATGGCCTCGGGGACCTTTCCGTTTCCGGTGATCTCCACCTTCATCCCCAGGGCCTTGAAAATGCCGGAGTCCTTGCCGACACAGGCCGCCGTCATGTGGTCGCAGTTGTAGTACCCCAGGTTGACCGTGTAGTCGGCGTCCTCCTCAGGAAGGGGCTCCAGGTCGTATTGAGCGACCATCTCCGGTACCGGGTCGTCCTTCTCGACCGAGGCGGCCGACAGGCAGCTCGTTCCGAGGACGCAGACCAGGGTCAGGACAAGAGCGCAGAAACAGGACTTTTTGTTCAACTTCAACGTTCATCGCCTCCGGTAGTTTTCAGAAAATCCGCAAAAACAAAAAACAGAAAAAGAAATCAACAGCATCCGTCCATGCCGTCGCCAAAGAGGCTGATCCACTCCCCATCGACGAAGCGAAAGACGGCGTATCCGATGTAAATGCCCTTTTGTCCCGACACCAACAGCTCGACCGGCGGGACCTCGTCGATATCGCGCCACTGCAGCCGACAGTTCTCCAGGGGGGCGCGCACCGGCGCGGAGAGGCGGAACGCGCCGCCGTCGGAGTAGACGGCGACCATATGGTTCTTGTCCCTGTCCTCGCGGTAGACGACCACGAGGTCCTCGATGCCGTCCGCATTGCAGTCCCCGGGCGTCGTCAAAAGGACCTCCCTGTCGGGGAGGCTCTTCCTGAAGACCGCCATCAGGGGATGGCTGGTCACGGGCAGGAAGACGTCCTCCGCTCCGCCGGGCGCCGCGCCCGGGCCAGGAAACGCCAGAAGGAACAGGGCGCAGAGCAGGGCTGCGCCCCACGGGACGAGTCGGGTCATGCCTCCCTCCTGCGCAGGGACCGCCTCCACTGCAGAATCCAGCCGTATCCGCCGATGCAGAGGACGAGGATTGCGCAGAAGACCTTGAACCCATCGGGGAAATCGATGGATATCCTGCTGACGAAATCGATCTTGCCCTGCGAGCGCGTCAGGTCGAAGACCGGCCTGAAGTTGTCCGCCAGGAGGAAGTTCGTGATGTAGCCGAAGGCCAGGCCGAACAGCACGAGCATTCCCGTATAGAGGGTCACCGCCCTTTTGCCGATCAGCCGCCAGATGCTGACCATCTCCGGGAAATTCGTCGCCACGCTCGAAAGGAGAAACGTCACGGCGACGCCGGGTGCCGCACCGGCGCTGACCAGCGCCGCGATGAACGGGATGTGTCCCAGTGCGCAGACGTACATGACGCACCCCAGCAGGGTGATCCCCAACAGCGACACCAGGCGTGGGTCGCTCAGATAGTCGAGGATGAACGACGTGGGGACGACCGTCAGCAGAAGCGCGGCGAACGCGGTGCCGACGACGATGAAGCGGCACGTCTGCACCGCGAGGTCGTTGAATCCCCATTCGATCCCCCCGCGGATGCGCTGCATCAGGGGCGGGAGCGCCGGCCGCTCCTCCCGGGCGGAGGGCGCCGCCGCCAGCCCCGCGGCTGCGGGCGACTGGAGCTCGGGGCCCCCCAGGGCGTTTCCGACGATCCCGATCACGAAGGGGATGACGAAGCCGCTGATCAGGTAGATCGTCGCGATCTGCGGCCCCAGCATCGCATAGGCCAGGATGACCGCCGCCGGGTTGATGATCGGCGTCGCCACCAGAAACGCCAGCGTCGGGCCGAGATAGGCCCCGGAGTAGTACAGGCCTAGGGAGAGCGGCACCACCCCGCAGCTGCAGATGGGGAGCAGCATCCCGGAGATCGTCGCCTTGACGATGGAGGACAGCTTCTTGTTGCCAAGCGACCGCTGCAGCGTCTCCGGACGCAGAACGGCGTGCAGGACGCCGCAGAACAGGAAGCTCAGGATCAGCCACGGTCCGCTGGTCTCCAGCATCCCCCAGGAGTATTGGCAGAACTGCCAGCCGTATTGAAGGAAGAGCCTCATAGCTCCTCGCCGATCGCTTCCGATACGACCTTCTCGATGGTGCGGCGGTTCAGGTCCTCGTAACGGTCCTTTCCGTCGACGATCATCGTGCCGCGGGTGATGGGACCGTACTTGGGCAGGTAGTCGAAATCCTTTCCGGCATAATAGATTTTGAGGTCGATCTTCTCCGGAAAACGCTTCTGCAGTTCGTTGAGAACGTCCACATGGCCGTCGCAACACGGACACGTATTGATAAACTCGACCTTCGTCATGGCAAACCGCCTCCACACAGCGTAATCGTATGCCTATGCATCCAGGAGCTGCGCCAGGAACAGGGCGCACCACGCACACCCCTCCCCTCGTCGAGGTCGCCGAAGGATTAAAAGGGATTTAGAAGGAATGAAAGGGAATGAGAAAAACCGTAAAGGGAATGAGAAGATGGACAAAAGAAGGCCGCTCAAGCGGCCCACTCAAAGGAAAATCGAAAGAGCGACGGCGCACAAAGACGGCGCGTCAGCTCCTGAAGAGCTGGGCCCGAACGGACAACTCCTTCGCGGAAGGAATTCCCTCACGGCATGCATCCCGTGCATCCAAGCCACATCCTCAGGTGTATCCGCAGCGTCGCATTCGGGTTCCCTCCTTACTTAAAAGAATTTTTCACGATACTTATACCCCACCGCCGGCTAAATGTCAATCAACGTGTCGTTGTTCCGAGCTCCGGCCGGACAATGAGCAGAGGACCGGGAGCGCCGTTCCGCTCCCGGTCCCCTCCGTTCCCCTCAGGGCGATTGCGTCAATGGATTGGGTTGAACTCCGCGCTCAGGAGCTTTTGGAACGCCTCGAGGGACATGCTGCCCAGGTCACCCTTCGTGCGCTCGCGCACCGCGACCTGACGCTCGTCGCGCTCCTTGTCCCCGATCACGATCATGTAGGGCACCTTCTGCAGCTGCGCGTCGCGGATGCGCTTGCCCAGCTTCTCGTCGCGGCTGTCCGTCTCCGTCCGCACACCCCAGCTCATGAGCTCCTTCCTCAGCTCCTCCGCGTAGGCGCGGTGCGCCTCGGAGATGGGGATCAGCTCCGCCTGCACGGGCGCGATCCAGTAGGGGAAAGCACCCGCGTAGTGCTCGATGAGGATGCCCATAAAGCGCTCCAGACTGCCCAGGATCGTGCGGTGCAGCATGACGGGCCGATGTTCCTTCCCGTCCTCCGCGATGTAGTGCATGTCGAATCGCTCCGGCATCTGAAAGTCCAGCTGGATCGTCCCGCACTGCCAGGTGCGGCCGATGCAGTCCTCGAGGTGGAAGTCGATCTTCGGCCCGTAGAAAGCGCCATCGCCCTCGTTGACGCGATAGGGCGTGTTGGACTGCTCCAGCGCAGCCCTCAGGCCGTTCTCCGCGGCCTCCCACTGCTCCGTGCTCCCCATCGCGTTCTCCGGCTTCGTCGAGAGCTCCACGGCGTACTTGAACCCGAAGACGTCGCTGTAGACGTAGCGGCACAGGTCCATGATGCCCATGACCTCCTGCTGAATTTGGCTGGGCTCGCAGTAGAGGTGCGCGTCGTCCTGCGTGAAGCAGCGCACGCGCATCAGCCCGTGCAGCACGCCGCTGCGCTCGTGGCGGTGGACGACGCCCAGCTCCCCGA
This sequence comes from Fretibacterium fastidiosum, assembly GCF_964642095.1. Taxonomy (NCBI): domain Bacteria; kingdom Thermotogati; phylum Synergistota; class Synergistia; order Synergistales; family Aminobacteriaceae; genus Fretibacterium; species Fretibacterium fastidiosum. Next base: position 2,806,461 of record NZ_OZ209244.1, read on the forward strand.
TGCGCATGGGCAGTTCGCGGTAGCTGTGCAGCTGCGTCTTGTAGATCAGGATGCCGCCCGGACAGTTCATCGGCTTGATGGCGAAGGGCTTTTCGTCGATCTCCGTGAAGTACATGTTCTCGCGGTAGTGGTCCCAGTGGCCGGAGCGGAGCCACAGCTCGCGGTCCAGGATCTGGGGCGTGCGGACCTCCTGATAGCCGCGGCGGACGTGTTCGCGGCGCCAGAAGTCGATGAGCGTGTTCATCACGACCATCCCCTTCGGGTGGAAGAACGGGAAGCCAGGCCCTTCCTCGTGCAGGCTGAACAGGTCAAGCTCTCGGCCCAGCTTGCGATGATCCCTCAACTTCGCCTCTTCCATGCGCTTCAGGTAGGCCTTCAGCTCGTCGGGCGTCGCAAAGGCCGTGCCGTAGATGCGGGTCAGCATCTTGTTCTTCTCGCTCCCGCGCCAGTAGGCGCCGGCCACGGAGAGCAGCTTGAAGTTCCGGATGACGGACGTGTCCGGCACGTGAGGTCCACGGCAGAGGTCCACGTAGTCCCCCTGACGGTAGAGGGACACCGTTGGCGCCTCCAGCTCGGAGATCAGCTCTTCCTTGTAGGGATCGCCCCGATCCTTGAAGAACTTCAAGGCGTCCTCGCGCCGCATCTCCTCCCGCTCGACCTTCTCGGCCGCGCCGGTCAGCTTCCTCATCTCCGCCTCGATGGCCGGCAGGTCCTGCTCCGTGATGGTCCCCGTCGCGTCCACGTCGTAGTAGAAGCCATCCTTGATGCAGGGGCCGATGCCGAAGTGCGTCCCCGGATAGAGCCTCTCGATGGCCTGAGCCATGAGATGCGCGCAGCTGTGGCGCAGGACGTCAAGGCCCTCCTCGTCGGCCGCCGTCAAGGGCTCCACCCTCCCGCCGGCGCGGATCTCGCGGTTCAGGTCCACCGCTGCGCCATCCAGCTTCGCGGCGATCGCCTTCTTTTGCAGGCCAAGCGCCTCCAGGACCTCGGACGCCCTCACGCTCTCCCGGTCGAACTCACAGGACTTTCCGTTGCTTCCCTCAAACTTCAGCATGTTCCAATCCCCCTCTTGAATTCTAAAGCAGCCCCGCCGTGCAGAGCAAACTTCGCAATCGCCAACCGAACCGCGCAGCGTACCGACGTCGGTCCGCAAAAACAAAAAAGCGCCCACGTCATCTCGCACACAGGAGACGACGTGGGCACACGTTCGCGGTTCCACTCCACTTCCGGCCTCGACGGGCCGGCACTCAAGTCCGCTGTGAGGGGCGGACCCCGACGCCTTATCTTCCGCTCCGCACAAAGAGAGACCCAGCCTCGACGCCAGCTCGGAGGGGGTTTCGTCCTGTTCCTGGATATGGCGCGCCTCTCAGCCTGCGGCGTGCCTCTCTGGATATCCGCCCTGCGCGAACGCGCAGGACAGGGCGAATGGTCCTCTTCATCGCTTTTTTCATTCAATTTCCGATACGATACCACCAAAAGGGCTTTTAGGCAAGCGCGACTTTTCGGCCCTGCCGCAGGACCACGCGCATCGCAATGCCCTGCGCGATCGGCACCGGCGGCCTTCTCTCATCCGTCCTCGCCGGGTGGGCGCCTCGTCACCGTGGTCAAAATTGATGGGCACTCACCTTTTGCTTGTCTCAGCTGACTTTTCATCGTAGAATAGAAAAACATGGATGGAGACATGCGCGCACTACCGAGCGAAGGGTACTCCGAGGTCATTGATTATGGAGGATTCATCATGAACGCAAGCCAGGAGATACAGGCGGTCATCGAAGCGCTGCCGGACCCCGTTCTGATCCTCGCCCCCAACCGAGGACGGGTTCTTGCCTACAACAAAGCCTTCGTGGACAAATGGGGTTTTGCAGAGGAAACCTTCATGGACAAGCCCTTCCTGAAAATGCCCCAATTCTCCCGGGCGATTCAGCGCGGGCTGATCGGGGTCTACGCCAAAGCCAGGCACAGAAGGGCCGAGATCGCTCCCTTTTCCTTTTGTTATCCCGACATGAAGGGGTTCCTGAAGACGTTCTCCGCCTCCGCCTCGCCCATTGAAGAGGCGGGGAGCGTCGATGTGCCCTGCGTGATGCTGCGCTTTCAGGAACTGCCCCAGATGGACGAGGCCACGATACGCGCTCAGAAGGACTCTGAGGCCTTCAACATCTTTACGGACATCACGGATGAGCCGTGGCTGGAGTTTCGCCCCCCGCTCCCCATCGTCGCCCCGGGAATCGAGGACAGCGACCGGCGCGACCACCTCGCCCACATCGGGAAGCACCTTCGCCTCGTCCGCGCCAGCAAGGCGGCCATCCACTTCTATGGCCTCGTCGAGCGGGATATGGAATCCGAGGACGGCGCCATCAAGCTGAAGGAGAAAAACTTCCCCGCATTCTTCAGCCGCAGCGAGGACGCCTGCCGAATGTTGGACATCCTCACGACCATCGGGTTCATTCGGGCGCGGTCCGCGCTGCTGGACCGCAAGGGCAACGTCATCGAGGCGGAAGTCTCCTGCGCCAGCCAGTTTGGCCAGGGGAACAGCCTCGCCGCCATCTACTGCATCTTCCACTTCTCCGAGGAGATGATCAACTGTCGCAACGCCTTCCGTGAGGGACAGCAGATGCGCGACTTCACCTTCAATCAGCCGTTCCTCGGCCTGGGTCAGCTTGTCCCCCAACGCCCGCTGAAGCGCCCCGAGGCAGAGAGCGCCGAGGCAGAGCTGGGGAAGCTCGTCAACGCCATCCTCCTCGTGGCGGCCAACGACGCCCTGCTGAAGCTCCACAACGCGCAGAAGAGCCGGTTCCTGATGCAGCCGATGTCCGTGCTCTTCCCGAACACCTCCCACGCCGTAGCGGTTCTCCGAGAGCTCTTCGTCACCCGGGAATCCTCCTTCGCCCTGTACGACGGCAACGGAACGCTGCAGCACATCACGATCTTCAAGGCGATCTTCAACGACGCCGACGAGCTGGTGCGCATCCTCATCTCGACCTCGGACCACTCCCAGGGCATCGAGGAGCACTACAACAACCAACCCATTCCGCTTCGGCCAAAGCCAGCGTAGACGCTCTGAAGGTGCGGGCCTCCCCTCGAAGGGGAGGCCCGCGTTGGTCATCAACTTCTAATAAAGAGGCCAAGCCTCCCCTGTAAGGAAGTGGGCCGGAGGGCAGCCAGACGACACGACTTACGGACGCCGACAGGCGGTCGGCGTCGTGTCGGTCGGCTGAGGGCGAAGGAAGTCCGGGGGACTTCCGTAGCTCGGCCAGACGACGCAGCTTATGCAATCGCGTCAACGATTGCGGCGCTGCGTCGGTCGGCTGTGCCGAAGCAAGGCAATGGATTGCCTTGTGGAGGCGTTGGCGGGGAATGTCGGACAGGCGCGTCTTATGAAAAACACTCGCCACCTCCCCCTCGGGGAGCCTTCCGGCTGTCGTTCGCTACCGCTCACGGGCCGGCAGTCTCGCCCCTGCGGGGCTCGCCAGCCCCCCTTCCAGGGGGGCCTGAAAAGCGCGCCGCTTCTTTTTGCCTCCCCTGCAAGGGGAGGTGCCGCCGAAGGCGGCGGAGGGGTTGTTCTGAAGTGGTGCGTTCAGTTTCCGGTCCCGGCCCTCAGTGCCGCAACCTCGTCAGGGGAGAGGCCCGTCGCCTGAGATATCTGCTCCGACGTGAAACTCATGCCCAGCATCCGACGCGCCGTGGCAGCGACGCCCCTTGCCTCACCCAGCTGAATGCCCTCTGTCCTGCCCAGCTGGATGCCCTTTTCAATGCCCTTACGTTCCATGATGCTGACGTACATCCGTCCCGCCTCCTTCGCCTCTTCCAGGGCGCTCTCCCATTCCTCGTACTCCCTGGAGCTCTCGTCCTCCGTCAGGTGAATCACGCCCTCCATAAACACCAACAGCTGCGCCTTGTCCGCGTGGGGCCAGCCCTGTTCGTCCAGGAGCTTCAGCATCTCCTTCAGGTAACTCAGCTTCCTCGGCTCGCTGCTCCGGCTCTTCCACGCCCTCAAACCCGCCAGGTGCGCCCAGTCAAAGGGGTTGTCGCTCGCCTTCAGGGCCTCTTCGTCCCCTTCGTAGAGCTTGAACACGGGAAACTCGTACTTCACCCGCGTGCCGTAGCCCTCCCAGGAATAGATCCCGTAGGACTGCGCCTCCGACAGGGGCTCGATGAGGAGAGCCAGGGCGCTGACGTGCCTTCGGTAACGTCCCTCCAGGAGGCCACGGTAGCGGTGCATCCGCAGAGGGAAGTCCTCGTTCCCGCCCCGGCCCTGCACCTCCACGTGAAGGAGGATCCAGGCGTCTTCTTGGGTACGGAGGGGGACGTTCGCCAGGAGGTCCACGAATCGGTTCCCGTCCGGCTCACCGCCTTCCGACCTTTGGGTGAAGCGGGCCAGCCGGCGCAGTTCCTTATCGAGGAAAACGACGTCCCGTTTCTCGTCGAGGTCCCTGGCCAGGTCGGGCAGCAAAGAGTGGAGCATGGGGACGAAGAATCGGTTTAGAATATCTTTCCAGAGCAGATCATCGCGTCGCGGTTCCTTGGCGGCCTTCTCCGATGGGTCTTTTTTCTTCCCGCTCATGGCGTCACCTCGTTTCGTGATTTGCCGTGCACTTAGGCTTTCCCTGTACCAGTATAGCAAAGCTCAGGGGAGTTTGATTCAGAAAGGGGCTCAAAAACAACCCCTCAGTCTCGCCCCTTCGGGGCTCGCCAGCCCCCCTTTCAGGGGGGCCCAAAAGCGCGCCCTGCTTGCCTTGCCTCCCCTGAAAGGGGACGGCCAGACTGCCAGCGAACGCAGTGAGCTGTGCAGGTCGGCTGGTTTCTTCATCAGGTGGCCCAACGGGCCGGAGGGGTCATCCCCTCCGCCGCAACACAACGGGGATAGCCGCAGCGAGCAGCAGCCAGCCCAACAAAAACCCTGCGTCGCATCCACCACCACCGCCCTTGCCCTTGTCGGGCTGGCCGGGGTTGGTGTCTGGCTTTGGCTCCGGTGCCGGCGTGCCCGACGCCTCGACCGTGAGGATCGCCGCGGGGTCCACCACCTTGCCGTCCGCCGCACCGTCCAGGTCCAGCGGGCCGCCGTCCCGGATAAACAGCGTCAGGACGTAAGGAATATAAGGCTTCAGGTCCTCGACGATGTTGCCCTTGTCGTCCAGCACCGTGAAGCGTCCGTCGGCGAAGTCCGCAGGCCTGGCCGCCCACGTCAGCAGCACGCCCTTATCCGGTCCCGTGACCTTGAGCAGCTTCACGTCCGCACCCCTCTTGCCCTTGGGATCCGTGACCGTCAACGCCACGCCTGCCGCCGCAACACCGCCGGCCTTGTTCAGTCGGGCCGTGAGGACCGGAAGGAGCTTGACGGTCGCGGTCGTCTCGGAGGCCGGCAGCACCTTCTTCGCCACCTCCCTGGCAACCCTGGGCGCGAGCTTCACGACGCCACTATCGGAGTCCGCCCTCAGATCGTCCCGGGTCAGCCCCGTCCGGGAGAGCGCCTCCGCCGCTTTCGTCAACTCTTCCGCCTGGCCGGACGCCGCGAAATATTCCGGTTTCACGGCCTGGATACCCTCGGGGGAACCGCCCGGAAGGCTGGGCACAATGCCGGACTCCGGCTGGCCGGGCTGCGGCGTGGGCGACGGAGAGGGGCTTGGCGATGGACTCGGTGAAGGGCTTGGACTGGGAGACGGGGACGGTGGGATCACCGGGCCGGTCTGGATGGAGATTGCCGTGTAGGCCGAGATGTTCCCGCCCAGCGCGTTGGCATCGAACTCCCTCCAATTCGTCCCGTCGTAGCGCCACAGGCTGTAGCCCACGCCCGCCCACAGGTAGTTTCGCTCCGGGTCATAGACCAGGCCCATCCGATAACCGTACTTCCCTTTGAAGTCCCGCAGCAGCGTTCCCAGGTCACCGGCGGCCAGGCGTTCCGCCGTCGTCTCATAGACGCGGATGCTGTAGCCCGGCTTGTACTCCTCCTCGGAGACCCACTGCGTAGCCTGCACGTAGATCTTGCCCCATGCCGACGCGACCGCCCCGAACATGTGGCTGAAGGTGGGGTCCTTCTCCTTCATCCTTCTTGCCGTCACAGGCGCGGAGACCTCCATCGTGTCCAGGTTCACGATCTCCACGCAGGAGTCGGGATTGTACGTGTTCCCGAAGGGCTGGACTCCGCCCAGCGTGGCCACGTAGAGAAGGTTTCCCTGTCGGATGTAGGCGCCGGGGGTGAAGCCGTCCAGGTTCTTGCCCAGCATCGGCTTGTTCGCCAGCACGTTCAGGTCCTTGTCCAGCTTCACCAGCCGGTTGGGCGCGTAGCCGACGCCTGCGATGTTCCACACATCGTGCCCCTCGGTAAAGATGGCGTAGAGCGCGTCCCCATAGGGGACCAGCCCCTCGCCGTGGGCCTTGTTCCCAGAGGAGGACGGCGTGTAGAGGTACGTCTTGTCCTCCGTGTACTGGTCTCCACGGGTCGACACGCGGTTGATCGTAGGAATGTCGTAGGCCGTACCGTAGAGATACCCTCCCGAGGGGACCAGTATCCGGGTGTTATGCAGCGAGGTGCCAGCCTCCTGGGGGCGGTTCCATGTCTGAGGGATCTTCCAGTTCTCCTTGGGGCCGGGGTCGTGGATGTTAATGACGTCCGTACCGTTCAGGGTGTAGAGGGTGATCGCGACGCGGAAATTGCCGTCCGCGTTGACGAATGGGTAGATGCCCTGACCCTGGTTGCCCCCCATGTTGCTGACCAGGGGATGGATGGGCACCCCATCCCCCAGGACGATGCCCAGAGCTGTGTTGGCGTAGCTGTTGTCCTGCCGCGTGAAGATCAGCTCAGCTCCTGCCGGGGCAACCGGGAACGCCAGCGCCAGGATTAACGCCAGAATTGCAAAGAACCGCTTTCTCATTCCTACCACCATCCTCTTAATAGTGCCATGGCCTCCCCTGGAAGGGGCATCATTTTCCTACGCTGCTCTTGCCTGTAGTGCCCGGATTGTCGATTTGGCGTTGAAAATCCAAGCGTCTCCCACAAAGGACAATTTCGGGGCGGACGGGGCACCCTCCCATGCACAGGCTTCTTTTGTCGCACTCTGGGCAGGACGTTCTGAGACAAGTGCGAAAATCCTCGAACGTGCTGCTGTTCCAGGCTGCCTCAACCGTATTGTCACGAAGGTTGACTTCCCATCGTCGATCCTGATTGTCGAAGCTGCACGGGAGCATCTTCATGTCGGGGGTGACGTAGGCGGACCAGCGTGCTCCCTCGCACGTATCCAGGCTCTTCATATCAATGATTCCGGGATTGTTCACCAACGCCGGTACGGTACAGGAGTCGAACCCTACCCTGTATCGAAAGGTCCTGGAGTTCACCAGCTTCAGAAATTCCTTGAAGCTTTCGTCCTCAAGAGATATCACCTTTTCCCGACTCCCAAGGCCAACAGGCTTGTGCAGCAGAAATACGACAGCGTTTATCCCCACCGGGAAACCCTCACTGGGCCCCTTACCGGTGAGAAGCCTTATTGCTTCCGCTACGCTGTCACGGGCAAGGACGAAATGAATGTTCGTCTTAACACCAGCATTAAGAAGCAGACTGACAGCACGGAGTGTGTATGTGCTTCGATACCAGCTGACAGCCACCGCCCCGCAGTGCCGTCCGCTCAGCTCTGCAATATCCTTCGTCATGCCCAGTCCGGATGTCGTGTAATTGGGCACAATACGATAATGCCTACAGATTTGAAGTATCTCCGCAAAGTTCTCGTGCTGGTCGGGATCCCCGCATCCCCCGAGCGCAAACTGGTACGTCCTGCTGCTGCACTGCCGCGCCAGCTCCAGGAAATCGTCCAGCTCCATATCCGGGGCATCCGAATGAGGCCCGTCCTGATAGCATTCCACTCCCGCTGCCCGGCACAGGCCAAGCTTGCCGTGGCGACAATGCCCCATGATTCCGACATCGACCAGTTCCGGGAAAGATGACATAAACGGGTCCTCGCCGGTGTCCCTCCCATCCCTGATAATGCCGGTTCTGAAATACCGCCCTGTCCTGTCGTCGAAACAGGACAGGAAATCTTTTTCTCTGTGGATTTGCATCGTAGTTCCAGGAATGTCAGGCCACAACAATTCGGCCCGATGCCCTAGTACGAAAGATCATCATCAATGGCAACAAAGTTTCCGTCGCCGGTTTGATCAAGAACAGCCCACAGGTCCTGGAACAGCCGTGTATAGTAGACCTCGGCCGTCTCGAGGTCAAGGGTGCCCGAGTAAATGTCCTTGCCCTCCTTCAAAGCCTCACGAATCCCATCCTCATCCACGACGTAATTGTCCTCAAAAAAATCCTGGATATCCTTCTCGCCGCTCTCAGGCCCCAGGACTTTTTTGCCGAGCATCTTCTCCTCAACAAACTTAATGATAGCTTCCTTCTGCTTTTCGTTCAGTTCACCCTGCCGCGCGACGATAAAACTGCTGCTGCTTGAGTTCGTCACGAAATCCATTCGGATTTTCATAAAACGCTACCTCCTCGTTATTATCCCAAAGTAACCGATTTTTATTGATACCGTATGGACTCACGGTTGCAGGGGTGGTCCGAATGACCGGAGGGGTTCGGCCAGACGACACGACTTACGGACGCCGACAGGCGGCCGGCGTCGTGTCGGTCGGCTGAGGGCGAAGGAAGTCCGGGGGACTTCCGCAGCTCGGCCAGACGACACGACTTACGGACGCCGACAGGCGGCCGGCGTCGTGTCGGTCGGCTGAGGGCGAAGGAAGTCCGGGGGACTTCCGCAGCTCGGCCAGACGACACGACTTACGGACGCCGACAGGCGGCCGGCGTCGTGTCGGTCGGCTGAGGGCGAAGGAAGTCCGGGGGACTTCCGCAGCTCGGCCAGACGACACGACTTACGGACGCCGACAGGCGGCCGGCGTCGTGTCGGTCGGCTGAGGGCGAAGGAAGTCCGGGGGACTTCCGCAGCTCGGCCAGACGACACGACTTACGGACGCCGACAGGCGGTCGGCGTCGTGCCGGTCGCTTAGGGGCTTCAGCAGCGGGGCCCAACAACCCCTCAGGCCCCCCTTCGGGGAGCCTTCCGGCTGCCGTTCGCTACCGCTCACGGGCCGTCAGTCCCCGCCCCTGCGGGGACCGAAAACAACCCCTCAGTCTCGCCCCGTTGGGGCTCGCCAGCTCCTCTTGCAGAGGAGCCTAAAAAGCGCGCCCTGTCTTTGCCTTGCCTCCCCTGGAAGGGGAGGTGTCGCCGAAGGCGACGGAGGGGTTATCCCCTCCGCCGCAGCGCGACGGGAACAGCCGTCATCAACAGCCAGCCCCACAAAAGCCCCGCATCGCACCCGCCACCGGACCCCCTGGACTCGCTGCCAGGTTTTGGCTTCGGTTTTGGAGACAGGGCGCCCGACTCCTCAACGGACAATAGCATCGCCGGGTCCACAATACGCCCGTTCGCACGGCCGTCGAGGTCGTACTTCCCCCCGTCCTCGATGAACAGCGTCAGCACGTACCGGCCACGGCCGCTCAGGTCCCCGACGATCCGGCCGCTCCCGTCCAGCACCGTGAACCGCCCGTCACCGAACTCCGAGACCGAACCCGCGTACTTCAACAGTTCCCCTTCCTCCGGGCCCAACACCTTCAACACCTTTACCCCGGACGCCTCCTCGGCCATCAGCGCGGAGCCCGTCACCTCGAGGCCCACCGCCGCAACACTCGCTCCCGACGGCAGCGTCGCCGTCAGGACCGGCAGAGACTTCGCCTCGTCGATGAAGCCGTCGGAGCTCACGGCCTTCTCCGCAACCTCCCAGCCCACGTCCGCGTTCAGCTTCACCTGCCCCGTCTTTCGATCGACGATCAAGTCACCCTTCTCCAGCCCGGAGTCCGCAAGCATCTTAGCCGCCAGGGCCAACGATTCAGACGGGGTTTTTCCAAAGGCAAGCTCAGGCTTCACCGCGATGATTTTCCCGTCCGTCCCCTCGGGCAGCTGCGGGGCGACGCCATGCTCCGGAACCTTGGGCAGCTCCACATCAGGACTCACCGGTGGCTTTATATCCGGGCTCACGTCAGGACTGGTCGGTCCAGACAGGGCAGTGTTCTTCGCCAGCACCAGAGAGGCGGCAACCCTGCGCTCCGCCGGGGTCAGGTCAACCCGGCCTCCATCACGGACGTACACCACCAGGCCGTATTTCTTATCCGGGACGAACGGCTCGTCTCCGGGCATCACCGTACCATCCTCGTGCTGCACCGCAAAGTGCCCGTCCAGGTAATCCCTCGGGCTCTCCGCGTAACGGAAAATCTCACCCGTCCCCTTGGGACGCGCCTCGAACAACGTGACGTCTTTCGGCGCGGCGGCGCGGAAACGCTTGCCCTCAACCCAGAAGCCCACAGCCGTCAGGGTACGTGACTTCGATACCTCAAGCGAGATCAAAGGGAAGGGCGAGGCTCCAATCAGCTTCACACCTTCCTGCTTCCCCAACGCCTCCATGACTGTCTCTAGCCGGGACCGGCTCGGGTACAGCAGGCCGTCGCCACCAAGGCGGAAGTCCTCCGGGGCCGTCCCCATCTCCGACAACAGCTCCACCGCCGAACCGGACCTCACCCCGAAGGGACGCTTCCCCTCCGCCCCGCCCGGAAGCATCGCCCCAATCGGGACGAACCCCGGCACGTTCGGCTCCGCGCCCAGTGCCTCGCCCCACACCGTGGTTGTCGCGGACAGGCCGCTGGCCGACTGGACCGTAACGCCGTAGGAAGCGCCGTCCTTGTACTGCTTTTTCAGCGTCACCGCAGCCGTCCCGTCCCCGTGATCCTCCAGGAGGAGGTCGTCAACGGCCCCCTGCCCCTCGGCCTTTGTCACTGCCCAAGTCAACACCTCGGGCTTCGCATCGGAGGGGACGATCGCGGCCGTCAACGTAACGCTCTCCCCCTCCTTCAGCGCATGGCTGGGGCCGCCCAGAGCGATCCTTGTCGCCGGCGGCAGGACGTTCACCACCTTCAGCACCGCCTCGGGCATCAACGCCGCGTCGTCGCTGGCCACCGGCACGCCCAGCACACCCGTCACCGCGAGGGCTAGACGGTGCAGCCCCTCGGAGGCGGCCTTCACCTCGATCTCCGGCCCGTCGGCCCCGGAGAGGACCGTCAGACCACGGTCCGCGGTCCACCTGTACTTCAAGCCCGAAAGGTCCCCCGTGGAGGGATAGGGACGGGCACGGATCTTCCGCGTCTCCCCCACGAGCATCGTGCGCACGTCGGCCGCATCCAGCACCACCGAGGCGACCGGCAGCTTGGCGGGGTCCGTTATCATGACCCCTAGATCTAGTCTCCCTGAGTAACTGGGTTGGGTCTCCTTCACCTTCAGCCAGTAGCAATCCTCCCAGCCTCCGTAGGCCCCGACGATCCCTCCGGTGTATTGCGGCAGGGCCTTGACGGAATCGCAGATCGAGACACAATGTTTGAAGCCGCTGGCCAGGCCGCCCCCCAGCCCGCCGCCGTCCGTGTAGCTCTCCACCTCTGCGAGGGCGGCCGTACAGTTTTCCACTTCCCCACCGTCCCAATAAGAGAAACCCAGAATTCCTCCGGAATAACAGAAGTTGGTAGAGACTGCCCTGGCCGTTCCGAAGGTTACGCAGTTGCGAATCATGCCTATGGCGATGAGGGAGGCGATGCCTCCCACAAAGGCCCGGCCATCGCACTCGACCCTGAGATCGAAGGATGTCGTGCAGTTCAGGACGTTGCCATCCATCCAATTCGTTATCCCCGAGGCCCCGTTGCCAGCCGTGGCATTGATGGAGCCCATGGCCGTAAGGTTTTTGACGGTCCCCCCCTGCTCGATGCGTCCGAACAGGCAGGACGAATGACTTAAGATACCCGTTTTCGGGCTGACCGGAAGGTGGTCGCTGTTGGTGAACGTGACCCCCGTGATGGCGTGGCCACCGCCGTCGAAGGTGCCCGCAAACCCGGCAAGGTCCCCGTAGGCCTGCATCCAGCCGATAGGACACCATTCCCGGCCCACCACGGAGATGTCCCGAGTCAGAAGGAAGTGTTTGCCCTGAAAATCCTTGTAGTCGGAGACCAGCTTGGCCAGGCCGGCCAGTTGCTCCGCCGTCTCGATGAGATAGGGGTCAGCCTCCGTCCCAGCATGTTGATCCAACCAGGACGTGTCGGCCACGTCGGACCACAATTCAGCACTCAATGCTGCAGGCTGTAAGCCCAGCAGCACCACACCAAGAGCTACGACACCGGCAATACCATGCAGCCATCTGCGCATGGGTTCACGCTCCTTTCAAAACTATTGTTGCCTCCCCTGAGTTGCCTCCCCTGGAAGGGGAGGTGGTCCGAAGGACCGGAGGGCAGCCAGACGACGCAGCTTACGCAATCGCGTCAGCGATTGCGGCGCTGCGTTGGTCGGCTGTGCCGAAGCAAGGCAATTGATTGCCTTGTGGAGGCGTTGACGGGAATGTCAAACAGGCACGTCTTATGAAAAACACTCGCACCTCCCCTTCGGGGAGCCTTCCGGCTGCCGTTCGCTACCGCTCACGGGCCGTCAGTCCTAGCTCCTTCGGGGCAGCCCCCCTTGCAGGGGGGCCAAATCAAACCGGGGGCCGAAAAACCTTGCCTCCCCTGTAAGGGGAGGTGTCGCCAAAGGCGACGGAGGGGTTATCCTCTCCGCCGCAGCACAAAGGGGACGGCTGCAGCAAGCAGCACCCCAGCCCATGGGAGCCCTGCCTCACACCCCCTACTATTGCCCTTCTCTTCTTTGATATCAGCCTGCTTCAGGGTGTCCAATGCCGACTCCGCGGTAAAAACTTCCTGCGGTAACGGCAACGGTGCAAAAGCGGAGATGTTTCCGCCCAAGGGAATCGCACTGCCTGAACTGAAGACCGTTGCCTGTGAAGAGGCCGTTACGGGCAACGAATAGCGATGAAGCCTGTCCCCAACGGCCACCCAAAGGTAAGTCCCCTCCTGAACCATCCCCAACTGCCAAATGGCGTCGGTTGCAATTGTCTGGACTGGGGCAGTTTGAGGCAGAGTCCCAATGTCTGACATGGAACATTTATAAATTCGCACCTCACCTCCGGGCATTGCGAAAGGGGTACCCGGAAATTCCTTCCAAGTAGCGGCCTGTACATAAGCCGTATTGCCATGAAGAGCGATGGCGGTGAAATGATGCTTCCACGAAGGATCATTGTCGTGCATCTGCTGCCCCGTGACAAGGGTTTCGGTGGACATTCCGTTCAGGTTCACCTTCTCGATCCGGGACTCGGGATGCCAGTTGGAGATAAAGAAATGGAGACCGCCCCAAGAGGTGAGGTAGAGCGTACTGCCACTCTGGCAGTACGCTCCAGGTATACTGCCGTCGGTGTTCTTACCGTGCAGATCGAGCGCCCCGACCTGTCCCAGCTCCGCGTTGAGCTTCACCAGCTTGTTCGGAGAGTAAACGAAATTGGGGTAGTTCCCGGTATAAGATTTAAAGAGAGCGTAGACGAAGCTTCCATGAGCTGCCAGTCCCTCGCCGTTAGCCGTGTAGCCCGAGGGGGACTCATACTGAAAGAGGTGGGTGTAGAGGTTGTCCGGCCAGTAGGTCGTCCCCCACATATGGTTCCAGCGCGCGACCTTTGCGCTTCTTCTGACCGGATCCTCACTGTAGGCAAAGGCAAACGGCGTGCAGTCATAGCCGATGCCGTAGGGATGTCCTCCCATAAAAGCCAGAGCCCGAATGTTCTTCAGACGTACATGGGTTAACGTGCTCTCCGGGGACGACCAATTCAGCGATGCCGGATCATAGATACGGACCTCATCTCCAGGATAATAAGGATTTGAGTTGGGATATAAAGTCACGGCCACACGATCTGCCGCCCCACGTTTGAAGGGAAAAATAACCTGTCCCCAGTTACCGCCAACGTTGGTCGCAAGAACTATTGCGGTGTCCCCCACGATCTTGCCGACACTCGTAGAGGCATAGTTATTGTCATGCACCGTATACAGCAGGTTTGCCGAGGCCGGGGCTCCGAGGACCAGAGCCAGGGCAAAGAGCAACATCCCTGAAGGCCAACGCTTCATTGCCTTGCGATACATAACTTTACCTCCTCACTGAAATGATTTTTGATGTTCCTACGGACTACCACGCTCGCGAAGTTCCACCGCCTGTATGTCTTCTTTTTCCGCATCACCTCCCGCGTTTTTGAGGGGAAAGAGGGATTGCTCTTCACACTCAGCCCCCCTTCGGGGAGCCTTCCGGCTGCCGTTCGCTATCGCTCACGGGCCGTCAGTCTCGCCCCGCTGGGGCTCGCCAGCCCCCCTTCCAGGGGGGCCTAACAACGCGCTTCTTCATTTTCGCCTCCCCTGAAAGGGGAGGTGTCGCCGAAGGCGACGGAGGGGTTGTCCTTCACGCTCAGCAACAACCTCTCCAGCCCCTTCGGGGCAGAAGGCCAAAACAACCCCTCAGTCCCCCCTTCGGGGAGCCTTCCGGCTGCCGTTCGCTGTCGCTCACGGGCCGTCAGTCTCGCCCTTGCAGAGCTCGCCAGCTCCCCTTCCAGGGGGGCCTAACAACGCGCTTCTTCTTTTCGCCTCCCCTGCAAGGGGAGGTGTCGCCAAAGGCGACGGAGGGGTTGTTTTGAAGTGGTACGTTCAGTTTCCGGTCCCGGCTCTCAGCGCCTCGACCTCACCACGGGACAGACCGGTGAAGTCGGCAACCTGCTCAGGCGAAACGCCCCGGTTCAACATCCGCCGCGCCGTAGCGGCAATGCCTTCAACCTTACCTTTGGCCTCTCCTTCAACAAGTCCTTCATCCCTGGCAACGCGGCGAATCGTTTCGTCGGTCATCAAATCGTCCACCATCGCCTTATAGCTCGTAATGTAACGCTGGCGTTCCTCCTGGTTCTGCAGAAATTGTTTCTCCAGATCCAGCGCCTGACTAATCATCTCATCTTTCGCCACCTCCTCAGGCATCTCCTCCGCAGCCATCCCCGAAAGATACATCATCCAATAGTCCAGACGATTCAGTGGAGCGGTCAGCTCGCCGTCGCGCTCCTGCTCTGCGTCCTCCATGTCCCTGCCTCCTCTCCGAAAACGTCCTCTCACAGTCTAACTTTATTATAATTTGCCCGTTGCGTTCTTCGCCTCCCCTAAGGGGAGGTGCCGCCAAAGGCGGCGGAGGGGTTATTTCTCACGCTCAACCCCTCCCCTGCCCCTGCGGGACCAAACCAACCCCTCAGTCCCCCCTTGCAGGGGGGGGTCAATTACTGCCGCCGCAGCGCGACGGGAACGACCGCAGCGAGCAACAGCAGCCAGCCAAGGCCAGCGTTACACCCGCCACCGCCGCCGTCCTTGCCGTCAGGGCCTGGCTGAGGCCCCGGGGCCGAACCGCCCTTCAGCGACAGCAGCGCCAGCGGGTCCACCACCTTGCCGTTCGCCTCGCCGTCCAGGTCGTACTTCCCTCCGTCCCCGATGAACACGGTCAAAACGTACCGGCTGCGGGGCTGTAATTCATCGACACCCCGACCGCTCCCGTCCAGCACCGTGAACCGCCCGTCGCCGAACTCCTCCGGTTTGCCCGACCATTTCAGCAGCGCTCCCGTGTCCGGCCCCGTCGCCTTCAGCAGCTCCACCTCGGACGCCTTCTTCGCCATCAGATCCCTGCCCGTCAGCTCCAAACCCACTGCCGCAACGTTCGCTCCCTGCGGCAGGGTGGCCGACAACACTGGCAGCGTCCGAACCCGCTTCACCGTGGCCCCCTCCGGCAGCACCTTCCTGGCCACCTCACGGGCCACCCGGCTCTGGAGCCTCACGATGCCTGTATCCGGGTCGAAGGCCAGGTCCTTTGCTTCCAGTCCAGTGTCCGACAACGCCGCCGCAGCGTTCTTCAAAGCCGCTGCCTCGCTGCCGCCGAAGAACGCGGGCTTCGACGCTCCCACCCCCGCGGGCACGCCGTCCGGCAGCCTCGGGGCAATTCCCACCTCCGGCTCGCCAGGTTCGATGTCCGGGCTCGTCGGCGCAGGAACGTCGGGGCTCGTTGGTGCAGGAACGTCCGGGCTCACATCCGGGCTCACCGGCGCTGGGGGATTGTATTTGACCATGACGATCACGTCGTCCGACAGGCCGGACCCGTCCACCGCCTCGGCCAACACCCGGTACTTCGCGCCAGAGACCGGGCGCACCAGCGTCACCGCGGCACCCAGCCCATCGGCGGTGGGCATCAGCTCGATGTCGTCGGCCGCCGCTGAAGTTCCTTCGAGTACACTAAACGTCCATTTGGGAAGATAGGACACGGCGCCTGCGTCCGGAGCGATCGCCATATGGATCTCCGCAGATTGGTCTTTTTGGGCCAACTCAATGACCTTCGGGCTCAGGCTCAAGGACGCCAGTCGGATAAGCCGAACCGTGACGAAGGAAGCCGGGTAATAGCTCGTATCCCCCAGAAGGCCGTTGCAGGAGAGCTTGAGGCCGGACGTTCCCTTCTTCACGCCTCGAACGACCGCCATCCCGGCATGGTCGGATTCGACCTTCAGGATATTTTCGTCGAGGGGCGAAATTTTTAAGGAGACCGTCTCCCCATTGAAGGCATCCAAGGGATAGACCTCCGCCTTAACGGAGGCGGTTTTGTTCTCAGTCAGGCCGATCCAAGGGATCATGGCCACCGAGGTGGCCGGCAGGGCGGACTCCGCCGCAACGACATCGGTGCTGTCCAGTTTATCTCCAGCCCCTATCGCCTTGTCTGCCCCCAGGCCCGACACCCAGCGGCAGTTGCTGACCGCACCCTGAGCGTCCTGGTTGTTCCCGACGAGGGCGCCCACGTTCGCGTTGTCGCCTTCAGAGGAGACGTTGCACGCGGCAGAACAGTTCTCGACTTTTCCGAATGCGTAACCGGCAATGCCCCCTACAGCACCGTCCGGCCCCGTCACCGTTCCTTTGGCAAACGAGTTGCAGATCAGGCCTGCTCCGAGGCCCGCAACCCCTCCATAGGCTCTCACTAGGCTTGCCTCCGGTATCAAGGGAGCCATCGGCGTCCCCGCGATCGTGACGTTCCCCTCAAAAACCCCGTTGATTATCTTAGCGAAGCCAAAACCCAAGATGCCGCCCGCGCACACGTTGTCGATCCCGCACTGATACTCCAGCTCCGCCCTGGCGCGGCAGTTCTCTATTTCCGTTTGGTCATAGAGGCGTCCCACAATTCCGCCCAGGCACGTCGTGTCCGGCGTCCCCATTGCCGTCATCATTGCAGCCTCTTGCATGGGGACTGAGCTCTTCATGTCAAAAGACGCAAAACAGTTGCGGTAGCTTCCTCCCGATAGTATATCGAAACACCCGTCCAGTCCTCCGGCGATCCCCCCCGCGACGATCGAGCCACCGCCCATCGTTCGGTTGAGCATCCCCTCAAACACGGAGTCCTCAATATCACCGAGGTTTATCCCCGCAATCCCTCCAATGAGCACTTGAACGAGGGGGACTCCAGAGCTGGCGCTGCCCGCCTCGGGCGCCATCTCCAATGCTCCCGACACCCGGCATCCCCGGATTATCGACGAGGGGTTCCCAGGCAACCTCTGCGGGTTACACCCCACCAAACCGCCCAGAGCCCGGACAACCCCCTCCGATCCTACGTACCTCACCTTCCCCTTGAAGGAACAGTTCTCGACAATTCCTCGGTTGACGCCGAGGAGCGTCCCGTCAGCCCAACGAAAACCTTCTTGCATGACAGGAGATGCCCCTTTGGGGGCCAAGTTCACCGTTCCGCTCAAGTGCAGGTTCCTCAGGATGCCCCCTTTGAGAAGGTCCGAAAAAAGGGCTGTCGTGTTGCCCGTTCCCAGCGTAATGGAGCGGTTCCGGCCATCGAAGAGGCCTTCAAAAGCCCCGACGGCGGTCCATTCCTTACTTCCCAGGTCCAGATCCGCCCCCAGCGACACCGTCTTGTCCTTGAAGGACTTGCCCTCAAGGGTCAACTTCGCCAACCCGGCAAACTGGGCCTCTGAAGTGAGAGTGAATTCGGACTTGCCCTCGTCATACCAGCTCACATCCGCGCTGTCGATCCAGTTCGCCGCGTTCGCGGCCGGGCTGAAGAGAACGAGGAATGCCAGGAGAAACGCGGTGCAAAAGGCCCTTGCTTTCATCGTTTGCATTACTTGTCACCTTCTTTACTTTATTTGCCTCCCCTGGAAGGGGAGGTGGCCCGAAGGACCGGAGGGGTTGTTTTTCACGTTCAGCAACACCCCCCAGCTTCGCTACCGCTCAGCAGCCCCCCTTGCAGGGGGGCCAAAAGCCTCCCCGTAAGGTGAGGTGCCGAACAAAAGGAGGGCGGAAATCCGCCCTCCTCCTTTCCGTACCTTTTCCTAGAGGAAGAGAGCGATAACACTATGACCCTTAAAGCGTTATCCCCTCCGCCGCAGCGCGACGGGAACGACCGCCAGGAGCAGCAGCCAGCCGAACCCCGCGTCGCATCCGCTGCCGCCGTCCTTCTCATCCTTGGCGGCCATGGTCTGCACTGGCTCGTCCATCGCAGCCTGGGCAGCGGAAACACCTCGCAAAGAGGGGATGGCCGCAAATGCAGAGATATTTCCATACAGAGATGTTCCCCCCGGCCCGAAGACCGTTGCCACCGAGGAGGCCGTTACGGGCAGCGCGTAGCGGTAGAGGGAATCCCCCGCGGCCACCCAAAGGTAGGTTCCGTCCTGAACCATCCCCAACCGCCAAGCGCCGGTTATGGGTATCGTCTTGACCGGCAAGGTTTGAGACAGGGTATTCAAGCTCGAAATGGAACAGCTGTAGACACGCACCTCTCCACTTGGAGTTGCACCAGGACCAATCTGGTTCCAAGTCGAGGCCTGCACATAAGCCGTATTGCCATGAAGAGTGATGGCAGTGAAATGGTGCTTCCACATGGCGTCACTGTTGCGCATCTGCTGCCCCGTGACAAGAGTTTGGGTGGACATGCCGCTCAGATTCACCTTCTCGACCCGGGATTCGGGATGCCAGTTGGAACTGGCGGGCTGGTTACCGCCCCAAGAAGTGAGGTAGAGCGTACCGCTGTCTTGGCAGTACGCACCAGGTATACCGCCGTCGGTGTTCTTGCCGTTCAGGTCGATCGCCCCAACCTGTCCCAGCTCCGCGTTGAGTTTCACCAGCTTGTTCGGAGAGTAGACAAAATTGGGGTAGTTCCCAGTATGAGACGTAAAGAGAGCGTAGACAAAGCTGTCGTGAGTCGCCAGTCCCTCGCCGTTAGCCGTGTAGCCCGAGGGGGCCTCGTACTGAAAGAGGTGGGTATAGAGGTTGTCCGGCCAGTAGCTCGTCCCGCCCATATGATTCCAGCGCGCGACCTTTGCGCTCTTTCTGACCGGATCCTCACTGTAGGCAAAGGCAAAAGGCGTGCAGTCGTAACCGATGCCGTAAGGATGCCCGCCCATAAAGACCAAAGCGCGGACGTTTTTCAGGCGGGCATGAGTAATCGTGCTCTCCGGGGACGACCAGTTGAACGACGCTGGGTTGTATATCCGCACCTCATCCCCGGGATAGTAAGGATTTGTGTTGGGATATAAAGTCACGGCCACACGATCTGCCGTCCCACGTTTAAAGGGGAAAATAACCTGTCCCCAGTTACCGCCGACATTGTTGGCAAGGATCGTGGTGGTGTTTCCCACAACCTTGCCGACACTTGTAGAGGTATAGTTGTTGTCCTGAACAGTGTACAGCAGGTGGGCCGAGGCCGGAGCCCCAAAGGCCAGGACCAGCGCAAAGAGCAACATCCCGGAAAGCCAACGTTTCATTGCCTTGCAATGCATAACCTTACCTCCTCACTGAAATGATTTTTGATGTTCCGACGGACCACCGCGCACGCGAAGTTCCAGTATCTTGTTCTCCTTTTCCAAATCACCTCCTGCGTTTTTGAAAAGAGAGGTCGTCCTTTACACTCAGCACCCCCCCTTGCAGGGGGGCCTAAAGCCTCCCCTGAAAGGGGAGGTGGTCCGAAGGACCGGAGGGGTTGTCCTTCACGTTCAACAACACCCCCCAGCTTCGCTACCGCTCACGGGCCGTCAGTCTCGCCCCGTTGGGGCTCGCCAGCTCCTCTTGCAGAGGAGCCTAAAAAGCGCGCCCTGTCTTTGCCTTGCCTCCCCTGGAAGGGGAGGTGTCGCCGAAGGCGACGGAGGGGTTATCCCCTCCGCCGCAGCGTGACGGGAACAGCCGCCACCAGCAGCAGCCAGCCCCACAAAAGCCCTGCGTTGCACCCGCCGGACCCCTTGGACTCGTTGCCAGGTTTCGGCTTCGGTTTTGGAGACGAGGCGTTCGGCTCCTCAACGGACAATAGCAGCGCCGGGTCCACGATACGCCCGTTTGCACGGCCGTCGAGGTCGTACTTCCCTCCGTCCTCGATGAACAGCGTCAGCACGTACCGGCCACGGCCGCTCAGGTCCCCGACGATCCGGCCGCTCCCGTCCAGCACCGTGAACCGCCCGTCACCGAACTCCGAGACCGAACCCGCGTACTTCAACAGTTCCCCTTCCTCCGGGCCCAACACCTTCAACACCTTTACCCCGGACGCCTCCTCGGCCATCAGCGCGGAGCCCGTCACCTCGAGGCCCACCGCCGCAACGCTCGCTCCCGACGGCAGCGTCGCCGTCAGAACCGGCAGAGACTTCGCCTCGTCGATGAAGCCGTCGGAGCTCACGGCCTTCTCCGCAACCTCCCAGCCCACGTCCGCGTTCAGCTTCACCTGCCCCGTCTTTCGATCGACGATCAGGTCTCCCTTCTCCAGTCCGGAGTCCGCAAGCATCTTAGCCGCCAGAGCCAACGATTCAGACGGGGTTTTTCCAAAGGCAAGCTCAGGCTTCAACGCAATGATTTTCCCGTCCGTCCCCTCGGGCAGCTGCGGGGCGACGCCATGCTCCGGAACCTTGGGCGGCTCCACATCAGGACTCACCGGTGGCTTTATATCCGGGCTCACCGGCGGCTTGACGTCCGGGCTCACGTCAGGACTGGTCGGTCCAGACAGGGCAGTGTTCTTCGCCAGCACCAGAGAGGCGGCGACCCTGCGCTCCGCCGGGATCAGGTCGATCCGGCCTCCATCCCGGACGTACACCACCAGGCCGTATTTCTTATCCGGGACGAACGGCTCGTTCCCGGGCATCGCCGTGCCATCCTCGTGCTGCACCGCAAAGTGCCCATCCAGATAATCCCTCGGGCTCTCCGCGTAACGGAAAACCTCCCCCGTCCCCTTGGGACGCGCCTCAAACAGCACGACGTCCTTCGGCGCAGCGGCGCGGAAGCGCTTGCCCTCCACCAGGAAACCCACCGCCGCCAGCGTGCGCGCCTTCGACACCTCCAGCGCGATCAGCGGGAAGGGCGAGGCGCCGCTCAACTTGATCCCCTCCGCCTTCCCCAGCTCCTCCATGACCGTCTCCAGCCGGGCTCGGCTCGGGTACAGCAGGCCGTCGCCGCCAAGGCGGAAGTCCTCAAGGGCCGCCCCAATCTCAGATATCAGTTCAGCGGCCTGGTCAGACGTCGTCCCGAAGGGACGCTTCCCCTCCGCCCCACCCGGAAGCATCGCCCCGATCGGGACAAACCCCGGCACGTTCGGCTCCGCGCCCAGCGCCTCGCCCCACACCGTGACCGCTGCGGACAGTCCGCCGGCCGACTGGACCGTGATACCGTAGGAAGCGCCGTCCTTGTACTGCTTTTTCAGCGTCACCGCAGCCGTCCCGTCCCCGTGATCCTCCAGGAGGAGGTCGTCAACAGCCCCCTGCCCTTCGGCCTTCGCCACGGTCCAGGTCAACCCCTCGGGTTTCGCGTCGGTGGGGACGATCGCGGCCGTCAGCGTAGCGACCTCCCCCTCCTTCAGTGCATGGCCGGGGCCGCCCAGAGCGATCCCCGTCGCCGGCGGCAGGGCGTTCACCACCTTCAGCACCGCGCCGGGCGTCAGCGCTGCATCATCGCTGGCCGCCGGCACACCCAGCACGCCCGTCACCGACAAGGACAGAGCATGATACCCTTCCGATACCGCCTTCACCTTCAGCACGGGCCCATCCATCCCGGACAGTACGCTCAGTCCCGTTCCCTTCACACTCCATTTGTACTTCACTCCAGACGGATCGCCGGTCGGCGGGTAATGGCGAGCGTGGACCTCCCGCGTCTCCCCGACGAGCATCGTGCGCACGTCGGCCGCATCCAGCACCACTGCCGTCACCGGCAGTTTTGCCGGATCCGTAATCATGCCCCCTGGGACCTTCCCCGTACCCAATCCAAAACTGGGCTGATTTTCATTTACCTTCAGCCAATAACAGTCGATCCAGCCATAACCATAAGCCCCCACGATGCCTCCTGTATAAGAAGGGTTAGCTTTTACTTTGTCTGCTGCAGAAGTACAATATCGGAATTCACTTTGATTTGGGCTGAACCCGCCAACGATACCCCCCGCATCCATGTCCGCCGTTATTTCGGAGCACATCGCCACGCAGTTTTGAAGAGATCCCTGATACCAATAAGAAAAACCCAATATTCCTCCCGCATAGTTGGCCCCACCAGCACCATGCGTCTTGATACTGCCGTAGGCGACACAGTTACGGATGAGTCCCCCTCCGTTCAAAGAAGCAACACCGGCCACATAGGCATTGTTCGGACTGGCTCCCATCAGGTCGAAGGACGTGATGCAGTTTAAAATATTTCCATCCGACCAGGTCGTGAGCCCTGCGGCGCCATTGGAGTATTTATTGGTGATCGCCCCCATGAGCACAAGATTCTTAACCGTCGCCACAGGGGCGACATACCCCAAAAAGGCTCCGGAATGACAGATCTTAAAACAATTTGGGCTGACCGGAAGATGCTCGCCCGTGGAGATCGTCACTCCCGTAACGGCGTGGCCACCTCCGTCAAGCGTTCCGGCAAAGTCTGCCAAATCGCCATAAGCACACATCCACCCCACGGGAATCCATTCTCTGCCGGCTACGGAGATGTCCCGTGTCAGCAGAATGTGTTTATCCCTGAAAGCATTTCCTGCGTTGACCAGCTTTGACAGCCCGGCCAACTGTTCCGCCGTCTCGATGAGATAGGGGTCGGACTCCGTCCCGGCATGTTGGTTCACCCAGGACGTATCGGCCACGTCGGACCACAATTCAGCACTCAATGCTGCAGGCTGCAAGCCCAGCAGCACCACACCAAGAGCTACGACACAGACAATGCCATGCAGCCATCTGCGCATGGGTTCACGCTCCTTTCAAAACTATTGTTACCTCCCCTGAGTTGCCTCCCCCAAACGCGCCTCTTCTTTTCGCCTCCCCTGCAAGGGGAGGTGGCGCCAAGGGCGGCGGGGGGGCCGTTCTTCACGCTCAAAAACAACCCCTCAGCCCCTACGGGGCAGCCCCCTTCCAGGGGGGCCAAAAGCCTCCCCTGCAAGGGGAGGTGTCGCCAAAGGCGACGGAGGGGTTAGCTCCTCCCCTTCACAAAATTCTCGATATCCACACAAACTGCTTCAAAATTTTCTGCGACGTCAAGATTCGTGTAGCGTAACACCGTTATACCCAAGGATTTCAGAAATTTCGTCCGTTCGAGGTCATATTTCACAACGGCCTCGTCACAATGTTGCCCTCCATCCACCTCGATTGCCAACTTAAAGGAAGCACAGTAGAAATCCACGATAAAATTACCGACAACACGCTGCCGATAAAATTTCATGGGAAAGTCCCTCAAAAACTCGTACCACAGACGTCGTTCCTGAGGGGTCATCTCCCGGCGCAACAATCTTGCGTACCCCAAAAGGTTTTTGTTGCGAGGCAGGAGGGGCATCATATCATTCCTTCCCATCCGTCTCTTGCTTTCCCAGCAAGGGGAGATGCCGAACGAAGTGAGGCGGAGGGGTTCGGCCAGACGACACGACTTACGGACGCCGACAGGCGGTCGGCGTCGTGTCGGTCGGCTGTGCCGAAAGAGGACAATAAATTGTCCTCTTTCGGCGTTGGCGGGAGATGTCAGACAGGCACGTCTTATGAAAAACACTCGCCGCCCCTACCCCCCTCCCCTTCGGGGCCAAAACCAACCCCTCAGTCTCGCCCCGCTGGGGCTCGCCAGCTCCCCTTCCAGGGGAGCCTAATAAACCGGGGGCCTAAAGCGTGCCTCTTTGCTTTGCCTCCCCTGAAAGGGGAGGTGCCGAACGAAGTGAGGCGGAGGGGTTGCTTTCATGCCCAAAAACAACCCCCCAGCCCCTGCGGGGCAGCCCCCCTTGCAGGGGGGCCAAGAAAACCCGCCTCCCCTGAAAGGGGAGGTGTCGCCGAAGGCGACGGAGGGGTTATCCCCTCCGCCGCAGCACGACGGGAACGGCCGCAGCGAGCAACAGCAGCCAGCCAAGGCCAGCGTTACACCCGCCACCGCCGCCGTCCTTGCTGTCAGGGCCCGGCTGATGTTCCGGGGCCGAACCGCCCGTCAGCGACAGCAACGCCAGCGGGTCCACCACCTTGCCGTTCGCCTCGCCGTCCAGGTCGTACTTCCCTCCGTCCCCGATGAACACGGTCAAAACGTACCGGCTGCGGGGCTGTAATTCATCGACAACCCGGCCGCTCCCGTCCAGCACCGTGAACCGCCCGTCGCCGAACTCCTCCGGTTTGCCCGACCATTTCAGCAGCGCTCCCGTGTCCGGCCCCGTCGCCTTCAGCAGTTTCACCTCGGACGCCTTCTTCGCCATCAGATCGGCCCCCGTTATCTCAAGACCAACCGCAGCGACGGTTGCCCCCTTCGGCAGAGAGGCCGACAACACCGGCAGCGTCCGAACCTTCTTGAGCGAAACGTCCTTCGGAAGCACCTCCCTGGCCACCTCGCGGGCCACCCGGCTCTGGAGCCTCACGACGCCCGTATCCGGGTCGAAGGTCAGGTCCTTCGCCTTCAGTCCACTGTCCGACAACGCTGCCGCAGCGTTCTTCAACGCCGCATTCTCGCTGCCGCCGTAGAACGCGGGCTTCGACGCCCCCACGCCCGCGGGCGCGCCGTCCGGCAGCTTCGGGGCAATTCCCGTTTCCGGATCGTCCGGTACGTCAGGAAGGGTGATATCCGGGCTCACCGGCGGTTTTACATCGGGACTCAGCGGCGGTTTGATGTCGGGACTCACGTCCGGGCTTACCGGCGCGGGAACGTCGGGGCTCACGTCGGGGCTCACCGGCGGCACTGGGACGTCAGGGCTCCCAGGAACCGGGGGAACGTAATTGACCGTGACGATCACGTCGTCCGACAGGCCGGACCCGTCCACCGCCTCGGCCACCACCCGATACTCCGCACCAGAGACGGGCCTCACCAGAGCAACCGCCGCGCCAAACCCGCCGTCGGCAGGTGTCAGCTCGATGTCGTCGGCCTCCGCGGAATTGCCTGCAACGACCTCAATTCTCCATTTGGGAGGATAGGACACCGTATTCTTATCTGGATCGATCAGGGTGCGGATATTCTCCTTATGGTTTTTATTCCTCAAGACAAGGGTTTTGGGCCTCAGAGAAAGCTTTTCCATCAGGACCCGATGCACGAAGACCAAGCAGGAGGGCTTGGATACGTTCTCCTCCACCAGAGGCCCGCACTGCGCCATCACCTCGGCTGCCCCCTCCTTCAGCCCCATCATGGAGGCCGTAGCCGTCTTTCCTTCGTCCAGTTTCAGCACCCCGACCTCTGACTCCCGAAGCGACCAGGCAAAGGTCACGTTCCCGATCTGGCTGCTAACCTCCGGATAGAGCTCGACGCTCAACTCGCCCCTTTTTCGCTCCGTCAGGCCGAGCTGGGTCGGAAGAAGCGCAACGGTAACGGGCAGGTCCGCGTCCGACGGCACCCTGTCGCAGCTCACCAATTCCACCTTTGGGGAGTTGGCCCCCAACGGGTTTTCGCCCTCCGACACCCAGAGGCAACGGACGATCTGATACTTATCTCCATACGTAGAGGCAGTCCCCGCCAATTCGCCGGCAAGCCCGCTGGTGCTGGAGACCGCACAGGCCGAGGAGCTGTTTTCAATCCTGACAAGTTTTTGAGCATGAGCGAGATGGCCCACAAGTCCCCCTGAGACTCCAAGCTTGTTGGCCACCTTGCCCCGGGCAAAGCAGCTGCGGATATTTTTGTCCCCCAGGCCTGCAATGCCCCCAGCGCTGCTGGGGGCATCCGTTTCTCCCCACGAGGTGTTGCCGACCCCAATGTCTCCGCTGAAGACGCACTGGACGACGTCACCTCCCTTTCCTCTCCCGACGATCCCACCGGCATAAACCACGTCGTCGCTGCCCACGTAGCGGATACTCCCCTCGGCCAGGCAGCCTTCAATGAGATCTCCGTTGACCCCGGCTATTCCGCCCAATATTGTTTGATAGTGGTGCGAATCCTCGTCGAGAGTGTTGATGAACTCCGAGTCCGCCCCCAGGACGACCTGCGCGCGGCAGTTCCGTATCTCGCCCCCCTGTCCAACAATCCCCCCCATGGTGGAGTCCCCATTAGCCATGCGGTCGATCGTTCCCTTGAAAGAACAATTTTCAATGGTTCCAACGCAATAACCCACCACCCCCCCGACAATTTGATGTGCCCTTTCCAAGTGGGGGGGGTCACCTACCAAGTTGTAGGAAGCATCGGCAATAATCAGACTCTCTACAGAGCAACCCCGAACCCTCCCTGACCACTCGACCTTCTCCACGAGCCCTCCGGTTACAGGAGAGCTGGTTAGGGTAGAGCCAGGGGGGGGGTGGGATCGGTTAGCACAGCGCCTTTAAAGAAACAGTCCTCCACCGTCCCCTTTGAAAGAACCTTCACCAGGCCGCTTCCGGAGGAATCGCCGACCTTACGGAGGCCACGCAGCAGGGCGCCCTCCCCGGAGATGTGGCTGAAGAGCGTCGTGCGCCCCTTGACGACGTGCCCTTTTCCATCGAAGACGCCGGAGAAAGTCCCGACGGGAGTCCACTCTGCCCCGTTCAGGTCCAGGTCCGACTTCAGGCTCACCGTCTTGCCCTCGAAGGCGTTGCCCCTCTGCGTCAGTTCCACCAGCCCGGCAAACTCCTCCGGCGTGGATATCTCGAATTCCGTCGCCTGAGGGTTGGCCGAGACGACGTCCTCGTACCAGCTTATGTCGGCGTTGTCCAGCCAGTTCGCCGCTTCTGCGGATGGCGCGGGAAGGGCAAGGAACGCCAAAAAGAATGCGGCGCAGAGGGCCCTTACTTTCATCGTTTTCATTACTTGTCACCTTCTTTACTTTTTGCCTCCCCTGAAAGGGGAGGTGGTCCGAAGGACCGGAGGGGTTCAGCCAGACGACACGACTTACGGACGCCGACAGGCGGTCGGCGTCGTGTCGGTCGGCTGTGCCGAAGCAAGGCAATGGATTGCCTTGTGGAGGCGTTGGCGGGGAATGTCAGACAGGCGCGTCTTATGAAAAACACTCGCCGCCCCTACACCCCTCCCCTTCGGGGCAGCCCCCCTTGCAGGGGAGCCGAGACAAAAGGAGGGCGGAAATCCGCCCTCCTCCTTTCCGTACCTTTTCCTAGAGGAAGAGAGCGATAACGCCACGTTTCCTCAAGCGTTATCCCCTCCGCCGCAGCGCGACGGGAACGACCGCCAGGAGCAGCAACCAGCCAAAGCCCGCGTCGCAACCGCTGCCGCCGTCCTTCTCATCCTTGGCGGCCATGGCCTGCACCGGCTCCTCCTGTGCCGTCTGAGCGGCAAAGACACTACGAAGCGACGGGATCGGCATGAAGGAGGAGATGTTGCCGCCCAAGGACACGCCGTTGGGCCCGAACACCATATTCGCGGTGCCGTTCGCAGGCAGCGTATAGCGGCGAAGGTTCTTTCCCGCGGCCATCCAGAGGTACTGTCCGTCCTGGACCATCCCCAGCCGCCAGCCGCCGGAAAATGAGACCGTGTCGACCCGATGCGCTCTGCCCAGCGACCCCAGGGAGGCGACGGGGACCGCGTAAAGCCGGACCTCGCCCCCTATCCACGAAGCGTTCCAGCTCACAGCCTGCACATAGGCGGTGCTGCCGACGATCACGATGGAGGTGAAGTGGTGCCTCCAGCCCGTCTCGCGACCGGCGACCTGCGAACCGGTGACGCAGGTGGTGTGGCTCAGGTTGTTCAGGTTCACGGATTCGATCATGGAATCGGGATTGTAATTGGGGGCCGTGGGCTGCGACCCACCCCAGGCAGCGATGTAGAGGGTCCCGCCGCTCAGGCAGGTGGCACCGAGAGTGCCGCCGTCGGTGTTCTTTCCGTACAGGTCGATCGCCCTGACCTGTCCCAGCTCCGCGTTGAGCTTCACCAGCCTGCTTGGGTTGTAGACGAAGTTGGGGTAACTCCCCGTCTGGGACGTGAAGAGCGCGTAAAGGAAATTGCCGTAGGACACCAGGGCCTCCCCGTGCCCGTCGCCCGACGGAGGGTTGTACTCGTAAACATGATCCATGTCGGGGGTATAAGTGCTGCCCGACATCCCGATCCGCGCCACCCTGGCCTTGGTGTTCTGCGCATTCGCCTTCCCCATGTAGGATGTGCCGTAGAGGTAGCTGCCCTTGGAGACCATGCTGCGGATGTTGGGCAGGTAGGGATGTCCCGTCAGCACCGGCAACGTGCTTATGAATCTGGGATCATAGACCTGGATGACGTCCGGCTGTACGCCGTCGAACGTCTGGCAGAGGGTGACGGCCACCCGCTCCTGGTTCGCGTTCTTGAAGGGAAAGATCCCCTGTCCGTACTTTCCTCCGATATCCCTGGAGAGGGTATAGACTCTATACCCCGAGATCTTCCCAAGACGCGCGTTGTTGAACAGATCGTCCTGAGCCGTGAACAGCAGGTTTGCCGCCGCCACGGGCATAGCCGACAGGACGAGGACCGCTGTTACAAGCAGCATCCCGGAAAACCAGCGCTTCATCGTCTTGCGATACATAACTTTACCTCCTCGCTGAAATGATTCCCGATGTTCCGACGGACCACCGCGCACGCGAAGTTCCACAACCTGTGCGTTCTCCTTTTCTGCATCACCTCCTCCCCACAACACCCCCCAGCTTCGCTACCGCTCAGCAGCCCCCCTTGCAGGGGGGCCTAAAGCCTCCCCTGAAAGGGGAGGTGGCCCAAAGGGCCGGAGGGGCTGTCCTTCACGCTCAACAACACCCCCCAGCTTCGCTACCGCTCAGCAGCCCCCCTTGCAGGGGGGCCTAAAGCCTCCCCTGAAAGGGGAGGTGGCCCAAAGGGCCGGAGGGGTTGTCCTTCACGTTCAACAACACCCCCCAGCTTCGCTACCGCTCAGCAGCCCCCCTTGCAGGGGGGCCTAAAGCCTCCCCTGAAAGGGGAGGTGGCCCAAAGGGCCGGAGGGGTTGCTCTCTCACCCATCAACAACCCCTCAGGCTCGCCCCGCTGGGGCTCGCAAGCTCCCCTTCCAGGGGAGCCTAATAAACCGGGGGCCTAAAGCGCGCCTCTTCTTTTTGCCTCCCCTGAAAGGGGAGGTGCCGAACGAAAGTGAGGCGGAGGGGTTGTCGTCTGCGCCTCGCCAACGCAAACTGTTGCGTTGGCGAGATAGCGACCGACACAGCATCGCAGCCTGACGGCCGCGGAAAGCTGGTCGTCTGCTAGAACGTCCAGATCAGCGAGACGTAGAACGTCCGGCCCTGGAGCGGGTACCACAACATGCGCTCCGGCCCCGTCCCCACCGCAAAGAGCTTCAGGTCCGGCCCCTTGTCGAAGAGGTCGTCCACCCCCAGAACCAGCTTCAGGTTCTCCTTGGGCTGCCAGCGGACGCCCAGCCCGGCGGTCAGCAGGTCCGTCCAGCCCACCTCGCCCTGCATGTCGTAGTAGTTCCTGCCCACGTAGCGCAGCTCCGCAAAGGCCGAGGACCGCTCCCACTTCCGGGTCGCCCTCAGCAGCCCCTCCCACTCGGGCCGGTTCGCCAGAGGGTCACCGTCCATGTAGCCCGGCGTCTCGTTCTTCGGGTCCATCCAGGTGGCGGCCAGGTAGAGGGCCCACTTCGCCCACTCCGCACTCACCTCCAGCTCCGTCCCGATCACCCTGGCCTTTCCGATGTTCACGTACTGGGCAAACCGGGGGTTGGTCATCAGGTAGTCGATCAGGTCGTCCGAGTGGCGGCCGAAGGCCGTCAACTCCGCCGTGGCCTCCCCGCCCCACAGCTGCCCCTTCCAGGCCAACCCGACGTCCCACTGCGTCCCGCTCTCCCACCTCAGGCTGGGGTTGGGGATGACGAACGCCCCGTCCCCGTAGAGCTCGTAGAGGTTCGGGGCCCGGTTGTACGTGCCGCCCGTCAGTTTCAGGGTCCACTCCCGGCTCATCCTCCAGTCCAGCGCCGCCCCCCACGAGAACTCCGTGCGGCCGTCGGCGGCGTTCCAGCGTACCACCGGGGTCAGCCAGAGGTCGTCCCCTCTGCCCAGCCCGATGGTGTCCTGGACCTGGGCGTTCCAACTGTAGCGGTTGTGCTCCCGAAATCCGCGCATCTTCTTCACGACGTCCCCGTCCGTGTTCAGGGTCTCGTCGTAGTAGTTCCAGAGGAACTCCAGCAGGTGGTGGTCCCCGACGGGCAGCGCGCCGTCCAGGGCGAAGCTCAGGCGGTCCGTGTCGTAGCGGTTGTGCTGCTCGCCCCAGCCCCCGATCGTGTCCGCGGGATCGTCGTACCTCTTGCTCTGCCCCAGGTACTCCGCGC
Organism: Fretibacterium fastidiosum; assembly: GCF_964642095.1. Taxonomy (NCBI): domain Bacteria; kingdom Thermotogati; phylum Synergistota; class Synergistia; order Synergistales; family Aminobacteriaceae; genus Fretibacterium; species Fretibacterium fastidiosum. The sequence continues at coordinate 2,837,021 of NZ_OZ209244.1, forward strand.
GGAACCCCCATTCCAGGTCGCCCCAGGTCTGGCGCCGCGCCAGGACCACGTTCCACTGATCGACGCGGAAGTCCGCGCCCCGCGGGCTCTCCGGCTTGTCCGCTCCGGGGGCCGGGTAAGGCAGCGCGCGGTCGTTCCGTTTCCAGCCGCCCTCGACGCGCCAGTGGTCGTCGTTCCACTTCAGCAGCACGTCCGTGTTTGCATAACGGTTGTTCTCGCGATCCGCCTCGTAGTCGTCGGTCGGAGTGTAGGGAGTGTTGTTGTCGTTGGGATATCTGAAATCGCCGTCGGTGCGGTCGTGGTTGAGGCCCAGAAACAGGCTGCCGCCGCCAAGCGGTGCGTCCCAGGCCAGGCCGGCCCGTGCCCGTCCCCAGGAGCCCGCTCCAAGCGAGAGGGTCCCGCCGGACTTTTCGGGCTTCTTCGTGACGATGTTGATGACGCCGCCCATGGAGGCCCCTCCGAACCGGGAGGGAATGTAGCCGCGGTAGACCTCGATGCGCTCGACGTTCTCGACGGGGATCGTGGAGAGGTCCACCGCCGCCTCGCTGCCCAGGTTCATCAGGACCCCGTCCACGTAGACCGCCACCTGCGCGGCGCTGCTGCCGCGGATGGAGGCCACCGTATAGGCCCCGCGCCCCTTGGTCTCCACGACGTGGAGGCCCGGAACCTGCTTCAGGAGCTCCGGAAGGTTCTTCTGCTCCCCCTTCATCTCCTGGGGGCGCACCACCGTCACCGATCCGGGGGAGAGGAGCAGCTTGTCCTCGTCCTCCACGGGGGGAGCGACGACCCGCTCCTCGGGGAGCTCCGTCGTCCCCAGGGCAGGACCCACGGCCCCCAGCACGAAAACGGGGGTAAGCGCAAAGAGCAAAAGGACAAAGGCAGGGGAAGGGGGTCCGACCTTCATCGGCGCGCATCTCCTCTCTCCATTTAGACAACAGGAGGAGCCCCTCGAGGACTCCTCCCACATACCCGACTCCAGAAACACATTGCCGACACCCGTCCCCCGAGGCGTTCGGCAAAACGGACGTTCGGCAGGTCTCCTGGCTTGCGGTCCTCCTACTCCCGAGCCTTCTCGTCCCGGCCACAGCCGGAGAACAATGGCATCCATCGGTTTCGTCGCGCTCACAGTGGCGGGGCCGTTCCGGATTCGCACCGGATTCCCTGCGCCGAACTCCACGTGAAGATTCATGTGCAAATCGCAATAGTATTATACCGCAAAAAGACGATGTAATTCTTCTATAAAGTGGAAATGCCGATACCAATTTGCGTTTAATTTTAAGAAAAGCCTCCCCGAAGGGGAGAGCTGCCCCGCAGGGGCTGGGACTGACGGCCCGTGAGCGTCAGCGAACGGCTGCCGGAAGGCTCCCCGAAGGGGAGGGGTTGTTGTTGAACCTGAGGATCAACCCCTCCGGCCCTTCGGGCCACCTCCCCTTTTAGGGGAGGCAAAGTTTTGGCCCCCCTGCAAGGGGGGCTGCCCCGAAGGGGCTGGGGGGTGTTGAGCCTGAGAAACAACCCCTCCGGTTCGCTGACGCGAACCACCTCCCCTTTCAGGGGAGGCGAAAAGAAGCGGCGCGTTTTCAGGCCCCCGGTTTATTAGGCTCCCCCAAGGGAGGAGCCTAGGGGCGGCGAGTGTTTTTCCTAAGACGTGCCTGTCTGACATTCCCCGCCAACGCCTCCACAAGGCAATCCATTGCCTTGCTTCGCCCTCAGCCGACCGACCGGCCGCCGCAATCCTCCCGAAAGATCGGCTTGTGTGAGGCCGGTCGTCTGGCCGAGCTGCGGAAGTCCCCCGGACTTCCTTCGCCCTCAGCCGACCGACCGGCCGCCGCAATCCTCCCGAAAGATCGGCTTGCGTGAGGCCGGTCGTCTGGCCGAGCTGCGGAAGTCCCCCGGACTTCCTTCGCCCTCAGCCGACCGACCGGCCGCCGCAATCCTCCCGAAAGATCGGCTTGCGTGAGGCCGGTCGTCTGGCCGAACCCCTCCGCCGCCCTCAACGCTCCAGGCGAAAGCTGACGGGCACCCGGGCGCGTATCCGTCCGGGGTGGTCGAACCGCCAGGTCCGCACCGCGCGCAGCGCGGCCTCGTCCAGCCGGGGGTACCCGCTCCCGTGCTCCACCTGCGCGTCGGTCACGCGCCCCGACTGGATGGTGATGAGGATCGTCAGACGCCCCTCCTCCCGACGTTTGCGCGAGAAGAGCGGGTACTCCGGCGGCGTCCTGGAGAGAATCCTGAGCGTCCCCACGTCCACGGGGCCCGTCTCGGCCCCCGGACCGGAGGACGTGCCCTCGCCGCTCCCCACAGTGCCGCTCCGCCCGCCTCCGAGGCCGGAGCCTCCGGCGTTCGGCAGAGGGGCCCGACCCCGCACTACGGTCGGGGCCTCGCTTGGCGCTTCACGCACCGCGGGGTTGGCAACGGGTTGAGGCTGGGGTTCGAGCTTCGCTTTGGGAACTGGTTTGCGCTGCGGTTTGGGGCTCTGTTGCGTTTTTTTCGCAGGGGCAGTTTTTCTCCGTGGATCGATCTCTCTTTTGGGTTCGTCCTTCCGGAGCGGGGCGGATGGCGGGGACAGAAGATCGGTCCACACCTCGTTCCCCCGGTCGCCGCCCCCGACCGGGTGGGGCGGGCCAGGGACGCGCGCCGGCCGGAGCAGGGTGAGCCTCATGGCGGGACGGGACTCGGTGACGTTCAGGCCGATGGGAAGGAGAAAGAGCACCGCGTGGAAGGCCAAGCTGAGGGCTGCGGGAAGCGCCCACCGACGGATATCTGAGCAGCGACTCATGGCACTGCGACGCCCCGAAGGGCCAGGCCCGCGCGGTCCAGCCCCTCGTGCCGAAGGAGCTCCAGGAGCTCCGCGACCGCCCCGTAGGGAGCCGCACGGTCGCCCGCCAGCAGGACGTCCCGGCTCTCGGCCACGGCGCGGGCCGCCAGGGTGGGCACGTCCGCACTCGCAGCCGGGGTCCCGTCCCAGAGGACCGTGCCGTCCGCTTTCACCGAGACCAGCAAGGTCCTGTCCTCCCTCGGCGGAGTTCCCTCCCCCCGGGGCAGGTCCACCTCCACCCGCCCCTGCACGAAGCTCGTCGTCAGGACGAAGAAGATGATGAGCATGAAGAGCACGTCGATCAGGGGAGTGATGTCCAGGTCCACCTTCCTGCGGGGCCGAGTCCTCATGACTCGGGACGCCCCGCTTCACGGACGGCGCGCTCGCGAAGCAGAAAGTCCACCCCGCGCTCCAGCGTCTCCGCCTGGGAATCGACGGCCCCCTGAAGCAGACTGTGGGCTAGCACCATCGGGATCGCGGCAACCAGCCCCGCAACGGTGGTGAAGAGCGCCTTCCAGATTCCCCCGGTCACGGCGATCGCGTCGACGGCCCCACCCTGGTGGAGCGACCGGAACATCTCCACCATGCCCAGCACGGTGCCCAGCAACCCCAGAAGCGGCGCCACACGGGCCGTTACCTCCAGCACTGGCAGATGCCGCTCCCATCGGTAGAGCTCCCGCCGAATCCGACGCTCGGCCAAGAGCCTCACGGTCTCGTCCGGCAGCTCCCAACACGAGAACACCGCTGCAAAGAGCCGATGGAGTGAGCTGTTTCCCGCTTCGGCAAGGGCCAGGGCGGTTTGCAGGTCCCCGTCACGCAAAGCCCGGCCCAGCCCGACCTCCAGCCTTCCAGGGTCCGTCCGGCTGCGGGTGAAGAAGAAAAGCCTCTCCAGGACGACGGCCAACGCGACGAACGAGAGCAGGGCGATGATCCACATGATGCCGCCACCGGCCCGCATATACTCCAGCATAAGTCCACCTCCGAAAATCCCCTGGAGAATCCAATCGTCCCACGCCCCCCTTACAAAGGGGCCTTTCGCCTCCCCTGAAAGGGGAGGTGCCGCCAAAGGCGGCGGAGGGGTTATCCTTCACGCTCAGCAACACCCCCCAGCCCCTCCGGGGCAGCCCCCCTTGCAGGGGGGCCAATGCGCCACTTGCTTTCGCCTCCCCTGGAAGGGGGGCCGAAATCACCTTTCATGCCGTTCACGTCTCAGCAGGAGCCACAGGAAGAAAGAGGCTCCCATGCAGGAAGTGAGGACACCGACGGGGATTTCTGCAGGAGCCCAGAGCGTTCGGGCAGCGGTGTCGCACGCCACCAGAAACGCCCCTCCGAACAGCGCCGAGGCGACGACGAGCGTCCGATGGACGGGGCCGACGAGACGGCGACAGATATGGGGCCCCATGAGCCCGATGAACCCGACGGGGCCGCACGCCGACACACTGGCAGCCACGGCCAGAGAGACCCCGACGAACAACCCGATCCTCAATCGCTTCACGGACACGCCGCGACTCTCGGCCAGTTCCTCCCCACAGAGGAAGAGGTCCAGCTCCGGCGCACAAAACACGGCCACCGCAAGGATAAACAGCAACGCAGGCAGTGTGGTCCACAGCGTTCCAAAACCCACCGCCTGAACGCTGCCCATGGTCCAGCGCGCCATCCTGAAGGTGTCCACATAGTTGCCCGTATACTGAACGATCAGCGTGAGGCTGCTGAAGAGAAAGCTGACGGCGATGCCGGACAGGAGCAGAGAAGACGTGCTCCTGCGCCTCCAGGACCCGGCGGCGCAGACCACGATCGTCGCCACCCCCGCCCCCAAAAAGGCCGGAACGGAGAGCCCGGACTGCCCAGAAAGGAGGGAGACGGTCAGCCCCAGCCGGATGGAGAGCACGGCGCCGAAGGCCGCCCCGGTCGAGACCCCCAGCATGTCCGGCGAGGCCAGGGGGTTCCGGAACAGGGCCTGGAACACCGCGCCGCAGACGCCGAGTGTGGCCCCCGTCACCCAGGCCAGACAGACCCTCGGCAGCCGAAGCTCCCAGAATATCCTGTGCCCCTGCCCTTCTCCCGGCCAGATGTCCCGCCAGGAGAGCGCGTGCATCCCCACCAGGGGCGCGACGACGAGGACTGCGGCGGACAGGGAGAACAGGACGAAGAGGGCTGACCTGCGTCCTCTCATCGCAGCATCCGGGCCGGGGCGACGAAGGGGATCGTCTGCCCCGCCCCCAAAAAGGAGTGAAAATCCGTCCCGAAGACCTCCCCCAGGATGGACGCGTCCCAAAAATCCCGGCTCGGCCCCTCATGGCATATTTTTCCGTCCCGGAGCGCCAGCACGCGGCCCGCCGCGGAGAGGGCAGCGTTGACGTCGTGGGTGACCATCAGGATCGTAACGTCCCGCTCCCCGCCGATCCGCTCCATCAACTCCAGGATCTCCGCCTGATGCAGATAATCCAGGGAGTTCAGCGGCTCGTCCAGAAAGAGCACGTCCGTCCCCTGCGCCAGGGCCGCGGCGATGAAGGCCCGTTGACGCTCGCCACCGCTCAACGCGCCCATGGGACGCGGGGCAAACGCTTCCGCTCCAGCCACGTAGAGCGCCTCGCTCACGGCCCGCTCGTCCTCCCGCGTCCAGCCGGAGAAGGCGTCCCGCCAGGGGAACCGCGACATCCGGACGAACTCCTCCACTGTGAAGCTCCAATCCCCTTCCCCGCTCTGGTGGACCCAGGCGATGCGTCGGGCGATCGCCCTGGCCGACAGGGAGACGACCGGACGCCCCTCGAGGAGCACCACCCCGGAGAAGCTCCGGCAGAGCCCGCCGAGGCAGCGCAGCAGGCTGCTCTTGCCCGCTCCATTAGGCCCTACGATCGCCACGAAGTCCCCCCGTCGGACCGAAAAGTTGAGCCCGTCCAGAATACGCCGGCCTCCCAGCGTCAAAGTGAGGCCGCGGACCTCGAAGAGCGGCGGATTCATCGAGGCAGGGCTAAGGAGGAACTAGCGGGCCGCAGGGGCCTGGTCATCGGACAATGCCCCGGGATGGATGCAGCGCGCGAAGGCCTCGACGATCTGAGGGATTCGAGGCCCCGGACGGAGGAGGAAGGTCCCCCTCAGGATGTGGACCCTGCCCTCCCGAACGGCCCTGACGTCTGAGAGACGCAGCCACGGCGCCATGAGGTGTTCGGAGCTGAACACCCTGTCGGGGTCGGCCGCGTCGGGGGCATGGTAATAGGACTGATCGCCCACCAGGTCGAGGATGACCTCCGGGTCGATCTTCAGGACCCCCTCCTGGGATATCTTCACGTAGGAGGGGCCTTCCTCCACGGCGTTGACTCCGCCGGCCATTCGAATCAGTTCGTTATAGAAGTTGCCGGACGGCCCCGCAACGTAGAGGGTCTCAAGATAGTCCAGCGTGAGCTCCCGTGAAACGGAGAGCAGCACCCTCGGTCGGGGGAGGTCCTTCAGCCGGGACGCCAGTGCGTCCAGACGGCTCCGAATCTCTGCCACCCTGGCCTCGGCCCGGTCCTGCACCCCACAGAGCTCTCCCAGCTCCAGGATTCCCCTGCAGATGTCCTCCGTCGACTCCTGGCTCAAAATGTAGTAGGGGATGCCCAGGGCCTCCAGCTTGGGAGCCAGCTCCTGACGGTGAAGGTCCTGAAGCACCAGAAGGTCCGCGCTCATGACGACCAGGCTCTCCAGGTTGACCTCCGTGAAGCCCCCGGCCTTCGGCTTCAGCTTCGCCTCCGGCGGGTAGTCGCAGAACTCCGTGACCCCGGCGATGCGGTCCTCCAATCCAAGGTCAAAAAGAATCTCCGTCCCGACCGGCGACAGGGAGACGATTCGGGCCGGAGCGGCTGCCGCAGCGGCAGCAAACAGGAGCAACAACGACAGGGCAACGCAAAAATGCCGACGAACGCGCGTCAGGAACATGAAATCCCCTCCCTCGATTTTTGCCGGGGACGTCCGCTCTGCCCCCGTTCAGGACAGCGGCAGCCCCTCGCTGAAGGACCACGCCGTGTCGCAGGCAGCCTTACGCCCCACCTTAAATTAAAGGTCGTTCCACTTCCTGTTCTATTCTACCTCATAACGCGCAGCACGAGGGGAGGTGGTCCGAAGGGCCGGAGGGCAGCCAGACGACACGACTTACGGACGCCGATAGGCGGTCGGCGTCGTGTCGGTCGGCTGAGGGCAAAGGAAGTCCGGGGGACTTCCGCAGCTCGGCCAGACGACGCAGCTTATGCAATCGCGTCAGCGATTGCAGCGCTGCGTTGGTCGGCTGTGCCGAAGCAAGGCAATGGATTGCCTTGTGGAGGCGTTGGCGGGGAATGTCAGACAGGCGCGTCTTATGAAAAACACTCGCCGTCCCTACCCCCCTCCCCTTCGGGGAGCCTTCCGGCTGCCGTTCGCTATCGATCACGGGCCGTCAGTCCCCCACTTCGGGGAGCCTTCCGGCAGCCGTTCGCTGACGCTCACGGGCCGTCAGTCCCAGCCCCTGCGGGGCCAAAACAACCCCTCAGTCTCGCCCTTGCAGGGCTCGCCAGCTCCCCTTCCAGGGGAGCCTAATAAACCGGGGGCCTGAAAACGCGCCCTTCTTTTTGCCTCCCCTGCAAGGGGAGGTGGCCTGAAGGGCCGGAGGGGTCGCTTCTCACGCCCCCAACAACCCCCCAGCCCCTTACGGGGCAGCCCCCCTTTCAGGGGAGCCAAAACCTTCGTGGAGGGGTGGGGCCGGGCGCAGATCTTCCGCGTCTCGCCCACAAACGACGACTGGCTTGACCCTCAGTAAAGCCGTCGCACCCTTTGGATTTGGGTCCTCCTTCCTTACTTTACAGCACTTTACAGCCACAGGACATAACTGTACAATAAAAAAATCTGAAAAACACACCCGGAGGAGGAACGGATGATGAAGGTTGTGGTTTTGGGCTGCACGCACGCCGGCACGGCGGCGGTGTTGAACACCGTGGCGCTGCACAAGGACGCGCAGGTCACGGTCTATGAGAGGAACGACAATATTTCCTTCCTGTCGTGCGGCATCGCGCTGCACGTTCAGGGGTTGGTGAAGGACCCCGCCGGTCTGTTCTACTGCTCGCCGGAGAAGCTTGCGGAGCTCGGCGTCACGACCCGCATGGAGCACGAGGTCACGGAGGTCGACCTGGCGGGGAAAAAATTGAAGGTCCGCGACCTGAGATCGGGCAGGGAGTTCGAGGATACCTACGACAAGCTGATCGTCACGGCGGGTTCCTGGCCCGTCGAGCCGCCCATCGAGAACGCGAAGCTGGAGAATGTGATGCTTTGCAAGAATTACACGCACGCCATGGAGATCGTGAAGCGGTGCGCGTCCGCACGCAAGGTCGCGATCATCGGCGCGGGATACATCGGCACGGAGCTGGTGGAGGCCTTCGAGACCCAGGGCAAGTCCGTGACCTTCATCGACCAGATGTCCCAGGTGCTGCCGCGCTACCTGGACCCCGACGTGATCGACGTGATCGAGAAGCTTTACGTCGAGAAGGGCGTGACGCTGGCCTTCGGCCGGACCGTCAAGAAGTTCGTGGACGACGGGCACGGAAAGGTGGCCAAGGTCGTCACGACGGATGGGGAGTTCGACGCGGACCTGGCGATCCTGTGCGTGGGCTTCCGCCCCCTGACGGCGCTCTTCAAGGGCAAGCTGGAGATGCTTCCCAACGGGGCCATCCGGGTGGACGAGTACATGCGCACCTCGCACCCCGACATCTTCGCGGCCGGGGACTGCTGCGCGGTCTACAACAACGCCTCCCGGCAGTACGGCTACATCCCGCTGGCCACCAACGCCGTCCGTATGGGGACGCTCGCCGCGCGGAACCTCAAAGCGCCCACGACCAGGCATCGGGGCACTCAGGGGACCTCCGGCATCAAGATTTACGAGTGGAACATCGCCAGCACGGGGCTGACCGAGCTGGTGGCCAGGGAGCTGGGGATCGACTACGCGGTCTCCGTCCTGAAGGACAACTACCGGCCGGAGTTCATGCCCACCACGGAGCCCTTCTACCTCAAGCTGGTCTACGACCGGAAGACGATGCGTATCCTGGGGGCGCAGGTGCGCTCGAAGGAGGACCTCACCCAGTCGATCAACACGCTGTCCGTCTGCATCCAGAACGAAATGACGGTGGAGGATCTGGCCTTTACGGACTTTTTCTTCCAGCCGCACTACAACAAACCGTGGAACTACCTCAACTCGGTGGCGCTTCAGGCCCTGCCGCCGGTTTGAGGACGCGGAATGCCGAAAGAAGAAAAAAGAACAGAAAAAATCCTCAAACGCATAAGGGATACAACAAAAGCGCCTCGATTTTTCAGGGCGCTTTTGTGCGTTTCATTCGATTTTCGATTGCCGTTTGCACGCCACGTTTGTGAAGCGCTTGCGAGTGTGGAGGGCAGGCTTTACGTGGCGAGGTTGCAGAAAAACGCGGCGCGACGACGAGGACTGCGGCGGACAGGAAAAACAGGACGAAGAGGGCTGACCTGCACCCTCTCATCGCAGCGTTCGGGCCGCCGCGGCGCGAATTCCACGGTGCTTGTCCTTTGGATCAACGTGCCTCCCGGCGACAACGCTATCTGGGCTGGGGGATGTACCACCATCGGCCGCCCAGGGAGACGGGGGCGCGTCCGTCCTGAAACTCCCCCGCGCGCTCCAGGAACGGGGGGACCAGGATCACGCCGTCGGAACGCCGATACCCAAAGAGCCCCGAAGGGGCACGATAGGGCCGGACGAGCGTCGCGGCTCCCTTCTCGGCGGCCGCGAAGCCCCTTGCGCCGACGTCGTCCCCCTCACGGTTGATGAAGAACTCCCGTCCGTTCCCGTCCTCCACCGCAGCGATGCCCGACCGGAAGCGCGGCGCCGCGCCGCGCCAGGCCTTAAAGGCGCCCTTGATCACGACCCTGCCGCCCCTGTCCATGAAGGCCGTCCGGCCCCCGCTCAGGACGGCGGCCAGCCCCTCGCTGAAGGGCCCGGCTTCCGCACCGTCGCCGGGTGGAGTGAGCTTGAAGGGGATCGTCGTCCGGCCCGCCGCGTCGATGTAACCCAGCGATCGGCCCTTCCTGACGGCGGCCAGCCCCTCGCTGAAGGGCCACGCCGCGTCGTAGGCGGCCTTGACGACCCACCGGCCGCGCCGATCGATGTACCCCCACTTCCCCTTGGCGCGGACGGGGGCCAGCCCGTCGTGGAAGGCGCCCGCGGCCTCGAATTGCGGCGGGATCGCCGTCCGTCCCTGCCGGTCGATGTAGCCCCACCAGCCCCCTGCCACGACGGCGGCCAGGCCGTCCGAAAAGCTCCGGGCGTCCGCGAACGCGGCGTCGAAAGCGTCCCGCCCCTCCTCGTCGATGAAGAACCTTCGCCCCGCCAACGCCACGAGGGCGAACCCTTCCGAAAAAGGTTCCGCCCCGTCGAAGGCGCGTCCCCCAAAGAGGGGGGCGACGTTGCGCCCCACGTACCCCCACCGCCCGTTCAGAGCGCTGCGCACCGGCGCCAGGCCCTCGCTGAAGGGCCACGCCTCCAGGAACACCGGGTCCGCCATCCAGGAGCCCAGACGGTCGATGTAGCCCCAGCGACCGCCGACGGCCGCGCTGGCCACACCCTCGGAGAAGGGCATCACGTCCTCGAAGGCGTAGGGGATCGCAAGCTCGCCGGACAGGGAGACGAACCCCCAGCGCCCGCCGCGGCGCACCGGCCCCAGGCCGTCGCTGAAGTCCCCCACCCCCTCGCAGAAGGGCTCGACGAACCAGCTCCCGTTGAGGTCGATGTAGCCCCACAGCCCCTGGATTTCCACGCCCGCCAGGCCGCTGCTGAACACCCGGCCTCCCACCGGGGGATCGTACCGCGGCGGAACCGCCATGCGCCCCTCCCGGTCGATGAAGCCCATCCTCCCGTCCACCACGACGGCAGCGCGGTCCTCCACGAAGGGCCAGGCCGCGTCGAAGTCCAGGCTCCCCACCCGAACGCCCTTCGGGTCCAGGAAGAAGCAGCGCCCGCCGCTGGTGACCGCGGCTCGCCCCTGATAGAAGTCCCCCGCCAGGTCGAAGCTTGCGGCGATGGCCATCGTCCCCCTGCGGTCGACATAGCCCCACTTGTCGCCGGCCCGAACGGCCGCCAGCCCCTCGCTGAAGGAGGACGCGGCGGCGAAGGCGGGCTTGACCGCGAGGCGCCCCTTGAGGTCCAGGAAGCCCCATCGCCCATCCAGCAGGACAGCGGCCAGTCCGCCGCGGAAGGGCTGGGCATCCTCATAGCGGGGCTCCACCGCCCACCTTCCCGCCGGGTCGATGAACCCCCAGCGCCCGCCCGAACACACGGCGGCCAACCCCTCGCTGAAGCGGGAGGCGCGATCCCAGACCGGCTGCAGGAACCAGTCGATCCGCGCGGCCCCGGCCTCGCCGCAGAACGTCAGCAGGGCGGCCAGCAGGGCGAAGGCGGCGTGGAGGCGTCTTGTCCTCCGCATGGCATCCGGACGCTAGTTCGAGGGGGAGGTCCGCCGCGGGGTCGGCAGGACGTCGGGGGACGCTTCGCTCCAGAGCGTGTAGAAGCCCCACTCGTCCGTCTCCTCCTGCGCTCCCAGGAAGTCCAGGACGGCGTGCCCCGCGCGCTGGAGCCGCGCCACGCCCTCCTTCGAGAGCCCAAAGTGGTTGAAGGCCCTTCCCGTCCCGGCATAGGTCACCTCCGTGCGGCGGACGCGCCTGCCGGAGGGCATGAGGAGGACCTGCAGAGGAGCCGCCGCAAGCCGCGTCAGGCGCGTGCGGCCGTCGTCCTCCCTCTCGAACTCCGCGGAGAGGATGCAGGTCCGCTCGCGGGGCAGCGTGCGCTGGAACGAGACGAAGTTCCCCAGTGACCAGGCGATCGCCCGGGCCGCGCCGTCCTCTCCGACGCGCACCTCCACAGGCTGAAGGACGTGGGGGTGCGTCCCGATCACCAGGTCGGCCCCCCCCGCCAGGGCCTGATCCGCCGCCTGCCGCTGGCGCGCGTTCGGCGAGAGATGGTACTCGTCCCCCCAGTGGAAGCACGCCACGACGACGTCCGCACTCAGCGCCCGCGCCCGCGCCATGCCCGCGGCGACGGCGGGCTCCGAGATGACGTTGAGGTGGACGTCCTTCGAGGCAGGGCTTCGGTTGCTGCCGTAGGTCCAGTTGACGAAGGCCCAGCGAAGCCCCTCCCGCTCCAGCAGGAGGGCGTCGTTCGCCAGCACCTCCCCCGTGCCGAGCCCCGTCCAGGCGATGCCCGCTCCGTCCAGGACCTCCGCCGTGCGCCGCGCGCCCGAGGCACCCCGGTCCAGGATGTGGTTGTTCGCCAGGGTCACCAGGTCGATCTCAAGTCCCTTCAGCGCCTCCGTCAGGGAATCCGGGGTGTTGAACGAGGGGTACCCGGCGTAGCCGCGGGACTCGCCGGCAAAGGTCGTCTCCAGGTTGCCCACGACAAAAGCCCCGGCCAGCAGGGGCTTCACGCGGTGGAACTGCGGGGCGAAGTCCCAGGTTCTGCCCCTCTTCGGGTCGCTGCGCTCCGCCGCGTCGATCTGCTGGATGTGCGCCATGATGTCGCCGATGAAGAGCACCCGCGCGCGAACCGGCGCCGCCTGCGCCCCGGAGGCTGCCAGGGACAGGAGCAGGGCCGCCGCTCCAAGGACGCCGCGCATCTTAAGGGTCCGGAACATTTCGCAGAGAACCTCCTTAAATTTAAAAAGGTCGTTCCACTTCCTGTTCTATTCTACCTCATAACGCGCAGCACGCCCGATGTTGTTCGTCGCGAGAGGCAACCCCTCCGCCGCCTTCGGTGGCACCTCCCCTTAGGGGAAGCGAAAAATGCAACGGGCAAATTGTATAATATAGTCAGGCAGTGAGAGGACGTTTAGCGAGGAGGCGGGAAC